>NZ_CP093242.1:0-3586081 GCF_022592395.1 Moellerella wisconsensis | reverse complement strand
GTCGGACTCCCCTAAAACAAGATAAATGAAAACAAAGATTATGGATTTAACTACAGATTTAATTACAGATTTAACTATAGAATAACTAATAGGCGCTTATCTTTTGCCATAGACCAGAAAGCAACCTTTGATGTTGTTCAGCGATAGACTTATTGATTTCTATATCTAGTGTATTTCTTTATCTATATATCTAGATCTAGTATCACTAGGTTATCTACCACATTCTGATCTTCTGATCAGCAAGATGACCGTGGATCATAGCGTAAAATCACCCAGAGATCTTCATTCTTTTACACAGTTTTTCAGCTTTTTATCCACAGGTAAGGATAATGCGTTGTTCCTGTGGAGAAAGAGGATACGTAAACTACTCGCAAACTCTATTATCGGCATATAAGGCTTGTATAATTCTGGGGATAACTTTAGATCAAATCTATGAGCGTGTCTGTTAGATCAAAAAAATAAATCTGATCTGGCGATGATCCTTGCGCTTTAAGGTGGAGTCCGTATAATCTTGCACCCTGTATGTCATTACTTAGCTAATGATTGCGAGTTTATTCAGGTTCCGTGTTGCGGTTTTCTTTGGGATTCGGCAGCGAAATCTAATAGATAGCACGTTAGTGAGTTAAGGCACAGGTCTCGGCAGGTTGCAGGGCTATGTTAGAAGGGCAATTAAAATTGAGCCGCTAATAGCAATTAATTGCTGTTAGGTGGTGTTATTGTCAGCCAATCTATAATTAATTACAGTCTGACTGCGTCATTTTATTGACGTGGAGGCTAATTTTTTATTACAATCCTGCCTCTTTCTATATTGATATTGCGATTGAGGTGTCTGGTGAGCATTAATTTCACTGGTTACCCACGCGTTTACTGAATCAGTAATAAATTTAAAGTTAGGTAGAAACCGCTATGAAACGCACTTTTCAACCGTCCATACTGAAGCGTAACCGTTCACACGGTTTCCGTGCTCGTATGGCCAATAAAAATGGTCGTCAGGTTCTGGCTCGCCGTCGTGCTAAAGGCCGCTCTCGTCTGACCGCTTCATCTAAGTAATAAAGCTAGCCATTATCAACGTGGTTACGCTCGCTTTTCCTCGGGAGTTACGTTTGTTAACTCCCAGGCATTTCGATTATGTCTTTAAGCAGCCTCAAAGAGCGAGTTCACCGGAGATAACAATCCTCGGTCGCCTTAATGAGCTGGGGCATCCCCGCATCGGTCTTACCATCGCCAAAAAAAATGTTAAACGAGCTCATGAGCGAAATCGTATCAAACGATTAGCACGTGAATACTTTCGTTTGCATCAACATGAGTTACCTCCTATGGATTTTGTGCTCTTGGTGAGAAAGGGGATAACCAATTTAGACAATCGACAGATAACGGAAGCATTGGATAAGTTATGGCGTCGTCACCGTCGCTTGGCTCAAAACTCCTGATCTCATTGATCAGAGGCTACCAGTTGGTTATTAGTCCAATGCTGGGGCCTCGTTGTCGTTTTAATCCTACGTGCTCTTATTATGGAATTGAGGCATTGCGCAGGTTTGGAATGATAAAAGGGAGTTGGTTAACGGCGAAACGCATATTAAAATGCCACCCTTTACACGCTGGTGGAGACGACCCTGTTCCACCTAAAAAAAACGATGATAATAGAGAACATTAACGATGGATTCGCAACGCAATCTTCTACTCATCGCTTTGCTGTTCGTTTCGTTCCTAGTCTGGCAAGCGTGGGAAGGCGATAACGCCGACCTACAAAACAAGGCGGTACAGACTACACAACAAGCGGATATGCCAAGCAGTGATGCCCAACCGGTAACTCAGAGTGGGCAAGGTAAACTAATCACAGTTAAAACTGATGTACTGGATTTACGCATCAATACGCGTGGTGGTGATATCGATGAGGCTGACTTGTTAGCCTATCCCGCGACACTGGATTCAACAAATCCTTTCCGTTTACTGGAAACTACCCCCGGTTTTATTTATCAAGCGCAAAGTGGTCTGATTGGTCAGGATGGCCCAGATAACCCTGGCTATGATAATGGAATGCGTCCAGTCTACACGACGTCTTCAGACAGCTATGTGCTGGAAAAAGGCCAAGATGAATTACGTATCCCGATGACTTTCACCGGTAAAGATGGCGTTGTTTATCAGAAAACCTATGTTCTGAAACGCGGTAATTATGCGGTTGATGTTGAATACAGTATTCAGAATACTACTGAGCGTCCGTTGAACCTGGCTTTCTTTGGTCAGTTGAAACAAACCATCAACTTACCGAAAGAACGCGATACTGGCAGCAGCAACTTTGCGTTGCATACCTATCGTGGTGCAGCTTATTCATCAGATGAAACTAACTATAAAAAATATAGTTTTGGTGATATCGAAGATAAGAATCTGAATATTTCGACTAAAGGTGGCTGGGTCGCCATGTTGCAACAATATTTTGCAACAGCATGGGTGCCTGAAAGCAAGGAAACCAGCACTTTTTATACTATCGATTTAGATAAAAAATCCGCGATTATTGGTTATAAGAGTTCACCCATCTCAATCGCTGCGAATGGTACCGGTTCTTATGGCTCAACATTGTGGATAGGCCCTGAAATTCAGTCAGAAATGGCTGAGGTTGCGCCTCATTTAGACTTGAGTGTTGACTACGGTTGGTTATGGTTTATTTCTCAGCCGCTGTTTAAATTACTGAAATTTATCCATGGTTTCGTTGGAAACTGGGGTATTGCGATTATCATCATTACCTTTATTGTGCGCGGTATCATGTACCCACTGACTAAAGCACAATATACGTCAATGGCCAAAATGCGTTTATTACAGCCGAAATTGGCTGCGATGCGTGAGCGTATTGGTGATGATAAACAGCGTATGAGCCAAGAAATGATGGCGATGTACAAAGCTGAGAAAGTAAACCCACTTGGTGGTTGTTTACCTCTGCTTATTCAGATGCCGATCTTCTTAGCCCTGTATTACATGCTGATGGGCTCGGTTGAATTACGTCAGGCGCCATTCTTTGGTTGGATACAAGACTTATCAACACAGGATCCTTATTATATCCTGCCTGTTCTGATGGGTATCACTATGTTTGTTATCCAGAAAATGTCTCCGACAGCGGTAACTGACCCAATGCAGCAGAAGATCATGACCTATATGCCGGTTGTGTTTACTATCTTCTTCTTATGGTTCCCATCAGGTCTGGTTCTGTATTATATCGTGAGTAACTTGGTGACCATTCTTCAGCAGCAGATTATTTATCGTGGTCTGGAAAAACGTGGTCTTCATAGTCGCGGTAAAAAATAGTCACAGTGTAATTGAGTCCAAGACTTAGCGACACCAAGACATGAAGTGTTATATTTAAGGCGGTCATTAGACCGCCTTGATTATTTTTAAAGATAAATTTAGCCAAATATTATTTAGAGAGACACTATGCAAACCAACGATACAATCGTCGCACAGGCAACACCACCCGGCCGTGGCGGTGTTGGTATTCTTCGTGTATCTGGCCCTAAAGCGGCAGCCGTTGCTGAAATTGTTTTAGGCAAAATACCCAAACCTCGTTATGCAGATTATCTACCATTTAAAGATGAGAATGGTACTACGCTAGACCAAGGGATAGCTTTATATTTCCCCGGCCCTAATTCATTCACCGGCGAAGATGTTCTTGAACTGCAAGGGCATGGTGGACCAGTTATTTTAGATTTACTGCTGAAGCGTATTTTATCCATCAATGGATTACGTATCGCGAATCCGGGAGAATTCTCTGAGCGGGCATTTTTAAATGATAAACTCGATTTAGCACAAGCCGAGGCTATTGCTGATTTGATTGATGCTAGCTCAGAACAAGCGGCGCGATCAGCGATGAATTCATTGCAAGGTGTTTTCTCTGGCCAGGTTCATCAGTTAGTCGAAGCGTTAACGCATTTACGTATTTACGTTGAAGCTGCGATTGATTTTCCAGATGAAGAAATTGATTTCTTATCCGACGGTATTATTGAAGCTAAATTAAATGAAGTGATTGCTGAACTGAATACTGTTCGTTCCCAAGCGCATCAAGGAAGCCTATTACGTGAAGGAATGAAAGTGGTGATTGCCGGACGCCCTAATGCCGGTAAATCCAGTCTGTTGAATGCGCTCGCGGGCAGAGACGCCGCTATCGTGACAGATATTGCTGGAACCACTCGAGATGTTTTACGAGAGCATATTCATATTGATGGTATGCCATTGCATATTATCGATACCGCCGGTTTACGCGAATCGACAGATAAAGTAGAGCGCATTGGAATTGAACGGGCATGGCAAGAAATAGAACAAGCTGATCGCGTATTATTTATGGTCGATGGTACAACGACTGATGCGATTGAACCCGAAAAAATCTGGCCTGAATTTATTGCCCGTTTGCCCGAGTCTGTACCGGTGACTGTTATTCGCAATAAAACTGATATTACGGGGGAGGTCAGTGGCTTTACTCAATTCGGTGATTATTCACTGATCCGTTTATCGGCACGTGAAGGCGAAGGGATTGAATTGCTGCGCGATCATCTAAAAGAAAGTATGGGCTTTGAAAGTAATACCGAGGGCGGTTTTTTAGCTCGCCGTCGTCATTTGCAAGCATTAAATGTCGCAGCTGAGCATTTACAGGGTGGATATCAACAATTAGTCGTTGCGCGCTCGGGTGAACTATTGGCAGAAGAATTGCGTTTAGCACAGCAGGCATTGAGCGAAATTACCGGCGAATTTAGTTCTGACGACTTATTAGGTCGAATATTCTCTAGTTTTTGTATCGGTAAGTAATCAATTTTTATATCTTTCTAGCAATGATAAACAGCATGATGACTCAATGGTTATCGTTGCGCTTGGCTCCCTCCATTTATGTTTAATGGTGGTGAGCCTCTTTTCTATTTTGATTAATGGCCGTGCTAATTTCAAACAATATCCATTCTAATCAATTTCAAATAACCGTAATCTCAATCTGTAATAGCCTCAATCCAAAGAAAATACCATATTAAAGCTAAGGATATCTTTAACCTCTGCAGGTTTATCACCAATCGAGCGATATTTATAGACGGCATCGATAGCGGCTTTGTCGAGTAGTTCATAGCCTGATGATTTAGCCACGTTTATATTCGATAATGATCCATTATTAGCGACCGTCATCTCGATCATCACCTTACCTTGATAACGTAATCTTCTGGCTTTCCTTGGATATTGCTTATGTTTCTCAATTTCACTTTTTAATTTTGAAATATAGCTGTTGGCTGTTGAACCTTGATGCCCCTGAATATTATCTTTACCCGGGATGGTATTTCCGCTAATAGTACTGATTTCATTGCTACCGGCCAGTTGTTGTTGACTATCCTTTTTTGGGGTCATTTTTTTGGGTTGTTTTATGGGTTTCTTTTTATCATCGAGTTTCTTTTTTATCGCGGCTTTTGGGGGCGAAAAGTTATAAGTTCCATTTACTGGAGACAGTGGAATAGAGATGTCTATATCTGTGACCTCCTTTTCTATCGGCACTAACGATTGTGCGAGCAATAGGATAGAGGTGATAGGCGATTGTATGCCTTGTTGCATCGGGGAATCGATCCGTTTGGATGTTGGGGTAATGAAGAAAACACCAAAAATAGTGATATGCAGAGTGATAGCAAGTAGCCCCCAAAGCAGTAATTTTGGCGAAAAAAAGGATGAGCTAATGTAATGATGCGTGCAAAATTGCAGCATAGCCTTTTTCAAGTCAGCATTCGTCAATATAGTATTTTTCAATGTAGTATCCTTCGACATATTACCCTTCGATATAGAACCCTTCGGTATAGTACTCTTACGGGTTTAATCAGCATGGCCGAATAAATTATTGAAATCGACGTTCAAAAAATAGCTGAACATGATTCCGCCGATGGCTATACAGCCAATCAACATTACTTTTTATGTAATGATGTGAAAATGCTAATGTCGGTGTAAAACCCGCCAGTTGCCAATGTTTAGTTTTAATCTTTACGTGGACTCCAACTCCGCGATCTCGTCGCTTAGTTTGTAAGATAGCATTGAAGTTTTGGAACTTTTGCTGATACCAACTGACAGAAATATTAGGTTCAACGTAAGGAATCGATTGCCAGTCAACGCCGGTAATAAATTGAATTTGATGATGATCCTTACTGGTATCTCGATGATAGTGATGCGAAAACTCAGTCAGTTGGAAAAAGTCACCAAAGAACAGCGGCCGAGTAATAATTAGCTGATGGTAAAAATGTGAGCCGTTAGCATATGGATTATTCGGGATGCTTAGCTGCTTTATTTCTTGTCCTGCAATGAGTAACCATTGGCTTGCTTGGCTCGGTTGCCATATTCCGCCCCAGCGGATCCCCACACCATAATTGTGTCCAGTAATACCACTATTTTCATAATATATTTTAGGCCCGATATGCAGTTGATAGCGTGGTTGCTGGTATTGGTAACGTGAATATATCTGGGTAGATAGCTCATTATATTGTGGCTCATTAACATATTGTTTATGGTTAATAGAAAGTTGATTGAGCCAGACATGTGCAGGATGAATATTTTTTTGATAGCTTAGTTCAGTTCGTAAGAAAACTCCTTGTGCTGAATCTTGTTCTGTTGCCGTCCATTTCTGTAAACATAACCCAGAGGTAAGATGTTTTTCTGTACATATTGAATCGCCATCAGCCGTTTGATTGATATTATCTTGATATTGATAACCGATAGCTATTTGAGCTGAAAATGGATTACGGGTATTAGTATGCTTATATTTCGGAGTGCTCAATAAATAGCGTAATCTTTCTTTAATTTTCTCCGGTATATTTGGATGGGATAATAATTCATTTATTAATTCTTTTGCTAAATTTTGATTTTTGTTTTTTAAATATATTGTAATGAGTTCTAACTTAGCACGAATAAAGTCTGGTTGATAATGAATTGCTCTATTTAGTAAATTAATAGCTTCTAAATTATTTTTTTGCTCAAAGGCTAGCATACCCTGTAAAAAATAATAAAGGCTATTCTCTTTTCCAATATTCCTTTCAATTTCAGAAGAATAGTCATTAACAGCAGACCAGTTTTTTTGATTGACGGCTTGAAATACAGACACTTGAAAATCCTTTTCATTATGGCTGTTAATTACTCCATGACAATAGGCCAAGTTTAATGAATTTAAGAATAATGTAAATAGTAACAACTTTAATCGATTAAATTTAGTCATCTTTTTAACTTTATGAGTTAGATAAAAGAAAACACCGAGAAAATCTCGGCGTTTAGTTAGTTAATCTATTATTTAGATATTGATAAATATACGCCAATATTTTACATTTTTAATTATTCTCACCGAGAATGATTAAATAGATAGTTATAATATAAATTTAATGAGCAGATAAAAATATTATCTGGTTAGTGATAAAGCTTAATCTTGTTTTTTACCAGCAAAGCTGGTGTCATATTGGCTATTATTTTTAAAAGTAGCAATACCGGCTAAAGCATCAGCTTGATCATTAAAGAAATGACCTTCTGAATTACCAATATAGTTATTATTATTATGAGTCATTATTGTGTTGCCAGAAAATTGATTGCTACTATCAATAATAATGGCATCAATATTCAAGGATAATTCGTTGTTAGCTAAATCACCTTGTAAGGTATTTTTGGCAAAGTCAGCAGTTAGTTGACCTGTAACTGGTCCCGCTTGGTGACTGTTATAGCTTATCCCTTGAGTGGTATAGATAGCGACACCTTCAGTTGGCATATTAGTCGTAGTATTTTTACCGGTATAATAAACATTGCGGTAGTCGGCGTCCTCAGATTGATATGTCCATTCACCGTAGTAAATTTCGTCATTATCTAGCTTAGAAAATCTATAGGCACCAATATTAGTATGAGTCCCGGGGCGGCGTACAAGAGAACTGTCATAGATATCATGTTTATCGGTGGGCATGGTATAAAACAGTGAATTTAGCAGGCCTTTAAAGGCAACTCTCAGGCCATTACTTTTTACTGAGACGCCAATCGCAGGGGAACCTAAAGCTGCGGGATGAACCCATGAGGAACTTTCTGAGGGACCGATATTAATAAATACTAATTGGTCATCTAGATCGGCTGATTTATTAAACCCTAAATCTGCATAAGCTAAATTCGCACAACAAACGGTACTTAATATAACAATGGATTTTAATAATTTCACTTCAATATCCTTATTGAAATTTAATATTAATTAGAAACGAGCAAATGTGATTATATTAATTTTCTGTGGTTTTTACACCCTATCATTCAATCTAATCACTCGATATAACAGGAGGTTGTTTGGGAATAAGATGAGCATATACTAGCTTTTTAATCGGGTAAATGATAATTTTTAATATTATTAAGTTTCCACCAATTTTATTTATTTTAACTTTAATAATTGTTGTTTATTCAATGAGTTAATTTGTTTGTTTATGTTTTAATTTTATTCTGATGTGTTTTTTGGATTTTATTTTTAATTGATAATGTAATTGGTTTTATAAATGATTTTTTCATTTTTTTAAATTTATCTTATTATTATGGTTATTATTTGACATTAATAAACTAAAGTAATTCCTTACAAATATACTGGATTATAAATGTGATCCTTTGGCTATATTAATAGGCAGCCAAAGGATCACTAAAATTAATCGTCCTAGAATTGGCTGCTTAGCGATAATTTAAACGTTCGCCCCGGCGCTGGCATCATTGAGCGAGTTAATGGGTCAAGATAATATTCATCTAACATATTACTTCCTACTAATTCCACTGACGTATCTGCAGTTATCTGATAACTCATATAGGCATCGACAGTAAATATGGGGTTCCAGCGTAGAGGATTATTGCTAAAGCCAGCAAAGGCGCTGGGTAAGCGTTTTTGTAAATCGGCTTCATCTTTATTGACCACTTTGCTGTGATAGATAAATCGGTTACCGAGCGTTAATTTTTCATCGAATAAGCGCAGACCAATATTGGCATAAAGTGAATATTTTGGTGGCGTCGATGTGCGTAAAAAACCAGCAGGATAACCGCCATCAATACAATTTGGGATAGGTAATTTATTAAACATATTAATTGCGATGTAGGAATCTTCATCACAGACTTTTGTTTTTAAATTATAACTGGCGCTAACATCGCTGAAAAATAATCCATTATCATAGCGTGCTTGTAATTCGATACCTGATATCAGTTGTTTATCCATTTGAATAGTTTGAGATAAATAATTTCTTTCGAACACATTTTCTATCTGCATATCATAATAAGTTAATTTAATATCAGCATGATGTTGAGTTTTTAATAGCTGCGATAAATTATAGACGCTGCCTATTTCTACTGTTTTTGAACGTTCGGGCTTAAATTGATTTTTAGGTTTATGGTAGCGCTGGCCAGCTATATTACCGGTATCCTCATACAGAGATGGCATACGAATAGTTTCTGCATAACGCAGATACATGCGCCAGTCGTCGGTCAGATCTAAAGAAGCCGAAAGTACCGGTGCCCAATCCCATGCAGTGCGTTTGGGGAGGGGTTTTTTAGGGTTTATAATTCCGCGTTTATGGGTAAAGTCTAATAGAGGTTTGCCTTGATGGGCTGATGCAGCCACTTTATAAATATCGATATTCTGCTGGCTAATCGGATCATATTGCTGCTGATTAATATCAATTTCACCGGTATAAAAAGGATTATCCTGTTTATTTAGTTGTCCGGTAAGTTCATCGACAGACTGAATAAAATTGATATTGTGATAATTCAGTCCTGTTGCTTTATCTTGCACGGATTTATTTATATAACTGTATTGTTTTTGTAGGTTATTGGTTTCTAGTGATATTTGTTGCTGCTGTTGTTTTATGGCTTTTATTGCATGTTGTTCTTCGGTGGTCGCGTTTCGATTTTCAGCGCGTAATTTAGCTTGCTGCTGCCGTACTTGCCCAAATAATGATAAGTTTTGTTTTTGTAGTTGCTGATAGCGTTGGTAAATTTCACTTTCTTGTGGGGTGAATAATCGCTGATATTTACTGGATAAGGATATTCGCTCAGGGCTTGGAGTTACTTGCGTGTCTGCCGCTGCTCGGCGTTTATTGATGAAATCATCGATTGACCAATACGCATTATATTGAATACCGGCATTAATAGTGAGGCGTTCTAGTGGTGTCCAGGCATAATTAATTCCAAGGTGATATTCTTGGCGTCGTCCTTCGCGTGGAGGCCAAAAGGTATTCACGGCATAGCCGCTATTATAGGGATTCACATTAGTCATTTTTTCATGTTGAAAACGCGCAGACAGGGTAAGTAAGTTCTGACGAGTTAGGCGAAAGTCATTTTTTAGGTCAATTCCCCAACGATTATTATGCGTATGATTACTTACGCTATCAATTAGGCTGCCATCTTTACGTGGATCTTTGATACCTTGAATTTGATGCATAAAGTCAACTTCTGTCGGATAACGAGGAAATCCGCCTGCGGTATTAATTTTGCTATCCGTATTATCAAACCAGATGCTGCTGTGAAGATTTAAAGCTGAATATTTTTCTGAACGAATCTTATGGTTAATACTGCCGGCTTGCTGTACGACTTGGCCTTCAGGCCATTGTGGTAGCAAGCCATTTTCGGGCGCGAAATTTGCGAGTCGAGAAGGCATTATATCGCCAAAATAGAGCTGAGTTTTTCGTAGTGTGAAGTTTAATTGTTGCTGATCGCTAATACGCCAATTATGTTTTATTAATAATGTATCGGCAGTATTGGAGGTATTTAAGACTTCATGACCGGGCTGATAAACATTGGCGGCAAAGGGTAAAAAAGGATCGGGATGATATTTAGCTGAATCCGGTCCTAATTTTCCACTATAACTATCTCTATCTTGCTCAGTAAAAGGGGCGCTATATCCCTTTGCACCACGGTGACCACTAGCAAAGTTACCGTTAGTTCGATGGCTATAGGCGAGCATAAAATCAAATAATTCTTGACGAAAACCGACAGCAACACGATAGGAATAGCTATTGATCCCGTGTAAAACATGTTCATTTCTATTGTGGGTGCGGATATTGATATCTTTATCATTAAAAGTATAGCGATCGAATAAATCGTGAGTAGTATCTCGATAATCTTCGCCATAAATCAGCTTGGCTAATCTGGGTTTAACGGCATTATTGCCTACTTCAGTTTTTACATTAATACCAAATTTATCACCAGATTTAACCACATCATTGATATTAATCGTTTTTATAGCAATACCACCACCGATAGAGCTGCGCATATTTTGTGATAATGAGGGGCCTTTTTCTATATCTACACTGCGAATAATATTTGGGTCGAGGTAATTACGGTTATTCGCGCCATAATAGCCTCGATAAGCGGTAATGGCTTGCTCTGTTCCATCGATGGTGACGGGGATGCGACCTTGCCCTTGAACTCCTCGAATATTAGGATCAATCGCTCCCCCATTACGGGTCTCACCGCTGAAAACACCGACTGTTCCTTTAAAGATATCACCGGGGGAAGTTCCTTTAAATCGTTCAATCTGTGTTTTTCCAATGTAGCTATTAGATATATCTTTATCGTAAATCTGGTCAGCCGCAGAATTTTCATCTGTGGTTATTTCTTTAATATTAATATTGCCAATAGATGTTTTAGATTGTTCGACTATTGCCGTAGCATGGGCATAAGGCGCTGATGTGAGTAATAAGGAAATCGAAATTGCCAGATTAGAATAACGGGTACAAAGTTGAGACATGGTATCCTTACCTTTTTGTCTATACAGTGGTGTGATGAAGTTAAGTAATATTTATAATGATGATATATCCGGAGCTTAAAAATAATCCCAGTATTTTATTATGGGATTATTTTAAGCAAAGAAAATATACATATGATCTTATAAATATCACCTTATAAAGTACGGGTTTATTTGGTCTATATTGTTTTTTTATTAAAGTACAGGCCTATTTTACCGGTTAAATAAAAATAGAATGCAGGAATATCGACTGTGGATAATAGAGGGGTGAATATTTGGCTTAAGAAATTAATAGCATTCAAATTATATTTTGAATTTAATTCAGGCATTTGAAAATCCTTTTCATCATGGCTGTGAGTTAGTTTATGCATAAGTTAAGGTATCAATTAAGTTGCGGAGTTTAATCAATTTTTTAGTACGGTGTAAAGAGTAAATATTCTTGAATTTGAAATTATTTCTGGGGGAGATATTTATTGAACATAAAAATTAAATGAAAAAACACCGGAGGAATAACCGGTGTTGAGATAAATCATTTCTCAGAATATATTGGCTTATTGGTTTCAATATTTATTTGAAATTTAGTAAGTCAAATTATAATTATAGTACAACTACCATATAATTGTTTTTTTCACCATTAACTCAGTTAACTACTCGAATTATTCGAACCACTCAAACTACTCGAATAATTCGATACTGAATATATAAAGTTAGATTATTTAAAATGAGATTATTGTTTCTTCCCAGAGAAACTTGAATCATACTCTCGGGCACTATTAAAAGTCGCTATACCGGCAAGGGAGCTGCCTTGGCTATTAAAAAAGTGCCCTGTGGTTTCGCCATTATGAGTGATTGCATCGTGTTGCATAATTGCATCCCCTTTAAAATGGCCTTGATCACTGGCTATCTTTGCCTTGATATTTAATGCTAATTCGGCGTTGGTTAAGTCGCCGATTAAGGTATTGCTAGCAAAATCTGCGATTAGCTCACCGGTGATTAAGCCATTTTCACTGTAACCCGCACTAATCCCTTGGGTAGTATAGGTGGCACTGCCTTCTGTAGGGAGGTCACTAGAGACCTGTTGCCCTGCATAGTATATATTACGGTAGTGTTCTTCACCTTCTTGATACGTCCAGTCACCAAAGTAAACGTCTTCGTCAGCTACTTGCCCAAAGCGGTAGATACCAATATTATTATGGTAGGGAGGTACTAATGATGAGTCATGAATACCATTACCATCTTTCGGGATAAAACTTAATCCTTGAAAAGCAATTCTTTTTCCGTCCGCTAAAAGTGAGATACCTATGCCGGGAGAGCCAAGTGGAGCGAAGTGTTTAGGCGTATTTACTTCTGAAGGACCGACGCTAATAGTAACTGTTTGTAGGTCTACGTCGGGTGATTTATCAAAGCCTAATGCGGCGTGAGCTAAAGGGGCCGTAATGAGAGTGCTTAAGATGACGGCTATATTTACTTTATTTATTTTAATATCTCTATTCATTGTAATATCCTTATTCATTGTAATATCCTTATCTATTTTAATAGCCATTTAAATATTTTTGTTTAATATTTTAATGGATGGTTGTTGCGTTAATTAAACTATATAAATCATATAAACTATATAAAAATAACTTATGATTTCTATATGTGTGATAACTTCTATGTTTTCTATCACATTATTTATTATATCATTTATATTTTACGTGTTATCTATGTCTCATTTTTTATTTATGATCTATAGACTTGTTAGGGTTTATATTATTTTTTTGATTCATGTTTTTCCTTGTTTCAATACACACTCTGTTTTATAGGGTTATATGTTTAATGAACTAATATGTAATTGCATTTTTTAGGTATCTTGTTTTTATAATAAAACCAATGATTGGTAAAATTGTTGTCTTTATATTCAATATTAACTTTATTTTAATGTTAACATTAATACTAGTTTTAATTCTTCCCTTTATTTCACCGTTTCATCTGTAAGGGTAATTTATTGTTTGGTTATTCTTGTGGGTTGATGTAAGAAAGCATATACCGATTTTTTAGCAAGGTAAATAGTTATTATTAACTACTTTGTCCTAGTTGATCGTTTAATTTTCTAAAAGTTTATTAGTGGATTGTAATATAAAGAGTTTAATATTTTATTTTTTATTTCATGCATATTTAATGTTAATTTAATATATAAGTTTTTGCTGTATTTGTATTTTATATTTGAATTTATTTCCTTTGATTTTCAATTGATTGAAGTTTTATTTTTGGGGATTAGAATAGCGATTTTAATTGAAATAATTAAATAGAGTATTATTTATATTAAATAGGTATAAGGCTGTACCGAAGTACAGCCAGAAAAACTAACAATACAAATGAATTACTAGTGGGGTAATTAAAATGTTTTTACTGACTATAATTAGAGATGAAATTAATTAAAACTGACTGGTAATAGATAATTTAAAGGTCCTCCCTGGGGCTGGCATCATCGAGCGAGTGAGTGGATCTAGATAATATTCATCTAGCATGTTGGTACCAACTAACTCAATAGAGGTATCTGGAGTAATTTGGTAGTTAATATATGAATCAATGGTAAAAATAGGGTTCCAGCGTACTGGATTATTATTGCTACCTCTAAATAAGTTTGGAATTATTGTGCTCAAATAAGTTTCATCTTTATTTACCACTTTACTGTGATAAATAAAACGGTTACCTAATTTTAATTTTTGGTCTAAAAGTCGGATCCCTAGATTAGCATGAATCGAATATTTAGGCGGGATTGACGTTCGTAATGATCCCCCAGGATAACCCCCATCAATACAATCTGGGATCTTGAGTTTATTGAATACATTCATGGTAATGTAAGAGTCTTCATCACAGACTTTCGTTTTTATATTATAACTTGCGCTAAGATTACCAAATACTCTTCCGCTGTCATAGCGTGCTTGCAGTTCAATGCCGGAAATCAACTGCTTATCCATTTGAATAAACCAGCCATTGGTGGTGCGTTCAAACACGTTGTGTATCTGCATATCATAATAACTGAGCTTAATATCTGCGCGGTGTTCGGTATTCACTAAAGCAGAAAAATCATATACGCTACCAAACTCAATGGTTTGTGAGCGCTCGTTATCAAATTGATTCTTAGCTCTAATAAATCGTAGGCCGCTAATATTGCCGGTATCTTCATACAGTGAAGGCAAGCGGACCGCCTCGGCATAACGCAGATACACTCGCCAATGATTGGTAAGCTCTAAAGAGGCTGAAAGTACCGGGGCCCAAGCTGATGCTTTGCGTTTTGGTTCTTTGGTCATCAACTTGGCATTTAGAGGATTGCCATCATCAAGACCCAAGCTATAATCCAAAATATTACCGGTTCGATTGCTTAGTGGATTAACAATATAGCGGTTGATTTTTTCGCCAGTGATAGGATGGATGACTTTTTCATTAATATCTTTTTTGCCGTTATAAAAAGGGTTTTCTTCTTTATGCAACAGTCCAGTGGTCGAATTTACGCTAAGTTTTAATTTAACGTCACGGTATAATAAGCCTGTGCCTTTATCTATGCGAATGCTACTGAAGTACTTATAGCCGTATTTACGATCCATATCATGATATTGCTGTTCGATTTGTTCGGAATATTTTTTTTCTTCGGGAGCCGTGGATTTTTTACCAAAGGATACTCCAAAATAAGCCTTACGTAATGTTTTATATTGGGTATAAATAATGCGCTCTTCTGGTGTTAATATTTCTTTATATTCCGCAGTTACCCCAATCCGTTCGTTTAAGCGTTTTGTCCCTTCTTTTCCTTCGTCAATGCGGTTGTTAATGAAATCATCTACTGACCAATAGGTATTATATTGTAAACCCGCGGTGAGATTGAGCCGGTCTATGGGAGTCCAAACGTAATTCATACCAAAATGATACTCTTGTCGGCGACCTTCACGCGGCGGCCAAAAAGTAAATACTCGATAGTTGCTATCACTGGGATGCGCACTAGTCATGCGCTCATTTTGAAAACGCCCAGAGAGGGTCAGTAAATTCTTGGCGGTGAGGCGGAAATCATTTTTTAGGTTGATCCCCCATCGATTATTATAGTTATGGCTACTAGATGTCTCAATCAGGCTACCATCCATGGAAAGATCTTTCGGAGTAACCTTATCATATAATGTATCATATTCAGTCGGATATCGTGGGAACCCTCCCCCGGTATTTAGTTTGCTATCCGTATGATTAAACCACAGATTGGCGCGAAAATTCAGATAGGGATAGTTATCTGATAATGCTTTATAGGTAATATTGGCGACGCGCTGCGCTACTTGGCCTTCTGGCCATTGCGGTAATTTATTTACGTTGGGGGCAATAAAATACAGCCGTGAGGGCATGATATCGCCAAAATAAAGTTGGGTATGGCGATAGCTAAAATGAAGGGCTTGTAGATCGCTAATACGCCAATTATGCTTGATTAATAGCGTGTCCATGGTATTTGATGTATTGAGCACTTCATGGCCGGGATAATAAACATTGGCGGCAAAAGGTAGAAAGGGATCTATTGGGGCTGCGATAAAATACTCGACACGTCCACTTTGGCGTATTTTTTCGGTAAAAGGCATGCTGTAGCCATCCGCGCCCCGATGGCCACTGGCAAAATTGCCATTTTTACGGTGGCTATATGCCAGCATGAAATCAAAGCGATCTTGCCGAAAACCGAGAGCCACACGGTAGGCGAGATCATTGACCCCATGCAGAACGTATTCATTTCTATTGTGAGTGCGGATATTAATGTCTTTATCATCAAACATATAGCGGTTAATCAATTTATGATCAAGATCGCGATAATCTTCGCCATAGATTAATTTGGCAAATCTTGGTTTGATGGAGTTATTGCCAATATCTGTTTTAACATTAATGCCAAAAATATCGCCTTTTCTTACAACATCGTTAATATTGATGGTTTTTATTGCAATGCCCCCTCCTATGGATGAACTAACATCTTGAGATAACGACGGGCCTTTTTCTATTGCTATACTGCGGATCATATTTGGGTCGAGATAGTTTCGATTACTGCTACCATAATAACCTCGCCAAACGGTAATCGCTTGCTCTGTACCATCCACGGTAACAATTACACGTCCTTGCCCCTGAACACCACGAATATTGGGGTCAATCGCGCCGCCATTACGGGTTTCACCGCTAAAAACACCGACTACGCCTTTAAACATATCGCCGGGAGATACGCCTTTAAAACGTTCAAATTCTTCTTTCCCGATATAGGAATTGGCGATATTTTTATCGTAAACATTGTCATAGCCCGTGGCATCTTGATCAGATTGGTCGGAGACATCAATATCACCAATAAACGATTTTTGTAGCGATTTTTTCGCCGGGGGTATTTCCTGTTTATTATGTGATTTAGAACTCACGATCGAATTTTCGGCATGGGCATAGGGCGCGGTTGATAGTAACAGTGAGATTGATATTGCAAGCGTGGAATAGCGCATACAAGATTGTGACATGGTATCCTTACCTTTTAGTCAAAGCTATCTTATGGCTTATTGAATGTTTTATAATAAGGCTAAAAAACAGTAATGCCTTATCCCGTCGGTGGCCAGTGAGCCAGTAGCGACATTATTTATTTTCTAGTAATCTGTTGTGATGAATAATATTATAGTTAATTAGTTGTTATTCTAAGTCTAATTTTAACTATCATCTACTCTGCACTTTTAAATTTTAATTCTGCCGCGATTAGTAACAAAACATTAATGTTGATGGAATGTAATCATTACAATATTGATTTTCAAGACTATTTCTCTCTAATAAATAATTTGCTCTGATATTTAATATTTTATAAATTTGCTCATGAGTTAATATGTCAAAATAGTTCATTTTGGGTAGTTTGATAACTTGGCATTTTAAGGTGAATAGAACTATCCCATGACTTAAGTAAGGTGAATATAATGTACATCGGTCTAGTTGCTTTGAAAATCTAATAGTTTTTGAATTATATTTATGGCTATTTTTTCTACGGCTATAATTAATGGTGTTATCATATAATACAGGCATTTTAAAATCCTTCTCTGTATGGCTGTTAATTAAGTTTTAACGCTGAATGAAGTTTAATCTTTTTTTTAATAATGTAAATAGTTATAAAATTTATTGATAATATTTAATTACTATTTAAATATTATCATTAAAACCAATGAAAATGCTGAGCTACTTTTCTTTTTTTTTGTTGTTAGTTATTATAATCCTATATTTTACAACATCTTGGTATAATAAGTGTTGATTTGAATTTTATTTTTTTATACTTTTCTTGACTTAAAATTGATAACTTTTATTTGATGATTTCATTATGTGGAAAAAATGATCCGTCTTATTTTTGTTTTATAATATGAGTTTTATTGATTATATGATTTAAATTATCGTTCTATTTAGATGATGTTCTAATTATTATTAAATCAATATTTAGTTATGTTGTTATTATATTGATAATTATTTAAATGATTTATTTTTAGTATGCTCGATTTATATATAAAGATACCGAGGGAATTCCCCCGGTATTTATTGGGTAAATTGATACCCTTATTTGATTAAAGTAATTATTCTTTTTTTATGGACAATATTATTGTTTTTTACCCGCGAAACTCGCGTCATATTCACGATTATCTGTGAAGGTGGCAATTCCGGCTAAAGAGCTGGCTTGGTCATTAAAGAATTTGCCAGATGTATCGCCGGAGTATTGATTACTGTCGTGGCTAATTTTAGCGGCTCCAGCAAAGGTGGCACTATTATTAGTGATAGCAGCATCAATATTTAATGTGAGCGAACCATTAGTTAAATCACCTTGTAAGGTATTTTGTGCGAAATCTGCACTCAGTGAACCCATAATAGGGCCATTTTCCGCATAACCCGCACTAATACCGGAGGTTGTATAAATAGCGCTACCTTCGGACGGCATATCCGTGGTGATATCTTGGCCTGCATAATAAACATTACGGTAGGCAGTATCGTCTTGCTGGTAAGTCCATTCACCAAAATAGATTTCTTCATCATTTATTTTAGCGAAGCGATAATGACCAATATTACCATGAGGGCCAGGAACTAATGACGTATCGTACATATTATAAGCATCTTGTGGCATGGTATAACGGGGTGAACTAATAAGTCCTTTGAATCCGATTCTCATTCCATCGCTTTTTGCCGAGACACCAATACCCGGCGAACCTACAGGTGCAGGATGGAAGGTGGAAACACTCTGTGATGCGCCAACATTGATGTTTATTGATTGATCAGCGATATCTGCGGATTTATCAAAACCTACTTCGCCGTATGATGGCGCCATAAAACCTAGACTGCTTAGAATAATGACTGAGTTTAATAATTTCATTTTAACATCCTTATTAAAATTAATTGTTAATTTAATAATTTGAAGAATGGAATTATACAGGCATCTAATATTTATATATCCATGAATAATGTTATTAGATATATTCCAGTGATTGCTGTTTATCAGCAAGATTGAGCATATACCGGTTTTTAAATAAGGCAATCATTATTTTGTGTTTTTTTTCTTTATTTTGATTATTATTTTTTGTTGTTTTTAGTTTATTGTATTTAATATGTTTTTTTATTTTGTGTTTGTGATTTTTATTTGTTTTTTATTCATGTATTATATTTTGTTTTTCTGGCATTTGTGTTTTTCAATCACTATTATTATAAGTTGAAGTATGAATTAATTTAAATTCATATAATACATGTTATTTATTTTTTATTAAGATGGCCTTATTTGAAATATAAAAATACCGAGGTTCTTCTCGGTATTAGCTAGTTTATTATTCAATTTTAATAATAAAAAGTTATATTATTTTTTACCCGCGAAACTCGCGTCATATTGACGATTATCGGTAAAGGTGGCAATTCCGGCTAAAGAGCTGGCTTGGTCATTAAAGAAATGCCCTGAGGTATCGCCGGAGTATTGATTACTGTCGTGGCTAATTTTAGCGGCTCCAGCAAAGGTGGCACTATTATTAGTGATAGCAGCATCAATATTCAGAGTGAGCGAACCATTAGTTAAATCACCTTGTAAGGTATTTTGTGCGAAATCTGCACTTAGTGAACCCATAATAGGGCCATTTTCCGCATAACCCGCACTAATACCGGAGGTCGTATAAATAGCGCTACCTTCGGACGGCATATCCGTGGTGATATCTTGGCCCGCATAATAAACATTACGGTAGGCAGTATCGTCTTGCTGGTAAGTCCATTCACCAAAATAGACTTCTTCGTTATCTGTTTTAGCGAAGCGATAATAACCAATATTATCCTTCATTCTTTCAATATTGCCATTCATACTTAAGATTAATGATGTATCGTACATATTATGGTTATCTTGTGGCATGGTATAAAATATTGAATTGATAACTCCTGCAAAGCTAACTCTCTCACCATTTATTTGTGTAGATACGCCGATAGCTGGTGAGTTTATCGGGGCAGGATAGTAAATAGAAAGATTCTGTGATGCGCCAACATTGATGTTTATTGATTGATCAGCGATATCAGCGGATTTATTAAAACCTACATCGCCATATGATGACATAATAAAACCTAGATTGCTTAGAATAATAATTGAATTTAATAATTTCATTTTAACATCCGTATTAATATTAATATTAATATTAATTATTAACTTAATAAGTTAAAGTATATAGCTGTACAGGAATCTAATATAGCTATACGGGCATCTAATATAGCTATAATCAGTATTATTAGATATATTCCAGTTTTAATAATAAAAGGTTATATTATTTTTTACCCGCGAAACTCACGTCATATTGATGATTATCGGTGAAGGTGGCAATTCCGGCTAAAGAACTGGCTTGGTCATTAAAGAAATGCCCTAAGGTATCGCCGGAGTATTGATTACTGTCGTGGCTAATTTTAGCGGCTCCAGCAAAGGTGGCACTATTATTAGTGATAGCAGCATCAATATTCAGAGTGAGCGAACCATTAGTTAAATCACCTTGTAAGGTATTTTGTGCGAAATCTGCACTTAGTGAACCCATAATAGGGCCATTTTCCGCATAATCCGCACTAATACCGGAGGTCGTATAAATAGCGCTACCTTCGGACGGCATATCTGTGGTGATATCTTGCCCTGCATAATAAACATTACGGTAGGCAGTATCGTCTTGCTGGTAAGTCCATTCACCAAAATAGACTTCTTCGTTATCTGTTTTAGCGAAGCGATAGATTCCAATATTTTTGAGACTGGGATCTGTAAGAGCTAATTCGGTATCATAATTATTATATTGATCTTTTGGTATTTCATAGTACGGCGAGCTAATTAGTCCTTTAAAGCTAACTTTAGTGCCATTCTCTAATATAGAGATTCCAATTCCTGGTGAATTTAATGGGGCAGGATGGGTATCTGAATTAATTTGCGAAGGACCGACAGCAATCTTTATTGATTGGTCAGTTATATCTGCCGATTGATTAAAGGCTAACTCAGCATAGGCAGTATTAAAAACACTAAATAGACTTAAATTAAAAATTATTAATTGTTTCAATAATTTCATTTTAATATCCTTATTAAAAATTGTTGTTAATGTGAGTTTATTAATAGATATGTTTGTATGCTGATCAGCAATGTCCTAACATGACTGTGATTGGTTAATAACACAAGATATATATATGTCTTATTGTTTATTGTTTTTTATTACGGGAAACTAATTAATATGCTTTTTATTTTAGTTAAATAAAAAGCTGCCATCACTGGCAGCCTAATAGCAAAGGATATTTGGCTCTGAAAGTTATATTAACTAGAAATTAATCAGTTAAGCGTTGAGCATGCGTTAAAATGGTTGCACGGCCTTGGCGGCAAAAAGCCACTAATGTTAAATTACTTTTTTCAGCGACTTCAATGGCTAAAGCTGTCGCGGCGGAGACCGCAAATAAAATCTCAACTCCACAACTCGCTGCTTTTTGTACCATTTCATAGCTTGCACGGCTGGAAACAAGAACTGCGCCTTGCTGCCAATTTAATCGTGATTTCATACCTAATAGCTTATCTAGCGCGACGTGGCGTCCTACATCCTCACAGCCCGCGGTTAATTCTCCATCGGAGGTTATCCATGCAGCAGCATGAGTACAGCCGGTTAAAGCACCGATTTCTTGTACTTTACTGAGTTGAGAAAGTGCTTGGTCTAATTGGGATAATGAAAATTTTTGAGTAAATGGTAGCGGTTCAATTGGCTTAAATATTTCTGATAATTGTTCTGTACCGCAGATACCACAACCTGTACGACCGGCCATATTCCGGCGATGTTGTTTTAATTCCATAAAACGACGACTAGATAATTCAATATTGACTTCGATACCGCTATTACAGCTTGGAGAGAGATCAATTCCGCGAATTTCTTGGCGAGATTGAATGATCCCTTCAGAAAGTGAGAAACCTATCGCAAAATCTTCTAAATCTTTTGGGGTAGCCATCATGACCACATGGGATATACCGTTGTAGATAAGTGCAACGGGTATTTCTTCGGCAACCCAATCAGTTACATCAGAGCCAAGATGGTCTTTTTGTTGCACTTTTGTTTGATTCGCACCCACGATTTTCACATCAGTTAACATTTTTTTTCTTTTTGTATCATCCACAAGATGAATTCCTTTGCTTAATCATACATAATATTAATATGGGTAAAATGAATTTACACCATTTGTCAGGCAATGAACCTGATCACGCTAGGGAAGACGTTGAATAAGAATAGCATTCACCCAAGAAGTATTTTAGGTATTTCTGGTGAATATGAGCAATGTAAATAAGGAGATCCCCATGCAAGTCAGCAGAAGGCAGTTCTTTAAGATCTGTGCTGGCGGTATGGCGGGTACTACGGCAGCAGCATTGGGTTTTGCACCCTCTACTGCGTTAGCATCAACACGTCAGTATAAATTACTGCGTGCGCGTGAAACCCGGAATACCTGTACGTACTGCTCTGTCGGTTGTGGACTGTTAATGTACAGCCTAGGCGACGGTGCAAAAAATGCCAAAGAGAGCATTTTTCATATTGAAGGTGACCCGGATCATCCGGTAAACCGAGGCGCGCTTTGCCCGAAAGGGGCAGGTCTGATCGACTTTATTCATAGTGAAAGCCGACTTAAGTATCCCGAAGTTCGTGAACCAGGAACCAATGAGTGGAAACGCATTAGTTGGAATGAGGCGTTTGATCGTATCGCCAAACTAATGAAAGAAGACCGTGATGCCAATTTTATTAAACAAAATGATGAAGGCGTTACCGTTAACCGCTGGCTAACCACCGGTATGCTTTGTGCATCTGCCGGCAGTAATGAAAGTGGTTTTGTTTCCCAGAAATTTACCCGCGCTCTCGGCATGCTTGCCGTTGATAACCAAGCGCGTGTCTGACACGGACCAACGGTAGCAAGTCTTGCTCCAACATTTGGTCGCGGTGCGATGACCAACCACTGGGTTGACATTAAAAACGCAAACCTGATTGTCGTTATGGGCGGTAATGCGGCAGAAGCGCATCCAGTCGGTTTCCGCTGGGCGATGGAAGCTAAAATCCATAATAACGCTAAATTAATTGTAATCGATCCTCGTTTTACGCGAACGGCCTCAGTCGCGGATTTCTACACGCCGATACGTTCTGGTACCGACATTACTTTCTTATCAGGTGTTATTAAGTATCTGATGGAAAACGAAAAGATTAACCGTGAGTATGTCGAAGCATATACTAATGCCAGTCTAATTGTTCGTGATGATTATTGGTTCGAGGATGGCTTATTCAGTGGTTATGATGCTGAGAAACGTCAGTATGATAAAACTACCTGGAACTACGAGCTTGATGAGAACGGCTTCGCAAAACGCGATACAACGCTGCAACATCCACGTTGTGTATGGAATCTATTAAAGCAGCATGTTAGTCGTTATACCCCAGAAGTCGTCAATAATATCTGTGGTACACCAACAAAAGATTTCTTACAAGTCTGTGAATATATTGCAGAAACAAGCGCTAAAGATAAAACAGCCTCATTCCTTTACGCATTAGGATGGACTCAGCACACTATCGGTGCTCAAAATATCCGTACCATGGCGATGATCCAATTATTGCTGGGTAATATGGGTATGTTGGGTGGTGGTGTTAACGCATTACGTGGTCACTCTAACATTCAGGGACTGACGGATTTAGGGCTATTATCACAAAGCCTACCGGGCTATTTGACGTTACCTTCAGACCAACAGACGACGCTTGAAAGTTATTTGGCCGCTAATACGCCAAAACCAACCGTTAAAGGCCAAGTTAACTATTGGGGCAATTACCCGAAATTCTTCGTCAGTTTAATGAAAGCGTTTTATGGCGACAAAGCGCAAAAAGAAAACGATTGGGGCTTTGATTGGTTGCCTAAATGGGATCAGGGCTACGATGTATTGCGCTATTTCGAGATGATGAATAAAGGCGAAGTGAATGGCTATATTTGCCAAGGCTTTAACCCTCTAGCCTCATTCCCGAACAAAAACAAAGTGATTAAGTCATTATCTAAGTTGAAATTCTTAGTGACTGTCGACCCATTGAATACTGAAACCTCTAACTTCTGGCAAAATCACGGCGAAATGAATGACGTGAATCCAGAAGAGATCCAAACCACAGTATTCCGTCTGCCGTCTTGTTGTTTTGCAGAAGAAAATGGTTCGATTGTAAACTCGGCGCGTTGGTTACAATGGCACTGGAAAGGTGCGGATGCCCCGGGCGAAGCTATCAGTGATGCGGAGATTTTGTCAGGTATTTTCCATCGTATGCGTAAGCTATATCAAGCTGAAGGTGGAACCACGCCTGAGCCTGTGCTGAACATGACTTGGGATTATTTTGACCGCGATGCACCGACACCGGAAGAAGTGGCGCAAGAAAATAACGGCTATGCATTAGTAGATTTGAAAGATGCAAATGGCAATATTATCGCCAAAAAAGGTGAGTTATTAAGTACCTTTGCTCAATTACGCGATGATGGGACAACCTCAAGCGGGTGCTGGATTTTTGCCGGCAGCTGGACACCGCAAGGTAACCAGATGGCACGTCGCGATAATGCCGATCCTACTGGTTTAGGGAATACATTAGGCTGGGCGTGGGCATGGCCATTAAATCGTCGTGTTATCTATAACCGAGCGTCGGCAGACCCGATGGGTAAACCATGGGATCCTCGTCGTCAGATTATGGAATGGAATGGTGAAAAATGGACGGGAATGGATGTCCCTGATTACAGCAATGCGCCTCCGGGCAGTGATGTGGGTCCATTTATTATGCAGCCTGAAGGTATGGGCCGTCTGTTTGCTATCGATAAGATGGCAGAAGGACCGTTCCCTGAACACTATGAGCCGATTGAAACGCCAATAGGCACCAATCCACTGCATCCGAATGTGGTTTCTAACCCGGCTGCGCGTGTGTTTAAAGACGATTGGGCGCAAATGGGTAAAGCTGATAAATTCCCTTATGTCGGAACAACTTATCGTTTAACCGAACACTTCCATTACTGGACAAAACATGTGTTGTTGAATGCAATTATTCAACCTCAGCAGTTTATCGAGATTGGTGAGCGCTTGGCCAACGAGAAAGGGATTAAACAAGGCGATACGGTAAAAGTTAGCTCGAAACGCGGCTATATTAAAGCTAAAGCAGTAGTGACCAAGCGCATCAAAACGTTGACGGTTGATGGTCGCAATGTGGATACCATTGGTATTCCGATTCACTGGGGCTTTGAAGGTGTCGCGGTGAAAGGCTTCCTTGCGAATACTTTGACGCCATTTGTGGGTGATGCCAATACACAAACGCCTGAATTTAAAGCATTCCTTGTCAATGTGGAAAAGGTGTAAGGAGATAAATTATGTCAATGCAATCTCAAGACATTATTCGTCGCTCTGCCACCAATTCCCTGACTCCCGCGCCTCAGGTGCGGGATTTTAAGGAAGAAGTTGCAAAGCTAATCGATGTAACTACCTGTATCGGCTGTAAAGCCTGTCAGGTTGCTTGTTCAGAGTGGAATGATATCCGCGATAAAATAGGCACAAACGTTGGGGTGTATGATAACCCGACGGATCTTACTGCTAAGTCATGGACGGTGATGCGCTTCTCTGAAGTTGAAGAGAACGGACGCTTTGAGTGGCTTATTCGTAAAGATGGCTGTATGCACTGTGCCGATCCCGGCTGCTTGAAATCCTGTCCTGCTGAAGGCGCGATTGTACAGTACGCTAATGGTATTGTTGATTTTCAGTCAGAGCATTGTATCGGTTGTGGTTATTGTATTGCGGGTTGTCCTTTCGACGTACCGCGCATTAACCAAGAAGATAACCGTGCGTATAAATGTACACTTTGTGTTGATCGTGTTGATGTCGGTCAAGAGCCAGCGTGTGTTAAAACCTGTCCAACAGGGGCGATTCACTTTGGTAGCAAAGAAGACATGAAAGGCATCGCTAATGAGCGTGTGAATGAACTGAAAACACGAGGTTATGACAACGCAGGTCTGTATGATCCTGAAGGCGTTGGCGGAACTCATGTTATGTATGTTCTGCATCATGCAAATAAGCCGCAGCTGTATCATGGCCTGCCTGAAAATCCGAGTATTAGCTCAACTGTGACTTTCTGGAAAGGCATCTGGAAACCATTGGCGGCAATTGGATTTGCGGCCACCTTTGCGGGTGCGCTCTTCCACTATGTGGGTATCGGTCCTAACCGTGTCTCCGCAAAAGAGGAAGAAGAGGCGTTAGAAGATATGCGCCATTCTGCACCTTCAAAAACTGATAAATCAGTTCATGAGGAGGACCAGAAATGATCCCGCAGGATAATGAAAAAATTATTCGTCACAAACCGATTGAACGCATAAATCATTGGTTAGTTGTGATTTGCTTTTTGTTCACGGCTATCAGTGGGCTGGGTTTCTTTTTCCCATCTCTGAACTGGTTTATGAATATTTTGGGCACGCCTCAACTGTCGCGTATTCTGCACCCATTTGTCGGCACAGCGATGTTTTTGCTGTTTATTTTTATGTTCTTTCGTTATTTCAGCCATAACTTCATCAATAAAGATGATATTAATTGGGCAAAAAATATCGATAAAGTTCTGAAAAATGAAGAAGCTGGTGATGTTGGACAGTATAACTTAGGTCAGAAAGGCGTTTATTGGGTTGTCAGTATCTGTCTGCTACTGTTAGCTATCAGTGGTGTCATGATCTGGCGTCCTTATTTTGCTGAATACTTCCCGATCCCTATTATTCGTATCGCGCTATTAGTCCATTCACTTGCAGCGATTGGACTGATCATTACTATTATTGTGCATGCTTATGCGGCAATTTGGGTAAAAGGCTCGGTTCGAGCAATGGTTGAAGGCTGGGTAACCCGAGGCTGGGCGAAAAAACATCACCCACTTTGGTACCGTGAAATTCTCGAAAAAGAGAGAAAACAGCAAGAAGAAGAAAAGAAATAATCTTTTTGCCTTCAACATATAATCAATAGCTAAAGGCAGGAATTTCCTGCCTTTTTATATTTTTAAATGATGGTTGTTATTATCTCAACAAGGCGATATCTCGGCGTATTATTGGGGTATATTGCTGGCGAATTTGATTTACCGCTATCGGCAATTACCCGCATAAATCGATGATATCAATATTAACGTTCGGGTAGCCTCTATAGGGCTTTTGGTCTATCCTGAGCGTAAAAATAATAGTGTGATTGCTAATCATAAAACAAGAAGAGAGAACGCGATGAGTATTCGTATCGTTCCTAAAGAAGAATTAGGTCAAGACAAATTAATCGAAAAAGGGTTGGGTTATATTCCACCAGTATTATTTCCCAATTTAAAAAGTTTATATCAGCGCCGCGCTGAACGGTTAACAGAATTAGCCGAGCAAAATAATCCTTTCGCTAATTATCTTAATTTTGCGGCTGATATCGCGAAAGCCCAGCAAAATGCTCTGCACGATAATCCATTAGAAATCGATATGGATAATATTTTTGCGCAGGCAAAAGGTAGCAATAAACCGCCATTAGACCGTAAAACCTTTTCACGTACAGGGCATTGGCACAAATTACTGCGCTCAATTATTGCTGAGTTATTACCGGTTGTTCCTGAGCAAGTACGCGCTACATTAGAAAATCTGAATAAAGCTTCTGATAACGAACTCGAAGAGATGGCCACGGTGCTGCTTAACGATGATTTTATTAAAGTTTCTTCGGATAAGTCTATCTTTATCTGGGCTGCGTTATCATTGTATTGGAGCCAAATGGCATCCTTAATCCCGGGTAAGGCTCGAGCAGAATACGGTGAACATCGTCAATTTTGTCCTGTATGCGGTAGCATGCCTGTTTCTAGCGTAGTACAGATTGGGACATCTCAAGGTTTACGTTATTTGCATTGTAATTTGTGCGAAACCGAATGGCATGTTGTACGCGTAAAATGCAGTAATTGCGAGCAAAGTCGAGATCTTAATTATTGGTCATTGGATAATGAAAATTCAGCGATTAAAGCCGAAAGTTGTGGTGATTGCGGTAGTTATTTGAAAATTCTTTATCAAGAAAAAGATGCCAAAGTCGATGCGGTTGCTGATGATTTAGCCTCAATTATCCTGGATGCGAAAATGGAAGAAGAAGGGTTCGCCCGCAGCAGTATTAATCCGTTTTTGTTTCCCGGAGAAGAATAGCGATTAATTCAGAGGAAAACTAGGCTATGGAAAAAAGCTTATCTGAAAGTACGCCTGACGTTATCTCAGCATTATATCGCCAGCTTCCTTCTATTGACAGCCTGCTTTCGCAGGCTGATTTTCAATCTATTATTACCCAAGCCGGTCGGCAGTGGGTCACTGACACATTGCGTGCAATGCAAGTTGCGGCGCGTGAACATATTCAGCATACCGGCCAACTTCCTGCATGGCATTCGAGTTGGCTGACGCAGCTTAATTGCTATTATCAGCAACACATCGAGAGTGCTTTAAAGCCGGTGTTTAATTTGACCGGAACCGTGCTGCATACCAATCTTGGGCGTGCGGTGATGGCTGATGAGGCGGTTGATGCTGTGTCGGAGGTAATGCGTTCACCGGTGACTTTAGAGTATTCGTTATCTGGTGCGCAACGTGGACATCGTGATAGGGCTCTCGCCAATTTACTGTGCCAGCTCACGGGGGCAGAAGACGCGTGTATCGTAAATAATAACGCGGCTGCGGTATTATTATTGCTTGCTACGCTAGCTCACGGGCGGCAAGTAGTAGTTTCTCGTGGTGAACTGGTGGAAATCGGGGGGGCGTTTCGTATTCCTGATGTAATGCAACAAGCGGGCTGTCAACTGGTTGAAGTCGGTACGACTAATCGCACTCATTTGCGCGATTACCAGCAAGCTATCACCGAACAAACTGCATTACTAATGAAGGTGCATACCAGTAATTACAGTATCCAAGGCTTTACCGCCGAAGTTGACAGTGAAGAGCTTGCCGCATTAGGCCGCCAATATCAGTTACCGACCGCTATCGATTTAGGCAGTGGCTCAATGATAGATATGACTGCATATGGCTTGCCTGCTGAGCCGATGCCAAAAACCTATTTAGCCCAAGGCATTGATTTAGTATCAATTTCTGGTGATAAACTGCTTGGTGGTCCTCAAGCTGGTATTATTCTGGGTAAAAAACAGTGGATTGATGCCATTCAACGTCATCCATTAAAGCGGGCATTGCGGGTCGATAAAATGACATTGGCGGCGTTAGAGGCGACGCTAAAATTATATCTTAACCCTCACAAACTTACGCAGCGGCTACCAACGTTAAAATGGCTGACACGCCAACAAGATGAAATTAAAGCCTGCGCTGAGCGCTTATTGCCCCCATTACTCGCGATTTATGGTGATCGGTTTGAGGTCGCTTCTGCATCTTGTTTATCTCAAATTGGCAGCGGTTCATTACCTATCGATCGACTACCGAGCTGGGCAATTACTTTTGCGCCTCTAGAGGGTCGTGGCAGTGCGTTAGAGAAATTAGCAGCGCAGTGGCGAGAGTTGCCCAAGCCGATAATTGGACGGATAAATGACGGGCGTTTATGGCTCGATTTGCGCTGTCTCGATAATGAAAATGATTTTTTACAGGCTCTATTGCGATAGCAATGTTGGATAAATATTGTTGGATAAATATTGTTGAATAATATTGTTTAGATGCAATTAATTGAATAGAGACCCAGTATATAGAGTGTTCAGATAGGTAGTGTTAGATGATATTTGCAACAGCCGGTCATGTTGACCACGGAAAAACCTCATTAATCCAAGCGATAACCGGGGTGAATACCGCCCATTTACCCGAAGAAAAAAAACGGGGTATGACCATCGATCTCGGCTATGCCTATTGGCCGCAAGCTGATGGATCATCGATTGGTTTCATTGATGTACCGGGACATGAAAAGTTTTTAGCCAATATGTTAGCGGGAATTGGCGGTATCTCACATGCCTTGCTGGTGGTTGCATGTGATGATGGCGTGATGGCTCAAACCTTAGAGCACCTATCAATTCTACGCTTAGCTGGCTGTCCAAATATTACGGTTATTTTAACGAAAGCAGATAAAGCCTCCGCTGAGCAAATAGAAATGGTTCGGCAGCAATGTTTAGCTCTGCTTTGGCAGCATGGTTGGGATAATTGCCCACTATTTGTAACCTCGATAGCAGATAAGCAGAGTATCAGTGAACTGCGTAGCCATCTCCAATTGTTGCACCATCAGCATGATAATTCACTCAATACCGATAAGCGTTTTCGATTAGCGATTGACCGCGTCTTTAGCGTTAAAGGTGCTGGGCTAGTGGTTACTGGAACGGCCTTAGCAGGAAATGTGCAGGTTGGTGATAATCTGTGGCTTACTGGGGTAGATAAACTCGTTCGTGTGCGTGGATTACATGCTCAAAATCAAGTGGTCGAATCCGCGCAAGCGGGTGATCGAATTGCATTAAATATCGCTGGTGATATCGATAAAGATCAAGTTTCACGTGGTGAATGGCTATTAGCAGAGCAACCCCCGTTTATGGCGAGCCGAGTATTGGTTGAATTACAGGCCGATGTGGGATTAAAAAATTGGCAGCCATTGCATCTTTATCATGGTGCTAGCCATATAACTGGACGAATTGCTTTGCTTAATCATAGCGATGATATCCCATTTTTAGCTGAACTGGTTCTAGATACGCCATTGTGGCTGGCTAATAACGACCGATTAATTCTGCGTGATATCAGTGCTCGTCATACTTTGGGCAGTGGGCGGGTTATCCAGCTACAATCGCCTCGGCGTGGTAAACGACGCCCAGAATTTCTCAGTTGGCTAACTCAGCTGGCGACAGAGACAGATCCGTTATCCTTGCTGAAACTGCAATTTCCCGGCGGTGAATTAAATATTCAGGAGTATGGTTGGGCTTGCCAACTCACTGAAACAGCATTGACGACACTGTTATCTCAAGTTGATATTGTACAGACGGGAGACATTGTCTTATCCCGTACAAATGCGCAATTCGCTAAACAGCGTTTAATTAGCGTGTTAAGTGATTACCATCAAACGCATATGGATCAAATCGGTGTAGGACGTGCTCGCTTAAAACGAATGGCCTTACCGACATTTAATGATCAACTAATTTTCATGTTAATTAATGAGTTACTTGATGAAGGTGAGCTTATCCAAACTCGCGGCTGGTTGCATATGCCGGAGCATGGAATTGAGTTTGATGCCGAGCAACAGCGCTTATGGCAACAAATCATACCATTGTTCTCCAGCCCGGAACCTTGGTGGGTGCGAGATTTGGCCAGTAAACTTAATATCGATGAAGCAATTATACGCAACGTATTAAAAAGAGCGGCACAATTAGGATTAGTCACCGCGATTGTCCGAGACCGCTATTATAGTTCAGAACATATTGCCCAATTTACCCGAATTATTATGAAGTATACCAAAGATAGTGGGGCGATTAATGCGGCTAATTTCCGTGATGAATTAGGTGTCGGGCGAAAATTAGCGATTCAGATCCTTGAGTTCTTTGATAAAACCGGTTTTACTCGGCGCAAAGGCGATCAACATTTTCTGCGAGATAAAGGGCTGTTTATTGAGTGAAAAATTAGGCCAGCGGATTATGTGATAATAATTTAACTCTACTCTCAGTATATTCTCAAGCGGATGATTAATGATCACCATCCGCTGACTGTTGTACCAAATTAAGGATTAGCGATTATTTTTCTGTCGCTAACATAACGCTAGAGGCCTTAATCAAGGCAATAATATCTACGCCTTTGGTTAATTGCATTTCTTGCAGGCTTTCATTAGTAATGATAGCCGTCAGCTCCATACCTTTATCTGTGACTAAATGGATAGTGCTATTTACCGCCCCTTCAATCACATTAGTTACTTTACCGTTGAATTGGTTACGTGCTGAAAAAATCAAACCACAATCTGGTTTGGCTAGCACTACCCAAGGCGCTTTAATAATCGCAATAGCGGTTTTACCCACACTAAGACCCAGAGTTTTACAACTTTCTTGGGTAATAACGGTCGTGAGTTGCTCGCCTTCTCCCAGTGTGAGTACGATTTCATTATTCACTGAGCCGAGTTTAATGCCGCTAACTGAACCTGTTAATTGATTACGCGCTGAGATCTGCATAGGGAGTTCCTCTCTAAAATTATCCGTTAAACATCAACTCGCAGAACGAAATTTGCGCTGAGTTACTGGTTTAAACGAAAATAAATTAAAACTATTTTTTGAGTTATCCAAATGAATGAGTCAAAAATAATAGTTAAGTAATAAGAAGTCGCGGCTATTTAGGGTGGGCTGGAGACTTCGAGTCATTCAGGATAAGTGAGGATAAAGGTTTATGCTACCAAAGGATGGGGGTTTTCTTGCAGTGCGTGGTACAGATCACGCAACAGAAAATAATAGTGAATTAATCAATCTGTTGATTATATCAAGCCGTTACTCTATTTATTGTAATATGACAGTTACAATTTGAATTATGATTAGATTTGCTGAGTTGGTTAATGTTCTGATTAATCCTAAATATCTGCTTAATTAAATGATAATTTTTGATTTAAGTTATCACAAGATGAAAAATTAGAGTTTGATTAGTCTTATCTTCTTACATATTAGACTGGAATTGGAAAAGTTAGCTGCTAATATTATTAGTATTGTCTGATGACAGTCACTCGTAGATGTTTGAATATTTAGATTGAATTATTGTATATGTACGGTGTGTAAATATTTCGTGGGAAATAACCATTTAATGGTTATTGCTCAGTTTAATCACGGTGACAATACGATAAATCATGCCATCAGACAGCAGTTATACGATTTTATCGATATAAAAATGAAGGCGATAAAATTGATTCCCAGCGCTCTGGTCATAGCGGGAAATAAATGGTGATCCGATAATGTGTGCGAAATTTTGTGCCAACTCGGGGGAGACAGGACACCATACCGGCTATGGCCGGAGCGATTACGGGAAATTTAATCAATTATTAATGGCAATGATTACCGCAGCGTCACTTTATCTTCATTATATCCCTTCATTTATTCTTATTTGCCTTATCCATTATCTGTCGTTAAGTTAATAATTAACTGTGATCTAATTGATAAAACATAAGCAATATCGAATATAACCGCCTGAAATTTTATTGACCTTTAAGGTCAGGGAGTAAAATCATGAAAGCGATTGTTTTTAGTCAACCCGGTTTACCTATTAGTGACGAGCAGGCTCTTTATCAAACAGAAGTGCCAAAACCTGAATACGGTGAACGTGATTTGTTAGTCAAAATTGAAGCTATTGCGGTTAATCCAGTCGATACCAAAGTCCGACATGGCGACAAACCTGCGACGCCAAGAATTTTAGGCTGGGATGCTTGTGGACGAATCGAAGCCGTTGGGCGTGATGTACAGTTATTTAAACCTGGCGATTATGTGTATTATGCCGGGTCTATCGCTCGTCAAGGGTGCTACGCCGAATATGGTGTGGTCGATGAACGTATTGCAGGGCATAAACCGTTAAGCTTAGATGTTGCTCATGCTGCCGCGTTACCTTTAACATCAATTACTGCATGGGAATTATTATTCGATCGCTTAGGTGCGGTGGAAAATCAAGAGCAAGGTCGCTCATTATTAGTGATTGGTGCTGCTGGTGGTGTCGGTTCAATGTTAATTCAATTGGCTAGCCAATTAACTCAATTGAGGGTTATCGGTACAGCATCAAGACCAGAAACTCAAGATTGGGTAAAGGCGTTGGGGGCTGATGATGTGATTGATCACTCTAAACCGTTAAAGCCACAATTAGCTACGCTGGGAATCGAAAATGTCGATTATGTGGCTTCGTTAACTCATACCGATGATTATTTTAATCAAATTATTGATATTTTAATTCCTCAAGGCAAGTTGGCTTTAATCGATGACCCTAAAGTTTTAGATGTGATGCCAATGAAACGCAAGGCACTTTCTTTGCATTGGGAGTTGATGTTTACGCGTCCAGTATTCCAAACGGCAGATATGATTAGACAGCATGAGATTTTAGATCGAGTCGCGACACTTATCGATAATGGACAGCTAAGAACCACATTAAGTGAAAATTTTGGGCTAATTAATGCAGATAATCTTAGACGTGCACATGCCTTACTTGAACAAGGCCAAGCAAAAGGAAAAATTGTATTAGCTGGATTTGAATAATTAAATTATTTATTAACAAGGGAGCTTAATCGCTCTCTTTTTATTATTTATCAATATCCTATCGGATAAAATTATTTTATCCTCATCTCAAATCTAGCTTCATTATTATGGTTCTAAAGGTCAATAAATATCGTTTATAGTGATTAATAGCATCATGATTTCACTTTTATTGATTATTTTGTAGAAAGTCTTACGCATATTTCCGATATAATCCCTCGATAAACTTTGTGCTATATAGCTTTTTGCGCCGTGCAAAGTATTGCAGGTTATCGCCCTCAGGAATCGATAGAGCAGGGTGTTGGCATTTATTGATGGGTACCGTTATTGTTATCACCAGTGATCCCTAAGACGGAATTTGAGAGGTTAGTTTTGAAAATTGCTATCGCCGGTACAGGTTATGTTGGCCTGTCTAATGCTATGTTGCTGTCGCAGAATCATGAAGTTGTGGCACTCGATATTATCGCTGAAAAAGTGGCGATGCTGAATAATAAGCAGTCACCGATTGTCGATACCGAAATTGAACAGTTTTTATGTGAAAAAAAGCTGAATTTTCGGGCGACGGAAGATAAACAAGATGCATACTTAGGGGCGCAGTATGTGATTGTTGCTACGCCAACAGATTATGATCCTAAATCTAACTATTTTAAAACTACCTCAGTTGAAGCCGTTATTCATGATGTAAATGCGATTAATCCACAAGCGACGATTATTATTAAGTCGACTATTCCTGTGGGTTTTACTGAACGCCTTAAAGCTGAATTTGGTTATACCAATGTGATTTTTTCACCGGAGTTTTTACGTGAAGGTCGCGCCCTGTATGACAATTTATATCCTTCACGTATTGTTGTTGGCGAACGTTCTGAACGGGCTGAAATTTTTGCTAATTTATTGCTGGAAGGGGCAATAAAAAAAGATGTACCGGTATTGTTCACTGACGGTACTGAAGCTGAAGCGATAAAATTATTCGCCAATACTTATTTGGCTATGCGCGTGGCTTATTTTAATGAATTAGATACTTACGCAGAAAGTCGTGGATTGAATGCCCGTCAGATTATTGAGGGAGTCGCACTCGATCCCCGTATTGGCTCCCACTATAATAATCCATCGTTTGGTTATGGGGGCTACTGCTTACCGAAAGATACTAAGCAGTTACTGGCTAACTATGACAATGTACCGAACAACTTGATTAATGCTATTGTCGAATCTAACCGTACTCGTAAAGATTTTATTTCTGAGTCGATTATTGCTAAATCGCCACGCAAAGTAGGCGTTTATCGCTTAGTAATGAAAGCCGGATCAGATAATTTTAGAGCATCTGCGGTTCAAGGCATTATGAAACGGATTAAAGCTAAAGGTATCGAAGTTGTGGTTTATGAGCCGGTATTGAAAGAGGCCGAATTTTTCCGTTCGAAGGTGATTAACGATCTAGAGGCGTTTAAAGCGGAAAGTGATATTATTTTAGCGAATAGAATGGTTCCTGAACTCGAAGATGTAGCAGATAAAGTCTACACCCGTGATTTGTTTGGCAGCGATTAAGGGTCAAAATATCATAGAAGCCGCCAAGTAAAAAAGCATCATAAATGATTTAAAACACCTTAAATGTTAAAAAACAACGTTTAGGGTGTTTTTTTACACAAAATGTCCCGTTTAGCTAAGTTCCACTTAAGTTATGTTGTTACAGTGTGAGTAACATCATTATGTTGGGGCTGGGTATGACAGTGGATATAATAAAAATTAGATTGAAGGGCTTCACGGTTTACCAAAAAAAAAGTGGGACAGATTATTTGAAAATTGTCCGTGATTATAAGCATGGACAAATTATTGGTCAGCCGTTGAATAGTGGTAATCCACAGCGTTCGGTGGCAAAAATAGTCGTTGATGGTATTACTTACGTTATAAAATGTGAAAAAGAAAGAGATACGAGGTTAGAGAAGCGTATCTCACGATTTTTTTCAGGGCCTTATTATTCTCAATTATTATATCGGGTTACCCGCGCTCAGCATTTAGGCTGTGATATTACTAATGATATTTATTTAGTGGCTGAGAAAGTAAAGTATCGTGAAGCACTAGAGACTTGGATTTTAGCCGAATATGTCGAAGGAACAACGTTATCTGAACTAAAGCATATTAATCAGTACTATGATGAAATTAAAGGCGTAATAAATAAACTACACAGTTATGATTTAGCCTCAAATGATATCCATGCCGCTAATTTTATTTTAACCGAAAATGGTATTAAAATTATTGATTTATCTGACTCGGGTAATCTAGCGCTGTGCCAAGCTAATGATGCCATTGCACTGCAACGTTTTTATGGTATCAATTTGGAATTAAACTCTTGGGCTTTTCAGTTAGTGAAATTAAGAAATAGAATGAGGCAATTTTTACGCCAAACTAAAAGAAAAAAAATAAGCTCATGATATACAATATCCAAAGATATAATATCACATATGGATTATTAGGTTAAAAAGCCAGTAAACATAGGTATCTACTGGCTTGGTGCTCTGCTCTGAAATGCTGAGAAAGCTTATTCGATGTTCTGGATTTGCTCGCGCATTTGTTCAATTAATACTTTTAACTCTACTGCGGAGTTAGTAATTTCACTATTAATTGATTTTGAGGCTAAGGTATTTGATTCACGATTAAATTCTTGCATCATGAAATCTAATCGGCGACCTACAGCTTCTTTCTTTTTCAGAATATTGCGAGTCTCTTTTACATGCGCTTCTAAACGATCTAATTCTTCGGCTACATCAATACGCTGAGCTAACATAATTAACTCTTGTTCTAAGCGATTATTATCAACCTGAATTTCTGCATCTTCAAATTTAGTCTGTAGACGCTCGCGCTGCCATTTTAAAATTTCTGGCATATGTTTACGAACTTTAGCCACTTCAGTTATTACTCCATCAAGACGTTGTTCTATCAGAGATTGTAATGCACTGCCTTCAGTTTCTCGGCTTTGAATAAAATCATCCAGCGCTAACTCAAGTTCAGCCATCAGCTGTGTACTAATCGCATCAAGATCTTGTTGGCCGGCGGACATAACACCCGGCCAGCGTAAAATTTCTAATGGATTGATTTCACCTTCATGGCTGTAATTTTTGACCCAGTTTGCTGCACTAATCAACTGGCGAGCTAATGTTTCATTGAGTACTAGCTGGCCTTGATTGCCAGCATCTAGCTCGAAACGGAGCGAACATTCGACTTTTCCGCGTGTGAGCCTATTGCGTAAACGTTCACGGATCACTGGTTCAAGGCTGCGGAATTGTTCGGGAAGTCGAATATAAGTTTCAAGATAACGTTGATTCACGGAACGCAGCTCCCAGGCCGCACTCCCCCATTCACCCTTGATATCACGGCGGGCAAAAGCGGTCATACTACGGATCATAATTCGTTCCTATTGGTTTTTAATGGTAAAAATGATTTCAAGATTATAGCGCTATGCGTTCTGTCAGGATAGGCATTCTCCTTGTAAGGACGTATAATGCGGGCTAAATTCAGATTCAAACCGGAGATAACCCGATGCGTCCAGCAGGCAGAACGGCAGACCAAGTGCGCCCAATTAAAATTACTCGTCATTATACAAAACACGCAGAAGGTTCTGTTCTGGTCGAGTTTGGTGACACTAAAGTGTTATGTAATGCCACCGTTGAAGACGGTGTTCCACGCTTTCTTAAAGGCCAAGGCCAAGGATGGGTGACGGCGGAATACGGAATGCTACCGCGTGCAACCAATACACGCAATTCGCGTGAAGCGGCGCGTGGTAAGCAAACTGGACGTACTATGGAAATTCAACGATTAATCGCTCGTTCATTACGTGCTGCGGTTGATTTAAAAAAATTAGGCGAATATACAATTACTGTCGATTGTGATGTTATTCAAGCTGATGGCGGTACGCGTACCGCCTCCATCACAGGGGCTTGTGTTGCTTTAGTTGATGCGCTTAATCAATTAGTTAAAAATAAAAAGTTAGCCTCTAGTCCATTAAAAGCTATGGTTGCTGCTGTATCTGTAGGTATTGTGAATGGCGAAGCTTTATGTGATTTAGAATATGTTGAAGATTCAGCTGCTGAAACTGATATGAATGTGGTTATGATGGATGACGGTCGTATGATTGAAGTACAAGGAACCGCAGAAGGTGAACCGTTTAGCCATGAAGAGCTATTAGCGTTGCTAAGTTTAGCTAAAGGTGGCTTAGAGACAATTTTTGATGTTCAGCGAGAAGCATTGAAATAATTCATTTTTAAAAGGCGACTTTAATAGTCGCCTTTTTTATGCCCATAAAATCCCCTAAAAATGATTGAATTGATGTAAAGGAGAGAAACGAATGAAAACCTATCAGCGTGAATTTATTGAACTTGCAATGCAGAAACAGGTACTTAAATTCGGAGAGTTTACGCTGAAGTCTGGTCGTAAAAGCCCTTACTTCTTTAATGCCGGACTGTTTAATACCGGTCGTGATTTAGCGCTTATTGGCCGATTTTATGCGGCGGCATTGCGTGAAAGCGCGATACCTTGTGATGTTATTTTTGGACCGGCTTATAAAGGCATACCCATTGCAACCACTACCGCAGTAGCATTAGCAGAGCACTATGATATTGATATGGCTTATTGCTTTAATCGTAAAGAAGCGAAAGATCATGGCGAAGGGGGCGTTTTAGTCGGCAGTGCATTACAGGGAAATGTAGTTGTTCTTGATGATGTTATTACCGCGGGTACTGCAATTCGTGAATCAATGGAAATTATTAAGCAACATCATGCTTCATTAAGTGGGGTTCTACTTAGCCTAGATCGTCAGGAAAAAGGTCAAGGTGAAATTTCGGCGGTACAAGAGGTTGAGCGTGATTATGGCTGTAAAGTTTATTCGATTATTACGATGAGTGATTTGATTACTTATCTCGAAGAACAGCCTAATATGGCAGAACATTTAGAGGCGATGAAAGCGTACCGCCAACAGTTTGGTATCTAAGAGTTACAAGAAGAAGAATTCAGAATTAATAGGAAAAAAAGCCCTCGCCCAATAACGGGCGGGGTGAGTAGTAAAAGTGGTTATTATTGTAGCTGAGCGAGAATTAATGGCCAGCGTACATCAAATTCTTGGGTTGGTTTATAACGAAACTCAGAGCGTACAAATCGAGAAAGCATACCTTCACAGAAGGCCAATAGTTGCGAGGCCAACAGTGATTCATCATAGATAAATCCTTCACCATCGCGTATCTTTTTCTCTTTTAATACTTGTCTTAGTTGCGCTTCTATACGTTCAAACAATTGATTAATACGCCCTTGCAGACGATCTTGTTCAAACATCAGGGCATGCCCTGTCATTATACGGGTTAATCCCGGATTTTTTTCAGAAAAACCTAAAATTAAGACTAAAATAAGGCGAATACGTGTGATGGTATCCTTCTCATCTTTTAAAATTAAATTTATTCGAGAAACCAGAGAATCTTCGATAAATTCAATCAAATTATCGAACATTTTTCCTTTGCTGGGAAAATGACGATAAAGTGCAGCTTCAGATACACCCACATTTGCTGCAAGTTTTGCGGTTGTAATCCGTTGATTACCATCACTACTTTGTAACATTTCTGCGAGTGATTGGAGTATTTCTTCACGCCGGTTGCGTTTTTTGGTTATTTCTTTCTCTGCCATGTCTGATAAGACCCCTGCTACAACAGCAAAACAAATCAGATATAATTGCTCTGCGCTATTTATGCCTAATGGTTGGCTATATATGCCAACTTTTTGTATTAACTGATTATATTAATCAATTTCACGGATAAATCGCATTAATAAATAGTATTAATTGCCAGAGCAAAAATGTTTAAAATCGTTCTTGATACTGCCTATACGTTTAATTATTAGAATTACAAAAGGATAGGGAAGGATTATTTCCCTTACATTCTAAACTAATTTAGGCGGTTAAAGTCCAAAACTATAGCGATGCCTCTGTAATTTGTAGTATGGCAGATATAATTTATTGAATATTTACTGGCGGCCTGAATGACCAAATCCACCCGCCCCACGTTCTGTTTGTTCAAAATCCTCAACAATATTGAACTCTGCTTGAACTACAGGAACAATCACCATTTGAGCAATTCTTTCGCCGGGCTCGATAGTAAACGGTTCTGAACTGCGATTCCAGACAGAAACCATCAATTGACCCTGATAGTCTGAATCAATCAGGCCGACTAAATTACCGAGAACTACCCCATGTTTATGACCAAGACCTGAGCGAGGTAGAATGACGGCTGCGTATTGTTCATCTGCGACATGAATGGCTAAGCCTGTAGGCAATAGCTCAGTTTGACCGGGATTAAGAACAACTGCGCTATCTAAGCAGGCACGCAAATCAAGGCCTGCAGAACCTGGAGTCGCATAAGCAGGTAATGGAAATTCATTGCCAATACGAGGATCAAGAATTTTTAGGTCAATTTTTTTCATAACGTTGAAGTATCTCGTCAAGTAAACGGTGGCTCAATTCAATTTTACTGCTGTGAGGAAGGTGTACATCACTGGTCTCATCAAACAGATGTAATGCATTATTATCGCTGTTAAAACCCTGATCAGAAAGAGAAACATCATTAGCGCAAATTAAATCTAGCTGCTTTTGTTGCCGTTTCTGGCGTGCATAATGTTCTATATTCTGGGTTTCTGCCGCAAACCCTACCACAAATGGCCTATGGGTTGTTAATTTTCCTACGCTGGCAACGATATCCGGATTTTTAACTAAGGTAATATTGATTTCATCACCTTGTTTTTTTATCTTATTTTCAGCGATTTCTTTGGCTCTATAATCAGCAACTGCGGCACAGCCGATAAAAATATGTTGTTCAGCAATATATTGATGTACTTGCTGATACATTTCTATAGCGCTCAAAATATTAATACGATTAACCTTGGCTGGTGTAGGCAAATTGACTGGTCCAGAAACTAACGTCACATTTGCACCGCGCTCTGCCGCTGCTTGAGCTATAGCGAAGCCCATTTTCCCTGAACTGTGATTGCTAATAAATCTAACAGGATCAAGTTCTTCTCTGGTTGGACCCGCGGTTATCATAATATTTAAACCGACTAAATTTTGCTGCATAGCAAAATATTGGCATGCATGCTGTACAATATTCATCGGGTCTAACATTCGACCCGGTCCAATATCACCACATGCTTGGCTTCCTTCATCAGGGCCCCAAATTAGACATTGTCGCTGTTGTAATCGCTGTAAATTTTCTTGAGTTACTGCCGCGCGGAACATTTGTTGATTCATTGCAGGAACAACGGCAATCGGTGCAGAAGATGCCAGACACACGGTAGTTAACAAGTCGTTGGCCATACCTGAAGTTAGTCTGGCAATTAAATCTGCTGTTGCAGGTGCCAAGATAATCAAATCAGCCCACTTTCCTAGCTCTATATGGCCCATGGCAGCTTCTGCTGCGGGGTCGAGTAAATCATCCGCAACAGGGTGACTAGAAACAGCTTGTAGCGTTAATGGCGTTATAAATGCCTTCGCTGCCTCAGTCATTACAACACGTACAATCGCGCCGTAATCACGTAAACGGCGTACCAACACTGGCGTTTTATACGCTGCGATACCTCCGCTAACTCCAAGAATGATATGTTTACCTGATAGCTCTGCCATGGTGGTTATCCGAGTAAGTCATGATGTATGTATATTATCACATCCTATAACACAGGTAAGTGCGGACTTACTTGTCATAAAGGCTATTTTTGCGAAGCCTAACGCAAGGTTAATTAACAGTGATTGTATTTGCCTTTATAGCTGATTAAAAATGCAGCAAATTATAAGGGGGACTGATGTTAACCTGGCGAGATCTTAAACCTAGAGAAAAATTATTAAATAATGGTGTCAATTCATTGACCGATGCTGAGTTATTAGCGATTTTTTTACGAACAGGCAGTCAAGGCTTGCCAGTCTTAAAATTGGCTCAAGATCTACTGGATGAATTTGGCTCTTTGTATTTATTAATGATGTCTGATTATCAGAAGATTAAACAACATAAAGGTATGGGAATTTGTAAGTTTACACAATTACAGGCAATTGGTGAGTTATCTCGCCGTTTCTTCTCGGAACAATTTTTATATGAAGATGTTATGTCGAGTCCTGATTTTTTAAAAACACGCTTAATAGAATTATTTTTTGGTAAAGATAGAGAGGTATTTATTGGTGTTTTTTTGAATAATCAGAATCAAATCATTTGTTATGAAGAAATGTTTAAAGGAACTTTGAATAAAGTCGAAGTACATCCGAGGGAAATTATCCGTTTTGCGATTAGAATGAATGCATCTAGCATCATTTTAGCTCATAATCACCCTTCTGGTAATCCAGAGCCGAGTCTAGCAGATAGACGAGTAACTGAACGTATCGATAATGCTTGCTCTTTGATGGGGATAAAATTACTCGATCATTTTGTTATCGGACATAAAAGTTGTGTCTCATTTGCAGATAGAGGATGGCTATAAAATCATTTTTTTGACTAAAAAATGACAACTTTCACTGTTATGCACTTGAGTGAGAACGATTGAGGGCGTATACTACGCCACCTTTGAGGATCTTGGGTTTGGCGAGAAGAGCCTATCTCAGTAAATTTTTTACTGATGTTGAAGTGAGTCTTTTCAGTCAATAAAAGAAAGTTTGCTGAGATAGGCTCCTAAGCCTGACGAGGCGGCCATACCCAATTCAAAGCTCGAGCTGATTAGATTTTTGGAGAATAGACATGTCACGAGTCTGCCAAGTTACTGGCAAGCGTCCAATGAGCGGAAATAACCGTTCACACGCACTCAACGCGACCAAACGTCGTTTTTTGCCTAACCTGCACTCTCACCGTTTCTGGGTTGAGTCTGAGAAACGTTTCGTAACACTGCGTGTATCTGCTAAAGGTATGCGTGTTATCGATAAGAAGGGCATCGAAACAGTTCTTGCTGAACTTCGTGTCCGTGGTGAGAAGTACTAAGGAGCTGAAAAATGGCTAAAGGTATTCGCGATAAAATTAAGCTGGTTTCTTCTGAAGGTACAGGTCATTTCTATACCACTACGAAAAACAAGCGTACTATGCCTGAAAAACTGGAACTGAAAAAATTTGATCCAGTTGTTCGTAAGCATGTAATCTACAAAGAAGCAAAAATTAAATAATTTTACCTTCTCTGTGAAAACCCAGCCTCGGCTGGGTTTTTTTTTATTAAAAATGATACATAAATACAGAATATTGATATTTTATTATGGAAACTTCTGCTTTTTCTGTCTTTGATGCTATAACCATTGTTCTTAAAATAGTAAGATCAGTATGAGGCATTGAATCTATTGCGATAGACTGTGTTAAAAGTCTATGCATTCTTATCTTAGTTAAATTTAACCAATTTTGATTTTTAAGAGCGTCTGGTGGATAAACAATTTAAAAAAATTCTTGTGATCAAGATGCGATTTCATGGAGATATGTTACTGACAACCCCGATTATCAGTACATTAAAACGTAATTATCCTGAGGCTGAAATTGATGTACTTCTTTATCAGGATACTGCGCCTATCTTATCAAAAAATACTGAAATTCATGCGCTATATGGTGTGAAGGGCAAAAATAGTCATGGCATTGCTAAATTGGTTAATTTTATAAGTTTAGTGAGAAAGTTACGTCGAAATAACTATGATCTAATTGTTAATCTTGCTGATCAATGGATTATAGGTACTCTTATGCGTTTAGTTCCTGCAGAGATGAAAATATCTCAATTTATTGAGCATCGCAATTCTCAATATTGGCATAAAAGTTTCACTCATTTAGTCAATATGTCAGGAGATAATGTTGTTACAAACAATCTCTCTATATTAAAGCCGCTAAAGTTAAAAAAAATATATACTAAAACCACCATGGCATATGATGAGGAAGATTGGCAAAAAATTAACCAGCAGTTGATTGAGTTAGGTGTGCATAGCAGCTATGTTGTCATTCAGCCAACTGCACGGCAAATTTTTAAATGTTGGGATGATGATAAATTTTCTCAGGTTATTAATTCATTACAATCACGAGGCTATCAAGTTGTATTAACTTCAGGGCCAAGTAAAGAAGATCTCGCATGTATAAATAATATTGCAAATAACTGTGAAATTGCGCCCGTAACGGCATTGGCAGGAAAAACCTCTTTTGCCGAATTAGGTGCCTTGATAAGTCATGCTGCTTTATTTATTGGCGTAGATTCAGCTCCAATGCATATTGCTGCTGCTGTCAATACACCTATAATATGTTTATTTGGTGCAACAGATCATATTTTTTGGCGGCCATGGAGTGATAATGTTATTCAATTCTGGGCTGGTGATTATGAATCAATGCCACCAAGAAGTGAACGAGATCGTACTAAACGATATTTATCCATTATTCCTGCATCAGATGTTATTGCTGCTACAGAAAAAATGTTACCGATGAATATTTATCATTCGGTTTAACTGTTGTAGAGTCTAGAGATTTTATTATGCAAATAAATATACAACGAAGGAAAGTTATAACTTACAAATCATTATTGGACTATTTTATAGTATTTTTTTTATATTTTTGCTTATCTGTTTTTATATTTAATCCGAGATATGCTGCTGAAATTTTTACTCTTATAGGTACATTATCTTTGATCTCATTAACTATAAAAATGGATTTTAGTGAAAAGAAAAAATATTTTTTACCGGCAGCATTAATAGGTTATGGAATTATTCAGTTACTCTGGGCTTATTATTATCAAAAGGATAACTCTGAATTTTCAGGAACCTATCGTTCATATAAGGATACAGGTAAAATACTTATTATATCTGGTCTAATTATTATCAATATTATTAATGCTAATTTTAAAAAATTAAGTAAATTTAGACAATTATTTCTTATTCCCGCTTTCTTATTATTAGGTTACGCGGCCTATGAAAAAATATATTTTTCTGGTCGTTTAGGTTTGTCCTTTGGTCAGTATGCAACAGCAACTGCTTATTTTATTACATTTTTTTCTATATTTGTAATTGCATCGTTAAAGAATGATATAATTATTAACTTTATTGTGTTTGTTATTTCATTTTATTTGTTGATTTTAACGGAAACTCGAGCTGCAATAGTGTTTTATCCTGTAATTATATGCGCTTTCATTTTATTTAAATTTAGTAATAAATCTAAAAAAATAAAATTTTATTTGGTATTTTTTTTATTAATAATATTTTCAATAATTACACTTTTAAATAAAGATATTTTAATAAGACGAATGAATAATATAGTAAGTGATATATCTTTATATCAAGAAAAAAGTAATAGTAAATCATCAGTTGGTGCTAGATTAGCTATGATAAGAATTGGTTTAAATACTGGTTATAATAATTTACTAGGGCAATCTTTAGAGCAACGAGATCAAGAAATTAAGGAGCTTGTATTATCTCAACCTCTATTTGAAGGTGGTGCGATATACAGTAATGTTCATCTTCATAATGAAATAGTTGATAACTTTTCTTTAAAAGGATGGTGGGGAGTTCTAGGATACCTAATTTTAATGCTTGCTTTATTTTATGAATCTTATTTGAAGAAAAGTTTAGATCTATTATTATTCTCTATTTCTTCTGCTGTATATGGAATGAGTGATATGATCCTTTATGGAAATAATATGACGTTATCATGGTCGCTATTATTGATCATGATAATTTTTATTACAGAATTAAAGAAAGAAAAGGTAGAATAGAATGTTAACGTATCAAAAAAATATATTATTGAGTATTATAATCCCTGTCTTTAATGGTGAGAGAACTATAATAAAATTACTAGAGAATATACTTAGTATTTCCCCTGAATATGTTGAGTTTATTATTGTAAATGATGGTTCTACAGATAAAACTCATATTCTTATAGAGAGTTTTTGTACAGAAAAAAATATAGATAGAAATATATATAAATATTATCAGTTTAATGATAATAAAGGTGTTTCTGCTGCTCGTAATTTTGGAATAACAAAAGTCAAAGGTAATTATATTGGCTTTATTGATAGTGATGATATAATAACAAACGATTACTTTAATTATATTATTCCAGCAATAAAAGAAGATGAATTTGATATTATTAGTTTTAACTTTATTTATAATAATGAAGTAATGCTACCAAGTAATAATACTAATTTAATAGAGCCTGTTTTTGATATTTGTTACTGGCAACTAGTATCAAGAGTATATAAAATAAATTTATGGAAAAATGTATATTTAGAGATAGGTCGACATTATGAAGACTTAATATTATTACCTTATATTTATCTTAAAGCAAAGAAAATAAAACATATACCAGAAGCTTTATATATATATAATAAGAATGATACTAGCATAACTCAAAATATAAAAAAAAGTGATGTAAATGATTTGTTTTTTGCTATAAATAAAATGATTTCTTTTATTTATACAGATAAAAATTCTCATGAAAATATAAGTATGTTAATTAATTATTTAATTAATTCTTTTTTCTTAGCAAGAAAATTAATAAAAAAACTGGATGGTTATTATCATTATGATAAAGAACAAACTATCCTTATTAAGGAAATAATTAATTTAGTTAATAGGTATAATGTAAAAATACCAAAATCTAAAAAAAGAAAATTACAATACCTACAGTTAGATACATTTATATCACGTTTAAATAATATAATTTCAAGATAAAAACACGTATACTATATTAAATGATTAGTTTAGGAGCTTAGATGAAAATCGCATTTTGTCTGTATAAATACTTCCCATTTGGTGGATTACAAAGAGACTTTTTGCGTATAGCTTTGGAATGCCAAGCAAGAGGGCATCAAATCCGAGTTTATACTATGTCATGGGAAGGTGATAGACCGGTAGGATTTGAAATTATTTTAGTTCCTATTCAAGGAAGTACTAATCATCGCCGTAATACGGAATTTCATAAATGGGTTTCTAGTCATCTTAAAATGTATCCGGTAGATAGAGTCGTTGGTTTTAATAAAATGCCTGATCTAGATTTTTATTATGCGGCCGATGTTTGTTACGCAGAAAAAGTTGAACAAGAAAAAGGTTTTTTTTATAAATTAACTGCTCGTTATAAGCATTATTCACAATTCGAAAAAGCTGTTTTTCAGGCTGGAAAATTAACTAAACTGTTAATGCTAACACCTCATCAAGTCGCTCATTTCAAAAAACATTATCAAACAGAAGAATCTCGTTTCTATATGTTACCTCCAGGTATTGCTGGTGATCGAAAATATGATCAGCAAATTCCAGATGCCCGACGTTTATACCGTGAAAAAAATAATATTCCTCTTGATAGCTTTTTATTATTGCAAGTAGGTTCAGATTTTAAACGTAAAGGTGTTGAGCGAACATTAAATGCACTTGCTTCATTACCTGAAGAAATAAAGAAAAAAACTTATTTGATGGTCGTTGGGCAGGATAAAGCTAAAAAGTATCAGAATATTGCTAGGAAATTAGAAATTCAGTCACAAGTCTCATTTTTTAGTGGTCGTAATGATATTTCTGAGTTGATGGCTGCTGCTGATATTTTAATGCATCCTGCATTGCAAGAAGCGGCAGGTATTGTTTTATTAGAGGCAATTACCGCAGGTTTACCTATTATTGTTACTGATGTTTGTGGTTATGCACCATTTATTCGACAAGCACAGTGTGGGGCCATTATTGCTGAGCCTTTTGCGCAGGAAAATTTGAATAAAACATTATTAACTTGTCTACAAGATATATCGCTTCTCGCTAAGTGGTCAGAATGTGCTCGTCATTTTGCGGATACAGAAGACTTATATAGCTTACCTGAAAAAGCCGCTGATATTATTTTAGGAGAGCAAAATGATTGAGTTAAAATCACCATTTAGTGAATTGTGGAAAAACAAAGATCCTTTTATTGAAACTGAAAAACTAACTGGTGAAGTTTTTCGCCAGTTAGAAACACGCAAAACCTTACAATTTGAATTAGGGAATAAAAGTTATTTCATTAAAATTCATTACGGCACAACTTTAAAAGAAGTATTAAAAAATTTAGTGTCGTTTAGATTACCTGTATTGGGTGCGGATCGAGAATGGAATGCGATTCATCGCTTAGAGAAAATCGGTGTTGATACTATGAATGGCCGTGCTTATGGTCAAAAAGGTTTTAATCCATTACGTCGTCATTCATTTATTATAACTGAAGCTTTGGTACCGACAATTAGTTTAGAGGATTTTTGTAAGTCATGGTGTCATCAGCCACCATTATTTAATACTAAGATATTAATTATTCGACGTATTGCTGAAATGGTAAAAAAAATGCATGCTGCTGGAATTAATCATCGAGATTGTTATATCTGTCATTTCTTGCTGCATTTACCCTTTGATGGGATTGAAAATAATCTGAAAATTTCAGTGATTGATTTACATCGAGCTCAAATAAGAAAGTCAGTCCCTCGGCGATGGAGAGATAAGGACTTAGTTGGGCTTTATTTTTCTTCTCTAACAATTGGATTAACTGATAGAGATAGATATCGTTTTATGAAGATATATTTTAATAGTAGCTTGAAAGATATCTTTAATAAAGAAGAATACTTGATAAAAAAAGTACATAAAAAAGCAGATAATATTAAAGAAAGAACATTAAGGAAAGGATTATAAAATGGATACTATACATATAGCATATTGTGCAGATGAAAACTATTTAGAATATCTCTCTGTATCTTTAATGTCTGTTTTATTAAATAATAAAAAAAATAAAATACATTTCCATTTGTTTCTTTACAATGTATCTAATGATGAGTGTGAAAAATTAAAATCTATAGATGCGGATATCAGTATCTATAGTATAGATAATTCATTAATGAATAAATATGATCAAAAGTTCACAATAAAGCATCTTAATATGTCTACATATATGAGACTTATTGTTCCTAGAATGTTATTTGGAAAAGTGGATAAATTTATTTATTTAGACATTGATACATTATGTTTTTCTGATTTATCAGATATTAATAATATAGATATATCTAAGGTAGTCTGTGCAGCATCATCTGATAGTAATAACAATGAAAAAAATAGTAATATAATAAGATTAAAATTAAAAGATAATTTTTATTTTAATGCTGGATTTTTATATATAAATATAAATAATTGGATGAAATATAATATTGAAGATAAAGTAAATAAGATCGTTTTAAATAAAAAATTTGACCTTGTTTATTATGATCAGGATGCTTTAAATCTTGCTTTAGAAGATTATGTAATTAGCATTGATAAGTCGTGGAATTATTTATATACATGGATGAGTTTAGATGAAAAAGAAAACTATTTTTTTGATGATAATAAATTACCTAAAATAATACATTTTACAGGTGGTAGAAAACCTTGGTATAAAGAGCATTCTGGATTATCACAAAATTTATTTATATTTTATAAGCATTTTACACCATGGAAAAATACTAAATTAAGAAGTTATAAATCTAAAATTAAAAATAGTGATAATAGAGTTTATGCTAGAGAGGCTTTTCAGAAAAAAAATATTATGTTGAGTATTAAATATTATTTTATATATTTGTATAATAAAGTAATAAAGTAATAAAGTAATAAAGTAATAAAGTAATAAAGTAATAAAGTAATAAAGTAATAAAGGTAAGTTATAAATTATTATTTATAACTTACCTTATGTTAAAATTTGTTTTTTATTTTTAGATGAATATATTTCAAATGAGAAATAAAACTAGATAAATATTTTTTTTGTAATCGTTCATGTGATGATTTTTTCTTCATTTGCTTGATTGTATTTGGAGTTTCTAGAGGAATATTATTCCATATTGATGATTTATATATATCTAGAAAGTATTTTGATGAGGGATAATTGCCCCAAATATGCCAAGGTTTACTTACACCTACATAATGAATTAATTTGATATTATCAGTTAATACATTTTTATATAATTGAATATCTTTGTTTTTAAGTTCAGTATCTACACCATAAAAGAAATTATAAGCTTTATTCAAATAATAAACTTTATTATTCATGATAACATTGAGAGTATCTTGATCTGGAAACAAGGAGTTATCTATATTTAATTTTAAATGTTCTAATGTTTTTTGTGTAATATTTTCATTTTTCCATAAAATTAAATTAGCTAACATCATTCCAGAATTAAAATAAAGGCCATCTTTTATAATATTTATTTCTCTTGCTCTCTCTTGTAATTTTTTAGTATCAGGTACAGCGGCTAATATTTTATCAGATAAATCAAGAGAGTTTAGATCTGATATATTACTTTTGCACATAATATCAGCGTCTAAATATAATGCTTTAGTATAATTCTCAGACAATATATCGAAACCTATAATTCTATAGTAAGTAGCATAAGGCCATCTTTCTGTGCAAGGTAAAAAGGATAAATTATCATTATTTATAATATAAATTATTATATGAACTTTATTTTTTTGTGCTGTTTCTTTTAGATGCTCTATTGATGTTTTAGATATTTTATCTGTAAATAAATGAAATCTATATGCATTATTATTATATTTAAGAATTGATTCTATTGAAATAGCTGCACCTAATAAAAAATTAGATGTTATCCCATAAATAATATCTAATATAGAGTCATCATTTTTTTCTGAAAAATCAATCTCAATTTTTTCTGAAATTATTTTAGAGTATTGGAAGTACATATATAACCTATAGTAAATAACTTTAATAAAAGATGTCTACGATTATCTCATATGTATGTTATATATTATATAGAGTAGTTAATATTTTTTATTTATGAAATCATTATTTTGGGATTTTTCTAAATGCCTGAATTACCTGAAGTTGAAACAAGTCGTCGGGGAATTGAACCCCATTTAGTCGGCAATACTATCCAATATGCTGTTGTGCGTAATAGTCGGTTGCGTTGGCCTGTTTCAGAGCAGATATTACGGCTTGCCGATGAACCTGTTTTTAGTGTTCAACGGCGTGCTAAGTATTTGTTATTAGAATTGAAACATGGTTGGATTGTTATCCATTTGGGCATGTCTGGTAGTTTGCGTATTTTGACCGACTATATTCCAGAACAAAAACATGATCATGTTGATTTAGTGATGGCGGATAAAAAAATTCTGCGTTATACCGATCCTCGTCGATTTGGTGCATGGCTATGGACAGATAATTTAGCGGGTTGTTCTGTGCTATCTCATTTAGGGCCAGAGCCATTATCTGAGGATTTTAATTCAGATTATTTGTATGCTTTAGCGCAAAAGAAAAAAACAGCTATAAAACCTTGGTTAATGGACAATAAAATTGTAGTCGGTGTGGGGAATATTTACGCGAATGAGGCTTTATTTGCCGCACATATTTCTCCGGAGCGCACGGTAAACAGTTTATCTCGCGACGAAATTAATCAACTTGTCTTACAAATAAAACGGGTATTACAACATTCTATCGAGCAGGGGGGGACAACACTGAAAGATTTTTTACAATCGGATGGTAAGCCAGGTTATTTTGCTCAAGAATTATTTGTATATGGTAAGAAAGGTGAACCCTGCTCGATATGCGGTCATTTAATTGAGAGCATTAAACAGGGCCAACGGACGACCTTTTTCTGTCGACATTGCCAGAAGTAATGATGATTAATTTGTTTTTTGGTTTAATTTTTGCGTCATTGCTTCGACTACGACTTCAGGTAAAAAGGATGAAATATCACCATTATGGCGGGCGACATCTTTAATAAGTGATGATGAAACAAAAGATAAATTTTGTGAGGGTAATAAGAATACTGTTTCAAGTTCGGGCACAAAATGTCGATTCATATTGGCTAACTGCCATTCATATTCAAAATCTGATACTGAACGAACGCCACGAATAAGCACGGTAGCTTGTTGTTGTTGCGCAAAATTAGCCATTAATTCACTGAAACCGACTACCGTGACATTTTGTAAATGATCAGTGACCTGTGTGGCTAACTCAACTCGTTCTTCTAGCGAAAACATAGGATTTTTGCGTTCACTGCTGGCAATAGCGAGAATAACCTGTTCAAACATATCCGCAGCGCGAGTAACAATATCTAAGTGGCCGAGTGTGATAGGATCGAATGTACCGGGATAAATTGCTTTATTTTTCATAAAAGGCGAACTCTTATCTTTTGTTTTATCGGATTGATTGGTGTGGATGATTTTGAGTTATAGTCAATGATTTACTTAGCACACTAAAGTTTACCCCACAGTAGCGGCTATTAGTCTTCGATGCAATATCATTGCGATCAATGACATCAGTATTAAGAGCGATATACGTCAATTTTTATCAATATATTCTACACACTTTCATTGTAGGTTTGTGCTAATATAGCGCCAATTTTAGTTAGTGAATTGAAGCGAATGTTACTGCGTTTATATCAGGTACTTCTATATATCATTCAGCCCCTTATATGGGTGAAATTATTATTACGTAGCCGTAAGGCGCCTGCGTACCGCAAACGTTGGCCAGAACGCTATGGATTCTGTGCGGGTAAAGTGGGAACCGGTGGAATATTATTGCATTCTGTTTCTGTGGGAGAAACTTTGGCTGCGGTTCCTTTAGTTCGCGCATTACGCCATCATTATCCTTCATTACCGATAACTGTTACTACTATGACACCTACCGGTTCAGAGCGTGTATCCTCTGCATTTGGTGATGATGTCCATCATGTATATTTACCGTATGATTTACCCGGTTCAATGCGTCGATTTTTAAATCACGTTGATCCCAAACTGGTGATAGTGATGGAAACTGAATTGTGGCCTAATTTTATTAATCAGTTGAATAAACGTAATATACCTTTAGTTATTGCCAATGCTAGGTTGTCTGAACGCTCAGCCGCGGGTTATCATAAATTAGGCAATTTTGTAAAAAAAATTCTACGTAAGATAACTTTAGTTGCTGCACAAAATCAGGAAGATGGCGAGCGATTTATTGAATTAGGCTTACGTCGTAAGCAATTATTTGTTACTGGTAGTTTAAAGTTTGATATTTCAGTTACACCAGAGTTAGCGGTTAAAGCGGTAACATTACGTCGTCAATGGGCTGCCCATCGCCCCGTTTGGATTGCTACCAGTACTCATGAAGGTGAAGAAGAAATTGTTTTAGCCGCTCATGCACAATTATTAAAACAGTTTCCTAACTTATTATTAATTTTAGCGCCTCGTCATCCGGAGCGTTTTGTAGTCGCTGAAGAGTTAACTCGAAAAGCGGGGATGAAATATGAGTTGCGCAGTGCGAATACTATTCCGGCAAATGATATCCAAGTAGTGATTGGCGATTCGATGGGGGAGCTGATGTTACTGTATGGGATTGCTGATTTAGCCTTTGTTGGCGGAAGTTTAGTTGAGCATGGTGGGCATAATCCGCTTGAGGCTGCGGCACATGCATTGCCTATTTTAGTCGGGCCACATACATTTAATTTCAAAGATATTTGCAGTAAATTGGCTCAGGCTGATGGATTAATTACGGTGACTGACAGTGATTCTTTATGCCAGGCAGTAACTAGTTTATTATCTGATGAGGATTACCGACTGTATTATGGCCGTCATGCTGCTGAAGTTTTACATGAAAATCAAGGCGCATTGCAGCGGTTATTGCAATTATTAAAACCTTATTTACCGCCAAGAGAGCAATAAGCTAATTTTATCTCCGGTTGTTTTGGCTAATTACGCTGAGATAACCGGGATTACGGTTATCATGCTTAGTTATATAAAATAAGTTATATTAATAGCGTTATTGAGAACAAAATATTATCTCCCGTTCTGACTTATTATCCTCGGTAAACTATAGTAGAATCCCTCATTCGTATGACTTTACGCCAGTCTGGATAAAGGCATTAGTCACATTAATCCTTTAAATATATAGTAAAAAATATGCCTGAATTGAATAAGCAGAATTCAAATGGTTTCCTGTATTTATGGGTGATGGCTTATGCCATTCTCTGGACGCTTGGAAGCTATTATCTCGATCCTACCGTTCCCTATGATGCTGTTGAAGCGGTTAATTGGGGAATTAATGGTGAATGGGGCTCTCCTAAAAACCCGTGGTTCGTAGGTTTTGTGATGTGGCCAGCCATTCATCTCTCACTTCCTTTTGATTTTTATTGGTATTTTATTCATTTCTTCGGTATTGCTATCGGCATGCTTGGGGTTTGGCATTTATCTTATCGCCTGACCCAGCGAAAAGATTTAGCTTGGTTTGCATTATTAATCCTGAATCTTTCTGGAATAATAAATTTCGATATTATTCCGTACAATGATAATTATATTTTAGTCACTTTTTGGGCATGGATTATTTATGCCTTTATACGTGCCGTCTATGATAACCCAGCATGGTGGTTATTATTTTCTCTGTGCTCTGCACTGGCAACGATGGGGAAATATTCGACATTAGCCTTAGTTGGCTCGGTTTTTTTATTAACCTTATTTGTGAAATCAGTGCGTCAAAGTTACCGACAGCCAATTTTTTATGTCGCGCTTGTCTTGTGGTTTGCATTAGTTTTACCTAATTTTTTCTGGTTAATGGCCACTGATTTCTCTGCTTTTAAATGGGTCGATTCACAGATAGCTCCGGGATTTAATCTTCATACCACTCAAGCTGCTCTGTCGGTATTTTATCCTTTAATTATTGCCGCAATTATTCTGTATTTCGCCGGCGGACGATTTGGCTGGCCTAAACAACAACCTAACCGTTTAGTTAATTTTATTGTTCTGTTTCCCTTGGCAATAATTTATGGCTGGTTTTCTTTCCATGATGGAGGAAGGATCACCGAATGGTTACAGCCATTTATGATGGTTTGCGCGCCGTTATTGGTGGGTTCTATCATTCAATATCCTCAAAAATCATTACGCCGTCCATTAATTAGCTTAGCTATTATTGGGGTCTTAGTCTTTGTTGGGTACTGTGTGGTGATGATTGCCAATGTTCGTGGGGCGGGGCAAAAATTCATAGGGATTAAAACGTTAACTGCAGAAGGTCAACAACGTTGGCACGATAAATATGGTCAGCCATTAAAATACGTTGGAGGAGAAGATAACTTATATCAGTGGTTTATTATATATGCTTCTGATCATCCCCATGTTATTCAGCCTTGGACGCTTGAAGACCATATGCCGCCGAATATTTATAATCGTGATATTACTGAAGCAGAAATTCGTCAGCATGGTGCGTTATTATTAGGTAATAAATATGATGATTGCGAACATGAGAATTTTTCTCGAGTACAAAAATTCTGGCCGCAATTTTCGATTGAAAAAGAAGATGTTATGTATCGCTCTGATCCTAACGCTCCGATAAAAACGATGTGCTTTGGCTTTATTGCACCAGACTCCGTTGCGACAAAAAAATAATATTAGAAATAATTTTATTAATATAAAATAAAACTAATATATTAACTTAATCATTTTGAGGTTTATTTAATCTCAAAATGATTTTTAACCATTTAAGGTAGCTAATGTTTGATCCTCTATGAAATAATTTAAATACTCGAAACCATTCCATATGACCTAGATAATGGATTTGGACTAAATTGGGCTTTTGATTAGTACACATTAAAAAAACACCTTGGTCGTCATCAATAATATTTATATTTAATAATTGTTTTTGTGTTTTTGTTACAACTTCATGAAATTCAGCCCATTTATTTTTTGAACTAACCAGTACACCACCAATAATAAATGTTTCATTATTAATAACTCTAGATAAAACAGTGTCCATATCTTCTAATTTAAAATTATCTCTTATTGAGAATAAATGTATTTTCTCTGGATTAAACGGATGATACCAGTTTTTTATTCCATAAATTGTTTTGTCTTTTCTAATGTATCCAAAATCAATCCATGCAATTAATTCATTATGAGTTAATTTTAAATTTATTGCCTTATTAACAAAGTAAGTTTTTAAATTATTAATTAGTACATATTCTGCAGACCAGTATTCAGGATTTTTTAATTGCTCGGGTTTTATTAGTTTTTTGAATTCGTCGCTGTTTTGTATTTTGGATATTCTATTTAATAAGTGTTTGAATTTCTTATATATATCAATGGTGATAACTGTTGTTGGTTTTCCTTTTCTTCAACTAAGAACTTTTTCTTTTAGATCATCTGAGGTGAAAATAATTATTTCATTATCTAGTTCTGCTAATTTATTGAAATAAGAAAAATATGTGTCAGTATTTCTCTCTAGTCTATTTGAATGGCCATTCTCTGCATTCCAATTACTTCTTCCTATATCGAAGAAAGCAGTAACAATAGTAATTGAGTTATTCATTGTATAATCCATATTCTCTATAGTAGCTCTTAATTATATAAAATCATCTAATATTGTTAAATATTAAAAAATTATCCTTATTAAATAAATTCAATTTTTATTATATTCATTATATTTCTTAGATATGAGATATTAACTCAGTAAATACTTGATTGGCTGTTATTGAATTTATTTTATTATCGGGCGCTTTTAATGAATATTGCGCTTTTCCATATCCACCGATTAAACCTGGATCCGTAGGGCCAAATAAGGTGATATTGGGTTTATCCAGTGCGGCCGTTAGATGGCTGAGACCAGTATCGACAGAGACTACTGCTTTAGCATTAGCTATTTGTTGGGCGACTTCTGCGAGGGTTAATTTCGGTAACACTTCGACAAAAGGAAACCCTTTAGCCAGCCTCAATGCGCGCTGATATTCATGCTCAGCTCCCCAAGGTAATTTAATTTTTAATCCGCTGGGTGCCATTAACGAGATAAGTTCCCGCCAGTTATCTTCTGACCAATGTTTATCATCGCGGGTCGTTGCATGTAGAAAAATTAAATAATCAGTTTCTGGGTATTCTATTTTTGGTGATAAAAAATGCTTGGCGATACTATAATCACCTTTTATTTCAGGTAATGGATAGCCTAAACTTAGGGCAAACAATTGGCGAATGCGCTCTACTGCATGTTGTTGTTTATTAACGTGATGACGATAATCATAGAATAAACTGGCGAGTGGCTCACGCACACTTTTGCCATCATAACCATGTTTAGGTCCATGCGCTAAACGAGTGACTAAGAATGCACTTTTCAATAATCCTTGCGCATCAATAACGGCGGCATAGTTCTGTTGTTGTAGTAAATGACGGAATTCGGCCCGTTCTGCCCGTATCGGTGCAGAAAACCAGTTTTTACGCCAACGGCGTATAGCGACGGGGATCACCTGATCAACCGCTTGATGCCAACTAGGAATTTGCGCAAAACCTTCTTCGACTACCCAATCAAAACGAATATTAGGCAGTTGCTGCTGCGCATCGGTCAGTGCTGGTAGTGTATGTAAAACGTCACCCATAGATGAGGTTTTGACTAATAAAACGCGCATTAATCGGCTTGTCCTACGGATAATTTATTCAGTGCGTTTAGCACCAGTTCGGGTTTGATATCGATTAAGCTTTGATGATAACCGCTGTCCCCGTCCCCTTTACGTACTTTATGGTAACCAGTAATGAGCCGGATTACCTGCGCTTTATTAGATAATGGTGGGGTAAAATCAGGACTACTTGGGCCATAAAGTGCAACCAGTGGTCTATCGAGTGCGGCCGCAATATGCATCAGTCCTGAATCATTACTGATCACCGCATTACAGCCAGCGATAAGATTAACGGCTTGTTCTAGTGAGGTTTTACCTGCCAGATTATAACAATACTGTTGCGCATCATCCGAGAGAGATTGACGTATATCGTCGCCAACGGGGGCATCTTTGTCTGAACCAAATAGTAATATTTGATAACCTTTTTCTGTGATTAAAGTTTGCGCTAGATTGGCATAATGGTAATGAGGCCAACGTTTGGCTGGGCCAAATTCGGCGCCAGGACAAAATCCAATAATGGGGCGTTGTTCAGAAAGACCGAAGTTCTCACGAGTTTTAGTAACTTCGTCTTCAGTAACCTGTAGCTTTGGCCATAACAACGGTTGTGGCAAACAGGCCGCTGAGGTTATTTGGTCTGCGGGATACGCTAACGCGATATAGCGTTGAACCATTAGCGGAAATGCATTTTTGTCTAAAATACGCAGATCATTTAATAATCCATAGCGCATTTCGCCTCGCCAACCTGTTCGGCGGGGAATATTTGCAAACCAAGGAACCAGCGCGGATTTAAATGAGTTAGGTAAAATATAAGCGTGATCGTACTGCTCTGCACGCAGCTCAATCCCCAAACGGCGACGTTCACCAATTCCTAATGTTCCGTGACCCAGTGGCATCGAAATTGCCTGACGAACTTCGGGCATTTTTGCGAGTAAAGGTCGACACCATGCTGGTGCCATCACATCGATTTCTGCGTGTGGGTGTAAAGCCTTTAAGCTGCGATAAAGGCTTTGAGACATCATCATATCTCCCACCCAAGAGGGTCCGATCACCAATATTTTCATAAAATATTAATTAATTACCTTATTTATTTAACCAAGCCATATATTCAGCAACGCCTTCCGCGACCGTTTTAAATGGTGCGTCATAGCCTGTTGCTCTTAGATTGGTTAAATCTGCTTGAGTAAAACTTTGATAACGGCCTTTAAGTTTCTCTGGGAAATCAATGTGTTCAATAGATAGTTCTTTATCTTGATGATAAGCAATTACAGCATCCGCGACGGCTTGGAAAGATTCAGCGCGACCGGTTCCGCAATTATAAATTCCTGAGATTTTATGTTTCCAACACCACAAATTAACAGCGGCTACATCTCCAACATAGATAAAGTCGCGTTGGAATTGTTCACTGCCTTCGAATAATTTTGGATTTTGGCCTTGATTAATTTGCGTATTTAAATGGAAAGCGACACTAGCCATACTGCCTTTGTGGCTTTCTCTTGGACCATATACATTAAAATAGCGGAAACCACACACCGGTGAATTGGCTTCTGGCAATATTTCACGTACATATTGGTCGAATAAAAATTTAGAGTAGCCATAAACATTTAATGGCTGTTCGTATTGGCGTTGCTCGATAAAATTATCGCTGCGTCCGCCGTAGGTTGCGGCTGATGAGGCATACAGAAAAGGTATTTCTCTATCTAAGCAATAATGTAATAACTCTTTTGAATATTGATAGTTATTATCCATCATATATTTACCGTCCCACTCAGTGGTGGAAGAGCAAGCACCTTGATGGAAAACGGCTTCAACATCACCAAAGTCATCGCCTGCGATAATGCTCGCGATAAAATCTTCTTTATCGACGTAATCGCCAATATCTAAATCGACTAAGTTGGCAAATTTAGTGCCATCTTTTAGGTTATCAACGACCAAAATATCGGTACGGCCTTCATCATTTAGTGCTTTTATAATGTTGCTGCCAATAAATCCAGCGCCGCCGGTGACAATAATCATTGGGAATACCTCAAATGAGTTAACGATTTTATCCTAAACACTTCAAGTTACTATCGGGGGAGTAAGCATGAAATTACCCGATTACAGGAAGTATAATGGAGATAATTTAATTCTATATTGTGGCTTATCATAACATTTAACCGCTTTGGCGACAGCACTACTAATAGGATTAACCGCGTAGTTGCATGATAGTTGGTTGGGCGATTCTTGGTGCTAAAATAAAATAGCCAGACATCATTATCTGGCTATGCTTGACTGGCATGGATTATTTATTTTTGGATGTTACGTTAAATAGAGGGGGATTATGATCTTTTAATAATGGCTGTAATTGAGGATCTTGATAAATAGCCTCAGTAATAAACATTAAAAAATCAATACCTTGTCTTGTTTCTGAATCGATAGAGACCGCACATTGCTTAAGCTGATGCTGGATTTTTTCCATCGGTTTCTGGGTTGTTTTCTCTGTAGGCGGTTGGTTTTTTGTCGATAAATCTACTTTTTTCTCGGGAATAATATGGTGAGTTATCCCCGGTGTAAATAATGCGCTGACAGCCACGAGCTCTATATCTGCTGGTAATTGAGGTAATTGTTTCTGTAGCGCTCTGACTGTCGATGGATGAGGGTGGCCAATCGCTATCGCACTGCCATGCTTGCGAGCATAAGCAATCGCTTTATTTAATTGAGCATTAGTTTCTGCCTCTGATTGGGTATTATCGAGAAAAATATTACGACGTACATTAGGGACAGCAAACTGACTAGCGGCTTTACCCGCTTGGGTATTACCTATCGTAACACTGTCTAAAAAATAGAGGTTATAGTGTGATAACGCTCGCATTACATTAATCATACCGGGAAGGCTAGAAGTCATTTCACTGCCCATATGATTGTTCATCCCTTTAGCGTGAGGCACTTGACTGATGGCTTTGCGGATAATGCGATTAACTTCATCACTACTCATTGATGGCGCAAGGGTATTCTTTTCGAGCGGTTGCTTGCTGAGCGGCTTCATCGGCATGTGAATTAATATTTCACGTCCTTGTTGATAGGCTTTTTGCGCAATTTGTTGTCCATGTGGGGAATCAGGCAATATAGCAATAGAGACCCCAATGGGTAATGCTAAGATTTGATTATCTTCTTTTACTCGATAGCCAAAGTCATCAATAACGATGGCTAATCGTGCTGCACTGGCCGAAAAACTAATTATAAATAGCATAACGACAGTAACTAGTTTGTGAGGCCGGCATATAAACATCTTTATCTCCCAAGCCAAGGTCGAGGATTAACGGTTTTTCCTTGGCGTCGAATTTCAAAATAGAGTGCGGGTTTTTCTTGCCCTCCACTGCTTCCAACTAACGCAATTGGCTGACCTGCGCGTACCTCTTGCCCGACATTTACTAAAGCGCTTTGGTTGTAGCCATAGAGGCTCATATCGCCTTTACCATGCTCAATAACAACGACTAGGCCATAGCCTTGAAGCCAATCTGCTAACAGAACCCGGCCATCGGCAATCGCTTTAACTTGGGTTCCTTCATTGGCACCAATCACCATCCCTTTCCAGCGTAATTCGCCAGAAATAGCATCACCGTAGTTATGTAAGGCTTGTCCACGAACAGGCCATATTGCTTGTCCTGCCGGTCGTCCAAGGCCTCCGGTACGAGCCATTAATGAACGTTCGCTTTCATTTGGCTTATAACTTGAACCTGTTTTTTGGGCTTTACGTTCTTTTTCAGCAACTTGAGCACGAATACGAGCCGCTTCTTTGGCTTCTCTTTCTGCTCGCGCTTTGGCTTCACGTTCTGCACGGGCGATTTTATCGCGCAGACGACTTTCATTTTGCTTCATCACCAACAGATTTTTTTGATCTTCTTTCAGAGCACTTTCGAGAGCGACTAACGTTTGCTTACGTGCTAATTGTGCATTATCCAGTTTACGTTTTTCTTGTTGTTGTTTAGCTAATGCTTTTTTCTGTTCAGCATGTTTCTGTTGCTCGAGTAACTTTTGCTGCTTGAGTTCATCACTGGTATTTTGTAGCTCAATAATTGTTTTTTCTCGCGCTTGGTTGAGATAATTGTAATAAGCCAAAACTCGCTCTTCTCTGGCGCCTTCTTCACCTTTAAATAATAGCTCAAGTCCTTGATGTCTGCCTTGTCGGAAGGCGGCATCGAGTTGCTGTGCTAATAATTTTTCATGTGCTGATTTTTGTTGTTGTAATCGTTTGATACTGGAATTTAAGCCATTTATTTCTTTATTTAATCGCTCTAATTGATTTTGTAACCCGTGCAAACTGCGACTAGCTGCAGAAATACTCTGCTCTTGCTGTTGTAATTGCTGGAGTAGATTTGCCCGTTTAGTTTGCTGTTCTTTGACACTCTTTTCTTTAGCCGCAATATTTTGCAGTAGATTTTGTAATTGATCTTTATTTTCACCCATTTGATTTGCCGCGAAGCTCAAAGGGGCGGATAAAGACAATAGACTGCTGGCCAGCACTACCGACATAAGGGAGGAGCGGATAAATGGCATCCGGTGAAATTTTTTAGTGGCCATTCTTATTTATCACCTTGAATGAACATGAGGCTGATGATCTCATTGAGTATAAAAGATTGCCGTCATTTGGCGTCTTAATTGTAATTTTGGAAGCCAGCGAATCGCGCTTAATGTTACTTTATCTCATTGAATTAAGCGATATTATAACATTATCACTGATTTACTTTATTAAGCTAGGATGAATGTCTTTTTTAGCCGACAGGAATATACCTATCACTATGAAATACCTAGGTTTTTATTTATTGCTATACTGTAATTAATTGTGAAAATGAATAGATTGAGATTATTCTGAGCTATGGATTACTTGGTTACCCAGTATCCTAGAATAAAAATTATTTTCGTGGTAATCGAGCAATAAATAGAGCGTTGCTGGTAAAATTTTGTGCATTTTAACCTGTTTTGTATTATTTATGCGGACTATTTTGCAAAAAAACACCGACAGTTTGCGCTAACTGGCTGTAATTAAGCCGACACAAAGGTATACTCTGAAGCCTTTGATATCTATTTTAACCAACGGGAGTGATTGCCCTCCATGATGCAAGAAATCATGCAATTTATTAGCCAACATATGGTATTGAGCCTAGTTTGGGTAGCGTTGCTTGTCGCCGTGATTGTAATAACTTTTAAGGGAATGTTCTCTAAATCAAAAGTAATTACTAGTGGTCAGGCGGTTCAGTTAATCAACAAACAAGAGGCTGTTGTGGTAGACCTGCGTTCGCGCGAAGATTTCCGCAAAGGGCATATCATTGATTCGATTAATCTAACACCTTCTGAAATTAAAGATAATAATTTAGGTGAATTGGATAAATATAAGCAAAAACCAGTGATTATTGCTTCCGCAACCGGTATGGATGGTAATAAGCCAGCAGAACAATTGATTCAGCATGGTTTTGAACAGATTTTCATTCTAAAAGATGGCATCTCGGGCTGGACTGGTGACAACTTACCATTGGCTCGCGGTAAGAAATAATTTGTCTCTATTACATTTTGAGTTGTCGGCGGATAGATCGGATATAGTGAATATAGCGAGATTATATCAGTAGCTTACCTCTTGAATTGTAGAGTAGATATTCTCAAAACTCATATGGACGTTAAGTTAAAAGGTAATAATTATTATGTCAGAACAAAATAATCCAGAAATGGCATTTCAGATCCAGCGTATTTATACTAAAGATGTTTCATTTGAAGTACCCAATGCTCCACATATTTTCCAGAAAGAGTGGCAACCAGAAATTAAATTGGATCTAGATACCTCTTCTACTCTGTTAGCGGATAGTGTTTATGAAGTTGTTCTGCGTGTAACTGTTACGGCAAATCTGGGTGAAGAAACCGGTTTTCTGTGTGAAGTACAGCAAGCAGGTATTTTCTCCGTTGAAGGTATTGAAGGAACACAATTAGCTCATTGCTTAGGGGCTTATTGCCCGAATATCCTGTTCCCATATGCTCGCGAATGTGTGACTAGCCAAGTTAGCCGTGGTACTTTCCCACAACTAAATCTGGCACCCGTTAACTTTGATGCGCTATTTATGAACTACTTGCAACAGCAGGAAGCTCAAGCGCAGACAGGTGAAGTTCCACAGGAAAACTAATGAATACTGCTTCAATGACAGTAGTCGGTGCCGGCTCGTACGGCACCGCTTTAGCCATTACTTTAGCGCGTAATGGCCATCAAGTCGTATTATGGGGCCATGACCCGGCTCATATTACTCGCTTGCAACAAGATAGGAGCAATCAGGCTTTTTTGCCTGGCGTTTCCTTCCCTGATAATTTATCCCTTGAAACTGATTTAAAACAAGCAGTTCAAGCCAGTCACAATCTTCTTATTGTTGTACCAAGCCATGTTTTTGGTGATGTACTGACACAAATAAAACCCTTTTTACAGTCGAATTCTCGAGTTATTTGGGCCACTAAAGGTTTAGAACGTGATACTGGTCGTCTGTTACAAGATGTGGCTCGTGAAGTATTAGGCAATGAAATTCCACTGGCTGTATTATCAGGGCCAACATTTGCGAAAGAACTAGCCGCAGGATTACCCACAGCAATATCGGTGGCGGCCACTGATCCCGAATTTGGGGAGCAATTACAGCAATTATTCCATTGTGGTAAAAGTTTCCGTGTTTATAAAAATCCTGACATTATCGGTGTGCAATTGGGCGGAGCAGTCAAAAATGTTATCGCTATTGGCGCAGGAATTTCTGATGGTATGGGATTTGGCGCAAATGCCCGTACGGCATTAATTACGCGAGGCTTAGCGGAAATGAGTCGTTTAGGTGCCGCATTGGGGGCTGATCCCTCGACCTTTATGGGCATGGCGGGGCTTGGGGATTTAGTGTTAACTTGTACGGATAATCAATCACGTAATCGTCGTTTCGGTATGATGTTAGGCAAAGGTATCGGTGTTGAAGATGCTGAAGCAGATATTGGCCAAGTGGTTGAAGGTTATCGTAATACTAAAGAAGTCAAAGCATTAGCCGAGCGTGTTGGTGTCGAGATGCCAATTACAGAACAGTTGTATCAGATACTGTATTGTCATAAAAATGTCCTAGAAGCAGCTAAGTCATTACTCGGTAGAGCAACTAAAGATGAAATTGCTGATATGCATTTTATGCAAAAGCCGGAATAATATCAGTCAGTTATAACTGAGATATTATAGCAAAAATAGCACCAACAGGTTATTAAGCAGGTAAATATTATGTCGCGAGAAGAGCTGGAAAGAGTATGGGCGCATATTAGAGAAGAAGGCAAAGCTCTTGCTGATTGTGAGCCTATGTTGGCCAGCTTTTTTCATGCGACACTGCTAAAACATGAAAATCTCGGTAATGCGTTAAGCTATATGTTAGCCAATAAGCTGAGCACACCTATCATGCCTGCTATCGCGGTGCGTGAAATTATTGAAGATGCTTATCAACATGATGAGCAAATGATTATATCCGCCGCGATGGATTTATCTGCAGTACGCCTACGTGATCCCGCAGTGGATCAATATTCAACGCCATTTCTTTATCTAAAAGGTTTCCATGCGCTACAAGCTTATCGTATTGGTCACTGGTTATGGAACGAAGGGCGTAAAGCGCTGGCTATCTATTTACAAAATCAAATCTCAGTCTCTTTTAGCGTAGATATTCACCCCGCAGCACGTATTGGTTGTGGCATTATGTTGGATCATGCAACCGGGATTGTGATTGGTGAGACCGCTATTGTTGAAAATGATGTGTCGATTTTACAATCAGTGACATTAGGTGGAACAGGAAAAACCTGTGGTGATCGTCATCCTAAGGTCCGTGAAGGAGTGATGATTGGCGCCGGCGCAAAAATACTGGGTAATATTGAGATTGGGCGAGGGGCTAAAATTGGTGCGGGCTCAGTCGTATTACATCCTGTCCCTCCCCATACCACCGTAGCAGGTGTTCCGGCGCGTATTGTGGGTAAACCAAATAGTGATAAGCCATCTTTCGATATGGATCAAAACTTTAACGGTATGATTTATGGTTTTGAATATGGTGATGGAATTTAGTTTTTGATTCACTAACAGTCATCTTTGATGAAAAGGCTCGGTGTAATGATACATACCGCGCCTTTTTTTATACTGAATTTAATTCAATAAATCATATTGTTACAAATAAAGCCTAAACCTATAAATTTTACAGTTAATCTCTCAGCATGGCTCCGGGATAACCGAGCTGGCGCCATGCCTCAAATACTACCACGGCAACAGAATTAGATAAGTTCATACTGCGACTATCGGCTAACATAGGAATACGTATTTTTTGTTCAATTGGCATGTTATCTAAAACATCAGGAGGCAAGCCGCGAGTTTCTGGACCAAACATTAAGTAATCCCCATCGCGATAATTCACATTACTGTGGCTTGGTTTACCTTTCGTTGTAAGTGCAAAAATACGTGCCCCAGAAGACGATTGAGCATTGTCTGAGCTGAGTCCTTCACTGGTTAGAAATGCTTGATAATCATGATGGTGATGTATATCAGCAAATTCACTATAATCAAGCCCAGCCCGGCGTAAGCGTTTATCATCCCATGTAAAACCTAATGGGTGGATTAAGTGCAAACTAAACCCAGTATTAGCACAAAGACGAATAATATTTCCGGTATTGGGTGGAATTTCAGGTTCGAAAAGTACGATATGTAGCATAGATTTTCTGGCAGAGATAAACCCTGCGTATCAATTAGAGTTCGACAATAAGGTGATTTTACGCTGAAAGTTGCTATGCTGCATTGATTAAATTCGATAAAAAATATCCCATTAAATTAGGTTTTAACGGGATATTTTGGTAATGAGAATAATAACTGGCTATATTATTGAGGGTTATAGCCGTTTGGATTCTTATGTTGCCAACGCCAAGTATCATCAGCCATATCTTGAATCGAGTATTTGGCTTTCCAACCAAGATCGTTCAATGCTTTTTCTGGGCTTGACCAACATTCGGCAATATCTCCCGGGCGACGATCAGCCAGTTGATATGGAATTGGTTTACCTGCCGCTTTCTCAAACGCTGCGATCATTTCTAATACGCTAGTGCCTTTGCCGGTACCTAAGTTATAAATATGCAGTCCAGATTGTTGGCTGACTTTATTAAGCGCCGCAATATGGCCATCAGCTAAATCCATAACATGGATATAATCACGCACACCTGTTCCATCAATTGTCGGATAATCAGCACCAAAAACAGTTAGTTTTTCGCGGCGACCTACAGCAACTTGTGCGATATACGGCGTCAAATTATTAGGAATACCGCTTGGGTCTTCCCCCATCAACCCAGAGGCATGTGCTCCCACTGGGTTGAAGTAGCGTAACAATGTAATGGACCAATCTTGTTCAGCAATATGTAGGTCGGATAAAATTCGTTCCACCATATATTTACTGGTACCGTATGGATTGGTGGTCCCGCCAACTTTAGAATTTTCAGTTAATGGAACTTCTTCTGGATCACCATATACGGTAGCAGAGGAGCTAAAGATTAAACTTTTGATCCCGGCCTGCTGCATACTCTGTACTAAAACCAGCGTACCATTAACATTATTATCATAATATTCAATAGGTTTACTTACTGATTCACCGACAGCTTTTAAACCAGCAAAATGAATGACTGAGGCAATGGAATGAGCTGCAAAAATGGAATCAATTAAGGCTTTATCTCGGATATCACCTTGATAAAAAATCGGTCTGATGCCAGTAATTGTTTCAATGCGGGATAAAACTTCCAGATTAGAATTACAGAGATTATCTAAAATAACAGGCTGTATTCCTTGTTCTATCATCTGAATACAGGTATGACTACCGATAAAGCCCAGTCCACCGGTGACTAACACCATTGTTTTATTCATGATCAATTTCCCGAGTCTATTTTTTGTGGCTACTTTAAGTCGTTATATTGCAGATAGACGGTCAAGAGCTAGAGAGTCTCTCGAGAAGATAACCGTGAGATAGGTATCTTTCGAGAGACTGAGAACGGCTTAACAACCGTCTATCAAATAGTGCAATAAACCCGATAAAACGCTATCGATTGGATTAATGACTATTATTAATACTCATAAACATAATTATAATCATCTGATCTTGCATCAATACCATTCAAGATCACACCCGTTATTTCGATATCATTTTGTTTAAAGCGTTTTAATGATAACTCAATATCTTTGACGGTATTTACACCATAGTAAGCAATTAATAATGAGGTACCGACATATTTACCAATTACCGCAGCATCAGTTATCGCAAGTATTGGTGCGGTATCAATCACAACAATATCATATTGTGATTTTAGATTATCTAACATGTCTTTAAAGCGTTCGCTCATTAACAGCTCTGAGGAATGAGTGACATTCTTACCACGACAAATTACATCAAGATTTTCGATTACATTGTGATGGATAACGGGTTTATTGCTGTCCATTTGTGACAAATATTCAGATAAACCCAATTTGTTATCTAAATCAAACGCTTTATGAATTCGACCTTTACGTAAATCGGTATCAATAAGAAGGACTTTTTTACCCGCATTGGCTAAAACTACACCCATATTTGAGGTGATAAAGCTTTTACCTGCACCCGGTGACGCACTGGTGACCATGACAAGATTATTGCCTTGATTCATTACTGAGAAATATACGCTGGTACGTAATGAACGAATGGCTTCTACTGCGGTATCTGCTGGATTTTCTAACGCTAATGGTTTCATATTTCCATTCATAATCAATTTTTTCTCATGACTGGAGAATGGAATAGTGGCATATACGTTGACACCTAGAGCATCAATATCTTCGGTACCTTTGATTTTATTATTAAATAGTTCGCGGGCAATGACATACGCACAACCAATAATAAAGCCTAAGATCAGTGACAGCGCTAGAATTAATGATTTTTTCGGGGCAACCGGTTGAGGCTGTGATTCTGCGGAGTCAATAACGCGAACATCGGCAGTAATCCCTGAGTTCATCACACTGAGTTCTTGTTGCTTACCTACTAGCTGATTATAAATCGCTTGCTCGGATTCAACATCACGCGTTAAACGAACAATTTGTTGTTGAGTATTCGGTAATTTTTGAATATTTTTACTGATCAGCGCTTTTTCATTTAATAGTTTTTGGCGTTTATCAATCAGAGATTGGTACGCTGGGTGATTTCGGGTATAGAGTTGTTGGATTTCAATCTCTTTGAAGGTTAACTCATTAAGTTTATCTTCAACTTGTAACGCACTTTCTAACGCTGATTTAGCTTCTAAAGATAAATCAATAGACTCATTCTTTTTACGGAACGTGTTTAGCTGATTTTCATAATTATCCAGCTTAGCTTTAACTTTTGGTAGATAATCATCGAGGAAAATTAAGGTATTATTGGTAACTTCTTTTTTACGGTCAGTATTTTGTGCGACATAGTTTTGAATAATACTGTCTAAAATTCTTACATTTTCAGTCTTATCAGCGCCTTTAATCGTCAGGCTAATAATGCCAGTCCCTTTACCGACTTCAGATAAATTAAGCGTATTACGCAGTTCATCAATGGTCGAGTAACGGCCGTTTTTGGTCAGTGTGAATTCTTCGCCAGTCTCTGCTTCGATAGAGGATATTAATAGGCTGATATCATTATGCTGAACTAATTCACCAATCTTTCCTTTTAAAACAATATCTTCTAATTTTAGTGAAAACTGATTGTCGCCAAGGTAGGTTAAAGTAGCGGGTTCACCAACTAGGGCATCAGGAATCGAGTAATGAGTAATATTGATCTGTGGATTATTGCCCCACAGTTTATTAAAGAAGCCATCGGTTGAAACTTGGGTATCTAGGTTAAGGTCGGTAACCGTTTTGCCTAAAACCATACGCGATTTGATGACTTCAATTTCTGAATCAACTTGATTCCCGCCACCAGAAAACGGGGATAAATCGCCCATTTGGTCAAAAAATGACACTTGGCTCTGCTTATCAAATTGCAAGGTGGCATTAGCTTGATAAATAGGTGTAGCTAAAAAGCTATAAGCTGCCCCAAGCAGTAAAAAAAACAGTGTTACAAACCCAATAATTAAATAATGGGATTTAAGGACTTTAAATAAGGCGAGCAAATCAATTTCATCTGCTGCTGTCGAAGGTGATTTTGTTGTATTCATAGTTATTTAATCATATCAATAAAAAAATGACAAAGGCACAAAGGCAATCAAACTAGATTTTGCCTTTCCATTGATGAGCGGCCTTTTCCATTAAAAGGTAGACATGCTCGAACATTTCATCGCTGCGTTTATGCGGATCGGGAATTTCTGTTTTATTTAGCCATTGGCCGAAGAGCATCACCTTACCACGGGTTTCTGGAAACTGGGCATGAACCTTATCGATATGGCTATTTTCCATCACTAAGATCAAGTCAGCTTCACGGCAGAGTTCATTAGTTAAACGGCGCGATTGATGGTTATTCAAAGGTAAATTATGCTGTTGAGCAATCCGAATCGCACTCTCATACGCAGGCATATCATTTTTAGCGATAATACCTGCCGAGTGTACTTTTTTGTCTGGGTATAGATTTTGCAGTAACCGCTCCCCGGTAGGGGAACGGCAGATATTGCCCATACAAACTACTAATATATTGTTAAACATATAATCGATTACCAATCTTTAATTCGTTTAGTACCTTCAGTTAACTGATTATAGGCAGCGATGGTCGGTAACAATTGAGTAATCAGACGGTTCCATCTTACGATTGGAGCAGCCGTTACATAGACTAAATCGTAAGGTTTTAATCTAAACTCAGTGCCCATAACTAACGAGGTGGCATCAGATAAATCTAACTGATAGATAGCCGCCATTTTTTTCGGTAATAAATCATCCAGCTCTTTATCTCCGGAGGATTGATTTTTTAATGGACGAATAACAAATACACCCGTTGCATTTGCAGTATTTTGGTCAATACCATTCGATTTACTTAATGCTTCGGTGATGCTCATTCCTGCACGGTCGATAGTTAATGTTGATGGTTGACCGACTTCACCCATTACAAATACTTTTTGTCCGTCATTGCGTGGTACATAAAGCACATCGCCAGGCAGCATGAGATAATTTTGAGTTTGGTCGCCATATTGAACTAAGGACTGCAATGAAATTTTAATTTCTTGTCCATTACGCGTGAGTACCACATTATCCCAATCGGCTTTTTCTGTTAATCCACCTGCATTATTAAATGCTTCTAATACCGTCAATGGTACGTTAGTGATTGGCAGTGTCCCTGGTTTAGCGACTTCACCAGAAACATACATTTTTTGTGAGCGGAACGCTGAAATACTAACGTCGATTTGTGGTGATTCAATATAAGTTGCTAAGCGATTACTGATTAATGAGCGAATCTCAGTGACTGTTTTACCAATAACTTTGACTGAACCAATATAAGGGTAATAAATAGTACCGTCCGAATGTACCCAGTTACCAGAATCAGCAGCACTACGGTATGAACCGGCAGGAATAGTTAACTCAGGGTGATCCCAAACAGTAATATTAAGTACATCGCCGACACCGATACGATACTCATAACCTGCCAATTGTTGTTCTAAAAGAGAGTTAGGTTTGGCAATATCGTGTGGAATATACAGCTCGTCTAATAATTGTGGCGATATAGGATAGATATCAACAAATTTTGAAATATCACGGTCGCCAGTATCAACAACATTCTTACCCATTGTTGACATATAGACACCTGGGGTGACGGTACAGCCCGTCAGTGCAGTTAGCATAAAGACAGCAACAGAAAGGCGTTTCATAAACACTCATTATCCATTTAATTAAATATAAAAAAACTTAAATAGTGTATTAATCTATCTAAATTCGTATAAATCAGTATGGGGTATTCCTTTCTCGCCGATTGGCAAATAAAAGGTATAGAACCCATTTGTGGCCTAGAGTCTGACGTAAATTGTGTTTTATGGCAAAACTTTTTAGTACCAAAATTGTTGATAAGGAATTAGTTTTAAGCATTTCCATAACAGGCAGATGAACTTTAATAACCTTAATCCATGTAATTCAATTGAATGAGATAATACCGTGCTTAAAATTTGACTTAATCGCATGGCAATACTCAAGTTCTTAATGCATTGAAGTTTAGGATTTATCCTTATCGTTTTTCAGTACTTTTTATTTCAGTACTTTTATTTGAGTATAATAGCAGAAAATTTATTTTATGACTTAACGAATATTATCTTAAATGAGCGTATATTCAAATAAGATAACCAACATTATATACATTAGGCTGATTAGTTTTAATAAATAGGTTAGTTTTTAATAAATATGCTGGATTAGTTTCCAGTATCTTGAGTATTGACTTCTTAGCTGGAGATATTATAGATAAATCTAGTGAGATAATGAAATTGGCTCTATTGAATAAGACCACGGTATAAAATCGCGGTCTTATTTATTATCAAAAGGTTACCATTTAAAAGGAACGGTGACAGCGACTGAGACACCGACATCATTATGTGTATCAGTATCTGTTTTGGATAACCAAACTTTTGAGTCAGTAATTACACGGTCATTGAAGTTATACCACCAGCCAACATCAACTCCTTTGATAGTATCATCTTTAGGAAAGGCTTTATTTTGCCATTGGCTTTGAGGATTAACTGTCGCGTACATTATTCGGGTACTAACGCGCTGATGATCATCCAATGTATATTCAACTTTACTGGAAATCATACGTCCATCGCCGCCCATCGCATGGCCTAACGGATAGCCTTGTTGGTAATATCCTGCACCATAAACAAAATGTTTGTACATCACATCTTTATTATTCCATTCAGTACGGGTATTGGCACCTTCAATATACCAATTTAATGGCTGGCCGTAGAGAGAATGATGGCCTTCTATACCCGCCATATAGGCATTATGGGACGGTAAATAACCGGCTTCATCTTCGCCGATATATTGCCCATAAATACTCAGAGGGAGCTCAATAAGAGGGAAGAGTTTTAATTTAAAATCAAAACCAGCCAGTTGGTTGCCGGGATCTTTTTTGATATCACCAGTATTTGAGCTACCTGTTGTGGCATCCCAAAACGATTTCCAATTGGATGGGCGTCCATCACCAGACCACATCATTACACGAGAGCCGCCTAATTCAAGATAATCAGTTGGGTTCATGGTCATTCGTAAACCGATCAGCTTAACACCGGATTGTTTTTGATATTGTTTTATTTGCCCGGCAGTTAACTGATATTGCCACGAGCCAATCCAAGACAGCCATTTGGAATCAAACGGGCTTTGGTCGGCACGTTGCATTAAAAAACCGGTAACAGGACGAGCAGCATCAGTTCGAATTAAGCTACCATCATAGCCAGGACCCCACCATTGAGGTATTTCACCGAAGGCCAGCCATTGATTCCAAATTTTAACGCCGCCGTATGATCCATTGAGATTATAATCCGAACCATTTTCTACCCGAAGAGCACGTTCTGCATTGGCTTTTAGGTTTAAATCAACGTCATCAGTACTATAATTGCCTGCTAAGGTATAGCGGAAGTCACTGTATTCACTATTCGCAAAGCCTTGAGGCATTGATGGATGGCCTGAAGAGAGATAAGTTTGTAATTGTAGAGTATTTTTATTTCTATTAAGTTGTTGTTTTATCCGTTGGATAACGTTTTTTTGTTCATCATTAGTGATATTAGCATTATCCAATGAACGGGTTATTTCTTGAGATGAAAGCGGCCAAGTTGATAGACTGATTTGGATAACATTACGCTCAGATAACCAAGCTAAGTCATTACGTAAGTTATTATCAGGGAGTACCAGCCCACTAGCGATTACGCTACTATTAATCGCTCCGAGTAAAGCGAAGAGTGCAAGTTTATTAAATTTGTTTATTTTCATTTGTTTTTCCGCTTACTTAAGTCAATAACCTCGTATTAATTGGTTTAATAACAGGTCAATTAAAGATAATGAAGTTGGATAAATTTATATTCTTCTAATGATACTTGAGAATAGAGTATATCTATATTAAGGAAAACTACTAAATTATTTATTGTAATAAATCATAGCAAATATAAAGTAAATGATAATGAAATCTTTGATTTTTAATGTATAGATTTATTATTCATAAGGGATTATTTCCTGAAAAATTATAGTGATTAAGGTAATAATATTATTTTTTGGTATTGATAGAATCAAATTTGCCAAATAATATCAAATGGAACTGATGTTTTGTTATTAGCTCATGTAATAAGTATTTATATAATTTCAGCCATCTAAATTTATATAAAAGGCTTTTATTGATAGTTGATGTTAGTTTTTCTCGCCGTAAATATAAAAAAACACTCTTTTTTTGGTATAAAATAATAAAACTAAAAAGTTACTGAAGAGAAATTATTCTTCAGTAACTCGATATGCGGCTTGATAAATGTATAACGGATAATGGCGTAGTTATCTCTCGCCTATATTCTGAGCTAGGTTATTGATAATATTATCGACCATGCTCTGGAAGCCAAATAACTAACCGTAATCCTCCTAGAGGGCTATCCTCTGCTTTTACCCAACCTTTATGCTGAGATATTGCTGTTTCTACAATAGCGAGACCTAAGCCTGTGCCCCCTGATTCACGGTCTCGAGCTTCATCTGTCCGGTAGAATGGACGGAATATTTGTTCGCGATCTTCGGGGCTAACACCAGGACCATCATCATCGACCGTGACCATAATGCCATTATTGCTTTGTTTAAATTCAACTGCGATATGGGTATTAGAATAACGTAACGCATTACGGACAATATTTTCAAACGCGCTACCAATCGCTGATGGATTACAATAAATTGCCCATGGACCCGGAGGTGAAGTCACATCTAATGTTTTATGCATTTGCTCGGCTTCAAAGCTAGCATCAGCTAAAATATCTGCCCACAAATCATCAGCAGTGATATTTTCACGCAAAATTTCATTCTTATGTTGGCTACGAGATAACACGAGTAAATCATTGATCATACTATCTAAACGGAGTGTTTCAGTCTCTATACGTTGTAGCTCTTTACTTTCCCCGTGCCGACGACGCAATAATGCAGTGGCTAATTGTAAGCGTGTCAACGGAGTTCTTAGTTCATGCGAGATATCAGAAATTAAACGTTGTTGCGCACTGACCATACCATCCAATGCACTGATCATTTGATTAAAACTGTATCCTGCGGAGACAAATTCTTGAGGGCCGGATTCCAATTCTGGATGCGGGCGCAGATTGCCTTTCGCGACATCATCGGCAGCCATTTTTAATTTACGGGCGGGTTTAGCTAAACTCCATGATAACCATAGCAATAGAGGTGCACTGATTAACATTGTTGCAATTAATAACAGCAGTGGTCGGTCAAAGAGCAGGTTGATAAAGTCAGATTGCGGACTATTCGCTGGGCGAACCAGATAGAGTTGATAGTGATCTTCACCATCACGAATTGAAAATGGACCTAAAATTTCAGCACGGCCATATTTTTTCTTTTTGGGATAGTCAGCATTATCAGATTGACCAATAAAATTACGGATCACTTGGGTTTCACTAGGAAGGGCGCCGATAACGCGACCTTCACTGGTGACAATAATTAATCGCTGTCCGGGAGGTGCCCATTTTTGAATAGCCGTTGAAATGCGTCGCCACCATAAAAGGTCATTCAGCGGCGCTTGAGCTAGTTCAGCTTCGATATGCTGTTCTAGCATTTCACCTTGTCGCTGTTCACTTTCTAATAGATTCGTCAGCTGACGTGAATCAAGTTTTGGCACCATTAATACCAGCATGAGTACTAGTGCTAAGGTAAACCAGAAAATAGCGAAAATTCTTGCGGTTAGGCTGCTGATCATTATTTGCCCCCGAGACATTCGGCTTGATTAAAGCTAAATGAGTAGACGGTGTATATTAAATTAACCACAACAGTGATTTTAAGCATATGTATTATATACCTATATTGAAATTATATTGTTGAAGCCAACATTTTGTTGCTAAGACAGCGTATTGAAACAGCCGTTGACTGAGCCGATTGGGCTACTGAGCCACAGTAAATAATTAGGCTTGGTATAATATTTTTAAATACTGCATGTAGAATAATGGCGTTAAAAATAAAAACCCCTTCCACTGGAAGGGGGATGGTTAATTTGTTGACACCATTAAATATCCACGGCCTCTTAGCGTTTTAAACCAGGAAAGGCCATCTGAACGCTCAGGTAATTTGCGGCGCAAATTAGAAATATGCATATCAATAGCACGGTCAAATGGTGTTAAACGTTTCCCAAGAACTTCTTGGCTTAAATGCTCACGCGAAACCACTTGGCCTAAATGCTGTGCCAGTAGATACAACAAAGTAAATTCAGTACCGGTCAAATCGAGAATCTCATTATCAAAGCTCGCTTCTTGGCGGCCAGGATTTAATTGAAGTTTATCGACTTGCAATATCGGGGTGCTCCCGGTATCTGTTTGGGTTTGTTCACTCCAATTAGAGCGTCTTAATAACGCGCGTATACGAGCAACTAATTCGCGGTCATTAAATGGTTTGGCTAAATAGTCATCGGCCCCAAGTTCAAGGCCAAGAACTCGGTCTAACTCACTGCCACGAGCCGTTAACATAATGACTGGGGTCTGATGTATTTGGCGTAGTTCTTTTAATGTTTCGATACCATTCTTTTTCGGCATCATGACATCGAGTAATAATAGATCGATAGATGCGTCTATTTGTTGCAGTGCCTGTTCACCATCATGGGCAATAACAACATTAAAACCTTCCATTTCTAGTAGTTCTTTTAACAGCGACGTGAGTTCACGATCGTCATCAACTAATAGGATTTTATGCATGAATTAATTCCTCCTGCTGCCAAAATACGATAACAATCACCACGATTCCATGACTTTACGTTATTTTACATGCTCTGACGGTAGTTTGCAGCCGCGGAGGTATAGTTGTCTACATCAAATCAACAGCACCGCCGAGAAAACAGAGGTCAAGAATGCATAAAATAGCGACGCTAGCCTTGATGTCACTGTTAATTGTTGGACCGACGGCCGCTTTAGCAGATACTACCGACAGCATAATAAATAGTGACACTCATCAAGCTACTAACAGTACCACTGAACAGATAAATAATCGTCAGCGACAGTTACAGCCTAAGCACGATTCATCTTCTGAATTATTGTCTGGTAATAGAGTGAATATCAGTCAATATCATCGTGGCGTGATGCGCGGTTATCAAGATAATGCAAGTACGTTTATGTTTAATGGTATCACGTTAAATGAAAAGCAACGTCAGCAAATGCGAGATTTAATGGCTACTTTACGCCTGTCTCGTCAGGATAATCCAGATTTTATTCAAGATCGCGAGATTATCCGTAAATTGGTGATTGCAGACACATTTGATGAATCGGCAGTACGTACAGAAATAGAGAAGCAGTTACAACGCGATGTTGAACATCGAATTAATATGGCGCGAGTTCATCATGAGTTATATCAGTTATTAACGCCGGAACAAAAAGTGCAATTAGAACAACAGCATCAACAGCGCATGAAACAGTTTCAAGCTTTACAGCAGTAAATTAATGCCCTTTTTCTCTCAATTGTAGTAGCACTAGCAACATCGAAGTTTTTCCTTGCCATAGACACCATCCCTGTCTTTTATAGCCCCTTTTAGGGGCTTTTTTTTATCTGATCAATTGTATGTAAACTATTAATTTTATTATGTAGTTTCACTTTAACTTAAATATATTGGTTTTTGCTCTGTCATTTTTGTTCACGTATTGAGAATATTGTGTAATTGGTATTCTGTTTATTTCTGGTGATTATCTTATTGTTATTTGGCGAAAAAATCGTAGTCTTTGGTACGCAAAAATATACTGTCTTGCAAAGCCCAAGGATAAAATAAAATTATGAATATGAAACCTCTTATTGCGATAGCTGTTTCTGCCGTACTACTTACCGGTTGTAAGGGAATGGATAGCGGAATGTTAGCCAACTCAGGTATGCAGTTATTTCAAGCAGCGACACTGAGCGATAATGATATTAAACAGCTAACTGATCAGGCATGCCAAGAAATGGATGCGCAAAATAAGATAGCGCCTCCTACAAGTAAATATGCTAAGCGTTTAGATAAAATCTCTAAAGCGCTAGGTAATAATATTGATGGCACCAAGGTTAATTATAAAGTTTATCTGACTGACGATGTTAATGCATGGGCAATGGCAAATGGTTGTGTCCGTGTTTATAGTGGTTTGATGGATCAAATGAATGATAACGAAGTTGAAGGTGTTCTGGGCCATGAAATGGGTCACGTTGCACTCGGCCATACTCGTAAGTCTATGCAAGTTGCTTATGGTGCCGTTGCTGCCCGTAATGCGGCGGCAGCAGCAGGCGGTATTGCTCAGCAGTTGAGCAATTCTCAGTTAGCTGATTTGGGTCAAAAATTAATTAACTCTCAATTCTCTCAGCATCAAGAAAGCCAGGCAGATGATTTCTCGTATGATTTATTGAAAAAACGAGGTGTTAATACTGAAGGGCTAGCAACAAGTTTTGAAAAACTGGCGAAAATGGATAATAGAGATAGCAGTATGTTTGATTCTCACCCGCCATCTAAAGAGCGTGCTCAGCATATTCGTGATCGTATCGCAGCAGACAAATAAAATCTATTCTAAATAAGACTAAAAAAATCGAATACAGCAGTGCCATTGGCGCTGCTTTTTTTATGCCTTTTTTCTGCATATTATCTGAGTATCAGAATAGAGAGCTATTTTTGAGGTAGCCAATTATTTTAATCTATCTTTGGCACTAATATTTATATGTTTCTAGTAGATAAAGGAAGATAAATAGAGAGATAAAGGTGCAGCTGGTCTCATTTTATTCGATGGGCGAAATATTCTTTTTTCTTTCTTCACTCATGATGGTTAAATGTTATGATCGATTTGTTGTTACTTTGTGGTGCTAAACTTGCAGTTTATGGCATTAAACTTACGATAGATAGCTGGCGGTGTGTTATACAATGTTAGCAATATTTACCGTTTGATTTATTCCATTGGCATGGAAACAGTACAGTAATTTAATTTGTGGTTGTAATTACACAGTGAAATGAATAGGGCGGTTATATAAATAACTCACTGTCGAATTATCGAAAGGCATTATTTGTGATTTTTATACGATTTACATTGCGTTAGATTGATCAATGAATCCACTGTCGCAGAATATAATAGCAATGCGTAGTCACTACTCGCGGTAATTTTGTGTCCTATAATTCTTTAATCTTGATCACAATAAAATGAAAAAGGTTGATTGAAAGCAGGTGCATGGGCAATGATTTGCCGTATTATATCTTAGGGTGAATCAATTCAGCACTGACGATTTATAACGCTTAAATAGGCGCATTCATCCCGAGGCGCTTTTCATAGATTTGCAATTCACATTAATAAGTCAGAGGTCATCATGGTCCAACAGATCAAAAGAATCGGTGTATTAACAAGCGGTGGCGATGCGCCAGGAATGAACGCAGCTATTCGCGGTGTGGTGCGTGCAGCTCTAGGCGAGGGGTTAGAGGTTTTTGGTATTTATGACGGATACCTTGGCCTGTATGAAAACCGAGTGAAACAACTCGACCGTTTCAGTGTATCTGACATGATTAACCGTGGCGGTACTTTTTTAGGATCTGCGCGTTTTCCTCAGTTCCGTGATGAAAAAGTACGCCAAGTCGCGATTGAAAATCTGAAAAGTAATCAAATTGATGCGCTGGTAGTTATTGGCGGTGATGGGTCTTATTTGGGAGCAAAAGCACTAACCGAAGCTGGCTTCCCATGCATTGGTTTGCCGGGCACGATTGATAATGATGTCGCGGGTACTGATTATACGATTGGTTATTTTACTGCATTAGAAACTGTAGTAGAGGCAATTGACCGTTTAAGAGATACTTCTACATCTCATAAACGTATTTCTATTGTCGAAGTTATGGGGCGTTATTGCGGTGATCTTACGTTATCTGCAGCGATTGCAGGCGGTTGTGAATTTTTAGTATTGCCAGAAAGCGAAATGCAATTTAATCGCGAAGAGTTACTGGCGGAAATTAAAGAAGGCATCGATAAAGGTAAGCGTCATGCTATCGTTGCAATTACCGAACATGTTTGTGATGTTGATGAATTGGCTCGTTATATTGAAGCTGAAACTAAACATGAAACTCGGGCAACAGTATTAGGCCATATTCAACGTGGTGGTTCGCCAGTCGCTTATGACCGAATTTTAGCATCACGTATGGGCGCTTATTCGATTGAGCTACTGCTGGATGGTTATGGTGGCCGTTGTGTTGGCATCCAAAATGAAAAATTAGTTCATCATGACATTATTGATGCAGTAATGAACATGAAGCGTGTATTTAAGAAAGATTGGTACGAAACTGCGAAAAAACTGTATTAATTTTTATCATCTTGGTTTCCTTATGGCGATATTTTAGCCTGATCCGTTGATAATAAATGCATGACTCTGATTGCAAATCTGACCTGTGTAGTGCTGTGTAGCACCGAATAGTGTACAAATAGTACTGATTTAGCGCTACACAGGTTCGATTCTTTCTTATTATTTCTTGTTTACCTCCGATTTTATATTCCTCGATTGAATAAGCCGGCTATTTTTATTATTTCCCGAGAGTGATGGATTCTGTCAGCCTTAAATCTCAATGACGATAATGGGGATTGGGATATGACAGCATCTTGGCGAGCGACAATACAATTATTAGCGTGGATATTATTATTAATAACAACAGGGGTATCGGCGAAAAATATCCAATTACTTAATGTTTCTTATGATCCGACTCGCGAGTTATATCAACAATATAACCAGGCTTTTAGTGATTATTGGCAACAAAAAACCGGTGATACAGTGACAGTTCGTCAATCTCATGGCGGATCAGGGAAGCAAGCAATATCAGTAATTAATGGTTTAGAGGCCGATGTTGTCACATTGGCATTAGCTTATGATGTTGATGCGATAGCCAATACAGGGCGTATAAATCCAAAGTGGATATCTAGATTAGCTGATAATTCAGCACCTTATACTTCTACAATTGTTTTCTTAGTACGCAAAGGTAACCCTAAAAACATTCAAGATTGGGATGATTTAATCCGTAATGATGTAGCTATTGTAACGCCTAATCCGAAAACGTCGGGTGGTGCTCGGTGGAACTATTTGGCAGCGTGGGGGTATGGATTAGCGCACAATCAAGGCTCTCAACAGAAAGCCCAACAATTTGTTAAGCAGCTGTATCAAAATGTAGAAGTGTTAGACCCCGGAGCACGAGGTGCGACAAACAGTTTTGTTGAGCGTGGTATTGGCGATGTATTAATTGCTTGGGAAAATGAGGCACTATTAGCGATTAATCAATTAGGCGAGAGAGGGCAATTTGAAATTGTTACGCCGAGTATTTCGATTCTTGCTGAGCCGACTGTCGCCGTGGTAGATAAGGTCGTTGATAAACGCCAACGCCGTGACGTTGCTGAAGCCTATTTAGAATATTTATATTCCCCTGTTGGACAGGAAATTGCGGCTAAGAATTTTTACCGACCACGCGATAAAGCGATTGCAGAAAAATATAAGCACCAATTTACAGCATTGAAATTATTGACGATTGATCAGGATTTTGGCGGATGGAATAACGCACAAAATATTCATTTTTCTAACGGTGGAATATTTGATCAAATTATTCGGCGCTAGTTTTAGTCTCGGTGAGAGTAAATAAGGTACAAAGAATAATGAAAAAAGCGGCTAAAGAGGAGCCGCTTTTTTATAAATTACGCCAGTAAGCAGCGTGTATTATTTGGCTTTTTTTGCTTCTGCCGCTGCTTTTACGATAACTGCAAAGGCATCTGCTTTCAGTGATGCACCACCGACTAATGCGCCATCAATATCAGGTTGAGTGAAGAGTTCTGCTGCATTTGCCGCATTCACTGAGCCGCCGTATTGAATTATGACTTGTTCAGCAACTGCCGAATCTTTTTTCGCGATATGGTCACGAATAAATTTGTGCACTGCTTGTGCCTGTGCTGGCGTCGCTGATTTACCGGTACCGATAGCCCAGATGGGTTCATAGGCAATAACTGCACCGTTGAAAGCTTCCGCGCCGAGTGAGTTTAGTACAGCATCAATTTGACGTGAGCAGACTTCTTCAGTTTTGCCAGCTTCGTTTTCTGCGTCGGTCTCACCGATGCACAGGACAGGAATTAGACCTTGTTCTTTAAGGATAGCAAATTTTTTGGCGATAAATTCATCACTTTCATGATGATAAGTACGGCGTTCTGAATGACCGATAATGATGTATTTAGCACCGATATCTTTCAGCATTTCAGCAGATGTTTCACCGGTAAATGCGCCTGAAAGATTAACATCAACGTTTTGAGCTCCGAGTGCGATTCGGCTGCCAGCTAACGCATGTTTTGCTTGGTTCAAATAGATTGCTGGTGGTGCGATAGCCACGCCACAGCCATCAACGCTGCTTAATTCTTTACGCAGACCTGTGATCAGTTCGTTCACCATATGGGTACTGCCGTTCAGTTTCCAGTTACCCATCACTAATGGATGTCGCATGTTTCTTCCTCCAACCAGAGAGTTGTTATGATTAATAAATTGATATCCACCCTAGGTTAAGTGGCTTGGTATTTAGACGCTCTTAATATGATATCTATTTCAAACATATTAGAGAAGCGTATCCATAACTTTCCGTCCACTCAAATTATTTAGGATAAATAGACTGGGTACAGTATAGAGACGATAAAAAAGAATAGCTTTGCTTTTCGTCATAATCATGACTATTCAAACTATCATTCGCTTCTATTAGATTAATTTATAAACAGCTTAATAGGTTCAACGGCAAAGGTCAGGGTATTATCGGTACTTTTAACTAAAATATAACGTATAGCGCCGAGTCGAGTTTCATCAGCTTGATTATGATTATTGGTCGCCATAAAGTTTTTTAATACTAAATTGAGTTCGGGCGCTTTATCCAGAGGGATGGTCGGATCGACTTGATGGATAAGCGCAATCATATATTGTTCAGCCAGTTTTAAATCGTCTTGTGCTTGAATCGGATCATCTGAAGGTAGCAGAGTTAGTTGCAGACTTTTTATTTTTTCGCTGCCCCGTTCTAGAACAGCAGAAGAGTAAAATCGCGGATTTATGCGCGTCGCTGCTCGGATATAGGGGGTAGAGATATCATTATTGGCGATAACTTTATATTCGTATAACGGCGTTGCTGGATTGTTGAGATTAAATTTTTCGCGGAAAATAGGAATTGTTTCAGCAAAAGATGGGGCATCCGGTGACAAATAGGCAACTTCCACATTACTATCCGGCAGTCGTGGGATCTCCTGCGCTTGACTCAATAGTGGCAAACAATAGATAAAAGCGGTTATTATGGTTCTTATTGTGCGGTGCGCTAATTGGCTCATCATATTCATTTTTTCGCTTTTAATGGAAAACTGACTCGATATTGGAATCCTTTCTAATGACATTACAACAATGGGCATTTTCATTCAAAGGTCGGATAGGCCGCAGACCTTTTTGGGCGGGTATTGCCCTGTGTTTTATTTTGATGGTCATTATTACCTCATTGCAAACGGCTTTTTCATTGTCCAATACGCTGATTATCCCTTTATTAGTCTTAGTATTGTATCCACTTGCTGCAATATTTACTAAGCGTTTGCATGATAGAGGAAAACCTGGCGGCTGGACGGCACTGATTTTGATTGCTTTTTTATTATTTTCTCTAGATGTTAGTCAATTTGCACCTATCTGGCAGTGGGGAATAGGCCGTTTTTTACCGCTATTTATTACGGTGATTATGTTGCTGGATTGCGGGACATTTCATGGAATGGCCTCTGAGAATCGCTATGGTGACAAAACGCAATCCGTTGATTATTTATCGTAAAGATTATCTGAATGGTTATTTAGGCTCTCAGTGAGTAGAGAGCCTTATTAAATAGAGTATCCTATTAAATACATACCGTGCTATAGGCAAAATTCTAATAATATTACCAATATTGCTCACTGCTAATATGTCCTGGTTTACGGCGTAAATGTTTTTTCATCTCACGGGTTGATTGTAAGATATCTCGTGTATCTCTGACCATTTCGGGATTTCCACAGAGCATCACATGGCTATCTGATGGAGAAATAGATAATCCTGCCGCAGTTTCTAAGTTGCCATTTTCAATTAAAGCAGGAATACGTCCCATCAGTGATGAGCCCGTTTTTTCGCGGCTTACAACGGTGATTATTTTTAGCTTGCCTGCGTACGATTGTTGCAATTGTTCCATCAGTGGCAGATAACTTAAATCTGAGGAGTAGCGGACTGCGTGAACTAATACAATATGTTCAAAGCGATATAAATTCTTACCCTGTTGTAATATTGAGAGAAAGGGGCCAATTGCAGTGCCTGTTGATAACATCCATAACGTTTTGCATTCAGGTATTTCATCTAAAATAAAGAACCCAGCAGCATCTTCAGTAATTTGTAGAGAATCTCCCGGCTTTAAGGCGGCCAGTTTAGGGCTTAAACGCCCTTCCGGTACAATGACAAAGTAGAACTCTAGGCGATCGTCATCGGGTGAATTAACATAAGAGTAGGCTCGCTGAATACGTTCTCCTTCTATGTCTAAAGCTAATTTTGCATATTGCCCGGCAATAAATGGTTTTATCGGCGCATTTAGCGTTAGACTGAAAAGTGTTTCTGTCCAGAATCGTGTCTCAATTATTTTTCCAGTGACCCAATTTGCCATATTTCATTCACCTTTTATGATTTCAATATCACACTAACCATTTGATTTTTTGTGGTATTTAATGTTGTATCAATGACGTCCTATTAACTATTTCTTCTATATTTAGCGCAGGAATTAAAACTGTATTTAATACTATGCTAGATAGCATTCTCGGGTTATCGATTATGTGTGGCGGCTTATTATTCTGTTTTTATTGGTTTAAGTTAGTGGAATATGTACAGTTATCTTGACAGGTGTGGCTGAAAAAGCTGACAAATTAAGATGAAATAAAACTTAAATAAAACAGTAGCCTATCTCGATAATTTTTTAAATTTTGTTATCTTAGTGCTAACCAACTAATACCCTAGGGTACTACATCATTAATTAGTGCTTATAAATTAATATCAGGTTGAAATAGTCTGTAGACTAAATTAACTCAGGGGATTGATTAATATAAGTCACAAATAGAGGGCGTACCTCTAAAAAATGGTATTAGATTATTTATGCTTAAATAATCGAAATTAATTTACGGAGTTTAAAATAACCGACAAATATATTGTTCGGGGGTTGTGTGCGTCGTATCACACGGATATGCCTGAGTAATAATAGCCCATGATGATAAACGTAAAAGAGTAATTAAGAGTACGGCAAATAGTGTAATAAATAGTGTAATAAATAGTGTAATAAAGGTGCGAGCCAGTTCAATGAGCCGGAGTTATAATTATTTAAACCGCTCCGCTGGCATTGTTCATTCGATGACTGAATAAATTTTTCCGAGATAGCAATGAGAAAGTTAGAAAATTTTAATCTGCTAGTAATGTTAATTGCTTTAGTTGCGGTTGGGCAAATGACGCAAACTATTTATGTGCCCGTAATTGCTGATATCGCTAATTATTTTGGTGAGCCTTCAGGTTCTGTACAGCGAGTTATGGCTGCATATTTGTTTGCATATGGCTTTTCGCAGCTATTATATGGGCCTTTGTCCGATCAAATTGGTCGCCGTCCAGTTATTTTGGCGGGGTTAACTATTTTTTTAGCCGCTACCATAATGGCTATTTTGGCACCTTCGCTAAATTTATTAATCGTGGCTAGTGGGTTGCAGGGATTAGGTACCGGGGTTGCTGGTGTAATGGCCAGAACCATGCCGCGTGATTTATATAAAGGTACGGCGTTACGTTATGCCAATAGCTTATTAAATATGGGTATTCTAGTGAGTCCATTAATTGCACCGATGATAGGTGGAGTGGTGGCACATATTTGGGGCTGGCATGCCTGTTATATTTTCTTATTATTACTGGGCTGTGCAGTTTTAGTCAGTATGTATCATTGGCTGCCTGAAACTCGTCCGGTTTCTCCTGAAAAACGTAAGATGTTGTCGTCTTATCACTTATTGCTTTCTAACGGTTCATTCACCTCTTATTTGGTGATGCTAATCGGTGGATTAGCCGGCGTCGCAGTTTTTGAAGCCTGTAGTGGTGTGTTGATGGGAGCAGTTTTAGGGCTAAACAGTATCACGGTTAGTATTCTATTCATTCTGCCGATCCCTGCGGCTTTTTTTGGGGCGTGGTATGCAGGTCGAGAAAGTAAAAGTTTTTATACTCTGATGTGGCATGCTGTACTTTGTTGTTTACTGGCGGGAATACTAATGTGGATCCCCGGTTGGCTTGGGTTTATGAATATTTGGACCTTATTAGTACCGGCGGCGGTTTTTTTCTTTGGTGCCGGTATGCTATTTCCGTTAGCAACTACCGGGGCGATGGAGCCATTCCCTTATCTAGCCGGTGCTGCCGGAGCTTTGGTTGGTGGTTTACAAAATGTCGGCTCAGGTATTGCAACGTGGTTATCTGCGCTATTACCGCAAAATGGTCAGTTTAGCTTAGGTATGTTGATGTTTTCTATGTCTATTTTGATTCTATTGTGCTGGTTACCTTTAGCACATCGAATGGATAGAACGGAAAATACGATTTAAATAGATTTATTATTTTTTCGATAAAAAACAGGTGGCTAAATCAGCCACCTGTTTTTTTATTAAGTGATACGAGTTACAGCAGCTTAATTAAGCGCGATCTTCCCATTCTTGTGCTCGAGCCACGGCTTTTTTCCAACCTTCGTATTTATAATTACGTTCGGTGGTTTCAATACCCGGTTTAAATACTTTCTCAATAGTTGCTTTGGTTTTCAGCTCATCCAAATTATTCCAGAAGCCAATCGCTAGACCGGCAAGGTACGCCGCCCCTAATGCGGTGCTTTCACGGACTTGAGGGCGCTCAACTGAGGTGCCTAAAATATCCGCTTGGAATTGCATTAAGAAATTATTTGCCACCGCTCCGCCATCAACACGCAGGGACGCTAAACGGGTTTCTGAATCAGCTTGCATAGCATCAAGGACATCGCGAGTTTGATAAGCGATAGATTCTAACGTCGCACGAATGATGTGATTACGGTTGGCGCCACGGGTTAAGCCAAAAATAGCCCCACGTGCATACGGATCCCAATAAGGTGCGCCTAAACCAGTAAATGCAGGAACAACATAGACACCGTTGCTATCTTTTACTTTGGTCGCGAAATATTCGGAATCTTCAGATTCATCAATCAGTTTTAACTCATCACGTAACCATTGAATAGAAGCACCGCCAACAAATACCGCACCTTCTAAAGCATAATTAACTTCACCGCGCGGACCGCAAGCGATAGTAGTTAGTAGACCATGGTTTGACCGAACTGCCGTGTCTCCGGTGTTTAATAGCAAGAAACAGCCAGTACCATAGGTATTTTTTGCCATGCCCGGTTGAACACAAAGTTGACCATAGAGTGCAGCTTGTTGGTCTCCCGCAATACCGCAAATTGGGATACGTGTACCGCCTTTCCCCCCAATATTGGTTTGTCCGTATACTTCGGAAGAGGCACGAACTTCTGGCAACATAGCACGCGGAATATTGAGTGCTTTCAGGATTTTATCATCCCATTCCAGATTACGAATATTGAACATCATGGTACGAGAAGCATTGGTGTAATCAGTGACATGTACACGTCCCTGAGTCATTTTCCACACTAGCCAAGTGTCTACGGTACCGAATAGCAATTCGCCTTTCTCAGCGCGTTCACGTACGCCTTCAACGTTGTCGAGGATCCATTTTAATTTGGTGCCTGAGAAGTAAGGGTCGACGACTAGCCCTGTATTTTGACGAATATACTCTTCTAAATCACGATCATTCTGTTTTAGATGGGTACAAAAATCGGCGGTACGACGGCATTGCCATACGATGGCGTTATATACTGGTTTGCCTGTGGCTTTTTCCCACACAATTGTGGTTTCACGCTGATTGGTAATCCCGATACCTGCGACTTCATCGGTACGAATATCCGCTTTAGCTAATACTTCAACTAATGTCGAGCTCTGTGATGCCCAAATTTCCATTGGGTCATGTTCAACCCAGCCGGGCTTAGGGTAAATCTGCTCAAATTCACGCTGAGAAATACTGATAATATTTGCATCGTGATCAAGAACCACGGCCCGCGAACTGGTTGTTCCTTGATCAAGAGCGACAATATATTTTTTTTCGATATTTGTTTCTGTTGTCATAATAATGAACCTGTTCCGGTAATAAAAATAATTAAGCTTGTTTGTCAGTGGAACTTTTTTCTTCCGACTCACAAACCATACAAGGTAAATGGCGACCGATAAGTTTGCGGTAACCAAATGCGCCAATTAAACCACCAACAATTGGTGCAATTAATGGGATCAAGAAATAAGGAACCTCACGTCCACCGGTTAGCGCTATATCCCCCCAACCCGCGAAATAAGCCACGACTTTTGGTCCAAAGTCACGCGCCGGATTCAGTGCGAATCCAGTTAGTGGGCCAAATGAGCCCCCAATGACGGCAATCAAAATACCAATTAGTAGGGGGGCGAGTGGTCCGCGAGGAACACCGTTACCATCATCGGTTAATGCCATAATCAGACAGACCAAAATAGCCCCGATGATGACTTCGACAAAGAAGGCTTGTCCTTCAGAAATCTGTGGCGCTGGATAAGTTGAGAAAACCCCGGCAGTAAATAGACTTTCTTGGGTTCCTCTGACGATATGATGAACCTGATCATAATCCAGAAATACATTGTAATACATTGAGTAAACAAGCGCAGCTGCGCAAAAACCACCTAACATTTGTGCAACAATATAAGGCACAACTTTACGGCGTTCAAAACAAGCAAACAGCCAAAGAGCGATGGTGACGGCAGGATTAAGATGGGCGCCTGAAATACCGGCGGTAAGATAAACGGCTAAGGCAACGCCAAAGCCCCAGATGATACTAATTTCCCACAAACTTAATTGTGCACCAGCGATACGTACTGCGGCAACACACCCTAGACCAAAGAAAACGATTAAGGCCGTCCCGAGAAACTCGGATATACACTGGCCTGTGAGTGTAGTAGAAGTCATTTGGCTCATATGTTTCTATCCTACGAAAATTAAAATTATTGTATGTTTTTTTAAGGTTCAGAATTTATAAAGCAGACCCTTAGGTGTGAATTTATCGTTAATGAGCGTAAACGAGAAATAGCGAAATTGAAATCTGTGTGTTACATCAAAGAAATGTTCGAAAACGCACCGAAATGGTGATCTATACGACTATTGTTATGAGATCCGACCAGTGTTTTGCAACAGAAGAAATACGATATAAGAGGGATGGAGCTGGACAGGAACCGATAGGCTACTTACAATCGTTTTATTACCGATAAAGGGGACGAAAAGAATGTCATTTGAAGTATTTGAGATGTTAGAAGCAAAAGTACAACAAGCTATTGATACTATTGCATTATTACAGATGGAAATCGACGAACTGAAAGATAAGAACAGTTCATTGGCTCAAGAAGTTGAAGCTGCAAAATCAGGCAGTGAATCTTTAGTACGTGAAAATGAGCAGTTAAAACAGGAACAACAAGCTTGGCAAGAACGTTTACGCGTATTGTTAGGCCGCATGGAAGAAGTTAAGTAGTAAATTATATACAAGATAGTTATCGTAAAAGATAAATATCTAAAAAGACCAAAAATATAAGGGCGATATTTCGCCCTTTTTGCTGTCAGTCTTCTCTGCTCAATAGCGACTAAATAATTTCTTCAGAATCGAAATCTTCATCATCAACCGCTAACGGCTCTTCAGATAAAATAATCCCAGTATTATCTGCGTACAGATAATCACCAGAGAAGAAGGTGACGCCACCAAAATTCACACGAATATCACTCTCGCCAATGCCTTCATCAGGGCAACCGGCAGGGATAGCGGCGATGGCTTGAATACCAATATCGAGATCCATTAATGCATCAACTTGGCGTACCGCACCATAAACGACAATACCTTCCCAACCGTTTTCAGTGGCAAGACGAGCAAGGTTCGCATTCACTAGTGCTTTACGCACCGAACCGCCGCCATCAACAAGTAGAATACGTCCATCACCATTTTCTTCGAGCAAATCATACAATAATCCATTATCTTCAAAACACTTCACTGTGATGATTTGGCCACCAAATGAAGTACGTCCACCAAAGTTGGAAAAAAGAGGTTCTACCACATTGACGCTTTCTTGGTAGATATCGCAAAGCTCGGAAGTATCATATTTCATAGGTTTAAGGTCTTTTGGCTGCAAGGGGAGAGGTAGTATATCCCTTTCTGTCTGCTGTTGGCAAAATCATCAATTAAAATAGATAAGAGGGAGGAATTATCATCAGATTTAATTTATCCGTCAGACTTTAAGGCGCAGGTATATACGCTCAACACCTTAAAGAATGGCGGAGGAAAGAATTAATTTAAAACAAGGCCAATAGAGAACAGTAAGTTGGTTAGCAAGGCTAATTTTACCATATTGACTAACATCGGGCGCATGCCTTCTGTGGTAGGGTCATTGAGCACTTTACGGACATGATTCAGTAACAAAGGAACCGCGAGTAAAAATAACCAGCCGCTCCAGCCATGCAAATAAATGAGATTAAAAAAGATTAAGCATAAAATGGCACTAATAATAATAATCGCATGGTAAATCCGAGAGCCTTGGGCGCCTAAACGAACCGCTAAGGTATTCTTACCGGCTTTAATATCGTTTTCGATATCACGCATATTATTGATATTCAATACAGCGACAGACAGTAATCCACAGGCAGTTGCCGGTAAAATAGTAACGATATCGAAACTATTCGCTTGTAAATAATAAGTGCCGATAACACTGAGCCAACCAAAAAAGATTAACACAGAAATATCACCCAGCCCGAGATAGCCGTACGGCTTTTTACCCACGGTATAGGTTATTGCGGCAACGATAGCCACCAGCCCAAGCACGAGGAATCCGAGTGCATCTTCTGGTTTCTCACAGGCAACGATAATTAGTAATAAACCAAAAAAACAGGCTAATGAAATGGTTATTTTTAGCGCTTTTTTCATATCGGCCTGAGTGATAATGCCTTTTTGCATCCCTCTTAGTGGACCAATACGCTCCGCAGTATCTGAGCCTTTGACGGCATCGCCGTAATCGTTCGCTAGATTCGATAGAATTTGTAAAATGCCTGCGGTGATAATAGATAATAAAGCAACCGGCCATTTAAAGTTATCTGTCCAGTAAGCCAGCGCAGAGCCAGTTACGATAGCAATAACTCCAAGAGGCAGTGTTTTAGGTCGTAAACTTTCTAGCCACGCTTGTTTGCGACTGGTAGCAGTTGATGAGCTCATTCGATAGATTCACAGGTTCGTTATTAATGGTATGTTTTATAAAATAAATGATGGGAGGCAATTGCCTCCCATCAGAATTATAAATGATAAACGTGAGATAGTCAGATTATAAAATAAATCGACTCAAATCTTCATCTGCCACTAATTCATCCAGATGTTGTTTCACATATTCTGCATTAATTTCTATGGTTTCTCCACCCAGCTCGCTGGCATCATAGGAAATATCTTCCATCAAACGCTCAAGTACAGTGTGTAGACGACGAGCACCGATATTTTCAGTGGTCTCATTGACTTGCCATGCCGCTTCAGCAATTTTACGAATACCTTCGGTGGTGAAGGTGATATTTACGCCTTCAGTAGCCATTAATGCTCGGTATTGCTCGGTCAGTGAAGCATTTGGTTCGGTCAGTATGCGTTCGAAATCATCGGTAGTGAGCGCTTGTAGCTCAACACGAATAGGCAAACGACCTTGTAGTTCGGGGATAAGATCTGCCGGACTAGAGACTTGGAATGCACCTGAAGCAATAAACAGAATATGATCTGTTTTAACTACCCCATGTTTGGTTGATACGGTACAGCCTTCAACCAAAGGAAGCAGATCACGTTGTACGCCTTCGCGAGAAACATCCGGGCCAGATGATTGACCGCCACGTTTACAGATTTTATCTATCTCATCGATAAACACGATACCATGCTGCTCAACGGAATCGATGGCTTGCTGTTTCAGCTCTTCAGGATTGACTAATTTTGCCGCTTCTTCTTCAATCAGCAGTTTAAACGCTTCTTTGATTTTCATCTTGCGCGGTTTTTGTTTCTGGCCGCCAAGGTTTTGGAACATAGATTGTAATTGATTAGTCATTTCCTCCATGCCTGGAGGTGCCATAATTTCAACACCCATAGATGTTGCAGCGACTTCAATTTCAATTTCTTTATCGTCTAACTGGCCTTCACGCAATTTTTTGCGAAACGATTGGCGTGCCGGAGATTGTTCATCTGACGGCTCATTTTGCCCCCAGTTATTTTTAGCCGGTGGGATCAATACATCTAAAATTCGTTCTTCGGCTAATTCTTCTGCGCGATAACGATTTTTTTCAATTGATTGGTGACGAACCATTTTGACTGCGGCATCGGTTAGATCACGGATAATTGAATCGACTTCTTTACCGACGTAACCCACTTCAGTGAATTTTGTGGCTTCAACCTTAATAAAAGGCGCATTGGCTAATTTTGCTAAGCGACGAGCAATTTCAGTTTTACCAACACCAGTAGGACCAATCATCAAAATATTTTTAGGGGTTACTTCATGGCGTAAGGCTTCATCTAATTGCATGCGGCGCCAGCGATTACGTAGAGCAATCGCGACAGAACGTTTTGCTTTGTTCTGGCCAATAATATGGTTATCTAGTTCGCTGACAATCTCGCGTGGAGTCATTTCGGACATACTATCAATCCTTATGATTTTGAAGAAATTTCTTCAAAGTTTACATTATGGTTGGTGTAGATACAGATATCGCCAGCAATCGAAAGTGCTTTTTCTGCGATTTCACGGGCAGTAAGGTCTGTATTCTCAAGCATTGCACGAGCTGCGGCTTGTGCATAAGGACCACCTGAACCTATAGCAATCAAATCATTTTCTGGCTGCACGACATCACCATTACCGGTGATTATCAGAGAAGTGCTTTCATCAGCAACCGCTAATAAGGCTTCCAGTTTACGCAGCATACGGTCAGTACGCCAATCTTTGGCTAGCTCTACCGCAGCTTTAGTTAAGTGCCCTTGATGAAGTTCGAGTTTACGCTCAAACAATTCAAAAAGAGTAAATGCGTCAGCGGTGCCGCCTGCAAATCCTGCAATGACTTTGTCATTATATAATCGACGTACTTTGCGGACATTGCCTTTCATGACGGTATTACCCATCGTCGCCTGTCCATCACCACCGATTACGACTTGGCCATTACGGCGAACACTTACGATTGTAGTCATGAGTCAGCCCCTGGTTTCTCAAAAAATTATGCGGCTATTTTTTTAGCTACGATAGCCGCTACGATACATTAAAGAAATAGATGGGGGAGCGAGGGAGATTTTTCAACCCCCACTAGCGCGAAGAATACACCCAGATACGCCAACATCGGATGCACGGGAACGCATTTTATCGGCAGTTTCCTTGCTATAAGGGCCCAGCACGATACGATGCCAACCACCTCCAGAGCTAATTCGGCTTTCAATTCCTGAGAATGCCAATGTAGCGCGAACACTTTCTGCTTGCTCGGTTGTACGGAAAGAACCACATTGCACTAGCATTTTTTGGATATTCTCAACCGGTTTTTTCTCCGGCTTTACAGCAACGGATGGTGCAGGAGCCGCCGCTTGCTGCTGTGTTGCTGATTGCTGTGGTTGCTGAATAGTGCGTTTTTCAACTTTGGGTTCAATCCTGACTTCAGGTTTTTTCACTGGCGCAGTTGGAACCGGCGCTGGTTCATTAATAATTACCTGAGAGCGAGGAACCGGCTGTCCATTGTAAGGGATCTCTGACAACGTGGTGACTGGACGGCGTCTATCTGAATCTATTTGCTCCAATAATTTACGTTGTTCAGCGGTTAAATCTGATGGGCGTACGATATTCGTCCCACCGCTATTCAGCTCGGGAATATTTGGAATGTCGACACCGCGATTTTCCAGCTCCTTAATATAACGCCAGCGCTCTTCAGGTTTTGGCGGCAGGGTATTTGCTGGTTTTACCGATTTAATGGCTTCAACGGTTTGAGGTACATCTTTTTTATTTTGGGTAATAAAGAACAGCCCACCAATAAATACGATGACGATCACCACCGCAACAGTTAATGTTGTTTTGGATAATCCTTGAGGCTGTTTCTTTTTGCCCGGTCCTTTTTTTCGACGGGCGGCGGTGCGCCCGCGAGCTACGTAATCTCTCTGTGCCACAATGTTAATTCACTGAGTTATTAATAATAAATGTTATATACGGTGACACATGTTACTTAACCTGAGTCATTTTGCCTAGCTTTTAGGCGCTTGAGCACTCTCACGAATAATTAAATCAGCATCTAACAGGCAAGAACCGACATTAATATTGTGTCCTTGCAGTTGATCTAACAGCAATTTCATTGCCTGACTACCAATTTCAAAACGCGGTTGGCCGATAGTAGTAAGCGGTGGGTCACTATATTGTGAGAGTTTTAAATTATCAAAACCGACTACAGATAGAGCGCTTGGTAATTTAAGCCCCATACGCTTGGCTTGCCACATTGCGCCCAGTGCCATCATATCATTATGGCAGAAAATCGCGGTGGGGGGTTCTGGCATAGTAAGCAGTCTTTTGGTGGCTTTAGCTCCGCCTTCATGGCTGAAGTCACTACGGATAATATAATCTTCACGCACTTTATCGCCAGTGCGTAGCATGGCTTTTTTATATCCTTCTAAGCGATATTTACACAGCGGCATATCTTCTGGCCCAGTAATACAAGCGATACGTCGATGTCCGAGCTTCTGAAGATAATGGGTCGCATTAAATGACGAAGTTAGATTATCTATATGCACGGTGGGTAATTTTAGTTCTGGAGTAAATTCATTGGCCATGACCATTGGCGGAAGATTTTTTTGTTCTTCGGTCGATGCGTCAAAGGGAATATTTGAACCGAGCAGAACCATGCCATCAATTTGTTTGGTGATAATCAGATTAATAAAAGCATGTTCTTGTTTTTGCTGATGCTTACAGTCGCCAATTAAGATTAAATAGCCTTCTTGAGCGGCTACATTTTCAATCCCACAAATTACTTCACTGAAAAAAGGATCACTGATGTCAGGAACAATAACCAAGATTGTTTTCGATTCATTGCGTTTAAAATTACGCGATAAATTATGTGGAAAATAGCCGACATCCAAAACTGCTTGTTCAACCTTTTGTCGAGTTTGTGAGGAGACTTTTTCAGGATTCATCAGCGTTCTTGATACTGTGGCTGTTGATACCCCTGCAGCATCTGCAACATCTTTCATCGTGGCAGCCCCGCTATCATTTCGTTGTTCCACTACACATCCCTCGCGATTAAGTTAATCGATTGCTTTTTGAATAAACTTAAATGTCATGCAGCTACTCGAGGTAGCTAACATGATCCCTATTAGCTGGTTATTCTAAACTTTTTATAAACTTAAACTGTTACTTAGTTTGCATAAAAAGTGTGACTTATGTCATTTATTAGAGCTACTTCGCAAAAATAAAATATTAACTGGCTAAATAGTTAATCATGTTATTACTTCAAATAAGTAGATATCATAAAATTACCCGTCAGTAGGATCGACATCAATATTCCATTTTACTTTACGGCTTTCAGGGTAAGATTGGATTTCTGGGATCAATCGAGTCATTAGGCGTTGTAAATAGAGCCGTGAAGGATGTTGCAGTAATAATTGCCAGCGAAATCGCCCGCCGCGTTTCGCTTGAATTGCAGGTGATGGCCCCATAATCCATAATTTGTCATCACGATCAGGATGCTGTTCAATATAGTGGCGCAGATTGTGTAAAAATTGCGGGGCTTGTTGATTATTATGATCTTCTGAACGGATCATAATATGACTGGTATAAGGGGGTAATTGAACCGTACTGCGTTCTTCTAGGGCTTCTGTTGCAAACGCATCGTAACCTTGTTCTAGTAAGGTCATTAATAATGGATGTTCAGGATGATGCGTTTGTAAAAAGACATCTCCTTGCTTACCCGCCCGCCCAGCTCGGCCAGAAACTTGCACATATAATTGAGCAAAGCGCTCAGCAGCTCGAAAGTCGCTCGAAAAGAGTGCGCCATCGACATCTAATAATGCGACTAGTGTCACATCTGGAAAATGATGGCCTTTGGCTAACATCTGAGTACCAATTAAGATACGAGCACCTCCCGCACTAACTTCGTTTAATTGCTGTTCTAATGCGCCTTTGCGGCTGGTGGTATCACGATCAATTCGAGTAATGGGAGTTTGTGGGAAGATCTCCTGGATCCCTTCTTCCAGTTGCTCGGTCCCCATCCCGACGGGAACTAATTGGGTTGATCCACATTCTGGGCATTGTTTTGGCACGGGACGTTGGCTGTCGCAGTGATGGCAACGTAATTGCCGGTGATGTTGATGTAGCGTGTAATAATGATCGCAACGTGGGCATTCGGCTATCCAGCCACATTCATGGCAAATAAGAGCCGGCGAATAACCTCGACGATTAAGAAATAAGATTACTTGATTATCGCGGGCGAGATGTTCGCCAATATGCTGGATAAGCAAATGTGACAGTCCATGCTTTAATGGTTGTCCTTTTAAATCAATTAAATGTTGAATAGCAGGTTTTGCATTCCCTGCACGCTGAGTCAGGTTTAGCCGCTGATATTTGCCTTGTTGCACATTACACAGCGTTTCTAATGATGGTGTTGCAGTTCCCATGACAATTGGAATATGTTCTTTTTTGGCACGGAATACCGCCAAATCACGGGCGTGATAACGCCAGCCATCTTGTTGTTTATAAGAACTGTCGTGCTCTTCATCGATAATAATGATCCCCAAACGTGAGAATGGGGTAAATAAGGCCGAGCGTGTACCAATAACGATGGCAGTATCACCTCGCTGAGCACGCAACCAAACAGCTAATCGTTCGCTATCATTTAAACCGGAATGTAATACATCTACGGGGGCTTTGAAACGCCGGCTAAACCGACGAATAGTTTGTGGTGTTAAGCCAATTTCGGGGACTAAAACTAATGCTTGTCGTCCTTGGGCTAAAATATTTTCCAGTACGCTGAGATAAACCTCAGTTTTACCTGAACCAGTAATACCGGCTAATAACCAAGGTGAAAATTGATCATCTTGTGCTCGAATAGCGCCAACGGCAGTCGCTTGCTCTGTATTTAGCCGTAATCGTTCCTCTGACACAGCAAAGTTATCTTGCCAAGCGATAGCAACCGGTTGTATCGGATATAAATTGACCAGATTTTTTTTCTTTAATGATTGTAATGCGGTTTCGCTGAGCTCAAATTCACTTACTTGATGGCGATAAATAGGTTGGCGCAGTAATTGAGCTAATGCTTGTTGTTGTTTAGGTGAACGCTTTAATGTTGTGATATCAACGGCTTTACCTTGTTCCGTTATCTGCCATTGCCAAATCGGGGAAAACTCAGCTGGTTTCCCTTGGCGTAATAACGTCGGCATTGCGTGAAATAACACTTCGCCAATCGGATAGTGATAATACTGTGAAGACCATAGCAGCAGTTGCCACAGATCATCAGGGAAGAGCGTTGCTTGATCAAGTACGGTATCGATAGGTTTCAGCTGTTCGGCAGTGAATTCACTTTTGTCAGTGATAGCTGTAACCACCCCTAAAGCTTGGCGTCGGCCAAAAGGAACCATGACCCGAGCCCCTACTACGGGGGCAGGCATATTCTCGGAGAGCAGATAGTCAAAAGAACGATTTAAAGGTACAGGTAAGGCAACCTGAACGACAACCATAAGTGGATCCCCGAGCGTTTTTTTAAGCGCCTCTAGACAATTTTGCGAACATAAGTGAATAAGAGTACCATAAAACAAGCACGGTTTTCATTGCAGGCTAAATAGTTTTTCTGTATGATCCGCCGCCTTTGGTATCGATTTTTACCAATAAAAATATCCTAATTTATAATTAACACGACGTGTGGTGTCCGGCGTTAGGGCGGGATGGCGACACGGCCTTAATAGAGGTTTTCCCATGAAAAAAGGTATTCACCCTAAATATGATGAAGTTACTGCAACTTGTTCTTGCGGTAATGTGATGAAAATCAGATCAACAGCTGGTCACTCTCTGAATCTGGACGTTTGCGGCAACTGCCACCCATTCTACACTGGTAAACAGCGTGATGTGGCAACTGGTGGTCGTGTTGATCGCTTCAACCAGCGCTTCAGCATCCCAGGTGGCAAGAAGTAAGACTGTTTGGCTGAAGAAATATCCTGTTATTGCAGAATACCGCGTTCAAATAAAGCCTAATGCTTTAGTTGAATATCGTCGTTTTATGGTATCTAGGATATTTCAAACAGATTTATCGGTAACTCTAGAATTTCGAAACTTACCTGTATCTCTGATAAAACCCTGGCTAATGGCTGGGGTTTTTGTTTATTAACGATTAGATTATTTTTAATTTCACTCTGGGTTATGCCACTATTGCTGCTCGATAATTCCTATACCATATTCCCATCCTGTCATTTCTACTGTGTAATCGCTATAGCGTAATTCCTCTTTTATAATTCTTACCTCAAGATTTTTACCGGGATTTAGTCGATTATTTTATTCATTTTATTCCTATATTTCGGTATTTTTACCTGTTGATTGGTAATTTTCACCATCAGAGCCATACTTGTTGCAGTAAGTCGATTAAGCTAAAAATAGATGATGAAGCTAAAGGGAATTCAGTATTAGAATGTGGGTGTATAATATTCATTCAGAAGAGATTATTAAAAATAGACTGGCATTGAAAAGATGACGGTTAGAAATGACTGCCTTTAGAAAGCGACGAGTACAGAATACAGAAAAAGAAGATGGATTATTTTATAAGAAGTTCTATGAGATATTTCTCCCTCAAAAAATTCAAGGGAGAAATAATGGGGGGATAAAAGATAATATTTGATTGGAAATCAATATTCCCAATCATTTGGATCGATACCGAGTTCACGCATTATTTCTTTTGCTGCTTCTGGGATCTCATCGCTACGCTCTTTACGTAGATCTTCATCGTTCGGCAACGGTTGCCCGGTAAACGCATGGAGAAAAGCCTCACACAGCAGTTCACTATTGGTTGCGTGACGTAAGTTATTAATTTGGCGACGAGTGCGCTCATCAGTTAAAATTTTCAATACCTTTAATGGAATTGAAACGGTAATTTTTTTAACTTGCTCACTTTTTTTGCCATGTTCAGCGTAAGGGCTGACATATTCACCATTCCACTCAGCCATGAAGTACCTTAATTATTTTCATTAGTAATAAAGATTGTAAATATATCGATTATATTTCAAGTTACCGCAGTATAAGTGACTTTTATCTCCCCCAATAATTTACTGGCATAAATAGATGGTAAGGGCGAGGTTACTACTTGTGGTACTTGAATTTTTCAGCGTTTATTATCGACCTTATTGCTCATTTTATTATGATCTATTCACGGAAAATGAGAAGTATAGTAAGTCAGATCGATAAATAAACAGCTAATAACATTATTTCTAGTATTGATTATTTCATTTCTTCATCTAAACGTAAAGAAGTTTAGACGGCTAGACCTGTTGACGTCTATACATCTGGTGGGTATATTTATAGCAGAATTTATTTTATCTGGGGTAATTATGGCTCGCAAACCAGCAACAATCGCAATTCATAGTGGGTTAAATGAAGATACACAGTTCGGCTGTGTCGTCCCACCGATTTATTTATCGAGTACTTATAATTTTACTGAATATAATCAGCCGCGAGTCCATGACTATTCCCGTCGAGGTAATCCGGGTCGAGACATGGTACAAAATGCACTCGCTGAGCTTGAAGGTGGCGCGGGTGCTGTTGTTACTAGCAGCGGTATGTCGGCGATTCATTTGCTGTGTACCACATTTTTAAATCCTGGCGATTGGATAGTTGCCCCTCATGATTGTTATGGCGGTAGTTATCGACTCTTTGATAGCCAAAGTAAACGCGGCGCTTATAACGTAATTTTTGTTGACCAAAGTGATGAGACAGCATTGAAAGCCGCATTAGCCAAAGCGCCGAAATTAGTATTAATTGAAACACCGAGTAATCCATTATTGCGTATTGTGGATATTCAGCATATTGCTGAACTAGCGCATCAATCCGGCGCTTTAGTAGCGGTTGATAATACCTTTTTGAGTCCGGTATTACAGCAACCATTATCTTTAGGCGCTGATTTTGTTATTCATTCTTGTACTAAATATCTGAATGGTCATTCCGATGTGGTGGCGGGTACGGTCATCGCTAAAGATCCGCAGCAGGCTGAGGAATTAGCATGGTGGGCCAATAATATTGGGGTTACTGGCGGAGCATTTGACAGTTATTTATTGTTACGTGGGATCCGAACATTAGCCCCACGTATATTGTTGCAGCAGAAAAATGCGCAAGAAATCGTAAATTATTTAATAAATCAGCCTTTAGTAAAAAAATTATATTATCCTGCTTTAGCTGATCATCCTGGGCATGAAATCGCGAAACGCCAACAGAAAGGGTTTGGCGCGATGCTGAGTTTTGAACTCGCGGGAGACGAAACGATTATTCGGCGCTTCCTTGCTGCGTTAGAATTATTTACGTTAGCAGAATCATTAGGGGGTATTGAAACGTTAATTTCTCATACCGCGACTATGACCCATGCCGGAATGACACCAGCAGCGAGAGCAAAAGCAGGGATCACCGATGAGTTACTGCGTATATCGGTAGGAATTGAAGATAGCCAAGATTTAATTGCCGATTTGGAAAATGCCTTCCGGATCGTCACTCAAGGGTAGCGGAGTTTTTTGATGAGCACACTGACAGTAGTCGAGGCGGGGCAGCATAACCGCCAGTTACACAAATTTGGTGGCAGTAGCCTAGCCGATGCTAAATGTTATCAGCGGGTAGTGAAAATTATGGCTGATTATAGTCAACCCGATGATTTAATGGTGGTATCAGCAGCGGGTAGCACAACAAATCAGTTAATTAATTGGTTTAAAACTAGCCAGAGTGATCGTATATCGGCTCATCAAATCCAACAAACATTACGCCGTTATCAACAAGATTTAATAGCTCATTTATTGACTAAGCCAACAGCGGATAGATTGAATCAGCAACTGGTGGCAGATTTAGAGCGCTTAAGCCAACTTTTAGATCAGCCCGTGAATGAGGCTACTTATGCTGAAGTTGTCGGACACGGTGAAATTTGGTCTGCTCGATTAATGTCGGCAGTATTAGCCGAGTCGGGTATGGCAAGTGTATGGCTGGATGCTCGGCAATTTTTACGCGCCGAGCGAGCAGCGCAACCACAAGTTGATGAAACACTCTCGCGTCCTCTTTTACAGCAGTTGCTAGCGCAGCATCCTAATCAACGTTTAGTTGTTACGGGGTTTATCTCACAGAATCAAGCGGGTGAAACTGTATTACTCGGCCGTAATGGTAGTGATTACTCGGCAACACAAGTGGGTGCATTAGCAAATGTCAGTAAAGTGACTATTTGGAGTGATGTTGCGGGGGTATATAGTGCCGATCCGCGAAAAGTAAAAGATGCGTGCTTATTGCCATTATTACGCCTTGATGAAGCCAGTGAGTTAGCGCGTTTGGCTGCACCGGTATTGCATACCCGCACCTTACAACCAGTTTCTATCAGCAATATTGATTTGCAATTACGTTGCAGTTATCAGCCCGAGCAAGGGTCAACTAAAATTGAGCGTGTATTAGCCTCGGGAAGTGGCGCTAAAATTGTAACCAGTCACGATGATGTATGCTTAATTGAATTGCGTGTTGCACAAGGGCGTGATTTTCAAAAAATTTATAAAGATGTCGATCAATTATTAAAGCGAGTGCAACTTCGCCCATTAGCCAGTGGCATCCACCAAGATCGGCATATATTGCAGTTATGTTATACCTCTGAAGTCGCTGAAAGTGCATTAAATATTCTTGAAGAAGCCACCCTACCCGGCAAACTTTCGTTACGCGAAGGTTTTTCTTTGGTGGCATTAGTCGGGGCGGGGGTTGGTAAAAATGCCTTACATAGCCATCGTTTTTATCAGCAATTAAAAGACCAGCCGATTGAATATATTTGGCATTCTGAAGATGGTATTAGTTTAGCTGCGGTTCTGAGGACCAATCAGACTGAGCATATTATTCAAGGATTACATCAGAGTATATTCCGAGCGGAGAAGCGGGTTGGCTTAGTGCTCTTTGGTAAAGGCAATATAGGTGCTCGTTGGCTCGAGTTATTTGCGACGGAACAAAAACCATTATCTGCTCGCAGTGATTTTGAATTTATATTGGCTGGCGTGGTTGATAGCAAACGTAGTTTATTGAATTATCAAGGTATTGATCCCAGTCGCGCCTTGGCTTTTTTCGATGATGAAGCTGTAGAGCAGCAAGATGATGATCTATTTTTATGGATGCGAGCCCATCCTTATGATGATTTAGTGGTGCTAGATGTTACCGCGAGCGAACAGCTGGCCGAGAGCTATGTGGATTTTGCTAGCTACGGTTTTCATGTCATTAGTGCCAATAAAATTGCTGGCGCTTCTGAGACACCACGCTATCGTTTAATTCGTGATGCTTTTACCAAAACTAACAGCCACTGGTTATACAATGCGACAGTGGGGGCTGGTTTACCGATTAACTATGCGGTACGTGATTTAAAAGAAAGCGGCGATAATATATTGTCGATCAGTGGTATTTTTTCTGGCACCTTATCTTGGCTATTTTTACAATTTGACGGCAGCGTACCGTTTAGTGAATTAGTTGAACAAGCATGGCAGCAAGGATTAACTGAGCCGGATCCGCGCATTGATTTATCGGGTCAAGACGTGATGCGCAAATTGATTATTCTGGCACGAGAAGCAGGATATGATATTGAACCAAAAGATGTGCGGGTAGAATCATTGGTTCCGATGGAAGCGGCAACCGGTTCTCTCGATGCTTTTTTTGAAAACAGTACGGTGATTAATGAGCAAATGATCCAACGATTAGAGGCTGCTCAAGAGATGGATATGGTCTTGCGTTATGTTGCTCGTTTTGATGCGGTAAAAGGTAAAGCACGAGTTGGCGTAGAGGCAGTAAAACCTAATCATGCACTTGCTTCTTTGCTACCGGGGGATAATGTTTTCGCGATTGAGAGCCGTTGGTATCGAGATAACCCACTGGTAATCCGTGGCCCGGGAGCCGGTAGAGATGTAACGGCAGGGGCGATTCAGTCGGATTTAAATCGATTATCTCAGTTACTTTAATCATCAATTACCGGTTAGTGATGATTTTCAAAGTGAATTTTTATTTATTATAGTTCGATATAGTTCGAGACAGTTCAATATAAATAGGCTGCTATTAAGTAGCCTATTTTTTTATGTCATAAATTTTTATTCTCATTTTAGCTTTAGCTCTTTCGGCGATCAGTTCTCGTTATAGATTATTTGGATAAAACTAAAATAATTTAAATTAATTATATGGAAAAACAGTCAGAGGTTAGAAATTTTTCTGCTGCATCAGTATTAAATAAGAAATATTTAACATAATTAATAGCTGAATCGACGCTATATTCGGCTAAATTGCGCTAGAGCAATGCAGTTAATAAGAAAAACTAATAATAATAGCAATGTAATTAAATTTTAGAAAATTCCCCCAAAAAGATTATTTTCTGATATGAATATATAGCTAAGGGTAAAGATAGTGCGGGTTATATCCGTCATAGTTTAAGTTACTGCGCAATATGATCGTCAATCGGCAAAGAACGAATAAGACGATAACTTGGAGTATGACGGGATAAATACATTCTGCCAGATAGATAAGGTCAGGAGTCCAATGAATCAGCAATATTCTGCAATGCGAACCAATGTCAGTATGCTCGGTAAGTTACTGGGAGACACCATCAAAGACGCTTTAGGGGAAGAAATTCTCGATAAAGTTGAAACCATTCGTAAACTTTCTAAATCATCCCGTGCAGGGAATGAAGAAGATCGCCAACAGCTACTTGATACGCTACAAAATCTGTCAAATGATGAGTTATTGCCGGTTGCTCGGGCATTTAACCAATTTTTAAATTTGACCAATGTGGCGGAGCAATATCACAGCATTTCTCCACACGGAGAAGCTGCGAGTAATCCTGTTGCGCTGAAGAATTTATTTGATCGCTTAAAAGCGAAAAATTTTAGCGATGGTGATATTCATAAAGCGGTTGATGAATTATCAATTGAGTTAGTTTTAACCGCTCACCCAACCGAAATTGCACGCCGAACCCTGATCCATAAGCTGGTGGAAGTAAATACCTGTTTATCTCAGTTAGATCATGATGATTTAGCCGATTATGAACGCAACAATATTATGCGTCGTTTGCGCCAACTAGTGGCTCAATCATGGCATACCGATGAAATCCGTAAGCAGCGCCCTACGCCGATTGATGAGGCAAAATGGGGGTTTGCTGTAGTTGAAAATTCATTGTGGGAAGGCGTTCCTGCATTTTTGCGTGAATTTAATGAACAACTAGAAGAAACTATCGGCGCTTCATTGCCAGTTGATTCTAATTTGATCCGCTTTACCTCATGGATGGGGGGCGATCGCGATGGTAATCCAAATGTTACTGCTGATATTACCCGCCATGCGCTATTGTTAAGCCGTTGGAAAGCCGCTGATTTGTTCTTAAAAGATATTCAGATTTTAGTTTCTGAATTATCCATGACTGAAGCGACTCCAGAGTTACAAGCACTGGCAGGTGGTGATGAGGTTGTTGAGCCGTACCGCCAGATTGCTAAAAATTTACGCAGCCAATTATTTTCAACCTTAGAATATCTTGAACGCCGTATAAAAGGTGAAAAAGTGTTACCGCCGGCTGATTTGCTGCTGGATAACGCACAATTATGGGAGCCGCTTTATGCGTGCTATCAATCTTTAATTGCATGTGGCATGAAAATTATCGCCAATGGCCAGTTACTCGATACGCTGCGTCGCATTCGTTGTTTCGGCTTGCAATTAGTCCGTATTGATGTGCGTCAGGAAAGTACCTGCCATACCGAAGCTATTGCTGAGCTCACTCAATATTTAGGATTAGGCGACTATCAAGCGTGGTCCGAAGATGAGAAACAAGCGTTCTTATTAACTGAATTACAATCTCGTCGCCCATTAACGCCTCGTGATTGGCAGCCAAGCGATCAAACTCGTGAAGTCTTTGATACTTGCCGGGTTATCGCTGAATCGCCAGCAGATTCAGTCGCGGCTTATGTTATTTCTATGGCGAAAGTTCCTTCCGATGTTTTAGCGGTAAAATTATTATTAAAAGAAGCCGGTTGTTCGCTTAAATTACCTGTAGCGCCATTGTTTGAGACACTGGATGATTTGAATAATGCTGAAAGCGTGATGCAAAAACTTCTGGATATTCCTTGGTACCGTGATTTAATTGATGATCACCAAATGGTGATGATTGGTTATTCTGACTCGGCGAAAGATGCAGGTGTTATGGCCGCTTCATGGGCGCAATACGATGCCCAAGATGCGCTGATTAAGCTCTGTGAAAAAGAAGGCGTTAAACTAACCTTATTCCACGGCCGCGGGGGAACCATTGGTCGAGGTGGTGCACCTGCGCATTCCGCCTTATTATCTCAGCCGCCGGGAAGTCTAAAAGGTGGGTTGCGTGTGACCGAACAAGGCGAAATGATCCGCTTTAAATTTGGTTTACCACAAGTCACGATTAGCAGCTTAGCCTTATATGCCAGTGCTATTCTTGAGGCCAATCTACTGCCACCACCAGAGCCAAAAGCTGAATGGAAACAAGTGATGAATTCACTGTCGGCGGTTTCTTGTGATATGTATCGTGATTATGTGCGTGAACAACCCGATTTTGTACCTTATTTCCGTGCGGCAACGCCAGAATTAGAATTGGGTAAATTACCTTTAGGCTCGCGCCCAGCCAAACGTCGTCCGACGGGAGGAGTTGAAACTCTGCGAGCGATCCCTTGGATTTTTGCTTGGACGCAAAATCGATTGATGTTGCCTGCATGGTTAGGAGCGGGGGCTGCGCTGAAACACGAAATTGAAGCCGGTAAACAGTCGATACTCGATGAGATGTGGCATCAATGGCCATTCTTTAAAACTCGAATTGCGATGTTGGAAATGGTTTTTGCCAAAGCCGATTTATGGTTAGCGGAATATTATGATCATCGATTGGTTGAAAAACGTTTATGGCCATTAGGGCAGAAACTGCGTAATCAATTATCGGAAGATATTAAAAGTGTATTGGCGGTTTCTAAAGATGAACAATTGATGGCAGATTTGCCATGGATTGCGGAATCTATCGCTTTACGTAATGTTTATACCGATCCATTGAACGTATTACAGGCTGAGTTACTTCAACGTTCTCGCCAGCAAGAAGGTGCAGATCCACGAGTTGAACAAGCGCTGATGATTACTATTGCTGGTGTCGCTGCGGGTATGCGTAATACCGGCTAATCGCTGTGCCTATATAATATTGAAGATAATCAATAGTATTAAATAGATATTTATTGGGATCCAAAAAGGCTGTCTGCAATTAAGTCGACAGCCTTTTTTATATACTGAAATTGTTGATGTTATTTATGTGGCTATTATTTAGTTTATATCGCTATTTATCGCCACATATTATCGCCACATATATTTTGCGTTATTCGGGCCGCACACCAAGCGTATGGCAAATCGCATAAGTAAGCTCGGAGCGATTCAAAGTATAAAAGTGGAAATCTTTTACACCTTCTCGGCTCAATATTTTAACCATATCCATAGCAATAGAAGCACCGACTAAATTGCGGCTTTCTGGGTCATTATCCAATCCTTCGTACATTTTACGCATCCAGGTTGGAATTCTCACATTGGTAATTTTAGAAAACTTATCTAATTGTTTGAAGTTGGAGACCGGTAATATGCCGGGCACAATTTCAACATCGATACCGGTTGAAACACAGCGATCGCGGAAACGTAAATAGCTTTCGACATCAAAAAAGAACTGAGTGATTGCGCGATTTGCTCCCGCATCAATTTTCTTTTTCAGATTAATTAGATCGGCCTGCGCACTTTTAGCTTCAGGATGTACTTCGGGGTAGGCGGCGACAGAAATATCAAAATCTGCTTCAGATTTTAATAATTCCACCAGATTTGCAGCATACAGATTAGGTCGTTGACTGTTATCTGGTAGATCGCCGCGCAAGGCGACGATATGGCGTATGCCATTTTTCCAGTAATCTCGCGCTATTTCACGTAATTCATCTTGTGACGCATCAATACAGGTTAAATGCGGCGCCGCTATTAAACCGGTGCGATCTTTAATATCTTTAATGATACTGTGTGTTCTATCGCGTTCACCCGAATTAGCCCCGTAAGTGACAGAAACAAATTTTGGTTTTAGTGTTTTGAGGCGATCAATGGATTTCCATAAAGTGAGTTCCATCTCTTCGGTACGAGGTGGGAAAAATTCAAAGGAAACATTAATTTGGCCATCAAGCTCTGCCAGACTTTGGTTCAGCGCTTCTCGCTGATTTGCGTGAAAAAAACTCATACCCTGTATCCTCTGTATCTTTATGGCATTTCATCACCCGTCATATTTCAAGTTGTAGGCTTAGTGATTTATTTTTTGCTTACAATTCAAATTATTTAGAGTTCGTATTGATATTTTTGCTTCTCTTATCATGAGGCTGTTTGTTCATTTATGTTTGTCCGTGTAAACGCCTATACGTTTAGACGTCTAGATAGAGATTACCTGATATTATTTTTGAGTCAATACTTAACGCAAATAACGCGCTGAGACTTTTTCAATACCAACAAGAAAAAAATTCATCTAGCCAATAGACGTTAAGATACACACAAGATAGATGATAAGAGCAAAGAATAAGTGCAGAGGATAGGGAAATACAGGGATGAGGCCAGCCAATACAGAGCTGACCTCACAAGATGTAGCATTTACGCGGATTCTGTCAGGCAAAAATGTTCGATTAGCTGGGTCATTAATTGACGAGTTGGCTCGATAAATTTCATATCGATAAATTCATCGGGCTGATGAGCTTGCTCAATAGAACCGGGACCAAGAACTAATGTCGGGCATAATTGTTGAATAAATGGCGCTTCAGTACAGTAATTGACGCTATCGGCTTTTTGCCCTAGCAGTGTTTCAATCACTGCGACTTTTTTATGGTCTGTTGGGCACTCATACCCTGGAATAGGTGGATGCATAGCTTCAATTTCTAATCGACCTGGCCAGCGCTGTTTCACGGGCTCAAGAGCTTCATTTAATAACTCGTCAATATCCTGCAAGGTTAATCCCGGCAACGGTCGAATATCCATATGTAGTTCACAACAGCCACAAATCCGATTTGCCGCATCGCCGCCATTAATGTGACCAAAATTCATGGTCGGGTAAGGAATAACAAACGCAGGATTGTTATAACGTTCTTTCAGTGTATTACGTAGGGTCATTAAGTGACTGATAGATTCATGCATTAATTCAATCGCATTGACTCCCCGAGCGGGATCGCTGGAGTGTCCAGATTGTCCAGTAATTCGGATTGCATTAGACAGATGTCCTTTGTGCGCGCGAATGGGTTGTAACGATGTAGGTTCGCCAATAATCGCGAAGTCCGGGCGTAATGTGGTATTTGCCGCAAAATAGCGCGCTCCGGCCATGGACGTTTCTTCGTCAGCGGTTGCGAGAATATACAGTGGGCTTTGTAATTTCTGTATATCTATATCTCTGAGTGCATCAATAATAAAGGCAAAAAAGCCTTTCATATCCGCCGTACCTAATCCATATAACTTGCCATTCTGTTCGGTCAGGGTAAAGGGATCTTTGCTCCAGCGTCCATCATCAAAAGGAACGGTATCAGTATGGCCACATAGCAGTAAACCTCTTGAACCTTCTCCTATTGAGGCTAATAGATTGTATTTATCTCGAGTGTCGGGAACTGGTTGGATATTGACGTTAAAACCGAGATCTTTGAGCCATGATCCCAGCAGTTCGACTAAGACTTTATTACTTTGATCGAGTTTAGCGTCAGTAGCACTAATTGACGGAGTGGCAATTAATTGACGATAAAGCTCAATAAATGCAGGTAATTTAATATTCACTGTTGACAGCCTTTATCCTTAATAGTATCAATATTCATGCACTTTATTTGAATAAAAATACACATTAAACGGTTTGGGTACTGAGTACAAGGTAAAGAAAGCTTATGTTGAACACTCTGATTATTGGTGCCAGTGGTTATACCGGAGCAGAATTAGCTGCATATCTGCAACGTCACCCTGAGATAAAACTACAGGGGTTAATGGTCTCAGCACAAAGTACTGATGCAGGTAAGTCGCTGTCAGATCTCTATCCGCAGTATAAAGGCGTTATCGACATGTCTTTACAGCCATTGACTGATGTCAGTGAGTCTGCAAAAGGTATCGATATCGTCTTTTTGGCGACAGCACATGAGGTGAGCCATGATATTGCCCCCCAATTTTTAGCCGCAGGCTGTGTAGTTTTTGATCTCTCAGGTGCTTATCGTGTTCAAGATGCTAATTTTTATCCAAAATACTACGGATTCGAACATAAAAACAACCATTGGTTAATGAATGCAGTTTATGGACTAGCCGAATGGCAGGCAGACAAAATTAAACAGGCTCAATTAATCGCGGTACCAGGTTGCTATCCAACGGTTTCTCAATTGGCGTTAAAGCCTTTATTGGTTGAGAAATTATTAGATAACAGTATGCCGCCTGTGATTAATGCGACGAGCGGAGTTTCTGGTGCGGGACGTAAAGCTTCAATGACTAATAGCTTTTGCGAAGTTAGCTTACAGCCGTACGGAATTTTTACTCATCGCCATCAGCCGGAGATTGCGGCTCATCTTGGCACTGATGTTATCTTCACGCCACATTTAGGCAATTTTGCGCGGGGTATTCTGGCAACGATTACTTGCAAAGTTAAGTCGGGGGTTTCTGCTGAGCAGATTAAAGCCGCATATCAGTCGGCTTATCACAACAAGCCCTTAGTGCGGTTATACGAGCAGGGAGTTCCCGCGTTGAAATCTGTGGTTGGATTGCCTTTTTGCGATATTGGTTTTGTCTTGAATGGTGATTATCTGATTATTGTAGGCACAGAAGACAACTTATTGAAAGGTGCGGCCGCACAGGCTGTTCAGTGTATGAATATTCGTTTTGGCTTTAATGAAACACAGTCATTACTTTAATTAACCCCTTTGCCAGAAGCGTTATTAGTCAGATTAAGGATCAGTGCCATGGAACCATTAGTTATCAAATTAGGTGGTGTTTTACTGGACAGCGAAGAAGCGCTGGAAAGATTATTTACGGCCTTACAAACCTATCGTCAATCGCATCAACGGCCGCTAGTTATCGTTCATGGTGGTGGTTGTCTAGTCGATGAATTAATGCAAAAACTGCAATTGCCAGTGATTAAAAAGCAGGGGTTACGCGTTACGCCAGCAGATCAGATTGACATTATTACCGGGGCTCTGGCTGGAACTGCGAATAAAACCTTATTGGCATGGGCGACTAAATACCAATTGCACGCAGTAGGTCTATCTTTAGGTGATGGGCAAAGTGCAGTTGTAAATCAATTGAATGATGAGTTAGGGCATGTTGGTCATGCGCATCCCGGTGATCCTAAACTACTTAATTTATTATTAGCTGCGGATTATTTACCGATTATCAGTTCTATCGGGATCACGCCTGAAGGTCAATTAATGAATGTTAATGCAGATCAGGCGGCAACCGCGATAGCACAAGCATTAGGTGCAGATTTGGTCTTACTTTCTGATGTTAGTGGGATTTTAGATGGCAAAGGACAAAAGATTGCCGAAATGACAGCTCAGAAAGCAGAAATACTGATTAAACAAGGCATTATAACTGATGGCATGATTGTGAAAGTTAATGCGGCATTAGACGCGGCAAAAACCTTACAGCGCCCAGTAGATATTGCGAGCTGGCGTCATGCGGAGCAATTACCTGCACTATTCAACGGCACGGCGATTGGTACCCGTATTCTGGCGGAATAATAGCTGAATACAACTCATATCGAAGTGTAATTAAATCATATATTTTAAAGAGTTAAGATAAGGTCATATTATGAAAAAAGGTATCAAAAAAATCGTTCTAGCATATTCTGGCGGCCTAGATACATCTGCAATCATTCCATGGTTAAAAGAAAACTATGACAACTGTGAAGTTGTGGCATTTGTGGCAAACGTCGGCCAAGACCCTGAAGAGCTGGTGGGTGTTGAGCAAAAAGCACTGCAATCGGGTGCATCTGAATGCCATATTGTTGATTTACGCGAAGAGTTTATTAAAGACTACATTTATCCGGTGCTGAAGACGGGAGCGCTGTATGAAGGCAGCTATTTGCTAGGCACCTCTATGGCACGTCCTATTATCGCCAAAGCTCAAGTCGAATTAGCATTGAAAGTCGGTGCAGATGCTTTGTCCCATGGGGCGACAGGTAAAGGTAATGACCAAGTGCGTTTTGAGAGCGCCTTCGCAGCATTAGCACCGCAACTGAAAGTAATTGCACCATGGCGTGAGTGGGATCTACGTTCAAGAGAAGCACTATTAGATTATCTAAAAGAACGTAATATACCAACCACAGCCTCGTTAGAAAAAATTTATAGCCGCGATGAAAACGCATGGCATATTTCGACAGAAGGTGGTGTTTTAGAAAGTACATGGAATGCAGCAAATAAAGATTGCTGGGTTTGGACTGTTGCACCAGAAGACGCACCAAATGAAGCTGAATATGTCACTGTTGGGGTGAAAAAAGGCGAAGTGGTTTCCGTGAATGGACAAGAATTATCACCATTACATTGTTTAGAAACTTTAAATCAATTGGGCGCCAAGCACGGTGTTGGGCGTATCGATATTGTTGAAAACCGGTTAGTCGGCATGAAATCCCGTGGTTGTTATGAAACTCCAGGGGGCACCATTATGATGGCTGCACTGCGTGGTATAGAGCAGCTAGTGCTGGATCGCGACTGCTTTAAATGGCGTGAACAGCTGGGATTAGAAATGTCTTATGTGGTTTACGACGGTCGTTGGTTTGCTCCACTGCGTAAATCAATTCAAGCTGCCGCAGAATCATTGGCTGAAGATGTTAGCGGTGAAGTTGTGCTGAAATTGTACAAAGGCCAAGTAACGGCGATTCAGAAAAAAGCTGACAGCAGCTTATATTCTGAAGAATTTGCGACTTTTGGTGAAGATGATGTTTATGATCATAGCCATGCAGGTGGTTTTATTCGTTTATATTCTCTGTCTTCACGTATTCGTGCATTAAAAGAACAGAAATAAGTCAGAACAAAAATAAGTTATTATTATCTCGATTTTTTTGGTTCGTTATCGCTATATTTTGGGTAGCGAACCAAAGAATTACAGAAATTAATTATTGTTGGATTATTAATCGAATAGGAAACAGTTATGGCACTTTGGGGCGGGCGTTTCAGTCAGGAAGCCGATCAACGGTTTAAACAGTTTAACGATTCATTACGTTTTGATTATCGTTTAGCCGAGCAGGATATTATCGGCTCTGTCGCGTGGTCAAAAGCGTTGGTGACCGTTGGAGTGCTTAACCAGAATGAACAACAACAATTAGAACTCGCGCTGAATGAATTACTGAAAGAAGTACAAGCAAACCCAAAGGCTATTTTGCAAAGTGATGCGGAAGATATCCACAGTTGGGTTGAAGGCAAACTAATTGAAAAAGTTGGCGATCTCGGGAAAAAACTGCATACCGGACGTAGCCGAAATGATCAGGTAGCTACCGATCTCAAATTATGGTGCAAAGACCAAACACTAGAATTATTACATGCCATTGAACTGCTACAACAGGCATTAGTGATCACCGCTGAAGCCAATCAAGACGCGGTTATGCCCGGTTATACGCATTTACAGCGAGCGCAGCCGGTTACGTTTGCGCACTGGTGTTTAGCGTATTGCGAAATGTTAGCCCGTGATGAAAGCCGACTAAAAGATACCTTAAAACGTTTAGATATCAGCCCATTAGGCTGTGGGGCTTTAGCGGGAACTGCATACGATATCGATCGTGAACAACTAGCCGGCTGGTTAGGTTTTTCTTCTGCCACACGTAATAGTTTAGATACGGTCTCTGACCGCGATCATGTACTGGAATTGCTTTCTAATGCTAGCATTAGCATGATCCATTTATCGCGCTTTGCTGAAGATTTAATTTTCTTTAATAGTGGAGAAGCCGGTTTCGTTGAATTATCAGACCGTGTTACTTCAGGCTCATCATTAATGCCACAAAAGAAAAATCCAGACGCACTTGAGTTGATCCGTGGAAAATGTGGTCGTGTCCAGGGGGCATTAACCGGCATGATGATGACGCTAAAAGGATTACCGTTAGCCTATAATAAAGATATGCAAGAAGACAAAGAAGGCTTATTTGATGCTTTAGATACTTGGTTAGATTGCTTGCATATGGCGGCATTGGTGCTCGATGGTATTCAAATTAAACGTCCACGTTGTGAAGAAGCCGCTAAACAAGGTTATGCGAATGCCACTGAATTAGCGGATTATTTGGTCGCTAAAGGAATACCATTCCGCGAAGCTCACCATATTGTTGGCGAAGCAGTTGTCACCGCAATTACACAGACGAAAGCATTGGAAGAATTATCTCTTAGTGAGTTACAAAAATTCAGTCCAGTTATTCAATCCGACGTTTATAATATTTTATCATTACAATCTTGCTTAGATAAACGTTTAGCCAAAGGCGGTGTTTCTCAACGCCAAGTTTCCATTGCTATTGTGGATGCAAAATCGCGTTTGAAAATGACATAAGAATAATGAAAAATAAAAAGTAACATAAAAAGTAACCAAGGTTATTAAAATAATCCTTGGTTACTTTTTTTTATGTATATGAGATATTTTAGTTTATGATTCAGTTGCAGATTCAAATGAATTTTTACAATTAAATCACTAAAGTTATTATTTTAGTGTTTATTTTTATTTTATGTGGTTGTATCTAAGCTAATTATTTTCTTGAAAGAATGTATTTATGTTATTAAATATAAAATAATGTAAAAGCCTTTTAGAAGGAAGTATGTTTTTAACGACTGTAATAGTTACTACGTTTTTCTATTGATAGTTTACTGTTAATAGCACCCTCTGTTGATCTTCATTAATCCATTTGAATCGAATATTTCCTTTATTATCAGTTAGGTGAAGGTGTTCTTTCTGTAGTTCTAATGGATTGAAATTTAATTTATTGACGTTATTTTGTTTATCTAAGCAACTGAATTGGTAATAATTAACGGTATCTTCGTTATTAAAAGAACATGGAGCATAGATAATTGCTCCGATAAAACCTATCTCTCCTGTGAGTGTTTTTATATTTCCCATAGCATTTATTAGAGTAGAAAAAATGAGTGTTACTATAATCAAGATATGGATAAATATTTTTGTTAATAACAAAATATATTCCCTCCTTATTATAAAATAATAATTAAGTTAATTATTATTTATATGATTAGCTCTTTTTATCTATTTTCATTATAGGAGTTTTTTTCATATAATTTTAATTTTCCGATTGAAAATATGTAACATAAAATTTCTAAGCTATCTTTTTAGGATTTAGCTGATTTGTCTTTATGATTGAGTAGTATTAAATAATAAAATTATTGTGTTATATAAAATGTTATTATTTTTTTAAACAATCTAAAAAATAAATGGTTAAAAGTGTTTTTTTATTGATAAATGAAATTTAATTTTAATATCATTTATTATTAACTAATTATCTTTATCCCTATCGAGTAATTTCTTTAGCTCATTTATTCATAAATTGATCCAAAAAAAAATATAAATAAATAAAGTTAAATACTTTTAAACATTATTTTCTGACCTTGATAAGTAAAACTTATTTTGTTGATAGTTTATAGCGTGATATTAATCTATAATGATTGGTAAATCCTATCGTCTTCTGAGGAATATATGAATATTCGTGATTTAGAGTATCTGGTTGCGCTTGCTGAGCATAAACATTTTCGTCGCGCTGCTGATTTTTGTCATGTTAGCCAACCTACATTGAGTGGACAAATCCGTAAATTAGAAGATGAACTGGGTGTTATGCTCCTTGAGCGTACCAGCCGAAAAGTATTATTTACTCAGCAGGGACTACTGCTTGTAGAGCAAGCGAGAACTGTGTTGAGAGAAGTCAAAGTGCTACAGGAAATGGCTTCATTGCAAGGTGAAAGTATGTCAGGACCATTACATATTGGACTGATCCCAACCATTGGTCCATATTTGTTACCGCATATAATTCCAGAATTACATAGTTTATATCCCAAATTAGAGATGTATTTGCATGAGGCTCAAACTCAACAACTGTTAGCGCAGTTAGACAGTGGTAAATTGGATTGTGCTATTTTGGCGCGAGTCAAAGAGACCGTTAACTTTATTGACGTTCCATTATTTAATGAGCCGATGAAATTGGCTGTTTATGAAAATCACCCATGGTCTAATCGTCAAGATATCGGGTTTTCCGAATTGGTGGGTGAAAAATTATTGATGTTAGAAGACGGTCACTGTTTACGTGATCAAGCGCTGGGCTTTTGTTTTCAAGCGGGAGCAAAGGAAGATACACATTTTAGAGCAACCAGTCTTGAAACTCTGCGTAATATGGTTGCGGCAGGCAGTGGTATTACGTTATTACCCGATTTATCTGTACCAAATGAAACTTGTCGTGATGGTGTTTGCTATCTTAATTGTTCCGACCCCGAGCCTCAGCGTTCAGTTATTTTAGTTTATCGCCCCGGATCGCCATTACGTGGTCGTTATGAACAATTAGCCGAAGCTATTCGCAGTTTAATGCAGAATTATTATAAAGATAAAAAAATGTCTGCGTAATTTTATCGAAAAATAACAATGACGGGATCGTCGGATCAATTTATATGACTCCCGTCATCGATAAGATATATTTAAAACAATCGATTCAAACCATTGAGAGCGGCTACCCGATAAGCTTCTGCCATGGTTGGGTAATTGAAGGTAGTATTAACAAAATATTCAATCGTATTGCCTTCACCTTTCTGTTCCATAATGGCTTGCCCAATATGAATAATTTCAGCGGCTCTTTCGCCAAAACAGTGAATACCCAAAATTTGAAGCGTATCTCGGTGAAATAAGATTTTTAAACTGCCAATATTCATTCCTGCAATTTGAGCACGAGCTAAATGTTTAAATTGTGCACGCCCTACTTCATAAGGTACTTTCATCGAAGTGAGTTGTTGTTCTGTTTTCCCCACTGAGCTAATTTCTGGAATGGTATAAATACCCGTAGGAATATCATCAACTAAATGAGGCCCATCAATTTCTGAATTCATGGCGCGAGCAGCGATTCGGCCCTGATCATATGCCGCTGAAGCTAAACTTGGATAACCAATAACATCACCTACCGCATAGATGTGTTCATTTGTAGTACGGTATAGATTATCGACTTTAATTAAGCCACGGCTATCGGCTTCTATTCCAACATTTGCTAGGCCCAGCGTATCAGTATTACCGGTTCGACCATTGGCATATAATAAGCAATCAGCTTTGACTTTTTTGCCTGATTTTAAATGGACGATAACACCATCATCAACGCCTTCTATTTTTTCATATTCTTCATTATGGCGAATAACAACACCACTGTTCCAAAAATGATAAGACAGCGCGTCGGACATTTCTTGATCAAGAAATGCCAGTAAATGATCTCGAGTATTAATTAGATCAACTTTTACGCTTAAGCCACGGAATATAGAAGCATATTCACAGCCAATCACTCCGGCACCGTAAATAATGACATGGCGTGGTTCATGAGAAAGACTGAGAATAGTGTCACTATTATAAATACGCGAATGGGAAAAATCGACATCGGGGGGAGTATAAGGGCGCGAGCCTGTCGCGATAACAATTTTTTCGGCGCTTAAAATATCACAACTACCATCGGCATAACGCACACTGAGTCGATGTTCGTCAATAAAGGACGCTTCTCCAGAAAACATCGAACAGCCATTACGTTCATAAAAACCTTGGCGCATACGGGTTTGTTGATTAATAACGCTTTCAGCGTGAAGAAGAATTTCTGCAAAGGAAGAACGAAGAATTCGTGAGTTATCGCTATAAAGTGGATTTTGATTAAATTCAATAATACGACTTACAGCATGACGGAGTGACTTAGAGGGAATGGTCCCCCAATGGGTACATCCTCCACCGACGCTATCATAACGCTCAATAACAGCGACATTCTTTCCTTGCTTAACGAGCCCCATGGCGGCACCTTCTCCGCCAGGACCTGAGCCAATTACGATGGCATCAAAATGGATATGTTGCATGAGATATGACCTGCTGGAAAACAAAATGACAACCGTATATTAACATTGGCGAATTAATTAGCCTAATAGGTAGCGGCATTTTTGCGACATAGGCGAAAATAATGGAAAGGAAACTTATTAGTCATATTTAGCGATATTGCCTATATTTTTATGGGTTTTATTTTTTTGTCGTCCGAAGCAAATAACACGAGGATTGAAAAATTTGATATATTAATTGCTGTCCAATGAATAAATATTAGGATCACTGTGAGTAACGTTACTGGCGTAAGAGCAAAACAAAAAGAAAAAACCCGTCGCTCATTGATTGAAGCTGCCTTTAGTCAATTGAGTGCCGAAAGGAGCTTTACCAGCTTAAGCTTGCGTGAAGTTGCTCGTGAAGCAGGAATTGCACCAACTTCATTTTATCGCCATTTTAAAGATGTTGATGAACTCGGGCTTACAATGGTCGACGAAAGTGGTTTGATGTTGCGTCAATTAATGCGACAGGCTCGTCAGCGCATTGCCAAGGGCGGGAGTGTGATCCGTACATCAGTCTCAACTTTTATGGAGTTTATTGGTAATAACCCAAATGCCTTTAGGTTATTATTGCGTGAACGTTCAGGAACTTCTGCTGAGTTTCGTGCCGCGGTAGCGCGAGAGATTCAGCATTTTATTGCTGAATTAGCAGATTACCTCGAATTAGAGAAACGGATGCCGCGTTATTTTACTGAAATGCAGGCTGAAGCGATGGTAACCATAGTTTTTAGTGCCGGTGCTGAAGCTCTGGATATTGATATAGAAAAAAGGCAACGACTCGAAGAACGTCTTGTATTACAGTTACGTATGATAGCTAAAGGTGCATATTACTGGTATAGGCGTGAACAAGACAAACATCATTCTTACCCCGGACTGACTAATTAAGGAGACCTCATGATGGAACACAATCGGCAAGAAAAAAGTACTTTATTGCTTGCCTTCGTGATAGGACTATCGACTCACGGTACTTTCTCTGTATTTTTTAATTCCTTTGTTTCTTTCTCCATTTTCCCTATTTTAACGTTGATACTTTCTATTTATTGTCTACATCAACGTTATTTGCATGCTCCAATGCCGGATGGATTACCGAAAATTGTGGTTGGCGTTTTTTTATTAGGCCTGTTCCTGTATGCCACTATTTTGCGTGCCGAGTTCAGTGAGATGGGCTCTAACTTTGTGCCTGCTACGTTTTCAGTAATTATTGCATTGTGGTTATGCCGTGCATGGATAGCGCGTAAGCGTGAACAGCAAGAATTACTAGCGGAAGCAGAACAAGAATAATTTCGTCGTAAGATGATAGTAGGCTAGTAGTCAGCTTGTTGTCAGAACAAGGATGAAATAATAAAGGGCCCGTTGAGGGCCTTTATTTATCCAGTTAGCTCGAAAGATTAGCCCGTAATTGCCTTACGCTCCAGCAATACGCCACATTCCATATGGTGGGTATAAGGGAATTGATCAAACAGTGCCAGTTTCTTAATATCGTGAGTCTGGCTAAGCACTAATAAATTTTGACTTAACGTTTCTGGATTACACGAGATATATAGAATTTTATTATAGCCCTGAACTAATTTTACCGTGTCATCATCTAGCCCACTGCGTGGAGGATCGACAAAAATAGTTTCACATTGATAACTTAAGAGATCAATGCCCTCTAAACGATGGAACTGTCGAGTTCCTTGCATCGCCTGAGTAAAGTCTTCCGCCGACATTCGAATAATTTGCACATTATCAATATTATTGGCTTCAATATTATATTGTGCCGCAGCTACCGACGGTTTAGCGATTTCAGTGGCTAATACGCGCTGAAAATTTTGCGCTAATGCCAAAGAAAAATTTCCATTTCCGCAATAAAGCTCCAGTAAATCCCCTTTAGAATGTTGAGTTGCCGCAATTGCCCACTCCAACATTTGAATATTTACCTGGGCATTAGGCTGAGTGAAGCTATTTTCAACCTGACGATAAATCATTTTTTTACCGTTGATTAATAATTCTTCATCAATATAATCATGATCTAACATGATTTTGGTTTTCGATGCACGGCCAATAATCTGCACATCAAACCCTTGGGCTTCTAATGCTGCTTTAAGTTGCTTGGCTTCAGCTGTCCACTCATCATTCAGTTTCTTATGATAAAGCAGAGAAACAATCATCTTGTTGCTCAGTGTAGATAAATAATCCACTTGAAATAACTTAAAGCGTAAAACCTGATTACCTTTTATTAAGGATAAAAGAGAACACATCATGTTATTAATCAACTGGCTGGCAACAGGAAAGTGATCAATCCGAATCCGTTGCTTGGTTTGTTGATCAAACATAATATGAAAAATATCATCATTTTCATGCCATAAACGGAATTCTGCGCGCATCCGATAATGCGATTCAGGCGAGCGATAAACATCAGGTTCCGGCGCATTGAAAGGGATCATCAACTGCTTCAGACGAGTTACTTTTTCTGCCAGTTGCAGTTCGTATTGTTCAGTTGGCAAAGCATTTTGCATATGTATGACCCCATTATTCACTAAAAATCAATTTTCTGACGCGAAATTGTAGGGAAAGCTGACAAGATGTCCAGTTTTCATTGTGTACGCATGGACATAATCGCACGTGCCTTTTAGGATATAGCCCGCTAATGGTCTCCGTAAGGAGTTAATAGGGAACCCAGTGTGAATCTGGGACTGACGCGCAGCGGTAATAGGAATTTGTGTCTATTATATTGTTGAACTGTAGCAGTGTTGGCTATTTTTATGATTTTCCTACACTCAGCTTATATAAGAACAATTAATTTTCCTTGAGTCCGAATATCTGCCATTGAAAGTCGCCTTGCTGAATATTTGCGCGCATCTTATATTCCGCCTTGCGGCATCCTGATATTAAAAATGATTACTCTGGATGCTTTAAAAATGAACAATAAAAAATTGTTGCCACTGTCGGCAGCAGCTATTGCAGTATTTGGTGGTATTTCTTCTTTGGCATGGGCTAATAATGCGGATCAGATGGTGGTAACTGCCAATCGTTTCGAGCAGCCAATTTCTTCTATATTAGCCCCCATCACTGTAGTGACCCGCGAGGATATAGACCATTGGCAGTCTAATACAGTGGTTGATGTATTAAGACGATTGCCGGGAGTGGACTTTTATCAAAGTGGGGGGAGAGGGCAATTAAGTTCGATCTATATTCGAGGGGCTAATTCAGGTCATGTTTTAGTTTTAGTTGATGGGATTAGACTTAATCAGGCGGGCATTAGTGGTTCTTCAGATATGAGCCAAATTCCAATCTCTCTTGTCCAGCGTATTGAATATATTCGTGGTGCGAGATCTGCGGTATATGGATCCGATGCGATAGGAGGGGTCATTAATATTATTACAGGACGGACGGAGCCGGGGACAACATTAGGGGCGACCCTTGGGAGTTATAGTTATCAAAATTATAATGCCTCTACTCAACAACTTATTGGTAAAAAAACGAAAGTTACAGCTTCGGCCTCTTATGATTACACATCGGGCTATGATATTGAAGCCAGAGGTAATACAGGGAATACTCCTCAGCATGATCGCGATGGTTTTATGGGGAAATCCTTATGGTTAGGCATTGAGCATCAGTTTAATGATGAGTTTAATGGATTTGCCAGAGGTTATGGTTATGATAATAGAACTAAATATGATGATAGCAAGTATCCTGGACCCTTAGTTGATACACGAGAGCTTTCGAGCAGAACAATTGATACTGGCATGCAATTTTCGCGAGGTATTTATTCAACACAACTGTTGGCAAGTTATAGCCACGTTAAGGATTATAATTTTGATCCTAGAATAGGACGCTATGATACAAGTGCCAGATTGAATGATTCTGAACAGTACAATCTACAATGGGGCAATAGTTTCCGTATTGAAGATGGTGGCATTAGTACTGGGATTGATTGGAATCGCCAATCGGTAGAGCCAGATACCAATGGTATGGTTAAAAAAGCAAATACTGATAATACGGGCTTATATTTAACAGGACAAAAACAGATTCAGGATATCACAATAGAGAGTGCTATCCGTGGCGATCATCATTCTGAATATGGTTGGCATACCACCTGGCAAGTAGGCGCAGGTTGGGAGTTCATTGAAGGTTATAAATTAATAGGCTCTTATGCGACAGCTTATAAAGCACCGACATTAGATCAACTCTATGGAAAATGGGGAGCCAATGAAAATCTTAAACCTGAAGAAAGCCAGCAATGGGAAATAGGTTTAGAGGGATTAACGGGCCCATTATCTTGGCAACTATCGGCTTACCGTAATCAGATTGATAATTTAATTGATTCTAGAAAAGGTATAAATCAAACCCCGAGCAGCTATTACAACATTAAGAAAGCCACAATCAAAGGGATTGAATGGACCGGTGATTTAGATACTTGGATTTTTCATCACCAATTAACGTATCAGTATATTGACCCTAAAGATAATGAAACCAATAAAGTGTTATTACGCCGTGCTAAACAACAAGTTAAATATCAATTAGATTGGAATATAGAAAAAGTCAACATGGGGCTGACTTATCAATATATAGGTTCGCGTTATGATACGGATTATCCTAGGACCATTAAACAAGGTGGCTTTAGTTTATGGGATGCAACTGCGGCATATCCAGTGACTGACCATCTGACAATTCGTGGTAGAATAGCCAACCTGTTAGATAAAGACTATGAGACTGCGTATGGCTATCGCACCCCTGGAAGAGAATTCTTCCTCACTGGAAGCTATAACTTCTGATAAAAATCCATTCAGCCGCCCAACAATTCTAGTATTTGACTCTGGTGTTGGGGGGCTTTCTGTCTACCGAGAGGTTAGGAAATTACTGCCTAACCTTCATTACATCTATGCATTCGACAATGAAGCTTTCCCTTACGGGGAAAAAACCGAATCCTTTATTATAGAAAGAGTGATTTCTATTGTTGAAGCTATTCAGAAAAAACATCCATTAACTCTGGCGATTATTGCTTGTAATACTGCGAGTACAATAAGCCTTCCTCCTTTACGTGCTAAGTTTAGCTTTCCTATTGTCGGAGCAGTACCAGCGATAAAGCCCGCAAGTAAATTAACACGCAATGGGATTGTGGGCTTGCTTGCGACTAAAGGCACCGTTAATCGTTCTTATACTAAAGAGCTGATTAGTCGTTTTGCGGCAGACTGCAAAGTAGAATCCTTAGGATCATCAGAACTCGTTGAACTGGCAGAAGATAAATTACATGGCATACCTATATCGCTACAGCGACTCTCCCAAGCGCTTAAACCCTGGTTACGCATGAAGGAGCCACCAGATACTGTAGTTCTGGGCTGCACCCACTTCCCCTTAATTCTTGATGAGCTTGCACAAGTACTACCTTCAGGAACGCGATTCATTGATTCTGGGGCGGCGATAGCCAGAAGAACACAATGGCTGATCAATAATCAACAAACAGCTTCTTTATTAATAGAACAACCCCTTATTGAATCTAAACAAGGGGCAGAAAATATCGCTTATTGTTTGAGGATTGATGAAGCGATCGCTAAATTGACCCCTGTATTAATTACTGAAGGGTTCGAAAAGCTCGAAAAACTAGCTATTTAAGTGCAATTTGATGAATAATAAAGCGAACAGTAAATTAATTCAAAAAAACAGTTGCCAGAAAAATCTCAGCCCCTATAATGCGCTCCGTTGTCACGACAAACCGGCCGAGCGGTTGAGTTTGAAAGTTCCAAAGCGCGATAAGCGCCTTGAAAAACAGCGGGATGATTGAGGTGATGGTCGAAGTAGTTCGGAAAGAAAGTTGAAAATAAATGCTTGACTTCCTGAATGAAAAGAGTAATATACGCCACCTCGCAGCAAGAACCTTAACGAGTTACCTTAAGCCTTGTTGCAACGCTCTTTAACAATTTATCAGACAATCTGTGTGGGCACTCACAAGACACTATCGAAATAAAAAATATTTTTGATTTTAAGTCTTAAAGAGTGACTAACACGTTAATTCATATATGAATAAATGAAGTCAGTTTAATTCTTTGAGCATCAAACTTTAATTGAAGAGTTTGATCATGGCTCAGATTGAACGCTGGCGGCAGGCCTAACACATGCAAGTCGAGCGGTAACAGGAAGAAGCTTGCTTCTTTGCTGACGAGCGGCGGACGGGTGAGTAATGTATGGGGATCTGCCTGACAGAGGGGGATAACTACTGGAAACGGTAGCTAATACCGCATAATCTCTAAGGAGCAAAGCAGGGGACCTTCGGGCCTTGCGCTGTCGGATGAACCCATATGGGATTAGCTAGTAGGTGAGGTAATGGCTCACCTAGGCGACGATCTCTAGCTGGTCTGAGAGGATGATCAGCCACACTGGGACTGAGACACGGCCCAGACTCCTACGGGAGGCAGCAGTGGGGAATATTGCACAATGGGCGCAAGCCTGATGCAGCCATGCCGCGTGTATGAAGAAGGCCTTAGGGTTGTAAAGTACTTTCAGTCGGGAGGAAGGCGTTGATATTAATACTATCAGCGATTGACGTTACCGACAGAAGAAGCACCGGCTAACTCCGTGCCAGCAGCCGCGGTAATACGGGGGGTGCAAGCGTTAATCGGAATTACTGGGCGTAAAGCGCACGCAGGCGGTTGATTAAGTTAGATGTGAAATCCCCGGGCTTAACCTGGGAATGGCATCTAAAACTGGTCAGCTAGAGTCTTGTAGAGGGGGGTAGAATTCCATGTGTAGCGGTGAAATGCGTAGAGATGTGGAGGAATACCGGTGGCGAAGGCGGCCCCCTGGACAAAGACTGACGCTCAGGTGCGAAAGCGTGGGGAGCAAACAGGATTAGATACCCTGGTAGTCCACGCTGTAAACGATGTCGATTTGGAGGTTGTTCCCTTGAGGAGTGGCTTCCGGAGCTAACGCGTTAAATCGACCGCCTGGGGAGTACGGCCGCAAGGTTAAAACTCAAATGAATTGACGGGGGCCCGCACAAGCGGTGGAGCATGTGGTTTAATTCGATGCAACGCGAAGAACCTTACCTACTCTTGACATCCAGAGAATTTAGCAGAGATGCTTTAGTGCCTTCGGGAACTCTGAGACAGGTGCTGCATGGCTGTCGTCAGCTCGTGTTGTGAAATGTTGGGTTAAGTCCCGCAACGAGCGCAACCCTTATCCTTTGTTGCCAGCACGTAATGGTGGGAACTCAAGGGAGACTGCCGGTGATAAACCGGAGGAAGGTGGGGATGACGTCAAGTCATCATGGCCCTTACGAGTAGGGCTACACACGTGCTACAATGGCGCATACAAAGAGAAGCGAACTCGCGAGAGCCAGCGGAACTCATAAAGTGCGTCGTAGTCCGGATTGGAGTCTGCAACTCGACTCCATGAAGTCGGAATCGCTAGTAATCGTAGATCAGAATGCTACGGTGAATACGTTCCCGGGCCTTGTACACACCGCCCGTCACACCATGGGAGTGGGTTGCAAAAGAAGTAGGTAGCTTAACCTTCGGGGGGGCGCTTACCACTTTGTGATTCATGACTGGGGTGAAGTCGTAACAAGGTAACCGTAGGGGAACCTGCGGTTGGATCACCTCCTTACCTAAATTCGAAGTTGAATGTGAAGTGCTCACACAGATTGTCTGATAGAAAGTAGAGCAAAATGCGCGTCTGCGAAGCAGTGACTGATGTCCCCTTCGTCTAGAGGCCTAGGACACCGCCCTTTCACGGCGGTAACAGGGGTTCGAATCCCCTAGGGGACGCCAATTGCGCGGTTATCGAGTGAAAGGCGGTACCCAAAAATAATGATTAAGCTGACTTATTGAGTCGGCTTAACAATTATGCTCTTTAATAATCTGGAACAAGCTGAAAATTGAAAACAACGGTATTCTTTGTCGAAAGAATACCAGAGTCTCTCAAAATACTCAGACCCCAAGGTTTTGTCGCTGTGCTTGCAGTGATAAAAGACACCTTCGGGTTGTGAGGTTAAGCGAATAAGCGTACACGGTGGATGCCTAGGCAGTCAGAGGCGATGAAGGACGTGCTAATCTGCGAAAAGCGTCGGTGAGCTGATATGAAGCGTTATTAGCCGACGATGTCCGAATGGGGAAACCCGGTGCACTTTGGTGCATCATCATTTAGTGAATACATAGCTAAATGAAGCGAACCGAGGGAACTGAAACATCTCAGTACCTCGAGGAAAAGAAATCAACCGAGATTCCCCTAGTAGCGGCGAGCGAACGGGGAGCAGCCCAGAACCAACATCAACGCTAGCATTAAGAGAACAGTCTGGAAAGTCTGGCAGTAAAGGGTGATAGCCCCGTATCTGAAAATGTTAGTGTTGTGAGTTCGACGAGTAGGGCGGGACACGTGTTATCCTGTCTGAATATGGGGGGACCATCCTCCAAGGCTAAATACTCCTGACTGACCGATAGTGAACCAGTACCGTGAGGGAAAGGCGAAAAGAACCCCGGCGAGGGGAGTGAAATAGAACCTGAAACCGTGTACGTACAAGCAGTGGGAGCCTTGATTTATCAGGGTGACTGCGTACCTTTTGTATAATGGGTCAGCGACTTATATTCTGTAGCAAGGTTAACCGAATAGGGGAGCCGTAGGGAAACCGAGTCTTAACTGGGCGAATGAGTTGCAGGGTATAGACCCGAAACCCGGTGATCTAGCCATGGGCAGGTTGAAGGTTGGGTAACACTAACTGGAGGACCGAACCGACTAATGTTGAAAAATTAGCGGATGACTTGTGGCTGGGGGTGAAAGGCCAATCAAACCGGGAGATAGCTGGTTCTCCCCGAAAGCTATTTAGGTAGCGCCTCGTGAATTCATCTTCGGGGGTAGAGCACTGTTTCGACTAGGGGGTCATCCCGACTTACCAACTCGATGCAAACTACGAATACCGAAGAATGTTATCACGGGAGACACACGGCGGGTGCTAACGTTCGTCGTGAAGAGGGAAACAACCCAGACCGCCAGCTAAGGTCCCAAAGTCATAGTTAAGTGGGAAACGAAGTGGAAAGGCTCAGACAGCCAGGATGTTGGCTTAGAAGCAGCCATCATTTAAAGAAAGCGTAATAGCTCACTGGTCGAGTCGGTCTGCGCGGAAGATGTAACGGGGCTAAACTATGCACCGAAGCTGCGGCAGCGATATTTAAATATTGTTGGGTAGGGGAGCGTTCTGTAAGCCTGCGAAGGTGTGCTGTGAGGCATGCTGGAGGTATCAGAAGTGCGAATGCTGACATAAGTAACGATAATGCGGGTGAAAAACCCGCACGCCGGAAGACCAAGGGTTCCTGTCCAACGTTAATCGGGGCAGGGTGAGTCGACCCCTAAGGCGAGGCTGAAAAGCGTAGTCGATGGGCAACGGGTTAATATTCCCGTACTGGTGATAATTGCGATGGGGGGACGGAGAAGGCTAAGTTAGCTGGGCGACGGTTGTCCCGGTTTAAGGATGTAGGTGGGTGAATTAGGCAAATCCGGTTCACTATACACTGAGGTCTGATGACGAGTCACTACGGTGATGAAGTAACTGATGCCATGCTTCCAGGAAAAGCCTCTAAGCTCTAGATTATCATTAATCGTACCCCAAACCGACACAGGTGGTCAGGTAGAGAATACTAAGGCGCTTGAGAGAACTCGGGTGAAGGAACTAGGCAAAATGGTGCCGTAACTTCGGGAGAAGGCACGCTGGCGCTAGGTGAAGTGATTTACTCACGGAGCTGAAGCCAGTCGCAGATACCAGCTGGCTGCAACTGTTTATTAAAAACACAGCACTGTGCAAACACGAAAGTGGACGTATACGGTGTGACGCCTGCCCGGTGCTGGAAGGTTAATTGATGGGGTTAGCGTAAGCGAAGCTCTTGATCGAAGCCCCAGTAAACGGCGGCCGTAACTATAACGGTCCTAAGGTAGCGAAATTCCTTGTCGGGTAAGTTCCGACCTGCACGAATGGCGTAATGATGGCCAGGCTGTCTCCACCCGAGACTCAGTGAAATTGAACTCGCTGTGAAGATGCAGTGTACCCGCGGCAAGACGGAAAGACCCCGTGAACCTTTACTATAGCTTGACACTGAACATTGAGCCTTGATGTGTAGGATAGGTGGGAGGCTTTGAAGTGTGGACGCCAGTCTGCATGGAGCCAACCTTGAAATACCACCCTTTAATGTTTGATGTTCTAACGTAGACCCATTATCTGGGTTGCGGACAGTGTCTGGTGGGTAGTTTGACTGGGGCGGTCTCCTCCCAAAGAGTAACGGAGGAGCACGAAGGTTAGCTAATCACGGTCGGACATCGTGAGGTTAGTGCAATGGCATAAGCTAGCTTGACTGCGAGAGTGACGGCTCGAGCAGGTACGAAAGTAGGTCATAGTGATCCGGTGGTTCTGAATGGAAGGGCCATCGCTCAACGGATAAAAGGTACTCCGGGGATAACAGGCTGATACCGCCCAAGAGTTCATATCGACGGCGGTGTTTGGCACCTCGATGTCGGCTCATCACATCCTGGGGCTGAAGTAGGTCCCAAGGGTACGGCTGTTCGCCGTTTAAAGTGGTACGCGAGCTGGGTTTAGAACGTCGTGAGACAGTTCGGTCCCTATCTGCCGTGGGCGTTGGAAGATTGAAAGGGGCTGCTCCTAGTACGAGAGGACCGGAGTGGACGCACCACTGGTGTTCGGGTTGTCATGCCAATGGCATTGCCCGGTAGCTAAGTGCGGAAGAGATAACCGCTGAAAGCATCTAAGCGGGAAACTTGCCTTGAGATGAGTCTTCCCTGACTCCTTGAGAGTCCTGAAGGAACGTTTAAGACTAAGACGTTGATAGGCTGGGTGTGTAAGCGGTGCGAGCCGTTGAGCTAACCAGTACTAATGAACCGAGAGGCTTAACCTTACAACACCGAAGGTGTTTTAGAGAGACACTGAATGATTTAGCGATTTATTTTGGTGAATAACGAAATAATGAGATAAATCGGATAAAGAATATTGTTTAAAATGACAGCTTGTTCAAGATTAACGTTAATGTGATGGAAGCCGGAAGGTGACATCATGTTGACAGACAGAATATGTCTGGCGGCGATAGCGCGGTGGTCCCACCTGACCCCATGCCGAACTCAGAAGTGAAACGCCGTAGCGCCGATGGTAGTGTGGGGTCTCCCCATGTGAGAGTAGGGAACTGCCAGACTTTAATTTTAAAGGTTGTGTCAGTACTGACTGACAGTACCATATTTGCTGATATGGCTCAGTTGGTAGAGCACACCCTTGGTAAGGGTGAGGTCCCCAGTTCGAATCTGGGTATCAGCACCATGATTTCATAAAATGAAAAAGAATTTGCTTGGCGGCAATAGCGCGGTGGTCCCACCTGACCCCATGCCGAACTCAGAAGTGAAACGCCGTAGCGCCGATGGTAGTGTGGGGTCTCCCCATGTGAGAGTAGGGAACTGCCAAGCATTAAATTTAAGAAGCCACCCATAAGGGTGGCTTTTTTGCGTTTGGTATCGTTCTATGTTCAGCTATATTTGATGTATTTTTTATTTAAGCTATTAATTTAACCTGAGTCGGTTTAAGTCATTACTTGAAACCCTGTTTTCTCGGGATTTGATATATTCAGTGATTGCTTTTTGGTTTCAAACAATAAGCCATCAAACCAATCAGTAAATTCAACATGAAACTCTGTAGTTATGATGACGTGAATACTCAATTTGAGTAATATTTTTCAATTGATCATTAATCATTTCAATAAGAAATTGCCTATCTAATATCGCTCTATCCCAAGCGGCTAATAATTTTGGCTTCATATTTTTACGTGGCCTGAAGTGGTCAATAAAAATTGGTCACCGTTTTAGAGTTTTTCCAATATAATCGTTCCGATTCGTTTGGGGGTAACCCGCCGTTATATTGATGGGGTCTGAGTTGACTGTAATATCCAATTATATAACGGATTATTTGCTGCTGAGCTTCAGTAAAACTTCGATAACCTATCATTGCACCCACTCTGCTTTTAAGCTTCTAAAAAAGCGTTCCATTGGTGCATTATCCCAACAATTTCCTCGGCGAGATAAACTTTGTTTTATTTGATAACGCCATAATAATTGGCGGTAGGCTCGGCTTGTGTAATGGCTTCCTTGATCCGAGTGAAACAGAACATTTTGGGGCTTACCTCTTGATTCGAAAGCCATTGATAACGCTTTTCCTGTTGGGTGACAATGACATTGCCCAGCCAATCGGTTTTCGTGCAAACAAGTCCATCACGACCGCTAAATATATCCAACGATTACCCGCCCAAATATAAGGTCACATCTCCTACCCAAACTTGATCCGGCTCTGTTACTGCAAATTTGCGTGCTAAATAATCCGGTATTTCCACATGCTCTTGCACTGCTTTTTTATACCGATGTTTCGGCATTTGACAACGCACTAAGCCAAGTAATTTCATCAGCTTAGTTGCACGATAACCCGTTAAAGGGAACCTGCTTTGTATTTGATACAATGTCTGCAATAGTACGTACCCCAGCAGAACCGTGACTACTTTCATGGGCTTCTCTAACCAGTGCCCGAAGCCGTATTTGTTCTACTGAAGGCGTCTTGGCGCGATGACACCAATATTGATAGCTACTGCGATGAACCCTGAATACATCACACAATTTTTTAATGCTAAAGCGCCGACTGAGTTTCTCGATCAGCGAGAATTGTTCAGGGAGTCTGACATCACCAGCGCTGTAGCCTTTTTTAAGATCTCATTATGCGCTTCAAGCCGTGCAATTTTCTTTTTCAACTCACGGATTTCAACTTGTTCTGGCGTCATGGGTGAGGCTTTTGGGGAAATACCTTTGCGTTCTAACTTAAGTTGCCGAACCCATTTATCCATAGTGGATTGACCTATGCCCATAGCGTTGGCGGCTTCGATCACTGAATAGTTTTGGTCAAGCACAAGTTGAGCAGCTTCAAGTTTAAATTCAGCACTAAAAAGTCGTCTTATACGTTTTGCCATAAATGTCACCTATCTGTTTATGAAGAGATAATATCACCTCTGACTTGGTGACCAAATTAACTATGCCACTACAGCCGCTACGATCTCACCAAGATAGCTAACAATTAAAGAAAGTTTAAAGCCGTAGAACCCTCATTATGCTCCTTTTCTTCTCTCTGCTATCCCTTTAAACATTTGATTCCTTGGTAGCTGCAGGTTATGGCACACTTTTAGACGGATTGAATCAATAAATTCTATCCTTGTTGGCTGATCTTTAACATGAGTAAAAAATGAGCTTAATGGTATTCAAACAGTTGGCATGACTTCAAGAAAACGCGTTAGCTCAATAAGGTTGTGTATATATGGCAATGAATCTAATATAAAAATGCTTAAAGTTACGTTGGTGGGAGAGATGGAATGCAATAATTATCGTCATGAGCTCACCGTCACTCATATGTTCTTGGCGTTCACCATTATCAATCAAGTATTTTTGCCATTTTGGGATGAACAATGTGCAAAATTATGTATAGGGTTGCTCAGTAAAAGTTATTTTTGGGATAAAAGATCTGATCACCGAACTCGCTTTTAGTTCCCTTCTTTTTATTTTTCTTGTCTCACGTTCAGGTTAATTTACTAAAATTTTTATTGGGATATTAATTATTTAGAGATGAAGGCAATTGCCTATTGTGTTAAATTTAAGCTACTCGCACTCGATTAGCCTTATGGCTCTAATTAATCGATTATCAAACTAGTACATTTGCTTTATCCTTAATAAAATAATAGCAAAAGTAGTGACAATAGGAATGGCATAGCTACGTAGTTATGTAAGACAACAAAGTCCCCGAGCGGTATAGCTTATTTAGCCTAAGAGCATCTAATGAAGCCATCAATTGAATTAAAGTCTGTTAACTCCTTCGGTATAAATGCCTGTGCTCATGAATTACATCGTGCGGATTCAGTATCGGTATTATGTAATCTATGGCGACAAGCGATAGCTAAACAATATCCAGTTTTATTACTTGGATCAGGTAGTAATGTCCTATTTACTGATAATTTTCATGGTTCGGTGATCCTAAATAGAATTAAAGGAATTGATATTCAAGAAACGGCTGATAGCTGGCATGTATATGCTGGGGCTGGTGAGAATTGGCATCAGTTTATTGAGTTTTTACTGAATAAATCTATTTATGGGTTAGAGAATTTGGCATTAATTCCAGGTTGCGTTGGCTCAGCTCCGATTCAAAATATTGGAGCCTATGGGATGGAGTTAAAAAATGTCTGCGAATATGTTGATATTGTTCAGTTAGATAGTGGAGAAGCAAGTCGTTTATCCGCCATTGAGTGTCAATTCGGTTATCGAGATAGTATTTTTAAACACCAATACCGTGATAATTTTGCTATTACTGGCGTAGGTTTCAAATTATCAAAAATATGGGATCCTATTTTAGCCTACGGTGATTTATCTCAATTAGATCGTACTACAATAACACCACAAGAGGTGTTTAATACTATTTGTGCCACACGACGCAGTAAGCTCCCAGACCCAGAACAATTAGGTAATGCAGGCAGTTTTTTCAAAAACCCGATAGTTTCCGCCACTATTGCTGAAAATATTCGTCAAGATTTTTCTAATTGCCCTCAATTTCCTCAAGCTAATGGTAATGTGAAATTAGCTGCTGGGTGGTTAATTGATATGTGTGGCTTAAAAGGATACCAATTAGGCGGAGCCGCCGTCCATATACGCCAAGCATTGGTTCTAATCAATCAAGATTCGGCCACAGGTATGGATATTGTTAATTTAGCTGCAACAATAAGACAAAAAGTATTTCAGCGTTTCTCTGTTCTTCTCGAACCTGAAGTACGCTTTATCGGAACAAATGGAGAAATAGACTCAGTGGAATGTATCTCATGAAAGAAAATAATATCCCATTAGAACTAATAAAAATATTATCTGATGCCGAGATACATTCTGGTGAACAACTAGGCGAGAGAATGGGAATGACTCGCGCTGGAATTAATAAGCATATCCAAACATTGAGATCTTGGGGCTTGAATATTCAAACCGTCACGGGTAAAGGTTATTGTTTGCCAAAAGCGATAAACTTACTCAGCATAGAAGCTATTAGCGCTTATATGGATAGCCAAAGAATAATCCTTGAGCCAGTGATTGACTCGACTAATCAATATTTATTAGAGCGTATCAGTGAATTAGTGTCTGGTGATGTTTGTATCGCTGAATATCAGAGTGCAGGAAGAGGAAGAAGAGGGCGTCAGTGGGTCTCTCCTTTTGGTTGTAATTTATATTTATCGATGTATTGGAGGCTAGATCAAGGCCCTGCGGCAGCCATCGGATTGAGTTTAGTAGTTGGTATTATTCTGGCTGAAACATTAAATGAATTAGGTCATGTGGGGGTACGAGTTAAATGGCCTAATGATTTATATTTAAATGATAAGAAATTAGCTGGTATTTTGGTTGAATTAACGGGTAAAACTGGGGATGCAGCTCATATTATTATTGGCGTAGGGCTTAATATTGGTATGGATAAAGTTAATTTAGCCGATAAAGAAAGTATTAATCAGCAATGGGCTAGCTTGAATGAAACCAATATATCGATTAATAGAAATGAATTAGCAGCAAAGATTATTAAATCATTACGTGAAGCTTTATTTCAATTTGAAAAAGAAGGAATGACGCCTTTTATTGAACGTTGGTATAAATTAGATAATTATCTGAATCGCCCCGTTAAGTTATTGATTGGAGAGAAAGTTATTACAGGGATTTCAAGGGGGATCAATGATCAAGGCGCCTTATTATTACAGCAAGGTGATGAATTAATTCCTTATATTGGTGGTGAAATATCATTAAGATCTAATGATAGCTAAATTCTTATATATAAATAAGCCAGTATTGATTACTGGCTTATTTATAAACATTATTTTCTTAACCGTACATTCTGAATAGAATGATTCTCGCCTTTAGTCATTATTAAACTTGCGCGTTCTCGCGTTGGCTGAATATTTTCAGCTAAGTTTAATCCATTTATTTCATCCCAAATTTTTTCAGCAATATTAATTGCTTCAGACTCACTTAAATGAGAGTAATTATGGAAATATGAATCAGGATCAGAAAAAGCGCCTTGTTTAAATTTTAAAAAGCGACCGATATACCAGCTTTTTAATAATTCTGGCTTAGCATCGACATAGATAGAAAAATCGACAAAGTCAGAGACAAAAACATGATGAGGTGCATGTGGATAGTCCATTCCGCTTTGCAAAACATTCAGGCCTTCTAAAATTAGAATATCAGGCTGGTCGATAATTTGAGTCTGGTCTGGGACAATGTCATAGGTTAAATGCGAGTATACCGGCGCAGCAACATTGCGTGCCCCTGATTTAATCTCTGAGACGAATTGCACTAAATGGTGCATATCGTAAGATTGAGGAAAGCCTTTCTTTTTCATTATCCCTCGTTCATTAAGAACTTGATTTGGATAAAGAAAGCCATCAGTTGTAATCAGATCAACCTTCCGATGTTCTGGCCAGCGCGTCAGTAGCGCTTGAAGTAATCTCGCCGTTGTACTCTTGCCAACAGCAACGCTGCCGGCTATACCGATGATATAAGGAACTTTTGCTCCATTAGTACCTAAAAATTGTTCTAGGACGGCTTGACGGCGCAAATTAGAGCTAATATAAAAATTCAATAGACGAGAGAGGGGGAGATATATTTCAATCACATCCTCCATAGAAAGTTCTTCGTTGATCCCTTTTAGCTCAGAAAGTTCTTTTCCTGTCAGCGTAAGTGGAACGGAATCTCTCAAAGTGGCCCAATGTTCTCTATCAAATTCTAAATATGGCGTAGCTATTAAGTTTTCTTTTGGTTTCATATACCAACATCTGCCTATTTGTGCAGGTTGGACAGGTTGTGTTAAACACCCGTATCCGTAAAAATAACTCGCATCATATCGATTGATAGAGGGTAGGCGTAGGTTTTTTTATGTTTTATCTATATTTTTTTTGATACAGATACAAAAAAACAGAATAACAGATTGTTTTTTAATCAAATAAAAATACGGAAAAGATATTTTATGATCACTATGCCAGATGAATTTTCACTTTATTTATTTCTGATGATGATTAGCTTGAATTTAATCACTGGCATGCTGTATATTAATCGTGCTGAAATTAGTGAAAAAAACAGCAAAATAGCTAGATGTGTATAATAAATAAGCGAAAGAACAAAAAAATGAAAATTTTTATTGCAACCTTCGCTAAGTATACCTAGAATGCGCAGCACTTGATGCCGGCATAGCTCAGTTGGTAGAGCAACTGACTTGTAATCAGTAGGTCCCGAGTTCGACTCTTGGTGCCGGCACCAATTAAAAATATGGAAAGGTGGGGTTCCCGAGCGGCCAAAGGGAGCAGACTGTAAATCTGCCGTCACAGACTTCGAAGGTTCGAATCCTTCCCCCACCACCAATAATTACTCTCAAGTGTTCAGACTTCCTTGCAATGAATAACACTTGAGTTGCAGTACAGCTGACTAAGTCAGGTAGCCGAGTTCATTGCGGGCATCGTATAATGGCTATTACCTCAGCCTTCCAAGCTGATGATGCGGGTTCGATTCCCGCTGCCCGCTCCAAGATGTGCTGATATAGCTCAGTTGGTAGAGCACACCCTTGGTAAGGGTGAGGTCGGCAGTTCGAATCTGCCTATCAGCACCACTTCCCCGATGTTCTCAATATTCCCTGATTTGCTCTCCTGTTGAAATACAAGTAATTAATATTTCATTACTTGGTTGATGTGGTTTAACCACCGATTCCGTGTCTTAGAGGGACAATCTAATGTCTAAAGAAAAATTTGAACGTTCAAAACCGCACGTTAACGTTGGTACAATCGGCCACGTTGACCATGGTAAAACAACTCTGACTGCAGCTATCTCAACTGTATTAGCTAAAACCTACGGCGGTAACGCTCGTGCATTCGATCAAATCGATAACGCACCAGAAGAGAAAGCACGTGGTATCACCATCTCTACTTCTCACGTAGAATACGATACTCCGTCACGCCACTATGCACACGTAGACTGCCCAGGACACGCCGATTATGTTAAAAACATGATCACCGGTGCTGCTCAGATGGACGGTGCAATTCTGGTTGTTGCTGCGACTGATGGCCCTATGCCACAGACTCGTGAGCACATCCTGTTAGGTCGTCAGGTTGGCGTTCCATACATCATCGTTTTCCTGAACAAATGTGACATGGTAGACGACGAAGAGCTGTTAGAACTGGTTGAAATGGAAGTACGTGAGCTGCTGTCTCAGTACGATTTCCCAGGCGATGACACTCCAGTAATCCGTGGTTCAGCGCTGAAAGCACTGGAAGGCGAAGCTGAGTGGGAAGCTAAAATTGTTGAACTGGCAGAAGCACTGGATTCTTATATCCCAGAACCAGAGCGTGACATTGATAAGCCATTCCTGTTACCAATCGAAGACGTATTCTCAATCTCAGGCCGTGGTACAGTTGTTACTGGTCGTGTTGAGCGTGGTATCGTTAAAGTTGGTGAAGAAGTTGAAATCGTTGGTATCAAAGATACCGTGAAAACAACTTGTACTGGCGTTGAAATGTTCCGTAAACTGCTGGACGAAGGCCGTGCTGGTGAGAACGTTGGTGTTCTGCTGCGTGGTACTAAGCGTGATGATATCGAACGTGGTCAAGTCTTGGCTAAACCAGGTTCAATCACTCCACATACAACTTTCGAATCAGAAGTTTATATCCTGAGCAAAGATGAAGGTGGCCGTCATACTCCATTCTTCAAAGGTTACCGTCCACAGTTCTACTTCCGTACAACTGACGTAACCGGTACTATCGAACTGCCAGAAGGCGTTGAGATGGTAATGCCAGGTGATAACATCCAAATGATCGTTACCCTGATCCACCCAATCGCAATGGACGCAGGTCTGCGTTTTGCGATCCGTGAAGGTGGCCGTACTGTAGGTGCGGGTGTTGTTGCTAGCATCATCAAGTAATAGCATTTAGTTAGATTTAAAAAAGAGGCGTTTACGCCTCTTTTTTTATCTGTTAACACGACTATATTGAAAAATAATAGTTAGAATTTTTACTTTTCTATTGATGTTGCTAAAAATCAGCGAGAATATTAAGTTCCCAGTTCCCAGTTCCCAGTTCCCAGTTCCCAGTTCCCAGTTCCCAGTTCCCAGTTCCCAGTTCCCAGTTTCTAGTTATCCCGCTTTTAACTCCCATTCCTCTCTCGTTATTTATTACGTAATTTTATCTTTCTGATATCTGGTTTTTGGTTTCAGTATTTAGATTCACTATTGATTTTTCTCATTTTTAAAATTTAATGAATATTTTCCACCCAAATTTTGAAGAGTTTTCAGGTTTTTTAATTAGTAAATAGTCATCTTATTTGCATAATTTCGATAGAGATATAACATAAGAGAGATGATTTATTCTATGAGATATAACTTTATTGATAGCATAGTCGATAAAAAATAACCGTTTTAACGTTACGATTAGCAAAGTAACTAAAAGTGCATAATTATTTATGAATTAAAAAATTAACAATAAATAGACACGAATATTATTGAACATATTTTCCTCGGCGGCTTGCACTCAAACAAAAAACACGTATAATACGCGGGCTTGCTGATTAGATAATTTTGATTTATTCAGATATTAGCATTCAGCATTGAGTCAGCGATTTGCTACTCATTTAGACAATACTCCCGATTTGGGGGTTACATAAAGAACGATTACACTCTCCCATCAATCGAAATGGGTACGAGGAGTAATCATTTTACGTTTATAAATAGTTGGAGCTCTGGTCTCATGCAGAACCAAAGAATCCGTATCCGCCTGAAAGCCTTTGATCATCGTTTAATCGATCAATCAACTGCGGAAATCGTCGAGACTGCAAAGCGCACTGGTGCGCAAGTCCGTGGTCCGATCCCGCTGCCGACTCGTAAAGAGCGTTTTACCGTTCTGATCTCTCCGCACGTTAATAAAGATGCGCGTGATCAGTACGAAATTCGTACTCACAAGCGTCTGGTTGACATCGTTGAGCCAACCGAGAAAACCGTTGATGCTCTGATGCGTCTGGATCTGGCTGCCGGTGTTGACGTGCAGATCAGCCTGGGTTAATCAGGTCGAACGATTGAGAGGTTGAAACAATGATTGGTTTAGTCGGTAAGAAAGTGGGAATGACTCGTATCTTCACTGAAGATGGTGTCTCTATCCCTGTAACTGTTATCGAAATTGAAAATAACCACGTTACTCAGGTTAAAACTGCAGAAACTGATGGTTATCATGCAATTCAGGTTACTACTGGTAGCAAAAAAGCTAACCGTGTAACTAAACCTGAAGCAGGTCATTTCGCTAAAGCTGGCGTTGAAGCTGGCCGTATCCTGCGTGAATTCCGTTTGGATGACACAGCTGAATACTCAGTAGGTCAAAGCATTAGCGTTGAAATTTTCGCTGACGTTAAAAAAGTCGACGTTACTGGTACATCTAAAGGTAAAGGTTTTGCTGGTACAGTAAAACGTTGGAACTTCCGTACCCAAGATGCTACTCACGGTAACTCCTTGTCTCACCGTGTTCCGGGTTCTATTGGTCAAAACCAGACTCCGGGCCGTGTGTTTAAAGGCAAGAAAATGGCAGGTCAATTAGGTAACGAACGTGTAACTGTTCAGAGCCTAGATGTTGTGCGTGTAGACGCAGAACGTAACCTGCTGCTGGTCAAAGGTGCTGTTCCAGGTGCAACTGGTAGCAACTTGATCGTAAAACCAGCTGTTAAGGCTTAACGTCGAGGAGATAGGAATGGAATTGGTAATGAAAGACGCGCAAAGCGCGCTGACTGTTTCCGAAACTACCTTCGGGCGTGATTTCAATGAAGCGCTTGTGCATCAAGTAGTTGTTGCGTATGCAGCTGGTGCTCGTCAAGGTACACGTGCTCAGAAAACTCGTGCTGAAGTTTCTGGTTCAGGCAAAAAACCGTGGCGTCAAAAAGGTACTGGCCGTGCGCGTGCTGGTTCTGTTAAGAGCCCAATCTGGCGCTCTGGTGGTGTAACTTTTGCAGCGAAGCCACAGGACCACAGTCAAAAAGTTAATAAGAAGATGTACCGTGGAGCTTTAAAAAGCATCCTATCTGAATTGGTACGTCAAGATCGTCTGATCGTTGTCGAGAAGTTCTCTGTTGAAGCACCTAAAACTAAGTTGCTGGCACAGAAACTGAAAGATATGGCTCTGGAAGACGTGCTGATCATCACCGGTGAAGTTGACGAGAATTTATTCCTCGCAGCTCGCAACCTGTATAAGGTTGACGTCCGTGATGCCGCTGGTATCGATCCAGTTAGCCTGATCGCCTTCGACAAAGTGGTTATGACTGCTGAAGCTGTGAAGCAAGTTGAGGAGATGCTGGCATGATCCGTGAAGAACGTCTGCTAAAAGTACTGCGCGCGCCGCATGTATCTGAAAAAGCTTCTACAGCGATGGAAAAAACAAATACCATCGTTCTCAAAGTTGCGAAAGACGCGACTAAAGCAGAAATTAAAGCTGCTGTGCAGAAACTGTTTGAAGTCGAAGTTGAAGGTGTTAACACTTTGCTGGTTAAAGGCAAAACTAAACGCCACGGTCAGCGTTTTGGTCGTCGTAGCGACTGGAAAAAAGCTTACGTAACCCTGAAGGAAGGCCAAAATTTGGACTTCATCGGTGGTGCTGAGTAAGTCGGAGGAGTAAAGAACAATGGCAATTGTTAAATGTAAACCTACGTCTCCGGGCCGTCGCCACGTAGTTAAAGTGGTTAACCCAGAGCTGCATAAGGGTAAGCCTTATGCTCCGTTGCTAGAAAAAAGCAGCAAATCCGGTGGTCGTAACAACAATGGTCGTATTACCACTCGTCACATTGGTGGTGGCCATAAGCAACATTATCGTTTAGTTGACTTTAAACGCAACAAAGATGGTATTGCTGCAGTTGTTGAGCGTTTGGAATATGATCCAAACCGTTCAGCGAATATCGCACTGGTTCTATATAAAGACGGTGAACGTCGTTATATTTTGGCACCAAAAGGCCTGAAAGCAGGTGATCAAATCCAATCTGGAGTTGATGCTGCAATTAAAGCTGGTAATGCGTTGCCAATGCGTAACATCCCAGTTGGTTCAACTGTGCATAACATTGAACTGAAACCTGGTAAAGGTGGACAACTGGCTCGTTCAGCAGGTACATACGCTCAAATCGTTGCTCGTGACGGTGCTTATGTTACTCTGCGTCTGCGTTCTGGTGAAATGCGTAAAGTTCTGGCTGATTGCCGTGCAACTTTAGGTGAAGTTGGTAATGCTGAGCATATGCTGCGCGTACTAGGTAAAGCTGGTGCAAGCCGCTGGCGTGGTATTCGTCCTACCGTTCGTGGTACGGCGATGAACCCAGTAGACCATCCACATGGTGGTGGTGAAGGTCGTAACTTTGGTAAACACCCTGTAACACCTTGGGGCGTTCAGACTAAAGGTAAGAAGACCCGTAGCAACAAGCGTACCGATCAATATATCGTACGTCACCGTTCTAAAAAATAATTAGAGGATAAACCATGCCACGTTCTCTCAAGAAAGGTCCATTTATAGACCTGCACTTGCTGAAGAAGGTAGAGAAAGCGGTGGAAAGCGGCGACAAGAAGCCTCTCAAGACTTGGTCCCGTCGTTCAACGATCTTTCCTAACATGATCGGTTTGACCATCGCTGTCCATAATGGTCGTCAGCACGTTCCTGTTTATGTCACCGACGAAATGGTTGGTCATAAATTGGGCGAGTTCGCACCGACTCGTACTTATCGCGGCCACGCGGCTGATAAGAAAGCTAAAAAACGTTAAGGTAGGAGGAAGAGATGGAAACTATCGCTATGCATCGCCACGCTCGTTCTTCTGCCCAGAAGGTACGCCTAGTGGCTGACCTGATCCGCGGTAAGAAAGTGTCGCAAGCTCTGGAAATTCTGGCTTATACCAACAAGAAAGCTGCTGGTTTAGTTAAGAAAGTACTTGAGTCTGCTATTGCTAACGCAGAGCAAAACGATGGCGCTGACATTGATGACCTGAAAGTGACAAAGATTTTTGTCGATGAAGGTCCAACCATGAAACGCATCATGCCTCGTGCGAAAGGCCGTGCAGATCGTATTCTTAAGCGCACCAGCCACATTACTGTGGTTGTGTCCGATCGCTGAGACTCTGGAGACTAGCAATGGGTCAGAAAGTACATCCTAATGGTATTCGCCTGGGTATTGTCAAACCTTGGAACTCTACTTGGTATGCGAATACTAAAGAATTCGCTGACAACCTAGACAGCGATTTTAAAGTTCGCCAGTACTTGACCAAAGAACTGGCTAAAGCGTCAATTTCACGTATCGTGATCGAACGTCCTGCAAAAAGCATCCGTGTGACTATTCACACTGCTCGCCCAGGTATTGTTATCGGTAAGAAAGGTGAAGACGTTGAAAAACTGCGTAAAAACGTAGCGAAAATCGCTGGCGTTCCTGCGCAGATTAATATTGCCGAAGTCCGTAAACCGGAACTGGACGCTAAATTGGTTGCTGACAGCATCACTTCACAGCTGGAACGTCGTGTTATGTTCCGTCGTGCTATGAAGCGTGCAGTACAGAACGCAATGCGTCTTGGCGCTAAAGGTATTAAAGTTGAAGTTAGCGGTCGTTTAGGCGGCGCTGAAATCGCTCGTACTGAGTGGTATCGTGAAGGCCGTGTGCCTCTGCACACATTACGTGCTGACATCGATTATAATACAGCTGAAGCGCACACCACTTACGGTGTACTCGGCGTTAAGGTATGGATCTTCAAAGGTGAGATTCTGGGTGGTATGGCTGCTGTTGAACAGGCGGAAAAACCGGCTGCGCAACCTAAAAAGCAGCAGCGTAAAGGCCGCAAGTAAGGAGAGTCGCTGATGTTACAACCAAAGCGTACGAAATTCCGCAAAGTGCACAAAGGCCGCAACCGTGGTCTGGCAGCTGGCGCGGATGTTAGCTTCGGCACTTTCGGTCTTAAAGCTGTTGGCCGTGGTCGTCTGACTGCACGTCAGATCGAAGCGGCACGTCGTGCTATGACCCGTGCAGTTAAGCGTCAAGGTAAAATCTGGATCCGTGTATTCCCAGATAAACCAATCACAGAAAAGCCACTCGAAGTGCGTATGGGTAAAGGTAAAGGTAACGTAGAGTATTGGGTTGCCTTGATTCAGCCTGGTAAAGTCCTGTATGAAATGGACGGTGTTTCTGAAGAGCTGGCTCGTGAAGCATTCAAGCTGGCAGCAGCGAAACTGCCTATCAAAACCACCTTTGTAACTAAGACGGTGATGTAATGAAAGCTAAAGAGCTGCGCGAAAAAAGCGTTGAAGAGCTGAACACTGAGCTGCTGAACCTGTTACGCGAACAATTTAATCTGCGTATGCAGGCAGCAAGTGGCCAGCTACAACAGTCTCACCTGTTGAAACAAGTGCGTCGTGATGTAGCACGTGTTAAGACTTTATTGACTGAGAAGGCGGGTGCGTAATGACCGATAAAATCCGTACTCTGCAAGGTCGTGTTGTTAGTGACAAAATGGAGAAATCTATTGTCGTTGCTATTGAACGTATGGTGAAACACCCTCTGTATGGTAAGTTCATCCGTCGTACGACCAAATTGCACGTACATGACGAGAACAATGAATGTGGAATCGGCGACGTCGTAGAAATTCGTCAGACCCGTCCACTGTCCAAAACTAAGTCTTGGGCATTAGTTCGAGTTGTAGAAAAAGCGATTCTGTAATAGGATAGGCTTTCTCGATAAATAAACGGCTCTATTTTGTTCGAGCCGTTTATTTTTTCTGTCCATATGGTTGTTGTGGTGTTATAATGCCGCGCCCTCGTAATATGGGTATATTGAACGGCCTCTTCATCCTGAAGCAGGCTCAGTAGTAGTTGACATTTAGCGGAGCACTAAAATGATCCAAGAACAGACTATGCTGAACGTGGCCGACAACTCCGGTGCACGTCGCGTAATGTGTATCAAGGTTCTAGGTGGATCGCACCGTCGCTACGCAGATGTAGGTGACGTCATCAAAATTACCGTGAAAGAAGCAATTCCACGCGGTAAAGTTAAAAAAGGTGATGTCCTGAAAGCGGTAGTGGTGCGCACCAAGAAGGGTGTTCGTCGCCCTGACGGTTCTGTCATTCGCTTCGATGGCAATGCTTGTGTGTTGTTAAACAACACCAGCGAGCAAGTTATCGGTACGCGTATTTTTGGGCCGGTAACTCGTGAACTTCGTAACGAGAAGTTTATGAAAATTATCTCATTGGCACCAGAAGTACTCTAAGGAGCGGACAATGGCAGCGAAAATCCGTCGTGATGACGAAGTTGTCGTGCTAACCGGGAAAGACAAAGGTAAGCGCGGTAAAGTAAAACAGGTCCTTTCTTCTAGTAAAGTTATTGTTGAAGGTATCAACCTGGTTAAAAAACATCAGAAGCCAGTTCCTGCTCTGAGTCAACCAGGTGGCATCGTTGAAAAAGAAGCTGCAATTCAAGTTTCTAACGTTGCAATCTTCAACACGGCTACTGGCAAGGCTGACCGTGTAGGTTTTAGATTCGAAGACGGCAAAAAAGTCCGTTTCTTCAAGTCTAACAGCGAAACTATCAAGTAATTTTTGGAGTATACGATGGCGAAACTGCATGATTACTACAAAGACGAGGTAGTCCAACAACTGATGACTCAGTTTGGCTACAATTCTGTCATGCAAGTCCCTCGGGTCGAGAAGATCACCCTGAACATGGGTGTTGGTGAAGCAATTGCTGACAAAAAACTGCTGGATAACGCAGCAGCTGATTTAACAGCAATCTCAGGTCAAAAACCTTTGATCACCAAAGCACGCAAATCTGTTGCAGGCTTCAAAATCCGTCAGGGCTATCCGATCGGCTGTAAAGTGACCCTGCGTGGCGAACGTATGTGGGAGTTCCTTGAACGTCTGATTTCTATTGCTGTTCCACGTATTCGAGATTTCCGTGGTTTATCCGCTAAATCTTTCGATGGACGCGGTAACTACAGCATGGGCGTGCGTGAACAAATCATCTTCCCTGAAGTCGATTATGACAAAGTGGATCGTGTTCGTGGTTTAGATATTACTATCACCACAACCGCGAAATCAGATGACGAAGGTCGCGCATTGTTAGCTGCGTTTAACTTCCCGTTCCGTAAGTAAGGCAGGGTACTCATGGCTAAGAAATCTATGAAAGCACGTGATGTTAAACGTGCAAATCTAGCTGAGAAATTCTTCGCAAAACGCGTTGAACTGAAAGCTATCATCTCTGATGTTAATTCATCAGCTGAAGATCGTTGGAACGCTGTTCTCAAGCTGCAAACACTGCCACGTGATTCAAGTCCTTCTCGTCAGCGTAACCGCTGTCGTCAAACTGGGCGTCCGCACGGTTTTCTGCGGAAATTTGGTCTGAGCCGTATTAAAGTCCGTGAAGCCGCTATGCGCGGTGAAATCCCGGGCCTTAAAAAGGCTAGTTGGTAATATCACCATTTGAATCACGGGAGTAAAGACAGATGAGCATGCAAGATCCCATCGCGGATATGCTGACCCGTATCCGTAACGGTCAGGCCGCGAATAAAGTTGCGGTCACCATGCCTTCCTCCAAGCTGAAAGTGGCGATTGCCAAAGTGCTGAAGGAAGAAGGTTATATTGAAGATTTTAAAATCGAAGGCGACACTAAGCCTGAATTGGAAGTTACTCTGAAGTACTTCCAAGGTAAGTCTGTAGTTGAAAGCATTCAGCGTATTAGCCGTCCAAGTCTGCGCATCTATAAGAAAAAAGATGAGCTGCCACAAGTTATGGCTGGTTTAGGTATTGCTGTTGTTTCTACTTCTAAAGGTGTCATGACTGATCGTGCAGCTCGCCAAGCTGGTCTTGGTGGCGAGATTATCTGCTACGTAGCATAATTCGGGAGGAAAGAATGTCTCGTGTGGCAAAAGCACCCGTCGTCATTCCTGCCGGCGTAGAGGTAAAACTCAACGGTCAGGTTATTTCGATTAAGGGTAAAAACGGCGAGCTTACTCGTACTATCCATAAAGCTGTCGAAGTTAAACATGAAGACAACCATGTAACTTTCGCACCTCGCGATGGTTTTGCTGACGCATGGGCTCAAGCAGGAACTACACGTTCTCTGGTGAACTCAATGGTTGTTGGTGTTACCGAAGGCTTCAGTAAGAAGCTTCAACTGGTTGGTGTTGGTTACCGTGCAGCAATCAAAGGCAATGCAGTTAGCTTGTCTTTAGGTTTCTCGCATCCGGTTGAGCATGCATTGCCAGCAGGCATCACTGCAGAATGTCCAACACAAACTGAAATCGTACTGAAAGGTGCTGATAAGCAGGTGATTGGTCAGATCGCGGCAGAATTGCGTGCTTACCGTCGTCCTGAGCCTTATAAAGGTAAGGGTGTTCGTTACGCCGATGAAATCGTGCGTATCAAAGAGGCTAAGAAGAAGTAAGGTAACACTATGGATAAGAAAGCAGCTCGTATCCGTCGTGCGACCCGCGCACGCCGCAAGATCCAAGAGTTGGGTGCGACTCGCCTGGTGGTACACCGTACCCCTCGCCATATCTATGCGCAGGTTATCGCACCGAACGGTTCTGACACTTTGGTAGCAGCTTCTACAATTGAAAAAGCTATCATTGAGCAAGTGAAATACACTGGAAACAAAGATGCAGCAGCAGCAGTTGGTAAAGCAATCGCTGAACGTGCACTGGAAAAAGGCATCAAAGTTGTTGCTTTTGACCGCTCTGGTTTCCAATATCATGGTAGAGTCCAGGCACTGGCAGATGCTGCCCGTGAAGCTGGCCTTCAGTTCTAAGGTAGAGGTGTAAGATGTCTCACATCGAGAAACAAGCTGGCGAACTGCAGGAAAAGCTGATCGCGGTAAACCGCGTAGCAAAAACCGTTAAAGGTGGCCGTATTTTCAGCTTTACAGCACTGACTGTAGTTGGTGATGGTAATGGTCGCGTTGGTTTTGGCTACGGCAAAGCACGCGAAGTTCCGGCAGCAATCCAGAAAGCGATGGAAAAAGCCCGTCGCAGTATGACAACCGTTGCATTAAACAACGGCACATTATTCCACCCAGTGAAAGGTGCGCACACCGGATCTCGCGTGTTCATGCAACCAGCTCACGAAGGTACCGGTATTATTGCCGGTGGTGCAATGCGTGCTGTGCTTGAAGTTGCGGGTGTTCGTAACGTACTGGCTAAAACCTATGGTTCCACGAACCCAATTAACGTTGTTCGTGCAACACTGGACGCTTTAGACAGCATGAAGTCTCCAGAAATGGTCGCAGCTAAGCGTGGTAAATCCGTCGAAGAAATTCTGGGGTAAGAAACCATGGCTAAGACTATTAAAATTACACAAGTTCGCAGTTCAATCGGCCGTTTGCCTAAACACAAGGCAACTCTGATCGGTTTAGGCCTGCGTCGTATTGGTCACACAGTAGAGCGCGAGGATACTCCTGCTGTACGTGGTATGATCAACTTGGTTTCCTACATGCTAAAAGTTGAGGAGTAACAGATGCGTTTAAATACTCTGTCTCCGGCTGAAGGTGCTAAGCACGCGCCTAAACGCGTAGGTCGTGGTATCGGTTCTGGCCTGGGTAAAACCGCTGGTCGTGGTCACAAAGGTCAGAACTCACGTTCTGGTGGTGGCGTACGTCGTGGTTTTGAAGGTGGCCAGATGCCTTTATATCGTCGTTTGCCAAAATTTGGCTTCACTTCACGCAAAGCTATGATCACTGCAGAGATTCGTCTGTCTGATTTTGCTTCTGTTGAAGGCGATGTTATTGATCTGAACGCACTTAAAGCCGCTAATGTAGTTGGCATTCAGATTGAATTCGCGAAAGTGATTCTGTCTGGCGAAGTTAATCGTGCAGTTACTGTACGTGGCCTTCGTGTTACTAAAGGCGCTCGCGCTGCAATTGAAGCTGCTGGCGGTAAAATTGAGGAATAAGTGACAGATGGCGAAACAACCAGGATTAGATTTTCAAAGTGCCAAGGGCGGCGTTGGTGAACTAAAACGCAGACTTTTGTTTGTTATTGGGGCGCTGATCGTTTTCCGAATTGGCTCTTTTATTCCTATCCCTGGTATTGATGCCACTGTGCTTGCCAAATTGCTCGAACAGCAACAAGGCACCATCATTGACATGTTTAACATGTTCTCTGGTGGTGCTCTTAGCCGTGCGTCTATCTTTGCTTTGGGTATTATGCCGTATATTTCGGCCTCTATCATTATCCAGTTATTGACGGTGGTTAATCCTCGTCTAGCAGAGATTAAGAAGGAAGGGGAAGCAGGACGTCGAAAAATTAGTCAGTACACCCGTTGGGGTACTCTCGTATTAGCAATTTTCCAATCTATCGGTATTGCTATGGGATTACCTAATATGCCGGGTATGCAAGGACTAGTTATTGATCCAGGTTTACCGTTCTACTTTACGGCTGTTGTCAGTTTAGTCACTGGGACAATGTTCCTGATGTGGCTAGGTGAACAGATAACTGAACGAGGTATCGGTAACGGTATTTCAATCATTATCTTCGCCGGTATTGTTGCAGGTCTTCCACCTGCGATTGGCAGTACCATCGAGCAAGCTCGGCAAGGCGATCTGCACTTCCTCCTGTTGCTGTTGATTGCAGTGTTAGTGTTCGCGGTTACTTTCTTTGTTGTTTTCATGGAACGTGGTCAACGTCGTATCGTCGTAAACTACGCTAAACGTCAACAAGGACGCCGTGTTTATGCGGCACAAAGTACACATTTACCGTTGAAAGTGAATATGGCGGGTGTAATTCCTGCAATTTTTGCTTCCAGTATTATACTATTCCCGGGTACAATAGCCTCTTGGTTCGGTGATGGGACAGGTTGGGATTGGCTGACTACGATTTCTATGTATTTACAGCCCGGTCAACCGCTCTATGTGTTACTTTATGCAACTGCTATCATATTCTTCTGTTTCTTCTATACGGCGTTGGTTTTCAACCCAAGAGAGACGGCAGATAACCTGAAGAAGTCCGGTGCATTTGTACCAGGAATTCGTCCGGGAGAGCAAACGGCCAAGTACATTGATAAAGTAATGACTCGCCTAACATTAGTTGGTGCGCTGTATATTACTTTCATCTGCCTAATCCCGGAGTTCATGCGTGATGCAATGAAAGTACCATTTTACTTTGGCGGTACTTCACTATTAATCGTAGTTGTTGTCATCATGGACTTTATGGCTCAAGTGCAAACTCTGATGATGTCAAGTCAGTACGAGTCTGCATTGAAGAAAGCAAATCTCAAAGGTAAGTAATCATTTATTGTGATGGTTACGGTTTGCTTGAGAAGTTACGGAGAGTAAAAATGAAAGTTCGTGCTTCCGTCAAGAAATTATGCCGTAACTGCAAAATTATCCGTCGCAATGGTAGCGTTCGTGTGATTTGCAGTGTTGAGCCAAGACATAAACAACGTCAAGGCTAAGAAAAAGCATTTTTTTCTTGCAAAGTTGGGTTGAGCTGGCTAAATTAGCCAGCCAATCTTTTTATCAAGAAGATGTATCAATGTTTGAGTATCCTGAAAACGGGCTTTTCAGAACTTTGGTACAATACTTTATTCTAGGAGTGCATAGTGGCCCGTATAGCAGGCATTAACATTCCTGATCATAAACATACCGTAATCGCATTAACTTCGATCTACGGCATTGGTAAAACTCGCTCACAGGCTATCTGTGCATCAGCGGGGATTGCTGAGAATGTTAAGATCAGTGAGCTGTCTGAAGAACAAATCGACACGCTACGTGACGAAGTTGCCAAATATGTTGTCGAAGGTGACCTGCGTCGTGAAGTTACCCTGAGCATCAAGCGTCTTATGGACCTTGCTTGCTATCGTGGTTTACGTCATCGTCGTGGTCTTCCGGTGCGCGGTCAGCGTACTAAGACTAATGCTCGTACCCGCAAGGGTCCGCGTAAGCCGATCAAGAAATAGTCGGGGTATTTGAATAATGGCAAAAGCACCTGTTCGTGCACGTAAACGTGTAAGAAAACAAGTCTCAGACGGTGTGGCTCATATCCATGCCTCTTTTAACAACACAATCGTTACTATTACTGATCGTCAGGGTAACGCATTAGGTTGGGCAACTGCCGGTGGTTCCGGTTTCCGTGGTTCTCGTAAATCAACTCCGTTCGCAGCTCAAGTTGCAGCTGAACGCTGTGCTGAAGCGGTTAAAGAGTACGGAATTAAGAACCTGGAAGTTATGGTTAAAGGACCTGGTCCTGGCCGTGAGTCAACTATCCGTGCGTTAAACGCGGCTGGTTTCCGCATCACTAATATTACTGATGTGACTCCGATTCCTCATAACGGTTGTCGACCACCGAAAAAACGCCGCGTTTAATACGTATCGTTTTTAGGATTGCTGGAGAGAGAAAATGGCAAGATATTTGGGTCCTAAGCTCAAGCTGAGCCGTCGCGAGGGTACCGACTTATTCCTTAAGTCTGGTGTTCGCGCGATTGACACCAAGTGTAAATTAGAACAAGCACCAGGCCAGCACGGCGCGCGTAAACCGCGTCTGTCTGACTACGGTGTGCAGTTACGTGAAAAACAAAAAGTTCGTCGTATGTTCGGTGTTCTGGAACGTCAATTCCGTAACTATTATAAAGAAGCAACTCGTCTGAAAGGCAACACAGGTGAAAACCTGCTGACTCTGCTGGAAGGTCGTTTAGATAACGTAGTTTACCGTATGGGCTTTGGCGCAACTCGCGCAGAAGCACGTCAAATGGTTAGCCATAAAGCGATCATGGTAAACGGTCACGTTGTCAACATCGCTTCTTATCAGGTTTCCCCGAATGACGTTATCAGCGTTCGTGAAAAAGCAAAAAAACAGTCTCGTATTAAGGCTGCTTTAGAGCTGGCTGAACAGCGTGAAAAGCCAACTTGGCTGGAAGTTGATGCTGCGAAAATGGAAGGTGTGTTCAAACGTATCCCTGAACGTACTGACCTATCTGCTGACATTAACGAACACCTGATCGTCGAGCTTTACTCTAAGTAAAGCTTAGCACCAAAGAGAGGACACAATGCAGGGTTCTGTGACAGAGTTTCTAAAACCGCGCCTGGTAGATATCGAGCAAATCAGTTCGACGCACGCCAAGGTGACCCTTGAACCATTAGAGCGTGGCTTCGGTCATACTCTTGGTAACGCACTGCGCCGTATTCTGCTTTCGTCTATGCCGGGTTGTGCGGTGACTGAGGTTGAGATTGATGGTGTACTGCATGAGTACAGCACCAAAGAAGGTGTACAGGAAGACATCCTGGAGATTCTCCTCAACCTGAAAGGGCTGGCGGTAAGAGTTCAGGGCAAAGATGAAGTTATTCTTACCTTGAATAAGTCTGGCATTGGCCCTGTGACTGCAGCCGACATCATCCATGATGGTGATGTCGAAATCGTCAAGCCTCAGCACATCATCTGCCATTTAACTGACGAAAGCGCTTCTATTAGTATGCGTATTAAAGTTCAGCGTGGTCGTGGATATGTGCCGGCTTCTACCCGAATTCATTCGGAAGAAGATGAGCGCCCTATCGGTCGTTTATTAGTTGATGCGTGTTATAGCCCAGTAGAGCGTATAGCCTACAATGTGGAAGCAGCACGTGTTGAACAACGTACTGATTTGGATAAGCTAGTTATTGAAATGGAAACTAACGGTACAATCGATCCTGAAGAGGCGATTCGTCGTGCAGCGACCATTCTGGCTGAACAACTTGAAGCTTTTGTTGATTTACGTGATGTACGTCAACCAGAAGTTAAGGAAGAGAAACCAGAATTCGATCCTATCTTATTGCGCCCAGTTGACGATCTGGAATTGACTGTCCGCTCTGCTAACTGCCTTAAAGCAGAAGCTATCCACTACATCGGTGATCTGGTGCAGCGTACTGAAGTTGAGTTGCTTAAAACGCCTAATCTTGGTAAGAAATCTCTTACTGAAATTAAGGATGTCTTGGCATCTCGTGGACTGTCTCTAGGCATGCGCCTAGAAAACTGGCCACCGGCAAGTATCGCTGACGAATAAGGTCACAGGTTAAGGTTTTACTGAGAAGGATAAGGTCATGCGCCATCGTAAGAGTGGTCGTCAATTGAACCGCAACAGCAGCCACCGCCAAGCTATGTTCCGTAACATGGCAGGTTCTTTAGTTCGTCATGAAATCATCAAGACGACTTTGCCAAAAGCGAAAGAACTGCGTCGCGTCGTTGAGCCGCTGATTACTCTTGCCAAGACCGACAGCGTAGCTAATCGTCGTCTGGCATTCGCCCGTACTCGTGATAACGAGATCGTGGCAAAATTATTTAATGAACTGGGACCTCGTTTTGCGAGCCGTGCCGGTGGTTACACTCGCATTCTTAAGTGTGGCTTCCGTACCGGTGATAACGCGCCGATGGCCTACATCGAGCTCGTTGATCGTGCCGTTGAGTCTCAGGAAGTAGTAGCAGAGTAATCTGTGTACTGACAAAGAAACCGGGTATTTACCCGGTTTTTTTGTATTTAAAATCTAGTCTTAATTCATTTCTATTTTTCAGTCTTTTTTATCCATTTTATTTGTTATTATCTTTTTCACCCTCATATCATGTACGGGAGTGATTTATGTACAAAATTGGACAATTAGCCAAGTTAGCTAATGTAACCCCTGATACTATTCGCTTCTATGAAAAACAGGGGCTTATGGGGCATCAAATTCGAACTGAAGGTGGATACCGATTATTCACCGAACAAGATTTACAACGATTGCGTTTTATTCGTTATGCTAAACAGCTAGGATTCACCTTAGAAACAATCACGGAATTGCTATCTATTCGTGTAGATCCAGCGCATCATACTTGCCAAGAATCAAAGCAAATTGTTGATGAACGACTAGCTGACGTTGAGTCAAAGATTCAAGAATTGACGATTATGCGCGATTCATTAAAAATGTTGAGCGCCGCGTGTTGTGGCGATGAACATGCAACGACTTACTGTTCCATTCTAGAAACCCTGGAGAAAGGCGCAGCGAGTAAGTAAAGTTATAGAATTATATTTATAGAATAGTAGAAACATTAAGAGGACGTAGCCATGTCAAAATATCAGCACCAAAAAGGGATTATCCAGAATAATGCGCTTGAAGCATTGTTACATGACCCATTATTTAAACAGAGAATTGAGAAAAACAAGAAAGGAAAAGGAAGCTATCAAAGAAAAACAAAATATTCTAAGGCGGGTAACTGGGAGGCCAGTGGTAATGGTTTTATCAATCTATTACCACTGGCTTTCTAAATTTATTATTTTTTATTCTGCTCTTTCAGTAAATCACGAATCTCACTTAATAACAGTTCTTCTTTTGAAGGTGCTGGCGGTGCAGAAGGCGCTTCTTCTTTTTCACGGCGCATTTTGTTCATTAATTTGATGGCGCTGAAAATAGCCAATGCAACAATAACAAAATCAAAAACAGATTGAATGAATACACCGTAATTTAATACAACTGCTGGTATTTCACCGTGTGCAGCTCGTAGTATTACGCTGAATTGTTTGAAATCGACACCACCTATCAATAAACCAAGTGGTGGCATAATGACATCGGCAACTAGTGAGGACACTATTTTACCGAAAGCAGCACCGATAATTACACCCACCGCCATATCAACAACATTGCCCTTCATGGCAAATTCACGAAACTCTTTTAAAAAACTCATAGTATCCTCATTAAATAAAATGTTACAAAAAATTTACTAAACTATTAAATTATAAGCTCATCGTGCAATTAGCCGCAAATTATTCCTTTAGCTTTTAATCTTTTTATAAAAAGAATGGACTTGGTTGGAATAATTTCTCTACATCAGGGACATACTTTTTATCAGTAATAAACATAATTACGTGATCTCCTTGTTCTATCAAATGATAGTCACTTGCGATGATGACTTCATCTTCCCTAACAATAGCGCCAATAATCGTGCCGGGGGGAAGTTTGATATCTGATAGCTTTTTACCCACCACTTTAGAGGTGTTTTCATCACCATGGGCAATGGCTTCGATAGCTTCAGCGACGCCTCGGCGTAATGATGAAACGCTGACAATATCGGCTTTTCTTACATGGCCTAATAAAGCTGAAATTGTCGCTTGCTGTGGTGAAATGGCGATATCAATTACTCCACCTTGTACTAATTCTACATACGCAGAACGTTGTATTAGTACCATCGCTTTTTTAGCCCCCATCTTTTTGGCTAGCATGGCGGACATAATATTGGCTTCATCGTCATTGGTTAACGCAATAAACACATCCATTTGCTCGATATGTTCTTCTGCAAGTAACTCTTGATCAGAGGCATCCCCATAGAACACGACTGTATCATGCAGTAATTCAGCTAATTCAGTCGCTCTGCGTTGATCTCGTTCGATTAATTTTACGCTATAGTCTTTTTCTAAACGCTTAGCTAATCCTGCACCGACATTACCGCCACCGACAATCATCATTCGTTTGTACGGTTTTTCTAATCGTTGCAGTTCACTCATTACTGCGCGAATATGTTGAGATGCAGCAACGAAAAACACTTCATCTCCAGCTTCAATAATCGTCGAGCCCTGTGGTCTAATCGGCCTATCCTGACGAAAAATAGCCACGACACGGGTGTCGATATGTGGCATATGTTCTCGCAAACTGGATAACGCATTGCCGACAAGCGAGCCACCATAGTATGCTTTTACTGCGACAATACTGACTTTTCCCTCGGCAAAATTAACTACTTGCAGCGCTCCAGGGTATTGAATGAGCTTATAAATATAGTCAATAACTAGCTGTTCTGGAGAGATGAGATAATCGATAGGAATATGTTCAGGTAAAAATAATTTATCAGCTTCTCGAATATATTCAGTTGCTCTGATACGAGCAATTTTATTCGGCGTATTAAAAAGAGAATAAGCTATTTGGCATGCGACCATATTGGTTTCATCAGAATTGGTAACAGCAATTAGCATATCTGCATCTTCAGCTCCTGCATCTCTTAATACTCTAGGATGAGAGCCATGTCCATTAACCACGCGCAGATCAAATTGATCTTGTAATTGGCGTAACCGATCGGCTGAAGTATCGACGACGGTGATATCGTTATTTTCATCGACTAAGTTTTCAGCAAGTGTTCCACCGACTTGCCCAGCCCCAAGAATAATGATCTTCATACCATATTCCTATCTCTAGTTATTCTCTGATAACAATACATTTATATTAGGCTTTTTTGGTTAATCGCGCGTAAAAGAATCCATCCCCACCCTCGATTTCAGGTAGGATCTGATGGCCTGCGATGGTGCCATCTGAGAGTAAGGCTTCTGGATGGCGCTCTAAAAATTGTAGGATCTGCTGGCTATTTTCATCGGGTAATATAGAGCAAGTCGCATAAACTAATGTTCCGCCAACGTTTAGCTTTGGCCAAATAGCTTCTAAAATTTCAGCTTGTAGTGTCACTAGTGTTGCTATGTCATCATTACGGCGCAGCCATTTTATATCTGGATGGCGGCGTATTACACCTGTTGCAGAGCACGGTGCATCGAGCAATATGCGATCAAATTTCTCATCTTTTGCCCATTTATCGGGTGTTCTTCCATCACCAACAATAATTTTCGCATGTAACTTTAGACGCTGAAGGTTTTCTTTTACCCGTTTTAGGCGTTGCTCATCAATATCGACGGCCAAAACATTGGCTGTTGGTGCAAGTTCTAAGATATGTGTAGTTTTTCCACCAGGCGCAGCACATAAATCCAGAATATATTCGTTTTCTTGTGGCGCGAGTAATTCAGCGCAGCCTTGTGCTGAAACATCTTGAACCGTAACCCAGCCTTCGTTGAATCCTGGTAATTTAGTGACCGCAGTAGGTTCGGCTAATCGTAATGCGCTAGGGTGTTCAGGATGTGGATAAGCTTTAATTTCTGCTTGTGTTAACAAAGATAAATAGTCAGCGGTTGAATGATGTAAGGAATTAACTCGCAACCACATGGGTGGTTTCTGATTATTTGCAGCAACGATGGCTTCCCAATGGTCAGGATAAGCCGTTTGGAGCCGGGCAAGTAACCAACTCGGGTGAAGATGATGACTCGCATTATTAACGACACGTTCTTCTAACTGTTCTTGCTGGCGTTGAAATGAACGTAATACACCATTTATTAATCCTTTTAACTGCGGTTTTTTTAACGCAGTTGCACCGTTGACTGTTTCTGCTAGAGCTGCATGGGCAGGAATACGAGTATAAGCTAGCTGATAAATTCCCACCATGAGTAAATAGTGTAATGTGCGTTGTTTGCCTGTCATAGGTTTTGCCATTAACTGACTAATATACCATTCGAGCTGGGGTAATACGCGCAGAACACCGAAGCATAATTCTTGCAAAAGGGATTTATCTTTATCACTGATATTACGTTGTAAATCGGGTAAAACGGTACTAAGAGATTGGCCTCGGTCAAGGACTTGACTAATTGCCTGAGCAGCGATACTGCGTAAATTATATGTGTTTTTCATAGATTGGAATGAGATATGTCTTTCATTAAATAAGAAACTGCCTGAAATTAGGCTCAGGCAGTTAGAATATGGGACTAATTGAGTTTCTGCCCTGGAATAAATGATCCTCGGCGGGAATTTAGTAGGTCTTGTGCATGCATCGGTTTTTTACCCGGCGGTTGTAATTGAAGAATATTCAATTGGCCATCACCAGTAGCGATACAAATTCCTTTTTTATCTGCTCGTAGGATAGTTCCTGCTGGTTGATTATGCGGCTCATTGATAACTTCAGCCTGCCAAACTTTCATTAACTGCTCATCTACTTCAAAGTAACTGATTGGCCACGGATTGAAGGCTCGAATACAACGCTCTATCTGCTCTGCTGGTAAGGCCCAGTCAATTCTGGCTTCGTCTTTACTGAGTTTTTCTGCGTAATTGGCGAACTTATCATCTTGTTTTTCTGGGATCGCTTGGCCTGATGTGATGAGATTAAGCGTTTCTATTAGTGCATTGGGTCCAACTTCAGCCAGTTTTTCATATAAAGAAGCACTGGTATCTTGAGCCGAAATCGGCAAAATAGCTTTATGCAGCATATCTCCGGTATCTAAACCAATATCCATTTGCATAATTGTCACTCCCGTTTGTGCATCTCCAGCCCAAATAGAGCGTTGGATTGGCGCTGCACCTCTCCAACGTGGAAGTAAAGACCCATGAACATTCAAGCATCCCAGACGGGGTAGATTAAGTATCGCCTCAGGTAAGATCATTCCATAGGCAACCACTATCATAATATCTGGATTTTGGTCAGCGACCCATTGCTGACTTTCGTCATTTCTGAGCGACGTAGGTTGAAACACAGGAATTGCATTTTCTTCAGCCAATAATTTTACTGGGCTTGGGGTCAGTTTCTTCCCTCGACCAGCAGGTTTATCTTGCCGAGTTAATACCCCAACAACGTTATGATGAGTTTTTAATAAAGCAGCCAAATGTCTGGCAGCGAAATCCGGGGTTCCGGCAAAAATAATATTTAGCGGTTGTGACACGTTGCAAATTCCTGTTTGATGACTTTTACAGCTAGCGAAATTAGTTGGTTTTCGCTGTTTTAGCTCTTATACGATCAATTTTTTCTACTTTTTGGCGTATACGCTGACGCTTTAATGCTGATAAATAATCGACAAATAATTTACCCTCTAAATGATCCATTTCATGCTGAATACAAATAGCTAGGAGCCCATCGGCATCTAGTTCGAAAGATTCACCTTTCTCATTGAGTGCGCGTATTTTAACGAATTCAGCCCGAGGTACGAAGCCTCTTTGTTCAGGGATAGATAAACAGCCTTCTTCAATCCCTGTTTCGCCTGATTTCTCCAAGAGCTCAGGATTGATCAGAACCAGTCGTTGATCGCGTGACTCTGAAACGTCAATTACAATGATACGCTGATGAATATCAACCTGTGTTGCAGCTAAACCGATGCCTTCTTCATCGTACATTGTTTCAAACATATCATTAACGATACGTTGGATTTCGGCATCAACTTTTTCAACCGGCTTGGCGACGGTGCGTAGGCGCTCGTCTGGATAATGTAATATATGTAATACTGACATAAATAATTTCGAACTGTATCCAAAATGTGAATGGGAATTAATGCCTATTCTAGACATTTCTCGGTTAGATTGACAGTATTGGTTATGATTTGTGCAAATCATAACTATACCCTCTAAATATCAAATAGTAAGAACTGTTTCTAGATGGTATTAATTGCTGAAAATGGCTATTAATGACTGTCCTTTATAATAAGCTTAACGCAAGGTGAGCCGTTATCACTATATTTTATAGAGAACGATTCTTTTAGGATAACTCCACCTACTGCGTCAGGATGACACTATGGATGTCTTGGAAATATGGCTACGAATGATGATGGTAAGCCGCTTACCATCGTTACAAGCACTAAAAGTGATTAATAGACTAATGATAGTAAAGAAAATTAATCACGCTAGCTTACTACAAGCTGGGCTTAATGAAAAACAAAGCTTACAGTATCTTCATCGCTCTGAAAAACAAATAACGAGCATATTTAAGTGGTTAGAAGATTGTCAGCATCATCTCCTCACGCTTGCTGATCCTAAATATCCATTTTTATTGAAGCAAATTCATCATTCTCCTCTTGTTTTGTTTGTTATGGGAAATATTGAGGTTCTTTCTACAGAGCAGGTAGCCTTGATTGGCAGTCGTAATGCAACCCATTATGGTAGTTTTTGGGCGAAGCAATTTGTACGCACTTTTGTTGAACATAACCTTACTATTACCAGTGGCCTAGCTTTAGGTATTGATAGTATTGGTCATAAAATCGCATTAGAAAATAATGGTAAAACAATTGCCGTACTTGGTAGCGGTCTAGATTATATTTACCCTAAGCAGCATCAAGCGTTGGCGGAGCAGATTACTCAGCAAGGAGCCTTAGTTTCAGAATATGCACCAGATACACCACCATTAGCCAAAAACTTTCCTCGGCGTAATCGAATTATTAGCGGATTGAGTCGAGCTGTAGTGGTGATTGAAGCGAGTATGCTCAGTGGCTCATTAATTACGGCGAGATATGCCCTTGAACAAAATAGAGATCTTTTTACCCTTCCGGGGGCATTAGGCAATGAGCATTATCAAGGAAATCATTGGTTAATTCAGCAAGGTGCTTATCTTATGACGGATCCACAAGATCTACTTACGCATTTACAAAGTGAGTTGCAGTGGTTAATGCCGGAGCCATTATTTAATTCTGAGCCGCCATTAAATACGATATCGTCGTTAAATATGCCAGAGGCTGATATCATAGCTAGTGGTTTGATACATTTTATTGATTATCAGGTAACGGCAATAGACAGCATTGCCCAGCGTGCACAACAATCTGTCTCCGTCATATTACCGCAATTAATGGAACTCGAATTGGCCGGAAAAATTATTTCTGTTGCTGGTGGTTATATAAAGATTAATTGAATAATAAAGAGAGGATTATGTCGACACAATTGCCTTTTGCTACCGAGGGCGTAGAGCACTGCCCCGAATGCCATGCTAAATTGGTTATTCGTAATGGCCAACATGGTCCTTTTTTGGCGTGTTCAGCCTATCCCGAATGTCAATATACACGGCCTTTACGTCCAATCAATGATAGTCATATTATTAAAGTATTAGAGGGGCAAATCTGCCCGGCTTGTGGCCATGAGTTAGTTCTTAGGCAAGGGCGTTTTGGTATGTTTATCGGGTGTAGCCATTATCCTGAGTGTGAGCATACGGAGTTGATCGATAAGCCGGATGAGACATCAGTCATCTGCCCTCAATGTAAAAAAGGTCATTTATTACAGCGTAAATCGAGATTTGGCAAGACATTTTATGCGTGTGATAGCTATCCTGAATGTCAGTTTATTATTAACAATAAACCGATATCTGGCGAGTGTATATTCTGCCAATATCCATTATTAATGGAAAAGAGAACCGCGCAGGGAGTAAAATTGTTTTGTGCCAGTAAACGTTGTGGTAAACCACAAAAAGATAATGAGTAAAACTATGACAAATCATGTAGCACCTGCAATAGATAAAATAATAGAACAATTAAATAATAGTCAAGTAATAGCGTATCCGACTGAAGCTGTGTTTGGGCTCGGTTGTGATCCGGATAATGAACAGGCGATCAACTCGCTTTTAGTTTTAAAAAATCGTTCATGGGAAAAAGGATTGATTCTAATTGCTGACAATTATGAACAACTTAGAAATTATATTGACGATAGCAAACTTAGTGAGCAGCAAAAGAATACGATGTTAGCTTCATGGCCAGGGCCAGTAACGTGGGTTGTGCCAGCTAAACTAACGACTTCAAAATTATTGACTGGAAAATTTGATACTTTAGCGATCCGCGTTACAGACCACCCATTAGTAAAAGAATTATGTCGCTCTTATGGCAAACCTTTGGTTTCGACCAGTGCAAATTTAAGTGGTTTAGAGCCTTGCCGTAACTATGATGAAGTCCTTGCACAATTTAAAGATTCGATTCCCATTTTAGAGGGGATTGTTGGCGGGCGACAGAATCCATCCGAAATACGCGATGTGCAAACCGGACAATTATATAGAAAAGGATAAGTTGTTATGGGTAATTTTGCGGTGTTCGGTAATCCTATCAATCATAGTAAATCTCCTTTTATTCATCAGCTATTTGCACAGCAAACAGGGTTATCCCATCAATATGGCGCGGTATTGGCGCCAATAGATGAGTTTGAGTCATGCTTAGCTGTGTTTTTTATGGAAGGTGGTAAAGGGGCTAATATTACGCTTCCTTTTAAACAACGCGCTTATGCAGCTATGAATGAATTAACTGAGCGCGCCCAAATTTGTGGGGCTGTAAATACCGTAATGCGGCTCGATGGTGAACGTTTGCTGGGAGATAATACTGATGGGGTGGGTTTATTGCTAGATTTACAACGCCTCAATTTTATTCATAAAAATAGTAATATCTTATTAATTGGCGCAGGTGGGGCGGCACGGGGTGCTTTATTACCTTTGCTCGAATATGGGTGCCGTATCACACTGACAAATAGGACATTAAATAAAGCGGAGCAATTAGCTGCGGAATTCTATTCTATCGGTAATATAACCGCTCAATCAATTGAAAAACTAATTGAGCCGAAATTTGATTTAATTATTAATGCCACATCGTCGGGTATTAATGGTGATATACCTGCACTTAATCCGAATGTATTAACCTCTAAAGTCGCTTGCTATGACATGTTTTATCAATCAGGATTAACGCCTTTTCTATCATTCGTTACTGAGCATCAGGTACAGCAAATATCTGATGGTCTAGGTATGCTGGTGGGGCAAGCTGCTTTCTCGTTCAAATTGTGGCACGGTATTTTGCCTGAAATCGAACCCGTATTATTGGCATTAAAGAAAGAGATTAATCGATGAATCAGGCAATACAATTTCCAGACAGTGAATATTGGGATAGTTCGGCGCGCAAGATGATTTTTCCTGTGCTCGTCAATGGAAGGGTTGCTGATTGTGTTATTACTGAAGAGCAACTGTATTCACGATTTGGTCATGATATCGATGCGCTTTCTGTATTCACTCATCATCGTTGGGATATTGAAGAAGAGTTTGAGGCCTTGATTAAACAAGGCCATGAAGATGAATTGGGTAATTACTTACTATAATCATCATCGCAAAGATAATTATCTTTCCAGCCAACGTAGTTATTTGATGACGATTTCAGATGTTCTTTTTCGGCGTCGGTTAAAGGTCTAATAGCTTTGGCTGGGCTGCCTAAATAAAGGAATCCACTCGGTAGGTGTTTTCCTTGAGCGACTAAACTACCCGCACCAATAATAACATCGTCTTCAATAATCGCATTATCCAGAATAATGGATCCCATTCCAACGAGTACGCGATTACCAATACGGCAGCCGTGTAACATAACTTTATGACCGACAGTAACGTCTTCGCCAATAATTAATGGATTGCCCTCAGGATTATTAGCAGATTTATGAGTGGTATGGAGAACCGAGCCATCTTGAATATTAGTTCTAGCGCCTATGGATATATGATTTACATCACCCCGCAGCACGCTTAAAGGCCAAATACTGACATGTTCCGATAAACGTACATCGCCAATAATAATAGCCGATGGATCAATCATTACGTTTTCAGCAATAGAAGGCATGATACCCATATAAGAACGCAGATTACTTTTCATCATAGTTATAGTATCGATATATAAAATAAAGTGGATAGAAAAAGATTAGCAGATAAAAGAAACGAAATCGTGATTAAACAGAGAGAATATGATTTTCCTCTATATAAGCTATTAATAATATCTGTTGCAAACTTTAAGTTATTACTTCAAAACACTTAATTATTACCTTAACAGAACCAACATTGATGCAAAATACGGCATTTTGGTGAATATATATTCATTTAATAAATTATTTCAAAAAAACACTTGTGTAATTTTCTCAGCTCCCTATAATCCGCTCCGTTGTCACGACAAACCGGCCGAACGGTTGAGTTTGAAAGTTCCAAAGCGCAGTAAGCGCCTTGAAAAACAGCGGGATGATGGAGGTGATGGTCGAAGTAGTTCGGAAAGAAAGTTAAAAATAAATGCTTGACTTCCTGAATGAAAAGAGTAATATACGCCACCTCGCAACAAGAACCTTAACGAGTTACCTTAAGCCTTGTTGCAACGCTCTTTAACAATTTATCAGACAATCTGTGTGGGCACTCACAAGACACTATCGAAATAAAAAATATTTTTGATTTTAAGTCTTAAAGAGTGACTAACACGTTAATTCATATATGAATAAATGAAGTCAGTTTAATTCTTTGAGCATCAAACTTTAATTGAAGAGTTTGATCATGGCTCAGATTGAACGCTGGCGGCAGGCCTAACACATGCAAGTCGAGCGGTAACAGGAAGAAGCTTGCTTCTTTGCTGACGAGCGGCGGACGGGTGAGTAATGTATGGGGATCTGCCTGACAGAGGGGGATAACTACTGGAAACGGTAGCTAATACCGCATAATCTCTAAGGAGCAAAGCAGGGGACCTTCGGGCCTTGCGCTGTCGGATGAACCCATATGGGATTAGCTAGTAGGTGAGGTAATGGCTCACCTAGGCGACGATCTCTAGCTGGTCTGAGAGGATGATCAGCCACACTGGGACTGAGACACGGCCCAGACTCCTACGGGAGGCAGCAGTGGGGAATATTGCACAATGGGCGCAAGCCTGATGCAGCCATGCCGCGTGTATGAAGAAGGCCTTAGGGTTGTAAAGTACTTTCAGTCGGGAGGAAGGCGTTGATATTAATACTATCAGCGATTGACGTTACCGACAGAAGAAGCACCGGCTAACTCCGTGCCAGCAGCCGCGGTAATACGGGGGGTGCAAGCGTTAATCGGAATTACTGGGCGTAAAGCGCACGCAGGCGGTTGATTAAGTTAGATGTGAAATCCCCGGGCTTAACCTGGGAATGGCATCTAAAACTGGTCAGCTAGAGTCTTGTAGAGGGGGGTAGAATTCCATGTGTAGCGGTGAAATGCGTAGAGATGTGGAGGAATACCGGTGGCGAAGGCGGCCCCCTGGACAAAGACTGACGCTCAGGTGCGAAAGCGTGGGGAGCAAACAGGATTAGATACCCTGGTAGTCCACGCTGTAAACGATGTCGATTTGGAGGTTGTTCCCTTGAGGAGTGGCTTCCGGAGCTAACGCGTTAAATCGACCGCCTGGGGAGTACGGCCGCAAGGTTAAAACTCAAATGAATTGACGGGGGCCCGCACAAGCGGTGGAGCATGTGGTTTAATTCGATGCAACGCGAAGAACCTTACCTACTCTTGACATCCAGAGAATTTAGCAGAGATGCTTTAGTGCCTTCGGGAACTCTGAGACAGGTGCTGCATGGCTGTCGTCAGCTCGTGTTGTGAAATGTTGGGTTAAGTCCCGCAACGAGCGCAACCCTTATCCTTTGTTGCCAGCACGTAATGGTGGGAACTCAAGGGAGACTGCCGGTGATAAACCGGAGGAAGGTGGGGATGACGTCAAGTCATCATGGCCCTTACGAGTAGGGCTACACACGTGCTACAATGGCGCATACAAAGAGAAGCGAACTCGCGAGAGCCAGCGGAACTCATAAAGTGCGTCGTAGTCCGGATTGGAGTCTGCAACTCGACTCCATGAAGTCGGAATCGCTAGTAATCGTAGATCAGAATGCTACGGTGAATACGTTCCCGGGCCTTGTACACACCGCCCGTCACACCATGGGAGTGGGTTGCAAAAGAAGTAGGTAGCTTAACCTTCGGGGGGGCGCTTACCACTTTGTGATTCATGACTGGGGTGAAGTCGTAACAAGGTAACCGTAGGGGAACCTGCGGTTGGATCACCTCCTTACCTAAATTCGAAGTTGAATGTGAAGTGCTCACACAGATTGTCTGATAGAAAGTAGAGCAAAATGCGCGTCTGCGAAGCAGTGACTGATGTCCCCTTCGTCTAGAGGCCTAGGACACCGCCCTTTCACGGCGGTAACAGGGGTTCGAATCCCCTAGGGGACGCCAATTGCGCGGTTATCGAGTGAAAGGCGGTACCCAAAAATAATGATTAAGCTGACTTATTGAGTCGGCTTAACAATTATGCTCTTTAATAATCTGGAACAAGCTGAAAATTGAAAACAACGGTATTCTTTGTCGAAAGAATACCAGAGTCTCTCAAAATACTCCAATTTGTAGATGTTCTCTGCAATGTCGAGTTGACGAGCGAAATGAGTTCAAGGCAGCCCGCGCACAGCAAGCGCAGCGTACTTAAGGTACGTGAGCATTGCGCGCACGGACTAACAAAGAAATCATGATGCACAGTCACTCGTATTCAGAAACACCTTCGGGTTGTGAGGTTAAGCGAATAAGCGTACACGGTGGATGCCTAGGCAGTCAGAGGCGATGAAGGACGTGCTAATCTGCGAAAAGCGTCGGTGAGCTGATATGAAGCGTTATTAGCCGACGATGTCCGAATGGGGAAACCCGGTGCACTTTGGTGCATCATCATTTAGTGAATACATAGCTAAATGAAGCGAACCGAGGGAACTGAAACATCTCAGTACCTCGAGGAAAAGAAATCAACCGAGATTCCCCTAGTAGCGGCGAGCGAACGGGGAGCAGCCCAGAACCAACATCAACGCTAGCATTAAGAGAACAGTCTGGAAAGTCTGGCAGTAAAGGGTGATAGCCCCGTATCTGAAAATGTTAGTGTTGTGAGTTCGACGAGTAGGGCGGGACACGTGTTATCCTGTCTGAATATGGGGGGACCATCCTCCAAGGCTAAATACTCCTGACTGACCGATAGTGAACCAGTACCGTGAGGGAAAGGCGAAAAGAACCCCGGCGAGGGGAGTGAAATAGAACCTGAAACCGTGTACGTACAAGCAGTGGGAGCCTTGATTTATCAGGGTGACTGCGTACCTTTTGTATAATGGGTCAGCGACTTATATTCTGTAGCAAGGTTAACCGAATAGGGGAGCCGTAGGGAAACCGAGTCTTAACTGGGCGAATGAGTTGCAGGGTATAGACCCGAAACCCGGTGATCTAGCCATGGGCAGGTTGAAGGTTGGGTAACACTAACTGGAGGACCGAACCGACTAATGTTGAAAAATTAGCGGATGACTTGTGGCTGGGGGTGAAAGGCCAATCAAACCGGGAGATAGCTGGTTCTCCCCGAAAGCTATTTAGGTAGCGCCTCGTGAATTCATCTTCGGGGGTAGAGCACTGTTTCGACTAGGGGGTCATCCCGACTTACCAACTCGATGCAAACTACGAATACCGAAGAATGTTATCACGGGAGACACACGGCGGGTGCTAACGTTCGTCGTGAAGAGGGAAACAACCCAGACCGCCAGCTAAGGTCCCAAAGTCATAGTTAAGTGGGAAACGAAGTGGAAAGGCTCAGACAGCCAGGATGTTGGCTTAGAAGCAGCCATCATTTAAAGAAAGCGTAATAGCTCACTGGTCGAGTCGGTCTGCGCGGAAGATGTAACGGGGCTAAACTATGCACCGAAGCTGCGGCAGCGATATTTAAATATTGTTGGGTAGGGGAGCGTTCTGTAAGCCTGCGAAGGTGTGCTGTGAGGCATGCTGGAGGTATCAGAAGTGCGAATGCTGACATAAGTAACGATAATGCGGGTGAAAAACCCGCACGCCGGAAGACCAAGGGTTCCTGTCCAACGTTAATCGGGGCAGGGTGAGTCGACCCCTAAGGCGAGGCTGAAAAGCGTAGTCGATGGGCAACGGGTTAATATTCCCGTACTGGTGATAATTGCGATGGGGGGACGGAGAAGGCTAAGTTAGCTGGGCGACGGTTGTCCCGGTTTAAGGATGTAGGTGGGTGAATTAGGCAAATCCGGTTCACTATACACTGAGGTCTGATGACGAGTCACTACGGTGATGAAGTAACTGATGCCATGCTTCCAGGAAAAGCCTCTAAGCTCTAGATTATCATTAATCGTACCCCAAACCGACACAGGTGGTCAGGTAGAGAATACTAAGGCGCTTGAGAGAACTCGGGTGAAGGAACTAGGCAAAATGGTGCCGTAACTTCGGGAGAAGGCACGCTGGCGCTAGGTGAAGTGATTTACTCACGGAGCTGAAGCCAGTCGCAGATACCAGCTGGCTGCAACTGTTTATTAAAAACACAGCACTGTGCAAACACGAAAGTGGACGTATACGGTGTGACGCCTGCCCGGTGCTGGAAGGTTAATTGATGGGGTTAGCGTAAGCGAAGCTCTTGATCGAAGCCCCAGTAAACGGCGGCCGTAACTATAACGGTCCTAAGGTAGCGAAATTCCTTGTCGGGTAAGTTCCGACCTGCACGAATGGCGTAATGATGGCCAGGCTGTCTCCACCCGAGACTCAGTGAAATTGAACTCGCTGTGAAGATGCAGTGTACCCGCGGCAAGACGGAAAGACCCCGTGAACCTTTACTATAGCTTGACACTGAACATTGAGCCTTGATGTGTAGGATAGGTGGGAGGCTTTGAAGTGTGGACGCCAGTCTGCATGGAGCCAACCTTGAAATACCACCCTTTAATGTTTGATGTTCTAACGTAGACCCATTATCTGGGTTGCGGACAGTGTCTGGTGGGTAGTTTGACTGGGGCGGTCTCCTCCCAAAGAGTAACGGAGGAGCACGAAGGTTAGCTAATCACGGTCGGACATCGTGAGGTTAGTGCAATGGCATAAGCTAGCTTGACTGCGAGAGTGACGGCTCGAGCAGGTACGAAAGTAGGTCATAGTGATCCGGTGGTTCTGAATGGAAGGGCCATCGCTCAACGGATAAAAGGTACTCCGGGGATAACAGGCTGATACCGCCCAAGAGTTCATATCGACGGCGGTGTTTGGCACCTCGATGTCGGCTCATCACATCCTGGGGCTGAAGTAGGTCCCAAGGGTACGGCTGTTCGCCGTTTAAAGTGGTACGCGAGCTGGGTTTAGAACGTCGTGAGACAGTTCGGTCCCTATCTGCCGTGGGCGTTGGAAGATTGAAAGGGGCTGCTCCTAGTACGAGAGGACCGGAGTGGACGCACCACTGGTGTTCGGGTTGTCATGCCAATGGCATTGCCCGGTAGCTAAGTGCGGAAGAGATAACCGCTGAAAGCATCTAAGCGGGAAACTTGCCTTGAGATGAGTCTTCCCTGACTCCTTGAGAGTCCTGAAGGAACGTTTAAGACTAAGACGTTGATAGGCTGGGTGTGTAAGCGGTGCGAGCCGTTGAGCTAACCAGTACTAATGAACCGAGAGGCTTAACCTTACAACACCGAAGGTGTTTTAGAGAGACACTGAATGATTTAGCGATTTATTTTGATGAATAACGAAATAATGAGATAAATCAGGAAAGAATATTGTTTAAAATGACAGCTTGTTCAAGATTAAAGTTAATGTGATGGAAGCCGTAAGGTGACATCATGTTGACAGACAGAATATGTCTGGCGGCGATAGCGCGGTGGTCCCACCTGACCCCATGCCGAACTCAGAAGTGAAACGCCGTAGCGCCGATGGTAGTGTGGGGTCTCCCCATGTGAGAGTAGGGAACTGCCAGACTTTAATTAAAGACTTATTGCAGTGATGCGATAAGCAGCCGAAAGGTAAGCATTTGTGGAGCGGTAGTTCAGTTGGTTAGAATACCTGCCTGTCACGCAGGGGGTCGCGGGTTCGAGTCCCGTCCGTTCCGCCACTTATTTAGGGGCGTAGTTCAATTGGTAGAGCACCGGTCTCCAAAACCGGGTGTTGGGAGTTCGAGTCTCTCCGCCCCTGCCACTTACCAATTAAGTAATAATAAAAGAAGTATCATATTGATAGCCCGGCTACTTTAGTCGGGTTTTTCTTTATCTAAATTTCGGTTGTTTTCATGATTTTTCCCCGTTTTTTCCTCTTATAAAGATTACTAATCTTTTTTTACCATACAGAAAATAAATTTTTCCTAATTTTTCCTATAACTCGAATATTTATTCCGCTCCTAAATATATATTGATTATCTTTATGCTTAAAGATAGTAAAAAATATTTTTCATGTAATTTTTAGGGGCTGTTGATCTTTCACATTGGTAACCACATCATTACACACACCAGTGCAAGCATACTGGCATAGTTTCGTTCCAACTTATCGTATCTTGTTGCTATCGCTCGAAAATGTTTAATTCGCGCAAACGCATTCTTGACTAAATGTCGATATTTATATAAATACCAAATAAATACCAATCTATATCATCATTCCCTGCCTTATTGTTTTTTCAACGAGGGATTACGGGAATGGCTCCTTGCTCTTTAATTGAATCTTTCAATTTTTAACTGTCGTAACCTTTGTCTGCAATAATATATTCTGATTTTGGGGCTCGGCATATTAATTGCCCTGCATAGGCAATATTATGAACCTGTCCACCCGACAATTCGAAATGAACCGGAAGCCCATAGCTGTCTACCGCGAGATGAATTTTTGTCGAGTTCCCCCCGCGACTTTTTCCTATCGACTCATTACTTTCTGACACTGCAGCTGTACCATGTGGATGTGTTGATGTGTGCGAATAATACTACCATCAATAAAAATCCATTCAGAATCAGTAGATTCAGACAAGCTTTTAAAGAGTTGTTGTAAAATACCCTTTTTAGACCATAAGTGAAAACGACGAAATACGGTCTTCCACAAACCGAAATTCCTTGGAAGATCGCGCCAGGGACAACCCGTTCGCATCCTATAAAGGATCCCTTCTAGAGTCATCCGATGTTCACTTTTGTTGTATGCACGGCCACTTTTAAGCATCAGCTTGTGTAGCCTGTACCACTGTTCATCTGTTAACATTGTTCTCGACATGGTGGTTTTTTTTTAATTTGTGGTAGATCCAATTATACCGAATCACCATGCCGCCCAATTAATAATCTCAAAAGATCAACAGCCCCTAGTAATTATAAAATTAAAAAATAACATTATATAAAAATAACCATTTGAAATTAAAATAAAAAAGTAAGATGAAAATCTTATTTTAATAGATCATTCCGATGATTTTTTAAAAACAAATTGAGAGTTACTGACTGATTAGAAGTTAAAATCTCAGTAATAAACCGATCCAAACTAGATATAAAAATACCTAGTTTTGTTCGGAGAACTTTATCGATTAGGGCAGATGTTATCTATTTATAATATTGAATTTCTAGTACTTAGATATGATACGTATCGGTTATCGAATAATAGTTAAAATTATTATCAAGAACCTTCATTTTCATGATGCAATAAAGCATGTTTAATCGGTGTTTTAAGCAATTGATTAATTAATGCTTGCTGATCATTTTTTTGTAGCCAAATTGCATACAGTGGCTTTGTAATTACAGATTCTGAGGCTGTTTTAATGTTAGGGTAGTCAGAAGCCCAATGTGACGGTAAAAATGCCGCAGAAAGCGTTACAGAAAGTAATTGGCGGGCTATGTGAGCTGATGTAGTGATCATCACCGGAGATGAATCAGCAGAGAGCAAAGGTTGATTTTGGGGATTGAAATCTGCGCCCCATTCTAGCTTGATATAGTTATATTGAGTGAGAGCTAAATGTTTTTGCGAAGTCATTAGCTGCAACGAGATAGAACCAATAATTGTACTCTGAAATTCGTCCATTTTTGGAGGCTCTGTTGCTATCAACAAATCTAATTCTCGGGAATGGATTTGTTTGACTAACGATTGACGAGTCGATACTCGCGATTCTAATCGTAGTTCATCATGTTGTTGATATAAGTCTTGAATCCAATCCGTTAAATATCCTTCCCACAATGATGCGGTCGCTCCAATTGACAATTCAGTATGCTGCGAAGCATGGGTAATTTCTTTTTTAGCTTGCAGCCAAGTATTCATCAATGATTCAGCATAGGGTACTAATCGCTCACCCGCAGCAGTAAGACGAATATTATTACGATGTCGAGTAAACAAATTTGTGCCAAGTTGAGTCTCTAGCTGACGTATTCTAAAACTTACTGCAGACTGTGTCAGATAGAGTGATTCCGCGGCTCTTCCGAAGTGGCGCGTTTTACTGACCTCCAAAAATGTTCTAAGTAACTCGGTATCCACATGCATCTCCAATTTTTTTTGTCGTGAGGATTTAAATGTTTTGTTTTACAGAATGCTAATGCTATCTAATACTCCGCGCCATAAAGCGTTTGACAGTAGAAATTAGGAGTGTGCCAGATGGCAGAAAGCTTTATCACGACTAATCGTTTTTTTGATACTAAACATTATCCTCGTGGCTTTTCTCGTCATGGTGATTTCACCATCAAAGAGGCTCAATTATTAGAGCGTTATGGTCAGGCTTTTAACGAGCTTGATGCAGGTAAACGTGAACCACAAACAGAAGAAGAGAAGCTTTTCGTCTCTGCTTGTCGTGGTGAACGTGAGCCCACTACCCTTGAAGAGAAAGTGTGGGCAAAATACGTTTCACGTATTCGTCGCCCTAAACGCTTTCATACTTTATCTGGTGGAAAACCTCAGATTGATCCATCGGAAGACTATACAGATACAGATGATTAATATCATCTAGATCTGCGAGAAAAGGGGCTTTGGCTCCTTTTCTTTTCATTCGTTAGCCTTATTTGAATCGTAAAGTAGCCAAATGATGGTTTGCATTAAAATTCCCTCAATTAATAACCATTACTTTTAGCTTTTCTGTTGTTTCCCCTATATTCTCTAACTTACTTGTTGTTGTAAATGTAGCAGAAGTCTATCCATCGCTCGATAACTTAATGCTTCGAGTAAATGTAATTTTTCAATATTTTTCTCTTCATTAAGATCGGCGATAGTGCGCGAGACGCGAAGTATTTTATGCCAAGCCCTAATGGATAAGCCCAGTTTATTTAGTGCAGATTCGAGAAAAAAAGCATCCTCCGGTTTTAATTGACATAAATTACTGGTTTCTTTTCCACTTAGAAGCCCATTAATTTTTCCTCCCCGTGCAATTTGCTTTATTCGAGCAGCGGATACCCGCTGTTTTATCGTGCTGCTACTTTCAGTAGCAATATTCGGCTGGCTAAGCGTGCCTAGAGGCAGCAATGGGATTTCAATAGAGAGATCAAATCGGTCGATGAAAGGCCCTGAAATACGTGATAGATAGCGTAACATTTGTGTTGGGGTACTGCGTTGATAATTTCCTTCATAATATCCAGTCGGGCTGGGATTAAGCGCAGCGATGAGCTGAAATTTTGCCGGAAAAGTAACTTTAGCTTTTGCTCTGGAAATAATTATTTTATGTGACTCTAAGGGCTCTCTTAATGAATCTAATACTTTTCTTTGGAATTCAGGGAGCTCATCTAAAAAAAGAATTCCATGATGTGCCAGCGAGATCTCGCCTGGTTTCGGTAAGCTGCCACCACCGATAATGGCTGCTATTGAGGCACTATGGTGAGGTGAACGAAAGGGCCTATCTGGCCATTCATTACCATGAAGCGATACTCGCTCATTCAAGTTATGTATCGCTGTAACTTCTAATGCTTCCTGTGGAGTTAATGGTGGCAGTAATGAAATTAATCGGCTCGCTAGCATGGTTTTCCCTGTACCAGGCGGGCCGAGTAGCAGTAAGTTATGTCCCCCTGCGGCGCTAATTTCTAATACTCGTTTACCTTGTTCTTGGCCGATAATTTCGCTGACATCATCATATTGATTTTGGGTACAGGTGGGATTTTTTAATAATATATTGCCGCTTAGTGCATGGTTATCAGCTAAAAAATAGCAAATATCAAGTAAGTGTTCGGCGAAATATGCGGAGTTATCCGGTAATAAATTTAATTCAGCTTTGTTATCGACAGATAAAATCAAAATTCTATTCTTGATGATGGCCTCTTGAGTCGCAATAATCGCGCCTGAAATATGGCGTAAACATCCAGAAAGAGCTAACTCGCCTAAGAATTCAAATTCATTCAGTCTAGTGGTTGGGATCTGTTCTGAGGCAGCCAAGATAGCAATGGCTATAGCCAAGTCATAGCGTCCGCTCTCTTTGGGTAAATCAGCTGGGGCTAGATTTATGGTTATTTTTTTTACTGGATATTGAAATCCACTATTAATGAGTGCGCTACGTACTCTGTCTCTGGATTCTTTAACTGCGGTTTCAGGCAGTCCTACCATGGTTAATCCGGGTAAGCCATTACTGATATGCGCTTCGACAGTAACTGCGGGCGCATTCATGCCGATTGAGGCTCGAGTATAAATAACAGCTAGCGACATAATATCTCCCTTTGGGTATAAGCATAGATTAGTTGAGAAAATAGAATGGATGGCTAATATTGCTGGAAAGCGTAGATGTACTCGAAAATATTTAATATTTATGCCGAGTCGAATAGTTATTTTTTCGGCGCGGCTCACAATTAATAATAACCAAGTTATATTTTTCTTGAATTAAAATTAATCACTGTAATTAACTAATATTTAATAGCTGGAGATTTAGATTAAAATAATAAAGGATTAATAATAATAGCGTCATTACATTGTTATGAAGTGTTTTATTGGTTTATATCTCTAGCAAATAGCTTGTTTGGTAGGTCATTATTTTATTTTTCTTCTATCCTATTGATTTGAAATAAACAAAACATTATGAAATGAAAAAAATAAAATAAAGGTTGTCAAAATATTTTTAAAATGATAACTCTTAAGTTATACAGAATCACATTGAATAGAAGATTATGAACGCATTTGTCCAAGTTATTAGCCTAATTATACTAAGCGTGGTGGTGATTATTATCCCACCGTGCGGGGCTGCACTTGGACGAAGAACGGCTTAAAGATTAGCCAGATCTCAAAAGAACCCCGCACCGAAAGGCGCGGGTTTTTTTTTGCGTAAATATCGAAAAATTAAAATGTGTGGTCGTAAAAATAATTAATGCAAATAAAACGATAAAAAACGACAGGAGAAGGGCATGAACGGGGCACAGTGGTTGGTTCAAGCGTTGCGAACACAAGGAGTTGATACCGTATTCGGTTATCCCGGCGGTGCAATTATGCCAGTATATGATGCTCTGTATGATGGTGGTGTTGAACATCTGTTATGTCGACATGAGCAAGGTGCTGTTATGGCGGCGATTGGTTATGCACGTGCCAGTGGCCGCACTGGAGTATGTATTGCAACATCGGGACCGGGAGCAACGAATTTGATCACTGGCCTAGCTGATGCATTACTCGATTCCGTCCCTGTTGTAGCCATCACCGGGCAAGTCGCCTCAGATCTTATAGGAACGGATGCTTTTCAAGAAATTGATGTCTTAGGTTTATCCCTCGCTTGTACTAAACACAGTTTTTTAGTCGAATCTATTGATGACCTTCCTCGTATCGTTGCAGAAGCTTTTATCATTGCTAATAGTGGTCGTCCTGGCCCTGTATTGATTGATATTCCCAAAGATATTCAGTTGCAACAAGCTGAGTTATCAGCTTATTTAATGCCTGTAGATGAAGAGTTTGTTACCCCTGTAGCCGCGTTAGAACAGGCTAAGTTATTATTGCAACAAGCCAGTAAACCTATTTTCTATGTTGGTGGTGGTGTGGGCATGTCGCATGCCGTTGAGCAATTTAGGGCGTTAGCTGAATTTACCGGGATTCCGGTTGTTTCGACGCTTAAAGGTTTAGGCGCAGCTGAACGTTCATCGCCTTATTATTTAGGTATGTTGGGCATGCACGGCACAAAAGCCGCTAATTTTGCGGTTCAGCGCAGTGATTTACTAATTGCAGTAGGTGCACGTTTTGATGATCGCGTAACAGGGAAATTAAATACTTTTGCTCCCAATGCTAAAGTTATTCATATCGATATCGATCATGCCGAGTTAGATAAATTACGCCAGACACATGTTTCTTTATGTGGAGACGCTAAAGCATTATTGCCAGAACTGATGATGCCGCTGGATATTTCTGCGTGGCAGCAAGAGGTCACACAACTGAAAACTGAGTTTTTTTGGCGTTATGATCATCAAGGGGAAGCGATTTATGCCCCCTTGTTATTAAAACAATTATCAGAGAAAAAACCACATAATACCGTGATCACGACAGATGTCGGTCAGCATCAAATGTGGTCGGCTCAGCATTTGAGTTTTGAAGCGCCAGAAAATTTTATTACGTCTAGCGGTTTAGGCACCATGGGATTTGGTATTCCTGCGGCTATCGGCGCACAAATTGCTCGGCCACAAGATACCGTAGTCTGTGTCTCTGGCGATGGCTCTTTCATGATGAATGTGCAGGAATTGGGTACTATCAAACGTAAAAAATTACCCGTTAAAATCTTATTATTAGATAACCAGCGCTTAGGGATGGTACGCCAATGGCAAGAACTGTTTTTTGAACAACGTTATAGCGAAACAATTCTTACCGATAATCCAGATTTTATTACTTTAGCTTCTGCGTTCGAGATCCCCGGCCGTCGTATTACAACAAAATCTGAAGTTGCTGCCGCGTTAGATGAACTACTGAATAGTGAAGGCCCGTATTTATTGCAGGTATCAATAAATGAATTAGAAAACGTTTGGCCATTGGTTCCACCAGGGGCAAGCAATGAAAAAATGATGGAGAAACCCTAATGATGCAACATCAACTCGCCATTCAAGCGCGTTTCCGTCCCGAGGTTTTAGAGCGTATATTACGCGTTACTCGTCATCGTGGATTTCATATCTGCTCCATGAATATGGACCAAACGCTAGACGGCAATAATGTTAATATCGAGCTGACAGTAAATAGCCAGCGTCCATTGGCGTTGCTTTATGCTCAATTAACCAAGTTATCTGATGTTTCCGGTGTTGAAATCCGTGAACAAGAATCACGACTATTAAGCACACAAAGTGCTATGTAAGGAAAGGAAGACAAAAATGACAAAGAAAGCTGACTATATTTGGTTTAATGGTGAAATGACCCCTTGGGCTGAGGCGAAAGTGCACGTAATGTCTCATGCATTACATTATGGAACCTCGGTGTTCGAAGGTGTCCGTTGCTATGACTCGCATAAAGGCCCGGTCGTTTTTCGTCATCGTGAGCATATGCAGCGTTTGCAGGATTCTGCAAAAATCTATCGTATGCCGGTCAGCTATAGTGTTGACGAACTGATGGAAGCGTGTCGCGAAACTCTGCGTAAAAATAATTTAGTTAGCGCCTATATTCGTCCTTTAGTCTTTATCGGTGATGTGGGTATGGGGGTGAATCCGCCAGATGGCTACAACACCGATGTCATTATCGCTGCATTCCCTTGGGGGGCTTATTTAGGCGAAGAAGCGCTGGATCAAGGTATCGATGCGATGGTTTCTTCATGGAATCGTGCGGCAGCGAATACTATCCCTACAGCAGCTAAGGCTGGGGGGAATTATCTGTCTTCTTTATTGGTGGGCAGTGAGGCGCGTCGTCATGGCTATCAAGAAGGTATTGCTCTGGATGTCAGCGGTTATCTTTCTGAAGGGGCAGGCGAAAATATTTTTGAAGTTAAAAATGGTATTTTATTTACCCCTCCGTTTACCTCAGCTGCACTGCCCGGTATTACCCGTGATGCGATTATTACATTAGCCAAAGATATGGGTATTGAAGTCCGTGAGCAAACATTGTCTCGCGAATCATTGTATCTGGCTGATGAAGTCTTTATGACCGGTACCGCGGCTGAAATTACACCGGTACGCAGTGTCGATGGAATTCAAGTGGGCATTGGTCGCTGTGGCCCAATAACTAAAAAAGTTCAGCAAGCATTCTTTGGCTTATTCAATGGTCAGACAGAAGACAAATGGGGCTGGTTAGATCCAGTCAACCCACAATAAAAAATTTTATATCTTACAGGCGGTCGTTCCCCGCCTGTTGCTAAACACAGGAGTGAAAACAATGCCTAAATACCGTTCCGCCACCACAACTCATGGCCGTAATATGGCGGGTGCCCGAGCATTATGGCGCGCGACAGGCATGACAGATGACGATTTTGGCAAACCGATTATTGCCGTTGTTAATTCATTTACTCAGTTTGTACCCGGACATGTTCATCTGCGTGATTTAGGCAAATTAGTGGCTGAGCAAATTGAAGCCTCTGGCGGAGTCGCAAAAGAATTCAATACGATTGCTGTTGATGATGGTATCGCGATGGGGCATGGCGGTATGTTGTACTCGCTGCCTTCCCGTGAATTAATTGCTGATTCGGTTGAATATATGGTGAATGCGCATTGCGCCGATGCCATGGTGTGTATTTCTAATTGCGATAAGATAACCCCAGGCATGTTGATGGCTTCGTTGCGTCTAAATATTCCGGTCATCTTTGTTTCTGGCGGTCCGATGGAAGCCGGAAAAACTAAGTTATCCGATCAAATTATTAAACTTGATTTAGTCGATGCGATGATCCAAGGGGCTAATCCAAATGTAAGTGATGCAGAGAGCGATCAAATTGAACGTTCTGCGTGTCCAACTTGCGGTTCGTGCTCGGGGATGTTTACGGCTAATTCGATGAATTGTTTAACCGAAGCGTTAGGTTTATCTCAGCCGGGTAATGGTTCGTTATTAGCAACTCATAGTGATCGCGAACAATTGTTTTTAAATGCGGGTAAGCGCATCGTCGAATTAACTAAACGTTATTATGAGCAAGATGATGAGAGTGCGTTGCCTCGTAATATTGCCTGTAAAGCGGCATTTGAAAATGCGATGACGCTAGATATCGCGATGGGTGGCTCAACAAATACTGTGCTGCATTTATTGGCCGCTGCGCAAGAAGGTGATGTCGATTTTACCATGGAAGATATCGATCGCTTGTCACGAAAAGTTCCTCATTTATGTAAAGTCGCACCAAGTACACCGAAATATCATATGGAAGATGTTCACCGTGCTGGTGGAGTTATGGGAATTTTAGGTGAATTATATCGAGCCAATTTATTAGCGCCAGAGGTTAAAAATATTCTGGGGTTAAATTTAGCTGACACATTAGCGCAATACGATGTCATGTTGACTCAAGATGAGTCGGTTAAACAGATGTTTTCAGCCGGCCCAGCAGGGATCCGTACGACCAAAGCATTTTCACAGAGCTGTCGTTGGCCATCTCTCGATACTGACCGTGAAAATGGATGTATCAGAAGTCTGGAGCACGCCTACAGTTTAGAAGGTGGTTTAGCCATATTAGCGGGTAACGTAGCGGAAGATGGTTGTATTGTAAAAACTGCCGGTGTTGATGAAGGCAGTTTAGTGTTCCGTGGACCGGCTAAAGTTTATGAAAGCCAAGATGATGCAGTTGAAGCAATTCTCGGCGGTAACGTTGTGGCAGGGGATGTCGTCGTGATCCGCTATGAGGGGCCAAAAGGTGGTCCGGGAATGCAGGAAATGCTCTACCCAACGTCTTATTTAAAATCTATGGGTCTGGGTAAAGTTTGCGCTTTAATTACCGATGGTCGATTCTCGGGCGGAAGCTCCGGTTTATCAATTGGTCATATTTCGCCAGAAGCTGCGAGCGGTGGAGTGATTGCGCTGGTGGAAGATGGCGATATTATTGATATTGATATCCCACGCCGTAGTATTTCGTTAGTTGTCGATGACGCAGTATTAGCAGAGAGAACGCAAGCTGAGCTTGCTCGCGGTGAACAGGCATATACGCCGAAAAATCGCCAGCGTCAGGTTTCGTTTGCATTACGGGCTTATGCTTCTCTCGCCACCAGTGCGGATAAAGGTGCTGTGCGTGATAAATCCAAATTAGGGGGTTGATAATGGCCTCTACTAAATTGTTAACGGCGGCGCCTTCGAGCGCCGATTATCTGAAAGCCGCGCTCAGTGCACCGGTTTATGATGTTGCACAGGTGACACCATTGGAAAAAATGGGCAAAGTGTCTGCCCGTTTTGATAATACAATTTTAGTCAAACGTGAAGATCGTCAGCCAGTGCATAGCTTCAAGCTACGTGGTGCTTATGCAATGATCAGCGGATTAAACGAAGAGCAGAAAGCACGTGGAGTGGTTACTGCATCAGCGGGGAACCATGCGCAAGGCGTCGCATTATCGGCGAGCCGCGTTGGTGTAAAAGCGCTGATTGTGATGCCGGTAGCGACGGCGGATATCAAAGTGGATGCAGTGCGTAGTTTTGGCGGAGAAGCCTTGTTGTATGGGGCAAATTTTGATGAAGCTAAAGCGAAGGCCATTGAATTATCTGAGCAGCATGGCTATACCTTTGTACCCCCGTTTGATCACCCCGCAGTGATAGCCGGTCAAGCGACTATTGCGCTGGAGCTATTACAGCAAGATGAAAAACTCGATCGGATTTTTATTCCGGTTGGCGGAGGCGGACTGATTGCTGGCGTTGCGGTATTAATCAAACAATTAATGCCAGAAACTCAAATTATTGGTGTTGAAGCTGAAGATGCCGCCTGTTTGAAAGCGGCTTTAGCGGCAGGTGAGCCAGTAAATTTAGAGCGGGTCGGATTATTTGCTGAAGGCGTCGCGGTTAAACGTATCGGTGATGAGCCTTTTCGTTTATGCCAGCAATATGTCGATGATGTTATTACGGTCGATAGCGATGCGATTTGCGCCGCACTAAAAGATATTTTTGAAGATGTCCGTGCTATTGCTGAGCCTTCGGGAGCATTAGCATTGGCAGGGCTAAAAAAATATGTGCAGCAGCATAATATTAAAGGTGAACGCTTAGCGCATATTTTATCTGGCGCTAATATGAACTTTCATGGCTTACGTTATGTTTCTGAACGCTGTGAGATTGGCGAGCAGCGAGAAGCATTATTGGCAGTAACCATCCCGGAGCAAAAAGGCAGTTTTTTACGTTTTTGTCAGTTACTGGGTCATCGTGCGGTTACTGAATTTAATTACCGTTATACCGGTGTTAATCCAGAAAATGCCTGTATTTTTGTCGGCGTACGCTTAAACGGTGGAGAAGCTGAACGCAGTGAAATGATCGCTGAATTACAAGCAAATGGTTATGCTGTTGCTGATCTTTCTGACGATGAAATGGCTAAATTGCATGTACGCTATATGGTCGGCGGACGCCCATCTAAGCCACTGCAAGAACGTTTATTTAGTTTTGAGTTTCCTGAATCGCCGGGTGCATTGCTGAAGTTCTTACAAACCTTGGGCACATATTGGAATATTACTTTATTTCATTACCGTAGCCATGGCACCGATTATGGCCGTGTGTTGGCGGCTTTTGAATTATCTGGCCAAGAAGTACGCTTTGATCGTCATTTAAAAGACTTGGGGTATGAATATCATGATGAAACTGGAAATCCATCTTTCCAGTTTTTCTTAGCTCCGCAAGATAACCCACAAACCCTAGATTGAGCGTTCGGGCAGTAACTGCCAAAATGCACGGATTAGCGGCTCACTTAGGCGTTTGCTTAATACACAAACGCCTAATTCAAACGGTTCCACAAGCGAAATATTCTCTAGTTGAGAAATCCGGCTACGGACTGGTTCGGGGCTATTTTCAACCACTACACTCGGGATGAGTGCAATTCCGCAGCCTAATGCCACCATCGAAACAATCGCCTCATGACCCGAAACCGTAGCATAAATCAGCGGATTATGGATCTGATGGCGACGAAACCAGCGCTCAATACGCTGACGAGAAGGTCCGTGCTCGGGTAAAATAAACGGAACTTGTGACCAATCCGGTTGCGGATTATCGGTGACCATGGAGCGTACGGCGCAAGCCAGTGCTGGAGCTATTAATACTAAAGGGATCTCACCTATTTTTTTGAACCGCACGTTATTCGGCAATTTTTCTGGTTTTCCGGCAATCCCTAAATCAGCGTCGTTAGTTGCTACTTTATCGACGGCATCTGCAGCATCTCCGGTTGTGAGCTTGATCTCAACTAGCGGGTTTTGTGCTCGAAACTGATCAATAATTTGTGGAAGATGGCTATAGGCGGCGGTAACCGAGCAGAATAAGCACAATTCTCCAGTAAGCGATGGACTATTTTGATTTAGCCCATGCTGCAATTGTTGATACTGCAATAATGTTTGCTGCGCAAATTGCTTTAGCTGTTCACCGGCACTTGTTAGTTTTACGGTGCGATTATCACGCATAAATAGCCCATGACCGAGTTGTTCTTCGAGCCGTTGTATTTGGCGTGAAAGCGTCGATGGGCTGACATGCATTGCTTTAGCCGTGCGTCCAAAATGGCAGCTTTCAGCTAAATGAAGAAATAATTTCAGGTCACGAATGTCGATAATTGCCTCCGAATAAACAGATAATAGCGTGTTGCAAAAATTGCAATACTGTATTGTTAATATATCAATTTAAGCAATGCATTTCATCGCATATAGTGAATATATAAATTAATCACCTCACATTAGATGAGGCCAATAGACGGAAAAAACCGTCTAATGCTAAACACAACAGAACAATGGAGTCTGACCCATGGCGAATTATTTTAATACATTGAATTTACGTCAGCAGTTATCTCAATTAGGCAAATGCCGTTTTATGGCGCGTGAAGAGTTTGCTGATGAAGCAGGGTATTTAAAAGGTAAGAAAATCGTCATTGTGGGTTGTGGTGCACAAGGTTTAAACCAAGGCCTGAATATGCGTGATTCAGGTCTAGATATCGCTTATGCCTTGCGCAAAGAAGCAATTGCTGAAAAACGTGCCTCATGGCGTAAAGCGACCGAGAACGGCTTTAAAGTTGGCACTTATGAAGAATTAATCCCAGAAGCAGATTTGGTGGTTAACTTAACCCCAGACAAACAGCATTCAGCGGTGGTACAAGCGGTTCAACCGTTAATGAAAAAAGGCGCTGCGCTGGGCTATTCGCATGGTTTTAATATCGTTGAGGTCGGCGAACAAATTCGCAAAGATATCACCGTTGTGATGGTCGCACCAAAATGCCCGGGCACCGAAGTTCGTGAAGAGTATAAGCGTGGATTTGGCGTACCAACATTGATTGCTGTTCATCCTGAAAATGATGCGAAAGGCGAAGGCATGGCGATTGCTAAAGCATGGGCAGCCGCAACAGGTGGGCATCGTGCTGGCGTACTTGAATCATCATTTGTGGCTGAAGTTAAATCTGACTTGATGGGTGAGCAAACTATTTTGTGCGGTATGTTGCAAGCCGGTTCATTGCTGTGTTACGACAAAATGGTGGCAGACGGTGTGGAACCAGGCTATGCCGGTAAATTAATTCAGTTTGGGTGGGAAACTACCACTGAAGCCTTAAAACAAGGCGGTATCACTCTGATGATGGATCGCTTGTCTAATCCGGCGAAGCAACGTGCATTTGCACTGTCAGAGCAATTAAAAACCATTATGGCGCCTCTGTTCCAGAAACATATGGATGATATTATTTCTGGTGAATTCTCATCAACGATGATGGCTGACTGGGCGAATGATGATAAAAATCTACTGACTTGGCGAGAAGAGACCGGCAAATCAGCTTTTGAAAATTATCCAGAATATGACGCGAAAATAAAAGAGCAAGAATACTTTGATTATGGCGTGCTGATGATAGCGATGGTTAAAGCCGGAGTTGAATTAGCATTTGAAACTATGCTGGATGCAGGGATCATTGCTGAATCAGCCTATTACGAATCTCTGCATGAATTACCATTAATCGCCAATACTATTGCGCGTAAACGTCTGTATGAGATGAACGTGGTTATTTCTGATACTGCAGAGTACGGTAACTATTTGTTCTCATTTGCGGCCGTGCCGTTACTGAAAGAATTTATGACCACATTGCAGCCGGGTGATTTAGCGCAGGCCGTTGCAGATAATGGAACGGATAATGCCCAATTACGCGATATTAATGAAGCTATTCGTAATCATCCAATTGAAAAAATCGGTAAAACTCTGCGCGGTTATATGAAAGATATGCAACGTATTGCCGTAGGAGGTTAATTTTACGGTTAATAGTTTACGGTTAATAGTTTACGGCTAATAGTTTACGGCTAATAAATAGTTCTGTGATAATTATTTATCAATAAAGCGGTATCGTTAATAAAGTCATCAGCGGGCTCATAGATTATGGGCCCGTTTTTATTCTATTTTTATGGTATTTTTATTATAGATAAGCGCGATAGATTAAGCGCGAATGACAGTTCAAACAGATTAAAATAAAATCAATATCCTCAATATTCTCGGCTCATTACCGTGCCCGCTTTCTGCTACAATCCTAAGTTATTTCTCTCTGTTCGAATCAAGAGTTTATTAATAAGGCGATGCGATAAGGTTATGCGATTAAATCCCAGTCAGCAGCATGCTGTTGAATATGTTGAAGGTCCTTGTTTAGTGCTTGCTGGTGCAGGCTCCGGTAAAACGCGGGTTATTACCAATAAAATTGCTTATCTTATTCGGCAATGTGGATATCAACCTCGTCAGATTGCCGCGGTGACCTTTACCAATAAAGCCGCGCGTGAAATGAAAGAGCGTGTGGCACAGACTTTGGGGAAAAAAGAAGCTCGTGGATTGATCATCTCAACATTTCATACCTTGGGGTTAGAAATTATCAAGCGCGAATATAAGGCGCTAGGGATCAAAGCTAACTTCTCATTGTTTGACGATCAAGATCAGATGGCGTTACTTAAGCAGCTTACGCTTGATTTACTCGAAGAAGATAAAGACTTATTAAAGCAATTGATCTCGACGATTTCAAATTGGAAAAACGATCTTCTTGCTCCACAGGAAGCGATGGCGCGAGCTCTTAATGAGCGTGAGCAGCATTTTGCAGAATGTTATCGCCGCTATGAACTGCATTTGAAGAGCTGCAACGTATTGGATTTTGATGATTTAATTGCTAAACCCACGCTATTATTATCCCATAACGAAGAAGTTAGAGAGCGTTGGCAGAATAAATTGCGTTATCTGCTGGTGGATGAATATCAAGATACTAATACCAGCCAATATCAATTAGTTAAGTTATTGGTTGGACGTCGTGCTCGCTTTACTGTTGTGGGTGATGACGATCAATCAATTTATTCATGGCGCGGTGCTCGACCGCAAAACTTGGTGTTACTGTCGCAGGATTTTCCGCAATTAAATGTTATTAAACTTGAGCAGAATTATCGTTCTTCTGGTCGTATTCTGAAAGCCGCTAATATTTTAATTGCGAATAATCCGCATGTTTTTGAGAAAAGACTGTTCTCTGAATTAGGCTATGGACAGCCTTTAAAAGTGATCACCGCAAATAATGAAGATCATGAAGCTGAGAGAGTGATTGGCGAATTAATTGCCCACCATTTTATCAATAAAACAGCGTATAAAGATTATGCCGTGTTGTATCGTGGGAATCATCAATCGCGTATTTTTGAAAAAATGCTAATGCAGAATAGGATACCTTACCGTATTTCTGGGGGGACATCATTTTTCTCACGCCCTGAAATTAAAGACTTATTAGCCTATTTGCGCGTTATCACCAATCCTGAGGATGACAGTGCATTTTTACGTATAGTGAACACTCCACGCCGAGAAATTGGGCCTAAAACGATTCAAAAATTAGGTGATTGGGCGAATCAAAGAAATAAAAGTTTGTATCACGCTAGTTTTGATCTGGGATTAGAACAGTCGTTGACGGGCAAGGGATTAGCATCATTACAGCATTTTTCTCGCTGGATGGCGGAAATTTCCCGCTTGGCTGAGCGAGATCCTTTAATGGCGGTACGTGATTTATTGCGCGAAATAGATTACGAAAGCTGGTTGTATGAAACGTCAACGAGTACTAAAGCGGCTGAAATGCGCATGAAAAATGTGAATCAATTATTTACTTGGATGAGTGAAATGATTGAAGGTGATGAATTAACCGAGCCAATGACATTATCTCAGGTAGTTACGCGCTTTACATTGCGGGATATGATGGAGCGAGGGGAAGAAAGCGAAGATGCCGATCAAGTTCAATTAATGACTCTGCATGCCTCTAAAGGGCTTGAATTCCCTTATGTATTTTTAGTTGGTATGGAAGAAGGGCTACTACCTCATCAAAGCAGTATCGATGAAAATAATATTGATGAAGAACGCCGATTGGCATATGTCGGGATTACCCGTGCGCAAAGAGAATTATTTTTTACGCATTGTCGCGAACGTCGGCAATACGGTGAATTAATCCGCCCAGAAGTGAGCCGTTTTTTATTAGAGTTACCGCAAGATGACGTTGATTGGGAAAGTGAACGAAAAGTCGTGACGCCGGAAGAACGGATGAATAAAGGTAAATCTGCGCTTGCTGATATTAAAGCTCGTTTAGGATTAAATACTAAAAAAATATAGTTTATTCATATTAAAAGTAAAAATGTTGCATCTGACGTGATCTGCCGATGCAACATTTTATTTTTTAGCTTAGATTCGCGGATTAGAGGCTGGAGTTATTGCGCTCTTCCAGAATCAGAGGCCAGTTAACATAGCTTTGCCATTGTACTTCTTGTTGCAGATTTTCCGCCCGTAAAGGGTGGGAGGCAAGCCAGTTATACGGCAATGTAATGGTTAACGACTGTGCTGAATTTACCTGTAAACGTAGTGCTGGCAAGGTATCGTCACGCCGACGACTGGCAAAAATAATCGCAAGCCGCAGAAGGCGTGATAAGTGTATTGCTTGTTGCATCGGTAACGCATTTTGCTGGCTTAGTGAGGCTAAATCGATAGCGCCACTCTGATTTTTTAACAATGAAGCTAATAATCTTTTTTGTGCTGGCGTATAACCCGGTAGATCGAGATGGGTTAGTAGATAACTTGCATGCTCTGCACTTTTACGGAAATCAACACTAAGACCAATTTCGTGTAACGCACAAGCGCTGGATAATAAATCGCGTGAGCGCTGATCGAGTCCCCAAGGTTTGGCGACCTGTAGATAAAAGTGTTCAGCCAATTGTTTAACGCGATTGGCTTGCTCAATATCAACTTGAAAACGGTGCTGAATATTGCGTAATGTGCGAGCTCGGATATCTTGTTCAATCGGCAAATCTAGCATGCCGTAGACTAAACCTTCACGTAAGGCACCGCCGGCAAGTGTCATATTTTCAATATTCAGAGTTTTGAAAATTGCGATTAAAATGGATAATCCACTTGGAAACACTAATGCGCGTTCAAAGGTCAGTCCTTCAATTTCGAGTTCTTCAAGTTTACCGCAGACAATCGCTTTGCGTTTTAATTCTTGCAGCTTGGGAAGGGTAATTAATTCATCCATTCCTTGAGCTATCATAATTTCTTGAATTGCTTGGACGGTGCCTGATGCGCCGACACAGATTTGCCAGCCATGGCGTATTAACTGCTCCGCAACAGGCATTATAATTTGCTGCGCAGCAGATTCAGCTTTAGCAAAGTTATCCGCCGTTAGTGTTCGGTCGCTAAAGTAACGTTCAAGCCAAGTGACACAGCCCATCTCTAAACTAAACAGTTGAGATGCTTTGGCTCCGGTACCGGTGACTAATTCTGTACTGCCGCCACCGATATCAACGACTAGGCGCTGAGTTGGACCACCTGTCGTATGCGCTACGCCTTGATAAATTAAGCGAGCTTCTTCTTCTCCTTGGATAACTTTGATCGTATTTCCGAGTATTTTGCTCGCTTTTTCAACGAAGATATCTGCATTTTTGGCTATTCTCAATGTTGCAGTAGCAACTACGCGCACTTGAGATGCAGGGATATCCTGTAAATGTTCTGAAAATAGTCTTAGGCACTGCCAACCGCGCTCCATTGCTTGCTCAGAAAGAACGTTATCTTTATCTAAGCCTGCGGCTAGCCTCACTTTGCGTTTTACCCGAGAAATCACCTGAATACTACCAGCAACTTCGCGAACGACAAGCATATGAAAGCTATTAGAACCCAAATCAATCGCAGCATAAAGAGAAGAAGATTTTAGCATACCGGTTACTCAGCTCGTCCGTTTACGGGGATTGCGTGGTCCATTATGGCGACGCTGCACATTATTACCTCTACGCTGTCCGTTAGGACGTGCGCGATGATGACGTTTCGGCGCGGGTAGGTCGGTTAATAATGCATCACTATTATATTTACTGACTGGAATTGAATGTTGAATATAGGTTTCAATCGCCGGTAAATTTAGTGAATATTCTTCGCAAGCCAAACTAATGGAATGACCACTTTCACCTGCGCGGCCAGTACGGCCAATACGGTGAACATAGTCTTCGCAATCGTCAGGTAAATCATAGTTAAACACATGCGTCACGGAAGGAATATGTAATCCACGAGCCGCAACATCGGTCGCAACGAGAATATCGAGGCTTCCTGCTGTAAATTGCTCCAGAATATGTAGACGTTTTTTCTGTGCTACATCTCCTGTTAATAAGCCTACGCGATGACCATCGGCGGCTAAATGTCCCCAGATTTCTTCGCAGCGGTGCTTAGTATTTGCAAAAATAATACATCTGTCAGGCCATTCTTCTTCGATTAAGGTTTGCAGAAGACGCATTTTTTCTTCATTTGAAGGATAAAATAGCTCTTCTTTAATTCGATGACCGGTTTTTTGCAACGGCTCGACTTCAATGTATTCAGGAGTATTCATTTGCTCAAATGCAAGCTCACGAACACGATAAGATAATGTGGCGGAGAACAATAAGTTCATTCGCTCTGTCACTGCTGGCATCCGGCGGAATAACCAACGAATATCTTTAATAAATCCGAGGTCATACATACGGTCAGCTTCGTCAAGTACAATGACTTGAATTGCGCCAAGATCAATATAATTTTGCTTTGCGTAATCGATCAATCGGCCCGTGGTACCAATGAGAATATCAACGCCTTTTTCTAGCACTTTCAATTGCTCATCGTAGCCATCACCGCCATAAGCGAGGCCCATTTTTAGCCCAGTGTAGGCCGCTAATTCATTCGCATCAGAATAAATTTGCACGGCTAATTCACGGGTTGGCGCCATAATCAGCGCACGCGGCTGATTAGTTTTGTGTCCCTGTTTAGCTGGGTGTGTTAGCAAATAATGAAATGTCGACGCTAAAAATGCCAGCGTTTTCCCAGTACCTGTTTGCGCTTGCCCCGCAACATCTTTGCCTTCGACAGTGAAAGGCAAGGTGTACGCCTGAATCGGTGTACAATAATTGAAGCCTTTTTTATCAAGTGCTTCAATGACCTTGGGGTGTAAGGCGAAGTCGGAAAACTTCTTTTCTGTCAAGTGTGCTTTACTCATAGTATGTTAGAATATCAGTTAACTGTTGATTTACGAAAGTGTATCCTTTGAAATAAAGCATACTGCTGTAAATTAATGTTACACTAAGTCGGCACAAGATGATTCTCTGGAGTACAACATGAGCGATAAAATAATTTATATCACCGATGCAAGTTTTGAGAACGAAGTTCAAAAAGCAACTTCACCTGTATTAGTAGATTTTTGGGCAGAATGGTGTGGCCCTTGTAAAATGATCGCACCAATTCTTGATGAGATCGCTGTAGAATATACAGGCAAACTTACCATTGCAAAACTGAATATTGATGAAAACCCGGCGACCGCACCAAAATTTGGTATCCGTGGTATCCCAACTTTATTGTTATTTAAAGACGGTAATGTTGTGGCAACTAAAGTCGGCGCATTATCAAAATCTCAGTTAAAAGAGTTTTTAGATAAAAACCTGTAAGCCCGATAGTTGTTGTTATAAATATAACCGCTATAAATAATAGTGGTTATATAATAAGTAGTTATCAAATAAATGATATGAAAGATTGTTTGTTGTGTATAACTGCTCTCAGTGTTTTTCTTTCGTCTCTGATGATAATCAACCCTAATTAAGTCAATAGATTTATTTGCTTAGATAGTTTGGATAAATAGTTTGGATAATTAGACTATCAATAGATTGATCTTCAGCAACCTAAGATACAATGAGAAATGCAATCTAGTTAATCGATATTGCAGCACGTTTGGCGGTTTATAATTTTTGTATTATAGCCGCTAGACGTTCGCAAAGAAGCGTGATAAGTTAGCCTCACTATCTCATGTTCGTATGGCGCCTGTGTGAATGATCTTAGTTGCATCATTCTTGTCGGTCTGATTTTCTTGTTATCTGGCGCATCACTCATTGATTTTTGTTATGTTTACTGCTAAAAATTATGAGGTTTCTCGTTGTTGTCCCGATGCAAACAAACGCCAGACGCCCTACACAGCTCCAGTGATTTCAATCAAACAATTCATAGTTTAATTAAATAGTGTATCTGCCTAGGTACAATACAAATTTATCTGTATCGCCTAGTATTTAATCAATACACTGTCTGTTAAGCGTTGTATGTTGTTCGATTGGCATAATCAGCATAAGAAGTGGTTGATCTGTGCTGTTAACAACCGACTGAAATATGCGACCTTGAGCTAGAATTTAGTCCTAATCTGTAAAAAAGTATTGCTAATATCGTTAGTGTTTCTAATAATACCTTGAAATTATTTTGGCTAAACACACTATTAGTTTGCATTGTTACTGTTTCGCATTGTGAACGATGAAATGAATTTGTGCTTTGTTGTTCAGCTGATAGATTACCTCGCTGTACGACCAAGTGTTTATAGATGTAAAGTGAGATGGGTAGCGATAAAGTTACCTCTTATTTACGTTCATAGTTCGAGAATCACCCCGAGTTAAAGAACCCACCATTATGAATCTTACCGAATTAAAAAATACGCCAGTATCTGAATTGATTACACTCGGCGAAACTATGGGACTAGAAAACCTAGCCCGTATGAGAAAGCAGGATATTATCTTCTCAATCCTCAAGCAGCATGCGAAAAGCGGGGAAGATATTTTCGGCGATGGCGTCCTGGAAATATTGCAAGATGGATTTGGATTCCTCCGTTCCGGAGACAGTTCTTACCTTGCAGGCCCTGATGATATCTATGTTTCTCCCAGCCAAATTCGTCGTTTTAACCTCCGTACCGGTGATACCATAGCAGGAAAAATTCGCCCACCAAAAGAAGGTGAGCGTTATTTTGCCCTACTAAAAGTTAACGAAGTTAACTACGACAAACCTGAAAATGCCCGCAATAAAATCCTGTTCGAAAACTTAACACCTCTTCATGCTAATAACCGTTTGCGTATGGAACGTGGTAATGGTTCAACAGAAGATTTAACAGCTCGAGTTCTTGATTTAGCGGCACCGATCGGTCGTGGTCAACGTGGTTTGATTGTTGCTCCACCAAAAGCCGGTAAAACAATGTTACTGCAAAATATTGCAGCTAATATTGCCAACAATTATCCTGATTGCGTATTGATGGTGTTACTGATTGATGAGCGTCCGGAAGAAGTTACGGAAATGCAGAGATTGGTCAAAGGTGAAGTTATCGCTTCTACATTTGATGAGCCTGCTGCACGTCACGTACAAGTCGCTGAAATGGTCATCGAAAAAGCTAAACGTTTAGTTGAACATAAAAAAGATGTCATTATTCTTTTGGATTCAATCACTCGCTTAGCTCGTGCTTATAACACCGTTGTCCCTTCATCAGGTAAAGTATTGACCGGTGGTGTGGATGCTAACGCATTACATCGTCCAAAACGTTTCTTCGGTGCGGCTCGTAATGTCGAAGAAGGCGGTAGCTTGACTATTATTGCAACTGCATTGGTAGATACAGGCTCTAAAATGGATGAAGTTATTTACGAAGAATTTAAAGGCACCGGTAATATGGAGCTGCATTTATCTCGTAAAATTGCTGAAAAACGTGTCTTCCCAGCTATCGACTATAATCGTTCTGGTACTCGTAAAGAAGAATTACTAACTACCACTGATGAGCTACAGAAAATGTGGATCTTGCGTAAAATCATTCATCCAATGGGTGAGATTGATGCAATGGAATTCCTAATTAATAAGTTAGCGATGACCAAAACCAATGAAGAGTTTTTTGATTTCATGAAACGCGCATAATCGTTGGTAACAGAAAAGTTAATTTATTATAAATAAGCACCATTAATTAATGGTGCTTATTTTTTTTATGGCATGAATAATTATCTAATTCAGTATAATATCGCTATTATTATTTTTTAGGTGAAATAATTATTTAACTCGGTATAAAATCTCTATGTTGTTTAAGCCAGTATGGCTGTCGTCTATTCATATATTGATTTTATTAGGGTGTGGGTTTTTTATTAAAGATTCATCTTATAGTTGACCTGCTTGGAAGTATGATATGACCACAGATAATCGTTTTACCATATAAGATAGATTTTCGATAAAAAATCCAAAACAATATCTGGATGAAATATAAAAAGATAAGAGAGTTCAATTGTGAATACCGTATACTTTATGACTAACCTTTTTTACGTTTTTTTATTTACTTTAGTATTTATTTTTATTGCGCGTATCGTGGCAAAAAAAATAGGATTAGTAGATAAACCTAATTTTAGAAAGAAACATCAAGGATTAATTCCTTTAGTGGGTGGAATTTCGGTATTTTTTGGTGTTTGCTTCGCATTTATTATAACTAATGAATATATTCCTCATAAATGGTTATATATTGCCTGTGCTGGTGCATTAGTATTTATTGGTGCGCTGGATGATAGGTTTGATATCAGTGTTAAGTTTAGGGCGTCGGTACAAGCCTTAGTTGCGGTTGTTATGATGTCTGCGGCGGGCTTAAAACTTGAAACACTGGGTCATGCTTTTGGTCCTTGGGAAATTGTACTGGGTCCATTTGGTTATATTGTTACCTTATTTGCTGTTTGGGCTGCTATTAATGCATTTAACATGGTCGATGGGATCGATGGCTTGTTAGGTGGACTATCTTGTGTTTCTTTCGGCGCACTTGGATTTTTACTGTACCAGAGTGGTAATCATGCATTAGCATTTTGGTGTTTTTCCTTTATTGCCGCTATCCTTCCTTATATCTTCCTTAATCTTGGCTTACTCGGTCGTCGTTTCAAAGTATTTATGGGAGATGCCGGGAGTACCCTGATTGGTTTTACTATTATTTGGATACTTGTTGCATCAACTCAAGAACCAGTGCATCCGATTAATCCGGTGACAGCATTATGGGTGATTGCTATTCCTCTGATGGATATGGTTGCTATTATGTATCGACGTATCCGTAAAGGAATGAGCCCGTTCTCTCCAGATAGACAACATATCCATCATTTAATTATGCGTTCAGGTTTCTCTTCACGTGGTGCATTTGTATTGATTACGCTGTCTGCCGCATTGTTAGCTATTATCGGTATTGTGGGTGAAAGATTAACTTTTATCCCTGAATGGGTGATGTTGGCATTATTTTTGCTTGTATTTATTATGTATGGTTACTGTATCAAACGAGCTTGGAAAGTCGCACGTTTTATAAAACGTGCTAGACGTCGCATGCGTCGTAATACAGTTCGATAGACGACAAACTAAAAGCAGGGGTTTTGTGCAGTGAAATATTCAGAAACACAACCTAATCAGCACCAGCCATCACTGGAGCCTGAATTGGATATTCGGGGTTTAGTGCGTACTTTATGGCAAGGAAAGATATGGATCGTTGCGTTTGCGGTTCTTTTCGCTGCAGTTGCGCTGACTGCATCTTACTTCATGCAGCAAAAATGGAGTGCCACCGCTATTACTGATCTTCCTACGGTAAATAATTTGGGAAGTTATTATTCTCAACAGCAATTTTTACGCAATTTAGATTCGCGGATCAATGCGTTACCGGAAGCTCAGTTACCCTCAATCTCGAATGAAGCTTACCAAGAGTTTGCTAAACAAGCCGGTTCTTATGATACCCGTCGTCAATTTTGGTTGAATTCAGATTATTATAAGCAACGTCAGGAAAATGATGTTAAAGCAGATGCCGTATTATTGGATGAGTTAATTGAAAATATTCAATATGTCCAAGCTGATGGAGCTAAAACCTTAAACGACAGCATCAGATTAATTGCAGAAAGTGCACCTGAAGCTAATAAGCTACTGCGTGATTATATTCAGTATGCTAATCAGCGTGCGGTGACTAATCTAAATGATGAAATTAAAGGGGCTTGGGCAGCGAAAACTCAATCGATGAAAGCATTAGTTAAACGTGAAGATATGGTGGCTAAAGCCGCTTATGAAAGACGTTTAAATACGTTGGAACAAGCATTGAAAGTTGCAGAAAAACAGGGTATTTCACGGAATCAAAGTTCCGCACCACTCGATGAGTTACCGGATTCAAAATTGTTCATGATGGGGATGCCGTTATTGCAAGCTCAGATTGAAACGCTGAAAGCTACAGGTGCAGAATATAATGCAGATTACGATCAGAATATTGCCATGTTATCTACGTTGAGTGTTGGCCCAACATTAAATGATGATTTCCAAGCCTATCGTTATTTACGCACACCAGAAGATCCAGTCAAACGCGATAGTCCGCGTCGCGCCTTTTTAATGGTGATGTGGGGAGCGATTGGTGGGCTGGTTGGTTGCGGGATTGCGCTAACACGCCGCCGTCAATCTTGAGTTCTATCATCTTCATCCTTATAGAGTACAATTAAAGCTGACAGATTTTGTCTGTCAGCTTCGTAGTAATAGTATTTATTACATAACATAAGCAGATAGATAACTGCTATAGATAAAAATAAGAGAGCCAGTGTGAAAGTGTTGACTGTATTTGGTACACGGCCGGAGGCAATAAAAATGGCTCCGCTAGTGCATGCGTTAGCAAACGACGAGGCCTTTGAAGCAAAAGTATGCGTTACGGCTCAGCATCGTGAAATGTTGGATCAAGTTTTGCAACTTTTTGAGATCATGCCTGATTATGATCTTAATATTATGAAACCAGGGCAAGATTTAACTGATATTACTTGCCGTATTCTTTCCGGTTTAAAAGCGGTTTTTGCTGATTTTAAACCGGATGTTGTCTTAGTACATGGTGATACTGCAACAACCATGGCGACAAGTTTAGCGGCATTTTATCATCGCATTCCTGTCGGTCATGTAGAAGCAGGATTACGCACAGGCAATCTTTATTCCCCTTGGCCAGAAGAAGCAAATCGTAAGATTGCCGGTCATTTGGCGATGTATCATTTTGCTCCGACCGAAAATTCTCGGCATAATTTATTAAAAGAGTCTATCGCAGACGAAAATATTTTTGTAACCGGCAATACGGTTATCGATGCATTGCTGTGGGTTCGAGATAAAGTATTGTTAGATAAAACAATTGTTAATAAACTTGAATCACAGTATCCCTTCATTAATCCAGACAAAAAAATGATTTTAGTCACAGGCCATCGACGTGAAAGTTTCGGGGGAGGATTTGAGCGTATTTGTCACGCATTAGCGGAGATTGCTCAGGAGCATCCCGATGTCCAAGTTGTATATCCGGTGCATTTAAATCCCAATGTGAGTGAACCCGTTCAGCGTATCTTGCATGGTATTGATAATATTATTTTGATTAATCCACAGGAATATCTGCCGTTCGTCTATTTGATGAATCATGCTTATATGATCTTGACGGATTCAGGTGGTATTCAGGAAGAAGCGCCTTCGCTGGGTAAACCCGTTCTGGTGATGCGCGATACTACGGAACGTCCAGAAGCTGTTGAGGCAGGTACAGTCCGCCTCGTGGGTACAGATACCCGTAAAATTGTTGACGAAGTTAATCGGTTACTGATAGATGAAGCGGAATATCATGAGATGAGCCGCGCCCATAACCCTTATGGGGATGGTCATGCTTGTCAGCGTATTCTTGATGCACTAAAAAACAATCAGGTGAAATTATGAGTTTTGAAACTATTTCTGTTATCGGCCTTGGTTATATCGGTTTACCAACGGCGGCAGCATTTGCTTCCCGCAACAAGCAAGTGGTTGGTGTAGATGTCAATCAGCATGCGGTTGATACCATTAATCAAGGAAAAATCCATATTGTTGAGCCTGAGTTAGATAAGATAGTGAAAACGGCGGTAGAAGCCGGTAACTTAAAAGCCTATAACAAACCTCAGCCGGCTGATGCTTTCTTAATTGCGGTGCCAACGCCATTTAAAGGTGAGCACCAACCAGATTTAGCTTATGTTAGATCAGCAGCAGAATCGATAGCCCCCGTGTTGAAAAAAGGCGATTTAATCATTCTGGAATCAACCTCTCCGGTTGGCGCGACAGAGCAAATGGCTGAATGGTTAGCGGCCGCTCGTCCTGATTTAACTTTTCCTCAGCAAGCGGGCGAACAAGCAGATATCGATATCGCTTATTGCCCTGAGCGCGTATTACCTGGTCAGGTGATGATTGAATTAGTTAAAAATGACCGCGTCGTGGGTGGGATGACGCCAAAATCATCTTTACGTGCTAGCGAATTATATAAAATCTTCCTCGAAGGCGAATGTGTTATTACTAATTCCAGAACGGCGGAAATGTGTAAATTAACTGAAAACAGTTTTCGCGACGTTAATATTGCATTCGCTAATGAATTATCTCTCATTTGTGCGGAACAAGATATTAACGTATGGGAGCTGATAAGTTTGGCTAATCGTCATCCTCGCGTCAATATCTTACAGCCAGGCCCGGGTGTTGGTGGGCATTGTATCGCAGTTGATCCTTGGTTTATCGTGGCTCAAAGCCCGAAACAGTCACGTTTAATCCACACGGCACGTCTAGTTAATGATGGCAAACCGGTTTGGGTCGTCGATCAGGTTAAAGCGGCGGTAGCTGATTGTTTAGCGAAAACAGATAAAAAAGCCAGCGAAGTTAAAATCGCTTGTTTTGGTCTTGCATTTAAACCCAATATTGACGATCTGCGTGAAAGCCCAGCAATGCACATTACTAAAATGGTTGCAGAGTGGCATGTCGGTAAAACGTATACTGTAGAACCAAATATTAAGCAATTACCTAGCTCTTTGAAAGGGATTGCCGAACTGGTTTCAATCGAAGACGCCATTAATGATGCTGATGTTCTGCTGATGCTGGTGGATCATTCGCAGTTTAAAGCGATCCCACGGTCACAGCTGAAGCAAGAGTGGATTGTTGATACCAAAGGAGTTTGGCATTGAAACGCATTTTAATTACCGGAGGAGCCGGCTTTATCGGCTCTGCGGTTGTTCGTCATATTATTGAAAATACTGAAGATATGGCCATTGTGGTTGATTGTCTGACGTATGCGGGAAACCTGGAGTCATTGGCTTCTGTTGCTCAAAGCGAACGCTATGCGTTTGAATCTGTCAATATTTGCGATGCGGCAGCTTTAGATACCCTTTTTAATCAATATCAGCCAGATGCCGTGATGCATTTAGCCGCAGAAAGTCACGTTGATCGCTCAATTGATGGGCCGGCAGCATTTATTGAAACTAATATTGTAGGAACTTACACTTTATTAGAAGCCGCACGCCGTTATTGGTCTCAATTGACCGAGCAACAACAAGCTGCGTTTCGTTTTCACCATATTTCTACCGATGAAGTTTATGGTGATTTAGATGGGCCCGACGGGCTGTTTACTGAAACTACTCCGTATGCGCCGAGTAGCCCATATTCAGCCTCAAAAGCTTCGAGCGATCATTTGGTTCGTGCTTGGCATCGGACGTATGGTTTACCGACCATGATCACCAACTGCTCAAATAATTATGGACCGTATCATTTTCCTGAAAAATTAATACCTTTGATTATTTTGAACGCATTGGCAGGAAAACCTTTGCCAGTTTACGGTAAAGGCGAGCAAATTCGTGATTGGTTGTACGTTGAAGACCATGCGCGTGCATTGCATTTAGTGGTCACTCAAGCAGAACCGGGCTCAACCTATAATATCGGCGGTCATAATGAGCGTCGTAATATTGATGTGGTTAATACAGTTTGTGATTTATTAGAACAACTGTGTCCTGAAAAACCGCAAGGAATAGCAAATTATCGTGATTTGATTGTTTATGTGACTGATCGTCCAGGACATGATATGCGCTATGCCATTGATGCAGATAAAATTGCTAATGAACTAGGTTGGCGTCCGCAAGAAACCTTTGAGTCGGGGATCCGTAAAACGGTGGAGTGGTATCTCAATAATCAGACCTGGTGGCAACGCGTTCTTGACGGTTCTTATGCCGGAGAACGTTTGGGATTAGGCCACTAAGTTAAAGATTAGCGAGCTTAGAATAAAACTGGGTTACGACCATAAGGCAGAGGCTGACATGAAAGGCATTATATTAGCAGGCGGTTCTGGTACGCGGTTACATCCGATAACCCGTGGGATCTCCAAACAGCTATTACCAATTTATGATAAACCTATGATTTACTATCCATTGTCAGTATTAATGCTGGCAGGGATCCGTGAAATATTGATTATTTCTACGCCAGAAGATTTACCGATGTTTAAGCGTTTGCTGGGTAATGGCGAAGAATTTGGTATTGAATTGAGCTATGCGGAGCAGCCTTCACCGGACGGTTTAGCACAAGCATTTATTATTGGCGAAGAATTTATTAATGGTGATAGCTGCTGTTTAGTTTTAGGCGATAATATCTTTTTTGGTCACTCTTTTAGTCCCAAATTGAAATCAGTAGCGGCGCGTCAAACCGGAGCAACGGTGTTCGGTTATCAGGTGATGGATCCAGAACGTTTTGGTGTGGTTGAATTTGATGATGATTTTCACGCCTTATCGATTGAAGAAAAACCTCAGAAACCACGTTCAAATTGGGCTGTTACCGGATTATATTTCTATGATAATCAGGTCGTTGAGTTTGCTAAGCAAGTCAAACCTTCTGATCGTGGTGAATTAGAAATTACCTCGATAAATCAAATGTATCTCGATAAAGGGCTATTAGATGTTGAATTGCTCGGTCGTGGTTTTGCATGGCTTGATACCGGCACTCATGATAGTTTGATTGAGGCGAGTACCTTTGTACAAACGGTCGAGAAACGCCAAGGTTTTAAAGTGGCTTGTTTAGAAGAAATCGCTTGGCGTAATGGTTGGTTGACTGATGAGCAACTGCGGACGTCAGCTGAATCGTTGAAAAAAACTGGCTATGGTCAGTATTTATTGGATCTTCTGCATGTCCGTCCACGTCAGTATTGAGCCATTAGCTTGGGAATCTGATTTTTTTTCATTGCCAACCGCACGATTAAATTTCTCAGATGGTCATTCCCAGCCGACAAACTTTGCTGTGTTATCACAGCAAATGGCGAGTTATGCCATCGTACAAGCCAAAATTGCTGCCGATCGTACAGATATTTTAGATAGCGTTGCGGCGCTAAATTTTGTCTTAGTTGAAGGTGAAGTTGATTTTTCGTTAATGGTTGGCACAGAAAATGCTTATTTAAATACAGCGTTTGATAATCAGCAGCTTGGCGATAAATACACCATTGCGGTAGCGAAAGCAGAGCATATTCCAGTATTGCGTCAAGCCGCGGAACGGGTGTTTGTAAATAGTCGTTTCCGTCAACCGTGGTATCAGGCCAGTGATAGCGGGCGTTTTTATGCGCTATGGCTCGAAAAAGCAGTGCTCGGAACCTTTGATAATATCTGTTTATTGATTAAAGATCCCACGGGGCATTTATCCGGATTTGTCACCCTTCGGCATATCGATGACGATACCGCCCGTATAGGTTTATTAGCAGCAATGCCGGGTATTCAAAATCAAGGTATTGGCAAAAAATTGATGTCAGCAGCATTACAGTGGTGTCAGCAACACCAAAAGAAACAGCTAAACGTTGCGACCCAAATTAGTAATCTTGCGGCATTGCGTCTTTACACACGAAGCGGCGCACAGATAGCGGCTACCGCTTATTGGTTATATAGAGGGCAACATGATCCCATTTAATAAACCGCCGGTTGTTGGTACTGAACTGGACTATATGAAAGATGCCATGGCTAGTGGCAAACTGTGTGGTGACGGTGGATTCACCAAGCGCTGTGAAGCGTGGATGGAACAACATTTTAATAGTGCGAAAGTATTATTAACCCCTTCGTGCACAGCCTCATTAGAAATGGCGGCGATCCTACTGGATATTAAACCTGGCGATGAAGTTATCATGCCAAGTTTTACCTTTGTTTCAACCTCAAATGCTTTTGTTTTACGTGGCGCGACTATTGTTTTTGTTGATATTCGTCCAGATACAATGAATATCGATGAAACGAAAATTGAAGCTGCGATTACTGAGCATACTCGCGCTATTGTGCCAGTTCACTACGCGGGTGTAGCTTGTGAAATGGATACCATCATGGCTATCGCTGAAAAACACCGTTTATTTGTGGTGGAAGATGCTGCTCAGGGAGTGATGTCGACTTACAAAGGTAAGGCATTAGGTACGATAGGTCATATCGGATGCTACAGTTTCCATGAAACTAAAAACTATTCTTCCGGTGGTGAAGGTGGGGCGACATTAATTAATGATACGTCGTTGATTGCTCGCGCAGAAGTTATCCGTGAAAAAGGCACCAACCGTAGCGCATTTTTCCGTGGTCAAGTAGATAAATATACTTGGCGCGATATTGGCTCAAGCTATTTATTATCAGATTTACAGGCGGCTTACCTGTGGGGCCAATTAGAGCAGGCTGATAAAATTAATCAGCGTCGCTTAGCATTATGGCAAACTTATTATGATGCCTTATCGCCGCTGGCGGAGGCTAAAAAATTAGCTTTACCAATCATTCCTGAAGGCTTACAGCATAATGCCCATATGTTCTATATCAAGCTACGCGATATTGAACAGCGCACGGCTTTTAACGATTATATGAAAGCGCATGATGTGCTGACCGTCTTTCATTATGTTGCACTGCATACTAGCCCTGCGGGTGAAGAATTTGGTCGTTTTCATGGCGAAGACCGTTACACCACTAGTGAAAGTGATCGTTTAGTCCGTTTGCCGATGTTTTACAATATGACTGATGATGAACAGCAAACTGTAATTTCTCATATTAAACAATTCTTTGCCTAATATGTCATTAGCAAAAGCATCGATTTGGACTGCGGGCTCTACCCTGATCAAAATTGGGGTAGGGCTATTAGTGGTTAAATTATTGGCCGTGTCTTTTGGCCCGAGTGGCGTAGGGCAAGCGGGTAATTTTCGGCAATTAATTACAGTACTTGGCGTATTGTCTGGCGCGGGTATTTTCAATGGCGTGACCAAATATGTCGCCGAACATCATCAAGACCCGCATAAATTACAGGCAATTTTAGGCACATCCTCAACCATTATTTTAGGGTTTTCTACCCTATTAGCGCTCATTTTCCTGATTTTTACTGATTCGATTAGCGTGGCATTATTTGGCCATAATGATTATCAAAAGGTGATTCAAGTGGTCGCCTTTGTTCAGATGGGCATTGCCTATGCCAACTATTTTTTGGCGATCTTGAAAGGATTCCGTGATGCGCAAGGTAACGCCTTAGCGATTATTTTTGGTAGCTTGGTGGGTGTGATTGCCTATTATTTGTGTTTTATCCTCGGAGGATATGAAGGCGCATTAGCGGGTCTGGCTTTAGTACCCGCATTAGTGGTTTTACCTGCGGGATTATTAATTATCAAGCGTAAGCAATTTGCTCTGTCGATGTTAAAACCTGCATGGGAGAGAGCCATTGCCACTAACTTAGGCAAATTTACTCTTATGGCGCTGCTGACTTCGGCTACGTTGCCGGTAGCTTATGTCATGATGCGGAATCTATTAGCGAAGAGTTATAGCTGGGATGAAGTGGGTTTATGGCAAGGCGTAAGCAGTATTTCTGATGCTTATTTACAATTTATTACCGCCTCATTTTCAGTCTATTTATTACCTACTTTGTCGCGTTTGCAGTTAAAAACAGAGATTTCTGCTGAGATTATTAAATCCTTAAAATTTGTACTTCCGGCGGTAGCGCTAGCCAGTTTCATGGTGTGGTTACTGCGAGATTTTGCTATTTGGCTGTTGTTCTCATCCCAGTTTAACGGTATGAGAGATTTATTTGCTTGGCAGCTGGTCGGTGATGTTCTTAAAGTCGGTTCCTATGTTTTTGGTTATTTGGTGATAGCCAAGGCGGCATTACGTTTTTATGTCATGGCTGAAGTTAGCCAATTTATTTTATTGACGGCGTTTTCGCATTGGTTAATTCCCGCGCATGGGGCACTCGGTGCAGCGCAGGCCTATATGGCGACTTATATCATTTATTTCCTTCTCTGTTGTAGCGTATTTTTGATTTATCGTAGGCGAGCATGACAACCTTAATTCACGTTTTGGGATCCAATATCCCGCATCATAATCAAACGGTACTGACCTATTTTAATGATGTGCTTTGCCATCAATTAGCCGGGTTAGAAAAGCCTATATTTAAGGTTGTGAGCCGCGATAAAACGCTAGCACAATCATTTCCTGCCTTGCAGATTGAATTATTTGAGGATAAAAAGTCGATTGCGGAGGCTGTCATTGCCCAAGCTCAATCGAATCAATCGTGCCGTTTTCTCTTTCATGGTCAATTTAACGCATTGATATGGATAGCGCTGCTATGCGGAAAAATCAGATCTCATCAGTTTTGGTGGCATATTTGGGGGGCTGATTTATATGAAGAGTCGAAATCTTTGAAGTTTCGATTATTCTATTTTATCCGACGTTTAGCGCAAAAACGTGTGGGGCATGTCTGTGCGACTCGCGGAGATCTCAGTTATTTTATGCAGCGTAATCCTAATATTCCGTCGAGCGTATTGTATTTTCCGACGCGTATGGACCCCGCATTAACCTTAGATTCCGCTCCTGTGTGCGAGAATAAAGACAAAATTACTATATTATTAGGTAACTCAGGCGATCATTCAAATCGCCATATTGAAGCCTTAAAAGCGATAAAAACTCAGTTTGGCAATAAAGCGCATGTGATTGTCCCAATGGGATATCCGGAGAATAATCAGCCCTATATTGAGCAAGTAACACAAGCTGCCCATGAATTATTTCCGTCAGAAAATGTTGAAATATTGCAACAAAAAATGCCGTTTTCTGAGTATTTGGAATTATTAAAGCGCTGCCAACTAGGCTATTTTATTTTTGATCGCCAGCAAGGCGTGGGGACATTGTGTCTGCTAATTCAATTTTGCGTACCTTTTGTCATTAGCCGCAAAAATTCGTTCTGGCAAGATCTTACCGCTCAAAATGTTCCCGTACTATTTTATGGCGATGAGCTGTCTGAGTCGTTAATTAATGAAGCGCAGCGACAGATGAACCTGCTGGATAAACAGCATATTGATTTTTTTGCGCCTAACTTTATTGATGGCTGGAAAGACCTGCTTCAGTTGATGGAGGAGACAGCATGACGCTGGCTGAACTTGGTGGTCTGTCATTGGTCTATTTAATCGCGATTATCTTCATTGGAGTGCTGACCTATCAGGAGTTCCGTCGCGTTCGTTTTAATTTCAACGTATTGTTTTCTATGCTGTATTTATTGACATTCTATTTTGGATTTCCATTAACTTGTGCCTTGGTATTTCAATTCGATGTCGCAGTAGTTCCCTCTGAATCATTGTTATACGCATTGCTCGCATCGACGTGTTTCTATGCCATTTATTACGTTACTTATAAAACTAGGCTATGCAAAGCCTCGGTTCATACCCGGCGGCCATTGTTTACAATGAACCGAGTGGAGACCAATTTAACGTGTTTATTATTGGCGCTGGTGGCTATTATTACGGTCGGCATATTCTTTATGCAGAACGGTTTTTTACTCTTTAAATTAAAATCTTATAGCCAGATATTTTCCAGTCAGGTTTCCGGCGTTGCCTTAAAACGTTTTTTTTATTTTTTCATTCCCGCGATGTTAGTGATCTATTTCTTACGCCCAACCCAACAGCGCTGGTTATTTTTTCTGTGTAGTACGGTCGCTTTTGGTTTTCTGACTTATGTGATTGTTGGGGGAACGCGCGCAAATATTATTATCGCCTTTGCATTATTTTTGTTTATTGGGATTGTCAGAGGTTGGATCACGCTATGGATGCTGGCTGCGGCAGGAGTCGCCGGGATTGTCGGGATGTTTTGGTTAGCATTAAAACGCTATGGACTAGATGTTAGCGGTGCAGAAGCCTTTTATACCTTCCTTTATCTGACACGGGATACATTTTCACCGTGGGAGAACTTGGGCTTACTATTGGATAATTATGACAAAATTGATTTTCAAGGATTAGCTCCGATTATCCGCGACTTTTATGTCTTTATTCCTAGTTGGTTATGGCCTGAACGTCCGGATATTGTCCTCAATTCGGCTAATTATTTTACTTGGGAAGTGTTAAATAACCACTCTGGTTTAGCGATTTCACCGACCTTAATAGGCTCTTTAGTCGTGATGGGCGGCGTATTTTTTATTCCGTTGGGGGCGATAGCAGTAGGATTAATTATTAAATGGTTTGATTGGCTCTATGAAATGGGACGGAATGAATCTAATCGCTATAAGTCAGCGATTTTACAGGCATTTTGTTTTGGAGCTATCTTTAATATTATTGTACTGGCGCGTGAAGGCGTCGACTCTTTTGTTTCACGAGTGGTATTTTTCTGCTTAGTTTTTGGCGCTTGTCTGGTGATTGCAAAGCTGCTGTATTGGTTATTTGAAAGTGCAGGGCTTATCCGGATGCATACCGTTAATTATTTGAAAAATCAGCGCTATTTGAATAGATAAGGAATTTTATGCAACAGTCAAATATCCCTAAATATACGATCCGTGGTCATGATATCTGGGGATTCAGAGACATGGCTCATTTTTTAGATTATTTATTTGCTGATGGCAGCGTGAAAACAGGAACGTTGGTTGCTATCAATGCTGAAAAAGTATTAACCGCAGAAAATGATCCGGCGCTCAACACCTTATTGAGTCAAGCTGAATATTTGTATGCCGATGGTATTAGTATTGTTCGCGCTATTCGTCGTAAATATCCGACCGCTGAGGTTTCTCGCGTCGCGGGTGCAGATTTATGGGAAGCGATGATGGAGCGCGCAGGGCAAGAAGGAACCCCCGTATTTTTAGTCGGCGGAAAACCTGAAATATTGGCTGAAACTGAACGCAAATTACGGGCGCAGTGGAAAGTGAATATCGTTGGCTCACAAGACGGATATTTTACGCCAGAACAGCGGGATGACTTATTTGTGCGTATAAAGGACAGTGGGGCGAAAATTGTTACAGTTGCGATGGGGTCACCTAAACAGGAGCTGTTAATGCGCGATTGCCGTATTGTGCAGCCTGATGCGCTTTATATGGGCGTTGGTGGAACCTACGATGTGTTTACTGGACATGTTAAGCGTGCGCCGAAAATTTGGCAAAATATGGGATTAGAATGGTTATATCGTCTACTCTCACAGCCAAGTCGTTTGCGCCGCCAATTGAAGCTATTAAAATTCCTCGGTTATTATTACAGCGGTAAGCTGTAATCGGCTTTTCTAACCCAGGTGGCTGGCATTATGTCTGGTCACCTGCGGCAAATATTTTTATAATCCTTGAAAACTGTCTCTAGCGATTGCTATTTTTGACTAATGTTTGTCTATTCAAGGCATTTTAATATCAATAATAATCGTATAAATGTCTATTTTTTAGATTTAACACTGATCTGTGCTTAAATAGACGCGAAATAATGCCAGCAACTGAATAGATACCGATAGCATGAAATGCCAGCGTTAGAGATGTTTTATTCTTTATTTACCTTTTATACATCAATATGTTGATATTTAGGTGTCTCTCTAATAATCACTGAGCATATTAATTATGCCGTTAGATTTATTTTGCAGATTACTGTATGCATATTGAATAATTTTAGATAAATAACACTATTTTAATTAATCGATTTTTTGATCCATCGTTATCAATGACAGGGGAAATCATGACGACGCCAAAACAGGGATTACAACGAGGGCTGGAAGCCCGACACATTGAGCTTATTGCCTTAGGAGGGACTATTGGTGTAGGTCTATTTATGGGGTCAGCAAGTACCTTAAAATGGGCTGGTCCATCAGTATTACTGGCCTATATTATTGCTGGCTTATTTGTCTTTTTCATTATGCGCTCCATGGGCGAAATGCTTTTTCTAGAGCCAGTGACGGGATCCTTCGCATCGTTTGGCCATAAATATCTCAGCCCATTTTGGGGATGTTTAACGGCTTGGGGCTACTGGTTTATGTGGGTAGCTGTCGGTATCTCCGAAATTACAGCAATTGGTGTATATGCAGAATTGTGGTTCCCTGATGTTCCACAATGGATATTTGCTATTATCGCTGTGGCGTTAGTTGCTGCGGCTAATTTAGCGGCAGTAAGATTGTATGGCGAATTAGAGTTTTGGTTTGCGATGATTAAAGTCACTACCATCATTGTGATGATATTGATTGGATTAGGATTAATATTCTTTGGTATCGGGAATAATTTTGAGCCTATAGGGCTGGCAAATTTAACCGAACACGGAGGATTTTTTGCCGGCGGCTGGAAAGGTTTTTTATTTGCTCTTTGTATTGTTGTGGCTTCTTATCAAGGCGTTGAGCTAGTTGGGATCACTGCGGGTGAGGCTAAAAATCCGCAAGTTACTTTACGTAAAGCCATTGGCAATATTTTGTGGCGGATCCTGATTTTTTATGTCGGTGCTATTTTTATTGTTGTCACGCTGTTCCCTTGGACGGAAGTCGGCCATCAAGGCAGCCCATTCGTTATGACATTTGCTAAAGTGGGGATTGTCTCTGCGGCTGCTGTGATTAACTTTGTGGTATTAACGGCCGCGCTCTCGGGATGTAATAGTGGGATGTATAGCGGCGGTCGGATGCTCTACGCATTGGCTCAAAATAAACAGTTACCCGCCTCATTATTAAAAGTTACAGCGAATGGAGTGCCTGCGCGTTGTGTAGGGATAACGATTCTGTGTTTAATTGCAGGGTCTAGCTTAAATTATATTATTCCTGATCCGCAGTCGGTATTTATTTACGTCTATAGTGCCAGTGTTCTTCCGGGGATGGTGCCGTGGTTTGTTATTTTAACCAGCCAATTACGTTTTCGTCAGCAAAATAAAGCTCAATTAGTCGGGCATCCTTTTAAATCAATAGCCTTCCCTTGGGTTAACTACCTTACGTTACTTTTCTTAGTGTGCGTATTAGTTGGTATGGCATTAAATCCTGATACTCGACTATCATTGATAGTGGGAGGTATTTTTCTGTCTATTGTTTCAGTCATGTATTTTATTACTCGCGGCATAAATCGAAAAAATTAAAATTTTTACGATTATTTTGTCTGCTCAAATCTGTTTAAAGCGAGAAAAGAGGGCATAATTGCTCTCTTTATCGACGAAATGAACAAAACTAGAGCAAACAGTAATTTTATTTTAAAAAGCACTAGACAGCAGGGGCATAAATCCGTACTATCCTCATCCGCAACGGCGTGAAGCGCCCGTAGCTCAGCTGGATAGAGCGCTGCCCTCCGGAGGCAGAGGTCTCAGGTTCGAATCCTGTCGGGCGCACCACTTTTGAAGTGTGTCTAGCTACGGTCTGATAAATCGTTGTTGCATGCAGTAAAATGTAGTAGAATGATAACTAAGCTTTAAAAGTAAAGTTATGGTGGCTATAGCTCAGTTGGTAGAGCCCTGGATTGTGATTCCAGTTGTCGTGGGTTCGAGCCCCATTAGCCACCCCATTTTTTATGATGCCTTGCGATGGTGGCGGAATTGGTAGACGCGCTAGCTTCAGGTGTTAGTGTCCTTACGGACGTGGGGGTTCAAGTCCCCCCCTTCGCACCATAAAAAATTGAGCGCATGTGTAGTATAAAGTTGTAAAGTGTTATTCCCAATAAAACACTATAAATCGGCGAGTAGCGCAGCTTGGTAGCGCAACTGGTTTGGGACCAGTGGGTCGGAGGTTCGAATCCTCTCTCGCCGACCAAATTTAAGAACCCTGCTTATAGCGGGGTTTTTGCTATTTAGTTATTACTCAGTAATTGCATCCGTGGTTATCCTATTCGTTATATTCTATTCATTATAGCTGCTTACGTTATTGAATTATTTTTTCTTTATTTCGATTGTATCCTATCCAAAGGGTGTAATCATATTAACCCGCATTATCCCTTTCTTAGATCCAATCTTTTCTCCTAATAAGTATTTACCTTATTCTGTGATGGAATTATTTTTATTTGTAATACGATTTACGGCTAAAAGTCGTCTATTTATGTTTAGTAAAGGAGAGCAAAAGATTGATGATTGCGCCATAAGTAACATGCTGTTATTAAAAGAATAATTATTATTGTCGCTATTTTATTATATATTTATTATTAATTGTCTCAAATTGGAGACACTTTACCTATTGATTTTTAAGGGTATTTTTTAATTGTTATTTAAGCGTCGCTATATTGAGACACTTATCTACTTGATACTTTCGTGAAAAGAATATTTTTATTTGCGGGTTAATATGTGAGTACTGAATAAACGCATAACTAGAGTGCCAGCGCTAGGATTAGGCATAAGAATTAATCAATAAGGTTTATATTCTCTATTTTTGAAAGTTGGCATGATTACTGCATTATTATTGATGTAGATGCTCATCCTATTTATTATGACAGCCAATGCTTCATAAAGCCGGGGATGATGCAGAGTCGATTATCGGTGCCTATTGTCCAATATAGATGAGTAAGATTAGCCATCTTTTCATCAGCCAGTGGACGTAACGTTGAGTGAGGCACCACCCGTCTGTAGACCTGATTGTATTTTTATACACCTGCCTGTTGGTAGGTGTTTTTTTTTGCCTAATTTTTAGTTAAAAATAAATGAAGAAAATAGTTTTTTATACAAAATAATACATACGGCACAATTTTAGAGTAATAATTCTTGGTAGGAAAAAGAGTAGATAATGCCAGCGGATAATTCTCTATTCGCTGGCTATATAATAATCTTGAATATTATACTTTGTGCTTACGATTACAAAACCAGTGGGTAAACCAACGGGTAATTTGAATGTAACACAGGATAACTAAAGTAATAATAAATGAGCCTTTATCTAATGCATCTAAATTAGATGCAATTAAAGGGACAAAAATAATTGGGGAGAGGATAAGTAATAGCAGATCAAAGAAAGCCTGCAATCTGCCTTTTGAGGAGATTATCCATCGCCATAGTGTACGAATTACATTCATGCCGGTATCCTGATAGTTAAATATATTGGGTATAGTTGATTGTAAATCATACTGTTAGTTTTACACTAAATAAATCGTTTATAACATAAAGAAATACAGCTTGTTTGATATCGGCATTATTCCAAATAGTATTAATAATATCGTATTGCTATCTTTCTAGTTTGAATTGATTTTTGATTGAAATAATAAGTGAATGTCACTATTCAAGGAACATCTTATTTTGACGTGCGTCTGATTATTTACAGTTATTTTCGAGAACGTTATCACTAAATAGATTTTTATTTTTTGTTCTTTAATTTTTAGAAAGATTTATCTGTGCGGTTATTTTGTGGGCGCTGTAATAAAAAACGCTACATATCAATGTAGCGTTTGTAGAAAGTCACGGGTTAGAGCTAAAAATACTCTCAACATATATTGTTGAGGTTATTCACGTTCTTTCTTTAAGGTATGTATTAATGCTTCTTGACGTACTTTTGCCGCTTCTTCTGGTTTTTTCAGTTTATCGAGAGCATCCGCTAGCCAAGCAGCATCATGCGGATCGGTACGCTGTGCTAACGCGGCTTTAAAGTAGCTTTCTGCCTTCTCCCATTCAGCATGTTGTAATGCCATCTGTCCCAGCGTACTGTTTAATAATGGTGTTGCGCCTGAATGCTTAATTAAGTGTAATAAGACTTTTTCCAGCGCTTCAGGGTGGTTGGTTTTTATCCGTGGAACAAGTAATAATAAACGTTCATCGTATTGCTGTTTTAGCCCATCGAGGATGATTTTTTGTGCACCCTCGTGATCGCCACATTCAATTAAATGCTCGGCGATAAACGATTGCAGGGCTATTTCATGACGGACTTTACGGCTTTGTGCTTTCCACCATCGAGTTAATCCTTCACTGCCATCTTCGGCCATACACTGATTCATTAAACCTTTATAAGCTTTAAGGCGCAGCGTTTCTAACTCATCATCGGTATGAATTTTTTCTTTACCGATAATTGGTAATAATTCAATTAAAGCCTGATAAGCTCCTGATTTCAGATATGCTTGTTCAGCAAGGCGCAGAACTTCAGGATGACGAGGGGCTTTATCTAACAGTTTATCGACTCCGGTTCTGGCCGCAAAAATTTCGCCTTCAGCTAATTGAATCCTTACCCGAGTTATATCAACGGGTAATTGTTCATTACCGGCGACTTCAGCAGCGCGATCAAGATATTGATGGGTACGATATTCATCCCCGCGTTGTTGTGCGGCCTCGGCGGCAAGCAGATAGTTAATGACCGGCTGTTGTGAATAATCAGCATGTTTACTCATTAATTTTTCAACTTGTTTGAAATCACCTTCTGCTAGTTTCAGTAGTGCTTTTTGTGTTTGATCATGGGCTTTATGATATTTGCGCCCGGATATCCAACCACGAGTACGAGAGGTTGTGCTGACAAAACGTCGATAGCACCAGCCAATGAATAGCAAAATAAATTGCAGTAGGACAAAGCATAAAACTAAGCTGGTAACACTGGTGACGATATCGTAATTATCAGTTCGAATAAGCACATAGCCTTGGTGACCTGATAAAACAGGTCCCAAAATAATGCCAGCAATCAGGATGATAAAAAGGAGCAGGACTTTAATCATTAATTAGCTCTCCTGTGTGGCCGAGTGAGTAGGTTTTGCTAGTCGGTCAGTACTTTTCTCTGTAGACGGCTCTATCGGTGTTTTTTCGCTAGGCTGAGGCTCTGTCGGTTGCGCTTCTGGCTGTTTGGTCTCAGGAAGTACGCTTTCTGAGGCTTGGGCTAGTAGGCTACGGACGCGAGTTTGCATCACCTTCTCTAATTTTGGTTGGCTCTCTAGTGAATCTGGCATTTCTACCGCAATATGCTGATTTAAAAGAGTATCTACTTCAGAAAGAAAGGCTTTAGTCGCTGGATCCTCAACATCAAAATAGGCTCTTATCCAAGTAGAAACTTGATCTAATGATTGTTTATAGGTTTGTTCTTGATAACGCGGTACAGCTTGAGCTGCAATTAATAATTGTGAGCGGATATTTTCACGCAGATAAATATCTTGATTTGGTGCGAGCAGAGGGGTTTCTGAGCCATCGCGTGCACGAACCGTAATAAAATTATTGGTGAAGCTTTTCCAACTACGCGATAAGTTCTGCTGCCAGTCTGAAATATCGCCAGAAACTTCGCCATTATCCTCATCCATCATGGCATCATCACGGTGAATATCTGCGACACGTAAATTATCAACTTCATTACTTAGCTGATTTAGGCGCAGAATTATCCCGTCGTAGTCAACTTGATTAATAGTGGCTAATTTACTGATATCATTATTAATTGATTTTCTAATATCTAATAAACTTGGGTCATTCATCTCCGCTAAACTTGAATCGGCACTTTTTAATAATACCGCCGCGGTAACGGGATCATGGTCATTCCACAGTTTACGACCGGCCATTTTCACCATGAAATCAGCTTGAGCAATCAGCCAGTTTTTAACGTCAGAACTAGAAAGTGCGGTGACATGCGCTTGTAGTTCCTGCATACGTCGGTCTAACTGTCTCTGATATTCGCTCGTTTTATCATTCAATGCAGAATGAGCGCTGAGAAGATCATCTAAGCGCATTTTTTCAGTTTTTTGTTGCTCGATTAAATCACTCATTTGTTGTTTGAGGTCATTATTTTCATTAGCTAACTGAATATTTTGTTGGTGAGTATAATAAAGCCCACCGCCAATAATGATAATAATTGCGATAGCGATAGCGCTACCCACTAAGCCAGAACGTTTTTTTGTGCGAGACGTAGATTGGGTATGCTCGTTGGCGATATCCGTTGTCTCTTTGTGATTATCCGTCTCAGTAGATTTATTGTGTTCCGTCATAAATTAGCATCCCATGTCGGTTGAAATTAATGCGTTTAATAAAGCATTATTATCTGCACTGTTAGCCACATCTATATTTTTCCATCCCATATCATGGGCGATGTTGGCGATTCTGTGACTGACAACTAACAAGTGGCGTGTATGCCACCAATCTTGATAATTATCAGCAATTAAATGTGTCAGTAGGTTTAACTGCTGCCCACTGGTTACTACAATGGTTGAAATATTTTTTGTTCGCCATTGGACATTGAATAGCGATATTTCATAGCTGATCGCTTGGCGTGAATAGCATTCACAATAATCAATGTAGGCTCCACGCGAACGCAAGGTAGAAGCTAATAATTCTCTTCCGCCATTGCCCCGTAATAACAGTACTTTTTTACCTTCCAGAAATTGTAATTCTGGCAGGGCGAGCAGAATTTCACTCGTTTCGCCGTTCTCAGGCCAAACAATAGTTCGGCCAGTGATTTGCTGAAACATCTTGCCTGTCGAACCGCCTATACCATAGTAGGATAGCTTATCTGGCCAACTCAGTCCCGCTTGCTGCAGTCTTAAATTGGCGTACCAGACAGCATTTTTGGACAAAAGAAATACTAAATCCGTAGATTCTAACTGGTCAAGCTTTGTGGGTAAGTTGGGCAGTTCACTTCCCGGTATAATATCAATTAATGGGGCATGATAGGCTGTTAGCCCCTGAGTTTTTAATAGTTCCACCAGCTGCTCTCCATTGGGAGAAGGCCGGGTCACTAAGATGCTCATTTTGGTGCATTTCCTTGGTAGACCTCGGTAAGGATCTCACGAGCGCCTTTATCGAGTAATTCTTCTGCTAGCGAAATACCAGCTTGTTGAGCTTGATCTGGGCTAAATGTGCGTTCTCCACGGATCATTGTGCGGCCATCAGGCGCGCCAACTAACGCACGCAACCAAAGTTGTTGACCTTGCCAGATAGCATAACTACCGATAGGAACTTGGCAACCGCCTTCTAAGCGCATATTCATGGCTCGCTCTGCTTCTACACAGACAGCGGTGGCTGAATGGTTTAAGGCTGCAAGCAGTGCTTGAGTACGACTATCTGACAGACGACATTCAATACCAACTGCACCTTGCCCGACCGCTGGTAATGAGATTTCTGGCGCCATTGCTTGGCGAATACGATCCTCTAGCCCTAAGCGTTTAAGACCGGCAACCGCTAAGATAATAGCGTCATATTCGCCATTATCTAGTTTACCCAAGCGAGTACCGACATTACCGCGTAAATCACGAATTTGAAGGTCAGGGCGCTGTTCTTTTAATTGGCATTGGCGGCGTAAACTGGATGTGCCGACGATACTACCAATGGGGAGTTGTTCAAGTGATGAATATTGATTAGAAACAAACGCATCTCGTGGATCTTCACGTTCACAGATAGTGACTAATCCTAACCCTTCAGGAAATTCGACCGGGACATCTTTCATCGAGTGGACGGCAATATCAGCCCGTCCTTCAAGTAAGGCTAATTCGAGTTCTTTAACAAATAATCCTTTGCCACCTACTTTGGCTAGCGGAGTATCCAAAATGATATCGCCTTTTGTCACCATAGGAACCAGTTCCACGACTAAGTCAGGATAAGCTTGTTCTAACTGTGTTTTTACATATATCGCTTGCCACATAGCAAGTGGGCTTTGGCGAGTAGCGATGCGAATTATATTGTTTGATGTCATTTTTTTATACTCAGGCTCAAGTTAAGCCAGGAATTAACCGTAAAATTAGTATTACTTTTAACATTTTGCTGCCTATTTTTCTAGTTACAGGCGCGTGAGTTTGTGTTTAGTCACTGTTTGGTGCGTGATAATGCGTGGTTTGGGTGTAGTTTGGGTGTAGTTTGAATTTTTTATTATGCCAACATGATGATTTATCGAAAGGGAATTATTCGTCTTTTATTAAATCGTTTAATTTTGTTGTCAGCAGTAATTATTTTAGCTCACGATTTAGCTCACGAGTAATCTTTTTAGCCAAATGTGCGATTTTTTTATGACGTTAATTGCAGTCAGATTAAAAAATAAGTGAATCGTTCAAGCTATGGTGTCCCGCGGCTTTTCAGTCAATTTGATATAAGTAAGATTACGGTGGTGTAACACAACACCCGCTAAACTTTCCCTTATAAAACAAAGGGTATTAGCTTATTTAAAAAATAAAAAGTCTTTTTATACAATATGTTGAAAACCATGCCGATTAAAAAATGAACGTTAAATATTAGTGTGATCTACTTTACCCTTTTGATGCAAGGTGTTAGATTGATCACGTTTCCGACAATTCATTTGAAAAACTTCTAAAAACTATTATATCCAAATTCATTCGAGTTGCTGCAAGGCAAAATTGGAAGACCGGCTAATCTATAGGATTAATCATGAGCTTCGTATAATAGGCGTCAGCAAGTACATCTATAATGTGAGTTTGAAAAGTATAGCGGATATATTTGTTGGGAGCTGGGGGAGTAGTATCCCTAATAGATGTTGGGGGTGGTCCCTAATAGATTGATATCCCCAGTATTTTCATTAACGATTGGTTCAAATCAGGCGAGACTCTTGTACCTCTATATTGAAACATTAAAGCAGAGACTGGATGCAATCAACCAACTTCGGTTAGAGCGGGCGACATCCTCAATGAGTGAGGCTTTTCAACAAGTCTATAGCCTGTTGCCTGTCTTGTTTCATTATCACCATCCTATGCTTCCTGGCTATATTGAAGGGCATGTACCTCATGGTGTTTGTTACTTCTCTCCAGATGCACATCAACTTGGTTGGCTTAATCAGTTTGAAAAATATTTGCCGTGTGAAGTTATTCATCAAACAGAGAGTGGTGAGTTACCACTTACTGGTATCTATTCTATGGGCAGCACTTCATCTATAGGCCAAAGTATTTGCTCCGATTTAGATATTTGGGTTTGTCATCCTTCCTGGCTCGATAATGAAGAAAAACAGCGACTACAGCAAAAATGTAGCTTAATTGAGCAATGGGCTGCCTCTTTAGGCATTGAAGTGACTATATTTTTGATTGATGAAAATCGTTTTCGTCATCATGCGAGCGGCCATCTTGGTGGTGAAGATTGTGGTTCAACCCAGCATATATTATTACTTGATGAATTTTATCGCACCGCAGTACGTATGGCGGGTAAGCGTTTATTATGGACAATGGTGCCGGTCGAAGAAGAAAATAATTATGATGAATACGTTATGTCGCTGTACGCACAAGGCGTATTGGCTCCTAATGAATGGTTAGATTTAGGCGGATTAGGTGAACTTTCTGCGGAGGAATACTTCGGCGCAAGCTTGTGGCAACTCTATAAGAGTGTAGATTCACCTTATAAGGCCGTTTTAAAAAGTATTTTATTAGAATCTTATTCTTGGGATTATCCGACCGGGAAATTACTGGGATTAGAATTTAAGCAGCATTTACATGCGGGAGAAATCGTTTGTTATGGCTTAGATTCTTATTGTTTAATGCTTGATAGAGTTACACGCTATCTTACTGAAATTCATGACTTTACCCGCCTTGATCTGATTCGACGTTGTTTTTATCTTAAAGTTTGTGAAAAACTGTCCAAAGAAACACAAAATGCTTGCTCAGGTTGGCGTCGCCATATTTTAAGCCAGCTTGTCGAATCATGGGGTTGGGATAAAGAGCGGCTAAATATTCTTGATGAACGTCATCAATGGAAAATAGAGCGGGTGCGTGAAGCGCATAATGAATTGCTTGATACCATGATGCAGAGTTATCGTAACTTGATCCGTTTTGCTCGTCGCAATAATTTAAGTGTGAGCGCTAGCCCGCAAGATATCGGCGTGCTGACCCGTAAACTGTATGCTGCCTTCGAAGCATTACCGGGCAAAGTGACATTAGTAAATCCACAAATATCACCGGATCTGTCTGAAAATCATCTTACTTTTATTTATGTGCCTCCGGGTAGGGCTAATCGCAGTGGATGGTATTTATATAATCAGGCGCCGGGGATTGAGACAATTATTGGGCATCAACCGCTAGAATATAATCGTTATTTAAATAAACTGGTGGCATGGACTTATTTTAATGGCTTATTAACCGAGTCATCAACGGTATATATGCATCATGGGCAGTCTCAGTGCGATAAACAAAAATTACTGGAACTCATCGATGATGTTTCGAGCCATTTTCCAATCCGTTTACCTGCCCCGACACCGAAGGCATTGTATAGCCCGTGTGAAATTCGACATTTAGCGATTATCGTCAATTTAGAGCAAGATCCGACGCAAGAATTTTCTAACCAAGTGGTACATTTTGATTTCCGTAAGTTAGATATCTTTAGTTTTGGTGACCCTCAGCAGTGCCTTATTGGCAGTATCGATTTGTTATATCGTAATTCATGGAATGAAGTTAGGACGTTGCATTTTAGCGGAGAGCAATCGATGCTTGAGGCGTTAAAAACAATTTTAGGGAAAATGCATCAAGATGCTTCTCCGCCTGATTCGGTTGAAGTTTTTTGTTATAGCCAGCATTTACGTGGATTGATCCGAACTCGTGTACAGCAGCTAATTTCAGAGTGTGTTGAGTTACGTTTATCCAGTAATCGGCATGATCCAGGGCGTTTTAAACCGTTACGTATCGCCGGGCAAATGTGGGGATTATTTTTCGAGCGGCTTAATGTTTCGGTACAAAAATTGGAAAATGCGGTCGAGTTTTATGGGGCAATTTCGCATAATAAATTGCATGGCTTACCGATAAAATTAAATGCCAAAGAGACGCATCATTTGCCGGCGGTAGTTGATGGTTATGCCAGTGAAGGGATTGTTCAATTCTTTTTTGAGAATACCGACGATGGCAAAGGTTTTAATATTTATGTGCTTGATGAGGCTAATCGCGTGGAAATTTACTCGCATTGTGAAGGCAGTAAAGAAGAGCTGGTCCGTGATGTCAGTCGTTTTTATTCCTCATCACACGATCGCTTTACCTATGGTGCTAATTTCATTAATTTTAATTTACCGCAATTTTATCAAATCATTAAAAATAATGGGCATAATCAAGTCATTCCGTTTGCTGGCGGTGCTTGGGCATTAGTTACTGAGCAGGTAAACAGCGACGATGGGCGATTAAACAAACATTATTCCGATGTATGCTCAATGCATAATTAGTATCAAAGTCATTATTTAATTTAAAGAATAACCGCGATTAAATAAACACATTCAGGAGGATGATTATGTCTTCCTGAATGTGTAAAACTAGAATTAGTGATTAAATGTGAATTTCTCGCCACATTGAGCACTTACCGCCTCAGAAAGCATATCTAAAAAATTTCCTGCTGAACGATCACATATCCACTGTTGCTGTTGATAATTAAAATGATAGCCGCCTTGACGAGTTGCTAGCCAAATTTGATGGAATGGTTCTTGGCGATTAATAATAATTTTGCTGCCATCTTCAAAGCTGAGTGTCATTACACCGCCATTAGTTTCACAGTCAATATCCGCATCACCCAGGTAATTATCGAGCTGTTCTTCGAGTTGTTGCATCAACTGGTCGGCCAATTGATGGAATTCAGTATCGTTCATCAGTTAAATTCCTATTTGCTTTTCGTCCGCATGGTAGCGATTATAGGGGATAATGATGCAAGTATTACAGGCAAAAAGACAATGAAAAAACAATTGTGCGGATTTTTAGCTCTTATGGCAGTACTTTCTCTCTCTGGTTGTGGTTTAAAAGGGCCGCTTTATTCTCCGCCTGAATCGTTAGAAACGACCCATGCTACCGATAGCTCGCAGACAACGTCGTCTCAAAGCCTATCAGATGATAGCAATATAAAAAATTAGTCCAAACAATGCGTTGTTTCTACGGAGCGATATAATATGCACTTTTCCAAAATGCATGGTTTAGGCAATGATTTTATGGTGGTCGATGGCGTCACTCAAAACGTTTATTTTTCACCAGAATTAATTTGTCGTTTAGCCGACAGACATACAGGTATTGGTTTTGATCAATTATTATTGGTCGAAGCGCCTTACGATCCTGAACTTGATTTTCATTACCGTATTTTTAATGCGGATGGAAGTGAGGTCGCACAGTGTGGGAATGGTGCGCGCTGTTTTGCTCGCTTTGTTCGCTTAAAAGGTTTGACTAATAAGCGTCAAATTAAAGTTAGTACCCAGTCAGGGCGTATGACCCTCAATATTACTGATAACGATAATGTTTGTGTCAATATGGGGGAACCCGAATTTGAACCCCAAAAAGTACCATTTCGCGCGGTAAAGGTAGAAAAAACCTATATTATTCGAGCAGAAGAAAGAACCGTATTATGTGGTGTTGTATCGATGGGTAATCCACATTGTGTAGTGCAAGTTGAAAGTATTACTACCGCCGAAGTTGAAATAATCGGTCCAGCGCTTGAAAGCCATGAACGTTTCCCTGAAAGAGCAAATATTGGTTTTATGGAAGTGATTAATCCGAGTCATATTCGTCTACGAGTTTATGAGCGAGGTGCCGGAGAAACCCAAGCATGCGGCAGTGGTGCATGTGCGGCTGTCGCGATTGGTATTCAGCAGGGGCTGCTCAGCGATAATGTACAGGTCGATTTACCCGGTGGATCACTAGAAATTCGTTGGGAAGGGCCGGGGACACCATTGTTTATGACAGGACCCGCGACTCATGTATATGATGGCGTTATACAAATTTAAGCCCAATAATCGCGTTCTAACGTTGATGTTGCTAGCTTATTTGGCGTTTGCGCGTTAATAAGAGGTCGATGATGGATAAAATAGATGTAAAGCTCAGCGTGTCCGCTGATCTTGATGATCAGACGGTAGCGGAGTATTTACAAAACCATCCGGAGTTTTTTCTCCGTAATGCCCTGCAAGTTGAACAAATGAAGGTACCGCATCCGGTGATTGGCGCAGTTTCATTACCTGAATGGATTATGAATCGGCAGCGTATTCAGCTGCAGCAGCTAGAGCAAGATATTCTGTTTATCGTCGAGCAAGCGAGAGAAAACCAGCAGTTATTTGATCAACTATTAGCGCTAATCATCGAGTTGGCAACAGCCGGTAGTTTGAGTGAAATGTTAAATCGATTAAACCGTTGGGCGAAATATTTAGGTTTATCTAGTGCATCGATACGACTATTTAGTGATCGGTGGAATTTATCTGCGCCGCTTGATGCCCAAGATTTAGTTCTTCATCGACCTCAATTTGACGCTATTCGCCTGCAACGGTTTGGTGAGCAGAAAACGTATTTAGGCAGTTTAAACGGCTCGGAATTACTGTTACTACTGCCAAATACCATGCATGTAGGTTCAGTGTCTATTTCGTTACTCGGCCCTTGTGGTGAGTTAGGCGTACTCATTTTTACAAGCCGAGATAGACAGCACTATCAGGCAGGAATGGGGACGGTGATGTTGGAAAAGCTGGCACAATTACTGCCGCGTTTATTGTCGAAATGGATCTCTCGATTATGAGTAGCCAACTACATGAGCAATTAGCAGAAAAAACAGAGATATATTTACAATATTTGCGAGTTGAACGACGTTTAAGTGCGGTCACGATTACTAATTATCGCCGTCAATTGGCAACGGTGATCCAAATGCTGGTGGAGATGAAAATTGACGATTGGGCAAAAATGGATACCCCGATCGTACGTAATATTGCGGCGAAAAGTCGACGAGCAGGATTACAATCTGCCAGCATGGCATTGCGTTTATCTGCATTGCGCAGTTTTTGTGATTGGATGGTACAGCAAGGCGAATTAACCGCGAATCCAGTAAAAGCGGTACGGGCTCCAAAAGCAAAAAAACCGTTACCGAAAAATATGGATGTTGATGAAATCGCTCAGTTACTCAATATTGATCAAGGCGATCCCTTATCGATTAGAGATCGCACGATGCTGGAAGTTATGTATGGTGCGGGACTCCGTCTCTCTGAACTGGTTGGTTTAGACATCTCGCATGTTTCACTTTCAACGGGTGAAGTCCGGGTGATGGGGAAAGGCAGCAAAGAGCGCAAAGTTCCTTTGGGGCGGACGGCGGTTAACTGGTTAACGCAGTGGCTTGAAATGCGTGAATTATATGAGCCAGAAGATGATGCGATATTTGTCTCTACTCAGAGTGGGCGACGAATGTCAGCGCGAAATGTACAAAAACGTTTTGCACTATGGGGTATTAAGCAGGGTGTGAATAGCCATATTAATCCCCATAAACTTCGTCACTCATTTGCGACCCACATTTTGGAATCGAGTGGCAACTTACGGGGTGTGCAGGAATTATTGGGACATGCAAATCTGTCAACAACTCAGATTTATACCCATCTTGATTTCCAACATTTAGCCAATGTCTATGATGTCGCTCACCCCAGAGCAAAGAGGGAGAAATCTTAATGCATTTTTATCGACCATTGGCCCCCATCAAAGCGATGACGTTTGATCTGGATGATACGTTGTATGATAACCATCCCGTGATTGAAAAAACTGAGCGGCAAGTTTTGCAATTTATTCGTGAATTTGATCTACGTTTTGCTCAATTTAATCATGACGATCTCGATGCGTATCGACAGATCTTGCTCGAGCAAGACGCCAATATTTATCATGATGTGACGGAATGGCGTTGGCAAGCCGCAAAAATGATGCTGTGTCATTACGGTTATTCTCGAGAACAAGCAATTCAAGGCGCGGATGACATCATGGCTCACTTTGCTTATTGGCGTAATCAGATTAATGTGCCGGAATCGACGCATACCACATTAGCGGCATTAGCAGAAAAACTTCCTTTAGTGGCGATAACTAACGGTAATGCAGAACCTGCCGCTTGCGGTTTAAATGATTATTTTCAGTTTGTTCTGAAAGCCGGCCCAGATGGTCGCTCTAAGCCATATTGTGATATGTATTGCTCTGCCGCAGATAAATTAAATATTCCTGCCAACAATATTTTGCATATAGGGGATAATTTACAGACCGATATCGAAGGTGCTATCCGCAGCGGTATGCAAGCGTGCTGGATAAATATGGACAATAAAACGTTAATGGCAGAAAAAGAGAGCCGGTTAGTTCCGCATATTGAAATTTCAAATTTGGCTTCTCTGCTGACGCTGTTATAATTCTTTTCTCTGGATAAATCCACAGTGGTTTTATACTGCTGTACTGCTTTGATGGTAATTATGGACGTCTCTAATCTGCTCGAAGGCCTAAATGATAAACAGCGTGATGCAGTGGCTGCAGCACGAACTAATCTCCTAGTATTGGCGGGGGCGGGCAGTGGTAAAACCCGTGTTTTGGTACACCGTATTGCTTGGCTGATGTCAGTAGAGCATGCTTCGCCGTTCTCAATCATGGCGGTGACGTTCACCAATAAAGCAGCCGCAGAAATGCGTCATCGTATCAATCAATTGATAGGCAGTAGCGAAGGCGGTATGTGGATTGGGACGTTTCATGGTCTTGCCCACCGCTTATTGCGCCAGCATTATATGGATGCTGGATTACCCCAAGATTTTCAAATTCTCGATAGCGATGATCAATATCGATTGATCCGTAGATTGCTTAAAGCGATGAATCTCGACGAGAAACAATGGCCGCCACGTCAGGGTATGTGGTACATCAATGGGAAAAAAGATGAAGGTCTGCGCCCGCAGCATATCGAAAGCTATGGAAACCCAGTCGAATCAACATGGCTTAAAGTTTATCAAGCCTATCAAGAAGCTTGTGATCGTGCTGGGTTAGTTGATTTCGCTGAATTATTATTACGTGCCCACGAATTATGGCTGAATAAACCACATATTCTTAATCATTATCGTGAACGCTTTACCAATATTTTGGTAGATGAGTTTCAAGATACTAACAGTATTCAATATGCTTGGATTAGAGTATTGGCGGGTGATACAGGTAAAGTAATGATAGTGGGGGATGACGACCAATCTATTTATGGTTGGCGTGGTGCGCAAGTTGAAAATATTCAGCGTTTTTTGAAAGACTTTCCGGGAGCGGAGACTATCCGCCTTGAACAGAACTATCGTTCAACCAATAATATTTTGAAAGCCGCTAATACTTTGATTGCGAATAATAGCGATCGATTAGGTAAAAATTTATGGACCGAAGGCGGCGATGGCGAGCCGATTTCTCTCTACTGCGCTTTTAATGAATTAGACGAATCGCGTTATGTCGTGAGCCGAATCCGCCAGTGGCATGAAAATGGTGGAGCATTGCGTGATTGCGCGATTTTATACCGCAGTAATGCTCAGTCCCGAGTACTGGAAGAAGCCTTAATCCAAGGGGCCATGGCGTACCGAATTTATGGCGGCCAACGTTTCTTTGAGCGTCAAGAAATTAAAGATGCACTCTCTTATTTGCGCTTAATCGCTAATCGTAATGATGATGCTTCGTTTGAGCGTGTTGTTAATACACCAACGCGTGGGATTGGTGAGCGTACATTAGATACGGTTCGACAAACAGCTAGAGCGCAAAAATTAACATTATGGGAAAGTTGCGAATATTTAATTAGGGAACAAATACTTGGTGGCCGAGCCGCCGCAGCCATTGAACGTTTCCTTGAGTTAATTGATGCCTTAGCTACAGAAACGCAAGAACTGCCTCTGCACGGACAAGCAGATCGAGTCATTAACGATTCTGGGCTACGCGCGATGTATGAGCAAGAAAAAGGCGAGAAAGCTCAAGCTCGTATTGAAAACTTAGAAGAATTAGTTAATGCAACACGTGATTTCAGCTATCAAGATGAAGATCAAGATTTAATGCCATTACAGGCCTTTTTATCCCATGCAGCATTAGAATCAGGCGAGAGCCAAGCAGATGCTAATCAAGATGCTGTTCAGTTAATGACATTACACTCTGCTAAAGGTCTTGAATTTCCGGTGGTCTTTATGGTCGGTGTTGAAGAAGGAATGTTCCCCAGCCAAATGTCATTGGATGAAAGTGGCCGCTTAGAAGAAGAACGTCGTTTGGCTTATGTTGGGATTACTCGCGCGATGGAAAAATTGACGATCACTTATGCTGAAAGTCGACGCTTATATGGCAAAGAAGTGTATCACCGTCCTTCTCGTTTTATTGGCGAATTGCCTGAAGCCTGTATAGAGGAAGTACGCCTACGCGCTACGGTTTCACGCCCTGTAAATCATCAGCGCTTAGGGACACCAATTAGCAGCAATGATAGTGGGTATGCGCTAGGACAACGCGTTATGCACGCTAAATTTGGTGAGGGCACAATTATTAATTTGGAAGGCAGCGGTGAGCATTGCCGATTGCAAGTCGCTTTTCAAGGACAAGGGATTAAATGGCTGGTGGCGGCTTATGCGAGATTAGAAATCGTTTAAACTATTCTCTTATCGGTTAGATATATTTATTCTTTTTTGTATATGCTGCATTATGCCGCGGTGGTAGGGTTATCATCGCCGTGGCATCCCTGTATTTTTTCTTTACAACAAGATTAATTTTTTCAATATATTTATCAATTCTCGTTGAATCTTATCTATCACTCTGCTCTATTCACGCTTTTTTTGAGGCTATCTATTTAATATTGTTCTTATTTCACTGACCTATTTTTAGCTGATAATTTCTTAGCTTAAGCTATGCCTATAATCCGACCTATGATTTAACTTTATTCTTGATATGCTAATTTAATCCTTGCGATTTAAGTTTTTAATTTTATATTTTCCAGTTTGTGAAGTATAAAATCACTCCATTTAACTGAAGGTTAAATTATCATGAAATCTGAACATTTAATTGACGCTTTAGCGACTCAGGGCTGGTATATCTGGGACGATTTTTTGAGTTTGAAACAAGTGCAGGAAATCAAGCTGGCTATTCCGCAGCAGCTTACTGATGCACGTATTGGTAATGGTGAGAAGTTACAAGAGAATAAAAATATCCGTGGTGATCAAACTCTTTGGTTAGAGCCTGAGATGGGTGAACCAATAGCCCTTTATATGGATAAAATGGAAGAATTAAGGCAACTCATTAATCGGCAGTTGTATCTCGGTTTACGTGATTTCGAAACGCACTATTGCCGTTATCCACAGGGGGCATTTTATAAAAAACACTGTGATAATTTTCAAGGTAAAGGGCTACGTAAAGTAACTACCGTACTGTATCTAAATGAATTTTGGCAGCTGGGTGATGGTGGTGAGTTGGCCATGTTCAATAATGATGATCAGCAATTAGCGACCGTCGATCCTATCGGTGGCCGGTTAGTGATATTTATGTCAGAAGATTTCCCTCATGAAGTTCTGCCAACAAATATAGAACGTTGTAGTATTGCGGGCTGGTTCCTCAGTCAAAAAGTATTTTAATTTTTCATTTATAACAAGATAAATTAATTAGCCTATTACCACCTCTTATTTAGAGGTGGGCTTTTTATTCAGCCTATTTACAGCTAAAGCTTATTGTTTTATTTTTGATTCTCTAGTAATGTTCAAACTCCTTATTGAAGGAGATTATCGGAGAAGTAAATGTGTATTATATGAGGAGTAAGTTATTGTTAGAAAATTACTAATAAATTAATATAAATAATAAAAGTGATTAAATAACAATTAACTTATGAAACTAACTTATAGTAATAGTGTATACAAACTGGAGATATTTTAGGTAATGGACTATCTAATAATAGAAATCTTATATCATTGTATTATGTCAAAAATCTATAAACGAGATAATAAAGATGAGTCTTTATAATATGCAATCAAATATTTTGGATGATGAGTTCACTCTTAGTAGTGATGCAATAAATACTTCTGGTGTTGATTATTTAATTAATAATATAAGTTATTGTGATAATCAGAGTGTTGATAGTGTAATTTTTATCATATCTATGCCAATATAATACTCAATAGATTGTTTGTTTTAAATGTTGAATTATAATTTCATATAATTTTTGTTTTTAATATCTACTATTTATTAATTTTTAATTTTATTTTCAAACAGTATTAATAATATTGATTTTTTATAATTAGAATATAAGTTATTATTTAATATAGATTATGGCTTTAATTTACACATAATTAGTTTCCATTCTGGTTATGATTTTAGTTTAATTATATATTACTCTTTTTATTTATGTCGCTTTTTCTTATTCATTAAATTTAACTATAGAAGGATATATAATAAATATGGATATTAATAATAAAGATAATCATGAAATAAATCAAGAAATTGATATGCAAATTAGAGTTTCTACGGCTAAGCATCAATTTCCTGTGTTATCTGATTTATATTTTGAATACAAAAAAACATTAGTGGATTCAATTAATGAATTAAATAATATAAAAAATAATTATTTTGAGAATGCTAATGCGGATGAATATACTAATCTAGTAGACATGTTAGTGAAATCAATTGATATTGCCATAATGAATGGAGTGAATAATAGTAGAGAATATATGGAGGCAGATATTGAAAGAGGAATACCATTAGCTGAATTAGCAAAAATTCCTGAGAGCAACTCTCCATATACAGTAATGGAACTAATTAATTTAGAGAAAAATATAAATGTGATAAATAATGAGCTAAATGATGTTGTTGCTCATAAAAACTTTATTGATCAACGTTATTTTAATAAAATAATGATGATCGAAGCGAATGAAACCATATCATTCGCTGATATGAATATTGATCAAATCCCTAAAAATATAATTACGTTATTTGAAGATATTTATAATAAGCAAAATAGTTTTGAATTAAAACTTTATGAGTGGCAGGTAAGTACAACAGAGTTGCGTTCTCAACGTTTATTGATTAAAAGTGATGCACTGATGTCAATTTATAGTGAAAGAAGTGGCGATAATGAAAAATATCGGCAATTTAGTCAAAGTGTTTCTAACGATTTAGCACATTACAATGATACTGAAGATTATATTAGCCAATTACCTGAGTTAGAAAAGCGAGTTAAATTTATTGAGGAAATCTCTGAAGATAATTATTCAGCTGAGCTTGATGCTGAAAAAATAGCAAAACAAAATCTTATACATCTAATACAAGAGACAGTTTATAATTTATCTAATATTATTAATAAAAATAATATCGCTGATCATAATGAGATGCTAAAAAATCAAATATCAGGTTTTTCTGTCGATCAAATGAGTTATATATCGAAGGGAGAACATTCAATGGATCTTTCCAAACCAGCAATCTCTTGTTTTGAGCCAGCGAGAAGTACAGGGGCTATTATTCTCAGCTCTATTATTTAAGTAATAAGTTTTTTTAGATTTATACATAAAAATCGGATGATCTACGTAATAGCATCATCCGATTTAATTAATTTATATCAGTAACAAATTAATGAACAATATGTACTGTTTTACCACCGACAATCGTACAAAGTACTTTAACGTTAGCGATATCATCAGGCAGAATTTGGAACACATTGCGGTCCAAAATAATCATATCAGCAAATTTGCCTGGCTCTAACGAACCAATCACCTCTTCTCGATGTTGGGCATAAGCTGAATCAATGGTTGCTGCACGCAAAACTTCCGTCACAGTTAAATTGCGATCAGTATCGAGCCGAGGCGCTTTTTTTCCATCGATATCATGACCTCGACGTGTTGCTGCTACCTTCAAATCATACCATTCATCGAAATCATCGATTGGCCAGTCGCTACCAAAAGCGACTGTTGCGCCGGCATCAATAAATTTGGCGATAGGCTCAAGGTCTTGAAATCGGGTTTCGCCAACCATATTGCGCTCAAATTCAGACAGCTCAGGTGTCGGTGCGGCCCATTGAAATGATAGACAAGCAATCGTACCTAACCGAGCAAATCGTTGATAATCTTTAGGATTAACTAATTCATTATGTGCGAGACCAGGGCGAATATCTTTTTCTGGATGTGCAATACGCATTTTTTCAATCGCATCTAATACAATCGAAATTGCTCCTTCGCCAACAGTATGCAAATGCGGATCGTAGCCTGCGGCCGCAATTTTTTCTAACAGTTCATCTAAGATTTCAGCGGTGAAATAAAGGTCACCATAGTTGTCAGTTTCTTGCCAATCGGGTTGTGTTTCTGAGCCTTTATTGACGCGATAAGGTGCCAATAAAGAGGCTGTCATGGTTGGATATTGTAAAACACCATCGACAAACATCTTGATATTTCGCAGACCAATACCCGGTGCTGGCGTCCATTCTGCTTGGTGCCATTGTTTAGCGAATGCAACGGCTTTATCGACCGCTGCTGCTACGGATGCTATATCCGGCGTTTCATCAGGAGTAATTTCCCGAGCGGCTTGAAAACGAACCGTTAAATCGTTGCGTTGTTGTAATTCAGCAAAAGCGGCTAATTGCTGCTCTGAAACACGAGCATCCATGACCGTAGTGACACCTTGCTGATTTAATACTTTTTGAACCAACTCAGCGACTTCTACGGCCTGATCATCTCGAATAGACGGAATGCTGTCTGCTGCACGCATAGCTGGAGCATCTTCTAAAATTCCGTTTAACTCTCCATTAGGATGCTTGCCAATTTTACCATCCGGTGGAGTGGGTGTTTCTTTGGTGATACCAAGTAATTCTAGAGCTCGACTATTTGCTAACAAAGTATGGCAGTCATTGGAAAATAGGACGACAGGGCGTTTGGTGTTCAATCGATCCATATCTTCACGATACATATCAATACCTGCTGGTAGCATTCCTTGACGCAACCATGCCGTAACTTTGAGCCAGTCATTTTCACCAGTACGTGGATCTTTATCTAAGTGAGATTGAACCCGTTGCAATATTTCATCGATAGTCAGCGATTCATAATTTAGATGACAGCCAAATAACTGTACACCTCCCCAGAAGGGATGCATGTGGCCATCAATGATACCGGGCATCATCATTTTACCTTCGAGATCAATACTCTCGGTTTCTGGTCCGACATAACGCTGTAATTGCTCTGCGCTGCCACAAGCGAGGATATAACCATCTGCAACAGCGATAGAGTCAACAACGGTATTTTGTTGGTCAGCAGTATAAATATAACCATTGAAATAAATAACATCTGCAACTTTATTGTTCATTTTGCAACCAATCCATAATAAGCGGCATCATTATCTATATAGTTATGCTAAAGGCTATATAGTTATGCCGAGAGAAAAAACAACGGAAGAGTGGTGCGCTCTTCCGCAGTAATAACTTGATAATATGTTTAATTAATAATCATATTAACTTCATCATCAGAAATTGCCGGCGGTGTTCGAGTAAAACCTCGTGTGAGTAATGTAAGATAAAGCACGCCAATTCCGAGCCAGATTAATCCAACCGTAAAGGCTTCGCGGTCAAGGCTAGTCCATAGCCAAAGAGTCAGCAGTACACCAATCGAAGGCAGTATGAAGCAAGTAACATACTGTTTGGCAGTAAGTTTTTCTTTACTATCGATAATGAAATGTTTGATTACCGTCAGATTTACAAAAGTAAAGGCAATTAATGCACCAAAGCTAATCATTGATGCAACCATGCCTAATGAAAGAATCAATGATAATAATGAGGCTATCGCGACAAAAATAATCGAGAATACTGGGGTATTAAGGCGTGGATGCAAATAGGCAAACAGAGGACGAGGTAATACGCCTTCACGACCCATGGCATACAGGATGCGCACAATACTAGCCTGAGATGTCATTGCTGAGGCGAATACACCAATCACATAGGCCGTAATAAAACTGGAAGCCATCATTGCGCCGCCAACTTTTTCCATTACCGCTAAGCTAGCAATATCTGGGTTAGGAATAAAATCTTGCCATAGCGGATAAATTAAATGCGCGCTATAAGAAATAATAATAAATAGGGCACCCGCGATAAATACAGTATATAGAATCGCTTTTGGTAATGCTCGGCGTGCATCTTTAGTCTCTTCTGCCATGGTTGAGATAGCATCAAATCCTAAGAAAGCTAAACAGAGGATCGCGGCACCGCCAAAGACACCAGACATTTGATTTGACGCCACGGTGATAGGTGCCAGTAAAGCCTCGGTATCTAAGGTAAATGAGGTTTTAAAACTTAAATATAAAAATATACCGATGAATACTAATTGCATAAAAATAATCAGCATATTCATTGAGTTAACGAGACGGATCCCCAGAATATTTAAACCACTTACAATCAGTATCGTTGAGCAAATAATAACGCTCATTGGTATTGCCGGAAAGGCTTCATGAACGAAAATACCAATAGCAATATAATTAATAATGGGTAAAAATAAGTAATCTAGTAATTGTGCCCAACCAACCACAAAACCGAGATTACCGCCAAATGTTTTTTGTACGTAAGAATATGCGGAGCCAGAAAGTGGCAATGCATGGGTCATACGGCAATAGCTGAGAGCGGTAAATAGAACCGCAGAGAGAGTAATGATATAAGCGATAGGTAGATGACCTTCGCTTAGTACCGTGACTTGCCCATAGGTTGTAAAAATGCCGAGTGGCACCATATAGGCTAATCCGAAAAATACTAATGCAGGCGTGGTGAGTACACGCTTCATGTGAACGTTATTCTGTTGCATTTATAAGCCCTTCCCAAAAGCCTTAAAACGTATCAACTCTTTCTGAATAAAACAGGCGGAGTGAAGCTAAAATGCAGCAATATAACCAACGTTATAGCGATATAACGTTAAGCAATAAATACCACACAATGGTTTAAAAGATAGATACGGTTGCCTATTGATTTTGATTCAAATTCACTAGGTTAAAACCGATACTGCAACCAATTTCAGAAAACCTCGCACCAGAAATTTGTTATAAATCCTCGTGCGCACTTTAATGAAACGTCAGTGATGAAACGGACCATCACCATCCGCTGGGGTGGATGCAATCGGCGTACAATATAAAGACCTAATACTATTTAAGCAATTAATTATTTATAACAACAAGTAAAAAACTTTATGTTATAAATCATAGGATAAGATAGAAGTTAGTCGATAATTAGCCATTATTTTTTATAACTAAATGAAAAGAAAGTAAATTATTTATATCGTAATTATGAGTAAGCTTAAGATATAAAAACTAATTTATTAAGTTAATTATATTTTTAGAGTGATAAATTAATTATCTTATTGTTTTGATTATACATTGTAAATTTTAAGATTAATTTTGAATCAGTCTCTGATATTAGATTTAATACAATTTGTTATTTAATTAAATCCATTAAACACATTAAATATTAAAACATTAATAGTATTGATGTTTTTAATATAATCTCTCTCATAATGGATTAATAATCGACAGAATGAGAGAGAGATACATAATAAAGATTATTTTTTACGTAATTTTCTTTGGGTATATAGAGCATCTAAAGTAAATAGAATTAATGCAAACCAGATAAATCCAAAGGTGACTAACAATTCGGTAGTGACATGTTCGCCATATACTAATACGGCTAATAAAAACATAATTGTTGGACCTAAATACTGAAAGAATCCCAGTGTTGATAGGCGTAGATGGTTAGCCGCTTCCGTAAATAATAGTAAAGGAACCGTGGTGATAATGCCCGCCGCAATGAGTAATAGATTCAAATTCCAGCTATTGAGTGACATATTACTGGTTGGGCTGTCGGCAAAACAGAGCAGATAAATTACACCAATAGGTAGTAACCAGAGAGTTTCAAACATCATGCCGGTTTGTGCATCAATCGCCAATTTTTTACGTAATAATCCGTAAAGAGCAAAACTGAATGCTAAGCTTAAGCCAATAATAGGCACTGAGCCGAATTGCCACAATTGGATTAACACACCAGTCACGGCTAAACAGACGGCAACCCATTGCATACGACGAAAACGTTCATGCAAAAATAACATACCAAATAATACATTGACCAACGGGTTAATAAAATAACCTAAGCTGGCTTGTAACATATACCCATTATTCACCGCCCAGATATAAATCAACCAGTTAGTAGCAATAGTTACTGCGGTAATGACTAAAACAAGTAATTTTTTAGGTTGTTTAATAACCTGACGAACATAACACCAATGTTTCGTCACGGTGAGTAATGCCAGCATAAAAAAGAATGACCAAATAATACGATGAGTCAGGATTTCTTCTGCGGGAACTTGTTGGATACTTTTAAAATAAATCGGGGCAATACCCCAGATAAAATAGGCACCTAAAGCACATAATACGCCTTTGGTTGTGTTTTGCTGGCTCATTATTAACTCTGATAATTAGAAAAAGTCCGAAAGACCAAATATTGATTGATCGCTGAAAGATGGGCTGCGATAAACCCCAGTTAATGAGTTGATAATGTGACATTGGGCAGTTAAATTTACAAGTGTTTTAATTACGCTAGTGACTATTTCTATTTTATATTTATTAGTGCTTATTTAGTCTCATACTATTATTCAAGTTATAAGTATAAATTTACTGTTATCCGACTAAATAAGTGGCTGTTGCACTAGCAATATGTTGATTTTTATCATTATGTAGTTCAGAGCGGGTAACGGATATTTTATTGCCATTACGTAAAATATTGGCGCTTGCGATAAATTTATTCCCACGGCCAGGACGCAAATAATCAACACGCAAATCAATCGTTCCCATACGTGACATACGGTCAATAATCATCTCGTGAGATAACGGTTCAATGCGTGTTAGCAGTTGATTAATACATACCATTCCTCCGGCAACATCTAAAATGGCAGCAATAACGCCTCCATGTAATATTTGCTGACTAAAATTGCCAATTAATTCGGCTTTATTATCCAGCGCTAATTGAACAAAATCCATTTCTAGTCGCATAAGTTTTATGCCAATTAGCTGATTAAATGGCATTTTATAGATAAAGGCATCGCTCATCAGTTGGGTAGCTTGTTCTAACGTATAAATTTTTTTGTGCATGTTTGTTAACCTTTGGTAGCAATTATTAACATAAACCTAGCATTTGATAATCTTTTTGTCTTTGTATGATTAAACTTAATTTTCTTTGGATAATAAATATTCGATATATCTCAATGTTTATGTGTAAAATGAATGCATATACAAGTGTTATTTTTGTGATGAATAGGAATGTGAAGGATGCATGCGTTACGGAATTTAATCAGTGTTGCACTGTTTTGGCCGATTGTCCTCTTTGCTGCACAAAACCCTGATCAGGAGACTGATCAACCCCAAACGTCTAATAATTCGACAATGATCAGAGGAAGTATTCTTTCAGGATTAATGCAAAACTATGATAATCCATTTGTTTTATATCCTTATGAGTCGAATTATATTATTTATACCTATACCTCAGATTTAAATAAACAGGCGATTAAGAGTTATGATTGGGGCAAAGATGCCCTCGATGATGAAGTTAAATTTCAACTGAGCCTGGCATTTCCTCTGTGGCGTGGTATTGCGGGGGATAACTCTGTATTAGCAGCATCCTATACACAGCGTTCTTGGTGGCAGCTCAGTAATAAAAAAGAGTCATCGCCGTTCCGTGAAACCAATTATGAACCACAATTATTTATTGGCTGGTTAACGGATTATCAATTTGCTGGTTGGACTTTCCGTGAAATTGAAACAGGTTTTAACCATGAATCAAATGGTCGATCAGATCCTACCTCTCGTAGCTGGAATCGTATTTATGCGCGTTTTATGGCCCAAAAGGGTGATTGGCAGGTCGATTTAAAACCATGGTATCGATTGAACGAGAGCCGTGGTAGTGATGATAATCCCGATATTAATAAATACATGGGTTATTATCGTTTAAAAGTCGGCTATGCATTGGATGATAAGAACGTCATTACCGTTACCAGCCGGTATAACTGGAATACCGGTTATGGGGCAGCAGAGTTAGGGTGGAGCTATCCGCTGACTAAACATGTGCGCTTATATAGCCAGTTATTCAGCGGTTATGGCGAATCGATGATTGATTACAATTTTCGTCAAACCCGAATCGGCCTCGGCATCATGTTGAATGATATAATGTAAGTAAAAATCCGCTTAATCTCCAACTGTATAGGTTGGGGATTGGCGGGGATTAAGATGTGAATAGGCGGGATTTTTGTGTTAGATTCAACCTCATTAGTGAGGTAACCGAGGCTATTATGGGCGTTGATGCTTATATAGGCGCGTAGCATTTTTGTATCAAACTGATAAGTGCTCAGCCGCTATCATATTAGCAGGCAATAAAGTGGTTGTTTTGGGGTGTTATTTATTCATTGTGATATTTTTATCTGGCTTAATTCATCTTAATTGATTCACTTTAAGCGCTGAATAATGGTGCTGTACAATATATTTAAGAAATATATTTAATAAATATATCTAAGCAATATAGCTAATCAATATAAATACTTGCGTGGTATTTAGCCATGATAGCCTGAACAATCTTATTGGCTGAGCAAGATATCTGCTAGTTTTCTTTCTTTTGCCGATAGGGCATAAACACTGGTGTAATTCGAGGAATCGCGTGTCGACCGCAGAAGTTATTGACTCTCTGTTGTTAGCGGAAAGTGTACTAAATAGTACTTTTGGTTATCAACATTTCAGACCCGGACAAGAAGACGTTATTCGAACTATTTTGGATAATCAGGATTGTCTCGTCATCATGCCAACGGGGGGCGGTAAATCTCTGTGTTATCAAATTCCGGCGTTGGTACGAGAAGGGTTGACGCTGGTGGTTTCTCCGTTAATTTCTTTGATGAAAGATCAAGTGGATCAGTTAACGCTTCAAGGCGTTGATGCAGCCTATCTTAATTCAACACAAACATCGCTACAGCAACGTGAAATTTTAGATAATTGCCGTAGTGGAAAGATACGTTTATTGTATGTCGCCCCTGAACGATTATTGACAGACAATTTTTTAGATCAGCTCGAAAGCTGGAATTTAGGCTTATTGGCGGTGGACGAAGCCCACTGTATTTCCCAGTGGGGGCATGATTTTAGACCTGAATACCGTGCTTTAGGTCAATTAAGACGCCGTTTCACTAATTTGCCAGTGATAGCATTAACCGCTACCGCTGATGATACAACACGCAGTGATATTATTCGCTTGTTAGAAATGCGCTCGCCCTTGGTTCATATCAGTAGTTTTGATCGCCCTAATATTCGTTACACCTTAGTAGAAAAATATAAACCTTTAGATCAACTTTGGTTTTTTATTAAAGGGCAAAAAGGTAAATCAGGTATTGTTTATTGCAATAGCCGCAACAAAGTAGAAGAAATTGCCGGGCGTTTACAGAAACGCGGCTTGAGTGCTGCCGCCTATCATGCGGGATTAGAAACTCAGCAGCGTGAATGGGTACAAGATGCATTTCAAAAAGATGATTTGCAGGTGGTAGTTGCTACTGTGGCTTTTGGTATGGGTATTAATAAATCTAACGTGCGTTTTGTGGCTCATTTTGATATTCCTCGCAATATAGAATCCTATTATCAAGAAACGGGCAGAGCGGGGCGAGATGGCCTACCTGCAGAGGCTATATTATTTTATGATCCTGCTGATTTAGCTTGGTTACGTCGTTGTTTAGAAGAAAAAACACCGGGGATGCAGCAAGATATTGAGCGGCATAAATTAAATGCAATCACTGCTTTTGCTGAGGCTCAAACTTGTCGCCGCTTAGTTTTATTAAATTACTTCGGTGAAAATCGACAAACAGCCTGTAATAACTGCGATATCTGCCTTGATCCGCCGAAACAATATGATGGTTTAGTGGATGCACAAAAAGCACTTTCCTGCATTTATCGTGTTGGGCAGCGTTTTGGTATCGGTTATATCGTTGAAGTATTACGGGGTTCAAATAACCAACGTATTCGAGAATTAGGTCATGATAAATTACCGGTATATGGCATTGGTCGAGAGCAAACCAATGAATATTGGGTAAGTATTTTACGCCAATTAATTCATCGTGGCATGATTATTCAAAATATATCGCGCTTTTCTGCGTTACAACTGACTGAATCAGCGAGGCCTGTTTTGCGGGGTGAAGTTCCATTGCAACTGGCAGTACCTCGAGTATTATCGGTCAAAACGCGTAATCAGAATAATAAAACCTATCAAGGTAATTATGATAAGAAATTATTTGCGAAACTGCGTAAACTCAGAAAGTCGATAGCCGATGAAGATAATATTCCGCCGTTTGTTGTATTTAATGATGCGACACTGATTGAAATGGCAGAGCATTGTCCAACAACTTCAGCTGAATTATTATTAATAAATGGCGTTGGAGAGCGTAAATTAGAGCGCTTCGGTGATTCATTTATGGTGTTAATCCGTGATCATTTAGCAGGGCATGATGAATAAAGGAAGATAGAATGAATGCAGAAAGTTTAAAAGAGAGTTGGTTAACCCGAGAAACGCAATTTTCTGCTTTTACTAATGGTTCTCTTTTAGACTTTTGGAATCAACGCGAAGAAGACCAATTTCTTGGCATTGATAATATACCCATCCGTTATGTCCGTTTTATTAATTCATCGCATAATAAAGCCATTGTAATCTCCCCTGGTAGAAGCGAAAGCTATATTAAATATCCAGAAGTAGCCTACGATTTTTTCCATCTTGGTTACGATATTTTTATTATTGATCATCGTGGGCAAGGGCGATCTGGTCGTATGCTCGCAGATCCGCAAAAAGGGCACGTTGAAAAATTTAGTGACTATATTGATGATTTTCAGACTTTTATTGAGTTAGAAGTTAAATGTCGGCATTACCTCAAATGCTTTGCCGTTGCGCATTCAATGGGGGGGGCTATTCTCAGCGGCTATTTGCTGCGTGATAGTATTACTTTTGATGCGGCTGCATTGTGTGCACCAATGATTGGGATTAATTTGCCACTACCAGGCTGGCTGGCTAATTTTATTGTTGAAAGAGCAGAACCGCGGTCAGCTATTCGTAACGATTATGCGGTTTCTACCGGCAAATGGCAGCCATTACCCTACTTGATTAATGTGTTAACCCACAGTTATGAGCGTTATCGGCGCTATTTACGCTATTACGCAGATTATCCTGAGTTACGTTTAGGCGGTCCCACATACCATTGGATCCGCGAAAGTTTTGCGATTGGTAAGCAGTTGATAGCTAAAGCCGGAGAGATTGATCTGCCGCTCATGGTCTTGCTAGCGAGTGAAGATAAAGTCGTCAGTAACCGTGAGCTGATGGCTTTTTGTGATGCGAGACGGGCGGCTCAAACAGGAAGAGATGAAAAAATGCCTTTAGTTATTGAAGGGGCTCATCATGAAATCTTGTTTGAAAGTGACGCATTGCGTGCGATGGCTCTCAATTCAATCTGTGATTTTTTTGATCAGTTTTAAGTTAGCTAGGAAAAATGCATGAAATATCCAGTAGTTGCTTCAGATTTAGATGGTACATTGTTATCACCGAACCATGACCTAACCCCTTTGACTAAACAAACCCTGAAATTATTGACAAAACAAGGTATTCACTTTGTTTTTGCTACAGGGCGTCATCATATAGATGTCGGGCAAATTAGAGATGGGTTAGAAATTGACGCGTATATGATCACATCCAATGGTGCGAGAGTACATAATGCACAAGGTGAATTGATCTTTAGCCATAATGTCGAGCCTGAGATTGTCCAAGATCTGTGTTTAATTGAATTTGAACATCCTGAGATTTTGACTAATTACTATCGAGGTGATGAGTGGTTGATCAATCGCGAAAGTCCTGAACAAAAAGAGTTTTTTAAAGAATCGGTATTTAATTATAAGTTATTCGATCCTCGTGATTTTGATACCTCTGAAGTATGCAAAGTTTATTTTACCAGTGAAGATCATGATCTTTTAGTGGCATTGCAGCAACGGATCGAAGAGCGTTGGCAAGAGAGAGTCAATGTGACGTTCTCTTTGCGAAACTGTCTAGAAATTATGGCAGGAGGGGTCTCTAAAGGGCGTGCATTAAAGCAAGTGGCTGAATTAGAAGGTTATCAATTATCTGATTGTATTGCGTTTGGTGACGGTATGAACGACCGTGAAATGCTAGAAATGGCAGGTAAAGGCTGTATCATGGAAAATGCTCATCAAATGCTGAAAGATATTCTGCCACATATGGAAGTGATAGGCTCAAATCGAGATGACGCAGTCGCTGATTATCTGCAAAAACTTTATCACGTTAAGGTGTAACTTAACTGAGCCGATAATAGGCTAATACACAGGTTTATTGAATAATTTCCTGTGTATTAGCTGCTAGAATAACAAAAGTAAGTAATATTTAGGATTTATCGATTGTTATTTATTCAGAGAATCGTGTTTAATGGTTGATAGCTGCAGATATCTAACTCTTTACGGAATAATAAAATTCATTTTTATGGATTATAGCGGTAAAAATAGGCGTTATTACAAATAGTAGAAAACTAAATAAAGTAAATTTTCTTATTCGTAATGTATTGAAATGAAATTTGACTATTAAAGAATTAAATTTAGGCTTAGTCTATTTCAGGAGTTAGCTGCAGATTGTCATTTAGGTGGTCGTTTTGATTTATTGATGGAGTTTTTACTGAATGAAAAAGTTATGTTTAGCGTTATTTGTTGGCTCGATTTGTTTTAGTTCATTTTCATTCAATGCTATTGCAGTTCCACCTAAACCCGAACAGACGATAGAACAATTAAAACAAGCGGCGGAACAAGGTAATATTCAGGCGCAATTTCAGCTCGGTGAAAACTATTTCTCGGGTACAGGGGTCTCTCAAGATACTAAACAAGCTGCCGAATGGTATTTAAAAGCCGGTGAGCAAGGAAATGCTGAAGCTCAGTTTAAATTAGGTACTATGTATGTGAATGGATTTGGTGTCCGTAGGGATTATGAGCAGGCTATCAGTTGGTACGAGAAAGCAGCGGCACAGGGCAATACTCGTGCACAAAGCAATATGGCGATGATGTACGCTCAAGGATTAGGTGTCACTCAAGATCTTAAAAAAGCGGCTTATTGGTTTAAATTAGCGGCTCAAGGTGGCTATGATCTTGCTCAGTTTCAAATGGGGCAACTGTATTCAACCGGCAGTGGCGTTGATCAAGATTATACAAAAGCTGTTTTTTGGTACCGTAAAGCGGCAAAACAGCATGATGGTAAAGCACAAGATCGTCTCGGCGGTATGTATGCTGAAGGTAAAGGTGTAACGAAAAATTTAGTTCAGGCTTATGCGTGGTTAGCCGTAGCAATAGATAATGGAAATAAAGAAAGTAGTCGATTACAGAAAAAAATAGAAAAACAACTGACTGCCAGTGAATTAAATAAAGCTCAAGCTCTTGCTACACGCTATATTAATTCTTATGGAAAAATGGATAAATAAATTTATAACTCAGGCAATCTAAAATAGACCTCTGCCTGAGTTAATTTATAAATTTGCTAGTCCAATTTAAATCTGGATACTAGTTAGAGTAAAAGTAATATCCCATCATAAAAAGCACTGATAAAATAATATATCCCCAACTAAGACGATAAAATCGATTATATTCTCTATATCTCCGAATCATTATCTTTTCATGATGATTTGAAAGTTTTCTGATTGTATATCTATAAAGTAAAATATAAAGAAGACAATATCCCTGCCATAAATATAAAATATAGTTAGCAAATATTTTCCCTATAATCAATAAAATAACCAGTGGAAGTAAAAAGAATAAAATAGAAGCGATTCGTTCTAATTGAATAATACGTAATTTTATTGTCTGATCTAATTCATTCACTGGGTTATGTCCAATTATTTTTATTTTTAGCTATATTTACGTTATATATCGAGTGGTTCAGAATATTTACTCATCTTTAATCTGAACCACTGATATCTTTATTTTTCTATCTATTTTTCTATTTAGTCTTTTATTTTTATAGTTATAACTAAAATTATAGATCTCCGCTCTTACGTGGCGCTGATCTCGCTGAGATATTCATGCTCGTATGACTATTATTTTCAGTCACATCCACTCGGGCTTGGAATGGCGGGAATGGTAATGGAATACCTTGTTCGGCAAAGGCAGCTAAAATGTTTTGATGGATCTCATGGCGGGCGGGTAAACGGTGTCCCATTTCTGATGCAAATACACGTAATTCAAAGATTTGGATCCCTTGTTGCAAGTCGACCAAATACACTTCAGGCGTCGGGTTATCTAAAATCATCGTCGAACGTTTAGCGGCAGTAAGCAGCACTTCTGTGACTTGTGCGCTATTCGCCTCTACCGGCGCAGGAATAGTCATGACTATACGGGTAATATTGTCGGACAACGACCAGTTAATAAATTGTTCGGTAATAAAAGCCTTATTAGGAACAATGATTTCTTTTCTATCCCAGTCGGTTAGGGTTGTCGCTCGGGTATTAATTTTAGTGATGCTGCCGGTCAAATTACGGATAGTCACAGTATCGCCGATACGAATCGGTTTCTCGAATAAGATCATTAATCCAGAAATAATATTGGCAAATATTTCTTGCAAACCAAAGCCTAACCCGACCCCCATTGCAGCAATAAGCCATTGTAATTTAGACCAATCTATTCCGAGTAATGAGAAACCGACAATGCTACCTATCAGCGTAATGCTGTATTTGGTTAACGTGGTAATGGCATAGCCTGTCCCCGGAGTGAGGTCTAAATGTTGCAGTAAGACTAATTCGAGCAGTGCCGGTAAATTTCTGACTAGCTGAGCGGTAATAATTATTACCAATATAGCGATAAAAATAGAACCCATGGTAATCGATTGAATGGTATCCACGCCGTTGGCACTGGATGTTACATCCCATAGGCGGATATTTTCAAGGAAGGAAAATGCGGAGTGTAATTCAGACCATAACCAGATTAATGAAACCAGCGCTATCATCGTTAAAATAGAACGTACTAATCCCAGCGACTGCGCGCTGATGGTATCTAAATCAATTACGGTTTCTTCAATATCGATAGAGCCTTCTCCGCTGGCGCTATGAATATTGTCTTCATCACCTTTGGCGCGGTTGGCCAACATATCGGCACGTCGTTGTTTGGCACGGTCAAAAGCTAGTTTTCGTCGCTGAATCGACATCCATCGACGAATGATATGGTAAATAATTAACAGCACAAACCAGATAGCTACCGAGGTTTCTAAGCGGCCTAATAGTGCCTGAGACGTTGAATAGTAGCCCAGTATAGAGAAAAAGGCTGCCAATATAGGCGCAACCAACAACATGCCCCATAAGGCGCTATTAATAAAGTTTTCGCCGGAACCATGCCTATCAAGATAAAGAGGCACACCAGCCCGTTTCAAGTTATTGGTAATTAAGCTTAATGCAACGCAAAGGAGAATAAAGCAGAAACGCCCAATCGTCGGCGCAAATTCACGGTCGCTATAATATTCAAAGGTAATTAGCGCCATCATTAATGGCACAATCATGAAGATAGCTAAGCGGTAATAGCGCATGGCGCGTTTTACGCTCTCTTTTGACCAACCAAAATGTGCGATGAATAGCCCGTTCGGGCGCGAAAAAGTGGCGCTGATCATAAATAACCATAAAACGGGTGTTGTCGCACTGACACCATAACCAATAGCGGTAGCCATCGGGTCTTGCCATGCACTTTGTAAACCATAGCCAACAGCCGACCACAGCATGGGTAAAGGCAAGGCGACAATGATTGACCAAAAGACGGTTCTGACGGTTAAATAAAAATAATCTTGTGTCACTTTCCCAATCCGCATGCTCGAGCGGTCTAAGAATGACTGGTAATGTTTGCGAGTACTGATGCTGAAAATAACGAGGATCAGTGAGCCCAGTAAATAGAGAAACGTATTTTGAGTGGTCAGCATGACCTTAATCGCACTGGTTAATTGCGAAAGTGTGTCTAACGACAACAGCTGAGTGATATTTTTGGCAAATAATAGTGGATAATTGAGTGAAACCGGCGAAACATCGGGCACCCAGAACATATAACGATGAGTTGCATCTTTGACTTCAGTTAGTGCATCAGTTAATTGACTGGTCGCGACTTTGAGTTTAGTGAGTTCTAATATTTCAGCATCGTAACCTGAGATTAATGATCCAAGTAACTCTTTGCGAGTATTTAGTAAATCTTTATATACCTGAATTTGGTCTGGATTTAAGGCGCTTTCTTGTTCTTTTTGGGCAATATCATATTTATCTATGCCTTCTAGCATATCTTCGAACTTTAATCGTTCAACCCGTAAGTCGATGATATTTTTATCTAATTGCTGTGCCTTGGGCATCTCTGGTAAGCGAGATAATTGAGTTCTTAATGCTTCGCCTAATGTGGTGGAACCATTTAGCCATTGCGCCTGTTCTTTGATAGTACTGAGCGCTTGTTTGACTTGTTGAATATTGGCAGAGGCAACAGTTTGCTGCTTAGTAATGCTGCTCATTCGTTTGGCTTGCTCTGTCAAATCCTGAGACAGCGTACGATTGATTTCAAGCTGTTTTTTCAGAAAAGGCGTTAATTCACCTTGTTCTGCGAGCATATCGGTATGTTCGAGGGCTAAAAAGGCTTTTTGCTGGCGCTGATTATTCTGATAATCGCGTAATTGCTGTAATTCTAATTCAAGTAACTGATAACGTTTTTTATACAGCTCAAGCGACATGCGTGAAATTTCCTGCCTATTATTGGCAGAAAGTTGCGCCATTTCTAATTCATTAACTTTTGATTTGCGAGCGCTTACTTCGGCTTGAGCCATTGAAGACTGTGCTTCGGATAGTGGAGTGCCTGAAGAACTGAGTCCCTGTGCGCGATTTGTAGCGTCAGATAATAGCCTACGAGCTTCTGATAATTGCTGTGGAAGTAAGCCGAGCGATTCGCTGATTTCTCGGCCTCTATCTTGTTCTTGCTGTATTTGTCGGCTTTGATCGAGAAGTTGGCTGCTAATGCGTATAATTCGCTGATCCAGTTCGCTTAAGCTGATATTTTCAGCAATACGTGGCGGCTGATCAGGTTCATTCAGAATATTTTTTCTGAGGGTTTTGACGATAGTAGGAAAGTTATCAATTGCTTCCTGATATGTTTTGGCTTTGGCATCATATTCTTTGGCGTCAGACAGCCAATTTAAGGCGCCTTGTATCGCTTGAGCCGTTTCAATATCTTTGGGGTTTTTACTCGATTCAAGCGATTTGAGCTCCTGCTTGAGCAGGTTTTCGTCTAGAGCAGAATTAGTCGCCGCATTAGACGAGAAGACGATCAACAGGCTGATAAAAACACTGATAATCAAACGCACAATAAGGAGCTCCTTGACAAATTAGCCAGACTATTCTTGAACCAATTTAGTGGTTTCAAACTCAGTTTGAGCTATGGGATGCTTGGCTTCAGCTAATAATTCACCCATACGAGTGGCATAGCCGGGCATTAATGCGGAATTAAAGGTAATTTTATCCGCTTCAAACAGGTTAATGACGGTCGAGCCTAATTTAAAGCGTCCCATCTCTTGTCCTTTTTTCAGGCAAACAGCATCTTCAGCACCTTTATCTGGATAAACCCAGCGTTTAATAATCCCTTCGCGGGTATTATTCACGCAGCCACTCCATACGGTTTCAATACTGCCTACAATAGTTGCGCCGACTAAAATTTGTACCATTCGACCAAATTCAGTATTAAAGACACAAATTAGTCGTTCATTACGGGCAAATAAATTGGGAACATTAGCTGCAGTGAGCGGATTAACTGAAAAGAGATCTCCCGGAACATAAATCATTTCAGTCAATACACCATCACAAGGCATATGGACTCGGTGATAGTCGCGAGGTGAAAGATAGGTGGTAATAAACTCACCGCCACGGAAATGCTCAGCAAGTAAGTAATTACCCGCTAACAAAGCTTCGGTACTGTAATAATGACCTTTGGCCTGAAAAATTTGATCGTCATTAATACGACCAAATTGGCTAACTGCGCCATCGGCAGGCTGGGCTAATGTATTTTCACCGGCGATAATTGGTCTTACGTCGGATTTTAACGGACGAACAAAAAACTCATTAAAGCTGCGATAGGCACTAAATTCGCTGTTTTGCGCTTCCTTCATGTCAACTTTATAAACTTTGGCAAACAGTTTGATCGCTAATTGAGTGATGCTTCCTGCATGTTTACTCGCGAACCAGCCAGCTAAGCTAGTAAGTCCTTGTTTTGGTAATAAATACTGTAAGCGTATCTTCAATTTGTCCAGCACGTTAACCTCAGATAATTAGGGTGGAAATCAGGAAAAAGGCACACATTGTACCTGCGCTTTCGGTATTAGGCTATGGTGTTTAAATAATCTAAATTATCATATAAAAACTGATGTTATCGCTATGACAATAACATCAGTTGTTGGGGCTAGTTTCAATAATAAGTTCACCGTTTATGGCTAATTTCAGAGTAATACTTGCCCTTATTTTAAGTCATTAGCTTAAAATATAGTGATTACTTACCTACTTTGTTTATAACTGTTTAAGTCATAATTTTTGGAAGTAACCCTTTAATTTAATTAACTATTTTTTTAAATAAATTATTTCTCGGTACTGGTGAAGTTACGACGCGGCTTAACAGCTTCCATACTTTCGAGTATTCGATGATAGTTTTCAAAGCGTGATTCAGAAATTTTCTCTTGTTCCACCGCTAACTGAAGAGCACAGCCCGGATCGTCAAGATGTTTACAGTCACGGAATTTACAACTGCCCAGATAATCTCTAAATTCGACAAATCCTTTGGTGACTTGTTCCGTGGTTAAGTGCCATAACCCAAATTCACGCACACCCGGTGAATCTATAACCTGTCCACCTTGGGTAAAGTGATATAAACGCGCGGTGGTGGTCGTGTGTTGGCCTAATCCTGAATTATCAGAGACATCATTGACCACAATTGGTTTTTCATTTTGGGGCAGCAGTGTATTGAGCAAACTTGATTTACCGACACCAGATTGGCCGACAAAAACCGATATTTTGTCTACTAATGTGTTAGTGAGTGCTTCCATTCCTTCGCCAGTATGACTAGAAACCTCGATCACTTGATAGCCAATTTCTCGATAAATATCCATTAAGTCGCCAACCCATTGACGATTTTCTGCGTCTAATAAGTCAATTTTGTTGAGCACAATAATCGGCTCGACATTTAACGTTTCACAGGCAACAAGATAGCGATCGATGATATTTAACGATAATTCGGGTAAAATTGCTGACACAATAACAATTTGGTCGATATTGGCGGCAATAGGTTTTAACCCATCATAATAATCTGGGCGAGTTAAAACGGAATGACGTTCATGGACAGCTTCGACGACGCCATAGGCGCGACGATCTTCTTGTACTTGCAATGCTGGGCGCCAGACAACGCGGTCACCAGTCACTAATGATGAAATTGTTCGGCGCAGGTTACAACGCTGTATGCTACCATCTTCTGCCTCAATATCAGCGTGTTGCCCGAAACGACTAATAACCAGTCCTTCCTGTGCTTCACCGAGTTGGTTATCATCAATCTCGATATTCTTCGGTTTCTTTAATCGACGTTGATGGTTGGCCTGCACTCGGCGCTGCTGGCCTTTTGACAGTTTCTGTTTAGCCACCTGATCTCTCTTCTATTGTTGAATAAATATTGTTGAATAAATTATTGGTTGAGTTGATTCGTTTCTTGGCTTATCGCAGAGCGATGTTAAAAGCGTTATCATACACTAAACTAGCCTGAGTGAAGTTAGGATATATCATGCACAAAAATGAGAACAATTTAATTTGGATCGATCTGGAAATGACCGGATTAGACCCAGAACGTGATCGTATTATTGAAATTGCCACAATAGTGACCGATAGTCAGCTAAATATTCTGGCTGAAGGTCCAGTAATTGCAGTTCATCAATCTGCTGAGCAACTAGCATTGATGGATGAATGGAATGTAAAGACCCATACTGGTAGCGGGCTGGTTGAGCGCGTTAAGAACAGTGTAATGGGGGATCGTGAAGCCGAGTTAGCCACTATTAAATTCTTACAGCAGTGGGTTCCCGCCGGCGTATCTCCAATTTGTGGTAACAGTGTTGGGCAAGATCGTCGTTTCTTATTTCGCTATATGCCTGAATTGGAAAAATATTTTCATTATCGTTACCTTGATGTAAGTAGTTTAAAAGAACTTGCACGCCGGTGGAAGCCTGAGATATTGACCGGGTTTAGTAAAAAAAATACCCATCAAGCACTTGATGATATTCGTGAATCAATTGCTGAATTAGTCTACTATCGCGAAACATTTATTAAATTGTAATAAATGTTAATGTGTTGATATAAAAAGAGTTTGATAAATGATGATTAAACCTCCAAGTTGACGATTTAATCATCATTTAGACAAAAAAATAAAAAAATTGCCAAAATGGGCTTGCCTGTCGGCATATTTTTCGTATAATGCGCTCCCCATACCGGTGAAGTTTTTTGTTTGTTCGGTAGCTGAAAAGTAAGCTTTTTTCAGCAGGATATTAAAATATGATGCGGGAATAGCTCAGTTGGTAGAGCACGACCTTGCCAAGGTCGGGGTCGCGAGTTCGAATCTCGTTTCCCGCTCCAATTTTAAGTTCCAACTTATTTGTTCTAAATGAACAGATAAATTAGTAAATTTAGTCTAAGACGTTTCCGTGATGCGGGAATAGCTCAGTTGGTAGAGCACGACCTTGCCAAGGTCGGGGTCGCGAGTTCGAATCTCGTTTCCCGCTCCAATCTTATAGCGTTTTAGTTCTGAATCCTTCTGCGATGCGGGAATAGCTCAGTTGGTAGAGCACGACCTTGCCAAGGTCGGGGTCGCGAGTTCGAATCTCGTTTCCCGCTCCAATCTTAATGTATTATTCTTATTTATCCCTTCAAAATAATTCAATTCAGTTTAAAACTAAATAAAGTCAATTTACATCCCCGTTAGCTATCATGATAATTTCTTTATCATCTTTAATGCTACTTAAAATTAAGCGAGCAGTATATTGGGCTTCTTGTATGAATAAGCCCGGCTTTCAATCAATATACGGTGATGCTCGCAAACATTAAATTCAAGATTAAAAATCAGCAAATTCAGTAATGGGTGGTTTGCCATGTGATTCGAGAAAATCCAGTAATCTGCGTGGTGTAGCATTTAAAATCCGTTCTGGTGGGAAGTTTACCTCGGCCAATACCTTTAGTACTTTATCAAATCCGCCAAGCGCATAAGCGACATGGGAATCCGAGCCTAATGCAACCCAACCCCCAGCATCACGTACTGCGGTCGCAACCTTAATACAATTTTCTGCACTACCTACTCTTGAATGTAAAAAAGAAGAGTTATTCATTTCTAATGCCACATTATGCTGTGCTGCATATTTGGCTACTTCATTGATATATATCGGATATTTTGGATTTCCCGGGTGGGTAATAATTTGAACATTGCCGCTAGCAATAGTAGCTATCATTGCGGTGGTATTGTCTGCTTGGCTTTGTGGCGGTAGTACTGGCTCGTGAAATCCGGCCAGCACGATATCGAGGCGTTTAGTCATCTGCTCATTACAGTCGGTTTCACCTTGTAGATTTTTAATATTTGCTTCGATACCGTACAGTAACCCGACGCCATCAATAATCCTTGGGATCACTGGCATGTTCATAAAATGCCAAGCATGAGGGGCATCGGCCATCTCTGGACCGTGATCGGTAATCGCAAAGAGTTTGATCCCTTTTTGCTTCGCGACGGTGAAATAGTCCATTATTGTGCTGTAAGCGTGGGTACTTGCCACGGTATGGGCATGAATATCAACAGGATATATTGTGTTGTTACACATAGATATAGACATATAGAGTAAGCCCTCTCTTGTTGGTATGCGGTGGGTGTGCGCTATCGTGTTAGCTCCATGTACTATCGCGTATAAGATTATTCAAATATCGTTAATTATGAAGCTAAGATATCGCAGACTAACAGGCTCTTCCAGTGTATTTCAGGTGATGGCACAAGGTTTCATTAGGCTATTTGTGGGCTAAGAGGCCGAGATTATCTACCGATGCTAATTTTTATTATCCTGAGCCCGAAAATGATCCACCGACGATCAGCCGATCTTTTTTGATTAATTTACGGTTTTCACTTGCATTCAGAGTAGGCTAGCCATAGAATACGCTCCCCTCGGAAAGAGGGATATTATTTTTAAGCCCATCATTAAAATCATGTGGTAAATAACTATCGTTAGACGTTAATCAATAATCGTTAGAAGTTAATAAATAGCTAATTAGTTAACTTTACGGTGAGTTATTTTAATAAATACGTTTTTTTCACTCGTTTTAAGCTGAATTTCGGCAGCAAAGCAAACCAGTAATTGAAAAATCATCAAACAAAGTTATCCACAGAGCAATTGGGATAAGCTGGGTTTATAACGTGATTTTTTCCGGTTCCTGCACAGACTTATCCACAGCATGGGTTTGCTATGAATATCTTAGCTTTAATTTATTGTTAAATTAATATTATTTTCAACTATTTGAAAAATAACCAATAATTTATTTTCCTAAATTGTGTGTAGATAGACTTGAAATTTTTTTATTCATTGTCAGATAAAGGATTTTTATTTTATTCACAATAATGAATTCAGGTTATTCTAAGCATAAATAATATAACAAAATTTAAGCATCTCGAGGTAAACCTTTAGATATCGCACGTACAAGACGTTTTTGTTGTGAAGTCTGTATATTTACTGCGTTTTCTTCTCTTCGCTGGCGCTGCTGGCTAATCGCCCACTCTAAATGTTCATCTAGCATAGCGTCAATTCCCCGTTTTTCTTGTAAAGCTAAGATAATCGAGTCTTGATAAGGCGCATTTCCTAAAGCTACACTGATATTTCTCAGCCAACGTAGATAACCAATACGCCTAATCGCTGAGCCTTCTGTGATGCGTAAGAATTTTTCTTCATTCCAACTAAAAAGATCGAGCAGTTCTGGGGTATGTAAAGCGCGTCTCGGGCTAAAATCTTCTTCATCAGTAAGTTGGGAAAAACGATTCCATGGACAAATTAATTGGCAGTCATCACAGCCATAAATACGATTACCCATTAAAGGGCGGAATTCTTCGGGGATAGCACCTTCAAGTTCAATGGTTAAATACGAAATACAGCGGCGCGCATCTACAGTATAAGGTGCAACAATTGCGCCAGTCGGGCAGGTTGTCATACATGCGACACAACGGCCACATTGTTCTTCAACAGGTTGATCCACCGGTAGCGGAAGGTTGATCAATAGTTCACCCAAAAAAAACCAAGATCCAGCTTCACGATTGAGGATCAACGAATGTTTGCCTACCCAGCCTAATCCCGCTTTGGCCGCTAATGGGCGTTCTAATATCGGCGCGGAATCAACAAAAGGACGAAAGTTAATTTCGTCTTGATAGTTAAATTCCTGACAATATTCTTTTATTCGATCGCCGAGTTTTTTTAAGCGTTGGCGTAATAACTTATGATAATCTCGTCCTAGTGCATAGCGACTGACATAGGCCAAATTAGGGTTGCTTAACGTACTGGCGAACGATGCCTTTGCGGGTAAATAATTCATACGTACGCTGATCACCCGCAATGTTCCAGGCAGGAGTTCATGTGGACGAGCGCGCATCATTCCATGGCGTGCCATCCAGTCCATTTCGCCCTGATATTGCTTATCCAACCATTGCTGTAATTTGGGTTCTTCGGCAGTTAGGTCGGTATCACAGATGCCTATTTGCTGGAAACCGACATCGGTTCCCCATTGTTTGATTTGCTGTGCCAGCAGATTAAGGTCGAGTTGTGTAGCCATATCAGATTAGGTAAATGATGAGAGTTGTCCGATCGCGGAGTGTATCATGTGCGCAGCATGATGAAAATTAATGCTAAACTGCAATCAGTTCTCATTACTGCTTATTGAGTTATGATAAGCTGATCAATAATTTTATTTTCCCCGTAATTTAGCAGAAGATCTCATGAAAGAACGTGAATTATCACTGGCGAATGACTCCGCAACCGTAGCACTAGGGCGCGCAGTAGCCAATGCTTGTCAGCAAGGTTTAGTGCTTTATCTGTATGGTGACTTAGGCGCAGGAAAAACGACGTTTAGCCGTGGTTTTTTACAGGCTTTAGGCCATCAAGGCCATGTTAAGAGCCCAACTTATACGTTAGTCGAGCCTTATTCTTTACCCGACAGACAAGTTTATCATTTTGATCTGTATCGTTTAGCCGATCCTGAAGAGCTAGAATTTATGGGGATCCGCGATTATTTTACGCCAGAGTCAATTTGTTTGGTCGAATGGCCACAACAAGGTGAAGGCTTTTTACCTCCAGCAGATCTAACGTTGACGTTGACTTATCAAGATGAGGGCCGTCAGGCACATTTTGTTGCTCAGTCTAAAAATGGAGAGTTTTTGTTAGATAATTTGTCTGTTATCTGAGGATATACCGCTCATGATTAATGCTTTAATGATAAAAATGGCCAAGGGATGGCATCGTGCATTATTAGTGCTGATAACATTTATTGCACTTTTTGCTACGGCGAGCTTTTCGGTTAACGCGGCTCAGTTATCGAATATTCAAGTTAGCAATAGTCCTTCAGAGGCTAAAGTGACGTTATCATTTTCTGAGGGTAAACCTGATTATCGTTTCTTTGCCTTACATTCACCGGAACGGTTGGTGGTGGATGTAAAACAATCGTCAGAAATCAGTGGTCTGCCGATGAAACTGCCAACGGGTGATTTGGTCAAATTAGTACGCACGAGTAAACCGGGCGATCGTCAGCATAAACGTTTAGTTTTGGAACTCTCTAAAGCAGCTAAAACGCAAGCTTCGCTGCAACAAATGGGAAATGGATATCAAGTCATTCTGAGCATAAAAGCGGGTAATAGTACCTCTCATACTCAGTTTAAACAAAGTGCTCAAGCCTCCCAACAAAATGCAGTAGTAGCGACAGAAAAACCGCTAAAAATGAATTCAGCGGTAGCAGTTCCTGTTGCGGTAAAAAATAAATCAGCCGCCAAAGGCAATAAGCAGGTTGTGGTGGCGATTGATGCAGGGCATGGTGGTAAAGACCCCGGGGCGCTAGGGCAAAAAGGTTACCGTGAGAAAGACGTGACGCTAAGTGTAGCGAAGAAACTGCAAGCGAAGTTAAATGCAGACCCTATGTTTAAGCCGGTGATGACCCGTGACGGTGATTATTTTATTTCTGTTTCTGGTCGCTCTGAAGTCGCTCGTAAACAAGGGGCGAACATGTTGGTATCTATTCATGCCGATTCAGCGCCAAACAGCAGTGCGCGTGGTGCTTCTGTATGGGTATTATCTAATCGCCGAGCGAATAGCGAATTGGGGAGTTGGATTGAACAACGAGAGAAACAATCAGAACTGCTAGGCGGTGCTGGCGATGCGTTATCCAATGGTGCCGACCCTTATTTAAGTCAAGCGGTACTTGATCTACAATTCGGTCATTCACAGCGTGTTGGCTATGATGTAGCGATAAAAGTTATTCAGCAGCTACAAAAAGTTGGGAACATTCATAAACGTCAACCCGAGCATGCTAGCTTAGGCGTTTTACGTTCGCCAGATATTCCATCGATTCTAGTTGAAACGGGCTTTATTAGTAATAGCGCAGAAGAACAGCTACTTAAATCGGAGGCTTATCAGGAAAAAGTTGCCGAAGCTATTCATCAAGGATTACGCCAATACTTTTTAGCGAATCCATTGCAGGCTGCACCACAGTAATTACGGAGAGCATCAATGTCGATAAAAATACTCTCGCCACAATTGGCTAATCAGATTGCGGCAGGGGAAGTCGTAGAGCGACCGGCTTCAGTGGTCAAAGAGCTGATCGAGAACAGTCTTGATGCAGGGGCTACGCGTATCGACATTGATATAGAGCGCGGCGGTGAAAAACTGATCCGCATTCGTGATAATGGCTGTGGAATAACTAAAGATGAACTCACATTAGCGTTAGCACGCCATGCGACCAGCAAAATAGCTACTTTAGATGACCTTGAAGCGATTATTAGCATGGGATTTCGCGGTGAGGCGTTGGCCAGTATTAGTTCGGTTTCTCGCCTGACCTTAACCTCGAAAACAGAAACTCAGCCTGAGGCTTGGCAATCCTATGCTGAAGGCCGAGATATGTCTGTCACGATTAAGCCGGCAGCGCACCCAACTGGGACAACAGTTGAAGTTCTGGATCTATTTTATAACACTCCCGCGCGACGTAAGTTTTTACGGACTGAAAAAACAGAATTTGGTCATATTGATGAGATTGTTCGCCGTATTGCGTTAGCGCGGCCAGACGTAGCTATTTATCTTAATCATAATGGTAAGCTTATTCGCCAATATCGGCCGGCGAAAGATAAACCACAGCAAGAGCGTCGCTTAGCTTCAATTTGTGGGGCGAACTTTATGCAGCAGGCGTTAGAGATTGCGTGGGAACATGGTGATTTGGCGATTAATGGATGGGTTACCTTGCCGGTGGGGGCTCCGGTTCCTGATATTCAATATTGCTATGTGAATGGGCGTATGATGCGCGATAGGTTGATTAATCATGCGATTCGTCAAGCTTATGAAGGGCAATTACACGGCGATCAGCAACCTGCCTATGTGCTGTATCTTACAGTCGATCCTCATCAAGTAGATGTGAATGTTCATCCTGCTAAACATGAAGTCCGCTTTCATCAAGCGCGATTAGTGCATGATTTTATTTACCAAGGGGTAAAAACGGCCCTGATGCAGGCGGCAACCAGCGGTGAATTTGATTCATTTTCTAGCGTAGCACCAGAAGTGAAAAATCGAACGTCAGCGGGGCAGAATTGTTTTTCTGCGACATCAGCACCTTCAGCGGCATCTTCGACATTTAGATCCCCCCAAAATACGCCATCAAATCAGTCGACACTTGTGGGCAAACCGTCTAGCGAAAATAAGCTTTCATCGTTTTCAGGGAATAATCACGCCGTAGAGGTGAAATCTAAAGATTATCGCGTTGCCGAGCCGCGGCCAACCCGCTTGGAGGAACCTCAAGTAGACTCTGCTAAACATAGATCTTTTATAGATAAAGAACCATATGATAAGAAGAATGGTCAACTGTATCAGCAACTGATGTCTATTCCGGTAGCTGAAAGTGATAAAAAAGTTCTGTTCCCGGCTAGAAAGCCATTGAATTTACATGCAGTTACTTCTACTGAAGTAGCGAAAAATGATAAAAATTACACTTTCGGTAAAATATTGACAATTTATGCAAAAAACTTTGCATTAATAGAGTCTTCATTGGGGATTGGTTTGTTATCCTTAAGCCAAGCAGAATATTTATTAAAAATGGCTCAACTATCTGCAGATGGTGATAAATTAAAACCTCAGCCTTTGTTAATCCCTCTTAAACTATCGCTTAATCCCGATGAAATTGAGGTTTTTCAGCGTTTCAAGGATGAATTAGTAAGATTTGGTATTGAAGCGACGATATCTCATGGAAAAGTAACGATTCATGCGGTATCGTTACCGCTGCGAACACAAAATTTATCGCAGTTATTAATCGGATTACTTAATTTTCTTACTCAGCAAGCGGCAGTGACTAATTTACAAATTACCGAATGGTTAGCGAGAACGATTGTCCAAGATAACTCCGAAAATAATTGGACATTAGCACAAGCAGTGCAAGTATTAGCTGATGTTGAACGGCTTTGCCCACATTGGGTTCATCAACCGCCATCAACATTATTACAATTAATTGATTTAACATCGGTGGTAGTAACGTTAACCCATGAGTGATTTGATAACTCAGCAAAAACCCAATGCCATCTTTTTAATGGGACCCACGGCATCAGGAAAAACTGCATTGGCGATTGAACTCCGTCAGCGATTACCTGTTGATATTATTAGTGTTGATTCGGCATTAATTTATCGTGGTATGGATATTGGGACTGCAAAACCTAGCGCAGAAGAATTGCGTTTGGCGCCTCATCGTTTGATTGATATCCTTGATCCCTCCCAGCCTTATTCAGCGGCAGATTTTCGTCGTGATGCACTTGCAGCGATGGCAGAAATTACCGCTGAGGGTAGAATTCCTTTGCTGGTGGGGGGCACAATGCTCTATTTTAAAGCGTTACTTGAGGGATTATCACCACTGCCTTCTGCTGATGCTGAAGTGCGTGCTAAGATTGAAGAAATAGCTCAAAATGACGGTTGGGAAGCGATTCATCAGCGTCTTAAGCAGGTTGATCCTGTTGCTGCTGCAAGGATCCATCCGAATGATCCACAAAGATTATCCCGAGCTTTAGAGGTATATCTCATTTCTGGGCAAAGTTTAACTGAATTGACACAAACAGCGGGCGAAGAATTACCTTATAATGTGTTTCAGTTTGCTATTGCGCCACAAGATCGTAAAATTTTACATTCACGTATTGAAAAACGTTTTCATCAGATGCTGAACTCGGCTTTTGAAGATGAAGTTCGGTCTCTGTATGACCGGGGTGATCTGCATGTAGACTTACCTGCTATTCGTTGTGTTGGTTATCGCCAGATGTGGTCATATTTGGCAGGTGAAATCGATTATGATGAAATGGTCTTTCGGGGAGTTTGTGCGACACGCCAATTAGCAAAACGCCAGATAACTTGGCTAAGAAGTTGGGAAAATGTTCATTGGCTTGATAGTGAACATCCTCAGCAAGCGTTTGAAACAGTTATGCAGGTTATTAGTGCATAGGGCTATTGTTTGTGTACAATTAGAATGTTTAAGCGCAATTTTTGAGTAGTAATTTTTAGAACCATTAGGTTCTTATTAAAAACAACAAATAAGGAAAATATAACATGGCTAAGGGGCAATCTTTGCAAGATCCGTTCCTGAACGCATTGCGTCGTGAAAGGGTTCCGGTCTCAATTTATTTAGTTAATGGCATCAAATTACAAGGTCAGATCGAATCATTTGACCAGTTTGTTATTTTGCTAAAAAACACGGTCAGCCAAATGGTGTATAAACATGCCATTTCTACCGTTGTTCCTGCTCGTCCTGTTTCTCATCATAGCAACAATGCGACAGGTACTGCGGCTCCAGGTAATTACCATTCAGGTAGTACACCGGCTGCGCAGGATAATGATGCTGCTGAATAATTCAGCTAATCATTTGAAAATAAAGGAAAACATAGGTAGGGAGACTTTACCTATGTTTTTTCCTTTTAATTTATCGTTAAACCTGAGAGGTCGAACCTTTGTTTGACAGATATGAAGGCGGTGAACACGCCGTATTGGTGCATGTTTTTTTCTCTCAAGAAAAAGATATTGACAATTTAGAGGAATTTGAATCCCTAGTGACATCGGCTAACGTGAAGCCGGTACAAATCATCACTGGAAGTCGTCGAGCGCCACACCGTAAATATTATGTTGGCGAAGGGAAAGCGGAAGAAATTGCAGAAGCGGTGCAAGCCAGTGGCGCTGATGTGGTGTTGTTTAACCACGCTTTAAGTCCAGCTCAGGAACGTAATTTAGAAAGATTATGTCAGTGCAAAGTTGTTGACCGGACGGGAGTTATTCTGGATATTTTCGCCCAGAGAGCCCGTACTCACGAAGGTAAATTGCAAGTTGAACTGGCACAATTGCGCCATCTATCGACTCGATTAATTCGAGGATGGACGCACTTGGAACGACAAAAAGGTGGGATTGGTTTACGCGGTCCGGGTGAAACACAGTTAGAGACTGACCGTCGTTTACTCCGTGATAAAATTAAACAAATTCTATCTCGATTAGGAAAAGTTGAGAAACAGCGAGAGCAAGGGCGTCAGGCAAGAAGCAAGGCTGATATCCCAACGGTCTCACTGGTGGGTTATACCAACGCAGGAAAATCCAGTTTATTTAACCGCATGACAACATCTGATGTTTATGCGGCAGATCAGCTGTTTGCTACGCTTGACCCAACATTACGCCGCATCGATGTCGATGATGTTGGTACGGTGGTTTTGGCGGATACCGTTGGGTTTATTCGTCATTTGCCCCACGATTTAGTCGCGGCATTTAAAGCAACACTTCAAGAAACACGTGAAGCGACATTATTGCTACATGTGATTGATGCCGTTGATAATCGTGTGGATGAAAATATCCAAGCTGTAGAAAGTGTATTGGAAGAAATTGAAGCGCATGAGATTCCTACGCTATTAGTGATGAATAAAATTGATAGGCTGGACGATTTTGTTCCGCGTATCGATCGCGATGAGGATAATAAACCGATACGTGTTTGGGTATCAGCCCAAACTGGTGAAGGTATCCCATTGCTGTTACAGGCATTAACGGAACGTCTTTCGGGTGAGATAGCACACTTTGAATTACGTTTACCTCCAGAGGAAGGGCGTCTACGGAGTCGGTTCTATCAGCTCAATGCTATTGAGCATGAACATGTCGATGAGGACGGTTATCTACTTTTGGAAGTGCGCTTGCCAATTGTCGACTGGCGCCGTCTGTGTAAACAGGAACCACAATTACCTGATTACATCCTCTGATATTCTCAGAAAATTGAATTGATATTAAGAGCGGTTATTTGCTCTTAGCCCTGAAAAACCAATCATAAAGAATGGAGCTAAAACATGGCGTGGAATCAGCCCGGTAATAACGGACAAGACCGCGACCCGTGGGGAAGCAGCAATAAAGGCGGCAACTCCGGTGGCAATAAAGGTGGTCGAAAACGCGGGGCTATTGATCTCGATGATCTCTTCCGCAAACTGAGCAGTAAGCTTGGTGGCAATAAAGGCGGTTCTGGTGGTGATAATAACCAACAGACTTCTAATTTTGGCGGGCGCTTGGGTATGCTGGCTGTTGCAGCAGCAGTAATCATCTGGGGTGCAAGTGGTTTCTACACAATAAAAGAGAGTGACCGCGGTGTGGTCATGCGCTTTGGTGAGTACAGTGGAATTGTTGGCCCTGGTCTGAACTGGAAACCAACCTTCATTGATAAAGTGGTGCCTGTTAACGTTGAAACTGTACGTGAACAAGCCACAAACGGCATGATGTTGACTTCAGATGAAAACGTGATCCGCGTCGAAATGAACGTTCAATATCGTGTAACAGATCCTGCTGAATATTTATTTAGCGTAACAAATCCAGATAATAGCTTACGCCAAGCTCTGGATAGTGCGGTGCGTGGTGTTATTGGTCAATCAGCGATGGAACAAGTGCTGACGGCTAATCGTGCATATATCCGTGATGTTACTCAAAAAGAATTAGAAAGCACCATCAGCCCATACAAAATGGGAATTACATTGCTTGATGTCAACTTCCAGGCTGCTCGTCCGCCTGAAGCCGTTAAAGCAGCGTTTGATGATGTTATTTCAGCAAGGGAAGAAGAACAAAAAACTATCCGTGAAGCGCATGCTTACCGGAATGAAGTTCTACCATTGGCGAAAGGTAACGCACAAAAAATGATTGAAGAAGCGGAAGCTTATAAAGTCAGTGTGGTACTAAAAGCAGAGGGTGAGGTCGCCAGCTTCTCTAAAATGTTACCTGAGTATCAAGCGGCTCCTGAAATTACCCGTGAGCGTCTGTATATTGAAACAATGGAACGTGTGTTGAGTAATACACGCAAAATTATTGCTAATGAAAAGAGCAACAGCATGCTTGTTCTGCCATTAGATCAATTAATGCGTGGTAATAATTCAGCCTCTACACCTAAAGTAACCCAGGCACCTAAAGTGACGTATCCAAATAGCAATCAGTCATCACTTAATACGGATCCTTCATCTTCAGCGGCTGTCCGTGGTGACGCAGTCAGAGTAGGGAGACAATAATCATGCGTAAATCGCTAATTGTTATCATTATTGCCATTCTGGCTGTTTTCTATACGTCGGTCTTTATTGTGCCTCAAACTGATCGTGGTATTGTTTTACGCTTTGGCAAAGTTATGCGTGATGCAGAAAACAAGCCGATCATTTATGAGCCAGGTTTACATTTTAAAGTTCCATTTATTGAAACAGTTAAAATGTTGGATGCGCGTATTCAGACTTTGGAAATTCAAGCTGATCGCTTCTTAACCAGCGAAAATAAAGATTTGATGGTTGATTCTTACTTGAAATGGCGCATTACTGATTTCAGTCGTTACTATGTTGCGACAGGAGGGGGTAATACTTTCCAAGCTGAGACCTTACTAAAACGTAAATTTAGTGACCGTTTACGTTCTGAATTTGGTCGTTTAAGTGTGAAAGACATTATTACTGATTCTCGTGGCCGGTTAACTGTTGATGTCCGTGATACCTTGAATAAAGGTAGCGCGACAGATATAGAAGAAGCCGATCAAGCGATAGCTTCTGCTGCCGCACGCGTAGAACAAGAAACGAATCTGAAGCCGCTGGTGGTTAATCCAAACAGTATGCAGGCGTTAGGTATTGAAGTCGTTGACGTGCGTATTAAACGTATTGAATTGCCAAATGAAGTTTCTGAAGCAATTTATGCACGTATGCGCGCAGAACGTGAGGCCGTTGCGCGTCAGCATCGTTCTCAGGGTCAAGAAGAAGCGGTTAAAATTCGTGCAATCGCTGATAAAACAGTCACAGAAACCTTGGCTGAATCTGAACGTATTTCACTAACATTACGTGGTGAAGGCGATGCGATGGCAACCCGACTGTTTGCGGATGCATTCAATCAGGAACCTAACTTCTATGCCTTTATTCGTAGTATGCGTGCGTATGAGCAGAGCTTCAAAAGCGGTGAAGATGTTATGGTGCTGAGCCCAGATACCGACTTCTTCCGCTATATGAAAGCACCGACTAAATTACGTGCAATAGAATAAGCATAACGGCAGTTTTGCATTAAATTTGTACTAAAATAAATCGTTGAAATAGAGTGGTTATAGAAATAAATCAGGATAAATAATGGCGTTTTAAACTGAGTATTTTGGACCAAAAATTCTTACTTTGATTTCAGGATTTAACTTAAAGCCCGCATTAGCGGGCTTTATCATGTCTACTATTTGATGAAAAATTATTGATATGCTAAAAATAACTGGAACAGTTTATTTGAGATGGTAGAATTCATTTTTAAGCAACCGAGTGTATTTTGACATGGGTAAGAACGTTGTCGTACTGGGCACCCAATGGGGTGACGAAGGGAAGGGCAAGATCGTTGACTTGCTAACTGAACGCGCTAAATACGTAGTTCGCTATCAGGGCGGCCATAATGCTGGCCATACTCTTGTTGTTAACGGTGAAAAAACCGTTCTCCATTTAATTCCATCAGGTATTCTTCGTGAAAATGTCATCAGTATTATTGCTAATGGTGTAGTTCTTGCGCCAGATGCACTGATGAAAGAAATGAAAGAATTGGAAGATCGTGGTGTTCCAGTTCGTGAACGCTTATATATTTCAGAAGCTTGTCCGTTAATCCTGCCTTATCACGTTGCCTTAGACAACGCGCGTGAGAAAGCACGTGGCGCAAAAGCAATCGGTACCACCGGTCGTGGTATTGGACCCGCTTATGAAGACAAAGTCGCACGTCGTGGTTTACGTGTAGGCGATTTGTTTGATAAAGCAACATTTGCTGAAAAACTGAAAGATATCATCGAATATCATAACTTCCAGTTAGTTAATTACTACCAAGAACCTGCAGTTGATTTCCAGAAAACTCTGGATGAAATCATGGCTGTTGCAGACATTCTGACAGGAATGGTAGTTGATGTTTCTGATCTGCTCTATAAAGCAAATCAGAAGAATGAATTAGTCATGTTTGAAGGTGCTCAAGGTACGCTGTTGGATATCGACCACGGTACTTATCCGTATGTGACTTCTTCAAATACGACTGCTGGTGGCGTTGCTACAGGTTCTGGACTGGGTCCACGTTTTGTTGATTATGTTTTAGGGATCATCAAAGCGTATTCAACGCGTGTCGGTGCGGGTCCATTCCCTACTGAACTGTTTGATGAAATTGGCGATTACCTGCGTGAGAAAGGTCAAGAATTCGGTGCAACGACAGGTCGTCGTCGTCGTACTGGTTGGTTAGATATCGTCGCTATTAATCGCGCGGTTCAAATCAACTCCCTGTCTGGTTTTTGTCTGACTAAACTGGATGTATTGGATGGCCTGAAAGAAGTTAAATTGTGCGTAGGTTATCGTCGTCCAGACGGCACCGTGCTTGATACTACACCATTAGCAGCTGATGAGTGGGAAGGTTTAGAACCAATCTACGAATCAATGCCAGGTTGGAGCGAAACGACCTTTGGTGTTCAAGTTCGTGATCAATTACCTCAAGCCGCATTAGATTACATCAAACGTATTGAAGAATTGACAGGTGTGCCTGTTGATATCATTTCAACTGGTCCAGATCGTGAAGAAACAATGATCTTACGTGACCCGTTTGACGCAGCTTAATTGTTTTGCGAAATTAGCGCCTCTCCCGAGGCGCTATTTAGTTTTTTGCTTAGTTATTGTCATTCTCCCGCCATTTCTCCGCTAAATAACGAACAATTTTGCTTAATCCTGAAAATAACCACATAATAATTCACTATTTGGGCCTTTTATTTTGCTCAAAGTTCTCAAATTATCTTTGTGATAGACTAAGCTATATCCATCCGGTTACAGGCTATCAATATGCGAGCATGATCGTTAATGCCATTCTGATGATTTTAGCGACAGTATTTGGGTATACTATCTTCTTGTTATTGTGGTTATATCGTAAATATTTCACCATACAACAGTACCGTACAGCAGTACTATACAGCGGTACCATTTAGCCGCTCTATATGGCAGATGATGCGAACTATGTACTACGGTACATATAAGTTAGATGATAATTTTTCGAGGTGGATGTGCAGTTAACCAGTTTTACAGATTATGGCCTACGGGCGCTGATTTATTTAGCCTCTCTCCCTGAGGGCAAAATGACCAGTATTACTGAAGTAACCGGAGTTTACGGCGTATCTCGTAACCATATGGTAAAGATTATCAATCAACTGAGTCATTTGGGTTATGTGAAAGCAATCCGTGGAAAAAATGGCGGTATTATGCTGGGACAGCCTGCTGACAACATTGCTATTGGCGCCGTAGTCCGAGCGCTCGAACCTTTATCTTTGGTGAATTGCAGTGGGGATTTTTGCCATATAACGCCCGCATGCCGATTAAAAGGAATTTTACACCAAGCGATAGAGCAATTTTTACAAGAATTAGATAAACATACGCTGGCTGACATGGTGAAAGATAACAGCCCGCTATATCGACTACTATTAGTCTAAACTATTAATAAAATAGTATTCATAAAAATAGTATTCATAAAAATAGTATTCGCGAATTCTGATGACAACGGAGGCTACGATGTCACAAGATCCTTATGTGAAAAGAGAAGCAGAAAAATACGATTCACCGATCCCAAGTAGAGAATATATCTTAGAGATCCTATCGCAACGCCCAGCACCGATTAAACGTGAAGAGATTGCGAAAATACTGAACCTAAGTTCAGAAGAAGATTTAGAAGCGTTACGTCGCCGGTTACGCGCGATGGAGCGTGATGGACAATTAATTTTTACTCGTCGCCAATGCTATGCATTACCTGAAAGATTAGATTTATTAAAAGGAACGGTCATTGGGCATCGCGATGGGTATGGTTTTTTACGTATCGATGGCAAAAAAGAAGATTATTATATTTCTGCTGACGAAATGAAACGTGCTTTACACGGCGATGTCGTGTTGGCTCAACCTCATGGACAAGACCGTAAAGGACGTACTGAAGTACGTATCGTACGGGTTTTAGTTCCTCGCAATAATCAAATTGTTGGGCGCTATTTTCTTGAGTCAGGCATGGGCTTTGTGGTGCCAGACGACAGTCGCTTGAGCTTCGATATTTTAATTCCTAAAGAGCACACTAATGGTGCACGTATGGGGAATGTGGTGGTGGTCGAGCTGGTTAGCCGTCCACAGCGTCGCTTACAGGCTGTCGGTAATATTACTGAAGTGCTGGGTGAAACTATGGGAACTGGCATGGCGGTAGAAATTGCCTTGCGTACTCATGAAATTCCTCATGGCTGGCCGGCTCAAGTTGAAAAACAAGTGGCTGATTTAAGCGAACATGTTCCCGAAGCGGCTAAGCAAGGGCGAGTTAACTTAAGTGATTTACCTTTAGTTACCATAGATGGCGAAGACGCACGCGACTTCGATGATGCCGTATATTGTGCGCCGAAGAAGGGCGGTGGCTGGCGTTTATGGGTGGCGATTGCTGATGTTAGCTATTACGTACGTCCTAATACTGCGCTGGATGATGAGGCTCGAAGCCGAGGTAACTCCGTTTATTTTCCATCGCAAGTGGTGCCAATGTTGCCAGAGGTGCTATCAAATGGCCTATGTTCATTGAATCCTGGTGTAGATCGTTTGTGTATGGTCTGTGAGATGACGATTTCAGCTAGTGGTAAGTTATCTTCATACAAATTCTATGAAGCGGTGATGAACTCTCATGCGCGTTTAACGTATACCAAAGTTTGGAAAATCTTGCAGGGCGATGAAGAACTGCGCGAACATTACCAGCCGCTCGTTCCTCATTTACAGCATCTGCATGATTTATATAAAGCACTAGAAAGCGCGCGTGAAGAACGCGGGGCGATTTCTTTTGAATCAGAAGAAGCTAAATTTATCTTTAATGCTGAACGTCGAATTGAACGTATTGAGCCAGTGCAGCGCAACGATGCGCATAAACTGATTGAGGAATGTATGATCCTCGCTAATATTGCTGCGGCTCGATTTGTTGAGAAAAATGAAGAACCGGCATTATATCGTGTTCATGATCGTCCAAAAGAAGAGAGCGTGATGAACTTGCGTTCTGTCTTTAGTGAGCTTGGTTTAACCTTGCCGGGGGGTATGACGCCAGATCCAAAAGATTACGCCCAGGTGATGCATGATGTTGCTGAGCGTCCTGATCATGAGCTGCTGCAAACCATGTTATTGCGTTCGATGAAACAGGCTATTTACGATCCTGAGAATCGTGGTCACTTTGGTTTAGCACTAAAATCATACGCGCACTTTACTTCTCCAATTCGTCGTTACCCTGATTTGACCTTACACAGAGGCATTAAATATTTATTAGCTAAAGAGCAAGGACAAGCCGAAAAACATTGGACTCCGACGGGCGGCTGGCATTCTGATATGGATCATATGCTGCAATTAGGTGAGCATTGTTCGATGACAGAGCGCCGTGCCGATGAAGCGACTCGCGATGTGGCTGATTGGCTAAAATGTGACTTTATGCAAGATCAAGTGGGCCAAGTCTTTACCGGTTTGATTACTAGCGTTACTGGTTTTGGTTTCTTTGTGCGCTTGAATGAACTGTTCATTGATGGTTTAGTTCATGTATCCACTTTAGATAACGATTATTACCGTTATGATGCTGTTGGTCAGCGTCTGATTGGTGAATCTTCAAATACCGTTTATCGTCTAGGCGATGAAGTCGAAATTAGAGTTGAAGCTGTTCATATGGACGAGCGTAAGATTGATTTCGCCTTAATATCAACGACGCGTAAAGCTAAAAATGTGGGTAAAACAGCTCGCGATAAAGCTAAAAAAGACGCCAGAAACAGCGGGCAAGGTAAATCACGTAAAGATCGTGATTTTTCTAAAGATGCTAATTTCCAGCCAGATACAGCATTTAAGAAAAAAGCTAAAAAAGCCCCTAAAAATCAGGCTAAAACCGATGCTGCTAAGCCCAAAGCAGAAAAAACTGGCGTAAAAAAAGCTAAAAAAGCTTCGGATAAAACCAAGAAAATAACCGCTAAATTGCAGGCTAAACGTGCGACTAAAAAAGTCAATAAAGACGCTTAAAATTTTAACAGTCATGACTATAGGTTTAATCACATAGATTGAGTAAACTAGCTTCAATAAAATAGGGTGGCTAATTGGCCACCCTTTATTTCCTGTGGATAAAAAAGATATTATGAGCGAAATTATTTATGGCATTCATGCAGTGAAAGCCTTGCTGGAGCGCGATCCGCTACGGCTAAAAGAAGTGTATATTTTAAAAGGCCGTGAAGATCGCCGTTTGATGGCAGTGATCCATGAAATTGAAGCTATGGGAATAGCGGTTCAAGTGGCTAACCGTCAGTGGATGGATGCGCAGACTGATGCCGCATCACATCAAGGCATTATTGCTCATGTTCTGCCAGGACGTCAGTACCAAGAAAATGATTTACTGGATATTATCGCTCAGGCTAAAACGCCTTTATTACTGGTACTTGATGGTGTTACAGACCCGCACAATTTAGGTGCTTGTCTGCGTAATGCGGATGCTGCGGGTGTTCATGCGGTGATTGTTCCTAAAGATAAATCTGCACCCATGAATGCGATTGTTAAAAAAGTTGCCTGTGGCGCGGCGGAAAGTGTTCCATTAATCCGTGTGACTAACCTGGCCAGAACGCTACGTTTACTGCAAGAGCAGCAAATTTGGGTTGTGGGAACGGCCGGTGAAGCGACTCATAATTTATACCAAAGTAAACTAACTGGCCCTATGGCCTTGGTGATGGGAGCTGAGGGCGAAGGTATGCGCCGTTTAACGCGTGAGCATTGCGACGAGCTGATCAGTATTCCGATGGCGGGTGATGTTTCTTCGTTAAATGTTTCTGTTGCGACCGGTGTATGTTTGTTTGAAGCGGTACGTCAGCGCTTAGGCAACTAAATAATTCCTAAAAATTGCGATTAATTCACGTTCATCTATTGAATTTTTTTCAAGAGATGGGTATAGTTACGCGTCAATTTTTCAGCCGCACTTATATAAGTTCCTTGCCTCCATGGGAAGCGGCTGCCCTGACAGGAGGCTGATTAATCCGTAAGGAGCAATTACTAATGCGTCATTACGAAATCGTTTTTATGGTCCATCCTGACCAAAGCGAACAGGTTCCGGGTATGATCGAGCGTTACAGTGCAGTTATCACTAATGCGCAAGGTCAAATCCATCGTCTGGAAGACTGGGGCCGTCGCCAACTGGCTTATCCAATCAATAAACTGCATAAAGCTCACTATGTTCTGCTGAACGTTGAAGCACCACAGGAAGCGATTGATGAGCTGGAAACTAACTTCCGCTTCAACGATGCCGTTATCCGTAGCATGGTTATGCGCGTTAAGCACGCGGTGACAGAAGCTTCTACCATGGTTAAAGCTAGAGACGAACGTCGCGGCCGTGACCAATCTGATGATTATCAGGAAGAAGCTGAAGAAGCTGGGGATTCTGAAGAGTAATTGCCCAAGTGTCCACTAATCGATTGGTGCTAACAGGCACAGTCTGTAAAGCATTACTCCGAAAGGTGAGTCCGTCTGGTATTCCTCACTGCCAGTTTGTGATTGAACATCGCTCACAGCAGGAAGAAGCTGGATTATATCGGCAGGCATGGTGCAGAATGCCCATTGTCGCCAGCGGACAAGACATACAAGCCTTAACTCACAGTATAACGGTCGGTTGTAGAGTAACTGTTTCAGGTTTTATTAGCTGCCATCAAGGGCGTAATGGCTTGAATAAAATAGTGCTCCACGCCGAGCAGATTGAATTGATAGATTCTGGAGACTAGCCAAATGGCACGTTATTTCCGTCGTCGCAAGTTCTGCCGTTTCACAGCGGAAGGCGTTCAAGAGATAGATTATAAAGATATCGCAACGCTGAAAAACTACATCACTGAAAGCGGTAAAATTGTACCAAGCCGTATTACCGGTACCCGTGCAAAATACCAACGTCAGCTCGCTCGTGCTATCAAGCGCGCGCGCTACCTGTCTCTGTTGCCTTATACTGATCGTCATCAGTAATAGGTACAGTCCATTAACGACTTTAAGAGGATAAGGTAATGCAAGTTATTCTGCTTGATAAAGTAGCGAACCTAGGTAGCCTGGGTGATCAGGTTAACGTTAAATCGGGCTATGCTCGTAACTTCTTAGTACCACAGGGCAAAGCTGTTCCTGCGACTAAGAAAAATATCGAATTCTTCGAAGCACGCCGTGCTGAACTGGAAGCTAAATTAGCTGAAGTTCTGACTGCTGCTCACGCTCGTGCAGAGCAAATCAATGCACTGGGCGCAATCACTCTGTCTTCTAAAGCAGGTGACGAAGGTAAACTGTTTGGTTCAATCGGTACTCGTGATATCGCTGATGCAGTAACTGCTGCTGGCGTTACTGTTGCGAAAAGCGAAGTTCGTCTGCCAAACGGTGTTCTGCGTACTACAGGTGATCACGAAGTTCACTTCCAAGTACACAGCGATGTTTTTGCACAGTTGAACGTTAAGATCGTTGCTGCATAATCATTGTAATGATTATATGTGCTGCTGATTAATTTGAGTGGCACAAAAAAAACACCGGTTTATGCCGGTGTTTTTTTATGGATTTTTTAGCAATTTTAGCTGTTAATGATGACCATATAACTCATTTTAGGGAGTGCGATAATACCCACCGTCACTGAGTCGTGCAAAGCTAATATGCTTACCTTCTGGTGTAGTTATTTCTAGCAGTTCCACTTCCCCTTGGCTATTGGCTTGCAAACGAATTTTTTGCCCTTGTTGCAAGTTACTCAATGGTTTGTCCCCGCCTTCTACTCGAGCCATCGCAAAAGCATCATTTGCCTGTAAATTATTGTCTCTAAATAACTGCGCTAAGGTTTTACCTTTTTGAATCTGATAATTTTGCCATTTTCCTGAGACTGCTGTAGTCGTATTTCCTTGATTAACCGGTGCTCTCTGGGTTTGTTTGTTCTTATTATCTCTATCTCTATCTCTATCTTTATCTTTATTCTTTACTGTATCTGATTGTGGCTGAATAGGAATGATATTTGACTCATTTACCGGCGGTACATTATTGGTATCGTCAATAATAGGAGCTTGAGCCTCTTCGGGTGATTGCGCTGTATCAGGCAGAATATTTGGCGGTGTTTCTAAGCTTTCATTAGGCGGTGGAATAACAATCGGTTTAGGTTCTGATGAAGCGATCTGGTTAGATGTTTTATCCTCAGTTGGCCAGAAGAATATGATTAAAATAATGATCGCGATGATTGCAATACCAACGCGATGAAATATCGATAGCCTCATCATTGCCTCCTTAAGAGGAAAAGAAAACCTGTAATTAATGGAATATTAGCATTATTTCTAGCCAGATTAATCGCATATCCTACATTTTCGGAACTCACCTAGAATTAATATTTTCTTGGCATTTATAGACCGCATATATACGTCTTTTTTTCATCACTTATCGCCTATTTGATGATGATATTCATGGTGTATATAAATATGAGTTTACCCTCACGGAGGCGGCTGTTATCCTTACTTTTTAGCTTAAAATTAATGGATAATTTAATGTCAAACCAAACTTTTGATTCAATTGAAGCTCAAGCGAGCTACGGTATTGGGCTTCAGATCGGTCAACAACTGTTAGAGTCAGGCTTAGAAGGTCTTGAACCAGAAGCCATTCTTGCTGGTTTAACAGATGCTATGGAAGGTAATATGCCTTCAGTGCCTGTTGAAGCGCTGCATAATGCTCTGCGTGAAATCCATGAACGTGCTGATGCTGTGCGCACTGAAAAGCAAAAATCAATGGCAGTAGAAGGGCAAAAATTCCTTGAAGAGAATCAAAAACGCGATGATGTGACTATCACTGAATCAGGTTTACAATTCTCTGTTATCAATCAAGGTGAAGGTGCAATTCCTGCACGAACTGACCGCGTTCGTGTACATTACACTGGTCGTCTGATTGACGGAACAGTCTTTGATAGCTCTGTTCAACGCGGGCAGCCGGCTGAATTCCCTGTCAGCGGTGTTATCCCTGGCTGGATTGAAGCATTAACATTGATGCCAGTAGGTTCTAAATGGGAATTATATATTCCTTCAGAATTGGCCTATGGTGAACGTGGTGCGGGCGCATCTATCCCTCCATTTAGCACTTTAGTTTTTGAAGTTGAATTATTAGAAATTCTATAATTTATTGATAAGTCTCTGAATATACACATATTATAGCTGGTTAATCACCGGCTATTTTTTTATTCAATAAAAGGGGATGCAGTCAGCTCAGTAGGCTGATAATCTATTTTCTCTCAAACGATAATAGTCGAGGTGGCAGATGTTAGAACAAGTCTGTAAGTTGGCAAAAGAAGCCGGAAGCGTAATTATGGATATCTATCATGCGGATACACCGGTACAAGTTGAAAAAAAATCCGATGATTCCCCGGTAACGGCAGCAGATATTGCAGCGCATCAAATTATAAAGGCCGGTTTGAGTAAAATTGATCCTTCCATTCCCCAATTATCTGAAGAAGAGCCGCCAGCATGGGAAGAGCGTCAGCATTGGCAGCGTTATTGGTTAATTGATCCACTGGATGGAACCAAAGAATTTATTAAGCGTAATGGTGAATTTACGGTTAATATTGCGCTGATTGATCAGGGCGCCCCGATCTTAGGTGTAGTTTATGCTCCCGCACAAGGTATTTTGTATTGTGGACAAGGGCGACAAGCCTGGAAAGAAGAAAAAGGGCATCGTCAATTAATCCGTGTCTCGCAAGCGACACTGCCTTTAATTGTGGTTAGTCGCTCTCATCAGGACGCAGAATTACAGGACTATTTGAGTCAAATGGGTGAACATGAAACGGTCGCTATTGGCTCATCATTAAAATTTTGTTTGGTTGCCGAAGGTAAAGCGCAGCTGTACCCACGTTTTGGGCCGACGAATATCTGGGACACAGCCGCTGGGCATGCTGTCGCTATTGCTGCTGGTGCTAAAGTGACTGATTGGAAAGGTAATACATTAGATTATTCACCAAGAGAGTCATTTTTAAATCCAGGATTCAGAGTCTCTTTACTCTAGCTGGATAAGTTTTATTAGGCTGATTTAATTAGCGCCAGTAACGCTTATTGAAAACGTTACTGGCGTTATACTTTATTTGATCAGGTTTATCTCTTTTACACTAACCTCACGTGATGACCAATCTTTATCAATCTCACCACGAATTTCAACTTTATCGGTAGGCGTTATTGTTTGGCCTCGCCATTTTTTGTGATCAATTTCAACGGTGATAGTACCGGTACCATCGGTAAACTCATAATGTTTATTATCTAGCTGTTTTACGATATTTCCGCGCAAGATAACCCACGAATCATCAGTAAGTTTAAGGGCATTTGCGACACTGGTTTCACTCACATTAGGCCCAGAAAATCCGCCTTTTAGTGCTCTTTCTGCTGGCACAGTTGATGTTCCTGGTCCATTAAACCCACCATTTTCGGCCATTAATGGTGCACTCATTAGGGTGGAAATTAAAGCAATCAGCGCGAATTTTTTCATTATTCATATCCTTTTATTGGCTATTTTAATTTGACGATAGTGATGTTGATATAGGGATTAAAACATAAAACCCAATCACATTATTAACAAATAAATTCTTATCTGCAATATTTAGGTGTAATAATGACATTTTGCAGTTTAATTTGGATTTTTAATGGGTTTGTGGTTTATTTTATAGTTAATAACTCTATATTATCTTGTTAATCTATTTTTGATGCGAGTTAGCTATGTTCGACTCTGCTGGAAACGCGGTAATCACATTAAAGCACATAGACTGAAAATAGATTAAATAACCTTATGGTTTGTGTTGTGAACTAAAAAATAGATTGATTAGATAAAATTACCTATTTATAGGATAAATTAAAACTTCGAGCTATCTATTTTATTATTAATATTATGATTATTTATAATTAACAGTGAGATAAATAATAAATATTTTCTATTTTATTATTCAATAAATATGCAATATGTGTGGGTATTCTAGAGTGTATTTAGACAGTATAAAAATCTAAGTTATTTTAACTAATTATTAACAATGAAACGATATTGTTTAATATTTGTTCTCCTTTAGATGGCGTTATAGCCGCTCCAATAATAGTTAATAAGTTACACGCGTATATAAATACGCATATAACTGGTCAAATGATTTGAGATATTTCAGACAAAAATTAATTATCCTAATTATCAGTGTGGGATTACTAAAATGATTACTCGATTAATTGAGCATCAATTAATCTAATCACATTATTTACTTCATCCGGCGTCAAAGCCCCTTGTTTAAACCATATCACTTGGCCAAGTTTATTAACCACTAAAATGGCTGAGCTTTTGTCTGCTAATTGCCATGCGGTTTTTATTTGTCCTTGGCTATCAACGATAAATTGTGAATAAGGAAACTCTTTTTTACTGTCTTCTAAACTGCTACGAACAAACCTAGCAGTGCCAAAAATAGCTTCATCGGTATTAACAATAGTGGTGGTTTGATAGTGCTCAGGCGCGAATTTAGCCGTTTTTATGGCATCAATTAATGGTGCATTAAGTTCTTTCGCGGATGAACGTCCTGCAATGTGCTGAATGGTATGTATTTTCCCGAGTAATTGATCGCTATTCCAGTTTTGATAATTAAATTTATTTTTTTGATTAATCATTAACTCGCCTTTATCGGTAATTTGAATGTGAGGGAGTGGTTGATTTAATTTAATGCTGTCCGCCAATACGCCAAATGAAGGCAGCAGTAAACTTAGCGAGAATAGCACCGCTTGCAGTGAACTTTTCATAATCATAATTTAACCTTTTTAGTAAGGGTAGATGAGGTTATTTCTGGTTTTATTGTATTAATTTTCGCCAATTATTTGCGCGCAGTCATTTATAACACATCTCATCCGATGAGTTACCAAGTAAAATTTAACATTTTAGTAAAATACCCGTGATACTCTGAATTTATCTATTTTTACAGATTTATTCTTATGTCATATTGTGTAAAATTTGTGAATAAAATTGCAATAATAGAACTAATCAGATTAAAACTGGTCTATGATAGGCAAGACGTTAACAGGTAAGTGATAATCCACTGACTATGTATCGTGAGAGCTAGGGGAGGATAAGTTCGCATGAAAATATTTAACCGTTATAACCCATCAAAAATTGCCCTTTACGTTAAAACGCTATTTCGTGGTCGGCTATACATTAAAGATTTTGGTGCTTTTGAATTTGACTACGGTAAAATTCTACCACCAAAAGTAAGAGATCAGCGCCATTACAGTGTCATGAGTGAAGTAAATAAACAGGTCATTGTATTAAAAACTGAGTTGGGCTAACGCTGAGTTATTGTTTGGCATAATTATATATTTAAATAAACCAAAAATATTTGAATAGGCCAAAAAATAGCGCCACATAACATGGCGCCATAATTTAGCTAGGTTGAAACGGCTTCGCTAATGATAATAATTAATCATTACTAGTTTCTTTGTTGGTTTGGGTTGCGTTAGCCGTTTCTATAGATAATTTACCTGGATGAACGACCACAGGTGCCGGAGGATCAGTTAAACGAGTTACTAAAACTTGATCGATTTTGTAGTTATCAATATCGACAACTTCAAATTTAAAGCCGGCATATTTGACGTAATCCGTACGTTTAGGAATTTTTCTTAGGCGGAACATCAGAAAACCAGCGATAGTTTCATAATTACTGCAATCTGGGAATTCATCGATATCCATGATACGTTGAATATCTTCAATTGGCGTTCCCCCTTCCACAAGCCATGAGTTTTCATCTCTGACGACTATCTGTTCTTCTTGTCCTTGGCCTATTAAATCACCCATTAATGTGGTCATAACATCGTTAATAGTGATAATCCCCATCACTAGCGCATATTCATTAAGAATAACTGCGAAGTCTTCCCCTGAGTTTTTAAACGATTCTAAGGTATCTGACAGGGTTAACGTATCAGGAATAATCAACGCATTACGGATATTAACTCCATCATGTAGATTAAGACTATGACCATTTAGTACGCGGGTTAATAGCTCTTTCGAATCAACATAACCGAGAACATGATCGATATCATCGCCACAGACTAAGAATTTAGAGTGTGGTTGAGTGGATATTTTTTGCTTAATACTTTCTTCATTTTCATTTTTATCGAAATAGACAATACTTTCACGTGAGGTCATCGCGGAAGGTACGGTGCGTGATTCTAGTTCGAAAACATTCTCGATAAATTCGTGTTCTTGTTTACGTAAGATACCGGCAACAGCTCCGGCTTCTACCACAGCAAAGATATCATCAGAGGTAATATCTTCATTCCTAGCCATTGGAATTTTAAAGATTTTAAAGAATAAATCGGCTAAGCCATTAAATACCCAGACGAGCGGACGGAAAAGCGCTAAGCAGAAGCGCATTGGATTGACGATACGGATAGCAATCACTTCCGGTTTAATCATACCGATGCGTTTTGGCGTCAGGTCGGCCAATAAAATAAACATACTGGTGACAATAGTGAATGAAATAATGGTCGCCAGTTGTTCAGCCCATTTTGGGGTCATGAACTCAATAAAGAAGCTATTTAATGCCGGAGAAAAGGCCGATTCACCAATGACCCCTGCTAAGATAGCGACAGCATTCAGACCAATCTGTACCACAGTAAAGAACATGCCTGGCATTTCCTGCATTTTCAGTACACGGGCGGCATTAATGTTGCCTTCATCGGCCATGAGTTTGAGTTTTATACGGCGTGAAGCCGCTAATGAAATTTCAGACAGCGAAAAAAATGCGCTGATTGCACATAATAAAAGAACAATTAATAAACTGTTAAGCATAGAGTATCCGTGTTGCACCTTCATGAACACTTGTTTATAGCGCGAGCTGCGACTGAAGGGAACAATTTTAATAACACAATTTGAACGACAATTACAAAAAGTGGCGGTCAATAACCGCCACAATAAGATTAGCTCGCGTATTATAGCATCAGATAGAACAATCTGACTAGTTTCTGTGCTGAGGTGGTAGGCAAATACCGATCCCCCCGAGTCCACAATAGCCTTGCGGGTTTTTATACAGATATTGCTGGTGATAATCTTCAGCGAAATAAAACGTATGTATTGGCGCGATTTCAGTGGTGATAACTCGCTGATCACCCTCTGCGTTCATTGCCTGTTGATACTCCTCTTTAGCAGCGATAGCATGCTGATATTGTTGCTCGGAAACGGTATAAATAGCTGAGCGATACTGGCTGCCAATATCTCCGCCTTGGCGCATACCTTGGGCTGGGTCGTGATTCTCCCAAAATAACTTTAATAAATTCTCATAGCTAATTTGGTTGGGATCAAAAACTACGCGGACGGTTTCAGTATGGCCAGTCATACCCGAACACACTTCTTCATAGGTTGGATTTTCTGTTATGCCGCCACTGTATCCTACCGATGTAGAATATACCCCTGTTTGCTGCCAAAATAGACGTTCCGCTCCCCAAAAACATCCCATCGCAAAGTAGGCAATGTGATCAGATTTGGGGATAATCTGAATCGAATGTTGGTTAACTGCATGATAAGGTGCATAAATTAAAGGCGTTTTTCTTCCGGGTAACGCTTCAGCCGGATCAAGTGGGAATCGTTTATTATTCGGCATACAATTTCCTATAATTATTAAATTTGTCTTACTGTTTTATCGTAACTGTTGAGTGTCATAATGTCGTGGTCATTACGCTTAGTAGTAAGGTAGCAGGTGAATGAAAGTGCGAGCTACAGATTGCTAAATGGAATAAACATTAACGTATCTGCAACTTGAACTATAATCGATATAATTAGTTATAAATTTTAATAAAACTTGTGAATATAGATTATCTTATTCAAAATAAATCGATTTGGATCATCTCGTCAATTAAACATCAATTTTAGGAGTCGGCGTGTCAAGATACCCCCTCACTGGTTTGCTTTGTATGTGTATCGCAGCTCCGATGGCATACAGTGCAAACTTACGATTAAAAATAGAAGGTTTAAGTGGGCAACTTGAAAAAAACGCACGAGTACAACTATCAAATATAACGCAGGATGAGGTATCTCCTGATGGTCGTTTCCGTGCTCGTGTAGATAAAGCCATTCGCCAAGGGCTTCGCCCATTAGGTTATTACCAGCCAACTATTGAATTTACCTATCAAGAAAAAAAACCGCCTGAACGCTCAGTTTTAACAGCGATTGTTTCACCGGGGCAACCTATTTTAGTGGAAGGCGTAAATGTTGTTTTGGAAGGCGCGGCAAAAGACGATCCGGCCTATGCCAAAATGATCAAAGCCGATACACCGAAAAAAGGAACTATCTTAAATCATGCTGATTATGAAAGTTTTAAAAATGGTTTTAGTAGTTTAGCGGTTCGTAAAGGCTATTTTGATGCTGAAATGCTTAAAAGCCAATTGGGTGTCTCGCTAGAACAGCATGCCTCTTATTGGGATTTTGATTTCGATAGCGGTGAACGCTATCGTTTTGGCGCGATACATTATACCGGTTCTCAAATTAGAGAAGATTATCTAAATAACTTATCGCCGTTTAAGCCGGGAGAATATTACACTTCTGAGCAGTTAGCTGAGTTTAATCGTCGTTTAGCTGCAACTGGTTGGTTTAATTCGGCGCTTGTTACACCCGATATAGCTAAAGCCCGTGAAGAACATACTGATTTATTGCCGATGGATGCGGTTATGTCACCGCGAGCACGAAACTTTATTGAGTTGGGTGGCGGTTATGCTACGGACGTGGGCCCAAGATTAAAAACCACGTGGAATAAACCGTGGATAAACTCCCGAGGACAAAGTTTTACCTCGAATATTAGTTTATCTCAACCCGAACAAATTATTGACGCTAGCTATAAAATCCCATTGAAGAAAAATCCGCTAGAACAATATTATGCTGTTCAAGGCGGATACAAACGTACGGATCTTAATGATACTGAATCAGACACTGCGACATTAAATGTATCGCGTAACTGGGATTATTCCAGTGGCTGGCAGTATGGCGTCAATTTGCGGTGGTCACTCAGTCACTTTACACAGGCGGATATCAGTAATACCACGATGTTATTATATCCGGGGGCTAATGCGAGCCGGATCCGCCAACGTGGAGGTATGATGCCTAGTTGGGGGGATAGCCAGCGCTATTCTGTTGATGTATCCAATACTCTTTGGGGCTCGGATATTGATTTTACCGTATTGCAGGCTAAACAGGTTTGGATCCGTACCCCATGGGAAGGTCATCGATTTGTCGTGCGTGGTAATGCCGGTTGGATTGATACTAATAGTTTTGAGAAAGTTCCGCCCGATTTACGTTTCTTTGCGGGGGGGGATGGCAGTATTCGAGGATACGGCTATCAAAAAATATCACCAGAAGATAGCCAGGGTAAACTGACAGGGGCATCAAAGCTATTAGTTGGCTCGGTAGAATATCAGTATAACTTTACCGGTAATTGGTGGAGTGCTTGGTTTATTGATAGTGGTGAAGCGGTGAATGATATTAAGCGTAGCGACTTTAAAACTGGGGCTGGTACAGGGATCCGTTGGGCATCACCGGTAGGACCGATTAAATTTGATATAGCGACTCCAATTGGTGATCCTGATAATAAAAAAATTCAATTCTATATCGGATTAGGAACAGAACTATGAACAGAGCAATGAAATGGGTAAAACGCATTGCAGCGATCCTCTTGATTATTTTAGTTCTGTTGATAGCGGCGATCAGTTGGATTTTAGGAACACAATCCGGTTTGCATTTTGTAATAAACAGTGCTAATCGCTGGGTTCCGGGGTTAGAAATTGGTCAAGTCAATGGCGGATGGGATGATTTAACGCTAAGTAATGTGCAGTACCAAATGCCAGGCGTTGATGTAAATGCTGAAAAATTGCATTTAGCGTTACGTTTAGGCTGTTTAACTCAGCGTGAGCTTTGCATTGATGATCTCTCAACCCAAGGGGTCAATGTGGTGGTGGATACCTCGAAGCTGCCGCCATCAGAAGAACAACCGCCTTCAGAGCCATTAACTGAGCTTAATGCTCCCCTGACGATTAATTTAGCTCAATTATCATTGCAACAGACCCATGTCACTGTTGATGGTACGGTGGTCGATTTAGCTAAATTCTCGACGGGGCTTCATTGGCAAGCCAAAGCATTAACCGTTACGCCAACTCAGATTGTTAATTTAACCATAGATCTACCTGCGGCTGAAACCGCATCAGACGAGGCTATGATAAATGACACCACTATATCTGAATCAACGCTAGCTAAAACGGTAGCAACTAAAAATACGCTGGCTCCTGAACAGGATGAACCGCCACAACAGCCATTAGGTGAAACTTTAAAACAACTGTTTGCTAAACCTTTACTCGCGGAGTTACCCCAAATAATTTTGCCGGTAGATTTAACAGTTGAAGCTATTGATGGCTCTAATTTCCGTGTCTCAGGTGCGACACCAGCCACATTAAATAGTCTGCATATTAGTCTGTCTAATCAGGGGCAAAATGTACAAATTACCTCGATAACAGCAGATGCACCTGAAGGCAATCTAGCACTTTCAGGGAGTGCGACACTAGAGGATAAATGGCCGGTATCACTCTCGGTGCAAGGAGAATCTCAGCTCAAAGATTTTGAGGGGCAAAAGATAGATTTAACGCTGAAGGGCGCACTGCAAGATCAATTAAAATTAGCATTGAATCTCAGTGGACCAGTAAATGCCACCTTAGATGCACAGACGGATTTGTCACAGGCTGATTTACCTTTCTTATTAACGTTAGATAGCCAAAAAATCGCCTGGCCATTGGTTGGCGAGCCTCAATATCAATTAGAGGGTACCCGTTTACGACTTAATGGACGTCCATCAGCCTATGATTTATCGCTTAAATCAGCGATTACCGGACAAGATTTACCATCGTCAGTATTGTTGCTTGATGCCAAGGGTAATGAAGAACAACTTAATTTAACCCGTTTGCGTTTGTCTGCATTACAGGGCAAAGCGGAGATTACTGGGGTTGCTGATTGGAGTAAAGCCATCAGTTGGAATGCGGTGCTTACGTTATCGGGGATCAATACGTCTAAACAGTGGCCAGAGTGGCCGGCGAAAGTGGACGGTAAAGTGGTGACTCGAGGCAGTTTATATGGAGGGAGTTGGCAGCTACAAATTCCTGAAATTAGCCTCGATGGTAACGTCAAAAATAATTTACTGAAAGCGCGAGGTAAGGCTTCCGGCAATGCTGCAGGGCAGTGGGATATTCCCGGATTTAATCTGGTATTAGGTAAAAATAATGTTGATGTAAAAGGTAATTTATCCGACAAATGGAATTTAGACGCTAAAATTAATGCGCCCGGTTTAGGCGGTATGCTGCCAGGATTAGCCGGTGTTATTAAAGGTGATATCAAATTGCGTGGCGATTTGCAGTCGCCTCAAGTGTTAGCCGATATTAATGCACATGGCGTGAAATGGCAGGATATGCTGTCTGTGGATAGTGCAGTAATTAAAGGTAACGTGACTTCTGGTGAACAGATTAAAGGCGATCTTTCGGTCGTAGTGCGTCAATTAAAACAAGCCGATCTGGTGATTAAAAATTTGACCTTAGAGGCTAAAGGCAACGAAAAGAAACATCAGCTAAAACTGGATGTGCAGGGTGAGCCAGTCTCCGGTCATTTGGCCTTAAATGGGGGCTTCGATCGCCAGACGGAAATCTGGAAAGGAACGCTGAATAATACCGCGTTTGAGACGCCGGTCGGAGAATGGCATTTAAATAAAGCCATGGCACTAGAGTACGCGAATACATTACAAGAAGTCACGGTTGGAACGCATTGCTGGGTTAATCCAAATGCACGATTATGTGTGCCTAAACCAATAAAAGCGGGGAAAAGTGGTACCGCCGATATAGCGCTTGAAAGTTTTAACTTAGCGATGTTAAAGCCGTTTATGACCGGAGATACCCAGTTACAGGGAATATTCAGTGGCGATGCTAAAGTGAGTTGGAAAGCCGATGGCGGCTTACCACAAGCTAAAGTTAATCTGAAAGGTGACGGGGTTAAAGTAACTCAAATGGTAGAAGGTGTCTCTTTACCTGTTGAGTTTCAGACATTAACGCTTTCTGCGGCGCTAGTGAATGGTAAAGCAGATATTAGCTGGTTGATTAAGATCCTTAACAATGGGCAATTTAACGGAAATGTACAAATTGCGGATCTGGAAAAAGCCCGCCGCTTATCGGGTTCGATCACTATTGACTCAATCTCATTAGCACTGATTCAGCCATTATTATCTAAAGGTGAAAAAGCGGAAGGATTACTGAATGCCAATTTACGTTTAGGCGGGAATGCTAATAAGCCGTTGTTGAACGGTAATTTAACGCTCTCAGAGTTGTTGGCATCAGGTTCGTGGATCCCTTTTGATATCACTCAAGGTCGATTAGGCATCAACTTTAACGGTACGAGTTCCACCATGGATGGACAAATTACCACGCCTGAAGGTTATCTGAATATTAATGGAGAGGCTGATTGGCGCAATATTGATGCATGGAACGCTAAAGTGATGGCTAAAGGTGACAATCTGAGGGTCTCATTGCCGCCAATGGTGCGGATAGATGTGGCACCAGATTTAGTGTTTGAAGCTTCACCTGAATTGCTGAATTTAACCGGTAATGTCAATATTCCATGGGCACGGATTACGGTGCAAGAATTACCAGAATCAGCGGTAGGCGTTTCTTCTGACGAGGTTATGCTCGATAAAAATCTCCAGCCGATTGAACAGTCGCCAACTGCTATTCCTATCCAGACTAATTTAACCATTAATATCGGCAACGATGTGCAGTTAGATGCGTTTGGATTGCAGGCTAAATTAACCGGTATGTTACGGGTATTACAGGATAAACAAGGTCTTAAGCTGAATGGGCAAGTAGATATTCCTTCGGGACGCTTCCATGCTTACGGACAAGACTTGTTAGTTCGCAAAGGGCAAATTATGTTCTCAGGCCCTGCGGATCAACCTTTCTTGAATTTGGAAGCTATTCGTAATCCAGACAATACCGCCGATGGAGTAATTGCAGGCGTGAAAGTCACTGGATTAGCGGATAAACCGAAAGTGGAAATTTTCTCTGAACCAGCGAAAACTCAGCAAGAAGCTCTTTCTTACTTATTGCGCGGTGAAGGCCTTGATAGTGGGGATTCCAATGGGTCGCAAATGACATCGATGCTGATTGGCTTAGGGGTAGCACAAAGTGGCCAACTTGTAGGCAAGATTGGTGAGACATTTGGTGTTTCAGATTTGGCATTAGATACCCAAGGCGTCGGTGATAGTTCCCAAGTTGTGGTTAGTGGGAAAATTACTGATGACCTACAAGTAAAATATGGTGTCGGTATATTTGACTCATTAGCCACATTGACGATACGTTATAGGTTAATGCCAAAATTATATTTAGAAGCCGTGTCTGGTGTTAATCAGGCATTAGATCTTCTTTATCAATTTGAGTTTTAGTTATGCGAATTATTGTGTATGGCAGTTTAAGGCAAGATCAGGGTAATCATCATTGGATGACCTATGCGCAACTTTTAGGAAAGCATAGGTTACAAGGCTATGATATCTATGATTTAGGCTATTATCCTGCGGTTGTTTGTGGTGAAGGCTCCGTGGAATGCGAAGTGTATCGCATTACTCCTTCAATCCTAACTGAGTTGGATGAATTGAAAAAAAACTCACAGGATTATGAACGAGAATTGATCCAGACACCGTATGGTAGCGCATGGATTTATCTGTATAAGCTCCCCGTTGATGGTTTACAACGCATTGAAAGTGGTGATTGGCTAAAACGTCATGAAAAATAATCTTTTTGAAGATTAATTCCTGAAAATAAAAAACTGAGTCGATTAGGCTCAGTTTTTTTATGCGCTAAACACAGAGTAAGGGGTAAATTGAGGAATAAAAAAAGCCCTATCAATCGATAGAGCTCGAAAATATTTAGCTTGTATGGCCAATAACTAAATTATTTTTTTGCGGCTGCAGCACGTTCAAAAGAAGAAATAATTTCTGCTTTAGCGGCATTGATGTCATCCCAACCGTCAACTTTAACCCATTTACCTTTTTCCAGATCTTTATAATGTTCAAAGAAATGAGTAATTTGAGCACGCAGCAGTTCAGGTAGATCGTTCACATCTTTAATGTGATCATATTCTTTGCTTAATTTAGTGTGTGGTACTGCCACTAATTTAGCATCTTCGCCAGACTCATCAGTCATTTTCAAGACGCCAACGGGGCGGCAACGAATAACTGAGCCAGGTTGCAGTGGATAAGGCGTTGGAACTAATACGTCAACCGGATCACCGTCTAAAGACAGTGTGTGATTGATGTAACCATAGTTACATGGATAGAACATTGCAGTAGACATAAAACGGTCTACAAATAATGCGCCAGTCTCTTTATCAACTTCATATTTAATCGGATCCGCATTTGCTGGGATTTCGATGACGACATAAATATCATCAGGCAGTTCTTTCCCTGCCGGTACATTGTTCAGGCCCATGAAAAGTATCCTTTATAGTAATAGCTAAAATGACGTAACGACTATTATAGCCGTAAAGGGCGACAAAACTCACTAGTTGCGGCGGGATAGATGAAAAAAAACTGATATGTTGCAGATAATTCACTCCATACAAAGCAGGATAGAGTCTGTGGCGAGGATATTTAATAGGAAAGAGTGGGAGTGCTGCGCATTATTTGATCTGCTAGCAACAAAAAGGCGGGGAAATCCCCACCTAAAATAGAAGTACAGTAAAGCTAATTAGGCTTCATCTGGATATTCACGAATGAAACTTTCTGCTTTTTCTACCATAGATTCAGTACCGACAAAGAATGGTACGCGTTGGTGTAATTCTGTTGGTTGGATATCCAAAATACGACGGCTACCATCACTGGCTTTCCCCCCGGCTTGCTCGGCAAGGAAAGAAATTGGATTACATTCATACAGTAAGCGCAGTTTACCATTTGGATGGCTTGCCGTACTTGGGTACATGTAAATTCCGCCTTTGAGCAGATTACGATGAAAATCAGCCACTAATGAGCCGATATAGCGAGTCGTGTAAGGGCGACCCGTTGCTTCATCTTGTTCTTGGCAATATTTCAGGTATTTCTTCACGCCAAGAGGGAATCTGATGTAGTTTCCTTCATTGATTGAATACATTTTGCCGTTTGTAGGGAACATCACTTTTTCATGTGATAGACAAAATACACCCAAAGAAGGGTCATAAGTGAAGGCATGAACACCACAACCAGTGGTATAAACCAGCATGGTTGATGAACCATAAACTACATAGCCAGCAGCTACTTGGCGATGACCCGGTTGCAAGAAGTCAGCTTCAGTGACGGATTGTCCAATGGGGGTGATACGATGATAAATAGAGAATATCGTCCCGACGGAAACGTTTACATCGATATTTGAAGAACCATCTAATGGATCCATTAATACGACATATTTGGCGTTTTCTGCGCGATCACCTTCGAAAATTACAATCTCGTCTTCTTCTTCGGAAGCAATACCTGCGACTTCCCCACGAGCTTTTAATGCTGCTTTCAGTTTCTCATTCGCATAAAGGTCAAGTTTCATTTGCACTTCACCCTGAACATTGGATACACCACTGGTACCTAAAATGTCCACTAAGCCTGCTTTATTTATATCCCTATGAATAATTTTTGCGCCCAGCTTGATAGCAGACAGTAGAGCGGTTAACTCACCTGTTGCATGAGAAAAATCTTGTTGTTTCTCGACGATGAATTCGCCTAATGTTTTCATGACGAAGGTCCTGAATATAATGAGACAGAGGTTTGTAGGGCTCGATTCTACCCTTGGGGGAGAAGTTTATCCAAATAATAAAAAGATTAATAGGTTAATCCATTTATAAACACGACGAGGATGGGTAGAATAGTGACCAACTTCATGCTATCGGATGGAAAATTAATGCACATTCATATATTAGGTATTTGCGGTACTTTTATGGGAAGTCTTGCAATACTGGCTCGCTCTCTGGGACATAAAGTCACAGGCTCCGATGCAAATGTTTATCCTCCAATGAGCACCTTATTGGAAAAACAAGGAATCGAGCTGATCCAGGGATACTCTCCCAGCCAATTAGATCCCGCCCCAGATATGGTTGTTATTGGTAATGCGATGACCCGCGGTAATCCCTGTGTGGAAGCGGTGCTTGAAAAAGGCCTGCCTTATACTTCAGGCCCTCAATGGCTGCATGACCATGTATTACCCGAACGTTGGGTGCTGGCGGTTGCAGGGACTCACGGTAAAACAACGACAGCAGGTATGTTGGCTTGGATCTTAGAAGATTGTGGATATAAACCGGGTTTTCTGATTGGAGGCGTTCCGGGCAATTTCGACGTTTCTGCACAAATTGGCGACAGCCCATTTTTTGTTATTGAAGCTGATGAATATGATTGTGCATTTTTTGATAAGCGTTCTAAGTTTGTACATTACAGCCCACGGACATTGATACTCAATAATTTAGAGTTTGATCATGCTGATATTTTTGAGAATTTAGAAGCTATTCAAAAACAATTCCATCATTTAGTGCGTATCGTGCCAGGTAATGGTCGAATTATCATGCCTGATAACGACAATAATTTAAAACAGACGATTGGCATGGGGTGCTGGAGTGAACAAATTTTAGTTGGTGAGCATGGCGAATGGCAGGCCAAAAAACTAAATCATTCTGGCAGTAAATATGAAATTATCTATCAAAATGAAAAAGCTGGCGAAGTTGAGTGGGGATTAGTCGGCACTCATAATATGCATAACGGGCTAATGGCTATTGCTGCCGCTCATCATGTGGGCGTACCGCCGAAGGAAGCTTGTCAGGCGCTAAATACCTTTATTAATGCCCGCCGTCGTTTAGAATTGCGTGGGGTGGAATATAATGTCAGCGTTTATGATGACTTTGCCCATCATCCAACCGCTATTTTGGCGACATTAGAAGCATTAAGGAGCAAAGTTGGCGGTACTTCTCGTATTATTGCAGTACTAGAGCCTCGTTCTAACACCATGAAAATGGGCGTCAGTAAGAATGAAATTGCGCCAGCATTAGGGCGTGCGGATGAAGTCTTTTTGTTCCAACCGACCAATATTCCATGGTTAGTCACTGAAATTGCAGAGAAGTGCGTTCAGTCAGCCCGGTGGAGCTCAGATATTGATGCATTGGTGAATATGATTGTTGAAACGGCGCAGCCGGGAGATCATATTTTGGTAATGAGCAATGGCGGTTTTAGCGGCATTCATGACAAACTGTTGGTCAGCTTACAGCAGAAAGAACAGAGAATCGCCCAGCAAAAAGCAGATAAAAATTATTAATCTTATCGCGCTATAAAACCGATAACCAACCTAGCAGTATCGCGCCAATGGCGCGATACTTTTATGGTCACTAGTTTTACTGAGTCAGACTCAGCTGGTGGCTATAGCTCTTGTTCAAACAAATTAAGAATAGCTTCGTAGAGTTGCTCGGTTGTAAAGCCGTTTGCTGGGGTAGAAAAAATGGTGTCATCGCCAGCAATACTGCCTAAAATCCCTTCAGCTTTTCCTAAGGAATCCAGAAGGCGGGCGATTAATTGAGCCGCCCCCGGACTGGTTCTGATAACTACGACGGAATGATTAAAATCAATATCCAACACGAGGTTTTTCAGAGGACTGGTCGCTGTAGGCACACCCATTTCGGCGGGCAGACAATAAACCATCTCCATTTTTGCATTTCGTGTGCGTACCGCACCGAATTTAGTCAGCATTCTGGAGATTTTTGATTGATTAATATTTTCGAAACCCTGTTCTTGGAGTGCAGTTACAATTTCACCTTGTGAACTGAATTTTTCTTCCTTTAACAGCGCTTTGAAAGCCTTAACTAAATCTTCTTGTTTAGAAGGAGTGCGCATAATTCACCTTTCCTGGGACAATGAATCGAGTGGTATTATCGGTAAATGTGAATTTTTATGCAACAAAATTGCACAGATAAGAGTTAAAAACTTATTGTTTTTATTCAGTATGTTATTTTTAGTGAACACACTGAATAAGTTATCTGAATAACTGATTTTATCAGCTGTAATGAAAATGTTAATTAAATACTGGTCTTTATCCTGAAAATTGTAATGGTTTATATAGAGTTGATAAATATCTATAACAAAAACTATTTGTTAAAAAAGTGTCCGTTATCTCATTAACAGATAAGGATTTTGTATAAAATAGCATAATTCAATTCACAGATTGTTTGGGTTAGTAAGGCTTTAGATCTGTTAACAAATTGTTTTTTATACGTAATGCAGTAAGTATATAACCAGATGAATTCAAATACTTTTAAGCGAAAATAAAGGAGTTTCAGAATGAAAGTTGCCGTTCTAGGTGCAGCAGGTGGTATCGGTCAAGCACTCGCCCTTCTGTTAAAAAACCAGCTTCCAGCGGGTTCAGAACTCTCTCTATATGACATTGCTCCGGTAACTCCAGGCGTTGCTGCCGATTTGAGCCATATCCCAACTGACGTTAAAGTGATCGGTTTCTCCGGTGAAGATGCAACTCCTGCATTACACGGTGCCGATGTGGTGCTCATTTCTGCGGGCGTTGCACGTAAACCGGGTATGGATCGTGCGGATTTATTTAATGTTAATGCTGGTATTGTGCGTAACTTGGTACAACAAATAGCCACTACTTGCCCAAAAGCATTAATTGGTATTATTACTAACCCAGTAAATACCACGGTTGCTATCGCCGCTGAAGTATTGAAAAAAGCGGGTGTATACGATAAAAATCGTCTGTTTGGTGTAACGACACTTGATATTATTCGTTCAAATACATTTATTGCTGAACTGAAAGGTAAAAATCCACAGACCACAGAAGTACCAGTGATTGGTGGCCATTCTGGGGTGACTATTCTGCCTCTGCTGTCTCAGGTTCCGGGAGTAAGTTTTACTGACGATGAAGTCATTGCATTAACTAAACGCATTCAAAATGCAGGAACTGAAGTTGTAGAAGCTAAAGCCGGTGGTGGTTCAGCGACGCTTTCTATGGGACAAGCCGCAGCGCGTTTTGGTTTATCTCTGATCCGTGGCTTACAAGGTGAAAGCAATGTTATTGAATGTACTTACACCGAAGGTGACGGCCAACATGCCCGTTTCTTTGCTCAACCTGTACGTTTAGGTAAAAATGGTGTTGAGGAACGCTTACCTATCGGTGAATTAAGCACCTTTGAACAAAATGCTCTCAACAACATGCTTGATGTTTTGAAAGCAGATATTGAGCTGGGTGAAAAATTTATTAATGGTTAATTACCACCGATAAATTTATGTTTATCTTTCGTTCGCTAGCTAGCCGCTGATCATATTGAGTGATCAGCGGTTTTTTTATGGTGTAACTTTCAATTTGCGGTTGGTAACTTATCTCTAATTTTTCGTTCTAATAATTCTCCATTAACTGGATCAAAGTAACGGCTCGGCCAAATTTCAGAAGGATGAATATTTAAAAAATTAGCAATAATCCATTCTCCTTTTGGCCATGGGCGCGATAGCGCATTGGCGAGAGTTGATGAACTTAATCCAGCTTGCCGCGAAATTGCCGCAAGTGTAGTTCCTCTTTTTCTTAGTGAGGCAATAATATCTGCTGGATGCCAATCAGTTTTTTTTAAATCCATTCTTTTTCGTCCTTTTTATATTCAGAATAACGAGAAGTTAATGGTATAAATAACGGGTCATTGTGAGTTATTCCATGCAAATGAACCTGTTATTAAAAGTAACATAACAGGTTTTTTGTTAAAAGATTTCGAATCTTTACTTAAAATCTCATTTTTTGAAGCCTGTTGGAAAAGAAAGAAACAGCCAAGAAATATTAAATATATATTGTGACTCTATATAAGTCTTTGAAAGTGATAATTAACCATTTTTAGTTATTAGAGAATAATAGATTGATTAAGCAGGTTTAATTATTTGTTTTTTATATTTAGCGAGTAATTTATAACGGAGAATTATTAATGCAATCAAGAGTGGAAAATAGATTACTTTTGATATAAAACCCTTAAAATTCAATGCGTAATGTCTCAATCGGAAGTGTGTTAAGAGTTAATTCATTTAAATTATAATTAAATTTTATTAAGAAACTATTAGGTATAAATTCAGCGATTTTAAACAAGATTATTTTAATATATTCTACGGTGTAAAAGGATTAATATCGTGAAAAAAGAATGGTATACAGCAAAAGAACTGATAAATTTTTATGAAATGCCGAAAACTCCTCAAGGAGTTAATATAAAGGCAAAACGTGAAGGATGGATTTCAAGACGCAAGCGAGGAGTACAAGGTAAAGCTGTTGAATATCATATAAATAGCTTGCCAGAAAGTTTATTTGATCAATTATCGTTACATGAACCGGAGGTTAATTATCAAACTAAATTAGAAGATAAGTATTTAATTTGGCGAGAAGCATATTATCAATTAGCACCGAATGAAAAAAATAAAATAATGAATTTTATTTTAAGATATGGGTTATCAGAATTAGTTAAGTTAATTAATGAGTATGATGTTATTAATAATAAAGATGTTATTAATAATAACTAAAATAATATTATATTTTCAAATTTAATATATTATTAGCTAATATATCAATAATTGATAGTTATAAAAATATAAAAGAGATTATCATGAAAAAAATATGGTATACCGCAAAAGAATTAATTGAAATATCAGGGTTACCTTCATCACCGCAAGGTGTGAATTTAATGGCGCGACGTGAAGGATGGGAATGCAGAAAAAAAAGAGGGGTACAAGGAAAAGCCGTGGAATATTTACTCGACAGTCTACCGGAGGAGATCCAATCACAGTTGATCTTATCGGATCAATCTATCGACTATGTACCACAACGGCCTGATCCTTTTCAGATTTGGAAAGCGGTCTATTATCAATTAACCGAGGATGAAAGCAGTAAAATTGTAAAATATATTTTACGGGAAGGATTATCAGCACTATTAATTCAAATTGAGACTAATGTGGCGCCACGAGATCATTTTGAAGAGCCTACTGAGCGGAATGAAGATAATTGCACGAAGACAAAATAAGATAGATTGCCTTCGCGCAATATATTAGCACTCAAGAGTGACGTTGAACCGCAACATGAGCGAGACCGATTAAAGCCTCTTTATAAGGCGAGTCTTCAAGTATATTCAGTACATTAATCGCTTTTTCGGCTTCTTGTTCTGCGCGTTTTAACGTGTATTCGAGAGAACCACAACGTTTCATTGTTGCTAAAACGGTTTCTAGCAAATGTCTGCCATTACCGTCTTCAATCGCTTTACGAATTAATGCAGATTCTTCTGCTGTACCGTTCCGCATTGCGTGTAATAAAGGTAAAGTTGGTTTACCCTCATCTAAATCATCACCGGTATTTTTACCCAGCTGATTATTATCCGCATCATAATCTAGAAGATCATCGATTAGCTGGAAGGCTGTTCCTAGATAACGACCATAATCTTGTAAAGCTTTTTCCTGTTCTGGGGTCGCTTCGGCTAAGATCGCAGAAGAGTGAGCTGCCGCTTCGAATAAACGTGCGGTTTTACTGTAGATAACTTGCATATAGTTTTCTTCAGTAATATTAGGATCGTTGCAATTCATTAATTGCAGAACTTCACCTTCAGCTATCACGTTGGTTGCTTCAGACATCAGTTTCAAGACACGCATGGAGTCAAGATCCGTCATCATCTGAAAGGATCGAGTATAGATAAAATCGCCAACCAGTACGCTCGCAGCATTGCCAAATACGGCATTAGCTGTTTGCTTTCCGCGGCGCATATCAGATTCATCAACCACATCGTCATGCAATAATGTCGCTGTATGAATAAATTCGATCAATGCAGCAACCTGCACATGTTTTTTTCCATTATGACCTAATGCTCGCCCTGCGAGCACTGCGATCATCGGACGGATCCTTTTACCACCACCACTAACGATGTAATAACCAAGCTGGTTGATCAATGCCACATCCGAAGTTAGCTGGCCAAGAATGACTTCATTCACTGCTGACATATCATCAGCTGTCAGTTCGATAATAGATTCTAAATTCATCGTTATAGATTCGTGTTATTAGTTTTGGCTCTATTTTTAGAACCGCTATCTTTTTTAGCATAGCATCAATAAATAGAAGATTGGCTGATTGTACTTCAAATTATGCTTAATGAAATGACATTTAAAGCTTATTAATTTATCAAACGGCATGAAAAGTAAAGATCTTACAAAAAAGTCGTATTTTTTGTAATCCGAACGCATTATATACTTGTCTTCTGATGCTTTTTTGCGTAGAATTCGCGCCCTATTGTGAATATTTATAGCGTGCTCTAGAATGTAATATATCTAGTAGAAGTACGCGGAAAGCGGAGTTAATATGTACGCGGTTTTCCAAAGTGGTGGTAAACAACACCGAGTTAGCGAAGGTCAAACTGTTCGCCTGGAAAAGCTGGACATCGCAACAGGTGAAACTGTTGAATTTGACCAGGTCCTGATGGTTGCTAATGGCGACGATATCAAAATTGGCGCTCCTGTTGTTGAAGGCGTTAAAGTGAAAGCGGAAGTGGTTGCACACGGTCGTGGCGATAAAATTAAAATCGTCAAATTCCGTCGTCGTAAACATAGCCGTAAGCAGCAGGGCCACCGTCAGTGGTTCACTGATGTAAAAATCACTGTCATCGCTTAAGATTAGGAGAGCAGATTAATGGCACACAAAAAGGCTGGCGGTTCAACTCGTAACGGTCGCGATTCCGAAGCGAAACGTCTGGGTGTGAAACGTTTTGGTGGTGAAGCTGTATTAGCAGGTAGCATCATCGTACGTCAACGTGGTACTAAGTTCCACGCAGGCAGCAACGTAGGTTGCGGTCGTGACCACACTCTGTTTGCATTAGCAGACGGAAAAGTAAAATTTGAAGTTAAAGGTCCTAAAAATCGTAAATTTATCAGCATCGAAGCTGAATAAGTTTTCAGACCTTTACACAAGTTAAAGCCCTGCAAAAGATTTTGCGGGGCTTTTTATATTTAAAAATACGCCATCTCTGGGTCACGCGACCATCCAGCATTATAATGGCTATCATATGGAGAAATACTTTATGAAATTTGTAGATGAAGCCAAAATACTAGTTGTTGCGGGGGATGGTGGCAATGGTTGTGTCAGTTTCCGTCGCGAAAAATATATTCCAAGAGGGGGGCCTGATGGTGGGGACGGCGGTGATGGTGGTGATGTTTACCTGCTCGCTGATGAAAACCTCAATACCCTGATTGATTATCGCTTTGAAAAATCTTTCCGCGCTGAGCGTGGGCAGAATGGACAAAGTCGTGACTGTACCGGTAAACGTGGACAAGATATTACGATTAAAGTGCCTGTAGGTACGCGTATTCGCGATTTAGGCACTGGCGAGATACTTGGAGATATGACCCGTCATGAGCAGCGTTTGATGGTTGCTAAGGGCGGATTCCACGGGTTAGGAAATGTGCGTTTTAAATCTTCAGTCAACCGTGCCCCGCGTCAAAAAACCATGGGAACTCCCGGTGAAGTTCGTGAACTGATGATGGAATTAATGCTTCTGGCCGATGTCGGTATGTTAGGCATGCCAAATGCAGGCAAATCAACGTTTATCCGCTCGGTATCAGCCGCGAAACCAAAAGTAGCTGATTATCCATTTACTACGTTAGTACCAAGTCTCGGTGTTGTTCGTATGGACAATCATCAAAGTTTCGTCGTCGCTGATATTCCAGGGTTGATTGAAGGCGCTGCCGAAGGTGCTGGCTTGGGGATCCGTTTCCTTAAGCACTTAGAGCGCTGCCGCATTTTATTGCACCTGATCGATATCTGCCCGATAGATGAATCAGATCCGGTAGAAAATGCTAAGATCATCGTCGGTGAATTGGAAAAATACAGTGAAAAATTAGCTGAAAAACCGCGTTGGTTAGTCTTCAATAAAGTTGATTTAATCAGCGAAGAAGAAGCGAAGGAACGTGCTGAATCTATCGCTAAGGCTTTAGATTGGGACGGTAAATATTATATGATTTCTGCGGTAAACCATCACGGAGTTAAGGAACTTTGTTGGGATATCATGGAATTCATGAATACTCAGCCGCGTGATATGGTTACGACAGATGACGAAAGTCAGCCAGAAAAAGTTGAATTTATGTGGGATGATTACCATAAAGAGCAACTGGCTAGCGCCGAAGATGATATTGATGACGACTGGGATGATTGGGACGAAGAAGACGAAGAAGGCATTGAATTTATTTATAAAAAATAATGCATTTTAACGTTTTGGTTCGCTGTTTTTTAGTTAATAAAGCAGACCCAAGGTAACAGTGATAAAAAGGCGCCTGATGGCGCCTTTTTGCTATCGATAAAATGGCTTGTAGGCCATTAAGCACGATTAATTACTTTGGTAGAGATCTTTGTACAGTCGGCTTTCAAAACGCACCAGAGGAACTCTCCGGCTGCGTTGTTCACTCTGGGGGACAGCATAAGCAGAAATATATTGAACAAAAGCTATTTTCTGCCCGTTAGCCGTTGTCATAAAGCCTGCTAGATTATATACCCCTTGTAGCGCCCCTGTTTTTGCAGAAACCTTGCCATTAACGCCAGCTTGATCAAAACCGCCACGGTAACGTAATGTACCGTCATGCCCCGCCAGCGGTAGCATCGAGATATAATCTAGTTGGTCATCATTTTTAGCGATAAATTGTAATACTTTCATCATCGTAGCTGGTGTGATCAAATTGTGCCGAGACAAACCTGAGCCATCGACCATGACGGTATTACCTAAATCGATCCCCGCTTTTTGTTTGAGGATCTGTCTAATCGCATCGGATCCTGAGCGCCAAGTCCCTGGAACACCAAAATAATCGCGTCCTATGGTACGAAATACGGTATCGGCTATCATGTTATCTGATTTTTTTAGCATCACTTTTAGTAAATCATGCAGTGGTTTTGATTCTGTTTTGACTAAAACTTGTTCTGGTGCTGCGGGAAGAGTACGTTTTTTGATATGCCCAACCAGCTCAATTTCTGCATTAATTAATTCATTTTTGACGATAGCGCCAGAATAACTGGCCCCATTCTGCACTGCAAACGCGAGAGGGAGCGGTTCACTACGCTGTGTAAGACATCCGGTTAATGTATAGCGATTTAATTCCCCGGGAACCACATCCAGTTCACAATAACGTGCTTCAGGTGCACCTTTTGCTAATGTTTTTACTTCACTAAACATATTTACCGGATAAAATGAGGCTGTTTTTATATAGGCCATTTCTCCGGGTTTATCCGCGCTATAAAGTGAAACAGAAAAACAGTTTCTATCAACAATCGCGGCACTTGGCGGGGCACTAAAACACTGCGTCATATCGTTCCATACCCAGCCTGGGGCTTTATCGTGGCTGGCAAATGCAGATATATCGACAATTAAATCGCCGTTAATTTTTCTAATGCCTAGTTGTTTTAAGGCGTTAACCATATTACGGATTTGCTGGCGTGTTAACGTGGGATCACCGGTAAAACGAATTACCAAATCGCCATTGAGCGTATTATCCTTTAATGATGCATTGGTTTCAAAGCTGGTGACGAAGCGAAAATCGGGGCCAAGTTGCAGTAAAGCGGCAAGTGCGGTAACGACTTTTTGCGTACTGGCTGGAAGCGCCATTTGCTGCGAATTATAATCAAAGATTGGCGTATCGCTCCCCACTTTTTGAGCGACTAATGCCAAATTCGTACCATCAGGTAAATATTCTTTATATTTATCAATGGGAATTGCCATGGACTGATAAGTGGTCAATATCAGACCAGCTGAAAGTATGAATTTTTTGCTTCTAGTAAATAAAGACATAAGTTTTACGCTTCAGGGTGGACATAAACTACATACTAAAGTGTAATGCGTGAAAAAGTAAACGATGACCCCATATTAAGTCTACGTTAAAATGCTGGGTCAATATGATAAGATAAGATCGTAATCACGTGCTGAAGCTGCAAGATTACATCCCTGTTTATTGTCTGGCGCCTTTGTTTACACAGGTGCCTAGTATGCTGTTGTAACAAAAATCAGGAAGATACTTATTTTTGCTTAGGAAAGAATCAGAGGTATTTATCAATGAAACAGATTCCAATGACGGTACGTGGTGCGAATAGATTACGTGAAGAGCTGGAATATTTAAAATCTGTCCGCCGCCCGGAAATAATTACTGCCATTGCCGATGCGCGTGAACATGGTGATCTTAAAGAAAATGCTGAGTATCATGCAGCGCGTGAACAGCAAGGTTTTTGTGAAGGTCGAATTCAAGAAATTGAAGCCAAACTTTCGCATTCTCAGGTTATTGATGTCACTAAAATGACCAATACTGGGCGAGTTATCTTTGGCGCTACGGTAACTGTTTTTAATGTTGAGTTAGACGAAGAACAGACTTATCGCATCGTAGGTGATGATGAAGCGGACATTAAAGAGAATTTACTTTCTGTAAATTCACCGATAGCGCGTGGCCTTATCGGTAAAGAAGTTGATGATGTGGTAGTGATCAAAACGCCTGGCGGTGATGTGGAGTACGAAATTCTTAAAGTTGAGTATATCTGATTCCTATTTATATGAATTAGTTATATTCTTTAGAAGTTTTAAAGTAAAAAAGGCCTTTGCCGGCCTTTTTTACTTCACTTAATGTATGGTGTTATGGCATTTTTGTATAAATGCTAAATAATTATTTAGGTAAAATAATTTTCTTGGCTGCCGAAGGGCGGTAAAGAACCAGTATTTTTCCTATAATTTGTACATTAATTGCACCAGTTTCACGAACAATCGCATTAGCGATCAAATTTTTAGTATCACGATCTTCGCCTGCGATTTTTACTTTGATAAGCTCATGATGTGTTAATGCAAGCTCAGCCTCAGCTAGAACGCCTTCCGTCAGACCATTGTTACCAATCATGACGACAGGGTTCAAATGGTGAGCAAGACTTTTCAGGTGTTGAATTTGTTTTTTGTTAAGAGTCATCGATTATTTGCTTTGTTAGGATTGAAATTGGCTTATTCTAACGCCATCTGATATCTATCACCATCAATTATGTATATTTGATGTGATCCGAGCAGTAAAACAGATGTAACTCTACTAGTATAGTTGGAAAGAACAATGGCCAATAAAAAACGTTCGGCAAGTTCATCTAGGTGGTTGCAAGAGCATTTTAGTGATAAATATGTTCAGCAGGCACAAAAAAAAGGGCTTCGCTCTCGTGCATGGTTTAAACTGGATGAAATTCAGCAAAGCGATAAAATATTTAAACCAGGTTTGACCGTTGTTGATTTAGGCGCCGCACCTGGTGGTTGGTCACAGTATGTAGTTAGTCAGATAGGCCAAAGTGGCCGAGTAATTGCTTGTGACCTATTACCGATGGACCCAATCGTCGGTGTTGATTTCCTGCAAGGAGATTTTCGCGATGAAGCAGTACTTAAGGCGTTATTAGAAAGGGTTGGTGACAAAAAAGTCCAAGTCGTCATGTCGGATATGGCCCCAAATATGAGTGGCACACCCGAGGTCGATATTCCTCGATCCATGTATCTAGTTGAACTTGCATTAGATATGTGCCGTGATGTACTGGCCCCTAAGGGAAGTTTTATTGTCAAAGTATTTCAGGGAGAAGGCTTTGATGAATACCTAAGGGAAATCCGCTCCCTGTTTACGAAAGTTAAAGTTCGTAAACCCGAATCTTCGCGCGCCCGTTCACGTGAAGTATACATTGTAGCGACAGGGCGGAAACTATAGTCCCCTGAACGTTATTTGTTAACACTGTTGTAATATGAGGTTAATCCCTTGAGTGACATGGCGAAAAACCTGATTCTCTGGTTAGTCATCGCAGTAGTTTTGATGTCCTTGTTCCAGAGTTTTGGCCCAAGCGATTCGAATAGTCGCAGGGTAGATTATTCTACTTTTATCAACGAGATAGCCCAGGATCAGGTGCGTGAAGTTCGTATCACCGGTCGTGAAATTAATGTCAGAAAGGCTGACAATAGCCGCTATACAACCTACATCCCTATGCAGGATGAGAAGCTATTAGACACGTTGTTGAATAAACATGTCACCGTTGTTGGCGAACCACCAGAAGAGCCAAGTCTATTGACTTCAATCTTCATTTCTTGGTTCCCAATGTTGCTATTGATTGGTGTATGGATTTTCTTCATGCGTCAAATGCAAGGCGGTGGTGGTAAAGGTGCGATGTCCTTTGGTAAAAGCAAGGCTCGAATGCTGACTGAAGATCAGATTAAAACCACCTTTGCAGACGTTGCAGGCTGTGATGAAGCCAAGGAAGAAGTCGGGGAAGTCGTTGAGTTTCTACGTGACCCAGGCCGTTTCCAAAAACTTGGCGGTAAAATTCCAAAAGGCATCCTGATGGTAGGGCCTCCTGGTACCGGTAAAACTTTGCTGGCAAAAGCGATTGCTGGTGAAGCCAAAGTGCCATTTTTTACTATCTCAGGTTCTGACTTTGTTGAAATGTTTGTCGGTGTCGGTGCATCTCGTGTCCGTGATATGTTTGAACAAGCTAAAAAATCTGCGCCTTGTATCATCTTTATCGATGAGATTGATGCGGTAGGTCGTCAGCGTGGTGCGGGTTTAGGGGGCGGTCATGATGAACGCGAACAGACTCTGAACCAAATGCTTGTTGAAATGGATGGATTCGAAGGTAACGAAGGTATTATCGTTATTGCGGCAACTAACCGCGCTGATGTTCTTGACCCTGCGTTATTGCGTCCAGGCCGTTTTGACCGTCAAGTCATGGTTGGCTTACCAGACGTCCGTGGTCGTGAACAAATACTGAAAGTTCATATGCGCCGTGTGCCGTTAGATCCGGATGTTAATACTTCTATTCTTGCACGTGCTACTCCTGGTTTCTCAGGGGCTGAATTGGCAAACCTTGTCAACGAAGCTGCACTATTTGCTGCCCGCGCGGATAAACGCGTAGTATCAATGGTTGAGTTTGAGAAAGCGCGAGATAAGATTTGGATGGGCGCTGAACGCCGTTCAATGATTATGACGGAAGAACAGAAAGAAGCCACTGCCTACCATGAGGCTGGACATGCGATTATTGGTCATTTAATGCCAGAGCATGACCCAGTGCATAAAGTAACGATTATTCCTCGTGGCCAAGCATTGGGTGTAACATTCTATCTGCCGGAAGGTGACCAAGTGAGCGCTAGCCGTCAGAAACTTGAAGGTAACATTTCAAGTTGTTACGGTGGACGTATTGCAGAGGAGCTAATTTATGGCCGTGAACGTGTCTCTACAGGCGCTTCTGGTGATATTCAGCAAGCAACCAATATTGCACGCAAAATGGTTACTCAGTGGGGATTCTCAGATAAATTAGGGCCGATGCTCTATTCTGAAGAAGAAGGGCAAGTATTTTTAGGCCGTTCTGCTGGAAACTCACAGCATATCTCTGATGAGACCAATCGCATTGTTGATGAAGAAATTAAATCGATATTAGATCGTAATTACAAAAGAGCTTACAACGTACTGACAGAAAACTTGGATATTCTCCATGCCATGAAAGACGCTCTGATTAAATACGAAACTATCGATATTCCTCAGATTGATGACTTAATGAATCGTCGCCCAGTTCGTGAACCTGCGGGTTGGGATGCAGATAAATTAGTCGCAAATGTGACCGGTTCTTTCGGTACAGGCACCAAAGATGAAAAGCCTAAGACTGATGGTCAACAGCAAGATCAGGCTCAGGACAGTACTAACGAGAATAAAGATAATACGGATAATAAAGACGAATAAATTTGGTGGGCAGAAATGCCACGTTATTCTTCCCCGTATTGATTAACTCTCTACTTAAAACCCCAGGCCACTGGGGTTTTTTACGTCAGGATAAAATACATCATGATAATTAGCGCAAGAAATTCGATACTTGATTTAACGACTCCCCAAGTGATGGGGATCCTCAATATTACCCCTGATTCATTTTCTGATGGGGGGAGTCATAATCGTTATCAGGATGCGTTAGTTCATGCTGAAAGAATGATGACTGAAGGTGCATCGATTATAGATATTGGTGGCGAATCAACGCGTCCAGGGGCAGCAGAAGTTTCTGTGCAACAAGAATTAGACCGTGTAATCCCGGTGGTTGAGGCAATAGCTAGCCGGTTTGATGTCTGGATTTCAGTCGATACTTCAAAGCCTGAAGTAATGCTTGAGGCCGCAAAAGCGGGTATGCATATTATTAATGATATTCGTTCGTTACACGAAGAAGGTGCATTAGCTGCTGCCGCAAAATTGCAATTACCTGTATGCTTGATGCATATGAAAGGGCAACCTCGTACTATGCAAGATGCGCCTGATTATGACAACGTAGTTCAGGAAGTAAAACAGTATCTTGCTGATGAGATAGAGCGCTGCGTGAAGGCTGGAATTAAAAAAAATAACATCATCCTTGATCCAGGATTTGGTTTCGGCAAAAATTTAACCCATAATTATCAGTTATTAGCGAATTTGATGGAATTCCACGATTTCGGACTTCCCGTATTGGCAGGAATGTCGCGTAAGTCTATGATCGGGCAATTATTAAATGTTCCCCCTAAGGAACGGCTCGAAGGCAGCCTCGCATGTGCAGTTATTGCTGCGATGCAAGGAGCTCAAATTTTGCGTGTCCATGATGTCAAAGCAACCGTACAAGCGATAAAAATCGTGCAGGCTACCCTGTCAAACAAGGAAAAATAATCTTATGAGTAACCGTAAATATTTTGGGACAGATGGTATTCGAGGCAAAGTAGGTGATAGCCCGATCACTCCAGATTTCGTTTTAAAATTAGGTTGGGCGGCTGGAAAGGTTTTAGCGCGTCATGGTTCACGTAAAATCATTATTGGTAAAGATACTCGAATTTCAGGCTATATGCTGGAATCCTCATTAGAAGCTGGTTTAGCGGCAGCGGGATTATCTGCTTCGTTTACCGGACCAATGCCAACCCCTGCGGTCGCCTATTTAACCCGTACATTTCGTGCTGAAGCAGGAATTGTAATTTCTGCCTCACATAATCCATATTACGATAACGGGATTAAATTTTTCTCCATTGATGGCACTAAATTACCGGACGATGTAGAAGAAGCTATCGAAGCTGAGATGGAAAAACCGATTACTTGCGTTGAATCTGCAGAATTAGGGCGTGCGAATCGTATCGTTGATGCTGCTGGTCGTTATATTGAGTTCTGTAAAGGTACCTTTCCAAGTGACCAAAGCTTGGGTGGATTAAAAATTGTCATTGATTGTGCTAATGGTGCAACTTATCACATTGCACCGAATGTATTGCGCGAGCTCGGCGCAGAAGTTATTGCTATTGGTTGCGAGCCAAACGGTATTAATATCAATGAAGAGTGCGGTGCAACCGATGTGCGCTTATTACAAAAACATGTTCTCGAAGAGAAAGCTCATGTTGGTTTAGCCTTTGATGGTGATGGCGACCGAATTATAATGGTTGACCATTTAGGTAATAAAGTCGACGGCGATCAAATTTTGTATATTATTGCTCGCGAAGCTCTACGCCAAGGGCAACTACGCGGTGGTGTTATTGGCACCTTAATGAGTAATATGGGATTAGAGATTGCGTTAAAGCAACTGGGTATTCCTTTCGAACGCGCGAAAGTTGGTGATCGCTATGTTCTTGAAAAACTTCAAGAAAAAGGCTGGCGCATGGGTGCAGAAAATTCAGGCCATGTTATTTTACTGGATAAAACGACCACTGGTGACGGGATTGTTGCGGGCTTACAAATTTTAAGCGCTATGGTACGTAACCATATGAGTTTGCATGACTTATGCAGTGGTATGAAGTTACTACCTCAGATACTGGTCAATGTACGTTTTTCCGGATCTCATGACCCATTACAGTCAGAATTAGTACAAAATGTGAATGAACAAGTGGTCAAAGAGTTGGCGGGTAAAGGACGAGTATTACTCAGAAAATCAGGCACTGAGCCATTAATTCGTGTGATGGTCGAAGGCGAAAATGAGGCCGAAGTGACAGCTATGGCGCACCGTATTGCTGATGCGGTTAAAATGGCCGGTTAATGGTTATTTATTAATAAATTAGCCATAAATCCATCGATAAAATGATAATGATCATTAGGCGTGTTTTGCTTTATTAATACGCTTAATGATATTATTGATGTTAGGCAGCAAGGGGTAGACTCTCAAGAGGTAGACTATATAGAAAGTTATATATAAAACTATATAGAAAAATAATGACCATAAGTTGAACATAAATAGCGGTGTAATTACTGGTGTTTTTTTCCGCAAATAGTCGATTTAAATGAAAATACTCTTGCTTGTCAGCCCGGCTTTCGTTAATATCCACACCCGCTCATTCCTGTTAAGGGTAAGTGAGTAGGTGTGCAGTTATTTTGTCATAACGATTAAGTTATGAACCGCTATTGAAAATAGGTAACTCAAATGTACGTAGCTCTTTTAATTGTTTTCTTGCTAGTTGCGATTGGGCTTGTTGCTCTGATAATGCTCCAGCAGGGTAAAGGCGCTGACATGGGTGCTTCTTTCGGTGCGGGTGCTTCTGCAACACTGTTTGGTTCATCGGGTTCTGGTAACTTCATGACTCGTATGACTGGGATCTTTGCAGCGCTGTTTTTCATTATCAGTTTAACTTTAGGCAATATGACCGCCAATAAGTATGGAACTGGTAGCGAATGGGAAAACATTAGCGAACCGGCAAAAGTCGAGCGACCAACAGACGTTCCGGTAGCACCAGCGACACCAACGAGTGATATTCCACGTTAAGTGTCCTAGATTCCAAATAGATAATTTTGTGTCGATACCAAATTATCGAAAGTAGTAAAGTAAAGTTTAAAAATGAGATTGTTAAAAAAGCGAATAATCTCATTTCTGTGCCGAGGTGGTGAAATTGGTATACACGCTACCTTGAGGTGGTAGTGCCTACAAAACGGGCGTAGGGGTTCAAGTCCCCTTCTCGGCACCATTATTTGTATAGCTTGCGATTTGCAGGTTATCAGCGTAGTATATGTCACGTTTTCGAACGCGGGATGGAGCAGTCTGGTAGCTCGTCGGGCTCATAACCCGAAGGTCGTCGGTTCAAATCCGGCTCCCGCAACCACTTCTTAGTCAACTATCTTTTCAAATGCATTTATCGGTATTTACACGATTAACTCTAATTTTAAAAGATTACTAAGAAACTGGTTGAACCCGTTGACACTACAGGGTCCAGTTACTTAAGCCCCGAATTTCGGGGTTTTTTGTTATTTGACAACCGAATTAACTGGGCTTTTATAGCCCTTTTTTTATGTCTGGGGGTGGGCTTGTCCACATTAGATCAAAAATTAACAGAGATGATTTCAGCACCTGTAGAGGCTTTAGGCTTTGAATTTGTTGGCCTTGAGTTTATCCGTGCACGTGTTTCAACACTACGTGTTTACATTGATAGTGAAGATGGCATCACTGTTGATGATTGTGCTGATGTTAGCCACCAGGTCAGTGCGGTATTGGATGTAGAAGATCCCATAGCTGTACTTTATAACCTGGAAATTTCGTCACCAGGTCTAGACCGTCCTATCTTTACCGCCGAACAATTTGTTCGTTATATCGGTGAAGAGGCGACAGTGGTTTTACGCATTGCAATGCAGAACCGCCGTAAATGGCAAGGTATAATTAAAGCCGTTGATGGTGAAATGATAACGGTTACTGTGGATGGTAAGGATGAAGTGTTCGCGTTGAGCAACATCCAGAAAGCTAACCTGGTACCCCACTTTTAATTAAGTTCAATGAGGCAACTAGGATGAACAAAGAAATTCTGGCTGTTGTGGAAGCGGTTTCTAATGAAAAATCCCTTCCTCGTGAAAAAATCTTCGAGGCACTTGAAACTGCTCTAGCAACTGCCACCAAGAAAAAGTATGAGCAAGAAATTGAAGTTCGTGTCAGTATCGACCGTAAATCCGGCGATTTTGAGACTTTTCGTCGTTGGTTAGTGGTTGATGAAGTCACTATGCCGACTCGCGAAATTACGTTTGAAGCCGCAAATTTCGATGATCCTTCAATGCAGTTAGGCGATTATGTTGAAGATGAGATTGAATCTGTTGTATTTGACCGTATTACTACGCAAACGGCTAAACAAGTTATCGTACAAAAAGTTCGCGAAGCAGAGCGTGCGATGGTTGTTGAACAATTCCGTGAGCAACAAGGTGAAATCATCACCGCTCAGGTTAAAAAAGTAAATCGTGATAACATTACCTTAGATTTAGGTAACAACGCTGAAGCTGTTATCCTGCGTGAAGATATGTTGCCACGTGAGAATTTCCGTCCAGGTGACCGAATTCGCGGTGTACTGTATGATGTTCGTCCAGAAGCGCGTGGAGCACAATTATTTGTGACTCGCTCACGTTCTGAGATGTTGATTGAACTGTTCCGCATCGAAGTACCGGAAATCGGCGAAGAGATTATTGAAATCAAAGCCGCAGCTCGTGATCCTGGTTCTCGTGCTAAAATTGCTGTAAAAACCAACGACAAACGTATTGACCCAGTGGGTGCGTGTGTTGGTATGCGTGGCGCGCGAGTACAAGCCGTTTCCAGTGAACTGGGCGGTGAACGAATTGATATCGTATTATGGGATGATAACCCAGCGCAATTCGTGATTAATGCAATGGCTCCAGCAGATGTTGCTTCTATTGTGGTTGATGAAGATAATTGCACAATGGATGTTGCTGTTGAAAGCAGTAATTTGGCACAGGCGATTGGCCGTAATGGACAAAACGTACGCTTAGCGGCGCAATTACTGAAAATACATCGTGGTAATGACAAGTGGGAACTAAATGTCATGACTGACGATGAGCTGAATGCAAAACATCAAGCGGAAGCACATGCTTCTATTGATACATTTACTAAGCATCTTGATATTGATGAAGAGTTTGCCACTACACTGGTAGAAGAAGGCTTCTCTACGTTAGAAGAACTAGCTTACGTGCCTATCAGCGAACTTCTGGAAATTGAAGGTCTTGATGAAGAGACTATCGAAGTTCTGCGTGAAAGAGCAAAAGCAGCCCTAACTACGCTGGAATTAGCTCAAAAAGAGAGCTTAGGCGATAATCAGCCTGCGGAAGATTTATTAACTCTAGAAGGTATGGAACGCGCATTGGCCTATGAATTAGCGGCTCATGGTATCTGTACTCTGGAAGATCTTGCTGAACAGGGCATCGACGACCTTACTGATATCGAAGGTCTGGATGATGAGAGAGCGGGTACACTCATCATGGCTGCACGTAATATCTGCTGGTTTGGTAACGATGCATAATCACTGTAGCAGGAAGGAATGGAATGACAGAAACTGTAAAATCATTGGCAGCAGAAATTCAAACCTCAGTTGAACGCCTGGTACAGCAATTTGCTGACGCAGGGATCAAAAAAGGTGAGAGTGACTCTGTTAGTCAGAATGAAAAAGAAACTTTGCTGGCACATCTGAATCGCGAACAAGGCGGTACAGCAGGTCAGCCGAGTAAATTGACACTACAACGGAAGACTCGTAGTACGTTGAGTGTCCCCGTCACCGGTGGCAAAAGCAAATCGGTAAATATCGAAGTCCGCAAAAAACGCACATATGTTAACCGCGATGCTGTAGAACAAGCAGAAACGGAAGAGCAGGCGAAGCGTGAAGCGGAAGAGCAAGCACGGCGCGAAGCTGAAGAAAAGGCACAACGCGAAGCGGAAGAAAAAGCGAAACGTGATGCACAAGAGAAAGCACAACGTGACGCAGAAGCAAAGCGTAACGCCGAAGATAAAGCAAGACGTGAAGCAGCTGAAAAAGCTAAGCGCGAAGCAGCGGAAATAGAGAAAGTGAAACAAAGCGAAAACCAACAGAAATCAGGCAAAACCGGTGAAGTAATCAGTGAAAAACAACGTCTTGAAGCGGAAGCTGCGGAATTAAAACGCAAAGCCGAAGAAGAAGTTCGTCGTAAAGTCGAAGCCGATGCGCTTCGTGTTGCTGAAGAGGCTCGCCGTATGGCCGCAGAAAATCCAGTTACTGAAGAAGCACCAACTGAAGAAGTAACCGATTACCATACAACCACTTATCGTCATGCTCAAGAAGCAGAAGACGAGAGTGACGCAAAAGAAGAAGGTCGTCGCACACGTAACCGTACGACTAAAGCTCCGCGTCAAAAGAAAGGCAATAAACTTTCTGAGAAAGCAGATCGCGAAGAAGAGCGTGCTGTCGGTCGTAATGGTAAATCTAAAAAGAACCGTAAAGGTAGCTCACTGCAACAGAGCTTTAACAAGCCCGTTGCTGCAGTAAACCGTGACGTTATCATTGGTGAAACCATTACTGTTGCTGAACTGGCTAATAAAATGGCAGTTAAAGGCTCTCAGGTCATCAAAACTATGATGAAAATGGGCGCTATGGCAACGATTAACCAGGTTATTGATCAGGAAACTGCTCAACTGGTTGCGGAAGAAATGGGACATAAAGTTATTCTGCGTCGTGAAAACGAATTAGAAGAAGCTATCCTGAGCGACCGTGATACAGGCGGCGAATCAATCGCAGAGCCACGTCCACCAGTGGTTACCATTATGGGTCACGTTGACCATGGTAAAACCTCATTACTGGATTATATTCGCTCAACAAAAGTCGCCTCTGGCGAAGCGGGCGGGATTACCCAGCATATCGGTGCTTATCATGTAACAACTGATAAAGGCATGATTACCTTCCTTGATACTCCGGGACACGCCGCATTTACTTCAATGCGTGCTCGTGGTGCACAAGCAACGGATATCGTGGTTCTGGTTGTTGCTGCAGATGATGGCGTTATGCCTCAGACGGTTGAAGCAGTTCAGCATGCGAAAGCCGCAGGCGTTCCAGTTGTTGTTGCTATCAACAAAATGGATAAACCTGAAGCTGACCCTTCACGCGTCAAAAATGAATTAATGCAATACGGTATCTTCTCTGAAGAATTAGGTGGAACAAACCAATTCGTTAATGTTTCAGCGAAGAAAGGTACCGGTATTGATGAACTGCTGGAAGCTATCCTGTTAGAAGCTGAAGTTCTTGAACTGAGCGCTGTTCGTACAGGTATGGCAAGCGGTGTTGTCATTGAATCTTATCTTGATAAAGGCCGTGGTCCAGTTGCGACTATCCTGGTTCAAGAAGGTACATTGAACAAAGGTGATATCGTACTGTGTGGTTTTGAATATGGCCGTATTCGTGCAATGCGCAACGAATTAGGTAAAGAAGTTCAAACTGCCGGCCCATCAATGCCAGTCGAGATTCTGGGTCTGTCCAGCGTTCCTTCTGCCGGTGATGAAGCAACAGTCGTTCGCGATGAGAAAAAAGCACGTGAAGTTGCTCTGTATCGTCAAGGCAAATTCCGTGATGTGAAACTGGCTCGCCAGCAGAAATCTAAACTGGAAAACATGTTTGCGAACATGGAAGAAGGTAAAGTTTCTGAATTGAATATCGTACTGAAAACCGATGTTCAGGGAACCTGTGAAGCCATTACTGACTCACTGCAAAAACTGTCTACTGATGAAGTTAAAATTAAAATCATCGGTTCAGGTGTGGGTGGTATCACAGAGACTGACGCTTCACTGGCTGCAGCATCAAATGCCATCATCCTGGGCTTTAACGTTCGTGCTGATGCATCTGCACGTCGTGTCATTGAAAGTGAAAGTGTTGATTTGCGTTACTACTCGGTTATCTATAGCCTGATTGATGAAATCAAACAGGCAATGAGTGGTATGCTTGAACCTGAATACAAACAACAAATCATCGGTCTGGCTGAAGTTCGTGATGTGTTTAAATCACCGAAATTTGGTGCCGTTGCTGGTTGTATGGTGGTTGAAGGTACGATTAAACGTAATAACCCAATTCGCGTTCTGCGTGATAACGTAGTTATTTACGAAGGTGAATTAGAATCATTACGTCGCTTTAAAGATGATGTGAGTGATGTTCGTAACGGTATGGAATGTGGTATCGGTGTTAAAAACTACAACGATGTCCGCCCTGGTGATATGATCGAAGTCTTTGAGATCATTGAAATCAAACGTTCTATCGACGGTTAATTTTACCGCAAGTTCATCTTACTATATTGTTAGGGGGGCTATATGCCCCCCTAAATGTCAGGAGATATAACGATGGCAAAAGAATTTACCCGCGCTCAGCGCGTCGCTCAGGAAATGCAGAAAGAAATCGCCATTATCCTACAGCGTGAAATTAAAGACCCTCGTATCGGAATGGCGACAGTTTCAGGTGTCGAATTATCACGAGATCTAGCCTACGGCAAAGTTTATGTGACCTTTTTAAACTTTTTGGATGCAGAGCATGATTCTGAAATGGTTAAAGATGGCATTAAAGCACTGAACGAAGCCGCCGGTTTTATTCGTTCATTGTTAGGAAAATCAATGCGCTTACGCGTATTGCCAGAATTAACATTCTCTTATGATAGCTCATTAGTCGAAGGGATGCGGATGTCAAACCTGGTGTCTAATGTGGTACGTGATGATGAAAAACGTCGCGTAGATGCAGATGGACAAGAGGAAAAATAATGGCTCGCCGTCGTCGTGGCCGTGATATACATGGCGTATTATTACTGGATAAACCGCAAGATATTTCCTCTAATGATGCACTGCAGAAGGTTCGCCGTCTGTTTAATGCGAACAAAGCCGGTCACACTGGTGCGCTAGATCCACTGGCAACAGGTATGTTGCCAGTGTGTTTAGGTGAAGCGACAAAGTTCTCTCAGTTCTTACTCGATTCAGACAAACGCTATCGCGTTATTGCGCGTCTAGGACAGCGTACTGATACCTCTGATTCTCAGGGGCAAATTATCAGTGAGCGCCCAGTAAATGTAACTCAAGAACAGCTTGATGCCGCACTGGACAGTTTCCGCGGTGAAACACTGCAAGTTCCATCAATGTACTCAGCCTTGAAACATCAAGGTAAACCGTTATATGAATACGCCCGCAAAGGCATAACGGTAGAGCGCGATGCGCGTCCGATTACTGTTTATGAATTGCAGTTTATTCGCTGGGAAGGTGATGAACTGGAATTAGAAATTCATTGTTCTAAAGGCACCTATATTCGAACGATTACCGATGATCTTGGTGAACTTCTCGGATGTGGCGCCCATGTTATTTATTTGCGCCGCATACAAGTCGCTAACTATCCGTATGAAAGAATGGTGACATTAGAACAATTAACCGCATTAAAGGAACTTGCCGAACAACAAGGGCATCCACTAGAAGAGGTGCTAGACCCTCTATTATTACCTATGGATACCGCGGTCGTGCATTTTCCAGCGGTTAATCTTTGTGAAACCACAGCCGGTTATTTCCAGCAAGGTCAGCCAGTAAGAACGGCGATAAACAACTTGCCAGAAGGTGAAATGGTACGTGTCACCCGAGGAGATGATGCCAAATTTATTGGTATTGCTGTGATCAACGAAGAAGGTTTAGTTGCCCCACGTCGATTAGTCGTTGAAAATCCAATCAACGAATAACGTCGTTGGGTTGTCATATTGCGTTGTGTTGATAAGCAGCGTAGAATGACGCCGCTTAACTATTTATATGGCTTTGGTTGTTATTGGGCTTTTATGTTGACTCTCTGTATATGTTCGATTAGAACCGGTGCGGTTAGAAACAGTTAGCGTTATGACAGCGGCGGTTTATAAATATTAAGCTTTATTTTGAGAAGCTAAATTAGAGATTGGCTCTCGTTACCTAATATATATCAATCATCTGGAGTTATTATGTCTCTAAGTACTGAAGCGAAAGCAAAAATTGTTGCAGAATTTGGCCGTGGCGAAAACGACACTGGTTCAAGTGAAGTTCAAGTTGCACTGTTAACTGCGCAAATTAATCACCTGCAAGGTCACTTTTCAGAGCACAAAAAAGATCACCATAGCCGTCGTGGTCTGTTGCGTATGGTTGCTCAGCGTCGTAACCAGCTGAACTACCTGAAAAGCAAAGATGTTGCACGTTATACCGCTCTGTTAGAGCGTCTTGGTCTGCGTCGCTAATCAAGCAAGTTTCAGTGGAAAGGGGCCTATTGGCCCCTTTTCTTCTGGATAGAGTTGATCTTTATATCAGCTAATGTTGTAAAAATCGCTTTGGAAATAGTCTTTTCTACTCCTTAAATGATATTGAAAAGTACTATTTATACTATTTAAATAGCGGAATATTTTATTTCAAGTGAAGTTAGACTCGAAATTCACTTAACTAAAATGTTAAACTAGATCAGCCGAATGCGCCGCTCGCATCTATTTTGATTGGCGGTTAATTTATTCCTGAATTTCTCGGGGTAAAGCGTTAATATTGGCTGGCTATATATCCCACATAGACTAAAGTATTGTGGGCATATAAGGCGTGAAGCAATAAGCTTCTTGTGCTAAATTCAATCCGGTCGATGTAACACATCGTTACTGTTTTGACTAAAGTTAATGTCAGACTGATAAATAATCAGCAGTGAACTTTATTTAGCCACACAGAAGTTAAATAACATTATTATTGTATGAGCCTCTTCGGCTACAACCGATTCGCGCGGCTAATGAGAGTATTGAATATTGACTAACAGCTAATCAGCTAGAGTATCAATAACCCGTTTCAGTCCTCTCATTAGTCGCGAGGATGTAGTAAGAAGAGAAAACTAATGCCACAGATGAATGAAATCATGTGGTCTAAGAAAGGGTACTATTTTGCTAAATCCTACTATTCGTAAATTCCAATACGGTCAACACACAGTCACTATCGAAACCGGTATGATGGCGCGCCAAGCGACAGCAGCAGTTATGGTCAACATGGACGATACTGCGGTTCTCGTTACTGTTGTTGCGCAGAAAAAAGTTAAAGAAGGGCAAAGCTTTTTCCCTTTAACTGTTAACTATCAAGAACGTACTTACGCAGCAGGCCGTATTCCAGGAAGTTTCTTCCGTCGTGAAGGCCGTCCTGGCGAAGGCGAAACACTGATCGCTCGTTTAATCGACCGTCCATTACGCCCACTGTTCCCAGACAGCTTCTTAAACGAAGTTCAAATTATCGCTACCGTTGTTTCTGTTAACCCACAAGTTAATCCAGACATCGTAGCAATGATTGGTGCATCTGCGGTGCTGTCACTGTCAGGTGTTCCATTCAATGGCCCAATTGGTGCTGCACGTGTTGGTTTCATTGATGGCCAATATGTACTGAACCCAACCGCTGACGAATTAAAAGAAAGCCGTTTGGATTTAGTTGTTGCCGGTACTGAAGGCGCAGTATTGATGGTTGAATCAGAAGCAGAACTGATGAGCGAAGAAGAAATGCTCGGTGCAGTTGTGTTTGGTCACGATCAACAACAAGTGGTAATTGAAAATATCAATGCACTGGTTGCAGAAGTCGGTAAAGAGAAATGGGATTGGCAGCCAGAGCCAGTTAACCAAGCGCTGAGCGATCGTGTTGCAGCACTGGCTGAAAGCCGTTTAGGCGATGCTTACCGTATCACTGAAAAACAAGAGCGTTATACACAAGTTAATCTGATCAAAGAAGAAGTTACTGCCGCATTATTAGCAGAAGACGAAACTTTAGACGCATCTGAAATCTCAGACCTGCTGTCTGGTTTAGAAAAACAAGTAGTTCGTAGCCGTGTATTACGTGGTGAGCCACGTATCGATGGCCGTGAAAAAGACATGATCCGTGCGTTAGATGTACGTACTGGCGTTCTACCACGTACTCACGGTTCAGCATTGTTTACTCGTGGTGAAACTCAGGCGCTGGTTACCGCAACTCTGGGAACGGCACGCGATGCCCAGAACATCGATGAGCTGATGGGCGAACGTACTGACAGCTTCTTGTTCCATTACAACTTCCCTCCATACTCTGTGGGCGAAACTGGAATGGTCGGTTCACCTAAACGTCGTGAAATTGGTCATGGTCGTTTGGCTAAACGCGGTGTATTGGCAGTGATGCCAACTCAGGCTGAATTCCCATACACGATCCGTGTGGTTTCTGAAATCACTGAATCAAACGGTTCATCTTCAATGGCCTCTGTCTGTGGTGCTTCTTTAGCACTGATGGATGCGGGTGTGCCAATTAAAGCTGCGGTTGCAGGTATTGCAATGGGCTTAGTTAAAGAAGATGAAAACTATGTAGTTCTGTCTGATATTCTGGGTGATGAAGATCACTTAGGCGACATGGACTTCAAAGTAGCCGGTAGCCGTGAAGGTATCAGCGCATTGCAGATGGATATTAAAATCGAGGGTATCACCCGCGAAATCATGCAAGCGGCACTGAACCAAGCTAAAGGCGCGCGTTTACATATCCTAACGGTCATGGAACAGGCTATCAATAGCCCACGCGATGATATTTCTCAGTTTGCACCACGCATTCATACCATCAAAATCAGCTCTGATAAAATCAAAGATGTGATTGGTAAAGGCGGTTCTGTTATTCGTGCGCTGACTGAAGAAACAGGAACGACTATCGAAATCGAAGACGATGGTACTGTAAAAATCGCGGCAACTGATGGTGAAAAAGCCAAAGAAGCTATCCGTCGTATCGAAGAAATTACCGCAGAAGTTGAAGTTAATCGCGTCTACCAAGGTAAAGTAACGCGTATCGTTGATTTCGGTGCTTTCGTTGCAATTGGTGGCGGTAAAGAAGGTCTGGTGCATATTTCTCAAATCGCTGACAAGCGTGTAGAGAAAGTGACTGACTATCTGCAAATGGGTCAAGAAGTTCCAGTTAAAGTCATGGAAATCGACCGCCAAGGCCGTATCCGTCTCAGCATGAAAGAAGCCGTTACAACGGAAGAAGCTCCTGCTGCACAACAAGACTCAGCGGAATAAGTTGACCTTGAAACAGGTGTCCTGTAAAAAGGGCACCGTTCAGCAATTTTGCTGAAAAGATCCAGTAGCAATGTAAGGACGGAATATGCTGAACAGTATCTGTCTTAAGAGAAGGGATGCGAATGCGTTTGTACGCCTTATCTCTGCGGCATTTCTTTTCTTATTGATTGGCTGCAGTAATAAAGAGTGGCGAACTAATCAAGTTCTGGCTATTCCTTTACAACCTACATTGCAACAGGAAGTTATATTGGCTCGTATGGAACAAATCCTTGCGAGTCGTTCATTGACCGATGATGAGTACGCACAGCTTTTATATGAGCGCGGTGTGTTGTATGATAGTCTCGGTTTAAGGGCATTGGCTCGCAACGATTTTTCGACTGCGTTAGCCATACGTCCTGATATTCCAGAGATTTTTAATTTTCTTGGGATATACTTTACGCAGGCAGGCAACTATGATGCCGCCTATGAAGCGTTTGATTCTGTATTAGAACTTGATCCAACTTACAATTTCGCGCGTATGAACCGAGGCATCGCACTTTATTACGGTGGCCGGTATAAATTAGCGCAGGATGATCTGCTGGCGTATTATCAAGACGATCCAAACGACCCTTTCCGTAGCTTATGGCTTTATTTGGTGGAAAAAGAAATTGATCCCCAAGTAGCGAAAGCTAACTTGTCGGCACGTTATGACAAATCGGAAAAAGGGCAATGGGGCTGGAACATCGTTGAATTTTATTTAGGGAACATCAATGAAAATACATTGATGGAGCGTTTAAAACAAAATTCAATGGATAACACTTCGCTCGCTGAACATCTCAGTGAAACTAACTTCTATTTAGGTAAAAATTACCTAAGTCTGGGGGATAAGAATAATGCGGTTGCATTATTCAAACTGACGGTAGCCAACAACGCTCACAGTTTTGTTGAACACCGCTATGCATTGTTGGAATTGGCGCTATTAGGCCAAGAACAAGACGACCTTTCAGAATCGGGCCAGCAATAGCTGACGAACATTTTCACACAAAATTTTAAGTCATCATCTAGACACGATGAGGGCTTATCTGTTCGTTTAATAATATAATTTGAGCCAGTTCACATTTTAAATGAAAATGACGGAAACGATTTTCGCTGTGTTATGTAAACTGGCCGCCATTAAGTATGAGGCACCTTTACATGACTACAGAGACTGATATCTCTTTTGCTGATCTTGGTTTATCAGCATCTATTTTGACTGCACTGGGTGATTTAGGTTACGAAAAACCTTCACCAATTCAACAACAATGTATCCCTCATCTGTTACAAGGGTCAGATGTGCTGGGTATGGCACAAACAGGAAGCGGTAAAACAGCAGCATTCGGTGTACCGTTGCTGAACAATATCGATCCTAACTTAAAAGCGCCGCAAATTTTAGTCTTAGCCCCAACTCGCGAACTGGCCGTTCAGGTTTCAGAAGCGATGGGTGACTTTGCTAAACATATGAAAAGTGTCAATGTTGTTGCCCTGTATGGTGGCCAACGTTATGACGTTCAATTGCGTGCACTGCGTCAAGGACCACAAGTTGTCGTGGGGACTCCAGGACGTCTGCTTGACCATTTGAAACGTGGAACTTTAGATCTTTCTCAATTAAAAGGTCTGGTTCTGGACGAAGCTGATGAAATGCTGCGTATGGGCTTTATTGAAGATGTTGAAAACATCATGAGCCAAATCCCAGCAAATCACCAGACGGCGCTTTTCTCTGCAACGATGCCAGATCCGATCCGTCGTATCACCCGTCGTTTCATGAAAGATCCAAAAGAAATCCGTATCCAGTCTAGCGTAACCACTCGCCCTGATATTACTCAGAGCTACTGGACTGCTTATGGTGTGCGTAAAAATGAAGCGCTGGTTCGTTTTCTTGAAGCGGAAGATTTTGATGCAGCGATTATCTTTGTGCGTACTAAAAATGCCACATTAGAAGTTGCAGAAGCCTTAGAACGTAGCGGTTATAACAGCGCGGCATTGAATGGTGATATGAACCAAGCACTGCGCGAACAAACATTAGAACGTTTAAAAGATGGTCGTTTAGACATTTTGATCGCAACCGATGTTGCGGCTCGTGGTCTGGATGTTGAGCGTATCAGCTTAGTTGTTAACTATGACATCCCTATGGATGCTGAATCTTACGTTCACCGTATCGGTCGTACAGGCCGTGCTGGTCGTGCTGGTCGCGCATTACTGTTCGTTGAGAACCGTGAGCGTCGTTTACTGCGCAACATTGAACGCACCATGAAACTGACTATTCCTGAAGTTGAACTGCCAAATGCAGATCTGCTGACTGAACGTCGTTTAGCTAAATTTGCCGAAACTGTTCAAAAACAGCTAGAAAGTGCTGATTTAGAACAATATCGTGCATTACTGGCTAAATTAGTTCCTGGTGAAGATTCAGATATCGAAACTCTGGCAGCAGCATTGCTGAAAATGGCACAGGGCGAACGTCCTCTGATCCTGCCACCAGAAGCTCCACGTCGTCCACGTCGTGAATCAAATGACCGTTCTGACGACCGTCGCCGTGGTAATGACCGTTTCGATCGTGGTGACCGTGGTGATCGCGGTGACCGAAATGGTGATAAACCAGCGCGTCGCGAACGTCGTGATGTCGGCGATATGGAACTGTACCGTATTGAAGTTGGCCGCGATGATGGTGTTGAAGTTCGTCACATTGTTGGTGCGATTGCTAACGAAGCCGATATCAGCAGCCGTTACATTGGTAACATCAAACTGTTCGGAACTCACTCGACTATTGAACTGCCAAAAGGCATGCCAAATGATTTAGTGAGCCATTTAAGCCGTACACGCATTCTGAATAAACCTATGCAGATCCAACTGATGGGTGAAGCTCAACCATTCGAACGCCGTGAGCGTCGTGGTGGTGGTGCTCCTCGTCGTGGAGAAGGTAGTTCAGCGGGTGGTGCAGGTGCAGGCGCTCCACGTCGTGGTGGTGAGCGTAAAAATGATCGCGGTGGTTTCCGTGGTCGTAGCGAAGATGGTGCCGCATCAGCAGCGCCACGTCGCCGCACTCCAAGCAATAACGCATAATTATCGCGTTTAATTGGCTTGCGCTCAGTTGATGAGACATTAAAAACCGGACATTTGTCCGGTTTTTTTTTGGTTTTTTTATAGATTTTATATTGTGATGTTAACTTTTGCAGACTTCCCCGATGGGAATATCAGCGTGAAAAGCTAAACTAAACAATCAACTAGAGAATAAAAAATAGAGAAATGGGAATAGAGAGTAAGGACAGTAGTACGATGAGGCGTCTTAGAATACTGAGTATATGATTAGGGTAGAGAAAGAAGATTAGGTCGCCAGAGGATAACCCTCTGACGACACATAAAAGTTATTGGGTGTTTTCGAGTAATTCTTTGGCCTCACTTTGAGGCAAGGGTAAATTATCGCAGCAGACAACAATTTTTTTCACTTTTTGGGCAAATCCGCCAGAAACCACTTCTTTGAGTAAACGAATTTCAACTTCACTTAGCCCACCTTCGATTTTATCTAGCGCTTGTACCACAACACGATGATGAGTGCTAAACGGCAATGAAACACGCAGACCCATTTGCTCAACCAGTTGTCGCAGAATAAATTCAGCCGAATAATAATCGCCAATGATCAAGCGGACAGAAGAGAAATGGCCTTGTGCTGAATGCTCATCGTGAGTTTCCAGATTTTTTAATGTCATTGAATCAGTTCTAATTTGAAGATAAAAATCAGCCATTCACCTGACTCCTTTAGGTTTAGGTTAATTATAATTATTTCATAATATATGATTGCTTAGATTAACCCTAGTGCTTCTTTGAGCGGTTTAAGATAACGGCGGCTGACTGGGATGCGTTCTCCATTACTCAGCACTAACTCAGCTTGTCCATTATCACCGAATAAAATTTCATTTAACTGCGTCATATTGACCAAATATTGACGATGGCAGCGAACCAGTGGCGTTCGCATTTCAAGGGTACGTAACGTCAATTCCGTAAAGCCTTCTTGGCCTTGCTTACTAATCACAAATACACCGCTCATGCGTGAGGTGACGTATAAAACTTCATCCAGCTTCATTAGCCAAATACGGCTGTGACCAGTACAAGGAATAAACTTGAGTGGCTCGCTACCGACTAACGCTTCGATATTCTGCTTTTGCTTACCTTGTCGTAATCGATGCAGCGTTTTTTCCATGCGCTGTTTTTCTACCGGCTTCAGCAAATAATCAAACGCATGCTCCTCAAAGGCCTCAATCGCATATTCATCAAAAGCGGTGAGGAAAATGATATAAGGTCGGTCTTCGGGATCAAGCATGCGCACCATTTCTAAGCCAGTAACGCGAGGCATTTGAATATCCAAAAACACCGCATCCGGCTTTAATTTATGGATAGCGCTAATAGCTTCGATGGCATTGGCGCATTCACCGATAATTTCAATATCTGCTATATCTTCGAGTAAGCAGCGCAGGTTTTCTCGGGCTAAGGGTTCATCATCAACAATTAGTACATTCATTATTTTTTAATTATTTTATTAGGTTGTGTGAATAATACGGCAAATTTAGTTTGATACGGGTAAATTCTTCGGGCTCATATTCCACGCTAACCCCATATTTTTCGCCGTATTTTAAGCGCAGTCGTTTATCCACCAAACTCATTCCTAAGCCATCACTGAGCGGCGAGGGTTGATAGAGTCCGGCATTGTCTTCAATTTCGATACAAACACATTGATTATGTTGATAAGCACGTATTGTAATACGCCCAATGCCTAATAACTGTGATGTTCCATGTTTTATGGCATTTTCTACCATCGGTTGGAGAGAAAAAGCCGGTAGCTCGACCAGATTAAGCTGATCTGGGATCTCAAAATGAACCTGTAAATTATCACGGAAACGTGCTTTTTCAATCTGTAAATATGCATTAACGTGCTCTATCTCTTCACCCAGCGTGGCATTATTCTCCGGACGTTTAAGATTTTTACGAAAAAACGTCGAGATATATTGCACTAATTGTCCTGCTTGCTGGCTATCACGCCGGATTACTGCTTGGAGTGTATTGAGCACATTAAATAGAAAATGTGGATTAACTTGGGCATGCAACAACTTAACTTCAGATTGCAGCAGTGATTGTTTATTGCGTTCATATTGTCCGGCGAGGATCTGTGCAGAGAATAAACTGGCGATGCCTTCTCCTAGGGTGCGGTTAATTGAGCTGAATAAACGATTTTTGCCTTCATAAAGTTTTATCGTTCCTATAACGCGTTGATTTTCACCGCGTAAAGGTATAACCAATGCAGAACCCAATTTACAGGTAGGATCGAGTGAACATTTATACGGGGTCTCATTACCGTCGGCATAGACGACTTCGTTGAAGTCGATCGCTCGACGCGATTGTATCGACGCAATCGGGGTGCCGGGAATATGGTGATCTGCGCCTATCCCTATAAAGGCTAATAATTTTTCGCGATCGGTAATCGCAACGGCACCAATTTCTAGCTGCTGATAAATGATTTTAGCCACTTTCATGCTGTTATCCGCATTGAAGCCTTTGCGTAAAATACCTTCTGTACATACGGCTATTTTCATTGCTTGGGCTGAAAATGCGGAGGTATACCTATCTACAATGGCGCGCCTATCTAATAAAATACGGATAAACATTGCGGCGCCAATACTGTTGGCAATCACCATCGGGGCGGCAATATTTTTTACTAACGCTAAAGCCTCATTAAAGGGTTTAGCCAATAATAAGATAATTAGCATTTGGATGATTTCGGCGAATAGTGTTACTCCAGCAGCGGTCCACGGGTTAAATAACTTATTAATTTTACCGCGCTTCATATAGTAGCTATGGATCAGCCCTCCTATCAGTCCTTCTGCGATAGTCGATACCATACAGCTGAATGCGGTCATACCGCCGAGGGAATAGCGGTGCAATCCGCCGGTAAAGCCAACTAAAAAACCAACACCGGGGCCACCGAGTAAGCCGCCTAATACTGAACCGATTGCGCGAGTATTGGCTATCGAGTCATTGATATGTAAGCCAAAATAAGTGCCCATGATGCAGAAAATGGAGAAAATAAAGTAACACATGACTTTATGGGGCAGACGAATGGTGACTTTTAGCAGAGGAATGATCAGCGGTGTTTTGCTTAATGCCCAAGCTATCACTAAATACACGCACATCTGCTGCAAGAGTAGGAGGACTAGATCAAACTCGTACATAGGTTTTCCAGTAGGGAGGCAAAGCGTCTATTTTAACTTAATTGGATTATTGTGTGGCGAATATTATTGTTAATATTCATATCACGAAAATTTGACATAAGTGATTTTCAGTTGCACTATTCCGGTATTATTCGGATGCTATTCCCTTTCTGTCAGTGAGCTAGCGCACGAATTTATTAACGCTTTGTTGTAAATTATTGTCATACTGTATCGATAATAGTTTCTGCCATTATATCCGTCATATTTATATTGCGGGCATATTAGTTAGCTCTACTCTTCTAAACATACTGACGTATGTAATCTTATTGATCTCTTCGATTGCGTTCCTGCAACTCGAATGATTTTGGATATATTATTTTTAAGGTTCATAAACATAATGAAAAAAAGAACGATTGTACTGATCCTGCTGATGTTGATTTTAATTGCAACAGCCGCTCTTTTTCATTCCCATAATCAATATTTGTTATTACAAGGTGAAGTTGATGCTCCGGAAGTGGTGGTGACTTCTAAAGCCACCGGCCGGGTCATTGAACGTCATATTGAGCGTGGTGATGATGTTAAACAAGGACAGTTATTGTTAACGCTGGAAAGCCCCGAACTCAATGCACAATATGCCGCTGTTGTTGCGGCGCGCGACCAAGCTAAAGCTCAATTAGCCTTATCGCTGCATGGTACGCGTGAAGAGACGCTGCGTAATCTAGCGGCGCAGGTTGCTCAGGCGCAATCGCAATATCAGAATGCCAGCCGTGAATATACACGGTTAAGTAATTTATCGGCGAAGGGATATGTGTCTGCGAATGAGTTAGATAATGCCCGTAAAGCAAAAGATGTGGCTTATCAACAGGTACTGAGTGCTAAAGCCCAGTTAGATGAAGGCAAAAATGGCGATCGTGTTGAGCTACGTCATCAATACCAAGCCGAATTAACACAAGCAGAGCAGAAGCTGGCTGAGATTCAAGTACAGGTTGATGATTTACAAGTAAAAGCCCCGGTTGAAGGTGAAGTGGGACCAATCCCTGCAGAAGTAGGCGAATTATTTAATGCCGGTAGCCCATTAGTGTCGTTGATCCGTCTGCCTCAAGCCTATTTTATTTATAATCTACGCGAAGATATTTTAGTTAATGTCAAAAAAGGTGACATTATTAAATTACGAGTTCCGGCATTAGGTGATAAAGAAATCGATGCGGAAGTGCGTTTTATCGCCCCTAAAGGCGATTACGCGACCAAGAGAGCCACGCGTGCAACCGGAGACTTCGATTTAAAAACCTTTGAAGTTCGCTTATACCCCTTGGAGCCTGTGGAAGGTCTTCGTCCGGGCATGAGTACATTGTGGCGCTGGGATAAATAATAAGGCGCAGTATGAAAGCTAAATTTGCTTGGAGAGGCTTTGAAAATGCCTTTAGCCGAGAAACAAAATCCGCGATCCGTAGCCCGGTATTCCATTGGTTAAGTTGGTTATTTCCACTAATGTTATTCACCTTGGTGAGCGCCAATTTTTCTGAAGGCACCTTAATGGATTTGCCCGTCTCGGTAGTGGATAACGATCACAGCCCGTTGTCTCGGCAATTAATCCGCGATTTAAACGCCGGACCTCATGCCGATGTTAAAGCGGTTGATAATAACGTTGATACCTCGATAAAAAGAATGGCCAGCGCCAAAGATTATGCGGTGCTGTATATCCCGCCTGATTTTGAAAAAGAGGCGCTCAGTGGTCGCCAACCCGAAATTAGAATGTATTACAACGCCTTATTTTACGCCTCGGGCAGTTATGCGATACAGGATTTCAGTGGGCTGGTGGCCGAACTGAATGCTAAATATCGGGTGCTGATGGCGTCTTCGATGGGGCATAAACTTCCGCCTTTGGCGAATGTTACCTTATCTTACGATAGCTTATTTAATCCAAGTGGCAGTTATATTTATTATCAGCAATTTGCGGCCACTATTCATATGCTTCAGCTATTTGTGGTGACCTGTACCATTTACACCATGTCGCGGGGATCGATTCTGCAATCGATCACTCCTTTTGTCCCGGCTTTGCTGGGTAAAATGGCACCTTATACCTTATTTTTTACCACCTTATTGGTGATAGAAATAGCGGCATTAGTGACACTATTTGATGCTAAAGTTACCGGTAATCCGCTATATATGATTATGGTCGGTTTCTTCTATGTGATAGCGGCACAGAGTATTGGCTTATTGCTGTTCACTTTTACCTCCAGTGCGATTATGGCGTACAGCTTAATTGGGATATTGGTCAGTATCGCCTTGGCTTTTTCCGGTATGGCGGTTCCCGAACTTTCTATGATTTGGCCGGCGCGCGTGATTTCAAATATAGAGCCATTAACCCATGCTTTGAATGCGATGTTTGATATTTTTCTGCGTGAAGTCACCGGATGGCGGATTATTGAAGTTTGTCTGTATTTATTGATTTATCCGTTAGTCTGTGCATTTTTAGTACGTCATCGACTGTTTAAACGACTTGCAGCCCAAGGAGGGAGTGAATAATGCCGGTTTATTTTGCCACCTTCAAAAAGGTGCTACTAGGCATGCTGGATAAACCAATGTGGCTGTTGCTGCTGGTTTCTTTATGCATCATGAGTTTAGTCTATGCCAAGCCGGTGTTATGGGAGCTTCCGGTCGCGGTGATTGACCAAGACCATAGCTCTGCAAGTCGGGTATTAATTCGCGATTTAGATGCCACACCGAAAGTGCAATTACACAGTTACGATAATTTAGCCCAAGCACGGCAGGATATGATCAGCCGGCAGCTGTTTGCGATTATTATTATTCCAACCAATTTTGAAAAATATCTGCTCGAAGGTAAAAATATTACGGTGCCGGTTTACGGTGATGGAACTAACCGATTAGCCAGTGGACAGATTCAACAAGAATTATCCATTGCTTATACCCAGCTACTCAATGATTATAATACCGCATTATTACGCAACGCCGGTTATAGTGCGGAGCAAGCTGCGTTAGTGATCACTCCCGTGAAAAGTGAAACTATTGCATTATATAATCCCGGCGTGAGTTTTGCGGCGATTGTTTTCCCTGGGCTTTTAGTGATGTTATTACAGCATTCACTGTTAATTGCCTGCGTAAGGGTAAGTATTGCTATTCGAGGAACCCCTAAAGGTAAGCCGCCATTAGCGGTTTATCTCGGCGCGTTATCGGCGTTATTACCAATCTGGTTATTTTTATCCACGGTATTTTTTGCGTTATGGCCTTGGGTACTAGGCTATCGCCAAGAAGCCCCACTGTACGAACTGTGGATGCTAACGTTCCCTTTTTTATTGGCCGTACTCGGATTAGGCAAACTGGTGACCGAATGTCTGCGTAGCGTGGAAATGATTTATTTAACCTTGGCATTTATTACCACGCCAGTGTTTTATATGTCCGGCACCATTTGGCCATTACAAGCGATGCCGGATTGGGTTCGAATGATAGCCTCTGCGCTGCCTTCTACTTGGGCGACTAACGCTATTGCCGGTATTAACCAGCTGGGATTGCCTTTTACTGGCGTTTTGATGGATATCGTGATGATGCTGACTCTCGGAGTGATTTATACCCTACTGGGAGTTTTTGTTGGCATGCTGCGAAACGGTGAATTACGCCATTACAGTCATAAATTACGCCATCTCATCCACAAAAAGTCCCAGCATCATGATTAATGTTTATTGGGCCATTGATAACCCAGCAATGTTACGCCAATAGCCATTACAACTGGGCTCTGCCGCCAGATTTAGCGGGGCCGTGCCCAGTTGATTCGCTTTAAATTGCGCCAAGATATTTAGGGAATCGATATTTTCAGGCGAAATACGCACAATATCGACCAATCCTTGCATCGAATTAAGCTCATTACCCAAATTGTAGCAATAGCCACTTTGTGTTTGGATCCCATTAAGAATAAACACTTGCTGCTGCTCTTGAGAAAATACTTTGCGTCCTTGCGGATAATTGATGCAGCAAGTTTCACATTCGTCTTTAGAGCGGTTTTCAGAGCGGGCGGTAAAACAACGAGCAGAATAAGCCAGCGGTAAATGGCCATAGCTCATCACTTCAACCTCAAATTGATCGCGGATCCCCAAGCTTTCACATTGATTGAGTAAATTAATCAGCCAATCCCGCGACAGCTCGACCGGCATACACCAACGTGTCATCCCTTGTTTTAACAACGATTTAAGCGCATAAGCATTGTAGCAATTGAGCCCATGACCAGCAACGAAAGGCAATCCGCGCTCGGCGAGCATATTGATCACCCCAAAATCATGTGCTTCGAGGAGAAACTCACCATTATCGACTAATTTGGTAATTTCTTTCAGTTCTGACGGCGCTTGCAATAATGCCAGAGAGGTTAATACCACTTGTTTACCTTGGGAGGCTAATTGACGCCCAAGTTCAATCCAATCTGCCGGTTTTAATTCGCGGCGTTTACTGCAAACGGATTCACCGAGATAAATAATATCGGCCTCACTTTGCGCTGCTTGGTGATAAAAATCCTCTAATACCGTGCGTGGCCAGTAATATAATACTGAGCCTAATGAATATCTCATATACTTTCCCTTTGACGCCTTTACTGCCATTTACGATGATACGCGCCCAGCGTGGTTTGCTGGCCTTCAGACAAATCGCCCAAACTTTTAGACCACTGCGGATCGGCCTCAAATTCCGCAGGATTGGCTTGATAGCGATCAATTGCTTGACGCCAAATACGCGAGACTTCACTGACATATGCCGGGCTACGTTGACGCCCCTCTATTTTGACCGATGCAATATTTGCCGCCATCAAATCAGGAATTAATTCAATGGTATTCAAGCTGGTGGGCTCTTCGAGAACGTGATATTTATGATCATCAACCAGATAACGGCCCTTACACAGCGTCGGATACCCCACATGCTCATTGTGATCATAGCGGTCAATTAATACCTCGTTTAGGCGTGAATCCATGCCAGTTGCTGTTTTTTGCCAGCGCACAAAACGGGCCGGTGAACAGGCACCCACGGTATTCGGCGATTCGCCAGTTAAATAAGAGGAAAGATAACAACGGCCTTCCGCCATAATGCACAAGCTACCAAAGGCAAAAACCTCTAGCGGTACCGGACTACTTTTGGCTAATTGTTTGACTTGATGCATCGATAAAACTCGGGGTAATACCACCCGATGAACTTGAAAATTACGTTGATAAAAGCGAATAGCCTCGGTATTGGTCGCGGAGGCTTGTACAGAAACATGGCGTTCAATGTGCGGGTATTTATGCGCCGCATATTCAAGCATGGCGATATCGGCGAGGATCAGCGCATCAGCGCCTAAATCTGCGGCTAAATCAATCGAATTTTGCCACCGCTCATAGCCATCTGGATGAGCAAATGTATTAATAGCGATATGCAGTTTGCGTTTATTTCGGTGAATATAACGTTCGGCTTCATGCAGTTTTTTTTCGGTAAAATTCAATCCGGCAAAATGCCGCGCATTAGTGTCATTTTTTAAACCGATATAAACGGCATCCGCACCGTTTTCTACTGCTGACTTTAATGCGGGTAAATTGCCTGCCGGGCAGAGTAATTCCATATTTTTAATCTCAGTTTTGATCTCAGTATAAATTTTCAGCTATCAGGATTGTAATCAAGACCAGTAAACAACATTTTGATTTAAGGCAGTTAAATGGCATTTTATGATTGAGATTGCGGGAATGACGTCCGATTGAGAAAATAAACTCTGGCAGAATGGATGATTATTGATATAGGATCATAGCGATTGTCGCTTATTTTGACACAATACCCTTATTATCTCATCAAATGGCCCGCCATATATGCCGTGTAACTTGAATCAATAAATGGCGGTTACGCCCCCAAAATTTGAATTATGTCAGGGGTATCTTAGGTATATCGAAGTTATAGGAGTCTGAGCTATGCTAGAAAAGTTTCGTTCACAACTTGTGAGTAAAGGCCCATCTTTGATGCGACTGCCTTTGAAAATGACCCCTTTCGCCCTTCAGCGTCAAGTATTGGAACAATTATTAAAATGGCAGTTCCATGAATCACTGATCGACGGCGAGCTGGATTTTTTGGAAAATAAATGGCTAAAAGTTGAAATCACCGATTTACAACTGGTTTGGTTTATTAGTTTGCAAAATGGCCAGTTAATGGTTCGCCCACAAGGCACCGCAGATGTCAGTATTAGCGGTAATGCCAATGAACTGATTTTAATTGCCGCACGTAAAGAAGATCCCGACAGTCTGTTTTTTCAACGCCGCTTAGTAATTGAAGGGGATACCGAATTAGGTCTGTATGTTAAAAACCTAATGGATGCTTTTGAGTTAGAAAAAATGCCAGCACCTCTACGCTTTGGTTTAATGCAATTAGCTGAATTTATTCAACAAAATAAACCGCAGGAGGGTTCAGCAGCAACGCAAAATAGTACTGGGCTGATATCATGCTAATCCGCGTTGAAATTCCCGTCGATGCTATGGGCATTGACCGTTTATTGCGTCGCTGTTTTCCTACGCCTTACCAAGCCGATTTAGTGCGCCAATTAAGAGAAGATGGGCTACTTACTTTAGGCGTAGTCGCGACCAGTGACGAAGGTGAAGTCATTGGTTATGTCGGCTTTACTCCGGTAGATGTTAACGGCGAAGATGTGCAGTGGGTCGGGTTAGCACCGTTAGCGGTCGATGTTGAACATCGTGGCCAAGGGCTAGGTGAAAAGTTAGTTTATGAAGGATTAGATAGCCTGAATGAATTTGGCTATGGTGCGGTTGTGGTGCTCGGCGACCCTGCCTATTATCAGCGTTTCGGCTTCCAGCTGGCTGAGCAACATCAGCTTTATTGTCAATGGCCAGAGCATCAAGCGCACTTTATGGTGTACGGTTTAGAAAATGATGCGTTAGACGCCCATACAGGGCAGGTTAGTTATTCAACGCTGTTTGATAGCCTGCAATAACGCCGTGTGACTAAGTTATAGCCCTGCGGTAGGTGTAGTTGCCGTGATTCAGTGACGAGCACAAATGTGCTCAAGATAGGCGATAATATTCTGAGGTTGGTCAATGACCAGCCTCTCTTTTTGGCTTTTTTTCAATTGCTTAATGCAATACTCTATTTTTGAGGCACTGGAACGATCCCCAGCCTCAGCCTGATACACCAAGCGTAGCGGTAATTTACCAACTAAATATTTAGCCCCTTGACCGCGTTGATGCACCTCAATACGTTTAGCCACATCGGTGCTAATTCCACAATATAAGGCATCATTATTGGCGCGAATTAAATATACATACCATGATTTTTCACTCATTTAGCGTGTAACTCACTGATAATTTTGCATTTTGTGCTTATTAGGCCCTGATGCTTATGATTAAAATTGCAGATGTTATAAGCTATTTTATATGGTTAACTAATTAGATTATAAAGAAATTTATTCCTATTAGACGATTTTTCTCGCTATGAACTGCCACTGATATTCAAATTTTTTGACATAGAAAAGCAAAAATAGCCAATTTTCATTATCGGATTAGAGGAATAATATGATCCATATCACAGGGGAAGGTTACAACCCCTGAATGTTTCACTAAAAAATCAAGGATCATAAAATGAAAAACACAACATTAATCGCTGCAACTTTAGCATTAACCACCCTTTCATTTGGTACAATGGCAGCAACAGAAGTTCAAAATTCTAATCAAGCCCCTGTCGGTGTAGTGTCTGTCTCTGGTGCTTCAACTCTAGATGATCTGACCGCACAATTAGCCAAAAAAGCTGATGAAGCTGGCGCAACTTCTTTCCGCGTTGTAGCGGCAAGCGGTGAAAACCAAATGAACGGTATTGCTCAAATTTATAAATAACCTATAGTGTGGTAAACCCATTCTACTGAGTTCAGAACCGCTGAAGCACGCCATGCAGTAAAGTATGCATAAATGTATAGGCTCTGCTGGCGTGTTCTGAACCGTTTAAGTTTATTTGCCACTATGATGAAAACACCAACCGCTTTAAACGCTATTCAGCGTTATTTATCCCGCCAACATGTCTTTTCGATTTTCACCTTTCATACCGATGATTATTGGCCAGCCACCTGCTTCTATGTATTTGATAAACAAGAAATGTCATTGATTTTTATGACCGAAGGTGATTCTCGGCACGGCCAACTGATGCAAAAAAATCCGGCCATTGCCGGCACGGTATCGGCACAAACCAAAGTGATCAGTAAAATTCAAGGTATTCAATTTCGCGGGCAGGTAATACCACTGTATGCTTGTGATGCAGATGAAGCGCGGCATAAATATTGTCGGCGTTTTCCTGTCGCGTTAGCGGCTAAAACGCCGATTTGGAAAATCTATCTCCAAGAGATAAAAATGGTCAATAATACCCTTGGATTCGGCAGTAAATTATATTGGCAGCGTGAGGACTAACGTAGTTTGTGGATCACTTGATTACTGCTGCCGCGCCAAATTAAGCCGGGATCATACAGTGATTGCTCAAATTTACCGTCCACCAGCACATCCAATAGGCGTACTACCTTTTGCTGTTCTGGGGTTAATTCCTCGCGTTTATATCCTGTCCATAACCAAATGTCTTTTTGCGGACACACGATGCGTACCCGCTGTACTAATTTCAGAATAGCTGGCACATTGGCCGGATGTAGTGGATCACCGCCGGAGAGCGATAATCCTTGTCTATTAATGCGAGTATCTTGCAAATCGGCGATAATGCTATCTTCTATTTCTTGAGTAAAGGGCACCCCAGAATCGAGACGCCAAGTACTTTGGTTATAGCAACCTCTGCATTGATGAATACAGCCCGCGACAAATAATGTACAGCGTGTGCCGGGGCCATTAACCACATCAATAGGGTAATATTGATGATAATTCATAAAATTAGCCTATTTGTTTCCTATCTGCCCATTGTTGAGATGCTTGATCCGACGTTTTACTTCTTCTTGTTTTCCCGCATTAAAAGGGCGGGCATCTGGACTGCCTAAATAGCCACACACTCGGCGAATAACGGAAACTTTATTGGTGTCGTGATTACCGCAACGCGGGCACGCAAATCCTTTACTGGTACAATTGAATTCGCCGGTATAGCCACATTCATAACACTCATCAATTGGGGTATTGGTTCCATAATAAGGCACATGCTGATAGCTATAATCCCAAACGTCTTCCAGAGCTTTTAAATTGTGTTGTAAATTTGGGTATTCGCCGTAACAGATAAAGCCTCCATTTGCGACCGCCGGATATGGGGATTCAAAATCAAGCTTGTCATACGGATTAACCTGTTTTTCAACGTCGAGATGGAAGCTATTGGTATAGTAACCTTTGTCGGTGACCCCCGAAATAACCCCAAACTCAGCGGTATCTAAGCGGCAAAAACGGTCGCATAAATTTTCACTTGGCGTGCTATACAAGCTGAAGGCATAGCCGGTTTCATCTTTCCAGTCATCGGTTGCACGGCGTAAACGCTGTACAATTTTAAGCGCTTTTGCTCTTAAATTTTCACTATCATAAACATGGGTTTCGGTGCCATATAGCGCATTAATCGTTTCATGTAATCCAATGTAACCCAACGATATCGACGCTCGTCCATGTTTAAAGATTTCGGCAATATTATCGTCGGCTTTTAAGCGCACACCACAAGCGCCTTCCATATATAAAATCGGTGCCACGCGGGCTTTAACTTGCTCTAAGCGTGCAATGCGGGTCATTAAGGCTTTTTTTGCCAGCGCTAAACGTGAATCTAACAGTGCCCAAAAGGCCTCTTCATTGCCTTGCGCTTCAATCGCAATGCGCGGCAGATTGAGGCTGATCACCCCGAGATTATTGCGCCCATCATGAATTTGCTGACCATTTTCTTCATACACGCCCAAGAAGCTGCGGCAGCCCATCGGGGTTTTAAACGATCCGGTGACATCGACTACCCGATCATAATTGAGAATATCCGGATACATACGCTTGCTGGCACATTCTAAAGCTAACTGTTTGATATCATAATTCGGATCGCCATACTGATGATTCAATCCTTGTTTAATCGCAAAGACTAACTTCGGGAATACCGCAGTTTTTTTATTTTTGCCTAATCCGGCAATTCGATTTTTGAGAATAGCTTGCTGGATCATACGGGCTTCTTTGGAGGTACCCAGACCAAAGCCAAAAGTGACAAATGGAGTTTGTCCATTAGCGGTATGCAAAGTGTTTACTTCGTACTCTAACGACTGAAAAGCATCGTAACACTCTTTTTCGGTTCGCGATTGGGCATATGCCGCACAGTCTGCAATATTCCACTGCTGAGCAATGGCTAAGTGCTTGTTATAGCTGGCAGTTACAAAAGGAGCTAAGATTTCATCAATCCGATTAATGGTCGTACCGCCGTAAATATGGCTGGCCACCTGAGCAATGATTTGTGCGGTTACCGCCGTTGCGGTTGAAATAGATTTTGGTTGTTCTATTTCTGCATTTCCCATTTTGAACCCATTGGTCAACATGTCTTTTAAATCAATTAACATACAGTTAAACATGGGGAAAAATGGCGAATAATCGAGATCATGATAGTGGATTTCGCCACGTTCATGCGCTTGAACAATATCACGCGGTAAAATATGCTGTTTAGCATAGTGTTTAGCCACAATTCCGGCTAATAAATCTCGTTGTGTCGGGATCACTTTGCTGTCTTTATTGGCATTCTCATTGAGCAAAGAGAGATTACTTTGTTCAATTAACCCACGGATTTCATGGGTTAACTGACTGCGTTTTTCGCGTTCAATATCGCGGTCATGGCGATACTCAATATAGGTTCTGGCGAGATCTTTATACGGGCCGGCCATTAATTGGTTCTCGACCGCATCTTGAATATCACGGATATCAACTTGATCACGGTTGCACAGTTGCTGCTCGACCAAATTAGCAACTTGTAGACAATAATTGTCATCTTCAATGTTGGCAGCCATCGCCGCGCGTTTGACTGCCTCTTGAATGCGAGGTGTATCGAAATAAACCTGACAACCATCTCTTTTGATCACAACCGTTTTCACTGTAAAGACTCCTTGAATAGTTATCCACAGCATAATAAAGCCCCATCCAGAGAAAAGGGTTTTTAATTATACTGTGGATAAAATTGTGCATAAATACTATATGTTGTGTTTTGTTTGCGTATTTAAACACAATATGTGGTGCTTTTCTATTATTTAGCTACAGCAAAGTTGATCTAAAACAAAGAAAAAAATAATTGTTCTAAGAATCAAACAACGACAGAAAATAATAATTTTTTAGCATTATGCATATAGAATCCCCGCTCAAATAGAGTCAATTTTGAGGCGGATTAATATGTGCTATGCGCGGGCTATATTAGTAAGCAGTGAACTCGATAAGTTAACTGTAAAAAAGAGCGATATGATTAAACGGCCAGCGTTAATCAGTTACTTAGATGCGGGAAAGGGGAATATCAATGACCAACGGATTAAAAAACGACAGATGGAATAAAAAAGGCAGTAGCTATTTTTTAGCCGCTGCCTTTATTTTATATTTGATTGTTTTATATTCGATTAATCTTGCGTGCCGCTAAATGATTAACGTATTGCGATGGCTTCGATTTCTATTTTTACGTCTTTCGGTAAACGCGCCACTTCCACACAAGAACGTGCCGGATACGCGGCATCATGCTGTTTGAAAAACTCTTCATAAGTGGCATTTACCACCGCAAAATCGTTTAAATCTTTAACAAAAACTGTAGTTTTGACAATATTTCCTACATCCAAACCCGCTTTGATTAAGATAGCTTTAACATTCGCCAATGATTGACGAGTTTGTGCAGCGATATCTTCAGGTACATCACCGGTTTTAGGATCAACAGGGATCTGGCCTGAAGTGATAACCATGCTACCAAGATCAACACCCTGAACATAAGGTCCAATCGCGGCTGGGGCATTTTCAGTGCTAATTTCGTATGACATAACGGCTCCTTTGCGTCGATAGAAGGGACTAACCCAATAATAATTATCTACCCATCTTAGCGCAATTTCTGAGTAGACTGCGCTACAGTATATACTGAAAACACCCCAAGCATGGCTTAAGGACGATGATTAATTACCGCATGGCGATCAAACTCTTTTTCACAGAATTGGCAGGTTAATACCACCTCATCAGCCATTTTTTTCACTTTAAAGCGGCTGGATACCGGCTCATTATGGCTAATACAGTTACTGTTTGGACACACCAATACGCCATCAATTTGTTCTGGTAAATTGAGCTCCAGTTTTTCAACCACTTGGTAATTCTCGATACGATTCACGGTTGCACTGGGTGCATACATCGCCAGTTGATTTGCTTGTTCTGGGGTTAAAAATGTATTCTCAATTTTAATCAGATCTTTTTTGCCCAAATTATTCGATGGCAGATTAAGCCCAATAGTGATGCGTTGGTCAGTTTCAGTCAGCTTAAATAAAGAGAGCAATTTAAACCCCACCATGGCTGGAATATGGTCGATCACGGTTCCACAACTAATGGCTTCTACTTGTAATTTATGATCGTGTGTCATGATGTTCTCCTTAAAATGTGACTTCTTCAGTTAACACTAATGCCAATAAGGCTTGTCTGGCGTAGATGCCATTACCCGCTTGTTGAAAATAGTAGGCATACGGGGTGCTATCTACATCAACTGCAATTTCATCGATGCGAGGTAGGGGATGCAAAACTTTTAGGTTGGGTTTAGCAACGTCGAGATCAGCCGCCCGTAATACAAATTGAGCTTTCACATTGGCATATTCTGACGGGTCAAGGCGCTCTTTTTGAACTCGAGTCATGTACAGAATATCCAGCTCCGGTAATACCTGATCAATATTATTATGCAGGCTATAGGTTGCGCCCGTTTCGTCCAGAATACGCAGAATATGATCCGGCATCGCCAAAGCTTCAGGGGCGATAAAATAGAAGTGATTACCGCTAAATTTAGACAATGCTTGGGTTAAAGAGTGTACCGTACGGCCATATTTTAAATCACCGACCATCGCGATTTGCAAGTTGTCTAGTCGGCCTTGGGTTTCTTTAATCGTAAATAAATCCAGCAGTGTCTGAGAAGGGTGCTGATTTGAGCCATCACCAGCATTAATAATCGGAATATTGCCAGAGAACTGACTGGCTAAGCGTGCGGCGCCTTCTTGAGGGTGACGCATAACTATCGCATCCACATACTGACTGATCACCGAAATGGTATCTGCCAGCGTCTCACCTTTTTTGCCTAGCGAGGTATTGTTGCTATCAGAAAAACCAACCACCGATGCACCTAAACGGTGAATGGAGGTCTCAAAAGACAGTCGGGTTCGCGTTGAGGCCTCAAAAAAACAACTGGCGATCACTTTATATTTGAGTAACTCAGGCTGCGGATGCTGCTTTAAAGAGGCCGCAACCTCTAAAACCCGTTCGAGATCTTTACGGTCGAGATCGTTAATTGAGATGATATCACGCTGATATAAAGGATTTGGCATCGTTGTTCTCCGATAGATAAGAATGGGGTAGGCGGTGAAGAGCCAAAAAAAAGCCCCTCATTGAGGGGCTTTTAAATAGAAATACGAGAAAAAACAGAGGCTCTGAGCTACCAAACGGTAGCGCAGAAATCAAGTTTGCAAATTGTTTACTCAGTGCAAATATCATGTTTTCTCCCGCCAAATTGTGGGGCATTATACGCCTGTCTAATATCAGAGCAAGCGTTTGCTTATACCGAACAGCGAAAATAATTGCTGACTTTTAGCACTTAGTATTTAGTCGCTGGCCCCTAATATTTAGCTTAGCTGATATCTATCGACAAATGACAAATGAGCTCATCGCCAAATACGCAGCTTTGCGAGCAAATTTATCGGTAAACTCACAGACCAAGCTACAAACGACAAGCTGCACAGGATAAACAGTAGACTGATTAAATCGGCAGTTCAGCCGCTAGGCTGGCGACCATCACCGCTTTGATGGTATGTAAACGGTTTTCAGCTTCATCAAATACAATGCTATAGGCCGATTCAAATACTTCTTCGGTAACTTCTACGCCGTCATATAAATCAAATTGCTTAGCCAGCTGGGCACCTACCAAGGTTTCTTGATTATGGAATGCGGGCAAACAATGCAAAAACTTAACTGCCGGATTCTCGGTTAATTTAATCACTTCCATATTCACCTGATACGGTTTTAGCAGCGGAACACGTTGCTCCCACACTTCTTTAGGCTCCCCCATCGAGACCCAAACGTCGGTATACAGAAAATCGACGCCTTTCACCCCCTTGGCTACATCCTCAGTGAGAATAATATTACCGCCGGTATGTTTAGCTGCCTCACGACATTCGGCGACCAGTTGTTCCTCTGGCCAACAGCACTTTGGTGCCACTAGACGCACTTCCATGCCGGTCAGTGCGGCAGCTTCCAGCATCGTATTCCCCATGTTATTGCGTGCATCCCCCAGATAAGCAAATTTAATCTCGGATAACGCTTTGTGCGGTTGATGCTCTTGAATAGTGAGTAGATCAGCCAATAACTGTGTGGGATGGAACTCATCGGTTAATCCATTCCATACCGGTACGCCCGATGTTTTTGCTAGCGTTTCAACGGTGGATTGTGCATAACCCCGATACTGAATACCGTCATACATTCTGCCCAGCACGCGGGCGGAATCTTTAATCGATTCTTTATGCCCAATTTGACTGCCTGCCGAACCGAGATAGGTCACTCGTGCACCTTGATCAAATGCCCCGACTTCAAACGCACAGCGAGTACGGGTTGAATCTTTCTCAAAAATTAAGGCAATATTTTTGCCGGTTAGCAAAGGTTTTTCTGTGCCGGCTTTTTTTTCTGCTTTTAGCCAAGCGGCGAGTTTAAGCAGCAATTGCAGCTCACTCGGTGTGAAATCTAACAAGCGTAAAAAGTGCCTTTGATAGAAAGGATTCATAAGATACCCCAGGTTTTATTTTATTTAAAATTTGATTTAATATTTAATTTATCTGCATAAAAATTCAAAATCAACCTATTAGTCAAATAAATTGTTAATCATAGCTATGGTTCTACCTGCATGGCTGTGGGAGAATGCGGCAACGCGATTGATAAATCTGAGGGATGTAACATGGTTGATAAAGCTGAGTTCGATGCTCAATACGAAGAAACACGTCTAATTATCGAAGAATTACTCGAAGATGGTAGCGATCCTGATGCACTGTACGCTATAGAGCATCATTTTTCTGCCACCGATTTTTCTGTTTTAGAAAAAGCGGCGGTCGAAGCCTTCAAACTGGGCTACGAAGTGTCTGATGCCGAAGAGCTTGAAGTTGAAGACGGCAGCAAATTAATGTGTTGCGACGTGATCAGCGAATGCGCATTAAATGCCGAATTAATTGACGCACAAGTCAGCCAATTAATGGCATTAGCCGAAAAAATGTCAGTCAACTACGACGGTTGGGGAACCTATTTTGAAGATCCTGACGCCGAATATGATGACGAAGAAGATGATCAACAGCCTGATGAAGCACCGCAGGCCAGCATTCATTAATTGAGTCGCCGGTTAATAACCAGAATAGCCATTGCCTCGGCTATTCTGGTGTTCACGCCAAATTATTCAGCTAGACTCCTGCTACCAAGTTTTTAGCATTCTGATTTCACAATCCCCGTGCCCGGTATTGCCTAATGGCGCGTCAATGGTTTCAAAACCGAGTTTTTCATACAGCTTAATCGCCGCTTGTAGTTGCGCCGTGGTCTCTAAATAGCAACGCTTATATCCTTGTTGGCGAGCGAACTCAAGCGACATCAGCACAATTTTTTTGGCGACGCCTTGGCCTCTGACTACCGACGATAAATATATTTTTTGTAATTCACAGGTATATTTATCTCCCCCCGCTAATGGAGAAATCCCGCCGCCACCGACAATCTCGCCCGCGACTTCGACCACCCAATAGGCGCTGCGCGGTTGGCTATACACGCTATATAAGCTGTCGAGGATCGGGTCGGCGACAGCAAAACCTTTGTCGGCAGTCAGCCCATGTTCAGCTGAAACTGCGCGGATCACTCGAGCAATCGCGGGATTATCTGCCGGTTGGATTAGGCGGAGATGATAATCGGGGCCGGGGGGGTTGTTGTTAGTTGATGTGCTGTTATGACTTAATGTGATGTTATGAGTTGGCATGATTTTATGCTCTATCTATTATTATATTTTATTGATACTAAATAGGCTATCGAACCTATTCTGGTGAAATAGTTTGTCTGCTTGGCTTATCGGATTAGCTTGGCAGCCTAACTTAGGATTAAATTAGCCGATTTTTTACCAGTTTTGTAGCTGCGATGATAATTTAATTAGATTCAAAGCGAAAAAAGCCCGTCTAGCGTCAATCATCGACGGCTAAACGGGCTGATTTGATAGATAGAGTGCGCTTAAACGTCCCTTATCTACTTGTCTGCTTATCTACTAAGCTTAGCTTACTAAGGCTAAATATCTTAAAAAATTAGAGCGAAGCGATAGTTTGCTTCTGCGCCACTAATTTCTCTTTTGCTTGATAGTTATCATCTAAACGAGCACGTTCTTTCTCGACAACTGCAGCAGGCGCACGGCTAACAAAGCCCTCATTCGCCAGCTTAGCTTCGATAGAAACGATCTCTTTTTCTACTTTTTCCAGCTCTTTATCCAAACGCGCCAGCTCGGCTTCTTTATCAACTAAACCCGCCATTGGGATCAAAATTTCTGCCCCATTGATCAATTTAGTCACCGAAATAGGCGCGGTTTCACCGGCAGCCAGAATAGAGACTGACGATAAACGCGCCATGGCTTTAATAAAGTTCTGGTTCTCTTCAACCCGACGTTGTGCATCCGCAGAGGCGCCACGCAGCATCACTTCTAAAGGTTTACCCGGGGAAATATTCATTTCAGCACGAATATTACGTACTGCAATAATCGCTTCTTTAATCCATTCCAGATCGCTCAGCGCCAGTTGATCCGCTTTTTGGCTATCGAACTCAGGGAAAGGCTGCAACATGATGGTATCGGCTGCAATACCTTTCACAACTTTGACCCGCTGCCAAATAGTTTCGGTAATAAATGGAATGATTGGGTGCGCTAAACGCAGCAAGCCTTCCAATACTTCGATCAATGTAAAGCGAGCCGCACGGACTTGAGCTTCATTGCCTTTGTGTACTGCCGGTTTAGACAGCTCTAAATACCAGTCACAGAATTGGTTCCAAGTGAATTCATACAAAATACCGGCAGCGATATCAAAGCGATAGGTATCTAACGCCTCACGATAATCTTTCACCGTTTGGTTGAATTCAGCCATGATCCAGCGATCAGCTAATGAGAAACTCATCTCGCCGCCTTGTTGACCGCAATCCTGATTTTCAGTATTCATCAACACGAAACGGCTAGCATTCCATAACTTATTACAGAAGTTACGGTAACCTGAAAGACGTTTCATATCCCAGTTGATATCACGACCCGTTGAGGCTAACGCGGCTAAAGTAAAGCGCAATGCATCGGTACCATGGGCTTCGATCCCTTCTGGATACTCTTTGGCCGTACGTTTAGCAATTTTCTCTGCCAATTGCGGCTGCATCATATTGCCGGTGCGTTTTTCCAACAGTTTTTCTAACGAAATACCATCAATCATATCTAACGGGTCAATCACGTTACCCTTAGATTTAGACATTTTCTGGCCTTCATCATCACGGATCAACCCGGTCATATACACTGTTTTAAAGGGAACTTGCGGCTGTCCATCTTCATCTTTGATGAAGTGCATGGTCAGCATGATCATGCGGGCTATCCAGAAGAAAATAATATCGAAGCCACTGACCAACACATCCGTTGGATGGAAGGTTTTTAGTGCTTCAGTATTGTCTGGCCAACCTAAAGTTGAGAAGGTCCACAGGCCGGAAGAGAACCAGGTATCCAGCACATCATCGTCTTGGCGTAAGCTTATCTCGTCACTGAGATTATTTTCACGACGAACTTCAGCTTCATCTCGGCCAACATACACATTGCCATTATCGTCATACCAGGCAGGAATACGATGGCCCCACCATAATTGACGAGAAATACACCAGTCTTGAATATCACGCATCCATGAGAAATACATGTTTTCATACTGTTTAGGGGCAAACTGAATACGTCCATCTTCCACGGCTTTAATCGCATCTTTCGCCAGCGGCGCAGTGCGAACATACCATTGGTCAGTCAGCATCGGCTCGATCACTACGCCGCCACGGTCGCCATAAGGAATAGTCAGATCATGCGGTTTGATCTCTTCTAACAGACCTAACGCATCAAACTCTGCGACAACCGCTTTACGGGCGGCAAAACGTTCCATGCCTTGATAAGCTTGAGGGATTTCAGTGCTATAAACAGTCGTCGCTTCACCGTTAGTATCAAAAATTTCGGCTTCTGTACGGATATTACCGTCAAAATCCAAAATATTGATCATAGGCAAGCGATGGCGTTTACCGACTTCATAGTCATTAAAGTCATGGGCCGGAGTGATTTTCACACAACCGGTGCCTTTTTCCATGTCGGCATGCTCATCGGCAATGATAGGAATGCGGCGCTGGATAATTGGCAGAATAATTTCTTTACCAATTAAATCTTTATAGCGCGGATCTTCCGGGTTAACTGCAACACCGGTATCTCCTAACATGGTTTCTGGACGGGTAGTTGCCACCACTAAATAATCCAGCCCTTCGGCGGTTTTTGCGCCATCGGCTAATGGATAACGTAAGTGCCAGATAGAACCTTTAACATCGCGGTTTTCAACTTCAAGATCAGAAATCGCGGTGTGCAATTTAGGATCCCAGTTAACCAGACGTTTACCACGATAAATTAAATCTTCTTTATACAGACGCACAAAGGCTTCTTTAACCGCTTTGGATAAACCTTCATCCATGGTAAAGCGTTCGCGATCCCAATCGACAGAATCCCCGAGACGACGCATTTGTTGCGAAATTGTCCCACCAGATTCAGCTTTCCACTGCCAGATTTTATCGATAAATGCATCACGGCCATAATCATGGCGTGTTTTGTTTTCTTCCGCCGCGATTTTACGCTCAACCACCATTTGAGTGGCGATACCCGCGTGATCCGTACCGCTTTGCCATAAGGTATTTTTACCCTGCATACGCTGATAACGGATCATGGTGTCCATGATAGTCTGCTGGAACGCATGGCCCATGTGCAGGCTACCGGTCACATTCGGTGGCGGGATCACGATACAAAAGCTGTCACGGCTAGTATCACCGTTGGGCTTAAAATAACCGCTTTTTTCCCAGTGGCTATACAGCGACTGTTCTATTTCCGCTGGATTATAAGTTTTATCGAGCGAAGGCTCGACGATCTGATTATCAGGTTTTTTTTCCATTTTATATCTTTATTCAGTAAGTTGGCGGCGCCGCCATGGTCAAATTAAAGCCGACGCTGCGGTAAATTTTATACCGCTCACGCGCCAACTGTTTTAAAGTTTCATCGATAGGAACAAAGTCTATCACTTCATGAAAAGCCGTTGCAAAGTCTGCAAAGGGAGTCTGCAAGTTGATCAGTACATCACGGGAGGCATTACCGCGCTTTTGTGGCCAGCACAGCTCCACCGGTGCGCCGTAACGCGGGCCTTCACCCGCCAGATTATGAGGGACAAACTGATGCGGCTCTCTTTGCCAAAGCGCCTCATCCAGTTTTTCCGCTTGCTCTGCTGTCTCACAGGCGATTAATACTCGCTTTCCTGCACGCCATTTAGCCGCAGCCAGCTGACAGGCTAGCCATTCATGGGCTTCCAGTCCCTCTTGCAAAGAGGGCTGTTCTAATAAATAGAAGATGGCATTTTTCATAATATCTCAGTTACAGAAAATAGTATCTCAGTCACGGAAAAAGGGCATTGCGGTCAGCAATACCCTGAAAGCGATGATAACCGTATTTTAGCGGAATCAGCCTAAGATGACATCTTTTCGATGATCCCTTTAGGGATTAGCCGAGTGATCTGCGTCATATTGACTCAGCTTACCCGGCTATACGTGCTAAATCCGCAAGGCTAAACCCGCAATGCTCAACCGGCATAACAAGCCATTCGGCTATCTGCAAGACTATCGACTCGTCCGTTTATGCGTTGAAAGCCACTTACTCGTCGGTGCCTAGCCCGGCACGGTTTAATAAGAACTGCGATAACATAGCCACTGGACGGCCAGTGGCGCCCTTAGCTTTACCTGAACGCCATGCCGTACCGGCGATATCTAAATGAGCCCAGTTATAACGGGTCGCAAAACGTGCCAAGAAACAGCCTGCGGTGATCGCGCCACCTGGGCGGCCGCCAGTATTCGCTAAATCAGCAAAGTTAGAACTGATTTGATCATAAAACTCATCGGCTAACGGCAGACGCCATGCTCGGTCACCCGCTTGCTCCGACGCGTTCAACAGCTCATGCGCTAACGGGTTATGGTTCGACATTAAACCGGTAAAGTGGCTGCCCAACGCAATCACGCAAGCGCCGGTCAAAGTAGCGACATCAATCACCAGCTCCGGCTCAAAGCGCTCAACATAAGTTAATGCATCACACAGCACCAAACGGCCTTCAGCATCAGTATTTAATACTTCTACCGTCTGCCCCGACATGGTGGTTAACACGTCACCCGGACGATAAGCGCGTCCTCCCGGCATGTTTTCACAGCCCGCCAGCACCCCGACCACATTAATTGGCAGTTTTAGTTCGGTAACAAAACGCATTACCCCATAAACTGTCGCCGCACCACACATGTCATATTTCATCTCATCCATGCTGTCCGCAGGTTTGATTGAAATACCGCCGGAATCAAACGTTAAGCCTTTCCCCACCAACACAATAGGACGAGCGTCAGGATCAGGATTCCCTTTGTATTCCATGACGGACATCAGCGATTCATTTTGTGAACCCTGACCCACCGCCAGATAAGCATTCATGCCCAGCTCTTTCATTTGTTGCTCACCGATAACTCGAGTTGTTAGCAACGAGTTGCTCGCATGATCTGCCAGTTGGCGCGCTTGCGAGGCTAAATAGCCCGGATTACAGATATTTGGCGGCATATTACCTAAATCTTTCGCCACCTTAATACCGGTTGCAATGGCTAAACCGTGCTGAATAGCACGTTCACCGCTGGTCAATTCACGGCGGGTTGGCACATTAAACACTAATTTACGCAGCGGACGACGATGTTCCGTTTTATTACTCTTCAGTTGATCAAAAACGTACAACGACTCTTTCGCTGTTTCTACCGCTTGACGAACTTTCCAATAATTATTACGACCTTTAACATGCAGTTCGGTTAAGAAGCACACAGCTTCCATTGAGCCAGTTTCATTCAAGGTACTAATTGTTTTTTGAATAATTTGCTTATATTGACGTTCATCCAGCTCGCGCTCTTTACCGCAGCCGATGAGTAATATACGCTCTGACAAGATATTAGGAACGTGATGAAGCAGTAAGGATTGCCCTACTTTACCTTCTAGCTCACCGCGGCGTAGCAGGGCGCTGATATAACCATCACTAATTTTGTCCAGTTGCTCTGCAATTGGGGACAGGCGGCGAGGTTCAAATACACCCACAACAATACATGCGCTGCGCTGCTTTTCCGGGCTACCACTTTTTACACTAAACTCCATGCGTTCTCCTGAATCTTAAAGACAAAGACCGATGCTCTCGCTAAAATTAGCATTCCGCATAATCTACCTCATAGAGAATAAACTCTTTATGCTAAGCTAAGCGAATGGTTTGCTAATATTCCATTAATGAATTAAGCATGTTCTGATTGGGAAACCAGTATAAGTAATGCTTTTATATCATTCTAGTCGATAAGGAAACCAAGCATATGTTAATAAATGGTAGATATAGGACGAAGTTAGCCATTTTCCACCAAAAAGACAAGTTTTCACAGGCGTAATAAGCGTGATTATTATTAGATATTTGGTACGTGAGACACTAAAGAGCCAGTTTGCGATACTTTTTGTATTGATGCTGATCTTTTTTAGTCAAAAATCAATTGATGTCCTTGGTGCAGCTGTCCAAGGGAATATTCCATCCAACTTAGTCTTACCCTTGCTTGGGCTTGGCGTGCCAGAAATGGCTCAGCTTATTTTGCCTCTCAGCCTTTTTCTCGGGCTGCTGATGACTTACAGCCGATTATACACTGAAAGTGAAATCACGGTTATGCACGCCTGCGGTTTGGGCAAAAGCGTGCTAGTAAAAGCGGCGCTGGTATTGGCCTTCTTTACCGCGACATTGGCAGTGATTAATATTGCGTGGATGCTACCTTGGTCATCTCAATACCAAGAACAAGTATTGGCCGATGCTAAAGCCAACCCTGGGCTCGCTGCTATGGTCGAAGGGCAATTTAAAACCACCAAAGACCGCAATATTGTGTTGTACATCGGCGATGTCAAAGGGCACCAATTTAGCAATATCTTTATGGCCCAGCTGCGACCCGCCAATGAACAGCGTCCCTCTGTGGTGGTGGCGGATACTGGATATCTAAGAGAAAACGCCAAAGGTGAACAGATTGTAGTGCTGGATAAAGGTACCCGCTACGAAGGAACTGCATTACTGCGCGATTTCCGGATCACTGATTTCAATAACTATCAGGCGGTTATCGACCACCAAGAATCCGAAGTCCGCAACGATAAAGTTGAACAGAAAAACATGTACCAACTGTGGAAAGACAACGATCCTGAATCAAACGCTGAATTCCATTGGCGCTTAACTATTGTTTTCTCAGTGCTTATTATGGCTATTTTGGTTGTTCCGCTCAGTGAAGTTAATCCTCGTCAAGGGCGTGTATTAAGCATGCTGCCTGCCATGCTGCTGTATTTGATTTTCTTCTTACTGCAAAGCACCTTAAGAAATAGCGCAGAAAAGGGCGAAGTCGACCCCAAAATTGCTATGTGGCTAGTAAACTTCGGTTATCTAGGATTAGCCATTGTCTTAAATGCTTGGAATACCTTACCTATGCGTCAACTTAGAGCAAAATTTAGTCAAGGAGTCGCCTGATGTTTGGAGTATTAGACCGATATATTGGGCGCACTATCCTCAACTCGATTTTAATGACCCTGTTTATGCTGGTTTCGCTTTCAGGCATCATCAAGTTTGTCGAACAGTTGCGTAAAGTTGGTGACGGCGATTATACCGCGCTCAGTGCCGGCGTATTTACCTTGCTCACCGTACCCAAAGATATCGATATTTTCTTTCCGATGGCGGCGTTACTCGGTGCCTTACTCGGGCTGGGCGGGTTAGCCTCCCGCAGCGAATTAGTCGTGATGCAAGCCTCTGGCTTTACTCGCTTACAAATCGCACTGTCGGTAATGAAAACTGCTATTCCACTGGTGATTGTGGCGATGTTTATCGGTGAATGGATAGCTCCCGCCGGTGAACAATGGGCTAGAAATTATCGTGCTGAAAAAATTGTTGGCAGCTCATTAGTTGCCACCGATCGTGGGATGTGGGCCAAAGACGGCGACGACTTTATTCATATCCAACGTATTGATAACGAACAATCGATTAAAGAAATTTCTATCTATAAATTTACCCCGCAGCACCAACTGCAATCGGTCTTGTTCGCCTCCTCAGGAACCTATAATCCCGAGTCTAAAACTTGGGAATTGTCTCAGGTTGATGAATCTATCTTAGGTAACGAGAAAAAAATTACGGGTTCACAACGGCTATCCATGGATTGGAAAACTAATCTGACTCCCGAAAAGCTCGGCATAGTGTCACTCGAGGCAAGCTCATTATCGATTCGTGGCTTATATCAATATATCAGCTACTTAAAAGAGAGTGGGCAGGTGGCTGCGGTTTATGAGCTTAGCTTGTGGAAAAAACTGCTGTCGCCGTTATCCGCCGCTGTGATGATGCTGATGGCGGTATCCTTTATTTTCGGCCCGTTACGCAGCGTACCGATGGGCGTCCGTGTAGTGTTCGGCATCTCCGGTGGATTTTTATTCTATTTACTAGATGAAGGATTTGGCCGCTTAAGCTTGGTCTATTCGGTGCCGCCAATTTTGGCCGCCTTGTTGCCAAGCTTGCTGTTCTTGATTGTCAGTATTGTATTACTGGTCAAACGAAAATAATTCGATTTGGATGGCATTTGGTCATAGCGCCAATATATCCGACTCAGCCATAGCCAGCGAGATCAACGCTTATTATGGCGAGTCGGTAGCGGCATCATAGGCGAGTCGGTAGCGGCATCATAAAAAACATCAAGTTATAAAAAAGTCCTATCTGCAATGACCCTATACAGTTGTAAATTTCACGCTATTATTCACGACCGGAGATACAACATCAGAAAATAGCGTGCCATTTTTTATCGCTACTAATGCCTGTGCTAATGCCGGAGGGCATAGCGTAAAGCACGACTACAGCATCAGCAGATTAAGCACCCGAGATGCGGCGATTTCTATCGTTGCAGAGTAACTCACCAGTGCTTGCCAAGCGTCGGTGGTACGCTTTCAATGTTTTCCATACGCATGATTGGTTGAAAGAGCCGCGACTAACTCATTCACACCCACGGTCAACTTACTGAACTTACTATTTTCTTTCCGAGTCATCACCACAAACACCGCAATATTTTGCTGGGGGATCATCGCCATATACGAATTAAATCCACCGCCGCCGCCAGTTTTTTGATAAATCCCCGGCCTTCCATTGCTCGGCTGCATATACACCCAACCTAATCCCAGACCATCGGCTAGACCGGCGACGTCCATCCCTTTGATCTCATTTAGCTGCTGGCGTTTAAAATAGATTGCTTGCTCACGTGTGGCGGTACGTTTGCGTAACTGCTTATCTGTCGAAAGAAACTCCTGCATCCACTTCTGCATATCTGCCGGGGTCGAATACACCCCACCACTGCCTGCCGCTGCTAGCGTGTTATGGCAAGGGCTGGGCTTATGACCCACCATTAAACGCGCACATTGCGTCGCATTTGGCGTATAAGTAGTGTTGTACATTTTGGCTGGAGCAGTCACATACTGCTTAAACAATTGTGGATAAGGCTTACCTGACGCCTTAACTAACGCATCCGCCAACAAATCGTAGGCCAGATTAGAATACGAAGCGACTGTCCCCGGCGTGGCATCCAACTTACCGGTTTTTAACCAATTCCAGCGATTATCCTGAGTTGGCCAAATAAATACCGGACGTCCCCATTTGCCTCCCGGTTGTTCACGCGGTAATCCACTGGTATGACTGGCTAAATGGAATAGACGGATCGGGTTAGCTGAGCCATTATTCGGCACATTAACCCCGTAATAACTGTATTTTTGCAACGGATCAGTAATCAATAACTTTTTATCTTGCTCCAGCTTAATTAAAATTTCACTGGTCATCAGTTTACTGATTGACGCGATACGGATCAGCGAATTAGGCCCCGGCTTTTGATGATTTCCCGGCGCAGTTTCCCCATAGTAACGCGTCAACGTTTGATTATTATCGATAACTACAATCGCCATACCTCGCGCATTACTCTCATTAAAGATACGATTAGCATAGAGATCGACAATTTTATTGATCCGCTCATAGGTTCGACGATCACCCTCAAAAATTTGCCAATCAGTCGAAACTTGCGGCTCCGAATGCAAAAATTTGGTTGTCTTCTTTGTCGGCGTTGAACACGCCGTTAACGCCAGAGCCAATGCTGAAACAGCGACTATTTTTAGTAATGATTTGTGCATGTTAATCAATCAACCGCGTCATAGTTATGAAACCCGCTCATTCGAGCTTACCTTATTTCTTATTACCGTTCTTATTGCCGAAAATTTTGAGTAACGCACCCACGGCTACGCCAATACACACACCAACCACCACCCAGCTTACAAAGCCCATATAATAACCTTTAATCTTTCCGAAAGTTTGCCTATAAGCTAGCAAAATTTAGCCTAAGCTCCTAGCTCTATCACTTATCGTTATCACGACTGACTATGATCAATCGCCATTACCAATCACTAGCGCGAATAGCCAACGCAAATAATGAGCGTAAATAGCCATGACGAACAATTACTGTTAATAACCACGGGCAATAACCATGCAATAAAACCACGGTATTTAACTTAACTGCAAGATAGCATAGATAAAAAGGGATTTATTGCTAAAAAGACAACAGATCCCACCGTTACCTGCGCCCCTGCTGCGTTTTTTTTGAGCGAACAGTCTAAAACTACACAATAAATCTTGCTCAGCCGCCAAACCCAAGTATAATGACCACGTTTTCCAAAGAGAACATCACTTCTGTGCCGGAGTGGCGGAATTGGTAGACGCAGTTGATTCAAAATCAACCGCTTTCGGGTTTGCCGGTTCGAGTCCGGCCTTCGGCACCACTTAGAAGTAAAAATAAGACGCTAACGCGTCTTTTTTTATGCCTGAAAATCCTCAAGTTATTTTGTTGCCACTAGTTATTCATTCTTCCTCAGCATACTGAATTCAAATCATATTAAGTATCTACTGTTGGTATCTCTCGATTCGATAATAGTTTGTATACTAGTCATACTTCGAATTACATGGGTGTTGGCTTCGCTCAGCTATCCGAGTCACATAGTTATCTATCCTCCTCGGCTATCTTCACTTGCCGCCTACATGTAATCCGAATTATTTAGAGTATGTATTTGCTCTGAGGTGAGAGGACAAAGAATATGGCATTAACCGATACGAAAGTTCGTGCAGCTAAACCAGACGAAAAAGCTTATACACTGACAGACGGTGATGGTATGCACTTGATGGTACATACCAACGGCTCAAAATATTGGCGTTTGCAGTATTGCTTTGGTGGTAAACAAAAAATGTTGGCACTGGGTGTTTACCCTGATATTTCACTGGCAGAAGCCAGAGAAAAGAGATGCAGCCAGAAAGTTAATTGCTTTAGGTATCGACCCACGCGAACTCAAGAAAGAGTTAAAGGAAGAGCAACAAAAAGAATTTAATACATTCGAGAAAGTTGCTCGCGATTGGCACGCGACGAATAAGAAATGGTCAGAAGGCCATAGCCATCGAGTCCTTAAAAGCCTTGAGGACAATATCTTTGCTGCTATTGGCAAACGTAATATTGCCGAACTAAAAACTCGTGATCTCCTTGAACCGATTAAAACCGTAGAGAGGTCTGGGCGTCTCGAAGTGGCGGCACGTTTACAACAGCGTGTGACAGCCATAATGCGTTATGCGGTACAAAGCGGTTTAATTGACTATAACCCAGCGCAAGATATGGCTGGTGCAGTTGCTACAGGCAAACGAGTCCATAGAGCTGCATTAGAACTTAAACGCCTACCTGAGTTTTTACAACGTATTGATGATTATAAAGGAAGACCTTTAACTAAACTTGCAGTCAAACTCACCTTATTAGTCTTTATTCGTTCCAGTGAGCTGCGTTTCGCCCGCTGGGATGAAATCGATTTTGAAAATGCCATGTGGACGATCCCTGCTGAACGTGAAGCGATAGAAGGGGTTAAACACTCCCATCGCGGATCAAAAATGCGCACACCTCATTTAGTGGACTGTATATCAACGCCTACAGGAGAATTTAATCAAGGGAGGATTATCGGGCAGAAATGCAAAAGGTAAGCGAGTACGTACTCGCTCGGTGAATGGTATTGATGGCGACATCAAATTGAATAAGGGATTGCGGGTGATGACACAAAAAAGGCCGAGCATGTTTCTGGAAGATAATACATTTAGTCGCATAAATAAGTGATAGTTTCATTTAAGTATTGTAAGTTTTGCTTAAGTGTAAAATAATCGTTCTTCAGTTATGGATGAGGATAGATTATGGCAATAGGATATTTTTTACGGGTTGGTGATAGAACCACTTGTGGAGGACAAATATTAACGGGAGACAATACCATGCAATGGTACGGTGTTGCTGGTGCTCGTGAAGGCGATATGGTCAGTTGTGGCAAACATTCTGGTCCCTTTTATATTATCGGTGGCTGTAACAGTGTTTGGGATGAAGGGCGAAAAGTAGCGGGTACGCTTGAAAGTATGAGCTCATGTCCTTGCCATGCACGATTTATTAACTCAATTCAGGACTGCTATAGCGATGAAAGTGGGTCAGCCTCCCCAGAAACAGCTTCAACTATCCCTCCCGTGATAACCAATAAAATCTGTATTAGTTGTTTAATGAAAGCAACTGAATCAGGCCAAATGCTTGTTGTTCGAGAAGGATAATGATAAATGCATAATCCGCATCCTATTTTTAACTATTTTGAACGTTATCCTGATGCAAAGCATTATTGTTTGACCTGTGGTTTACAATATGAACGTTACTTTGATCAAGAACTTCAGAGTCGTTATGGAACCGTAAGTTCACTCTTTAAACAACGTCCAGATTCGGAAATTGCATGGGCAGGTCCGTGGTTAATTGACGTGTCCAAACGAAGTGATTTACTTGCAGATTTAATTCAATTAGAAACTGAATCGCCGGCACTATCATGGCTAGTCAGTGACTCATCAATTGAGAAATTGGCGACTCACTTCTCTGAACGACTGAATGTGAGCTTACCCGATGGCAAAACAGCCTTATTTCGGTTTTATGATCCTCGGGTGATACACAATATTCCTCAAGTTCTGACATCCGAACAATTCCATGAAATAACCACGCCGCTCATTGGATGGTATTACCGTTTTGAAGGACGATTTTATGCATTACAAGGAGGTGGGTTAAATGCAGTTTAGCGAAGAACAATTAAAGAAAATTCAAAGTATTGAACAGAGTGATTATGTGACTCAAGTGAGTGCTGATTTTTATCAACATCATTTGGATAAACTACAGAACCTCGAAACATTGAATAAACGTTTAGAATCCGCATTTCAATATGTTCTTTCTCTCGGTTTCACTCAAGAACCGTTAATTCGGTCATTTTTATTTTACGAAGCTTGTTGCCCCGGCTTTCATTTAAAACCCGAAATTAGAAATATGCTTGAGGAAAAAAATCGTGTGCCAGAGCAGCAGTATCAAGATTTTTTACGGATAGCCATGAAATTGATTGAATGGAGAACTTAGCATGCCAATTCCATTAATAGTTGCAGGTGCAGGATTAATGACTCTGGGCGGTCTAGCCGCAGTGACACAAGAAGCCTCAAAAATCGGTTTTCCCTCATCGTCAGGCAGTGGTGATGATGAATGGGGAGAGACAAGTTACGGTGATAGAATTCGTGAGTATGAAAGTATTGCCATTGGTGGAATTGATGACGAAGATTCTGATGATAAGCGTAGAGGCAGCCAAGGAGCAGCAGCAGGCGCAGTGGCAGGTTCATCAGCAGGTGTAGCCGCAATTGAAGCGAGTAAAGGGTGTAAGGATTGCCCTGCTATTCCGTACATTATTCCTCATGAAAGTAATATAACGAATACACGCTCACCAAGTGCTTATGAGTATCAGGCTAGAATATGTAACACACAAATAAGAACCGTTGATACCCCAGCAGGTCAGATTAAATATATTGAAGAATGGAAATGCACTATTCCAGTACCCACGAGAACAAAAAATAATGTTATTTTTGATGGCTGGGAGCCCAGTGAATGTAACTTTATTGAAACTAAAGATAATTATGATTTTTTCTTTAATAGCCAAGGCGAGCCAAATATATTTATGGGGGAGGATAAAAAAATACTTAAACAAGCCACAGACCAAAATTGGTTATGTACTAATCAGTTTCAAAAAAGATCATTTATTGATTGGCATTTTTCGCATAAAAAAATGTATGGCTTTTGTAATAAATTTTTAAAGAAATTATCACAGGTACGAACACATTATTCACCATAATTTTGAGGTAGTTATGAATTTATCAATTAGTTTAGATATAGAGCTACATGAAGAAATGTCAATTCCATCTTTAATTGATATTTTTAGTCATATGATTTTAACATGTGAGTCGATCACTCAGAAGAAGGAGGATTCATGGTATTTAACGGGCGATACTCTTGAAGAAGCATTAAAAAAGAAAGCCTTTAATCAATGCACACCCACTGATTTATTGAAAGCAATTCCGTATTTTGATTGTATGGAGACAATATGGGCAAATGAAAATAAATCGTTGAGCATTAAATATACTGGTTCAGGGCTGATATATAGCCTCGATTTTACAATTCGTGATATTAGTTTACCCAATAAAATAGCAATAATTGAAGCATTAAATTACTATATTGGTAATTATAGAATAGTGTGTGTGCAAATAGACATTAATGGTTATTGGTATAATGATAAAAATGTATTCCCTGACAGATTGCCTGTCGGTTGGATGCTTTATCTGAATAAAAAAATCACACAAGAACAATTACCAATGGCAGCTCAACTTATCAATATTGATAATGACAAAAATAAAGGCACTTTGATTATCAGTACTGAGCATGTATTTGATGGCTCAAATAAAGATGATATTAAAAAAGCTAATGAAATCGAAATACAGCTCACAGCGTTAGGGCTACTTCCACTTTATACTGAAATTTATAGTTGAAATTGAACTGGTGGCTATTCAATCTTAGAGGGAAGATTACTCAATTATTACTGCTTAAAAAAAGTGTGAATACGATAGTTGATTTAAATTGTTTCTCTTGGGGGGAAGTTAAGGTTTGGGTTAAGAAAGAAAAATCACTGAATTATGTATTAAACCATATATTTGGTGCACTTGTTTTCAAGCGAGTATTGTAAAATGAAGATTATAATTTTATTTTTCGCAGCACTAATATTGATGGGGTGCGGCAACCCGACTCCAAAAGTAACGCCTGATCAGTTACCAGTAGGAACCTCCGGCATTGTGTATAATGCGGCAATTAATATATCCGGAGGGTATATTAGCCCCAAAGGTATTTCTGTCAAAATAATACCTCAAGACTCTGGATTGACATGGAGTCCGAAGATTTCATATCTAACATTTCAAGGTAAAACCCAAAAAGATGAGGACTTCCATGAGATTAGTATCACTGGAATACCATTATTAAAGGGAGTTATTCAGATTAAAATTGATGGATATACTTCTGGCACTATGTATGCAGGTAAAGAATTCCATAAAACCTATGAAATAAAAGTTGATTAAACTAATAAAATTCATTGAGATTCGAATTGTTCTGTCTATATGATTAATAGACTATTTTCGTGAATAGTGATTTCTATGTTTGTTTAAAAAAGGAACTCAGGGTGAAAATTATAATTTTTTGTTTCTTTTTTATATTAGCAGGCTGTGCTAATCCAACTCCTAAAATTTTACCGGATTCTCTACACTATGCTGCTGTGGGTAAACCATATTTGCAAGTTATCAATATTTCTGGCGGTGCCCTTGATGAAAAGAGTACCTCAGTCATAATTCAGCCTGAGGATTCAGGGCTACACTGGTCACCAACAATCGGTTATTCATACTGGGAAGGTAAGCAATCCATTAAAGAGGATTATCATACCATTGTTATTCAAGGTACTCCGCTTAATAAGGGTTTGATTTCTATATCAATAGGCGGTTTTACATATGGAACAATGTACCCAGGCAAAGATTTTAGTAAGGTTTATGAGATAACCGTTAAATAGAGACTAGTGGTTCTTATGTAGAGATATTTTGTTAAAATCACTAATGCTAGTAATTGCTAGCGTTAGTGTTGATTAACCCCGTTTTCAAACTCTAACTCAATGAGTATATATTTAAATATACAAAGATTTATCTTTAAAATTATATTAAATAAAAATAATGTATTGCCGCTTAAAAGCGAGTCCAGACGCTAACGCGTGTTTTTTTATGCCTGAAAATCCTCAAGTTATTTTGTTACCGCTAATTATTCATTCTTCCTCAGCATACTGAATTGAAACCATATTAAGTATCTACATTATAAATATAGATATAAGCGCTGGCATAAGTACTGGCATTACAGCTTAAACGCCTATATGAGTTCTTACAACGTATTGATAGCTATACTGGCAGTGTGCGGGCATGGTTTTCGAGCCATGGCTTGTAGTTCATTGATTGAGTCAGGGCTATGGTCTAAGAATAATACTAAACACATTTTTATCCGATGTTAAGTTGTCTTCTGGAGTGGGGTAAAATCTTGTTTTTTCAATGAGTTCCATACCTCTAACGCAAAGCTTGTTATCATTGTTACTATTTTTCTCATTAGGGATAGCTGAAATCAATTTTCCATCGTCGTCGAGAGTGATCTTAATTTCGCACTCTTTTCCGTTATAAAGATCTACATCATAAAACCGACTTTGAATGGATTTTTTTAAATTTGAAGCATAAATATCCATTGGATGCTTATTAGCTGGGGCTGCGTTTAAATAAGCAGGAAAAAGAATGACAAAAAAAAGAATATAATTTTTTAAATTAATGATCATTTAATCGCTCTATATTTAATAAAAACAATTTACTTCAACATCTTACGAAGTAAAAAATCAGCTGCATATGCAACTATAGGAATGAAAAATACACCATGTATTACGTAAGAAGTCATGAACATGTGACCAAGTACCCCAGTGGTTGAACCATTGCTGTACCAAGTAATTACAGACAGTATGTACGGTAGAACTATGTAAAATAAAAAACGATAACCATTATTCATTTTATTTTTAATGTAAAAAAAAGAATAAGGGGGCTATAGATAAAAGGTAAATAGCAAAAATGAGACTCAATAAGGTTTGATGTTGAAATATAGGTACCGTATTTATTGCCTTCGGATACAGTCTGAAAAAAAACTCATGAACCATTTCAAGGTAATAGAATAAAATACCTAAAGATAATGAAATATAGGATATTTTAGTAGGCATCTTATATCACTGAAGCTCATGTTTTTTTTCTAATTTACGAAATAAGAAACTAAAAGTGTAAGCTGTTAGTGGTATTAACCACACACCATAGATTATGTAGGATACTATAAAAATAGCTTCAAACTCACCGTAACTACTGAGTTTTTTATAAAATTTAATACTGGGAATGTAATTTGTATAGAGCCATGTCATGACAGATAGTAAATATGGCAGCAGTAAAAATGTAATATGTTTATTGATTGTTTTATGGAAGAACAAAAGAATGAACATCAAAATTGCTAAGCTAATAAATACAAACATTAACATTTCTAAGTCCTGATGGATTAAGGCAAAACTATCAATCTGTCGAAAAAACGTAAAAAAAACTTGTTTAACCATTATCAGGTAGAAAACAAGAATGCCTAAACAAAGCGCTATATAGTTATTGAATCGATTATATTTAATAAGCACCATTTAGTTTCCACCAAGCATTACCAGGAAAATAAAGATCCATGAGTTCTGATTTTAGTGTCCATGGTGTTTTTATACCATTAGCTTCAGGCAGTCGCTCAAAAATGCCTCCACTGCTTTTTAATGCAACAGATACTCGCTCAGCACAATAGAGTGGGCTGCCTCCCCCCATATCATCAATGATATCCCGTAATCGGTTGGCCTGTTCTCTTGGAACTGTAAATTGAATCACTGATACTTTTGGTCCATCGTATAAATGATAGGCAAGATAGTCATCCCACTCCCACATAGGGTAGGGGAATTGCTCAGATGAACCTCGATGAGTGGGAGCTCCATCTTCACATCCTCGAAGATAACAGCCAGTATAACCACCGCCTGGATCATATAATAATGCATTTTCCCCATCATCAATAACTAAGCCAGCATGGCCTAAGCCATCCCTAGCTATCATCACATAAATATTAATTGGATCTTTTATAAATGCTTCGTTGATAGGTGAATTTGAGGTGATCACTGGTACATTATGAGTATTATTAAAAGCATTATGGGCAGTTGGTGACGGTTTAGGAGTCGCTATTAGTTGCTTTTGTTCTGTTTCAACGAAAGATCTTGTTTTGGCTGGCTCATCTTCTTTACTGTAGCAATCAGTGATGGTGTTGATAAATCTTGCTTTACATGGGCAAGAGCTAATACTTTCTAATGTTCCCGCATGCTTCCTATTTTCAAGCCACATACTGCTAACACCACCGATAATATGATATTTCCCTGAATGCTTACCACAACTGACAATATCGCCTTCACGTGCACCCGCAACACCATTCCATTGCATTGTGTTATCACCGGTGAGAATCTGACCGCCACAGGTGGTTTTATCACCAACGCGTAAAAAATAGCCTATTGCCGTGCTTATCCCTAAACGTAATTTAACTTAAGTTAAAATGCTATTGTTGTTTAGTGGAAAGGAATTAACAAGTTATTTTTAACAATGACCTAGGATCACAATAGATAGGAGTAGAACATTGGTATTATTAATAATATCCAATAAAAAGATGAAGATAGTATGATGGCGATGGTTTATTTAAGGAAGTCATCGCATGAAGTAACTCCATGAAGTAACTCAGTTTTAAAATTCCAAACCACTGAGTATATATTTAAATATACAAAGATTTATCTTTAAAATTATATTAAATAAAAATAATGTATTTTGCGTGCCCGCAACAGCAATGCGTTAAATGACTTTCATCGGCCAGAACTTAAACTCATAGAGAGTAGCGTGGTGTACAGGGGGTTGTAGAAAAAATAACGCAAATATCCCAATGGCTGAATTATGATAATAATACTTAAAACAGCCCATTGGGATAATAGATTAGTCAGCTAACTTATTATTTAGAATAAATTATTATGCTAAAGCTATTAATTAAGCAGCCGCACCGGCAACAGCGTCTTTAGCCAATTGAGTGATCCGTGCATAGTCACCTTGTTGTAAGGCATCAGCAGGAACAATCCAAGAACCGCCGATACATAGCACGCTATCGAGTGCTAAATAATCGCGGTAGTTAGCGGGCGAAATTCCCCCCGTTGGGCAAAAACGGACTTGAGAAAAAGGTCCAGCGATAGCTTTGAGGGCTTTAACACCTCCATTCGCTTCAGCAGGGAAAAACTTGAATTCAGTTAATCCATAGTTCATGCCAAGCATTAATTCAGAGACTGAACTGATGCCCGGGATCAATGGAATAGATCCTTTAACCGCGGCATCGAGTAGGTTATCTGTTAAGCCTGGGCTGATAGCAAACTGCGCACCAGCCTCAGTAACTGCTTGTAATTGTTCTGGATTGATAACTGTGCCTGCACCGACGATCGCTTCGGGAACCTCTTGTGCGATTAAGCGAATAGCATCGATAGCGCATTCTGTTCTCAGCGTAACTTCTAACACTTTAACGCCACCGCTAATTAATGCTTTTGCCAGAGGTACGGCTTGAGAGAGTTCATTAATTACAATTACCGGAACAATAGGGCCTGAAGTTAAGATTTGTTCTGGTGTCAATTTCCAATTATTCATCATTTTATCCTATAAAGTATCTGCTAGATATTGCGGCATATATACGGTCATACTGCGCTAATTACGTTTTTAGAAACTAAAAGTGAACACTACAGGCTCCCTCTTCAGCGCCGGTTAAATTAGTGCGTAGCGCGGCAAATAGCTCTCGGCCAGAACCCTGTCGTTGTTGGCTCAAATCTATTGGATAAGGCTGTCTCGTCGCAAGCTCTTGTTCATCAACTAATAAAGTGAGTTCGCCTGTTTTTCCATTTACTCGAATAATATCGCCATCGCAGACTTTAGCTAATAAGCCGCCTGAATACGCTTCGGGGGTAACATGGATAGCAGAGGGGACTTTGCCGGAAGCGCCGGATAATCTACCATCAGTGACCAAGGCAACTTTATAGCCGCGATCCATTAACACACCTAAAGGTGGCATCAGTTTGTGTAGCTCAGGCATGCCATTTGCGACGGGGCCTTGAAAGCGAACTACAATGACACAGTCACGATTTAATTCACCGGCTTCAAAACGGGCAGTAATATCATGCTGGCTATTAAATACCACCGCAGGCGCTTCAATGATTTGATTTTCATCAGGAACTGCTGAGGTTTTCATTACGGCGCGGCCTAAATTACCGCAAAGCACCCGGGTTCCACCGTGAGCAGAAAATGGCTGGTGGATATCAGCAATAACTTGATTATCTAAGGATGTTTGTGGGCCTTCGCGCCAATCTAGTTGGCCGTCATTCAACCAAGGCTCTAAGGTGTAATGTGATAGCCCAAAACCGGCGACGGTGTGCACATCATTATGCAGCAGGCCTTTGGTCAGAAGTTGTTTAACTAATAAAGATACCCCTCCCGCAGCTTGGAATTGATTAATATCCGCAGGGCCATTTGGATAAATTCGGCACATTAATGGAACGATGGACGATAATTCAGAGAAGTCATCCCAGTTGATGATGATACCAGCAGCGCGAGCCATCGCGACTAAGTGCATGGTTAAATTGGTTGAACCGCCTGTTGCAAGTAAGGCAACGATACCGTTGACTATAACTTTTTCGTCGACTAATTTTCCGACAGGCAAATAATTGCCCGATTGTGCGGTGAATCGAGTGACTTGGCGCGCTGCCGCTTTAGTTAATTCATCGCGTAGTTGAGTATCAGGATGGACAAATGATGAACCGGGTAGATGCAGCCCCATGATTTCCATCACCATTTGGTTGGAATTGGCGGTTCCATAAAAAGTACAGGTCCCGATACCATGATAAGACGCGGCTTCTGCTTCAAGCAGCGCTTGGCGATCGACTTTACCTTCTGCATATAATTGGCGAATACGCACTTTTTCTTTATTAGGCAGACCTGTTGTCATCGGGCCAGCAGGAATAAAAACCGCCGGAAGATGACCAAATGACAGGGCGCCTATCATCAGACCGGGGATGATTTTATCGCATACGCCCAAATATAATGCCCCATCGAACATATTATGAGAAAGACCAATAGCCGTCGCCATTGCAATCACATCACGGCTTAGCAGGGAGAGCTCCATGCCATCTTGCCCTTGAGTCACTCCATCGCACATTGCAGGCACACCGGCTGCCACTTGCCCTACCGAGCCGCTTTCATGTAATGCGGCTTTAATAATTTCGGGGTAATTTTCGTAGGGACGATGCGCAGAAAGCATATCGTTATATGAAGTCACGATAGCGATATTGGCGTGAGTCATGCTTTTCAGCGCGGCTTTATCATCAGCTTGGCAGGCGGCAAACCCATGAGCCAGATTACCGCACGCCAGTTGTGAACGATGCACAGTCTGGCTGCGAGATTGTTCAATCTTAGCGAGATACTGTTCTCGGGTGTGTCTAGAGCGCTCAATAATACGTTTAGTGATCCGCATTATTTCTGAATGTACAGGAACTGTGATGGAAGATTGGTGTTGATTTTTCATTAGAATACCTTCGTTTTGCCGTCTGCCTACGCTTTGAATTATTTAGGGATTATCTAAAAACATAATGGGCACTTGGCCAGCCTAATTATTTTATAGATTGTTATGGCGTATGTTACCGGTAACATTGTTAAATGAAAAATCTCAGGATGCAATAACTGTTGCCAAGTATCGTGTTTATCTGTGATCTCGGTCAATCTTCAGCGCTGAAACGTTAAGATTACTGATTTAGAGGATAGAGAGAACAATAAATTGAGGGAGAATTAGCCGAGATATTGGCGATAACCCGCGACACAAGAGAGTGACGATTGTTTTGATTTCAGACCCCCGCTTATTGGTCTGAAATCAATAGGTTAATGGTATAAAATTAACGGATCGCCCCGTATTCACGGCTAATTTCTTTAGCGGCTTTAATGACCATGGCACCTAATTCAGTGATCCTATCATCAGTAATACGTGATAATGGACCGGAGATAGAGATCGCGGCAAAAGGTTCTTTATGCTCATCATAAATACACGCGCCAATACAACGTAATCCTAATGCATGCTCTTCATCATCGTATGAAAAACCTTGTTTTTTAGCTTGTTGCAGATTTTCTCTTAATGCAGAAGGGTTGGTTAAAGTCAGCGGCGTATATGCATGCAATCCTTTTCTACTTAACAGTGGGAATAGCCGATCTTCAGGTAAAGTGGCCAAAAAAGCTTTTCCGGCACCTGAGGCATGCATCGGAAGTTTGCCTCCGATAGGCGCGGACATACGCATTAACGCGTTACATTGGACTTGATCGACGATCACTGCATCGTATTCGCTATGATCTAAAATCGCTAGATTAACTGTTTCGCCCGATTCTTCCATCAAACGGCGCAAAATAGGATGTACCAAGGCTAATAAATTGCGACTTTCTAAGAAGCTACTGCCAATAATAAAAGCATTGGAAGCGATAACCCATAGACCGAGATCGCCGGTTTGGCGCACAAAACCATGCTGCTCTAACGTCATTAATAGGCGGTGAGTGGTCGAATTGGGCAAACCGGCTTGTAATGCCAAATCTGTTAAGGAGACCCCGCCAGTTGATTCAGAAATATATTCCAACAAGGTCAGGCCTCGGCTGAGGGACTGAACTTGCCCAGCCGCTGGAGAACCACTTGCGGGGCCCTTGGCTTTTTTTATTTTTTTGCTGATTGGCGCAGTACTCATTGAGGACTCTCCTAATTGGATAACGTTTTATCATCTATTATGAATGATATCGAGACAAAACACTCATCTGATCAGTCAAAAGTTAGATCTTCTACAACCTGAAAAACTCTCAAGTATATAACGCATTTAACTTTAGTCAGTTGTGATAGGATAAATATTTATACACATTTCTCCCCTATAGGCGTCCAGTATTAGCGGTATTCTTAGTTGTTAGAATGATATTCGGGCGGTATTTTATTTACAGATTTTTTAGTTGCTGGAGGCAAGGGTGTCCAATAAAATCAATGCATTAAAACAACAATTACAACAAAGGATTTTAGTGTTAGATGGTGCGATGGGCACGATGATCCAGCATCATAAATTAACGGAACAGCAATATCGCGGGCAACGATTTGCAGATTGGCCTTGCGATGTTAAAGGAAATAATGACCTTTTAGTTTTAACGCAACCAGATATTATTCGTGATATTCATGATCAATATTTTGCAGCGGGCGCAGATATTGTTGAAACTAATACCTTTAATGCAACACCCGTGGCAATGGCCGATTATAAAATGGAAGCACTTTCCGCGGAGATAAACTATACCGCGGCTAAAATAGCCCGTGAATGTGCCGATCAATGGACCGCCAAAACCCCAGATAAACCCCGTTATGTGGCGGGGGTATTAGGCCCGACTAACCGTACTGCATCTATTTCGCCCGATGTTAACGACCCTGCTTACCGTAATATTTATTTTGATCAGCTGGTGGAGGCTTATCGAGAATCAACCCGTGCGCTCATTGAGGGCGGGGTTGATCTGATCATGATAGAAACTATTTTTGATACTTTAAATGCTAAAGCTGCGGTATATGCGGTTGAAACTGAATTTGAGCAATTAGGTTATAAGCTGCCGGTCATGATATCAGGTACGATCACCGATGCTTCAGGGCGAACATTAACCGGACAAACCACCGAGGCTTTTTACAATTCGTTACGCCATGCAAGACCCATCACGTTTGGCTTAAATTGCGCACTAGGCCCAGATGAATTACGCCAGTATGTGGCTGAATTATCTAGAATAGCTGAATGTTATGTGAGTGCTCACCCCAATGCAGGATTGCCTAATGCCTTTGGTGAATATGATTTAGATGCCCAAAATATGGCTCAGCAAATTGGTGAATGGGCTGACGCGGGATACCTAAATGTGGTGGGAGGATGCTGTGGAACCACACCGCTGCATATTCAAGCGATGGCGCAAGCGGTGAAAGGAAAGGCTCCCCGTAAAATTCCTGAATTAGCTATCGAATGTCGGCTTTCAGGGCTTGAGCCGTTAAATATTGGGCAAAATTCATTATTTGTTAATGTGGGTGAACGTACCAATGTCACCGGCTCGGCCAAATTCAAGCGTCTTATCAAAGAAGAAAACTATCAGGAAGCGCTGGATGTGGCACGCCAACAGGTTGAAAGCGGCGCTCAAATTATTGATATTAATATGGATGAAGGCATGTTAGATGCAGAAGCCGCGATGACGCGGTTTTTGAATCTGATAGCCGGTGAACCCGATATTTCCCGTGTACCAATTATGATCGACTCCTCAAAATGGGACGTGATTGAAAAAGGGCTAAAATGTATTCAAGGCAAAGGAATTGTTAACTCGATTTCGATGAAAGAAGGCGTCAATGTTTTTATTGACCACGCGAAAAAACTGCGAAAATACGGCGCCGCAGTAGTCGTCATGGCATTTGATGAAGACGGACAGGCTGATACTCGTGAACGTAAACTTGAGATTTGCCGTCGAGCGTATCGCATTTTGACCGAACAAGTGGGTTTTCCTGCTGAAGATATTATTTTCGATCCTAATATTTTTGCGGTAGCCACAGGGATCGCTGAACATAATAATTATGCAGTTGATTTTATTGAGGTTTGTAAGGATATAAAACAGCAACTACCGCATGCTTTAATTTCAGGCGGCGTATCGAATGTATCATTCTCGTTCCGTGGTAATGAGGGAGTTCGCGAAGCTATTCATGCTGTTTTCCTGTATTACGCTATTCGTAATGGCATGGATATGGGGATTGTTAATGCCGGACAATTGGCAATTTATGATGATTTACCGCAAGAATTAAAAGACGCAGTCGAAGATGTAGTGCTTAATCGTCACGAAGATAGCACTGAGCGCTTATTAGAGTTAGCAGAAAAATATAAAGGCAATAAAGGCGAAGAACAGCAAAAAATTCAGCAAGCTGAATGGCGCGCCTGGGAAGTAGAAAAACGGCTAGAATATTCTTTAGTCAAAGGGATAACTGAGTTCATTATTGAAGATACGGAAGAAGCACGCCAGCGAGCTGAAAAGCCGATTGATGTCATTGAAGGTTCATTAATGAACGGCATGAACGTGGTGGGGGACTTATTCGGTGAAGGAAAAATGTTTCTCCCTCAGGTGGTTAAATCGGCGCGAGTAATGAAACAAGCGGTGGCTTATTTAGAACCTTATATTGAGGCGTCAAAACAGTCGGGCAGAGCCGCGGGAAAAGTACTGCTGGCGACAGTCAAAGGCGATGTTCATGATATTGGCAAAAATATCGTTGGGGTCGTTCTGCAATGTAATAATTATGAAATTATTGATTTGGGCGTAATGGTGCCGTGTGAAACTATCTTGAAAACTGCCAAGGAACAAAACGTTGATATCATTGGCCTATCAGGGCTGATAACCCCATCGTTGGATGAAATGGTGCATGTGGCCAAAGAAATGGAGCGCCAAGGGTTTTCATTGCCCTTATTAATTGGCGGTGCAACCACATCAAAAGCACATACAGCGGTAAAAATAGAGCCTAATTACAGCGGGCCAACAACTTATGTGCAGAATGCTTCACGTACCGTCGGAGTGGTTGCCGCTTTGCTTTCAGATGCGCAAAAAGACGAGTTTGTCGCACGCACTCGGCGCGAATATGACACCGTACGTGAACAGCATGCACGCAAAAGACCACGCACTCCACCGGTCTCTATAGACGCCGCTAGAGCCAATGGATTGACCATTGATTGGCAAAATTATACGCCACCGGTACCGCAATTTCTTGGCGTACAACACGTCGAAGCACCCATCAGTATTTTACGTGAATATATCGACTGGACCCCTTTCTTTATGACGTGGTCTCTCTCCGGTAAATACCCAACCATCTTTGATAATCCGGTGGTGGGTGAAGAAGCCCGTAAATTATTCAATGATGCGAATAAATTATTAGATCAACTGGCTGAAAATAAAAAATTAACGCCAAAAGGGATCTTTGGATTATTCCCAGCTAATCGCGTTGATGATGATATCGAAATATATACCTCAGAATCCCGTGATTCAGTGGCACTGTTAGCGTGTCAGTTGCGTCAACAAACCGAGAAAAAAGAATTTCCAAATTATTGTTTGTCTGATTTTGTGGCACCAAAGAGCAGTGGAAAAGCTGATTATATCGGCGCATTTGCGGTGACGGGGGGATTAGAAGAAGACGCACTAGCGGATGCTTATGAACAGCAGCATGATGATTATAATAAAATTATGCTGAAATCTATTTGCGATCGTCTGGCCGAAGCGTTTGCCGAATACTTACATGAGCAAGTTCGTAAACATTATTGGGGATATGCAAAGGATGAAAATCTGCCTAATGAACAGCTTATTCGTGAGAATTATCAAGGGATCCGGCCGGCTCCGGGCTACCCAGCCTGCCCAGAGCATACTGAAAAGGAGAAGATCTGGCAGTTGCTGGATGTTGAGCAGCGTATTGGCATGAAATTGACATCATCCTATGCAATGTGGCCGGGAGCATCGGTATCAGGATGGTATTTCAGTCATCCTGACAGTAAATATTTTGCGGTAGCCCAATTACAACGTGATCAGATTGCTGATTATGCCGCACGAAAAAAGATGTCGATAACCGAACTTGAACGTTGGCTAGCCCCTAATTTAGGGTATGACGCTGATTAATCAGACCGATAGAGAGTCAACATTATCGCTGGAATAAAAGCCTATTTTGTTTCAGCGATATTTCGGGTGATAGATTGATTTTTGGGGATTAGCCTCCATGTAGTAATAAAGATCTTAATGAGGCAGCAAAATGAGCTACGAATTTATTATTGAAGATGTACTTTCTGCCAATACTCGCTTTCCTTATCAGGTTCAAAATAGTCTGACGCCTGAATGTTTTCAATTAAGTGAAGCCATGGTAAGCGCAATGATTAGCTTATTGCAGATGATGGATAAATTAGATACCGATGATTTTCTTGATGCACATTGTTTTAATCGTATCTGGTTAAGAAGCGAATTAACTCCGGCGCGTGCCGAGGAAATTTATCGTTATCTAGAAGAACAGGCGCAAGTTTGTCCGACGCCTTCAGAGGAAGAAATCGCCTCATTCCATCAAGCTCAACAAGATGAACATGTATTACTTTCGCAGGAAAGTGCTAAACAGGGCATGATCCCAGTACATAAATTTGCGACTAATGACGGCTGGTTAGTGACACCAAAAGAGTGTGAGATTATCGCTGAGGTTTTTGCTGAGCCATTAGTTGAAGATAATGGTTTTGTAATTAATAAGATTGCGGAACTTTGCAAAGTGAATAGCCAGCAGTTAGAACAACAATTAATTCAATGGGGTAAATTTAATTACTTTGCGGTCACTCATGGCGGATATCGAGTTAATTAAGTGTATTTGTGACTGACTCGCGATATTAATCAACAGGCAGAGAGGCTTAACTGGCTCTGCCTAATTTTAATGAGTAAGCTGTTTTTACTTTTTATATTAATTATTTTTTATATTAATTAAATATCTCATTTAATGCTTATATTTATTTACTAAAAATTATCCTAATCTTATTAAGATAAAAAACCAATAATAAAAAACCCCAATAATAGAAAACCCCAACGTGCCATTCTAGCGCATTGGGGTTTTAATAGTCTGAATTATTTATTCGAATAAATTTTTGTGGAGCGTACGCACTATTTCTTCTGCGTCATCACCAGGAACTAATAGACAAATATTATGAGTACTTGCACCATAGCTGATCATGCGAATATTAAATGATTCCAATGCGCCAAAAATTTGTTTACCTAGGCCATTTACCTGAGACAGTGAATTACCAATAATAGCCACCAAAGCTAGATTCTCTTCGACTTCCACTCGGCATAATGCGGACAGTTCAGTCATTAACGCATTGGTTAACAAGCTGCCATTGGTATTTGTCGAGCCAGTGGTATCCAGCGTCAAGGCAATACTGACTTCTGAAGTGGTGATAAGATCGACCGAAATATGATGGCGCGATAAAATAGTAAATATTTCAGCCAAAAAGCCGCGTGCATGCAGCATTTTCAAACTGTGCAGTGTTAACAAGGTTTGTTTACGGCGCAGAGTCAGCGCGCGGAATTGAGGTGGATTTTGGGTTTCATCACACACTAACGTTCCACCGGCCTCTGGCGCTTTACTTGAGCCAACAAATACGGGAATACCCGCCCGCACTGCCGGTAATAAGGTGGCTGGGTGCAATATTTTTGCACCAAAGGTGGCCATTTCAGCCGCTTCATTAAAGGCGATTTGATCAATACGTTGTGCAGAAGGTACCACGCGAGGATCAGTCGTATAAATGCCGGGCACATCGGTCCAGATATCAACACGATTGAGATCAAGAGATTCACCGAGCAATGCCGCGGTATAATCACTGCCCCCACGCCCTAATGTCGTGGTTCGTCCTTTATTATCTTGCCCGATAAATCCTTGAGTAATCACGATAGCGTTAGCTAATTTAGGCTGAATATGTTCTTTGGCTAGCGCAGATAACTGAATTAAATCCGGTTCAGCCCGACCAAACTGGTCGTTAGTTTTCATCACGCGGCGGATATCCAGCCATTCTGAATTGGCATTGCGTTGGCGCAGCAATTCGACAAACAGTAGCGTTGACATCAGCTCACCATGACTGACCAGTTCATCGGTTAATGCGGCGGAGGTCGCCAGTGAGGCGGCATCAGCTAGACGGGCAATATTATCGAGCAGTCTATCAATTTCTTCACGAATAATATTAGCATTATCGAGATGATCAACGATAGGGTATTGAATATCACGAACTTGTTGCAGTAATTCATCTCGTTTATCGATTTCACAGCCTTCTGCTAGGGCAACGAGTAAATTAGTAATGCCGGCAGAAGCGGATAAAACTACAATGCGTACATTCTCATTGGCGAGAACGACATCGGCGCTTTTATTCATCGCTTGGTAATCGGCGACACTGGTGCCGCCAAATTTAGCGATAACAAATTGATTATCTGACGAGGGCGAGGCAACTGCATTCATGGTATTAATCCCTTTAGGTGACGAGTTCTACCTCTAGAAATATCGGTTTAGTGGTACTTCGTCAATGAAGAATCGATTCAAATCAGTAATATTAATGATGGTGAGATAATTATCGTTTTTAGCAATGACTCACTCGATTAATTGAATGATAAACAAGATTTCTTTGAATTATTTAGCCCAGAGTCATAATTAGCTCTGGAAAAATGGGCTGGAATTGACCAATATCAGCAAAGCACAAAAAAAGAGTCTTTATCTGGTTTTGACAGGTTACAATCTGTCCTCAAATTAAAATTGTCTGGAGAGTATTATCCATGAAGAAAATCAATCCAAGTCAAACAGCTGCCTGGCGTGCATTGGAGCAGCATTTTGCTGAAATGAAAGACGTTCATATGCGCGATTTGTTCAAGCAAGAAACGGATCGTTTTACCCAATTTTCGGCAACGTTCGACAACCAGATTCTGGTGGACTTCTCCAAAAACCGAATTACTGAAGAAACGTTGACCAAATTGCAGGCGTTAGCGCAAGAAACCGACGTAGCCAGTGCAATTAACAGCATGTTCAGCGGTGAAAAAATTAACGGAACGGAAGACCGCGCTGTTTTGCATATTGCTTTGCGCAACCGGGCGAATACGCCAATTTATGTCGATGGGCAAGATGTTATGCCTGACGTGAATGCGGTGCTGGAAAAAATGAAGCATTTTAGTGAGCGTATTATCAGTGGTGAATGGAAAGGATTTACCGGTAAAGCCATTACGGATGTAGTGAATATTGGGATCGGAGGCTCTGATTTAGGGCCATTTATGGTAACAGAAGCATTAAGACCGTATAAAAATCATTTAAATATGCATTTTGTTTCCAATGTTGATGGCACTCAGATTGCTGAAACACTAAAACCTCTAAATCCAGAAACCACGTTATTCCTTATTGCGTCTAAAACATTTACTACCCAAGAAACAATGACTAATGCGCTTTCAGCGCGTGATTGGTTATTAGTAAAAGCAAAAGATGAAGCACATATCGCTAAACATTTTGTGGCTTTATCCACCAATAAACAACAAGTTGAAAAATTCGGCATCGATGTCGATAACATGTTTGAATTCTGGGATTGGGTCGGCGGACGCTATTCTTTATGGTCAGCGATTGGTTTATCCATTGTTCTGTCGATTGGTTATGACAACTTTGTGCAATTACTCAGTGGCGCACATGCCATGGATAAACATTTTACTAGCACACCGTTTGAAAAAAACATTCCCGTATTACTCGCCTTGATTGGTATTTGGTATAACAATTTCTTTGGTACTGAAACCGAAGCTATTTTGCCTTATGACCAATATATGCATCGTTTTGCCGCCTATTTCCAACAAGGAAATATGGAATCAAACGGTAAATATATCGACCGTAATGGACATAAAGTCAGTTACCAAACCGGCCCAATTATTTGGGGTGAGCCAGGGACTAATGGGCAACATGCGTTTTACCAATTAATTCACCAAGGAACTAAAATAATTCCTTGTGATTTTATTGCACCAGCGGTAAGCCATAATCCATTAGGTGATCATCACAGCAAATTACTCTCTAACTTTTTTGCTCAAACTGAAGCCTTGGCATTTGGTAAAACTCGCGAAGTTGTAGATGCAGAGTTTGCGGCTCAGGGCAAAGATCCGGCAGCGATGGAATACGTTGCACCTTATAAAGTGTTTGAAGGTAATCGCCCAACTAACTCAATTTTGCTCAAGGAAATCACACCTTATTCACTGGGGGCATTGATTGCTATGTATGAGCATAAAATATTTGTTCAAGGTGCGATCCTCAATATCTTCACCTTTGACCAATGGGGGGTTGAACTGGGCAAACAATTAGCCAGCCGTATCCTGCCTGAATTAGAAAATGAAGCTAAAATCGACAGTCATGACAGTTCAACTAATGGATTGATTAATAGCTATAAAGCATGGCGTTAATCGATTAAATCATGCCTGATTAAATAGAAACAGCCTGACTCAGTTCAGGCTGTTTTTTTTATGGTGCATTCACCATTCCATTCTATTATTTTTTGAGACTCATATAGCTTGTTTACTTTTTTTTAACAAATTGTTTTGTTATCAACTTTTTATATAATTTATTGCCAATCTTTAAGCGTGTGATGAAGCAACGTGATATCCTTTTAGTATTGAAATAATATAGTTATTAAGCGTTAATTAATTGATCTACGTGAGATAACTTATTCGACAGAGAGCCTATTTCATAAAACTTATCAGATGGCATTTTGTCGACTTTTAGTCATTAGTTTTAAATTCAATTAACATTTAGATAGTTATAATGGCCAGACTTATATTAGTAGTGGAATGAATGATGATAGATGAAACGGTTTTGACCTCCCGTCCTATAGCATGGCAGGTAGCCGAAGAAATATCCGTACCGGAAAAAATACACGACTGGTTAATGGAATTAGGGTCGATGACTCGACGCTTTGAGCAATATTGTCAACAAGTGACTGTCGAGCCATACCAAGAAAAATTTATCACTGCGGCTGAATTAAATCCGGGTGAGGCCGATTGTTTATCTATCAGTCAGCGATACTGGCTGCGAGAAGTTATCCTATATGGTGATAATATTCCTTGGTTATTAGGGCGAACTCTGGTTCCTGAAGAAACATTAGTCGGGGATGAACAGCGATTAGTTGATTTAGGCACGATTCCGTTAGGAAAATATCTTTTTAGCGGCAACAATCTGACACGAGATTATATTCATATAGGCAAACAGTGTGATCGCTGGGTTAGACGTTCTCTGTTACGGCTTTCAAATAAGCCCTTGTTATTAACTGAATTATTTTTACCTGAATCACCTGCGTATAAATAGAATAGATTAAGGAGCGCAATAAATTGGAGGGACGTATGACGCTGAGCAAATGGCAGGCATATAGCCGTTTAATGCGTATTGATAAGCCTATTGGCTCATTATTGCTGTTATGGCCGACTTATTGGGCCTTATGGATGGCGGCCGAAGGAATGCCAAATTTTCACCTGCTGGTGGTATTTACTGCCGGGGTATTTTTTATGCGGGCTGCGGGCTGCGTTATTAACGATTTTGCAGATAGAAAATTTGATGGTCACGTTGAAAGAACGAAACATCGACCTTTACCTAGCGGGCATGTAACTGAAAAAGAAGCCAAGATATTATTTATCTCGCTGGTGCTGATTTCATTCTTATTAGTTTTAACACTGAATACGATGACTATTTGGCTATCGATTGCGGCGTTGGCATTAGCCTGGATGTATCCTTTTGTTAAACGAGTGAGTAACTTACCACAAGTGGTATTAGGCGCCGCTTTTGGTTGGTCTATTCCAATGGCATTTTCTGCCGTTGGTGGAACATTACCGCTCGTTTGCTGGCTGCTGTTTATGGTCAATATTATTTGGTCTGTGATTTATGATACCCAATATGCGATGGTTGATCGTGATGATGATTTAAAAATAGGGGTTAAATCGACGGCTATTTTATTTGGTCAACACGACAAAATTATTATCGGTATTTTGCAATTAATCATGCTAGGGATCCTATGTGTGATTGGTCAGCTGGCTGGGTTAGCGGGGATTTATTATTGGACATTATTATTGGTGATGGCCTTGTTTGTTTATCAGCAAAAATTAATGACCGATCGAGAACGAGCTCCGTGTTTTCAAGCATTTAAAAATAATAATTATGTCGGATTAGTTTTGTTAATTGGTATTATATTTAGCTATATCTAAGCTAAGCCAATTTAAGCGCAGTAGCTATTAAGCTAGTTTATCAATAAAAAAAGGTCTGGCAGATGCCAGACCTTTTTTATTCATCAATTAAAATAGAGTTAATGTGATGATACTTTATAAATTAACTATTTTTCGTCTTTATCACGGGTAGCTATCGAGTCATCCTGAGGGGTAACAGAGAGTTCGCTGGGGGATATCTCTTCAGGTTGACTCACGCTTTCAATAGTTAATCTGATTTCTGGTGACATCAGTTTAGCTATCACGCTGTAGAGCAACTTAGCGTTGGCTGTAAAGATATCATTATTGGTATTATCAATATAACCTTCGGAGCGCAGTGTTTCGACCAGAGTAGAGAAGACCGCTTTATCGAAGAACTCCGGGGCATTAATCCCATGCAGTACCGATAAACGCTGAGCCAGAATACGGCTCTCTTTTTCCAGCGTATTACGGCTAATCTCCGGCGTGGCATTTAATAACGACAAGGTAATAGCATACCGTTGTAATGTTTCACGAACGCCAGCCGCCAGTAATTGAAGTGGACGAATACGATGCGGATTATGCACCAACATATCGTCTTCTTTTAGAGTAATTAACCGCTGATTAGCTAACTCATCTAGCAGAATATCAATAACTTCAGACAGTGACTGTTTATCATAACGCATAAACAATTCAGCTTTCAGGAATGGATAAATTAACTCAACCTGATAATGAATATCTTCGCGTCCGATCCGCCCATGATGCAGAATAATACAGGCTATCAACGATGGTAAAACCAAGAGATGATGAATATTATTACGATAATAAGTCATCAGAACAGCATTTTCTCGCGGCAGAATAATCAGATCGCCCATGCTGTCTTTTTCGACTTCGAACTTATCCATCTGTAATGCGTGATTTAGCAGTTCATCCGCGGTTTTATTTGGCGTAGTAGCATCTGCGGTATACGGCACGTTACGCAGTAATTGCAGATAACAATCCACCTGTTCCACCAGTTGCTCACGGGTTAATGCGCGTTGTCGTGATGCCAATAATGCGGTTGAACATAAGTTGATCGCATTAGCTGCGGCTGCATTATTGATATTTACCATAATGCTTTCGGCTAAATCACTGACCGCTGGGTTTAACCAACTTGGACGTTGTGGCTCGATAGGATCGATAGATTCACGCCAGTTTGGAACCCGCTGATTTAAATAGTGACTTAAGGAAATAGGCTGACCAAAGTTAACATATCCTTGGCCTAGTTTACGCAGTTTACGCAAACCACGGATCATAGAGAAAAAGCCTTCTTTCTCTTTCTCAGCGCCTTTAAGCTCCTTCGCATAGGTCGCAACTTCCATCACATGCTCATAGCCGATATAAATAGGCACGATAGTGATAGGGCGAGAATCGCCGCGTAACATGGCCTGTAATGTCATCGACAAGGTGCCGGTTTTCGGCTGCAATAATCGACCGGTACGAGAACGGCCGCCTTCAACAAAGTATTCAATCGAATAGCCGCGAGCAAACAGTTCGCTTAGATATTCACGGAAAACAGTCGAATAAAGCTTATTGCCTTTAAAGGTACGGCGAATAAAAAAGGCGCCTAAACGTCTAAAAATAGGGCCTGCCGGCCAAAAGTTCAGATTAATCCCCGCGGCGATATGCGGTGGCACAAGCCCTTGATGATAAAGCACATAAGATAATAAAAGGTAATCCATATGGCTACGATGCGAAGGAACATAAACAATTTCATGTCCATCTTGTGCCAATTGCCTAACGCGCTCAGCGTGCTGAACATTAATACCTTGATATAAACGGTTCCATGTCCAACTTAATACCCTATCTGACAGACGAATAGCTTCATAAGAGAAGTTAGCGGCTATTTCTTCCATCATATTTACAGCATTTTGTTGCGCTTTTTTAAGCGGAATTTTCTTGCTGCGAGATTCATCCTCAACGGCTTTTTCAATCGCTTTTGACGTTAGCAATTTATTGAATAAATCTTGGCGTACCGGCAGTTTTGGCCCAACGGCAGCTAACCGTTGACGAGAATAGTGAATACGGGCGACGCGTGCCAATTTATTGGCAATAATCGAATCGGTGCCGTGTTCTTCAGCCATAACGCGCATTGATACTGGCGGGGAGAAGCGTACAAAGCTATCTCGACCTAGCCACAGAGCGGCAAAAAATTTCTGCACTCCATTAAGTAAGCGTAATTGCGGGGCTGAGTTATGTCCTTCTCGACCTGGCGAGCGACCAAACATTACCGAAGCCGGCAGCATTTGAATATCCAGATTTGGATTATTACGATGCAAATCAAGATACGCATGAAAGGTTTTGACCGAGTCTTTGCGAGGATCTGGGGAATAATAGCGGAACACCCGCGGGCCATCATCAATAAAGACATAAGCCGGTAATTTAGTGCCATTAATATCGACAGAATTTAACGGATCCGGTAATCCAATAGCCAGACATTGTTGTCTTAACGTCAATAAGTCAGCTTTTGAATGATACGGCAACACATACAGCGTCGGGCTCGTGGTATTGAGTCCTAATTCTGTAATGGGATCAGTCGGAATAAGTTTACTTTTTACCAAAAACTTTAATGGTAAATTCAACATGTTATAATATAGTTTACGCCAAAGTGACATAAATTGTTATAGCCTCTTGTTAGCAATACTGCGCAAGCATACCAGAAATCAACCCGTAGATCTGTTGAACCGAGACAACTTTTTATCACTTAATAGATTTTATTTTCCTTTATTAAAGAGAGCATTTATTGATGGCAAACCAAACAAAAGGGTTAACAAGGGTTATAAAAGCAGCAGGATACTCGATGAAAGGGTTGAAAGCGGCTTGGATTAATGAGGCGGCTTTTCGCCAAGAATCAGTTGCGGCAATTTTAGCCATTATTTTAGCTTTTTACCTCGATATAAATTATCTCGAAAGAATTTTATTGATTAGCGCCGTAGTTTTGGTGGCAATTATTGAGTTGATTAATAGTGCTATAGAAGCCGTTGTTGACCGTGTTGGCAGTGAATACCATCAATTATCCGGGAGAGCCAAAGATATTGGTTCAGCCGCCGTATTTGTGTCGATTGGCTTGGCATTATTTATTTGGGCAATGATTCTGTGGCAGCGTTATGGCATGAGTTATTAAATCAATAATAATTATTACTGACGCTTATTGTTCATTTATTATATCAATAATGCATAGGAATCCAGAGATTTCACGTATTTAACGGTTTCCAATCGCCATTTACCTGTATATACTCACAGTCAGACTGTATAAACAAACAGGGGGCGAGATGAAAGCATTAACTGCAAGGCAACAGCAGGTTTACCAGCTGGTGCGTGATCACATTTCGCAAACGGGTATGCCACCAACGCGTGCTGAAATAGCGACAAGTTTAGGATTCCGATCGCCGAATGCGGCAGAAGAACACCTTAAGGCATTAGCACGAAAAGGGGTGATAGAAATCGTTTCTGGCGCCTCCCGTGGTATTCGTTTGCTGCTAGAAGAACCAACAGAAACGCCAGGACTACCGCTGATTGGCCGCGTGGCTGCGGGCGAACCATTATTGGCAGAGCAACATATTGAGAGCCATTATCAGGTCGATCCAGTATTGTTTAAGCCACACGCGGATTTTTTACTGCGGGTTAGTGGTATGTCGATGAAAGATATAGGGATTATGGATGGCGATCTGCTAGCTGTGCATAAAACTCAGGATGTTCATAACGGGCAGGTTATTGTTGCGCGTATTGAAGATGAAGTCACTGTAAAACGTTTTAAACAAGTCGGTAATAAAGTTGAACTAATAGCTGAAAATCCTGATTTTGAGCCTATTGTTGTCGATCTGCGTGAGCAGAGCTTTACTATCGAAGGATTAGCTGTCGGTGTTATTCGTAACGCAGATTGGTATTAGTTTTTGATAGCAAAAATAACCTAATTAACCGCGATAAATGCATTGTAGTTATTGATGTATAGTTATTGATGTATAGTTATTGAGGCATAGTTAAGGTTATCACATAAATTATGTTCCGAGGCAGATGCGCTATTTTCCTCAGTGAAAATAAACCATCTGCCAACTATCTTAGATTTTCTTCTTTATATTGGTCTGACGTTGTTGATGGCTATGATCATGCCCACAATGTTCCGGATGAGCACAATTTTCTTTTTCGTAGCACTGATGACATAAACCATGATTTTCAACCACCGTATGGCGGATATGAAAATTAGCGTTTTCTGCAAGGTTAACAATCGCCGCTTCAATGACTGAACAATCACTCTCGGTGACACTGCCACAACCATCACAAATTAACATGACGGAAATATGGCTAGGATTATCCAGATGGTGACAAATAACAAAACTATTTGTTGATTCTATTTTATGGATAAATCCTTGTTCTAGTAGAAACTCCAGCCCTCTATAAACCGTCGGTGGCTTAGCCTGCGGCTCTATTTCACGCAATAAATCCAGAAGATCATAAGCACTAATCGCGCCCGGTTGTTCTGCAATGAGGCGCAATACAGTTGCACGTTGTGGCGTTAGTCTGACGCCTCTTGATTGGCAAATAGTCTCTGCCATGACGAGTAATTTATTGCCGACGATATCTTTCATTACGTGGGTATCCGGAAACAGAAGTCTGCCGATATGCTATCACAGATCTCAGCCAAAACAGATAGCTGACAGATAGCTAAAGAGGGGGAGTTGTAGGTAATGAAAATGAGAATAAAAACAAATAACATATAACAAAAAGAAAACAAAAATTATTAATAGAGATACCACAAGATAACAATAAAGTTGTATTTGAATTATATTTAACATTATTAACAGTAATTTAAATTCAAACTATCGACAAAATAACATTAAAGGTATTTTATTAATAACTCATTAATTTAAATTACGTTAAGTATTAATTTATTGTTTAATGATAGCACGACGGGGGAGTAATTATACGTACTTTTTAAATTTTTATAACTTATATATATTAATGAATAAAAAAAATTATTCGAATAAGACTTTTCTTAGCTGATTTTTATAACTTACTTTTTAAGTTTGTTTAATATGATATGAGTTATATATAAATAAAGATAAATATTGAATTATCGAATTTTTAATCTAAATAATCTCATTTATTCAGTTCATGATTTTGATTGCTGTTATATTAAACAAAATAAAAAAATCACATTAAATTTAATCAATGAATAGCATTGATATTGCCTGAGCTAAATTAAGCCAATAAACCACTGCCGTTCGGCAATATTTAGGTTTTAAACCTGTATTTTTACCTTAAGTATATTTGTACATTATTGACTATCAGTAAATGTACTTTTTTGACAAATAATTCTAAAACTATATTATTAATGCCAAGTGAAAATAAGTGTTTCTAAATATTTCATTATTTTGATGTAATCATTAAAAATGATTTTCAGCATTATAAATTGAAATTCATAAACATATCTTCACTGACTAAATGAGTATTTACTAAAAAGTAAAAATTTTAATTGAGATTAGGTAAAAGAAAGATAAGAGGCAGCATTGCTTTTTATAGATGAATTATTTCGATTCTAGAGAAATTCTATTATACCAAAAAAAGTAAATTAATAGATTTCATAAGGATATTCAGCTTCAAATACTGAGATAAGGATGACTAGATTAGAATTAATACAATATTTTATGAGAGAGTAGAAGGAATTATATGATGAAAGCAAAAGCATTAGTATTTGGTTTATCAGCCATGATTTTATCTGGCATAGCATTAGCTGAAGATGAGGGTGCCGTTGATCGCCCTCTAGCGCCTGGTGCAACATATGGCACAGTAAAATTTCAAGGGTCAATTAATGATGTACCATGTTCAATTGACGAAGCAAATAAAAACCAAGTCGTTAAATTCGGTGATATTGCTTTGCATGAACTGACCTCTAATAAATTCCGTTCAGACAGTGAGAACTTCGATATAGTTTTAAAGAATTGCTCAACAGAAACCTATAAAAATGCTCAAATCACCTTTAGTGGAGCAACGGTAAGTGGCATTAAGGGCTTTACTGGCGATTTACTGGGCTTAGGCGGTAAAGTTGAAAATGCAGGTATTGCAATTACTGACCGTGCAGGAACTAAGATTGTTTTTGGTCAATCTTTCCCTGCCAAAGGAAGTGAATATACATTGAATAATGGTGATGGAATAGAAACTAAATTATCATTTTCTGCTTATGTAAAAGGTAGTGAAGATACAGCTAAAAAAGCAACTACCGGTAATTTTGATACTGTAGCTAATTTTAAAATTAATTACCTATAATTTCATTTAAGGATATATGGCACATTTGTGTCATATATTCTTAGTTATTTTATTAGCCATATTAATTTAAAGTGATGATAAGTGAAAAGCATGAACTTAAATAAAATAACAAAAATCATGCTGCTATTACTTATACCTACATTCGTATTCGCTGAAGAGCCGGTTGATTTTAATACCGATTTTTTAGATGACACTTCTTCACAAGATACTGATTTTAGTAAGTTTTCTGTGGCTAATTATGTTTTGCCAGATACTTACTCTCTCTCTTTATTCGTTAATAAACAGCAAGTTTCTGATGAAAAAGAAATAGAATTTATAATTCCTAATTATAATGAAAATGACTCTATTCCTTGTATCACCAGAGAATTATTTAATTTATTTGGCTTAAAATCCGAATGGAATAAGAAAATAACGTGGCTAGATAATGGTATTTGCTTAGATCCTCGTTCTATACCAGAAATGACATTATTTACAGATCTAGGCAAAAACTCTTTAAATATTGGTATAGCCCAAGCTTATATGGAATATAGTGACCCTTATTGGGACCCCCCTTCCCGTTGGGATGACGGTATTCCAGGCTTTTTTATTGATTATAATGCGAATAGTAAAATTACTAAATATCAAGGCAATACCCACTCTACAGGTCGTGAAACAGGAGCGACTATGATAGGGGTTATGGGATTGAATATTGGACCTTGGCGTGCCAGGGCTGATTGGCAATCACAAATTGGGAATAAAAATACTGGGGATAAATCTTGGCGCTGGAATCAGCTTTATATTTTTAGAGCTATCCGATCATTAAGCTCACGATTTATTTTTGGAGAGCAATATTTATCATCAACCTTATTTGATAGCTTCCTTTATATTGGTGCGAGTTTGGAAACTGATGAATCAATGTTTCCTCCTCATCTTGTTGGCTATTCGCCTGAGGTGGCAGGAATTGCAAAAACCAACGCGACCGTCGTCGTTAGACAGAATAATAGTATTATCTTTCAAACTGAAGTATCTCCCGGACCGTTTAGGATCCAAGATGTAAACTCGTTTGGGGGAGGGACTATGGATGTGTCAATTGAAGAGCAAGATGGTTCAGTTCAGACATTTAAAATAGAAACCTCATCGTTAGGTACATTGACTCGTCCTGGACAATTTATTTATAAGTTAGTGCTTGGTAAACCCTCGAAGAATGAACATAAAACGGAAGGGGCACCATTTTCTTTAGGATCATTTTCTTGGGGGGCAACTAATAATACAACGATTTATGGTGGGTTACTCGCGTCTGTTGAGTATCAAAATATGGCCTTAGGTATTGGACGAGATTTAGCCCCATTCGGTGTGCTATCTGCAAATATTTCCCATTCAAGAGCCAAAATGGGAAGTGTATTTAATGACCAAATATTATCGGGTAACTCTTATAATATTAACTATTCCAAACGATTTGATGAAATAAATAGTCAAATTACTTTTGCGGGTTATCGATTCTCAGAAAAAAACTATATGAATATGAATCAGTTTATTGATCGCCGTTACAAAGGATTATCTACTGATAATGGGAAAGAACTATACTCGATTATTTTTGGTAGTGCCTTACCAGAGCTAAATACTAATATATATTTGAACTACTCATACCAAACTTATTGGAATAAGCCAACTACAGATCAATATAGCTTAACTATATCAAAAATATTCGATATGGGATCATTTAAAAATTTAAGTGTGAATTTATCCGCTTATAATATCAGATCTAAATATACCAATAATAATGGGATGTATATTAACTTAAATATTCCATTAAAAGAAAGTAATTCAAATATAAGTTATGCCTCATCACTAAATAGTGGTGTTTTAGATAGCTCAATAAATTACTATAATCGCATTGATAAAACCAGCAGCTACTCATTATCAGGTGGAACTTATAATGGTAATGAGGTCGTTGCTAGTGGAGGGTATAATTATGAAGGTGATAATTCTTACATGGTTTTAAATGGTAATTATATCCAAAATAATCAGACCTCATTATCAATGCAATTAAGGGGCGGATTAACTGTAACGCCTAAAGGTGCTGCTTTTCATCGAATGATGTCAGCAGGTTCTTCACGTATTTTAGTGGATACTGATGGTGTCTCTAGAGTTCCAGTATCTATTGGTATAGTTCCAACAAGAACTAATATTTTTGGTAAAGCGGTTATAAATTCAGCTTCAGATTATAGCCGTAGTAATATTCGTATTGATCTAGAGAGCCTTCCTGATGATATTGAAGCATTTAATTCTATGCAAAATATTACTTTAACCGAAGGAGCTATTGGTTATAGAAAATTTCAAGTAATTGAGGGCCAAAAACTAATGGCAATAATTACAGATAAAAATAACCAACATCCTCCTTTCGGAGCTTCTGTACGTAATAAAAATAATATCGAAGTCGGTATTGTGGCAGATAGTGGATTTACTTATATATCAGGTATAAAACCACAAGAAAACTTAATTGTCTTATGGGGAAATAATGAATGCAAAATATCATTACCCGATTTAATTGAAGAGGAATTAACTACTACAATGTTACTTCCGTGTAATATTTAACCTTTCAAGGAGAATTTATATGAATTTAAATAAACTAGCTATTAATTCATTAATCACAACACTTTTATTTTTATCATTTCCATCTTTTAGTGCAATAGCATTAGATAGAACACGTGTGATTTATAATGAAGGTCAAAAATCAGTTAGCATTGGATTAACTAATGAAAGTAAAGATAAACCTTATTTATCACAGACATGGTTAGAAAACGAACAAGAAGAGAAATTAAATACCCCCTTTATAATTACTCCCCCAGTACAAAGAATAGAGTTTAATAGTAAAAGCCAAGTTAAAATTCAAGCAATAGGAGCGGTATCTAAATTACCTCAAGACAGAGAAAGTGTTTTCTATATAAATGTTAGAGAAATCCCACCGAGAAGTAGCGATGTAAATGTATTGCAAATAGCTTTACAAACAAGAATAAAATTATTTTACCGCCCTAAAGGTTTAGGCTCAAATGAACGTATGGAAGAAAATCCATTAGCAAAAGAAATTAGCCTTATAAAGACAAATAATATTTACACAATGAAAAACCCAACGCCATATAATTTAACGGTAATTAAAATTGATGTTAATAATAAAAGCATAGATAGCTTTGAAGGAATAATGATTGAACCATTTAGTCAAAAGAAATTAGAGTTAGCCGGTAATAATTTAGGTGATTCTCCATTTATTTATTATTTAAATGATTTTGGTGGTTTAGCCGAGTTAAGATTTAAATGTCAAGGCCAACAATGTTTAGTGATATCTAAGTAAATAATAGGAAGTTATGATGAACATGATAAAAAAATTATTAAGTATTATATTATTATGTTCTGTTTCTTCAGCTGCCTTCTCGTTTGCTGGTTTTTTATATGTTGAAGTTAAAGGTGAAATCTTAGCACGTCCATGTACCATTAATAATGGAAAGGCTATCAAGATAAATTTTGGTGATGTATATTCTAAAGATATAGACGGTGAGACGTATATACAAGACATAAATTATAATGTTGAATGTAAAGGGGCGTTAAATCCGACAATGAAATTAGGCATTATTGGCTCAAGTGCATTATTTAATGATGAATTATTGAAAACTAGTATAGATGATTTAGGTGTAGCATTTAAAGTGAATAAAAAACATCTTGCTATAAAAGATAAGATTTCATTTAGATATAAAAAGCCACCTAAACTTTCTGCTTTTTTAGTGAAAAAAAATAATGCTGATTTGCCTGGCCGTGCATTTTCCGCAAGTGCAATTTTGCAAGTGGAATATCAATAAATAATGGTAGTTATATTTATGAAATTTAGAAAATTTATTTATGTTATTTTATTTTCAAATTTATTTTTAATATTAACAGTTTCAGCTAGAGATAATGAAGTTGATTTAAAGATAACCGGAAATATTTTACTTCCACCACCTTGTAAAATAAATCAAGGATCTAATGTTGATGTTAACTTTAGGGATGTATTAACAAAGTCAATTAAAGGTCTTGAGCAAAAACGAGAAATTAATTATCAGATTGAATGCGGCTATAATAATAATAACTGGGATATGTATTTGAGTGTAAATGGCATAAAAAGTAATTTTGATAAAAATGGGTTAAAAACTAATATAGATAATTTAGCCGTGAAATTTTCTCTTGACCATGAAATGTTAGAACTAGGAAAGAAATATCGTATTAATGAAAATACACTTGGAACCTTATGGGCTATCTTAATAAAGAAAAAAAATAGTGAGTTACCTTCAGGTTATTTTTTTGCCACTGGTACTTTGTTGGTGGAGTACAAATAATGAACAATTCGTTTATTTATTTTTTGTTTTTTATCTTTTTTTTTGGTTGTGATTCTTTACGTTCAACTAAAGCTGAAAATTTAAAAATACATGGTTCTTTGATTAATTCACCTTGCAAATTATTACCTGGTGATGATGATATTAATGTAATTTTTAATAATTTTATTCTTAAAGAATTATATGAAAACAATCAAGGCTGGGAAAAAAAAGAGTTTATAATTGTTTTTTCTGAATGCGATATTTCAGTAATTAATAGTTTTAAAATTAAATTCTCAGGTATTGAAAGTCCAACTATGAAAGGTTTTCTAGCTGTAGATCAAGATAATTTAAAACAAGATGTAGCTATTGGAATAGAAACGGGAGAGGGTTTTTTTTTACCAATTAACCAATTCTCTTCATTAATAAAAATAGCAAAAAATGGCCGCAATGATATGGTTTTTCGGGCATATTTAAAACCAACAAAAAAAGCTATAGACAGTAAAAAGATAAAAAAAGGTAATTTTTCAGCAAAAGCTATTTTTACTTTCGCTTACAATTGAGGATATTATGAAAATAAAAAAAACAGCAATAATCATAAGTTTATTATTTCTTCCATATTATTGTTTCGCTGCTTCTTATTTTTCATATGTTACAGATATTGAACGTTTATCAGGAAAAAACTGGCGTTATTCTTTTATTCTAGAATACTGGAAAGTATCGCCTTATGATGTTAATCCATGTAAAACAGATTTACCTGGTTATAAATGTTATTTATCTATCAATCATTTACACTCATTACCCAATAAGGGGGGATCAGGAAGAGTAAAATCGACCCCTTGGAAATGTGATATAGATTTTTCAGACTATTCATCTTTGAGCGATGTTTATAGTGATGCAGTTAATTTATGTGGTTTAAGATTACCATTTCAAGGGACTACAGAGCATCATGGCGAAATCCAAGCAGATGAATGCATTGGTTTCTTTTTGAACAAAAGTAAAAGTGCGGCTTATGGCATTATGGTGTCAAATGGTATTTGTGGTATTGCTCCTCCCCCTACAGGGAAATGTTATTTCGCAGGATCAGGTAGAATGGAAATTGATCATGGGCTTTTGAGTGATATTGATGTTGATGGAGATTTTCAAAGCAGTACTTTTGAGGTTATTTGTAATCAACCAATGACACTGAAAATAAGATCGAACATGGACGGTCCGGTATTAAATTTACGCCCCGATGGTAGCATTGGTTCAGAGATTAAAATCAATAATATTGCAGCAAATATTGGTTCTACTATTAGATTAAAGGCTAATGATAGACGAATAGTTAATATTACATCTAAACTTATTACGAGTAACAGTGGAATTTTACCCCCTGGAAAATTTTCTGGCGTAGTTACATTGGTACTTACTATTCCTTAATTTCATTTATTTCTGATATTATCAATAGCATTATTGATAATATCAATTTATTCATTGTAAGGATTATATTATTCAGAATAACAAATAAACCTTGATGAATCCTCACTTCGTAATATATAAATACCATCTTCATATTTAAAAAGTCGAGCATAATAACTGATATCATTAGCTCCAATTTGTATGAATTCACCTAATACATTATCAGGAATATTATCATTAGATTTCACTGTTGAGCTAGTGAAGTTTATTTTATAATTTCCTTTTTTATTTATTTCTTCATATGTTACATTGATACTTCTATTGATTATATAATCTTGCTCACCTTTGCTTACTGAACCATGAATACTAAGTATGCCTTGTTTATTATCAGATAGGATGACTTTATTTTTGGTTGACATAACCAAGGGAGCGGTATGATTTATTTTTTTATACCACACACTATTAACTTCACAAGTATAGACTTTTGGCTTTAAGTAATAAAAAGTAAATGATATTAAGCTTATTGGTATACAAATAGCCATCGCAGTAAGTATGCTTTTTTTCATCTTTATAGTCTCTGTTGATTAATAGAGATACAATTCATTTTTTTGTTATTAATTTCATCACAAACTCCGATGAAATAATCTCCATTTATATCAATGCTAGTATTATTATGCGAAAGAAAAATAAACTTATCACCTTGAGTACAAGATATATTATTATCATTAAATATCTTTTTTATCATTGTGATATCATAATCATTTAGATTTCTATGACGTTGTGATGATATCTGTAAACTACAATGATCTATTTTAGTTATTTCATTATACTTGGCTATTTGACTAAATGAAAAACTATTTTTTGAAGTGAACAAAAATAAGCAATATAAAAAAAACACTATGATTATAATAACTGCCCCGGTTTTAGTTTTTCTGCTGTCTTTAAAAACCCTTATTTTATGTGGATAAAAGGGAGTTTTTTTTATCTCAGGTACGATAGTAATAGATTTTTCATCATTATTATCAATAATCGGCTGATATGTTTTTACACAATTATCTGTTTTTTCATTATTTAAATCTTGATCTTTAGATGCCGCTATTTCTTGTTTTGAGCTTACGGAAACTTCATTATTATCTTTAGTTTTTATATTTTGTTGAAATGAAATTTCATCATGATGATCGATACTATCAGTATTCACCGATTCTTGATTATTATGTTCGGTAGAAAAATATTGCTTTATTTCACCGTCTAATCGAAATCCCTTTTTAGGTATTGTTACTATAAGCTTAGGGTTTTCACCTAATTTTTCTATTTTTTTTCTTATCTCGCTAATATAAGTATTTAAATTATTATTTGAACCTACTAATCCATGATTCTCCCAGACGTTGGTTAATAATTCGTCTCGAGTCGCTAAGTGTCCATTCTGATATAACGTAATTAATTCGTTAAATAATCTTGCCGCAGGCTTAGATAATAACTCTATTTTATTCTGATCACTTTGTTGACTTAAGGTACAGTCTTCAGGTGAGAATAATAGTGTATTATTAATGATATAGGTTAAATTATTAATCATGGTGATATGCTATATCTCTGTTTAGTGAAAATAGAAAAGTAATCATCTTAAATAAAAATAATCATCTTAAATAATAGAAAGAAATGATTCATTTCATCCATTACTTTTATTAAAAATTAATTCCATTGGATGGTTGTTGTTAATTATTAGCGTTTTTATCTTCCTAGTCTAGTTATTATAATATACAACTTCAAGTTTTCTAATATGTAATATCTTGCTGGTTTTAGTTATTAATTTTGTCAGGGATAGATAAATGTTAACTTGATTGATTGAATGGTGACTTGTTTTGGCTAAATCATTTAATTTATGTGATATATATGGTCTTTTAGTCTGTGTTTGTTATTATTCTGTAATTGATATGCTTCAGAGTAATAAGTTGAAATATCTTGATATCCAGCGTTAAGAAATGATTTAAATTAAATTTATTTAATTTTAATTTGAATTGTTATTTTTGTGTGGTGACTCTCAGTTTTGTTGATTATAAAAGTTTAACGTTTAGCATATTATAGTTTATTTACTCATAACGGGTGTTAAAATGTCATCTTGAGTTAATTAAATGGATTTTAATATTCACATTCTATTCCTAGCCAATAATTACCTCCTACCTCTATATAGCCATTGGTCAATGAATATGACTTATCAAACAAATTATTAACTGAGGCATAGGTTGATAGACCCTGACTCAATCATAATCTACTGGTAGATCAATTTTAGAGGAACCTGCAATTTTCTCATGACAATCCCCCTGATTATATGCCCAAGCACGGGCTTCCTTAATGGTTTAATGGATATAAATTTTCTCTATAAAAAGATTTTATGGGAAGGTAATTGAGAAACGTGTTTTATGCTTTCATGTTTAGGCTCGGCATAACTATAACTATAACTATAACTATAACTATAACTATAACTATGATGATAACTGACATCTGTTTGTATCCAATTTGATATTTGTCCATTAATTGCGACACCCAGCCCCCTATAATCAACTCGGCGTCTATCAGAGATGAACAATTGTACAGTATCACTATTATCTAAATGATATTTAGCCATACCTTCGCTACTTTTACGCCAGTCATAACCAAGACCGCCGATAATATCCCGCCGATCAGATACTACCCATTGGTATTTGTAGCTAAAGACCCACTTTCATCTTGATGGCGATCATCGGGGCGTTCGACGACCGAGTGATCGATGAATATCTTCTTTCCTGTGCGCGGCAAAAAAGAGCCGAGCGCGTTCACGTCAACTAATATCTAAACGTAAATCGGTTGCGTTACTGTCATCATCATAATGACTCGTGGATAATCTTCCAAATAACTCAGGTTGATGATTAGACGCCAGATCTATAGATGAGGACAGATAATTCAGTGCGGCTGGGCTGCAAAGGAGGTCACAAAGGTTGTTCTCTTTATTTTCATCGGGAGGTGACCGCTCATTAATCAGTGAAAGTGAGTATCGTTATGATTTAATCTATATAGCGAGTGGAATTAACTGAGATGAGTAGCAGAGTTAATTGAAAAAACAAGAAATAACAAGGTTATGTGATATAAATCAGCAAGTAAGAATTGCTATCTCATCTATGATCACAGAACATACTCTTCTGTTCTGTGATCATAGACTTTCAGCGCACAGAATATACGCTCAGATAGCGCAATCTATTTTCAGATAGGACAATCTATTTTCAGATAGGACAATCTACTTTCAGATAGCATAACATGCGCCTAAAGGTGTGGTATCAGGATAACTAAAATATTATATGAAGAAAAAAAGACCCTCTTTACAGGATGTTGCTGATCAGGTCGGGATCACCAAAATGACCGTCAGCCGCTTTTTACGTAATCCGGAACAAGTTTCGGCATCATTGCGTACGCGTATCGCTCAAGTGGTTGATGAATTAGGTTATATTCCTAATCGAGCGCCCGATTTACTCTCCAATGCGACCAGCCATGCTATCGGTGTTTTGCTTCCATCACTAACCAACCAAGTATTTGCGGAAGTTATTCGAGGTATTGAATCAGTGACCGACCGTCACGGTTATCAGACCATGCTGGCTCATTATGGCTATCGACCAGAGCAAGAAGAAGAACGCTTATTATCGTTACTGTCTTACAATATAGATGGACTCATTCTGGCGGAAAGAACGCATACCGAGCGCACCTTGAAAATGTTGAAAACTGCCGGTATTCCGGTGGTGGAAATCATGGATAGCGTGTCTCCTTGCCTTGATGTTGCGGTAGGGATCGATAACTTTGCGGCTTCGCAACAAATGACCACAGAGATGATTAAACGAGGATGTCGGCGGGTGATCTATCTAGGGGCGCGTCAAGATGAACGTACATTAATTCGACTCGCAGGATATGAAAAGGCGATGCACGATGCCGGATTAGTGGCTGGTAATGTTATGACGCCGGTCAGTTCATCCTATTCATTAGGGGTTGAATTACTGCATGCCGCCCGTGAAAAATACCCTGATGTTGACGGTCTATTTTGTACCAATGATGATATTGCGATTGGTGCTATTTTTGAGTGTCAGCGGCTGGGGATCAAAATTCCCAAGCAATTAGCTATTGCCGGTTTTCATGGTCACGATGTTGGACAAGTCATGAGCCCAAAACTGGCGAGTATTCTAACGCCCAGGGATAAATTAGGACGCAAAGCCGCAGAAGTGTTGTTAGCCAGAATAAAAGGGAAATCACTCCCCCGTAAATTATTTGACGTCGGTTTTGAGTTGCTGCCAGGGGAAAGTATCTAATTAGCAAGACGGTTATCCGCTGATTAGTGAGATAACCATCACAATTCCATCTCTTTTTTAGGGTCTTTGATTGCCAAATATAGTTTGGCTACTGATAATGTACTCGCTACTGTTACCGGTAACAAAAAATAAAAAATTAACTAAAAAAGTATTTATAGCCGCGATAATTTGCGTTGCAGACAGCCAAATAAGACTAACTGCTCCTAGCACTCAGGTTAATTCTTGATGGATTAGCTCTAGTTTTACCAAGAAAGTGGGCTATCTACAGGCAAAGATTGCTGGATATTAAAAAAATACCAAGGAGTTCTTAATGAGTGATACCCAAAAACAACACTATGCATTTGTCCTGATGGGGGTATCAGGCAGCGGTAAATCAGCGGTTGCAAATGGCGTTGCACAACAGCTGGGTGCCGCATTTTTAGATGGCGATTTTTTACATCCAAGGGCCAATATTCAGAAAATGGCCGCGGGCCATGCACTCAATGACCAAGATCGTACACCGTGGTTAACCGCATTAAACGATGCCATTTTTGCCATGCAACGCACCAATCAAGTGTCTTTAATTGTCTGCTCTGCTTTGAAAAAAGAATATCGAGATAGACTAAGAGACGGCAATAAGAACTTGTTTTTCCTCTATATGCAAGGCGATTTTGACTTGATTGAAAGTCGCCTTAAAAGCCGTAAAGGACACTTCTTCAAACCTGAAATGTTAGTTTCTCAATTTCAGACGTTGCAAGAACCTAGTCAGGATGAAACTGATGTCCGCGCAATAGATATTCGTTTACCACTCGATGAAGTGATCGCGAATACGGGTGCTGTCATCCAACATATTGTTTCTGGAGAATAATTATGACAGTCCCCACAGTTGAAGCGCTGAGTACCATGACACTGGTATTAACCGCGGTTGGATCGGTTGTTTTACTCTTATTTTTAGTCATGTATGCCCGTTTACATGCATTTGTGGCGTTGATGATTGTATCGATTGGCGCGGGGTTATTCTCCGGCATGCCAGTACAGCAAATCACTGAAACCATGCAAAAAGGAATGGCAGGTACCTTAGGGTTTTTAGCCATTGTGGTCGCATTAGGCGCTATGTTCGGTAAAATTCTGCATGAAACCGGAGCATTAGACCAAATCGCCGCCAAATTATTGAATACCTTCGGAGAAAAACGCGCTCACTATGCCGTCGGTATTGCCGGGCTGATTTGTGCATTACCTTTATTCTTTGATGTGGCTGTGGTGCTATTGATTGGCGTGGTTTTTGCGGTAGCAAATCGTACCGGCCATAACGTGGTTCGCTTGGCTATCCCCTTGTTTGCAGGAGTTGCGGCGGCCGCCGCATTCTTATTACCGGGACCAACACCGATGCTGGTTGCCTCACAAATGGGGGCTGATTACGGCTGGATGATCTTGATTGGGGCGTGTGCCGCGATCCCCGGTATGATCCTCGCCGGTCCATTATACGGTAACTTTATTAGTAAATTTGTGACTATTGATATTCCAGCAGATTATCAGGCGCCCAATACAGACCACACTAAAATGCCAAGTTTTGGGTTTAGTTTATCTTTAGTGCTATTCCCATTAGTGTTAGTCGGATTAAAAACCATAGGTACACATTTTGTCACCGCAGGCTCTACGGTTGAACATTGGTTAGAATTTATTGGCCATCCCTTTACCGCTTTATTATTAGCGTGTCTATTAGCGATTTATGGCCTTGGATTCCGCTACGGTATGAGCAAAGATAAAGTGATGGAAGTGTGCTCCTCGGCTATCCAACCGGCAGGTATTATTCTGTTAGTCACTGGGGCGGGTGGGGTATTTAAACAAGTCCTGATTGACTCGGGTGTAGGCCCAGCACTCGGTGATTCATTGATTGGTGCCGGCCTGCCTATTGCATTTGCTTGCTTTATTTTGGCGGGGGCCGTGCGAGTGATCCAAGGCTCTGCGACAGTCGCATGTTTAACCACAGTAGGCTTGGTTCTGCCGGTGATTAGTGAATTAGGTTACTCTGGCGGACAGCTAGCCGCATTAGCCATTTGTATCTCTGGGGGATCTTTAATTCTTAGCCACGTCAATGACTCAGGTTTCTGGCTATTCGGTAAATTTACCGGCGCTACGGAAGCTCAAACCCTGAAAACGTGGACCATGATGGAAACCATTTTGGGCACCACGGGAGCGATTGTCGGCATGATCTTCTTTGCTTTCTTATAAGCTAACTTTCTTATAGGCTAATAAGCTAAGCACTGAAACCAGAGGCTAGATGAGACAGTTATATCCATCTCATTGATTCAATCGAGTTCAAAACATGGCTCTGTTAGGTTAATCACCGACAGAGCCATTTTTTATAGCTAATTTCATACAGTTCACGCATTTCGATGTGAGCCCCATTCAGTACTCGCCCCGTGTTAACTCTGCGCCAATGAGGCTCACACCGTGACAGTCGGTAAATCTTATACTATACTGCAAGTAAATATGTATACTCCCCCCGAGTATATTAAAGGGATCACGATGCCACATTCACCGAAAGAAAAAAAAGCGGTTTTGACCCGCGTTCGTAAGATTAAAGGGCAAATGAATGCCTTGGAAGTGGCGTTAGAAGCCCATGCAGACTGCCGTGCAGTATTGCAGCAGATTGCAGCTATTCGTGGGGCGATCAATGGCTTAATGGCGGGAGTATTGGAAAGCCACTTGCGCCAAGAATTAACCAATATTCATCCTGATCCAGCACAGCAACAAGATTCTATCGAAGATGCGGTCGCGTTGATTCGAACATATTTACGTTAAGTTTGGGCGGTTTTTCTAGCGACCTCTGTTCGGATAAACCCCCCACAATTCACCCAATAACTCATAGAGAGACTCAACATCGCGCAATATGCCATAGCATACAAACCGTAGCCTATCGGCAGCATATCAGTAGCCTAGCACCGCGCAGTTTTACCAGACAATGGTAACAATCTGCCTATGTGCTTTATATCTATGTGCTTTATGTCTATACGTTTTATGTCTATGCGCTGTATTCATTACCCTGTTGAGCCTCTTTACAAGGAGCATTTATGAAATCACGCGCAGCGGTAGCATTCGGCCCAGGACAACCCCTGAAAATTGTTGAAATTGATGTTATGCCCCCACAAGCCGGCGAAGTGCTGATCAAAGTGAGCCATACCGGGGTTTGCCATACCGATGCCTTTACATTATCCGGTGACGACCCTGAAGGCGTATTCCCAGCGGTTCTGGGCCATGAAGGTGCCGGCGTCGTGGTTGAAGTCGGCGAAGGCGTGACTAGCGTAAAACCGGGTGACCACGTGATCCCACTATATACCGCAGAATGTGGCGAATGTTTATTCTGTAAATCAGGCAAAACTAACCTGTGTGTCTCGGTACGCGCCACCCAAGGCAAGGGCGTCATGCCTGATGGCACCACGCGTTTTTCTTATAATGGCGAGCCGATTTATCATTATATGGGCTGCTCAACCTTTAGTGAGTACACCGTAGTTGCTGAAGTATCTTTAGCGAAAATTAATCCCGAAGCGAACCATGAACAAGTATGCTTATTAGGCTGCGGTGTAACCACCGGGATTGGTGCGGTACATAATACAGCAAAAGTACAACCGGGAGATTCTGTGGCTGTTTTTGGTCTCGGCGGCATTGGTCTGGCGGTGATCCAAGGTGCGCGCCAAGCGAAAGCCGGCCGTATTTTTGCTATCGATACTAACCCTGAAAAATTTGCGTTAGCCCAGCAATTTGGTGCCACTGACTGTTTGAATCCCAAAGATTACGACAAACCTATTCAACAGGTTCTGATTGAAATGACAGAATGGGGCGTTGATCACACCTTTGAATGCATCGGCAACGTTAATGTCATGCGTGCTGCGCTTGAAAGCGCACATCGCGGCTGGGGACAGTCAATTGTGATTGGAGTGGCGGGCGCGGGACAAGAAATTTCTACCCGGCCTTTCCAGTTAGTGACGGGCCGCTCATGGCGTGGAACCGCGTTCGGTGGCGTAAAAGGCCGTAGCCAGTTACCGCAAATGGTTGAACAGGCGATGAGTGGTGAAATAGAACTTAAGCCATTTGTGACCCATACATTACCTTTAGAGCAAATTAATCACGCTTTTGATCTGATGCACCAAGGTAAATCTATTCGTACAGTTATTCATTTTCAGCCTAAATAATTAGGCTAATAACGGCTATATAGCTTAGGTATTTCTGCGTGAGCTGTGCCGTAACCATCACTTGGCTGGATTAATTAAACCATGACGGCGGGTTGACCTCCGTTATGGTTGATTTTATACCGAGGTAAATCATGGAAAGAATCGAACGCCACGCCTGTTTCGGTGGCTGGCAAGACGTGTATCAGCATCCTTCGGGAGTATTGGGTTGCACTATGAATGTTGCGGTTTATCTGCCGCCACAAGCAGAGTATCAAGCCTGCCCGGTACTGTATTGGTTATCCGGGCTAACTTGCAACGAACAAAACTTTATTACCAAGGCGGGCGCGCAACAATTTGCGGCTCAACACGGCATGATCATCGTTGCGCCAGATACCAGCCCACGCGGCAGTGACGTAGCTGATAGCGAAAGCTACGATTTAGGCCAAGGGGCGGGATTTTATCTTAACGCCACCGAACAACCTTGGGCGACCCATTACCGTATGTACGATTATGTGGTCACCGAATTGCCAGACTTAATTGAACAGCACTTTGCGGCAAACCAACAGCGAGTGATTTCAGGACACTCAATGGGCGGGCATGGTGCATTAATGATAGCGCTGCGCAATCCTCTGCGTTATCAAAGTGTTTCCGCTTTCTCGCCGATCATTGCTCCCTCACAAGTTCCGTGGGGACAAAAAGCGTTTAGCGCTTATTTAGGGACCGATAAAACAGAGTGGCAGCCCTACGACACTTTGCAACTACTGGCTGATCATGCGCAGGAAATTCCGCTATTAATTGATATCGGCAGTGCTGATCCGTTCTTAAATGAACAATTAAAACCTGAATTGTTACAAGCAATATGTGAGCAAAAACAGTATCCGTACCAGTTGAATATGCGCGCAGGATATGACCACAGCTATTACTTTATCGCCAGTTTTATCGGTGAACATTTTGCCCACCATGCACGGGCATTAAACCGCGCTTAATCGAAAACATTGAGCACGATCCTGAGGCTGATGCCGCAGAAACAACACCGGCGAGAAATACCAAGTGACCCCATAAAATGACCCTAATAGGGTTAACTTAAACCTGATTTTTTCAATCAAAATCACGGAATGAAGTTAGTTTAGCTTGGGGTACTGCAGACCGAAAAATTCGAGCGATGATAGAAAGCTTCGAAAGTCTCGGTTAAAAAACAGAAGCATCTGCGGTTATCACCGTGGGTGCTTTTTTTATTACTGTCGAGGTCAACTAAAATTCAATTGAATAACGCGTGAGGGTTGATGACTCGCCCCATCACGCTTTCAATATCGCCGGCGCTTAGATTTCAGGCTCTCAGGCTTTTATCATTGACCCACCGAGTATACCCATAATCTCGGGTTACTCATCATCCTGCCGGGCAAGGATCAACTGTTTTAAGTACTGTTCAATGCGAATATTTAGTTTAAATGGCGGCAGAGTTACGCGGTCTTGTGTTTCAAAATAGATCTTGGCTTTGGCTTTATCGACAGAATCTTTTAACGCATCGAAGCGTCCAAAATTGTTGAGATTGCTCTCATTAACACTGTCCGCCATCAATGCGATAAGCTGTTGTTTATTTAACCCCGCAGATGTTAAGTTGGATTTAGCCATAATCACGTTGATTGCTTGTCTAATCATGGATGCGCTAATGTTATCTTTTTATTTTTCTCTGACTCACTTTTAACACTGCTATTTATGGATATCTGTGTATAGATAGCTATTTTTAGCCAGCAACTTATCAATGCCTATCTTTAAATACTTATCTATAGGCAATCTATAAGCAATTATTTTTAGACTCATCGCTAGAAAATGTCTTAATTTGGAAAAATATAATTATTTATTTAAATGATGATAGCCTCGCCTGACTGAATCTCTTATGAATATATGATTAAATATAAAATTTATTATTGCGATGTGTTTCGCAAATATAATTATTATATTGGTGATTTGTAAATAATAAAAAATATCCTATATTACAGGGGTAATATATTAACTAACTGTTTTAAAAACAAATTTAATTATTAATGGTCATATAATTAGCCGATGGCTCGTATTTATCAGAGTTCTCCGTAAAATAATAATTCAATAACCCACACAGAAGGAAGTTATTATTTTATGGAAATAAGAAATATAGATGGTGAATTAATTGAATCACAAGATATGAGTGCAGATAATATAGCTGAAAAAATTACGCAGTTATTTATGCTCAATCCAGATTACGCGATTATTCAGCGAGAGATGAATAAGAAGTATGGAGTGAGCGTTAGTACCAAACAGATCAGTGTAATTATTTCTAAATTAATACCCGTGATGCATCGGTGGCAAACGCGACCACTAAATCAGATTTATCCTTTTGTCTGGCTGTATGGGGCGAGCTATAAAACCCGCGAAGCCAGGCGTTATGTGAATAAAATATTTTATTGTGTCTTAGCGTTAGATCTTAAAGGCAAAAAACAAGTTTTGGGGGTGTACTTTAGCGAAAAGTCCCAAATGGCTTTTTGGCGATCGGTTTTTAGTGATCTAAAAAGTCGCGGGGTCGAGGATATTTTAGTTGTTAATCACAACGGCAGTGAGGGGGTCTCTGAAGGCATTAGTGCGGTTTATCCCCAGTCAAAAATGCCACTTTGTATTATGGATCAGCTGCATATCTCGCTGAAGAATATCGCGGCTGCCCAGCGTCAATCCTTTATGATCGATGTAAATCAAATGCTTTGTGCACCTTCGCGCACTGAAATAGACCTCGCATGGGGGATTGTTGAGCAGCAATGGGAAGAGATTTACCCATCTATTATTCAATCGTGGCGTCGCAAATGGCCGCAGTTTGAGGAGTATTTCGATTATCCTTCGCGGATCCGTCAAGGGATCTATAACACCAATATGATTGAGTCTTTTCATAAAAAATTAGGTTTTTTAGTTAACTCAAGGATGATTTTCCCCAATGAAAATAACCTAATGAAGCTAGTTTATCTTGGGATTATGAAAACCGAGAAATCTTCCAGAGTCTCGGTTAAAGAGTGGCATCCGGTATTATCCCAGTTGGTGCTTCATTTTGAAGGGCGTTTAGATAAAGTGCTCTTTTAAGGCGATGCATTAAGAATATAGTTTTAGTAAGGTAATAGCTTAAGAACATAAGAACATAAGAACATAAGAACATAAAAACATAGCTTCAAGACACGGGCTAACAGAAATAGGTTTATCCCTTGAGGATTGTGTGGCAACAGGCTGCACAATCCTTTTTTTATTATTGATGTTTTTATTCAGGTATGGATTCTGTGGGCGCTTTGATTAATCGCTCCTTATTGGGCGGCGAATGTTCTTAATGTTGACTTTACGCTGCCGGACCTAAACTATATTTTGTCATGACTTTTAATCTATATGGCTTTTAATCTATATGGCTTTTAATCTATATGGCTTTTACGCTATGGAGATTGTCGATTGTCGATTATTGATTTTAGGCATATCTAATGCCGGATCTTAACGATGGAGGTTAATTATGGCAGATAGTATGAAACGAGGATTAAAAAATAGGTGAATACAGCCAGTGGGGATTAAAATCGGGGGTAAATAGCGGATAATCTCACTCTATTGGCGTTTGATCGGCTTGAAATGAGGGCGTTCGCGAGGGGTGCTTTTAACATTATGATTTTATAGGGTTTTATTTTATTATTGTTCGCCTCGTTTCGCCTCGTTTCGCCTCGTTTCGCCTCGTTTCGCCTCGTTTCACCTCGATTCGCCTCAATTTACCTCGATTTTCCTTGTTCTATTTGGTTTTATACTGATATTTTGTCGATAAAGCGTGATCTAGAGAAGAAATAGGAGATATTGACTGACTAATCATCGACAAACTGGCGATAAATCATCGATAAATGTGCTATCAACGCTGTTAATGGTACGCGATGGCGATCAATTGGTGCGATCTGTCAGTGATCGCGAGCGAATGTGGGCTAATATTAGTCAAAGTAGTTTGGAGCTACTCACTTTTGTTGGATTAACGGGACAAGTGTGCACTCTATTGATTATGTTTATTCTGCGATTATCTGCTCTGGAGCATGATCTATATTACACAACCTAACTAATAGATAGCTATATTGACTAGACAGCTATATTGGCTATCCTGCTGTAGTATTTACCGGCTAATTATATTATTGGCTATTCTGCTGTATTATTTACCGGCTAATTATATCATTGGCTATCCTGCTGTATTATTTACCGGCTAATTATATTGTTGGCTATCCTGCTGTATTATTTACCGGCTAATTATATTATTGGCTATCCTGCTGTAGTATTTACCGGCTAATTATATTGTTTGACTATCCTGCTGTATTATTTATCGGGTATTTATATTGATTCGATGTTGATTAAGGTTGATTATCCAGTGACCGAACATTTATTTTAGTCACTGAATGAAAAATTTTAACTGGGTTATTTTATCGAATACGCTTTTGTCGAATGATTTTTTAGCTAATAGTCTTTTGGAGAATTACTTTTTACTCAATGGCTTTTTGTTGAATAACCTTTTGTCTAATAACATTATTATCGCATGATTTGTTGCTGAATAATGGCAGGATACAGGTTGAGCCCAAGTTTAATTTTAATGATTTAAATTCAAAGATAGTAATTATTAATTAAATGTAGTTTAAATTATATAAAATACAATGACTTAGTTTAAAAATTTAGCTTGCTTGTTGGGAGGGCTCGGGTTACTATCATTTCGTGGTTCAGAAATAGACAGTCGGAAATTGAAGATTGAAAGCTTTTAGATAATAAGCTTCTAGATAATAAGCTTCTAGATAATATATAGAACATGACGTATTTTTCTTGAAGCAGCATCAAGATGTTTAATATCAATCAACTCACGACAGAACAGCTTTCTAATTAATATCGGGCATGGGTTCACGGTATTATTACGGTAGAGAGTGAAGAATTTAAAGAGATTTTTATCTTTATTCTCGCTGAGCGCACGGATTATTTGAATATATTATTGAATATATTATTACATATCATCACCAGTGAATAATACTAGTAGGGTAAAAGACGTAAGATTAATCGATAAGTTTAAAATTTTTATCTAATAAAGTATGAGTATCATATATAACTTAACAATAACACCATTATTTCATTTAGCAGTAGCACCATTATTTCATTTATCAGTAGCACCATTATTTCATTTATCAGTAGCACCATTAGTTCATTTAGCAGTAGCACCATTATTTAATTTAGCAGTAGCACCATTAGTTCATTTAGCAGTAGCACCATTATTTAATTTAGCAGTAGCACCATTATTTAATTTACCAGTAGCACCATTATTTAATTTACCAGTAGCACCATTATTTAATTTATCAGTAGCACCATTATTTAATTTATCAGTAACACCATTATTTAATTTATCAGTAACACCATTATTTAAGTTAAACACTCGAATATAATTACTCTGAAACCAAAATACCGAGAAATCGGTATTTTTTTTGTCGTTTTTATAGGGATAGATATCGGTATATTTCAACATAATGAGAAAGACGACCATATTTTAGAGTCCGATTTTTATTTTAACTAGTTGATAAATAGTTTTTGAATGGTTTTTGAATGGTTTTTGAATGGTTTTTGATTAGTTTTTGATTAGTTGATAAATAATTTTAACATAAATATATTAGATGTTTACTTAAATACGAAGAAAGAAAATTTAGATCCGCAATGATATTTTTCTGTACGTAACAGCGAAATCGGTATTTCTACTTTAAATATAAGGATAAAAATCCTAAAGCCTATTAGGTATCATATCCAATAAAATTACAAGATTAATGTTTCTGGTTATAAGCTATTCAACATCGTCATTTCTACTGGCGTATTATTGGCATGATAATATATCTCGATATTTTGAATAATATATATATCTTCAATGAGTTAGCTTTCTATTATAGATAATTAGCAACCAGTGGTAATACCGTTATCATCTGCCGAATGCGGTATCTGCCTACGTTAATAGCTAGATAAAAATCTAGCTATCGTAATTTAATCCACATACGGCGACAGCCCGGTTGAATTTTTGTTCTGATGCTTATTAAATTTCAGTGTGATTTTTGTCGTTGTTCATTGACATGGTACAGACGGCGGAGGTAGATTCAGCCGCTCAAGGCAACCCCTTTTTCAATGATCTCTTTTATGAGTCGGTGAATGTTGTCTAATAAACCTCTAATAAAGTGTCCTGAATGATTAGATTATGACTGTCCGCCACCCGAGTGTTTTTCGCTAGCATCGTTGTGTATATGCGCTATCCAGATAGCGACCACCAGAATTTTGCGACACCGCCGGAAAAATCCAAACGGTGGCGGTATTTTTAGTTATTTCATCGATGCGAATCGGTTTAAACGCGAGAGTTAACTCAGCGTAATAATTGATTTAATTGAGAATAAAGCGCTTGGGCACTTTTTTCATATCCAGAGGCGGATAAATGAACTCCATCCGGACGGGCTAACTCTTGGGCTGACCAGGTTTTAATCGAGCATGATCCGCCCATAAATTCGCGCCAATCCCAAAATAATGTCCGTTCTTCACTGGCGACGGCTTTTTGTGCGGCAATCACATTATTAAGATGTACCGGTTGCTGGGCGGCGCAGCCGTTGGCGGTTTTAAACTTCAGTGAATCATTGGGACCGACTAATAAAATCACTGCGTTAGGCATTTGTTGGCGAATTAAACGGATTTTATCTTTCAGCCCTTGGCGATAGGCACTGATCTCTAAATTATCGTTAAACGCTTCATTGGTACCATAGGCTAAAATCACCATGTCGGGGGATAATTGCGCTAAGGTTTGTTCCCAGCCGGTTTGCCATTTATCCAGCATATTAATGGTGGCCCCATTAATGCCTAAGGCGGATAAAATGACGCCGGGATGTTGGGATTTGATAAACCATCCACCCAGTTTAATCTCATCATATTGAGAAAACGTAGCCATTGCCGGGAGTTGAGTACTTACAGGGGCAGAAAAACGCCACTCAGCGCCAGTGGCCGGTAAAGAAACCGCGCCATTAGGGGAAGGTTGTACGCTTAGCTTCGCGTTTAGTGGTGATTGATAAAGAGCTTGTAATTGATAGCGATCACCGGTCGGCTTAAACTCTTTGAGCTGAACTTCAGCGTTCTTGGTGCGGGGCTGAGCAACCAATCCTCCGAGGGGGTAATCACTGCGATTGTCTTTACGGCTGGTAAATAGGGTCCATTTTTTATCGGCGGTGATGCGATTAATGGTGGCAGTGCGTTGCCCGGGGATAGACACCGGGGGCACAAAACCGGGGCCGGCATTGCCATAACGTTGCTGAAACAGCGTTCTTAATGTTCCGCTAAAAAAATCAGCGGCGGTATGTGAATCGCCGATTTGTACAATATGAACTTGCTGATGGCCTTGATGTAGCTTAGTGGCGAGTCGGCGTAAATTGGGTTCAGCGTAGTTGATCAGTTGCTGAGTTTTATCACCGCTGACTGTTTTTTCAGGCAGAATAGGGGTATTAATGCGCTCTTTCTGGCAAGAAAGTAACCCCAGAGACATAACAGAAATAATCACTGCTGCCCCTAGACGGTATTTAGTGCGAGGCTGTCTGTTCAGTTTCATTGGTTCCTTCAGCTTGCGGTTTAAATTTGATGAATGAGAAGACTTGGTCTGAAATGGCTTGTTGCCCTTTCAAACTGAAATGGATGCCATCGCCACTGCGTAATTTGATTTGGCTGCTGCCATCACCAAAGTAGTCTGAATATGAATCATCTTGGTATTTGAATATATCATTTGTCGAGAGATAGATATCGCCGTTTTGTTCGACTTCAGATTGATACAATGCGCGCAGATATTTCATTCCCTCAGAGAGAGAGTTTTTCTTCATATTCGGTGGGCCAATCCAGATAACATCTACATTATGCTGGCGAGCAGTCGATAGAATAGCATTAATGCGTTGTCTATACATTAACTCCCAAGCTTCACTTTTAAATTTGACATATTTGCCGCCGGTGTCTGGCGGCATATCCCACGGGTCATTGGGGCCCAAAAATACCACTAATAATCGAATATCTGGGTTGTTTTCTAAGGCATTAGTAATGGTTTGTGGCCAATTGAAAAAACGCGGATAAGCCAGCCCTGTACTTTGTTTGCTGAGGTTCAGGCTATCAATACCGTAGTTTTTAAACAGCATGCGCTTTAAATGTGGTGCCACACCTTGCATCATCGAATCCCCAGCAAACAGGACTTTATCTCCCGGGGCTAATACCACCTGTGTTTTTGGCTCAATCGGCCGTGTGTGTACGGAGCTGCCGGTGAGCAAAATATTTGTTGCGGGTAATGAGGTTTTTCGATTAAGCAATTCAGGAAAGGTTAACGATAGGCTGGTTGCTGGGCGTGTATAGCCATTAATAAAATGTAACCCAGTGATAAAGGCCGCAGGAAAGGTAAATGATTGATGCGTTGCGGTTTCGGCTATTTGATTTTGTTGTTTTTGATCGACGGCTTGTTGCCCTGAAGCATGATAGGCAAAAGCCTCACCTGCGGCTAATGCGCCCTCTTGCAAGTAGGCGCCATAATCCCAGACGGGATGACCGGATAAGCTGATCCAAGGCGCACTACGGTGATATTGTTGTTGCCAAAAACGTTCTAATGAACTTTGGTTCAGCCAGATAAGCAATAGCCCCGCAATGACAACAATAACCAGTATTTGTCCGGCTTTTATACAGTTTTTAGAAAACTCAGACGTTGTCTCAGAAATTGGCATAAATGAATCCTGGCATTCCAGAGGGAGATAACATAAAGACGATAGTCAAGATAAGGGCTAAAGGAACAGGGTAGAAGTACCACGCCACTTTTTGATGATATTTAGCCATAAAATGATAGCCGCGAACGCAATAGGGATAGCCAATAAACAGTAACCAGAATCCACTTAGCGCCACGATACTTGTGCTTAACGCCTCAAGGAAACCCGGTGCCCCAATCTGGCGTAATAACATTAATGCGTCGTCAGAGGTTTGACTACGGAAGAAAATCCACGCGAAGCAAACAAAATGAAAAGTGATGACGCGTGAAGTTATTACAGATATCGAGGGAGAAATAAACCGCCCAGTCAGTTTGAGCTTATCCAGACAGAAATGCTTAATATTCAGCAATACCATGCCTAATCCGTGGATCGCTCCCCAAATAATAAAAGTCATCGCTGCGCCGTGCCATAATCCGGAAATAACCATGGCTAGTAATAGATTGATATTTGTTCGGGAAAATCCTTTGCGACTCCCACCTAACGGAATATAAATATAATCGCGAATAAAGGTCGATAAACTAATATGCCAGCGCCCCCAAAAATCTTTCAAACTGGAAGCCATATAAGGCGCATTAAAATTGATTGGTACTTTAAAGCCCAATAATAAGGCGATACCGGTGACGAGATTGGTATACCCGGAGAAATTAAAATAGATGTGCCATGCATATGCATAAACGGCGACAATTATCTCTCCCGCATTAAAACTGGAGGGGGCATCAAATACTGGCGTAACAAAATTATCCGATAACCACGAGCTAAATAGAAATAATTTAGTGATTGCTAGTGTGATTAATAAAATCGCTTTGCGAGCCGTTAAAATAGTGCGGGTGTCGACCTGTATTTGCGGAATAAAAACTTTGGCGCGATTAATCGGCCCAGCCACAATACTAGGGAAAAAACTCAAATAGAGAACGACATCAAAAAAGTCGGCTTTGGGCATTTCTTTACGGCAGACTGAAACAACATAGCTTACTGAATGGAAAGCATAAAATGACAATCCTAATGGAGCCAGCAGGTCGATGACTGGCAGCTCTACGCTTAAACCAAATTTGGTCAGTGTCTGTAATAGTGTTTCCTGAAAGAATGAATAATATTTAAAAACAGTAAAACAGCCGATAATAGCGATGGCTAGTAATGTATAAATCCATTTTGTGGGTAATCTATCAGTGAGCCAATGAGTTAAAATATAAATAAATAGTGTATAGCCGAATAAAATATACGCATAGTCAGGGCTAAAGGAATAAACAAAAAAATAGCTGGCGGTAATTAACAGGCCATTTTGTAATTTGGCACTGGGTTGGCATCCCCAATACAGTAGAAAGAAGATCAGAAAACAGCCAAGAAACTCAAAAGAGAAAAAATTCATATCAGACTCTGGTTGTTGAGCATCGTACTAAAAAGTTTCCACCATATTATGAATAATCAACATAGTTGCAATAAGGTAAAAGAAAAAATCCACTTTAATTTCTCAAAGTGGATTTCTAATCATATTTCCGCGGATGTTTTGCCGGTTAAATACGATTTAATGCAATTTTTTGTGCTTGTGTAATCAATTTTTCGTTACTCGAATAGATTTCTTGTAAGTAGCGATTATAAGATGAACCTAATTGAGAATAACCTTTTAGATCGCGGATTAATTTTTCAGTATCCAAAGAATCTAAGGTTTCTCGTTGTTTTGCTCTCGAGGTTCTCAGTGACTCGTAGGCATTATGGGTGTTCATGTTTTTCATATAGGCTGAGACAGATTCATACACTGATCCGTAAGCCGAATAACCTTTTAGTTTGCCCGGGGTAGCTTTACAACCGCGACCGCAACGCATACCAAACAAATTATTATTTTGTATTGCTAATTTAGAGGTTCCCCAACCTGATTCTGTGGCTGCCTGTGTGACGACAAAATGAGTTGGCATGATATCCACACGGCTTAACAGTTTATTCCAATTGATCTTTTTTGGGGAATGACACGTGAGTCCGTAGCTTTGGCACACTTGCGCCAAGCGCTTTAGCTCTCGAGCACTCCATTTTTTATTTTTACGCACAGAAAGTAACCAATTACGATCTTGCATAATTTCGCGATTGACCATTTCAATCACCGGGACAATAACTTTTAAAAACGCTTTCTTACGCGGTGTACCTGACGGGTATTGTCGTAAATCCGGCAAGGCAGTTTGTGCCACTGTGGTTTTCGTCGAATACTCTTTAGTTAATCGTGTACTTGTGCTGGTTGAGCCATAACTGGCTCCCGCAAAAAACAGTAAAATCAAGAAAGCGAAGACGGCATTTGTCCCCATCGTTCGAGAGGGCATAGCTTCTCCTCGGTTGCTCTGAACAAAAATCGAGCGAATGGTAGCAGATAAAATTTTTCTGAGCTACTTTTATCCCTCTCGCTTAAGGTAAACTTCTGTATAATTTTATTATCTATGTAAAGTAACTTTAATTATATTAAAAATTAGTTATTTATTTTTATATGCGCATAATAACACCCATAAACTTATTAGTTTATTTTAATTGTTTCGGGCGTTAACCTGATGAATTAAGGTAAATTTGATGAGTTATTAGGCAGGTAACCCCAGTTATAAAGTGGTTAATATGCGTTTTTTTTAATCAGTTATGTAATTTTATTTTTATTTAACCGGTTATTTTTTATAATTTATGCAACTTTAGCGATATAAAATAATCCAATGCAGATCGTGATTTGTCTTTTTTTGTGGTGGCTATTTTATTTAATTGATTTAGGGAATGGTTTTTATCGCGAAATAGTTGGGGGCGATTTTTGCCGTGTAAAAGGAATGTGATTAGGCTGAAATAATGGGGAGCGATTCCCCATTATTGAATAATCTCGGATTGATCGATGATTTTTATTTTGTCGATGGATTATTTTTATTTTGTCGATGAAAGTGCAGTCGCTGATGAAAATATTCTTTTACATGGGTTTCCATCTCATTGACTTTTTGTTCGACGGCATGAATAAAAACATCATCGTTATTCATGGAATTCACTTGCTGCATAGCCAAATCATCAACAAATTCTTTCTGTTTCTCAGTCAAGTCAGACATATCTATATTACCTCGAATTACGTTATTAATGTGATGTCATTTTAATTCTCGTAATATAACTTAGTTAACGGCATTATTGAATTGCTAAGACAGTCCCGGCTACTTTGATAGGGGGTTAGCTGTTATGGTGATCAACATGGATATCTACAGAGTATTATCATGAAAGAAAACGAGCTTTATCAATACGCGTTATTTTTACTTTCTCGGCGTGATTATGCGACCGGCGAATTACGAACCCGGATCAGACAACGTGTTTATGAAAAAAATGACGGTAAAGTTGATGATCTAATTATTGATAATGTGATTCAGCGCCTAATGGAATTAAATTATCTGGATGATCAGCGCGTTATCGAGGTGTATTTACGCAGTTATGCCCGCAAGCCTTATGGGCCGAACCGTATCAAACAAACTTTACGCCAAAAAGGGTTTGCGGCAGAGTTGATTGATCATGTTTTTCTGCATTGTGATATTGATTGGTTTGCGCTCGCAGAAGAAAGCCGTATCAAGAAATTTGGTACTGATATACCTAAAGATTTTAAAGAGAAAGCTAAACAGATCCGTTATTTGCAATATAAGGGATTTTCTGGCGATATGATTTTTGAACAATTTAATGCTAATTCAGCGGATTAACTCAGCGGATAAAACATCAATTTTGCCTGTATTCTTATTATCTAAAAATTGATGTTTTGCGTTCTCTATATTACCCATGCGAGTGGCTACTTTTTGCCAACCCATCGTTTTATATCTCACCCCCTAAAATAGTGATCGTCATTATTTTGTATAAATATCTTTATGTTATAACTCCCTCCAAGAATTATTAATCTGTATATCTATATTATTTCAATATTAATAATTAGTTATCTTAGCTAAGCAATAATGAATAAGTTTGTAAGCTTGGTCAAAAAACGTCATTTTTTATCTTGAAAAGCTTTAAAAATAGGCTAATCTGCCTTTGGCTTTTAGTGCTGTTATCGTTAACATCCTTTTATATGTACTGTTGGTGTTTCTATTGGAACAAATAAAAGCATGTATCCGACGAGTCTGAGTCAACTGGCCATAATAGCATGATGCTATGGCATCATAATAAATTGATATATATGTAATTAAACATAGGGATGTATCATGAAGGCGATTAGTTTAACTATGGTAGCCGGGAGTGTACTGGCTGCGTTATCTATGTCTGCAACTGCAGATACCGATTTAAGTCGTATTGAAGCTAGATTGCAAGTATTAGAGCAGCGTGCCGCTCAGGCCGAAGCTCGTGCAACGGCCGCAGAGCAGAAAGCCCAGCGATTAGAGCAGATGATGATGGCAGCCCCTGCCCCTGCGGCTCCTGCGACCGTCGCCGCTTCTGCCCCTGTATTGGCAAGTCACGATCAACAGCCCGCGCAAGGCATGGTGCTGCATGACGATAAACTTGGCGAACTAAAATTATACGGTGATGTTGAGTTTAATATGGACGGCGCCAGTAAACAGGGTCAAATTAGCTCGGTTAGAACCGCATTAGGTAAAAATTCTGACGCTGGAAAAAGTGATAATTGGGATATTAATGGGCGCATTTTGATTGGTTTAGATGGTGAGCGTGAATTACATAACGGTAATTATGCCGGCTTTACCGTTCAGCCATTAGCCGATTTATCCGGCTCAATGAATCTTGATGATGCCGCCTTTTATTTTGGTCAAAAAGATAACTGGGAAGTTAAATTAGGCCGCTATGAAGCCTATGACATGTTCCCATTAGGCCAAGATACGTTTGTTGAATATTCCGGGAATACCTCAAACGATTTGTATGAGGATGGCTTCGGTTATATTTATATGATGAAAGAAGGCCGCGGTCGTTCTGGTGACGGGGGCAGTGTTCAGATTAGCAAATCGCTTGATAATTGGTATTTTGAGTTAAATGCGTTAGTTGAAGAAGGGACGTCGCTATTTGGCGGTGAAGATCCAACTTATCACGGCTATGAATTGAAAAATAAGAAAAATGTTATTTATATGCGTCCAGTTATTGCATGGCAACAAGATAGCTTTAAAGTGGCGGCCGGTATGGAATCACAAGTCATCAATAATGCCTATGGCGCGTATGCAAATAATGTCGAAGGCAAATGGAAAGATATGTCCAAGCGTAATGGTTATGGTTTAACCTTGGCATGGGACACGTTAGAGAACGATCCTGACAACGGTATAGTTGCGACCTTGAGTACGGCATATATGGATGCCACCGGTGAAAAAGATTTCACTGCGGGAGGAAATATTTTATGGCGTAAAGCACAGTTAGGTTATATTTACGCGCATAATGATATCCGTACATTTAATACCGATGTACTTAATAGCGATAACTCGTCGCTGAATGCGGTTCCTGGCAAATATGATCTGCATACCGTGTTTGTTTCGTATGAAATTCCTAAAATCCTAGATTTGGATAACTATAAAATTTATCTGGGTGGATATTACTCGAAAATTGATGCCGATCAGAAAGATATGGTTTCTGGCCGAGATGATGACCGCTACGGAGTGCGTGCACGCTTTAAATACTTCTTTTAATTCGTCATTTATCTAATTATTGATAGATTACGTTTTCATATTAGCTCTCTTTAGTTAGCATTATGTGGCTGAAGAGAGTTTTTTTATAGGTTTAATCGCGTTATTCTTCAAGCCTTATTTCCCAATCCGTTATGTCTAACGGGTTATCTATTTATCATTATCTATTTTTTATTATTTATCAATAATTTACCCATAAAAACCCCTGTCTTTATATGCACATAATATGCACGTAACATGCACACAGCCTAACCTTAGCAAACGGACTAAAACTAAATTAAGTTAAATTAAATTAATTTATACGGTAATCGGATTGCATGAGCTATTTAGTGATTTACCGCCGGATTATGATGTGGTGTTTAGTAAAATCTCGCGTAGTAATATATTGTATTGCGGTATTTTTATAAAAAGAGACCCGAAAATATTCTGGTGAAAACACACCGCGGATATGATCAATATCATTAAGCGCAATTGATTTATTAGGCACATTAAGTACCAATTTATTTATTATAAAAAATTTATGGGCAGGAGACAGGAATGATCGATCTATTAATAGGCGTGATTGTCGCGATAGGGGTTGGGCGATACATCATTAAAGGCTATTCGGCTACCGGCGTATTGATGACCGGTGGGATTTTGTTATTAATTATCAGTGCGTTTCTTGGCAAAGATATTTTACCGGCCAAAGCCGCCGCGACAGGCTGGAAAGCGACTGATATTTTAGAATACATCAAGTTCTTATTGATGAGCCGAGGCGGCGATCTCGGAATGATGATCATGGTGCTATGTGGTTTTGCATCTTACATGACCCATATTGGCGCCAATGATGTAGTGGTTAAAATCGCTTCAAAACCGCTAAGAATGATCAACTCACCGTACATTTTGATGATTGCGGCCTATATTATCGCTTGTTTGATGTCATTAGCGGTTTCATCCGCGACAGGGTTAGGCGTGTTATTAATGGCCACCTTATTCCCAATTATGGTGAATGTAGGCATTAGTCGCGGCGCAGCGGCGGCAATATGTGCTTCACCGGCGGCGATCATTTTAGCTCCGACGTCGGGGGATGTTATCCTTGCGGCCGAAGCCTCTAAAATGCCACTGATTGATTTTGCCTTTAAGACCACGTTACCGATATCTATCGTAGCGATTATCGCAATGGCGATTGCCCATTTCTTTTGGCAGCGCTTTCTGGATAGACGCGAGCATATCGAAACAGAAATGCTGGATGTTAAAGATATAACAACTAATGCCCCTAAATTTTATGCCATTTTACCTTTTACCCCCATTATTGGTGTATTAGTTTTTGATGGTAAATGGGCGCCTGAACTGCATATTGTCACTATTATCGTTGGGTGCATTATTCTGACGGCATTAATAGAATTTGTGCGAAGTTTCAGTGCTAAGCACGTTTATGGCGGCTTAGATGTCTGTTACCGCGGCATGGCGGATGCATTTGCTACCGTGGTCATGTTATTGGTGGCTGCTGGAGTTTTTGCCCAAGGATTAAGTACCGTGGGCTTTATCAGCGGCCTGATTGATATGGCTCAGTCATTTGGCTCCGGCGCTATCGTAATGATGATTGCATTGGTTATTATTACTATGCTGGCCGCGATGACTACGGGCTCAGGCAATGCACCATTTTATGCTTTTGTCGAATTAATCCCGCGTTTAGCCACCCAAATGAATATTAATCCGGCTTATTTAGTCATCCCTATGCTACAAGCTTCCAATCTTGGACGTACTATGTCGCCGGTGTCTGGTGTGGTAGTTGCGGTATCTGGTATGGCTAAAATTTCCCCGTTTGAAGTGGTGAAAAGAACGTCGGTGCCTGTTTTAGTTGGGCTGGTGGTAGTGATTATCGCGACGGAAATATTAGTACCAATAGCGTTATAATCTACTGATATGTAGAAACAACAGTAGAAACGACAGTAAAAATAACAGTACAACAAAGAACAGTACAACAAAGAACAGTCTATTTATAGGCTGTTCTTTTTTTGCGCTAAATGTTATCCCCAGCGAGGATAAATATTGTTAATGGTTAATGGTTAATGGTTAATGGTTAATGGTTAATTTTTTAGTCAGGGGGAGGAAATAGCCTAGCGGGCTAAAAATAAGCGGCAACGTTGATATTATGAATATGACATCAATTTAAAGTGAAATAATTTCAACATGTTTTAGGATTGCGCCCCAGACAGTCTCCGGTAATATCAATTAACCGGCTTATCTTAGATTTTATTCGATTCGATTAGCTATCTGACTGATTGAAAAAATCATCTGGCTATTTATTTAGCTATTTATTTAGCTATTCATGTGGCTATTTATTAATGAAAAAATAATTATTTAAACTGCACTTTTCCGGTTTATTCGCTTATTTTCTTCAAGTTTAGTCTCTGAGATCAGCATAAATAGCATCAATAAAAATAACGAATATGGGTAATTAAAGGACATCGTAATGAAATTAGAAACACTCTCTATTCATGCAGGTTATTCGCCAGACCCGACCACTAAAGCTGTTGCCGTCCCGATTTATCAGACCACCTCGTATGCATTTGATGATACCCAGCACGGGGCTGATTTATTTGATTTAAAAGTAGCTGGCAATATTTATTCTCGTATTATGAATCCCACCAATGATGTACTGGAGAAACGCGTCGCTGCACTCGAAGGCGGAATTGCTGGATTAGCGGTAGCTTCGGGCATGGCAGCAATTACCTATGCTATTCAAACTGTTGCTCAAGCGGGGGATAATATGGTTTCTGTGGCTAAATTATACGGTGGAACCTACAACTTATTGGCGCATACCCTGCCACGTTTTGGCATTGAAACGCGCTTTGCTGAACATGATGATATCGCGGCGTTAGAAGCTTTAATCGATGATAAAACTAAAGCAGTTTTTTGTGAATCAATCACTAATCCAGCCGGTTTTATTGTGGATATTCAAGCCCTCGCCGAAGCTGCTCATCGCCATGGTGTTCCGTTGATTGTTGATAATACCGTGGCGACGCCATGCTTATGCCGTCCATTTGAATTTGGCGCAGATATCGTGGTGCATTCATTAACCAAATATATAGGCGGTCATGGAACCTCTATTGGTGGCATGGTCGTTGATTCGGGTAAATTCCCATGGGCGCAGCATAAACAGCGTTTTGCTATTTTGAACGAGCCTGATATTTCGTATCACGGTGTGAGTTATACCGAACATTTTGGCGCGGCGGCATTTATTGCTCGTTGCCGGGTAGCGCCCTTACGCGGAACAGGTGCGGCGTTATCGCCGTTTAATGCGTTTTTAATTCTCCAAGGATTAGAAACTTTAGCCTTGCGGATGGAACGTCATACTGAAAATGCGCGAAAAGTCGCTGAATTTTTGGGAACACATCCACAAGTTTCGTGGGTTAAATATGCGGGACTGCCAAACCATCCTGAGCATGCATTGGCGATGAAATACATGGGCGGCAAACCTGCATCAATCATGTCATTTGGGATTAAAGGTGGCGTAGCCGCGGGGAGTCGATTTATTGATGCGCTAAAATTAATCGTACGATTAGTTAATATCGGTGATGCTAAATCTTTAGCCTGTCATCCTGCTTCCACCACGCATCGTCAACTGAATGATCAAGAATTAGCTCAGGCTGGCGTTTCACGCGATATGATCCGTCTATCGATTGGTATCGAACATATCGATGATATTTTAGCAGATCTTAAGCAAGCCCTTGATGCAACAATCTAATATTTCTCTCGCCGCTTTTTATTCTGAAGGCGGCTAATCCTGTTTATTACTATTTTGGGGCTGGTTTAGGTGTACTCTATTTCTCAATATATCGTATTGTCATGCGATTAATACCCACAGATTAAGTTAATATTTGCTCAATATCTGCCGTTATTGGTTCTAATAAGCTAAGCCTAATTTAAAATTAATCATGGTTTAGCAAAAATGGTTTAGCAAAAATTTATTTCTATTATTTATAATCAGGTTATGCTTAGCAAAAAATGCCTTTATGTTTAATCGACGTTTCCTTTTGACGTCACTCATCGTCAAGTCGTATGCGGTATTTTATATTTTCATATTTTTATTCTTCAAAATAAGAAGGGTTTAGAGAGAGTATGCAACAAAGAACATCTGAATGGAGTAAATGGTTATTATTACTGATCTTTGTCATTTTAACTTATTTCTTACCGCTTAATGGGCGCTTACTTTGGCAACCCGATGAGCTTCGTTATGCTGAAATTAGCCGGGAATTAATTTTAAGCCATAATTGGGTTATTCCACAATTACTCGATATTCGTTATTTTGAGAAGCCAGTAATGGGCTACTGGATTAATGCTATTTTCCAAGTATTATTCGGTGAAAGTAATCTTTCTGTTCGCCTCGGGGTAGTATTTAGTACATTAATTAGTGGATTGTTTATTTATTTGTCGGCAATGTTGGCTTGGAATAATCGTCGATTAGCCTATAACGCCGTATTTATTTATTTATCCACCTTTATTGTATTTACGATTGGTACTTATAATGTACTGGATCCTATTCTTACCGCATTTGTCACCATGATGATGTTCTGCTTTCAATGGGGGCTTGCAGCCCGCAGTATTAAGCACAAGCTGGCTGCATATCTATTGTTAGGGGTCGCTTGTGGGGGCGGTTTCTTGACCAAAGGCTTTTTAGCCTTTTTACTTCCTGCTTTAATTATGGGGGTTGCGGCTATTTATTACCGGCAGTTTAAACAGGTAATTTTATTTTCTTTGGTCTCATTATTTTCGGCGTGTTTGGTCTGTTTACCCTGGGTTTGGTTAATAGCTAAGCAACAGCCTGATTACTGGAATTATTTTTTCTGGGTTGAGCATATTCAGCGTTTTATGTCGGATAATGCACAAAATAAATCTCCTTTTTGGTTTTATATTCCAATATTATTAGTGGGTTTATTGCCGTGGTTAGGGTATTTTTTCAATGCGTTATATAGAGCCTTTAAGAATAAAGGCATAAATTATTATTATCTTCTTTGGTTTATTTTACCCTTTATATTTTTTAGTATTACTAAAGGCAAACTATTAACTTATATTCTGCCGTGTATTGCGCCCGTTTCTATTTTAATTGCTTCATATTTAGAGAGCTATTTATCCCAACATAAAACCACGCTGATTAAATTAAATGGAATAATTAATTTACTGATTGGTTTAGCGGGAGCCACCGCGATTATCCTCTCTAATTACTTTACACAATGGCGAGTTTATGGTGCCGAAGAAAGTGATAAAATATTATTAGCCGTCGGTTCATTCTTATTCTGGGCGATTGTGGCGTTGTTTACATTCAAGAAACGTTTTTGGTATCTCGCGGGAGCGTGTACTTTAGTGCTAAGTTTAACCGTGGGCTATGCTATTCCTCAAAAAATTGCCAGTAATAATACGCCTCAGCAAGTCATTGAAAAATATCAGCATCAGTTAGCAGATAAACAGTATTTGATGACTAATAATGTAGGGTTAGGTACTAGCTTAGCGTGGGTATTAAAACGTTCAGATATTACTATGCTGCACCAAAAAGGCGAGTTAGCTTATGGATTAGCATATCCTGATGTCAATGATCGCTTTTATTCATTATCACAACTGAATGAATTATTAGCTAAAAATGATTATCGCCATGTTGCTATTGTGATTGATGCCAGTCAGAAGACGATATTAGCCGCATTACCTCATCAGCCACGAGTGATCCGCGAAGGGGATTTAATGCTGATATTTTATGATTAATAACGTGATAGTCAGTGACTGAGATGTATTACATAGCCTGCTTTTGCAGGCTATCCTTTTACTGGTTACTATGTGGCCATCTTTCACTAAAGTTCAGGTATCTAATGTCTGTTAAACTCGCGGGATATTACCTCGCTATTATATTCAAATACTAATATTTTCACGTTCTTCATACTCAAAATACATTCAAAATACACTCCAAAAAAGAAATATTAACAAGCCATCAAACGCCACAGAAACTGCTCTAAACTTTTAGGGGGGATTGAGTTTTATGGGGGGGATTTATGCGTAAAATCGTGCTGAGGTGCTCTGATGCGGATGAACGGGCGGTTTTGTCTATCTAACTCGCCCGTTTAACATAAAAGGGATATCCCGAACGAAAAAAGTTGCAAATATGAATAAAGACTCGGAGAATCACATTAAAATAACTTAAGGTAAATTTATGGCTATCGGATATTTTTTGCGAGTCGGGGATAAAACAACGTGCGGTGGTCAAATTCTAACGGGCGATCAGAGCATGCAATGGTATGGCGTTGCGGGCGCTCGAGAAGGGGATTTGGTCAGTTGCGGTAAACACTCAGGAATGTATCGTATTCTCGGTGGTATTAGCAGCATGTGGCTTGAAGATAGGAAACATGCGGGTTCATTAGAAAGCTTTAGCTCTTGTCCATGCAAATCTCGTTTTATCCCTTCAATCTCTGATAGTTATTCCCCGTTGTCTTCCAGTGAGTCTGTACCTTATTCCGAATACGAGAATTCCTCTTCAGACAAAGATAATGACAAACTAAGCCATTGGATTGAATGCGTACTCCTTGACGAATCCGGCATGCCTTTATCTGAAATTCCCTACACCTTAAAGGTGGGCGACCGCATCATAAAACACGGAGCAACAAGCACTACTGGATATTTTCGTGAAGAAAACCTCCCACGAACACAAGCAACATTAACGCTTTCAGCCCAAAAACTCACGGATGAAATGGAAAATAGACCCTTGCGAGTATTACGTGGTGAAGCGCATTCGTCCGTCAAACCGCAAGCAGAATCCAGCGGCTATCATTATCACTACGCCGTCATTGGCGAATTGTGTGACCGCGCTCCAGATATCGCCCAATGGGAACAATCAAAATTTGGGTTACCTTATTACCATTTCCCAAAAGACAATGACTTTAGCGGATTCGCCTTTAGTCATGACCATTTTAATCAGTGCAATGTCATTGAAGTTTGCCCCTTTAGAGCGTGGTCTTTAGTCCTTAATCATACCCCCGAGTACGATATGATTAATGCCTATAACTTAGGGTTAATGTCATTGCTCGTGTATAAAAATGAAGTCATGATTGACCCTGATGAAATCGAAGACATGCGTGAATTTATCCGCACACCGGATACCACGACGTCGTTTTTCTATCAGCAGTGTTTTGATTTATCCAAAGCCCCCGAAATTAACGACGCGTCCGTGTATCCGGCGATTGTCACTGATGTTCCATTTAGTGCACGCTATCAACCGGCTATTTACTTAGATATAGCTCAAGTCGACTCGCCCGAGAAATTCGAACATGACACGCAAATGTTTTTTGTGGAAAACGACACGCAAATTATTGCCGCATGGCGAGGAACTGCCAGTGCGAGAGATGCACTCACCGACGGAACTTATCGGCCGATCCCTTGCCCGAAAAATATTCTGTCCGCTGACAAAGCTAAAGTTCATAAAGGCTTCTTAGAAGCGTATCAGTGTATTGAAAAATATTTTCAAACTAAAATTACAGATGCTAAAAATAAATCAGCATATAAAAAATTATTTATCACTGGACACAGCTTAGGCGGCGCTCTTGCGTTATTGCACGCCACCGAATTAAGGAACAATAATCCACTCTTATACACCTATGGCAGCCCGCGCGTTTTCACAGGGAGCGGTGTCAAAGCCTTATTGTCACTCATCCACTTTCGGCACATCAACGATGCCGATACGGTCACCAGTGTTCCCTTTGATACCAACATGGATAACTGGTTATTTGAAGCCTATGGGTTACTGGGTACCATTTTTGGGTTTAGCTGGACATTAGCAACGCTACCGACCATGCCACTGCAAAAAGTCCTTCCCGATATCGGGGAAGTCTATTACCACCACGGCAAGACGGTCAGTTTCTTTGAAGCCCGGCAAATTGGTGAGGAAATACAATATACCCACACAGGGGCAACGGTGGGTAAAAAACGCTGGCGCATGAATGGGGCTTATAAGTTTTATTTAGTGCCGAGTCTCGCTAACGCATTAGAACGAGGACTGGAAAAAGAACAGCATGCCTATGTGCAATCCATCCGAGGGAACGCCACTATCCTCGATGAAATTTTCCCTCAAGGAAATAACCCGACATTAGATACCATCATGACGATGGCAACTGACCATTTCATGGGCAGTAAGTATCAAGCGATTATCAGTAACCAATTACTCAGTGTCTTAGCGCCGACAAAAACCCCACTACAAGTCACATCAAGACAACGATTTGATGGGTTAGTCCATCATGACGATGCCTATAAATTGAATGCGCAACGAAATATCACGTTCATGGCACTCGAAAGCAAGTTGCACGAAAATTTTGCGCAAAACGTCAATCAAAATGAATCATTAAAGCGCGCCCTTTTGCGCTATAGGGAGAGTGTCCGTGAAATTTCCGTGTCCTAAATCAGCGCTAACATCGCTATTCAGTCTGTTTTTTTTATCCGGATGCGCTCAAAGTGAGGTCTTTTCACCGCCAGTGAGTGGTGAAAATCTTCATTTCAGTGCCACTGTTCCAAGTGAACTGGAAGCGTTACCCATTTCTGCTATGTACCGTTCTGAAATTTGCCGAAAAGCCCGACGAACCGCCAATATGGAGTCGAATAGCGTCCCTGGTTTTCATCGAGCGACGTATACACTGTTAACGGGGCAGTTAAATCAAGTGAAAGCCAATATACCCAAATATGGGGGAGGTAAATGCGATTGGAAACTCAGTAATATAACGTTTGAAGTTAAACTCAAAGATCCGTCTAAGATAGATCCTTTAATTACTGAAAACTTTGGCGCGGAAGCCACCTTTGTGCTGGACAATAACGCTCCAGCGACTTTTGATGGAGGTTTCGAAAAAAAGACAGGGGATATCAATGAAACCTTAGTTTTATTTCCTTTAATCAGTGACTTCTTTTTAAATGGATACGTTAAACAATTCAGATTAATAGCAAAATATGAAACGATGACTTTTAAAGTAAAGAACGCTCAAAATATCAATATCAACATTGACTATAAATCTGACATGAAAAGTTACTTTATTGGTATAAAAAAGAAAGAAGATGGTGCTATGGCTACACTTATTTATCCTAATGGAAAGCAAGAAAAAACTAGAGATATTTTACCCGAATACAAAAAACTGATTGAGATATCAGAATCAAGCAATATTAAATAATATAGTATCCGAATGGTTTGTATCCCGCATTTTTGTGGGGCATGCCCATTAACTTAAAATATTCATTACATATAATTACGGCCTCACGATTTCGTGTGTGTTAAAAGAAATGGTAAATGTTCTATAATCAAAAAAGAAAACATTTAAGATTGGGAAATATATCGCCAGTGCAATATGAGCATAAATTACAAAAAAACTGCCTAAAACAATCTCCAATTTTAGTTGCCCCTTACAAAAATGAGTATCGCACAGATTAAACAAGCACTTGCGAAATGTGGTCAATTAGAGCCTCATCAAAATGATGATGAACGTGCTCAACTTGCTGCTAAAGCCGTTGGGCTGTATTTGAACCAAGGTGTCTATAATCCCCCGATAACCTTTGGTGGCTATCGTCTATCGATTGTTAAAACACCCGAATTGGAATACAACATTGTCGCAGGTGGTGCGTTTGGTTAGTCTGCCGATGATGTTGTCTACGAGTGTCGCGAGCATGTTTTATCACTGATGGGGAATGAAACAGAGAAAACGGCAATGCGTGAAGTTATTCCTCCGTTGTTGTCCGTGCTAGTCGAAAGCAAGTTGCACGAAAATTTTGCGCAAAACGTCAATCAAAATGAATCATTAAAGCGCGCCCTTTTGCGCTATAGGGAGAGTGTCCGTGAAATTTCCGTGTCCTAAATCTGCATTAGCATCGCTATTCAGTCTGTTTTTTTTATCCGGATGCGCTCACAGTGAGGTCTTTTCACCGCCAGTGAGTGGTGAAAATCTTCATTTCAGTGCCACTGTTCCAAGTGAACTGGAAGCGTTACCCATTTCTGCTATGTACCGTTCTGAAATTTGCCGAAAAGCCCGACGAACCGCCAATATGGAGTCGAATAGCGTCCCTGGTTTTCATCGCGTCACTTATGTACTATCAATGGGACAGTCAAATCAAATGAAAACCAATATTCCCAAATCAGGGGGAGGTAAATGCGATTGGAAACTCAGTAATATAACGTTTGAAGTCAAACTCAAAGATCCGTCTAAGATAGATCCTTTAATTACTGAAAACTTTGGCGCGGAAGCCACTTTTGTGGTTGATCATAATGCCCCTCAAGTTTTTGATGGGGGGTTCGAAAAAAAGACAGGAAATATCAATGAAACATTAATTTTTTTTCCTCTTTTAAGTAAAGATTTTATGGGTGGTAATATTTTTGAATCATCCCTAATTGGTAAAAGTGATCCATTAACATATAAAGTTAGTATGTCGAATAGCATCAACCTAAATATCGTTTATAAAGAAAAGATGCTTTCAGTTTGGACTGGTAAACAAAATAATAATAGACCTTTTATGACTTACCCCAATGGCGATATCGTTTATGGAGAAGTTAGACCCGAATACAAAAAACTGATTGAGATATCAGAATCAAGCAATATTAAATAATATAGTATCCGAATGGTTTGTATCCCGCGTTTTTGTGGGGCATGCCCATTAACTTAAAATATTCATTACATATAATTACGGCCTCACGATTTCGTTTGTGTTAAAAGAAATGGTAAATATTCTATAATCAAAAAAGAAAACATTTAAGATTGGGAAATATATCGCCAGTGCAATATGAGCATAAATTACAAAAAAACTGCCTAAAACAATCTCCAATTTTAGTTGCCCCTTACAAAAATGAGTATCGCACAGATTAAACAAGCACTTGCGAAATGTGGTCAATTAGAGCCTCATCAAAATGATGATGAACGTGCTCAACTTGCTGCTAAAGCCGTTGGGCTGTATTTGAACCAAGGTGTCTATAATCCCCCGATAACCTTTGGTGGCTATCGTCTATCGATTGTTAAAACACCCGAATTGGAATACAACATTGTCGCAGGTGGTGCGTTTGGTTAGTCTGCCGATGATGTTGTCTACGAGTGTCGCGAGCATGTTTTATCACTGATGGGTGATGAAACAGAGAAAACGGCAATGCGTGAAGTTATTCCTCCGTTGTTGTCCGTGCTAGTCGAAAGCAAGTTGCACGAAAATTTTGCGCAAAACGTCAATCAAAATGAATCATTAAAGCGCGCCCTTTTGCGCTATAGGGAGAGTGTCCGTGAAATTTCCGTGTCCTAAATCTGCGCTAACATCGCTATTCAGTCTGTTTTTTTTATCCGGATGCGCACAAAGTGAGGTCTTTTCACCGCCAGTGAGTGGTGAAAATCTTCATTTCAGTGCCACTGTTCCCACTGAACTGGAAGCGTTACCCATTTCCGCCATGTACCGTTCTGAAATTTGCCGAAAAGCCCGACGAACCGCCAATATGGCGTCGAATAGCGTCCCTGGTTTTCATCGAGCGACGTATACACTGTTAACGGGGCAGTTAAATCAAGTGAAAGCCAATATACCCAAATATGGGGGAGGTAAATGCGATTGGAAACTCAGTAATATAACGTTTGAAGTTAAACTCAAAGATCCGTCTAAGATAGATCCATTAATATCAAAAAACTTTGGCGCGGAAGCCACTTTTGTGCTGGACAATAACGCTCCAGCGACTTTTGATGGAGGTTATGAGAAAAAATCAGGAAATATCAATGAGCAGTTAATATTATTCCCATTGATTAGTGAACGTTTTTTGGGAGAGCATGTAAAAAATTTTTGGTTGATAGGCAAATATGATGTCATTACATACAAAATATATAACGGTAAAAAAATTAATCTAACTATTTTATATAAAAAAAATTTCTTAACTCATTGGCAAGGAAGGAAAAGCCAAGATGGCGATACATCAATGATATATCCCGACGGAACCGTAATATATAATGGAAATACAAAACCCGAATACAAAAAACTGATCGAAATATCAGAATCAAGCAATATTAAATAATATAGTATCCGAATGGTTTGTATCCCGCGTTTTTGTGGGGCATGCCCATTAACTTAAAATATTCATTACATATAATTACGGCCTCACGATTTCGTGTGTGTTAAAAGAAATGGTAAATGTTCTATAATCAAAAAAGAAAACATTTAAGATTGGGAAATATATCGCCAGTGCAATATGAGCATAAATTACAAAAAAACTGCCTAAAACAATCTCCAATTTTAGTTGCCCCTTACAAAAATGAGTATCGCACAGATTAAACAAGCACTTGCGAAATGTGGTCAATTAGAGCCTCATCAAAATGATGATGAGCGTGCTCAACTTGCTGCTAAAGCCGTTGGGCTGTATTTGAACCAAGGTGTCTATAATCCCCCGATAACCGTTGGTGGCTATCGTCTATCGATTATTAAAACACCCGAATTGGAATACAACATTGTCGCAGGTGGTGCGTTTGGTTAGTCTGCCGATGATGTTGTCTACGAGTGTCGCGAGCATGTTTTATCGCTGATGGGGAATGAAACAGAGAAAACGGCAATGCGTGAAGTTATTCCTCCGTTGTTGTCCGTGCTAGTAAGCCTCGATTAATCCAATTAATGATTAACTCATGCCACATTCTCAATAACGGAACGATTAACTTGTAAATATAGCTTAAGAGATCAAAAATAACTCTTTAAACGAATCAGTTAAGGATAAGGAATGGTTCTAGGATTTTTTTACGGGTTGGCGATAAAACAACGTGCGGTGGTCAAATTCTAACGGGCGATCAGAGCATGCAATGGTATGGCGTTGCGGGCGCTCAAGAAGGGGATTTGGTCAGTTGCGGTAAGCATTCTGGGGCTTATCATATTATCGGTGGTATGAGTGACATGTGGCTTGAAGATAGGAAACATGCTGGCACATTAGAAAGCTTCAGTTCTTGTCCCTGCCATTCAACATTTATTCCCTCAATACCTGATTGTTATAGTAATGATGATGAGCCTGCTCAAGCTAAATCTTTTAGTGCCACAAATGAGATTATTAATCCTGTAAAGGAAATTACCAATACATCGCCTCAACAAGAAGCATCTCCTTTCATCTTACCTATTCAGAAAGTGTGTCGATATTGCCATCGCCCAATAACACTCAGCAATGCTTGTAAGCCTCAATTTCAAGACATAATCAGAGAGTTTATTGATGCCGGAAATGATATCAATGGCGTATTTAAAGAACTCTGTGACTATTACATCAAGCATTTTGATATCTGGAAAACAACATACATTGATACTATGTTTTCAGATTTACATGAAGTCATTGGGAAAAACTTTTATTCCTTACAGAAGGCAGATCAGAAACGATTTTGGCTTTTACATGGCAAGCAAGACAATACTCTATTTTATGGTGATAAATACAGTCTTCAAAAAGATGATCCAGGTTATGACAAAGTACAGCATATTATTGCAGGGTTATGGCTCGGCTAAAACTACACCGATGCCTCAGGAGTCATGACGGCATGGTCAGTTGAAAAAATAGATAGTTACAAAGCTATATTTGGTGAATTAACTAATACACGAAAAACTTATCAAATCGGCTTCGACTGGTATGATTATTCATTTACTGTAGCAGGTTCAGCGTTAGGTCACTTGCTTAAAAATGTCGATGATAACCGTTGCTTAAAAGCATTAACTAAGTTTGCAACCGAACAAGTAAGGTTTGATGCTTTTTATACCCCACCCAAATTGGATTACTTAGGTATGGGAAAAATTGATCCCATATTTCCTGTATCAGGTGGTAATTCTGAAAAAATAGACAAATCCCTCGATGAAATATTCAAAAATTTTTAATCGCTTAGTGAAGGTGAGTGTGTTTATTTTAATATGCTTTGCTTTTTATCAGTTTTTTTTTCGAGACTATTTATATCTCTCAGCTATTAGTGATAAGCCATCTATCCTCATAAAAATATGGGATGATAACGCACTATCGATAGGCGGTATTACTTACGATGATAGCAAAGAAACAATGGAACTAAGAAAGGAAGACATAAATCCACATGACAAATGGTATTTAAAGAATAAGAGAAAACTGACAACTAAAGAGCTAGATTGCTTAATATCAGGATTTTTTGCCACAGGAATCACTAATGGTCATGTTGACATAGTTTGTTATAGCAACAATGAAGATATTATTTACATAAATTAGGTTCCGATAAGCACCTTTATGTTAGATGACATGTAATATAACCAATTTAACTGACACCGAACTCTGTAAATTCGGGATTGAATCCTACATTATTCGCTCATCTAATGATGGTCAGGGTATAGAATTAAGTCATCTATACCCTGATTACTTCACTTACCTGTGGATTTACTCGGTTTTAACTCAGGTGTATTCCCCGGAGTCTCTTTATTATCGCGCCGACGTTGATCTGGTTTACCCGTCGATTTTGCGATGGGTTTCGGACCAGGTTTAAGACCCATAGTAATCTCCTTTTATTATTCTTAGAGGAAAGCCCTCAATATATACATATGAGGGCGTATTAAAAATAACCAAGGTGGGTAGTATATCGCCAGCTTAATATCAAACAAAAAAAGGATATTCTGGTCTTTCTAATGGTTTTCGACTACAGTTGCTATACAAGTATATCAAAGATAGAGTAGGGGGTAAGTATGTTAGCTATTCGTTTATCTGATGACATTGAAACACGTCTGGAGTCACTTGCAAAACAGACAGGAAGAACCAAAACGTTCTATGCGAGAGAAGCTATTCTCACCCACTTGGAAGACTTGGAAGACTACTATTTATCCGCTGAAACCATTGCAAAAATTCGTAGCGGTGAAGAGTTGATTCATTCGTCTGAAGAGGTGAGAAAAACACTTGGTCTGGACGATTAATTATTCTGAACGGGCGTTAAAATCTCTACGAAAAATGGATAAACAGAGTGCTCGCCGTATTGTCGATTTTATGGGTTTACGCATTGCAGCTTTAGATGATCCCCGACAGTTAGGCAAATCACTCAAAGGTGAACTAGGTGAGTTCTGGCGTTATAGAGTTGGTGACTATCGGATACTATGCGAGATAAGGGATGATGAACTTGTCATTTTGGCTGCTACAATAGGACATCGTCGTGAGATATATGAGTAAAAACTGTAATGGCCAACTAAAACTGGCCACCGCTTTAGAGTTTTTCCAATATCTTTTTTCAGATCCGTTTGGGGGTAACCCGCCGTTATATTCGTGAGGCCTGAGTGTGCTGAAATATCCGACTATATATAGCTTCTGTAGCCAAAAATTATCCTGTAAAACATATTGAATACTTATTTTTCAACTATGTAACTCCATCTTGCTACTATAATATAGTCACTCCTATTCCTTCAGTGATTTGCTTTTTTGATCCTGATGAGTTGCATTTGAATATCGAATCCATCATGAAAAGGGAAAAACTATCTATGGAAAGCTATGGATGAAGTTATTTGTCCGTTATCTCAAATATGAATTTAAAGATGAATGGCTTCAATTGAAGTCACTTATATAAAAATAATATTATAAATTATGGTGTTCATAAGCCCATTGATGTTAAACAGGCTATTTTTGGGTAATAAAGGCACCATTAGCAACAACATTATACCGATCACTGTTGGGTATCTTTAATATTAACTAATCCATTTAATACTCCGTCTAGTCCGCCATAAACTGAAATTTGATCAATCCGATGCGCGATATTCTCTAAGGTTTCCAGCTCTTTTAACCGTAGCGCCACCGGATTATTTTCCATCACTTTGGCAGTATTTAACAGCGAACGCGTGGCTGCGGTTTCTTCTCGACGACGGATAACGTTAGCTTGTGCGGCTTTTTCGGCTTCGATCACTTGAGATAAAAGATTACGCATATCGCCGGGCAAAATAATATCCTTCACCCCGATAGACTCAATGTTCAAGCCAAATTCCTGCATTTTTTGGCTAAGTTGCGCCATCATTAATTCATCGATAACTTGTTTGCTTTCTAACAATTCATCTAATGAACGAGTGCCGATGACTTCACGCAATGAGAATTGCAGTTCACGATACAGGTAATCAACTGGCTGGCTTAAGCGAGAACTGGCTTGCAGAATATCGGCATAGCACCAGTTAGCGGATAAGTTAATCCGTAATGTGACTTTATCGCGAGTCAATATTTCTTGTCCGCTCACTTCAATTGATTGATAGCGTGTATCTATAGTGTCAATTTCAATTGTGTGAGAGAAACACCAGTAGCCATATAATCCAGGGGCTAATAATTGCTGAACTTCCCCCCCGATTTTAAGCACCCCCACATGCCATGCCGGGATTTGGCAAATTAGGGTGTTTTCTAGCCCTTTAACCTCTTGGCGTGTGTTTAAGCGAGATAACAAATTGCTATCGATAACCACATTCTCGATGTTTTGTTGTTCAAGGGTGATAGCATTGCCGGTTTTCCAATATAAGCGTCGCGTCGCTGGGGGCAAAATCTCCACTAAACTTCCGTGTAAATAGAGTAATCCCATTTGGTCATCGCCGAGCTGGATATCAAGACAATATTGTTCTATCCATTTTGGATGATACTGTCTGAAATGCTCGGCTAATTTGCTATCAATAGGTTGATAATCAACCTCAAATAAAGTGACGGTTAATTTATTAAACCAATCAGAAAAACGGTATTCACCAGCGGGTAACAGTTGCTGATAGGTACCTGATTTAGCTAATAAGCCGATTTGACCTTGGGCAATGGTGATTTTTTTCATTATTTTATCTCATTTTAAATGTTAATCATCCGCCAGCCGGGTACCAATGCGAAATGCTTGGGGAGATAACAGAGGACGAAAACGTTGTCTGAAATCTTGCCGAGCATCCGGTATTGAGGCCGGGCTGTCGGTGGTGGCTAAATACTCTAGCCACAGAAAATTACCCTTGAAGGGGTTAAACACATATGAAGCGAATTCAGGAATCGAACCTGAGTTAACCATTGTTCGCTGAGTCATTCGACGGGCGGAATACCTGCGATGTAACGATTGAAATCGTCATCCATGCACCGGTTGGGGGGATTAGCCCAAACACTTCCAGTCGCGGACCAGAGTTTTAGTAATTGCGATAAACGTGCCAAGTTTGGATAAATAGGAAAAATATTTTTAATTTTATGATTTATAAAGAAAAAATAAGTTTTGTTTTTTTTGTGATATTATTTGGGCGCGCTATTTATTATTTTTTATTATCTTTTGATATCGTTATTTATAATATTTTATAAACTTTGATGGGTTAATTATTATGCAGCATAAGCGTAATGTGGTGATTGGAATGTTGGGCACTCAGCTGGATAAGCGGGGGAAAAAAGCAGATCGTTGGCATAAATGGAGGCCGACAATTGGCTTATGCCAACAACCTGAATTAGTTATTGATCGCTTTGATTTAATTTATCAGAGTCATGATTTTTCATTGGCGGAGCGAGTAAAAGCAGATATTGAACAAGTTTCGCCAAGAACTGATGTGGTACTGACTGACATTGAGATTGGCGATCCTTGGGATTTTGAGCAGGTATATAGCGCGTTACATGATTTTTCTAGCCGCTATTCCTTTGATACCGAGAAAGAAAATTATTTTCTGCATATCACGACAGGTACTCATGTCGCGCAGATTTGTTGGTTTTTATTGGCCGAAGCCTATTATTTACCGGCGAAATTAATTCAGAGCGCGCCTAGCCAAAATGACGCTGAAAAAAATCCGGCGGGTATTTATACCATTATAGATTTAGATTTGAGTAAATATAGCCATATTACCAGTCGATTCCTGCATGAGCAGCAACAACAAGTGGCTTTTTTAAAGTCGGGAATAGCGACACGTAATGTGGCTTTTAATCAAATGATCGAGAAAATTGAGCGAGTGGCATTATTATCAACCGCGCCAATTTTATTAAATGGCCCGACAGGGGCAGGGAAATCATTTTTAGCGCGTAGAATTTATCAGTTACGCCAGTCTCGTCATCAGGTAAATGGGCGATTTGTTGCTGTTAATTGTGCCACATTACGCGGTGATAATGCGATGTCGGCATTATTTGGCCATATTAAAGGTGCATTTACTGGCGCGATCCATCCCCGCAGTGGCTTACTAAAAGAAGCTGATGACGGTATTTTGTTTCTCGATGAAATAGCTGAATTAGGTTTAGACGAACAAGCAATGCTATTGAAAGCGATTGAAGAAAAAAGTTTTTTCCCTTACGGTTCTGATATTGAAGTCTCCAGTGATTTCCAATTAATTGCTGGAACTCATCGAGATCTGGCGCAGTGGGTTGAACAGGGAAAGTTTCGTGAAGATCTTTATACGCGCATCAATATGTGGACGTTTATGTTGCCCGGATTAGCGCAGCGGCGCGAGGATATTGAGCCTAATGTCGATTATGAATTGGCCAAATTTAGCCAATTACAACAAGCTAAAATTCGTTTTGATACTGAGGCTCGTGGGTTATATTTAAAATTTGCCTGTTCAGATACTGCATTATGGCGTGGAAATTTTCGTGAGCTCAGCGCGTCGATAACTCGGATGGCGACTTTTGCGCAGGCGGGGCGGATCACCGTCGAATTAGTGCAAGAAGAACTCGAGCGTTTACAATATCAGTGGCACGGGGCTAACTCTAGGTTGGCGATTTCTCCGATGATTTCCGATGAGTTAGCGCAGATCGATCTATTTGATCAATGCCAATTGGCAAAGGTGCTGGAGATTTGCCTGCAATCTTCGAGTTTATCGGAAGCCGGTAGAAAATTATTTGCTATTTCTCGTCAACAGAAAAAACAGCCGAATGATGCGGATCGATTGCGTAAGTATCTGGCACGTTTTTCGTTAGATTGGGAAACGATTAAACAGCCTAGTGAGTAGTAACATAGAAGATTAAGGTAGGAAAACCAATGCAACTGACTTTTTTGGGAACGAGTGCCGGCGTGCCAACTAAACGGCGCAATGTGACTAGCATGGTATTAAATTTAGCCGGGATCCGTAAAGCCTACTGGATGTTTGATTGTGGGGAAGCCACCCAGCATCGCATTCTTGATACACCGATAAAAACCCCAAAAATTGAGAAGATTTTTATTACTCATCTGCATGGTGATCATATTTTTGGATTACCGGGGCTGTTGTGTAGCCGCTCGATGGGGGGTTCTACCGATCCTTTGACTGTGTATGGCCCGAAAGGATTAAAAAACTATCTTGAAACGGTATTAGCGCTAAGTGCATCCTATATGACTTACCCGTTAGAAATTATTGAAATTGAGGCGGGACAACTTTTCGATGATGGTGATTTGATAGTTAGCGCTTACCCTTTAACTCATCGTGTTGAATGTTTCGGTTATCGGATCCAACAACATGATAAGCCTGGTCCATTAGATGCGCAAAAATTAGCTGCGGAAAATATTCCCAGAGGGCCGTGGATGCAGGCATTAAAGCAAGGTAAAAGTGTCACGTTAACCGATGGGCGTACTATTGATGGGCGAGATTATTTAGGCGCACCGCAAGCGGGGAAAATCTTGGCTATTTTTGGTGATACGCAGCCTACAGGCGAGGCGATACATTTAGCGGCAGACGCTGATGTCATGATCCATGAAACGACGTTGGAAACAGCGATGGAAGAAAAAGCCAATCATAATGGGCATTCATCGACTCGGCAGGCGGCTGAATTAGCTCGAGATGCTGGGGTTAAACGTTTTATCGCGACCCATATTAGCGGGCGTTATGGACCTGAGGATATTGGTCGATTGCTGGTGGAGTGTCAGGCTATTTTCCCCGCCACGGAAATAGCCGAAGATTTTTTAACTATTGATATCTAAGCGAGAGATATCTAATAGTTTTATATTTAAGCAATGGCTATTTAAGCGATAAATAAATTAATTTATTGTTTTAACCTATCGATATTAGCGTGATAAGTGATCAATACCGATTATAAAAAAGAGTCGAATGATCAAGTTTTCAATAAATGATTTTTACGAAACCGTTCCGGCAATATTCTTCATATTCATCGCTCAGTTTACGATTGGTTATCACGACATCAAATTGTGCGAGATCGCCCATATTCGCGGTGGCAACTTCATCGAATTGATTATATTGCGCTAGCAGGATCTTCCTGATCGACTTTTCCATGGCTTTGTTTTTCATCGGTAAATCATCCAAATTATAGCAGGTTACCCCATAGCTGGTATGAATGCCGGAGGCGGAAATAAAAGCTTTTTTAGGATTGATCGAGTCGAGTAAGCTGGGTTGGGTAGGACTGTAAAAAGAATCACTTTTAGGTCGATATTCACCGCCACACAGTAAGGTGGTGGCATTTTTCTTCTGGCTGAGGGCTAAAAATACGTTATGTGAGTAACAAATTCCTGTGAAATTTATTTCATCGGGGATCAGGGCGATCAGCGTTGCCATCTCCAGACCATTGTCAAAAAAGATCACATCACCTTCACGTACCATGCCGGCAGCTAAATTGGGAATATGTAATTGCGCGGTTTTATCGGGGGTAAAAACATGTGCTATTGGTTGTCCATCAGCCGGGAGGATAGGTGGTTGAGCAACAGAAACAATATATCCGCCAAGTAATGACATGGGGATAGGGCCTTCAGTCTCCGCATTTAAATCGCGACGAATGGTCATTTCAGAGACTTCTAAAATTCGTGCGGCTTCTTTTAAATGAATTCTGCCTGAACGTTTTAAACATTCACTTAAGCGGCGAAGGCGTTCTTTTTGTTTTGTTTCTATCACCGAGTCATCCTTTTTAAGGGGGCGCGGACAAGCCGCGCCGGGTTGTTTAGTAGTCACTCTGGGCGGTATTTTCTCCGGAAACGATAGATATGCTGGCACTTGCACCGATCCGGTTAGCACCTGCTTTAACCATTTTTATGGCTGTTTCGCGATCACGTACTCCGCCAGAAGCTTTAACCCCGATTTTGTCACCGACAATGCTACGCATTAAAGCAACATGCTGTTCTGTTGCGCCCATTGTACTGAATCCTGTTGAAGTTTTCACAAAATCGACATTAATTGTGCGGCAAATTTCACAAACTTGAACAATTTCTTCGTCAGTCAGTAAGCAAGTTTCTAAAATAACTTTCAGCGTAGTATCACCACAAGCGGCAGATACGGCAGCGATATCTTGCTTAACGAAGTCTAATTCTCCAGCTTTTAGCATGCCGATATTGATAACCATATCAACTTCATTGGCACCACGACGAATAGCTTCAGCTGCTTCAAAGGCTTTAGCTTCTGTTAGGCAAGCTCCCAGAGGAAAGCCAACAACACAACAAACATTGACGTCACTGTTGGTTAAACATTCGCTTGCCAAGGGGACATAACAGGTATTGACACAAACAGAGGCAAAGTGATATTGCGCCGCTTCAGCGCACAGGGTTTTTATTTGCGCGGGCGTGGTATCGGCAGCTAAAAGAGTATGGTCAATATATTTCGCTAAATCTTGCATGTTAAACCGTCCTATAAACAAGTGAGATAACCCGTCATACTTCAAGTTGCAGTCTTTTTACTGAGATAGCTGGCTTCGTTCAGTCACTTAATCAATTACCTGTTTGGCTATTGCAGCGTAAGTCGATGTAAATGGCTTGATTTCCGTCTTCCTGCCCTTCGAATTATTGTCGGGGATAGATAAGTTAATTAGGAATGTAAAAATGTGTCGTATATAACACTTCAACATTCGGTATTCGAGATCCTAATCACAAATGATATTTTTGCAACATGATAATGTTATTATTATATCATTATGTGATTTATTTAACACGAGGGATAAAATGGATATAGCAGTTATAGGTTCAAACATGGTTGATCTGATCACTTATACCAATCAGATGCCAAAAGAGGGCGAAACCTTAGAAGCGCCGTCATTTAAAATTGGTTGCGGTGGTAAAGGGGCGAATCAGGCGGTTGCTGCGGCAAAATTGAATTCAAAAGTTATTATGCTGACCAAAGTTGGCGATGATATTTTTGCTGATAATACCATTCGTAATTTGGAATCTTATGGCATTAATACTCGATATGTCGAGAAAGTTCCTTGTACTTCAAGTGGTGTCGCCCCGATTTTTGTTAATCAAAACTCGGCCAACAGTATTTTGATCATCAAAGGGGCCAATAAATTCCTGTCTCCGGAAGATATTGATCGTGCGGCTGAAGATCTCAAAAAATGTAAACTGATCGTGTTGCAACTTGAAGTTCAATTAGAAACAGTTTATCACGCCATTGCTTTTGGTAATAAAAACAAGATCCCTGTTTTATTGAATCCGGCACCGGCTCAACGTTCGTTAGATTTAGAGTACGCTTGCCGTTGTGATTTCTTTGTGCCTAACGAAACCGAGTTAGAAATTCTGACCAATATGCCGGTTAATTCAATTGATGATGTTCGTCGAGCATCACAATCTTTGTTGGATAAAGGATTGAAAAACGTCATCGTCACTCTGGGGGAAAAAGGGGTGTTGTGGATGACCAAAGATAGTGAAGTTCATGTTCCGGCTATCAAAGTAAATGCGATTGATACCAGTGGTGCAGGTGATGCCTTTATTGGCTGTTTCTCACATTATTATGTCCATACTGGTGATATCGAAGAGGCTTTGAAAAAAGCGTCACTATTTGCCGCATTAAGTGTGACAGGCAAAGGAACACAATCTTCATATCCAAGTATTGAGCAATTTACCGAGTTTGTTCAGCTTAATAGTTAAAATAGTTAAAATAGTTAAAATAGTTAATAACCCTATACCCTAATATTTAGGTAAGCAGAAGAACGGCAGCAATATCCCGAAATAATTCGGGATGGATGCCTGTACCCATAATAAATAAATCTGCTCCCATATATATTCTCGAATATAAATAGATAGGGTAATAAATTATAAATATAAGGTTTGCTATGAACATTAAAAATATCACTCAATTACCTGACGGTTATTTGAGTAGAACACCTCTGTTTCAATTTATCCTACTCTCGTGTTTATTTCCGCTATGGGGCTGCGCTGCGGCACTTAATGATATTTTAATCACACAGTTTAAAAGTGTTTTTGAACTCAGCAACTTCGCTTCTGCATTAGTCCAGAGTGCGTTTTATGGCGGTTATTTTTTAATTGCCATTCCTGCTTCGTTAGTAATTAAAAAAAGCAGTTATAAAACGGCAATTTTAATTGGATTAATATTGTATATTGCGGGTTGTTCTCTGTTTTTCCCTGCATCACACATGGCGACCTACACCATGTTTTTAGCGGCGATATTTTCAATTGCCATTGGGTTGAGTTTCTTAGAAACCGCCGCTAATACCTACAGTTCCATGATTGGCCCTAAACAATATGCAATATTGCGCCTTAATGTCAGTCAAACGTTTTATCCTCTTGGTGCCGCGGGCGGTATTTTATTAGGAAAATATTTGGTTTTCTCTGAAGGTGAAAGTTTACAAAATCAAATGGCGGGGATGTCTGCGGAACAAATTCATAATTTCCGTCTGATGATGCTGGAAAATACTCTAGAACCGTATCGTTATATGATTTTTGTTTTAATCGTGGTAATGGCGCTGTTCTTATTAACTAAATTCCCTAAATGTAAAGTGGCAGAAACTACTCATCATAAAGGTCCTTCTGCGTCTGAAACCTTAAAATATTTGGCTAAAAATAGCCGTTTCAAAAAAGGTATTATTGCTCAGTTCTTATATGTTGGTATGCAAGTTTCTGTATGGTCATTTACTATTCGCTTGGCATTAGAAATGGGCGATATTAATGAACGTGATGCATCAAACTTTATGGTGTATAGCTTTGGGTGTTTCTTTATTGGTAAATTTGTGGCCAATATTCTGATGACCCGTTTTAATCCTAATAAAGTGTTAATGATGTATTCGGTCATTGGTGCGGCTGTATTGGCTTATGTTGCCTTTACTCCTAGTTTCACGGCGGTATATGCCGCGGTTGCTGTCAGTATTTTGTTTGGTCCTTGCTGGGCAACGATTTATGCCGGCACATTAGATACTGTGGATAATGAACATACTGAAATGGCGGGAGCGGTTATTGTGATGGCGATTGTCGGGGCTGCGGTTATTCCTGCAATTCAAGGTTATGTTGCTGACGCATTGCACTCGTTACAATTATCGTTCTTAGTCACTATGGCGTGCTTTATTTATGTTGGATTCTATTTCTTTGGTGAACATAAATATAAAGTGGCTAATCCGATTGACGCGGTTGTTCCTGCAATAAAATAGTTCGCTAAAGTGATTAATCTAGCTATTAATGAATAAAAGTACGGGGAGAAAACATCACTCCCCGTCAAAAACTTAGTCAGCAGTATGAACTTATCTTACTCTTGATGGACATATAAAATGAAAACTATAATCGCTCTACATAAAACGGTTTTTACTGAAAATCCTACCTCTGTTCTATATAACGATGATTTTAAAGTCACTGCCTTTAAATATTCTTCAGGTGTTGAAGGCTTAAGAATTGAAAATAATAAAGGCTATCTGACAATTTTACCTTTTTTAGGCCAGATGATTTGGGATGCTGAATTTTGTGGCAAAAATCTTAAAATGGAAAATATGTTTGCTGAGCCAAAAGCAGTGAAAACTGTGGTGGAAACCTATGGTTGTTTTGCATTTCATTCTGGCTTAATTAGTAATGGTTGCCCATCTCCTGAAGATACCCATCCATTGCACGGTGAAATGCCTTGCGCGGAGATGAACTCGGCATGGTTAGTATTGGATAAAGACAGTATTGCTATTCATGGTGAATATGAATATGTGATGGGTTTTGGGCACCATTATTGTGCCTCTCCATCGGTTACGTTACAGGCTAATAGTGCTTTATTTGATATAAAAATGTCGGTGACTAATTTGGCATCGGTGGCGATGCCGTTACAATATATGTGCCATATGAATTATGCCTATATTGATAATGCTCAATTAAGCCAAAATATTCCGTCTGAAGCTATTAGTTTACGCGAATCAATCCCGGGTCATGTTCAACCAACTGAGCAATGGTTAGCCTTTAATCAAGCGATTAAAACCGGTGCCGTTAAGCTGGATGTATTGGATCAAGCGGCGTTATGCGATCCTGAAATTGTGTTCTTTATGGATGCGTTGGCGCAATATACTGAGCAACCTGAATTTATCATGCAAGCACCTGATGGTACTGAGTTTATGACGCGTTTTAATTCAGCGGAACTGAATTATGCGACGCGTTGGCTGCTGTATAATGGAGATCAAAAAGTCGCTGCTTTTGTTTTACCTGCTACCTGCCGACCGGAAGGTTTTTTAGCGGCAAAGCGCAATAATAGCTTAATTATGCTGGCTGCGGGAGAAACCAAGAGTTTTACCGTAACTACTGGTATAAAGTAATATTTTCAATGCATTATTAATTGAGATAAAACAAAATGGGAGCTGATAGGCTCCTTTTTTGTTTTTTAGTATTACTTTATGTTAATGCTTAAGTTATTTCATATGTAAATTTAATTGATGTGTATAATAATTCAAATTAAACATGCTTGGTTTGATTCAATCTAAATTAAATCGTAATAAACATTATATCTTAATTGTTAATTAGCTAATTTTATTTTTATTAATTGTTTGGTAATTTAAATGAGACAATATTTAAATTATCACTCTAATTATAAGGATATAATATGCCCGTTAATAATAAATCTGTTAAGCAAATAGGTTTTAATCAATCAGATGCTATTATGTATATACAAGCAAATAATCAATCTGCTTATGTGAAAAAATTAATGACTGAACATGGTCAAAACAAAGCAGCTCATGATGGGTTTTGTTTTGGTTTTTCTGCATCCTATTTGTTATATGCTGCTAATGGGCAGGGTGAGGAATATTTAAAGTTATTAGGTGATTTATATACAATAACCCATAAAAAAGACGTGTATTTTGGTGATCTTTATAGGATTCGAGAAGAAGCCAAAGAAATACATGCTAAATCATTATTTGTAAAGTTAATTAATGAAGTGGTTTCAATTCAAACAAATCATGTAAATACGGTTAAAATGGCCAATTATTATAGATATATAGATAACTCTGAAAATATAATGATTACTCATGATGATTTTGAAAAACATTTAGTTACTGTATTAGATAAATATCAAAGTATGTATAGTGATGAAGGGGATTTACTTTATAAATCTTTTATCGAACAAATGAAAGTATCATTGAAAAAGTATTATCCTGCATTGTTAGCTAAAAAAGATTCTGATTTAACCAATGAAGGTAGAGAATTACGATTGGATCCTTTATTAATTGAACTTCAGACTCATTTTGGTGAACGGTTAAGTAGCTTAGAAAAAAACTTTACTATGGAGGATACTAAAACATTTCTTAAAGTTTTGATTATAGACACGCAAAAAGAAATTGTTAATAGAATGATATCATCAAATAAAACCAATGGGATTATATTTGATAGTAAAGAGCATCCTCATCAAATAAGCAATGATTATGAGATAAGAGTTAAACTTAGTGAATTTACAAGAAAAATAGCCAGTTATACTAATAAAGAAAAACCTCTTTTATATCAATTCCTTAGTGATGAGCATGTTATGGCGATTAAAGTTGATTATAATAAAGGATTATGGAAATACAGTTTTTTTGATCCAAATACTGGATTAAAGAATTTTAGTAGCAAGAAAAATTTCATCTCTTATATAAAAGATGTTGTAAAATCAAACAGTGAGAATTATGGGTTTCCTGATTTAGGCAATGGTGACTACTTAGTCTATTATTCTAGTTATGAATTAGACACTAAAATCAGCACCCGAAAAAAGCTAACTCAATTAAATGAATTAGATATTAAGATTACTGAGAATACATTGTTGGCGGAAAGAAAAATCAAGGTTAACCTTAATGGTGATAAGACTAAAATATTAACCTATGAAAGTTTCAACCCTGAAACTAAAATTGCCCAGTTAACACTTACTCAAGATAATAAAAAAACCACTATTTATACGGATATTTTAGATAGTGTTGATTTTAAATCCAGTATTCAAGCAAACTTAGAAACATTAAAAAAAACAAAAAATAAAATATTTATTAGTAAAAATGATGCTTTAGTTTATAACGTTAATAAAAAGTCACTGATCAACAAAATTGATCCTACTAATACCTCTCAATTATTTGGAAAACCAGTTGCCCAGTTAGATAAAGGGTTTAGTGATATTTATCAAGCTGATTTATCATCTCATCACCCTGGTTCTTTTGCCGGCGAGCATACACCTTCCACGGAGAATATAAATAACTGGCATAATCCGCTGGATTATATAGATGCCGTAAATACTAGCCTACAAATGACTAAGAGAGTGATTAATCCCACTGAATATGCACATAATATTTTTATCCAAATCGCGGGTGATCAGGATGCGGCATTAGGTACAGCGAAAGCGATGCTTAAACATCCAGATAACTCAACGGTTATTCAATATGATATCCCAACTAAACAGTGGAAGGTTTTACAGGGGGCACTAGATACCCCAGTGGTAGGAAAGATACGATGGGTGGTTATTGGCCATGGTAATCGTACTGGAAAAAAAACACCCACGCTTTTTCAAGGCAATACAGCATTAGAATTTGTTGAGGGGATCAAACATTTAAACACCACGCTATTATCCAATTATGAGCCTAATAAAATGGTGTTATTAGGTTGTCATTTGGCACGTGGTGGTATTGTTGAAAACTTTGCGCTTAAAGCAGCTCAGTTATTTTCACAACAAGGAATGGAGATACCGTTGGTTGCTTACAATCGCAAAGTAGGGATCGACGTTTCAGGGAATAAGTTCTTTTGGCATCATGATAGTTCAGATATAACCACACAAACTAAAGAGCATAAATATATTTATCAATACGATAAAGTCAGCGGGCAAGTATCTATTAATAATAAGCCAGCGGCTTTACATTTTATCGATGAATTAAGACACGGTGAAATTGAATTATGGCAATTAGTGGGTGCTGATGAGACCAACTCATTAAAGTTACTTAAAAATTCCAATAATCAGTTAGATTTTGACTTAATTAAAAAAGTGGCATTTCATAATGAGGGATATAAAAAATTCTTGCAGGTGATTACGCAGCCGCAATTTTCAACCGCCCAAGAATTACAGCAGCAATTATTGACTCAACTAGAGCCGCTTAATATTGAGCACATACCGTTGTGGAGAATGATCGACCCGCAGCCTCTATCAGACGGTAATCAGGCCGTGACTGCGAAAGATAATAAAAAATTATATCTGGTGATCCGTACTGGTGATGGTGATATTTCACGCTCGCAAGCAGAACGTGTGGCTGCGGCTTTCCCTGAAAATACATTAGTTATTCAACTAAATACCAATAATCAGCAAATGATGGTGGAGTATGGTGATGTGCATAAACTGGCATTATTACCAGAACAACAATGGTTATTGTTGCAAAATTCTTCATCAGCGGAAAATTCAGCTCAGCTGATGGCCGACAGCTTAAAAAAACTGCAACAACACTATTTGCTGAGTAATCCGGAGAAAATCGTTTTTGCATCAATAACTGAAAAAAGTTCACCCGCGAACATTGATCAAGGGCCATTTACCCAACAATTAGCCGAGTTACTGGAGCAAAAAGGCTTCAATACACCGATTGAAGTGCAGCATATCGTTGATAGCCCTCCTGATTTAGCGGTGGATGAACATGGCAAGGTAGTGATTGATGGGGAGTTGTCTCAGGATAATCAAACACCACATCAACAGGTGGATAGTTTACTAAAAAAATTAGCTTTAGATGATATATTGCCGTCTAAAATGACTCTGGAGAGTCACCCTTATCTTAAACACTATTTTACGGATGCTGAAGGTCAGCTAGATAATCACAAATTACAGGTGGCTTTTAATGATCCGCTGCTGAGTTCGCGTATACATCAGTTTCTTAATCAGAATATCGATGATGCTGGTTTAGCGCAGAGTCGCTGGGATGCACTATTTGCGGTCGATACAGCGGGAACATTACAACAACATGCCGCTGATATTACTAAAATTATTACGGCAATTAGTGATAATCCGGGCATATTGCCAGTACTCAGTGAAACCTCGATTCAACGCCTGAGTTTATTATTTCCTGCCAATAATGGTGTTAATCATGGAGATATTATCGATTTAATTAATCATCCCAAGAAATTATCCTTGTTTAAACATAATTTAGCTACCTTCGCTGAGTTGAGTGCAGATAATTTTACCGGTGAACAGGGCGCCTTGAAAAATTTGACTTTATTTCAAGCGCTAGAAAAGCATGCGGTGAGCCTTGGGGCTCGATTAAATGATTTTTCTCAGTTGGTTAATATCGCCAAGAAATATGCGCCTGGTAGCCAGATTCGCTTGATTAATCACGGAATTTATCAAAAAACTGGTGCAACGCCTCATAGTGATCATCAATTAGGGGTATTTTACAGCATGTTACGTCAGGGGGCGTCACCTGATTACACCTTAGCTTACTTGGAACGCATGACTCAACTCGAGCAGCAGCAACGTCGAGGAACATTATCGACGACAGAAAATGATTTACTGACCAAGATGCAACAATTGAATCTATCGGCCACAACGCACTTAGATAAGTTATCTATTACAATCGAAAATCAATCAATTCACCATCAATTATTGGCGATGACTCGTAACAGCACCTTACTATTAAAAGGTAAATCGACCACTTATACCGTGAGCTATCACTCACAATATGGTAAGGATGATTTAAGCTTTTTTGATCCCAGTGGTGTGGAGTTACGCCTCAATATTCATCAGCAAGGCGCATCGGAGTATAAATTTGCTGAAATGGTGATGAGCTATCTCAATGAAGAGATTGAACAAGCCGATAAAAGTCGGATTTCACGCGGTAAGCTCGCGGGCTTTGATATGGATGAAAATAAAGACTTCAGAACAGATATTCAGCAGGTGGATCATCACCGTTTTGATGATGAGTATTTTAAGCTAATTGATCCTTTCTTAGATAAAAGTGATCTTATTATTACTCATGCTCATTTTGATGAGCCACAGAACCGATTCATTGATTTTCATAATGAGAAAATTTCATTACATACTTTACAACATCTAGGCGCAACAATTGCCGGTAATCCGTTGACGGGTGACAATATTTATACGGTTGATGGTCTAAAAAATATACGTTTTAATGCCGGAAAGTTGGCGGCGGCATTAACGTTGATGGACGGCAGTGAGCACGACATCACTCTGTTAAAAATTATACGCAAGCAAATTGATGTTCAGGGTATTAACCGAATCGTTGATCATTATGCTGATTTTACAGACAGTGCGGTGATTGGTAAGCAACTGAGTTATATTCAGAAAAATATTGATGTAGACAGTGTCACTGTCAGTGCGGCAACTTTAGACCATTTACGCAGTTCGGGGATTAAACTCCCTCGGTATTCTCGAATTGCTAATCGAGCTGGGCAAGTGATGGGCGGTATAGGGGCTATTATGTCCTTGATTTCATTAGCTACCCAGCTAAAGCGGCTAGATAATCCAGATATAACCCCCGAAGAACTGGCTGAAGTTGAAAAGAATATTTATCTGACCTGTGCTTCGGCTTTCTTTAATTATGGCGATATGATTTTACAGCCGATGTTATTAGAACTGGCATACGCTAAGACCGGATCTTTTAATATTGCGAGTACGATCGCCGCCAAAGTGGTGATTTTATTTAATTTAGTGGGTATCGGGTTAGATATTTATCAGGCGTATGATGCTTTATCTAAGTTAGATGGTGTGACTGATGTTAAAACCCGCCAGGATTTATTCGTTAGCGCCGGTTTATCCATCGGCAGTGCGGTTGTGGGGGGGCTCACTGTGGTGGGTATTTTGGCCGGTTCCTCTGTTATTCCCGTCGTGGGGTTAGTCATTGGTGGTGTACTGTTAGTCGGGGGGATGATTTATAATGGTGTGCGTGCAGTCGAACGTATTACTGATGAAATTAATATTTCACTGGAGCGCCAAATTGAAGAAGGATTCCGTGGTATGTTGGGTTTCGATCCAACCCTGCGCTCACAACAAGAAATGAGCTTAAAACGTTATAGCGAAGGATCCCAAAAGGCCTATTGGGAACATGAATTAGCCTATTTCAAGACAGCGATTTATCCCTCTGGATTTGAAAGCCACCTCAGTGTCATTGAAACACCACGATTAATTGATGCACCACGGTATTATTTAATTGATAAATTAGGCAATTATTTTGGGGGAAAATTAGGTCGGCATGCAACACCTAACCACGGTGTTCAAATTGGATATACCAAGCATGAAGCCCCCACATTTAGCCAACAAGAAGCCGATCTTTTATTAGCGGATTATCATTTATGGGAGAATGGTAATGCCCGTTTAACGCGTGCTGTCGATAAAGATTGCGATCATAAATTTACTAAGCTGAAAAAAGATTTAATTGATTATCAATGGGTGGGTGGTCAGGAAAGTGATGATATTTTAGTCTTGAATTCGGCGTATAACAATCCATTATTAACTGAATTTATGCAGCGCCAAGGGCTGAGCCAATCTCAGCTTGAACAACCTATTGAGCGTCAATTAGCCTCATCAAAGGCACTGGCATGGAATATATTTTCCTTAAGAGATAAATACGCTACTGTCCTTGGCCCTAATTTATCCATGGACGAAATTCTTCGCCATTATTTTAAACAAATTAAGAATGATATCCCTAATGTCGCGCGCTATTTAACGAGCCAGCGTTTGAAAGGGCTGAGTATTAATACCGCGACCGGTAATGATGTAGTCATAGGGAAAATGAATGAAATAAATGCGGTGCAAGTTTTTGCCGGGCAAAAATTTGTGGTTGGGGGTAACCGGAACGATTATTTCTATTTAAGAGATCATTCGCTGATTTCATTATCTGCCCGCGGTGAGAATAGACCGACTAAATATTTTGATGGTCAAGGTGGCAGTGATAGCCTGATTATCAATGAACGCCCAGAGGCTTATTCAGTCGAGGTTGATTTGGACAATAACCGAGTGATTTATCACAGTGAAAATCGAGAAAAATCGCTCGATGCTGCACATATCCAACATATTGAAAATATTATTATCCGCGGTAATAGCGATGATATTGTTCGAGGTAATGAGCAAAATAATGTTATTGATGGTTCGTTAGGAGACGATAAGCTTTATGGCTATAACGGTGATGATAAATTAATTCTGGCAACCGGTTATGCGAATGGCGGCGAAGGGAATGACAGTTATCATTTACGTCGCTATGAATGGCATCGCCAATTAAATAATTTTTCTCGTATCGAGAAACGTTATGACGCTAAAACTAAACGTTTTAGCGAACATAAGGTAATAAATTCCCAATATCGTGATTTGAATTCCACTGAATATATGAGACAGGTGGTGTTAGATGAAGATACACTCTCTGAAAGTACCGTTGATTTAGAATATTCATTGAATGAAATTACTGAGATGTCAGTTAATGGCACCAGTCTATTTATTACCTTTAATATGCCATCTTCCACTATTGAAGGTGTTGATTTTTCAAAAGTAACTAGTAAATTACGGCTTGAATTGAAAAATGTTTATATCAATACCGGTGATGGGCGAAAAGTTCGTCATCGGTATATGCTTAGAACGCGCGATGGATTTTTATTAACCAGCCAGTTAGGTGATTTAGCTAAGGATAATACGGCTAATATTGACCGTGATTTATTCAGTATTACCTACTTGCAAAATAATGATCAGCTGTCAGTTGACCCAGAAAAATCTATCCAGTTTGATGAATCTCTCGGCAAATTAACCATTGATAACAAGCGGACGTATACCACGCCAAGCTGGGGGAAATTTAATCCTATCGGGCAGGGAATGAATGTTGTTTACACCGGGAATGACGATAATAATCAAATGAGCCATCTTGGTGCAGGAAATAAAATTTACGTTAGCCATGGGCAAGATATTTATCAGCTTAATCAAGCCTTTGATCGCGGAGAAATTATTTTTGATTTTTATCGAGTCAAAGATTGCTATACCGCTAAAGATACTATCGTATTGATACTACCGAATGAGAATGGCTATATGCTCTCAATGTCTGGTCAGACACTGCGATTAATCGATGCCTTTGGTGAGCAAAGATTGGCGGTTCGCTTTGCTAATTTTGATGATAAAATAGCCAAAAAAGTAATTATTCAGGATAAATATAGCAACGTATTTAAGGTTAATTTACACCCTGAAGGGAGTAATGTAACGCCATTATATTCACCAAATCAAAGTACTGAGCATGGCGATGTGATTACTTTGCCGCAAGGTTATCAAGATATTAGTGGTGTTATTGATGGTATGGAAGGGAATGATGTTATTAGCGATAATAGTCAGCAAGGGCGAATTATTCGCGGCGGGGCTGGCAATGACATTATTAAGGTCTTGGGAGGCTATAACGTTATCTATGGTGGGCAAGGCAATGATTTTCTGTATGGCGGCGCTCAATCAGACTTTTTACTCTCAGATGACGGTGATGAGCTACTGGCGGGTGGAGGCGGTGATGATCATTATCTGGTTGACGGCCGCGGTAAGGGGACGGTTGAAATAGACGATGATATCGGCGATAACCACATACATTTGCTTAATTTCACCGAGGGTTATACCACCGAAGTGCTGAAAAATGGCGCTCTGATGCATTGTTATACCTCCACGACTGGACGTACAGTCAAAATTAAACAGCCTTCGGTTTCTCAATTATCGGAAGCTAAAAATGCCCATAATCAAGTCCATCATTATGCACAGCTCCCTGAGAAATTCCAAACGTTAGTCGAGGTTAATTTATCGCCGCTGGTTAATTATCTAACTGAAAAGTCACAACAAAAGAAAATCAGTAGTGAATTCTTGTTATGGAAACCCGCGAATGGAATGGACGGAGTATTAATCGGCAGCGATAAGTTATTAACTACTTATGCTGTTGATAATAAACTGACTTTAACTCAAGATCATCGTCGCAGCGACTGGCTTGTTGAGTTTGATAATCATCCTATGGCCATTGTCGATAACAGTGCTCAAGGTCGAGTTTTTAAAGGCAGTGACGCAGACGATCAATTACAAATTACGGGCAACGCAAATAATTTGCTATACAGTGGGGCAGGGAATGATCACTTCACGGCGGGTGACGGTGATGATCTGTTCATTTCGCTTCAAGGGCAAGATACATTCAATGGTGGTGCAGGGAATGATAGCTATTTAGTCGATGGTAATGGTCAAGGCGATGTTATTATTGAAGATACCTTGGGCAGAAATCATCTGCATTTAATTAATTTTAAATCTGAGCCTGTCGGTAGAACGAAATCATTATCCGGTAATCGGATAGAACAGATGTATCAGTCAAACAGTGGACGGAAAGTTTTTATTCGTAAAAGTCGAGGTTTTGTGGCGGTAGTTAGTGATATCCAGGTTCATCATTATCAGCAAATGCCCGACAGTATTCCCGACAGTAAAGGACAGACCACCGACGAGGTGATAGATAAATTGATCAGTAATATGGTCAGTTTACGTGAAGCAGTAGAAATTAGTCATGCCGCAGCATCTGAAGCAGAAAAGAAAGTTTGGTCTCCTGCAGCGGTCTTTGAGCATAGAATGAATGCAGGCTAACAAATTAATTTAAAGCTTGATAATTAAATTATCACTATATTTTTCATAAACGATTGAATTTCAATTAATTCAGTCGTTTTTTTTATTTTATATCGAGTAAATAGTATTTTTTATTGTATTATATTAAATTAACATAAGAAAGCGCATTGGTATTAATAATATTTATCGATATGGTTTTTGTTGTTAACTTTTAATTAAGTAATAATTCATAAGGATATGATTATGCTATTTAATAAATATAATTCTAATATAGTTAATAAAAAAGAAAAAATATATTTTATCCCTCATGCACGAAAAAATCTATTATTAGACGATGCTAAGTCTATAAGTAACCCGCCAGTAGAAGTCACGCATTTACCGACAGCGATAAATGAAAATATCACCTTATCAACATTAGTCTTAAATAATAAAGAAATTAATATTTACAGTGATATTCTTCAGGATATGAGTTTTAAGCGTTTACTTAGAGATAATTTTACGACATTAAGTATACTCGGCGAGGCTTTATTTATTAGTAAAAATAATTATTTAATTTATCCGATGGTTAATAAAGATGATTTAATGTCTATTGATACTAATAATATTGCTCCAACACTTGGAGAGCCTATTGCTAAATTAGATACGGATTTTAGTGATATTTATTTATCTGATTTTGGCCTTCAGACTGCGGAACCTTTGGCGGGAGAGCAATCCACATCAACGGATAAATTAGACCACTGGAATAACCCTTTAGATGATCTTGATGCTTTAAATCAATTACTGCGATTAGAAAGATATACTATAACATCCACCGAGTATGAGCATAATATTATCGTACAAATTGCCGGTGATTTAAGTTCATCGCGAGCCGCATTAAAAACCATGTCTAAGCATCCAGATAAATCAATTATTATTCAGTATGATATTGATAGCCAACAGTGGCGAGTATTATACGGTGAGCTAAATACTCAAATTACAGGAAAAATTAGATGGGTGGTGATTGGGCATGGAAATAGATTTGATAATAGAAAAGAAATACGTTTTCAAGGAAATACCGCCGTTGAATTTGTTAAGGGTATGCATGATTTAAGAAATAATTTATTAATCAATTACACCCCGGATAAAATAGTGCTGATGGGATGTCATTTATCCCGTGGTGGTATTATTGAAAACTTCGCGCTAAAAGCGACCAAAAGATTTGCTAATTATGGCATGAATATGCCTATCGTGGCATATAATCGAACGGTAGGGCATAGAATTACTGGGCACCGCGTCTTTTGGGAAAGTGATTACGAGCCAGAAATGACAAGTAGTAAAGAATATAAATTTACTTATCAATATGATCTAGCAACAGAACAAGTTTATATAAATAATAAACTGGCTATATTACACTTTATTGATGAATTAAGGCGAGGTGAAATTAAAATATGGCAACTGATTGGTGATACAGAATTAGATCCTTTATTTTTATTAAAAAAACCTGATGCGACATTAGATTTTGATTTAATCAAAAAAATCTCATTTAATAATAAAGGCTATCAATGTTTCTTGGATTTAATTAATGAAAATAAACAACTTTCAAATGATATATTTCAACAGAAATTATTAGAGAAATTAAATATTGCTGGAGTCATAGAGACGCCAATATGGCCGATGATAGAACCTTTAGTTATTCAGCGCGATATTCATGCAATTCCCCCGAAGGAAGTTTATGTTGTTATTCGTGCAGGTAATGGAAATTTCTCTCGGCTCGCTGCCGAATACTTTACCTCAGATTATCCAGATAACACTTTAATTATTCAATTGAATGCTAATTCTCAGCAAATGGCTGTGGAATATGGCGATATAGAAAAGTTAGCTGGGTTACCTCAAAAATGGCTGTTATTACATAGTTTGCATGAGAACAGCCAATTTAAGCACAATTTAGCGAGTAGTTTCAACGCATTAAAACAGCAGTATGCTTTAAGCGAACCGAAGGATATTTCGGTATGGTTTACTGACCAGCATGGGTTATTGCCTTTAGCGCAAAAGGAACGCTTTATCCAGCAATTCTCGACTTTACTCGAACAACAGGGAATGAAACAGCCGGTGGGATTGATCGATATTCCTGCAATATCACCGCCGCTCGGCGGGGGGGAGGATTTTGCGACGGTCGAAGGAGTGGTAGCTCAAACTAAAACTGTTCGTCAGCAGATTGATAGTTTGCTCAGAAAGCTGGTGTTAAATAAGATTAATCTTTCGGAAGTTACTTTGGCTAAATACCCGTTTCTTAAACTCTATTTTACCGATGCTGACGGCCTATTAGATCAGTATAAATTAAATATTGTGCTTAGTGATCCCTTGATTAGTCCGCAAGCTCATCAATTTTTTAATGATAAATCCCGTAATCCGGTGGATGTTCTTGCTCAGTGGGCAAGCCTATTTGAGGTTGATTATCGGGGTACCTTGCAACAGCATGCGCGTGAAATAAGTCGAGTGATGGTGGCTATTCGGGATAATCCGATAATATTACGCTCATTAAGTAAAACCTCACTTCAACGTCTCGGGCTATTATTCCCTGCATTGAATGGCGTTAATTATGGGGAGGTGCTAGCTCTGATGAATCAACCGCAGGTATTTTTATTATTTGAAGATATTTTACATCATTTTGCTAAATTAAATGATCATCACTTTATTGGCGAAAACGCGCCATTAAAAGATCTGACTTTATCTCAAGCCATAGAAAAATATACCAGCAGTCGCCAGTTACAATTAAATAATTTTGGTCAGTTAGTCCGCGCCACCGATAATCATGCCCCGGATTCACAAATTCGTAGACTTAATCATCAATTATATTATGGCGAGGCTTCTTTTTCCTCATTAGATAATAAATTTAAATTTTTATATGGCGCGTTACGTCGTTATCTAACTCCAGAATATACCGTCGATTATATTGAGCGAATGTCCGTGCTGCTTCAACAGCAACGGCAAGGCGCATTATTACCGGCGGAGGCTGAGTTATTGGCTCAGATGCAAGCGTTTTATCAACATTCGGTTGAGATGTCAGAAAAACGAATGATTACCCGTTTAGACCAATCGATTAAATACGCCATGATGACCATAGATCCCCAGCAAACATTATTATTAAAGGGAAAATCGATTACCTATAGCGTAAATTATTCCTGGCAAAACGGTCAACATGATATCAGTTTTTTCGATCCTACCGGGGTGGAGTTACGGGTTAGAAATAATAACTTAGCTTTTGCTTGGCATGGTTTTATCGATAGCGTACTCAATTATTTTAATCAGCAGATTGAGCAGCCGGATGGGCGTTTTATTTCACGCGGTAAACTAGCCGGTTTTGAGCCTGGCAAGGGCAATGATTTTAGAGCAGATATTCAGCAAGTTAATTATGACTATACCGATCAAACAGACTTTTCATTGTTTTTAGAGCCATCTCATCGCCCTGATATCATCCCCCAGTCATCCGAGTTTGACCCCTTATCTCATCGATTGATTGATTTTAATGGCGAGCCAATCACGCTGAACACATTACAGCGTTTAGGGGCATCAATAGCCCGAAAACCTGTGACTATTCATGATCTTCAATCGGCAGATAATTTAAAAAATGTACGTTTTGATGCTGAAAAACTCGCGGCAGCCTTGACGCTAATGGACGGTGGAAAACACGATATAACCCTATTGCGAATGATTAGACGTCAGATTAATCAGGTGGGTGTAGGTCAAATTATCGATTCTACGACTGATTTTCAGCAAGCCGCGATTGCTATCCAGCAGCTTAATTATATTGAGCGCCATGTTGATGCTGATGCGCGCATAATCGCTGCTGCAACGTTGGAAAATTTGCACCATATGGGGCTAAAATTACCACGTTATTTACGTGTCGCTAATCGTGCCGGACAAGTTATGGGCGGCGCCGGCGTTATTTTGTCGCTGATAACATTATCCACCTTACTTAAGCAACTCGATAATCCCGATTTAACGCGCCATGAGCAGGCAGAGATAGAGAAAAATATTTATATCACTTGCGCGTCTGCTTTTTTTAATTATGGCGACATGATGATACAGCCGATGTTATTAGAATTCGCATATGCAAAAACGGGTTCATTTAATATAGCGCATACTCTTGCGGCTAAAGTGGTGATTTTATTTAATTTGGTGGGCATAGGATTAGATATTTATCAGGCGTACGATGCACTGTCTAAGTTAGACGGAATTACCGACGTTAAAATGCGTCAGGATATATTTGTTAGCGCCGGATTATCTCTCGGTAGCGCGATGGTTGGCGGCGTGACAATCGTCGGAATTTTAGCCGGTTCGGCAGTGATCCCGGTCGCTGGATTGGCTCTCGGTGGTGCGATATTAGTCGGGGGAATGATTTATAACGGTGTTCGTGCTGTTGAACGATTGAATGATGAAATTAATTTGTCGCTTGGGCGTAAAATCGAAGAGGGATTCCGCGGGGCGGTAGGATTAGCCCCCACCGAGCGATCGCAGCATGAATTAAGTCTTCATCGTTATAGTGAGGCGTTTAAAAATGCCGCGTGGGAAACCGATTTAGCCCGTTTTCAAGCGCTGATTTTCCCCGCGGGATTTGATAGGCATCTCAGTGTGGTTGAAACGCCGACGCTGGCAGAAATGCGGCGTTATTATTTGGTTGATGCTAAAGGAAACTATTTTGCCGGCCAAATAGGCAAACATTTCATTCCGCATTTTGGTTATCAGCTCGGATATACCCAGCGCGGCGCTCCCTCATTTACTGAACAAGAAGCCGATATCTTATTAGAAAATTATCATTTATGGGTTGATGGTTCAGTGCGTATTGCGGATCAGCATGATAGTGATTGCGATTATAAATGGACTAAACGATTAAAAAGGCCGATCAATTACTATCGAGCGGGAAGTCTTGGAAGTCATGAAGCCCTCATTTTTGATGCTAATTATCAACATCCTTTATTGGCAGAATTTAAGCAACGACACCGTTGGAGTACAGCCCAATTCACCGAGTCAGTAGCTAATCAGCTTTCATTGTCAGCGACGATTGGCTGGAATCTATTTAGTTTACAGTCAAAATTTGCGGCAAATCGTCATCCTAATTTATTGGCTAATATTCAGCGTTATAGCCAAGTGATTGAACACGATTTACCTACGATTGCCGACTATCTGCAAAATCGAGTGTTAACCGGTCAGAGTGTTAATTTGGCTAATGGCAATGATATATTTATTGGCAATAAAGATGAATTTTATGCTTTTCAAATTTTATCGGGACAGAAATTTTTTGTCGGTGGCGACAAAATGGATTATTTCTATTTAACCGACTGCGATATTGAGAATTTATTGGCGCAGGATCCTGATATACCGTCTAAATATTTAGACGGTCAGGGGGGCAACGATAGTTTGATTATTGTTGATCGCCCGCTAGGATATTCGGCACAGATAGATTTAAAAAATAAGTCGGTAATTTATCACCACGCTGATCAAAACCGGTCTATTAATTTTGCCCATATTGAAAATATTCAAAATATTGTTGTGCGCGGAAATTATGCCGATATTGTCCGCGGCGATGAGCAGCATAATTTGCTTGATGGCGCCTACGGAAATTATCAATTATATGGCGAGGCTGGCGACGATCGATTAATGTTAGCCACCGGTTATGCCAACGGCGGTGAAGGTAATGATAGCTATTATTTGCGCCGTTTTGAGTGGCATAAACAGCGTGATGATTTCTATCAGATAGAGAAACGCTATGATTTTCAAACGCATAAATTCAGCGACCATCAAATTATTAATGCCGATTATATACAGCGCTCCCCCACGATATATAGCTGCCAGATAGTGATTGATGAACGCAGTAAATCGGCCAGTCGCGTGGATTTAGGATATTCACTGAATGAAATTACCCAAATATCTATTGATGATAGCGATTTATTAATCACACTTTCTATTTCTACTCCAGAGATTGACGGCATTGATTTTTCATCGATAAGCAGTCGCATCCAAATTAGATTAAAAAATGTTTATATCACTCGCAGTAATGGGCGGGTGCTGTGTCATGACTATACTCTGCGTACGCGGGATGGATTTTTACTAACCAGCCAATTAGTCGATTTAGCGCCAGATAGCAGTCAGCCGCTCTCGACGGGATTGTTCAACATTACCTATTTACAAAATAATGATCAGTTATCGCTTGGCGAGGTTAAATGTATTGATTTTGATCAGCAGCGTGGCACGTTGATCATTGATGAGACGCGAACTTACACTCCACCGAGTTGGGGACGGTTTAACCTCGTCGGTCAGGGCGAAAATGTGTTTTATTCCGGCGATGATTCTAATAATCAAATCAGTTATCTCAGTGCGGGCAATAAGATTTATGTTAGCCGTGGTCAAGATATTTATCAATTTAATCAACCGGTGGAAAACGGCGAAGTCGTGTTTGATTTTTCTACCGTTAGTGGCCGTTATTCTGAAAACGATAAAGTCATTTTGCTACTGCCTAATATGAATGGCTATAAACTGTCGATGCAGGATCATACGTTGCAGTTAATGGATCGATTTGGGCAGCAAAAGTTAGCGGTTCGTTTTACGCATTTTGAGGCTTCCATGGCCAAAAATGTACTTATTCAGGATCAATACAGCAATGTATTTCAGGTTAATTTAAGTTCGACGGGAAGCCATGTCGCCCCCTTATTTTCGCTTAATCTGGGCACCGAAGATGATGATGTGATCCTCTTGCCGCAAGGCTATTTGAGTTCTCATGACGCGATTAATAGTCAATCAGGTCATGATGTCGTCACCGATAATAGCCGAATAGGGCGAGTAATCAATGCCAGTGAGGGGGATGATATCGTTAAGGTGCTTGCCGGTTATAATTCGTTGTACGGTGGTCAGGGCAATGATTTTCTGTATGGTGGTGAACATCAAGATTTTCTATTATCTGATAATGGCAATGACCATCTTGTTGGCGGCGGCGGTAACGATCACTATTTGATTGATGGCCGAGGGCAAGGTGAGGTCAACATTGATGATGAAAAGGGACATAATCGGATCCATTTGCTCTATTTTTCTGACATATTTACCACGGAAACGACCCCTAAAGGTGAGCGATTACACTGCTATACTTCATCCACGGGGCGTACAGTCAAAATTAAACAGCCTACGCTGTCTGATTATGTGCCTAGCGAACAGCCGCATAATCAACAGCCGCGTAATCAAGTGCATCACTATGCACAATTATCCGCAGCGCTATCTCGATTAACCGAGGTTAATTTTACCCCATTGGTCGATGATTTACGGGATAAATCCTCTCAAGCCAAAATGAGCGGAGAGTTTGCATCTTGGAAGCCGGTAGACAGTTTACAAGGTGCGTTGATTGGTACCGAGCGCTCACCTCTATTTAATCAGTTAAATAACAGCATGATATTAAGCCATACTCATCGATGGGGAGACTGGCTGATTAACACTCAAGCGGGAAATAATACCGTGACCGATAATAGTGGCCATGGGCGCGTTTTTAAAGGCGGGACGGGAAATGATCACCTGTTCACTTTTGGTGATGGAAATAATGTGCTGTATGGCGGAGCGGGGGACGATAAGCTGGTGGCGGTTACCGGGAAAGGCAATGATTTATTAATTTCGCTTGATGGGCGCGATTTGCTCAATGGGGGAGAAGGCGATGACAGCTATTTGGTTGATGGTCAGGGGATGGGCGATGTCACTATTATCGATTTTTGGGGCAGAAACCAGCTGCATTTAATTAATTTTAAGCCGGGAATATCAGGTAATGTCATCCAATTATCAGCGACCCAGATTGAAGAAACCTATGAATCTTATCACGGGCGAAAAGTATTTTTACGTAAAAGTATTGCCCCCGTGATCAATGGCGTCAATCTGCATTATCATTCGGCTATGCCAGCTAATTTAACCGCGGCTATTAAAAATAGCGCTGAGAATACGATTGATAATGCAACAGAGAATACGATTGATAATGTCACCGAGAATACGATTGATAATGTCACCGAGAATACGATCGATCAATTGATCAGTGATATGGTCAGCTGGCGGATTGAAACTGCCTCGGGAACCGCTGAATTATCCAGAGCTGCGGCGGCAGATTGGCAGCCAACGGTTATGTTTGAGCGCCTATTTTGATCGCTATTTTTTTGATCGTTATTTCAACTGATAATCATCGATTGGCTATCAAGTGAGCTGATAATCTCGTTAGTTAGCCGAAAAAACGCTTATGGTTTACTGTCCTTAAGCGTTGTTTATCTTGTTTTTTCTATTTATACCCTGCTTTTTACTTGATTCAAGAGTAATCAGTCATCAGGGGATGCAATCGAGCCATAGAGAAAATCAACATAAGATTATGATAACTTTATGTTTACTATATAATACCTTTCATATCATCGGATGAGCAGGTTTATGACGGTTGATATCGCTATCGGTGAAATAGATTTTCAGATATTAACGATATAATAAAAACAGCCGTATTATTATTTCTGGAGTTACTTTATGAACGAAGCACTTATTGCCAAATATTCTATTGGCGCGGGAATTATCGGTGCCTGTTTTGTGGCTTTTTTAGTTTTAGAATATTTTACGCATTTACGAAAAGCGAGAAGTCGCAATATTATTGTCCACATTACCCAAGCGATTATCTTATGTACGCTGGTTATGGTAATGGGACAATATGCACAAATGGCGATTACCGATTTTAATCTGCATTTAATTACTCCCCAGATTATTAATTTAATTACTATTTCACTGATCGCCTTAATTTTAGTCAAAAAACTGTTTTTGCTGATTAATCGACTGGAAAAATCACAGATTAAAAAAGGCAGTGACCCCACTTCGGCACGTATTATTTCTCGGGTGTTTAAAATCACGATATTTGTGGTGGTTATTTTATTATTCGGTGAACATTTTGGCATGAGTTTATCCGGTTTGATGACCTTTGGCGGTATTGGCGGTATTGCTATCGGTATGGCGGGTAAAGATATTCTAAGTAACTTTTTCTCCGGTGTGATGCTGTATTTCGATCGCCCATTTAATATTGGCGATTGGGTACGCTCTCCAGACCGACAAATAGAAGGCACTGTGGTCGAGATTGGCTGGCGTTTAACAAAAATTATGACGTTTGATCATCGCCCTTTGTATATTCCTAATTCAATTTTTTCATCTATTAGTGTGGAAAATCCGGGACGAATGACTAATCGCCGGATCGAAACAGAATTAGGTTTACGTTATGAAGACGCTGATAAAATTGGTGCTATCGTCGAAGATATTCAAACTATGTTAAAACAGAACGACAAAATTGATGGGAGTCAGACATTGCTGGTTTATTTTAATCAATTTGCCGATTCGTCACTTAATATTATGGTTTATTGTTTTACTAAAACCACCGTATGGGCAGAGTGGTTAGCCGCACAGCAAGAAGTCTATTTAAAAATTATTGAAATTGTTCATAGTCATGGGGCGGATTTTGCTTTCCCATCCAGAACTCTATATATCGAAAAAGATAATTAATTTCCTCCGCGTAGGGTCATAAATTAATGCCCATCTAGGATTAATTTATGATCTTGCGATTGGTTCTAATCATTTATACTCCTAATATATAAATATTCATTTTGATTGCATAAATTACTAATTTTAATCTTGTTGGCAATCAAGTACATTGAGACCCAAATTTTCCCCTAATAATCATGAGCCAAATTGAAATGAAGCCAATGAATGTTGCCTGTAGCCAAGGTGTTGCACCCTATTTTGTCAGCCAACTGAATGTTATCGATTTCGCTGATGCCCCATTAACTTAGATTGCGGCAGTGGTTCTTTCTGTTGAAGATGCGTTAGTAGGGGAATAGCAACAGATAAATAATCATGGTTTTCAAATCCCCATATTTATATTGGCGCAGGTTTTTAATGCTAACCGCGCGCTATAACCGAGCGCCGATATTGCTGTCTTATTGCCCGTCATCGTGCCATATCGCACAGTCGCATCTGCTCTGATTGTTTGGTCTATGCTATAATCAGCCATCTTAATATTACTCATGACATTAGACACCAAGCATTAGACACTAAGCACACTCACTTTAAGGTGTCCTCAGCGGTGTCCTGATCAAGCTCAAATATACCCAAATAGGTCAAAATGCACGGAAATACGACAAATACAAACAACAGCGAAAACACGCTCCTCCAAGGTATTACAGGTTATAAAAATTTAAATCGTTTTTCTGTAGCGCCTATGCTCGATTGGACGGATCGTCATTGCCGCTATTTTCACCGAATTTTGACTAAAAATAGCTTGCTGTATACCGAAATGGTGACAACTGGCGCGATTATTCATGGCAAAGGTGATTATCTGGCTTACAGCTCTGAAGAGCATCCGGTAGCTTTACAATTGGGCGGAAGCGATCCGATGGCATTAGCGACCTGTGCTAAATTAGCGCAAGAGCGTGGTTATGATGAAGTTAATTTAAATGTCGGTTGCCCATCAGATAGAGTACAAAATGGGCGTTTTGGTGCGTGTTTAATGGGAGATGCCAATTTAGTCGCTGACTGTGTGAAAGCCATGCAAGATAGCGCTTCGATTCCTATTACGGTAAAAACTCGGATTGGGATTGATGAACAAGACAGTTATCAATTTTTATGCGATTTCATTGATACGGTCTCGACCAAAAGCGAATGTGAAATGTTTATTATTCATGCACGTAAAGCTTGGTTGTCCGGATTGAGCCCAAAAGAAAATCGCGAAGTTCCGCCGTTAGATTATCCGCGAGTTTATCAATTAAAACGTGATTTTCCTCAGTTAACCATGGCGATTAATGGGGGGATCAAAACGTTGGAAGAAGCCAAGCACCATTTAGCCCATCTGGATGGCGTGATGATAGGGCGTGAGGCTTATCAGAATCCGACTATATTGACCCATGTTGACCACCAGTTATTTGATCCTCAGCTGCCAGTGACTGATCCGATAGATGCAGTACGTAAAATGTATCCGTACATTGAAGCTGAATTATCGAAAGGGGCTTATTTAGGCCATATAACTCGACATATGTTGGGAATTTTCCAAGGTATACCTGGTGCCCGCCAATGGCGTCGATATCTCAGTGAAAATGCCCACAAAGCGGGCGCTGATTTAGCGGTGGTAGAACAAGCGCTACAATTTGTTATTCGTGATTAATTCATCCGTGGGATTTTGTATTTATTCTCAATGATTTTTCATGTAAATCAGCTAATGGGGCCTTCAGTAATAAAATCTGTAGGCCTCAATTTTATTCTTCTATTCTTCTATTCTTCTATTCTTTTATGGTTATTTGATTATTATCTACCAGAGTTTCAAATTGTTGTCTGAAACTGGAAAATTGATAGAACATTTGACTGAGCATCGCCATCTTCATTATTTGTTGTTCTGCCACGGGCATGTTAGCGCTTTTTAGGGTTAAAAATGCACTATCCATACTTTTTAAGGTTAAATTCATCGATTGTTGAATGGCGATAAATTGCGGCAATACGTTCTCTTGCTTCAGTAATGTCAGATATTTTTGTTGGGAAAAATCGTGAATTATTTCTATATCTAGGGCAGCGAGTTTTTTATTGGCATATAAATGGTCAAGCAGATGGCTTAATTTCGCAGAAGAGTTCATCAGGTTAATTCCTTTTAACGTGGCTGAAAATATTATTGCCATTGAAATCATGGAAGGAAAAGAAACTACTAAAAATGCGGACGATAAACAATCTGAAAACTAAGATAATCAACCGCTGTGATGACTATATGATGGGCTATTTCATGACAGCGGTTCACTCTATTTAGGGGGTTTTATCTTTAGTTACGGGATCAGTAAACACGCCCCTTGGGTTTGACGCTGTTCTAATAATCGGTGGGCGCTAGCCGCATCTTTTAGGGCGAACTTTTGGCGCTCAGGCACATCGACATTGATATGACCGCTGCTTATCATGTCAAATAATGCGCGACTGGCTTGATTGAGTTGTTCTCTGTTAGTCACATAGCCTGAAAGTGAAGGGCGAGTCACATACAGCGAGCCTTTTTTATTTAAGATGCCTAAATCGACCCCAGTAACCGGCCCCGAAGCGTTACCAAAGCTAACCATCAGCCCGCGTTGGTTTAAACATTCCAGTGAATCAAGCCAAGTGGCTTGACCGACAGAATCATAAACTACATTAACTTTAGCGCCTTGTGTGAGTTCGAAAACACGCTGAGGAATATTTTCTTTTTGGTAATCAATCACCTCCCAAGCCCCGGCGGCTTTTGCTCGTTGCACTTTTTCGGCGGATCCTGCGGTGCCGATCATTTTTGCTCCCAGTGCTTTCGCCCATTGGCAAGCAATTAACCCCACCCCACCTGCGGCAGCATGAAAAAGAAAAATTTCATCTTGTTTAATCGCATAAGTTTGGTTGAGTAAATAATAAACAGTCATGCCTTTGAGGAAACTGGCTGCGGCTTGCTCAAAGGAAATATGGTCAGGTAAATGTGCAACCGCATGTTGATCAACTTGATGGATCTCGCTATAAGCCCCTAAAGGAGATTGGGCATATACCACGCGATCACCGGGGTTGAAACCGAGCACGTGCGCTCCAGTTTTAACCACCAGGCCTGCGGCTTCTGTCCCCAAACCGCTAGGAAATTGCGCGGTAGGATATAATCCATTACGGACATAAGTATCGATATAATTGACCCCAATCGCATAGTTTTCGATGCGGATTTCATCCGGGCCTAAAGGTGCGGGAGTATATTCACAGAAAGATAATACCTCGGGGCCACCATACTCAGTAAATTCAATACGTTTAACCATTTCGCCCTCCTGAAAAAAACTGTCTGCATTAACCATATCAATAGAATAATAATAACGCGATTTTATTTAAGATTATCTTTATCTCTGGTTTTACCGACGGCGTTATCAAAATGGGGTTAGGGGCGAAAGAACATCCCTTAACAGATTAGATTAGCGTATACTATTGCGCTGTTATCAGTATTGAAATATGGGTGAAAATGTATGGCTAAAAAATATCCTTCAGATAAATCGATGAATGGACCCAGAGACCAACAGATGGAAGGGCTGAAAATGCCGCCTCATTCTCTGGAAGCAGAGCAATCGGTGCTGGGAGGGTTGATGCTGGATAATGAACGCTGGGATACCGTTTCCGAGCGTGTGACTCCGGCAGATTTTTTTAGTCGTCCGCATCGGATTATCTTTGCTGAAATGCAGCGTCTGCTTGAGCAGGGAAATCCGATAGATTTAATCACCTTGTCAGAGTCTTTAGAGCAACGGGGTGAGTTAGAGGGCGTGGGTGGTTTCGCTTATTTAGCCGAGCTTTCGAAAAACACCCCAAGTGCGGCCAATATCAATGCGTATGCAGATATTGTGCGTGAGCGCGCGGTGGTCAGAGATATGATCTCGGTTGCCAATGAAATTGCCGATGCCGGTTATGATCCTCAAGGACGCAGCAGCGAAGACTTATTAGATTTGGCCGAAAGTAAGGTGTTCCAAATTGCGGAATCCCGCGCCAATAAAGAAGATGGACCGAAAGGCATCGAAGCTATCTTGTCTGAAACGGTAGAGAAAATCGAGCAGTTGTACCAACAGCCGCATGATGGCGTTACCGGGGTTTCTTCGGGCTATCATGATCTCGATAAGAAAACCGCGGGTTTACAAAAATCAGATTTAATTATTGTGGCCGCACGTCCATCGATGGGGAAAACCACCTTTGCGATGAACCTGTGTGAAAATGCTGCCATGACAGAAGATAAACCGGTATTAATTTTTAGTCTTGAGATGCCCGGCAATCAAATTATGATGCGTATGCTGGCGTCGTTATCCCGGGTCGACCAAACTCGGATCCGTACCGGACAGTTAGATGATGAAGATTGGGCGCGTATTTCCAGCACCATGGGGATATTGATGGAAAAACGCAATATGTATATCGATGATTCTTCAGGATTAACCCCGACAGAAGTGCGTTCTCGAGCGCGACGCATCTATCGCGAACACGGTGGATTAAGTCTGATCATGATAGATTACCTGCAATTAATGCGAGTTCCTTCATTGTCTGATAACCGTACGTTGGAAATTGCGGAAATCTCACGTTCATTAAAAGCTTTAGCTAAAGAGTTACAAGTGCCGGTAGTCGCACTTTCTCAGTTAAACCGTAGCCTTGAGCAACGTGCGGATAAACGCCCAGTAAACTCTGATTTACGTGAATCCGGTTCTATTGAGCAAGATGCTGATTTAATTATGTTTATTTATCGTGATGAAGTTTATCATGAAGGCAGTGATATGAAAGGTGTCGCCGAAATTATTCTTGGTAAACAGCGTAATGGCCCAATTGGTACCGTACGTCTTACCTTTAATGGGCAGTGGTCGCGATTTGATAACTATGCCGGCCCTGCTTATAGTGATGAATAGACTCAAGTTGATATTAATTTGTTATCGATAAGTCAGAGGCTCAGTCGTTGTAGATTGGTGGTGATCAGAGATTTAGTAGACTAAGGTCGCTCTGTTGATGAACTGATGTTTTTGTGCCGCGTTTTGCTGATTGAATTATTTTGACGCTAGAATCGATCTTTAATCAAATACTAGATCTTTAACCAAATAATAGATATTTAACCAAATAATAGATATTTAACTAAATAATAGATAGGAACAACGGTAAAATCATGAAAGCGGCAACCGCATCAATTGACCGCCGCGCTCTGCGACACAATCTGCAACGCGTTAAAGAACTGGCACCGAATAGCCGTCTTATTGCAATTGTTAAAGCAAACGCTTATGGCCATGGGTTAACAAAAGTAGGTTTGGCGGTACAAGATAGTGTGGATGGTTTTGGTGTTGCCCGGCTAAAAGAGGCGATTGCGCTCAGAGACCATGGGATAGAGAAACCGATTGTTTTACTTGAAGGTTTTTTTGAAGCTGACGATTTACCACACATTGTCGATTTACGCATTGATACTGTGGTTCACAGTATCGAACAGCTTGAGATGCTTGAGCAATTACCGCTGAAATCGCCAGTAAAAGTGTGGATGAAGTTGGATACGGGCATGCATCGTCTGGGGGTTCTGCCGCAAGATGCAGAGGCATTTTATCAACGCTTAACTCAGTGCCATAATGTGCATCCCGCCGTAAATATCGTGAGCCATTTTTGTCAGGCTGACGATCCTAAACTCACCACTACAGCCAGCCAACTGGCTTGTTTTGAGCAATTCATTCGTGATAAACCGGGCGAAAAATCAATCGCTGCTTCTGCCGGGATTTTGCTGTGGCCACAAGCACATTACGATTGGGTTAGGCCGGGGATCATGATGTATGGTGCGTCGCCGCAAGAAGGCAAACTTGCGACTGATTTTGGTTTACAGCCAGTGATGACCCTGAAATCTACCCTAATCGCAGTACGTAAACATGCGGCTGGTGAATGTGTGGGTTATGGCGAAACGTGGTGCAGCCGACAGGATACCCGTCTAGGCGTTGTTGCAATTGGTTATGGCGATGGTTATCCACGTTGTGCGCCCTCGGGGACGCCAGTAATGATTAACGGGCGTAAAGTGCCGATTGTTGGTCGTGTTTCGATGGATATGATCACCGTTGATTTAGGGGTAGAGGCCACCGATAAGGTTGGCGATGAAGTGATCTTATGGGGTAAATCTCTGCCGGTAGAAGAAATCTCAGCACATACTGGGGTTATCGATTACGAGTTATTGACTAAATTAACATCAAGAGTATCAATGGAATATCTGGACGAATAGCTAGCAAAGCGTTATTTTCAAATAACGAAGTTAAAAAAATAAATCAGGGGAAATTTCTGTGTTCGAAAATATTGAAGCCTATCCGGGTGATCCGATCCTCTCGTTAATGGATGAGTTTAATAAAGATCCTCGCCGCCATAAAATTAATCTAAGTATCGGATTATATTATGATGGTGAAGGTCAAACACCGCAATTAGCCACGGTAGGTGAAGCGAAAGCGGCATTAGCACGACAGCCTGCTTGTGCCTCCCTGTATTTACCCATGGAAGGCTTGAAAGATTACCGAACAGAAATTCAAAAATTATTATTCGGGGATGATTGCTCGCTCATCGCCGAGCAGCGTATTGCGACAGTGCAGACCATTGGTGGCTCTGGAGCATTAAAATTAGGTGCTGATTTTTTAAATCGTTATTTCCCTGATTCCGAGGTGTGGTGCAGCAACCCAACCTGGGAAAACCACGGCTCAATTTTTGCCGGTGCGGGCACCAAAGTCCATTTTTATCCGTACTTTGATGAAGCGACTAAAGGGGTGAAATTTGCTGAAATGCTGGCAACTTTCCAGAAATTACCGGCAAATAGTATTATTTTACTGCATCCTTGTTGCCATAATCCAACCGGTTCAGATTTAACTTCTCGCCAATGGGATGAGGTCGTCAAAGTCGCTAAAGAGCGTCAATTAATTCCGTTTATGGATATTGCTTATCAAGGCTTTGCTGAAGGTATACAGCAAGATGCTTATGCCATTCGAGCGATGGCTCAAGCCGGTTTACCGGTGTTTGTGAGCAATTCATTTTCCAAAATTTTTGGCATTTATGGTGAGCGCGCGGGGGGACTCTCGGTTATCTGTAAAGATAAAGATGAGTGTGAACGTGTCTTAGGGCAATTAAAAGCCGGAGTGCGTCGTCTTTATTCTAGCCCACCATCTAATGGCGCAAAAATTGTGGCGCAGGTGTTGACTAATGACAAATTAAAAGCGCAATGGTTACAAGAAGTTGAACAAATGCGTTTGCGTATTATTGAAATGCGTACGGTTTTGGTCGATGAATTGAAACGCGCCTTACCCCACATGAATTTTGATCATCTGCTGCAACAACGCGGAATGTTTAGCTACACCGGTTTTAGCCAAGCACAGGTTGATAGACTGAAAAATGAACATGCCGTTTACTTAGTCGGTACCGGCCGAGTTTGTATGGCGGGAGTTAATCGGCATAATGTTCAGCGTATTGTCGAAGCATTTGCTGCGGTGTGCTAAGGTAATACTAAGTAATTAATTTAACTATAAAATCCCCCGCATAGCGGGGGATTTTGATAGTCACATTCAAGCCAAATTAATGCGGGCTTATACTGATTAATATCCGCGCTGTAAAATAGGTTTTAAGAAACGTGCGGTATGTGATTGTTCACATTCAGCAACCTCTTCGGGAGTACCCGCAACCAAGATCTGTCCGCCTCCGCTTCCGCCTTCAGGCCCGAGATCGATAATCCAGTCAGCGGTTTTGATAACATCCAAGTTATGCTCAATGACGATGATGGTATTGCCTTGGTCTCGCAGCTGATGCAGTACTTTGAGTAATTGCTGAATATCCGCAAAATGCAATCCAGTGGTTGGCTCATCCAGAATATACAATGTTTGCCCAGTGCCACGTTTGGATAATTCGCGCGCTAGTTTTACTCGCTGAGCTTCCCCGCCAGATAAGGTAGTCGCTGATTGCCCTAAACGAATATAAGACAAGCCAACATCGATAAGCGTTTGCAGCTTACGTGCCAGCGCCGGAACCGCATCAAAGTATTCACGCGCTTCTTCGATAGTCATATCCAGTACTTCGTGAATATTTTTACCTTTGTATTTAATTTCTAAGGTTTCACGGTTATAGCGTTTGCCTTTACATTGGTCGCACGGCACGTAGACATCCGGTAAAAAGTGCATTTCAACTTTGATAACACCGTCACCTTGGCAAGCTTCACAACGGCCACCTTTCACGTTAAAACTGAAACGCCCAGGCGTGTAACCTCGGGTTCTTGATTCTGGAACACCGGCAAACAGTTCGCGGATCGGGGTGAAAACGCCGGTATAAGTTGCTGGATTTGAGCGTGGTGTTCTGCCTATCGGGCTTTGATCAATATCGATAACTTTATCAAAATTTTCTAGCCCTTCGACATCGCGATAAGGCGCGGGAGTAATCGTTGTCGCGCCATTTAGCTGACGTTGAGCTATCGGGAAAACAGTGTCATTAATTAATGTTGATTTACCCGAACCTGAAACCCCTGTAATACAGGTAAATAATCCAACGGGCAGCTTGATGGTGACATCTTTGAGATTATTTCCTGTCGCCCCAATGACGGTTAGCATTTTGGATGTATCAGCGATAGCGCGTTGCTGTGGGATATCAATTCGTCTTTCGCCGCTCAGAAATTTACCGGTCAATGACTCAGGGTTGCCAATAATATCTTGCAGATTACCTTGGGCGACCACTTCACCGCCGTGTACTCCCGCGCCCGGGCCAATATCAATAATATGATCGGCGGCGCGAATCGCATCTTCATCGTGCTCAACCACGATGACGGTATTGCCTAAATCACGCAGATGGACTAGGGTTTCTAGCAGTCTATCATTATCGCGCTGATGCAAACCAATCGAAGGCTCATCTAATACATACATCACGCCGACTAAGCCTGCACCAATTTGACTCGCGAGGCGAATACGCTGAGCTTCTCCACCGGATAATGTATCTGCAGAGCGTGAAAGACTGAGATAATTTAGCCCGACGTTGACTAAAAATTTTAATCGATCGCTAATTTCTTTTAATACTTTTTCAGCAATTTGAGCTCGTTGTCCGCTTAATTTGAGATTACGGAAGAAATCCAGTGCATGGCCAATGCTATATTCTGAGATTTCAGGCAAGGTGGTATTTTCAATAAAGACAAAGCGGGCTTCTTTACGCAAGCGGGTTCCGCCGCAAGAGACACATGCACGATTACTAATATATTTAGCCAGTTCTTCACGTACGGCTGAGGATTCAGTCTCTTTATAACGGCGATCCATGTTATTTAGCACCCCTTCAAAAGGGTGGTGGCGAACGGTCATATCACCACGATCATTCTGATATTTAAACTCAATACTTTCTTTACCCGAGCCATACAAAATAACTTGATGGATAGTGGGATCAAGAGTGTTATAAGGTGCTTCAATATCAAATTTATAGTGTTTGCTTAGCGATTGTAGCATTTGAAAATAATAGAAATTTCGACGATCCCAGCCCTTAATTGCGCCACCCGCGAGCGATATTTCCGTATTTTGGATCACCCGCTCAGGATCAAAAAATTGTTGCACACCTAAGCCATCACAGCTAGGGCAAGCCCCGGCGGGATTATTAAATGAAAATAAGCGCGGCTCTAATTCTGTCATGCTATAGCCACAGACTGGGCAGGCAAAATTAGCTGAAAATATGAGCTCCTCAACTTGAGGATCGTCCATATCAGCAATCACCGCAGTACCGCCGGATAATTCTAACGTAGTTTCAAAGGATTCAGCTAAGCGCTGGGCGATATCGTCGCGCACTTTAAAGCGATCAACCACGACTTCAATGGTATGTTTTTTCTGTAGTTCTAACTTAGGGGGATCAGAAAGATCGCACACTTCACCGTCGATCCGAGCACGGATATAACCTTGTGCTGCCAGATTTTCTAATAATTTAACATGTTCACCTTTACGATCCTTCACCACCGGCGCCAATAGCATCAAGCGCTGACCTTCAGGCAGGGCGATGACATTATCCACCATTTGGCTAACAGTTTGTGCGGCTAACGGGATATCATGATCTGGGCAGCGAGGCTCACCTACACGGGCAAACAATAAACGCAGATAATCATGAATTTCAGTAATAGTCCCAACCGTAGATCGCGGATTATGCGACGTAGATTTTTGCTCGATAGAAATTGCCGGCGATAAACCTTCGATATGGTCGACATCCGGTTTCTCCATTAATGAAAGAAACTGGCGGGCATAGGCAGAAAGTGATTCTACATAGCGGCGTTGACCTTCGGCATACAGTGTATCAAAAGCTAATGATGATTTTCCTGAGCCAGACAAGCCAGTAATGACTATCAGTTTGTCCCGGGGGATGATGAGATTGATATTTTTCAGATTATGGGTGCGGGCACCACGAACTTCGATGTTATCCATTTACCACTTCCCAGATGATTTGATAGTAAGCAGTTATAAGCGAACTATTATTACACAGTTAAGACTGAATGAATATACAGTGCTATTAGTGAATTTGGTTGAATTCTCACTCTATTTTCAAACGACAACTGCATTGATTATATATTATCTAAGCATAAGGCTACCCTGATCATCAGCGGTTGTATACTTATCGAGATAATAGCTTGTGTCATCAGTGACAGCTTAAATTACAGAGTTAGTTTTTTTAATTTATCACCGATGCGAGTTAGTGAATAATGAATACTCAATAAATTTTTGCCATCCGCTACGCAAACTGAATTGTTATCATGTTCAATATCAGGCTCGCGTGATAAACTTAATCATCAAGCTATACCCATCATAGGTCAAATTGCAGACTGCTATTATAAATGTTGTGGTGATCCTCAGGCAGGCAACTTAGTGATGCATTTACTAAGTCTTATCTTCTTGAGACACCGTCATTTTGGGCTTTCTAATGCGTTGGATTATTTAGGGTATGAACGATCTATTTTATTGCATCAGGAGTGTTAAATGGCCAGCAGAGGCGTAAATAAAGTTATTCTTATCGGTAATCTAGGACAGGATCCAGAAATCCGTTACATGCCAAATGGTGGCGCTGTAGCCAACTTGACTCTGGCAACTTCTGAAAGCTGGCGTGACAAATCGTCTGGTGAAATGCGTGAAAAAACCGAATGGCACCGTGTGGTAATCTTCGGAAAATTAGCCGAAGTGGCTGGTGAATATCTGAAGAAAGGTTCTCAGGTCTATATTGAAGGTTCTCTGCAAACGCGTAAATGGACAGATCAGAGCGGTCAAGATCGCTATACAACAGAAGTTGTTGTTAATATCGGCGGCAGCATGCAAATGCTGGGAGGCCGTGGTTCAGAGTCATCATCACAAAGCCAAGGCAACCAAGGCGGATGGGGACAACCTCAGCAGCCACAAGCTCAACAGCCGTCTGCGCCACAATTTAGCGGGGGTAGTGCACCATCTCGTCCACAAGCATCAGCGCCACAGAGCAATGAACCTCCAATGGACTTCGATGACGATATTCCATTCTGAGTTAAATGTAAAAATATTGGCTTAATAATATTGTATGAAACCCCGATTTATCGGGGTTTTTTATTGAGGGCGTAGAAAAAAATAATCATCTATATGGCTTGAGATAGTTATATCGTATTGAATATTTTTAGTGATAGAATTTATGACTAAATTATTTAATTTATTTGGTTATTTAATTGCCTGCATTATTTATGTTTTTTATTTAATGGTCTTCATATAATCACTATTATTTAATTAAAAAAATTAATAATTATTAATTTTAATCTGTGAAAAATAATTTTTTCATTAAAGACAATATCGTTAATATTATTAAATATAGAGGAGTAAATATGCCGATATCTATACCGATGCCTACAAAGTCGATACCTACAAAAATAACTTTTTTTGAATGGTTGCTGCCATTAGTTATCTCAGGGAAAAAGATTATCACTATTCGTGATGAAGCGGAAAGCCACTATGTTCCGGGAACTATAGTTGAAGTTTCTGCATTAGAAACAGGAAAGTTTGCTTGTTTTATTAAAATACTCTCTGTTGCACCTTTAGCCTTTGATGAGATTTCTGAATTTCATGCGGAGCAAGAATGTTTGCCGTTAGATAAATTAAAAACATTAATTAGTGATATTTATCCTAATATTGAAAAACTGTATGTCATCAATTTTGAATTAGTGAATGACTGATTTATCTATTATCTTATCGTGACTCGATATTTTATATCGAGGTAGGTAGTGAATAATAAATGTGATGTTCATCGTGTTTTTTAGTTTATTTTTTATGGATGCTAAAAAAGCATTGTCATTGCCAAGAAGATGTGTTTTTTTAGTACAAGATTAAGTAACTAATGCCATTAAAATTAAACGCCATTAAAACAGGATTGACCCGTGAATTTAACTCCCCATCATTCAGCTCTACTATTCACCGCGCCACGTGCTGCGGTAGTCGTGCGCGTGGTGGTGGTGGTCGGCAATGCGCCGTAACGGGTTGGATCACTCAGATTTCGAAACCCCGCCGGCGCACACCGAGCGGGGTTTTTTATTTTTATCCCCCCGCAAAAATGTGCCGGCCAGCGTGAAAGGATAGTAACTATGAGCGAGTCGGACATAACATCAGAACAGCGAAAACAGTTTACCGGTGCAGAGTTAATTGTTTATTTACTGGAACAGCATGGCATTACCACGGTGTCAGGTATTCCTGGCGGAGCCGCATTACCGTTTTATGATGCTTTAGGAAAAAGTAAAAAAATCCGTCATATTCTTGCACGGCATGAGCAAGGCGCTGGATTTATCGCGCAGGGAATAGCCAGAACCACAGGCAAGGCGGCGGTGTGTATTTCGTCCAGTGGCCCCGGCGCGACCAATTTAGTTACTGCCATTGCGGATGCTAAATTAGACTCGATTCCTTTGGTTTGTATTACTGGGCAAGTTCCTTTATCGATGATAGGTACAGATGCTTTCCAAGAGGTTGATACCTATGGTATTTCAATACCAATTACTAAACATAACTATCTGGTTCGGGATATTAAAGATTTACCCCAAGTGATAACTGATGCTTTTTGTATTGCGGAGTCAGGGCGTCCGGGACCGGTATGGATAGATGTTCCGAAAGATGTACAAACTGCGACTATCACCAGTGATCAATGGGCTAAAGTTCAAGAAAAGGATAAAGCCCCAACCTTTGATATGGAAGCAGTGATCCGCGCGGCCAATATGATCAACACCGCCAAATCTCCGGTGCTTTATTATGGCGGAGGAATTATTAGCTCTAATTCAACCAAGATGGCGATTGCCTTAGCTGAAAAAGCTAATTTACCGGCGACGATGACATTAATGGCGCTGGGTATTTTACCCAACCAACATCCTTTATATTTGGGAATGTTAGGGATGCACGCGGCAAGAAGTACCAATATGATCATGGAAGAATCGGATTTATTAGTCGTTATTGGTGCACGCTTTGATGACCGAGCGATAGGCCGCGCCGAAAAATTTTGCCCGAATGCTAAGATAATTCACGTTGATATTGATAAAGCTGAAATCAGTAAAATTAGAAAGCCAGATATTGCGATTAATGCCGATGCAGGGCAGATTTTGGCGCTGTTATTACCCTTAGTCAAACGTAATTCACGTGCGGAATGGTTAACTCGGGTGAATAGATTAAAACAAGATTATTCGCTTGATTTATCTGAGGCACATAATCCCTTGCATCATTATGGTTTAGTGTTAGCCGCGGCTCGAGCGGCGGGTGATGAGGCCATTATTACCACGGATGTTGGCCAGCATCAGATGTGGGTTGCGCAGGTGTATCCTTTATCTCGCCCCCGGCAGTGGTTGACGTCAGGAGGATTAGGAACGATGGGATTTGGATTACCTGCCGCAATAGGTGCAGCATTGGCAAATCCAGACGCTACCGTGCTGTGTTTCTCTGGTGATGGTAGCTTGATGATGAATATTCAAGAGTTAGCTACTGCTGCGGAACATCGATTGAATATCAAAATTATTTTAATGAATAATCAGGCATTAGGTATGGTACATCAGCAGCAAGAATTATTTTTTGAAAATCGAATTTATGCTGCTGCTTATCCTTATCAAACGGATTTTATTAAAATTGCTGCGGGTTTTGGTCTGGAAACTTGCGATTTGAATCAGCAAGAAAATCCTGAAACCGCGTTAAAAGAGATGATGAATAAGCCGGGACCGTGTTTGATCCATGCGTTAATTGATGTTAAGCAAAATGTTTATCCTATGGTTCCGCCGGGTGCCGCAAATATTGATATGATTGGAGCATAATTATGACGATAAAATCGACCGATATACAAAAAGCTGACGCTATGATTGCCGAGCCGGTAGATCTCCAATCTGTTGATTCGCGCGCTATCGCTCTCGAGCTGATTGTGAGTAATCACCCCGGTGTCATGTCGCATATCTGTGGGCTATTCGCTCGTCGTGCCTTTAACGTCGATGCCATTTTATGTTTACCGCTAAAGCACACTAATCAAAGTCGTATTTGGTTATTAGTACAGAATGATGAGCGATTATCTCAGATGGTTAATCAGGTAGAAAAACTTGAAGATGTAAAGCAAGTTAGTTTTAGTGATGACTTAACTGTTTTTGACATCATGGAAAATTATCTGCACTAATTCTTAGTTTGGATATTCTTATTAGGATGGATAAAAATATTTTGCTATTCACTATTATGGATATAGTCCACTAATAAAATAAGGCGTAAATCTCTACTAGATTATGGGATCGGTTAAATTAATATTTATATATTTGATCGCACCTTTAAATAAATGCTTTATTTTCTATTCTATTTATTTTATCGCTCTGGTTACTGATGCTTTACAGTGATCAGAGTGATATTATGACCAACATATTCTCTTAATTAAAGATATTTCCCCTTTGATATTGCTGGTAATAGCATTATTAATGGAATAAAAAACTATAGGTACTTGCTGGATAAGCAGGTTTATTTCAAAATGAATAGTGATAGTCGTCGTTTTCAGAATTTCCGTCGTTCCCCCTTTTTTGCTATTTTTACCATCACCGCCAGTATTGCTGTTATCGGCATCGTTATTGGATTAAGTATTCCAATGGTTGCTTTACGGCTCAATAACAACGGTATTAGCGAATTTTATATTGGGCTTATTTCTGCGGCGCCGGCATTTGGGATGCTACTCATTGCGCCCGCGGTACAAAAAATAGCCCAATTATCGGGCAAGCGTTACGCCATGTTAATTGCGACAATTATATCGGCGATTAGCTTATTACCTTTATTAAGCTCATTACCACTTTGGCTGTTGTTTCCTTTACGTTTGATTACTGGATTAGCCAGTGGCGTGATGATTTGTTTGGGAGAAACGTGGATTAATGAGTTATCGCCAGAAAATCGTCGTGGGCGGATTTTAGCTATTTATACGACAGTATTTACCATTAGCCAGTTATTAGGCCCTTCTTTTATTGCATATTATGGCGTTGAAGATAAATCCCCTTTATTTATCTGTACGCTAATTCATCTATTCTCCGTCGTATTATTTTTATTAATGGAGCAAAAGGTTGGTGATAAAATTCCTGCAACCGCAACCCATGCTCAATTTTCTATTATTCAATTTATCAAAGTTGCGCCTGCGTTGTGTGCGGGGATCTTATTTTTTGCCTTTTTTGATGGCACTATTTTATCCATGTTCCCGATTTATGGTATCAGTATGGGGCATACCGAGACGATAGCCGCAATGATGATCAGTGCAATTTTAGCCGGAGATGCAGTAATGCAAATGCCGTTTGGTTGGCTGGCTGATCATATGAACCGCGGGAAATTATACCGCTGGTGCGGGGTCATTACGTTGCTAGCCAGTTTATTATTACCGTTTGTTATCACCAATCATTATCTTATTTGGCCGCTGTTAATTATTTTAGGCGCGACTGCTGGGGCTATTTATACGATTGCTCTGGTACAAATAGGACAATATTTTAGCGGTAATGATTTAATTGTAGCTAATGCGGCGGCGGCGATGCTATGGGGGGTTGGTAATCTTTCTGGTCCATTATTATCAGGTGTTGCGACTTCGGTTTCACCGAGTGGTTTACCTATTTTATTAATTATTATGGCTGGATTATTTCTGTGGATAGTGCGAGGGAAATGTAGTCCAACTATAGAAGTTTGCCGTTAATAAATCTAGAAGTTTGCCGTTAATAATTAATCATTCTCATCATTACAGTTCTTCAATTAGGCCCCTATTTTTATCTAAAGTAGGGGCCTAATATATTTTTATGGCGTTATAGTTTGATAGACCACCAGATTTTTATGTTCTTCATCTGGTCGATGACCGGCCCAAATTAATTTCATACCTTCAGGCGCTGGCTGGATATATTTTGAAAAAGTAATTAGCCAGCGGCAGTGTTGCGGGCGATTAAATTGCGGTTGTCGATGATGTAAAATACCCGCAAAATAATAGAGCATAGGCGCTTCAGATTCGCCAATATTGTATGAAGCCATACAGTCGGTATTTTGATAATGCGTGGCGATATGTTGCTTCATATCGATAAATACTTGCTTATAGCCTTTGGCATAATCAATCCAACCAACCAACAAAATATAAATAATTCCCCAGACTACCGTCATTCCCAGTAACCAATGCTGCATTGATTTCAATGCTGGATCGGCTGAAATAAAATAACGCCGAAATAGCCAAATCAGGGAAAGTAATAATGCTCCCCCACAAGCTAAAACAGAGAAATGCATTTCATAACTCATCGGTAGCCATTTTTTGAATATTGATAATAATGGTTTGGTTGAATCTGATAGCGATAAAAAATATAAAACCCATACCAAGATGATCAATATAGACCAGAAAATAGTACTAAACCGGGTTATAGCAGTTAATATTTTTATGGGTAATTGGCTGACAGGGAGTACGGCTAAAATTGCCATGGGGGCGATAAAAGGTAATAAATACAGTGCGCGTCCTGAGGCCGATATTTGCAATAAGATCACCCCTAAAGCCGCAAAAATAGCCAGTAGAGCTAATGATGGGCTTAATAAAATTTTTCGCGGTGAACGTAATAAAGCCCAAATGGCTAAGATGCCTGAGGGAAAAGCAAAAAATAACACGGCGGCAGGGATACGGGTCAGATTAGCTTTTGCACCTAGTTTATCGACGGAAAAACCGAAAAAACGGCCGAAGTTATTGATCCAAAACCATTCATAAAATTGTTCTGGATGTGAAAGATACAACATGACAGGCCAAGGTAAGATCAAGATTAAGGCGATAATTCCGGCTATTAATGCTGATAACCAGTAGCTCTTGCGACGACAATCAGGCTGGAAAATAGGGATAATTAGCAGAGTTAACCCAATAACACCGGGAACAAAGACTCCTTTTGCCAGCATGGCGAGGGTTAGGCCTAAGCTGAGCCACAGGATGGAATAGCCTAATTTTTGGCTTTTTATTAGCCCAGATAAACCATAAAGTGCCATGGTAGCGCCTGCAATAAGCGCAGTATCGGTAAACATATCGTGGCTATGGCGCAGTAAACCTGGGGCACAGGCATATAAAGAAAATGCGAGCCAAATCCGTGGATCATTAAAGCTGCTGGCATCAAAGACACGGCGTGCCAGCAGCATAAAGAAGCTAAAATTGAGCAGAGAAAATAATAAAGTCGCGGTGCGTGCGGCATCATGCATTGGCATAATATCTGACAATAGATGAAGCATGATGGTCGCCGTCCAATAATAGATCGGCGGTTTCTCCATAAATGGCTCGCCAGCATTAGTGGGTACTAGCCAATTTGAGGTTTCATACATGGTTTGGATAATGCCAAAACTATAATTCTCATCTTGCTTCCAGGGGGTATGACCATAAATTCCAGGCAGTAAATAGATCATTAAAAATATAAAAAATAAAACCAGAATGAATATTTCTTTAGTCGTTAATTTCTTTATATTGGCTAGCATAACGATATTGAGTCAGTTAATTAGGTGGTATGTTTTGCGCACATTATAGAGAGTGAATTTATATTTTCTATCAAAAAAATCAGTTTGTTTTTATTTTTAAGACATTTTCTTATTGATTTTAAAGGTTATTTTTTCATTTATGTGAGTTATTAGTTAAATGGAGCTAATTATCTCTAATAATACTTAGAGGCGTTAAATATAGGCGCTAAAAATTTATTTTACTCCTCTAGCGTTCTTATTTTTTATATAAAATCAATCAAAATAAGAATCAAACATATTATTAATTATCCACAAACATTAAATAATTAGAATGGACAGCACTGAGATAAGCTTTTTTAGCGCTAGGCTGACAGTTTTTTTACTTACACAGCATCTTTTTGAGTTAAAACACTTGATCATTGGGGGCGGTTCAACCGATAATTATTCGCCTCACGATTTATTCCCGTATTTTATCGCTAAAGCCAAACGATTGCGTAGAGTGGTGAAACTGAATTTACCTCGGTTTCACTGATTTGATATTTAACCACGTAATCGATTACGTAGTAGATATAACGGTTGTTATTTCGACATTGAACATTTAAGCAGGGGAACACCATGTCTGGTCATCAGGCTCCAACAAATTGCAAGCTGGATAAGTATTTTAAATTGACTGAACGCGGAACCACTGTACGCCGTGAAATTGTTGCTGGACTCACAACATTTCTAGCGATGGTCTATTCCGTTATTGTGGTGCCAGGAATGTTGGGGCAAGCCGGTTTTCCGCCGACTGCCGTATTTATTGCCACCTGCTTGGTGGCAGGCTTTGGTTCTTTATTGATGGGGCTGTGGGCCAATTTGCCGATGGCAATAGGCTGTGCGATTTCATTAACGGCTTTTACCGCTTTTAGTTTGGTGTTAGGCCAGCAAGTTAGTATTCCTGTCGCATTGGGGGCCGTGTTCTTGATGGGGTGTATTTTTACCTTGATCTCAGTAACGGGGATACGTTCATGGATTTTACGCAATATGCCGATGGGGATAGCGCATGGTACTGGAATCGGTATCGGGCTGTTTTTATTATTAATTGCGGCTAATGGCGTTGGCTTAGTGGTTAAAAATCCACAAGCTGGTTTACCGGTGGCATTAGGTGAGTTTGTCTCTTTCCCGGTATTAATGTCATTAGCGGGTCTGGCGGTTATTTTTGGTTTAGAAAAGCGTCGAGTTCCGGGCGGCGTGCTGCTGGTGATCATCGCTATTTCGATACTTGGGTTAATATTTGATCCCAACGTGAAATATCAAGGATTTTTTAAACTGCCATCATTGGGTGATGACGGGCTTTCTTTGCTGTTCAGCATGGATATTATGGGCGCATTACAGCCGGTTGTTTTACCTAGCTTATTGGCGTTAGTTATGACCGCGGTATTTGATGCCACAGGAACTATCCGTGCCGTTGCGGGACAAGCAAATCTATTAGATAAAGAGGGGCAAATTATTGATGGTGGCAAAGCACTGACCGCCGATTCTGTTAGCAGTATTTTTGCCGGTGCAATTGGCGCTTCACCTGCCGCGGTATATATTGAATCAGCCGCAGGTACTGCCGCCGGAGGCAGAACGGGATTAACCGCGACCGTCGTCGGCATTTTGTTCCTAATGATTTTATTCTTATCTCCGTTATCTTATTTGGTGCCGGCTTATGCCACAGCTCCGGCGTTGATGTACGTTGGCTTATTGATGCTTAGCAATGTATCAAAACTCGATTTTGATGATTTTGTTGATTCAATGTCCGGTTTATTATGTGCGGTGTTTATTGTCCTAACGTGTAATATTGTGACTGGGATCATGCTAGGATTTGCGGCTTTAGTGATTGGGCGTGTTTGTGCCGGTGAGTGGAAGAAACTTAACTTGGGCACGGTGATTATCGCTGTGCTTTTAGTAGCGTTTTATGCTAGTAACCTAGCTATATAATAAATATTATCTGGGGGATGATGATTTAAAAACGCATCCCCCCATCTATTATCGCGATTAATCTTAAAATTCAAATTATTTCCCCGCCAAAGTAGTCGTTAAGGATAGAATATTAGTCAGCAGTGAAAAGCGTGGGAAAATTCGTTTTCCATCCCTTCCTCGCTTTACTGAAGTTTCATGGCTGGATTTTGCTATCTTAGAGGCAATCGTCAGGTCACAATTCATGGTTTAAGTCGTTGTATCGTTATCAGTAAGGGCAACATGGAAATTTTCTTTACTATTCTTATTTTAATTTTGGCCGTCTCTATTTCTGGAGTGGTAACTAAGGTTCTTCCCTTCCGTATACCGTTACCCATTGTACAGATTGCTATTGGTGCTGCATTGGCTTGGCCTCAGTTTGGCCTACATGTAACTTTTGATCCCGAACTTTTCCTTGTATTACTTATCCCGCCACTGTTATTTGTTGATGGCTGGAAAACTCCGACCCGTGAATTTTTCCAAAATGGTCGTGAAATATTCATTTTGGTGCTAGTGCTGGTTTTAGTAACGGTCGTCGGAATTGGCTATTTAATCTATTGGATGATGCCAAGTATTCCGCTGATTGCTGCATTTGCACTGGCTGCCGTATTATCTCCTACTGATGCAGTGGCATTGTCTTCGATTGTCGGTAAAGGCCGAATGCCCAAACGGATGATGAGCATTGTAGAAGGCGAAGCATTGATGAATGATGCTTCAGGCTTGGTTGCCTTGAAGTTTGCCGTCGCGATAGCCATGGGAACCATGGTATTTACGGTCACTGGCGCGACCATTGAATTCTTTAAAGTCGCGGTCGGCGGCTTGCTGGCTGGTATTGCGGTTACTTGGATTTACAGTAAATCGTTGCGTTTAATGAGCCGCTGGAGTGGGGATGAGCCAGCGACCCAAATTGTTTTCATGCTGCTGTTACCTTTCGCCTCTTATATGATTGCGGAACATATCGGTGTGTCGGGAATTTTGGCTTCCGTGGCTGCGGGTATGACGATTACTAAATCTGGGGTTATTCGCAATGCACCTTTGGCGATGCGTCTACGTGCTGATAGCGTATGGTCGATGCTGGAATTTGTGTTTAACGGTTTAGTATTCATCATGTTGGGGCTGCAATTACCGGGCATTTGGGAAACCTCGGTTATCCAAGCGGAGCTTGATCCAAGTGTCGAAACGTGGATGCTGTTTACTGCGGTAGTCGCTATCTATTTTGCCTTATTAGTATTGCGTTTCTGTTGGTTGTGGTTGATGAAAAAATTCAGCCTATTGTTCTTGAAAAAGAAACCGCTGCAATTTGCTAATTATACCACGCGCGAATTAATGCTCTCCTCCGTTGCGGGGGTACGCGGGGCGATAACCTTGGCAGGTGCGCTCTCTGTACCGCTATTTTTACCTGATGGGTCGCCGTTCCCAGCGCGTTATCAGTTAATATTTATTGCTGCTGGCGTTATTTTATTTTCTATTTTCATCGGGGTTATTGCGCTGCCACTGTTGTTACGTAATTTCAAATTTGGTGATAAAGAAGCCGATATTAATGAAATTCGGATGGCCAAAGCGGCTATGGCCGAAGTGGCGATTGTCAGTATGAATAAAATGGAAGAGCGTTTATCGGCGGATGCGGATGAAAAGCTCGATCCAGAAGATATCAGTGAAGTTGCTTCTCGGGTGATAGGGAATCTCCGGCGGCGAACCGCTGGTCAGGACGAAATGGAACGTAATTTACTGATTGAAGATTTAGAGCGCAGATTCCGGCTAACCGCGCTGAGAGCCGAGCGAGGGGAACTTTACCATTTACGCGCAACGCGAAAAATTAGTAATGAAACTCTACATATGATGTTAACAGACTTGGATTTACTCGAAGCGCTGTTAGTTGAAAAAGAACATTAACACGAGCTGTATATAGAATGTGGTTATTAGTCATCACGACGCTGCTTTGGGCAGCGTCTTTTAGTCTGATTGGCGAGTATTTAGCCGGTCAAGTTGATAGTTGGTTTTCAGTCTTAATGCGGGTCGGTTTGGCGGCGTTGGTATTTTTACCTTTTTTACGTTGGCGAGGTATTGCGTTTAAAGTCATTGCGTTGTACATGCTGGTAGGCGCTTGCCAATTAGGAATTATGTATTTATTCGTGTTTCAGGCTTATAACTATCTAAGTGTAGCAGAATTCCTACTTTTCACGGTGTTAACACCGTTATATGTGACCTTAATTTATGATCTGCTTGAGAAGCAACGATTACGTTGGGGTTATGTGTTTAGTTCCTCATTAGCGGTAATTGGTGCGGCGATTATTCGTTATGATCAATTGAGTGAATCATTCTGGCTCGGTCTTATGTTTGTGCAGCTAGCCAATATTTCATTTGCGATAGGTCAAGTGGGCTATAAGCGTATGATGGAAATTCATCCTATGCCACAACGACAAGCCTTCTCATGGTTTTATTTAGGCGCGACCGTGGTGGCATTGCTTGGTTGGATATTCTTCGGTAATAAATCACTGCTACCAACGACGACAGCACAATGGGTAGTGCTGTGCTGGTTGGGCATTGGTGCCTCGGGTATAGGTTATTTTATGTGGAATTATGGTGCCACACAAGTCGATGCCGGTACCTTAGCTATCATGAATAACATGATGGTACCGGCAGGATTATTGGTTAACTTTGCTATCTGGCAGCAGCATCCAGATTGGTTAAGTTTCAGCATGGGTGCAAGTCTGATTGTCGCGTCGCTGTGGGTACATCGATGCTGGATCCTCTCACCGGTTTCACATAAGAAAGATGTTCAACAGCGTGCTGGCCAGCCGCGCGAGTAAATGACTCTATTGCTGGCTGTCGCTGCTCGCCTTCACGGCAGGCTGCGTATAGCCGGCTCCATAGCCCTTCTCCTAAGGTTTTGGTTACAATTAATCCTTGTCTTTCGAACGAGTCCACCGCCCAGTGTGGCAATGCTGCAATCCCCATTTTCGCCGCCACCATCTGAATTAATAATAACGTATTATCGACCGTTTTTATGCTTGGAGAGACTCCTGCTGGCTGTAAAAAATGCCGCCAGATATCAAAACGATGGCGTTGAACGGGATAGATAAGCAATGTTTCATCAATCAGATCTTGCGCTGTAATATGCAATTTATTCGCTAATGGATGGTCGTTCGATACAATTAGCCGAACTTCGTAATCAAACAGCGGTGTGTAATGCAGTGCTTGTTCATCCAGAATGTCGGATGTCATGACAATATCTAATTCTCGCGTTAATAATTCGGGTTGTGGCTCGAAGGTCACGCCAGATTTAAAATCAACCGAGACTTGCGGCCATGTTTCTCTGAATCGTTTTAATGCTGGCGTTAACCATTGAATACAACTGTGGCATTCAATCGCTATGCGCAGTGTTGAGACACCGGGCTCGTTGCAGGTTCTCATCGCATCTTTGACCAGCGGTAAAATCTGTTGTGCGAGCTGTAATAAAACTTCACCTTGTGGCGTAAAACGCAGTGGCTGGCTTTTACGTACAAATAATTTAAATCCGAGACGATGCTCTAAATCACTGAATTGATGTGATAGAGCCGACTGCGTCTGATGCAGGTGGATTGCTGTTGCTGCTAATGAGCCGTGTTGGCTGAGCGCATGCAATGTTTTTAAGTGTTTTAATTCGATCATGAGAAACCTTCACGGTGACAATGAATAATTTGCGCTTGAGCTTTATACACTACCTGTTGATTATAGATGTGTAAACATCTAGACGGCTAAATATTCTAAGGGGTCACTATGTCAGTTATTAATCACACACTAGGTTTTCCACGTATCGGTTTGAAAAGAGAACTAAAAAAAGCACAAGAGAGCTATTGGGCCGGTAAAATAAATCAACAACAATTAATTGAAACTGGACGTGAATTACGTGCACGTCACTGGCAACAACAGCACGATGCTGGCGTGGATTTACTTCCGGTGGGTGATTTCGCTTGGTACGACCAAGTATTAACCACCAGTTTATTGGTCGGCAATGTACCACCACGCCATGCAAATCAAGATGGAAGTATTGACCTCGATACATTGTTCCGTATTGCTCGTGGTCGTGCGCCGACAGGCGAGCCAGCAGCAGCGGCTGAAATGACTAAGTGGTTTAATACTAACTATCATTATATCGTGCCAGAATTCCAGCAAGGCCAAGAATTTAGCGTGTCGTGGACTCAGCTATTTGATGAAGTCGATGAAGCTCTAGCGTTGGGTCATAAAGTAAAACCAGTATTAATTGGCCCGGTTACCTATTTATGGTTAGGAAAAGTAAAAGGCGTGGCTTTTGATCGCCTAAGTCTGTTAGAGAAACTGCTGCCTGTATATCAACAAGTGTTGGAAAAACTGGCCGCCAAAGGTATTGAATGGGTACAAATTGATGAGCCGGCATTAGTGTTAGATTTGCCACCAGAATGGCAAGCGGCTTATTCAACGGCTTATGCTGCATTAGAAGGCAAAACCAAATTATTGCTGACCACATATTTTGATAGCATTGGGCATCATCTTGATTTAATTAAATCATTACCGGTTCAAGGGCTACATATTGATTTAGTTGCCGGTAAAGATGACTTGCAGAAGGTGAATAAAGCATTACCCGCAGAATGGCTGCTATCACTGGGTTTGATAAATGGACGTAATGTTTGGCGCGCAGATTTAAGCGAAAAACGAGAAAAAGCTAAAACATTGCTGGGTAAGCGTCAAATTTGGATCGGAACGTCATGTTCGTTACTGCACAGCCCGATTGATTTAAATGATGAAACTAGTTTAGATAAAGAAGTAAAAAGTTGGTTTGCTTTCGCATTACAAAAATGTGAGGAATTAGCATTATTGACGGCCGCATTAAATAATGATAATGCTGAAAATATTGCTAAATTAGAGGCTTACAGCGCACCGATTCGTGCTAGAAAAACCTCAACACGGGTTAATAATGCGGCGGTTGCCGCGCGTTTAGCGGCGATAAAGGTCGGTGATGTAGAGCGTAATAGTGCATACGTTGAACGCGCGAAGCAACAACGCGCGCGTTTTAATCTCCCATTATGGCCAACCACGACGATTGGCTCATTCCCGCAAACGACTGATATTCGTACACTGCGCTTAGATTTTAAAAAAGGTAATGTTGATATTCCAAGCTATCGTACCTGCATTAGTGAACATATTAAGCAGGCGATTAGAGAGCAGGAATTGCTGGATATTGATGTTTTGGTGCATGGTGAAGCTGAACGTAACGACATGGTCGAATATTTTGGTGAGCATTTCGATGGCTATGTATTTACTCAAAATGGTTGGGTTCAAAGTTATGGATCGCGTTGTGTTAAGCCGCCAGTTATTATCGGGGATATTAGTCGTCCTGAAGCGATTACGGTTGAATGGGCGAAGTATGCTCAATCACTGACTGAAAAACCGGTTAAAGGCATGCTTACCGGCCCGGTGACCATTCTTTGTTGGTCATTCCCACGTGAAGACGTTAGCCGTGAAACCATTGCTAAACAAATTGCTTTAGCGCTGCGTGATGAAGTGGATGATTTACAAAAAGCGGGCATTGGCATTATTCAAATCGATGAACCTGCATTACGCGAAGGGTTACCGCTGCGCCAGGACGAATGGCAAGATTATCTTAAATGGGCGGTTGATGCGTTTAAACTGAGTGCCGCTATTGCTGAAGATAATACTCAAATTCACACTCATATGTGTTATTGCGAGTTCAATGACATCATGGATTCGATTGCCGCGCTGGATGCAGATGTGATAACCATTGAAACCTCGCGTTCAGATATGGAATTACTGGAATCGTTTGAACACTTTGATTATCCAAATGAAATTGGCCCCGGCGTATATGATATCCACTCGCCCAATGTCCCGAGCGTAGAATGGATTGTGGCATTATTGAGAAAAGCCTCTGATCGCATTGCGGTTGAACGGTTGTGGGTAAATCCTGATTGTGGTTTGAAAACTCGTGGTTGGACAGAGACGCGTCAAGCACTGGCTAACATGGTGGCAGCGGCAAAACAATTGCGCAGTGAAACTAAAGTTTGAAGTTTACATTAAAGTTAAATATAGAATTAATGGTTAATAATAGAGACATGTAACAATTAATATGTTTATCCCAATGCCCATCAATATTATTGATGGGCATTATTTTATATATTAAATAATAAAATTTACTTTATATATAAATGTATATTGTGTATGTTGAGTTTAATGTAATACTTTAGTGGTATTATTAATTGCTCTAATATGTTTAATAATTAAAGTGAGCTGTTTATTATAATTAATTCTATTTTTTCATATTATTTTTAATTTATTTTTTGAATTTTAGGTTTTTTCTTAATCCTTATAAAACCCTTTTATTTCAATTGGTTGAGTTTATTCCTATGACTGTTTTATTTTTATTAATAATAATTAAATATCTAATGTTACTTTTTTTGATTTTAAACAATATATAAGCGATCTAGGCTGATATTCTGCTGGTCAATTTTTACAAAAATAATAAAAGAGGAAGCAATGAATTTCAGCCGCAGACAGTTTTTTAAAATCTGTGCCGGCGGAATGGCGAGTACCACAATTGCAGCTCTAGGTTTTATGCCCGGCTTGGCGATGGCCAATGTTCGAGAATATAAATTACTGAGATCGAAAGAAACCCGCAATACTTGTACTTATTGTTCTGTTGGCTGTGGATTATTAATTTATAGTATGGGCGATGGCGCGATGAATGCAAAATCGTCTATTTTTCATATTGAAGGTGATGCTGATCACCCTGTTAACCGTGGCGCATTATGTCCAAAAGGGGCAGGGCTTATCGATTATATTCATAGTGAAGGGCGCTTACGTTATCCTGAATATCGCGCTCCAGGGTCTAATAAATGGCAGCGTATTAGCTGGGATGATGCCTTTTCCCGTATTGCTCGTTTAATGAAAGACGATCGCGATGCTAATTTTATTGAAAAAAATAGCCAAGGAACCCCGGTAAACCGTTGGTTATCTACCGGTATGCTGTGTGCTTCTGCCGCCAGTAATGAAACAGGCATATTAACTCAAAAATTTACTCGCTCGCTCGGTATGCTAGCGGTTGATAACCAAGCGCGTGTCTGACACGGACCAACGGTAGCAAGTCTTGCTCCAACATTTGGTCGCGGTGCGATGACCAACCACTGGGTTGATATTAAAAATGCCAACGTTATCATGGTGATGGGTGGGAATGCCGCAGAGGCACATCCTGTCGGATTCCGCTGGGCCATGGAAGCGAAAAATAACAATGATGCAACATTAATTGTCGTCGATCCGCGTTTTACGCGTACGGCATCAGTCGCCGATCATTACGTGCCTATTCGCTCCGGAACAGATATTACCTTTTTATCTGGCGTTTTGCGTTATCTCATTGAAAATAACAAAATAAATGTAGAGTATGTCAAGCACTATACCAACGCCTCTTTGTTGGTTCGAGACGATTTCAGTTTCGATGACGGGCTATTTAGCGGCTATGATGCAGAAAAACGCCAGTATGATAAAACCAGTTGGAATTATCAATTTGACGAGAACGGTTTTGCCAAACGCGATGACAGTTGGCAGCATCCTCGCTGTGTATGGAATTTATTAAAGCAGCATATCTCTCGTTATACTCCTGAAATTGTTGAAAATATTTGTGGAACATCACAAGCTGATTTTCTGAAAGTCTGTGAAATCCTTGCGACAACGTCAAGTGCTGATCGCACAACAACCTTTTTATATGCACTGGGTTGGACGCAACATACCGTCGGCTCGCAAAATATCCGTACTATGGCAATGATCCAATTATTGCTTGGCAATATGGGTATGGCGGGAGGCGGTATTAATGCTTTGCGCGGTCACTCAAATATTCAGGGATTAACCGATTTAGGATTACTTTCCACGAGTCTACCGGGCTATTTAAGCCTGCCTTCTGAAAAACAAACTAACATTGAAAGCTATTTGCAGGCCAATACCCCTGTAGCTACTTTACCGAATCAGGTTAACTACTGGAGTAATTACCCCAAATTTTTCGTCAGTTTAATGAAGTCATTTTATGGGGATGCGGCGCAAAAAGACAATCAATGGGGTTTTGATTGGTTGCCAAAATGGGATCAATCTTACGATGTGATTAAATATTTTGACATGATGAGTAAAGGCCAAGTAACCGGTTATATTTGTCAGGGCTTTAATCCCGTCGCATCGTTCCCGGATAAAAATAAGGTGGTTAGTTGCCTCAGTAAGTTAAAATATTTGGTCATTATTGATCCTTTAGTCACTGAAACCTCGACTTTTTGGCAGCATCACGGCGAAATGAACGACGTCGATCCTGCTACCATTCAGACTGAAGTTTTCCGTCTTCCATCGACTTGCTTTGCTGAAGAAGACGGCTCTATCGCTAACTCTGGACGTTGGTTGCAATGGCATTGGAAAGCTGCGGATGCCCCGGGCGAAGCGCGTAACGACGGACAAATATTAGCGGGATTACTGGACAAAATTCGTCAATTGTATGCTTCAGAAGGCGGTAAAGGGACTGAGCCGTTAATGCGTATGCGTTGGGATTATAAACAGCCATTTCATCCAGAATCAGAAGAAATGGCTAAAGAAAATAATGGAATAGCGTTAGTTGATTTGTATGATGCCGATGGCAATTTACAAGCTAAAAAAGGCCAGTTATTGAATTCTTTTGCTTTATTACGGGATGACGGTTCTACCGCTTCTTCGTGCTGGATTTATAGCGGTTGCTGGACCGAGCAGGGCAATCAAATGGCCAAACGCGATAATAGTGATCCATCGGGGCTGGGGAATACTCTCGGTTGGGCTTGGGCATGGCCATTGAATCGCCGAATTATTTATAACCGTGCCTCTGCGGATCCTCAAGGAAAACCCTGGGATAAAAATCGGGTTGTTATCGAGTGGAAGGGTAACAAATGGGTCGGCAATGACGTTCCTGATTTTAATACCTCTGCACCAGATGTAGGAACTTCACCTTTTATTATGCAACCTGAAGGGTTGGGACGATTATTTGCCATTGATAAAATGGCTGAAGGGCCGTTCCCTGAACATTATGAACCGGTTGAAACGCCTTTAGGGACTAATCCACTGCATCCTAATGTAGTCTCTAACCCGGCCGCGCGTATTTTCTTAGAAGATCAACAACGCTTGGGGAACCACCAAGATTATCCTTATGTGGGAACCACTTATCGATTAACTGAACATTTCCATACTTGGACCAAGCATGCGCGCTTAAACGCGATTGCTCAGCCAGAACAATTTGTTGAAATTAGCCAAACGTTAGCACAACAAAAAGGTATCAATAACGGCGATAAAGTCACGGTTAGCAGTAAACGCGGCTTTATTCGTGCTATTGCCGTTGTTACCGCGCGCTTGCAAGCTTTGCACGTGGATGGAAAATCGATTGAAACTATCGGTATTCCTATTCACTGGGGCTTTGAAGGTCAGGCGCAAAAAGGATTTATTGCTAACACATTAACGCCATCAGTGGGTGACGCAAATTCTCAGACACCTGAGTATAAAGCGTTTTTAGTTAACATTGAGAAGGCGTAGAGGAGGAAATTATGTCCATGCAATCTCAAGACATTATTAAACGTTCTGCGACCAATAGCATTACGCCTCCTCCTCAGGTGCGAGACGATAAATTTGAAGTCGCTAAGCTGATCGACGTATCTACCTGTATTGGCTGCAAAGCGTGCCAGGTAGCTTGCTCTGAATGGAATGATATCCGTGACGACGTCGGTCATTGTACCGGGGTTTATGATAATCCGACGGATCTAAGTGCGAAATCATGGACGGTAATGCGTTTTAGTGAAACCAAAGAAAACGGTAAATTAGAGTGGCTGATCCGCAAAGATGGCTGTATGCACTGTGCAGAACCGGGTTGTTTAAAAGCATGCCCATCGGCGGGAGCGATAATCCAATATGCCAACGGGATAGTTGATTTCCAATCAGCGCATTGTATTGGCTGCGGTTATTGTATTGCTGGTTGTCCTTTCAATATTCCACGCCTTAATCCCAAAGATAATCGCGTATATAAATGCACCTTATGTGTCGACAGGGTGAGCGTAGGGCAAGAGCCTGCGTGTGTTAAAACCTGCCCGACCGGTGCAATTCATTTCGGAACTAAACGGGATATGCTTGATATCGCAGAGGAACGAGTCGATAAGCTGAAAAAACGCGGTTTTGCGCAAGCAGGTGTTTATAATCCCTCCAGTGTCGGGGGTACGCATGTTATGTATGTGCTACAACATGCCGATAAGCCTCAGCTTTATCACGGGTTACCTAAAGATCCACACATTGATACTCCGATTGATTTATGGAAAGGCATCTTGAAGCCACTCTCAGTCGTCGGGTTTATTGCGACTTTTGCCGGGCTGATTTTCCACTATGTAGGCATTGGCCCGAATAAAGAAGTCAGCGATGAAGACGAGGAGGACGATAATCATGACTAAACAGAGCAAAATGATTGTTCGGACGAAGTTTATCGACCGAGCCTGTCACTGGCTGGTGGTGATCTGCTTTTTCTTGGTTGCCTTATCGGGATTGGCGCTGTTTTTTCCGACATTACAATGGCTAACTGAAACTTTTGGTACGCCACAAATGGGGAGGATCCTGCATCCTTTCTTTGGTGTATTGATTTTTATTGTACTGATGTTCATGTTTGCACGCTTTGTGAAACACAATATTCCCGATAAACAAGATGTACCGTGGATAAAAAATATTGTGGAAGTCCTTAAAGGCAATGAGCATCACGTTGCCTATGTCGGGAAATACAATGCCGGGCAAAAAATGATGTTCTGGAGCATCATGAGCATGATTTTTGTCTTGCTGATCACCGGTGTGATTATCTGGCGTCCATATTTTGCTGATTTCTTCCCTATGTGGACAGTTCGCTGGAGCCTGTTTATCCACGCGGCCGCCGCGATCATTTTGATCCACGCCATATTAATCCATATGTATATGGCTTTCTGGGTCAAGGGATCGATAAAAGGCATGGTAGAAGGAAAAGTGAGCCGTCGATGGGCGAAAAAACATCATCCGCGCTGGTATAAAGAAGTCGAAGCTAACGAAGCCGAAGCTAAAGAAGCTCAGCAGGAAAAAGCAGAATAGATCGAATGTTTTAAACCGCTAATAATTGATCCGCTGTTCACGCTCTATCGAGTAAGGTTATGGCGGATTTTTTATTTTGCGCTGAGCCTGATGGCAGGCCAGCAAGAATCAAGCGGTGGTGCAGAATAGGCTGAAGATTACCGACCATTAACGTAATTGCTATTCAATCGATGGGATTGATTTTCAGCTCTATTCTGTTTCTGTTTTTTATCGATTTACCCTATCAGTATATTATTAAGCCCAAAAATACTTAGGCCACAAGGTTAACCGAACAGTTTTTCTTTCAGCATATTCATGCCAATTGTGGATAAATCGAGATCAGCGGGAACTTCACCATTAGGGGTGGCGTTATCAATCAAGCGGGGTAAATATTTTGCAACTAAAGATGTCGCTTCGGTAGTGTCGATACCGACTTTATCCGCCAGTTGCTGAATATCAACATTCCCAAAGATTTGTGTTAGCTGGCTGACACTGACAGGTAAGTTTTCTGAATTACCAATCCATGACTGAATTAATTCTCCCAATCCTTGTTGATTAAATTTCTCAATCAGACCTTGGATCCCACCTTGTTTTTCAATCCAACTAATTACTGATTGAAATTGGTTCATTTTATCGCCAGCAACCATGGTGACTAGCTGATCAAATAAGCCCATGTTGACTCCTTATTAAAGCAATGAGTGACTCAAATGTTAAATAATGAGTCAAAGAGTGGGCTATTTTCAGCAATTTCTGGCTGGCGTCAATCAGAAAACTGAATTTTTACTGTTTTTACTTATATACACTTATTTTGAGATTTAACTGGTTATACTCTCTGTAGCTAAAGTTGAATTAAATCTGAACGATAGCTGAACTATGGTGATTTAGATCTCATATTTATGAAAATGTTACTTATTACTTTTTATAATTAGTGACGGGCGTCACTAACTTTATGGCTGAGTGACGTTATATTATCCACATGAGATGTAATTTTATGAATTTACTGCGTTAAGGAGTCTGAAATGTCTGATGTTTTCCACTTGGGTTTGAAAAAAAGCGACTTACAAGGTGCAACACTGGCGATAGTTCCGGGAGATCCAAAACGTGTTGAGAAAATTGCTCGTTTGATGGATAACCCTGTTCATCTGGCTTCATTACGTGAATTTACTTCATGGCGTGGCGAAGTTGACGGTAAAGCGGTCATTGTTTGCTCAACCGGTATCGGAGGTCCATCAACCTCTATCGCTGTTGAAGAGTTAGCACAATTGGGGATTAATACCTTCCTGCGTATTGGTACTACCGGTGCAATTCAAGAAAATATCAATGTTGGTGATGTGTTAGTTACGACCGCATCAGTCCGTTTAGACGGTGCTAGCCAACATTTTGCTCCATTAGAATATCCGGCGGTTGCTGATTTTGAATGTACTAACGCGTTGTATGCTGCCGCAAAAGATGCCGGTGCCGTGGTTCATGTCGGTGTAACTGCATCTTCAGATACCTTCTATCCAGGACAAGAACGTTACGACACTTATACTGGTCGTGTTGTTAGCCGTTTCAAAGGTTCAATGAAAGAATGGCAACAAATGGGTGTTATGAACTACGAAATGGAATCAGCCACATTATTAACTATGTGCTCGAGCCAAGGCTTACGCTCAGGTATGGTTGCGGGTGTTATTGTTAATCGTACACAACAAGAAATACCCAACGAAGAATTATTGAAAAAAACCGAAAGCAATGTGTTAGGCATTGTGGTTGACGCCGCTCGTCGTTTATTGAAATAAATAATTTTTAGCGGGTTAGGTTACTGGTGGTTAACTGTGCTCAGTTTGTCGCCAGTAACATTCCTGATTAAAAGAAACTATCCTCCTCAATATTTATTGTCTATCTGTTGTTTTCTATCTCTCGCTCACTCGTTTTTTTCTGCAGAAAATCTGTTAATGTCATTATTTCTGATAAAATCTTATAAGAGGAATTATGTCTACATTAACTGAGCTACATTCATCGGTCTTACCTCTGCAAGGCGGAATTAACTTTCGTGACTTAGGCGGCAAAACTCTGGCCAATGGGACGAAGATTAAGCCGGGTTTACTATTTCGCGCGGGAGCTTTAGACCAATTGACCTCCGATGATTTAGTTTTCTTACAGGCACAAAATTTGTACCAAATTCTAGATTATCGTGATGCGGTAGAGACCAAAGATAAACCCGATAAGATTTGGGACGGCGCGGCTTATTTTCATGCGCCGGCCAATCCTTTAGCTAAAAAAGTGAGTGCTAACTTAGAAAAACTCACGCCGGATATTTTAGAACAATTTGATCCCCAAGCTTTTATGTTTAAATTATATGAATTACTGCCTTTAAATAACCCGGCCTATCATCAATTGGTGAGCTTGCTTAAACAGCCGGAAAAAGGGGGAATTGTTCAACATTGCGCGGTGGGTAAAGACCGAACAGGCGTGGGTTCAGCGTTGGTTTTATTGGCGCTAGGGGCGGATTTGGATACAGTGATGGAAGATTATTTGCTAACTCATCAAACCCTAGCATCTTATCGTCAACATTTACTTGAACAGCATGCCGAAACGATGAGCGCAAGTATCGTAAAAAAATTCGAATATGTTTATTCAGTTCGTGAAGATTTTTTGCTAACCGCACTAGAAAGCATTAATCGGCATTACGGCAGTATTGATACTTGGTTAGCGACAGATTTTGCCCTCGATACCGCTGCCAGACAGTCACTGCAAGATTATTTTCTTGAATAATATTTTCTTGAATAATATTTTCTTGGATTATGTGATTGTTTATTCTTAGTTCATTGAGGTTAAGTTAGGATTATCGCCATGCAATATAAATTGCTGGCGTAGCCTATTAGGTTTAATTAATCTATTAATTAGAATAAACCAATTATTAATCAATAATATAAATTATTCCTCGTATTTAACTTCCAGTAATTATGCTGATTCAAATGAATGATTTACCTATCATTGGGAGAGATCCGTTGACGCTACACGATATAGTTACCCTAATCACTGATTTTACTCGGCAACATGAAATATGGGCGTTACCGATTGTATTTCTACTCGCTTTCGGTGAATCATTAGCTTTTATCTCACTATTATTACCTGCAACGGTCATTTTGTTGGGCATGGGGGCGCTGATTGGTGAAAGTGGCCTAGCGTTTTGGCCTATTTGGCTGGTGGCTGCGCTTGGTGCTTTCTTTGGTGATTGGCTGTCTTATTGGTTTGGATTTCACTATAAAGATAATGTTCGGGGGATGTGGCCGATTTCTCGTAAGCCGCAAATGATTGATCGAGGACACCGTTTTTTCGATAAATGGGGCGTTTGGGGAGTCTTTGTTGGCCGTTTCTTTGGTCCGTTTAGAGCGGTGATCCCATTGATTGCTGGTATTTGCAGTATGCCACAGCGATATTTTCAAACGGCTAATTTATTGTCAGCTATGATTTGGGCGTTTGGTATTTTAGCTCCAGGGGCATTTGGATTACGCTGGATTGCAGGTTGGATGTAAAAATAGCGAGCTGGTTGGCAAATATTGGACGATAGGGAATTCACCACTGGACACTTATCTCGTATCCTTTTACTTTATTGCATAGCTGCTAATAAGATATACCCTAAGCTATTTATTAAGCCATCAAGCTATATTATTTATAACTTAAACGATGAAATAAAATGCCCAAGTTGAGAAGATACTATCAGCTTAGTTGAATAGCGATTTAGAGTAAATTGGCGTTGTGGATAGTATTAGGCCACGGATAGCTTAATGGCATATTTATGTCATTGAAAATAGTTTTAAATCTAAGGAAATCATGGTGGATACCTCTTTATTGTATGCAGTTATAGGCACGTTATGCGGTATTTTGCTCGGTGCAATAGCTGTATGGTGGTCTATCTCGCAAAAAATAAATGATAAGGATAATGAATTACGCGAGGTGAGTCGTTTATTGGCCATGAGTGAGGAGAAAAACATCCACCTTACGCATTGGAAAGATGAATCCATTCGTTTAGATCAAGAGTTGCGAACTCAGCGAGATATCAATCGTGAGCAAGAAGTTGAATTACGCGAAATAGCCACGCGATTAGAGCAAACTCAATTAGCATATGAAGAAAAACAACGGATACTAATCAATAGTGAACAGCGATTAAATACTCAGTTTGAAAACTTAGCTAATCGCATTTTTGAACAGAATGAGCGGCGTGCAACAGAACATAATCGTCAAAGTTTGATCTCTTTATTAACGCCATTTCGTGAACAGTTGGACGGTTTTCGCCGGCAAGTACAAGATAGTTTTGGGCAAGAAGCTCGCGAACGACACACGTTGGCTCACGAAATTCGTCAGTTACAACAATTAAATAGCCTGATGGCAAAAGAAGCGGTTAATCTCACCCGCGCATTAAAAGGCGACAATAAAATCCAAGGTAATTGGGGCGAGACTATTTTAGCGCGGATTTTAGAAGCTTCTGGTTTGCGCAAAGGCTATGAATTTGAAACCCAGGTCAGTATTAATACTGGGCATAATAGCCGTTATCAGCCTGATGTTATTATTCGTTTACCCGAAGGCAAAGATATTGTTGTTGATGCTAAAATGTCGCTAACTGCTTATGAGCAGTATTTTAATAGTGACGATAGTGAAATCCAAGCGCAAGCACTACGCAACCACATAGCATCAATTAGAAATCATATTAAGCTATTGAGTAATAAAGATTATCATCAATTGCCGGGGCTTCGATCATTAGACTATGTATTGATGTTTATTCCTGTCGAACCCGCGTATTTGGTGGCACTGCGAGAAGCGCCTGAATTACTTGATGAAGGGCTGAAACATAATATTATGCTTGTCTGCCCATCAACATTGTTAGTTGCTGTCCGTACGATTAATAACTTATGGCGTTATGAACGTCAAAGTCAAAATGCACAAGAAATTGCGACAAGAGCTGCTAAAATGTATGACAAAATGCGTTTATTTGTTGATGATATGCAGCTCTTAGGAACTAGCTTGACCAAAGCACAGGCGACTTATCAATCAGCAATGAAACGTTTAGCTGAAGGACGAGGGAATTTGATCAGTCAAGCTGAAGGATTTCGTGAATTAGGCGTCGAAATAAAGCAGCCTATAGATCCTCTGCTGGCAGATAAAGCGACCGGGTCATATTGTGCGGGATCATCGAGTTCCTAATAGGGTTTTAGCGCAAAGACTGTTACAATTCTCACCAAAGTTTGAAATATAAGCAGGCATACATAAATGGCAGATCAATCTAAAGAAACCACTGATTTTGGTTTCCGCAAAGTAGGCAAAAATGAAAAAGAAGGCCTAGTTGCGAATGTTTTTCACTCTGTAGCTTCAAAATATGACTTAATGAATGATGTTATGTCTTTTGGCATTCACCGTATTTGGAAGCGTTTTACTATTGAAGCCAGTGGTGTCCGACGTGGACAGCGTGTGCTTGATCTGGCGGGTGGAACTGGTGATTTAACCGCTAAATTTTCTCGATTGGTTGGTGAAAAAGGTGAAGTTGTTCTTGCCGATATCAACGACTCGATGCTTAAAATGGGACGCGAAAAACTGCGTGACTCGGGGATTGTTGGCAACGTAAATTATGTTCAAGCCAATGCAGAAGAATTACCGTTCCCTGATAATTATTTTGATTGTATTACTATTTCGTTTGGTTTACGTAATGTAACGGATAAAAATAAAGCCTTACGCTCTATGTTCCGTGTGCTAAAACCCGGCGGACGTTTATTAGTCTTGGAATTTTCTAAACCTATCTTCCAGCCGCTAAATAAAGCCTATGATACTTATTCTTTCCATATCCTCCCGCGTATTGGTCAAGTGATTGTTAACGATGCAGATAGTTATCGCTATTTAACGGAGTCTATCCGTATGCATCCAGACCAAGAAACCTTGAAGTCGATGATGGAAGACGCCGGTTTTGATCAAGTCTCTTATGACAATATGACTGGCGGTATTGTTGCTTTACACAAAGGATTTAAATTTTAAGATGGATATGCCATCAGCATCAGCAAAAAATACTATTTTAAATCATGTGGCTATCTATTCAGCTGTCACTGCGTTAATGGAAACCTGTTTAAATAGATTGCTATTTAAAGAGGGGGTCTTAAAGCCAGCGAGAACCCGTCTCACGGGTAAGACAATGTCTATTGATTTAAAAGAGTTGGATAAAGCATTAACACTGGTGTTTAGTGATAACCATGTTGATGTTTTAAGTCAATGGAGCGAGCCTGCTGATTGCACCCTCAGAACCTCTGTTTTTACATTGATTAAACTGAAAGATAAGCAGCAACTTTCACGACTGATCAATCAAGGTGATGTGGTTATTGAGGGTGATATGCAAGTTGTCCAACATTGGTCTACTTTGTTGGATTTAGCCGAGTGGGATCCCGCGCATTATTTAGCACCTTATATTGGCGATGTTGTTGCTGAAGGCATTAGCCAATTTTTGCGCAAAGGGACGGGGCTTGCGGCGCATTTACTCTCTCGCCAGAAAACCTATTTGCAAGAAACGCTTATTGAAGAGTGGAAAATGGCCCCCGGGCCTCTGGAATTAATGTATTTTAGCTCTCAAGTAGAGCAGGTATCGACTGAACTGTCTCAGCTTGAACAACGCTTAAAGCAGCTGGAGGAGAAGCATGACACCCGGTGAATTAAAACGACTTTATTTCATTATTCGGGTATTTCTCTCTTATGGGTTGGATGAATTAATACCAAAAATCAAATTAACTATCCCTTTACGTATCGGGCGTTATGGTTTTTTTTGGATTAAAAATCAGCATAAAGATAAAGAGTTAGGTCAACGATTAAGACTCGCATTACAAGAACTTGGGCCGGTTTGGATTAAATTTGGTCAGATGCTTTCTACTCGACGTGATTTATTTCCCCCGGCGATAGCTGATCAACTGTGTCTATTACAAGATAAAGTCGCTAGCTTTGACGGCAAATTAGCGCGTCAATATATTGAAGATTCCCTTGGTGGATCGTTAGAAAACTGGTTCGATGATTTTGATGAGACTGCACTTGCTTCTGCTTCTATTGCTCAAGTACATACCGCTAAATTAAAAGAGAATGGCAAGCAAATTGTCATAAAAGTTATTCGCCCAGATATTCTTCCGGTGATCAAGGCTGATATGCGTCTAATGTATCGCATTGCAAGCTGGGTTCCTCTCTTGCCTGATGGTCGACGTCTGCGGCCGAAAGAAGTTGTGAAGGAATATGAAAAAACGCTAATAGATGAGTTAAATTTATTGCGTGAATCAGCCAATGCGATTCAATTACGCCGCAACTTTGAAAACAGCGCAATGCTGTATATTCCTGAAGTCTACTCTGATTATTGCCGTGAGAATGTCATGGTAATGGAGCGTATCTACGGCATCCCGGTTTCCGATATTCAGGCGCTGGAAGCTCAGGGGACCAATATGAAGTTGCTAGCAGAAAGAGGTGTAAAAGTCTTCTTTACTCAAGTATTTAGAGATAGCTTCTTTCATGCGGATATGCACCCGGGCAATATCTTCGTCAGTTATGATCACCCAGAAGATCCACTGTATATTGGTATCGATTGCGGTATTGTTGGCTCATTAAATAAAGAAGATAAACGCTATTTGGCTGAAAACTTTATCGCTTTTTTTAATCGCGATTATCGTAAAGTCGCTGAGCTGCATGTAGATTCGGGTTGGGTTCCTGTCGATACTAATGTTGAAGATTTTGAATTTGCTATTCGTACGGTATGTGAGCCGATTTTTGAAAAACCATTATCAGAAATTTCATTTGGCCATGTGTTATTAAATTTATTTAATACTGCCCGTCGCTTTAATATGGAAGTTCAGCCTCAACTCGTTTTATTGCAAAAAACATTATTATACGTTGAAGGATTAGGTCGCCAGCTCTATCCGCAGCTCGATTTATGGAAAACAGCTAAACCTTTCCTTGAGGATTGGATTTTAAGCCAAGTTGGGCTTCCTGCTATCACTAAAGCGCTAAAAGAAAAAGCACCTTATTGGGCTGAAAAAATGCCTGAGATCCCTGATTTAATTTATGGCGCGCTGCGTCAGCATAAATACCTGCAAAATAGCCTCGATGGATTATCAAAAGAGCTTAAAAATCAGCGGGTGAACCAGCGAAAGTCACAATATCTATTAGGAATAGGTGCAACATTTATTTTATGTGGTAGTTTGTTCTATCTTTCCGATTCAGTAAAAATATCTGCTGCGTTTATGTTTGCAGGGGCGTTGTCTTGGTTGTTAGGATGGTGTAAATCAGGGAAAAACTGAGGTAAGTTTGTTTTCAAACAAACTTACCAGCATGTTAACTGTTTCCGTATTTAATTTGGGTTGTATATAATGGGCTCATTAGTCTTGATCCCACTTCTATAGAGGTAAAAACGATGGAATCAACAATCGCAATGGCAGCTTTCGGAAGCCCATGGCAGCTTATTATTATCGCTCTTTTAGTTATTCTAATTTTCGGCACTAAAAAATTGCGTTCTCTGGGCTCCGATCTTGGTGAATCCTTAAAAGGCTTCAAAAAAGCCATTAATGATGAAGATACCAATAAAGCTGACAAATCAGAACAAACTAATGATGCTGACTTTGAAACTAAAAATATCGCTCAACAGAAAACAGCCGATAAAGCTGATAGCAGTGTTGAGAGCAAAAATAAACAGTAGGGTTAAACCGTGTTTGATATAAGTTTTCCTGAGTTACTCTTGGTTGCGGTGATTGGCCTGGTTGTTTTAGGGCCAGAACGCTTGCCTGTAGCTGTAAGAACAGTTGCCGGTTGGATCCGAGCGATGCGTTCTCTTGCTGCCAATGTACAAAATGAACTCTCGCAAGAGTTTAAATTGCAAGAGCTACAGGAAAGCCTGAAAAAAGTTGAGGAAAAAGCGGGACTACAGGCGCTTTCTCCTGAACTGAAACAGTCTATGGATGAGCTTCGGCAGGCTGCTGAGTCACTGAAACAAAGCTACAGTTCATCGGCTGAGAGCATTAGCGATGAATTGAAAAAAGCGACAGAGTTAACTGAAAACTACGACGTTGCCGTAAAACAAGCTAGTGATCCTGAAAAAACATCAAACGAAAATGATCCTGATCCTGAGGTCGCCGCCAAAATGGCTTCTGTGGTAGAGACTGAATCTATCTTAGAGCCTGCCCATACTCCGGCAGCACCAGACAAACTAGCTACCTCAGAAGTAAAGAAAAGTTCTCATCAAAATCATAGTGAAAACTAAAACATGGCTGTTAATGATACACAACCGCTCATTAGTCATTTAATTGAGTTAAGAAAACGTTTACTCAACTGTTTAATTACCGTATTGGTGGTTTTCTTTGCTCTTGCCTATTTTTCTAATGATATTTATCGATTAGTTGCCGCGCCGTTAATTGATAAATTGCCTATGGGCTCTCAGATGAGTGCAACTGATGTTGCCTCGACCTTTTTTACCCCCATTAAGCTGACAATCATGGTTTCCGTTTTTCTTTCGGTACCTATGATTTTATATCAAATTTGGGCATTCATTGCGCCGGCATTATATAAACATGAACGTAGATTAATGCTGCCATTACTGGTTTCCAGTAGTTTTCTCTTTTATTTAGGCATGGCGTTTGCTTATTTTGTGGTGTTTCCATTGGCGTTTGGTTTTTTCGTTAAAACAACGCCAGAAAGTGTTAATTTTATCCCTGATATCAGTAAATATTTAAGCTTTGTCATGACCTTATTTATGGCATTCGGTGCTGCATTTGAAGTGCCTATTGCCATCATTTTACTGTGTTGGACGGGGGTAACTACGCCACAGTCATTGAAACGTAAACGACCGTATATTTTGGTGGGCGCATTTATTGTTGGAATGTTTTTAACTCCGCCGGATGTACTGTCTCAAACGTTATTGGCCGTACCGATGTATTTACTGTTTGAGCTAGGGGTATTGCTATCTAATTTTTATGTGGGTAAGAGCCGCAAAGATTACCAGAATGAGCAGGCAGAAAATCAAGACGAGTGACATAGCCCTTTCAAGCTGACAAAAAAAACCGCTGATGAGATTAATCGCGGTTTTTTTATGGCTGAAGTAAAACTAAAAAGCAGTAAGAGTTAGTTATCTAGTTTTTTAAACAGTCGGTTATCTAACGATTTTGGTACATTTTGATTTAAGATATTTAGAAATAGTATCGAACGTTTCTCGCCATCCGGTTCTTTATAAATAGCTTCAATACCAGCAAAAATACCCTCGAGTATAACCACTTTATCGCCATCAATCGGAGTTGATGGTTCAGTTAGTGATTGAGACATAGCCAAAGTAAAGGTTTCAATGAGTTTGTCCGGAACTACGGTTGGGTATTGACCAAAGCGAACAAAATGACTGACTCCACGCGTTGATTGAATGGTCGTGGTATGAATTTTCTCATGGTCAAACTTCACAAATAGGTAGTTAGGAAATAGCGCTTCGGTTACTTTAGCTCGTTTTCCTCTGACTACTTTTTCCATTTCAACCATCGGGGTCATACAGTCAACAAATTGACGGGTCAGGTGTTCGATTGCCCTATCTATTTGGCCTCGTTTACAGTAAAGAAGGTACCATTTTTCCATAATATTGGCTCATTATTAAAATATCTATGCCATGATAACAAATCACCATATAAAAATGTGACTAAAATATATTAAGCATTATTATGCTATAAACTAAAATAAAATAAATTTTTTGATTGGTAGACATAATAATTATTAAGGAAATACGATGGATATTTTTTTATTAAGTAATGGTAAATTACCCGGTAATTCGATTTGGTTAAGCTATGCGTTACCTCGGATCCATTCGATGATTGAACGGCGCAAAGTGACTCGAGCCCTATTGATCCCTTATGCAATATTACGAGGATCTCATGATGAGCGTGCTAATGAATTAACTTCAGCATTAGGAATTGATGTTAAATCTATTGAACAGTTTGCTGATCCTGTTCAAGCGATTGAACAAGCTGAATGTATTTTGGTCAGTGGAGGAAATACATGGCAGCTAAATCAATGTTTGCATCAATATAATTTGATTGTTCCTATTCAGCGAGCCGTGCGTGAACGACAAGTTCCTTATATCGGATGGAGTGCAGGCTGCAATGTTGCGACGCCGAGCATTCGTACTACGAATGATATGCCGGTTAGCAATGCGGTGGTTATGCCTTCTTTGGGGTTATTCCCTTTACAAATTAATCCTCATTATATCGACGGTCATCTTAGTGGACATATGGGCGAAACTCGAGATGAGCGTTTAGCTGAATTTTGTATTATTAATCCGACTGAACGGGTGGTCGCACTGCGGGAAGGTAGTGGATTACAAATCGAAGGCAATAAATTGAGTTACTTTAGTGCTAAGCAGCAAGGGTTTAAATTATTTCAGCATAACCAAGTCTTTGACGAGCAATTTGATACTCACGCTTTAGCCAAATATGTTCCCTTTGAATGTCAGTAAAAATAACCCGGTCTTTATAAATAAAACATCTTATTATTCAATGGATAGCTAGATAACTTGTAACACCTACAGGACGCTTTATAATGAAGTTCCTCCTGCAAACATAAAAAGAGCATGATGAAATACCGCGACCTCAGAGAATTCCTTTCACTATTAGAAAAGAAAGGCGAATTAAAACGCATCACCATGGAAGTTGACCCCTACCTGGAAATGACGGAAATCTCCGACAGAACGTTGCGAGCAGGTGGGCCGGCATTATTGTTTGAAAATCCTAAAGGCTACGACATGCCGGTACTGTGTAATTTATTTGGTACTGCCAAACGAGTAGCAATGGGCATGGGACAAGACGATGTTAAAGCACTTCATGAAGTCGGCAAGTTATTGGCGTTTTTAAAAGAGCCAGAGCCGCCAAAAGGATTTCGTGATTTATTCGACAAAATGCCCAAATTTAAGCAAGTGTTGAATATGCCGGTGAAACGATTGAACTCAGCTCCTTGCCAAGAACAGATATGGTCAGGAGATGAAGTTGATTTATCTCGAATTCCGGTCATGCATTGTTGGCCAGAAGACGCGGCACCATTAATTACATGGGGGCTTACGGTAACTCGAGGTCCTTATAAAGAGCGTCAAAATTTAGGCATTTATCGCCAGCAAGTGCTGGGTAAAAATAAATTAATTATGCGTTGGCTATCTCATCGCGGCGGCGCGTTAGATTTTCAAGAGTGGTGTGAAGCCCATCCCGGTGAGCGTTTCCCTGTTGCGGTTGCTTTAGGTGCCGATCCTGCCACTATTCTTGGCGCAGTCACTCCAGTGCCTGATACACTATCAGAATATGCGTTTGCTGGATTATTACGCGGTAATAAATCGGAAGTGGTTAAATGTATTTCTAATGATTTAGAAGTACCTGCAGGCGCTGAAATTATTTTAGAAGGCTATATTGAACCGGGCGAAATGGCACCTGAAGGTCCTTATGGTGACCATACTGGTTATTATAATGAGATTGATCACTTTCCTGTTTTTACGGTTACGCACATCACTCAGCGCCCTGATCCTATTTACCATTCTACTTATACCGGGCGACCACCGGATGAGCCGGCCGTTCTTGGTGTGGCTCTAAATGAAGTTTTGGTTCCTATTTTACAGAAACAATTCCCTGAGATTGTTGATTTTTATTTACCCCCAGAAGGTTGTTCATATCGCTTAGCGGTGGTCACAATGAAAAAACAATATGCGGGGCATGCCAAGCGCGTCATGATGGGCGTTTGGTCCTATCTGCGCCAGTTTATGTATACTAAATTTGTTATTGTTTGTGATGATGATATTAATGCGCGAGATTGGAATGATGTAATGTGGGCGATAACCACCCGTATGGATCCTGCGCGTGACACTATCATGATGGAAAACACCCCGATTGACTATCTTGATTTTGCTTCACCAGTGTCTGGTTTAGGTTCAAAAATGGGATTAGATGCCACCAATAAATGGCCTGGCGAAACCAACAGAGAATGGGGCAGACCGATTGTAATGACGGAAGAAATCAAATCTCGTGTGGATACCATTTGGGATCAATTAGATATTTTAGATAAATAAGAGGGATTGATGACAATGCTAAGCTGTAAGGTAACTTCCGTTGAATCAATAACAGAGACTGTTTATCGCGTAATTTTATTACCTGCAGGTCCCTTTGATTTTAAGGCTGGCCAGTATCTTATGGTCGTGATGGATGAACGCGATAAACGCCCATTTTCAATGGCATCGACGCCATCAAATAAAGAAACTATCGAGTTACATATCGGTGCCTCTGAAATTAATCTTTATGCAATGGCGGTGATGGATAGAATTTTAGATCAACGTTGCATTGATATTGATATCCCACATGGTAAAGCATGGTTTCGTGAAAACAGCCGTAATCCGATGATCTTAATTGCCGGAGGCACTGGATTCTCTTATACCCATTCAATTTTACTGGCCGCTTTGATTGAGGATCCTGCTCGTGAAATTACTTTTTACTGGGGAGGGCGAGAACTGGCTCATTTATATGATCTCGGTGAACTGCAGGCTTTGTCAGAACAGCACCCTAATTTAAAAATCATTCCGGTTGTTGAGCAACCTGAAGAGCATTGGCGGGGTCGTACTGGAACGGTACTTAGCGCCGTGTTGGATGATTTTGGTGATTTGGCGAACCACGAAATTTATATTGCAGGCCGCTTTGAAATGGCGAAGGTGGCTCGTGAGCGTTTTTGTAATGAACGTAATGCCGATAAAGAAAAATTATTTGGCGATGCTTACGAATTTATTTAGCTATTATATTTAGTTATCATATTTAGCTATTATAATTATTTAGGGTCGCTAATTCTTGCGTAAAAAGCCCGCCCCTGACTAGGCGGGAAATAAACAACGTACAGACAAACAGCGAAATCAAATAATTTATTTTATATATTTTGAGTTGCAGGTGAAGTTTTCTATCTGCAACTCAAATATCAGGATTATAGGCGTTCAATAATGGTTGAGATGCCTTGTCCTAGCCCGATACACATGGTTGCTAGGCCAAATTGCCCTTGTTGCCGCTCTAGTTGATTCAATAATGTAGTGGTTATGCGCGTCCCAGAACACCCTAAAGGATGGCCGAGTGCAATTGCACCACCCTGCAAATTTACTTTTTCTTCGATTGTACTTTCAGATAATTTAAAGCCTTTCATGCAAGCTAAAGACTGTGCTGCAAAGGCTTCATTTAATTCGATAACATCAATATCTGCTAGTGATAATCCAGCACGTTTTAATGCGATTTCAGAGGCAGGAACTGGACCATATCCCATGGTTGAAGGATCACATCCAATAACCGCCATTGAACGGATCCGGGCGCGAGGTTTTAAACCATTTGCACGGGCATAACTTTCGCTGGTGATTAACATGGCAGATGCACCATCGGATAGCGCTGACGAATTACCGGCTGTCACAGTACCATTGACGGGATTAAATGCGGGGCGCAGCGCTGTAAGATCATTCAGATTAGCATCGAATCTGATAACTTCATCATAATCGATAGAAATCAAATTTCCTTCGCTATCATGCCCTTCAATAGGCACAATTTCATTAGTAAACTGTCCTTGTTTTGTCGCTTCAGCAGCTTTGACATGTGAACGTAATGCGAAGGCATCTTGTTGTTGACGACTAATTTTATATATCGTTGCTAGCATCTCTGCGGTTAATCCCATCGCACCGGCTGCTTTGGCAATTTTGAGCGCAATTTTAGGGTTAAAATCTACCCCATGTGTCATGGGAATATGCCCCATGTGTTCAACGCCACCAATCAGTACAGAATGTGCGTCACCTGTCATTATGAGTCTGCTCGCATCATGAAGCGCTTGCATTGATGATCCACACAGCCGATTCACGGTTACTGCCGGGACAGAATGTGGAATATCGGTTAATAATGCTGCATTGCGAGCAATATTAAATCCTTGTTCTAATGTTTGTTGTACGCAACCCCAAATAATATCATTTAACTCACTTTTATCGGCATTGGGATTACGCAGGAAAATCGCTTGCATTAAATGAGCAGAAAGATCTTCAGCGCGAACATGGCGAAATACGCCACCTTTAGAACGACCCATTGGTGTACGAATCGCATCGACTATGACAACATTTTCCATGTTCTTAACCCCTCATCGATTTTTTTACATTAATAGCAACTGTGGCAGGTTGCGGATAATAACGGTTATTGGTTATTGATCGCTGTTTTAATCCTTCAGGGACTTGATATAAAGGTCCTAAATATGAATATTGCTCGGTAGATTGTACATAGTTAGCTAGACCAAGCGTCTCGATATAACGGAAAATCCCTCCGTGAAATGGCGGAAAACCTAAGCCATAAACGAGAGCAATATCGGCCTCTGCGGGTGATTGAATAATGCCTTCTTCCAAACAACGAACGACTTCATTTATCATTGGGATCATCATTCTTTGAATTATTTGCTCTGAAGTGAATGATTTTTTCGGCTGCTGATTAGGATTAATTAACTGTTCGACGATAGGATCGGCCAATTTAATCGGTTTTCCTTTTTTATCTTTTTGATATTGATAAAAACCTTGGTTATTTTTTTGTCCAAATCGTTGTTGTTCATACAGAATATCAATAGCATCCCGCGTTGATTTAGTCATACGTTCAGGAAAACCTACAGCCATTACCTGCTGGGCATGATGTGCGGTATCAATTCCAACTACATCTAATAAATAAGCGGGACCCATTGGCCAGCCAAATTCTGTCTCCATTACCTTATCGATTTGGTTAAAATCTGCGCCATCTTGCAGTAATAAACTGAATCCAGAGAAATAAGGAAATAAAACACGATTAACAAAAAATCCAGGACAATCATTAACGACTATTGGTGTTTTTCCCATTTTGATGGCGTAGGCAACTACTTTTGCTAGAGTGTCATCAGAGGTTTTTTCGCCGCGAATAACTTCAACTAATGGCATGCGATGCACTGGATTGAAAAAGTGCATACCACAAAAATTTTCAGGCCTGAGAAGTGCATTAGCCAGTTTAGTGATTGGAATTGTTGATGTATTTGAAGTGATAATAGATTCGGGGGAGATTAATGCTTCAGCCTCGGCTAAAACGGCGGCTTTGATTTTAGGATTTTCTATCACCGCTTCAATAACGATATCAACATCTTTACTGCCATGATAGTCAAGAGATGGGTGAATAGATGAGAGTATTTTTACCATTTTTAACGCAGATAATTTACCGCGTTCGAATTGATTATTAAGCAACTTTTCTGCTTCTTGTATTCCAAGTTGTAGAGAATGATCGTTTATATCTTTCATCAGCACAGAAACGCCTTTGCTGGCTGATTGATAGGCAATCCCCCCCCCCATAATTCCGGCTCCTAATACCATGACTTTATTGGGTGGGCTCTCCTGCTGTGTATATTTCTTGTTTAAGGTTTTAATATATTGATCATTTAGAAATATGCTAACCAGGGCTTGCGCTACGGTGCTATGAGCTAATGGTATAAAGGCCGCGGTTTCATGTTGTAAGGCTTCATTACGCGCACAATTTGCTGCTTTTTCAATAGTAGTAACAGCTGTTAATGGGGCAGGATAATGCTTTCCGGCTACTTTTATAACCATGCCTTTGGCAACATTAAAACTCATAGACTGTTCTAGCGGGCTTAATTGGAGTGGTGATAGCTTTGGCTGTCGTGCTTTCTTCCAATCAATAGATCCAGCAATCGCTTGTTCAATCAGCTTTAAGGCTGAACGTTGTAATTGTTCAGTGGCGACAATAGCATTTACTAATCCTAATTTTAATGCCTCGTTAGCGCCAATATCTTTACCTGCAGTAATAATTTCTAATGCATTATCGCTGCCAATTAATCGAGGTAAACGAACAGAACCGCCAAAACCAGGCATGATCCCAAGTTTGGTTTCTGGTAATCCGATGCGGGCATCTGGTGTAGCAATACGAAAATCAGTAGCTAGAACACATTCACACCCGCCACCGAGGGCGTAACCATTAATTGCACTTACCGTAGGTATAGGCAGATCTTCGATTCGATTAAAGATACCGTTGGCATATTTTAGCCATTCAATAAGTTGTTCTTTGGGGGCATCGAACAGCGATAAAAACTCTTTGATATCCGCACCGACAATAAATGCTGATTTTGTTGAGCGTAAAATCAGCCCTTGTAGTTCAGTTTGTTGTTCAAGAATGGCGACAGCTTCATCTAGAGAAGCAACCGTTTGTGTATCCAGTTTATTGATAGGACCTAAAGCATTAAATATTAGCTCTGCAATTCCCGTTTTCACCCAGCGGACTTCAATGGTATCACTTTGATAAAGCATGCCGTTCTCCTTATGATGATTAATCATCTGGTACGACCAGATGCATTGAGTGTGATTTTATTGTTAAAAAAATGCAAACAAATAATCAACAAACTGGAACGAGGATCACAGCATAATAAGAGCGAAAGTAGAGGAACCATATTAAATTTTTATTTAAATCATAAAATTAACTCTGGCTTTATATGATCCCATACCAGAGAGCGAGGCTAACGTGCTAAGCTTGAGATCTATGAAAAAATATAAAGGTTAAATGAAATGGATAAATTGGCGGTCCTTTACTCTGAACATATCAATACCTTACAGCAAAGAACTCAGCAAGTTTTACAGCGCAGTGAGTTAGATGCAGTGCTTATCCATTCGGGTGAACCACTGCGTATTTTTCTAGATGATAGTGACTACCCATTTAAAGTTAATCCACATTTCAAAGCTTGGGTACCTGTCACCGATGTTCCACATAGTTGGTTATGGGTTGATGGTATAAACAAGCCTAAATTATGGTTTTATTCACCGGTTGATTATTGGCACAGTGTAGAGCCGTTACCTAATGCCTTTTGGACTAATGAGATTGAGCTTATTCCATTAAATAATTCAAATGAAATCAATGAATTATTAAATAAATTTTCTAAAGATAATGTAGCGTATATTGGCGAAGCAATAGATAAAGCCAGCGCTTTAGGTATTAAACAGCAAAATATCAATCCACAATCAGTCGTTGATTATTATCATTATTATCGCTCTTATAAAACAGACTATGAGCTGTACTGTATGCGAGAAGCGCAAAAAATGGCGGTGAATGGCCATCTCTCAGCATTTGAAGTATTTCAGGCTGAAATGAGTGAGTTTGATATTAATATCAGCTATTTACAAGCCACAGGGCATCGTGACACTAATGTTCCTTATGGTAATATTGTTGCTTTGAATGAAAATGCCGCAGTACTGCACTATACCAAACAGCAACAGCGAGTTCCGAGTGAATTTAGAAGCTTTCTGATTGATGCTGGGGCCGAATATAATGGCTATGCCGCTGATATTACCCGGACATATGCGGCTAAACATAAAAGTGATTTTGCAGCTTTAGTCAAAGATTTAAATGAACAACAGCAAGCATTGATTAATTCGATTAAAGCCGGCGTCAGATATACTGACTATCATGTTGATATGCATCATAGAATCGCTAAGATTCTGAAGAAACACGATATAATCAAAGGATTAAGCGAAGAGGCAATGGTTGAGCAGGGGATAACAACTCCATTCCTTCCTCACGGATTAGGTCATCCTTTAGGATTGCAAGTTCATGATGTTGCTGGTTTTATGCAAGATGAAAACGGTACTCATTTAGCTGCGCCAAAAATGTATCCTTTCTTGCGGTGCACCCGAGTGATAGAGCCGAAAATGGTGTTAACTATCGAGCCCGGATTATATTTTATCGAATCATTGCTGGCATCATGGCGTGAAAGTGAGTTTAAAACACATTTTAATTGGCATAAAATTGAACAAATGAAACCTTATGGCGGCATAAGAATCGAAGATAATATTGTTATTCATCATAACCGTATTGAGAATATGACCCGAGATTTGCAGCTACCCTAATGCGACCTTATTTAATTCCGGCTGAGCCGGTCTCATTTACTGAGGAAATAAAGAAAAGCCGTTTTATTACCTATTTAGCGCATACAGAAGGTACTGAAGCGGCAAAAAAATTTATTGAATCAATAAAAACGCAGTATCCTGATGCCCGGCACCATTGCTGGGCATTCGTCGCTGGTCGGCCAGATGACTCTCAGCAGTTGGGTTTTTCCGATGATGGTGAGCCAACGGGAACGGCGGGGAAACCGATGATTGCTCAGCTACTGGGCAGTCAAATTGGTGAAATAACTTGTGTTTGTGTCCGCTATTTTGGCGGGATCAAATTGGGTACAGGTGGATTAGTTAAAGCTTATGGCAATGGTGCACAACAGGCGTTAAAACTGTTACAGACAAAAACAAAAATACCGCAAAAAATTTTCCATCTTAACTGTGATTATTCTCAGATTAGTTTGGTTGAACAATTTGTTTCACAAAGTGAAGGGCAAATAATAAACAGTGAATACGGTGAATCTGTCGCACTACAAATATCACTCCCTGCAACTTTAGAAGCGGTATGTGGTGATAAATTACGTGATATGAGCCGTGGAACTCTTAAATTAACCCCAGAATCTTAATCATATTGGTTGGCAAGGAACCTGCTCCATGCATTTTCGCGCGATAACCCGAATTGTCGGGCTACTTGTTATTATTTTTTCTTTTACTATGGTTATTCCAGGAATAGTGGCATTAATTTACCGTGATGGTGCCGGACGAGCATTTAGCCAGACTTTCGTTGCTGCACTATTAATTGGTCTTTTCTTGTGGATACCAACACGTAATAGCAAACATGAATTAAAAGCCAAAGAAGGTTTCTTGATTGTCGTGCTCTTTTGGACGGTGCTGGGAAGTGTTGGGGCGTTACCGTTTATTTTTTCCGAGAAGCCTAATCTCTCAGTAACTGATGCCTTTTTTGAATCCTTTTCGGGATTAACGACGACAGGCGCAACAACGTTAACCGGTCTTGATACGTTGCCTAAAGCGATTTTGTTTTATCGGCAGATGCTGCAGTGGTTAGGTGGTATGGGGATCATTGTCTTAGCGGTTGCTATTTTACCGTTACTTGGGGTCGGGGGGATGCAGCTTTATCGTGCTGAAATGCCCGGGCCATTGAAAGATAATAAGATGCGCCCCCGTATCGCAGAAACAGCAAAAACGCTGTGGTTGATTTATGTCTTGCTCACGATAGTTTGTGCATTAGCGCTATGGGCAGCCGGTATGGATGTCTTCGATGCTATTTCGCATAGTTTTTCAACGATAGCTATTGGCGGTTTTTCAACCCACGATGCCAGTATTGGCTATTTTAATAGCCCTGCAATCAATACTATTATTGGCGTATTTTTAATTATTTCAGGGTGTAACTTTGGTCTTCATTTTGCGTTACTAACTGGGCGTAGCTTGGGCATATATTCGCGAGACCCTGAATTTCGTATGTTTATTGGTTTCCAACTGGCGCTGGTTATTATCTGTACCTCGGTGTTGGTTTACCATTCGGTCTACGATAGTTTTGGACAAACGCTTGATCAAGCTTTCTTTCAGGTCGTATCAATGGCAACAACTGCCGGCTTTACCACCGATAGTTTTTCTGGTTGGCCTTTATTTTTACCTATTTTGTTGTTATGCGCTGCTTTCGTCGGAGGATGTGCGGGATCGACGGGAGGAGGACTTAAGGTTATTCGAATCTTAATGCTATTTTTACAGGGGTCGCGAGAGCTAAAAAGATTGGTTCATCCAAACGCCGTCTATACCATCAAATTAGGCCAACGAGCGCTACCTGAACGTATTATTGAAGCTGTGTGGGGATTTTTTTCTGCTTATGCGCTGGTTTTTATCATTAGCTTATTACTGCTTATTAGTACCGGAGTTGATGAATTTTCTGCATTTTCAGCCATTGCAACAACATTAAATAATTTGGGGCCCGGTTTAGGTACGGTTGCTGATAACTTCACATCGATGAATCCCGTAGGTAAATGGATTTTAGTAGTAACTATGCTGTTTGGACGTCTCGAAGTGTTTACTTTATTAGTATTATTTACCCCAACATTCTGGCGTGACTAATAACGGCTATAGCTATATATAAGAAGAAGGTGAAAAAATAATGAATTACTTATTACTCTATTCCAGTACTGATGGGCAGACAAAAAAGATTATATTAAAAATGGCTGAGCAACTGCGTACTTTAGGTGGGCAGTGTGACATTCGTGATTTGAATAATGACAAAAACTTTAACTTATCCAGTTATAGTAAAGTTATTGTCGGAGCATCAATTCGTTATGGACACTTTAATAAGGCGTTGATGAATTTTACTAAGACGCATCAAAAACAGTTAAATACTCTTTCGAGTGCTTTTTTTGGTGTCAATTTAACTGCGCGTAAAGCAGGAAAAGACTCGGCTGAAACGAATGTCTATGTTAGAAAGTTTCTAGAAAAGACGCCTTGGCGGCCCTCTATGGTCGGCGTATTTGCCGGCGCACTGTTTTATCCACGTTATAGCTGGTTCGATAAAAAGATGATCCAGCTTATAATGAGAATGACAGATGGTGAAACAGATACGACCAAAGAAGTTGAATATACTGATTGGAATAAAGTTGCTAGTTTTACTCAACAATTTTTTGATTTTAAAGGGTGAAAAAGCAACAATAAGTATTATAATTACCCGTTATGAGTGAAAATGATGCAAACGGAAATAAAAATGTAATTTTTGCTTGCCAGGGTTTAATAAGCTCCCTATAATCCGCTCCGTTGTCACGACAAACCGGCCGAACGGTTGAGTTTGAAAGTTCCAAAGCGCGATAAGCGCCTTGAAAAACAGCGGGATGATGGAGGTGATGGTCGAAGTAGTTCGGAAAGAAAGTTGAAAATAAATGCTTGACTTCCTGAATGAAAAGAGTAATATACGCCACCTCGCAACAAGAACCTTAACGAGTTACCTTAAGCCTTGTTGCAACGCTCTTTAACAATTTATCAGACAATCTGTGTGGGCACTCACAAGACACTATCGAAATAAAAAATATTTTTGATTTTAAGTCTTAAAGAGTGACTAACACGTTAATTCATATATGAATAAATGAAGTCAGTTTAATTCTTTGAGCATCAAACTTTAATTGAAGAGTTTGATCATGGCTCAGATTGAACGCTGGCGGCAGGCCTAACACATGCAAGTCGAGCGGTAACAGGAAGAAGCTTGCTTCTTTGCTGACGAGCGGCGGACGGGTGAGTAATGTATGGGGATCTGCCTGACAGAGGGGGATAACTACTGGAAACGGTAGCTAATACCGCATAATCTCTAAGGAGCAAAGCAGGGGACCTTCGGGCCTTGCGCTGTCGGATGAACCCATATGGGATTAGCTAGTAGGTGAGGTAATGGCTCACCTAGGCGACGATCTCTAGCTGGTCTGAGAGGATGATCAGCCACACTGGGACTGAGACACGGCCCAGACTCCTACGGGAGGCAGCAGTGGGGAATATTGCACAATGGGCGCAAGCCTGATGCAGCCATGCCGCGTGTATGAAGAAGGCCTTAGGGTTGTAAAGTACTTTCAGTCGGGAGGAAGGCGTTGATATTAATACTATCAGCGATTGACGTTACCGACAGAAGAAGCACCGGCTAACTCCGTGCCAGCAGCCGCGGTAATACGGGGGGTGCAAGCGTTAATCGGAATTACTGGGCGTAAAGCGCACGCAGGCGGTTGATTAAGTTAGATGTGAAATCCCCGGGCTTAACCTGGGAATGGCATCTAAAACTGGTCAGCTAGAGTCTTGTAGAGGGGGGTAGAATTCCATGTGTAGCGGTGAAATGCGTAGAGATGTGGAGGAATACCGGTGGCGAAGGCGGCCCCCTGGACAAAGACTGACGCTCAGGTGCGAAAGCGTGGGGAGCAAACAGGATTAGATACCCTGGTAGTCCACGCTGTAAACGATGTCGATTTGGAGGTTGTTCCCTTGAGGAGTGGCTTCCGGAGCTAACGCGTTAAATCGACCGCCTGGGGAGTACGGCCGCAAGGTTAAAACTCAAATGAATTGACGGGGGCCCGCACAAGCGGTGGAGCATGTGGTTTAATTCGATGCAACGCGAAGAACCTTACCTACTCTTGACATCCAGAGAATTTAGCAGAGATGCTTTAGTGCCTTCGGGAACTCTGAGACAGGTGCTGCATGGCTGTCGTCAGCTCGTGTTGTGAAATGTTGGGTTAAGTCCCGCAACGAGCGCAACCCTTATCCTTTGTTGCCAGCACGTAATGGTGGGAACTCAAGGGAGACTGCCGGTGATAAACCGGAGGAAGGTGGGGATGACGTCAAGTCATCATGGCCCTTACGAGTAGGGCTACACACGTGCTACAATGGCGCATACAAAGAGAAGCGAACTCGCGAGAGCCAGCGGAACTCATAAAGTGCGTCGTAGTCCGGATTGGAGTCTGCAACTCGACTCCATGAAGTCGGAATCGCTAGTAATCGTAGATCAGAATGCTACGGTGAATACGTTCCCGGGCCTTGTACACACCGCCCGTCACACCATGGGAGTGGGTTGCAAAAGAAGTAGGTAGCTTAACCTTCGGGGGGGCGCTTACCACTTTGTGATTCATGACTGGGGTGAAGTCGTAACAAGGTAACCGTAGGGGAACCTGCGGTTGGATCACCTCCTTACCTAAATTCGAAGTTGAATGTGAAGTGCTCACACAGATTGTCTGATAGAAAAGTAGAGCAAAATGCGCGTCTGCGAAGCAGTGACTGATGTCCCCTTCGTCTAGAGGCCTAGGACACCGCCCTTTCACGGCGGTAACAGGGGTTCGAATCCCCTAGGGGACGCCAATTGCGCGGTTATCGAGTGAAAGGCGGTACCCAAAAATAATGATTAAGCTGACTTATTGAGTCGGCTTAACAATTATGCTCTTTAATAATCTGGAACAAGCTGAAAATTGAAAACAACGGTATTCTTTGTCGAAAGAATACTAGAGTCTCTCAAAATACTCCAATTTGTAGATGTTCTCTGCAATGTCGAGTTGACGAGCGAAATGAGTTCAAGGCAGCCCGCGCACAGCAAGCGCAGCGTACTTAAGGTACGTGAGCATTGCGCGCACGGACTAACAAAGAAATCATGATGCACAGTCACTCGTATTCAGAAACACCTTCGGGTTGTGAGGTTAAGCGAATAAGCGTACACGGTGGATGCCTAGGCAGTCAGAGGCGATGAAGGACGTGCTAATCTGCGAAAAGCGTCGGTGAGCTGATATGAAGCGTTATTAGCCGACGATGTCCGAATGGGGAAACCCGGTGCACTTTGGTGCATCATCATTTAGTGAATACATAGCTAAATGAAGCGAACCGAGGGAACTGAAACATCTCAGTACCTCGAGGAAAAGAAATCAACCGAGATTCCCCTAGTAGCGGCGAGCGAACGGGGAGCAGCCCAGAACCAACATCAACGCTAGCATTAAGAGAACAGTCTGGAAAGTCTGGCAGTAAAGGGTGATAGCCCCGTATCTGAAAATGTTAGTGTTGTGAGTTCGACGAGTAGGGCGGGACACGTGTTATCCTGTCTGAATATGGGGGGACCATCCTCCAAGGCTAAATACTCCTGACTGACCGATAGTGAACCAGTACCGTGAGGGAAAGGCGAAAAGAACCCCGGCGAGGGGAGTGAAATAGAACCTGAAACCGTGTACGTACAAGCAGTGGGAGCCTTGATTTATCAGGGTGACTGCGTACCTTTTGTATAATGGGTCAGCGACTTATATTCTGTAGCAAGGTTAACCGAATAGGGGAGCCGTAGGGAAACCGAGTCTTAACTGGGCGAATGAGTTGCAGGGTATAGACCCGAAACCCGGTGATCTAGCCATGGGCAGGTTGAAGGTTGGGTAACACTAACTGGAGGACCGAACCGACTAATGTTGAAAAATTAGCGGATGACTTGTGGCTGGGGGTGAAAGGCCAATCAAACCGGGAGATAGCTGGTTCTCCCCGAAAGCTATTTAGGTAGCGCCTCGTGAATTCATCTTCGGGGGTAGAGCACTGTTTCGACTAGGGGGTCATCCCGACTTACCAACTCGATGCAAACTACGAATACCGAAGAATGTTATCACGGGAGACACACGGCGGGTGCTAACGTTCGTCGTGAAGAGGGAAACAACCCAGACCGCCAGCTAAGGTCCCAAAGTCATAGTTAAGTGGGAAACGAAGTGGAAAGGCTCAGACAGCCAGGATGTTGGCTTAGAAGCAGCCATCATTTAAAGAAAGCGTAATAGCTCACTGGTCGAGTCGGTCTGCGCGGAAGATGTAACGGGGCTAAACTATGCACCGAAGCTGCGGCAGCGATATTTAAATATTGTTGGGTAGGGGAGCGTTCTGTAAGCCTGCGAAGGTGTGCTGTGAGGCATGCTGGAGGTATCAGAAGTGCGAATGCTGACATAAGTAACGATAATGCGGGTGAAAAACCCGCACGCCGGAAGACCAAGGGTTCCTGTCCAACGTTAATCGGGGCAGGGTGAGTCGACCCCTAAGGCGAGGCTGAAAAGCGTAGTCGATGGGCAACGGGTTAATATTCCCGTACTGGTGATAATTGCGATGGGGGGACGGAGAAGGCTAAGTTAGCTGGGCGACGGTTGTCCCGGTTTAAGGATGTAGGTGGGTGAATTAGGCAAATCCGGTTCACTATACACTGAGGTCTGATGACGAGTCACTACGGTGATGAAGTAACTGATGCCATGCTTCCAGGAAAAGCCTCTAAGCTCTAGATTATCATTAATCGTACCCCAAACCGACACAGGTGGTCAGGTAGAGAATACTAAGGCGCTTGAGAGAACTCGGGTGAAGGAACTAGGCAAAATGGTGCCGTAACTTCGGGAGAAGGCACGCTGGCGCTAGGTGAAGTGATTTACTCACGGAGCTGAAGCCAGTCGCAGATACCAGCTGGCTGCAACTGTTTATTAAAAACACAGCACTGTGCAAACACGAAAGTGGACGTATACGGTGTGACGCCTGCCCGGTGCTGGAAGGTTAATTGATGGGGTTAGCGTAAGCGAAGCTCTTGATCGAAGCCCCAGTAAACGGCGGCCGTAACTATAACGGTCCTAAGGTAGCGAAATTCCTTGTCGGGTAAGTTCCGACCTGCACGAATGGCGTAATGATGGCCAGGCTGTCTCCACCCGAGACTCAGTGAAATTGAACTCGCTGTGAAGATGCAGTGTACCCGCGGCAAGACGGAAAGACCCCGTGAACCTTTACTATAGCTTGACACTGAACATTGAGCCTTGATGTGTAGGATAGGTGGGAGGCTTTGAAGTGTGGACGCCAGTCTGCATGGAGCCAACCTTGAAATACCACCCTTTAATGTTTGATGTTCTAACGTAGACCCATTATCTGGGTTGCGGACAGTGTCTGGTGGGTAGTTTGACTGGGGCGGTCTCCTCCCAAAGAGTAACGGAGGAGCACGAAGGTTAGCTAATCACGGTCGGACATCGTGAGGTTAGTGCAATGGCATAAGCTAGCTTGACTGCGAGAGTGACGGCTCGAGCAGGTACGAAAGTAGGTCATAGTGATCCGGTGGTTCTGAATGGAAGGGCCATCGCTCAACGGATAAAAGGTACTCCGGGGATAACAGGCTGATACCGCCCAAGAGTTCATATCGACGGCGGTGTTTGGCACCTCGATGTCGGCTCATCACATCCTGGGGCTGAAGTAGGTCCCAAGGGTACGGCTGTTCGCCGTTTAAAGTGGTACGCGAGCTGGGTTTAGAACGTCGTGAGACAGTTCGGTCCCTATCTGCCGTGGGCGTTGGAAGATTGAAAGGGGCTGCTCCTAGTACGAGAGGACCGGAGTGGACGCACCACTGGTGTTCGGGTTGTCATGCCAATGGCATTGCCCGGTAGCTAAGTGCGGAAGAGATAACCGCTGAAAGCATCTAAGCGGGAAACTTGCCTTGAGATGAGTCTTCCCTGACTCCTTGAGAGTCCTGAAGGAACGTTTAAGACTAAGACGTTGATAGGCTGGGTGTGTAAGCGGTGCGAGCCGTTGAGCTAACCAGTACTAATGAACCGAGAGGCTTAACCTTACAACACCGAAGGTGTTTTAGAGAGACACTGAATGATTTAGCGATTTATTTTGGTGAATAATCAAATAATGAAATAAATCAGAAAAGAATATTGTTTAAAATGACAGCTTGTTCAAGATTAAAGTTAATGTGATGGAAGCTGAAAGGTGACATCATGTTGACAGACAGAATATGTCTGGCGGCGATAGCGCGGTGGTCCCACCTGACCCCATGCCGAACTCAGAAGTGAAACGCCGTAGCGCCGATGGTAGTGTGGGGTCTCCCCATGTGAGAGTAGGGAACTGCCAGACTTTAATAAAGACGAAGAAGCCATCCAATAGGGTGGCTTTTTTGCGTCGCTAGAAAAAATAAAAATAAACAACTAGTCAGAGGGTTAAAGTGTATTTTTATTTGTCTATTTGTCTATTTGTCTATTTGTCTATTTGTCTATTTAGCGTTTAGTAACCCTGTAAATAATTCTGTATATTTGCCTTTCATTAAATGTGGCCGTCTAGGCGCTCACCGGACTCAATAATAAAGCGACTCATCGCTTGTTTTCAGTTCTGAATTGGTATACTCCATTTTTTAGAGGTCGATTCAATGGCTAAGTAAATCCTTTTTTCTCCCGATCATTGATAGGAAGATTTTTCCGTTTGTTAATTGCATACTGAGCTTACATATCGAGTAACTCGATTTTGCGATCCAATCTCACATTTTTATGTAAATAGCTTGAGGGAGATATTATTGGTATAAGCAAAAATATATTTAAATTCCCCCCATGTGCCTATTAACTTCACTATATACATACTAACTGTTACTGATTTGAGGATATTTTTATCTCATATCAGGGCTAACTTTTCGAGTACTTTTAATTTTTTCCATCTAACTAACGGCTAGAGTAACAGAAAGAGTTATTTTTGTTTTTATATATGGGCTGGTTAAGAATATTTGATCTGTTAGATATTAATCAGATATATTGGTTTCTTCGTTGGGTTATTTCATGACTCAATATTTTATGAAGTTAGCCATAAATAGAGTATATAAATTATACTATTGGGTTATTTATTTAGCAGGGGAGAATGAGGTGAAAATAAAACTCGTTCAACAAACTGATTTTAGAGTAATAAATTAAATATAGGATATCTTATAAAAGATAAATAGGAATATATTTTTATTTTCGTCAGAGCTTCTATATATGATTCTTGTACATAAATCTTTATCTATAATCCCCTAGTCATGATGTAAATTTTTAGTCAGATACTGTTCTAAATTTTCGACAAATACGCGCAGGCTAGCATTTGTTTTTATACTGCGTGAATAGACGGCATAAACATCGGCTGTTTGTGCCCATTGGGGTAATATTTGAATCAGTTTACCTTGTTGTAACTCATTGGCTACATTCCACTGTGATCGCAATATGATCCCTTCACCATTAAGGCACCATTGCTTTGCGACTTCTCCGTTGTTCACACTTAGCCGACTATTCGGTGATATGGTCAGAATTTTTCCTTGTTGTTCAAGTTTCCATTGCACTGGAGATTGATTGCGCTCTCGTAGAGTAATACAGTGGTATTTCTCCAGATCATGCGGATGTTGAGGATAACCGTGATGCGCTAAGTACTCAGGAGAAGCACATAAAATCCGCTGATTATGAGCTATTAATCGAGCGATATATTGCTCTGGAATAGTTCCACCAATACAAATATCAACATCGATATCTTCACTAACAAGATCAACGCTGAGATCGGTTAGATTAAGATTGATCCCCAGCATTGGATAATGAGAACGAAGATCAAGGATATAGGGATTTATATACGTACTACCAAACCCAGTGCTACAGCTTATTTTTAACTCGCCTTTGATCTCTTGGCGATGTGAGCGGAGTGCTTGCTGCATATCTTCGATTTCACCAAGTAGGCGCTCAGTATGGATTAAAACAATTTTTCCTTCGTGGGTTAAGCTGATGCTTCTGGCTGAACGGAAAAATAAACGATGCCCCAGATTTTCTTCGAGCAGTTTAATCCGTTTGGAAATATAGGCTGGAGAGACTAACAGCTGTTCAGCTGTCTTAGAAAAGCTCATTAGGCGAGCCGCAGTGGCAAAAACACGCATATCTTCTAATGCAGGCAGCTTGTTCATGATCTGTAAACTCATAGATTACATATGATGTCTGTATTTTATCATAGCGTATCGTAAACTGTGGGTGATAACTATTTAATTAGCATAATTAAAATCAGAGGTGGGCATGGCGGATCAATTTTCTATTGCGGTTATTCCTGGGGATGGTATTGGGAAAGAAGTTATTCCTGAAGGGCTGAAAGTTTTACAGGCTGCAGCAAAGCAGCAAGGTGTACAGTTAAATTTTACCCATTTTGATTGGTCTTGCGAACGTTATCACAAAACGGGTCGTATGATGCCAGAAAATGGCATTGATAAATTACGTAATTTTGATGCGATCTTTCTTGGTGCGGTAGGATTTCCGGGAGTTCCTGATCATATTTCATTGTGGGAATTATTGTTAACCATCCGCCGAGCATTTAATCAATATGTGAATTTGCGACCTGTACGTTTATTTGAAGGAATACAATCACCATTAGCTAATAAAAAACCAGGAGATATTGATTTCTATGTGGTTCGTGAAAATGTAGAAGGTGAATATTCATCTATTGGTGGGATCCAATATGAAGGAACTGAGGATGAAGTGGTTTCTCAGCAAAGTATTTTTACCCGTAAAGGTACAGACAGGATTTTAAAATATGCGTTTGATTTGGCGCAATCGCGAGAGAAAAAACATTTAAGTTCAGCGACTAAATCGAATGGCTTATTTCATTCCATGCCCTATTGGGATAGTCGTGTCGCTGCCATGGCAAAAAATTATCCAGAAGTGCGTGTTGACCAATTTCATATTGATATTTTTGCGGCTAATTTGGTTCGTATGCCTGAATTTTATGATGTTATTGTTGGCTCTAATCTATTTGGTGACATTTTATCTGATTTAGGGCCAGCCTGTACTGGAACTATTGCGATAGCCCCTTCAGCAAATATTAATCCAGAAAAAGATTTTCCTTCGATGTTCGAGCCAGTTCATGGTTCTGCCCCTGATATTGCAGGTTTGAATATTGCCAATCCTATCGGGACTATTTGGGCTGCGGCAATGATGATGCAACATTTAGGCTGTCCTCAAATACATGATATTATTATGAATGCTATAGAGACTGTGATTAGAGAACGGCGTTCATTGACTCGTGATATGGGGGGGAAGGGCAGTACACAAGAATTAGGTCAGGCAATTACTGATATAATTATCTTGCAGTAGCTTTATGAAAATAAAATTAATTCTCTTAATTATGGGAATTAATTTTTTATTTTATTTAATTATTAATGAAATATTTATATTGTTACTGGGGTTTGCAATTGAGAAAACCAATTTTCTATAGTTGAAGCAGGGTAATGAGTTAAAATAATCTTCAGCCACTCAGTATAATTTTGCGGATTATTCTTTATTTCATCATATAAGTTTTGAATACCAATCCAGCGCGTTGCTGCAACTTCTTGAAGATTAGGACTGATGCAGTCATCAAATAAGCCAATATAAATATGATCGTATTCATGCTCTATTAACCCACCATTTACTTCAGATTGATAGATAAATTCGCCGATATGGGTCAAATTGCTGGAAATATTTAATTCTTCACCTAGCCTACGATTGGCGGCATCTAGTGTTAGCTCTGCTGGCTTAGGATGGCTGCAGCAGCTATTTGCCCATTGCCCTGCTGAATGATATTTATGAAAGGCTCGTTGTTGTATCAGCAATTGACCCTGTTGATTAAATAAGAAAATCGAAAAGGCGCGATGAAGTTCACCTAACTGATGAGCTTGCATTTTGGGCATCGTCCCTCGTGGTTTATCATGCTTATCAACTAAAATGAGTAAATCTTCCATTTTTCACCTTAATATTCGGGCTATATTATTTCAATGATTAGTTATAATATTAACGTATTATTAAATAATTTATTATTTTATTTTTTATGTCTAATTTGGATTGAATTGTCTTTATCTTTATTCAATTGATTAGATATAGCAAATAATAAAAGATATTTTACAATAATTTACTTTTTATAAGTATTTAGTTATTAAGCTAAATTTAAAAGTCGAATTCAAGAGTAATTAATATAATAAAAAAATAATTTCAACTATTAATATATTAAATAAAGTTATTTTTAATAAAACCTAATTATTAGAAATTATTAATAATCAGGTTTTATTTTAGATTATTTTTGTTGGTGTACCCAGACAGCAGCTTCAACACGTGATTTTAAGTTTAATTTCTTTAATAAATGTTTAACGTGAACTTTAACCGTACTTTCGGTAATATCCAGTTTACGCGCGATCATTTTATTGGCCAATCCTTGCGCGATTAAATCTAAAATATCTCTTTCTCGAGGGGTCAATGAGGCTAAATTATTACTATCATCATTATTACGACCTTCACGTAATGACGTGGCTAGAATAGAGGTTAAGGTTGGGCTAACGACCATTTTTCCTGCTGCCGCTTGTTTTAATGCTTCTAATAAATCTTCTGGTTCCATATCTTTTAGTAAATAACCATCAGCGCCGCGCTTTAATGCGTTAATTAAGTCATCACCGTAATTAGATACAGTAAAAACAATAATTCGGCCAGAGAGCTCTCGTCTTCTTAGATTATCTAAAGTTTCAAGCCCATTCATACCTGGCATATTAAGATCTAATAGGATTAAATCGGGATCATATTCTTCAGCGAGTTTAATACCTTGAACGCCATCACCAGCTTCACCGATAACGTTAAGTTGAGGAGCCAAACTAATTAGTTGCTTAACACCGCTTCGTAGCATCGGATGATCGTCTATTAGTAAAATGGTGGCTTGTTGTGTATCGCTACATTGCTTATCCATGATTAATTTACTCCATCACTTTTTGTATTTATTGTCTTCGGGGTGAACGGGAAAGTCACGCTAACATCCGTGCCCCCTAATTTCCTTGGGGTAATAACACATGTACCATTTAGGCTCTGAGCTCGTTCTTTCATAATAATTAGCCCATAATGATTCTGTTTTTCAGGATTTGGCTCAATTCCCTCGCCGTTATCACTAATAATAACAATGATTTTATTATCTTGTTTAGATAAAGAGATAGCCGCCCAATTGGCATGTGCATGTTTGAGGATATTACTTAGTGCTTCTCGGATAATCTGTATGATATGTATCGCCTGATGAGATGAAACACTTTTTGCTGGTAAATTATAATCGAGTTCAATGATAAATCCGAGTCGCTGATTAAATTCATTGAGGGTATTCTCAAGCGATGGTAATAACCCTGGTTCGGCAAGTTTTAAGCGGAATGTGGTTAATAATTCGCGCAATTGGCTATAGGCTGAATTAATTTCTTGGCGCATTTCCCCTAATAAGACTTGGCAATTTTCGGGCAGTGTATTGGCTTGCATTTGTAAATAGCTGATTTGCATTTTTAAACAAGAAAGCGATTGTGCGATTGAGTCATGTAATTCTCTGGCAATCGCCGAACGTTCATCCATTAATAATAATTGTTGTTGTTGTTCAATTTGATATTCCATCGCTAACATGCCAGAGATTTGTTTGACCAACATGAGCACCAGATTATCTTGCTCTTGCGATAACGTATTATCTGGAGTTGTTTCACCAATAATTACGCCATAGCGATGAATATTATCGGCCAGTTCCCAGCTAAGAATAGCCGGCTCAATAAGCGGCTTATAATCCATATTTTGCTGACATATTTGGCAGTTGTTATGTTGGCAATCTAGATGGGGTTGATTTTTATAACAAAAAATTTCGTTATAATATTTTTCGTTATTATCTTCATATAGACGAAAACGTAAGTTTTTTACGCTTGTAATTTTTTGTAGTTCAATTAAAACCTGCTGTATTTTTGCACATATAGGTTCACGAGAATGTAGTGTTTGATTAGATTGATATAAAAAAGACAGTTGCTGATTTTTATGCCATAGGTCGGCGGTTTTTTCTTCTACTCGTGCTTCAAGTTGATGATAACTTTCGGCTAATTCATCAGACATTTGATTTAAAGTAAGACCTAATGCATCTAATTCATCTTGTTTACCAGTGACGGGATAGCGTTGACTGAAATCTTTATGTCCAATGGCGCTAACAATATTAAGCAGTCTATTCCATGGATAAAGAAATTTGCGTCTTAAATGGCAGATAGTGCAGATTAATAGTAAAAAAACTAAGGCGATAAACATGATTTGCGTCATCGCTACGTAGGTAAATTTATTCTCCGTAGTTTCATCGATGATATACACTAGATGATCTAATTTATTTACAAATTCAACCACTTCATTTTTAGCTTCATTAGGATTTTTAGCTAATTCTAATGTTGGCCTCAGTCTATCTTTCCAGTAATGAGTGATATCAGATAATTGTGCGGAAAGTTTCTCTGCTTGTACTGCTTGCAATAATTCGTCACTGGTTAGTGTCTGCTCTAATTCCTCAAGATAAGGTTCAGAGGTCTTATTTAATGGGAGCAAAGAGAGTAGACGATAACTCTGCATTCTTAATGAGCCTGATTTATTAATTGCATGTGCATTACCTTGCACACTGATAATCATTCGATTAGAAATTGTCATACCGATAATTCCTAATATTGCAATGAATAGCATTAATCCAATAACTTGATTAATAATAGAAAATCGCTTAGATCTTGGTATCATATTACAACCTATTAGCTATCGGTAATATTATAAATAGCGGTTTCATGGGTGAATTAGACTCTTAAAAGAGGAGTCGTTTTGTCAAATATTAATCGCTTAGACTCATGACGTATTGTTAAATTAATCAGATAAATTAAATATACTACTTTATAGTTAATACTAAATATCTCGTGGTCAATCTTATAGGTCTATTTACTCAGTAAAAATAGAGTGCGAGTTTATTTTTTATTTAAAAATCAATTAATAAACTTTATTACCTCTACGTGCCTCTAAAGTATTATTATGTCGGCGAGGCTAAAAAATAGCCACTTATCCATTGATTTAGATCATCTAAGTTTATTCTAATTAATTACAAACTCAGCCCAGAAATACTATCCACTGGGGTGAGTAATGAGTCAATTATCGAAATCTAATAATAGCAACAAAACTGAACGTATTATTCAGGATTGGCATCCTGAAGATAATAAATTCTGGCTACAAACAGGAAAAAAAATTGCAACCCGCAATTTATGGATCTCCATTCCATGTTTGTTATTAGCGTTTTGTGTTTGGATGCTTTTTAGCGCAGTAGCGGTGAATTTAAATAAAGTCGGCTTTAATTTCACCACCGATCAGTTATTTTTATTAACGGCCTTACCTTCTGTTTCTGGCGCAATCTTGCGTGTGCCTTATTCGTTTGTTATTCCTATTTTTGGTGGGCGTCGCTGGACGGCTATCAGCACAGTGTTTCTTATTATTCCTTGTGTATGGCTTGGATTAGCTATTCAAGATACGACAACACCTTTCAGTATCTTTGTCATTATTTCGCTACTTTGTGGTTTTGCTGGCGCTAATTTTGCTTCAAGTATGGCGAATATCAGCTTTTTCTTTCCTAAAGCACATCAAGGCGGTGCTTTGGGCCTGAATGGTGGCCTAGGAAATTTAGGCGTTAGTGTCATGCAGTTGGTCGCTCCTTTTATCATTGGCGTCGGTGTATTTAGCATCTTTGGTGGCGAAGGCGTTGTACAGGATGATGGCAGTTCGCTGTGGTTAGAAAATGCGGCTTGGATTTGGGTACCTTTTTTACTGTTTTTTACTGCAATGGCGTGGTTTGGCATGAACGATCTTGCGGCCAATAAGGCGTCACTAAAAGAGCAGTTGCCAGTATTAAAACGTGGGCACTTATGGATACTCAGCTTGCTGTATTTGGCGACATTTGGCTCATTTATTGGGTTCTCTGCTGGGTTCGCTATGCTGTCTAAAACCCAATTTCCTGACATTGTTATTCTCAAATTTGCCTTTTTTGGTCCATTTCTCGGGGCATTAGCTCGCCCACTTGGCGGCATGTTGTCTGACCGTTTTGGCGGGGTAAAAGTAACTTTAATTAACTTTATAGTGATGGCTATTTTCTCCGGTTTATTGTTTTTAACCTTGCCTGTTCATGGTCTTGGTGGCTCTTTTATTGCCTTTTATGCGGTGTTCATGGTGCTGTTTTTAACTGCAGGATTAGGCAGCGGTTCTACTTTCCAAATGATTGCAGTGGTATTTCGGAAAATAACCGTAGATCGCGTTAAAGCCCAAGGTGGCAGTGATGATGAAGCACAAACAAAATCAGTAACGGAAAGTGCCGCTGCTTTAGGGTTTATCTCTGCTATTGGCGCAATGGGCGGTTTCTTTATCCCTAAAGCTTTTGGAACATCATTGGCATTAACCGGCTCACCTGCTGGAGCAATGAAAATCTTCTTCGTATTTTATATCGTTTGTGTCTTGGTCACTTGGCTAATCTACGGACGTAAAAGTAAATAATAAATTCAAAATATAAAGATAACCTTTATTAAGCAATGTACGGCATTGGCAGCGCCAGTGTCCTCAGGAGGCAATCCGAATGAGCAAGTTTTTAGATAGATTTCGCTATTTTAAGCAATTAGGCGAAACCTTTGCCGGTGAGCACGGTCAAGAATTGAACGTCAACCGCGATTGGGAAGATGGCTATCGTAGCCGTTGGCAGCACGATAAAGTCGTACGTTCTACTCATGGTGTGAACTGTACCGGCTCATGCAGCTGGAAAATTTACGTTAAAAATGGGTTAGTCACTTGGGAAACTCAGCAGACCGATTACCCGCGTACCCGCCCTGATTTGCCTGATCATGAACCACGTGGTTGCCCGCGCGGAGCGAGCTATTCATGGTATTTATATAGTGCTAACCGGGTTAAATATCCAATGGTTCGTAAGCGCTTACTTAAGCTATGGCGTGAAGCAATAGCTCAGCATTCAGATCCGGTTAATGCGTGGCTCTCGATTATTAATGATCCACAAAAGGCTGAAAGTTATAAACAAGCGCGAGGCCGTGGCGGATTTGTCCGTTCTAGCTGGCAAGAGGTTAACCAATTAATTGCTGCGGCAAATGTGGCGACTGCAAAAGAATTCGGCCCTGACCGTATTATCGGTTTCTCGCCAATTCCTGCGATGTCGATGGTCTCTTATGCAGCCGGCGCCCGTTATTTATCCTTAATTGGTGGTGCTTGTCTTAGCTTTTATGATTGGTATTGCGATTTACCCCCTGCTTCACCTATGACTTGGGGCGAACAAACCGACGTTCCAGAATCTGCAGATTGGTATAACTCATCTTATATTATTGCTTGGGGATCTAATGTTCCGCAGACACGAACTCCGGATGCTCACTTTTTTACCGAAGTTCGCTATAAAGGAACCAAAACTGTTGCGGTAACTCCGGATTACGCTGAAATTGCTAAGTTATGTGACCATTGGTTGAATCCGAAACAAGGGACGGACAGTGCGATGGCGATGGCGATGGGCCATGTCATCTTGAATGAGTTCCATGTTAAACGTGAAGCTGAATATTTCCGTGAGTATGTACGTACTTACACCGATATGCCGATGTTGGTACGTTTAGACGTACGTGAAGATGGCTATTATGTACCAGGCCGTATGCTGCGGGCTTCTGATCTGACCGATGCTCTCGGTGAGCAACAAAATGCCGAGTGGAAAACGGTGGCTATCGATGAAAATAATGGGGAATTGTGTATTCCACAAGGCTCGATGGGATTCCGTTGGGATGGCAGCGGCAAGTGGGATTTAGAACCGCGAGATGCTGCCAATAATCAACCGTTAAAAATGCAATTGAGCTTAGCGGGCAAACATGATGATGTGCTGGATGTTGGCTTCCCTTATTTTGGTGGGATTGAAACCGAACATTTTAATCATGTTGAGCTAAAAGATGTTCTGCTGCATAAACTGCCAGTTAAACGAATTCAATTATCTGATGGTAGTCAAGCATTCGTGACCAGCGTATATGATTTGATGCTGGCTAATTACGGTATTGATCGTGGTTTTGACGATCAAAACTGCGCGAAAGATTATGATGATGTAAGGGCTTACTCACCGGCATGGGCAGAGCAAGTCACAGGAGTAAGCCGCCAGAATATTATTCGTATTGCGCGTGAGTTTGCGGACAATGCAGAAAAAACGCATGGTCGCTCTATGGTGATTGTCGGCGCGGGTATTAACCATTGGTATCATATGGATATGACCTACCGTGCGATTATCAATATGTTGATTTTCTGTGGTTGTGTTGGACAAAGCGGCGGCGGTTGGTCGCATTATGTTGGCCAAGAGAAATTACGCCCACAAACGGGTTGGTTACCGCTGGCCTTCGGTTTGGATTGGCAGCGCCCACCACGACATATGAACAGTACGTCATTTTTCTATAATCATTCCAGTCAATGGCGCTATGAAACGGTAAATACTCAAGAATTATTATCACCGCTGGCGGATAAAACCCGTTTTAGCCCAAGTTTAATTGATTTAAATGTGCGTGCTGAACGTATGGGCTGGCTTCCTTCTGCCCCGCAATTAGCCACTAATCCGCTTAATATTGCTAAACAAGCGGAAGCTGAAGGTTTATCGGCGGTTGATTATACGGTTAAGCATTTAAAAGACGGTAGTTTACGCTTTGCTGCGGAACAACCTGATAATCCGCAAAATTTCCCACGAAATCTATTTATTTGGCGTTCTAATCTTTTGGGGTCAGCAGGTAAAGGGCATGAATATTTACTGAAGTATCTGCTAGGTACTGAGAACGGTATTCAAGGGAAAGATTTAGGCGAACAAGGCTGGGTTAAACCAGAAGAAGTGGAATGGCAGGATGAAGGCGCGAAAGGTAAAGTTGATTTAGTGGTGACACTGGATTTCCGTATGTCCAGTACTTGCCTATTTTCTGATGTAGTGTTACCAACCGCGACTTGGTATGAAAAAGACGATATGAATACTTCGGATATGCATCCATTTATTCATCCACTGTCTGCTGCCGTTGATCCAGCCTGGGAATCCAAAAGTGATTGGGAAATTTATAAGGGCATCGCGAAAGCCTTTTCAGAAGTCAGCGTCGGCCATTTAGGGAAAGAAACCGATGTGGTGACCTTGCCTATCCAACATGATAGCGCGGCTGAAATGGCACAACCGTATGATGTTCAAGATTGGAAAAAAGGCCAGTGTGAGCTTATTCCGGGCAAAACAGCACCGCATATATTGACAGTTGAGCGTGATTATCCCGCGACATACGCACGTTTCACCTCTTTAGGTCCATTGTTAGATAAATTGGGCAATGGCGGTAAGGGAATTAGCTGGAATACGCAAGATGAAGTTGAATTTTTAAAACGCTTAAATCAAGTTCAGCCAGAAGGTGGTCCGAATGCGGGACGTCCTAAAATTGAGACAGCGATTGATGCGGCTGAAGTTATTTTATCATTAGCGCCGGAGACTAACGGTCAGGTGGCGGTAAAAGCGTGGGAAGCTCTGGGTAAAGTGACGGGGCGTGACCACACGCATTTAGCACGTAATAAAGAAGATGAAAAAATTCGCTTCCGCGATATTGTCGCGCAGCCGCGTAAAATTATTTCGAGCCCAACATGGTCTGGTTTAGAAGATGAACATGTCTCGTATAGCGCAGGCTACACTAATGTGCATGAAATGATCCCGTGGCGCACGATTAGTGGCCGTCAGCAATTGTATCAAGATCATGAGTGGATGCGCGCGTTTGGTGAGAGTTTAGTGGTGTATCGTCCGCCGATTGATACTCGCGCAGCACAGCCGTTATTGGGCGCTAAGCCGAACGGTTTCCCAGAGAAAGCGCTTAACTTTTTGACTCCGCATCAAAAATGGGGAATTCACTCAACTTATAGCGATAACTTATTGATGCTGACATTAGGCCGAGGCGGCCCTGTGGTTTGGCTCAGTGAAGACGACGCGAATCAGTTAGGCATTCAGGATAATGATTGGGTGGAAGCGTTTAATGCGAATGGTGCATTGACGGCAAAAGCTATTGTTAGCCAACGTATTCCTGATGGGATGATCATGATGTATCACGCCCAAGAACGTTTAATTAATTTACCCGGCTCAGAAATTACCCAGCAACGCGGTGGGATCCATAACTCAGTTACACGAGTCTGTCCAAAACCGACACATATGATAGGCGGATACGGTCAGTTAGCGTATGGCTTTAATTATTATGGAACGGTCGGGTCAAACCGTGATGAATTTGTGGTGGTGCGTAAAATGAAACAAGTTGATTGGCTCGATGGTGAGCAAGATGGTTATCAACAGACTCTGAGCGGGAAGGAGAAAGCCTAATGAAAATTCGTTCTCAGGTCGGCATGGTCTTGAATTTGGATAAATGTATTGGTTGCCATACTTGTTCTGTGACCTGCAAAAATGTATGGACCAGCCGCGAAGGTGTTGAATATGCGTGGTTTAATAATGTAGAAACTAAGCCAGGTGTCGGATATCCATTAAATTGGGAAGACCAAGAAAAATGGAAAGGCGGTTGGATCCGTAATATTAAAGGCAAATTAGTACCTAAAATGGGTAATAAAGTCGGGGTATTATCAAAAATTTTTGCTAACCCAGACGTTCCTGCATTAGATGACTATTATGAGCCTTTTGATTATGACTATGGGCATCTGAAAAATGCCCCAGAAGGTAAGAATGTACCGACGGCTCGCCCTCGCTCGCTGATCACAGGGCAGCGTATGAGCAATATTAATGGTGGGCCTAATTGGGAAGACGATCTGGGCGGTGAGTTCGAAAAACGCGCCCACGATATGAACTTTGCCAATATGCAGAAAGAGATGTATGGGCAATTTGAAAATACATTCATGATGTATTTACCGCGTTTATGTGAACATTGTTTAAATCCGGCTTGCGTGGCTACGTGCCCGAGCGGAGCCATTTATAAACGTTCTGAAGACGGGATTGTCTTGATTGATCAAGATAAATGTCGTGGCTGGCGGATGTGTTTGACTGGCTGCCCGTATAAAAAAATCTATTTCAATTGGAAAAGCGGTAAATCAGAAAAATGTATTTTCTGTTATCCACGTATTGAATCAGGTATGCCAACCGTATGCTCAGAAACTTGTGTTGGGCGTATCCGTTATTTAGGCGTATTACTGTACGATGCCGATAAAATTGAGCAGGCGGCAAGTGTTGAGAATGAAAAAGATCTGTACCAAAGTCAGTTAGATATTTTTCTTAATCCGCATGATCCTGCGGTTATCGAGCAAGCTCAAAAAGATGGAATCCCGCTCAGTGTAATCGATGCCGCGCAGAAATCACCGGTCTATAAAATGGCGATGGAATGGAAACTGGCGTTACCTTTGCATCCTGAATATCGCACGTTACCAATGGTTTGGTATGTGCCGCCATTATCCCCGATCCAATCGGTAGCAGATGCTGGAATGCTAGCGCATAACGGGGTGTTACCGGATGTCGAAAGTTTACGTATCCCGGTGCAATATCTGGCTAATTTATTAACAGCGGGTGATACAGCCCCCGTGTTATTAGCGTTAAAACGTATGTTGGCGATGCGCCATTATAAACGTGCGGAAACCGTCGAGAAAAAACAAGATTTACAAGCGCTAGAGCAAGTGGGATTGACTGAAGCCCAAGCGCAGGAAATGTACCGTTATTTAGCGATTGCTAACTATGAAGATCGTTTTGTGATCCCTTCTAGTCACCGGGAATTAGCTGCTGAAGCCTTCCCTGAAGCGAAAGCTTGCGGTTTTAGTTTTGGAGATGGCTGCCATGGCAGTGACAGTAAATTCAATTTGTTTAATAGCAAACGAATTGATGCCATTGATATCACACCAAAAACAGCTTCGACAAACTCAAAGGAGAACTCATTATGATCTCTCTAAAAGTGATTTCTTGCTTACTTGAATATCCTACAGAGGAGCTTTGGGCGCATCGTGATGAATTGATCGAGGCGCTAGAGCGTGCCGATGAATTACCGTTTACACAAGCGGTGCAATTAATGATGTTTGTGCGTGAATATACTAGCGTACCTTTGCTTGATAGACAGGCTGAATATTGCGAATTATTTGATAAAGGCCGAGCAACATCATTGCTATTATTTGAGCACGTACATGCTGAATCTCGCGATCGTGGTCAGGCTATGGTCGATTTAATGGCGCAATATCAACAGAATGGACTGCAAATTGATAGCCGTGAATTGCCGGATCATTTACCGCTATATTTGGAATATCTAACTACACTGCCAGCCAAAGAGCGACAAGAAGGGCTGCTCAATATTGCCCCTATTCTTGCCTTAGTTGGGGAGCGTTTAAAGCAACGTGAAAGCCGCTTTGCTAAGTTGTTTGAGTTGTTATTAGTGCTATCAAACAGCGAATTAGAGACCCAACAGCTCAGTGAACAGGTCGCGAAAGAAGCTCGCGACGACACGCCCGAAGCGCTGGATGCAGTGTGGGAAGAAGAACAGGTTAAATTTTTTGCCGATGATAAAACCTGTGATAGTGATATCTCGCGTCATCAGCGCCGCTTTGCTGGCGCGGTAGTGCCACAATATCTCGATTTGGATTCTGATTTAACATCAGGAGTGAGCAAATGAATTATATCAATCAATTCTTTTTTGATATCTATCCGTACATTGCCGGTACGGTATTTTTGGTCGGTAGTTGGCTAAGGTACGACTATGGGCAATACTCTTGGCGTGCAGGATCTAGCCAAATGTTGGATAAAAAAGGCATGCGTTTGGCCTCTAATTTATTCCACATCGGGATTATTGGGGTATTTGCTGGGCATTTCTTAGGCATGTTAACACCTCATTGGATGTATGAATCTTTCCTACCAATGCATATTAAACAATTGATGGCGATGATTGGCGGTGGGATCTGTGGCGTATTAATGTTGATTGGCGGGGCAATGTTACTTAAACGCCGTTTAACTAATCCGCGAGTGAGAGCAACCTCCAGTTTCGGAGATATTCTTATTTTGACGTTGCTGGTGGTGCAAGTGTGTTTAGGTTTACTGACTATTCCATTTTCCGCGCAACATATGGACGGCAGCGAAATGTTAAAACTGGTGGATTGGGCGCAATCCATCGTTACTTTCCACTGGGGCGCGGCTGCCCATCTTGAAGGTGTTGCATTAATCTTTAAGTTGCATTTAGTTTTAGGAATGACGCTGTTTTTGCTGTTTCCATTCTGCCGTTTGGTACATATCTGGAGTGCACCAATCGAATATTTAACACGCCGTTATCAGCTAGTAAGAAATCGCCACTAGTTGATATTGTTAGCAATTTAGTTAAATATTCCAATCCAGTTAAATTTAGTTAAACATCAGCGGAACCCGGGGATATTGACAGTTATCCCCGTTCTCCAGCAGAACGATTTACAATTATTGCTGCGCTTAAAGCCCCCATCTCTTATGAGATGGGTTTTTTTTATGTTGATATAGCCTTATAAATATGTTGCATACATTACGCATTGTTAGGCTGTTTTTTGAAGCGACTAAATATGGTGATCACTCCAACCAGCAGTAAACCAGCAATAACACCGGCAAGCATATTAAGCAGTGTCGGAGTAATAAGGGGTAAAATATGACCAATCACCGGGACAGAACTTGCGCTGGTGGTCAGAGATTCAATCGGCTCATGCAGCAGGCTAATACCATGGGTTAGAATCCCGCCCCCCACCATAAACATGGCTGCAGTTCCGACGACAGACAGTGTTTTCATTAGGTAAGGAGTGGCGCTGATTAAACCATCGCCGATTTTTCTCAACAGCTTCGATGCTGTTTTTTGCAAATAAAATCCCAGATCGTCAAGTTTAACGATCCCCGCGACTAGACCATATACACCAATAGTCATCACAATGGCAATGATAGATAACACCACGACTTGATTCAGTAATGTTGCTCCTGCAACTATGCCCAGAGTCAGTGCAATAATTTCTGCCGAGAGAACAAAATCGGTACGAATAGCACCTTTGATTTTTTGTTGCTCATACGCTGAAATTTCTTCAGCCGTCATTACCGGCGTAATATCTTCATTATTATGACTTTCTTTTCGATGCAAATATTTATGTACCAGTTTTTCAGCACCTTCAAAACATAAGAATGCTCCCCCCAACATTAATAACGGGGTAACTGCCCAAGGCGCAAATGCGCTGATCAACAGCGCGAGTGGGACTAAGATCAATTTGTTACGAAACGATCCTTTTGCTACAGCCCAAACGACAGGGATCTCTCTATCTGCTCGTACTCCGGTGACTTGCTGGGCATTCAGTGCCAGATCATCGCCTAAAACTCCTGAGGTTTTTTTAGCGGCAACTTTGGTCATCAATGCGACATCATCTAATACTGCGGCGATATCATCTAATAAGGCTAATAAGCTACTTCCAGCCATGTTATTTCCTTAGCACAGGGTGAATAATCAATTGAATAATAATAAAAAATGCGTAGGTAAATAGTAATACCTAGATAATTTATTTTAATATTATATTCTATAAATATAGAGTATACGGGTCTTATTTTCGCCTTTACATGAATTGTTGGTGTGATATTTTAATCGTTTATTTTTAGTATAAGCAATTCAGGATTTTATAAGGTTTAAATATGTCCTCTCGACCCATATTGAGTATTGTTGCTGCGGTTTATAACGGTGGTAAATTTCTCGTCCAGTTTTTTGATAGCTTATTAGCGCAACAGCTGGATAACTGGGAGCTTATTTTAGTTAATGATGGATCAACGGATAACAGTGCAGCATTGATCTGCCAATATCAAAATAAATTTCCTAATATCAAGATTCTAGAGCATGAGAATCAAGGCGTTTCAGTAACTCGTAATCGCGGTATGGCTGCTGCGACAGGGCATTATATTACTTTTCCTGATATCGATGATGTTATCCATCCCGGGATGTATAAGCGCTTATTGGAAATGGCAGAGACCAATGAATTAGATGTCGCAACCTGTAATGGTACCTACATTTATACTGATGGCTCGCCGGAAAAAACAATTTTCCCTCCTAACCGAGTACCTTCGACGGGGGTGATTTCTGGTGCTGAATGGCTACAAATCGGATTAAGTTCACGTAAATTTTTGCATGTTGCTTGGCTGAATGTATATCGTCTGGATTTTTTGACAGCCCATCAATTTGCTTTTGAGCCAAAATTACATCATCAGGATATTCCTTGGACCACTGAAGTACTATTAGCCGCACAACGCGTACAGTTTACTAATAAGTCATTTTACGATTATTTAGTCCATAATCAATCGGTATCCCATTCACTGCAAGGCGATGAACGACAGGTGCGTAAAATAAACACCTATTTGAAAATTATAGATATGCTAATGGCTATTTATCAGCGTTATCCTGATCAAGTTAAACAGGCACCCGCCTGTTTGTGGCAAATCGGCAAAGAAGGATTAGGGGTGATCCTCGCGATTATGTCGATTGAATCCCCCGAGCTAAAGCGACAGATGGCGAGAAAATTTTTAGATAATGGTTATTGGGATATTGTGTGGCGCAATGCCACTAGCTTAAAGCTACGTTGGCGTTTGATTCGTCGCTATTTACCATTAAAAAAATTAGTAAATAATCAATAAGTTAATAAAATCCGAACAGCGTGTGGTGATATTTTATTTGCTGTTCGGTATGTTACTCATGATTTTAATTAGCTTAGTTCAGATTTTTTAATGCGTTTATAAATAATTGCCATAAACGCGGATTATCCAAGCTGACGGCGACTTGTGTATGGCAGTCCGGCGGTGCAGGATGACGGAAATCAGCAACAGTCATTCCACAGGTTAATTGCCCCTGAAGTTCGATATTTATCGGTACTCGTTGAGTGGTTATTAACGTTTTATCTATCACATAAGCCACAGCACAAGGATCATTAACCGGGGCGTAATCTGTAGCTTGATTACGTTGGCGGTAACCAGCAGTGTAATAATTCATGGAGTCGGTAACAAACTGGCTAATCGGTGTATTTAATGCTGCAATATCAGCCATAATTTGTGCGGTTGGTTTGGCTTGATGGGTTAAATCTAACCCCACCATGGTTAATGGCCATTTCTCGTTAAATACAATATGAGCAGCTTCGGGATCAATACGAATATTGAATTCAGCGACCGCAGACTGATTACCTATATGGTAACCACCGCCCATTAAAACCACTTCTTTGACCAATTCTACGATTTCTGGTGCTTTTCTTACGGCAAGGGCAATATTGGTTAGCCCTCCAATAGGAACCAATGTAATGGTTTTTGCTGGATGTGATTTTAATGTTTCAATAATTAAATCAACAGCATGGCGATTATCTAAAGCTAAGGTAGGTTCAGGTAAATGGGTTCCATCGAGCCCGCTAATTCCATGAACTTGTGCGGCATTTTGAATTGATCTGATTAAAGGACGATGACAGCCGGCAGCGATCGGTATATTTTTCATGCCTGCAAATTGGGCTATAGTGCGCGCATTATGGGTGACTTTTTCCAGTGTTTGATTACCGACGACTGTTGTAATTGCCAGTAAATCAATATCTGGATGCCCCAGTGCCAGTAAAATAGCCATTGCATCGTCATGCCCCGGATCGCAGTCAAGAATGATCTTCTGTTGTGTCATAGTTCCTCCTAATTAAATATATTCAATCATATATGACTAAGCATAGATTTCCTGTGAACTAAAAGCGGTTTATGCCGCTTAATTTAGGCTCTCTCTACTTTTGCAGAATAGTATTTAGAATAGTGTCCATGATAGTGTGATTTAATTAACATATTAATAACATAATAATTGAGCTTCTTGGCTGAATGTGTTTTTTATAGACAGGCTTAAATTTTAGCCACAGGTATAAAATAGGATTCATTAATATTGAAATGAAATAACTTATGGGGGCCAAATGGAAGGATATATAGAGAGGTTACCGCAAGTGATCGATGCTGTCGCAACCGATAATTTTTATCCTAACCTATTAACTTGGCTCGGTGATTTCATTCCGTTTGATAATGCCATTATTTATGCGTTTGAAAACGACACACCGCCACACTGTTTAATCAAAGTGGAACATCGAAATAGTGACCTGTTAAATCGGATTTACCAGCAAGGGGCATATTTAATGGACCCATTTTATCAGCAATTAATTAAAGGTGGCGATAATCAACTACTTACTTTAAAAGATCTTGCACCAAATGGATTTTATCATACTGATTATTATCTGAATTTTTATCGGAAAACCGGTTGGCAAGATGAAGCTGGATTATTGATTGAGCTGTCGCCAGATAAACGAATAGGGCTATTTTTTGGTAATGAAGAGCAGCAATTTAGGCTAGAAAAGCAGCGCCAAACCCAGTTTAAAGAGGCTATTGAGATTATTTCTAGCGTCGCACGATTACATCGTCAAATACAAATAGCCACTGTTGCCGAGCCTTCAACTCCTTCTATTCAGTCAAATGTTCGGCGTCATTTTAGTTTAACCCCAAGAGAGTATGAGGTGGTTGAACTCATTTTAGCAGGTAAAAGAACGCCGTATATTGCACAAGCGTTATTTATTAGTCCGGGTACGGTGAAAAACCATCGTAAAAATATTTATCAAAAACTAAATATTAACTCTCAAGCTGAATTGTTTAACTTATTAATGAACTTAAAAAATCCATAATTTATTATAAATTAAGCCGATTAATTAGTTTTTAACTTAATACCGATGTTTTAAGGTGATAAAATATATTTATCCATATAAATCAAGTGATTGAAATATTGATATTCAAAGTAAAGAATAAAGATTAAACATTTTTTTAGGCTGGTTTGTACGATGGATTATGCTGCATCATATATGCTGATATATCACTAAATATCAGTCTAATAGTTTGATAAATAATGATTAAATTAATTTTAGATCATGGTTTTATTTTTGTTCATTTTTCTATACTCATCACAAATGTTAAATAAATGTTTATAATGTACCTAAAGGGACATATAAAAGTTAATCCTAGGTGAAGATAATCAAGGTTATGACAAGATACTAACAGGGTATCCAAATGAATAATCAAGTTGAATCATTAACCTATTACTCGGCAACGAAAAAATATGATTTACGCTTCCCGACGTTAACCGAGGATCTAGATGTTGATGTTGTGATCATTGGTGGCGGTTTCTCAGGGATCAACACTGCATTAGAGCTGTGCGAAAAGGGCATCACCAATATTGCTATTTTGGAAGGTCGTTATCTCGGTTACGGGGGAACAGGACGCAATGGTGGGCAAGTTATGGCGGGGATCGGCCATGATCTCGACGTGATCAAAAAGCACGTTGGTACCGATGGTTTAGAAACCATATTTAAAATCAGTAATATGGGTGCTGCAATTATTCGTGAGCGTATTGCAAAATACAACATTGATGCTGATTTTTGTCATGGCTATGCTTATCTGGGCAGTAATCAACGGCAAGAAAAAACTTTACGCAGTTGGATAAAAGAGTTTCAAGCTATCACGCCAGACGAAGATATTGAGTTTTATACCGGCTCAGAAGTGAGGAAAGTGATTGGCTCCGATGCCTATACCAGTGCAATAAAGCATATGGGGGGTGGGCATGTCCATTCATTAAATCTATTGTTAGGTGAAGCAAAAGCCGTTAGCGAGTACGGAGCTAAAATCTTTGAAAATAGCCAAGTGCTGAAAGTCGATTATGGCGATAGAGTCACAGTTCACACGGCAATGGGATCAGTTCGTGCGACAAAAATGCTTTGGGCGTGCAATGCCTTCCTCGATGGCTTAGAGCCAGCGCTCTACAGTAAGACCATTAATACCTATGCATTCCAAATGATGACCGAAGAGTTATCCGACGATCTAATCAATCAGATCAGCCCGATCCGTGGCGCATACAGTGATATTCGCCCGGTGATCGATTATTACCGAGTCACCCGAGAAAACCGCTTATTATTTGGCAGTGCAACCGGCTTTTTAGAGTATATTCCGGCGGATCTTAAAGCGTGGAATCGTAACTTAATGCTAAAAGTTTTCCCCTATCTCAACGATGTAAAAATTGAATTAGCCTGGGGGGGACCAATGTGCTGTAGCGCAAACTTATTTCCACAAATTGGCTCATTACCTCAGCATAAAAATGTATTTTTTGTGCAGGGATATTCCGGTTTTGGCGTAACCCCTAGCCATATTGTCTGCAAAGTTCTTGCTGAAGGGATGGCTGAAGGATCACCGCGTTATGAGCTGATGAGTTCTATTCCCCATGCCACTATTCTTGGTAAAGATAGTTTACGCAATGTGATTGTCTCCCTTGGTAAAATTTGGCACCAAACCTCGGGCTATTGGCAAGGGCGTCGTTAATTAATTCTCCCTAACTTAACAAGGTATAACATCATGATTTCTCCTTTATTACTGAATAAACCTCTGCCAGAACTGCTGAATATTGGAAGCGTAACTCATCTTGGCTCTGAGGTAGTTTCCGGGGATCCACAAGCCAGTGTCGCCATGATCCATGGTGAACCGACGGATAATCTGACTTGTGGTATTTTTGCTTGTACCACCGGCAGTTTCAAAATGACCTACCCATTTGATGAAATGGCAACGGTCTATGAAGGCTCAGTTAAATTAACCGATTTAACAACCGGCGTAATGGTTGAATACCAACGTGGTGATAGCTGGTTTGCAGTAAAAGGCACGGAAGTTCTTTGGGAAATTACCGCAGAGCGTTTTGTGAAACATTATATTGCCTGCGTAAATGGCTAACTGCTCAATAGAGTTGCGAAAGAGCCGTGAAATAGTGGAGAGGAAAGATGAGTGACATTGCCTTATTACCCGAAGTGAGATCGTTTATTCAGCGCCAACACGGGCATTATATTAATGGCCAAGCGGTGCTTGGTAACGGCGCAAACAGTTTCTCTGTGATAAATCCGGCGACAGAACAAGTGATCGCGACAGTTAATGGGGCAACGCTGGGCCAAGTTGATGCGGCGATGCAGGCAGCATCAGCTGCATTTCAAGGCGTATGGGCACAAACTACACCCATGGAACGTGGCCAATGCTTGAATCGTTTAGCAGATTTATTGGAAAAACATAATGAAGAACTCGCTCAGTTAGAAACATTATGTTCTGGTAAAACTATTCAATTATCGCGTGTTCTTGAAATTGGCTCTTCCGCTCAGTTTTTACGCTATTTTGCAGGATGGGCGACCAAAATCAGTGGCGAAACCTTGAATGTTTCTTTGCCTTCTTTCCATGGCGAGCAATACAGCGCATTTACGCGCCGTGAACCTCTGGGCGTGGTTGCAGGAATTATTCCGTGGAACTTTTCCATTATGATTTCGATATGGAAGCTTGCCGCAGCGCTGACGTGTGGCTGTACCATTGTACTGAAACCGAGTGAATTCACGCCCTTAACGATGCTTAGAGTGGCTGAATTAGCTAAAGAAGCTGGCATCCCCGATGGTGTAATTAATATTATTAACGGTGATGGGCGAGAGCTTGGTCCTGCATTAATCAGCCATTCGTTGTGTGCAAAAGTGACTTTTACTGGCTCGGTACCCACTGGGCTTGCAGTCGGTAAAGCCGCGATGGACGGTAAACTGACTCATGTGACGTTAGAGTTAGGCGGTAAAAATGCAGCAGTTTTTCTGGCTGATTTATCGGTAGATAAAATGGTTGAGGGGATAATTGAGGCGGGTTACCTGAATCAAGGACAAATTTGTGCCGCCGCAGAGCGTTTTTATATCCCAGCTAAATTAATTTCACCGGTATTGGACGCTTTAAAACAACGTCTTGCGGGGTTTAAAATTGGTTCTCCATTGGATGAATCGACAGATATGGGGCCGTTAGCCAATAAAGCCCATTACGATAAAATTCTTAAATTATTTGCTCAAGCACGCAGCGACGGCAGTGAGATTATTTACGGTGCTGAACCATTGGCAGGAGCGGGTTATTTTGTTTTACCGACGATCATTCGCGCGCATAGCTCCAAAGATCGTTTGATGCAAGAAGAGACGTTTGGACCCGTAGGGACCTTTTTAGCCTATGACGATGAAAACGAGCTTATTTCGATGATCAATAATACGCCTTTTGGGTTAGCGGCGAGTGTGTGGACCAACGATCTGGGTAAAGCAATGCGTATGATCCCACACATTAAAGCTGGGACGGTATGGGTTAATATGCATACGTTTCTCGATCCTGCGGTTCCTTTTGGTGGGACCAAATCATCAGGGATCGGCCGTGAATTCGGTAGTGCGTTTATTGAATATTATACTGAACTGAAATCGATCATGATACGTTATTAATTATTTGATAATTATTAGAATTAGATAATTAAGGCCACCAATATCTGGGGGCCTTAACTGCTTTTTAAACACTATTTTAAGTGCTATTTTTATGTATTATCGCAAACTGAGCCATTATGATGCGTTCTTAAAGCTATTAATGAAAGCGAGATATTCATCTTTAGACATCAACGGTTGATAGTTAGCTAATAGCTCTTCTGCGGGTTGTGCATCGTCAAATAGCAGATCAATAATGGTCATTGCCATCATTTGGGCTGGGCGAATATAGGCCATATCCTCATCGAAAACCGTATAATCCTTGCCATGCAATCCTCCGCGAATAGAGCCTATCCATGGGTGGCTAACCGGCATAATATGAGATAAATCACCAGTATCGGTACTGCCTGTCATATGTTTAGCGACCCAAACATTTTCTTCACCAATTAAGTGCTCAGCATTTTGTTGCAATAAATTATTCAGTGAACTGTTGTTATATAGCGGCAAATAACCGGGGAGATCTTTGACTTCAACATCGGCACCGACAGCCATCGCTCCAGCAACTAATGCTCTGGTAATTCGTTCATTGGCATCTATCATCGCCGGTACGTTGGACGCTCGCACATAGCTTTCTAGGCGAACATCACTTGGGGTGACATTAACGAGATCGCCCCCTTGGGTAATAATGGGATGGAAACGCACATAGTCTTTTTCTTGGAAGGTTTCTCGAATCGCATTAACCCCCATTATCCCCATCATGGCAGCATTTAGCGCATTGACACCTAAATGAGGTGCGGCAGCCGCATGGGATGGTTTTCCTTTGTAATTAATTAATTTACCGACGAAACCGTTGGTGGTGGTTGATATTTCAATAAAACCATTATCACGTTCAGGTTTTACACTAGTTAAGTGAATTTGTAATGCCATATCGATGTCATCAAATTCACCGCGAGAAATTAATTCAGGTTTGCCACCAATAAAGCTAATTTTGCCCTGTTCAATTAATTTATTACGATATGCTAGTTCAACATATTCCTCTGCGGGAACGGCAAAGGGGACAACATCACCTGCTAAATAAGCCATTGCACCTGAGTCAATTAATCCCATGGTGACAGCCATCATATTGGCGATTTGCGCATTGTGTCCACAGCAGTGAGCTGCGCCTGTTTGATCATCAGCATCAGGATGTTCGGCGCATAAAATCGCGTCCAGTTCGCCTATTACCGCAATCGTACGTTTACTGGCTTTTCCACCTTTTAAGCGGCCTTTGACTCCGGTAAGTGCTAATTTATTACGGTAAGGAACCCCCAATGCTTCAAACGCCTGTTCCACTTTTTGCGCTGTTTTAGTCTCTTTAAAACCTAATTCTGGTTCGCGCCAAATATTTTCAGCAAGTTGTTTTATATCATTTTTTCTGGCTGCAATTGCCGCACAAACCTGCGATTTAAGCTGTTCTTTAGTCATCATAAGTATTTTCCTGAATTAAATTACGCCACTCCATGAGAGGGTTAATTGCCCGATAAGTGCCGCGAATAAGAAGGTTCCTGAGAATACAGCGAGAGAAACAGGGATTATTCTCCATGAAATCGCTTTAAATTTATCGATATCTTTGCCTAAAGATAAACCGGCAAAGGCCAGTACCACGGTACTGATGACGGCAATCGATACTTTGCTAGTCATGGCTATCATTTCTTTATCGTAAGGAAATAATGGGGAGCATAATAGGGCAGAAATAATTGAGACCCAGAAGATCACTGGTAGTTTATTGAACAGTGGGATTTGGCCGATAAGGTAGGCAGCAAAGGACATCACAGCCAGTAAAGCCATTGCTATCAAAGTATCGATAAAGAGAGTAGAAAATAATCCTCGGCCAGACATAGAACCACCGACGGCATCCCCTAATGCGGTTATAATCATCAGTAAAACTAAAATGATTGCAATTTCGATGAGTTTTTTCATTATTAATTATCCTTATTATCCAGTGTACAAACATCATCGATAGCCCGTTTTCTGCTTAGTTTGTTATATAAGAACGAGGCAAATGGCAAGGAAAAGAAAATATAGATATACAGGCCGAGCACGGAAGACATCAGATTAGCCGAAGATGAAAACGCTTGAATATCCGCCGCTTGGTCAGGATAAATTTCGAGTAATGGGGCTACGGCCGCAGCGAGCATTGAACCACTACCAACGCCTGCACCCATAGCTAAGGCTAATGGACTAAGAATATTTAATCCGGCAATAACACTGGCGAGAACCCCCATCCATATGGCGCCAAATAAGGTTCCACAAATATACATCGCCATGACTCCCCGGCCTTCTGGAGAGCTTAAGCCATATTTAGCTTCGATGATCGCAATATTGGGTTCTCGTCCGACGGAATAAGTCGCGCCAACGGCTTCACGACCCATGCCAAGCATAATGGCTAGCGGTAATCCTAATAAAATCGTGCCAATAAAGTGTCCGACTTCTTGCAAAACTAATGCACCGCCAGCTTGTATGATTTTTTCCCATGAGGCTCCAACCGAGGTGCTTAATTTAGCGATTAATAACACTAAGGCCACACTCATGATTGAGGCTGCTCGCGCCATATTTTTTTCGTTTAGTATTTTAAATTTAGGAAAACTTATGACCCCACCCATTAACATCGAATAAAGCATAGGAAAAACCATCACTAAGCCAATCTTTATTTGTCCGATAGCTTCTGCCAGTAATATAATAAATATACTGACTAGAAGTAGTTTACTGTCTTTTAATATGTCCATAGAACTTCCTTTTGAGGAATTATTATAATCAATAATATACTGTGGCTAAAAATTACCCTGTCAGCTTCATACTACTTAAAATATTATTTTATTGGCAATATGCAAAAAAGGAATATTTAATTAAATTTTTGCATGTGTAGTGTTATTGGTTAATTTTAATTATGTTATCTGTTTTTTTGGTTTTTAGTTATCATTTAATTTTTCATATAAAACAGCACATTGACTTTTCTTTGCAGATGATAATGATTATCTGTAATGTTTTTTTGGGCTAACTAAATAATATATTTTAAATTAAAAATATATTTGATAATTTGTTATCGTGGGATAAATAATTATTAAAAAGACTTTTTATGATGAATTATTAATGGGGATAAGGCTAAATAAATAAAAAATTATTATATGTAAGCAGTATTTCTTATAATTCTAAAATAATATCATTTTAATGAAATCTAGTTATTAAATTCAATTAAAGATATTTATTTAGCAATAAACACTGAGTTTAAGGTGATTATTTAGTATCTATCACTTTAGCGTAAATGGTGATTTATTGTTTAATAATAAACCCAGATGAGACTAATTCTGTACGACTAGTGACTTTGGTTTTAGCGAAGATGTTGCGTAAATGAGTTTTTACAGTTGAGAGGGAGATATCTAATAATAAGGCGATACGTTTATTACTGGCGCCTTCACGGACTAACTGTACGACTTCTACTTCTTTTGGCGTTAAATTTGTTCTTAATTCTGGCAATATATCGAAAGTGGCTAGTTCTGCAATCGGCAAGATAGCCTTTAGACGGGTTATTTCATGATGCTGAAACGGTGTATTTCTTAATACAGAGATCCCCGCGATAATTTTATTTCTTTGTCTAATGAAGATTTCTACCCTATCGCATAAATTATTTGGGCGCATAAATTTACGATAAAAAGCATGATCATGAACCTTTGCCTGATGATATAGCCCGATCACTCGTTGATCGTCATTTTTAAAATTGACAGGTTGTAAAGGATCGAGTTGCTGAAAGTGATCTAAATAATGTTGATGTACCTGCAACGAAATACCATATAACACATAGTGTTCAGCACGCCATTGCTCATCAACTAAATAATAGGCAGCGCCAGATATCGGAATAATATGAGCGAGGGTATTAAGACAGCAGTCAATAAGTGAACGCTGGTGAGAGGTAAAAGGTGCGCTATCCATATTTTAACCTATTTTATAACCCGAATAGAATGAGCTGCGAATATCATGCATTAAACATAAATTAACACCAAATACACATATTAATAACGTTAGCTAGATTACACAATTCTAATTGTATTTTTATTCTTCAAGCCAGTTGAGTAGCGTGCTTTGGTACAAATCAGACAAAGTTAATTAATATATTAATAATCTATTTTTAAAATTACTTATTGTATTTAAGATGTTATCTAAATAGCTACTCTGATCACCGGTACTTTCTATTATCTTCTCTGCCATTCTCTCCCCCTCGAGTTATCGTTCTTTAGGACGATGGTTATTATTTCCTGCTTTAGGCTATTACTAATTCACGCTACAAAAAATTAACAACAATATTAACTATTATTTTTGGCAATAGTGATAGAGGTGCACAATGGATATAGCGAGAAAATTAACCTCTCATATAGAGAAAGGTAAAGTAGGTTTCCCGACGACATTAGCCAGCTCGGTGGGTGTTATTATGGCGAGCCCGGTTATTTTAACCGTCACCAGTGGTTTTGGTATTGGTGGAGATAGCGGTATTACTTAGCTTTATTATGATGCAGGCGCAATTGACCACATTTTCTGAAGCGGCGGCTATTTTACCCACATCAGGATCGGTTTACGATTATATTTCTTGCGGCATGGGACGCTTTTGGGCAATTACCGGCGCATTATCAGCTTACTTGATAGTACATATTTTTGCGGGTACCGCAGAGACTATTTTGTCCGGTATTATGGCATTGGTAAATTTCGAAAGTCTAAACACTGTGATGGAAAGTAATAATACTTCATGGATGGTTGGAGTGGGTTTAGTTATTACGTTTGGTTTATTAAACGCTTTTGGAATTGAAGCTTTTAGTAAGGTTGAAATTATTCTGACTTTTGCCATGTGGAGTACTTTGGTTATCTTTAGCCTGTGTGGTTTATTAATGCCTTTTAATGTGCCAGTAGAAGGTTGGTTTGGGAAGGCTTTAAATCTTTCTGATCCTACGCTGGTGGTGAGCTTTATTGGCATGGCAATGTTTATGTTTGTTGGTTGTGAATTAGTTACCCCGATGGCGCCAGAAATTAAAAACTCTGCTCGAGTTATTCCACGCGCGATGGCGACCGGATTATGTGGTGTGGCGGCTTGTATGTTTATGTATGGTGCGGCCATGACCCATCAAGTTGAAAATATTATTATCGATAGCAAAACTAATATTAGTTTGCTCGAAACGCCAATGGCAATACCAGCATTTGCTGAACAAGTCATGGGGGATGTGGGGAAATACTGGATTGGAATAGGTTTATTACTTGCTGGTGGTGCCACGATAAATACGTTAATGGCTGCGGTACCTCGGATTCTATATGGTATGGCGTTAGATGGTGCGTTACCACGTATTTTTGCTTATTTGCATCCGCGCTTTAAAACCCCTGTATTCGGTATTTTAGTTGCGGTTCTCATTCCTTGCTTGCATGCCTTTGCCATTCAAGGCGATTTAAATCGAATTATGCCTTTAGTACTGGCTGCTGTATGTTCTTGGGGCACGGCTTATTTATTAGTGACAATCTCAGTCGTATTATTGCGTATTCGCCGTCCTGATTTACACCGTGCTTATAAATCGCCTTTTTTCCCATTGCCACAGATTATTTCCAGTATCGGTATTATTGTCGCTATTTTATATATCACGCCGCCGGGAATGGATAAGGCCGATGTGTATATTCCATTTGCTATTATGTTGGGATTAACGGCTAGTTATGCTTTAGTCTGGACGGTATTGGTGCAAAAAGTAAATCCATTTAAGCCCGTCGACGTTGAGCTCGTTTTAGCGCAAGCATTTGGTAGTAATTCACCTTCGGAGGTGCAACTTGAGCCGCTGCGTAGCCTCGCGTAATCCGATGAAAAAAAGTACTTTTTGGCAACGGTTGAATCAGCCGCGTCTTCCCGCGGGTTATCAAGCTGGGATCACCTTAAATCGCTTAGAACGAGATCTACTGCCGTATCCGTCTCAGCGTATTACGCCAACTGAATTAGTCATTAGTCTGGATAATCAATTAACGGTTAGCGTTACTGAGCAGGTTAAGGTGTTATTTTTAGCCTTTATTGTGAACACGCGTTTCTCGGTTCGTGGGGCGCTTTCTACCTCACTGGATGCCAGAATTGAGTTGAAAACAACAGGCGTATTACGTCAAAAAAAAATTAAGTGGATTTCGCATCAACCTGTAGGGCAACAGATTATTGCGCAGTTTTCGGCCTATCCTGTGATAACTCAAACCTTAGAACAGCTTGATTTTACTTCGCTTAATTTGGAAATTAAACAAGGGAATTGGCATTGTGAGATAACACCGTTTACGGCATCAGAGTTGGTCAGCAGACTGCCTGCGAGCCGGCGTTATTTACGTTTAACCCCAGAACAGCGCCATCGATTATTGAGTGCATTACAATTAGTTAGTCAATTAATGAATAAGCTGTCTTTGTGATCAGCTTCTTTTATCTATTCAGTCAGTAATAGATTGTTGCCTATTGAATTGGTTGTTTTTGTTTATTCCTATTTAATTTGCGTGAGTGACACTTAATTTTGACACAAAGAGTTCATCTAACTGTCATGTATATCCCCTAGGATGATTGCCATTCGAGATACACATTGTTTGATATCTCTTATTGCAAGCAAGGAAATAAACATGATGAATCGTCGTATGAAATCTATTTTGGCTTTAGCTATTACGTCCATGGTGTCGGCAACGTCTATACCAGCTATCGCGGCAAAAAATACCATTGAAAGCAGTGATGTATTGGCTCAAAACCGTACTGCTCAAGGTGATATCACTCAATTTGGTGGCGCGCGTCGATTATCAGCAGAGCAAACTGAGGCGATGCGCGCAGCGCTGTTAAATAGCCAAGCTAAAAATGTCATTCTATTTATTGGTGATGGCATGGGGGATTCTGAAATTACGGTCGCGCGTAACTATGCAGAAGGTGCCGGCGGCTTTTTTAAAGGTATTGATGCGTTGCCAATCACCGGGCAATACACTCACTATTCATTAAATAAACACAGTAAAAAACCGGATTATGTGACGGATTCTGCGGCATCAGCGACCGCATGGTCATCAGGAGTTAAAACCTATAATGGTGCCCTCGGGGTTGATGTTGATGGTAAAGACCATGAAACATTGTTAGAAATTGCCAAGCGTAATGGCAAAGCGACGGGTAATGTAACGACCTCTGAAATTCAGGATGCGACACCTGCCGCAATGGTAGCTCATGTAACCGCGCGTAAATGCTATGGTCCAGAAGAAACCAGTGAGAAATGCGCCAGTAATGCGTTAGAGAATGGGGGACGAGGTTCCATTTCAGAACAATTGTTAGTGACTCGAGCTGATGTAACTCTCGGTGGTGGAGCAAAAAGTTTTAAGCAATTTGCCAAAGCCGGTGAATATCAAGGTAAAACACTCGAGCAACAGGCCGAAGCCCGGGGCTATCAGATTGTTCGTGATGCGAAATCATTAGCGGCAGTAAGTTCGGCTAACCAACAAAAACCTGTATTAGGATTATTTCATGAGGGCAATATGGCGGTTGCTTGGGAAGGTCCAAAAGCACGTTATCAGCGTGATTTATCTGCTGAACCTCTGACATGTAAACCGAATGCCAAGTTTGATCCTAATGCGCCGACATTAGCACAAATGACTGAAAAAGCTATAAATTTACTACAAGAAAATCCGAATGGCTTTTTTTTACAGGTAGAAAGCGCCTCAATTGACAAACAAGATCATGCGGCGAATCCTTGTGGACAAATTGGTGAAACGGTAGCGTTAGATCAAGCGGTTCAAGTCGGGCTAGATTTTGCTAAAAAGCACGGTGATACCTTAGTCATTGTTACCGCTGATCATGCACATTCCAGCCAGATTATTGGCGAGGATGTGAAATCAAGCGGTTTAACCCAAGCCCTGGTGACTAAAGATGGTGCGGTCATGGTGGTCAATTATGGGAACTCAGAAGGTGAATCGCAAGAGCATACCGGCTCACAGTTGCGGGTCGCCGCATTTGGTCCTTATGCTGCTAATGTGATGGGATTAACCGATCAGACCGATCTATTTTTTACTATGCGTGATGCGATGGGATTAAAATAACCTCCGATTAATAATTAATTAACCGCCCTACTTAAGTAAAATCCCTGTGGAGAGGATCTCTGCGGGATTTTTTTGTTTCTTTTATTATATCAGTGACACTGGAGGAATAGTGTACGCGAGAGTATTGATTGAGATTAGAAAATCAGCCGATTGTGGAGTGATTTTTTGCTGTACTTTATTATGATAGTCTACAGAAAAATGCTAAATAAACTGCCTATTATGATGAGATTTTTTGGCAATTAAGCGTATGTTTATCAGACAGCGATCGACTTTATAATCTGGCTGTATTTTTGTAATATATTGAAAAACAAAGAATGTTATTAGGTCGCTTATGGTATACTGGTTGCAAAATAGACGCTAAGCTATTAATGATTGCAGGCTGTATATATTGATATAACACTATTTTCTATACATATATTCTTCCTTTTTGGTTATTAACAACAGTCGTCTTTGAAACGACGGACACAATTTATCTATTAGGATTTTAATGCTGATATTATTACATCTCTTATCTTCGGTCGCATTATTGGTTTGGGGGACGCATATCGTCCGGACCGGCATTATGCGAGTTTTTGGCGCAGATTTACGCCGAATATTGGGAAAAAGCATTAACCGAAAATCAAACGCTTTTTTAGCAGGTGTTGGTGTTACGGCATTGGTCCAAAGCAGTAATGCCACGGCAATGCTGGTGATCTCTTTTGTTTCCCAAGGGCTAATTTCGCTCGCCCCTGCCATGGTGATTATGCTGGGTGCCGATGTGGGTACTGCGCTTATGGCGAGGGTGCTGACTTTTGATCTTTCTTGGCTTTCTCCGCTACTCATTTTAGCGGGTGTAAGCACATTTTTAAGTCATAAAAAGAATCGGATTGGTCAAATGGGGCGCGTAGGTATTGGCCTTGGGCTTATCTTACTGGCACTGCAATTAATTGTAGCCGCGGCCGAGCCTATTACTCATGCAGAAGCGGTTCGAACGATTTTCACCTCGTTGAGCGGTGATGTGGTTTTAGCACTGTTAGTTGGGGCTATTTTTGCCATGATAAGTTATTCGAGCCTTGCCGCAGTACTGATCACCGCAACGCTAAGTGCGACCGGATTAGTGCCACTGTATATTAGCTTATGCATTGTGATAGGGTCGAATATCGGCAGTGGATTATTGGCATTAATGAGCAGCCGTGGGCAAAATGAAATTGCTCGGCAAGTTGTATTAGGTAGCTTATTCTTCAAGTTGATTGGCTGTTTGATTATTTTACCATGGATTAAACCTCTTTCGATGTCAGTTGATCAATACGGGTTTAATGAAGCTGAAGTCGTGATTTATTTTCATGTTTTTTATAACTTAATTCGTTGTTTAATCATGTTGCCATTTGTTGGCCCCATGGCTCGCGTATGTATGGTAATGATCCCCACACCACCGAAAACTGAAAGTGAAATTGGCCCGCGTTATCTGGATAAAAGTGCGTTAGAAACTCCATCATTGGCGATAGCTAATGCTGTACGTGAAACGTTACGCATGGGCGATGTTGTCGAGCAAATGTTGCAACGTTTTATTGAGGTTTTGAACGGTAATAAGGATCAGCGCAGGGAGATTAATCATCTCGAAGAAGAAGTGGATATGTTGCATAGTAGCATTAAGTTATATCTTGCTCAGTTACAGCAAAATGAGCTGAGTGAAGATGATTCAAGACGCTGGGCTGAAATTATTGATACTGCATTGAATCTGCAGCAATCCGCGACGATTATTCATCGTATGACATCAGAAATGATCAAGAAATCATTAGATAATCGTTGTTCATTTTCGCCTAATGGCTTTAAAGAATTAAATACCTTGATGGAGCGGCTCCAGCATAATCTCAGTTTAGGGATGTCAGTATTTGTCTCTGGTGATCTGGATAATGCACGTCGATTACGTCGGGCAAAACATCGTTTTCGTCTATTAAATCAAAGATATGCTTATTCTCATGTTGAACGTTTACATGAACAAAATATGCAGAGTCTCGATACCAGTAATCTGCATGTTAGCTTATTGGGTGATATGAAGCGGCTTAATTCACTATTTAGTGCCGTGGCTTACCATGCCCTCGAAGGTATCGCTGATCAAAGAGCTGAGCAAATGAATATAGATCATGAGAAAAAATAGCCAACTTATTAGACATTTTTAATCATTATGGGTTACTGAATAATCCTCGCTATAGGCTTTATGGCGAGGATTTTTTTATATAGTAGCTTTCAGTAATCACTGGTAGAGAGTATTTATTTTTATTAACTTTTTTATTTTGCTTTTTATTTGTATATAAATAAGATGATTAAGTTTTATTAATCAAATAATTAGTTAATATTTTAGCTTTGTGAATCGTAGCTAAAAAATCTTTTCCCTTAGTAATAATGGTGTTGTTTTTCGCTAAAAAACAGATATGATTGATAATCATTATCATTTGGGTGTGGCAATTAACGTCACTTTCAAAATAGTTACTTAGCGACAGCCAGCAAAATACCAGGGGTGAAAATATGACAATCAAAGCCAGTCAGCGTATATCGATACGCTCAAATAGCCCCGGATTATGGGGGGTTATTGCCGTTGTTTTATTAAGTATTATCTATCTTATGAGTCAATCCGGTATTGATCATCTGAAGATAGCGACAGTTATTGCGATGCTATTGACTGCAGTAATGTTATTTAATAAGAGTTCGCGTTTATTTTTAATTTTACCGGCAGTATTAGCGTTGGCCTTTAGTTTACTGGCTTTTTCAGTGCACTTATTTCCGTAATTTGGCCTATCAAATACCACTATAAATAAATCTATAATATAGCCAGACGAAGATTGGCAGCTAAAATAAATACCCTGATATGATAAAGTAATTACAACCTAACATATTGATTAAATTAAAATATCAAAAATAAAGAGAAGAGAAGAATACAGATTATAATTAAAAAGCTATCGCCCAATGATGGGTTAACTCATTGGTTTTAAATGATTAAAATGCTATTGACATTGTCTGTTGGTGCGAAAGGGGGGACTTGAACCCCCACGTCCGTAAGGACACTAACACCTGAAGCTAGCGCGTCTACCAATTCCGCCACCCTCGCAGTTCAGACTTAATATAATCAGCCATAACATTATAAAATAGTACGGGGCGGATTTTAGGCTAATTCTTCTGGTGTAGGTCAATAATTTTTTAGTGCTGAATGCATTGTTTGACGCAAAATTCATCAGCACTAATCAACGCTACATAGCCCAAGCAAATAGCTTAGGTTTTAGCTTGATACAAATTATCGTTTAGTGGCTTCATAAACTTTAAATTTACCGGTTTTCAGCAACACAATATGCCCACCGAAAGCTTTATCCAGTAGATCTGCATAAGGTAAAAATGCATTTGCTACCATTCTAAATCTACCGCCAGATTTTAAATGCTTAGGTGCCTGCATGATCATATTCTCAGCCGCAGAATAGTTGGTATGGATACCATCATGGAATGGCGGATTAGTAATAATCCAATCGAATTTATCATTAATTTCAGAATAGACATTACTAGCGATAATTTTACCTTCTAACTGATTAGCTTTCAGGGTTTCAGCTGCTGAATATAATGCAGTTGCGCTAACATCACTGAGAGTTAATTTTAATTCAGGATTTTGTTGGCCTAAGTTGGCCGCTAAAATACCAGAACCACAAGCTAAATCGAGTAAACTTCCAGAGATAGGCTGCTCTAATGTTGAAAGTAGTAAGCGACTACCCATATCCAAATCGTCTTGACTGAATACGCCCGGTAACGCTTTGACTTGTGTATCTTCGAAACTATAATTGCGCCACCATTGATTTAACTCGAAGGCAGTTTGATTTTCTAATGCGCCATAAAACAGGCTACAACGACGAGCGGAGTCAATTTTTTTCAGTGTGCTGATACCTTCCATGATTTTTTCAGCACTTTTTACACCGCTACGATTTTCGCCCACAATGAAGATATCGCAATCAGCGGGTAGATAAGTGCATAAATTATCTAACTGGAAACAAGCCTCTTGTTTGTTTTTTGGCCAGAAATAAATCAAGGTATTACATTTAGCGATAAAATCAGCTTCGGCAATAAAATTAAATTGCACGTTATCTTTTAATAATGGCTCCAATACTTGCCATTGATGATACTGATTAGTGAGAACACGTACGCTGGCGGCATCTAATACCACCGCGAGATCGTCCTGAATATCACCTGCCAGAATGACATGGCGATCAGCAAAATGTTCCAGATGGCGCTGTATTACTTCGCTGGCTGGTGTAAGTAAGGACATAGTCTCTAATTCTCCGTAAATAAATAATTCATAATCCGTGCTACCTTACCAGATATTGGCTGAATAAATCTGTATTATTGGCGCTAATTATCTGCTCTGATAAGATGTCATGGGTATTTACTGATGGCTGGAACAACTCGCATGACCCGAAGAGACAAGCTTTTAAAGTCCATGGGGATAACCCAATGGATACTCCGTCATCCCTCAGCACTTAAGGGTGAGAGAGGGGTAAATATTCCAGAATCAGCTAAGCTTATTATTATCGCTGATGATGGGATCGATTTAAATAATCAGCTATTGAAAGATATTTTTCAGGCAATAAAAATAGATAAAACGGATATTGTGTGCATTGATTCAGAGCAGCTCGATATGTTGCCATCACCAGTATCTGTGCCTTGTTGGGTCTGCGGTGACAGCCGCATACCAGAAACAAAAAGTGCGCTGATCACCAGCCCAGCACTCGCAAAGCTTAGTATCAGTAGTGAAGCAAAACGGTCTTTATGGAAGCAAATCTATCAAAATGACGAAAATTTCAACGTTAAAACAATCTGATTTAGCGACAGCTTTTTTAATTGAAAAGCTGAGCCATGATTTTCCCTGGAGTGAGCGCGTTTTTTACGGTAATCAGGGTGAAAAATATTATAATTTAAAAATCTCGGTCGATAATCAGATAATTGGTTTTGCTATTACACAATCTGTTTTAGACGAAGCGACATTATTTAATATCGCTATCCATCCTGATTTTCAGGGACAGGGATACGGTCGTCAATTAATGGAACGTTTAATTCAGGACTTAACAGAAAAGAATATTTTAACGTTATGGTTAGAAGTTCGTGAATCAAATCGCGCTGCCATTCGACTGTATGAAAATATGGGATTTCATGAGGTTACTGTGCGTAAGGATTACTATCCTGCTAAACATGGCCGTGAAGATGCACTTATTCTCGCGCTTACATTATTTCAGGATACTTTTACGCTCGAATAATGGCAGCCAGCTAACTTGGATATTGCCCATATTTTAACTGTAAATATATCGATTGATTATAGTAAATATCAGATCAACTTAGATTTATTCTGAAAAATTTTTTCCAATAGTTATTGATTTATAAAAAGAACTATAGATTTTTGAATAGTCACTAATTGGGGGATCTAGTCGAGGAATCTAGTCGGGAGATATGATTGGAGAATATAGTTGAAAAATAGTCGCTAACTCATTGCTGCTCTATAAGCAACTATTTGAAGATGATATACAAATAATTAGCGCCGATTTTGATGGTGTTAAGATCACTTAGGTGATTGCACCTATGTCGCTTTTTATGGACATGAAATATATTGTGGAAGGAAAGCATTGATTGTTTCTCAAGCCAAAATCAGCGAAAATAAAGCTAATTGTCTATTAACATAACGGATTTGGCATGCCCAAAATTCGCCCAATGGGTGTTTTTTATTGGTGCTTAACTCTGTGCTTAAACTAGAAGATTTAATTGATGTCTCAATCTGAATTTTTGCAGGAAGTCGCTAAACGTCGAACTTTCGCTATTATTTCTCACCCTGATGCCGGTAAAACCACGATTACCGAAAAGGTATTGTTATTTGGACAAGCGATTCAACGCGCGGGTACGGTGAAAGGCCGTGGTTCTAACCAGCATGCAAAATCAGACTGGATGGAAATGGAAAAACAACGTGGTATTTCGATTACTACGTCAGTGATGCAGTTCCCATACCATGACTGTTTGATAAATCTGTTAGATACCCCAGGGCATGAAGACTTCTCTGAAGATACTTACCGTACTTTAACTGCCGTTGACTGCTGTTTGATGGTCATCGATTCCAGTAAAGGGGTTGAAGATCGTACCCGTAAATTGATGGAAGTTACACGTCTGCGTGATACACCCATCCTAACGTTTATGAATAAACTCGACCGAGATATTCGTGATCCGATGGAGTTAATGGATGAAGTCGAAAACGAGCTAAAGATCGCGTGTTGCCCGATTACTTGGCCGATCGGCTGCGGAAAATTATTTAAAGGTGTTTATCATCTCCTGCGTGATGAAACATATCTTTATCAGACGGGTAAAGGCCACACTATTCAGGATGTCCGTGTTATTAAAGGACTGAATAATCCTGAATTAGAGGATGCCGTGGGTGAAGATTTAGCGGCACAATTACGCGAAGAACTAGAGCTTGTTCAGGGGGCTTCCCACGAATTTGAACAAGAAGCCTTTTTAGCGGGCGAGTTAACCCCAGTATTCTTTGGTACTGCGTTGGGTAACTTTGGTGTTGACCATATGCTGGATGGCTTAGTTGAGTGGGCGCCAACGCCGATGCCACGCAAAACAGATACCCGTGAAGTTGTGGCAGCAGAAGAGAAATTTACCGGATTTGTGTTTAAAATTCAGGCAAATATGGATCCAAAACATCGAGACCGCGTCGCTTTCTTGCGTATTGTGTCTGGAACCTATGAAAAAGGCATGAAACTGCGTCAGGTGCGTATTAATAAAGATGTTGTAATTTCTGATGCATTAACCTTCATGGCTGGCGATCGTTCACACGTTGAACATGCGTTCCCGGGAGATATTATCGGTTTACATAATCACGGTACCATTCAAATTGGTGATACCTTTACTCAAGGTGAAGATATGAAATTCACCGGTATTCCTAACTTTGCGCCAGAATTATTCCGCCGGATTCGTCTACGCGATCCTCTCAAGCAGAAACAGTTACTTAAAGGATTAGTGCAGTTATCTGAAGAAGGGGCGGTGCAGGTCTTCCGTCCTCTAGCCAATAATGATTTGATTGTTGGTGCTGTCGGGGTACTGCAATTTGATGTGGTGGTATCGCGGCTGAAAAATGAATATAACGTTGAAGCGATTTATGAAAATATTAACGTATCAACTGCGCGTTGGGTTGAATGCGATGATGTGAAGAAATTCGAAGAGTTTAAACGTAAAAATGAACAGAATTTAGCGTTAGATGGTGGTGATAACTTAACGTATATTGCTCCAACCATGGTTAACTTAAATATTACTAGCGAACGCTATCCTGAAGTTTTATTCCGTAAAACTCGCGAGCATTAATCGTCTATTAAGCTAACACTGCCGGAGAAATGTACTTTGGCAGTGTTTAGTTTGGTAAAGAACGTCAGTATTGGATTGGTTTTCTTTTCTTTTGTTATTATTCACCAGAATATTCTGTATTGCTGATTTTTTCCCTTTCTTTTTCAGTTTATTTTTCATAGGCTATACTTTGTCAATTGGTTGAGAGCCCTAGGTTGGATGGAGATTATTTTTAATCTTACAGGGCTTGATTAATGACCCACCGCCTATATTAATTAACACGTTAATAGCGGAAATATTATTAACTATTAAGGAAGGTTCAAGATGAGAAAGACAGCACTTTTACGCTCACTAACAGCTATTGGATTGAGCTGTGCCTTGTTCAGTGGTTTTGCATCAGCTGAATCATTAAAACAACAGGCATCTCAAACTTGGGATAGCGCTGCAGAAACGGTTGATATGGCAGGCAAAGATGCCGGTCAAGCGATCACCAAAGGTGTTAATAACGTTGATAAATATATGGATGACAGCAGCATTACGGCACAAATTAAAAGTAAACTGTTATCAACTAGTGGTATAGACAGCAATGATATTTCTGTAAAAACTGTTAAAGGTGTGGTTTATATTTCTGGTTTTGTGAAAAATGATAATCAGATAGATCAAGTCGTTAATATGGTTTCTGCAATCAATGGTGTTAAATCAGTACAAAGCAGCCTAATGGTCGCTAATTAAGCCCAATAATCGGCTAAACTGAGTTTATAATCAGGTAACATAAATTAATTACAGTATTTGACCTACCTACTACCGTGCAGTTACCGATATCGTGCCGGTAATAAATTATCACGTTATTACATCGGGTTATCCGTCGAGGATAGCCCGAATTCCGTGTGTTATCACAGGATGATAATCTTTTGGTAACTCAATATGTTACGGTATTTGTCTATTATTCTGTTAATTATGATTATTTGAGAATCAGTTATGGGAAAACATGTTTCAGTCACTTTAGGTAGCATCGAGCCACTAGCCTTTTACGAACAAATTAATTCCGGAAAAACAGCGCTTATTTGTGAAGGTGGTGGTCAGCGCGGAATTTTTACCGCGGGTGTACTGGATGAGTTTCTTAAAGCTGATTTTAATCCCTTTGATATCATGATTGGCACCTCTGCCGGCGCCCAAAATTTATCTTCATATGTTTGCGGTCAGCGTGGATACGCTCGCCGAATAATTACTCGTTATACAACTAATCCACAATTTTTTAATCCATTGCGTTTTATTCGTGGTGGGCACTTAATCGATCTCGATTGGTTGATTAATGTAACTAATCAAGAGAATCCACTAGCGCTCGAAAAAGGATTGGAATTGATTGATTCTGGTCGAGAATTTTTGATGAGTACTTGTCGGAGTGATAATTTTGATGCGGTTTATTTACAGCCAGATAAAGATAATTGGTTAGATATTATTCGTGCCTCAAGTGCAATTCCAGGGTTTTATCGTTCGGGGGTTGAATTCGACGGGCATTTGTATCTTGATGGAGGGATTACTGCGGCTATCCCTGTTGAGGAAGCCTATCTGCGTGGTGCGGATACTATTGTAGTGATTAGAACGGTACCATCTCAAGTCTATTTTACTCCTGAATGGGTTAAAAGAATGACGCGTTGGTTAGAAACCAGCAGCTTACAAAAAATGGCGTTGATTATGAAAACTCATTTAAAAAGCTATCGTCGTACCCAAGAATTTATTGAGAACCCACCGGGTAACTTGCAAGTATTTGAAATATATCCTCCTACGCCATTAAAAAGTAGTGCACTTGGTAGCCGATTATCATCATTAAATTATGATTATCATACGGGTCGACATTGTGGCCGCTATTTTCTAGCTGCATTAGGCGATTGTTTCACTCAGCAAAATATTCATCTTACGGAGTCTTTTGATAAGCAAACAGCGCAAGATGAAATTTTACTTGAAGATGATTATGTCGAAGCCGCCGTCGCTCAATATGAATTAGACAAACAACAAAATAGTGAACTGAATGAACAAGAAAAACAACAGGTTAATATTGTTGAGCGTATAGCATCGGGGAAATAAAGTGTTTATAGATACTCACTGTCATTTTGATTTTCCTTTGTTTAGCGAAAATATTGTCGACAGTTTACAACGGGTAAGACAGGCTGAAATTTCGCATATTATTATGCCCGCAATTGATGTTGCCAATATTGATCGTATTTGGGATTTGTCTCGTCAACATATTGAATTATATGCTGCTTTAGGTTTTCACCCTCTTTTTCTTGCGTCATTTCAGTCCTCTCATATTGATAAATTATCTCAACGATTGAGTGAAAAAAACTCAAAGTGTGTTGCGGTGGGAGAAATTGGCTTAGATTTTTATCAGACAGATGCTCCAGTAGAGCAGCAAAAAATTGTGCTAATAGAACAACTTAAATTAGCCAAATACTATGATTTACCGGTAATTCTACATTCTCGCAAAAGTCATGATCAATTAGCGGCTATATTGCGGCGTCATCCTGTGCCTGCGACCGGTGTAGTACATGGATTTTCGGGAAGTTTATCGCAAGCCCAAGCTTTTATTAAATTAGGATATTCGATAGGCGTGGGAGGCACGATAACTTATGAAAGGGCACAAAAAACGCGACAAGTTATCGCACAATTACCATTATCTTCACTATTATTAGAAACTGATGCTCCCGATATGCCACTCAGTGGTTTTCAAGGTGAATCGAATCGTCCAGAACGGATTGGTTATGTATTTCAGACATTATGTGAACTGCGTCAGGAACCCCCCGAAGAAATCGCTGCTCAGCTTTACAAAAATAGCCAATCATTATTTAATCTTTATTAGACATCCTATCAATACGCTCAGCGATATGAGTAAAAGCACTATCTACCATATTCACATTAGCAATTTTCAATTAATTCTTAATATTATTAATTTTCTACGGGTATTGATTTTTTTGTGATAAATATCACAAAACATACTTTCTTGTTACTTTTATCAACTCGTATTTGTGACAAAGGTTAAGAGTTATTGGCGGTGACTCGGTATAATCAGCATCGAAAAGAGTCGGTAAACAAATAAGTTTACTGATATATCAATTTAGAATTAAGTGAACAGGGATACTTCCATGCAACTCATTATGAGTCTAGTGGGGATGGCGGCTTTGATTTTCATTGCTGTGCTATTCTCAACTAATCGCCGTGCAATTAAGCTTCGAACTGTCGTTGGTGCTTTCCTAATTCAGATTGGAGTAGGTGCTTTAGTTCTTTATGTCCCCGCAGGCCGTAAAGTGCTCCTCGCTGTATCTGATGCAGTATCAAGTGTAATCGGTTACGGCAAAGAAGGGATGGACTTCATTTTCGGTGGTCTAGTTTCTGATAAAATGTTTGAACTGTTTGGCGGTGGTGGCTTCATTTTTGCTTTGCGCGTATTGCCAGTTATCGTATTTTTCTCCTCATTAATCGCTGTGCTCTATTATCTGGGCATCATGCAATTTATTATTAAAATTCTTGGGGGTGGGCTACAAAAACTGCTCGGAACTTCAAGAACTGAATCATTGTCAGCTACTGCAAATATTTTTGTGGGTCAGACTGAAGCACCGTTAGTTGTGCGTCCTTATATTGCCACAATGACTAATTCTGAGCTATTTGCCATCATGAGTGGCGGGCTGGCTTCTGTTGCGGGCGCTGTACTTGCTGGCTATGCTCAAATGGGTGTTCCGATGGAATACTTGATTGCAGCTTCATTTATGGCGGCTCCAGGCGGGTTATTATTTGCTAAATTAATGGTGCCAGAAACTGAAGACATGAAAGACAGAGCTGATGCGATGGATTTAGTAGCTGAGGATGAACGCCCAGCTAACGTGATTGATGCGGCAGCGTCAGGTGCGGCATCAGGTATGCAATTAGCGCTTAACGTAGGTGCGATGCTATTAGCTTTTGTTGCCTTAATTGCGTTATTAAATGGTATTTTAAGCGGTATCGGTGGCTGGTTTGATTATCCACAGCTTTCGCTTGAGTTGATCCTCGGTTGGTGTTTTTCTCCAATTGCTTATTTGATAGGTGTTCCTTGGAGCGAAGCTAATATTGCGGGTTCATTCATCGGACAGAAGATTGTAGTCAATGAATTTGTGGCATACATTAATTTTGGTGAGTATCTCAAACCTGATGCTGATGTTATTGCTGCCGGTAAACAAGTGTTATCAGAACATACTAAAGCTATTATCTCCTTTGCTTTATGCGGTTTTGCTAATTTATCTTCGGTCGCTATTCTTCTCGGTGGATTAGGTAGCATGGCACCTAACCGTCGTCAAGATGTAGCACGTTTAGGGCTCAAAGCCGTAATGGCCGGGACTCTGTCTAACTTAATGAGTGCTACTATTGCGGGCTTCTTCCTGACGCTTGCTGTCATTTAATTGATTTTAAAAGAGATTGATTGGCTGCCATGATGAAATTTTTCGCCATGGCAGTCTAATTTTGTGAGCCGCTTCGTAGCTCTGTATCATTCTACTTACCAACTGCTAATCTGTTGTATACTCTTTACCAGCAGTTACTCATCTTGTAGTTTCTAAAATAATAATTTATTCGCTGATCCTCCGTAAGTTAATCTTAATAGTTGAGTTAACTACATTGATTCTTCTTATTATTTTAAGTGTTTATTACTGAAGTGAAGCGGTACTCAATTTATTTTCAGTTATATTTTTTCTAATTTTATTTTTTTGAGCGGTTTATTTTTGATAGTTTTCTATTTTGGTAATGCAATATAACTAAAAATAACCGACTTTTATGGAATAAAACTTATTAGAGAGCATAAAGCTGAGGTTAAATAGCGTATAATTAGTGACTGTGATCACGTGGTTACATTTAATCATGTAACATACAATTGTATAATGTGATTTGTGGCACATAAATACGTTCTGTTCCATGTTCAAATAACAACATATTGAGCATTTATGGAAAGGTAACCGCTCTCAAAGGTGGAATCAGAGAGCATCGTGCGGTGAGACGGAACTCAGCTGTTACTTTAGCCATCGGCTATCGCAACATCTTTAAGGAACCAAGCCCGCTCGCCAACAAAGAACATAATGTTCTGATAAATAAATAATATCGTTGGAGAGTTTTATGACTAATTTAACTGCAGCTGCGCAACGCGCACTGGCTTTGATGGACTTAACTACACTTAATGAAGATGACACTGACCAAAAAGTCACAGATTTATGTCATCAAGCAAAAAGCCCAGCAGGTAACACCGCGGCAATTTGTATCTATCCACGTTTTGTTCCGCTAGCACGCAAAGTTTTACGCGAGCAAGGCACCCCAGATATTCGTATCGCTACTGTCACTAATTTCCCTCATGGTAATGATGATATTGATATCGCATTAGCCGAGACTCGTGCAGCTATCGCTTATGGTGCTGATGATGTAGATGTGGTTTTCCCTTATCGCGCATTGATGGCTGGCAATGAACAAATCGGTTTTGATTTAGTTAAAGCATGTAAAGAAGCTTGTGCGGAAGCAGGCGTGCTATTAAAAGTTATTATTGAAACGGGCGAGCTGAAAACAGCAGAATTAATTCGTAAAGCATCTGAAATCTCAATTAATGCAGGCGCTGATTTTATTAAAACATCAACCGGTAAAGTACCTGTTAATGCAACGCTGGAAAGCGCTGAGATCATGATCCAAGTTATTCATGATATGGGAGTTGGTAAAACTGTCGGTTTCAAACCAGCGGGTGGTGTGCGTACAGCTGAAGAAGCGGCTCAATATTTAGCATTGGCAGACAGAATTATGGGCGAAGGCTGGGCTGATGCACGTCATTTCCGCTTTGGTGCATCAAGTTTACTGGGTAGTTTACTCAGCACGTTAGGTTTTGCGGGACAAAAGCAAAATAGCGGTTATTAATCTCGGAGAAATTCGTAGATTGAGTCCCCCCTCTGGTTGAATTTTAAGGAGTATATTTTGTTTTTAGCACAAGAAATTATCCGTAAAAAACGTGATGGCAAACAACTCAGCGAAGAAGAAATTCGTTTCTTTATTAATGGTGTTCGCGACAACTCTGTTTCTGAAGGTCAAATTGCTGCTTTAGCGATGACTATCTATTTTAATGACATGGTTATGGACGAGCGTGTTGCATTAACTTTGGCTATGCGTGATTCAGGCAGCGTATTAAATTGGAAATCACTTAATCTTAACGGCCCAATTGTAGATAAACATTCTACCGGGGGTGTCGGTGACGTGACTTCGCTGATGCTGGGCCCAATGGTTGCTGCATGTGGCGGTTATGTACCGATGATTTCTGGCCGTGGTTTAGGCCATACCGGCGGAACCTTGGATAAACTCGAAGCAATTCCTGGTTTTGATATTTTTCCAGATGATGCTCGTTTCCGCGATATTATCAAAAATGTTGGCGTCGCAATTATTGGTCAAACCAATTCTTTAGCGCCTGCTGACAAGCGTTTTTATGCGACTCGCGATATTACAGCAACGGTTGATGCTATCCCATTAATTACAGCTTCTATTTTAGGTAAGAAATTAGCTGAAGGGCTTGATGCCTTGGTGATGGATGTTAAAGTTGGTTCTGGCGCATTTATGCCAACGTATGAAAAATCGACTGAATTAGCTGAGTCTATCGTGAAAGTTGCTAATGGTGCTGGTTGTAAAACAACCGCACTGTTAACCGATATGAACGAGGTTTTAGCCTCAAGTGCGGGTAATGCGGTTGAAGTTCGCGAAGCTGTTCGGTTCTTAACCGGTGAATATCGAAATCCACGTCTGTTTGAAGTCACCATGGCATTGTGTGTTGAAATGCTGGTTTCTGCTAATTTAGCATCAGATCGCCAACAAGCGCGTGAAAAACTGCAAGCAGTATTAGATAACGGTAAAGCTGCCGAAGTGTTTGGTCGTATGGTTGCAGCGCAAAATGGTCCAACAGATTTCGTTGAAAATTATGCTAAATATCTGCCAACTGCGGTATTAAGTAAACCTGTCTATACCCAAGCGGAAGGTATCATCACTGCAATGGATACCCGTGCGCTAGGTATGTCTGTGGTGACTTTAGGTGGCGGTCGACGTAAAGCGACTGATGCGATTGATTACAGTGTTGGTCTAAGTGATATTGCTGCACTTGGTACTAAAATTGATAGCAAAACACCATTAGCGATGATCCATGCTAACGATGAAAAATCATGGGAAGCGGCAGCACAAGAAGTTCGTGATGCCATGACTCTGGGCCAGCAGGCTGCGCCAGTTAATCCAATGGTTTATCGTCAAATTAGTGAATAATATTGCCTAGTTATGCTCGATAATAGCGTTGCAGTAGGCAAATAGTGCCACTGCAACTCTATAATATTTAATCTCGAGTATAATAGGTAAGACGTATTGAATTTATCAGCGGTATGCTTTTGATGTTCATTAAGATGATGTTCATAAAAGTATGGCGCAGGAGAGTATTATGAAACGTACATTTATTATGGTACTGGATTCTTTTGGTATTGGTGCAGCGGGAGATGCCGACAAATTCGGTGATATTGGCGCAAATACATTAGGCCACATTGCAGATGCGTGTGCGCGTGGCGAAGCTGATATTGGCCGTAAGGGCCCATTAAACCTACCTAATTTAACTAAATTAGGTTTAGGTAAAGCCGCAGAAGAATCATGTGGTCAGTTCCCAGCAGGTTTAGATGCTAGTGCTGAAGTTATTGGTGCCTATGGCTACGCGAGTGAGCTCTCTTCCGGTAAAGATACACCATCAGGTCACTGGGAAATTGCAGGTGTTCCTGTGCTGTTTGAGTGGGGTTATTTTAAAGATGAAGAAAATAGCTTCCCACAAGAATTACTGGATGTTTTAGTTAAACGCGCTAATCTGCCAGGTTATTTAGGAAACTGTCATTCATCAGGTACGGTTATTTTGGATGCTCTGGGTGAAGAGCACATGAAAACCGGTAAACCGATTTTCTATACCTCTGCTGACTCCGTATTCCAAATTGCATGCCATGAAGAAACTTACGGTTTAGATAAACTGTATGAACTGTGCGAAATCGCCCGTGAAGAGTTGACCAAAGGTGGCTATAACATCGGCCGTGTAATTGCACGTCCATTTGTTGGCGATAAAGCAGGTAATTTTGCTCGTACGGGTAATCGTCATGACTACGCGGTTAAACCACCAGCACCAACTATGTTACAAAAACTGGTTGAAGAGAAACAAGGCGAAGTGGTTTCTATCGGTAAAATTGCTGATATCTATGCCCATGTAGGTATCACTAAAAAAGTCAAAGCGACTGGATTAGATCAATTATTTGACGCCACCGTAGAAGAAATGAAATTAGCTGGCGATAAAACGATCGTCTTTACTAACTTTGTCGATTTTGATTCTGCTTATGGTCACCGTCGCGATGTTGCGGGTTATGCGGCAGCACTTGAATTATTTGACCGTCGTTTACCTGAGTTGATGGCACAGCTAAAAGACGAAGATATGCTGATTTTGACCGCAGATCATGGTTGCGATCCAACATGGCCGGGCACCGATCATACTCGCGAGCATATTCCAGTGTTAGTTTATGGTCCGAAAATCAAAGCTGGCTCTCTCGGTCACCGTGAAAGCTTTGCAGATATTGGTCAAACAGTAGCTAATTATTTTGACCTATCTCCGATGGATTATGGCAAAGTAATGTTTTAATTTGTGCTAAATAACTTCATTAAGCATGCGATTGATTATTATTGAACGCATGCTTTTGTCATCATTATCAGAACGGCTGCAATGCAAGGTTATGCCAAGTGATGCAGCATTAACTGATTAAATAATAAGGAATAATAATGGCTACCCCTCATATTAATGCAGAAATGGGTGATTTTGCAGATGTTGTCTTGATGCCAGGCGATCCACTGCGCGCAAAATATATTGCTGAAACCTTTTTAGATGATGTTCGCCAGGTTAATAATGTTCGCGGCATGCTTGGTTTTACCGGCAGCTATAAAGGCCGTAAAATTTCAGTGATGGGGCATGGTATGGGGATCGCTTCATGCTCTATTTATGCAACTGAATTAATTAAAGATTTTGGTGTTAAAGTCATCATTCGTGTGGGCTCATGCGGCGCGGTAATGGATGATGTCAAATTACGTGATGTTGTTATTGGTATGGGGGCATGTACTGATTCTAACGTTAACCGTCAACGTTTTAAAAATCATGATTTCGCGGCTATCGCTGATTATGGCTTAGTACATAATGCAGTTGAAGCGGCAAAAGCTAGAAATATCAATGTGCGCGTTGGTAACTTATTCTCTGCAGATTTATTCTATTCTCCAGATCCTGATATGTTCAAAGTGATGGAAAAATACGGTATTCTGGGTGTAGAAATGGAAGCTGCGGGTATTTATGGCGTTGCAGCAGAGTATGGTGCGAAAGCATTAACTATCTGTACGGTTTCTGATCATATTAAAACCGGCGAACAAACAACTGCCGAAGAGCGTCAAACTACGTTCAACGAAATGATTGAAATTGCATTAGATTCTGTTTTATTGGGCGATAAATAATTTCTAGGCCCAAGATTTATCTTTGATGATAAAACCCTGACTTCGGTTGGGGTTTTTTATAGGTGAAGTAGGAAAACACAAAAAGGTAGAGGAATAAAAAGGTAGATAGAGAATACGTCCTTGTTTATACATCCTTGTATGGCTTCCTAGCCTAATTCATTAAATCCGATAATGGATAGTGAATTAAATCGCATCATCCCCTCTGTTAAGTAGCATAAACAATAATATATTCTTTGTTAAGTGAATATTTTCGCAGGATTATTTTTTGGTTTTACCTTGCAAAGAATAAAAAATCAAAATAATTGAATTTATAGCATGACAACTTAAAACTAACACATTTAATCAGTTAACCTAGTGATTAATCCGAACAAAAAATTACCATATTGATACTTCAGTTTTTTTTTAATTGTAATGTATTGATTTTATTGCTTTATTTTCATCTTATTGTGCTGAGTGAATTTATCTTATTTAATTTTATTTTTTTAAGATAAATCCTTATATATTGCTTATTTGTTTCTATTGATAGATTGGCGAAACGATAGAATTACTACTCCACTTTTTTCGTATTTGGTTTCTTGGGCTTATGTTTTGCCGCATGATGGTATTTATCACGGTGAGCACGTGATTTCTTTGGCTCTTTTTTGATTTTTTTCATAGCCGTTTTTTGTTCACTATTAGCTTGTGACTCTAGATAGTTTTCAGTCAAATCTTCATCTTCCATCAATGGAAAAGGTAATTTTTGTCCTTTTTTATGTTTTAAACGGAATAATGTATTGGCTAAAATAAAGCCAGTCGCAAAAGTTAACAACATAAACATACGTAAAATATTAGTGGTATTATCTGCTTGCTGGGCTTCGGTTGATAATTGTTGGGTATCGATGGTCATACGCATATATCCTTTGGGATGAACTGCATCAGGGATAGGCACAACCAATTGATATTGAAATGGATGTTGATTATTTGCATTATCAATAGCTAAACGCGATTTGATTGGAACGTTTTCCCCTGATTCAGCGATAAGAGTCCCATTATTAAGATAAACACTGGCATCGAGGATCCGACTATTGGAGGTCATTTTATCCAGATTAGCGATAATCATCTCACGATTAAAATCTTTACTGCCGTCGACAATATAATCGGATAAGCTAAACGCCACTTGTTCAGCAAGTGTATGAGACAGCTGTTTAAACTGATCGATTCGCGCCTGATAATGAATACGGCTGATATAGGATACGCTTTGCATTAATAGCGCGATAAGCGCAATACAGGTAATAATAATTACTGATTTATGCAGTCGAAAAGATAATTTTGTCTGGATCATCATTCACATTTTCACTGTTGTTTTGCCGTTATCGCCGCCATCGACAATGCACCCACAGCGTGAAGTATCACGGGTATATGTTGCCAGAGGTTAGGTAGATAGGATAGTTTGAAGCGCAGTTTTTGTTTCAAGCCATTAATGGCTAACCACCATTTTCCTAAAATAGGGCAGTGAGGATTACAGGAGCAAGTTTTCATGTCAACAAGTTTAACCTATTGTTATTTACCCGACGAGATCCAAAAATGGCCGGGATTACCTTTGTCACTCACTGGGGAAGAGGTTATGCCATTGGACTATCGCGCAGGCGACAGTGGTTGGCTATTATATGGTCGTGGGCTAGATAAAACTCGAATCAGTAACTTTCAACAACGGCTAGGCGCTGCAATTGTGATTGTATCTTCTTGGCGAATTGATGATTATCAAGTGGTTAGAATTGCCGGAAGCCTAAATAGCCGAATTAAAAAATTAGCCGATGAATGCCAATTGGATGTGGTTCCATTAGGGAAAATTCCACGCTTACGTTCCCCGGGTTTATTAGTTATGGATATGGATTCAACGGCGATTCAGATTGAATGCATTGATGAAATCGCACGCTTAGCAGGTGTCGGTGAACAAGTTGCCGAAGTAACTGAGCGTGCGATGTTGGGCGAATTAGATTTTACTGAAAGTTTACGCGCTCGGGTGGCTTTATTAGAAGGTGCTGATGCCAATATCTTACATCAAGTATTAGAAACACTGCCTTTGATGCCCGGTTTAACCAGCTTAGTGCGTAAATTACAAGCTATGGACTGGCATGTGGCAATAGCTTCGGGTGGATTTACCTTTTTTGCCGATGACCTGCGCCAACGATTAAAATTAGTAGCGGCAGTGGCTAACCAGCTAGACGTAAAAGCTGGCAAGCTAACTGGAAAAGTTAAAGGGCCAATTATCGATGCTAAATATAAAGCCCAAACGCTGATTAAATTGGCTGAGCAGCTCAATATTCCGCTAGAACAAACGGTCGCGATAGGTGATGGCGCGAATGATTTAAAAATGATCCGCAAAGCCGGATTAGGTATCGCCTATCATGCTAAGCCAAAAGTCTATGCCCGTGCGGCAGTCGCTATCCGTCATGCCGATTTAATGGGCGTATTATGTGTGCTCAGTGGTGGACTAAAACACGAAGAACGTTAAGCTAATTTTATAAAAAATAGGAGCAGGTTGTGGCAAAAGGTGCAAAACGAGCATTTGTCTGTAATGAATGCGGTGCAGATTATCCTCGATGGCAGGGGCAATGCACTGCCTGTAATGCGTGGAATACCATTACAGAAATCCGTTTAGCGGCCAGCCCAGCAGCGGCTCGTAATGATCGATTTACTGGCTACGCGGGTAATAGCGGTATCAGTAAAGTACAAAAACTTTCTGAAATTAGCTTAGAAGAAGTCCCTCGCTTTTCGACTGGATTTAAAGAGTTTGACCGCGTGTTAGGGGGAGGGGTTGTCCCCGGGAGTGCCATATTGATCGGTGGAAATCCTGGTGCAGGGAAAAGTACGTTATTATTACAGACGATGTGTCAGCTATCGGCACAAATGAAAACTCTGTATGTCACCGGTGAAGAATCCTTGCAGCAAGTAGCGATGCGAGCCCATCGTTTAGGGTTACCGACCGATAATTTGAATATGTTATCGGAAACCAGTATCGAACAAATCTGCTTAACAGCAGAACAAGAAAACCCTAAATTAATGGTTATCGACTCGATTCAAGTCATGCATATGGCTGATATTCAATCCTCCCCGGGGAGCGTGGCGCAGGTCAGAGAAACAGCCGCTTATTTAACACGCTTTGCCAAAACCCGAGGTGTGGCAATCGTTATGGTCGGGCATGTCACCAAAGATGGTTCATTAGCTGGCCCTAAAGTATTGGAGCACTGCATCGATTGCTCAGTAATGCTCGACGGTGATGGTGATTCACGGTTCAGAACTTTACGTAGCCATAAAAACCGTTTTGGGGCGGTGAATGAGCTGGGGGTCTTTGCCATGACAGAGCAAGGACTTAAAGAGGTTAGCAATCCTTCTGCTATATTCTTGAGTCGCGGCGAAGAAATTACTTCTGGCAGTTCGGTCATGGTAGTTTGGGAAGGCACGCGACCTTTATTGGTTGAGATCCAAGCGCTAGTGGATCATTCAATGATGTCTAATCCGCGTCGTGTTGCTGTTGGCTTAGAACAAAATCGCTTAGCTATTTTATTGGCCGTGCTGCATCGTCACGGTGGATTATTAATGGCGGATCAAGACGTATTCGTCAATGTCGTTGGTGGGGTAAAAGTCACTGAAACTAGTGCGGATTTAGCTTTATTGCTCTCTTTAGTGTCTAGTTTTCGTGATAGACCTCTACCACGGGATTTAGTGGTATTTGGCGAAGTTGGTTTAGCCGGTGAAATTCGCCCCGTTCCTAGTGGACAAGAGCGTATTTCTGAAGCGGCTAAACATGGGTTCAAACGCGCCATCGTACCTTATGCTAATATGCCTAAAAAGCCCTTACCGAACATGAAAGTGTACGGCGTAAAAAAACTTGCTGATGCACTCAGCGTAATGGAAGAATTTGACTGAATCGGAGGGACTGATGGCAGAGTTTGATTATTTAAAAGATGCGATTAGGCAGACAGGTTATACCTTACAACAAGTTGCCGATGCTAGCGAGATGACTAAAGGTTATTTGAGTCAGCTAATTAATAATAAAATCAAAAGTCCAAGCGCCCAAAAAATAGCTGCTTTGCACCGTTTTCTTGGTTTGGAATACCCACAAAAAGAGAAAGTGGTCGGAGTGGTTTTTGGTAAATTTTATCCTTTACATACGGGCCATATTTATCTGATACAACGTGCTTGTAGTCAGGTCGATGAATTACATGTAATCCTTTGCCATGATGAGCCGCGGGATAAAAATCTGTTCCTTAACAGCTCGATGTCACAGCAGCCAACAGTGAGCGATCGCTTACGTTGGTTATTACAAACTTTTAAATATCAGAAAAATATTCATATCCATTTATTTGATGAAAAAGGTATTGAACCCTATCCGCACGGTTGGCAAGTGTGGAGCGAAGGAATGCATAAGTTTCTTAAGCAGAAAAATATCCGCCCAAGTTATATTTATTCGGGCGAAAAAAACGATGCGCCACGCTATAAAAAATACTTGGGTATTGAAACCACGTTGATAGATCCTGAACGTAGTTTTATGAATATTAGTGGCCACCAAATCCGGCAGGCACCGTTTAAATATTGGGAATACATCCCAACTGAAGTTAAGCCATTCTTTGTACGAAAAGTAGCGATTTTAGGTGGAGAATCGAGTGGAAAATCAACTTTAGTCAATAAATTAGCCAATATTTTCAATACTACCAGTGCGTGGGAATTCGGTCGGGATTATGTTTTTTCTCACCTTGGCGGTGATGAAATGGCATTGCAATACTCAGATTACGATAAAATTGCATTGGGTCACGCTCAATATATTGATTTTGCAGTTAAATATGCAAATAAAGTTGCTTTTATTGATACTGATTTTATTACCACACAGGCTTTCTGCAAACGTTATGAAGGTAAAGAACATCCGTTTGTTCAAGCACTCATTGATGAGTATCGTTTTGATTTGGTTATTTTATTAGAGAATAATACTCCGTGGGTGGCAGATGGATTACGCAGCTTAGGCAGCGATCAAGATCGCCAGACATTTCAAACCTTATTGATTGAAATGCTAAATAAAAATAATGTCGATTTTGTGCATGTGGACTCTCCTGATTATGATACGCGTTTTTTACGTTGTGTAGAGTTAGTCCAACAGCTATTAATGATGGAAAATTAAGTTATTTTGAATCAACAAACGGCACCCAGAAGGTGCCGTTTTAATTATATTTATCAACAAGATGTCAAAATAATAATTATTTGATCATTTTTTTGTATTTAATGCGATGTGGTTGAAGTGCTTCCGCGCCCAGAGTGCGTTTTTTGAAGTCTTCATATTCGGTGAAGTTACCTTCGAAGAACGCGACTTTACCTTCATCTTGATAATCAATAATGTGCGTTGCGATACGGTCAAGGAACCAACGGTCATGGGAAATGACCATAGCACAGCCCGGGAATTCTAATAAGGCGTTTTCCAGCGCACGCAGAGTTTCGATATCTAGGTCATTGGTTGGCTCATCTAATAACAGCATGTTACCGCCAACTTGTAACAGTTTGGCGAGATGCAGACGACCCCGTTCACCTCCGGAAAGTTCTCCTACGCGCTTACCCTGGTCTGTTCCTTTAAAGTTAAATCGACCGACATAAGCGCGGCTTGGCAGTTCGAAATTGCCAATACGCATAATATCTTGGCCGTTAGATACTTCTTCCCAGACGGTTTTGCTGTCGTCCATCTCATCACGGAACTGATCAACTGACGCGACTTTAACCGTGTCACCTAAACTGATGGTTCCTGAATCTGGTTGTTCTTGACCGGAGATCATGCGGAACAATGTTGATTTACCCGCTCCGTTCGGACCGATAATACCGACAATCGCACCTTTAGGAATAGCAAAGCTCAGGTTATCGATCAGCATACGATCGCCATACGATTTGCTTAGATTCTCAACTTCGAGAACTTTATCACCTAAACGTGGACCTGGTGGAATAAACAGCTCGCTAGTTTCGTTACGTTTTTGATACTCAACGTTATTAAGTTCTTCGAAACGAGCTAAACGGGCTTTGCCTTTGGCTTGGCGGCCTTTTGGATTTTGACGGATCCATTCAAGTTCTTTCTCGATAGATTTACGGCGAGCCGCTTCTGAAGAGGCTTCTTGCGCCAAGCGATTATCTTTTTGCTCTAACCAAGAAGAATAGTTACCTTCCCATGGAATACCTTCACCACGGTCAAGCTCTAAGATCCAGCCGGCGACATTGTCTAAGAAGTAACGGTCATGGGTAATTGCCACAACAGTACCTTCATAATCATGTAAGAAGCGTTCTAACCAAGCGACGGATTCAGCATCCAAGTGGTTAGTTGGCTCATCGAGCAGCAGCATGTCTGGTTTTTCTAACAGTAAACGACAAATTGCTACACGACGGCGTTCACCCCCAGATAAATGTTTAATTTGGGCATCCCAAGCAGGTAAGCGAAGTGCATCTGCCGCACGCTCTAACTGGTTATCCAGATTATGACCATCGTGTGATTGAATAATGGCTTCTAATTGACCTTGTTCTTTGGCTAATTGATCAAAATCAGCATCAGGATCTGCATAAGCCGCATACACTTCATCCAGACGATTCAGCGCATTTTTAACTTCGCTAACGCCTTCTTCGACCGCTTCACGTACGGTATGTTCTAAATTAAGTTTAGGTTCCTGTGGCAGGTAACCAATTTTAATTCCTGGTTGCGGGCGCGCTTCACCTTCAATATCTGTATCGATACCCGCCATAATGCGCAGTAAGGTAGATTTACCTGCCCCGTTAAGACCTAAAACACCGATCTTTGCTCCCGGAAAAAAGCTTAAAGAGATGTTCTTTAAAATATGCCGTTTAGGTGGGACAACTTTCCCCACGCGGTGCATAGAATAAACGTATTGAGCCAATTTTATATACCCTATGATTTCTAAAAGTTATCGTTTTTGCTATCGCTAATTAAATGAATTTTATGATTATTATCAGTTCTTTCTTTAACTTATAACTATTCTAAGCCAGTAGAATACTGATTAACCAATATCAGCTATCAGCAATAACCTGATTATCACTAATTGGATAAACTTGTTTGCTTGATAGTTTAGCCTTTTTTATTCTTTTATCCTATCTATCATGCTGGGTTTAGTCGTTTGTTTATGATTGTGCTTAAACTTATCTAAGAACTGATTATGAGCTGATGATGGGAGATGTGGTATTTTATTGTTATTAGCTAAATTATTCTGGTTAAACGCCGTAAACTTAGGGTGAGCAGTGTTAATCATCGTATTAAAGTATTGAATAATCACATGCAAATAGATAAATATTTGATAAAGTGATGGATAATTATTGTTGTTAGCGAAAAAATTGAAATCATTTTTAGGTTAACGGTATAAATATCAAGGTAATAAGGAGCGGTGCTTCATGAATAAGTGGTGGATAGCAGCGATACCTGCTGCGGTAATGCTGGTATCAGCAGCCAGTTGGGCAGACAGTCTTTCGCAACAACGTGAACGTTATCAAGCGATTAAACAGGCTTGGGATGCTAAAAATATGGATGAAGTTGAGCGATTAATGCCAACTTTACAGGATTATCCATTATATCCTTATTTAGAGTATCGTGAATTATCCCAAGATATGGATATTGTCTCCGCCAAGCAAGTGAATGATTTTATTGCAACGCATCCTAATTTACCGCCAGCACGCTCGCTTAAAGCTCGATTTGTCAATGAATTAGCACGCCGTCAAGAATGGTCCGCATTATTGGCTTTTAGCCCCGAAGCGCCCAAGCCAGCAGAAGCAAGATGCAATTATTACTATGCTAACTGGGTAACAGGGCAACAACAAATTGCTTGGCAGGGCGCTGAAGAAGCTTGGTTGAATGGAAATTCAATGCCATCAAGTTGCGATAAGTTATTTGACGCTTGGGAAAAAGAAGGCCAATTAACCCCCGAATTGATCTTACAGCGTATTAGCTTAGCAATTAAAAGTGGAAATACCTCAATTGCGAGTTATTTGGCCAAGCGCTTACCGGCGAGTTATAAAACTATTTCTGATGCTTTAATTAAATTGCAAAATAATCCGGCATCGGTGACTCAATTCGCGCGCGAAACTGCAGCGACTGATTTTACTCGCGAAGCTACGTTAGCTGCGTTTAGCCGCTTTGCTCGTCAATCGCCAGATCAGGCGAGAGAAGCGATTAATACCATTGCTCGTGCGCAAAAAATGAATGCTAAAGAGCGTCAACAAATGAGTGAATCTGTCGCTTGGCAATATATGGGCGAGGTGACTCCTGAGCAGCAAAAATGGCGCGATGAGGTGATTAATAATTCTAATTCTGCATCATTATTGGAGCGTCGAGTTCGCTTATCATTAGGTTTAAATGATAAACCGGGCGTGGCTCAATGGCTGAAAAGACTGCCTGAAGAAAGTAAAACCAAAGAGGAATGGCAGTATTGGTTGGCGATGACGTTGATTGATCAAGGTAAAAAAGCTGAAGGTGAGGCTATTTTACGTAAGTTGATGGAGTCACGAGGCTTTTATCCTATGGTTGCTGCACAACAACTTAATCTGACATATCCTTTATATATCAAGGCTGCTGAACAACCTGATAGCAGTATAGCCTCATTGCCTGAAATTAATCGTATTCGTGAATTGATGTATTGGGAAATGGATAATCAGGCAAGAAATGAATGGATTAATTTAGTTTCAACTCAGCCAGCCAATAAACAAGAGCAACTTGCCCGCTATGCATTGCAACAAAATTGGGCCGATTTAAGCGTTCAGGCTACGATTAGTGCCAAACTTTGGGATCATCTAGAAGAGCGTTTTCCATTAGCTTGGGGAGCTGAGTTCGATCGTTATACTAAAAATAAAAGTATCGATAAAAGTTATGCGATGGCGATTGCTCGCCAAGAAAGTGCTTGGAATCCTCAGGCACGTTCACCGGTTGGAGCAACAGGTTTGATGCAAATTATGCCCGCTACTGCAAAGCATACTGTTGATACTCAAGGGATTAGCGGCTATGTGAATAGTAGTCAGTTAGTTGATCCGATTAAAAATATCGAAATTGGTACTGCTTATTTAGAGTCGGTTTATCAACAGTTTGGTAATAACCGTATCTTAGCTAGCGCGGCGTATAATGCCGGTCCATCGCGAGTGAATCGTTGGCTTAATAATAGTGCAGGGCGTTTGGACGCCGTGGCATTTATTGAAAGTATTCCGTTCTCTGAAACCCGAGGCTATGTTAAAAATGTATTAGCTTACGATTTGTTTTATAAGAACTTTTTGCATCAAAAAGCGAATGTTCTGACTAATTCAGAGTGGTTAATGCGTTATTAAAGTAGGAAATGCGGTGATTTGTGTGCTTTTATGTTATGATTTGTACTAGTTGAATAGTATGGCGGAATAACATGGCAGCAAATCACCTTAATGATCCGGCGCTGATGGCTGATGATAACGATGACTGGCAACGCTTTGTCCGGTTACTTCAGCATGCTTTTGAGCAAGATCTACAGCATCCAGTTCTACAACTCTTATTAACTCCTGATGAACGTACAGCATTAGCAACTCGTGTACGTATTATTCAGGAATTAATGCGCGGAGAAATGAGCCAGCGGGAGTTAAAGTCTGAGCTTGGTGTCGGGATTGCAACGATAACTCGTGGTTCAAATAGCTTGAAATCAGCACCGACAGACGTGAAAAATTGGTTAGAACAACAGTTGCTTAAATAATTAGTTTTATCAATGAATTAAGCTAAATTTTACGAGAAAGGGGCAAACAATGCCCCTTTTAGTTTATTTTTTAGGTATAATCAATCTTCTATCTGGTTAAGCTCTTTATAAATTTCATGCTTGATGGGAACCAGTGCAAGTATCAGCGCTTGTTGGTATACGCTTGTGCGGGTTAATAAACCATTGGTGAAGAATCCTATTGCGCCACCTTGCTGTTTGATATTATCAATTCCGGTTAAATCTGCCATTTCATCACCTAGCTCGCGACCTTCACGAATTCCTGCTAGGATTTTTTCTGGTATCATTAAACTTGCAGAACGTGATTCTCCTCGAATTTGTTTATGTTCGACGACAATCCAAGCAAAAGTCATATCTTCATCAACCCCTGCTTCAATTCCCACCCAGAAGTCAGCTTCAGGGCGAACTTGACGTGACGCCATTACGCGTTGTCTTGCGCCTGTGCGCGTTTCATTATTACCGAGAGGTTGTTGTGGAACGCTGCTATCGACGTTGATGTCTTCAATTTGATAGTTGCCTGGTCCAAATACAGCATCGAAAGCAAGGGTAATCGCTTTTATTTTGGCAGGATTAGTCGTTGCAGCTATAACTTGATACATTAATTATTTTTCCTTTGAACATATATCGCGAAGTAATTACGGAACAAATCTATGTTACAGGTTTATCTTGTTCGCCATGGCGAAACCGAATGGAACGTGGCTCGCCGTATTCAGGGTCAGTCCGACAGTCCTTTAACTGAAACCGGGAAACAACAGGCCAGGCAGGTTGCGGAAAGAGTAAAATCCGAAGGTATAACGCATATTATCACTAGTGATATGGGGCGCACACGCGAAACTGCACAAATAATTGCACAACAATGTGATTGCCAAGTGATTGCCGATCCTCGTTTACGTGAATTAAATATGGGGGTGCTAGAGCAACGCGATATCGATTCTCTCACTGAAACCGAAGAATTATGGCGTAAAAGCCTGATTGATGGTACGCCTGATGGGCGAATTCCTGAAGGTGAATCAATGAATGAGTTGGCTACTCGTATGTTTGCGGCATTAGAAAACTGCCGTAATTTACCCGAGGGAAGCCGCCCATTATTGGTCAGTCATGGGATTGCATTAAGCGCATTACTTAGCCGAATTCTCGGAGTTCCAGCGCATTCGGAACGTCGTTTGCGTTTACGTAACTGTTCAATATCGCGTGTTGATTATCAAAATAGCCCGTGGTTAGCAAATGGTTGGATTGTTGAAACGGCAGGTGAAGTGACACATTTAACCCAGCCAGCACTGGATGAACAGCAAGCGTAAATGATTTTATACGCTAATGTGATGTTTCAGGCCGATTTTTGTTGATAGAACTCGGCCTAAAACATCAGTAGTTGATGATATTATTTATATTTTAACTACGTATGCTATTTTTGAACGCTACTTTTGAATGGATGCCTCTTTTATAAGCGGTATTTCTTGATAAAGGCATTTTCATCGATACATTTCATTCTACTATAACCGCTTTATTGGTACTGTTTTATTGGCACTTTTATTGGCACATAGTAATCAAAAGCCGCGATATGATGTTTAGGATCAGTATTCTCCATATCTTCAGGAGACAGTGGTTTTAAAATATAATGTTCAATATCATAGCCCGACCGACGAGTTAATTTTAGTTGTGGCAAATACACACCATAAATCATATGCAAAAATTCTTGCAGATTCTGGCGTGTGGCTTCCCCTCTAAAACCAAATTTTACATAATCACCGCCCGGTAAATTAATTCCTCGGTATTTATCATTATTCAAATCTGCATTTTTAGGCTCTACCGCTGTGGTATAAAATACTGTTTGGTCATCATCATGCTCTGAATTATGCACTACATGATGTAAACCAAAAACTTCTGTAGGAACGACGGTAGTATGACTTAAATAATAATGCCAAAAATCATGGCGCATTTTAGAGCAGGCCGTCGACCATTCTTCTAAGGCATAGCTGCAACTTTGTTCGAAACCAAGTAATTGTTTTTCAGGTAAATTAACAAACTCAGGTTCAGCATGAGGGCGCTCATCGAGAATAATCGGCGGACAAATACCTGTGGCACACCACTCCTCATTACGACGGTATAATGCCGGTGTAATATCAAATTGTTTTTTAAAAGCGCGCGTAAAGGTTTGTTGAGAATCAAAACGATACTGCAAAGCGATATCCAAAATTGGACGACTAGTAAGCCTTAATGCAACAGCTGCACGAGAAAGACGCCTAGCACGGATATAGGAACCAATCGCTTGATTAGTGATCTCTTTGAACATTCGTTGCAAATGCCATTTGGAATATCCCGCTTTAGCTGCGACATTATCTAGTGAAAGGGGTTTGTCTAGATTTTCATCCAACCAGCGGAGAAGATCACGAATAATGTTGGTCTGATCCATATATATTCCTAGTCAATTAGACCTGAAAAATTGATATAGGTGATTAACAAACCGCTATTCTATATCAAGTTAGCTTTTTCGTTTATAGTAAATACGTTTAATTCTATACTATTGTTCAGTGGGTTATTATTTACTGCGTTATTTATCTGCTGGATATTCGGCTAAAAAATATTTAGAGAGAAAACAGTATGCGATTGCTTCATGTAAAAAACTTATTTTTAGCAGTGATATTAAGTGCTCTGCCAGCTATTTCTTATGCTGAAGTTGTTGGCTCTGTTGATACTGTTTTTAAAGTATTTGGACCAGATCATAAGATTGTAGTCGAAGCATTTGATGATCCTGATGTTGAGAACGTCACTTGTTATATTAGTCGAGCAAAGACTGGCGGAATAAAAGGCGGGCTTGGTTTAGCCGAAGATACTGCCGATGCAGCGATTTCTTGTCAGCAGGTTGGGCCGATTACATTAACCGATCGGGTTAAACGCTCGCCTAAAAAAGGACAAGTGGTATTTCAAAAACGGACATCCTTAGTTTTCAAAAAATTGCAGGTAGTACGTTTTTATGATGATAAACGCAATGCTCTGATTTATCTTACTTATTCAGATAAAATTATTGAAGGCTCTCCGGACAACGCATTAAGTGCTGTGCCGATCATTCCTTGGCATTAAATCTGAATAAAAAAAATAACCGACGCTTGTTATGTCAGCGTCGGTTATTTTAATACCAAAATTATTTAGCCAAATATTATTCGACTAAATCACCACAGAAACGATAGCCTTCACCGTGAATAGTCGCGATGATTTCTGGAGTGTCTGGTGTTGATTCAAAATGCTTACGAATACGACGAATAGTCACATCAACAGTACGGTCATGAGGTTTAAGCTCACGGCCAGTCATTTTTTTCAGCAGTTCTTCACGAGTTTGAATTTTGCCCGGGTTTTCACAGAAATGCAGCATGGCACGGAACTCACTGCGTGGCAGCTTATAGTGCTCGCCAGCTGGGCTAACTAATGAACGGCTGTTAATGTCTAATTCCCAGCCATTAAATTTATAGCTTTCCACTTGGCGACGTTCTTCGCTGTTACCCGCTAAATTCATAGTACGAGAAAGCAAGTTGCGTGCGCGAATAGTTAATTCGCGAGGATTAAACGGCTTAGTAATGTAATCATCAGCACCAATTTCTAGGCCAAGAATTTTATCAACTTCGTTATCACGGCCAGTTAAAAACATTAATGCAATGCTTTCTTGTTCACGTAATTCACGAGCCAGCAATAAACCATTTTTACCGGGTAAATTAATATCCATAATGACCAGATTAATATCATGATCAGATAATACATTGTGCATTTCTGCGCCATCAGTAGCTTCGTGAACAATATATCCTTCTGCTTCAAAAATACTTTTGAGTGTATTGCGTGTGACAATCTCGTCTTCAACAATTAAAATGTGAGGGGTTTGCATAGTTGCTACCTAAATATTTAAAAATAGAAATCGTAGACTTAAGTTATGTTTTTAGTGAATGAGTTATTTATTCTTTTTGGGAACCAAAAACCTGACATAAGTTATTAATCTTGTATTACAAAACATCAATGCATTGAATACTACTATATTTTATTCTATAGGAAGTAAAGATAAATAGAGATATTTAATGACATGGTTTTGTTAACAGCAATATAACAGCTAATACTGCATTTACCACCTAAAAAAATAACTTTTATTGATACATATCAAAATTAATTGTAGCACGTTAACAACGTTTTCGATGTGTAAATTATGATAAATAAATATAAATTTTATCATAAAAGTAGAGCTAACGAGTGTGAAATTTTGATTTTTTGATTCTATTCTAGGGTGCTATTTCATGGTTACTAATTGAACACTAATGTGCTTAAGTTATCAAAAATTAAATTAAAGTTAAATATTTTTGTGATTTAAACTAACTTAGTTGTTTGTGTTGGTTTTTTGATATATTGCCGATGAAGAATATTTTTTCAAATCAGAAGTTGGTATATTTACTGTGATTTGTTGATTGATATTGAGCTTGAAAATAGCTAATAATTTGACAATTTATGCTGATTGCTTTAACCAGTATAGGGTAGAAGTTAACGACTCAATAGACAGACAGGAATTTATGCGCACAATCAGCCTGACAACCATTATTATTACAACCACCACCGAAACCACAGGTAACGGGGCGGGCTGACGCATCTTAAAAAACAAATGAAAAAAGCCCGCATCCAATAAGATGCGGGCTTTTTTTTGAGGCAAGGATCAGGAGATAAATACCATGCGAGTACTAAAATTTGGCGGAACTTCAGTCGCAAATGATCAACGGGTATTAAACGTTGCCGAGATTGCGGAAAGTAAACTTGAAGATGGACAGGTCGCGTTGGTGCTTTCTGCACCGGCAAAAATTACCAATCATCTGGTGGCAATGATTGAAAAAACAGTTGAAGGCAAAGATGTCATTACTCATGTGAATGATGCTGAGCAGATCTTCGATACATTATTAACGGGCTTACGCGATAAGCAGCCTGGTTTTGATTATGAACGACTTAAAAAACTCACTGAAAACGAATTCGCCCAAATTAAACAAGTACTGCATGGTATTTCTCTTCTAGGTCAATGCCCAGACAGCATCAATGCTGCTATTATTTGCCGCGGTGAAAAATTATCTATCGCTATCATGGAATCAGTATTAACTGCTCGTGGCCATAAAGTAACTGTAATAGATCCGGTGAAAAGTCTACTAGCAAAAGGGCATTATTTAGAATCGGCAGTGGATATAAGTGAATCAACCCAACGTATTTCTGCATTAAATATTCCCGCTGATCATATAATTTTAATGGCAGGATTTACTGCAGGAAATGAAAAAAACGAATTAGTTGTTCTTGGTCGTAATGGTTCTGATTATTCGGCCGCAGTATTAGCAACTTGCTTGCGTGCTGATTGCTGTGAAATATGGACGGATGTTGATGGAGTCTATACTTGTGACCCGCGAGTTGTTGCTGATGCCCGATTATTAAAAGGCATGTCTTATCAAGAAGCAATGGAACTTTCTTATTTTGGCGCTAAAGTTTTACATCCCCGCACTATTGCTCCAATTGCTCAATTCCAAATTCCTTGTCTGATCAAAAATACTACTAATCCATCCGCTCCTGGAACATTAATTGGAGATGGACAAAAAGATGACAGTACGCCAGTTAAAGGGATTACTAATCTCAGTAATATGGCGATGATCAACGTATCCGGGCCCGGTATGAAAGGCATGGTCGGCATGGCTGCGCGTATTTTTTCTGTTATGTCACGTAAAGGCATCTCAGTCGTGTTAATCACGCAATCATCTTCTGAATATAGCATCAGTTTTTGTGTGCCACAAAATGAATTGAAACGCGCGCGTTTAGCATTGGAAGAAGAATTTTATCTGGAGCTAAAAGATGGTCTATTAGACGAGCTGGATGTTATGGAACAGCTGTCGATCATTTCGGTTGTTGGTGACGGAATGCGTACTTTAAAAGGAATTTCAGCCCGTTTCTTTGCGGCATTAACTCGCGGTAATATTAATATTGTGGCGATAGCTCAAGGGTCATCAGAGCGTTCTATTTCTGCGGTTATTGCTAATGAAGCGGGAACGACTGCGGTACGCTTATGCCATCAGATGCTGTTTAATACAGCGCAAGTAGTTGAAGTCTTTATTGTTGGTGTCGGTGGCGTGGGTAGCGCATTGATTGAACAAATTCATCGTCAGCAGCAATGGTTACGCCAAAAACATATCGATTTGCGTGTTTGTGGGATTGCTAATTCAAAAGCTATGCTGACAGATATGCAAGGGATAGATTTGAGTCACTGGGCATCTGCGCTGGCAGAAGCTTCTGAGCCGTTTAGTTTAAGTCGTTTAATTCGTTTAGAGCGTGAATATCACTTCTTGAATCCTGTGATTGTTGATTGTACCTCTAATCAGGCGATTGCTGAGCAGTACGTTAACTTCTTGAAAGATGGCTTTAATGTCGTTACTCCAAACAAGAAAGCCAATACTCTGAGCATGGATTATTATCATCAATTGCGCGTAGCAGCTGAACATTCAAAACGTAAGTTCCTTTATGATACCAACGTCGGTGCGGGATTACCGGTGATTGAAAACTTACAAAATTTATTAAATGCAGGGGATGAATTAGTCCATTTTAGTGGAATACTATCAGGATCATTATCCTTTATTTTTGGTAAGTTAGATGAAGGAATGTCGTTATCTGAAGCTACGTTATTAGCTAAAGAAAAAGGATTTACTGAGCCCGATCCTCGTGATGATCTTTCGGGAATGGATGTGGCGCGTAAATTACTTATCCTCGCCCGTGAAGCGGGCTATAAATTAGAATTAGACGATATTAATATCGAACCAGTATTACCGGCTGATTTCGATAGCAGTGGCGATGTTGCTGAATTTATGGCGCGTTTGCCTTCATTAGATCAACAGTTTGCAGACAAACTTCGCCAAGCAGCAGTGGATGAAAAAGTGCTGCGTTATGTTGGTATGATTGAAGAAGGGCGTTGTCAGGTTAAAATGGTTGCTGTAGATGGCAACGATCCACTGTTTAAAGTTAAAAACGGTGAGAATGCCTTAGCCTTCTATACACGCTATTATCAACCCATCCCGTTAGTACTGAGAGGCTATGGTGCGGGTAATGATGTCACAGCAGCCGGTGTTTTTGCTGATGTATTACGTACTTTATCGTGGAAACTGGGGGTTTAAAAGTGGTTAAAGTTTATGCGCCAGCATCAATTGGTAATGTCAGTGTCGGATTCGATGTGCTGGGCGCAGCAGTTTCTCCGATTGATGGCACGTTATTAGGTGACTGTGTTACCGTCAAATCAGCCGATGGATTCTCACTAAAAAATGAAGGGCGCTTTGTTAGTAAACTCCCTAAAAAACCTGAACACAATATCGTTTATCAATGCTGGCAATTATTTTGTGAGCGGCTTGGCAAAACATTGAATGTTGAAATGATATTAGAAAAAAATATGCCAATCGGCTCGGGATTAGGATCAAGTGCCTGTTCCGTTGTTGCTGGATTAATGGCATTAAATGAGTATGCGGGAAAGCCGTTTGATGAAACCATACTGTTAGAAATGATGGGTGAACTTGAAGGGCGAATTTCAGGCAGCGTTCATTACGATAATGTGGCTCCATGTTATTTGGGCGGTTTACAGCTGATCCTCGAACAAAATGGAATTATTTCACAACCTGTACCAGCCTTCGAACAGTGGTACTGGGTTATGGCTTATCCTGGAATTAAAGTTTCCACGGCAGAGGCGCGTGCAATTTTACCAGACAGCTATTCGCGTAAAGATATTATTAATCATGGGCGTTATTTATCCGGTTTTATTCATGCTTGTCATACTCAGCAGCCAGAATTAGCCGTAAGCATGATTAAAGATGTGGTTGCCGAGCCATACCGAACTCAATTATTGCCAAGGTTTGCACAAGCAAGAGAAGCCGCACGTGAAATTGGTGCATTGGCTTGTGGGATTTCTGGTTCAGGGCCGACATTATTTGCTATTTGTAATGATCAACAAACCGCTGAAACAATGGCTGAGTGGCTGGAACAAAATTACGTTCAAAATGATGAAGGATTTGTGCATATCTGCCGTCTGGATCTCGCAGGCGCAAGGACAATAGGGTAAATAATGAAACTGTATAATTTAAAAGATAATAGTGAACAAGTCAGTTTTGCGCAGGCGGTTAAACAAGGGTTAGGCAGACAACAAGGGCTGTTTTTTCCTCAAGATCTGCCAGAATTCAGCCGTGATGAAATTAATCAATTATTAAAATTAGATTTTGTCACACGCAGTAGCCGCATTCTATCTGCTTTTATTGGCGATGAAATTCCTGCGGAGCAATTAGCTGAGCGAGTTAAAACTGCGTTTGCTTTTCCTGCGCCAGTGGTTGAAGTTGAGAATGATGTGGCGAGTCTAGAGCTATATCATGGACCTACATTAGCATTTAAAGATTTTGGTGGCCGTTTTATGGCTCAAATGCTGACACAAGTTGCGGGTAATGAGCCGGTAACAATTTTAACCGCCACATCAGGTGATACTGGAGCCGCGGTAGCACATGCGTTTTATCGCTTAAATAACGTTCGTGTTGTGATCCTTTACCCTGAGGGCAAAATTAGCCCATTACAGGAAAAATTATTCTGTACGCTGGGTGAAAACATCCACACCGTAGCAGTTAAAGATGATTTTGATGCTTGCCAAGCGTTAGTGAAACAAGCGTTCGATGATGAAGAACTAAAGAAAGCGGTACATCTAAACTCAGCTAACTCTATTAACATCAGTCGTTTATTAGCGCAAATCTGTTATTACTTTGAAGCTGTCTCACAAATAGCTGAAGATAAACGTGAACAGTTAGTTATTTCAGTTCCAAGTGGTAATTTTGGTGATTTAACCGCGGGCTTATTAGCTAAAGCCATGGGTTTACCTGTTAAACGCTTTATTGCAGCGACTAACGTTAATGATACTGTGCCGCGTTATTTAGAAAATGGAAAATGGCTGCCACATCAAACCGTAGCGACATTATCCAATGCCATGGATGTTAGCCAACCGAACAACTGGCCGCGTATTGAAGAGTTATTCCAGCGCAAAGGCTGGTCATTGAGTGAGTTAGCTCATGGCGCAGTTACTGATGAAGTAACAAAAGAAACGGTACGTGAGCTAGATAAAAAAGGTTATCTTTCTGAGCCACATGCTGCGGTCGCTTATCATGTTCTGCGTAATCAACTGCAAGCTGGCGAATATGGATTATTCTTAGGAACAGCTCACCCTGCCAAGTTCAAAGAGAGCGTAGAAGCTATTTTGAACAAAACATTACCGTTGCCACAGGCATTGGCGGAGCGCGCTGAATTGCCATTATTGTCACATTATTTACCGGCTGATTTTAGCCAGTTACGTGATTTTTTGATGAAAGTTGCGAATAAATAATTAGTAAAAACGGAAGCTAAATGCTTCCGTTTTTTTATGGTTTATAGCATATAGTGTATTGTGCATACCTCATAGCCTATAGTACGAGATAGGATCGTCAGATAGCGTGATTTGCTGAAATTAAAACTGCTCAGCGCGTTTAAACACTAATTCATTATCTTGTGATGCAGACTCGGCAAAAACATAGCCCTCAAGATTGAATTCAGTCAGCTGATCTACGGTAGTTAACTGATTTTGAATAATAAAGCGGCTCATCAATCCTCGAGCTTTTTTAGCATAGAAGCTGATGACTTTAAATTGTCCATTTTTCTCGTCAAGAAATACCGGCTTGATAATTGTGGCTTCCAGTTGTTTTTGGTTAACGGCTTTAAAATATTCATCTGAGGCTAAATTAATTAAGATATTATCACCTTGCTGTCTAATAGCTTGGTTTAGTTGCTGTGTAATAATATCGCCCCAAAACTCGTACAGATCTTTACCACGTTGATTTTTAAGTCGTGTTCCCATTTCTAGACGGTAAGGTTGCATTAAATCTAGTGGACGTAAAACACCATATAGGCCAGATAGCATTCTTAAATGCTGCTGTGCGAAAGTAAAATCTGCAGAACTAAAAGTTTCAGCTTGCATACCCGTATAAACATCACCTTTAAAAGCCAGAATAGCTTGGCGAGCGTTTTCTGGTGTAAAATTAGGCTGCCATTCGCCAAAGCGAGCTGCATTTAATCCGGCAATTTTATCACTCACTTTCATTAAATGGCTGATATCGGCAGGTGTTAGCTGTCGGCATATATCAATAAGCTGCTGTGACTGTTCGAGTAATTCAGGCTGTGTAAACTCTTTTGTCACTAAAGGTGTTTCATAATCCAATGTTTTTGCAGGCGAAATAGTAATCAGCATAAAAATTAATCCCTGTAAGACAATATTGTATTTACTGTAACAAAATTTAATGCAAAAAGGTTAATAGCTGAAATAAGAAAAAATGATTAACATTTTAATCATATTCGTCTTATTCTATTATGATGGCTTAATGGATTCAGTTTTAATTTCACTAGCGAAATCGTTTGCTAATCAAATAGTTGAGTTTGAAATGATTAAGCTCCTTGCAGCTAACTACGTCCGTGTTATTATCAATGAACGGTACGGCATTTGCCTCAACTCCATCTATAACAACGAGATTATAAGAAATGACCGATAAATTAACCTCCTTACGTAAATTAACCACCGTAGTTGCAGATACTGGCGATATTGAAGCGATGAAGCTTTATAAACCTGAAGATGCGACAACTAACCCATCTCTTATCCTTAATGCTGCACAAATTCCTGAATACCGTAAACTTATCGATGAAGCGGTAGAATGGGCACGTAAGCAAAGTGATAATCGTGCTCAACAAATTATTGATGCGTGCGACAAACTTGCAGTCAATATTGGTTTAGAAATCCTAAAATTAGTCCCTGGTCGTGTTTCAACTGAAGTGGATGCGCGTCTGTCATACGATACCGAAGCGTGTATCGCTAAAGCTCGTCGTTTAATTAAACTGTATAATGAAGCGGGTATTAGCAACGACCGTATTCTGATCAAATTGGCCTCAACTTGGCAGGGTATTCGTGCTGCAGAACAACTGGAAAAAGAAGGTATCAACTGTAATCTGACCTTATTGTTCTCCTTTGCTCAAGCGCGTGCTTGTGCAGAAGCTGGTGTTTTCCTGATCTCTCCATTCGTTGGCCGTATTCTGGACTGGCATAAAGCTAACAGTGATAAAAAAGAATACGCACCACAGGAAGATCCAGGTGTTATTTCTGTAACTGAAATTTATAATTTCTATAAAGAACATGGCTTTAAAACGGTTGTTATGGGCGCAAGCTTCCGTAACAGTGGTGAAATTTTAGAGCTAGCGGGCTGTGACCGCTTGACTATTGCTCCAGCATTGCTGAAAGAATTGTCAGAAAGCCAAGGTGAAGTGGTACGTAAATTGACTGATGCTGGCAAAACCAAGCAGCTTCCTGCACCATTAACTGAAGCGGAATTCTATTGGGATCATAATCAAGATCCAATGGCGATTGATAAACTAGCGGAAGGTATCCGTAAATTTGCCATCGACCAAGAAAAACTGGAAAAAATGATCGCTGATTTACTGTAAGTAATTAGAGATTATATTTAATAATATCTTACAGATAAGATATTAATTGATAAAAAGACTGCACCTGAGAAGGGCGGTCTTTTTTACGTTTAGCGAGTGTTGATAATAGTCTAATTTAATTATCATCCATATGAATGTGAATTTAGGATGATCACCGGTTTATTTTTATATCATTGTTAAACCAGAGTTAGCGTTAAATAAAAATTCACGTTAATTTATGGGGTATAAATCCTGACAAATAATCGGGGGAAGTTATACGATAACATAGGATAACGCTGCAACTTTAATGACCCTCATGATACTATTTAGCCCATAGAAAAGCGGTGAGACGAGAGTGCTCGCCCCTGAATATCTTTTGAATTTGAGCTATCCCGCGAGTTAATTAGAGGTTGGTATGAATGAGTTGCGCATAGGTCTGGTTTCGGTTTCCGATCGTGCTTCTAATGGTATTTATGAAGATAAAGGGATCCCCGCACTAGAAAATTGGTTATCTACGGTGATAACGACACCATTTAGCGTAGAAACCCGTTTAATCCCAGATGAGCAATCGCTGATTGAACAAACATTATGTGAGTTGGTTGATGAATTTGGCTGTCATTTAGTATTAACTACTGGGGGAACCGGGCCTGCGAGGCGAGATGTCACCCCAGATGCAACTTTGGCTGTTGCTGATCGTGAAATGCCTGGATTTGGCGAACAAATGCGGCAGATTAGCTTGAAGTTTGTTCCGACGGCTATTTTATCTCGTCAGGTTGGCGTCATTCGCCATCAATCATTGATATTGAATTTACCTGGACAACCTAAAGCTATTGCGGAAACACTGGAAGGATTGAAAAATCAGCAAGGTGAGGTGATTGTAGCCGGTATTTTTGCTAGCGTTCCTTATTGTATTCAATTACTCGATGGCCCTTATGTAGAAACTAATCCAAAGATTGTAACAGCCTTTCGACCAAAATCTGCGATTCGTTAATTTAGGTATAAAAATTAATCAGGTGATTGAATTCACCTGATTAATCCAAATATATAACTAGCGTTGGCCAATAGGCAATACAGTACGCCCGTATTGTTCATTTAATACTTCAGCCATTGCTAAATAAAATGCACTTGCTCCGCAAATAATTCCAACATAGCCAGCAATTTTTAATAATGACTCACTGCCGGTAAAATTAGCAATCGCCAGCAGAGCAAACAGAATAGTTAAGCTCCCAAAGACAAATTGCAAAGCGGTGTTAGCTTTAAGTGTGCCAACAAACATAAACAGAGTGAAAATTCCCCAAATTAGCAAATAGACTGCTAAAAATGCAGGCTCAGTCGGCTCTGCTAGCCCCATTGTAGGTAAAAATAGTAAGCCAACTAAAGTGAGCCAGAACATACCGTAAGAGGTAAAAGCAGTCGCAGCAAAGGTATTTCCTTTTTTATATTCGAAAATACCTGCGATAACTTGAGCTATACCACCGTAAAAAATTCCCATGCTCAAAATAACAGAGGCAAGGGGGAAAAAACCTGCATTATGAATATTTAATAGGATGGTTGTCATACCAAAACCTAGTAATCCTAATGGACCGGGATTCGCAAGCGTACTTGAGTGCATATAACCTCTGAAAAAGAATAATAATTTCAAATATATAAATAAAATAAAGAGCCACGAGATTTACCGTGGCCGCGCATCATACGTACAATTAATCGTACAGACAATGATCATGAGCTGTATTTTTTGATAAAAAATCCGAAAAAATTTTAATTTTCCCCTTGATGAATTAATTTATGCCCCCATCTTTTATATCAACCATAGTTATCGGTCTCATTCACTGTTATAGACAGAAATTTTTTTTGAGGTTGGAGAAAAAACTCCCTTGAAAATGAAATATTGAGCCTCATATAGATTGGTAACGAGATTTAATAAAAAGAATTCCTTTGGAGGCGTTTAGAATGGGTAAAATTATTGGTATCGACTTGGGTACTACTAACTCATGTGTAGCAATTATGGATGGCGCAAATGCGCGCGTATTAGAAAATGCTGAAGGCGATCGTACTACCCCTTCAATAATTGCTTATACACAGGACGGTGAAATTTTAGTAGGTCAGCCAGCAAAACGTCAGGCTGTAACTAATCCACAAAATACACTGTTTGCAATCAAACGTCTGATCGGTCGTCGTTTCCAAGACGAAGAAGTTCAGCGTGATGAATCAATCATGCCATTCAAAATTATCTCTGCTGATAATGGTGATGCATGGATTGATGTTAAAGGTCAAAAATTAGCTCCACCACAGATTTCTGCTGAAATCCTGAAAAAAATGAAGAAAACAGCAGAAGATTATTTAGGTGAGCCAGTGACTGAAGCAGTGATTACTGTTCCAGCTTACTTTAACGATGCTCAGCGCCAAGCAACTAAAGATGCTGGCCGTATCGCAGGTTTAGATGTTAAACGTATCATCAACGAACCAACAGCGGCTGCATTAGCTTACGGTTTAGATAAAGAAATCGGTAATCGTACTATTGCGGTTTATGACTTAGGTGGTGGTACATTCGACCTGTCAATTATTGAAATTGATGAAGTTGATGGCGAAAAAACTTATGAAGTTTTAGCAACCAATGGTGATACTCACTTAGGTGGTGAAGACTTTGATAACCGTCTGATTAACTATCTGGTTGACGAATTTAAGAAAGAACAAGGTGTTGATCTGCATAACGATCCACTGGCAATGCAACGTCTGAAAGAAGCTGCAGAGAAAGCTAAAATTGAGCTATCATCTGCACAGCAAACGGATGTTAACTTACCATACATCACTGCAGATGCATCAGGTCCTAAACATATGAATATTAAAGTGACTCGTGCAAAATTAGAGTCACTGGTAGAAGATTTAATCAAACGCTCTATGGAGCCAGTAAAAGTTGCTCTGAAAGATGCAAACTTAAGCGTAAACGAAATTAACGACGTTATTTTAGTCGGTGGTCAGACTCGTATGCCACTGGTACAGAAAGTTGTTGCTGATTTCTTTGGTAAAGAACCACGTAAAGACGTCAACCCTGACGAAGCAGTTGCGATTGGTGCTGCGGTTCAAGGTGGTGTGTTAGCGGGTGATGTTAAAGATGTGCTGTTACTTGACGTAACTCCATTGTCTTTAGGTATTGAAACTATGGGCGGTGTTATGACTGCTCTGATTGCTAAAAATACCACGATCCCAACTAAACACAGCCAAGTGTTCTCTACCGCTGAAGATAATCAATCAGCAGTAACTATTCACGTGCTGCAAGGTGAGCGTAAACGTGCAAGTGATAACAAATCACTGGGTCAGTTTAATCTGGATGGTATCCAAGCTGCGCCTCGTGGGATGCCTCAAATCGAAGTTACTTTCGATATTGATGCTGATGGTATCTTGCATGTTTCTGCGAAAGATAAAAATAGTGGTCGTGAGCAACAAATTACCATTAAAGCATCTTCTGGTCTGAACGAAGAAGAAATCGCGAAAATGGTAAATGAAGCGGAAGCCAATGCTGAAGCTGACCGTAAATTTGAAGAATTGGTTCAAACGCGTAACCAAGCTGACCAACTGGTTCATGGTACACGTAAACAAATTCAAGAAGCCGGTGAGCAATTGCCAGCAGAAGATAAAGAGAAAATCGAAAAAGCTTTATCTGAACTGGAAGCCTCTTTAAAAGGTGAAGATAAAGCAGAAATCGAAGCGAAAATTCAAGCGCTGGTAGAAGCTTCATCTAAACTGATGGAAATGGCTCAGCAGCAAGCTCAAGCGGGTGCTGCAAATGCAGGCGCAGAAGCTAAAAAAGATGATGATGTTGTTGACGCAGAGTTTGAAGAAGTTAACGACAAAGACAAAAAATAAGGCCCTTAGCGGGCGCAGTGACCCGATAGGGAATTATCTTATCAGTTGCTGAATTCCGGACACGGGCGTTGAGGAAACTCTTCGCCCGTGTGCGTATGTTAAGGGTAAATTAAATGGCAAAAGTAGATTTTTACGAAGTTTTAGGTCTTTCTAAAACTGCGACAGATCAAGAGATCAAAAAAGCGTATAAGCGCTTAGCGATGAAATATCATCCTGATCGTAATCAGGGTAATAAAGACGAATCTGAAAAAAAATTCAAAGAAATCAAGGAAGCATACGAAGTCCTTTCTGACGAACAAAAACGTGCCGCTTATGACCAATATGGTCATGCAGCCTTTGAGCAAGGTGGAATGGGCGGAGGCGGCGGTGGCTTCGGTGGTGGTTTCGGCGGTGGCGCTGATTTCAGCGATGTTTTTGGTGACGTCTTCGGCGATATATTCGGCGGAGGACGCCGTCAGCAACGTTCTAGTCGTGGATCTGATCTTCAGTACAACATCGACTTAACACTAGAAGAAGCTGTTCGTGGGGTGACCAAAGAGATCCGTATTCCTATATTACAAACTTGTGATGTTTGTCATGGTAATGGAGCGAAACCGGGTACTGATGTTGAGACTTGTTCTACCTGTCATGGTGCAGGCCAAGTTCATATGCGCCAAGGATTTTTCTCGGTTCAGCAGCCTTGTCCAACTTGTCATGGTCGTGGAAAAATTATTAAAGAGCCGTGCAACAAATGTCATGGGCATGGTCGAGTTGAGAAATATAAAACCTTATCCGTTAAGATCCCAGCGGGCGTTGATACTGGAGATAGAGTTCGCTTAAGTGGCGAAGGTGAAGCCGGAGATAATGGCGCACCAGCGGGTGATTTATATGTACAGGTAAGAGTTTTACCTCATCATATTTTTGAGCGGGATGATAATAACCTGCATTGCGAAGTGCCGATTAATTTCACTGTGGCTGCATTAGGCGGTGAAATTGAAGTACCAACGCTGGATGGTCGAGTAAAACTTAAGATCCCAGCAGAAACGCAAACAGGCAAAATCTTCCGTATGAAGAATAAAGGTGTGAAATCTGTCCGTGGTGGACATCAGGGAGATTTGATGTGCCATATCGTGGTAGAAACACCGGTTAAACTCAACGAAAAACAGAAAGAATTATTACGAGAATTAGGCGAATCTTTAGGCGGGACTAGTGGCGAAAAAAATAGCCCGCGTTCAAAACGCTTTTTAGATAGCGTGAAAAAATTCTTTGATGATTTAACCAATAAATAATTTTTCTGTCGTTTATCATCATAGCTTAGCTGTATTCTAGTTAAAAATAACGCCCATATTATGAGAGTAATATGGGCGTTATTATTTTTAATAGAAAGGCGATTAGGAGGAGAAATGATCAGTGGCTCATTTTAGCTAGTAATACACCGCCCAGAATAACCACGCAGGCGATTATGCGTGTACGGCTAAAATGTTCTTTCAGAAAGACGATAGATAAAAACATCGCAAATAACACACTGGTTTCTCTTAAAGCGGCAACTAAAACAATTGACGATTTACTCATAGCCCAAATAACAATGCCATAACTCATTAATTGCATTAATCCACCGAATATCCCTATTTTCCAATAACGGCGACATCCCTTCAGCAGTGTGGTTCGGTATTTAATTATTGCAGGAATAATCAAAACTAGCCCATTGATAAAAAATAGCCACAGTGTATAGCTAAGTGGCGAATCGCCTGCTCTCGCACCTTGTCCATCGGCTAATGTATAGCAGGCGGTAAATAAGGCGGTAATTAGAGCATAAATTAATGCTTTTCCTTTAATATTCAGCTGTCGCTCTTTACCTACTAAAGCAATCAACAATACGCCGGTGATAATCAATAAAATACCGGCCAATTCGCTTAGAGATAGAGGATGATTAAAAATAATGATGCTCAGAGCTGCCACCATAAGTGGTGCGGTACCGCGCGATATTGGATAAATTTGACTTAAATCGCCAGTTGAATAGGCTTTGCTGAGAAAAACAGTATAACCAATATGAAATAAAGTGGATAAAGCTAGCCAAGGAATTGATTCAGATGGGGGAAACCCGACCCACAATAGTGCAGGCGCTGATAGCAAGCCTGAAAAGAAAGCAATGATAAGCAGACCAAATAATCGATCATTACCAAATTTAACTAGCGCATTCCAACTAGCATGGCAAAAAGCAGCAAATAATACGGCAAGTAATACAGAAATAGTCATAAGTTAATATTGTCGCTTCGTATCTTAGAATCAGTCATGTGATGAGTTTTCGCTGTATATTCCCGCGTAATATGATGATGTTATGCGATCTGAATGGTTATCTTACAGTTTTTATTGTTCTTTTCTCATCATAACCTACGAAAAAAACAGCTTACCGCCGATAACATTAATGACTCTCGTACTAAATTTCGATAATTTACCAAAATATAGTGTATTGAATATTAAGGTAACAACTAATTAACTGGATTTGGATTATTTAATCATGATGATCCTATAATGTTGGTTTTTCCGAGTTATTATCCATAAATAAACGATTTTTTTCGAATTGATTGTTAGCATAATATTAACAATCAAATCAATTTATAAGGTTAGTAAATATGACAGCAATTATACGTCAATTTCTCAGATTAGAAGCAGCGGGTGGTTTGTTGCTTATTATTGCTGCCATTATCGCTTTGGTTATGGCAAATACACCATTACAGGCGATATATCAGCAATTTTTAGATATCCCAGTGGCAGTGAAAGTTGCTGCATTAGAGATTGATAAGCCACTTATATTGTGGATTAACGATTTTCTTATGGCGATCTTCTTTTTAGTGGTGGGCTTGGAAGTTAAAAGAGAATTATTGGAAGGCTCTTTGGCTGGGCGTGATAAAGCTATTTTCCCGGCGATTGCTGCGTTAGGCGGCATGATTGCGCCTGCGCTTATCTATCTAGTATTTAATGGTGCAGACGAGGTGACTCGACAAGGGTGGGCGATTCCTGCCGCCACGGATATTGCTTTTGCACTGGGTGTTATGGCGTTATTAGGTAAGCGTGTCCCTACAGAGCTTAAAGTTTTCTTGTTAGCGCTAGCGATTATTGACGATTTGGGCGTGATTGTCATTATTGCGTTCTTCTATACTAAATCGGTGTCACTCGTTGCATTAGGGTTAGCTGCCGTATGTATCTTATTGTTAATTATGATGAACTGGCGTCGAGTTGAAAACTCATCAGCTTATTTAGTGGTTGGCTTAATCTTGTGGGTCTGTATTTTAAAATCAGGCGTACATGCGACGTTAGCCGGTGTCGTGGTCGGTTTCTTAATTCCGTTACGTGGTACCAGTAATACCAAACCCTCTGAAGAGTTGGAGCATGTTTTACACCCGTGGGTTGCTTATTTAATTTTACCTCTGTTTGCATTTGCAAATGCAGGCGTTCAACTTCAGGGGGTGACTTTCGATGGCTTAATTAGCACCTTGCCTTTAGGGGTAGCTGCCGGATTATTTATTGGTAAGCCATTAGGGATTTTTCTCTTTAGCTTGGTTTCGGTAAAACTAGGGTTGGCTAAACTACCCGGTGAGATTAACCTGAAGCAAATTTTTGCTGTATCAGTACTTTGTGGGATCGGTTTTACTATGTCTATCTTTATTGCCGGTTTAGCCTTTGATGGGTTAGCTGAAAGCTATAGCACCTACTCGCGCCTAGGTATTTTAATTGGATCGACGGTAGCTGCGGTGATCGGTTTTATCTTGTTAAAGTTATCCTTACCGAATCGAGCAACAATACAATCTTAGACTAAACTTTATAATTGTAATAAGATTTAACGTCAGAATTTCCGAATTAATCTTCAATTATGTGCTTGCAGTATGATTATTTTTTTCATACTGCGAGTATTTTATTGTCTTAGCTCCTTAGAATGGAGAGCAGATAAAGGCTACTGAGTCTGTATTTGTTATTACTATTGTTGGCAGTACAGAAGGAATTGATATGCAGGTGTCACATTTAAACTTTAACCATCTTTATTATTTTTGGCATGTTTGTAAGGAAGGTTCGGTAGTTGGAGCCGCAGAAGCCTTGTATTTGACGCCACAAACCATTACAGGCCAAATTAAAGCACTGGAAGAACGGTTAGGGGGCAAATTATTTAAACGACAAGGACGAGGTTTAGTGCCTTCAGAATTGGGGCAGCTTATTTTCCGTTATGCGGATAAAATGTTTATGCTGAGCCAAGAAATGCTTGATATTGTGAATTATAGCCGTGAGTCAAATTTATTATTTGATGTTGGTGTGGCAGATGCATTATCTAAACGTTTAGTCAGCCGGGTACTTGAAACTGCGGTTGTGGAGCATGAACAAATTCATTTACGTTGTTTTGAATCGACTCATGAAATGTTATTAGAGCAGTTGAGTCAGCATAAATTGGATATGATCTTATCCGATTGCCCGGTTGATTCATCGCAACAAGAAGGATTGTTTTCGGTTAAATTAGGCGAATGTAGCGTAAGCTTTTTTTGCCGTCAGCCTGCACCTAAGAAACCATTTCCTGAATGTTTAGAAGAACGCCGTTTACTGATCCCGGGCAGACGTTCAATGCTAGGTCGTCATCTATTAACTTGGATCCGTAATAAAAATTTACAAGTTGAAGTGCTTGGCGAGTTTGATGATGCGGCATTAATGAAAGCGTTTGGTATGTATCATAATGCAATTTTTGTGGCACCATCATTGTATGCTAAGGATATTTTTTCCGATGATGAAGTAGTTGAGATAGGCACATTAGACAGCGTAAAAGAAGAGTATTATGTTATTTTTGCCGAACGTATGATCCAACACCCAGCGGTTCAACGAGTCTGCAATAAAGATTTTTCTGAATTATTTAATACACCGTTTAATCGATTAGAACAAAAAGTGTAATGACAGATATTTTATAGCAGATATAAAAAAACCGGCAGAGCCGGTTTTTTTAATTTAATCAAAAGCAAAAAATTACATTGCTTTGATTTGAGCTGCTAAACTGCTCTTATGACGTGCTGCTTTATTTTTGTGGATCAGGCCTTTAGTAGCGTGACGATCAACAATTGGTTGCATGTCATTGAATGCTTTCTGAGCAGCTTCTTTATCGCCAGAAGCGATAGCAACGTATACTTTCTTGATAAAAGTACGCACCATAGAACGACGGCTAGCGTTATGCTGACGACGTTTTTCTGACTGAATGGCGCGTTTCTTAGCTGATTTGATATTAGCCAAGGTCAAACTCCCAAATATATTCTTTCGAGGACATTCAAAGGTCGAGGAATATGCCCTGTCGCCCTTCATTTGTCAATGGATTTGTGCAAACAAGCGTCTTGTACATCGACACTATTATTGCGTTGTGAATGGCGAAGGATTTTACCAGTTAACGCCACCAGAATACAGACTTTAACACGAAAAAATGTTAATTGATTAATCTGAAATGAAAACATTGTCACTAATCGGCATTTTTGTTCATAATTATCATAGAAAAGCATTTTATTTGTACAAATTATAATCGATAAAAAAAACAGCTGTTTTTTGAGCGTGATAAAATACAATAAATTTCATATTTTTCGAGACGTCAGGACAATTTTGTTGTATTGATCACTGATGTTAATGAAATCCTTTTACGATCTTGGGTTAACCTTGGGTCAAGTACAAGGTATAATCCAGTAATTTCCACGGTATTGAGCCTGTTATGGAGCTAATTCGCGGTATACAGAATATACGGGCGTGTCATCATGGTTGTGTATTAACAATTGGTAACTTTGATGGTGTGCATCGTGGACATCAAGCTTTATTGAAAAATTTAAAGCTTGAGGCACAAAGGCTGGGTTTACCTACTATGGTAATGATTTTTGAACCTCAGCCGTTAGAATTTTTTATGGGTGATAAAGCACCCGCACGTTTGACACGTTTGCGTGACAAAGTGAAATATCTTGCAGAAAACGGCCTTGATTATTTACTCTGTGTTGAGTTTAACGATCATTTCGCTTCACTGACGCCCGATGAATTTGTTTCACAGTTATTGGTTAAAAAACTGGGCGTGAAATTTTTAGCCGTCGGTGATGATTTTCGTTTTGGTAAAAATCGTCTGGGCGACTTCAAATTTTTACAAGATGCTGGTAAGGCTTCTGGTTTTGAAGTGGCTAATACTGAAAGCTTTTGTGATTCGGGACTGCGTATTAGCAGTACTGCAATACGCCAAGCAATCCAGCAAGATGACCTTTTATTAGCGGAAACGTTATTAGGTCATCCGTATAGGATCAGTGGGCGAGTTGTTCACGGAAACCAACTCGGACGTACGATTGGCTTCCCAACCGCCAATCTACCGTTAAAGCGTTTGGTTGCCCCTGTGAAAGGGGTTTATGCGGTTGAAGTGTACGGACTAGACGAAAAACCGTTACCCGGTGTGGCGAATATTGGTACTCGGCCAACGGTCGCAGGCAAAGGTCAGCAACTAGAAGTTCATCTTATTGATACCTGCATGGACTTGTATGGTCGTCATATTGATGTTGTTTTGCGTAAAAAATTACGCGATGAGCAGCGATTTGCTTCACTCGATGCATTGAAGGAGCAGATCGCAAATGATGTGATCGCGGCAAGAAAATATCTGTCGCAATAAGTCATATAATTTAGCGGAAAATTGGAACTGAGAATCGAATGAGTGACTATAAAAACACCTTGAATCTACCTGAAACAGGGTTTCCTATGCGTGGTGATCTCGCTAAACGCGAGCCACAAATGTTAGATAACTGGTATAAAGAAGGCTTGTATCAGGCTATTCGTGAAGCAAAATCGGGCAAAAAAATGTTTATTTTGCACGATGGCCCTCCGTACGCTAACGGCAATATTCATATTGGTCACTCAGTCAACAAAATTCTCAAAGATATTATTATTAAATCCAAAGGGTTATCAGGTTTTGATTCACCGTATATCCCTGGATGGGATTGCCATGGTTTACCAATCGAGCATAAAGTTGAGCAGATTGTCGGTAAACCGGGCGAAAAAGTTTCCGCCGCTGAATTCCGTGCCGAATGCCGTAAATATGCAAAAGAACAAATCGAAGGCCAGAAAGCTGATTTCATTCGTCTTGGTGTTTTAGGCGATTGGGAACATCCTTATCTGACCATGGATTTTAAAACAGAAGCTAACATTATTCGTGCACTCGCTAAAACTATCGCTAACGGTCACTTAGTGAAAGGCGCAAAACCGGTTCATTGGTGTACCGCATGTGGTTCATCACTGGCAGAAGCGGAAGTTGAATATTACGATAAAACATCGCCATCTATTTATGTCCGTTTCCCTGCGGTTGATAGCGCTGTTGTGGCTGAAAAATTTGCGTTTAACGCTGATGGTCAGTCCGTTTCAATGATTATTTGGACAACCACTCCATGGACGTTGCCAGCTAACCGTGCTATTTCATTGAATCCTGAATTTAATTATCAGCTATTAAAAGCTAATGGCGAGCTGATGATTTTGGCTGAAGATTTAGTCGAAGATGTGATGAAAACGGTCGGTATTTCTGAGTGGCAAGTTGTCGGTCAATGTACGGGCAGTGAACTTGAATTACTGCGCTTCAATCATCCATTCATGGGCTTCGATGTTCCCGTTATCTTAGGCGACCACGTCACGCTAGATGCAGGTACGGGCGCAGTGCATACTGCACCTGGCCATGGTCCTGAAGACTATGTCATTGGTCAAAAATATGATTTAGAAGTTGCTAATCCAGTCGGTCCAGATGGTTGCTTCTTAGCTAATACTTATCCTGAATTAGATGGCGTATTTATTTTCAAAGCGAATGATATTGTCGTTAATTTATTAGATGAAAAAGGCACACTGCTGTTTAAACAACCGATTCAGCATAGCTATCCATGCTGTTGGCGTCATAAAACGCCGGTTATTTTCCGTGCGACTCCGCAATGGTTTATCGGTATGGACAAAAACGGTCTGCGTAAACAATCACTGAAAGAAATTGATATCGTCGAGTGGATCCCTGGTTGGGGACGTGCACGTATCGAATCTATGGTTGAAAATCGCCCAGACTGGTGTATCTCTCGTCAGCGTACTTGGGGCACGCCAATGTCTCTCTTCGTACATAATGAAACCGAAGAATTGCATCCGCGTACGCTTGAGCTGATGGAAGAAGTGGCTAAACGTGTAGAAGTTGATGGGATTCAAGCGTGGTGGGATCTTGACCCGGCGGATTTATTAGGCGCAGATGCGGCTAATTACCGTAAAGTTCCTGATACACTGGATGTGTGGTTTGACTCTGGCTCGACCCATTTTGCGGTGGTTGATGCGCGTCCTGAGTTTAAAGGTCATTCTGCTGATATCTATTTGGAAGGCTCAGACCAGCACCGTGGTTGGTTTATGTCATCGCTGATGTTATCTACCGCGATGAAAGGCAAAGCGCCTTACCGTCAGGTTCTGACTCACGGTTTCACCGTTGATGGCCAAGGCCGTAAAATGTCAAAATCACTGGGCAATACGGTAAGCCCACAAGATGTGATGAATAAACTGGGTGCCGATATTCTGCGCTTATGGGTAGCTTCAACCGATTACGCGGGTGAAATTGCTGTTTCTGATGAAATCTTGAAACGTGCTGCTGATTCATATCGCCGTATTCGTAATACTGCCCGTTTCTTGCTGGCGAACTTAAACGGTTTTAATCCAGAAACCGATCAGGTTAAACCAGAAGATATGGTCAGCCTTGATCGCTGGGCGGTAGGCCGTGCAAAAGTAGCACAAGAAGAAATCCTGAAACATTACGAAGAGTATGATTTCTTATCAGTGGTTCAGCGCCTGATGCATTTCTGTTCTATCGAAATGGGTTCTTTCTACCTCGATATAATTAAAGATCGTCAATATACGGCGAAAAGCGACAGTATTGCGCGTCGTAGCTGTCAAACCGCGTTGTACCATATCTCAGAAGCTATGGTTCGTTGGATTGCGCCTATTCTGTCCTTTACCGCAGAAGAAATTTGGCAGCAGATGCCAGGCGAGCGCAGTAAATTTGTGTTAACTGAAGAGTGGTACGAGCAGCTGTTCGGCTTAAAAGCCGATGAGCAAATGAATGATGAGTTCTGGGCTGAATTGCTGATTATTCGTAGCGAAGTGAACAAAGTGCTTGAACAAGCACGTACTGATAAACATATCAGAAGTTCATTGGAAGCCGCTGTGACTCTGTATGCAGATAGCCAATTAGCGCAAAAACTGAATCAACTCGGTGATGAATTACGCTTTGCTCTGCTGACATCGCAAGCCAAAGTAGTCGATATCGCACAAGCACCAGCCGAAGCTCAAGACAGCGAGCTGAGCGGTCTGAAAATTGCCTTTAGCAAAGCCGAAGGTGAAAAGTGCCCTCGTTGCTGGCATTACACGACCGATATCGGTAAAGATGCAGAGCATGCTGATTTGTGTGGCCGCTGTGTTACTAATGTCGCCGGTGACGGTGAAAAGCGTAAGTTTGCATAATGAAGACACCCATTTGTTCCACTGGTTTACGTTGGTTATGGTTAACTGTATTGGTCTTAATTCTGGATATTGCGATTAAACAATACGTTTATCAAAATTTCAGACTGTATGTACCGATTGAAGTTACGTCATTTTTTAATCTAATGTATGCGCAAAATTTTGGCGCTGCATTTAGCTTTTTAGCCGATAAAGGTGGCTGGCAGCGCTGGTTCTTTGCGGGAATAGCCATTGCTATCTCAGTGATTTTAATCGTCATGATGTACCGCCAAAGTGCCGCTAAAAGATTAAGTAACATAGCCTATGCCTTGATTATTGGTGGGGCGATTGGGAATTTAATTGATCGTCTAATGCATGGATTTGTGATCGATTATCTCGATTTCTATGTCGGGAGTTGGCATTGGCCGACATTTAATCTTGCCGATATGGCAATTTGTGTCGGAGCGGCGTTAATTATTTTCGAAAGTTTTTTACCCGAAAATAAATCACAGGCCAAGCAGGCTAAATAGTTGGTTGATAGCCTGCAATAGATAGGCCTTATCATTACACCTCATCAGCCCGGTTCTCCGGGCTGATTTTTATTTTTGCTAATAGGTTCTATACATGTCTACGCAGGTGCAGGAGCACAGTGCAGTTTTACTGCACTTTACGCTTAAACTGGAAGATGGCTCAACCGCTGATTCGTCACTCAGTCAGGGAAAACCGACCTTATTTCGTCTCGGGGATAACTCACTGTCTCCAGAATTAGAAGCTGAACTTCTTGGGTTGACTGCGGGGGAGAAAAAACAGTTTACTCTGCCCGGTGATACCGTTTTTGGTAAAAGTAATCCTGATTTAGTTCAGTATTTTCATTTACGTGATTTTATTGATTCTGGGATCCCAGAAATTGGGACCATCATTCTGTTTACGGCTATTAATGGCAGTGAAATGCCAGGCGTTGTAAAATCAATCGATGGTGAATCAATCACCGTTGATTTTAATCATCCTCTCGCCGAACAAAATATCACTTTCGATATTGAAGTGCTTGAGATTGACCCGCAAATGGAGAGTCAAAATGCAGATATTGCTGGCTAATCCTCGTGGATTTTGCGCGGGTGTTGATCGCGCAATTAGTATTGTCGAACGTGCGTTAGAAATGTATGGCGCACCTATTTATGTACGCCATGAAGTAGTACATAACCGCTACGTAGTAAATAATCTGCGTGAACGCGGTGCGATTTTCATCGAAGAAATATCTGATGTCCCTGATGGTGCTATTCTGATTTTCTCAGCCCATGGTGTGTCACAGGCTATTCGTCAAGAAGCCCGAGAACGTAATTTAACTATGCTATTTGATGCGACCTGTCCATTGGTCACCAAAGTGCATATGGAAGTCGCTCGCGCGAGCCGTAAAGGCAAAGAAGCCATTTTAATTGGCCATGCTGGGCACCCTGAAGTTGAAGGCACGATGGGGCAGTATAACAACCCTGAAGGCGGGATGTACTTGGTCGAAAATCCACAAGATGTATTGAAACTCCAAGTTAAAGATGAAGATAATCTGAGTTTTATGACCCAGACTACGCTGTCTGTAGATGATACTTCGGATGTTATTGATGCTTTGGTTAAGCGATTCCCTAAAATTGTCGGACCACGTAAAGATGATATCTGTTATGCCACAACTAATCGTCAAGAAGCGGCTCGTGATTTAGCCCAGCAGGCAGATATTGTACTGGTGGTGGGGTCAAAAAACTCGTCCAATTCAAATCGATTAGCTGAACTTGCATCGCGTATGGGTAAACCTGCTTATTTGATTGATTCTGCTGACGATATTCAAACCGAATGGCTAGAAAACAAACAGATTATTGGGTTGACTGCGGGGGCTTCAGCGCCTGATATTTTAGTGCGCCAAGTGATTGAGCGTTTACAGCAGTTAGGCGCCGGTGAGGTGACTGATTTGCAGGGGCGCGAAGAAAACATTGTTTTTGAAGTGCCTAAAGAACTGCGCGTCGATGTTAAACAAGTGATTTAAAAAATGGCCTCATCGTCTTTTTTGTCATTGTTTAGCAATAATATCATTCTAAGTTAGTAGAGTGGCCGCCCATTTTTAATGCCATCTTAAGCGTATAAAGATGGCATCTCTCTCTTTTTTCCTTTTTTTAGTCATACTTTTCCCTCTTCATGTTTTATTACAAGTTTTTCTGATAATTCCATGGCTTTATAGGCTTTTGTTAATAACTGTCGTTTAACACTGGCACAGCTCAACGATGATCGCTAATCTGTTATTAATTTCTTTAAATCATATTTTAAGTAAGGGAAAACATGACAGATTCATTAGTGCGAGTTGCTATTGTTGGGGCTGGTGGGCGCATGGGACGTCAATTGATCCAAGCGACAGCACAACTGGATGGCGTCTGCCTTGGTGCAGCAATCGAACGTGTTGGTTCATCTTTGGTAGGTGTCGATGCGGGTGAAATGGCAGGAATAGGCTGTAATGGCGTGCTGATTCAAGATGATTTGGCGAAAATTACGGATGATTTTGATGTGGTTATCGATTTTACTCGCCCAGAAGCCACACTTAATTATCTATCAATTTGCTGTGCACATCATAAAGCCATGGTTATTGGCACTACCGGATTTGATGATGCGGGTAAACAAGCCATTGCTAATGCGGCGCACTCTATTCCAATTGTTTTTGCTGCCAATTTTAGCGTTGGAGTGAACTTAGTGCTGAAATTGCTAGAAAAAGCGGCAAAAATCATGGGCGATTATAGCGATATTGAAATTATTGAAGCTCATCATCGCCATAAAGTAGATGCGCCTTCAGGTACTGCATTGGCGATGGGAGAATCAATCGCCCATGCATTAGGCCGCTCACTGAAAGATTGTGCGGTTTATACGCGTGAAGGCTATACCGGAGAACGAAAACCACACACTATTGGTTTTGCGACAGTGAGAGCCGGCGATATAGTCGGCGAGCATACCGCAATGTTTGCTGATATCGGCGAGCGAGTTGAAATAACTCATAAGGCTTCGAGTCGAATGACCTTTGCAAATGGCGCTGTTAAGGCTTCCGTTTGGTTAAAGTCTAAAAATAAAGGGTTATTTGATATGAAAGACGTGCTTAATCTTGATTCACTTTAATTTGATTGTTTTTTAACTTATTGATAAATCACAATAATATTAACTTTATTGTGATTTATCTCTTTGTAATTATCAATTATTATTTATTTGGTTGTTTTTGTTGTTTATCTTTGCTTTTAACTGCCATTGTGATTAATAATTCACCGCTATAAGCGTGATGGCTGTTTTTCTATAACGCTTTTTAATTATCTTCTATTGCAATCGTTTACTTTACTCACATGAGACTTTGTTTTACTGTTTATAGGGACTTAATAGGGTCAAGGAAAGAAAAAAGTAATAAATATAATGATTTTTCTAGACAACTGCCCTTTGCATCATTAGAATGCGCGCAATTTGCCAAATTTTTGCTTAAAAAAGCAATTTGGCATTGATTTAGATCCTCAAATCTGAATTAATATGCACAAACCGTGATTTATTATTCCCTGGAGGGTGTTTTGATAAAGTCAGCTATATTGGTTCTGGAAGACGGAACCCAATTCCATGGCCGCGCTATCGGTGCTGTCGGTGCCGCCGTTGGAGAAGTCGTTTTCAATACGTCAATGACCGGATACCAAGAAATTCTTACAGACCCTTCCTATTCCCGCCAAATTGTTACTCTCACTTATCCCCATATCGGTAATGTCGGCACCAACGCTGATGATGAAGAGTCAACTCGCGTGCATGCTCAAGGGTTAGTTATTCGTGATTTACCTTTGGTATATAGTAATTTCCGTGGACAAGAAAGTTTGTCTGATTATTTGAAGCGCCAGCAGATTGTTGCTATCGCCGATATAGATACGAGGAAATTGACGCGCATACTAAGAGAGAAAGGCGCACAGAACGGTTGCATTATTGCCGGTGATAATTTAGATCCCGCAGTTGCTTTAGAAAAAGCTAAAGCTTTTGGCGGATTAAATGGTTTAGATTTAGCTAAAGAAGTCACAACGCGTGAAGCGTATCCATGGTCACAAGGTTCATGGACCTTACAAGACGGTCAGCAAGCTGCGAAAGATCCGGCTGAGTTACCGTATCATGTTGTCGCTTACGATTTTGGGGCTAAGCGTAATATTCTACGGATGTTAGTAGATAGAGGCTGTCGTTTGACCGTTGTTCCTGCTGATACCTCTGCTGAAGACGTTTTAAAAATGGCACCAGACGGTATTTTCTTATCCAATGGCCCTGGCGACCCAGCCCCATGTGACTACGCGATTAACGCTATTCAACAATTTTTAACCACCGACATTCCTGTTTTTGGTATCTGTTTAGGGCACCAGTTATTAGCCTTAGCCAGTGGTGCGCGTACGATAAAAATGAAATTTGGTCACCACGGTGCCAATCATCCAGTTAAAGATATCGATAACGATGTGGTGATGATCACCGCACAAAATCACGGTTTTGCTGTAGATGAGACGACATTACCCGCTAACTTGCGTGTGACGCACAAATCATTATTTGATGGCACATTGCAAGGTATTCATCGCACTGACAAACCGGCATTTAGTTTTCAAGGACACCCAGAAGCCAGCTCAGGGCCACATGATGCAGCGAAACTGTTCGATCACTTTATCGAGTTGATCACCGCATATCGTCAAGAAAATCCACGTAGCACAGCTGAATAATTGGGAGCGGAAAATGGCAAAACGTACAGATATTAAAAGCATCCTGATCCTTGGAGCAGGGCCTATCGTTATTGGTCAGGCATGTGAATTCGATTATTCAGGTGCTCAAGCGTGTAAAGCATTGCGGGAAGAAGGCTATCGGGTGATTCTGGTGAACTCTAACCCAGCGACCATTATGACTGATCCTGAAATGGCGGATGCCACGTATATTGAGCCGATCCACTGGGAAGTTGTGCGTAAGATCATCGAAAAAGAACGCCCAGATGCTGTTTTACCTACGATGGGTGGACAAACTGCACTTAACTGCGCATTAGAACTTGAACGCAAAGGCGTACTAAAAGAATTTGGCGTCACCATGATTGGTGCAACTGCCGATGCTATCGATAAAGCCGAAGACCGCCAGCGTTTTGATAAAGCGATGAAAAAAATCGGTCTTGAAACTGCACGTTCTGGTATTGCGCATACCATGGAAGAAGCTTATGCGGTTGCCGATGATGTTGGTTTTCCTTGTATTATTCGCCCGTCATTTACCATGGGGGGTAGCGGTGGTGGTATCGCTTATAACCGTGAAGAATTCGAAGAAATATGTACCCGCGGTTTAGATTTATCACCGACCAATGAATTATTGATTGATGAATCATTAATTGGTTGGAAAGAGTATGAAATGGAAGTGGTGCGCGATAAAAATGATAACTGCATTATCGTGTGCTCAATCGAAAACTTTGATGCCATGGGTATTCATACCGGCGACTCAATCACTGTTGCTCCGGCACAAACATTAACTGATAAAGAATACCAAATCATGCGAGATGCCTCGATGGCAGTATTGCGTGAAATTGGCGTGGAAACCGGCGGTTCAAACGTTCAGTTCTCGGTAAACCCTAAGAATGGCCGTTTGATTGTTATCGAAATGAACCCGCGTGTTTCGCGTTCTTCAGCTTTAGCTTCAAAAGCGACCGGCTTCCCGATTGCCAAAATTGCGGCAAAATTAGCGGTCGGTTATACCCTTGATGAGTTGATGAATGATATCACAGGTGGATTAACGCCAGCCTCTTTCGAGCCATCAATTGACTATGTCGTCACTAAAATTCCACGTTTTAACTTTGAAAAATTCGCCGGAACTAACGATCGTCTGACAACACAAATGAAATCTGTGGGCGAAGTGATGGCGATTGGCCGTACATTCCAAGAATCAATGCAAAAAGCATTGCGCGGTCTGGAAGTTGGCGCGACCGGATTTGATCCAAAAGTCAGCTTAGATGATCCTGAATCCTTGACACGTATTCGCCGTGAGCTTAAAGATGCCGGCGCTGAGCGTGCTTGGTATATCGCCGATGCTTTTCGCGCGGGATTATCTATCGATGGCGTGTTTAATTTGACTAACATCGACCGCTGGTTCTTAGTGCAAATTGAAGAACTAGTCCGTCTCGAAGAGCAAGTTGCAGAGCTGGGCATTAACGGATTAACTAAAGAATTCTTGTACCATTTGAAACGCAAAGGATTTGCAGATGCTCGTTTAGCCAGCCTAGTCGGTGTTTCTGAAGCCGAAGTGCGTAAATTACGCCAAGGTTATGGTTTGCATCCCGTTTATAAACGTGTCGATACCTGTGCAGCGGAGTTCTCTACGGATACCGCTTACATGTATTCAACTTATGAAGAAGAGTGCGAATCTAATCCGAGCGACGCCAAACCAAAAATTATGGTTCTGGGGGGCGGGCCTAACCGTATCGGACAAGGGATTGAATTTGACTATTGTTGTGTTCATGCAGCATTGGCTCTGCGTGAAGATGGTTATGAAACCATTATGGTCAATTGCAACCCTGAAACAGTTTCAACCGACTATGACACCTCCGACCGTCTTTATTTTGAACCTGTTACTTTAGAAGATGTGTTAGAAATTGTACGGATTGAACAGCCGAAAGGCGTTATTGTTCAATATGGCGGTCAAACGCCACTGAAATTAGCACGTGCACTTGAAGCTGCGGGTGTTCCTGTTATCGGTACTAGCCCAGATGCTATCGACCGAGCGGAAGATAGGGAGCGTTTCCAGCAAGCAGTAAACCGCTTAAACCTGAAACAGCCAGAAAATGCGACGGTAACAGCGATTGAACAGGCGGTAGAAAAAGCCAATTTGATTGGCTATCCATTGGTTGTGCGCCCATCTTATGTACTTGGTGGTCGAGCGATGGAGATTGTTAACGATGAGATAGACTTACGTCGCTATTTCCAGACGGCGGTTAGCGTTTCAAACGATGCACCGGTACTTCTTGATCGCTTCTTAGATGATGCTGTTGAAGTCGATGTTGATGCCATTTGTGACGGTGAAATGGTCTTTATTGGTGGAATTATGGAGCATATCGAACAAGCGGGAGTTCACTCTGGTGACTCAGCATGTTCATTACCTGCCTATACATTAAGCCAAGAAATTCAAGATGTGATGCGTGAGCAAGTCAGAAAACTGGCATTCGAATTACGTGTTCGTGGGTTGATGAATGTCCAATTTGCGGTAAAAGGCAACGAAGTTTATCTGATTGAAGTTAATCCGCGTGCAGCAAGAACCGTCCCTTTTGTATCTAAAGCGACTGGTGTGCCGTTAGCCAAAGTAGCCGCGCGCGTGATGGTAGGGCAAACCTTAGCAGAACAAGGTGTGACAGAGGAAGTCATTCCACCTTATTATTCGGTGAAAGAAGTGGTGCTGCCGTTTAACAAATTCCTCGGTGTTGACCCTATCTTAGGGCCAGAAATGCGCTCGACTGGTGAGGTTATGGGAGTTGGCCGTACATTCGCCGAAGCGTTCGCCAAAGCGATGCTGGGCAGCAGTTCGACCATGAAAAAATCAGGCCGTGCCTTATTATCAGTGCGTGAAGGTGATAAAACGCGTGTGGTCGATTTAGCCGCTAAATTATTAAAACATGGCTTTGAACTCGATGCGACTCACGGTACAGCTATCGTATTAGGGGAAGCGGGGATCAATCCACGTTTGGTTAATAAGGTACATGAAGGACGCCCACATATTCAGGATAGAATTAAGAATGGTGAATATGACTATATCGTTAATACAACGGCAGGTCGTCAGGCTATCGAAGATTCTAAACTGATGCGTCGCAGTGCGCTGCAATATAAAGTGCATTACGATACTACGCTAAATGGCGGTTTTGCGACAACGATGTCATTAAGTGCCGATCCGACAGAAACCGTGATTTCAGTGCAGGAAATGCATGCGCTAATTAATGCTAAAAATTGATAGTATAAAAGCTAATGATATAAAAAATTAATTAGTTTGTTCAATGAAAATAGCCCGGTGGTCATACCGGGCTATTTATTTTTTGAGCCAATTAAAAATTAATCTGCGCGGCTAAAGGTATAAGGATTTGGGCCAAGTCGTTTACCTTGATCCAGTAAATTAATCGCTAAAACTTCACTTTTGTCTAATTTAAAATCAAAGACAGCTAAGTTTTCTATAATTCGTGATTCAGTTACAGATTTAGGGATAACGACTAAGCCGCGATCGATATGCCAGCGGATCACAATCTGTGCTGGTGTTTTTGCATATTTTTTACTTAATGCTTGAATAATTTCGCTATCGAAGACCCCATTACCGCCTTGAGCCAGAGGGCTCCAAGATTCGGTCACTATATCATGGCATTTTTGCCAGCACGCCAGCTCAAGTTGAGCATGCAGTGGGTGAATTTCTACCTGGTTGATCACCGGCTTAACACCAGTTTCTGCTTCTAAGCGCAGTAAATGTGCTGGTTGGAAGTTACATACACCGATACTTTTAGCGAGGCCCGATTTTTGTAATTCAATCATTTGCTGCCAAGCATCAACATAATGCCCTTGTTCTGGGACTGGCCAGTGCATCAAATACAGATCAACATAGTCCAATTGCAATTTTTTTAAGCTATCGGTCAATGCTTTACGTGCATGTTGTTGGTCTGTATTCCATAACTTGGTGGTGATAAACAGAGATTCTCTAGGCACTGACGTGGTACTCAATGCTTTTCCTACGCCTTCTTCATTCTGATAAATTGCTGCGGTATCGATGGAACGATAGCCGTTATCAAGCGCGGTGTGTACTGCATTCTCGGCCTGATCATTTGTCGCTTGCCAAACACCTAATCCTAATTGCGGCATGCGATTCCCATCAGCTAGCGTGATGTAAGTTTGCTTATCCATGATTATCTCCTTAATAGTGAGTATCAATCTGTATTAAACATAGCACGAGTGAATTGCATTGAAAGGCTATTTGATGCGGTATACGAATATTTACTTTATAGAAATATTTAGCAAAGAGATGATTTTAGCCGAGGTCAAAATACTGAAAATAATGAGTCGGCATTTGGTGCGGCTTATATATAAAATTAAGCTCGCACCTATTTGGCACCTATTTGGCACCTACAGTATCAATGTGGTGAGTCGTATCTATTTATCGCCTAATTAGTGGGTTGAGCTATTTTTTCGGTGCTTCCAGTACATAACTATTGAGCCGATAAGCCCAGCAACCAGCAATAAAATCGGTAAGATCATTAATACGCTCATAACCAATTGTTCGTGTTGCTTAATAAATGGAATTTGATTTAGAGCATAGCCGAGAGTCACGATGAGGCCGACCCATAATAATCCACTTAACCAGTTAAATAGCTGGAAACGACGATGACTTAGCTCAGATAATCCGGCTAATACTGGTAACAAGGTGCGAACAAATGCCAGAAAACGCCCGATTAATAGCGCATATAATCCTTGATTATGAAACAAATGATTGGCTTTGTGATGATATTCTTGCGGCAATTGTTCTAGCCAGCGTTTGACCACCTTGGTATCACTTAGCCATCGCCCTTGCAGAAAACCTAGCCAACAGCCGAGGCTAGCGGCGACCGTCAAGATTAATATCGTAGGGATAAAATGTAAAACCCCTTTAGCAATCAAGGCACCGGAGAGGATTAACAGTGTATCTCCCGGTAAGAATGCCGCTGGTAACACACCATTCTCTAAAACGATAACGATAAAAAGAACCCCATAAATAACCCAAAGGATATCGGGATTGGAGAGTTTCATGAAATCGTGATCCCAAAGGGCACGCACAATTTCGTGTAATACTTCCATAATCGTTCCTGTTATTTGCTGATAAATTATATTTATTAGTTATTTTACAATAAAAAAAACCTTCCGTTTTGATTTGTTTACGTTAAATGGCCGAAGGAGCAATGATTTAAGTAAATATACTGAGTGTTATTTTTTCACTGCTCCGGTATCTGCAATTAAAGTCGTGCAAATGCGGCGGTTAAATCGGCAATTAAATCGGCGCTGTCTTCTAAACCAACATGCAGGCGGAATAAGGTTCCTGCGGCTGGTGTATAATCATATTGCCGCATCGCTCGGAGATCTTCGGGTTGATAACCTAAAATTAGTGATTCATAGCCCCCCCATGAAAATGCCATTTTAAAATGGGTGAAATAATCGAGAAAATTCTGGAACTGCTGGGCGGATAACGTCTGTTTTAAGCTAAAAGAGAACAAGCCATTACAGCCACTAAAATCGCGTTTAAATATTTCATATCCAGGGCAACTCGCTAATGCGGGGTGATAAACACGTTCAACTTCAGGGCGTTTCTCTAACCAATGTGCAATTTCGAGGCTACTTTTTTCATGCTGTTTTAAGCGTACTGCGAGTGTATGTAGACCACGTCCTGCCATATAAATACTATCGGGATCAGCCGTTTGCCCTAACAAATAAGAGTTTTCACGTAAGGTATCAATACAGCGTTGGTTAGCCACAGCAGTACCCAGCATGCCATCAGAATGCCCATTAATATACTTAGTGGCTGATTGAATAGAAATATCAACATCATGATCCAGTGGTTTAAACAGCACTCCCGCAGCCCAAGTATTATCCATCATTATGATAATTTCGGGATTATAACCGCGCACGGCTTGTACGATCGCCGGAATATCTTGGATCTCCATGGTAATAGAGCTGGGGGACTCAAGGAAAACCACCCGAGTATTTGGTTGCAGATAATCGGTAATATCTTCGCCTATCAGAGGGTCTATATAGCTAGTTTTCACTTTCAGTTTACTGAGGATCTGATCGCAAAAATTCTGGGTTGGATCATAAACAGCGCCACTCACTACGATATGAGAGTCTGCTTGGACAAATGCGAGAATAGCATTTGTGATAGCGGCTGCACCAGAAGGATACAATACACATCCCGCACCTTCTTCTAATTCAGTCATTGCCTGCTGAAAGGCAAAATGCGTTTGCGTACCTCGGCGGCCATAAAATAAGGCTTGTTTGCTGCGATTAGTGGTGGCGTGTTGTTTATCCGCCAGCGAATCAAAGATAATGGAAGAGGAGCGCTGAATAATCGGATTTACGCCTTTTTGAGTATATTTGGCATCTCTGCCTATCTGGACTAACTGTGTGTGTAATTTTTCGTTTGTCATATTGGCCTCTCGATCCCTAGATACTTCCAATTGCTATTGATCTAAAACTACATAGGCTGATTTTTATTCAACAAAGCCTTGCTTTGACGTTAAATGATTTTGCTTGAGAAGTACAAATAGAAATCTTGAACCTGATAATTATTCAATTTGATGGCGAGAATTGAGGATAAAAAGTTATCTACTATTTGACTAAGTTATTTTTTTTGGGAAAATAACAAAAAGTCTGAATAGTAATGATAATTACTATCAATTCATCTTGTGTCTGCTATTATCTGCCATGTTTTTTTGGCATATATTCACCGTACTTCAGATTACAAAGGGTGACAATGCTCATATTGTGGTTACTTTAAGCAATTTTATTATGTGATAAGCATTGATTTCAGATTGTGTTATTGAGCATTCCCCTATATTTCAGGTTATTGTGAGTAAAAAAGCAGCTCATAGCATTTGCGGATGGATGTGTGCTTTGCGGGGTTAGTCGATGTAAAGGTAGTTCATCGCGACTAAATATTCATTAAATAGGTAAAAGAGAGTAATAGGCCAACTGATGCGTAAATTGACAGCTTCTATTCTATTGGCAATCGGCTTGTCGGGTTCTGCGGTTGCAGATACCACTCCCGCAACGCCAAATGCAGAACAATCAGCACCACTAAATTCAGTTTCATCTAATTCTAGCGCAGTAAATGGCCAAACAATCGCGGAATCTAAGCCTGATTCGGCAACGCCTGTGATTAGTGAGAATAATTCGCCTTTAGAAGGCAATGAAGGACAGCCAGTAGCGGTTGAGGAACTCGTTTCTGCACAACCAAAAGGTGGGTTTAATGAAGACCTATCTGTTTGGGGAATGTACCAAAATGCCGACGTAGTGGTAAAAGTGGTTATGATCGGCCTAATTATTGCCTCGGTGATCACTTGGGCGTTATTTTTCTCCAAAGGTGCCGAGCTAATTACTGCTCGTCGTCGATTGAAAAAAGAGCAACGGGCTTTAGCCGATGTAGCTTCGCTAGATGAAGCTCTGTCAATTGCTGAGAAATTTAGCAAAACAAGTATCTCATATTTGCTATTAAATGAAGCGGCCTCAGAGCGTACCCTCTCATTAAATAGCACCGATCTTGCCGGTACCAAAGAGCGAACAACATTTCGTCTTGAGCGCGCTGTTGCGGCAATTAGTCGTTATATGGGGCGAGGTAATGGTTATCTTGCAACTATCGGGGCTATTTCTCCATTTGTCGGGCTTTTTGGCACGGTGTGGGGAATAATGAACAGTTTTATCGGTATCGCGCACTCACAAACAACTAATCTCGCGGTTGTGGCTCCTGGTATTGCTGAGGCATTATTGGCAACGGCGATTGGTTTGATTGCGGCGATTCCAGCCGTAGTTATTTATAATATATTTGCTCGTATGATCAACAGCTATCGGGGACAGGTCGGTGATATGGCAGCACAAGCTGCGTTATTGCTAGGTCGTGATCTCGATTTAGAAAACAGTAAAGCAAGGTAATTATTATGGCAATGCGTTTAGGCGAAGAACTGGATGATAGCGGTGAAATGCATGAAATCAACGTCACGCCTTTTATCGACGTGATGCTGGTTTTATTGATTATCTTTATGGTTGCAGCTCCATTAGCTACGGTCGATATTAAAGTCGATTTACCTGCATCAACGGCACAGCCACAACCTCGACCAGAAAAACCGGTATTCTTGACGGTTAAGGCCGACAGCCAATTATTTGTTGGTGAGCAGGCAGTATCAAAAGAACAGTTGTCCAGTGTACTCGATGGTCTGACTAGTGCTAATAAAGAAACGACTATTTTCTTTCAAGCAGATAAGACGGTTGATTATGAAACGATGATGAATGTTATGAATGCGTTACGCCAATCTGGTTATTTGAAGATTGGTTTAGTCGGCATGGAAACCGTTTCTAAGGCACCGTAAATCGATTTATTAATCATTAATTGAAATGTATTAAAACGGTCTCAACATAAATAGCTGAGGCCGTTTTTTTTAAATTAAACATTATATTACCGTAGATTGTAGCTATTTATGTTGATTGTAATAGGATATATTTCTGTTGTTTTTTGTAACAATTAGCTAATGATTGATTATCCAATTTAAACCATTATAATAATGTGGTTTAAATAATTAGCACTTTATTGCTTTATTTAAATCCTATCTAGACATCGATAATGTTAATTAAATGATAAATTTAATTGGTAATAAGTCACTTAATAATTTATTATTTAATCAAATACATTTGAAATAACATTAATTATTCATTTTAGTTATGGCTCATTCAATAAATTCATGATTATTTTTATCAATAATAAGATAAATTAATTAAAGACTGATTAGCTTGATTAATTCAATGCGTGTTTTTTGTGTTTAATACAGCAAACTACCAGACTATATCAATATTTGTTAATATAATTTGTAACAGCATGAAGCTGATAAAAACATCCCTTAATTTAGGTTTTTACTACGTTTTTAATTATTTTATAATTTTAACCTATTGTTTTTATTGGTCTAATTTTGTTTTTGTTGATTAATTTGATTTAAATCAAAAAAATACTTGCGCTAGTCAGATGTTGGGTTATAATGCAGTTAGATAACACTTTGAAACACTTTTCAATACTTTTTAATTTAAGCCAGTAAATTTTTATACACCAGGACGCTATCAAAAAGATAATTTTTCAATACTGATTAAAGCTATCGAATAATATTAATTCATTTTTTGAAATATTAAATTATTCAAACCTAGTTAATTGAACATCTATTTTCAATTAAACTTATAATTAAGTTATATCAGTTTTATCTTTTATTCTCGTTTCTTAAATTAAATAAGTATTGTTTCTGTCGTGTTATTAATGAAAGTTAGATGGGCTGACTTTTACTACGCATAGCAAGCACTAAGCCGTTTTACGGTGAATTTTTCATATATATTTACCCCTCTATCGATACAATAAAGCTATATATTTAGCAGCGTTATCTTTGATAACGCTTTTTTTTTGCTTTATTTTTAGCTATAACAGTTTTTTAATAAATCCCCTCTATATTGTACTGTTGAAAATATTTAATCGTAGTAAGATACCGCAGATCAAACCTGCTGTGCGCAAATTTGGCGACAGTAGCATTCTCTGTCAGGTGCCTGACGTGAATATTGTGGAATTTATTATGAATTGGTCTGAATTTAAATCACTTTATCTGGTGCGCTTTTGGAAACCGCTGCCAGCGGTCATTGCCGCCGGTATCTTATCAACCTATTATTTTGGATTAACAGGCACCTTTTGGGCTGTGACTGGCGAATTTACTCGTTGGGGCGGGCACATTATGCAGTTGTTTGGCGCACATCCAGAGCAGTGGGGATATTTTAAAATTATTGGCTTCGAAGGTACACCATTAGACAGAATCGACGGTGTGATGATTATTGGTATGTTTGCTGGTTGTATTGCAGCGGCGTTATGGGCTAATAATGTGAAATTACGCCAACCGCAACATCGTATCCGTATTTTTCAAGCTATTCTTGGCGGTATTATTGCTGGATTTGGTGCGCGTTTAGCCATGGGCTGTAACTTAGCGGCATTTTTTACGGGTATCCCTCAATTCTCATTGCATGCTTGGTTCTTTGCTGTGGCGACGGCTATTGGTTCTTACTTCGGGGCTAAATTCACCTTATTACCGATGTTCCGTATTCCGGTTAAACTCAAAAAAGTCACTGCAGCTTCGCCGTTAACTCAGCGTCATGATGTTGCTCGCAGACGCTTTAGACTCGGCATGGTCATTTTTGCTCTTTCTTTAGCGGGCGCTTTCTATTATTTGTTAAAATCGCCAGTCATGGGCTTTGCTATGCTGTGCGGTATTGGGTTTGGTTTATTAATCGAACGTGCTCAAATCTGCTTTACCTCTGCGTTTCGCGATCTGTGGATTACCGGACGTACTCATATGGCTAAAGCGATTATTATCGGGATGGCAGTCAGTACGATAGGTATTTTTAGTTATGTTCAATTAGGAGCATCACCAAAAATCTTCTGGGCTGGTCCGAATGCTATTCTTGGGGGGATCTTATTTGGTTTTGGTATTGTGCTGGCGGGGGGCTGTGAAACAGGTTGGATGTATCGCGCGGTCGAAGGGCAAGTCCATTATTGGTGGGTTGGATTCGGTAATATCATCGGCGCCACAATATTAGCTTATTACTGGGATGATTTTGCTCCGTGGTTAGCGACCGATTTCGATAAAGTTAATTTACTAAAAACTTTTGGACCGATGGGCGGATTAGGAGTGACTTATCTGCTACTTGCTCTTTCGTTTATTTTGATGCTGGTATGGGAAAAACATTTTTTCCGTAAAAGAATCCAAACTATGCCATTAGCTGTTAAGGAGTCTGTATGAGCCAGAAAGATATTATTCCTGATTATAGTTTGGATATGGTGGGTGAACCTTGTCCATATCCTGCCGTGGCGACGCTTGAAGCTATGCCATCGTTAAAGGCTGGAGAAATCTTAGAGGTAATTAGTGATTGCCCACAATCCATCAATAATATTCCGCTTGATGCCGCTAATTATGGCTATAAAGTATTAGATATTCAGCAAGATGGACCAACAATTCGTTATTTGATTCAAAAATAGAATGATTGATTGAATATCGAGTTTGAACCATAACATCGATAAATAATAATTATAGCCAGCCGGAAGAGCGATGATCTTCCGGCTGGTTTTTTATGTGAGTTTTTATATGTACCTTTGTATAGCTTAACAACTTAATATATAAGGTTATATTAGGCAATGTACCTTAGCATGTATCTAAGAAAGGCAGCGAGATAAAGCGAGTAGACAAGGTGAGATGGTTTATAAAATCGTCCGTATATGAGGCTGATGATAGAATTTGAAATAAAAAAAAGAGAGTATATAAATACTCTCTTTTAAAATTAATGACGAGTTAGCTACTGCATAGATTACTGGGCTTGGGCTTCAGTAACCGCAGATGAGGATTGCTCCGCATTAGCAGGTGTCATTGGGGTATAATTTAAGCCCAGTACACGGCTAGTATATTGACGTGTTTGGTCCAGAAGTTGTGGATCTTCTTCTAAATTTTTACCGTATGAAGGAATGATTTCATGCAGTTTTTCATTCCATTGATTTTCCACTTTAGTTGGGAACGCTTTATTTAACAGGGTCAGCATAATGTAAGGAGAAGTAGAAGCACCTGGTGATGCGCCTAATAATGCAGAAACTGTTTTATCATCAGAAACAAATACTTCCGTACCAAATTGCAGTGCAGCAGGTTTGCCTTCAGGTTGTTTGATTATCTGAACACGTTGTCCTGCAGTGATTAGCTTCCAGTCTTCTTTCTTAGCGTCAGGATAATAATCTTGCAGTGATTGGAATCGTTCTTCATCGTTTAACATAACCTGACTTATCAGGTATTTAACCAAATCAAAGTTTTCTGCACCGACAGCAATCATACCGAATAAGTTGTTATTATTGACGGTATTGACTAAGTCTAATTGGCTTCCATATTTCAAGAATTTATTTGAATAGGTAGCAAATGGACCAAACAAAACATATTTTTTATCGTCTAAGTAGCGGGTATCGATATGTGGAACGGACATTGGAGGTGCACCTACCGAGGCTTTACCATACACTTTTGCTGTATGCTGTTTTACCACTTCAGGATTATCAGAAACTAAGAATTGTCCACCGACAGGGAAGCCAGCATACTGCTTAGATTCTTCTAAGCCAGTGTATTGCAATAATTTAATGGCAGCACCGCCCGCACCGATAAAGACGAAGCGAGTTTTAACATGGCTTTCGGCCCCAGTTTTAACATTTTTAAAACTGACACTCCACGTTCCATCGTCATTGCGGCTAATCCCATTTACTTCGGTCGATGTTTCCAGTTTGAAATTATCGTTTTTAGCTAAATTAGTAATTAACTGGCGAGTAATTTCACCATAGTTAACATCTGCGCCAACATCCATGCGAGTCGCGGCAACTTTTTCATCAGCTGGACGGCCTTCTATAATCAGCGGCGCCCATGTTTTGATCTCTTCTGGCGAATCTGAATATTTCATGCCATAGAACATCGGATTTTTGATCATCGCTTGATAGCGTTTTGATAAGAAATCAACATTATCGCCCCAAACGAACGCAATATGAGGAACCGGATTAATGAAGGTATTTGGTGCGCCTAAAATATCTTGCTGTACTTGATAAGACCAAAATTGTTTTGAAATTTCAAATTGTTGGGCAATATCCGCTGCTTTAGTGACTTCTACTTTGCCATTTTTTTCTGGTGTATAGTTCATTTCCATAAAACCAGAGTGGCCGGTACCGGCGTTATTCCAGCCGTTTGAGCTATCTTCAGCCACATTATCTAAGCGCTCATACATACGGATCTGCCAATCTGGTTCTAGCTCAGCCAGATAAGTTCCTAATGTGCCGCTCATGACCCCGCCGCCAATCAGGACGACATCCACCACCGGCTCGTCTGCGGTAGTTTTAACCTGAGATGAGGCTATTGGTCTAAAAAGAAAAATTAATGTAGCAACAATTATAAGAATGATGATCCCTATAATATATTTAGAAAGTTTTTTCATATCCCCGAACCTTGTTTGTTAACAAAAAGTAGTCTTCTTTGCCAATTATAGACAATTGTTTGTCGATGTTTAAATTTTTTAGTGTTTTACGATAATCCAAATAATCGTAATGGTAAATAAAAAATAGTTTAATATTTTCAATTTAGTTAAAAATTCACTTCAAAAGTTGAATTTATCAATAATTATTGTGTGTGTTTTAAACCTATTATAACGGAGTGTTCAAAAAACAACCGGTGATGATAGTTAAAATAATGGTTTCATATTAGCGGTACAAAAGATTGGAATAATCGGTAGATAGTTTATGAGAGAATCTCAAACAACAGCGGGATGTTATTTTTACAGGACTAATATAAGAGTATTGAGATTGGCACACCGATACCATTTAGTAGACGTTTATGATTGAGGCTATACGGTGTGCGCTGACAGTATTATTTTTATCAACAGGGATGAGCCAACATAGTAAATATAGCGATAGATTTAACTTTGTTGATTTTGCCAGCTATTAAGATCTAACATTAATTCACATTCATCATCAACATAAGCTCCGGTCGGGACAAATCCCAGTTTTTGATAAAATTCAAATGGACTCTCTTCGCCTTCGCCACAGCTATTATATAGGCGTGGATAGCCTTTATTTTTCAAGTAATTAATAACTTGCAGCAAAGCTTCGCGCCCAAAACCGAGTTTTTGATACGGTTCTGCTATCATAAAACGCCACAGCATAATGCCTTGATATTCGAGCTCATCATCATCTAATCCTGAATGTAGCATGATGAATCCAACAGGAACATTATCAGCATAAATACCGCGATACCAAGCACAATCAGAAAACTGAGCTTCTACCATCGAGTAAGCATTATCTGCAACCATTGAGCGTTGAGCTTCACCCAGAGTGTGGCTCAGTAGGCAAATTTCAGAGAAGTTTTCTGCGGTGATTTTTTGCAGACTAACCACTGAGCTTGGATTTAATGTTGTTTCGGTCACGGTACTCATGTTGCCTCCTCGATAATGGAATATGGATAATGTGAGCTAGGTAGTACGGCTGAGGGAAGTTAACTTTTAATCAACCAGAGTTTTTGTATCCCGTCAATAAGCGGGTTATCAGGATGTTAACTGAGTGAAAAAATAGCAGATAGCTGTTATGGGAGTCGTATTTTAGCTTGCAAAGGAGTTGATGTTTTTCAGTAAATTGAATGCTAGAGCGATGAGTTTAGCTTTAGTGATACTCAACGGGGGTTAATGGATAGCAATTATCGAGAAAGGAAGGAAAAATTGCGCATGGTAGCTATTTCCATACGCAATGTTTGATTATTGGCTAATTAACCTTCAGCTTCGCCGCCAAGAACATCAATTAATCGCAAAATAAGCGCACTTAGCTCGCCTGTCATCAAGGCATAATCAGCATCAAAACGTTGAGCAAAATCTTCTTTGCCTATATCTTCATTCTGATCTTTTAATGTTTCACTGAATTTTAAACGTTTTAATGAACCGTCATCGGCGAGCATAAATTGGATCCGTTCCTCCCAATCGAGTGAAAGTTTGGTAACCAATTTCCCCGCTTCAATATGTACAGCAATTTCATCAGAGACTAAATCTTGTTTTTTACAGCGAATAATACCGCCTTCTTCCAGAATCGCTTTGAGCTCTGCTTCTTCCATTAAAGCAAAGCCTTGCGGTAAATCACCCGCCCGTACCCATTCGGTTAGAGTCAACTCAATTGGATTTTTAAAGCTCAGAGGAACTACCGGCAGAGAGCCTAGGCTTTTTCGCAACAGTGCTAAATTATCCTCTGCACGTTTCGCACTTGCGGCATCAACAATCACCAGTTGATTTACGGTATCTATCCAAATATAGGTTTTACTAAATTTACTGAATGCGCGCGGTAATAAGGTGTGTACCACTTCATCTTTTAATGAATCTTTTTCAGTTTTTTTGAGTTTTCTTCCTTGCTCACTTTCAAGACGTTCAATTTTGTCTTGCAACTCCTGCTTGATCACTGGAGATGGCAACATTTTATCTTCTTTTTTTGCACAAATAAGAATTTGATTGCCTGAAACATGAGTGAGCGCATCGCTGTGATGTCCCATTGGCGGTACCCAACCGACTTTCATCATATCTTGGCTGCCACAAGGATGATAAGCCAGTGGGGCAAGCTGTTGTTCTAAATCATCGGCGGATAATGCTAAATCTCGATTTAGACGATAAATAATTAAATTCTTGAACCACATGACACAACCTACCTTTTTTATTCCAAGATTGAACTGGCTCAATGATAGCGAATTGTCCGGTGATTAGCGAAAAAAATGATGGTTAAAAACATTAAGTGCCAAAGTAATTTTAACTCCGCAATAATTGATTAATCGAGAAAGTTGCAATGTAGATCACCCAATATTTGTAATGTGATTGAGGTAAACATAACAAATGTGATAACACTCACGAAAAAATATGCTTTTTTTGATAGTATCGCGGAACAATTAAATAATTGAAATTCATTGCTTTTTCTGTGTGTTTTATTGGTTCGCTAGTTATTGATGTACTAATAGTGTAACGATGATTAATTAAATCCGTCGTTGAAAGTAATGGCTTTTTCAGTGCAATAAAGTGTTTTTTTAGCGAGCTAGTCGTCGCGGTATATGACGATGAATGGCTTTATCTTGAATGGCATTCCCTCAGTTAACTCCGGGAAAGTAAAACTCGCGTATCCCCTTGATATAACCTATAAATGAGGTGTAATTATGGTGAAGCATATGTTGAAATTTTCAACATTGGCCCTATTGATCGCTGCAAATGTTAATGCGGCGACAGTTGATTTGCGTGTCATGGAAACCTCTGATATCCATAGTAATTTAGTCGATTTTGATTATTTTAAGGATAAATCAACGGAGCAATTTGGCTTAGTACGTACCGCCAGCTTGATCAAAGCTGCGAAAGGCGAAGTAACTAATGCGATATTGGTCGATAATGGGGATCTGATCCAAGGTAGCCCTCTTGCTGACTATATGGCAGCCAAAGGGCTGGCTGAGGGAGAATCTCATCCGGCGCATATGCTGATGAATACTATGGGTTATACCGTAGGTAATTTTGGTAATCACGAATTCAATTTTGGGCTCGATTATCTTAAACAAGCGATTGCTGGCGCTAAATTCCCTTATGTTAATGCCAACATCATGGATGCTAAAAGTGGCAAAAATTATTTTACGCCATATATTATCGTCGATACTGCGGTGAAAGATCGCCAGGGGAATAGCCATACAATTAAAATTGGCTATATTGGCTTTGTTCCACCACAAATTGCCATTTGGGACAAAGCTAATTTAGACGGCAAAGTGGTGGTTAATGATATTACCGAAACTGCCAACAAATTTGTGCCTCAAATGAAAAAAGAAGGTGCCGATTTAATCGTTGCTATTCCGCATTCGGGTTTCTCACAAGATCCTTATAAAGCCATGGCAGAAAACTCTGTTTACTACCTCAGCGAAGTCGCTGGTATAGATGCCATTATGTTTGGCCATGCTCACGGAGTGTTCCCCAGCCAAGAATTTGCCAATATCAAGGGCGTTGATATTGAAAAAGGTACCGTAAATGGTATTCCTGCTGTGATGCCGGGTCAATGGGGCGATCATTTAGGGGTCGTCGATATGGTATTGAATAACGACAGTGGCAGCTGGAAAGTCACGGAAGCCAAGGCCGAAGCGCGTCCTATTTATGATAAAACCAACAAAAAGCCGCTCGTTGAACGCGATGCTCAATTAGCACAAATTATTGAACAGCAGCACCGGGGAACCCGTGATTTTGTCGGCAAATTTATCGGTAAAGCGTCTGAAAATATGTACAGCTATTTAGCCTTAGTACAAAGTGATCCGACCGTTCAAATAGTTAATGATGCACAGGCTGATTATACACGCCAGTTTATTCAAGGTGATCCAGATTTGGCTGATTTGCCAGTATTAGCGGCAGCAGCACCGTTTAAAGCGGGTGGTCGTAAAAATGCTCCCGCAGATTTTGTTGAAGTTGAAAAAGGCGATTTAACATTTCGTAATGCTGCCGATTTGTATCTTTATCCCAACACCTTAGTGGTAGTAAAAGCCAGTGGTGCCGAGGTTATTGAATGGCTTGAATGCTCGGCAGGAATGTATAACCAAATTGATGTGACTTCCAGTAAACCGCAATCATTGCTTAATTGGGACGGCTTTCGAACCTATAATTTTGATACCATCAGCGGCATAAATTATAAAGTCGATGTGACACAACCGGCTAAATATGATACCGACTGCCAGTTGCTGAATAAACAAGCCAATCGGATTAAAGACGTTACATATCAAGGTAAACCAATCGATCCACAAGCGATTTTCTTAGTGGCAACCAATAACTATCGGGGTTATGGCGGTAAATTTGCCGGCACCGGTGATGATCATATCGCTTTTGCCTCCCCAGATGAAAACCGGACTATTTTAGCCAATTATATTGCCAAAATGTCAAAACAGCAGGGACAAGTTGCGACTCAAGCCGAAAATAATTGGTCCCTTATGCCAATTCATAGCGATAAAAAATTAGATATTCGTGTTGAAACGTCACCGAGCGATAAAGCCGCTAATTTTATTCAGCAGCATGGCCAATATCCAATGACTTATATTGGAAATGATGATATTGGTTTCGCCGTTTATCAATTAGATTTGATGGCAAAATAATAATAGAATGCCTGCCCTTTAGGGTGGGCCTATTACTGTTACCTAATTTTATTATTAATCCAAAAATAAACTATAAAAACAATTCAAAGATAAAATATCGAGTCAGGGAATTTTAAGATGCGTTCATTAAAACGATTATCAGTGGTGCTGATTTTACTCGCCGCAGGTTGTGTGACGTCAGAAAGTCAACTTACATCCACGCTTAAGCCGCAAGACAGATTAATTGAAGGTGTCTCTTGTCAGATCCCTGCTACTACATCGATTGATTATAATTTTAAGGCGAAGCAAGATAAATATGGGCGTAATGATCAGGCTAAAACTGATTATTTTAAGTTAGCTATTAACTATTCGCCGACATTTTGTGATTCTAAAAGACGCAGTATTGAACAGCTTAAATATAAAAATAAAGTAAACAAAGTTCAGCAGGAATATAAAAAATTTGAACTGCAATGTTTTTCAGATAATAAATTTGGTTGGATTGTACATGGTTTATGGGCACAAACGTGTGATGGAAAATCGATGGAACAGTGCCGCGATTGGTCTGATATTAGTAAGCACCCGCGTTTATGTCGAGGTGATTTAGCGCCCGTGGATTATTCGTTATTGAAACCGTATCTTTGTGCTTCGCCGGGGGCAGATTTACTGCAAGGTGAATGGGAAAAACACGGAGCTTGTGATTTTGAGCAGCCACAACAATATTTTGCTAAACAGCAGGCGCTATTTAATAGTTTGGTTTTACCGGCTGACAGATTGCCGAATAATCAGTTGATTGAATTTTTACAGCAATATAATCCCCAATTAAAAAATAAGCATATCCAAATTAATCGCGACGAATTTTATATTTGTTATAGCACCGATTTTAAGGTGATTGATTGCCCAGCGCGCGAGCATTAAGTGAGCATTTGCTAGACAGTATAAATAATGCCTCCTAATTTAAATAAGCTAGGAGGCGTTTATATAATATGGCTAATATTTTATATAGTGTAGTTTGTGACCACTCACTATTGTAGATGCGCTATTTTGTGGCCACTAAAAATTTTATTGATAGATTCTGAAACGTTGTTCATCATCCATAAAGTCTTTGTCACCCGCAGGCGCATTAATTGAGCCAAACACCATTTGTGCACGCAGTAACCAATGTTCTGGGATGTGCCATTCTTTAGCCACAAAGTTATCAATCAGTGGGTTATAGTGCTGTAACGATGCGCCGATGTTTTCTTCAGCCAATGCACTCCATACGGCTAATTGCGCCATACCACTGGATTGCTCAGACCAAATTGGGAAATTATCCGCATAGGCAGCAAATTTTTCTTGCAGACCTTTAACCACATTAAGATCTTCAAAAAATAGAATTGAACCGGCACCGGCGGCAAAACTGTCGATTTTTTGTTCAGTGGCAGCAAAGGATCCTGCGGGAACGATAGCGCGCAAAGTTTCTTTGGTTAGATCCCACAGTTTTTTATGTTGTTCGCCGAACAAAATGACCACACGTGAGGTTTGTGAATTAAAAGAAGACGGTGAGTGCTTCACGGCATCTTTAACTAACTGACTGATATGGTCATGAGAGACTGACAGTGAATCGCCTAGATTATAAATAGTACGGCGGTTTTTTAGCATTTCAATAAAGGCGTTAGACATGTGTGTCTCCTTAGGTCATTAGGTAGATGCGGCATAGATTAAAAATTTTAGTATTTTATCTAGGCGCTTCTATAAGATAATTCAATAACTTATATTTTATATATTAATAAATTAACGATTATTTATACGGAGTAAGGCGCGCTCGTTAATTTATGATTTTTGACGTTTATTCAAACAATTTATTATTATCCAGTAAGTAATTACCTGATAAATAACTCTTGTAACTACTATAACGGTAGCCACTAAAAATCATAGAAAAAATTTTTAACCTTTAGGTTCAAATTTTTACGTGTTAATCGCAGAATTAGGCCAAAAAATTAGTTCTAAAGTTAAGATAACAAAGATAATTCATTGAATTATTTTGATATTTTATATTTTCCTGGTAACTCACTATAGCCCAGTCCATTAATTTTTTTCACCTCGATTTGCAGTGGAATTCGTTCTTTCATTGCTTCAACATGGCTGATTACTCCGATAGTTTTACCACTGGCATTCAAATGATCGAGTGCATCAAGCGCGATATCTAAGGTTTCAGGATCTAAAGTACCAAAGCCTTCGTCCAGAAACAGGGATTCAAGCTGTGTTTTGTGGCTGACTAAATCGGATAATGCCAGTGCCAGAGATAAACTGACCAGAAAGCTTTCGCCGCCTGAGAGGGTTTTAATATCGCGCACACTGTCTGCTTGCCAACTGTCGATCACTTGTAATTCTAAGGTTCCTGAATTATTACGTTGTAATAAATAGCGCCCATGTAGCTTATTTAAGCGCAGATTAGCCAAGCTAACGAGATGATCTAAGGTTAATCCCTGAGCATAGCGGCGGAATTTATCACCCTCGGCAGAGCCAATTAATTCATTTAGATAGCTCCAATCATCATATTGCTGCTGTTGCTTTTCTATTTGCTGTAATAGCGCATGCTGTTGTTGGCGCAATTGCTTATCTGTGGCTAATTGGCTGAGAATTTGCCCTTGCTGTAGCGTAATATTTCTAATTTCCAGATCATATTGTTCAATCTGTGTTTTTAGTGCTTCGATAGCGTTTCGTTTTGCGGGATCGGGTTGATTATTCTCATGCTCTTTGAGCGATTGTTCTATGCTCTGGCTACGATTATCTGCGTGCCATAATGCGTGTTGTAGTTGTTGTTTTAATTGTTGTAATCGCAGGCTTTCTTCTTCGGTAATTAGCGCAGATAGAAAATCTTGACGAGTCGCAAATGGGCAATGCTTTAATGCTAGTTCAAAGTCGTTTTGTGCTTTTACTTGAGCGGCGGTAGCTTCTTTATGTGCAGTTTCAATCTCGTTGGCTTGACCTTGTAGCGAGGAAATTTTACGCTCAGCCAGTAATAACTCCGCATCTATTTCTTGCAGTGTACGCTCTAGCTGTTGCTGTTTTTGTTGTGCTTGAGTTTGTACTTGCGATATTAGCTGCTGACCAAATAGCTCAACGCGCAATGCGTGTTTGGTATTAATTAATTGGCGATGTTCAGCAACTTGTTGTTGAATTTTATCAAGTTGTTGGTTTAGCGTTATCTGTTGTTCATACAATGACTGGCGCTGAGTTTTTTGCAATTCAATCGACTGGGCAAGCTGTTGTAGACGTTGCTGCTGTTGCTCAAATAGGTGACAACGCTGCTCTAATTGTTGCAGCCAAGATTGTCGTTCTTCTATGGCAGGTAAACACAGTTGATATTCAGCTAACTGATTATTTAGTTCGGCTTCGATATCTTGTTGTTGCTGATGTAGTGCATACCGTTGCTGCTCAAGGGCTGCTATGGTCTGCACGCTATGGAGGTTACGCTGATTAGCTAATTGTAATGCTGCTGATTGTTGTTGATAGTATTCTTGTTTTGTTGTCAGTATTTTTTCTGCATGCTTATGATTTTCAATTAAAATATCTAATTCGGCTAGCCATTGGGTATTCTCAGTTAATTGTGTGTTTAGGCTGTGTTGCCGCTGCTCAATGGCCTCTAAACTATAAGGTAATACTGTTTCTGCGGCTTTCTCACTGGTTGTTTGCCATTGCTGTGCGACGATTTTTTGCTGCTTAATTAAGTTCTCACGCTGTTTTTGTTGCTCGACGAGACGTTCATTATCCAGCGCAATATGACTATTGATCGTGATGAGTTGCTGTTTGTCTTGTTCTAATTGTTGATTTAATTGAGCTAATTGTTGTTCAGTCTGGCTAGATGACAGTTGTTGATAAGCTTCAACGGCAGGGTGATCTTGCGAGCCGCACAAGGGACAAGGCGCGCCTGCGATTAATAATTGGCGTTGCTGTTCTAAGCTGACGATTTGCTTTTCGAGTGCTAATTTTGCTGTTAAATCAGTTAGATGAGGCTGGCGTAACGCAATATTATTCTCACAGGTTACTTTTTGCTGCGCTAATTGATTTAACGATGTTGATAAATCAGTAATTTGCTGTTCAGCTAATGATAGCGACTGCTGATTATCGTTGTGCTGTTGTAATAAATAGGGCAGCAGATTAAGCGCTTGTAATCGCTGCTGCAGTTGCTCTATATGCTGCTTTAGCTGATCAGTATTATGCTGTTGCTGCCATTGAGCGATGGCTTGCTGACTAAGTTGATATTGTTGCTGTGCTTGTTGTTTTTCTTGCTCGGCATAATGCAGGCTATTACTCAGCGTCTGCTGGGTTTTCTGGATTTCTTGCTGCTCAATTTGTAATTTTTCAGCCTGCTGTTGCTGTGTGGCATGCTGTTGATATAACCCTGATAATAAAACGATATTTTGTCGCCAGCCGCTAAGTTTAGGTGCGATAGCTGTACACTGCTGGTTGTGTTGCATTTCACCGGCTAATTGTTGTTGCTGCTGAATATCTTGGGCTAACTGTGTATCCACTTTTGCTAGTTGAGTGGCTTTTTGTTGCTGTTGTTGCTGAATATCGGTGATCTGTTGCTCTGCGCCCGATAATTGCTTACGCAGGTGATCGATATCTATATCCAGAGGACGAATTTGAGTTTCTATGAGTTCGTTTTGTTGGTAAGTTTGCGTTATATGCTGTTTTAATTGAGTTTCTAGTTGTTTTTTCTGCTGCTCAAGTGGTTGATAACGAGCCTGCTCTGCGATGAGTTGCTGTTGGGTTTGTTGTTGTTTTTGTGCCTGCTGCTCCAGGTTTTTTTCACTGCGCTGGAGCTCATTCCATAATGGGCGCAGTTTTTCTGCTGGCTCGCTGTTGGCTAAAATCTGTAACTGGGGGGCGGCATCAGTGACGGCTTTTTCTGCCGCGATTTTTTGGGCTTGTTGAACCTTTTGCTGTTCAAGCAATTGCTGTTGTTTAAGATGCCACTGTTCTGCGAGTTGCAGTTGCTGCCGCTGTTGAGATAACTGTTGTTCTTGCTCTGCCAGTAATTGCTGCTGATTAAGCAAAGATTGATGTTGCTCTGGGGTTAGCACATCAATATTACCGGCTTGTGCCTTGAGTAACTCGAGCGAATTGCGGACGAGTTTATGTTGTTGGAAAATATATTTAGATAGCTGACTATAAATTTCGGTACCCGTAATTTCTTCCAGTAAATCCGCCCGATCTTTTTCTGAGGCATTTAAGAAGGCGGCAAATTCCCCTTGTGATAGCAAGATAGATTTAGTAAAACGACCAAAATCTAAACCAGTTAACTGAGTAACTAACTCTAATTTATCTTTAACTTTTTCCGCCAAGATTTTTCCATCGGCTATGTATGCTAGTTCACCTTTCGGCGCTTGTAATTTTCCGCCGGCTTTGCCGCCAGCTCGACGTTGGCTCCAAAAAGCTCGGTAACCGATACCTTTAACTTCAAATTCAACTTCAGCTAAACATTCTCCGGTATGGCGAGTCATCAGCTCATTTTGACTCTGTGAAATCGTTCCTAAGCGCGGTGTTTGGTGATAAAGCGCGAGGCAAATGGCATCCAGCAACGAGGTCTTCCCTGCGCCTGTTGGGCCTGTTATTGCAAATAATCCCTGACTAGCGAATGGCTCCTGAGTGAAATCAATTTTCCATTCACCTTTGAGTGAATTAATATTTTTCAATCGTAGGCTTAAAATTTTCACGCTTGATCCTCCTCAGTAGACTGAAATGCTTCGTAGGATTGGCGAAATAATAATGTCAGTCGCTGTTGATATTGAGGGTCTTCCAGCTCGGCATCGGCTAAGCGGCGCAGAAACACTTCTTCGACAGTTAGTTCATTCAAGGTCTCATTGTTGGCAGTGGCACTGAGCGTTTGATTTTGGCGACGAGCACGACGTAATAAAATTACTTCAACTGGTAATCCGGCGGTCATTTGTTCAACTCGCTGTTGTATATCGGCTAAATAATCTTGCGAGGCAACTTCAATATCCAGCCATACCGGACGTTCAGCGTGATAATTTTGATATGGGCTTAATTGCTGCTGAATATCGTTAAGTGTACCTTTAAGGGTTGCCATCGGCTGAAACTGGGGGATACTGAGGCATTCGATAGCGGTTAATTTATCCTGTGTAAACTCGATTAAACACAGTGTTTTATCTTGACCATTTTCATCGAAACTTAGCGGAATAGGTGAGCCACTATAGCGAATATGGGCTTGCCCACCAATCACTTGTGGACGATGGATATGTCCCAAAGCAATGTAATCCGCGGGGGGAAAAGCATCGGCGGGGAAGGCCTCTAAACTGCCAATATAAATATCCCGAACCGAATCACTGGTGCTGGCACCGACTGCGGTTAAATGCCCGGTCGCAATAATCGGCAAAGCTTTGCCGAGCTGCTGGCGTAATTGCTCAGCATATTGATAACTTTGATGATAATACTCGGTGATTGCCTCAAGTAGTGATTGTTGTTTTTCACTGCTGCTTTGCCCAGCCAGGCTTTTTATCATATCGCGAGGGCGTAAAAAAGGGATTGCACACAGCAACGCGCCCGGTTTTCCTTGGTTATCGTTTAATACAATTACTGATTGTTCAATCGATTGATTATTAGCGTTGGCGATAACATGGATATTTAAATATGAAAGCAGTTGTTTAGATTCATTTAGCATCGCTACCGAATCGTGATTTCCCCCAAGAATAACTAATTGGCAGCCTGTTTTATGCAATTCAACAATAAAACGATTATAAATTTCGCGTGCATAGCTCGGTGGTGAACCGGTATCGAAAATATCACCGGCGACAATCACAGCATCAACTTGATAATGTTTAACTTGCTCTATCAGCCAATGTAAAAAATATTGATGTTCAGGAGCACGGGTTTTGGTGAAAAAATATTGCCCCAAATGCCAGTCCGATGTGTGAATTATACGCATAATGATCCGCCTAAAAGAGAGATAACACGGTATTTTTAAGTTATTGTGGCTATTGTGAACGTTGAAATAAAAAAACCAACAAAATGATAGTAATAATCGCAGCAATATATCAACGGTAAGCGAGAAAAGATCCAAATTAACTAAAGTATGTCAGAATCGAGAGTGTAAATTCATAATTCTGTCATAAAAGTGACGCATAATCGGCAAAATCGCAAATAATCTAACCTTATTCACAGGATCACCCATGGCAAGACGTATTCTGGTTGTTGAAGATGAAGCGCCCATCCGAGAAATGGTTTGTTTTGTATTAGAACAAAATGGTTTTCAGCCTATCGAAGCCGATGATTATGATTCAGCATTAGGGCAGTTGGTCGATCCATATCCTGATTTAGTCTTGTTGGATTGGATGATCCCCGGTGGCTCGGGTATCCAAGTGATTAAATATATGAAACGAGACAGTGAGATGCGGGATATTCCAGTTATGATGCTCACTGCTAGAGGCGAAGAAGAAGATAGGGTAAAGGGATTAGAAGTCGGCGCCGATGATTATTTGACTAAACCTTTTTCACCGAAAGAATTAATTGCGCGAGTTAAAGCTATTTTACGCCGTATTTCTCCAATGGCGGCTGAAGATGTTATTGATATGAATGGATTAGCTCTCGATCCGACTTCCCACCGTGTTACTAGCAACGATATCCCGATTGACATGGGGCCGACAGAATATAAATTACTGCATTTTTTTATGACCCATCCTGAAAGAGTGTATAGCCGCGAGCAACTGCTTAATTATGTGTGGGGGGCGAATGTCTATGTGGAGGATAGAACCGTTGATGTGCATATTCGTCGCTTACGTAAAGCCTTAGAAATTGGGGGGCATGAAAAAATGGTGCAAACTGTACGTGGTACCGGCTATCGTTTTTCTGTTCGTTACTGATTAATCCATAGGGAGAGCTTACGTGCTCGAGCGTTTATCATGGAAACAACTGGTTTGGGGGCTAATTTTATTTTGTTTACCCGCCTTTATTTTAGCTATTTTTGTTGGTCACTTAGCATGGCTATTGGTGATATCACTGTTAGCCGCCTTAATATGGCACAGCTATAATTTACTCAAACTCTCTTATTGGTTATGGCTTGATCGCAGCATGATAGCGCCAGAAGGTAAAGGGGGCTGGGAGCCAATATTCTATGGAATTAATCAGTTACAGCAGCGTAATCGTAAACGTCGTCGCGAATTAGGCCAATTAATTAAGCGCTTTCGTAGCGGTGCTGAATCTTTGCCTGATGCGATAGTGATGCTGACCGAAGAAGGCATTATTTTTTGGTGTAATCGCCATGCTCAGCATTTACTCGGGTTTCGTTGGCCAGAAGATAGCGGGCAACATATTATTAATTTATTGCGTTATCCTGATTTTAATCGCTATTTTAGTGCTAAAAACTATACTCAAGCCCTGACGCTAGAGCTGAATAATGGCTCGGTTGTGGAATTTCGTATTTTACCTTATGCCGATGATCAGTTGTTAATGGTCGCCAGAGATATCACCGAGAAACGTCGACTAGAAAAAGCACGGCGTGACTTTTTTGCCAATGTTAGCCATGAGTTACGCACCCCATTGACGGTGATTCAAGGGTATTTAGAAGTGATGGATGATCAGCCCGATGTTTCCCCAATCAATAAAAAAGCACTGACATTAATGCAAGAGCAAGCGTTCCGAATGGATAATTTGGTCAAGCAGCTTCTCCAACTCTCTCGTATTGAAGTTGCACCACAAATTAACTTAAATGAACAAGTCAATATTCCGTCAATTCTCAACATTTTAGCGCAGGAAGCCCATAGCCTTAGTCAAGGAAAACAACAGGTTAATTTTGATATCGATGAAAATCTGTTGGTGTATGGCAATCAAGAACAGCTACGCAGCGCAATGGCTAATCTCGTTTATAATGCGATTAACCATACTCCAGACGGTACTTTAATCAACGTGAGCTGGCAGCAGACGCGACAAGGGGCTACGTTTTCGGTGGTGGATAATGGGCCGGGAATTTCTGTCGAGCACTTACCACGGCTGACGGAACGTTTTTATCGGGTGGATAAAGCGCGCTCTCGCCAAAGTGGCGGAGGTACAGGGCTTGGTCTAGCGATTGTTAAACATGCATTACAGCATCATAACAGCCAATTATTCATCAATAGTATGCTTGGTAAAGGCAGTGAATTTAGTTTTGTTTTGCCACCAGCGTTGATTGTTATTGAGAGAAAGTCACCTAAGTGATTATATTTGTTTCTATTCTTTCGTTATAGAGCGTTTTATTTTTTTATTTTTACTCGTAATATCGACTGTTGTTTGTTTTTTATACACATCATATAGTGCATATTCTTTGATTATTAATAGTAATCACTGGTTTGGAAAAATAGTTTGGTATTTTATTCTTGTCTGTACTATTTGGCTTGCCTTTTTGCCCTATAAAAGTTTTACTTGTCGCCAGTTGTTGGCGATTTTTCCTGTTTTTTAATATTTTTGACTCATAAGATTTAATATCGCTGTATATTATTCTGTTAAGGATATTTTAAAATAGCACTCAGTGCCGCCAGTTAATTTTCAATAGGTTAAGAGCTAACAGCTCTCAGCTTCCTTTAATTCAAACAAAAATTTAACAAAATTATGGCTCATCGTTTAACATCAAGAGATATTTTAGCCCTAGGGTTCATGACCTTTGCGCTGTTTGTCGGTGCAGGGAACATTATTTTTCCACCAATGGTTGGTTTGCAGGCAGGTGATCAAGTTTGGACTGCCGCAATTGGCTTTCTAATTACCGGGGTTGGATTACCGGTATTAACAGTGGTGGCATTAGCTAAAGTCGGCGGTGGGGTTGAGGCCCTAAGTTCGCCGATTGGTAAAACTGCGGGCTTATTGCTGGCTGTTATTGCATATTTATCTGTCGGCCCGCTGTTTGCTACCCCACGTACCGCAACGGTATCTTACAAAGTGGGTATTGCCCCTTTAGTTGGCGGTGAATCTGATATTTCTTTGCTGATTTATAGCGCAGTATATTTCGTTTTGGTCATTGGTATTTCGCTTTATCCTGGCCGTTTACTCGATAGCGTTGGGCACATTTTAGCGCCGGTTAAAATGTTAGCGCTGGCTGTATTGGGGATTGCTGCGGTCATGTGGCCGGCAGGCGATCCGATGCCAGCAATGAATGGTTATCATGATATGGCATTCTCAAATGGCTTTATTAATGGCTATTTGACCATGGATACTTTGGGCGCAATGGTGTTTGGTATCGTCATTGTGAATGCCGCTCGCTCGCGTGGGGTCGAGAATTCATCATTATTGACCCGTTATACCATGTGGGCTGGATTGATTGCTGGCGTTCTGTTAACACTCGTTTATTTATCATTGTTTAAACTTGGCGAAAACAGTGGCACGTTGATCCCTGAAGCGGCTGATGGCGCAGATATTTTACATGCCTACGTACAGTATACCTTTGGTAATTACGGTAGCTTCTTCCTTGCGGTACTGATTTTTGTTGCTTGTATGGTAACTGCAGTAGGCCTGACTTGTGCATGTGCTGAGTTCTTTAGCCGTTATATTTCAATATCATATCGAAAATTGGTATTAATTTTGGGGGTCTTCTCAATGTTAGTTTCCAATTTAGGGCTAAGCAATCTGATAGCTTTCTCTTTACCGGTGCTGGTGGCTATTTATCCTCCATGTATCGTATTGATTTTGCTTAGCTTCACATTGAAATGGTGGAAGAATGCGCCAGCAGTGGTCTCGCCAACCATGTTAGCCAGTGTAATTTTCGGCTTAATCGGTGCGGCAAAAGCGTCAGATCATTTAAAGGATTGGATCCCGCAGTGGATGACTAAAATGCCTTTATACGAACAGGATTTAGCATGGCTACTGCCTACTGCTATCGTTCTGGTGGCCGCAATTATTTATGATTTGTTATTTGCTTCTGCAAATCATAAGCACAAACAAGCATAGTTAAATCAATCAAGCCGCTCAATGTAGAGTAAACACTCAGGGTTTTTCGGCAAAAAGATAAGATTATCTATCAAATTTAAAACCTTAGTTCATTTGGGCTAAGGTTTTTTTTATGGCTTATATTTACTGTTAATTTGATTAATCCTCAGTAACTGCATAGCTTGATTAATTAAGAGTGGAATGAAAAAGGGGGGAGAAATAAAGCATCAAACAGATATATCGCCAAAATAAGTATAAAAAAGCCAGCAATTACGCTGGCTTATGAGACAGTTCTCGTTAATCTAGTCGATTACAGTTTGCTTGAGTTCTGTTTCAGATATTTTGCAACGCCATCTGGAGATGCATTCATGCCTTCTTGGCCTTTAGCCCACTGTGCAGGACAAACTTCGCCGTGTTCTTCATGGAACTGCAGAGCATCAACCATACGCAGCATTTCATCGATGTTACGGCCTAATGGAAGGTCGTTAACTACTTGGTGACGAACAACACCATTTTTGTCGATCAGGAATGAACCACGCAGAGCAACGCCTGCTTCTGGGTGTTCGATACCGTATGCTTTAATGATTTCGTGTTTAACATCAGCAACCATAGGATATTGAACTTCACCAATACCACCGTTGTCGATAGGAGTTTTACGCCATGCGTTATGTACGAACTCTGAGTCCATTGAAACACCGATAACTTCAAAGCCACGAGCTTGGAAATCTTTATAACGGTGATCAAAAGCGATCAGCTCTGAAGGACAAACAAAAGTGAAGTCCATTGGCCAGAAGAAAATAACTGCTGGGCGGCCGTTCAGGTGTGCTTTCAGGTTGAAATCATTGACGATTTCGCCATTGCCCATAACGGCAGCGGCGGTAAAATCAGGGGCTTGACGTGTTACCAGAACCATAATTTACTCCTGTGAGTGTGAATTAAAGTTTTTTTAATACTTAGAGATAATAAGGAATTTATTATCCAGATTAAAGGTCAAAATACCGATTAATAAGATAGATTTTATCTATCAATGGTTGGCGTTCTGACATATTACTCCAATAAGATAAGGTTATTCTGCTAAAGTTCAAGCAGTAAATTCTTATGTTTATGGTTTGATATGCTCAGAGATAAATTGTTTTTTTACCGCTTTTTGCATCATTTGTGGGTAAAACTGCCAAAATATCTGCTCAAACTGTGCATATTCAGCTCTAAAATCATCATATGAACCGGCTAAATCGCTTAGTTTTGGGCGTCTACGTGCCATGCCCCTAAGGGATGCACCGATATATTCAGGCTCCGCATAGCGTATTAGCCAATTTTGTGGCCATAAGTGCTCATTTAACGACTGAAATCTTTCTGGGGTAACAGATAATTGAGGTTCAATTTGCTGGCGTGCTTGACGCACAAACTCGGCCAATGGCAATTCGGGTTCGATCTTTGACCAGTGCAATGACAAAAAGTGATCCCAGATTAAATCCAACGTAATCGGAGCAACTCGCCGATAGGCAGGCCGAAAAAACCTTTTTGCTCCAACAACTAGCGGATGTTTATCTGTTTCAACATCGATTCTGCGATGCATACGGATCCCGCTCACGATGTCGGCGCTGAAAAGCTCCGTAGGATCGCCCCGGACAAAGTCGGCCATAATATTGCCTAATAGCGAGCTTTCGGCAAGGTGGGCGAGATGGAGATGCGCAAGAAAATTCATTGCTTCAGTATATACTGCTTATCAAGCAAGTTACAGTCAGTGATATTTAGCATCATAATGCATTGGTCATCGTTTAGTTTATTCAAGCGCCAGCTATTTAATCGAAGATAGAGGCTTTTTTTCATCGACGACTATCACTATTTTTGACTTATTTGTTCGATATTCGGCCTTTTTTATCCTAAAGCACGCTTATTTCTTGCGCCTTTTGTTGCTCAGCACTAGACTAGTACGCCTATTTTTTCGGAATGATGTCAATACAATGCGTGTCTCAGATTTTACTTTTGAACTACCTGAAGGGCTGATTGCTCACTATCCACAATCCCAACGCAGTGCTTGTCGCTTGCTGAGCTTGGATGGCACCACAGGACAACTCACGCACGGTATTTTTACTGATGTTCTTGAGAAACTGGAACCTGGCGATCTCTTGGTATTCAATAATACTCGCGTTATTCCTGCACGGTTATTTGGCCGTAAGGCATCAGGCGGTAAAATTGAAGTACTGGTTGAACGTATGCTGGATGATAACCGTGTTCTGGCGCATGTTAGAGCATCGAAAGCACCAAAAGAAGGCGCTGAGCTGTTACTGGGTGACGATGAAAGCGTAAAAGCCACAATGCTGGCAAGGCATGGGGCGTTGTTTGAGCTCCGCTTTGATGATAGCCGTGATATTTTGACTATCCTCAATCAGATCGGACATATGCCACTGCCGCCTTATATTGATCGCCCAGATGAAGAAGCGGATAAAGAGCTGTATCAAACCGTTTATAGCCAACGTCCTGGCGCAGTCGCTGCGCCAACAGCAGGGCTACATTTTGATGAACCCTTACTTGCAGCACTGCGAGAAAAAGGCATTGAAATGGCGTTTGTGACTCTACATGTTGGGGCGGGGACGTTTCAGCCTGTGCGAGTTGATACCATCGAAGACCACATTATGCATTCTGAATACGCAGAGATCTCTCAGGATGTAGTGGATGCCGTGTTAGCGTGTAAAGCGCGAGGAAATCGCGTTGTTGCTGTAGGGACAACCTCGGTTCGATCGCTAGAAAGCGCGGCTCAGGCCAGTAAAGAACAGTTAATTGCGCCGTTTTTCGATGATACACAAATCTTTATTTATCCAGGATATAACTATCAGGTCGTCGATGCATTAATTACTAATTTTCATCTACCTGAATCAACTTTGATTATGCTGGTTTCTGCTTTCGCAGGATATCAAAATACTATGCGGGCTTATCGCGAAGCGGTTGAACAACAATACCGTTTCTTTAGTTATGGCGATGCCATGTTTATTACGCGTAATTTACAAGCGCCAGCTGAACAGGTTGGGCAATTGGACGTGAGCGAATAAACGGTTATGTATAACTAGCAAACTCTTATCAGCTTCTGCTTCGCAGGTGGCTGATATTTTTTAGCATAGCATCAGACTGTTTTTCTGGTGCCTGGAGGCAAACTTGAAATATGAATTACAGACTACAGACGGCAATGCTCGTCGTGGTCGCTTGATTTTTGAACGTGGAACGGTTGAGACTCCCGCATTTATGCCGGTAGGAACCTATGGCACAGTAAAAGGCATGACGCCAGAGGAAGTCAAAGAGACAGGCGCTGAGATTCTACTGGGCAATACTTTCCATCTTTGGTTACGTCCAGGTCAGGAGATCATGAAGTTGCATGGCGATCTGCACGATTTCATGCAATGGCAAGGTCCTATCCTGACCGATTCCGGCGGCTTTCAGGTCTTTAGCTTAGGGGCAACCCGCAAGATAAAAGAAGAAGGTGTACATTTCCGCAATCCGATTAATGGTGAGAAAATTTTTCTTAGCCCAGAAAAATCGATGGAAATTCAGTATGACCTCGGTTCTGACATTGTCATGATTTTTGATGAATGTACGCCATATCCTGCTGATTGGGATTATGCGAAGAATTCAATGGAAATGTCATTACGCTGGGCGGCTCGTAGCCGTCAACGCTTTGATGAACTGAAGAATAAAAATTCATTATTCGGTATTATTCAGGGCGGAATTTACGAAGATTTACGTGATATTTCAGTCAAAGGTCTGGTTGAAATCGGTTTTGATGGTTACGCTGTAGGCGGCTTAGCGGTCGGTGAACCTAAAGAAGACATGCACCGTATTTTGGAACATGTTTGCCCTCAAATTCCACAGGATAAACCTCGTTATTTAATGGGGGTGGGTAAACCTGAAGATCTAGTGGAAGGCGTACGCCGTGGGATAGATATGTTTGACTGCGTTATGCCAACACGCAATGCACGTAACGGACATTTATTTGTTACTACTGGCGTGGTTAAAATTCGTAATGCTAAATATAAATCGGACACTGCAACGTTGGATGACGAGTGCGATTGCTATACTTGTCGTCATTATAGCCGTGCCTATTTGCATCATCTTGACCGTTGTAACGAAATCCTTGGCGCGAGATTAAATACCATTCATAATCTGCGTTACTATCAACGCTTAATGTCGGGAATTCGCTCGGCGATTGAAGCGGGTAATTTCGATCAATTTGTACAAGATTTCTACCAACGGATTGGTAAACCTGTACCGCCGATAAAAGGCGAATGAATTTGAGTGCCAATTTGTCTTAATCTGTGTAGCATATCGGGCTTGTTGGCACTTAGTGTTTTAAATTGCGTTCAATAACAATGAGGAAAGTTGAATGAGTTTTTTTATTTCTGAAGCAGCGGCATCAGCTGGCGCACCAGGTCAGGGTAGCCCTTATTCTTTAGTTATCATGTTAGTTGTATTTGCATTGATCTTTTATTTTATGATCCTGCGTCCACAACAAAAACGTGCTAAAGACCATAAAAAATTGATGGATTCTATTGCTAAAGGCGATGAAGTCCTGACAACTGGTGGTCTGATTGGTCGTGTAAGTAAAGTTTCTGATACCGGTTATGTGGTTATCGCGCTGAACGAAACGACTGAAGTAACTATCAAACGTGATTTCGTTGCTGCTGTATTGCCTAAAGGCACAATGAAAGCTATTTAATTTCTGATTTTCCCGAAGGGAACTAGCCGTGCTAAACCGTTATCCTTTGTGGAAGTATCTGATGCTGATCGCTGCGATCCTCATCGGTCTGCTATATGCACTTCCCAACCTGTATGGTGAGGATCCGGCTGTTCAGATCACTGGCGTGCGGGGAACCGCCGCCAATGAACAAACGCTGGTCCAAGTCCGTAAAATATTAGATAAAGAGAATATACAGAGCAAATCTATTGCTCTGGAGAATGGGGCTATTTTAGCGCGTTTTAATAACCCTGATATTCAATTGCATGCCCGTGAATCCTTAATGGAAGCACTGGGTGATCAATACGTTGTCGCATTAAACTTAGCGCCTGCAACCCCAAGTTGGTTAGAGACTTTAGGGGCCGAGCCGATGAAATTAGGGCTTGATCTGCGCGGTGGTGTCCACTTCCTGATGGAAGTTGATATGGATACTGCATTAAGCAAATTGCAGGAACAAAATATGGATGGCTTACGCAGTGACTTGCGTGATCAAGGTATTCCATATTCTTCTATTCGTAAAATTAATGATTATGGCGTCGAAGTTCGATTCCGTAATACAGATGACCGCTCTAAAGCGGAGAGTTATCTGACCCGTCGCTATCCTGATTTAGTGCTCACTAATGGCAGTGGTAATACCATGACAGCCATTATGACTGATGAGCGCTTACGTGAAGCGCGTAATTATGCTGTTTCTCAGAATATCAATATCCTGCGTAACCGTGTAAACCAGTTAGGCGTTGCAGAACCATTAGTTCAACGTCAAGGTGCGGATCGCATCGTGGTTGAGTTACCGGGTATTCAAGATACGGCACGAGCAAAAGAAATTCTGGGCGCAACTGCAACTTTAGAATTTCGTTTAGTTAACAGTGGCGTAGATAGTTCTGCGGCTGCATCTGGTCGTATTCCAGGTGACTCTGAAGTGAAATATACCCGTGAAGATGAGCCTGTCGTGTTGTTTAAACGCGTTATCCTCACCGGCGATCATATTACTGATTCAACCTCAGAAAATGACGAAATGGGCGCACCACAGGTCAGTATTGGCTTGGACAGCTCGGGCGGTACCATCATGTCTGATTTCACTCGTGATAATCAGGATAAATTGATGGCAGCGCTATTTGTCGAATATAAAGACAGCGGTAAAAAAGATGCAGCGGGTCGCTCGATTCTGGTTAAAGATGAGAAAGTGATCAACGTAGCTCGTATTTCTGCACGCTTTGGGAGTAAATTCCGGATTACCGGTATTTCAAACCCAGCAGAAGCACGTCAATTATCTTTACTATTGCGTGCCGGGGCATTGATTGCACCTATCCAAATTGTTGAAGAACGGACGATTGGTCCGACACTGGGCTTACAGAATATTGAACAAGGTCTGAAAGCGTGTCTGGCTGGTCTGATAGCATCGATTCTATTTATGATGATTTACTATCGTAAATTTGGTCTGATTGCTAGTACAGCATTGCTTGCAAACTTAGTGATGATTGTCGGGATAATGTCTCTATTACCGGGGGCGACACTCACCATGCCGGGTATTGCCGGGATCGTGCTGACACTGGCCGTTGCAGTTGATGCTAACGTACTGATAAATGAGCGTATCAAAGAAGAGTTGCGGAATGGGCGATCTGTCCAGCAAGCAATTCATGAAGGGTATAAAGGCGCTTTCTCAAGTATTATCGATGCAAACTTAACTACCTTAATCACCGCTATTATTTTGTATGCTGTGGGGACTGGGTCGATTAAAGGCTTTGCGATTACGACAGCAATTGGTGTCGCCACCTCAATGTTTACTGCAATCATAGGAACACGCGCTATCGTGAACCTGCTGTATGGTGGTAAACGTATTAAGAAGCTGTCAATTTAAGGAGCACGTTGTGGCACAGGATTATACTGTTGAACAATTAAACCATGGCCGTAAAGTCTATGACTTTATGCGCTGGGACAACGTTGCCTTTACGATTTCTATCATATTGTTGATCGCTTCGATTGTGGTTATTGGGGTTAAAGGCTTTAACTGGGGATTAGATTTCACTGGCGGTACCGTCATTGAGATTAGCCTCAGCCAGCCAGCTGATTTGGATAAGATCCGCGATAGCTTATCTAATTCAGATCATCGAGATCCACTTATCCAGAATTTCGGCAGTAGCCGTGACATCATGATCCGTTTACCGCCGATTGAAGGCGTTGCGGGTCAAGAAGTGGGTAAAGAGATTATTACCATTATCAACAATAATGTGGATGATAAGGCGACAGTAAAACGCATCGAGTTTGTTGGGCCGAGTGTGGGTGCCGAATTGGCACAAACCGGTGCCTTAGCGCTTGTTGCGGCATTAATCTGTATTTTGATTTATGTTGGATGTCGTTTTGAATGGCGCTTGGCTGCGGGTGCAGTTGTGGCACTAGCCCATGACGTGATAATTACCTTGGGTATTTTATCGCTATTCAAAATTGAAATTGATATGACTATTGTGGCGTCTTTGATGTCGGTTATCGGGTATTCACTGAATGACAGTATCGTGGTTTCTGACCGTATTCGTGAAAACTTCCGTAAAATCCGTCGCGGAACGCCTTATGAGATTATGAACGTCTCACTAACGCAAACATTAAGCCGTACGATTATGACCTCAGCAACGACCTTATTGGTGGTTCTGATGCTGTATATCTTCGGTGGCGCGATGTTAGAAGGCTTCTCTTTAGTTATGTTGATTGGTGTGACCATCGGGACTGTCTCCTCTATTTATGTGGCTTCTGCATTAGCACTGAAAATGGGCATGAGACGTGAGCATCTGATCCAAACTAAAGTCGAAAAAGAAGGTGCAGATCAAGATTCCCTGTTACCTTAATTAGCGCGTAGCTTCGCAAATATAGCTGCATAAATGTAGCAGCGAAATTACGACAAAAATAAGATAACGACGGGAAAGGGTGAAAGTGATAATGACAGTGAGATATTTTTCAGACCCAATAATTAACTGAGTTAATTTATTGAGTTAGTCGAAAAGCTCATCACTTTCCGCCAATCTTGTGATCGCCGGCTAATAGTCTGCCGATAAAACACCCTGACAGCATTCACTGTCAGGGTGTTTTTCATGGCAGTCTGAGGTACACTATTCTCCCGTAATCTGAATCAGGAACCGCTATGCATTGCCCATTTTGCGCTGCCGTAGATACCAAAGTGATCGACTCCCGCCTGGTTGCCGACGGATCTCAGGTTCGCAGGCGTCGACAATGCTTGGAATGCCACGAGCGTTTTACCACTTTTGAAGTCGCCGAACTTGTTATGCCTCGAGTGATTAAAAGTGACGATATTCGCGAGCCTTTCGACGAAGAAAAACTGCGTCGAGGTTTATTAAAAGCACTGGAAAAACGTCCCGTAAGCTCTGATGATGTTGAAATGGCTATCAATGTGATTAAGTCACAATTGCGAGCGACCGGTGAACGTGAAGTTGCCTCGAAAATGATCGGCAATTTGGTGATGGATGAATTGAAAAAGTTGGATAAAGTCGCTTATATCCGTTTTGCATCTGTTTATCGTAGTTTTGAAGATATTCGTGAGTTTGGCGAAGAGATTGCGCGGCTACAGGACTAAATTATGCAACAATCAACGCAAAAATCCATACCGCAAACGCAGCAACAGCAAGATGCCCAATATATGGCACAAGCTATCGAGTTAGCCCAATTAGGCCGATTTACTACTTCTCCCAATCCCAATGTCGGCTGTGTTATTGTCCTTGATAATCAAGTGGTTGGTACAGGATATCACCAAAAAGCAGGCGAGCCACACGCCGAGGTTCATGCCTTAAAAATGGCAGGTGAACGTGCTAAAGGTGCAACTGCTTACGTTACGTTAGAGCCTTGTAGCCACCATGGCCGTACACCGCCTTGTGCAGAAGCATTAATTAAAGCCGGTGTTAGCCGAGTCGTTGCGGCGATGCAAGATCCCAATCCGCAAGTGGCGGGACGGGGGTTATTTATGCTGCAACAGGCAGGTATTGAGGTTGAAAGTGGCGTATTGATGGCGGAAGCCGAAGCGATTAATCGGGGTTTCTTTAAGCGAATGCGTACAGCATTCCCATATATTCAATTAAAATTAGCCGCCTCATTAGACGGTAAAACTGCATTGGCCTCCGGTGAAAGTAAATGGATAACTTCGCCAGCGGCGCGTCAAGATGTACAGAATTTCCGTGCTCAAGCTAGCGCTATTTTAACTACTAGTAGCACTGTTTTAGCCGACGATCCTGCATTAACAGTGCGTTGGGAACAGTTATCGACGGATATTCAAGCTATTTATCCGCAAGCGTCTGTACGTCAACCTACCCGAATTATTTTAGACCGTCATAATCGAGTGACTTCTCAACATCAAGTGACTCAACTCGACGGAGCATGCTGGTTAGTGCGTCCTCAGCCACAGCCGACAGAATTTGCTGGTGATGTAGAGCAACTGGCGATCCCTGAGCATGCAGAAGGCATCGATTTAGTCATTTTGATGATGCAGTTAGCTAAGCGCAATATCAATAGTATCTGGGTTGAAAGTGGCCCCAAACTGGCGGGATCTTTACTTAAATTGGGCTTAGTCGATGAACTTATCCTGTATATTGCGCCAAAACTTTTAGGCGATACGGCCCGCGGGTTGATTAACTTACCCGAATTAGCTCATCTTAGTGATGCGCCAAAATTTGAATTTACCGAGGTCACTAAAGTCGGTGACGATGTGCGTTTACGATTACGCCCACTTTGGTAACTGGCGATAAATAGCACCAAATATAACTTTTTTGCCTCTTTGCTAAAATTGAAAGACGCAGTGAATGAAAGAATGTGATAAAATCCGCGCCCCGCGGATCTAAATTGATATTTTAAGGAAGGCTATGAACGTAATCAAAGGTGTTGTTGCTGCTCCTGAAGCTCGTATAGCAATTGTTATCGCTCGTTTTAACAACTTCATTAATGACAGCCTGCTGGAAGGTGCTATTGATGCGTTAGATCGCATTGGCCAAGTTCCTTCAGACAATATCACTGTGGTTTGGGTACCCGGTGCCTATGAATTACCACTGGCAGTAAAAGTACTGGTAGAAACCAACAAATATGATGCAGTGGTTGCATTGGGTACAGTTATCCGTGGTGGCACAGCCCATTTCGAGTACGTTGCCGGTGAATGCAGTTCAGGTCTTTCTCATGTTGCATTGAATAGTAATATTCCGGTGACTTTCGGTGTTTTGACCACTGAAAACATAGAACAGGCTATTGAACGAGCAGGAACAAAGGCAGGTAATAAAGGCGCCGAAGCTGCGCTGACTGCACTTGAAATGATTAATGTAATTAAAGCTTTAAAAAGCTGATTTAGTTCTTATTTAAGGGGGATCTTGTGAAACCTGCTGCTCGTCGTCGCGCCCGTGAATGTGCTGTTCAGGCCATTTATTCATGGCAGTTATCCGGTAATAATATCGCAGATGTGGAATTAGAATTTTTATCTGAACAGGACATGTCTGGTGTCGATGTGGCATATTTTCGTGAACTGCTGTCGGGTGTTGCTACCAACGCAGCCAAACTTGACCAATTGATGAATCCATATTTGTCTCGTCAGTTAGAAGAGTTGGGTCAAGTTGAAAAAGCCATTCTGCGTATTTCTATGTATGAACTGAGCTATCGTCAAGATGTGCCTTTTAAAGTTGCAATCAACGAAGGTATCGAACTGGCTAAAGTATTTGGCGCTGAAGACAGCCATAAGTTTGTCAACGGTGTGTTAGATAAAGCTGCTCCGGCCGTACGTAAAAAGAAATAATTGTTTACCGGGGTTCCCCCTGACAAAACGGTAGTAATGCATAATAAGGCCGGCTAACCGGCCTTATATACATCAGCATTACAAATTTGGGATGATACATAATGTCATATGGCGAATTTGACCTCATCGCACGTTACTTTAACCGCCAGACAATTAACCGCCATGATGTTAATATTGGTATTGGTGATGACTGTGCGTTAATGACTATCCCTGAAAAACAGCAACTGGCTGTGAGTACAGACACTTTGGTCTCCGGTATTCATTTTTTGCCGGATATCTCACCTGCCGATCTGGCGTATAAATCTTTAGCGGTAAATATTAGCGATCTTGCTGCTATGGGTGCTGATCCGGCTTGGGTCTCTTTAGCATTAACCCTCCCCTCTGTTGATACTGCATGGTTATCTCAATTTAGCGACTCATTATTTGAGCAATTAAATTATTATGGAATTCAACTAATAGGTGGAGATACAACTCGCGGACCGATGAGTTTAACCTATACTATTCATGGACTAGTACCTACGGGTAAAGCATTAACGCGATCTGGTGCACGTATTGGTGATTGGATTTATGTTACTGGTACATTGGGCGATAGTGCTGCCGGCTTAGCAATATTACAGCAACGTTTACAAGTTGATGATCTTTCACAACGCGAGTGGTTAGTTCAGCGTCATTTACGCCCTCAGCCTCGCGTTTTACAAGGCCAAGCTTTACGTAATTTGGCGTCATCCGCGATTGATATTTCAGACGGTTTGATTTCTGATTTAGCCCACATTTTAAAAATAAGTGGTACAGGTGCACGGATTAATCTCGATAAATTGCCGTTATCATCTGCATTAACCCAATGTTATTTAGATCAATCTTGCACCGAAGAACAAGCTCGTATTTGGTCATTAAGCGGTGGGGAAGATTATGAACTGTGCTTTACTGTTCCTGAGATTAATCGCGGTGCATTAGAAATGGCTTTAGCGCATACTGGCTCCGGCTTTACTTGTATCGGTCAAATTCGTCCTGAATCGGAAGGTGTTCGCTATTTTAAAGGCGAACAGGAAATATCTGTTTCCTTACAGGGATTTGATCATTTTAATTTGGAAGGTACATATGAGTGAAGCAACAGATCGACTAAAAATGCGTAATCCATGGCATTTACTGGCGACCGGATTTGGCAGCGGATTATCACCTATTGTACCTGGAACCATGGGCTCATTAGCGGCTATTCCATTTTGGTTATTGATGGCTCGGATGCCAATATGGAGTTGCTGGGTAATTATTGTGGCTGGTTTTTTTATCGGCTGTTTAATTTGTCAGCGTACCTCAGATGATATGAAAGTTCACGATCACGGCAGTATCGTGTGGGATGAATTTATCGGCATGTGGATAACCTTAATGGCTATCCCTACAGTAAGTTGGGAATGGATATTAACCGGCTTCTTTATTTTCCGCATTTTTGATATGTGGAAGCCATGGCCAATCCGTTGGTTTGATAGGCGTGTCAGCGGTGGTTTTGGTATTATGATCGACGATGTGATCGCGGCAATTTTTGCGTATGTTATGGTGTGGCTATTGGCATTTTATAATCTCATGCCATTCTCTGCCAATTAGAATACTGCTGATACGACATATGATAATTCGATCATCATTACATTAATACTAGTAAGTTTTGATGTTTAAATATGGGCTATTTTGCTACGGCAGATAGCTCATTTTTGCGTTATAGCCGTAAATAAATTAATTTTGTTGGTGATAATTTAGACGAGCGGTAATTAATATAAATACAATAAAAGGAAGCTGCCAAAAGGCAGCTTAAATAGAGGCGTACGGTAACGTAATATAGTTAAAATAAGTAATTTCAACTATATAATGAAGGTTAAAAATAATTACTGAGAATAATAAATAATATGATGCGTATATATTGAGCTTTATTTTTTATAATTGCAATATGCTTGTATACTTTTTATGATTTAATTTTATTATTTATACCTAATCTTATTATTTAGCGTGGTTTTGATTGAGGCTGAAGAATAGATGGTCTATTTCTATGAGAATATCACTAGGCAGATTTTAATTTTAGGGTTCCTTTACCTTTGTTGTATTTAACCTATCTCTAGTCGGTATCTTCTACTAATCATAGGCAGACAAACTAAGTTAAATCAGAAAAGATAAAGAGTATAGCGTTACTTATCGAAGAGCATTAATTAAATAATACCAATTTATAACATAACGATAGCATTTCAGACCCATTTACTTTTTGGTCGCATTTGAAAATCATTATATTCGGTTTGATTATTCTAGATAGGATATTCGAGCATGGTTATTTAAAGCAGATTAATAGCTAATGCAGGCTCATAAAAATCGGTTAACCGTAATAGATATAATCAATATTAGTTATTTAAGCTGAATAAATTAGAGAAAGATTTAATTAAACAGCACGGTATTAATCAATCGCCGTGCTGTTTTGAAATTTAATAAACTTATTTAGCCAGATAGTGTTTAATTGAGTTCTCTATACCCGCGCTATCTAAGCCTAAATCCGCTTGTATTTCTGTTTGGTTACCTTGTGGAATGAAAAAGTCCGGTAATCCAAGGTTCAGCAGCGGAATAAGAATTTTTTCGCGCATTAATAGTTCATTTACGCCACTGCCTGCGCCGCCCATAATGGCATTTTCTTCCAGAGTCACCAGAATTTCATGTGATGCTGCGAGTTCGAGGATCATCGCTTCATCGAGAGGCTTGATAAAGCGCATGTCTACTACGGTAGCATTCAGTGACTCAGCAGCTATTAAGGCTTCTGATAATAACGTGCCGAAGTTCAAAATAGCAATTTTTTCACCTTGGCGACGAGCAATAGCTTTACCTATCGGTAATGGCGATAAAGGCGTTAATTGTGCGCCTGTTCCTGCACCTCGAGGATAACGTACGGCGACAGGCCCTTGATCATATTGATAGCCCGTATGTAGCATTTGGCGGCATTCGTTTTCATCGCTTGGTGCCATAATGATTAGATCAGGAATACAGCGTAAGAACGAAAGGTCAAATGCGCCTTGATGTGTTTGACCGTCAGCACCGACTATCCCCGCGCGGTCGATAGCAAATAACACCGGTAATTTTTGGATAGCTACATCGTGGATCACTTGATCGTAAGCACGTTGTAAAAATGTGGAATAAATTGCGACAATAGGTTTGTAGCCACCTACGGCTAATCCCGCGGCAAATGTGACGGCATGTTGCTCTGCAATCGCGACATCAAAATATTGGTCTGGATATTCTTTGGAGAATCGAACCATGCCAGAGCCTTCGCGCATGGCGGGAGTCACAGCCATTAATTTTGCATCGGTTGCTGCTTCTTCACATAGCCAGTCGCCAAATATTTTAGAGAATGTTGGGCGAGTATCCTTACTTTTTGGCAGCGTAAAGGTCGATGGATCAAATTTAGGCACCGCATGCCAACTAATGGGGTCTTTCTCTGCGGGCTCATAACCACGACCTTTTTTGGTCATAATGTGGAGAAATTGCGGGCCTTTTAGGTCACGCATATTACGTAGCGTTTGAACTAATGCTAATACGTCATGGCCATCGACCGGGCCAATATAATTGAAGCCTAATTCTTCGAACATGGTGCCCGGCACAACCATGCCTTTGATATGCTCTTCGGTTTTTTTCAGTAGTTCTTTAATTGGCGGCAGATTAGAGAAGACCTTTTTTCCGCCTTCTCTAAGCGTGGTATATAATTTTCCTGATAATAAATGAGCTAAGTGATTATTTAACGCACCGACATTTTCAGAGATCGACATCTCATTATCATTCAGGACGACCAGCATATCCGGCGCGATATCACCAGCGTGATTCATGGCTTCAAAAGCCATACCCGCAGTTATTGCACCGTCGCCAATTACACATACGGTTTTACGTCCGTGATCTTCCCGCTGCGCAGCCACCGCCATCCCTAAGCCAGCACTGATAGACGTTGAAGAATGGCCTACGCTCAGCACATCATATTCACTTTCTGCCCGCCATGGGAAAGGGTGTAACCCATTCTTTTGTCGAATAGTATCGATTCGATCACGGCGTCCAGTCAGAATTTTATGTGGGTACGCCTGATGACCCACATCCCAGATAAGATTATCAAAGGGCGTTTTATAAACGTAGTGCAGAGCCACAGTCAGTTCGATTGTGCCAAGCCCGGAAGCAAAATGTCCACTAGAACGGCTGACGCTGTTAAGCAAAAATTGCCTTAACTCATCACATAGTTTAGGCAGGCTTTCTTTTGGCAGCATGCGCAACTCTTCTGGAGTTGCTGCCAGCGCTAAGGTTGGGTACTTGGCAATATCAATACTCATTATGATGCCCACTACATTTTTTATTGTTAATTCGGAAAATCGCTGCCTCAGAAAGAGGCTGCGTTTAAGTTTACTTAGCCATGTCGCTTGTTAATCAAAAGCGTAAACTGATTGCGTTAACTGAAACTGATCGTGTCTCTTCGAATAATCGATCGACTGTTCAGATTAGTTTTTACGCTCAATAACGAAATTGGCTAGGGCTTTTAATGTTTCGATATTATAACCTTGTTGGGCTATAGTTTCTAAAGCATTAAGCGCATCAGCGTATAGCTCGAGGGCTTTTTGCTGTGCTTGCTTTAATCCTAATAGTGAGGGATAGGTACTTTTATCTAGCTGGAGGTCAGAGCCCTGACGCTTGCCTGTCACCTCGGTCTCACCGATAACATCAAGAATGTCATCTTGTACTTGAAATGCTAAGCCAATGGCTTCGGCATATTTATCCAGAGCCGGCATGACTTTCCGGCCTTTATCGCCAGCGGCATAGGCCCCAAGCCGGATAGCTGCTTTAATTAATGCGCCCGTTTTATGCTGATGAATTCGCTCTAAAGACGGTAAATCAATATTTTTACCTTCAGCTTCGAGATCAAGCGCTTGCCCACCACACATTCCGGTTAAACCACTGGCAATCGCAAGTTCAGCTATCATGGCAATGCGGTCTTTATCTGCCACATCGGGCATCGATGATGTCGATAAAATTTGAAAAGCTAAGGTCTGCAAAGCATCTCCGGCCAAAATAGCATTGGCTTCGCCAAATTTTATATGGCACGTCGGTTGGCCTCTGCGTAAATCGTCATTATCCATCGCCGGAAGATCATCATGAATTAATGAATAGGCGTGAATAGATTCTACCGCGGCGGCTGGAGCATCTAAATTATTTTCGCTGACACCTAACATACCGCCAACGGCATAAGTCAAGAAAGGGCGTAGGCGTTTGCCACCCAGTAATGCCCCGTGCTGCATCGTATTGGCTAAGGCGGAGCCGGCAAAAGGCTGTGATTTCAGTACGGATAACAAAAAGTTATCCACACGAATTTGAGCCTGTTGCTGTAATTGGATAAATGATAAATGCGTTTGTTCAGGCATAATTTATTCGGTATCAGGAGAAAAATCTGTAAGTGATTGAGCGTGAGCAGGCGTTTCCTGATCGTTTTCATCATCACGCAGCAGGATTTGGACACGCTGCTCGGCTTGCTGCAAAACTTTTTGCCCTTGTTTGGCAATCTGAATTCCACGTTCAAATTCATTTAATGCGTCTTCGAGAGGAAGTTCACCAGATTCTAATTTTGCGACGATTTGTTCCAGTTCTTGCAGTGAGTTTTCGAAGCTGACAGAAGGAACGCGCTGAGATTTTTCTTTAGCCATAATATTTGCTTTTTATAAAAGTCGGGTCAGTCTATATGAATTGGAGACTATCCTAGTATAACAAAGGATACAATTTATTCTTCGTGTTTTTAGGCGCATTCCACAAGATGATGTTATAATCCGCCACCTTATTGACACTCGGAAAGTTAACGCTTCTTTCTATCATTCATTGCGTTAATTTATCTCCCCAAACTTTTAGATGCAGAGCGGCAGCGAACCGAATTAGATACGTTACGCTGCGGCATGGTTTAGCATAAACCAGTCTGTGCTTTAAGGGAAACGGGGGATATAACCGCCTAAATTATAAATTAACTGTACAGCCAATTATGAAGTTTATCATTAAGTTATTCCCAGAAATTACTATTAAAAGCCAGTCAGTAAGACTGCGTTTTATTAAAATACTAACCAGCAATATTCGTAATGTGCTTAAATCCTTCGGCGATGATATCGCGGTTGTTCGTCATTGGGATAACATTGCGGTACGGGTTAAAAGTGAGATTCGTCACGATGAAATTTGTGACGCATTAACGCGTATTCCCGGTATTCATCATATTTTAGAAGTTGAAGAACATCCATTTACTAGTCTGCATCATATCTATGAAATGACTCATCAGGCTTATGCGCCGGCGCTGGAAAATAAAACCTTTTGTGTTCGTGTAAAACGTAAAGGGAAACATGAGTTTAGTTCAATTGATGCCGAACGTTATATCGGCGGTGGATTAAACCAAAATATAGCATCAGCCAAAGTTAAATTAACTAAACCTGAGGTTACTGTTCATCTTGAAATTGAAGATGAAAAATTAATTTTAGTTAAAGCACGCTATGAAGGTATCGGTGGTTTCCCAATTGGTACTCAAGAAGATGTTTTATCATTAATTTCAGGCGGATTTGACTCTGGTGTATCCAGCTATATGCTGATGCGTCGCGGTTGTCGTGTGCATTACTGTTTCTTTAATTTAGGCGGTGCAGCCCATGAAATCGGCGTAAAACAAGTGGCTCATTATTTATGGAACCGTTTTGGTAGCTCCCATAAAGTGCGTTTTGTTGCTATCGACTTTGAACCGGTTGTTGCTGAAATTCTTGAAAAAGTAGATGACGGACAAATGGGCGTTGTGCTCAAACGCATGATGGTACGTGCCGCCTCTAAAGTTGCAGAGCGTTATGGCGTTCAGGCGCTGGTCACTGGTGAAGCATTAGGCCAAGTTTCTAGCCAAACATTGACCAATCTGCGCTTGATCGATAATGCGACCGATACCTTAATTTTAAGGCCTTTAATCTCGCACGATAAAGAAACTATTATTAATCTGGCCAGACAGATCGGTACGGAAGATTTTGCTCGTACCATGCCAGAATTCTGCGGTGTTATTTCAAAAAGCCCGACCGTAAAAGCTATCAAAGAAAAAATTGAAGCAGAAGAAGCTCATTTCAATTTTGAGGTATTAGAGAACGCGGTATCTCAAGCGCAAAATCTGGATATCCGTCAAATTGCGACCGAAAGTAAACAGCAAGTGACGGAAGTTGAAACGGTGAGTGAAATAGCTGCTCAGGATGAAATCGTCGTTGATATTCGTTCTAATGATGAAGCTGAAGCCAAACCACTGCATATCGACAATGTGGAAGTGATCCATATCCCATTCTACAAATTAAGTACGCAATTTGCAGAGTTAGGAAAAGATAAAACCTACATGTTGTACTGTGACCGAGGCGTAATGAGTCGTCTACAAGCGCTGTATTTGCATGAGCAGGGATACACCAACGTTAAAGTGTATCGTCCTTAATTCTGCTAGGCTTCACAGGGTGATTTTTCTGGCGGATATTATTTAGCTATTTTCATCATTTACTAAGAGCAGCTCAGCGGCTTGTAAGTTAATTGATGAATACGCTAGCTGATTCATCAACAGATTGTTCGATAAACAGACTGATTTATAAGCTCGGCAATATAAAAAGTTGGAGAAAATTGAGGAGATCCATTCTCAATATCTCCGACTTTTTTATCGAATATAGCCTTATGGTAAGCTAATTATTAATTTTCAAATAACCACTGATTATCGACATAGTTATTGATCCCCGGCGGTAATATTAATTCAGCGGCGATTTCAGCGGCTTTTGATTTATCAATTAATAACTCAATTAATTTCAACGCAAAATCAATCGCAGTAGCCGGCCCTTGGCTGGTTAATAAATTGACCCGTTCGTCAAAATAGACTCGTTTATCGACCCATTTATTGCTCGCAATTTTATCTTTTAAGCTCGGATAGCCGGTCATATTGCCAATCGGAAATAATTGATGGTATTCCAATACAACCGCTGGAGAAGCACAAATAGCCGCAATAATATGACCTTCATGATGCATACGGCGAATTTTTTCTATCACTAACGGGCTGTCACGGAAGGTTTCTGCACCGGATAATCCACCGGGCAACACTAGCGCATCAAAAGGCTCATCGGCAATTTTAACGAGCGGATAATCGGCGATAAGCTTGACGCCACGCGAGCAAGTAATCTGGGTTGAGCCATCATTAGTCACACTGGCCGTCGTAACGTTTATACCGGCTCTTACCAATATGTCGATAGTTGTTACCGCTTCCATTTCTTCACTGCCGTTAGCCAGACAGACCAGTACCGAAACTGTCATAGTGTTGTTCCCTATATTTAATAAGATGATAAATGCGATCATTCTCGGGGGTATTAATACCGTAAAGTCGCGCTCGTTTGAGGAGATAACCCGTAATATAATCGATTTCTGTACGGCGTTGATTTCTGACATCCTGTAACATCGATGAAAAATTTTGATGGGTATCGGTGAGCACGCGATTAATATGATGAGATAAAGATTGTTCTTCGGTATAGAGCCCTTCTGCGACCATAACTTGATAGATTTCATGGGTTAAAAGCTGAATTTGATCGCTATAATTGAGAAGCTCACCATTATGACAATCATACAGTACCGTTAATGGATTTATCACGCAGTTAACCGCCAGTTTTTGCCAGCAAGTAGTGATAATTTGGTTATGCCATGCGACATCTGGTAGGGCTTGATGCAGAATATCGGCAATATAGCTGTAATTTTGGGCAGGTTGATTGACGGCGCCAATATGTGTAATCCCTTGAGCAACATGAAAAACTTGGTGGTTATCTTGCCAAGCCGCATGAGTGGTTGTTCCTGCCAACAGCGGATGCTGATTAAATTGCAGCTCATCGAGGGTACCCATACCATTGTGCAGCAATAAAATAGGACAATCAGTTGCGATAAGATCACTGAGCGGGTTTAACGCGGCTGAGACCTGCCAGGCTTTTAGACAAACAATAATTAACTGACTGGCTTTCAAGTGCGCCAAATCATTGCTCGCAATAACCTGGTTAAATGTATCGCCATTCACATTATTGATATATAAAGACAATTCCTCTTTTGGAAGTCGTAGCCAGCCTTGCACCTCATGTTGCTGTTGATGCAGAGCCGCAAGCCACAGTTTACCGATAGAACCACAACCAATTAGCGTAATTTTCAATTGTTCTCCCTGCTATCTACGATTTGTTGTTTCCTATTTTTGCTATATGAGGAGATTATAGCGTCTATATTGAGGAGATAAACCAAAGCTATTTTTTATCTCTCTCTTATTTCACGGTGATCTCACGGGTTGGTATATAAAAGCATAAATCGAGTTTATTATCCTCGGGGTCGGCTCTTTTCCTTGTAATAGAAAGAGGCTATCATTCCATCCTATTGATTATCAGGAGGTCATAGAGCATGCCATCATTTGATATTGTTTCTGAAGTTGAATTGCATGAAGTTCGTAATGCGGTCGAAAACGCTCAAAGAGAACTGACCAGTCGCTGGGATTTCCGTAACGTGACCGCCAGTATTGAACTGAATGAAAAAAATGAATCGATTAAGTTGACCAGTGAATCTGATTTTCAGGTTAACCAACTGGTTGATATTCTACGCGAAAAAATGTCTAAACGCGGTATTGATGGTGCCGTATTAACGGTACCCAGTGAGATGCTGCACAGCGGTAAAATGTACAGCGTAGAAGCGACATTGCAGCAGGGGATCGATACTGCACAAGCTAAGAAAATCGTTAAGTTGATTAAAGATAGCAAGTTAAAAGTACAGGCGCAAATTCAAGGTGAGCAAGTACGAGTGACTGGAAAATCGCGCGATGATTTACAGGCAGTGATGAATTTGGTTCGTCAGAGCGATTTGGGGCAGCCGTTTCAGTTTAATAACTTCCGCGATTAAGATTACTTGCCGGTCTTTATTTCGTTTTTCTATTAAATGCTTTTTATTGAGTAAGTTAATGACAGCCCAATCGAGCTTCGGGCTGTCATTACGTTGATTGAATTTAACTATTGCGCTCATTATTCAAATAGCTATTTATTCAACCAACTATTCGGCGTTAACAATAGATTCTAACTGCTCGCGAGACGTGAGTTTTTTATCGACTTTGACATACACGCTCATTTCATCGACGACAATAACGACTTCGCTGACGCCCGGTTGCTGTGAAAGTTTAGCCTGTAGCGCTGGAATAGCTTTAAATCGATGGGGCATTACCAGACGAATACTGCTGGTATAAGGGGGCTGCTTCATTGTTAAGCTGACAATGAACCACAGCGAAGCAACAATTAATCCACCGATAAATACGCCAGATGCGCCTTGATGTTGATATAGCCAGCCACCAAAAATCCCCCCGATAGCTACGCCTAAAAACTGACAGGTGGAATATATTCCCATCGCAGTGCCTTTATAACCGGCGGGTGCTTCTTTGCTGATCAGTGAAGGTAGAATGGCTTCCATAACATTAAAGGCGATAAAGAATAGTTGAATCCCGAGGAAAATAATCCATAAATTATCGCCAGAAAGCCACAGAATAATCTCGGCAATAAACAATAGCGCGATACAGAACAAGAAAACTTGTTTCATTCGACGCTGTTTTTCAGCATAAATAATAAAAGGCAGAACGGCTACAAAGGCGACTAACATCGTGATTAGATAGGCTTTCCAATGCTGCTCTGCGGCAAATCCGGCATGGGTCATTATTAATGGCAGGGCGACAAAGCTAGACATCAGTAATGTATGCAGACAAAGAATACCAAAATTAAGTTTGAGCAATTGCGGGTGAGTTAAAACAGCACGTAAATGGCCTTTAACAAAGCCTGATTCGCGGTTTAAGCTATGATGTTGGCTATTTGGTACCGCAAATAGAGTGATGAGGATCCCGCCAATCGCTAGCAGGGTGATCCCCCAAAATAATCCTTGGATACCTATAGCATGGGTTAGAATTGGGCCTAAAACTAAGGCGATAGCGAAGGTTAGACCAAAACTAATCCCGATAAATGCCATCGCTTTAGTTCGATTCTGTTCGCGAGTCAAATCTGAGAGTAAGGCCATTACGGCGGCTGAAATAGCCCCGGCACCTTGTAATGCTCGGCCGATAATAATTCCCCAAATAGAGTCACTTAACGCAGCTAATATACTGCCGGCAATAAAAATGAGCAGTCCAAAAACAATTATCGGCTTACGACCGAATCGATCGGATAAAAAGCCAAAAGGAATTTGAAAAATAGCCTGACTTAACCCATAGATACCAATAGCCAGTCCGAGCAGAAATTCAGTTGCTCCTTTGAGTTCTAAGCCATAGCTGGTGAGGATGGGCAAAACCATAAACATTCCCAGCATTCGCAAGGAAAAAACCGATCCTAAACCCCACGTGGCTCTGAGTTCCCGCGGTGTCATTTTATTATCGTTCATGGTGTTACCTCAAAAAATATAAACACGTAATTCTAGGGACATTCCTAGAAATAAACATGCGATTTGGCTGGTGGTTAAGGTTGATGCTGTCAATGTGCGGGTTATTCAATGAATGTTATTTGATAACCGCTATTTGATAAAGACAATAATGGCAGGATTTACCTGCCATTATCAACTATCTTTTATTTTGCTAGCGATTATTCAGCAGATTACCGGACATAAGTCAGTACCGTATCAGCAGAAACTGTTGGGTCAACAGACATCATTACGCTCAGAGAGGTTATCGTAATAATGGAAAAGATAAACAGTTTGCGTGCCCAGACACGATCATCATTAGTGGTTTTAAATCCTGAAATAGCCATACCTAGCCACCATAGGCTAACCGCAGCTGCAACAACTAAATATTTGTAACCCGCGTAACCGCTGAGCGCCAACATTACTGTTGCAATCATAAAGGCCAGAATATAGAGGATAATATGCGTTTTAGCGACTGAAATTCCTTTGATGACCGGCAAAACGGGAATATTAGCTGCTTGATAGTCTTTAAAACGGAAAATTGCAATGGCGTATGAATGCGGCATTTGCCATAAGCTGAAAATTAATAACAAGATCAATGCGCCAGCATCAAATTCATTAGTGACAGCGCAATAACCAATAACCGGAGGCGCAGCACCTGACAAACTACCGATTAAAGTACCATAGACGGATTTACGCTTCATATATAAGCTGTAAACCCCGACATAGACAATAAAACCGGCAACCGCGATAAGCATTGCCAAGGCATTGGCTGCTACAAGTAGCAGCACCATGCCAGCAATACCGAGAGCAGCGGCATAAATCAGGCTAACTTTCGGGTCAATCAGCCCTTTAACTAAAGGGCGATTTTTGGTTCTTTCCATGATCCTGTCGATATCACGGTCGATATAGTTGTTAAATACACAACCAGATGCCACAACCAGTGATACACCCAGCAAAGTCGCAATGAACAGGGGATAGTCAATCACGCCTTTCGACGCGAGCAGAAAACCGCCGATCACAGAAATTAAATTTCCGAAAATAATTCCTGGTTTGGTCACTTGCAGGTATTGCTTAAACATATTGGCGACTCTTTAGTCGAGCATCATATTGATGTTCAGGTTGTACATAATCCACAGAGAGCCAATAACAACGATACCGATGATTAGCAAAGTGAACAGGAATGCAATCAGGTTCCAGCGTTCATCTGATGATGTATTCATATGGAGGAAACACACCAGATGTACTAGGATCTGAACCACTGCCATACCAACCACAACCGCTAAAATCGTGGATTGAGATGCAGTGCCTTCCATTACCATCCAGAATGGGATGACTGTCAAGATAACTGACAGTATAAAGCCAATCACGTATGTTTTGGCACTACCGTGGCTCGCTCCTGTATGAGCATCTTTAACATGACTCATTATATTGCCCCCAGCAGATAAACAACGGTAAATACACAGATCCAAACCACATCTAAGAAGTGCCAGAACAGGCTCAAGCAGTTAAGACGTGTTTGATTTACTTGGGTTAAACCACGGCATGAAACTTGGATCATCATGATGATAATCCACACCAGACCTGCGGTAACGTGCAGGCCGTGAGTAGCAACCAAAGCAAAGAACGCAGATAAAAAGCCGCTACGATCTGGACCATAATCTTCTGAAATCAATTCATGGAATTCGTAAACTTCCATGATAACGAAGCCAAGACCTAGTAGGAAAGTCACGAATAACCAGAGGTTAACGGTAGCAACTTTTCCTTTATGCATCGCCAGCATTGCAAAACCATAAGTAATGCTACTGAACAACAATAAGAAAGTTTCGCCTAGGACAAACTTCAGGCTGAAGATGTCTTTACCGCTCGGACCGCCTGCCGTACCGCCGGATAACACAACATAGGTTGCGAACAGGCTGGCAAACAGAATTAAGTCGCTCATCAGGTAGATCCAGAAACCGAAGACTTTGGTAGCTCCTGCATCGTGGTGCCCATGCTCTGCATGGGCCTCATTCTGATTGGTCATTGTATTAGTTGACATTTTTTACACCTGCCTTGTCTAAATCTTCAAAATGCTTAGTCTCGATTTTTTCGATTTCAGCCACAGGTACATAGAAATCAACGTCTGTGTCAAAGCTTTTCACAATCCAGGTGACAATCATACCTGCGAAACCAATAATCGCTAGCCACCAGATATGCCATATCATGGCAAAACCGAACACCAGACTGAATCCGGCAATAATCACGCCAGCACCTGTATTTTTCGGCATATGGATCTCTTCATATCCCGCAGGGCGCTGATGTGCAGTACCTTTTTCTTTCATATCCCACCACGCATCACGGGTTTGAACATTGGGTTCAATCGCGAAATTATAGAATGGAGGTGGTGAAGATGTTGACCATTCCAGCGTACGTCCTCCCCACGGGTCACCGGTTAAATCACGGTTTTCGTGGCGATCACGGATACTGACAACGATTTGGATAACTTGGCACAGAATACCGATAGCTATTAGGAGTGCACCAAAAGATGCGACTAGCAGCATGGTATGGTACTGAGGGTCGATGTTCTGGCTAATACGGCGTGTCATTCCCATAAAGCCAAGAACGTACAGTGGCATAAAGGCAAAGAAGAAGCCGATGATCCAGAACCAGAATGCACGAACGCCCCATTTCTCATTTAGCATAAAGCCAAATGCTTTCGGGAACCAATAAGTCATACCCGCGAAACAACCGAAGACTACACCGCCGATAATTACGTTATGGAAGTGCGCAATCAGGAATAAGCTGTTATGCAGGACAAAGTTAGCCCCTGGAACCGCTAATAGAACGCCGGTCATCCCACCGATAGAGAAGGTGATGATAAAACCAATTGTCCACAGCATTGGGGATTTAAATTCGATACGGCCTTGATACATGGTAAATAGCCAGTTGAAGATTTTAACCCCGGTTGGGATTGAAATAATCATGGTGGCAATACCGAAGAAGGCGTTGACGTTAGCGCCTGATCCCATGGTGAAGAAGTGGTGTAACCAAACGATGAACGACAGTACAGTAATGGCGATAGTTGCCCATACCAGCGAGGTATAGCCAAACAGGCGTTTTTTGGAGAAGGTTGCAGTAACCTCAGAGAACACACCAAATACTGGCAAGACTAGAATATAAACTTCAGGATGACCCCAAGCCCAAATCAGGTTGATGTACATCATCATGTTGCCGCCCATATCATTGGTAAAGAAATGGGTACCGAGATAACGGTCAAGGGTCAACAGAGTAATAGTCACTGTTAGGATAGGGAATGCGGCGATAATTAGGATGTTGGTACAGAATGCCGCCCAAGTAAAGACTGGCATTTTCATCATCGACATACCAGGAGCACGCATACGGATAATGGTAGCGAAGAAGTTAACCCCAGTCAGTAAAGTACCGATACCTGAGATTTGCAGACTCCATATCCAATAATCGACCCCGACACCCGGATTATATTCTTTGCCGGATAATGGTGGATACGCTAACCAACCGGTTTGTGCGAATTCGCCAACACCTAAAGAGATATTAATCAGAACGACACCGACAACGAAGAACCAGAAGCTCAACGAGTTCAGGAATGGGAACGCAACATCACGCGCACCAATCTGAAGGGGAACGACTAAGTTCATCAAACCGACCACAAACGGTGTCGCCATGAAGAAAATCATGATAACGCCGTGCGCGGTAAAGATTTGGTCGTAATGGTGAGGTGGCAAGAATCCTGCTTCACCGGCAGAGGCCAGTGCTTGCTGACTACGCATCATGATTGCATCCGCAAATCCACGGAACAACATGACCATCGCCACGATGATATACATAATACCAATTTTTTTATGGTCAACGGTGGTTAACCATTCGCCCCATAACCATTTCCATTTACGGAAATAAGTAATCGCGCCGACTACACCTAAACCACCAATAATAATAGCTAATAGGGTGATTACGATAATTGGCTCGTGGAGCGGGACTGCATCAAGTGTTAATTTTCCCAACATGCCCTTATTCCTCAACGCCTGCATGAGCTGAATGGCTCATATTCATAGAGTGATCCGCAGACTGTTCTTTGTGATCCATAGACGTCATACCCGCGTGATGCTCATGACCGAATTTCATCACGATATCTGCATACAGATTAGGTTTTACGCTTGAGAAGTAGGTAACTGGAACTTTTTGGCTAGGTTTAGCTAACTCATCAAATGCTTGCATAGTATCAAGCGTTTTTGGTGAAGCTTTTACCTTCTGAACCCACTCATCAAAGCCTTCCTGCGTCGGTGTTGCAATCGCATTAAACTTCATGTCAGAGAATCCAGCACCACTGTAGCTTGAAGAGATACCTTTATAGGTACCAGGTTCGTTAGCAATCAGGTGCAATTTAGTTTGCATACCTGCCATGGCGTAAATTTGTCCACCCAGAGCAGGAATGAAGAAAGAGTTCATTACAGAATCTGAAGTGATTTTGAAGTTAACAGGAACACCCGTCGGGAAAGCAATTTCATTGACGGTGGCAATGCCTTGTTCAGGATAGATAAATACCCATTTCCAGTCGGTAGAAATAACTTCGATAGTTATTGGTTTTTGGTCGCTCACTAATGGCTGATAAGGATCCAGCTCATGGGTTGTTTTCCAAGTGATGGTCCCAAGGATAATAATAATAATGATAGGAATGGTCCAAACTACCAATTCAATCTTATTTGAATGACCCCAGTTAGGACTGTAAGTAGCTGATTTGTTAGATTGACGATACTTCACAGCAAATGCAATTGCCATGATAATTACCGGGATCACAACTATCAGCATGAGGCCAATCGCAGTAAGGATTAGCTTTTTCTGTTCGACACCAACGGCGCCTTTAGGATCCATCAACACCATATCGCAGCCGCCTAATAACAAGGAAGCTACTAACAGTGAGATTGCCCCAATACTTTTTTTGTAGTTCATAAGTCTCATCCACGACCCCAAATGACAAAAATTCTATTGTCGTTTCATCAGTGTGGGCATTTTACGGTAAGGTTATAGTAGTGTAAACAATTGTAAGGTAAAGAAATCGAAATGTTGGCTCTTTATGTAGATGTGATCACATGTAAAAGCATCATTAGCTAAAAGTTAAATTTATAGCCTAGGATTTAACGATCCTTTGATAAAGCGCGCTTAATCTTAAAATATCTTTGTAATTTTTAAAAGAAAAAAGAAACAAAAAAAGATTAGTTTAAACATCGACGGCTATATATCGGTTTTATTAGGCAAAAAGATGAGGCTTTTTAAGAAAAAAGAACGACTGATGGGCAGTCGTTCTTATCGGTAGTGATGGGGCTGTAATCCACAAGCCAAATAATAGCGAGATATCTTCGTTATTATTGGTGATTAATTCGACACCTTAGAAATTATATTTTAAGGTATAAACAATCGCATCCTGATAGAAGTCTTCACCTAATTTATTATCAGCGTAACGATATTGTACACCAGCCGCTAAATTAGGCGTTGCATTCCACCATAAAGCGACTGCGCCATTAATACCGTGACTGCCACCATTTCCGTAGCGTTCATTGCGGTTGAATTCCATTTCATGCCAGTTGGTGATGGCGAAATCTTCTTTTAATACTTTGAAGTTATAGCCAGCGACCCAACCGACAACATAGCCGTTATTGCCAGAATAATAGGTTTGATCAACATAATGTAGCGCAACAAAAGGTTTGAACCATAGATTACCTATACCGGTATTATAACCAATCCCATACAGTGTATTGACTTCATGGAAGTTGCCGCCATAGCGTGCGCCAGGCATTGACCAAGTACCATAAACATGGCCGTACAAGTTAAAACCTGTTTCGCCTAAATAAATACGGCTGGTGGTTTTTACCGTATAGCGTTGATTACGGCTTGGCTCTGTTCTTCTTTTGTGAAATGGATTTTCTAGATCGAAGAAACCATACAGTTCGCCCCACTTAAAGTTTGCGCCACCTTCTAATTCGATGTAAGCGAAATCTTGTTTGCGTGAGCCATCTTTTGATTTATTTTCAGTATGGCGAGACCAATCCAAATAGTTGACATTGATGTCGGCAAAACCATTCTGATAATCTAAAAAATCAGCGTGTGCAGCACTAGATAAAGAAGCTAGGGCGGCGAGACATAGCAGTTGTTTTTTCATTTTTTATATTATTATCATTTAATTATTAAGTGATTAAATTCGTATTCAGCCAATGCTGACTTGCCTAAAACTGTGATATTTTAGACTCTTATAGTGTAAATAAAAAATAGATTTCATTGGCTAAGTGATCTGCATCACTTAATAGGGCGGAGAATAGTCAAATTTACTGAGCGACTTCAAGTTGTTTATTTTTATTAATAATAGATTAATTAATAAAACGCTGGGATCTTACCCAGCATTTTAGCTAAATATAGGATTAGTGGCTCTGCTCAACGGCTTTTTTCACTGCAAAGAAATCGAGACATCCGCCAAGAATTAAGCTAATACATCCAATTGATATTCCAGTATTAAATAAAATATCCTGATATGCGTTTAGGTTTAACCAAAGATCTAATTGTTGGGTAAACATGTAGATTTTAATAGTAGAAAAACTGAAAATTAATAGTGATAGCAACCATAATCCTAAACATATGACGCTTACTAATAATGTTTTAACGGCAATTTTATAAGCCGCTGGAAACAGTTCTCGGCGCTGGAACATCCCGGTAACTTGGGTATATAACAGTGATTTACGGCAGGCTAATAACAGTATGATGCCCGGAAAAGCTACACCGATAGAAATAAGATAAAACAGTGGCCAGCCGTAATTACTGACTAATACGCTAGCGACAGGACCAATATAAACGCGACCAACGGCAGAGAGTGCCGATAATAAAGCAAATTGAGTGGCGGATAGCGATTTATTACACAGCGTCATTAATAATGCGACAAAGGCCGCGGTTCCCATACCGGAAAATATATTTTCTAGGAAAATAATTGAGCCCATCGAATAAATATTTGCTGGAGTTACCGCCAAGAACCAATAACCAATATTAGAGACACCTTGCAGAATACCAAATACTAGTAACGCCTTAAATAGACTCATCTCTTTCATTAAATAGCCGCCCAGTAATGCGCCAACAATGGTTGCTGTCATCCCGACAGTTTTATTGACCGCCCCGACTTCACTGAGGCTAAAACCTAAGCCATTTAATAAAAAGTTGGTGTTTAATGCCATTACAAAGGCATCACCCATTTTATAAAAAATCAGTAATAATAAAATCAACCATGCATTATTGCGGCTGAAAAATTCGGCTAATGGCTCATAAATAGCGTCTTTTAATGAAGCGGGCGGGGCACAATTATCTTCGGGTTCTTTAGCGAATAAAGTGGCAACTACCCCTATGAGCATTAATGCGGCCATTAATAAATACAGTTGCTTCCAGCTTAAAAAGGTATCAGCCATCCATAAAGAGAGCCCACCAGACACTAACATACTGATTCGATAGCCCATGACTGACACAGCAGCACCAACACCGCGTTCTTCTGCACTCAATAAATCAGTTTTATAGGCATCGAAGACGATATCTTGTGATGCTGAGCAGAAGGCGACGATAACGGCAAATGAGGCCAGCCACCATAGATGCTGTGACGGATTCATAAAGGCCATCCCAGCAATACTGGCAACCAGCAAAATCTGCGTGGTGACTAACCAGCCACGACGGCGGCCTAAAAATGGAGGTGTATACCTATCCATCATCGGCGACCACAGAAATTTTAAAACATAAGCTTGCCCGACTAAGGAGAAAAAGCCGATGGTTTTAATATCAACATTTTCAACGGTTAACCACGCTTGCAGAGTACCGCCGGTAAGAGCGAGCGGGAGGCCTGAAACAAAACCTAATAGGATCAGGGCGATTGAATTAGGTAATAAAGGGCGACTCATAGTAATCCTGTGGCTCTGCTGCGCGACGGAGCCTTTGTATATACCGCTTATATTTCAAGAAGAACAAGTATCAACGCTAACGATATTCTTACCGTGAGCTTGCTATATTCTGCCACTGAGTATGTATTGAGGTATAGATGATGAAAAATCAATTCGAATTTTGTTTAATAAACAGGCTAATATCCTGATCATTTGCCATATCAGTAATAATATCGGTTAGCGCGGTATTAATGGCACTTTCAATTTTTGCGTTGCTAGCCCCCATCGGTCCTCGCACATTATAATTGCGATTGAAGGTTCGTGTCGTCTTGGAGCCATTTGGCGCTTGAGCATCAATGGTTACGTTAGCTTGTGCGGTAATATTATGTCGTAAGCTGCCTTCTTGAACATTGGCGTTCAGGCTATTCAATTGAATAACTAAATTAATATTTGCCGGTGAACTAATGGTAAAACCGCGTGCATTCATTTGTTTTTCGACCGCTTCTTGCAGCAAGTAACGAGGATCACGTGAAGGCATTAATTGTACTAATTTTCCATCACGATTAATTTCTGCTAATGATTTTGAACTGCGATTATCCACGCTAGTGATACTAATTGAGCGTGTTCCTTGTGCCTGATTTTGTGCTGGTAGCGTAATTTTAGGCTCTAAAGATAAGGTATTATTCGGTGCTGCGCAGCCTGCCAGCAACAAGATAGCAAAAAGTGGAAAACAGAGTCTTTTCAGCATAATTTTTTCCCGGTTAATCTTTCTTAATTAAATATGTTCCGTTAATGTGCATCTTTATTCGGGGATACCCAACGATTTAATTCTATCGTATAGATGGCGTCATAAAATATAAAATCGTAGATAATTCAGTTAAATTACAGCATTACTCACAACAATGTCTGATTTGAGTTACCATTATTCGGGCAATAAAATCTATTGCGATTATTATAACACTGCCTTGGCATTATCAGATATCCCTATCATTGGCGAAGATAATAAAAATCTCGATTATTTTGGAATATGAGATTATTCAATTACCGCGATGATAGCAATTATGATATTTGTAAAAAATATAGTTGAAAAATACCGTTTACCAAGAGGTTACCTTATGTCTGAACAGCAAACAGAGAATCTACAGCAACACATTATGGCTAAATTGCAGCAAAAATTTTCGCCAACATTTATCGATGTTATTAATGAAAGTCATCAACATAATGTGGCGCCCGGTGCAGAAAGCCATTTCAAAGTTATTATTGTTACTGAGCTGTTTGCTGAACAGCGTATGATAGCTCGCCATCGGGCGATTTATGCGCTTCTTTCTGAAGAACTGGCGGGCAGTGTTCATGCTTTGGCTCTACATACTTATACACCGCAAGAATGGCATGAATTACAAGATACGAAGTTGTCATCGCCTGCATGTCGCGGCGGTGGTAAACATTAATCCTACCGTAGATAAGATAATTCTAGCGTAGGGTGTTGACTCTGTTGGACTATCCGGCACACTTAATAAGTCAATTTATCAGCCATTGTCTTCTGCATGCCGGACATTATTTAAGGTATAGTTGTAGAAGATATAGTTTTATAAAAATATAGTTGTATAAAGCTTAGTTGTATAAAGCTTAGTTGCATAAGATAAAGCAGTAGAAATCTACCCATATAAAATAGGGTTGTAGAAAACCTAAGTTATCGAAGACATTGCAGTTAATATGTCGTTAAGGATAAATAAAATAACTGGCTTGCCGATAATGTGGTGATTTCATTTTCTCGGTGAAGGTGTTTTATTTATATTTATCGCGATCGAATACCGGTCTGGTTGTTTTTTCTCCAGGTAAGTGGGGGGTTTTAGCGCATATAAGTCAGAAAAGTCACAAAAAACAGGAATAATTGCCTCTTTTATCGGCTTTTCTCGACTCAACCCTCATGCATCGGTATAATGTTGCGTCTAATTTTCAGTAAGGTTTCGGGATGCTTCTGATACAGGGATTATCGTTCGTCAATATGGCGGCCCCGGTTCTGGAAGGGAGATTGTTGTCGGTTTATACCGTTGACATAACTCTGGAGTTGACCGAGCACTAAGATTTTTTTTTGAGGTAACAAGATGCAAGTTTCTGTTGAAACGACTCAAGGCCTTGGGCGTCGTGTAACAATCACCGTTCCTGCTGCCGATATTGAAAAAGCAGTAAATAGTGAATTAGTGAATGCTGCGAAAAAAGTTCGCATTGATGGCTTCCGTAAAGGGAAAGTACCAATGCACATCGTTAAACAGCGTTATGGCGCATCTGTACTTCAGGATGTTCTAGGTGACGTTATGCAACGTAACTTTATCAATGCAATCATTGAAAACAAAGTTAATCCAGCCGGCGCACCGAGCTATAAACCTGAGCAGTTTGAAGACGGTAAAGACTTCACTTATTCTGTAGAATTTGAAGTTTACCCAGAAATCGAACTACAAGGTTTAGATACCATTGAAGTTGAAAAACCAGCGGTTGAAGTTAAAGAAGAAGACGTTGATAACATGCTGGATACTCTGCGTAAACAACAAGCAGAGTGGAAAGAAACTGACGAAGCCGCTGCGGCTGATTCTCGTGTTACTGTTAACTTCTCTGGTTCTATCGATGGCGAAGAATTCGAAGGCGGAAAAGCTGAAGATTTCGCGCTGGTTATGGGCGAAGGCCGCATGATCCCAGGTTTTGAAGAAGGTGTTGTTGGTCATAAAGCTGGTGAAGAATTCGATATCGATGTTAACTTCCCAGAAGATTACCATGCTGAAAACCTGAAAGGTAAAGCGGCTAAGTTTGCAATCGTTCTGAAAAAAGTAGAACAACGTGAACTGCCAGAATTTACTGAAGAATTCATCAAACGTTTCGGTATCGCTGATGGTACTTTAGACGGTCTGCGTGCTGAAGTTCGTAAAAACATGCAACGTGAATTGAAAAATGCAATTCGCAGCCGTGTTAAAGCTCAGGTTCTTGATGGCCTGGTTAAAGCGAATGACATCGATGTTCCTGTTGCAGTTATCGATGGTGAAATCGATGTTCTGCGTCGTCAAGCAGCACAACGCTTCGGTGGCGATGAAAAACAAGCGATGGAACTGCCTCGTGAACTGTTTGCAGAACAAGCTAAACGTCGCGTTGTTATCGGTCTGCTGTTAGGTGAAGTTATTCGCACTAATGAGCTGAAAGCTGATGAAGATCGTGTCAAAGTTCTGATCGAAGAAATGGCATCTGCTTATGAAGATCCTGCTGAAGTTATCGAATACTACAGCAAGAACAATGAGTTGATGGATAGCGTTCGCAACTTAGCTCTTGAAGAGCAAGCAGTAGAAAAATTACTGGAAGCGGCGAAAGTTACAGAAAAAGAAACTAACTTCACTGAGCTGATGAATCAAGTTCAGATGGGTTAATCCTCTCTTTTCTGAGATGTTCTTAAGTAAGAAACCCGTAGTGATTAACTACGGGTTTTTTGTCTATTAAGTGGCAAGAATACTGATAGACCTTGAAAAAAAATAATTAATCCCCAGATATTTTAAGTCATACTAAAAGTCGTCTGTACATAGTTCGTACATAGTTCGTATATAGTCCGGGCATAGATACTTTTTATTGCTCTAAAAATAACCAGAGTAGTTCTGGATTTTTTTTATTTATAATAAGTCTGTTGTTTGCTGACGCGCGAGAAGTCCGTGTATCCCAGTTCACTTGTGTTAAACTATTTTAGATGACGCTAAATTATTTTCGCCTGTAATAACACCAATAATAACTACTGCGGTAGTTATAGGCCGCTCGCTTGTTAGTTATATGTTTGTCGATAACGCCGAGTAAATAGCACCTTGTAAATAATGCGTTGTACAAGCTATAAATAAACAGTGAATGATAAAATAGGCGAGTAAAACGCATTATTTAATTAAAAAATCGCCATTTTTTAGCGTGACGAGTGTCATTCTAGATTAAATTATTAAGCTCAAGCACCAGTAAGATTTAAATAGGAGATAGAAATGTCACATTTTGACAGTCAGGATCACTTAGCACCCCATATGGCATTGGTGCCAATGGTCATTGAGCAGACCTCTCGGGGTGAACGTTCGTATGATATTTACTCTCGTTTATTAAAAGAACGTATTATCTTCCTGACGGGTCAGGTGGAAGATCATATGGCCAATCTGGTGGTTGCTCAGATGTTATTCTTAGAAGCTGAAAATCCAGAAAAGGATATTCATCTTTACATAAACTCGCCTGGTGGTGTTATCACCGCAGGGATGTCTATTTATGACACAATGCAATTTATCAAACCTGACGTAAGTACCATTTGTATGGGGCAGGCTTGTTCAATGGGCGCATTTTTATTGACCGCTGGCGCGAAAGGTAAACGTTTCTGTTTGCCGAACTCTCGCGTTATGATCCACCAACCATTAGGTGGATATCAAGGTCAGGCAACGGATATTGAAATCCATGCTCAAGAAATATTAAAAGTTAAAGCGCGTATGAACCAGCTAATGGCTCACCATACAGGTAGAACATTAGAAGAAATTAATCGTGATACCGAGCGTGATCGCTTCTTGTCTGCACCAGAAGCAAAAGATTACGGTCTGGTCGATCATATTTATACTAACCGTGGATAATCGAGCTTGATGAATGAGTGAATTACCGATTACTCCCGTGAAATAACGCTAGGATATTGGTAGTTTCAATCTTTCATGCTATCGATAATAGCGCGATGAAATTTTCCTATCTGCTCTAAATAAAAGCAAGATAGTCGCATATAAGTGAGGTCAACTGATGACAGATAAGCGCAAAGAGGGTTCAGGGAAACTGTTGTACTGCTCTTTCTGCGGCAAGAGTCAGCATGAAGTGCGTAAGCTGATAGCCGGCCCGTCAGTATATGTTTGTAATGAGTGTGTCGATCTTTGCAATGATATTATTCGTGAAGAGATCAAAGAATTAGCGCCTCATCGTGAGCGCAGTGCTTTGCCAACGCCGCATGAAATTCGTCAACATTTAGACGATTATGTTATTGGTCAAGAAAAAGCCAAAAAAGTTCTGGCCGTCGCGGTTTATAACCACTATAAACGTCTGCGTAATGGCGATAAAACCAGTGAGGGCATTGAGCTTGGTAAAAGTAATATCTTGCTAATTGGTCCAACAGGTAGCGGTAAAACATTACTGGCAGAAACATTAGCGCGTTATTTGGATGTGCCGTTTACTATGGCAGATGCAACAACGCTGACAGAAGCCGGCTATGTCGGTGAAGATGTCGAAAATATTATTCAGAAATTATTGCAAAAATGCGACTACGATGTTGAGAAAGCACAACGTGGTATCGTATATATTGATGAAATTGATAAAATTTCTCGTAAATCAGATAATCCATCGATTACCCGAGATGTTTCTGGTGAAGGTGTTCAGCAGGCGCTGCTGAAACTGATTGAAGGAACAGTAGCTGCAGTTCCACCTCAAGGTGGACGTAAGCATCCACAGCAGGAATTTTTACAGGTAGATACCTCTAAAATTCTATTTATTTGTGGTGGTGCATTTGCTGGATTAGATAAAGTTATCGGCCAACGTATCAATACTCGTTCTGGTATTGGTTTTGCGGCAGAAGTGAAAGGTGAGTCAGAAAAAGCCACAGAAGGTGAATTACTGTCTCAAGCAGAGCCTGAAGATTTGATTAAATTTGGACTGATCCCTGAGTTCATTGGTCGTTTGCCAGTGGTTGCAACATTGACTGAACTGAGTGAAGAAGCCTTAATTCAAATTCTGAAAGAGCCAAAGAATGCACTGACTAAACAATATCAGGCATTATTTAATTTAGAAGGCGTTGAGCTCGAGTTTCGCGATGATGCGTTAAAAGCAATTGCTAAGAAAGCCATGGCCCGTAAAACTGGGGCACGTGGTTTACGTTCTATCGTTGAAGGTGTTCTGTTAAATACAATGTATGACTTACCTTCCATGGACGATGTAGCGACTGTTATCGTTGATGAAAATGTAATTAATGAGCAGTCAGAGCCATTGTTGATTTACAGTAAACCTGATGCTCAAGCTTCTGGTGATAATTAACACTTAGGATTTTCCATCAATAGCGCATTATGCAAAATGAGGGGTATCCCCTCATTTTGTTTTTAATCGCTTTATTACTATTGAATGTCAAAATCTTGTCCCCATATAGTTTATATTCTGAGGTGCGGTTTCGATCACTTTGTGCCTTGAAACCCTTAAATTGGCGTAAGCTAAACGAAGAGAGAGCTTTATGAATCCTGAGCGTTCCGAACGCATTGAAATACCCGTATTGCCTCTGCGTGATGTAGTGGTATACCCACATATGGTGATCCCACTGTTTGTTGGACGTGAAAAATCCATTCACAGTCTGGAAGCAGCGATGGATCATGACAAGCAGGTAATGCTGGTTGCCCAAAAAGAAGCCTCAACTGATGAGCCAGGGGTAAATGATCTTTTTTCTGTCGGTACCGTAGCTTCCGTTCTACAAATGTTGAAACTGCCCGATGGGACAGTCAAAGTACTGGTAGAAGGTTTAAAACGTGCCCATATCAGCACACTGACAGATAATGGTGAATATTTCTTGGCTCAGGCTGAGTACCTAACGTCTGAAGCTGTTGATGAAAAAGAACAAGAAGCATTAATCCGTGTGGCGATTAATCAGTTTGAAGGCTATATCAAACTGAACAAAAAAATCCCACCAGAAGTTTTAACTTCACTAAATGCAATTGATGACGTTGATAAATTAGCAGATACCATCGCTTCACATATGCCGTTGAAATTAGCGGATAAACAGCGTGTATTAGAAATGTCAGATGTAGGCGAGCGCCTAGAATATCTGATGGAAATGATGGAATCTGAAATCGATCTGCTGCAAGTTGAAAAACGCATTCGTAATCGCGTTAAAAAGCAGATGGAAAAAAGCCAGCGTGAATATTATCTGAACGAACAAATGAAAGCGATTCAGAAAGAATTAGGCGAGATGGATGATACGCCTGATGAATATGAATCTCTGAAACGTAAAATTGAAGAAGCCAAAATGCCGAAAGAGGCACATGAAAAGGCGGAAGCAGAGTTACAAAAACTGAAAATGATGTCACCAATGTCAGCGGAAGCCACAGTGGTTCGCAGTTACATTGAGTGGATGATCCAAGTTCCATGGAATGCGCGCAGTAAAGTGAAAAAAGACCTGATTAAAGCGCAGGAAGTGTTAGATAGCGATCATTACGGTCTTGAGCGAGTTAAAGAACGTATTCTTGAGTATCTCGCGGTACAAAGCCGGGTTAGTAAAATTAAAGGGCCCATTCTATGTTTGGTGGGGCCTCCAGGGGTAGGTAAAACCTCGTTAGGCCAATCTATCGCCAAAGCGACAGGTCGTAAATACGTGCGCATGGCCTTAGGTGGCGTACGAGATGAAGCGGAAATCCGTGGGCATCGTCGTACCTATATTGGCTCTATGCCGGGTAAACTGATCCAGAAAATGGCTAAAGTTGGGGTTAAAAACCCATTATTCTTATTAGATGAAATCGATAAGATGTCATCCGATATGCGTGGCGATCCTGCTTCAGCCTTACTTGAGGTATTAGATCCAGAGCAAAATATTGCATTTAATGATCATTATTTAGAAGTCGATTATGATTTGTCTGATGTAATGTTTGTCGCGACCTCAAACTCGATGAATATTCCTGCGCCATTGCTTGACCGTATGGAAGTTATTCGTCTTTCCGGTTATACCGAAGATGAAAAACTGAATATCGCAATGCAGCATTTGTTGCCTAAACAGCTTCAGCGTAATGCATTGAAAAAAGGCGAATTAACCATCGATGAAAGCGCAATTATGGGGATTATTCGTTACTATACCCGTGAAGCTGGCGTACGTAGTCTCGAACGTGAAATTTCTAAATTGTGCCGTAAAGCTGTAAAAACCTTGCTGATGGATAAATCCCTTAAGCATATCGATATTACCGCTGACAATTTGAAAGATTTCTTAGGTGTACGTAAAGTCGATTACGGTCGTGCCGATACTGAAAACCGTGTGGGCCAAGTCACTGGACTAGCATGGACTGAAGTAGGCGGCGATCTGCTGACAATTGAAACCGCTTGTGTTCCTGGAAAAGGAAAATTAACTTACACCGGTTCACTGGGTGAAGTTATGCAAGAATCAATTCAGGCTGCATTAACCGTAGTCAGAGCGCGTGCGGACAAATTGGGTATCAATAGTGATTTCTATGAAAAACGTGATATCCATGTGCATGTGCCTGAAGGGGCAACACCAAAAGATGGTCCAAGCGCCGGTATTGCGATGTCAACCGCACTGGTTTCTTGTTTAACAGGTAATCCTGTACGCGCTGAAGTTGCTATGACCGGTGAAATAACGTTGAGGGGGCAAGTATTGCCAATTGGCGGGCTAAAAGAGAAATTATTAGCGGCGCATCGTGGTGGTATTAAAGTGGTTCTGATCCCTGAAGAAAATAAACGTGATTTGGAAGAAATTCCAGATAACGTGATTGCTGATTTAGAAATTCATCCAGTGAAAACTATTGAAGAGGTTTTGGCATTAGCATTGCAAAATCCACCGATGGGTATGGAAGTGGTAACTAAACAGTAATAACAGAGCGAGTTTAATCAACCACTCAGAATAAAAGACTGACAGTGCAATTGACGCTTGTCAGTCTTTTTTTTGTGAAATTAATCTAAACGAAGATTCTGATAATTATGTGTGGAGAATATGTTCTCTTGCCATTAATTATCAGTATTGATATAACGACAACATCACATTAAGGGCTATTTTAAAGCTCAAAGTGATAGCCAAACTAATTATGGGGATAATAAGCGTGAATAAATCACAATTAATTGATCAAATCGCAGCAGATGCAAATATTTCTAAAGCCGCAGCAGGTCGTGTTGTTGATACTTTCGTAGCATCAATTACAGACTCTTTAAAACAAGGTGACGATGTTGCATTAGTTGGATTCGGTACTTTTGCAGTGAGTGATCGCGCTGCCCGTACTGGTCGTAACCCACAGACAGGTGCGAAAATTGAGATAGCAGCGACCAAAGTGCCTAAATTCCGTCCAGGAAAAGCCTTAAAAGACGCTGTTAATTCATAATTATTCAGTATCAGGTTATTATTTCTGCTTATTTTAGAGAAACTGACACTGACTCATCAGCGCGGTTAGGATAATATAGAGTGCATCATGGAAATGATGCGCTTTTTTTTCTATTAAAGTTTAAGATAGCGTATCATTAGCTAATTGAAATCAACAAAGCGGAGTTAAGCCTTTTTATGATGGACAATCTACGCACGGCGGCGAACAGTCCTGTGCTTAAAATCGTGCTGGGTGTAATCATGGTGTCGTTTGTATTAACCGGCGTCGGTGGTTATCTGATTAGTGGATCTGCGAATGATGCAGCTGAAGTTAATGGCCAGCCAATTTCTCGCGCACAACTGCAACAGGCTTTTCAACAAGAAAGACAAACGATGCAGGAACGTCTGGGCGATAGATTTTCTGAAGTTGCTAGCAATGAACAAACGATGAATCAGTTGCGTCGTCAGGCACTTGAAAACTTAATTAATGTGTCTTTATTCAATCAATATGCTAACAAACTTGGTCTTTCTGCCAGCGATGCTCAGATTAAACAGAGCATTTTTGAAATGCCTATCTTCCAAGTTGATGGCCAATTCAATAGTGACAGATATCGTGCAGTACTCGCTCAATACAATATAAATGCTGATAATTTGGCACAACAAATTGGTCAGGATTTAGTCAGAGAACAGCTAGGAAATACATTTAGCGGAACCGAGTTTGCTTTACCTTCAGAAGTTAAAGCCTACGCTGAATTAATTATGCAGAAACGCGATATTCGTTCTGCAACCTTGTCTTTAGCTGATATGCATAAAAAACAGACAGTTACGGAACAAGAACTACAGGATTATTATCACTCCAATCAAAGTAGTTTCCTTTCCCCTGAAAAAGTTAAAGTCAGCTATATCAAATTAGATGCTGCGAATATGTCTTCTGACGTAAAAATTACAGATGAAGAAATTAAAACTTACTATGAGCAGAATCTGAAGAACTTTACTCAGCCTCAACAGCAACAATACAGTATGATCCAAGTTGCGACTCCAGAAGAGGCCGCTGAAATTGAATCAGCGTTAAAACAAGGTGCTGATTTTGCGACGCTTGCTAGCGAAAAATCTACGGATAAATTTAGTGCGGCGAATAAAGGTGTAATTGGTTGGATGGAAGCAACATCTACGCCGAGCGAGATTATTGATGCTAATCTGACAGAGAAAGGTCAATTTTCTGCACCGATTAAATCAACGGCGGGCTATATTATCTTTCGTTTAGACGATATTAAACCGGAAGTGATTAAGCCGCTGGATCAAGTGAAGTCACAAATTGAAACGACTTTACGTCAAGATTCTGAAATTAAACAATTTTATGACTTGCAACAAAAAGTCAGTGATGCAGCGACAAATGATAATGAATCATTGATTTCAGCAGAAGAAGCGGCAGGAATTAAAAAAGTCACCACCGATTGGTTTGATCGTAATAATCCGCCACAAGAACTGAATTTCAATAAAGTTATTGCTGAAATATTTAGTGATCGTTTAGTTGATGCCAATGGCACCACCGGATTAAACTCTGACGTTATTAATGTCGAAGGTGATCGTGCATTTGTTATTCGAGTGGATGAATATAAACCTGAAGCAGTACAACCATTTGATAGCGTTAAACAAGAGATTACCGATCTGGTGAAGCGTCAAAAAGCAGAAGTTGCATTACAAGCTGAAAGTACCAAGCTGTTAGCGGCGTTAAAAGACGGTAAAGGCGAAGCGGCATTAACTGAAGCTGGCGTACATTTTGATGCATCTAAGACCGTGACTCGTCTTGAACAGCAAAATCCGATTGTAGATACGGCATTTTCAATGCCTGAACCACAGGAAGACAAACCAACGTTTGCTAGCGCGCGTGATAGTTTAGGTAACGTGGTTATTATTCAGTTAGATAAAGTTATTGCCGGTCAGCCTGAAGATCAAGATTTACAAGGTTTTGCTCAGCAATATAAAGCATTAATGAGTGCAGCGATGCAGGAAACATTGATGATTAATTTGCGTGATAATGCAAAAGTTGAAGTTTTGAATTTAGAATAACAGCTTGAAGCTAACGCCTAACATAAAGAACAGAAAGTGGAATAATAATTCTCACAGAAATATGTACGGGCTCGCAAAATAATCTTATTTTGCTGTAACAGAAAGGCTACCTTTGGGTTGCCTTTCTTGTTTTTATCGATAAGGAGCGGTTTGGAGAATTTATTCAGGCATGATGAAAGCTCGCTTAAAGGAGAAATAAATCATGTTATGGAATAACCAAAGAAAACTAGGAACGGCCTTAATATTTATTACATCATTGCTATCAGTGGTACCCACATTAGTGCTGGCGGATAAAGCAAAAGCAGATACCAGCTCAGAGTTAGTGGGCAAATTAATTTCGAAAAGTAAACCAGATAAGAGAGAGAGCGATACATTAACCAAAGAACCGGCTGTAGTTTCTACTACATCCAATGATTTGGTTAATATTAATAAAGCTGATGCCGATGAGTTAGCCTTAAAGCTAAGTGGTATTGGTGTTCGTAAGGCACAAGCAATTATTGATTACCGAGAAAAATTTGGCGATTTTAAATCCATTGAAAACTTACAAGAAGTTAATGGGATAGGGCCTTTATTCATCGAAAATAATAGAGATAAACTCAAGTTATAAATAGCTTTAACCACCATAACTAATTGTTTTGGTGGTTATTTTATTTTTATTAATTATTTTTATTATTTATGTTTAATTATTGTGATGTACTTCGTAAGTTAGAAAAGCTATCAAAAAATTAATTTATTATTTGTTATGTTATAACCACTTTATAATTATATCGAGGTTGATATGGCATCACAAATTAAAGTTATTGGTTATCATATAGATGTTTTTGGTCATGTAAATAATGCTCGCTATCTTGAATTTTATGAAATGGATCGCTGGGCATGGCTAGATAAAAATCAGCTTAAAGAATGGATGATGCTAAATAAAATGGCTATGGTGGCAGTTAATATTAATGTTAATTACCGCATTGGGGCTGTATTAGGAGATCAATTAACGATTAGTTCCTCAATACAGAAAATAGGCGAAAAAAGTGCGGTGTGCTATCAGCAGATAACCCGCGAGAGAAATCAAACCAAAGAATTAGTTTCTGATGCGACAATTACTTTTGTTTTTATTGATTTAATAACCAATAAGGCGTTACCGATCACGGATAAATTGAGGCAGATACTTGATGTAAATGATGAAAATTAGCATAAATTTTTATTGTGTTGAGTCGTCATCTTTATCTTACAGAGGATAAAGATGACATTTGTTTAGCTCAGTCTATTTCAGCTTAGTTGATAAAGATTACGCTAAACCTACTTTTTGTTTCATTGACTGCATAATTGCTGATTTATTATCTTGATAACGCTCTAAACCATTTGCCCTAAGGTGGCAAGCAGCACATTCGCCACAGCCATCACCTTGAATACCGTTATAGCAAGTTAATGTGTCTTGGCGGATTGTTTCTAAATGTTCATAGTAGTCAGCTAGTGCCCAAGTTTCCGCTTTATCGAGCCACATTAATGGTGTTTCGAAACGAATATCACGAGCAAGGCCCGCAGAAACCGCTGTATTTAATGCTTTAACAAAATCATTCCTGCAATCAGGATAACCGGAAAAGTCTGTTTCACAGACCCCAGTGATAACGGCTTCTGCTTGAACTTGGTATGCATAAATAGCCGCGAGAGTAAGAAATAAAATATTGCGGCCAGGAACAAAAGTACTAGGGATCGCACTCTTTTCACTTTCAGAGAAATCGGGTACCGGAATATTATCCCGAGTTAAACTACTAATCGCGAGTTCATTTAGTAAAGTCACATCCAGCGTTTTATGCGCTGAAGCACCAAGATTTTTACTCAGTCGTTGGGCAACTTGAATTTCCGCACGGTGGCGTTGTCCATAGTCAAAAGTGACACAATGGACATCATCATAATTTTTAAGTGCTTGAATTAGGCAAGTTGTTGAATCTTGACCACCACTGAACACTACAACTGCACGTTTCATTACTTATATCTCCCGATAAATATTTATCGGCTATTGGCTATTCTCAAGCCCTAGCCAGTTATTTGCTAATATGTTACATCAATTTGCTATACGTCATTGTAAGCTGATTGATAGCTCTTTGCTTACTGAGTTTTGTTTATTAATGAAGAGTATTTTAAGCGATATATGCTAGCCGAATAATTCGGCAGGAGACTTACCTACTGAGAGTAATGCCAGTTGATTTTCTGTATTATTGTTAAAAATGAATCATATAATGTCTATATCGCTCAATCTAGATAAAATTTTTCTGAGTTTATTATAAAATATAAAAAATAATTTCCTGGCAGTGTTTGATCTAATACGCTTGATACTATCAGGGGAGCAAAATGAGCCTTCAAGTGGATTAATCAGATGTTAGATAAAATAGATAAAAAACTTCTTAGTCTCTTACAAGTTGATAGCAGCGTTTCGTTGAATACATTAGCAGAAGCGGTCAACTTAACCTCAACACCTTGTTGGAAAAGATTAAAACGCCTTGAAGATGAAGGATATATTTTAGGTCGAGTGACCTTATTAGACAGTGAAAAGCTAGGTTTAGGATTAACTGTCATTGTAATGATCAGAACACAGCACCATAACAGTGAATGGTATGAACAATTCGTAACTTTTGTTAATCAAATGCCAGAAGTGATGGCATTCTATCGGATGGCCGGTGAATACGACTATTTGATGCAAGTTGAAGTCAGAGATATGAAATCATACGATTTATTTTATAAAAAGTTAGTCAATGGAGTGCAGGGATTGATTGATGTCACCTCCAGTTTTGCGATGGAACGAATAAAGTATACTACGGCATTGCCAATCCCAGACTAATTAATAAATTTATAGATACTGCGATATTAAATATCGACTTATCTTATTCTTTGGTATTTTTTACTAACCGTTCAAGGCAATAAAACGTGCGATTATTTTCTCAGCTACGCTGGTATTTTCTCAGTGAGTGGCGGCGTTATACCGGCGCTGTTTGCTTTTTGGTACTTATAGCAATATTACAAATAATACCTCCACGCCTTGTGGGGCTGGTTATCGATGGTATCAGTCGCGAAACCATGAGTCGTCAGCAATTAGTAGTGTGGGTTGCAGTAATGCTAGGAATTGCATTACTCGTTTATGGTTTACGTTATATTTGGCGTCTTTGGTTATTTGGTGCCTCCTATAAGCTAGCAATACAATTAAGGCAAAAAATTTATCAGCAACTTAGTCAGCAAGATCAGGCTTTTTATTTACGTCATCGTACGGGCGATCTTATTGCGCGTACAACCAATGATGTTGATCGTGTCGTTTTTGCGGCGGGTGAAGGTGTTTTAACGCTGGTGGATTCATTAGTTATGGGTTGCGCGGTGTTAATTATGATGAGCATAGATATCAGTTGGCAACTGACTCTTTTAGCTTTGGTTCCCATGCCAATTATGGCATTAGTAATAAAACGCTATGGTGATCAATTACATCACCGTTTTAAACATGCGCAAGGGGCATTCTCGTTATTGAATAATCAGGCGCAAGAAAGCTTAACTAGTATTCGGATGATCAAAGCATTTGGTTTGGAAGATAATCAATCCAATCAATTTGAACAGGTCGCAACCGAGACCGGGCGCCGCAATATGCACGTGGCTGAAATTGATGCCCGATTTGATCCTACTATTTTTATTGCCATTGGTATGGCTAATTTATTGGCGATAGGTGGTGGGAGTTGGATGGTATTGCATGGCACGCTTACGCTAGGTGAATTAACAAGTTTTATCATGTACTTAGGTTTAATGATTTGGCCAATGCTAGCACTTGCATGGATGTTTAATATCGTTGAGAGAGGGAGCGCAGCTTATAGTCGCATACGTTCTTTACTCGATGAAACACCTAGTGTAAATGAAGGGCAAGAACTATTGAAGCCAATGAGAGGCCAATTGCACGTTGATATTGCTCGTTTCATTTATCCTGAAGCACAAAGAGCGTCATTACATAATATTCAATTTACTTTATCGCCGGGGGAATTATTGGGAATTTGTGGTCCTACGGGATCTGGAAAATCAACATTAATTGCTTTGTTACAACGTCAGTTTGATTTAAGCGAAGGGTCTATATTGTTCCAATCAATTGATCTACGAGAAATTAAGCTGGATAACTGGCGAGCTCGTTTGGCTGTAGTTAATCAAAATCCGTTTTTGTTTTCGGCCAGCATTGCTGAGAATATCGCCTTAGGAAAACCCGAAGCAACGGAAGATGAAATTATTATTGCGGCACGTTTAGCCAATGTGCATGATGATATTATGCGCCTACCAGAAGGTTATCATACACAAGTTGGTGAGCGTGGGGTCATGTTATCAGGTGGGCAAAAACAGAGAATCTCTATTGCTCGCGCCTTATTATTAGATGCTGAAATATTAGTTTTAGATGATGCGTTATCGGCCGTAGATGGCCAGACTGAATATCAAATTTTACAAAATCTGACTCAATGGCGTACTGATCGTACCTTAATTATTAGTGCTCATCGTTTATCCGCACTAACTGAAGCAGATAATATATTGGTATTATCTCAGGGGGCGATCGCTGCACAAGGCACGCATACACAGTTAATATCATCAATGGGTTGGTATAAAGATATGTATCATTACCAGCAGATTGAAGCCGAATTGGATGATTACTAATGAGTCAAAAACGTCCTTTATGGCCAGCGCTTAAGCGGTTACTTTCTTACGGAAAAGCTCACCGAAAGCCGATGGTTATTGCGATTATTATGTTGTGGGTTGCGGCATTGGCTGAAGTTAGTGGCCCATTATTAGTGAGTTATTTTATTGATAATATGGTCGCGACCAAGACGGTTGAGTTATCAATGACGGTATTGCTCGCCATTGCTTTTATTGTGCTGCAAATTACCGCAGCTGTGCTTCATTATTATCAAACTATTCTATTTAATCGCGCATCTGTTGGTGTTGTTCAGCAACTCCGAACAGATACGATGAGTGCAGCTATTCGTCAGCCTCTGAGTGCTTTTGATAATCAGCCGGTAGGTCAATTAATTTCAAGGGTAACTAATGATACCGAAGTGATTAAAGATTTATTTATCACTGTGGTTCCTACAGTATTTCGTAGTTTGGCTTTAGTTTGTGCCATGTTGATTGCGATGTATTCACTTGACTGGCGAATGGCATCGATCGCGATATTAATTTTTCCGGCGGTATTTGTGGTGATGGTTATTTATCAACGTTTGAGTACGCCGATTGTCAGACGAGTAAGATCTTATTTAGCGGATATTAATAATGGGTTTAACGAAATTATTAATGGAATGACCGTGATACAACAGTTTCGTCAGCAGGCTAGATTTGGCGAAAAAATGTTTTCAGCCAGCCGAGATCACTATAATGCACGAATGCAGGCACTTAAATTAGATGGTATTTTGCTGCGTCCATTATTAAGTCTATTTTCTGCTGCTATTTTATGTGGCCTTTTATTATTATTTGGCTTTGAAGGAACAGAAACGGTAGGGGTTGGAGTTTTATACGCGTTTATCAATTATTTAGGGCGTTTAAATCAACCACTAATAGAATTAACCTCTCAGCAATCTATGCTACAACAAGCGGTTGTGTCCGGTGAAAGAGTCTTTGAATTGATGGATAGCCCACAACAAGCATATGGACAAGAAATTGCACCATTAAACAGTGGTAAAATCGATATTAAAAATTTATCTTTCAGTTATAAAAAAGATCGCCCGGTGCTGCAAAATATTAATTTGCATGTCCCAGCCCATGGTTTTTTAGCGCTAGTTGGGCATACGGGAAGTGGAAAAAGCACTATCGCTAATTTATTAATGGGTTATTACCCTTGGCAACAAGGTGATATTTATCTTGATGACCGTCCATTACATACCTTATCCCATCAAGTTTTGCGTAATGGTATTGCTATGGTTCAGCAAGATCCAGTGGTTTTGGCTGCCTCATTTTTTGATAATATTGCCTTAGGTCGTGATATTTCTGAAGAAAGGGTCTGGCAAGTGCTAGAGATGGTGCAATTAGCCGAACATGTAAGTTCTTTGCCGAATGGATTAGATTCAGCGTTAGGTGAGCAAGGAAATACTTTATCTGCAGGGCAAAAGCAATTATTAGCGATGGCTAGAGTATTAGTTCAAACCCCTAAAATATTGATATTAGATGAAGCGACGGCCAATATTGACTCTGGAACTGAGCAAGCAATTCAGAAGGCATTATATTTAATTCGCAAAAAGACGACGTTAGTTGTTATTGCTCATCGATTATCAACGATTGTCGAAGCCTCCCAAATTGTTGTGCTTCATCGTGGTGCAATTGTTGAGCAAGGAACTCATCAACAATTATTGCAACGAAAAGGCCGCTATCACCAAATGTATCAGCTTCAACAAGTGGGTGAATCGTTGAATGTATCGACTGATGATCCTTTATTAATTTAATGTCTTAATCTCATAACGCACGAAAATAATGCAAATTTAGTGGCGACAGTATAACTGTTGCCATTTTTTTTTGTTATCTAATTGATAATTAAATAATTTTAATATTGGCATATAGATTGCTTTATATAAATTGTAGTTATTTATTTAGGCAATTAAAAGCAGGGGAAAGATGTTTATTACTAATTATCCAAAGCGCTAATTTTTATAATCATCGACCAATAAATTGAGATAGATAAGATATTATATTCATACGCGAGCGGAGAATAATATGAAATACATTATTGCAATTATTAAACCTTTCAAATTAGAGGATGTCCGCGAAGCGTTATCTGATATCGGTATTCAAGGATTAACTATTTCAGAGATTCGTGGTTTCGGTCGTCAAAAAGGTCATTCAGAACTTTACCGTGGTGCCGAGTATACCGTCGATTTCTTGCCCAAAGTAAAAATGGAAATAGCTGTCACAGAGGAGCAATTCGAGCCAGTAATTGAGGCAATTGAACAGGCCGCTAAAACTGGCAAGGTGGGTGACGGTAAAATTTTTGTATTAGATTTAGAGCAAGTGGTGCGGATCCGTACAGGTGAAAAAGCTGATGATGCTATTTAGGAGATGAATGATGAACAAGTTATTTTATAGAAGTTTAATGTTAGTACTTACTTGCTTACCGTTCATGGCTGTATCTGAGCCGGCGACATTAGATAAAGCAGATAATGCCTTTATGATGATTTGCACTGCATTAGTCTTATTTATGATCTTGCCCGGGATAGCACTATTTTATGGCGGCTTACTAAGAGCGAAAAACGTATTATCCTTGATGGCTCAAGTGGTAGTTATTTTTGCTTTAGTTTCTGTTATTTGGATTGTATATGGCTACAGTATCGCTTTCAGTGAAGGTAATGATTTCTTTGGTGGTTTTGATCAAGTGATGCTGAAAAATATTACTTTAAGCAGTATGACAGGCTCTATTCCTCAATTTATACATGTTGTTTTTCAGGGCGCATTTGCTAGCCTGACCGTTGCATTAGTCGCCGGCGCATTAAGTGAACGTATTAAGTTCTCTGCAGTACTTATTTTTAGTCTGATTTGGACGACATTTGCTTATTTACCGATGGCTCATATGGTTTGGGGGGGAGGTTGGTTATCTCAAGATGGCGCGTTAGATTTTGCTGGAGGAACGGTCGTTCATATTAATGCTGCAGTTGCAGGGTTAGTGGGGGCTTACTTTTTAGGCAAGCGTGCTGGTTTGGGCAAAGAAGCGATTAAACCGCATAACTTACCAATGGTATTCATTGGCGCGGCTATTTTATTTATCGGTTGGTTTGGTTTCAATGCCGGATCTGCTGGTGCCGCAGATGAGGTCGCAGCCTTAGCATTTATTAATACAGTTGTTGCAACATCGGGGGCGATATTGTCATGGACACTCTCTGAATGGTTATTCCGCGGTCAGCCTTCATTATTAGGCGCATCATCAGGATGCCTTGCTGGATTAGTTGGGATTACACCTGCTGCAGGAACAGTCGGTATTGGCGGCGCATTAATTATTGGATTACTCTGCGGTGCTGCTGGTTTATGGGGGGTTGTGGTGTTAAAACGCTGGCTGAAAGCAGATGATGTCTGTGATGTCTTTGGAGTGCATGGTGTTTGTGGAATTATAGGCTGCTTATTAACCGGTATTTTAACCGCCTCGGTGTTTGGTGGAACCGGCTATGCAGAAGGCATGACCATGGCTAAGCAAGCAGGAGTGCAGGCATTAAGTATTGTGATATGTATCGTTTGGACAGCCATTGTTGCTGCATGCGCCTTTAAATTTGCCGATATGACTGTGGGTTTAAGAGTTAGTATTGAACAAGAGCGTGAAGGTCTAGATGTAACATCACATGGTGAAAGTGCATATAATTAATTAGCTAATATATTAGAGCTTTAAGCTATTAATTGTAAGTGATTACTTACTACAACTATTGTTAATAACGAGCTGTAACGAATGATCAAATTTCAGAAATTAATCTCTTTTGAGACAGTTATAAAATAAAAGTTAAATGGCAGAATAATGCTCTGATATCGATTGGTTAAGAATAAAATAGAACGATACTCCAGTTCTGTAAAAATCCGTAGTCTTCCTAAGGTTACGGATTTTATTTATCTAAGTTATTGATATTATTGTTTCATTTCTACCAAAAAAAGCTTGCTACTTTTTCTGTTCTCCTTTCTACTGAACTCATCAAAGTATATTTGATCAATACTGGTATTATTACTCTACATAAATATAGACTTCCGGTGTAAATGATGGTTTGAGATGTTACTGGAATGTCGATTTTCAGGTCACTTTCTATAACTCAGTTTGCTTCACATCTCTATATTGCTTTTATCCAGAAAATCGCATTATGTCACACGAAGCGTGATTGTTTAGGCTTGACAGCTGCTAGGTGAAGATATTATTCGCAAAGTCTTTGAGAAAATAAGATAGCTCTGGTTGGAAATATGACCTTTGTTGAACGGGAGTGAGTTAATTTTGATGCTCAGAGATGGGACGCTTTGGCGTATACCCGATACCCCGAAAATGATGCAGAGTTCGTGCCGACAGCAAATGAACACTGTTACTCTGACTGACCTCAGCCATTCTCTGACAATATTCGATAAAAAATTTTATACATTCGATTTATTGTGTCATTGGTAAATATCAGATATAGAAAATACGGGATACCGGCTCGCAATATTATGTACTGGAAAATTAGGTTCAGGAAAACTAGGCATTGAAGATGAATTAGTTGAGCTTTGAAGTGGTAGAGTTAATTTATTCTGCCCGCTCGATGACAAAGATATTACCCCGGGCCATAAAGAAAAAGCCGCAACGATATACATTGCGGCATTATTGGATGCTTAACTGACAAGCATTACAGTATAATGCTGGCATTATTTATAATATCTTATCTATTTACAATCAGTTATCTCATCTACCGTTAATGGCTAATTATCACGTATCCGCATCAAACCTTCTTGCACCGCAGTTGCGATCAGGTTTCCTCTCTGGTCATAAATTTGTCCTTTAACAAACCCACGTCCACCAGAGGCTGAAGGGCTTTCAATGGCATATAATAGCCATTCATCGAGCTTAAATGGACGATGGAACCACATAGAGTGATCTATTGTTGCTACTTGTAAGTTTTTTTCCATAAATCCGCGACCATGTGGCTGAAGTGCGGTTGGTAAAAAGTTATAGTCAGAAACATAGCCTAATAAATAATGATGCAAAGAAGGAATATTTGGTAATTCTCCTTGTGATTTAAACCAAATATAGCGATTTGGTTCCTGTGGTTTATTGTCAAATGGACTGTAAAATTCAATCGGTCTAAATTCAAAGGGATTAGGGCGTAATGCGTATTTTTTTATTGGCTCAGGAAGATTAGCCGCTATTTTTTTTATAATTTCATCTTGAGAAATTAAGTTATCAGGCCCAGGAATATCAGGCATTAAATTTTGATGCTGATATCCATCTTCTTGAGTTTGAAATGAAGCGGTCATGTAAAAAATAGGTTTACCATGCTGGATAGCACTAACACGACGCGCACTAAAACTGCCGCCATCTCTTAATATTTCAACATCATAGATAATTGGTCGACGACTATCTCCAGGGCGAAGAAAATAGCTATGAAACGAATTAATCATTCGTTCATTTGGTACGGTTTGCTCTGCTGCATACATTGCTTGCCCAACAACTTGGCCGCCAAATACTTGAGGTAAACCAAGATCTTCACTTTGTCCTCGAAACAAACCTTCCTCAATTTTTTCGAGCTTCATTAATTCAATCAGATTTTTTAATGCTGGACTCATAATCAACTTTTACCTAATTCATCATAGTTCAATGTAAAATATTCTCCCACTAAAAGGATTAAAGAGGTAGGAGATTTAATTTTTATTACGTTTAATGAGGGGCATATTTAGTATAGAAATAGATATTTTAAACTCGTTAACGATATCTATTATTATGTTTACAATCACTGGCTTAGGTGTAATTACTTAGCTTATTTGTTGTTATTTTACTGAATTTAAATTTTATTTTTATCAGATTATAGAAGGTCATTTTTAGCAAAAACTAACTTTAATTGATGATTATCTAGCTATGCTAACTATAAATTTGTGTATAATTGATTAAATTGAGTAAGAAAATATGTATTTGTATAAGTAAGGTAATTTAAATTTAACAAAATGTGTCATCGGGAACGTGATATGAAGGTTTATAATGTAATCATCGCCTTAGCATCTATTTTCGTATTATCTTCGTGTGAAGGTAATGGAAAAAATATAGAGTTTTTTGCACCGAAAGATGATGCTAGTAAGAATACTACGGATATTAATACCGTAAATGGATCTATCATGGTATTACAACGCATTGCGTTGCCTAAAAATGCCATTATTACTGTAACTTTATCGGATGCCTCTTTATTTGGCGTTCCTTCTGTTATCCTTTCTCAAAAATCTTATAATACAAAGGGTCATCAATCGCCGTTTCCCTTTGAAATTAATTATAAAAAAAGTGAAGTTAGACCAGATGCAAAAGTTATTGTAAGTGCTACGATTTCAGTAGAAGGAAAATTATGGTATGTCACCGAATCTCTCTATGAAGTGGTAAACAATGGCGTGGATAATAATGTTGATATGGTGCTGACAGCTGTTGATAGTGATGGCTGATTGATAAATGGTTATTAATATACAATGGGCGTTTATTAAGCTAAATTAATGATATTCGCTATTAATCAAAATGTCATTGTATAATAACTGAGCGGTTAGTGGCTCAATTGTTGCTATTCTTTTTTATATCACGCATAATGCCCTCGCTTTATTAGAAGTACTCAATGGGGATCCTGTTGGTTCTCCCGCAATGCTAACTTGTTAACTTGGTCAGGTCCGGAAGGAAGCAGCCATGGCAGGGGATGTGTGTGCCGGGATGTCGCTGACAGGGTTCCCACCCAATCTAAATCTCATCGTTATATTTCTTTACACTCTTTCTTGTATGTTGCTATTGGTATCATTAAACTTTTTATTCCATGGTTAAAATATCTAATTTTATTAGTTTATTCTTAATAGTATGATTTTAATAAAATTTATAATATGAAAAATAAGTATTTAATGAAAATTGATATTTCTATATTGTTTAGATTTTAAATATACTTATGTTGTGATTAAAATACAATAAATCGTATAATTGTAATAACTTACAATTATTATTTAATGGGGATTACTCATGTAAGTGGTTTTTATGGTGAGCGATAGCGATATGAATAATCTCATAGACTAATAATTGTTTTGAACAGTTCAATCTAACAGTAGCTTTAATTGATATAACTTATTTTAATAACTTATTTTAATAAATCATATAAAAGCATCTAGCCGATAGAATAATTAACTTATCGGCTAAAACAAATGCTATCTGATATTAGGTGCTGTTGCTTATCGAACATATTTCCAGACAGATGCTGGAATTTTGTCATACAGTTTATTCATTGTTAGTTCTGCTAGACGATGGTCAGCAGCGGAAAAAAACAGTTCGAGTTCATCATCAGATAGCTCATATTTATTTTTTTCAATAACACGCTCTAATGTTTCAATAGTCGTGCATTTTCTTAAACGCATCAGATAGTCTGTTTTAGTCATATTTTCCTGTCTTTCATTCATAATTTAAAACTTTTAAATTTCTTTGATCGTGGAGGGGGTAAATGCATCATAGTTTGGCTACTGAACACTTTAAATCGTTATTTAATTCATCAATTAAGTGAGTATTCATTTTTTGCCAATCTGAAAATTCATTTAATGTGATTAATGGACTACCAAATAAATTATAAGTTTCATCAAGATATTCATCAACTAGAGAGATGACTAAGCGTTCACTAGGGTATTTTATCTTAAATTTCCAAAAAAATGCAGCCACATGCTCTATTAACTCATTCAAATTCGTACTTTGCTGTGAACTTAAATCATTAATCCAATGCGTTTTAGTCTTATGTAGCGATAATATCGCATCATTGTTAAGGCTATCACATAAATACTTTAATTCAGCAGTATCGTAATATCTGGGTGAATATTCATCCATAGTCACCTCCGGTCAGTGGATTAGAAAAAACACTTACCAGTTTTATTATGATTAATAAATTGTATTATTAATCATAATAAATTTTCTGAATTAACCCAAAAAATACTATATCAAAAAACCACTTACAAACTACTTAGAAAGCTATTGTAATAGTATATCTAATTATTTTGATAAATTTTGACAGTGTCATTTTGGATATAGAATTGATTGGTATCGCTAGTGTTCAATAAGCATTAATATAGCATTATTCTTGCATAAGTCACCACCCGTATGAAGGTTTTTTTTATCACCATCGGTAGAGTTGCTTCAAAATAATACAATTTTAAGCTGTAAAAGTTTTAATATATAGTTATTTGTATTGTTTTATCTATATTTTTTAAATTTTCTTATAAAAAAAGTAAAAAAATTAGAGTGAAAGAAATAATGAATAAAAAATGCTTTTTTTATATATAACTAATAAATTTAAGTTAATCAGTAATGGAATATTGTTAATGTGCTAAAAATTAAAATAATAAAATAATTTTAGGTTATTAAGAAAAAACCAGCTTTACTAAATTTAAGCTGGCTCCTATTTGAATTACAGGTATAGAGAAAGAGTCACGCCTGGCTTTAAATCAGCCATTTTCACACCAGAGTTCCAATTCATTAGGTCTTTTAGTTTGATTCCGTGGCGCTTAGCAATACTGTAATAAGAATCCCCTCTTTTAACTTTATAGATAGAAGAAGGTGATTTTGATTTAGCATGATTTTCTGATCGCTGTTTGCCTGTAATTTTTAATATTTGACCAACCTTTATATTACTCGCTGTTTTTAAACCATTAATTTGTTGGATTTTTTTCGGGTGGGTATTATAACGTTTAGCGATACTTGAAAGTGTATCTCCAGATTTGACCTTATAGCGAGTTATCGCTTGTTGGTGTATCTGTTGAGTACGCTGATTATTTTTATTTACTGCGGAACGAATATTGGCTAAAACAGATTGATCTGTTAATGCGAGTTTAAACCGCTCAGCTTTATTTGCCGGTAGCATAATATAATGAGGGCCATCAGGAGATGTGATCCCTTTTTTATATCCCGAGTTATATGTTTTAAGCGATTCTATCGTTAATCCTGCGAGTTCAGCGGCTTGTGAAAGTGTAATTTGTTGGCCGACATCTATTTGAGTTAATGCTTTATTCTTATTTGAGTGCGGTAATCGTATTTGATAATTATCTTTATCGCGTAATATTTTACTTAATGCCAAAATTTTAGGCACGTATAACATGGTTTCTTTGGGGAGCGATAAAGACCAAAAATCAGTAGGTAATCCTTGTGCTTCATTTTTCTTTATCGCATTTAGCACACAACCTTCACCACAATTATATGCGGCTAAAGTTAGCTCCCAATCATGCCCAAACATGACATTTAAGTTTTCAAGCAGATCAAATGCCGCCGAAGTAGAGGCAGCTAAATTTCTCCGATCATCAACCCATTGATTTTGTTTTAAGCCATATGAGCGTGCAGTAATAGGCACGATTTGCCATAATCCCGCGGCTTGGGCTGATGACGTTGCATTTGGATTAAATGAGCTTTCAATAATGGGAACCAGTGCCAGCTCCATAGGTAAATTGCGATCATTGATTTCATCAACAATCCAGTACATATAAGGCTCAGCCCGAACAGTCATGGTTTGAAGTTGATCTTTTTTTGATAAGAAATTATTCGCTTGTTCTTGGATACGAGCATTTCTTGGCACATTCATCTTCAGTTCATCACTAATATAACCCCAGAGATCATTTTCTAACAATGGAGTTTGTCTACTTGCCGCCTGATTATGGGAAGCAACAGTTTCTATAGCGTGACTTGCTGAAGAGACGTTCTGCTTGTTGTGTTTCGAAGGTGATTGGCAACCAGCAAGCAGAACAATGGCGAATAGTATCGCTTTTGTCTTCATCGTTGTTATTCTTCATATCTAAAAGTTGAACAATAATACTGTCCTAAGCTAGATAACACAATGATCAAAGTTTAAAACTGATCTTTTAATTGACGAAGTAAGGTAAATGTCGCTCTTAGTGAAGGTTTGTCGATCTTGATTGCTAACTTTTTCTGTAAATCACTATTATTACATTGTAGGAATAAATTAATTTTTCTTTCTATTTTCAATGTACTAGGTACTGTTGGTTCTAATTTTTGTCGTTTAGTATGAATTAGATGTAAATAATTAGTTATAGCTTCATTTTCAGGCCAAATATGATGTGCAAATTTGAGGTTTGATTCTGTATATTCATGGGCACAGCATATCAATGTATCATCAGGTAAAGCTGAAATTCTCTCCAGAGATTGAAACATCTGTTCAGGCGTCCCTTCAAAAATCCGACCACAGCCGGCAGAAAATAATGTATCTCCACAAAATAGATAAGGCGCTTGATAAAAGCCAATGTGACCCAGAGTATGACCAGGCAGGGCAATAACATTAAAATAGAACGAACCAATATTAATTGAATCACCATCTGTAACTAGGTGGTCTGTTCCTTTTTTAGCTGTTTCGGCAGGACCAAAAACGGGTAATTTGGCATAGTGAGTTAATAATTGAGGAACGCCACCCACATGGTCGTTATGATGATGAGTTAATAGAATAGCAACAGGGGTGAGTTTTTTTTGGTTAATAATTTCGATAACTGGTTCTGACTCCGAAGGATCAACAATGATACACTGATGATCAGCATCTGCGAGTAGCCAAATATAATTATCATTCAGGGCAGGTATCCGTATAAGCTCCATTATTACCTCTATAAGTCGATGAAAGGGGAAATTCATGAAGTCAGCGCGCATAAAGAAAAAAATTAAGATGCCAGTAAGCTGGTCAGATATCTATTTTGGTGAACAATATCGCTTAGCTCTGGAATATCAATTACAGCCTTGGTTAGCAAAAATTTATGGTTTTCATTTGCTTAAGTTAGGGCATTTGAGCACTGAAATTCAGACTGAAGAGTGTATGATATCTCATCAGTTTAGTATGGGGAATAATGATCCACGTTTTAATGTGATCGGTGATCCTTATGCGTTACCTTTTGACAGCAAGTCGATCGATGCTTGTCTAATGGTAAATATGCTTTCATACAGCGAGGATCCACATTGGTTATTACGCGGGGTAGATCGGGTTTTGGTTGATGATGGTTGGTTGATCATTTCTGAATTTAATCCCTTTAGCTTAATAGGGATGGCTAAATGTATTCCTGTATTAAGAAAGCAGCCGCCTTTTAATAGTCGAATGTTTCCCTCTTGGCGTATTTATGATTGGTTGAGTGTCCTAAATTATGAAATTTTCTATTTAACTCATTGTCAATTACTCCCTTGGCACCATCCGGAGTCTTGGCTTAATCATCATATTAAGGGAATTGGGACATTGAGCATTATCGTCGCACGTAAACGAACCTGCCCACTGACCCCAACATGTTTGAAATTCAGCCGGTCAAATATGAAAATAGGTAATGCACTTGGAGTTACTAAGTCAATGAAAAAACGTGATTAAATTTAATTTGCTGGTTTATATCCGCTATCTTCTTCGGTTGGTGAATTGGCAGCCTGACGTGCGAGTTCATCACATTTTTCATTTTCTGCATGCCCAGCATGACCTTTAACCCAGCGCCAATCGATTTGATGTCGGATAATGGCTTCATCAAGCCGCTTCCACAGATCAACATTAATCACAGGAGATTTATCCGCTTTACGCCATTGCTTACGTTTCCAGTTATGGATCCATTGTGTGATCCCCTGGCGTACATACTGGCTATCTGTGGTTAAAATAATATTACACGGCCTCTTTAAGGACTCTAATGCTACAATTGCAGCGAGAAGTTCCATTCGATTATTGGTTGTTAAGAAAAACCCTTGGCTTAGTTCCTTCGTATGACCTTGATACCTAAGAAGAACTCCATAGCCACCGGGACCGGGATTACCTAAGCATGAACCATCAGTGAAAATCTCTACCTGTTTAATCATTTCTGGTAGACTTACCTTATATTATTAAAAACCTTAGTCTGACATAAAAAACTATTATGAGCACGGCGATAAAACGACAAATTGTACTTGATACCGAAACAACCGGTATGAACAAACTTGGTGTTCATTATGAAGGCCATAATATTATAGAGATCGGTGCGGTAGAAGTGATTAATCGTCGATTGACAGGGCGAAATTTTCATATCTATATCAAACCAGATCGCTTAGTTGATCCTGAAGCTTTTGGTATCCATGGGATTAGTGATGAATTCTTAATGGATAAACCTGTATTTGCTGATATAGCTGATGAATTTATCGAATTTATTCGCGGGGCAGAATTAGTTATCCATAATGCGTCGTTTGATATTGGATTTATGGATTATGAATTTAGAAAGCTTAATCGAGGGATCCCCCCAACTGCTGAGTTTTGTCAGATAACCGATAGTTTGGCGTTAGCAAGAACGTTATTCCCGGGGAAACGCAATAACTTAGATGCATTATGTGATCGATACATGATCGATAACTCAAAACGCCAGTTACACGGGGCGTTACTGGATGCTGAAATATTATCTGATGTCTATTTAGCCATGACTGGCGGGCAGACCTCTTTAGCATTTTCATTGGAAATGGAATCATCAAATGAAAATTCGATTCAGGAGATTCAGCGGGTAGAACGACCTGTATCGGGGCTAAAAGTTATTTATGCCAACGCGACTGAACTGATAGAACATGAGTCTCGTCTTGATCTAGTGGATAAAAAGTCTGGAAAATCTTGCTTATGGCGACTAGAAAAAGATGAAAGTCAGATCGTGCACTAGTATAAAATAGAATTAAGGCTAAAAACTGCTCAAACGAATCATTTTGAAAGAAAAATGATTGACGGGAGTGTCTAGTATCCGTAATATTCGCCTTGTTCTGAAGCAAGGACAAAGAGTGGAGCGGTAGTTCAGTTGGTTAGAATACCTGCCTGTCACGCAGGGGGTCGCGGGTTCGAGTCCCGTCCGTTCCGCCAACAAATTTGAAGCCCTGAGTATTTATACTCAGGGTTTTTTGTTGTTTATATCTGTGATGATCAGCGTACATTAGTTAGTGTTAGTTCTAGCCAAAAAGTATTGGCTTTATTATTTATATATCGTGAAGGCCAAATATCCATGGGTGATATCCCGAGTTGATGTGCGATAATTGCTTCCCCTTTTGGCCATGGACGTTGTAAAGCATTTGATAATGTTGAAGAAGCAAGGCCTGCCCTCCGTGATACTTGTGATAGGCACGTACCTTGTTTTTTTATTGCTGCAATAATATCTGCGGGATGCCAATCATATTTATCCAGTATATTCATATAATCATCTCCATAATAAATTCATTTATATATTATTAATATATCGTGATTGATATATCGAGTAACTACTAAAATATTAGAATTTAAATAAATTAAGTTATTAAATACAGTTAAATTATATTATAATTGTTATTTAGATAACTAAATTTCAACTTCAACTTTTAGTAGTTCATTGTTATATCATAGATGATCTTTATTTATAAAAAAGAGGGTTAAATACTTAGTGTTAGATAATAAGATAACTGAGGCTATTTAAATATGCTTTAGGGATATAAAGATCATAGTGGTACTTTTTGCACAAAATTCTGAGTTCTATTGGTGAACTTACTGTTAGTTTTTCATAAATTAGACATAAATTATTTTCTAGTGTTTTTTGTGAAATCCCAATTTCATTTGAGATTGATTTATTAGAAATTCCACGACAAAAAAGAAATAAAATTTTCCATTCTCTTGATGTTAATAATTTATTTGGATTATTAGTATAAATAGATAAAAAACTAGTGTTATTTAAATAATCTAATGCATTAAAGTAAATAGTTTCCCTAACATGAGATAAAATACCAATACAAAAATTGTTTGCATTGATCATTGGCATTTTATCAAAAAATAATAATTTGTTTTTATTATTATTTTTACATTTAAAATTTCCTATGGATGATATTCGATGTAATTTTTTCATTACATTAATTTCATGTTGTTCAATTAGATAGCTATATTTTTTAAATAATGAAGTTATTTCATTTTCTGTATATCCAAGTAAATTATCATTTTCAATTAGTTCTTTATATGGACTGTTTGCATAAATATATTTTAATTTAGTGTCTTTTATATACCAAGGATCTGTATTATTATCTAATGTATTTATTATTTCCGCTGATAATAAGTCTTTGTTTTCTAAATGCATTATATTATATACACTATTTTTTAGAGTGAACTATTATTTTTAATTTAAATATTTAACTCTAGATATTTTGAGTCTATTTATATACCATTTGTATTTTTCGAGTTAATTAAAAAACAAACTGAAATCATATTATATTTACTCTTTAAACAGCAAGCAACTACTAGATTTAACAAAATGCTCTGGGACGTATAAATCAAAATGATGTTCATAACAATATTCTAAAAATTGAGCAGCTTTATGAACACCTATTTTTCGATAAATTCTCACGAAATTATTTTCGACAGTACGGTAGGAAATTTTCAAAATCCGACTTATTTGTTTCCTAGTATAGCGATGAATAAATAAGAAAATAATATCCCATTCTATTGAGGAAATGCTTTCGACTGGTGGAGTAAATATTAATGAACTTGGAATTTTACCGCGAAATAAATGATAGAGACAATACGAGTTAGCTTTACGAGCATGAAAGATAATGCCTTGGCATTCTTGATTTTTATCAAAAAATGGAATTTTTTCAGTTAAGTAGGAGGATAAATAATTTTCATAAGAGAACTTATGGGTTTCTAAAGAGATAATGGTTTTATTTCTGCTCATGACTATTTTATCATGGAGCATAAATTCTTGGTAGTATTCAGCCCCATCCCATGGAATTTCATTATCATAATGGCCTTCTAAAGTAAATTTCTTGTCAAGAGAAAGTAAGCTTTTAACGGCATTATTACCATAAATAAAGCAGGAATTTTTATCTTTAATCGCCCAAGCATCTTGGCTCATTTCAAAAGTATTGATCATATCTGCAGGCAGATTATTAATATTGAAATTATTTATAGTGTTATTCCTTAAATAATAAGCGGCTACCGGATTTAACAAAATGTTCTGGGACGTACAAATCAAAATCGTGCTCGTAGCAATATTCTAAAAATTGAGAGGCTTTATGAATGCCAATTTTTCGATAAATAGCGGCGAAATGGTTTTCGACAGTGCGGTAGGAGATATTTAAAATATTACCGATTTGTTTACTGGTATAGCGATGAATAAATAAGAAAATAACATCCCATTCTCGAGCAGATATCGTTTCTACCGGCGGAGTAAACATTAATGAACCGGGAAGTTTGCCACGAAATAGACGATTGAGACAATATGAGTGAGCTTGGCGTCCATAATATATAATACCTTGGCATTCCCCTTGCTGATCAAAAAATGGAATTACATCCCATAAGTATGAGGAAAAATGATTTTCATGAGAAAATTTATGGGTTTCTAAAGAAGTAATGGTTTTTTTTTGGACCATAACCAGTTTGTCGTGTAATTTGAATTCATTATGATACTCAGCCCCACTCCATGGGATTTCATCATCATAAAGGCCTTCTAAAGAGAATTTTTTGTCAAGAGAAAGTAAGTTTTTAACCGCATTATTACCATAAACAGTACAAGAATTTTTGTCTTTAATTCCCCAAGCATCTTGGCTCATTTCAAAAGTATTGATCATATCTGCTGGCAGATTATTAATATTGAAATTATTCATAATATTATTCCTTAAATAATAAGCGACTACCGGATTTAACAAAATGTTCTGGGACGTACAAATCAAAATCGTGCTCGTAGCAATATTCTAAAAATTGAGAAGCTTTATGAATACCAATTTTTCGATAAATAGCGGCGAAATGGTTTTCGACAGTACGGTAGGAGATATTTAAAATATTACCGATTTGTTTACTGGTATAGCGATGAATAAATAAGAAAATAACATCCCATTCTCGAGCAGATATCGTTTCTACCGGCGGAGTAAACATTAATGAACCGGGAAGTTTGCCACGAAATAGACGATTGAGACAATATGAGTGAGCTTGGCGGGCATGAAAGATAAGCCCTTGGCAGATACCATTTTCATCATAGAAAGGCATTTTTTCACATAGGTATGACGATAGATTATTTTCTTTAGAAAAATGATGAGTTTCTAATGATGTTACATTAATATTCTTTTTTATTGTTGTTTGGTCATGTAATATATGTTCTTTATAATATGTAGAGCCATTCCACGGTATATCTCCATCAGACAAACCCTCATAATCGAATTCATTAGATAAGCTATGTAAGTTTTTTAATTTAGTGTTAACATAAGCAAAATTTGAATTTTTGTCTTTAATTCCCCAAGCATCTTGGCTCATTTCAAAAGTATTGATCATATCTGCTGGCAGATTATTAATATTGAAATTATTCATAATATTATTCCTTAAATAATAAGCGACTACCGGATTTAACAAAATGTTCTGGGACGTACAAATCAAAATCGTGCTCGTAGCAATATTCTAAAAATTGAGAGGCTTTATGAATGCCAATTTTTTGATAAATAGCGGCGAAATGGTTTTCGACAGTACGGTAGGAGATATTTAAAATATTACCGATTTGTTTACTGGTATAGCGATGAATAAATAAGAAAATAACATCCCATTCTCGAGCAGATATCGTTTCTACCGGCGGAGTAAACATTAATGAACCGGGAAGTTTGCCACGAAATAGACGATTGAGACAATATGAGTGAGCTTGACGCCCATAAAATATAATACCTTGGCATTCCCCTTGTTCATCATAGAATGGAAACTTATCAAATAAATATGATGATAAGTTTAATTCATTATACCACTTGTGGGTTTCCAGCGATGTAATGGTTTTATTTCTGCTCATGACCGTTTTATCATGGGTAATAAATTCTTGAAAAAATTTAGCCCCTTCCCATGGGATTTCTTTATCAGCTAAACCTTCATAATCGAATTCATTAGATAAGCGTTGTAAATTTTTAAATGTAGTATTAACATAAGCAAAATTTGAATTTTTATCTTTAATTCCCCAAGCATCTTCACTCATTTCAAAAGTATTGATCATATCTGCTGGCAGATTATTAATATTGAAATTATTCATAGTTGTTCCCGATAATAAATTATAGACATAAAGATGGTGTGTGTTTAATGGTTGAATTAATTATGGTTAGGTTAATTCATGTGTGCCTTGCGGCATAAGTTTATCAGGAACATTGCTATTAAATTGATGTTCTTGGCAATACTCGGATAATTCATCAAGCGATGAGGCTTTTAATTTAAAGCATATATTTGTTAAATATTCAGATACATCTTCATTGTCTAAGTCTAAAAGAGTGGCAATTTCTTCAGGAGTCATTAAATGAGAAAATAATGTTAGAGTTGCTATTTCTTCAGATGTCATATTTATTTCAGGATCAGGGTCTTGAATATTTATCATGCTAGGAAGTTGGTTATCAATATAGTAATTAGAAGAAAAATTACTATAAAGAGAGAAATGAAAGCTTACTGCAAATAATTTATGCTCATTATCAAATAATGGTGTTCTATCACAGATGTAAATTTCTCTTGGATTATTTGAGTGGAATATATGTGATTCAACGGATGATACACGCCTTAACTCTTTATGTACTTTTTTTTCTAATTTTATATAGTCTTGATGTAAAAAATAGCTCACTGAACTGATATCAGCATCGGTTAGTCCAATAATATCAATGTTGTCGGGTAAATTAATTAGTTTACGAAATGCATTATTTAAATATAAGTATTTAGAATTAATATCTTTTACTAAGTACGGTTCTTTATTATTATTCCATGTATTAATTAATTGTTGGCTAATTACTGATAAATTAATATTTTTAGTCATAAGTGAATCTCCATTTAAATTATTTTTCGTCCGTTGGCTAATTAAGATAATTGTATTCCTGATAAGATCAATTGAGTTGGCTATAATTAAGATAAAGTTTTTTATTGCTTCAGGTAAATAATCACGCTAAGAGCTAGATTGAATTGATGATTAGATTATCTAAAAAGGCTCATTTTCTTTTGAAATGTTGGTATTTTGCACAAAATTAAGATTATTGTGACTTTCTACGCTTTATCAGTAAATTACCTTGATTATAGGTATTAATCTCAGGTTTAATATCCCGATGGTTTGCGCAAAACAGCTGATGAAATTAGCGTGTTGCGCAATAAAGCATTTTTATTTGAGGTGATACTTTATCTGTATAATATAGTGTTAGCTGAGAAGCAAATAATTGCTGTCTGCGACGATTTGCGTTAGTTTCATAGCATGAGTTTCTAACTGGCAGCAATTGCCTTACAGTAACCGCTGAGCTATATGGTAAACTATACGCAAAACTATACGCTGACTATATGCTGAACTACGCTGTAATAAATTGGTTTAAGTACGCTTTTATCCGACCTGGAGTATAATAATGACTAGTCGTAAAACCCTTGCTAATGCTATCCGTTTTCTCAGTATGGACGCGGTACAAAAAGCAAAATCAGGGCATCCTGGCGCGCCTATGGGCATGGCAGATATTGCAGAAGTATTGTGGCGTGATTATATGAATCATAATCCAGCCGATCCACATTGGGCCAATCGCGATCGCTTTGTTTTATCTAATGGTCATGGCTCTATGCTGATTTATAGCTTGTTGCATCTGACAGGTTATGATCTTTCTATCGAAGAATTGAAAAACTTCCGCCAACTACATTCTAAAACTCCCGGCCATCCAGAATATGGTTATACTCCAGGCGTTGAAACAACTACTGGCCCATTAGGTCAAGGTATTGCTAATGCTGTTGGCTTCGCTATTGCTGAGCGTACGCTAGCTGCACAATTTAACCGTCCGGGCCATGATATCGTTAATCATCATACTTACGCCTTTATGGGCGACGGTTGTATGATGGAAGGTATCTCTCATGAAGTTTGCTCTTTAGCGGGTACCTTAAAGCTGGGCAAATTGACCGCATTTTATGATGACAATGGTATTTCCATTGATGGTCATGTTCAGGGTTGGTTTACTGACGATACCGCAGCGCGTTTTGAAGCGTATAACTGGCATGTTATTCGTGATATTGATGGGCATGATGCTGATCAAATTAAAGCGGCAATTACTGAAGCGCACGGCGTTACTGATAAACCAACATTGATTATGTGTAAAACCGTTATCGGTTTTGGTTCACCTCATAAAGCAGGTACTGAAGCCGTTCATGGTGCGCCTTTAGGTGATGATGAAATTGCGGCAACGCGCAAAGCGTTAGATTGGCCGTATGCACCATTTGAAATCCCACAAGAAATTTATACAGAGTGGGATGCGCGTGAAGCAGGAAAAGCTAAACAAGCCGCATGGGAAACGAAATTTGCCGCTTATGCAAAAGAATTCCCTGAGTTAGCCAGTGAATTTACACGCCGTATGGCAGGTGAACTGCCGGCTGATTTTGAGAAAGAAGCTCAGAAATTTATCGACAACTTACAAGCTAATCCAGCCAATATCGCTAGCCGTAAAGCATCTCAAAACACCTTAGAAGCTTTTGGTAAAATTTTACCAGAATTTCTTGGTGGCTCTGCCGATTTAGCTCCAAGTAATTTGACTATGTGGTCAGGTTCTAAGCCATTGAATGAAGATATCGCGGGTAACTATATTCATTATGGTGTGCGTGAATTTGGTATGTCTGCGATCATGAATGGTATTGCTCTGCATGGCGGTTTTGTTCCTTACGGTGCAACTTTCTTAATGTTTGTTGAATATGCGCGTAATGCTGTGCGTATGGCTGCATTAATGAAAATTCGGAGCATTTTTGTTTATACTCACGATTCTATCGGTCTGGGTGAAGATGGCCCAACTCACCAACCGGTTGAGCAATTGGCTAGCCTGCGCGTGACACCAAATATGAGTACCTGGCGTCCTTGTGACCAAGTTGAGTCGGCAGTGGCTTGGAAATATGCCGTTGAACGTAAAGATGGTCCTAGCGCATTAATTTTCTCTCGTCAGAACTTAGCTCAGCAGCCTCGTACTGCCCAGCAATTGGCTGATATTGAGAAAGGTGCTTATGTATTGAAAGATTGTGAAGGTCAGCCAGAACTCATTTTCATTGCGACCGGTTCTGAAGTTGAGCTGGCGGTTAAAGCCAGTGAACAACTGAGTGCAGAAGGGCGTAAAGTGCGTGTTGTTTCTATGCCATCTACTGATGCATTTGATAAACAAGACGCAGCATACCGTGAGTCTGTTCTGCCTTCTGCTGTCTCTGCACGTGTTGCTATCGAAGCAGGCATTGCTGATTACTGGTTTAAATATACCGGTTTGAATGGTGCTATCATCGGAATGCACAGCTTCGGTGAATCTGCTCCTGCTGAATTGTTGTTTAAAGAATTCGGTTTCTCAGTTGAAAACGTGGTTACTCAAGCGAAATCTCTGCTGAAATAATCTCTGTTTTTTGCTGAAAATGCCTCCGTGTCAGTTTGAACGGGGGCGTTTTTTTTATTCTTATACTATTATTATATTATTGTTACTTTTCTTCTTTCTGCGTCTTTCAATAATTGCCACCGATGATGTTTATCATTATTTTGTCTTTATTTTAATCAGACAGTTTTTTTACTATTGCGTTATCCCATCATATCCCTTAAGCTATTTTTATACCTGCTGAACCGTTTCAGTTTCTGGCGAGAAAATATAAAAACACCAGAAATGTTGAAAAATAAATGTCAAAAATGTCGAGTGAAGCACACTTTTGTTATTTCACCGATGAAATCAGCAGTACAGTTTGATTGAGTCAGTTATCCTTAGTGACCGTAGGTTTTTATTCTATTTTAAGGTGTGACATGGCAATTCGAGTGGCAATTAACGGTTTTGGTCGTATTGGACGAAGTGTGTTAAGAGCCCTATATGAATCAGGCCGAAGAGCTGAGATTTCTGTGATTGCAGTCAATGAATTAGCAGAGCCCGAAGGGATCGCTCATTTGCTTAAATATGATTCCAGCCATGGTCGATTTGCATGGGATGTCCGCCTTAATAATGATTTACTTTTGGTGGGTGATGATCAAATTCGTTTGTTCCACCGGCCTGAAATAGCGCAACTTCCTTGGAAAGAGTTAGGCATCGATATTGTGCTAGATTGCAGTGGAGTCTATGGCAGCCGCGAAGACGGTTTAGCTCATTTAGCCTCCGGCGCAAAAAAGGTGTTATTTTCTCATCCTGGCAGCGATGATTTAGATGCAACGGTGGTGTATGGAGTCAATCATCAAACGCTAACTTCAAATGATAAATTGGTTTCTAATGCATCTTGCACCACCAATTGTATTATTCCAGTGATTAAATTGTTGGACGACGCTTTTGGTATTGAATCAGGGACAGTAACAACTATCCATGCGTCGATGAATGATCAACCCGTGATTGATGCTTATCATAAAGATTTACGCAGAACTCGCGCTGCAAGCCAGTCAATTATTCCGGTTGATACGCGATTAGCGGCAGGGATATCGCGTATTTTCCCACAATTTAAAGATCATTTCGAAGCGATATCTGTACGTGTACCAACGATAAATGTGACTGCCATTGATTTGAGTGTGACTGTGCGAGATGATGTGAGTGTTGAGGAAGTGAATCGTTTACTTCGCAGCGCTGCAGCTGATAGATTTCGTGGTATAATAGATTATACAGAACTCCCTCTGGTATCGATGGATTTTAATCATGACCCCCACAGTGCCATCGTTGATGGAACACAAACCAGAGTGAGCGGTAAGCACCTGATAAAAACCTTAGTTTGGTGCGATAATGAGTGGGGATTCGCTAACCGGATGCTCGATACAACATTGGCAATGGTAGCGACAGATTTAAACTAATTATCTGCTGTTAGACCACACGGCTCACGCCAATCAAGGCTCAGCAGAGAAGATCAATTTATATAGAGAATCAACAAGAGGATTCACCATGTCTGTAATTAAGATGACCGATTTGGATCTAGCGGGTAAACGTGTATTCATCCGTGCTGACCTGAACGTTCCTGTGAAAGATGGCAAAGTTACCTCTGATGCGCGTATTCGCGCTTCATTACCAACAATTGAAAATGCTCTTAAGCAAGGTGCAAAAGTAATGGTCACTTCTCACTTAGGTCGTCCGACCGAAGGTGAGTACAATGAAGAATTCTCCCTGCAGCCTGTTGTTGACTATCTGGCCGATAAAATTGATTACCCCGTTCGTTTGGTAAAAGATTATCTGAACGGTGTTGATATCGCAGAAGGTGAATTAGTTGTTCTGGAAAACGTTCGCTTTAATAAAGGCGAGAAAAAAGACGACGAAACATTATCAAAACAGTATGCAGCACTGTGTGATGTTTATGTGATGGATGCGTTTGGTACTGCTCACCGTGCACAAGCGTCAACTCATGGTGTGGCTAAATTTGCACCTATCGCCTGTTCTGGCCCATTATTGAGCGCAGAATTAGAAGCTTTAGGGAAAGCATTAGGCAACCCAGCTCGCCCAATGGTGGCAATTGTTGGCGGTTCTAAAGTATCGACCAAACTGACTGTATTAGATTCACTGTCTAAAATCGCTGATCAGCTGATTGTTGGTGGCGGTATCGCTAATACCTTTATTGCTGCAGAAGGTAATAACGTAGGTCGTTCTTTATATGAAGCAGATTTAATTCCAGAAGCCAAAAAATTACTGATTAACTGCCATATTCCTGTGCCTACAGACGTCCGTGTTGCAACCGAGTTCTCAGAAACTGCAGAAGCAACTTTAAAATCATCGACTGAAATTAAAGACGATGAACAAATTTTGGATTTAGGTGATGAATCTGCTGAGCGTTTAGCTGAAATTCTGAAAAATGCGAAAACTATTCTGTGGAATGGCCCAGTAGGCGTTTTCGAATTCCCTAATTTCCGTAAAGGTACTGAAGTGATTGCTAAAGCTATCGCAGATAGCGAAGCTTTCTCAATTGCTGGTGGCGGCGATACATTAGCAGCTATCGATCTGTTTGGTATTGCAGATAAAATTTCATACATTTCAACTGGCGGTGGTGCATTCCTTGAATTCGTTGAAGGTAAAAAATTGCCAGCAGTTGTGATGCTAGAAGAACGTGCTAAAGCGTAATTATGTCATGAAACAACAGGCAGCATTGGCTGCTTGTTAACTACAGGACCCTGTCATATGTCTAAGATTTTTGATTTCGTAAAACCAGGTGTAATTACTGGCGATGATGTTCAGAAAGTTTTCGCAGTTGCTAAGGAAAATAATTTTGCCCTGCCAGCTGTTAACTGTGTTGGTACAGATTCTATCAATGCGGTAATGGAAGCGGCTGCAAAAGTACGTTCGCCAGTTATTGTTCAGTTCTCTAACGGTGGTGCAGCATTTATCGCCGGTAAAGGTCTGAAAGCAGAAGGTCAACAAGCAGCAGTTCTGGGGGCTATTTCTGGTGCCCACCATGCGCATCAAATGGCTGAACACTATGGTGTACCTGTCATCCTGCATACTGACCATTGCGCACGTAAATTGCTGCCTTGGATTGATGGCTTACTGGATGCTGGCGAAAAACATTACGCTAAAACGGGTAAACCACTGTTCTCTTCTCACATGATTGACCTGTCAGAAGAATCACTGGAAGAAAATATCGCGACTTGTGCTAAATATCTTGCGCGCATGGCGAAAATCGATATGACTCTGGAAATCGAGCTGGGTTGTACTGGTGGTGAAGAAGACGGCGTTGATAACAGCGGTATGGATAGCTCAGAGTTATACACTCAGCCAGAAGACGTTGCATACGCTTACGAAAAACTGAATGCTGTTAGCCCACGTTTCACTATCGCAGCATCTTTCGGTAACGTACACGGTGTTTATAAACCAGGTAACGTACAGTTAACGCCAAAAATTCTGCGTAACTCTCAAGACTATGTTTCTGAAAAATTCAATCTGCCACATAACAGCCTAAATTTCGTGTTCCATGGCGGTTCAGGTTCTACAGCAGAAGAAATAAAAGAAGCAGTAGGTTACGGTGTGGTTAAAATGAATATCGATACTGATACCCAATGGGCGACTTGGGAAGGTATTCTGAATTACTACAAAAAGAATGAAGGTTATTTACAAGCTCAGCTGGGTAATCCAGAAGGTGCTGATAAACCAAACAAAAAATACTATGATCCACGTGCTTGGTTACGTAAAGCTCAGGATTCTATGGTTGTTCGTTTGGAACAAGCATTTAAAGAGCTTAACAGCGTGAATGTACTGTAAGTTATTCTTTTATAAAACAAACAATCGTATTGTCACTATGAATAAGTAACAATTATTGTTGTTGATATAAGCCCTCGGCAGTGATCTGTCGGGGGCTTTTTAGTATTAATCCACGCTATATTTCGGGGCTATATTTCAGCGCTATATTTTGATTTTGCTAATGCACTGGTACTAAGCTTCGGTGCTAAAAAAGCGCCTATTAAGGCGCTTATAAAGTAAGATGTTGGCTATAGTGATGTAGATTATATGGCAACTTGCAGCTGTTGATGTATAACCGGATGGAATTTGCGTTTAAAGTAAATTAACCCATGCCCTTCATCTCGTACAATAATTTGTTTCATCTCAACCAAATAAACATAGTGAGTCCCAACTTCTTGTACTTGGGTAATTTCACCTTCAAGATTGGCTAGTGCTTCTTTTAGCAAGGGTTGATTGAGAATACCTTGGCTCCAAATGTCCCAACTAAAGCGTTCTTCCATACTGGTGCCAGTCATTCCGGCAAAGTGGCAAGCCATCTCTTCTTGTTGATGATTAAGAATATTGACACACAGGCGGCCATTTTCCTGAAACACCGCATTCATGCTGCTATTGCGATTAATACATACCATTAATGTCGGTGGTGTATCAGTTACAGAGCAGACTGCTGTTGCGGTGATACCGCAGCAACCTGCATCCCCGTCGGTAGTGACAATATTCACCGCTGCCGATAGGCTCGACATAGCATCTCTAAAACGCAGACGATGTTCGTTTTCTAGGGACATTTTTGGCCTCCTGCTGCTAATTATTTAAGCAGCGAATCTAACATGTTAATATCGTTATTATTGTGTAGATGCGGTCGAGTCCAGCCATGCTGATCGTAATCAGATAGGCAACGGTCAACCATATCGGTCATTGCTTTCATATTTCCTGAGCCATAAGCATGACGTAAGCATTGCAGGCGAATTTCATCTTGGCTACCCGCATAGTTTATTTCATATAGCTCATGGCGCCCGCCGAATTCACTGCCTATCGCATCCCACATTAATTTCAAAACTTTAATTCGTTCAACGTGATCCATACCATTTGAGCCGCGAACATATTTAGCCAGATATTTATCAATCTCCGGATTATTCATATCGCGTACGCTTGATGGTAAATAAATCAGACCACTAGCGACGTTACTTTCAATAATATTCTTAATTTTGGTGTAGGCCATTGGTGCCATTACGCGGTATGTCTGAATCGCTTGGGTATCCGGTAAATAAGAGCCGCCTTCCCATTGCTGCGCTTCTGAACACATCGCATCGCTCAATGACCAAAATAAGTTACGCCATGCGACGACTTCGCCTAACGATGCTTGTACACCGCGGAAATCGATAACGCCAGTGCACTCTAAACTTTTTTGCAATAGCCCGGTGATGAAGTCTAATTTCACCGCCAAGCGTACACAGGCTTGCAGTGGGAATAAGCGAGCAAATCCCCCTTGAACTGCCCAGTTTCTCGCCCGATCAAAATCACGATAAATCAGGACATTTTCCCATGGTATCAGCACATGATCCATTACCAGTATCGCGTCATTCTCGTCGAAACGGCTAGAAAGTGGGTAATCAAATGGTGCTCCCGTAGCGCCAGCGACTAATTCATAGGATGCTCGCGAGATTAATTTAACCCCGTCAGCATCCATAGGTGCCACAAACATGAGGGCAAAATCAGGATTATCGCCCATCACTTGCGCTGAGCCAAAACCGATAAAATTATAGTGAGTCAGTGCCGAGTTAGTGGCGACTACTTTTGCGCCGCTGACGATAATACCTGCATCTGTTTCTTTTTCCAGTTTGATATAAACGTCTTTTACTTCATCCGCGGATTTATGGCGATCGATAGGGGGGTTAACGATAGCGTGGTTGAAGTACAGTCCGCTCTCTTGAATGCGTTTATACCAAGTGCGTGCATTATCCGCAAATTGACCATAATATTCAGGATTAGCCCCTAAAACGCTGGCGAATGCCGCCTTATAATCGGGAGTGCGTCCCATCCATCCGTAGCTTTGGCGTGACCAGTCGGCAATGGCGTCACGTTGTTGGCGCAATTCGTCTTTTCCTGTCGCATAGCGGAAGAATTTGTGGGTATAACCGCCGTTGCCGGTATCGGTATTCCAGCAGAGTGAATTGTGTGTTTTTTCATCATGAAGTGCATCATATAATTGCCCTATCGACGCTGCTGAATTACGAAAAGCTGGGTGGGTAGTGACATCTTTAACTCGCTTACCATAAATATAAATCTCACGACCATCTTGGAGGCTCTTCAGATATTCCTGACTATTAAAAGGGCGTTTAGCATCGGAACGAAAATCTTCTGGCTTCATGTCTACCTCGTTATCGGAAAGCATATTAGGCAATAATGACTAATACGAAATGTTAAATTTATGTTTGTTTTATGTATGACCATTGAAGCGTCTTTTCTTGAGAGAGAACAGAGATTTTACAGAGGATAACCGGTACTTTTCGTTGGAAGTGATTATTTGTTATGGAATTGTGATCTGCAATATACTTTTATAATAATAAATTAATTTCACATTATTTTATTGTTTTTATTCATATGGATAGAGTGGTTTTATAATTATACCTGTCATGATGGAAAGTGATGTTTTTAATATTGAATATCACTATTTGTGATTTTGTTAGCCAGTATTAATGTAGATTAAAATAAAATAACAAAGAATTAAAATGTTTTTAATTTGTAAAGTTATAATTAATTAGATAAATCAGAAACTCCGCACTGATAAGAAAACGGGTTAGCAAATAATTGTTTATAGAGACGATAAAATTATAACAAAAGGAAAAATCGATGAGGAAAATAGGGCGCTAACGGGTAGCCTCAAATTAGAGAAGAGACATCAGTTATAATGACGGAGAATGAAGATTATTATCTCGCCATACGCTGGGTGAGCTGCCGACAGAACGATTAAAAAAGCGGGCGAAATATGCCGGATCTTTAAACCCGAGCCGATAGGCGATTTCAAATACAGGGCTATCGCTGAACAATAATAAACGCTTAGCCTCGCGTAATATACGGTCTAAAATCAATCGCTTAGGTGGTCGATTGGCAAATCTGCGACACATATCTTTTAAGCGAGATTCAGTAATGCCTAATTTATCGGCGTATTCTGGTACCGATAAATGCTGGTGATAATGATGGTCAATAAGCTGGTTAAATCTTTGAAATAACTTAAGCTCACCTCGCATTCCACAAATATGATGATCATCGAGCGGAATGCTGCGAAGTAAAAAAGTAAACATCGCTTGTGCAAGGTTCGAGAGTGCTTGATCGCGACCAGCATATTGATGGGATGATTCTCTTTCAATCAATGCCCAATAATGATTAAAAGTAGCTAAATCAGCCGGTTTATCAGCTACAGATAAGCAAATAGCTGGAATATCGATAATATCAGGCTGGGTAGGATACAGCGAATGTAACAATGGCGAGATCAGTTCCTGACGTACTGTGAGCACGTAGCCGTCGGTATCTTCCTGAGTAAAAAAAGTATGGGGTACCGAGGGCGGAGTCAAAATAAATAACGGTGCTTGAACAGAATAACGCTGCTCATCAAGCTGTAAAGTGATATGCCCGGTGACTAAATAATGCAGTTGGAAAAACCCATCATGACGATGGGCTTGCATATCACGACCAAAAAAAGCCGCCATTTTACCGAATGTCTGATAATGAACGTCATCAGTGCCCTGAGTTTCGTCATAATCTTTACTGATATCAATGTTGGTGATTGTCGATATAGAAACATCAGACATAACGCAGGACTCCATGGATAATAACCATCAACATTCGCTAAGGTGTTGCTCTTGGGCGTGAGCTTTTCATCGGGATGAATAGCACAATTATAGCCCCAATAACCAATAGCCCTGCGACAAAATACAGCCCTGAGTTAAAGCTGCCGGTAGTATCTTTAAACCAACCTATTAATAATGGACTAACGGCGGAGCCAATATTACCGGTTGCATTGATAACCGCAATACCTACAGCACGGGCGCGCAGGCTAATGGATTGATCTGGCGTAGTCCAAAAGACAGCCATTGCTGTAAATGAGCCTGTTGATGCCATGATAATACCGAGCAACTGCACAAGTGGATGACTGGTAAGTGATGCAAGGATCCAACCTGCGGCCGCGAATAAGAACGGCAAAGCGGTATGCATTTTTCGTTCTTGTAATCGGTCAGAGCGCCGACTCCAATAGATCATACCAAAAATAGTACAGAATTGAGGTATGGCGGTGAGCAAGCCAATCATGGCGTTACTGCTGCCCTGATTAAAGCTTTGCATTATCTGTGGTGTCCAGATATTAATTGCGCTCAATGTATTGGTTAAACAAAAATAGGCCACGGTATACATTAAGATTGTAGGAGTGAATATTTCTTTCCATAAGCTGGTGGTTTGTAATGCGCTCTGGCTTTTAGCCCCGTGAGGCTGAACTAATTGCAGATTATCTTGCTCCATCATCTCTTTGAGGCAGGCTTTATCCTCTGAAGTCAGCCACTTGGCTTTTGACGGAGAATCATCAAGATAAAACCAAACTAATACGCCCAATAATACCGATGGAAAGCCTTCTAGCAAGAATAGCCATTGCCAGCCATGTAAGTTAAGTATTCCATCCATTTCGAGAATATAGCCCGAAGCTAAAGAGCCAAAAGCCATAGTGACCGGCATCGCAACCATAAATAATGCGTTGGCGCGAGCTCGGAAATAGGCGGGAAACCAGTAGGTGAGATAAACTAAAATGCCGGGCAAGAAACCCGCTTCGGCGATACCGACCAGCATGCGCAAAATATATAAACTGGTAGGGCCGGTTGCGAACATGGTGGCAGTGGAGGCAAATCCCCACAGCACCATAATGGTGGCAATCCAACGGCGAGCGCCTACAATCCCAAGCATAATATTACTAGGAATACCGAAAATAACGTAAGTGACATAAAATAGGGTTGCGGCTAAGCCAAACATCGTGGATGAAAGGCCGAGATCTTTACCCATGGTTAAACCGGCAAAGCCAATATTAATGCGATCTAAAAATGAGAAAATAAATAGAACAAATAAAAATACAATTAAACGACGAAACAGTTTTTTTATTACTCGTTGTTGAGGCTCAGTTAAATTTTTATGTTGGTCTGCGGGATTGCTCGCCGTAATATCCGCGGTATTTTTCATTATTATTCTCTCATTTATAGGTACAAGAGGCTATTAGGCAGATAACGTGCATCTGCCCAGTTGGCTATTCCGACTGATTTTATACGCGAGGTTTATTATTCTTTAACCATTTAATTATAAACAGTTTAATTCTTATTCTGATTATTTTTGATGGTTTATAAGCACCAATAAACGCTGAAATAAATCAGGCATATATTTCATCGGTATATTCTATTTATAATAATTTTTAAAATTTAATATTTTTTTATATATGGCTTTATCTATAGTGAGTTAATTATTAATAAACACTAGATGCAGCCACTGATATTTGACGATTAGATTTAAATTTTGCGGCTAGTGATTCCGCACTGCGGGCTAATAAAGTGGTATCAACGCCGACAGCAACAAATAAGGCACCCAATTTTAAATAATGTTCAGCTACGTCAGGTGCAGCCATTAATATGCCTGAAGCTTTACCGGCTTGTTTGATTAATAAAATCGCCTGTTCGATAGCGGTTCTAACTTCAGGGTGATTAGGATTGCCCGCAAATCCCATGTCAGCGCTGAGATCGGCAGGGCCGATAAATACGCCATCCACGCCATCAATCTGTAAAATTTGAGGTAAGTTTATTAAGGCTTCACGCGTTTCAACTTGCACAATCACACACATTTCATCGTTAGCTTGATGAATATAATCTGCGACCCGATTCCAGCGTGAGGCACGGGCTAGTGCGCTACCAACACCCCGGATCCCCGCGGGAGGATAACGAGTCGCTTTAACGGCTTGCTCGGCTTGCTGAGCATTTTGGATCATCGGGATCAATAATGTCTGTGCGCCAATATCTAATAATTGTTTGATAATTACTGGATCATTCCACGGTGGCCGGACTACTGGCTGTGATGGGTATGGGGCGATAGCTTGTAATTGAGATAAAATAGTCGGGATTGTATTTGGTGCATGTTCACCGTCAATCAATAACCAGTCAAATCCGGCTCCTGCGACCAATTCGGCGCTGTATGCGCTACTCAGGCCCAGCCATAGACCAATTTGTGGTTGGCCCGCTTTTAGGGCGCGCTTAAAGCTATTTTTTGGCATTTCCATGAGAGCCTCTTTAGACAAAATGGCAGCTGATTGATCCCATTACCCCATAGTCGGCGTGGAAAGTATCTCCACGACGAACAGGCACAGGACGGGTGAAGGAGCCCGCGAGAATAATTTGTCCCGCGTCTAACTCAACATTATGAGGTGCCAGTTTGTTCGCCAACCAAGCCACACCATTTGCTGGGTGATTCAGTACTGCGGCAGCAACACCTGACTCCTCAATAACGCCATTGCGGTACAGAAGGGCGCTTATCCAACGTAAGTCGAGATCTCTCGGTTTAATTGGACGTCCGCCCATGATAACGGCTGCGTTAGCGGCGTTATCAGAAATCGTATCGAACACTTTGCGTGGACGTTGAGTCTCAGGATCGATGTTATGACAACGAGCATCAATCAACTCCAACGCAGGAATAACATAGTCTGTCGCATTATAAACATCGAACAAGGTACAATTTGGGCCACGGAGTGGCTTTGCCAGTACAAATGCCAGTTCAACTTCAATGCGAGGAACAATAAAACGGTCAAAAGGGATCTCGCTACCATCAGCGAAAAACATATCATCCAGTAATGCACCGTAATCGGGTTCATCAATTTGCGAGCTAGCTTGCATCGCTTTCGAGGTTAACCCAATTTTATGCCCTTTCAGTATTCGCCCTTCAGACATTTTTAAACCTACCCATTCACGTTGAATCGCATATGCATCTTCAATCGTAATTTCTGGATGATCTAAAGAGATCTGGCGGATTTGCTCACCTTTTTTTTCTGCGTTATTCAGACGCTGTGCAACCTGCGATACGATATCTTTCTGTAACATATGGGTTTGGCTCCTATTCCTCTATGCCACCAAAGCAGAGGTATTTCACTTCCTGATAGTCTTCGATTCCGTAACGTGAACCTTCACGCCCCAGTCCCGATTGTTTTATACCGCCGAATGGCGCGGCTTCGTTTGAAATAATCCCTTCGTTGATCCCCACCATGCCACTTTCGAGCGCTTCAGCCACTCGATAAATACGCCCGATATCGCGAGAGTAGAAGTACGACGCTAAACCAAATTCAGTATCGTTAGCCAGTTTGATAGCTTCTGCTTCATCACGGAATTTGAACAGCGGGGCAACAGGGCCGAAAGTTTCTTCATAAGATACTTTCATCGATTTATCGACATCCACCAGCACGGTTGGTTCAAAGAACAGTCCACCGAGAGAGGCGGATTTCCCTCCGGCAATAACACGCGCCCCGTGGGAGACCGCATCGGCAATATGTTGTTTAACTTTATCAATCGCGGCTTGGTTAATTAATGGGCCTTGTTGAGAATCACTTTGTGTCGCCGGGCCAACTTTCAGTGCTTTTACAGCGGTGGCTAAACGAGCCGCAAATTCATCGTACACGCCTTCTTGCACTAAGATGCGGTTGGCACATACACAAGTTTGCCCACTGTTACGGAATTTCGCGACTAATACCCCTTCAACGGCGGCGTCTAAATCGGCGTCATCAAAGATAATAAATGGCGCATTCCCTCCCAGCTCTAATGACATTTTTTTCACTGTATCAGCACATTGTGCCATTAACAGCTTACCGACACGCGTTGAACCCGTGAAGGTTAATTTGCGCACAATGGGGCTTGAGGTCAGTACTTCACCGATAGATTTAGCATCGGTACCTGGAACAATATTAAATACGCCAGCGGGGATCCCTGCTTCTTGCGCCAATACCGCTAGGGCTAATGCAGATAACGGTGTTTCTGCGGCAGGTTTTAATACCATGGTACAGCCAGCCGCTAAGGCGGGGCCCGCTTTGCGGGTGATCATGGCATTAGGGAAATTCCACGGGGTAATTGCGGCAACTACCCCAATTGGCTGTTTAATGGTCGCGATTCGACGGCCTGGCAGCGGAGAAGGAATGGTTTCGCCATAAGTCCGTTTACCTTCTTCGGCAAACCATTCAATAAAGCTAGCACCGTAAGCGATTTCACCCATGGCTTCAGCATGAGATTTTCCTTGCTCTAAGCTGAGGATCTCGGCTAATTCCTGCTGGTTTTCCATCATCAGACGGAACCATTTATTCAGAATTTGGCTGCGTTGTTTCGCCGTCATGGCTTTCCATGCCGGTAACGCTTGCTCTGCTGCTTGAATAGCCCGCTGAGTTTCCGCGGCGCCAACATCGCTGATGTTAGCTATCACTTCTCCGGTTGCTGGATTAGTCACTTCAAAAACGTGGTGGTTATCTGCATCAACCCATTGACCGTTGATATAAGCTTGCTGGCGATAAAGTGAGGAAGAGGTGATCATAGTCATTTTTATTTTTTCTCCGAAGACACGGATTGCAGTTGTGTCGAAGCATGCTTTGCAGAAAAGCGTTGGCTTATCCAGCTTAAAGCGGCACAGACTGCCATAACCAGTGTCATAGCAAATGGGGAACCATCTTGTAGAACAGAAACTGCAACACTCGCCAGCGCCGCCATGGCAAATTGCACTGAAATCGCCAGTGCACTTGCGCTGCCAGCGAGACTCGCTCGATGTTGCAATAAGAGTGATAGGCTGTTTGTTCCAATCGCATTAACCAGCGACAAAAACAGCACTATTAGTACTACAATAACAGGAAGACTTTGCTGATAACAAATAACTAGCAGCAGACCGAATACTAATTGAGCAGTTGTCTGCATAAATAGCAGTTTTGGCAAATTATAGCGACGTAATGCTCGTACATTGACTAATAACATCAGCATCATGCCGAGAATATTGCAGCCAAATAGTAGCCCATAATATTGCGCTGAAATATTAAAATAGTTGATATAAATAAAAGGCGACCCGCTTATAAAGGCGAACATCGCCGCAAATGAAAATGCCAGAGTCCCGATAATACTGAGAGTATATTTGTCAGCGATTAATTGTTTATAGTTATCAAATGCTGACCCAATAAGCTGCTTTACAGAGGGAGATAAGCGAGTTGGTACATTGGAGATTCGTTTTGAAGCCAATGTCTCTGGCAAATAACAGAAAACTACTAGCATGCTTAATAATCCCATCCCGCACAGTAAAATAAAAATTGATGGCCAATTAAAATGCAGCAGTAAAAATCCCCCCAATAATGGAGCGATTAGCGGCGCTATCATGGTAACCAAAGTCATTAACGATAAAACGCGTGGTAATTCATGATTGGCATAAATATCACGGGCAATGGCGCGAGCCATAACAATAGCGGCTCCGCTGCCAAAAGCTTGCAGAGCGCGCAATAAAATCAGTTGTTCAACTTGTGTTGAAAAACTACACAGTAGGCTGGCGAGTGAAAATAATGCTAATCCCGCGAGCAATATTTTACGCCGCCCTAACGTATCGCTCAGGGGGCCATACAGCAGCATGCCAACACAAAATCCGATAAAAAAAGCCCCAAGCGTATATTGTATCTGCCCCGGTGACGCCTGCAACTCTGAGCCCATTTGTGGTAACGCAGGCAGATACATATCAATCGATAAAGGACCGAATGCCACCAACGAACCCAACAAGGGGATCAGCCATTTAGGTGGCTGTTGTGGAGATTGAGGTAACGCGAGCAGAGGCTGAGGCATCGGCATGTTACTCCTTGGCAAACAGAGCGTGAACGTTGTTTTGTTTAAAGTTGAGGATCGGGTCTAACTCTTCCATTGTGAATGACAACGCCAGATAACGCTGTGCCATTAAGGCAGAAAAATGCGTTTTGATCAGCGCAAAGAGCATGTCACCGGTCTGTTTACGCTGTTCAATGCTGCGTCCTGCGCCAATTTTTAAGGTAAAATGCACAAAAGCATAATCATGTTTACCGTCTGCCATTTGCCAAGTATCCAGCCAAATAGCTCGGCTACGAATACCTGCCAGCGGGAAGATCCCGGTATTCGCTAAAGCCGTATTAACTTTTGCAAATAGCTCGGGTAGTTTGGCTTGATGTTTAATATTCTCGGTACATTCAGCGTAGAAATGCGGCATGAATCGACTCCTTAAGCTGTAGCAGCTTGGCGCTGAGTTATTGACTCGGGCAGCGGAAATATCGCATTAATTTGTCCGGTGCCGGAGCTTGGAAAGAGATCAGTTAATATCTCGACGGGCTCAGCGTATTGATCCCAACCCAGCATACCAAGCAGCATTACGGTGTCATGCATATGGCCTTCGCCATAGCAATAATCAGCATATTCCGGCAACATTTTACAGAACTCATTGAAGCGGCCTTCAGACCATAATTTCACCACTCGTTTATCCATTTGCTCGTCAAATTCACGGGTATAGTTATTCATGCCTTCTTCTGCACGAGTATCATCAATAAAGCGGTGGGACAACGAGCCACTGGCTAAGACGGCTACGGTACCATCATATTTTTCAATCGCCGTTAATACGGCTTCACCCAGTTTTCGGCTATTTTCAAAAGTATGAGAGGTACAAAATGCAGAAATAGAAATCACTTTAAAATGGCGATCACTATTCATGTAGCGCATCGGAACTAATGTGGCATATTCCAGTGTTAGGCTAGGAATTTCATGTGATTGCGCTCTAACACCCAGTTTTCTGGCCTCTTCGCCTATCATGCGACCTAGGGTTGAATTACCATCGTATTCATATTCCATATCACGAATAAAATGCGGTAATTCGTTGCTGGTATAAATGCCTTTAAAGTGATCGGCACAATTAATGTGATAGGCGCTGTTTACCAGCCAGTGGGTATCAAATACAATCAGGGTATCTACGCCTAATTCACGGCAGCGTCGACTAATTTCTTTGTGTCCGTCGATAGCCCCTTGACGACACCCCTGATGTTTACCCGGTAATTCAGACAGGTACATCGAAGGAACATGTGTAATCTTTGCTGCTAGCGCTAATTTGCCCATAAATCCTCACTGTAAAATCTATCTTTGTTGCACTGTCCTGCGGTCATTTAAAGCGACACCGAGGATAGCGGCACTGGCTGTGACGCGATATTTAAGCTAATCCCGTGGCGTGTATTAATGTTAAATGCCCCAACGTGGAATTGAGTGGTCACCCAATGAAATACAGACGTTTTTTATTTCAGCGAAAACATCAAAGCTATATTCCCCACCTTCACGTCCTACACCGGAGGCTTTTACCCCACCGAAAGGTTGGCGTAAATCACGAACGTTTTGGGTATTAACAAACACCATACCGGCTTCAATGCTGCGCGATAGACGCAGTATTTTGCTGACATCTTGAGTCCAAATATAAGACGCTAGACCATATTCGATGTCATTGGCCATACGCAGACCCTCTTCTTCGGTTTTGAAGGGGATCAAGCAGGCTACAGGGCCAAAGATTTCTTCTTGGGCAACGCGCATTTGATTATTAACATCGGCTAGCACGGTAGGGCGCAAGAAGTTACCATTTTTCAAATGAGAAGGCAGATCGCGAGGCTTATCAGGGCCGCCAGCTAATAATGTTGCGCCTTCTTCGATACCTAAACGAATATATCCCGATACTTTATCCCAATGTTGCTGGCTAATTAGCGCGCCAATTTGAGTTTGAGGATCATTCGGATCACCCACTTTTAGGCGATTAGCTCTCTCGGCAAAGCGTTTTACAAATTCGGGATAAATGCTTTCTTGAATAAAGATGCGCGATCCTGCGGTGCAGCGTTCACCATTAATGGAGAAAATAGTAAATAAAGCCGCATCTAGAGCGCGTTCGACATCCGCATCTTCAAAAATAAGCACTGGCGATTTTCCGCCTAATTCCATTGAATATTTTTTTAGGCCAGCATTTTGCATGATCATACGACCTGTGGCGGTTCCGCCAGTGAATGAAACCGCACGCACATCGTTATGTTTAACCAATGCATCGCCTGCGGTGCTGCCATAACCTTGAACCACGTTTAATACGCCTGCCGGAATACCCGCTTCAAGCGCTAATTCGCCTAAACGATTAGCCGACAGCGGGGAGAGTTCAGACATTTTTAACACCGCTGTATTCCCTAGCGCTAAGCAGGGAGCGGTTTTCCACGTTGCCGTCATAAATGGCACGTTCCAAGGCGAAACCAGCGCACATACGCCAACGGGTTGGATAAGCGTATAGTTCATCATTTTATCGTCGACAGGATAGGTTCTGCCGTTCATTTGCTGACACACTTCGGCAAAGAATTCAAAGTTATGCGAGGCGCGAGGGATCAATACATTTTTAGTCTGATGGATAGGTAAACCGGTATCGTTGGTTTCCATCTCGGCGATTTGCGGGACATGTTGATCAATTAATTCGCCAAGGCGACGCATTAAACGTGCGCGCTCTTTCATTGGCGTATTTGCCCATTTAGGGAAAGCCGCTTTGGCTGCTGCAACAGCTTGATTAACCTCATCTTGTCCACCAGAAGCGACCTCTGCAAGTACGTCACCAGTGGCGGGATTTGTTGTCGTAAAATAGTTTTTACTGGCGACATTTTTACCGTTGATCCAATGATTAATCTTAGTCATTACAGGCGCTCCTTTCAGTATTGTCACACGCGGGGGGATTTTCTTGGCGGGCAATCACTTGGCGATAATCGTCTTCACTGATAATGTGGTTGAATAGGCGACCAACGCCTTCGACTTCAACGATAACTTCATCGCCGGGTACGACGTCAGAAAGCCCTTTTGGGGTACCCGTAGCTATCATGTCACCCGGTTGTAATATCATAAATTCGCTTAAATAAGCGATTAAAAAAGGAATATTAAAAATTAAATCAGCGGTAGTCCCGCGTTGGCGTAATTCCCCATTAACATAAGTACTTAAGGCTAAATTATGCGGATCGCTAATGTATTTTTTATCAATAATTATCGGGCCGATAGGGGTCAGCGTATCTCGGCTTTTGACGCGTAAGTTAGGGCGGTAATAGTTTTCCAAATAGTCGCGTATTGCATAGTCGTTACATAAAGTATATCCAGCGACATAATCCATGGCATCGGCTTGTGAAACATTACGGGCTGTTTTACCGATAACGACAACTAATTCAGATTCGTAGTGCATATATTCAACATTATCTGGGCGAACAGAAACTTGACGATGCCCAGTAAGTGAATTATTAGCTTTGATAAAAATCAGCGGCTCGACTGGCGGTTTGAATGCTAATTCAGCCGCGTGATCGGCATAATTTAAACCTAAAGCAAATAAGGTGCCGCGTGTCGGGGGCAAAAATTCTAACTGAGGATCATCGGCAGCGATTTGTTGCCCTGTTGGCAGAGTAATCGCGTTATTTTCTTCAACGGTGACCGTATATTCAGTTCCTTGGTAGCGAATTTTAGCTTGCCCAATCAGTACTGAGGGATCATCTTTTGGAGCATTTTTTTGTGTCGATTGTGCTATCACGTTATTGGTTAGGGTTGGAAAACCAGCCGCTTTAATTTGAATATTATCACCGGGGTGGATTGCTATACGTTGCTGTGGTGTGCCGATTAAAATCATATCGCCCGCTTTTAAGGTCGCAAAATCACTGAGTGCAGCCACTAATTGATTCGCCGAGCGAAGTAAATCTTTTGTGGACCAGCGGTCGACTTCTTGTCCATTGATTTCAGTCACTATTTCTAATATCTCTGGGAACGAAATATCGGCTATCTCCCCAATGGGACAAAAGCCATCACGACATTTAGCTTTGATAGCTGGGCGATAAAAACTGGTCTCTGGTAGACTAACCTCGTTGGCTAGTGCATAGCCTGCAATGTAATCTGAGGCGTTCTTAACACTGACTTTGCGGGCTTTTTTGCCAATCACAATCGCCACTGTCGCACCACTTAAAACCTCTTCACCTACAGGGTAAGGGATAATCTCGCCTGATTGGATAATGGTATTACGCGGTTTAATAAACCATACCGGTGTTTTTGGTAGGTTTTTATAGGGGGCTTGTTCAAAGGCATCATGCCAAAAATCAATTTGGCTTTGATGATTGAGAGCAACGGCAAAAACAGTGCCTTTCATTGACGACTCCTAATGCATGGTATGAGACTAGCCTCGAAAGTTATTAACATATTAATAAAGTAAATAATCCCGATTAGCAATAGATTAACTGATTTGTTAATTCTAATTGTGATCTTATTAACATTTTGCTATCAGTGAAAAATAAAATTAACTAAAAACATTGAGTTATGATTTCCTATGATTTGTTTTTCTTTTTGGTTTTAACTTTTATTTAACTATAATCTTGATTTTAATTATTATTTATTCATTAATATTAAAGGCTTTTTTCTTGGTGATTGTTCATTGTGTATGCTAATCTCAGCACGATGAGGATCATTAAATCATCAGTATCTATACTGGGGCGCAAAATACTTAAATTGCTGTGGAAATTTCAATGCAGCGGCGATTTGAAGTAACATGTTGTAGATATTGAATGAGTCACTCTTTACATCTGATAGGCTATTAACTTATGCATGAATCATTGACCATTGCTTTACTCCAAGCCCGTGAGACCGCGATGAGTTTTTTTCGTCCGATCCTGAAATCCTATAATTTGACCGAACAGCAATGGAGAATTATTCGCGTACTTGCTGATAGTCGTTCAATTGATTTTCATGATTTATCGGTTAAAACCTGTATTTTACGGCCAAGTTTGACTGGAATATTAACGCGAATGGAACGTGATGGGCTTATTTTTCGTCTTAAACCATTGAATGATCAACGTAAGCTATATGTATCCCTTACGCCGCAGGGGCAAGATTTGTATGATCGTGCTCGGCAAGAAGTCGAAGCGGGTTATCACTCTATCGAACAGGCTTTTTCTAGTGAGAAAATGCAGCAGTTGACTCAACTACTCGATGAATTAATTGCTTTGGATCGTGTTAATGATCAGCATGAAATAGAAAAAAATAATTTCGTATAATATATGTAAAATAGAGGCAAAAAAATGCCGATGAATTAATCATCGGCATATATAGCTTAACGTGGACACCACAAATAATAGTAGTTATTTGCCCAGTATATGTAAGAAGTGAATATGTTTTTCATATTGGTCAAGGATATCATGAATAATTTGTTCTTTATTCCATCCCATAATATCGTAATCCTGACCACCTTCTTTTAAATGGATTTCAGCACGATAGTATTTTTGTTCCTCATCTTTCTCATCATCGGTGTCATTCATTCCACTTAAGGCAAATGACGGCTGAATATAGTAGCGTAAGCGTACTTCATATAAGAAGTTCATATCATCGCCTAAGTCTACTTCCAGACCGATGCGTCCGTCGTCTTCATGATGAATGATGCATACAGTTCCCTGTTTTTCTAGTTCTTGTGATACCAGTTCCATTGACGGCTGAACCACTTCATCAACAAAGCGTTTAACTTGTGAGCGTTTCGGGAAATAGACAATATTTCTTAGTCGACGCTGCCAAGGTATTGGTGTTCGACTACTGGTTGGTGCAATCGTTGCCAATTGTTGGCTATCACGTTTATAAGCATCGACACGTAGTGCTTTAAACAGACCATAAATGGAGGCTAATAGCACCATTGAGAACGGTAAAGCACTGGCGATTGTTAAAGTTTGTAGGGCTTGCAGACCGCCCGCCAGTAACATCGTTATCGCGACTATGCCCATTAGCGCTGCCCAGAAGATACGTTGCCAAATAGGGGTATTTGAATCACCGCCTGAGGCTAATGTATCAACAACCATCGCACCGGAGTCGGCAGAGGTCACGAAGAACACAATCACCATCACCATCGCCACGAAAGACAGTACGGTGGAGAATGGGAAATAGGTTAAAAAATCAAATAATGCAAGAGAAACATCAGATTGAACAGTTTCGGCCAGTTGGGTGGCGCCTTTATTCATTATCAGGTTGATTGCACTATTACCGAAGATAGTCATCCATAAAAGCGTAAAACCTGCGGGAACAAATAATACACCAGTCACGAATTCACGAATGGTGCGGCCGCGCGAAATACGAGCGATGAACATCCCAACAAAAGGAGACCAAGATAACCACCATCCCCAATATAGTAGCGTCCATCCACCTAGCCAATCACTGGATTTAGGTTCATAAGCATATAAATTAAAGGTTTTGCTGACTATTTCAGAAAGATAGCCACCAGTGTTTTCAACAAATGATTTCAGCAGCAGAACTGTTGGGCCCAAAATCAGTACTAATAATAGTAATAAGAAGGCTAATCCGAGGTTAAGTTCGGACAGAATTCTGATCCCTTTATCTAAACCAGACACTACCGATAGCGTGGCTAATCCGGTAAATAAGATAATCAAAGACACTTGAACCGTTGGAGTAACAGGTAAGCCAAATAGATGATTTAGCCCCGAGTTAACCTGTAATACACCAAATCCGAGAGAGGTAGCGACACCAAATACGGTACCAACGACGGCAAATACATCGACCGCATGCCCAATCGGCCCATAAATACGGTCACCAATAATAGGATACAGTGCCGATCTTAAAGTCAGAGGTAAGCCATGGCGGTAACTGAAGAAAGCTAATATAAGCGCAACTATGGCGTAAATAGCCCATGCATGCAGTCCCCAGTGGAAAAAGGTCAGGCGCATAGCCTCTTTCGCGGCTTGTATGGTTTGTGCATCGCCAGTTGGTGGATTAAGGTAGTGCATCACTGGCTCAGCAACACCGAAGAACATCAAGCCGATCCCCATACCTGCGGAAAATAACATGGCGAACCAGGAGAGGTAACTAAAATTAGGTTGCGCATGATCAGGACCCAATTTAATTTGGCCATATCGGGAGAGTCCCAGATAAGTCACACTCAATAAGATGATAGCAACAGCCAGAATGTAAAACCAACTTGCATTCATGAACAGGTTTTGCTGAAGATGACTTAGATGAGATTCTGCTAATTCAGGTAGCAGTGCGGCGAACCCAACAATTAATAAAATAACAACAGCTGAGGAGTAAAAAACGGGGGGACTAATTTTTGAGCGTACTTTCTTTTCGTCAGTAGCATGTTGACTCATAAAATTTTTCTCTTTTTCTTGTTTTATTTACATATCAAACATGTTGATATGAGAAACCCTTCTTAAAATACGAATATCATCTCATTAGTTTATCTCTAGGACGATTTATTCGTAAACTTATGGTGGATATAGCATTATAAATAGAAATTATAAATTTTATTTATAATAATTAAACTGCTCAAGAACTCTATATTCATACTATTGAGCAAGTGACGCAAAGAGTAAACAATAACGTAGACTAATTAATTACTCTGTTAAAACGCGATGCATATTGCCATTTTATGCCGTGAAAATCAACTTTTAGCCATTTTGGATGCTGAGTTGTTGTTTTAGTACTATATATTTTAAATCATCGATAACAAAAATAATCTTATTTATACATATTTTATGTAATAATATGATTATATAAAATATAAGTATGTTATTATCCTTTAAATAGGGAAGTAAGTAATATTATCTATTTATAAATTTTATTTATGAACAGTTTATTGTTCATGGCAGTTATTTAATAATCTTATTTACTTTAGCTATCACATTATTTTTCATAATTAATATAAAATATAACATTGTTACTGAAATTAAGATCACCCAGTATTTTGTTTAAATAAACAGCATATAGAAGAAACTAGGCTGTTGCACTATGCTCACAGCCATAGCCCCTATTCAGTTCATATGGTCTCAGCCTAGATTGTATCCATCGCTATAATTTTAGGTACATTTTTATATGATCCACACCTTCCTCAGAATAAATGTCCCCCTCAGCTTGATAACCTAAGCGGTCATAGAAGGCTTTTGCTGAACATTGAGCGGAAAGTACCAGTTGATTAAAATGGTTATTTCGAGCGTAATTAGCAATAAAATCCATCAACATACGACCAACACCTTTGCCTCGATATTCCGCTAATACAGCAACTCGACCAATTTTCAATCTACCATCTTGTAGGTCCATTGCACGGAGAACAGCGATAGGATTATTATTATCAAATAGAACTACATGCACAGCGGTATCATCATATTGGTCAACATCGATTTCAGCAGGAAAACCTTGTTCGTCACTGAAAACAGCATGGCGTAAATAAAATGCCTGTTGGATTAGTTCTGCTGATTGATAGCCTATACTGTGTTTTATTTCCATTGGATGCCCTGAATAGAATAATGATGATATAAATTTTAGCGGTTAGATTAACATAGTGAATTAAAAATAAAAAAGCGAATTGATGTTTTCAATTCGCTTAATTGGCATTAATTTAAAGAGTGAATTTATTATTTATTTTCTGATTTCAACTCTTCAGTTTTCTTTTTAGCATCATCAGTTAGCTGATCAGCTCTGTTAATTGCATCAGTTTTAACATCCTGCGCTTTGTCAGATAATTCAGCACTTAGCTTGCTGGTATCTTGTTTGATAGCGTCAGCTTTTTTTTCTGCATCTTTTTTAAGCTCAGCTGCAGTATCTTTAGCAGAGTCAGTTAATTCACCGGCTTTAACTGAGAGTTCGTCGGCTTTTTTATCTGCACTGTCTTTTAATTCAGTAGCTTTCTCTGCTATCTCATCAGCTTTTTTATCAGCGCTATCTTTTAATTCAGCTGATTTATCAGAGAGTTCATCAGCTTTTTTATCAGCACTATCTTTTATTTCAGCTGCTTTATCTTTAGCACTATCAGTTAATTCAGCTGCCTTTTTTTCACCCGCATCTTTTACTTGTTCCGCATTTTCTTTAGCTTGCTGAACAGCATCGTCGGCTTTATTTTTTGTTGTATCATCACAGCCAGCTGCCATTGTGATCACACCTGCTAAAATTAAAGAACTTAAAATTTTCTTATTCATAGATAAATCCTTTCTGGTTAAAATGATTTAACGAACTAAGCTATTTCAGTATGTCAGACAATCACTTATTGCTGTCATTGGCTAAAAACTATAACCAATTAAGCCTGATAAATATAGTATATTTAGCAAAGTTTGTAGCAAAGTCTGGAAAACGATACTTTCGGGATTGCGATAAAACAAACTAAACTGATTGATTTTTCTTGTTATTATCACAAATAGAATAGTATCTAAAAACATGGTCAATTAATTGATTGGTTAATTATTTGATTTTTATATATATTTTATTGTTTCCTCATCAGGGCGTTATTTAAAAACTGTATATTATACTTTTTTCTCAGTGTTTTAATAAATAGCGTCATATAACAAAGACTAAATAACTGAATATGCTCTATAATAGTTATATTAATATAATAGACTAATGGATGAAGTAAAATGACCTATTATTATGCGCTAGTAATCGTTAAATTCTTTATCGGATTTACTATCGTGATAACACACATGAATTTATCTGGTAAAACTCAGTTATCCCAAATGACCCCGATTGATTTTATTGGAAACTTTGTTTTAGGGGGAATTATTGGTGGGGTTATTTATAGTGATAGTATCCCCTTACATCAATATATTATATTATTGTTTATTGGTGTGATTTTTATATCTTTACTTAATTATTTAACTAAGAAATTTAATTTTTTCCGTTCGGTTACCATTGGCGATCCAATTCCAATTATAAAAAATGGTAATTTTTTAATGGATAATATTTTAGAAAAAAGTAATAAAATAGATATCCTTAATTTAATTTCTCGCCTTCATGCCCAAGGGATCCATGCTTTCCAAGAAATTTACTATGCTCAAATTGAGCCTGATGGTCAATTAACGGTCATCTGCGATAAATCAAAAATGCCTTCAGTTATTTTAATGAAAGATGGTGAGATTAGAGTCGCCGCGTTAGACAAAATAGGTAAAGATAAAGAATGGATACAGCAGCAAATTAAACAGCATAATATCCAAAAAATAGAAGATATATTTTTGGCCGAGTATTGGAATGATAAGGTAAGTTTTATTTTAACTGATGGAAAAATCAATCGAACTAATGAAGAATAATCTATTCTATGGTTAACGACAATTGGTTGCATTTATTCAATTTCAATGATGTATTATTATAATAATGACTACTCGACGAGATCCGCCGAGTAGTTTTGATAATCATTTATTCTATTCAATCTGGTTTTTTATGATGATGTGACTATTTTGTGAGATCATCATATAGCCTCAGGTTTTGTTTTTTACTAGGATCGCCAATATATCTAGGTTGAGGCTGATAGTTATCATTGAGTAAACTCTTCTCAGGGATAAATCCATCGTAATTAAACCCAGCTAATTCACTCCATGTATAAATAAAATTCATATTGCTATATGGGCGCTGAGTTTTGTCATCTAGGTTGATATTATGATTTTCTAGCCATGCAGGCGAACGCCAAATAATGAAAGGGATATTATACATTGGCTTAGTCGGTGAACCTTCATTTCTACCTAAAGTTTTATGAGGTTCAGTATCAAAGACTTCTTCTCCATGATCAGAAAAGTAAACTAAGAAACCATTGTCCTTTGTATTATCAAAATCTTTAATTAAACTCGATACTACATAGTCATTATAATGTTGGGCATTATCATAGGCATTATAGTCATCAAGATTTTTATCACTTAAATTGGCTGGAACCGCGTTATCTTTGCCGGTAAAAATTTCTTTTTCCGGTGGGTAACGGAATTGATATTTCATATGCGTACCTAGCAGATGAACCACAATAAATTTGCGTTCTGCAGGATCGGCTAATGCTTCTTTAAACGGTGCCAATACAGCATCATCATAACTTCTGGAGCTTTGTGCCATATCGTTATTGAGATAATATTGTTTATCTGTTTGCCGTGAAAATGCCGTTAACATGGTATTTCTTTCGGTCATTGTCTGCTGATTAGTGATCCAAAATGTTTTAAACCCTGCTTGCTTCATTATATTCATTAACGAAGGACGAGTTTGGTATAAATCAGGCTCTAGCTGATCGGCAAATGTTAGTGTTTGCTGTAATGTTTCAATGGTATATGGACGAGGGGTAACAACATCAGTAAATGCGGTTAAATTTTGTGGATAATCACGTTTTAATTTATCTAATTCAGGCGTAGTTTGGCGTGGATAGCCATATAGGCTCATTCTATCACGGCTGGTTGATTCACCAATTACTAATACTAATGTTTCAGATTGATTAGGATTATTATCAATGAAATTAGTCAAGGGAGGTATTTTACTATTATCATTAATAAGCTCTTCCATATTAGCTAGTTGATGCTTATAGAGATAGTAGCCACTAATAAATTGCCATGGGGTAGCATAGGCTAATTTGCTGTTTACATATGCAACAATTCTACTCATTGGTTGGTTGTTTTTTATTCCTTTATTATAATAAGGAATACCAAAAAGTATACTAAGAATTAAAATAGAGCTAATCCATTTTCCTGATGTTGGTAAATAGACTGGTTTTATTTTTCGCCAAAGTAATAATGCGCCTAAAGCATATATCAATAATATACCTATAACTTTAAAGCTGAAATATTGGGTTAAGAACTCACCGGCTTCGTTGGTATTGGTTTCAAAGATGATAAACAACACACTTTGTGAAAATTGTTGCCCATAGACGATGTAATAAGCTAATGCAACTGAAGATGCTAGCCATAATATGATGCCTATAATACCGGTAACTAGTTTGATGCGTTGAGGAAACAGTAACGCCGGGATTAACCATAATGTACTATAAAGCAATGAATCTCTTAATCCGATAGAATTACTTTGTCCACTAATGACAATATAAATCTGGATCAAAGATGAAAAATACCAGAAAAAAATCAGTAGCCATATTAGGCTAGACCAGCTGAATTTTTGCTTTTGATAAGAGTTAACCATAATATCCTAGCTTAAATTAATCTTAATTTTATCTGAGGGTTAGATCACATACTTCACGTGGTTCACATTGAAATTTTACTGATCTAGTTTGATTTATTTACATAAAGATAAATAAGCTAGCCATAATACAACTTGAAGTATCATTGAGATAGCTTTTTATCATCGTACCCTTAGGGTTCAAATCTTAATAATTGTTTTTAAATAATATCCATCCTATTTATTTTGAATTTTTATTTTGATTTTTTATTTTGTTTTGCTATTTAAAACCAATTAAATGTTCATATTATGTTCTTTAACCGATGGTTATGTTGTTTTAATTTACCTTTAGCATAGGTTGATGGTTTTTAATTAGCTTGTTATTCAGGCTGTATGATATTACCTTTGACTGAAACTTTTAATGTGATGGTTAATTGTTTTGTATTTAAAATATTTATTATTTTTTATCATTTTAAATGCTTGTTAAATGATCATTTAAAATATCTTTTCATTTTAATTAAATTAATGTTTAATTATTACTCATAGATTAGTCCTATCAATAATTGATAATTGTATGGTATAAGTGATTTTACTTAGTTATTATGTATGTATAATATCGCCAATAGCTCTAACATTATTATTTTATCTGTTATGTAATTGAAAGTATTAATTTAAATTAATATACCTATTATCTGTTCTATTTATAAGTAATTATTAGTAAATTTTATTTTCATCGGAAATTGAAGGGATTTATGATTAAAAATGAAAATACTTTGTATCGACATATCTCTGGTTTAATTAGAAACGCACGTAAGGAAAAGAAAATTTCTGGTGCCGAGATGGCAAAAAAATTAGGGATTAGTCAACAACAATATTCGCGTTATGAACGTGGCGTTAATAATTTAAAATTATGGAATTTATTAAGAATAATTAAAATTCTTAATATTGAAATAAAAGAAATTATCGATTACATAGATAATGATGAATTAGATAAATAGAATAATTTATTGTAATGTTAATTTTTTATTATTGATCGTAATAAATGCAATCATAAAAAGACTGGTTAATCAGATTTCATTTTATCTCTGATTACGGTAACGTAACGACTAAATTTAGTTAAATTTGTTGTTGTAACTAGCAGCAAAGGCTAGATTTATAGATGTACATCTTCATGCTACATTTAACGTTGTGTAAGTTGTTTTCATTTAGTGCTGCGAGTCGCTGTACTGGCTGTTCTTTTTATGAGCATAAATTATGTTATCTAACCCTATTATTATATTTTTTAAGCGCTTTGTGAGTATTCGATTATTGCTGTCAGTATTGATTATTGTTGATGGTTTTTTAATTATAAATCCGATACTTAATACTTACACTGCATATATTGATTGGCGAGCTAGTGGATTTACAGAATGGCTTAAATCATTAGGTATCATGAAACTACTTGATATACCTAGATTTATTCTCGGCATTTCATTGATTTTCCTTTCTTTCTTTATGCTAACTGGGGCCAGAGTTGCCTGGTTATTTGCAGCTTTTCTGTTAGCCATAATGACCTTTTTAGATCTCAGAGTTGCCCAAGAGCATATTGCTCAAGGTTGGTTTTCTTTAGCCTTATTTGTATCTTTAGGCGTATTTTGGAAACAATATCCTCATCATAGTTTAACCAGCGCCGGTTTTGTTGCTGTTATCTGTATTGTTGCATTACTTATTTATTCTATTTTTGGTACGCTTTATATAGGGACTGAGTTTTCCCCAAATATTAAAGATGTTCCTACCGCATTATATTTTGCTTTAGTCTGTATGACGACGGTTGGATTTGGCGATATTGTACCGATATCCGTTGATGCCAGGATGTTTACTGTTACGGTGATTATTTTTGGAATTACTATATTTACCACCTCGGTGGTTTATGTTGTTGGTGTTGTGGCTAAAGGTACGCAAGAAATTGTACGTAAAAGGTTATCTCATATGAAAGATCATTATGTCGTTATCGGCAGTACCCCTTTGGCTATTCATCTTTATAACGGATTAAAACAACGGGGTTTACCGGTCGCAGTATTATGCCGAGAAGAATATCGTCATATTTTCCCAGAAAAAGACAATATTATTACTGGGGATCCTTCTAATACGGATATTTTAAATGCGGCTTATATAAAAACGGCGAAAAGTATTTTGATCATGACCGATAATGATGCCTTAAATACTTTTACTTTTCTTGCTACTAAAGAGCTAGCTTTGCCAACAGCTAAGATCATGGTAATGGTCAATCAAGATGATAATATGGATAAAATTCGTCGTTTACATCCGGATATGATGTTTTCATTATCTTCACTAAGCGCACAAGTATTAATGAAAATGCTTTGTGGTGAAACTATTACTAATAGCGTTATTGATGATTTTTTGATTAATAATGTGGTTGAAAAATAGATAATAAAAACTGAATCATAAAAGAATAAAATAAGCTCAGGTAGACAATGTTTAATATGATAATAGCAGTCTCTATCGGTTCGGTTATCGGGGGATTGGGGCGTTGGTTTTTAAGTTTAAAATTGAATTCTTTGATTACCTTATTACCTTTAGGGACTTATTTATCCAATGTTATTGCCGGATATATTATTGGTTTCTCTTTTGCTTTTTTTTCACAACAAACCACACTTACCCCTGAATGGCGTTTATTAATAATGACTGGATTGTGTGGTGGGCTCTCGACATTTTCAACATTTTCTCTTGAGGTGATGCTATCTTTCCAAGAAGGAAAAGTAGCTCAGGGAATATTTGAGATATTTATACATTTATCGAGTTCATTATTAATGACTTATTTAGGGATATTGAGCTATAACCTATTGCAAAATAAGTGATTGATATTAAATGTGTATTGTTAATAGGACTCCGGTAATTGACATTCTTCCGCGTGAATTTATCTTCTATTATTATCACCTTCTAAAAATATAATTTGGCTTATAATCATAATATCGTGAGCTATTGAATTTAAATCGAGTCTTATATCGCATATCGCAAGGAAAATAATGAAAATTATAATTGCTCCTGATTCATTCAAAGAAAGTATGAGCGCTAAGCAGGCAGCTCAAGCGATTAAACGTGGATTTCGTCGAGTTTATCCGGACGCTGACTATTTTTGTTTTCCTATTGCAGATGGCGGTGAAGGCACAGTGGATGCCTTAATTTCGGCCAATAATGGGCAGAGAGTCGAGATCCAAGTTACAGGACCGCTAAATAAACCAGTAGATGCCCATTATGGTATTTTGCACAAAGGCACCTTAGCTGTCATTGAAATGGCTGCGGCGAGTGGATTAATGTTAGTACCTGCGGTGCAACGGAATCCATTAGTGACGACGAGTTTCGGAACGGGCGAGTTAATCAAACATGCGCTTTCTCTTGGTGTCCAGCAGATTATATTGTGTGTCGGTGGTAGTGCTACAGTAGATGGTGGGATGGGCATGATGCAGGCGCTGGGAATGAAATTTTATGATGCTGAGCATAATCAGCTAGGATTAGGCGGACAATATTTACAATTAATTGATTATATTGATGACTCCCAGCTTGATCCTAGATTGAAAAATATACAGATTCAGCTCGCTTGTGATGTCAATAATCCCCTGGTCGGCCCTCAAGGAGCGGCTAATATATTTGGTCCTCAAAAAGGTGCTTCCCCAGCGATGGTCGATCAACTGGAACAGGGAATGAATAATTTCGCTGATGTTATCGAAAAAATAACGGGTATCGATTATCGGGCTTATCCTGGAGGGGGTGCCGCGGGCGGATTAGCTATGGCAGCAATTGCTTTTATGAATGCTTTGGTTACCTCGGGTATTGAGTTGGTTATGCAGGCATCAGGTCTTGCTGCGGCATTGGCTAACGCAGATTTAGTTATTGTTGGTGAGGGGAGTATGGATGGCCAGTCAGTAGCAGGAAAAGCACCGATTGGCGTTGCTCTTGAGGCTAAAAAGCACGCTATTCCGGTGATTGCATTAAGCGGTATACTTGGTGATGATATTGAGGGGTTATCTCAGCATGGTATCGATGTGGCATTGAGTATTTTGCCCCGGTTAAGTTCCTTACCTAATGCATTGATAGCAGGGGAAATTAATCTGGAGTATGCGGCGCAGCAAGTGGCGCAGCTATTACGCCTTGGCGGCATGTTAGGTGGCGCTACTAAAGTATCGATGGACTGATAAATGTTGCGAAAAAGTGGACAGATTGCAGAAAGGTAATATGATCAACTGCAATCTTATATCAATATTAATTTTTAGCATCAATGACTTGAGGATTAACACAATTCTCGTGTAGCTGACCGGCAAAAGCTTTAATTAAATTATCAACCGCGCATTCTTCCATCGCATAGCGGGTTTCATGGGTTGCAGACCCAATATGTGGTAGGCAAACTACATTGTCTAATTGCAACAGCTCAGACGATTTATCTAAGGGATCTTGAGCGAATACATCTAAGCCAGCGGCTTGTATTTGATGCGTTTTTAACGCTTCAATTAATGCGGCTTCATCAACCGTTTTTCCTCGCCCTGTATTGATCAGAATGGCACTTTTTTTCATTAATGCGAGCTGCTGACGACCAATTAAATGTTCTGTTTTTGCGGTTAATGGCACGGTTATGCATACAAAATCAGACTGTGCCAGTAAATCCGCTAGCTCACAGTAATGCGCATCCATCTGTTGCTCTATTGGCAGGGATTGATGATTGGAATAATAGAGTATTGGCATTCCAAATCCATGATATGCACGCTTGGCTATCGCTTTACCTATTCGTCCCATGCCGATAATTCCTAGCGTTTTATGATGAACATCACAACCAAACCAATCTGCATCAATGTTATCTGTCCATTCCCCTTTTTTGACACGCTCAGCAACGGTTAGTGCTTTGCGTGCAGCCATTAGCATCAGCATTATGGTGGTATCAGCCACAGTTTCTGTGAGTACGGTAGGGGTATGGGTGAGCAAAATTTTATTATTGTTTAGAGCATCGACATCAAAATTATCGTAACCAACGGAAATTGTTGATGCGATTTTTAAATGAGGCGCTCTCGCTAACAGATTTTTATCCACGTTTTGGCCAGAACCAAGTAGTCCTTGTGCATTAGCTAGAACTCGGATGACCTTTGGATCGCTTAAATCTAAGTTATCTAAGAGTTGTACATCAAAATGTTGTTGTAGCCGTTTAATTAGATTATCGGGTAATTTTTTGTACAGAGCGATTATCGGTTTCATTTGATGCTCCAATTTATGATTTTTAAGTCTGGATTTTCTCAAGGATTAATTATGATCCATTGTATTATTATTTCATTGATTCAGTTTAGCTTTCTTTGGTTAATTATTTTTGGCTGGTTGCCGCAAATAAGTTCTCAGCTAGCGAGTTTTTCACACTCTCAATCCCCGGTAACACAAAATAATAACCGCCTCCAAAAGGTTTAATATAACGCTCTAGAGGTTCACCATTTAGACGTTTTTGGGTATCAATAAAACCAGTTTTAAGGTTTTTTTGATAAGAGACAAAAATCAAACCCATATCTAATAAGCCACTGTTAGTGAGACCGAGGGAATAACTGTAGCTACGACGGCGTAATTTAGCGCTATGCCGATGTGGATTACGAGGCTCTGCTCGGCGCATATGAGAATCAAATAAAATGCGATCACCGTGAGGATCCTGTTCAAATTCTGGCGGATCCATTTCATGCTTCATTCCAATCGGTGCGCCGGTAGTTTTATGGCGGCCAAAATCATTTTCCTGATCTTCAAGCGGTGTTCTATCCCAAAATTCTAAATTAAAGCGGATCAGTCGGATAGCCTGATAAGTTCCCCCAGTACACCACGTCGGTTCTTTGCTACCGGAGGTTATCCAAATAAGATCATCCATCAATTGATTATCAGAAGAAGGGGCATTACCAGTTCCATCTTTAAAGCCAAATAAATTAATCGGTGTACTTTTATTTTCAATATCTCGCGCTGGTAAGAAGCCATCTATTTTCCATAATGGAGCTGCATAAGGCGTGATATATTTTAAGATATCCCTTAAAGCATATAGAGTACTTTCTTTGCTGTTGGCACAAATCTGTAACACGATATCGCCACCACACCACTGTTTTTCTAGACGATCGTTGGGAAAGCTGGTCATTTCAGTCAAGTAATATGGCTTTTGAGATTGAAATCCGAAACGATCGTCAAATATAGAATTCCCTAAAGAAACTGTGATGGTTAAAGAATCAGGCTGTAAATATGAGCCTAAAATGCCAGACTCGGCGGGGGGCATTTTATCATTCAGATCAGCAGGAAGCCGCTGAGTTTGTGTCAAAAATGCAATTCGTTGGGTGAGTAGCTGAAACAGTCGTTTAACTTCATCGCGGTGTTTTGTCGTAATATTTAATGCAATGAAAATCGCCTCTTTTTGTTCGGGCGTGATAACTCCCGCTTGATGCTGCCCTTGATAGTTAATTTGTTGATCGAACTGGGCTATTTTATTGGTTTCTGAGGTTTTTTCTGGTTCACTGGTTTTAGCCAGTAATGATGGGCTAGCAATGGCTAATCCACCTAGCGCCAGTGTTTTAAGTGCTTGACGACGCGAAGTATTGATTGGCTGCTGGAGCTCCAAACGGTGCTGGTCGGATATTTTAGATAATTTATTGGGTAGCATAAGTCAATATCCTAATATTTATAATATACATCAACATCCATTTGCGCCCTAAGCTCAGCTAATCGTTCCGCTTGTTGTGAAATAAGCGAAAAAAGATCCATTTTATCGTGCTGTGAAAGTTTAGAGTAAAGCTGGTATGTGTTATTTGTTAATCGATAATTATCGAGTATTTTATTGATAGCTGCATAATTACGGGTCAATGAAGTTAAGGTATCTTTATTAATAAAAGGGGTTATAAGCCCAATTATTTTTTCTGAACCCGCAATATTTGCCGCAATATCGGTTATGTCTGATTGGCTATAGAGTTGCTCTTTACCGGCTAATTTAGTTTCGAGGATCATTTCCATAAAATCAGCCGAGGCTTGAACTAATTTAGGTATTTCAATGCTCTCAGTAGCCATGCGTTTTCTTAAATCTTTGGCTTTGGTGAGTAATTCTTCTGCCGCTGGGCTTGCTAGCGTAAGATTTTTTTGGTCGAATAAAAAATATTCAACACGATGAAAACCAATAAAACGATAATCTTGCTCACGTTGTAAATAATAGTCAGCGGTTGAGTTCATTACTCGGTCGGTATTACCAAATAACATAATAATTGGGCGTACCATTTCATAATATTGATGTGCCGAAATATACGCTGCTTGCGCATCCATCAGTTGTTGCTGATTAATTGCCCGTTGTAAAATATCTAATTGTTGGATCATGAGATCTAACTGAGCAATTACATAGCTCATATAATGGCTAATAATAGATTGATATTTGATAGGCGTTGGAATATCGCCTTTGGCAATAATAATTTCATCGCCAGTTTGCACTGGCGATCTAAGCGCTTTACTGTTGGCTGTTGTTGATAACAGGCTCAATAAAATGACCGAACTAATTGTTTTCACTATTTTATTATTCATACTCTTACCGCATTATCGACTATCTAATTTATCTCATTAACTTAAATGGTTAGCTTACTGGACTGATTTATTGCGAGGTTGGCTGCGATAAAATAGCCAGCTAATAATAACCCAGTAAAGGATAAAAGTAATCACACTTAAACCAATAGGTTGGGCGCGATAGGCAAAGAATGAAGCGATAAAATTGCCGCTGATAGTTGAATCATCGAGAATATTAGTAGTGTCCCAGACGGGATAAATTAAGAAGTCAGGTAAGACTATATCGTATTCCAATAGCAGGTTAGCTATTCCTTCCATACCTCTTAATAACAGCGATAATGCGAGGAATAACAAGACAATTCCGGTAATATTAAAAAATATTTTCCAAGAAATTAATCGATAAGTCAGCAAGAAAATATACAGTGTTAACGCTGCAATGATAATCCCGCCGATGACCTCAGTGAAGAAAGAAGGGGCGGTTTCGGCATTTAATCCCATGATAAAGCTAGAAAGGAACACGACTATCTCACTGCCTTCTCTCGCAATCGCGATGGCAATAATAAATAGCGCTCCCCACCATGAATGTCGCTCTGCATTACGGCTAATACCAGCCTCAATACTGGATTGCATTGAACGGCCATTTTTATTCATCCAGTAAACCATTTGTACGATCAAAATAGCGGCAAAAATTTCCATAAAGATCATGAAAAAGGATTGGCCTGTATCATCTAATACATTGAATACGCCATAAATTAACAGCGCGAGTACAATCGATAATACGATACCAAGAGCTACGCCACCCCATAAAAATTTTATTCCGGTACCAGCATCTGGATGACGTTTAATCCATGCATAAATAATGCCGATAACGAGTAGCGCTTCAAAGCTTTCGCGCCATACTACAAACAGGATTTGACCCATAACTGTTCCTACTTACTTTGGTGAGTTCTTATTATGTTATTTAGCAATGATCTCGCCTTTAGGATGCGATAAATGAAAATCATCGAAGAAGGAATAAGTCCCTGGTTTCAAAGGGGCAATGACTACCACTGAACTTGCACCTGGCGCGAGAACTTTTTCTTTTCTAAGTTGGGTACTTTCAAATTCAGCGGGTTCAGTACCTGCATTGGTAATTTTTATCCGAATAATTGTTTTAGCTGGGACTTCGAGCACTCTGGGGATTAGATCACCGTTTTTCATTTCTAATTCGACGGTATATTTTTCGGCGGCAATTGCTTGGCATGCCATAAAAAATGATATAAATAACAATAGATAAGGTACTGATTTTCTCATTTTACACGTCCGAGAAATGAGGAAGGGAAAAACATTATAGTTATTTATCAAGCTGATTCTGAATAGAAACACCCATCGTTATCAATAAAATAAACGACGGGTATTATCTAATTCAATACAAAATATGATTAATAACTGCCTTTACGACCTACGCCTGCATAGTCAAATTCCCAAGAAGTTTCAAAGGGTTTAAACCATGGAGCGACGCCTGTTTCTTTATCAATATGGCGACCAAAGGCGACATTCTTGTTATAAGAAGGCGGTAAGATTTTATAAGTTACGCGATATTTACCGAAACCATTTAATTTTACGTTTTCACCATAATGTGGGCCATCACTAGCCACCATTGGCATAAATGTACCTGATTGTGTTTCTGGCTTGTCGCCTAACTTAGTGACAGTATATTCAATGGTCAGATAAGGGATCCAATCGCCTTCTGCAAAACCGTTAGGATTATCTTCAACTGCATGAATATCGGCTTCTAAATGGACATCTGCTTTATCTGCTGCAAGATGTGCAGCAGCATGATGCCCTTCTTCTGTATCCATAGTGATTGGTTGCAAATAGACGCCTTGGATCTCCATACCATCTTTGATAACGGGCTGACCCATTGGGTATTCTTGTGCAAAAACAGTCGCAGAAAAGAACACGAGACTTGAAACAACAACTTGATAAGCAGGTTTCATGATTATTCCTTGCCATATGATTTTTATATTTTGGAACGTCAATGATAATCATTATTATTAAAAAATATCAAGATGAAATTTACATATTTTAATAGTAGTTAAATAATCAATGTTAATCAGTTAGTTAAGTATCCTTAATAATGAATATAATAAAAGTTCTATGCATACTTAATATTATATTTATTGGCTATTTTTACCGCTAGATTAAATTAAATGATTACGTATTTATTGTGTTATCGGCTAAAAATAATCATGAGTGAATAGTGAGCAATGATTTTTTTAGATCCATGATTAACTTACTATTATTATGAATAGACAATATTTTATCCCCTAAATTTACCAGCATTGGTATCCCCATTTTTTGGGCGATAATTGCGGTATGTGCATAAGGTGAGCCATCACTTAGTGCTATACCTATAATATTAGAACAAGCTAGCTGAATGATTTCAGAAGGATAAAGTGTATCTGAAATTATAAGAGTTGGATGTCCGAAAGTAGGAAACTGCGTTTTTTGTCCGGTTAAACTCAATAATAATTGCCGTCTTAAATCATCAATATCAAGATATCTGGCTTGCAGATATTCATCGTTAATCTGTCTATATTGCGCCGCAATGTCAGCAAAGGTTTTATCAATCGCGGTATAAGCACTGGTTTGATGTTGTTCTATATATTGATTAAGTTGCTGGATAATTTCTTGATCAGTTAATAAAATTTCATGGCTCCTAAAGATTTCAGCAATTGATGCACCATATGTCTTTTCTGCGTGTTGGGCGATGAGATTTAAATTTTGGGCTACCTGAGTTAATGCTATCGTAAGTTTTTGTTTTTCTGATTTATTCTGTGTATTGATTCTTAGGTTGAGTGATGGTGCTACGCGTAGCCAGAGAAATGACAGCCCAGACACGATAGGCTCGATAGATTTTTGACCATAAAATAGGGTGGTTGAATTATCTAATGGTTCGCCAAAATTGTCGGCAGCTAATATTTTAAAGGCGTTAATCGCCTCCTCAGATTGGTTGCCACTGGCGATTAAGTTAATTTGATCACCTTGGCGTATCTGCAGTAAAGCAATTTGATTCATATTTTTAGGATTAACTTGTTGCGATCCTTTTTCTAAAATCAATTGAGCATCAAATGGCGTTAACAGAGCGGAGATTTTTGCTGCTGGACGAGCATGTAATCCGTTAACATTTCGCACTACCCATAGATAATTAACACTATTCTTAATATCTATATTTTGAGTATTGATATTATCAACACAAAGGGGAGCGATGTTTGAATGTATTGCGAGATCACCTAATTGAGCTTGCTTAGCGATTAATGAATTTTCAGCATCAGACAAAAGTGTATCGATAGAGACATTTGTGTTGGTGGATGCGGCAACGGTGATAGCGATAGCGCCTTCAACAATCGGGGCGGCACAGAAATACGTTTTTGCCGCCAGATCTGTAGCCAATAATTCTACCGCGGTTTGAGCGCTGAGAACCGCGCTGCCTAAGTCCATTAATAAAATAATTGCATTTGCATCAGATAATGCTTCTATAGCCTCCATTACTCGTATGGCATCAGTACCTATTGGGTGTATAGGGTCATCAATACCGGCGGCAATTTTTATCTGGCAATATGTACTATTTTGCATCTCAGCAGCTAATTCTTCTATTCCTGCTGCGAGTTTTGCGCTATGTGAAACAATGACTAAACCTATCATTACTACCTCTCAACATTGGAATAATCTCTAAAGAGACAAACAATATACTTAAATAGAGCCTGGGAGGCAGGTAGGATGGTGATTAATGTTAACTACCTCCCGATTTAGTCGATGAGTTGATCAAAGAATAATTCGATCGTGCAAAACGTATCTCGATAAAGATAAATGAATTAACACTAAAGGAGTAGGTATTAAAATAAAGTATTATAAGAATGCCAATCCTTAATCCTTACACAATAAAATTGGCATATAATTTATACAAAAATACGCCAACTTAGTAAAATTTTATATTTAATACCTTATCCATCAATTAATATGAGATTAACTACAAATCAAAATGAAAAGTTGAAGCTAATAGCTATTTTTACTTAAAAAAATACAAAAATAACTTAATTTATTAAATTATAAAGAATGAAGTTCTAGTTATATATTTTCAGTATAAGTTATTATATAGCTATATTCATTAACCAATTGTGGCAATGATTTTATTTTTAGCTTGGTATATATGTTGGAACGATGAACTTCAACTGTTCTCGGGGATAGAGATAATTTTTCAGCGGCTTCTTTGCTAGTATTGCCATCAAGTATCATTGCCATTACTTCTTTTTCTCTATTTGATAATTTTTTGAATTTTTCTGATAAAGAAGTAAATAATTGATAACGCTCAAATGATCTCTTAAATACATCCGATGCATTATTAATAGCATCCTGAAGTTCAAAGCCTTTTAGTGGAAGATGGAAATATTCAAAAGCCCCATTCTTGAATGAGTCACGACATATTTCAATCGATGGTTTTTCAGTGATAATAATTACAGGTATGATATTATCCTTATTATTCAATGCGTTAATTCCTGATATTGATAGGTAATCCTCATTATTTATATATTTAATAATACATTCTTGAGTAACGTTAGTTACCGGATAAGTATAATTACTAATAAAGGATTGTTCGTCTTTATAAAATCTAATTTTTCCACCAATAGACTCCATTATTAATTCAAGCTTGTTTTTAGTGGCATTGTCATCGTGCATAATTATATGAATGATTTTTTCCATTATTATCTCCTTTGGCACAAATTTTTAATTTATAAGACTTAATTAAAATTAATATACATATAGACACATAAATTGTGATGTAATAGGTATTACTTAATCTTTTTTATGTTTTATAATTAAATGTATCGATTATTTACATAAGGAAAATTTCTTATGCTGTAATGAAAAAATTGGCTAAATATATTTTTGCCTAATTGTATGAAAAACGACCTAATGGTGTTTTTTGTTTCTTATCAATGGGTTATGTTTATATTTTTTTACTCGCATTTTAAACTCAGAAATTGAATATTCATTATATGATAATTTGCTTTGAAGTGTATTAGAATATCGAAAAGTAACAGTCATAAAAAGTGATAATTGGTTTTATTTGTGTCGAATTATGTCTTAGAGGCGATAAGATTAAGGTTTAAAAATTATTTTCACGCGCGTTATCGTTAACATGCTAAAATCAAAGCTATACCCGATCACTGCTAACTGGCAAAAGTAGATAGACTCCATGGCTTCTTTAAAAGATGTTGCGCGATTGGCATCGGTCTCATTAATGACGGTATCCCGTGCAATAAATAACCCTGAGATGCTTAAACCAGAGACCTTAAAACTGGTACAAAAAGCAATTGATGAACTAAACTATGTCCCTGATTTTTCAGCTCGAAAAATTAGAGGAAAAAACTCTCGTATATCAACTTTAGGCGTGCTCGCTCTCGATACTGCCACCACACCATTCTCGGTAGAAATTATATTATCGATAGAACAAACAGCGAGGAAATATGGCTGGAGTAGTTTTGTGGTTAATATTACGTCAGGAGATTCGCCAGAAAGGGCAGTGAAACAAATTATCTCTCAACGCCCAGATGGTATTATATTTACGACGATGGGGCTGAGAGAAGTTATTATTCCAGATAGCTTGAATCATACACCTTTAGTACTGGCTAATTGCGTAGATAAAGAAAAACAATATCCTGCTTATATTCCTGATGATTATCATGGGCAATATCAAGCAATAGAAATGTTGATCAAAAAAGGTTATCGCCGGCCACTTTGTTTATATATTCCACAGCAAACGATGGCGGGACTGGTGCGTCGACAAGCCGCAGAACAAGCATGGCAAGATGCAGGGCTTTCTCTAGATAGATTAAAGCAATATCACCTTGAATGGGGTGATGAGCATTATTTAGATGTAATTGAACTGATTAATAATCATTGCCAGGGGGACCAAGCTGATTTTGATGTCGTGGTGTGTGGGAATGACAGGATTGCCTTTTTAGCTTATCAGGTATTATTGAGCAAAGGCTTCAAGATCCCAGATGATGTTGCGGTACTTGGTTATGATAATATGATCGGTATAGGGAAATTATTTTATCCAGCATTAACTACGGTAGAGTTACCTCATTATCAATTGGGTAAAGAAGCAGCTTTGCATATTATTCAGCAGCGTCAATTGCAAGGTATCCAATATATTGGCTGTGATGTGTTGGAACGGGATTCTTTATAGTTGTGAATATCAGCGCTTATATAGCTGTTTGGTTAGTTTAACAGCATTTATACGTGGATATTGGCGTGAGAATCTTTTTAGATAAACGAGATCATAATTAATACCGTGAAACACCCCGGATCGATACATAAGATCCGAGGTAAATTTAGTTTTTTAGTCTCTATATCGTACTAGCTTACGCTTACTGGTTCTCGAACATTAGCTTGGTCATTTAATTGAACCGGCTAATTCCCAGATATTTCCACTTTCTAATTTTGCTGGGCCATTAATCGCAAATATTTTCAGTGCACGTTGATCTTTTTTAGGATAAATACGGCTTGAGAAGGTTAATTCACCGTCATTGATGAAAATCTCGATACTTGAACGATCAATATAAGCACGAATTTTAAGTTTATCCGTTGCAGGTAATTCAGCGCTACGATAATCACTAATCACATTATCGGGATAATGTCTTTCAAGGATCAGGCGATGAGATTGCCCATCGATATAGAATTGTAATCCTTGGCCGAGCCAGAAACCAAATTTCTCGGTGGTGTTGTCTTTTAAATCCCATAACAGCTCAACCTCGCAAGACTCACAATTATCTTTGAGCAGTTGCGCGGTATTCTTAGATAATTCGATGGAGCTCACAGATTGATGTTCTTGACGCAAAGAATTTAATTCAACCACAGGCGTCATAATAACTTTATTTTCTTTGGTCAGAGTTAGTTCACGCGGCACAGTAAAACATCCAGCCCAATTATCGGCTTTTGATGGCATGCTACTTTCCCACATATCCATCCACGCTATCGCAATACGCCGGCCATCTGCTGCTTCAAAGGTTTGAGGCGCATAGAAATCATGCCCATGGTCAATTTCTTGGAAAGATTGTTCGATTGTGTACGGTTGTCCCGGAGCCCATTGACCAATAATGTAGCCACTTTGGAACATATTGCGGAATTGATAATTTTCAGGCTTTTTACCTTGAGGCGAGAATAAGGTGATAAATTTGTCGCCGAGAGGGAAGAAGTCAGGGCACTCCCACATATATACATTATTATCATCAGTTTTTGCGATAACTTGATAATCAGAACTCCAATTAAGCAGATCTTCAGTATTAAATAGTAGAACTTGGCCTAGGTCATTTTTATCCCGCGCACCAACGATCATCCACCAACGACCATCCTGAAACCATACTTTAGGATCACGAAAATGCATATATTCTTCAGGTGAAGGGATCACTACGCCTTTTTTCTCAAAATGAATTCCATCTTCACTGATGGCTAAACATTGAGCCTGATAGATTGCACTATCATCATGTTCTTTTTTAAGCCAAATATGACCGGTATAGAATAAATAGAGTTTTCCATCATGGCTAACGGCAGAGCCAGAAAAGCAGCCATCACGGTCATAATCATCACCCGGCGCTAATGCGATAGGTTGATGTTGCCAATGCACCATATCGCTACTGGTTGCATGCCCCCAGTGCATCGGCCCCCAATTTTCACTGAATGGATGATGCTGATAAAACGCGTGATAAGTACCATTGTGATAAATCAAACCATTAGGATCATTTAACCAACCGGCAAAAGGGGCTAAGTGATAATTTGGATAAAAATTAATATCTAATGTTTTTCTTAATTCATTAAGGGCAATTGTCGCTTTTTCAATACGTTGTTTCATAATCACTCCTCTGTATCTTCAGGGGGATTTAACTAAGGGCTGACTTAATGAATAAGACGTAGAATCCATTCATTACTCTCTATTATTTAGATGGTCTTTATTCGCCAGTCAGAGAATGAGATATCGATTTATTTCTCAATAAATGTTAACGTTAACAGGTGGTTTTGGCTAGTGTTATTTTTATTCATCTATTTAATCTAAATACCATAATTTCAGTATCGATCCGTTGCTTATTTAACTGCTTCGCCACTCAGTTTAAGATGATAACTGAGGCGTAAGAATATTAGAGCCTTCGTTTGCTGGTTTTCTATACCTCGGATCAATTTACTATCGTTTGAATTAAGTATAATTTTAATTCTAGTTTTTGGCTTGTTCTATATAAAAGAGAATAATCTCTGGGGGAATTTATGAAAGTCTGGACGTTGGGTGATGCGGTTGTCGATTTAATCCCACTGCAAAATATGCAATATGAAGCTTGTGCTGGTGGAGCGCCGGTTAATGTCGCGGCAGGAATTGCCAGATTAGGCCAGCAAAGTGGTTTTATTGGACGGGTCGGTGAAGATGCCTTCGGTCATTTCATGCAAAAAACGATGTTTGATATGGGCGTCGATACTAGTGCGATGGAATTTGATGAACAATATCGCACCAGTACGGTTTTGGTTTCATTGCATGAAAATGGCGAGCGCGAATTCTCCTTTTTAGTTTCTCCCTCAGCAGATCAGTTTTTAACTGCGAAAAATCTGCCTGTTTTTGGTAAAGATATTCTGCATTTTTGTTCGTTAGCCTTGGTTCATTCGGTATGCCGTGATTCTTTAAGTCGTTCGATTGAGGAAATGCGTAAGTCTGAAGGGCTGATTAGTTTCGATGTAAATATTCGCCCTCAAATGTGGTCTGATCCAGTGTTAATGCATCAAACTGTGGATGCCTTTGCGCGTCAATGCGATATTCTGAAATTATCAGAAGAAGAATTATTGTGGCTGACACAGTGCCCTACGTTATCTGAAGCCGTTGACAAATTGAATCAGTATCCTGCGAGTTTAAAAGTCGTCACCCAAGGTTCAAAAGGTTGTTTAGTCATTACCAAGCAACAGCGTGTTGCTATCAGTGCGTATTTAGTTGAAAGCGTAGACACCACAGGAGCAGGCGATGCTTTTATGGCTGGATTATTGGCGGCTATTGCTGAATACGGCGTGGCTAATGAGGCCGCATACTTTATGAAAATAATCACTCAAGCTTCAGCTTGTGGTGCATTAGCGACGACTAAAAAAGGGGCAATTGCTGCGGCGCCATCCCATGATGAATTGGCTGATTTTATTCGCCAGCAACCGCCACTGCATCAGCGCGAAATTTAATATTATGAATTGCTGGGGATCATGATGTTATTATCTTGATGCCCAGCACTATATTAATATAGTTTTTATTTTCCCCATTATTATCCAACGCTTACTCGCGTAGTTATTATGAGTTTATTTCCTCAGATAATTGGTTGTTTTTTCTACTATTCTTATAATTATAATCATAAATAGAAAGTGTCTCTTTCAGTGAGAAAAGAGTATTATAGTCAGTCAATTCTGTTATTAATTCATTTATTTCTGGATATCTAAATATGTTGTACCGCTCAGGGGTCGCACTGGCTATATTTTCTTATATTCTGTGGGGGATCACTCCGCTTTATTATCGATTAATGCCCGGCGCACAGCCGCTTGAGTTATTAGCTCAACGTATTATCTGGTCAATTCCTTTATTATTGATAATTAGATATTTAATAAAAAATAAAACGTTCTGGCAGCAAGTTTGGCAAGACAAGCGCTCGATTATTCTATGTTTATTCAGTTCTGCGGTGATGGCGGTTTCATGGAGCGCCTTTACTTACGCTTTAACTCATGGGCAAGTTTTAGCCGCTAGTTTAGGCTATTTTATAAATCCGTTATTTTCTATTTTGCTTGGGATGTTATTTTTACATGAGCGCTTGGCTATTGCAGAAAAGATGGCAGTTATGTTTATTTTAGCTGGGGTGGGTTATCAAATATTACAATATGGTGAATTGCCATTATTAGCATTAGTCATGGGTAGTGCCTTTGCAATTTATGGTTTAATTCGTAAATTTATTCGCTTTGATGTGATTACTTCATTGTTTCTCGAGGCATTATGGTTATTGCCTTTAGCAATCGTTATTATGTTTTGGCTGGATAATCAAGGTGAAAGCGCGGTTCTTAGTGGCGACTTTGAGATAAAATTGCTCTATATGTTGACGGCGCCAGTGACTATTTTGCCACTATTGTTCTTTACGGCAGCGATAAAACGTACCACCTTAACCGTTATCGGTCTCGCCCAATATATAGAACCTACAATTCAATTTTTATTAGCAATATTCTTATTCAATGAATTATTCGATAGTGTCAAAGGTGTAAGTTTCTCGCTAATTTGGATCGGGCTATTATTTTGTATTTTATCTTTATTCCATAAACGCTACATCGAGCATCATAAAAATCCGCCGTTTATTACTGGGCGCGATAAAACCCTTTAGATTATTTATAACTGAGAGTTCAAAAGCCAACAGTTTTATTGAAAAATAGCTAGTGTAAATAGATTTTGCGTTAGCTTTTTAGACAAAGTTTTCTATCTTAATAGCCAAGGCAAACGATTGCGTTTATACTTGGGCTATTATTTTGAGCATGGGAAATAAGACAAAATGGTTAAACTCGGAACTGCATTGTGTTCATCTGCGACAAAAGTCATGTTATTAGGCTCTGGTGAATTAGGCAAAGAAGTGGCGATTGAATGCCAGCGTTTAGGAATTGAGGTAATTGCGGTAGACCGTTATGAGCATGCGCCTGCAATGCATATCGCTCATCGCAGTTATAACATAAATATGTTGGATGGTGATGCGCTACGTGAGTTAGTTGCGCAGGAAAAGCCAGATTTTATCGTGCCTGAAATTGAAGCTATAGCGACTAAAACCTTATTCGCGTTGGAGCAAGCAGGGCAAAAAGTCGTACCGAGTGCTAAAGCTGTTTTATTGACTATGGATCGCGAAGGTATTCGTCGTTTAGCCGCCGAAGAATTAGGATTACGGACTTCAGAGTATCGTTTTGTTGATAGTGACGTAGAATTTGTTGCCGCCGCTAAGCAGATTGGTTTTCCTTGCATTGTTAAACCGGTGATGAGCTCGTCTGGCAAGGGGCAGAGTATTATTCGTAGCGAAAATGAATTAGCTGCCGCATGGGCTTATTCTCAGGAAGGTGGACGTTCTGGGCAAGGGCGAGTGATTATCGAAAAAATGGTTAATTTTGATTTTGAGATCACCTTACTGACCATCAATGCTGTGGATGGTATTCATTTTTGTGCTCCGGTCGGGCATCGTCAGGAAAAAGGCGATTACCGTTGTTCATGGCAACCGCAGAAAATGAGCGATAAAGCTTGGGATAATGCCCAGCAAATGGCCGAAAAAATTGTCCGCGCATTAGGCGGTTATGGCCTATTTGGGGTTGAGTTATTTGTGTGCGGTGATGAAGTGATTTTTAATGAAGTCTCCCCGCGACCGCATGATACCGGTATGGTGACTTTGATTTCTCAGAATTTATCTGAGTTTGCACTGCATGTACGTGCTTTTTTAGGTTTACCAATTGGTCAAATTCGTCAATATGGGCCGAGCGCTTCAGCGGTTATTTTACCGCAATTACATAGCCGAGATGTGACTTTCTCGGGAGTGGATAGTGCATTAAAAAATAATGTTCAATTGCGTTTATTTGGCAAGCCTGAAATTGCCGGTTTCCGCCGTTTAGGCGTGACATTGGCAACGGCTGATTCGATAGATGACGCATTATCCAGCGCAATAAATGCCGCGTCTCAAGTCGTGGTTGAAGGATAAATATTTTGAAATCCGTCGAAAGATAATATCGGCGGATATGAGCGTGTATAAAGATAATTAATGCTCAATGATTAATCGCTGAGCATTTATGACTACTACGATGATGATTAACCTCGATTAATTTTAATGCGCTTGATCTTCAATAATCATCGCTGCTGCACGCTCGGCAATCATAATGGTCGGCGCATTGGTGTTTCCACTGGTTATTTCGGGAATAACTGAGCCATCGACTACTCGTAGCTGATGTATTCCATGTACACGTAAACGCAAATCAGTCACGGATGTTTGCGGATCAGTCCCCATGCGGCAAGTCCCGACGGGGTGGTAAACTGTTTTGCAAAAATTACGTACAAACTCATCTAACGCCGCGTCATCTTGCTGTGCTTCGATCGGCGGCATTAATATTTCTGCACTCACTGATTTTAATGATGGTGATTGTAATAATGCTAAGCCAAATTTTACGGCGCGCTTACAGCCTGCTAAATCCTCGGGATCCGCTAAATAATTGGCATTAATTTTTAACGGCGCTGCTGGATCACGGCTGCGTAATTGGATGTGCCCGCGAGATTTAGGCTGCAAATAGCCCACTTTTAAGCTAAAGCCATGAATTGCAGGTAATGGTTCTCCGGGGACATCATCCCAGCTATCTAGAATTGGCAAGAAATGAACTTGGACATCAGGCCGACCTTGATTATTGGTATCAATAAATGCCGCGCCTTCTAGAATATTTGATGATAATACGCCGGTACGAAATGCTAGCCACTGTGCACCATGGCGTAATGCATTCAGTCCTTGATCTGCACCATATAGACTAATCGGCTGTTTGGTGCTCACATTGATTGACATATGTAGGTGATCATGGAAATTTTTACCGACCGGAAGATCGATAAGAGGATGAATATCAAGCTCAGAAAGATGATTTTTCGGCCCAATCCCCGACAGCATTAATAATTTAGCCGATCCCATGGCTCCGGCACAGAGAATAACTTCTTGTTGTGCGATGGCTTGGACTTTTTTCCCATCAGCGCCCTGATAAATCACGCCGATTGCAATACCATCGTTGATAATAATCTGATTTACTTGGGTATTTAATTTGAGAGTCAGTCGTGGGCTATTGCTGACGCTTTTTAGATAGCTCCGAGAGGTGCTGGCTCGCTCACCGTTATGAGTGGTCGTTTGGTAATATCCCACTCCTTGCTGATTTTCAGCATTAAAATCAATTGAATAATTTAGGCCATATTCTTGCCCGGCGCGAATAAACGCCATTGATAATGGATGCCGATAGCGATTCTCACTTACGGGTAATTGTCCATTATTACCATGATAGTTATTACTTAGGCTTTCATTATTCTCGGCATGTTTAAACCATGGCAGAACATCTTGATAGCTCCAGCCTTTACAGCCATATAGTTTTTCCCAGTTATCATAATCTTGTGATTGTCCGCGTAAATAAATCATTCCATTAACTGAACTGCTGCCGCCGAGAACTTTACCTTGTGCGATTTGCATCTGGCGATTATTGGCATGAGGTTCAGGTTCTGTTTGATAGGGCCAACTTTTTTTCTCAATAATTTTAGCGACACCAGCCGGCATTTTTATAAATAGATGATTATCGCTACCACCCGCCTCAATCAGTAAGACTCGAGCTGATGTTTGTTGGATTAACTGTGCGGCAACGACGCAACCGGCGGATCCTGCGCCAACAATAATATAGTCATAGCTATTTACATTCATTATGATTCTCGGTCTGTTTTATGTTGTTTTTATGTTGCTAATAAGTTACATGATTTATTTATTAATTTATAAATGAATATCAAAATATGTGATTTAATAAGCGTAAATTAGCTCATGTTTATGCCAATATTTGATCTCGATAGATTGCCGATAAGCTAGAGTCACAGAGTAGGAGGATATACTAAGGTTAGATAAAATTACTAATTAGCTTACTAATCATTAAATAATTAATAAGTTTGATTAATAAAGAAAATAAAGCGTTATTTGTTTAGCTTAAGATCAGAATAATCTTCAATGGTGCTGCTAGGTTGTAGATTAATGAAAATTAAATCAATTAAAATATATAACGACCGAAGATAATTGACTAAAAACAAACAATAAATTAACGAACAATGATAATTGTTAATAAAATAACATATTGAAAACAAAAGAAAAATGATACCTACATCACAGTTTTACCTCTGTTAGTGATAATAGAAAACCATTCATCAGTCAAAAATGACCGCTTAATATTATATGTAACCGTTCAGGCAGGCTCTGCGCTTTTTTAGCCTAGATGTTTCTATCATACGCACCATGGCAGAAACTCAATCTGATCTCAGAACACATACTAACTGAACTGCCAATACTGACATTAATTCACATGTTCGTTTTACCTCAGAAGGGTGTTATATGAACAAAAATGGTATCTTGAAGCACGTTCCCTGGATGATTTTAGGGATTATAGGTGCGGTGTGTCTGGGAGTAGTTGCACTCAGACGCGGAGAACATATTAGCGCACTATGGATTGTGGTTGCATCTGTTGCGGTTTACCTTATCGCATATCGTTATTACAGCTTATATATCGCTAAAAAAGTAATGAAGCTGGATGAAACGCGTGCGACACCTGCCGTTATTAATAATGATGGCTTGAATTATGTTCCAACCAATAAAAATGTATTGTTTGGGCATCACTTTGCGGCAATCGCAGGGGCGGGGCCGTTAGTTGGACCGGTGTTAGCTGCTCAGGTCGGTTATTTACCGGGGACATTATGGCTGCTAGCGGGTGTGGTATTAGCCGGTGCGGTGCAGGACTTTATGGTGTTGTTTATTTCTTCTCGTCGTAATGGCGCCTCATTAGGTGAAATTATTAAAGAAGAATTAGGTCCAATTCCCGGAACATTAGCTCTGTTTGGCTGTTTCCTTATCATGATCATTATTCTTGCCGTGTTGGCGCTGATCGTGGTTAAAGCCTTGGCAGAAAGCCCATGGGGTGTGTTTACTGTTTGTTCTACTGTGCCTATTGCGCTGTTCATGGGGGTATATATGCGATATATCCGACCGGGACGCGTGGGAGAAATCTCAGTTATCGGTATTGTGTTACTGATTATGGCGATTTGGTTCGGTGGTGTGATTGCACATGACCCATACTGGGGCCCAGCATTAACCTTTAAAGATACTACAATTACTTATGTATTAGTGGGTTATGCATTTATTTCTGCACTGTTACCGGTCTGGCTAATTTTAGCGCCTCGTGACTATTTGGCAACCTTCCTGAAAATCGGTGTTATCGTCGGTTTAGCTGTTGGTATCGTTATTCTGAACCCTGAGCTGAAAATGCCTGCGGTAACTCAGTATATCGACGGTACTGGTCCAGTGTGGAAAGGTACGTTATTCCCGTTCTTATTTATCACCATTGCTTGTGGTGCGGTCTCTGGCTTCCATGCGTTAATCGCTTCAGGAACCACACCAAAACTGCTGGCAAATGAAAAAGATGCACGTTATATCGGTTATGGTGCGATGTTGATGGAATCTTTCGTCGCTATTATGGCTTTAGTTGCAGCTTCAATTATTGAACCAGGTTTGTATTTTGCGATGAATACCCCACCAGCCGCATTAGGTATCACTATGCCTAATCTGCATGAGCTGGGAGGTCCTGATGGCGCGATGATTATGGCGCAGCTGAAAGATGTGACTGTTCACGCAGCTGCAACTGTTAGTTCTTGGGGCTTTGTTATTTCGCCTGAGCAAATTCTGCAAACTGCGAAAGATATCGGTGAGCCTTCTGTACTGAACCGTGCAGGTGGTGCGCCCACTTTGGCTGTGGGTATTGCTTATGTGTTCCATGAAATTATACCTGCGGCAAATATGGGCTTTTGGTATCACTTCGGTATTTTGTTCGAAGCGCTGTTTATCTTGACGGCATTGGATGCCGGTACACGTTCTGGCCGCTTTATGCTGCAAGATCTATTAGGTAACTTTGTTCCATTCTTGAAGAAAACAGACTCTCTGGTTGCGGGTATTATCGGAACAGCGGGTTGTGTGGGTCTTTGGGGATACTTATTGTATCAAGGCGTTGTTGATCCTCTGGGCGGTGTTAAGAGCTTGTGGCCACTGTTCGGTATCTCCAACCAGATGTTGGCTGCGGTAGCCTTAGTTCTGAGTACCGTGGTATTAATCAAAATGAAACGCGGAAAATACGTCTTGGTCACTATTTTACCGGCGGTTTGGTTATTGATTTGTACAACATGGGCATTAGGACTGAAACTGTTCAGTGATAATCCACAACTTGAAGGTTTCTTATACTTAGCTAATGTATATAAAGAGAAAATTGCAGCGGGCGGTACAGATCTATCTGCTCAGCAAGTTATCGATATGAACCATATTATTATCAATAACTACACCAATGCGGGCTTAAGTATTCTGTTCTTAGTCGTGGTTTATGGCATCATTTTCTTCGGTATTAAAACAGCAATGAAAGCGCTGAAAAATCCGAATCGTACAGATGCAGAAACGCCTTATGTACCAGTACCAAAAGAAGGTGTAAAAACTTCTTCACATTAATATTTGGTATTGATTAGTCAATGATAAATGCCCCTGCATGCTGAGTTATCACTGTGTGGGGCATTTTTTTATGGGTTATCTTGATGAAACTGTTTTATTTACACAGAAAGAGTGAGCACCGCTAAGGTCGTGATCTGTTTAATAGGATACAGTTATTTCATCATAATCAATCGGCGGGTTGAGCCAAGCCAAAAAAGAAGAGAGCTGAGGATAAGCGATGAAACCAATTTCTGTCACAATTTTAACCGGTTTTTTAGGCGCGGGGAAAACCACGCTATTACGTCATATTTTAAATGAACAGCATGGGTATAAAATTGCGGTTATTGAAAATGAATTTGGCGAAGTCCCGATAGATGATGAATTAATCGGTGATCGCGCGACGCAAATAAAAACATTAAGCAATGGCTGTATCTGTTGCAGTCGTTCCAGTGAATTAGAAGATGCACTGTTAGATTTATTGGACAGTGTTGATAGCGGCAAGATTGAATTTGACCGTTTATTGATTGAATGTACCGGCATGGCCGACCCAGGGCCTATTACGCAGACTTTTTTCTCGCATGAAACATTATGTGAGCGTTTTTTATTAGACGGTATCATTACCTTAGTTGATGCGGTTCATGCTGAAAAACAACTGAATGATTTTGCGATAGCACAAGCACAAATAGGATACGCAGACCGTATTTTACTGACTAAAACGGATATAAACTCAGACAACACGGTATTAATTGAACGTTTACAGCGTATTAATGCCAGAGCACCGGTTTATTCAGTAACGCATGGGGCCATTGATGTTGGTTTACTCTTTGATGTACAAGGTTTTATTTTAAATGATCAATTGAATATCAGCCAACCCAAATTACGCTTTGTACCCAAACAACAAAATGAAGTGCAATCAATAGTGGTCGAGCTCGATTATCCGGTTGAATTAATGGCGGTATCGCAGGTGATGGAAGAATTATTGCTAAGTTTTGCTGATAATCTATTACGTTATAAAGGAATTTTATCGATTGTTGATCAGCCTTGCCGGTTATTATTTCAAGGCGTTCAGCGTTTATACAGCGCTGATTGGGATCGTGAATGGCAAGAAAATGAGCCGCGTAATAGCGTGATGGTTTTTATTGGGGTTTCTTTGCCAGAGTCGCTAATCCGTCAGAAATTTGCCAGTTTAAAATTAGCTGAGCATTGATTCTAACAGTAATTGAGATCGTCATTATTAAGCCCAACAAGAAGGCGCTAAACCCGCACTTCTTGTTGTTTTTTATGGCTTTGTACGGGAAATAAATGGCTATTACGCGTATTTAGCTTTGCTAGCCATAATTTCTATAATTTGCACATCTGTATGACGCATTGACCCTTTAGCAAGAGCACACAAATTAGCAATTGACTGATCGACATCATCAGAGACAATACCATCAGAGCCTCTTACGCAGCTATTATCTAACGCCATTAGCACGGCTTTATAGGCGGCACTAGCGCTGGTGGAGACCTTCATCGCGCAGCTATTAGAGGCGCCATCACAAATCATTCCACTGACATCGCCTATCATGCTAGAGATTGCCATGGCGACTACTTCGTAACGCGCTTCGAGTAGCCACGCAATTCCTGCTGCTGCCCCCATTGCGGCTGTGGTTGCTGCACATAATGCTGAAAGCGGCGGTAATTGACTGTGAATATAAATGGCCATTAAATGCGATAACATCAGTGCCCGAGCGAGCTGTTCCTCGCTAGCATTTAAATGATCGGCAGCCACTAATACCGGCATGGTCGCTGCAATTCCTTGATTTCCAGACCCAGAATTACTCATTGCCGGCAATACTGCACCGCCCATACGTGCATCAGAGGCGGCCGAGGTACGGATCATGATTTCTGACAGTAAATCTTTAGATAACAGTCCGCGTTCACGCTGCGCCTGTAATGTCCTACCAATGTGCAGTCCATAGACATTTTTAAGCCCCTCTTGCGAGAGTGCATCATTGAGGGATGCAGCGTGTAAAATAAAGCTAATATCCTCAAAAGGCGCCTCGGTGGCAAAATGATAGACTTGTTTGGCGGTCACTTTTTGCAATGGAATATCTGCGGCGCAATCGATAGGCGTATCGATATCTGTCTTCGCGGCAGTTAAATCCAGTACGGTTATTCCATTATGGATAATTTTCACCACGCGAGTGTGTGTGCCGGCAATCACTACCGTCGCGGAGCCAGTAGCACTAAAAACGCTGGCTTCGGAATAGATAATATCTTCGCATGGGAATTTAATATCAACGGTCACTTGGCCTTGAGCTAACATTTTTTTACAGTGTTCAATCGAGTGAGGAGAGGCTGATTTTAATACTTCGAGTCCTGCATCAGCATCTCCGGCAATTGCACCCAATGCTGCGGCGATAGGTAATCCAACCATGCCGGTCCCTGGAACGGTTACACCCATGCCATTTTTCATCAGATTCGGCGAGACAAAAGCATTGATACGAATAATTTCGCCATCCAGATATGCAGCAGCTTTAGCCGCGGCTAAAGCGAGAGAAATCGGTTCTGTACACCCTAACGCAGGTTTTACTTCTTGCTTTACGGCACGAATAAAATATTGCCACAGTGCTGAATGTGTATGATTGTCCATGTCGATAACTTAGCCCCAAATAATACCATTAGAATCTATCTGTATTTTAATCAATTATTAAGAGAAAAGTTTCACTAAGTTTGTTGTCTTTAATCTATTTGTTGGGAGTTATTTCTCTTTTATTTTCATTTAATAGATTATTTTTCTTTTCAATGGTGTTATGGCATTGTTTTTAGCCTAATACTGGCATAAAAAAGCCCAGCGCGAATAAAGCGGTGTATCCGCAGTTTACTCGGGCTAGGCTATGACGGTATTTACAGCGTTGTTTATATTTATTGGCTATCGTTAACTTATTCAGGGGCACTGGAAATTGTTACCCCTGATCAATAGATTAGCCTTCAAGATCTAAACGTTTAGTTTGCCATTTCTTCGAGCGCCAGCGCCAAGCATTGGTGAGCCCTCGTAGCCATTCATCGGCAAAGAAACCGAGCCAAATACCGAGCAGACCCATTTCCATTTTAATCCCGAGGAAATAGCCCAGTGGAATAGCGACCCCCCACATAAAGATGATGGCAGTAAACAGTGGGAAACGTGCATCACCCGCGGCGCGTAGAGCATTTACCATGACAATATTAATGGTACGACCGGGCTCTAAAAATACCGATAATAAGAACAACGGTAATAATAGCTCAGCGATACTTTTATCTTCAGTTAGAGCGTCTAAAATCGGATGACGCAATGACCAGAATACCAACACGATACCGATGGTGACAAAAAAGCCCATTTTCAGGCTTTTAACGCCGCGAGAAAACGCGTCTTGAAAACGTTTAGCTCCGACTAAATGGCCGACCATAATTTCATTACCGATGCTTATCGAGATACCGAACAGCATAATAAATAACGATAATTGGAAATATAGCGTTTGAGCGGCTAACGAGGTTTCCCCCATCAGTCCAATGAAGGCCGATGCGGTCATGAAGTGTAGGATCCAGACTAAATTCTCACCGGCAGAAGGCAAGCCAATATGCAGGATTTTACCCAGCATTGATCTCGACCACAGCAGCAACAGAGAAAAAGAGAACTTAATACGTAAGCCGAGGAATAATAAGCAGAACAGTAAGATAACAGCAACAATGCGCCCAATTACTGTTGACCATGCGACTCCTTCTAATCCGTACTGTGGTAATCCAAAGAAGCCATATAAAACAATCATATTACCGATAACGGTGATTATATTCGCTACTAAGGTAACCCACATGGCGGGTTGAGCTTTGCCGTGGACTCGTAAGCAAGCCGCGAGAATAATACTGATGGCTTCTGGAATTAAACAAATACCTAAAATATGCAAATAAGCATATCCATCATCCATTAAATGGGCAGGGGTATTCATTATACTTAGTATTTTGTAGCCAAAAAATAAAGCGACTAGCGCACTTAAGCAGCCTAATAATAAGTTAAAGGCGATCGAGATATGAATCGCTTGGCTGGCTTTATCGCGTTTTCCTGCCCCTAAATATTGAGCGATAACCACACTGCATCCAACACTGATAAAGTTAAAAATGGTGATGAATAGGTCAAAAACCTGATTACCCACCCCCATGGCAGCAAGATACGCCGTAGAGACATGGCTAACCATATAAGTATTGATAAGCAGAGTGGCCAGATGAAGAAAAATATCGATAAATATCGGCCAGCTCAGGGAATAGAGCGAGCGCTCAGTGACATCTGACTGATGCATTTAAAACCTTCATTAATTAAATTTATCCGTATAGATCGAGTTGCAAGCGCGTTATTTCTCTCGGCGAATCACAATATAAACTCGAATTATCTGGGATATTGAGTGAGATAGAATATAAAAAGTTTGCGGATTTTACACGGATTAATCATTGCTTAACAGTATTAAAAACAGACAATCATATTAAGTTGATTTTTTGCTTAATTATCACTGGCTTGATAGCTCTATTTTTTGCATGATGGTGACCTATTTTAGGGTATTTGATGATTTATATATTGCGTTATTGTGCAATTATCCGAGAGATCGTCAAGCTTGATTATGAACGATACGAAATAAATATTAATTTAATTAATGAGCATGCATAACATGCATAAATAGGAGCGCGGAGTGAAAAAAATAAAAGCGGCTATTGTGGGTTATGGCAATATTGGCCGATACGCCCTTGAAGCCTTACAAGCCGCCAGTGATTTTGAAATCGTCGGGGTTGTACGCCGTAATACAAGCGAGATCCCTGTAGAATTAGCTGATTATCTTGTCGTTAATGAGATTGAAAAACTGGGTATGGTCGATGTTGCTCTGCTGTGCTCACCGACGCGAGCTATTCAACCACTGGCAGAGAAAATATTAAAACTGGGTATTAATACTGTCGACAGCTTTGATGTTCATTCCGATATTGTGGCGTTAAAACAGGCACTTGATGCAGTGGCTAAAGCGCATAATAGTGTCGCTATTTGCTCTGCGGGTTGGGATCCAGGCTCTGATTCAATTATCCGTACATTAATGCTGGCAATGGCGCCTAAAGGTGTGACATTTACTAACTTTGGTCCCGGTATGAGTATGGGGCACAGTGTGGCCGCTAAGGCAGTTACTGGTGTTAAAGATGCATTATCGGTCACTATCCCTTTGGGGACCGGGGTGCATCGTCGTATGGTGTATATCGAACTAGCGCCAGAGGCTGATTTTGAGACCGTAGCTACGGCGATCAAAGCAGATAGCTATTTTGCCTCAGATGAAACACATGTACGTCAAGTCGATAGCGTTGATGCGTTGAAAGATGTGGGGCATGGGGTACAAATGAGCCATAAAGGTGTTTCTGGCGGCACACATAATCAATTATTTGAATATTCTATGCGCATTAATAATCCAGCGTTAACCTCTCAATTTATGGTTTCCGCGGCGAGAGCTAGTATTAAACAACCGGCGGGGGCATATACTGTAATTGAGATCCCACCCGTGAATTTTTTACAGGGTGATTTAGCTACGCTGATCGCGAAATTGGTATAAATCACGATAGGTATAAATAAAAGGTTGTGTGGATAAAAAACGCCTACAATAAATATGTAGGCGTTTGGTCTGGTGTTGTTTAAATATATTGTGTTAAAAATAGAATAATAAATATTATAAATAGCTTTTTATTTTAGTCGCGCTTAAGCGCTTTAAACTCAGTGGTGGTTTGGGTTAATGCAATTTCTGTTGGTAAACGTTCCATTGAACTAGCACCATAAAAACCATGGCAATCAGGGCAATTATCCAGAATATACTGAGCATCTTCAGGCGTGGCGATAGGCCCACCGTGGCATAGCACAATAATGTCTTCTCTAACGGATTTTGCGGCATTGGCCCAATCATTAATTAAGGGCACGCAATCTTTCAGCGTTAATGCGGTATCTGCACCAATATTGCCGCCAGTAGTTAATCCCATATGTGGAACAATGATATCGGCTCCGGCTTCTGTCATGGCTATCGCATTCTCACGATTAAATACATAAGGCGTGGTGAATAAGCCTTTTTCATGAGCGAGACGGATCATATCGACTTCTAAACTATAGCCCATGCCCGTTTCTTCTAAATTCGCGCGGAAAACGCCATCAATCAGCCCGACGGTCGGGAAGTTCTGAACGCCAGAAAAACCAATAGCTTTAACGGCATCTAAAAACTGATCAAATTGACAGAAGGGATCGGTACCATTCACGCCCGCTAATACCGGCGTATGTTTCACCACCGGCAAAACTTCTTTGGCCATATCCATCACAATTTCATTGGCGTTTCCGTAGGCTAATAACCCCGCCAATGATCCTCGACCCGCCATACGGTAGCGCCCCGAGTTATAGATAACGATGAGATCAATACCGCCTGCCTCTTCACATTTTGCAGATAAACCGGTGCCTGCACCGCCCCCGATAATCGGTTCTTTACGCGCTATCATCGCTCTGAATTTGCTGAGTAATTGATCACGGCTATGCTTCATGTTATTGAACTCCGCTTGGCTGAAATATCTCTCATTTTTTATCGGGATCTTTCATATTTTAAAAATTAGCTGACCAATAGCGCTAATTTGCTTTGGTCGTCATGTAAGCTGAGCAGCTGCTGGCTAAATTCGACTGAGTTAATGTGATAAGGACTCAAGACTAATTTTCGGCTGGCAGTCAGTTTATAGTGTTGGATAAAAGCATCGATAAATGCTTGATTAGCCTCTGGCAACCAGAATGGGCCCCCTTCAATATCTAGCGCGGAAAAACCAGCCGTAGGAATAATAAATGTGATATCTCCCGTGCAGCGATTTAGTTTTTCAGCGATCCAAATACCCATTTTATGGTTTTCTTCTCTATTGGTACGCATCAACGTAACTTGAGAATTATGGTTGTAAAACAATCGGTCTTGGTGTGCCACCGGGATAGTTGCCGGGCGACCAAAATTGATCATATCTAAGGCACCGCAAGAAACTATACTTGGGGTCTGAGTGCGGGCTATTGCACCAAAACGATCGTCATCACAGGCTAAAACGCCTCCAAAGAGATAATCGCAGACTTCGGTAGTCGTGATATCTAACACTGAATGTAATAAATGACTATCAATTAGTTTTTCCATTGCTTTGCCGCCACTGCCAGTGGCATGAAACACTAAGCAATCAAAATTACTTTCCAGCTGTTGGGTCAAAAGCTGGACGCAAGGGGTAGTAACCCCGAACATAGTCAATGCTACAGCAGGCTTGCTTTTAGTGACTTGTTCTTCGCGCAGATTAAAATAGACTGAACCTGCAATCATATAGGCGGCATTTTTTAATACTTTGCGAGAAATAATATTCAGCCCAGAAATATCGGTTACTGAATACATCATCGAAATATCACTCGCGCCGATATACCCTGAAATATCACCAGAAGCCATAGTTGATACCATTAATTTAGGAATACCAACCGGTAGGGCTTGCATGGCCGGGGTTATCAATGCGGTTCCGCCTGAGCCCCCTAGCCCTAAAATGGCAAGGAGATCATCTTGTTGCAATAAATAATGCTCAAAAGCCAGTGCCATAGCAGCAATTGCATTGCCTCTATCGTTGCAAAAAACTGCATCTTTTCCTTCGGGATGATAAGCGGCGATGGTATCCGCATTAACATCAACAGTAGGAGGGATAACACTAGGCTTGGTGGTTAAATCAACAATTTTTACTGGTAGTCCAGCATCTTGTATTAATTGGCTAAGATAAAAAATCTCAGCACTTTTAGTATCTAGCGTCGAGGCTAAATAAATGAAACCCTGGTGTTTGCTCAGAAGATAATCCTCATTGATAAGATCAATTCGCGAATGGATTATAACCGCAATGAGACTATAGTATCATTTGCGAATTGTCAAATATGAGACCTTTGTCTCATTAAACTTGATACTTAATCATTAATAATCGTAAAATGATGCTAATGATCATAAAATGATTGTTAATATAATATTATAAAAAAGAAAAATAAAAATTATTTAAATTAGCGATGAATATAATGAGATATATGCAATTAATGTGCTACTTTATGTCTGATGGAGATCGGAATATATACTTATAGTGGTTTATCGCTACAAATGCCTATTTACATCTAAAAGTGAGCAATAAATCAGCGATTACTTATAATATTAAGTATATGAATATTTTAGGTAGGCGCTTATATAGTAAATTGCCAAGATTAAAATAAAGCCTAGGGTTAATATTATATTTATTAACATATGAGCTAATATAATTAGTAAAAAAGAGACGCCAATAGTTTAATGATGTTAATCAGTTGATATGATTAATGTAATATAAACTATAAAATAGATTAAACACTGAGCAGGATTTTATTTATGCTACAAGATAAGCCAACCCATAATTACACCGGTACACGTAAACGGACCTATCATTTACTTATCGGAACGGCAATGGCGATGTTTGAGCAGGGGGTCATGCCATCGATTTCTGAATTAGCTACCGAGGCTGGAGTATCAAGGGCCACCGCGTATCGTTATTTCCCCACCCAAAGCGATTTAATTACAGCAACGGTCAATGAAAGTCTCGGGCCTATTTTAACTTGGCGACCAAAAAGTGATAAAACAGAAGAGCGCATTAGCGAATTAATTAATTATTCGTATCCGCGAATGTTTGAACATGAAGGCGCCTTGCGTGCTGCATTACAAGTTTCACTGCAACAATGGGCAGAAACTCGATCACAGCATAATAATGAAGATCCTAAGGCAAAGCGCTTTCAGCGCGGAAATCGTAAAAAGATATTATCGATGGTTGCTGAGCCAATGGAATCTGAATTCTCGTCAGATATTATTGATAAAACGATAAAAGCTTTTTCTGTTATTTATGGCTCAGAAATTTTATTAGTATTAAAAGATATTTGGAAAATGGATAATGCCCAGGTTATGGCCATGATACAGTGGATGGCTAAAGCGATTTTAAATCAATCGATTATTGATAACCAGAAATCAGAAAAAACTGAAGAATAAGAAAAAATAAGCCTCGAAAACTGCACATATTGATTGTGCGGTTTTAAGGCGACAACTTAAAAAGTATTTTAAAGAACAGATATATAATAGTTATTATAACCGCAAGCGGAGCATTCAATATATCATCGGTATGCAAGCTAAAATAGCTTAATAATTATTTGACATAGGCAAATAACCCCAGAGAATCACGTGCCAGAGACTGACATTTAAATTCATTAGAGAGTGGAATGCCTTTTAAATCGGTATAACTTTCTTTATTGAGCTTCGACATATCTAGAGAATTATAATTAGTCAGATCCCATTTATTGGTTTGGGCGAAATAGATAATCGCACGTTCAATTTCACGATCGGGAATTTGTGAATAACCACAGTCATATTTAAGATAAACGAATACCGCTGTTAGATCGGCGAGATCTTCAGCTTCGCTAGGTGAAAGTGCTTTTGCAACACCACTGAAACTAAGTAGTGAAACTATGTATGAAAATAAGATAATTTTATGCATTCAGTATTCTATACCGTTTTTATGTCAAGTTACGTGAACATAATAATAGAATTGTTAGTAACCTATAGCTTTTACCGTTATCGGAAAATAACCACAATAATTTATCCCATGGTTCAGAATATTCAATTAGTTAGATCAAAAATTAAGTGGAATATTTGTTGAAAATCATTATGTTATTACTAATATATTTAGATTGAATCAAGTTTATCTGTACAGATTAAATCATGTTTTTGAAATAAATGATATTGCTCTATCTGTTAAGTAGGATACTGATTAGTTGCTAACTAGATGTTTTATCATGAATATTTCATTCAAATTATCATTATTGGCAATATTATCGCGTCTGCATGCTGCCTATGTTAAAATGTCACGCTTTCCATTCCCCATAGATACCAATAGATCATGAAACATATTTTAGAAGTGATGATCTCTGAAGAAGAGATTGACCAGCGCGTGAGTGAGTTAGCCGAAAAAATTACGGCTCATTATCAAGATGTTGACGGCGACTTAGTATTAGTTGGTTTGTTAAAAGGGTCGTTTATTTTTATGGCTGATTTATGCCGGAAAATCCAAGCGCCGCATGAGGTTGATTTTATGACCGTGTCTAGCTATGGTAATACCATGAATTCCAGTCGTGATGTTAAAATTGTCAAAGATCTGGATGAAGATATCCGTAATAAGCACGTATTAATCGTAGAAGATATCATTGATTCCGGTAATACGCTGAATAAAGTTCGTGAAATTCTGGCCTTACGTGGGCCAAAATCTGTGGCTATCTGTACTTTATTAGATAAGCCATCGCGCCGTGAAGTCGATGTCCCTGTAGAGTGGATTGGCTATTCTATCGAAGATAAATTCGTTGTTGGTTATGGTATTGATTATGCACAACAATATCGTCACTTACCGTATATTGGCCATGTGACTCTGTTGGACGAATAATTCAATTAGTCATATGACAATAGCCAACAAAAAGGCCGCAATTTAAAGATTGGCGGCCTTTTTGTTGGGTTGTATTCATCAAATGGGATGAATGGAGTAGTACCAACAGAGAGTGGGCATTTATTTTTTCTGGGTTAAGTTAGCGATTGATTCACGATAACGTAACTCTAATTTTTCACGGCTATCCGCTGTCACATATAAATCATGTAAACGACCATTATTGATACCGTAAACCCAGCCGTGGATCATGATTTTTTGCCCACGTTTCCAGGCGGATTGCATGATAGTTGAATGGCCAAGATTATATACCTGTTCAACGACATTAAGCTCACATAGCCGATTCAAACGTTCACACGGTTTCAGTTCCCCGAGCATTGAGCTGTGTCGATACCAAATATCGCGAATATGTAATAGCCAGTTATTAATTAAACCGAGCTCGGTATTATCAACAGCAGCTTCGATACCACCACAACCATAGTGACCACAAACGATAATATGCTCAACTTGTAATACATCTACCGCATATTGAATAACTGAAAGGCAGTTAAGGTCTGTATGGATCACTAAGTTAGCGACATTACGGTGAACAAATAGATCGCCCGGCGCTGCATTAATTAATTTTTCTGCGGGAACACGGCTATCTGAGCAGCCGATCCATAAGAAACGTGGATTTTGAGCCTTGGATAATTCTTTGAAAAATTCAGGACTTTCTTCGTTTACAGAGGCTGACCACTTTTCATTGTTAGCGAACAGCTCTTCGATTTTCTTCATCATGATCTATGCCTGGTTATAATTCTTAGCGTTAAAATTATTCTATTAATCATACTGCAAGTTGCATAATTGTTAACTAATTTTAGCGATAAAAATAGTCTACTTGAATCTGCATATCAACTAATTGTTAACAATTGTCGACCGCTAATTGGAATCAATTAGCATATACAAGATTAATTGATTAATTAATAATTTGTTGTAAATTTTTTTATATTTATTCTAACTTATTAATTTATAGTTGATTATTGATACATTGAACTTGTCGATTTGGTCACCATCTAGCTTTTAACCTCTTTCGGCATAACAAATGTAGTAAAAAAATGGCATCATTCATACATATTTTTTTTTAATCAGTTCAAGAATAAAAGGTGTTTTTATATATATGACATATGCACTTGAATTATCGCAGCTGACAAAAACCTATGCCGGTGGCGTGAAAGCACTGCGTGGCATTGATTTGTGCGTAGAAGATGGTGACTTTTATGCTTTGTTAGGCCCTAATGGCGCTGGAAAATCGACGACTATTGGCATTATTAGTTCGTTGGTGAATAAGACTAGCGGCTCGGTTAAAGTGTTTGGATATGATCTCGATAAAGAGGTGGTTAATGCCAAACGACAATTAGGGTTAGTCCCGCAAGAATTTAATTTTAATCCGTTTGAAACGGTACTACAGATTGTTCTGAATCAAGCGGGTTATTACGGCGTTACTCGGTCGATTGCGCACCAACGCGCCGAATTATATTTAACGCAATTAGATTTGTGGGAAAAGCGTGATGAACGTGCGCGTAACTTGTCTGGCGGTATGAAACGCCGTTTGATGATTGCTCGTGCACTAATGCATGAACCGCGATTATTAATCCTTGATGAGCCGACAGCAGGGGTAGATATTGAATTGCGTCGTTCAATGTGGGGGTTCTTAAAAAACCTGAATGATCAAGGTACAACGATTATTTTGACCACCCATTATCTGGAAGAAGCCGAAATGCTATGCCGTAATATTGGTATTATTCAGCACGGTGATTTGGTTGAAAACACTAGTATGAAACAACTACTTAGTCAGTTGGAATCAGAAACATTTATTTTTGATTTAGGCGCTAAAAGTGCGATCCCGCAATTAAAAGGTTATGCTTCCCGTTTGTTAGACACCTCGACTTTAGAAGTCGATGTTAAGCGTGAGCAAGGGCTTAATGGGTTATTTTCCCAGTTAGGGGAACAAGGTATCCAAATTTTGAGCATGCGTAATAAAGCGAATCGCTTGGAAGAATTATTTGTGAATTTAGTTAAAAAAGAATCAGATTCAGTACAGAAGGAGGCGCAATGAACGCCTTGTATTGGGTAGCATTAAAAACTATCTGGATAAGAGAAATTACACGATTTGGTCGAATTTGGATACAGACATTACTGCCTCCTGTGATAACTATGTCTTTGTATTTTATAATTTTTGGTAATTTAATCGGTTCACGAATTGGTGATATGGGGGGCGTAGATTATATGCAATTCATCGTCCCCGGGCTTATCATGATGGCGGTGATAACCAACTCTTATTCCAATGTTTGTTCTTCGTTTTTTGGTTCGAAATTTCAGAAAAATATTGAAGAACTGCTCGTGGCCCCGGTACCGACCCATGTGATCATCGCTGGATTTGTTGGCGGCGGGGTAGCTCGTGGTATTTTGGTCGGCTTTTTCGTTACTCTAGTATCATTATTTTTTGTGCCATTGCAGATACATTCATGGCCAATGATCATCATAACTTTGTTATTAACCGCAATTGTTTTCTCCCTGGCGGGTCTATTAAATGCGATTTTTGCTAGAACATTTGATGATATCAGCATTGTTCCGACGTTTGTGTTAACACCATTAACTTATCTTGGGGGAGTATTCTATTCTCTAAGTTTATTGCCTCCATTCTGGTTAGCAGTGTCAAAACTGAATCCGATAGTCTATATGATAAGCGGTTTCCGTTACGGCTTTTTAGGTATTGCTGATGTATCGTTAACTGTGACGTTAAGTGTGCTTATGGGTTTTTTAGTGGTTTTTTATCTGTTAACTTGGTATTTAATTGAGAAGGGTCGTGGCCTACGCAGCTAATCGATTGTTCTTATTAAGATAAGCTAGCGTTTTAACACCATAATGTTAACACCATAATATTAACGCCATAGAGGTCATCTGTGGCGTTAATTTTTGCGGCAGGCAAAAGATAAAAAATCCCTAGTAATATTGATTAACGGGGGAGATTAGCAGATAACGGAGTAAATCAATGCATAATGCGTTGATTAAGCGACCTGTACCGGTACCGCTTTAGCTATTCGGCTCATGGTATTATCCGCATCAAAGTAAGCGACTTTTGGTTTATGTGTCCGCGCTGCGCTGTCTTCCATTTGAACGTAAGAGCAGATAATTAATTTATCACCAACGGCTGCTAGTCGAGCCGCGGCGCCATTGACTGAAATTATTTTTGAGCCGCGTTCAGCTGCAATCGCATAGGTTGAAAAACGCTGGCCATTATCCACATTGTAGATATCAATGGCTTCATATTCGAGTATCCCTGCCGCTTCCATAAAATCGAGATCAATGGCACAAGAACCTTCATAGTGTAGGTCGGCTTGAGTCACGTTAACACGATGTAATTTGCCTTGGAGTACGGTACGTAGCATGTATTTCCCCTAATAACCTATTGAATAATATAGCCATAGTTTGGCAAATCTATGATAGGTAGTCCGATTGATAGACCCACCGACTAATAAATGCAAATCAATGCAGTAACAGTTTTTTTAGTCTATCTGCGGTGGAAGAGAGACTGATAAATTATCAATTAGGCGGGTTTGCCCTAACCAAGCTGCCATTAATATGACTGCAGTACGGCTGGTGGCAGTTAATGGAGCTAACGTTTGTGCATCGCGAATAAATAATTCATCGGGAGTAAAGCCAACGGCACGTAATTTATCTTCAGCTTCAGTCAGTAACGAGGGAATATCTGCCGTAGAGGATTGCAGTTTTACGCCGATTGCTTGCATAATTTCATACAATTTGGGCGCTATTTTTTTTTGGTCAGCAGAAAGATTATTATTGCGAGAACTTAAGGCCAATCCATTTTTTGCTCTGACCGTTGGTACAGAGACGATAGAAATATCCCATGACAGATCAGCGACCATCTTGCGAATTAATTGCAATTGTTGGTAATCTTTTTCGCCGAAAAAGGCAATATCTGGCTGTACTAAGTTAAATAACTTAGTAACTACTGTGGCGACACCGCGAAAATGACCTGGGCGGCTAGCACCTTCTAATATTTCCGACAGCTCAGGCACTTCAACGTAGGTTTGTTTTTCCATCCCTGTGGGATAGATATCTTTTACTGAAGGAGCAAAGACTAAATCAATATTGCGACGTTTAAGTTTCTCACAATCTTCTTGCAGTGTTCTTGGGTAATTATCTAAATCAGACGCATTATTAAATTGTAGCGGATTAACAAAAATACTGGCAATCACAATATCTGCTTGCTGTTTTGCTTCATCGATTAGGTTTAAATGCCCATCGTGGAGATTACCCATAGTAGGGACAAGCGCAATACGTTTACCTTCTTGTTTCCAGCGGCGAATTTCACGGCGTAAAATTAGCGAAGTCTCAACGATAAGCATACTCAAGTTCCTTTATTAATGTAATAACTTAAATTATCTAAACCGTAAGAAAGATGGCAAATAACTACACTCATAGTGTATTTGTGAGCGCAGTCAGTAACCGTATAGAATCAATTATTCGAATGAATGTTCAGCATCAGGATAACTGCCGTTTTCCACTTGTTCGATATATAAGCGAATAGCATCAGGAATATTACCGGCTTCAGCCAAAAAGTTTTTAGCAAATGTCGGTGCTTTCGGGGTGATCCCTAGCGCATCGTGCATAACTAAAATCTGTCCATCAGTTCCATTTCCTGCACCAATTCCTATCACCGGTAGCAGTAATTCTTCGGTGATCAGTGACGCTAAAGCACTTGGAATACATTCTAAAACCAATAATTGAATACCTGAGTTTTCAAGGGCGATCGCATCTTTTATCAGCTGGTTAGCGGTAACTTCATCACGACCTTGAACTTTATAGCCGCCAAGAACATTCACGGCTTGTGGGGTTAAGCCAAGGTGGCCACAAACCGGTACCGAGCGTTCGCTGAGCATTTTCACTGTATCACACAACCAGCTACCGCCTTCCACTTTGACCATGTTTGCACCAGCTTGCATTAAGATAGCTGCATTTTGGCAGGCTAGCTCTGGGCTGGAGTAACTCATAAAGGGCATATCCGCAATAATAAATGCGTCAGGCGCCCCTTTACGGACACAACGGGTATGATACGCAATATGTTCAACCGTGACTGGAAGCGTGGAGCTTTCGCCTTGCAGTGTCATTCCTAGAGAATCGCCGACCAGCATGACTTGAATGCCTTGTTCTGCGAATAACTGGGCAAAACTTGAATCGTAGGCTGTTATGGTAGCAAACTTGCGTTTTTCTTTTTTGAACTGACTTAGATAGGCCAGAGTGATTGGTTTCATGCTAATAACCTCCGTAAGTTACGTCTAAAACAGCCACAATGGTCGAACTTTTGACGAGGCTGTTAGGATGATTGGTGCCAGAGCATCAATCCGTTGCGGGGCACAAGTGAGAGTCTTTTTGACAGCGGTTCGCCATCAGGAAAAATTAAATCTGGGGCGATTTCAGCTAAAGGATAAAGCATGAATTCGCGTTCTTTTAGGCCGTAATGTGGAACGATTAAACGCGGTGTGGCAATAGTTTGGGTACCAAATAACATAATATCGAGATCGAGCGTTCGCGGTCCCCAGCGTTCATCTTTGCGTACACGCCCATGTTCGAGCTCAATACGCTGTGTCTGTGAAAGTAGTTCTTCAGGCTGTAGCGCCGTGATTAATAGCGCTACAGCATTGAGATAATCCGGTTGATCCTGCGGTCCAAGGGGCTTGGTCCGATAAAAGGAAGAAACCGTAATAAGTTCACTGTGAGGAATCGTTTTTAGCGCTTCAATAGCCGCATTAATCTGTTGAAGCGGGTCATTTAAATTACTGCCAAGCGCAATATAAACAGATTCCATAGTGATTACTCATTATCCTGTGGTTTATTACGCGGTTTACGTGGAGCGCCAGAATGCGATTTTTTAGGACGAGTCCGGCGTCGTGCTGGCGTTTGTCCTAGCTCGGTGATCATCTCGCGTTGTTGGCTATTATTAGCCACTTGGAACTCATCCCACCAGCGTGCAAGTTCAACCAATTCTTTGCGATGCGGTTCGGCATTAGCCCGCAGTTCCAGTAAATCAAACGCCGCCCTAAACTTAGGGTGCTCCATTAATTTATTGGCTCTACGTCCTTGGCGACGCGGCAGACGCAGTTGTAATTGCCAGATATCTCTCATGGTACTGGTGATACGTTTCGGAATAGCAATAGAGTGACATTGTTCGTCTAGAATATCATTCATCGCCAAAGCAAAAGCTTCGTAATAGGCTAATCCGCCTTCTTGAGACAGTTTTTCAGCGTGTTCAGCGAGGGGATACCATAACATGACTGAAAATAAGAATGCTGGATTAACTCGCTGGCTATTAGCCAGTCGGGAATCGGTATTTTTCAGAACCTGATCAATGATATATTCCATTGGGGAATCACTGTGTTCAGTGAAATTCTGCTGTAAAATTGGGAATAATTGTTTAAACAGACCGTATTGGCGCAGCATCTTATAGGTCGCATACCCTTGTCCAGCTTGCAGCAGTTTTAATGATTCTTCAAACAGACGCGCAGAAGGAATATCTTTTAACAGCGGTGCTAAACGAGGGATCGGCTCTGCGGTTAACGGTTCTATTTTCATATCCAGTTTACTGGCGAAACGTACCGCTCGTAACATGCGAACTGGATCTTCACGATAACGAGTTTCTGGGTCGCCTATCATACGGATAACACCGTCTTTTAAATCTTGTAAGCCGTGAACATAGTCGCGAACGGTAAAATCAGCGATATTGTAATACAAACTATTGATCGTAAAGTCACGACGGATAGCATCGTCTTCAATTGAGCCGAAAATATTATCGCGCAGCAGCATGCCACTTTTGGCTTGCTGGGACAGATTTTTATCTTCTTGCTCCTCGGTTGTCTGAGGATCATGATGCCCACGGAAGGTAGCCACCTCAATAACTTCAGGACCAAACATAATATGTGCCAAACGGAAACGACGCCCGACTAAGCGGCAATTACGGAATAATTTACGAATTTGTTCGGGGGTGGCATTGGTCGTAATATCAAAGTCTTTTGGCTTTTTGCCTAATAATAAATCGCGAACGCCTCCACCAACGAGATACGCCTCGAAGCCCGAATTACTCAGACGATAAAGGACTTTCAGCGCATTATTGCTGATATCATTGCGTGAAATGCAGTGTGCCGCCCGTGGAATGACTGTCATCGGTTCATCATCGACTGGCGTATCAGCATGCTTGCGACGACGAGTCACTTCTGGCGTCGATGCTTTCGTCGGTCTATCTGCCGATCTCTGTGGGCGTTTTTTAGTTTTCTGCCTTTCAGAATATCTATCGTCAGACTGCCTATTTGGCTGGCGCTCAGGCTGCTCATTAGGCTGTTTTTCCGCTGTAGTCAGTCGGTCAGAATTAGTGACTGGCCTTTCACTGGCTGCCTGTAGTTCACGTTGAGCTTTATCGTCACGTGCTAATAAGTTACGGCAGAAATTTGCTACTCGGTTAAAAATAGTACACCTCGATTTAATCACTAATGTCAAAAAATAAAAATAAGCGGCTAATCATAGCCTACAGAACTTTTTTTGAGAATGGTCAATCTCATAAAAGTGACTGATTACTGAAATTTTGTGGTGACAGAGTCATAATCAGGGACTAATGATAAGTCCCAATTTTTTATTGCTAGTGCCAATAACTGTTCAATGCTTATTTCTTGCCAGCCATCTATATACGGTTGTTGCAGAAAATTCAGCGCTTCAATCAATACCGGCCGTGGGTCTGAGGTGGGTATTGGCTGAGCATGATTCTGCTTCGATAGCTTATTATTATCTTTATTCAATGCCAGAGGCAAATGGGCATAAGTTGGCTCTGGCAGCGATAAATGTCGATACAGCGATATCTGATGCGATGTCGGGGCAATTAAATCGGCACCACGCACTATCTCAGTCACTCCCTGATAATGATCGTCAATTACCACCACCAGATTATAAGCAAATAGCCCATCTTTTCTATGAATAATAAAATCTTCTTCAGCGATTGTCGGTTCAGTATGCACGGTCCCCCGGATCCTATCATTAAAATCATAAATAGGATGGCATTGGCTAATTCGCAATGCGGCATTGGTTGCCGGTCAATTCAGCCAGCGGCAACGACCATTATACAGCCCTCCCATCTCATGGATACAATGGCGTGTGCATCGGCAATAATAACATTGATTATTATGGATAAGCTCAGCCAAAATTTCGCGATAAGCGGCATGACGTTGAGATTGATAAACCACCGGACCGTCCCAGTATAAACCGTAGCATTCTAAGGTAGCGAGAATACTGTCTGCGGCGCCGGGAACTTCACGTGGCGGATCAATATCATCGATGCGTAGTCGCCATTGGCCATGTTGAGATTTAGCTTGTAGGTAACTACCAAGAGCAGTAACTAGCGATCCAAAATGGAGATCACCTGAAGGAGAGGGGGCAAAGCGGCCAATGTAGGGTTTTGAAGATGAATTAGCGGTTTTCATGGCGGTGTAAATATTCCTATAACGGCGCATAACCACAGTATGCGCCGTCGAGGACTCCATAAGTCAGTAATTAGCCAGCCATTTGCTTTTCGCGAATTTCTGCTAATGTCTTACAGTCAATACATAAATCAGCTGTAGGGCGAGCTTCTAAGCGGCGAATGCCAATCTCAACCCCACAAGACTCGCAGAAACCGAAGTCATCATCTTCAACTTTCTTTAAGGTCTTTTCGATTTTTTTAATCAACTTACGTTCACGATCTCGGTTACGTAATTCAAGACTGAATTCTTCTTCCTGAGCGGCTCTATCAACAGGATCTGGAAAGTTAGCGGCCTCATCTTGCATATGAGTAACTGTCCGGTCGACTTCATCCCTGAGTTGATTGCGCCATGCTTCGAGAATGAGCTTAAAATGAGCCAACTGAGCGTCGTTCATATATTCTTCGCCAGCTTTTTCATGATAGGGCTGAACCCCAGCAATGGCGAGAATGCTTAAGGACGAGGTCTTACGTTTTTGCCCTTCTTGCATAATACTTCTCCTACACACGCAATTTAACACTAACCCCAATGGGGAAAAATAAAGGTCGCTATAAATAGCAGAAGCCTGCCTTCTTGGCAATCGTTCCTGCTATGAGTTTTGCAATGCTGTGAACAGACGCGTGTTTGCCTTTTTCTTAGCCGCAATGCTCAGCTACCATTATATTGATGAATTAACTACTCTTTTATCATCGAAACAAAGTCAATTTTCTTAGCCAGCAAAAGTTCCTTTTCTGATATATCTGCTTGATAACAAATGACTTCAACACCACACTCAATCGCTTGCTGCAATAATGATGCATATTGCTTATCAATATGCGCTGCCGCTGATACTTGCTGAATACCCGAATGCATTACAGCGAACAACAGTATGGCCTTTTTTCCTTCTTTAGCAATAATTGTTAGCTCACGTAGGTGTTTCTGTCCTCTTTGGGTAATGGCGTCGGGAAAATATCCTTGACCATTCTGTAGCAAAGTCACTGATTTTACTTCAATATAACATGCTGGCAGTTTGTCTCCGGTCAATAAAAAATCAATCCTACTATTCTCATCTCCATATTTAATTTCTCTTTGGACAAATTTATATTCAGATAATTCTGGAATGATCTTTTTTGTTAGAGCCTCGGCAACTAATTCATTGGCGCGTAGCGTGTTAACCACTATCCAATCGCCGGTTTGTGTTTGGGTTAATTCCCAACTGTGAGGGTATTTACGTTTAGGGTTATCGGACGTTGAATACCAAACTTTATCGCCCTCGGTAGCACAACCCGTCATTGCGCCGGTATTTGCACAATGAATCGTCATTAATTGACCTTCTGGCGTAACGATATCCGCTAAAAATCGTTTGTAGCGTTTGACTAATATCGCCGGTTGCAAAGGAGGGGTAAATTCCATGAAGGCTCCGTTATTGGATAGAGTTAATAAACTGGCGGGCAATGCTACAATGTCGGCCATTAAAAGTTAATCATTTTGCCATGATGGTGAGCGAAAAGAGAACAATTATGAGGAATAATAGTGTCATTATTACCTATATATCAAGTAAGTAACTCTTTACTTGCCGCATTAAAAAATAGCAATCAAGTACTATTACATGCGCCAACAGGTGCGGGTAAGTCGACGGCACTGCCATTAGAAATTTTAAAGAGTGGGGTCATTGAGGGGCGAATTATCCTGCTGGAGCCTCGGCGTATTGCAGCGCGAAATGTCGCTTACCGTTTGGCCGAGCAATATGGCGAACCCATCGGAGAGACAATTGGCTACCGTATGAGAGCCGAGAGTCGAATCAGTGCGAATACGCGCCTTGAGGTGGTAACCGAAGGCATATTAACCCGCATGTTGCAGCAAGACCCATTATTAGAAGGTGTGGGGTTAATTATTCTGGACGAGTTCCATGAACGTAGTTTACAGGCTGATCTTGGTTTAGCGCTATTATTGGATATTCAGCAAGGATTACGCGAAGACCTGCGTATTTTATTGATGTCAGCGACATTAGACAGCAAGCGTTTAACCAGCTTGTTCCCAGATGCTCCAGTGATTGTTTCTCAAGGGCGCTCTTTTCCGGTAGAACGGCATTTTCAGCGTTTGAATCCGCATAGACCCTTTGCGGCTGAAGTTGCTTCGGCTGTTTGGCAATTGATGTGCTCGCACTCGGGATCGCTGTTGTTATTTTTACCGGGAATTGGCGAAATTCAGCGGACATTAACCGAGCTTTCGGCGCGTGTAACACCAGATATTTTGCTTTGTCCGTTATATGGCGCGTTATCGATACAAGCGCAGCAGCAAGCTATTCTGCCAGCGCCTGTCGGACAGCGAAAAATTGTGTTAGCCACGAATATTGCTGAAACCAGTTTGACCATTGAAGGTATTCGGCTGGTGGTCGATAGCGGTTTGGAACGCATAGCCCAGTTTAATCCGCGTAATGGTTTAACGAAATTAACTAAACAGCAAATTAGCCAAGCGTCGATGATCCAGCGGGCGGGGCGTGCCGGGCGTTTAGAGCCGGGAGTTTGTTGGCATCTTTTCAGTCGCGAACAGGCGGAGAGAGCCCCTGAGCATAGCCAACCCGAGATTTTACACAGTGATTTGAGCGCGTTATGGCTATCGATTTTACAGTGGGGATGCCAAACCCCCCAACAATTATCGTGGTTAGATTATCCACCAGAAATGCATATTCGGGCGGCGAATAAATTACTGGCGCAATTAGGCGCCGTAACAAGCACCGCTCGCGATCAGGATAATCATCGCGCCTACGATTTATTGAGTCATAAAGTGACACTGACGCCGAAAGGGCAAAAAATGGCTGCGGCTGGAAGCGAGCCCCGGTTATCCGCCATACTGTTTTATGCACAACAAACTGATGATAACGCATTGATTAAATTGGCTGGATTAATAATCGCTATATTAGAAGATCCGCCGCGCAGCAAAGGTTTGTCTGATATAGCAATTTGGCTAGCAACGCCAACCGACAAATGGTGTCACCGTGCCTCACAAATCTGTGGTCTTAAAGTAACGGGGCAAGACAGCCGACAATTGGCGAGCCATCCCGCATTGGCTTTATTATTGGCGCAAGGATTTGCCGATAGAATCGCTAAAAATCGTAATAATCAGTCACGTTTTCAATTAGCTAATGGTTCTGGAGCACAAATTGAGCCACAGGATAGTTTGGCGGATCAAGCGTGGGTGATTGCCGCTCAATTATGGCAAGGAGACTACAGCGCGGATGCCAGCATTGGGCTGGCTGTGGCCGTTGATATTGAGCAATTAGAGCATCACTGCCCGGCGTTATTTAACCAGCAAGCAGCGGTAGAATGGGATGAAAAACGTGGAACCTTAATTGCTTGGCGGCGTACTTTGTGCGGTGAATTAATTGTCCGCTCGGAGCGTTTAGCTAATCCCTCAGCGAAGGAGATAACCCAAGCGCTATTATACTGGGTAAAAAATAATGGATTACAAGGCTTTGTCTGGAGTGATGCCGCCTTGCAGTTGCGTATTCGTTTACAATTAGCGGCTCAATGGTTCCCTGAGATGGATTTGCCTGCGGTCGATGATGAATCGCTATTAGCTTCCCTCGATGAGTGGCTATTGCCATTTTTATCGGGAGTAAAAGATTTAGCCACATTACGCGCAATTAACTTACAACAAGCGCTAACTCAGCGGTTAGATTGGCAACAAAAGCAATGGCTTGAAACTATGTTACCGACACATTATCTCACACCGACTGGAAATAATGTACGCATTGAATATTCATTGGATAAACCGCCAGTTATTGCGGTACGCATGCAAGAAATGTATGGTGAGTCGCATAATCCAACCGTTGCGGGCGGAAGAATAATCGTGACATTGGCTTTATTATCACCCGCAATGCGCCCGTTGCAGATTACCCAAGATTTAAATGCGTTCTGGAAAGGTAGCTATCGTGAAATTCAAAAAGAGATGAAAGGTCGTTATCCGAAACATTTATGGCCTGATGATCCCGTAAAAACTTTGCCGACGCAAAAAACTAAAAAAGCACTGGATCGGCGTAATGAGTCGATTTAATCTAGAAAGTAATAGGCTATTGATTATTAGTTAATTAATTGAATTAATTTGATATTATTTGATTTTTAGGTGGGACTTTCACTGTAAGCACCCCACGGTTTATTAGAGTTTTGTGTCTATTTGGGAGCTTTCCTCTGTGAATTAAGGGGCAATGTAAGCCAAAATCGTCAATAAGTTAAGATTACTCCAACCAGAGGCTGAATAGATTAAAAATCAAGCCGATGCAGAGCCCGTAATAATCAGTGCAAAACATTTATTTTAAGCCGGTTAAATAATCGTACCCTATAGCTTAAAAAGATAGTTGAACATGAACAGTTAAACGTGAAAAAACGTAAAAATTGAATATGATAGGTGCAAATGTCAGGTAAAGATTTTGAACCCATAGGCAAGCGTAAAAAAACACGCCCAACTAAAAAACCAGCGAATTCTCGTCGCCGTCAGCGGCGGGATGATTATGATGAATCTCCATTCGATGATGAACAATTTAATGAACATACAGAGTATCAGCAAGAGGACGAACTGATGGCGAAGAAAAGCAAAAAAGGGCGTCCGAATAAGCAAAAAAGTAAATGGCGTTGGTTTTGGCTATTGGTCAAAATCGCCTTGGTTATTACGCTGTTAGTCGGCATTTATGGGGTTTATTTATACCAAAAAGTCAGTGAACGCCTTGACGGCAAAGTGTGGGATCTTCCTGCCGCGGTGTATGGCCGTATGGTCAACCTCGAGCCAGGCATGGATTATAGTCAAGCCGAAATGGTACGCTTGTTGAATGGCATGCAGTATCGACAAGTCAATAAAATCACCCGCGCTGGGGAATTTGTGGTGAAAGGCAACACCATTGAGATGTTGCGTCGGCCATTTAATTTCCCTGATCAAAAAGAAGATCAGATCCTTGCTCGTTTATATTTTGAAAAAGGGCGCTTAGTTAAAATTGAGAATATGGAAAATAACCGTATTTTTGGTTTCTTCCGTCTCGATCCAAAATTAATCACGATGTTACAGTCGCCAAATAATGAACAGCGATTAGTACTACCGATTGAAGATTTTCCTGAATCGTTAATTAAGGTGCTATTAGAAACTGAAGATCGCCGATTCTATGAGCACGACGGTGTCAGCATTTATTCTATTGGCCGTGCAGTGATAGCCAACCTAACCGCTGGACGTGCCGTGCAGGGGGGCAGTACCTTAACTCAGCAATTAGTCAAAAACTTATTTTTAACGAACGAACGCACACTTACCCGTAAAGCCAACGAAGCCTATATGGCGGTACTGATGGACTACGGTTATAGCAAACAACGTATTTTAGAATTGTATCTCAATGAGGTGTATTTAGGCCAAAGTGGCGATGATCAAATTCGTGGTTTCCCATTGGCGAGCTTATATTATTTCGGTCGCCCGGTTGATGAACTCAGTCTTGATCAGCAGGCTTTATTGGTCGGCATGGTCAAAGGTGCCTCATTATATAATCCGTGGCGCAATCCTAAATCTGCCTTAGAACGCCGCAATGTAGTCTTGAAATTATTGGAATCGCGCGGTGTTATTGATCAGGCAATGTACGATGTTCTCAGCGCTCGCCCACTGGGCGTTAAAGCCAAAAGTGGCGTGATTACTCCACAGCCGGCATTTATGCAAATGGTTCGTCAAGAATTGAGCGAAAAGCTGGGGGATAAATTTGATAATTTATCTGGGGCTAAAATCTTTACTACTCTCGACCCTGTTTCGCAGGATGCAGCCGAAAACGCGGTAGAAAAAGGCGTAGCAAATTTAAGAGAAACACGAAAAATTAATGATTTAGAAGGCGCCATTGTTGTCGTTGATCGAATTAATGGTGAAGTTCGGGCTATGGTCGGAGGTTCTCAGCCGCAATATTCAGGCTTTAATCGTGCTCTGAATGCTCGTCGCTCGATTGGTTCATTGGCCAAACCTCCGGTCTATTTAGCCGCATTAAGTGAGCCTGATCGCTTCCGTTTAAATACTTGGCTATCCGACGAGCCATTAGCATTGAAAGTGGGTAATCAAACATGGAAACCAAACAATTATGATCGCCAATTCCGTGGCCGAGTGATGTTGGTTGATGCGTTAGCTAAATCGCTAAATATTCCAACCGTTAACCTCGGTTTAGAAGTAGGGCTTGATCAAGTGGTTAATATTTTTGTGCGCTTAGGTGCACCGGCCAATGTATTAGAAAAAGTTCCGGCCATGCTACTTGGCGCGATAAACTTAACCCCTATTGAAACAGCGCAGGTGTATCAAACCATTGGTGGTAACGGTAATCGCGCGAAGTTATCGGCATTACGCTCAGTCATTGATGGTGATGGTAATGAGATTTATCAAAGTTACCCTTCCGCGGAGCGAGCTGTTCCTGCTCAGGCTGCCTATTTGGCATTATATGGTATGCAGCAAGTGGTCGATCAAGGAACCTCGCGTGCATTAAAAACTAAGTTTGCAAAATATAACTTAGCTGCCAAAACCGGAACAACCAATGACTTACGTGATAGTTGGTTTGCGGGAATTGATGGTAAGGAAGTTACCATTGTTTGGGTAGGCCGTGATAATAATGGTCCAACTAACTTGACGGGCTCTACAGGCGCTCTGAAGATTTATCAACGCTATTTAGATAATCAAACGCCTTTAGAACTGATTAATCGTCCGCCAGAAGGTATCGTTGAGATGCGCGTTAATGCTGATGGACAATTTAATTGTTCAGAATTTGGCGGAGGGCGTGTGTTGCCTGTGTGGACTGAAAATCCACAATATTTATGTGAAACACAGTCCTCACAACAACCAAATTGGAATTTAAATAATAATGCTAATCCACCACAAGAAAATGATGCACCGGATTGGGTTAAAGAGATGTTTGGCGGTAATAATTAACCTTGTGGCTTACGCTGTATTGAACAAGTAACAGTGGGTTAATTATTAACCTGAAAATAGAGAGTTAGGTTATTTGTAACTCTCTAAAATCAGTTATTCGATAGCCATAAAAATGCCGCGTTGTATAAATACAGAGCGCGGCATTTTTTTATGGGCTGTACTGATACCGATTAATGAGCATCAGTAAAAACGATTATTTGTCCATTTTGGCGAATGCTTCGCGTGCTGCCTCAAGAGTTTTATCAATATCTTCATCGCTATGAGCAATCGACATAAAACCTGCCTCGAAGGCTGAAGGGGCTAAATAAATCCCTTTTTGCAGCATTAAATGGAAGAACTGTTTAAAGCGTTCGGTATTACACTGCATCACATCTTGATAGCAAGTTACGCGTTTGGCATCGGTGAAGAAAATACCAAACATGCCGCCAACATGATTGACGACCAGCGGGATCCCTTCTTCTTCAGCTACTTTTTCTAATCCACGCGCCAGCTTGTCGGTTAATTCCGCGAGTCGAGCATGTACGCCAGGTTGAGCGACTTCATTTAAACAGGCTAATCCCGCCGCCATCGCGACAGGGTTACCGGATAAAGTCCCTGCTTGATAAACTGGGCCAATAGGAGCCAGTTTTTGCATTACATCAAAACGCCCACCAAATGCGCCGACAGGCATACCGCCGCCAATAATTTTACCTAGGCAGGTTAAATCTGGCACTACGCCGTAGTAGTCTTGAGCTCCACCTAGGGCAACGCGGAAGCCTGTCATGACTTCATCAATGATAAGCAAGGCACCGAATTCATCACACAGTGCGCGTAGGCCCGGTAAAAAGTCTTGATTTGGCGGAATGCAATTCATGTTACCTGCGACCGGCTCGACAATAATACAAGCAATGTCCTCAGGGTAGTTTTCAAACGCTTGACGCACTGAAGATAAGTCATTATAAGTACAGGTCAGCGTATGTTTTACAAAATCTTCTGGCACGCCCGGAGAATTAGGCTCACCCATGGTTAGCGCGCCTGAGCCCGCTTTAACCAGCAAGCAATCCGCGTGGCCATGATAGCAGCCTTCAAATTTAATGATTTTGTCACGTTCGGTATAACCACGGGCTAAGCGGATTGCGCTCATAGTCGCTTCGGTTCCCGAGTTAACCATACGTATCATATCAATGGATGGCATTAATTCGCAGACTAAATCTGCCATTTGTACTTCAGCTGCGGTTGGTGCACCAAAGCTCAGGCCTTTATTAACCGCCTTTAGTACGGCATCACGAATGGCTGGGTGATTATGACCTAAGACCATCGGGCCCCATGAACCGACATAATCAATATAAGATTTACCATCTACATCATAGATATAGGCACCATCAGCCCGCTCAATAAATAGAGGGGTACCGCCGACACCGTTAAAGGCACGTACCGGTGAATTTACGCCGCCGGGGATAAGTTGTTGTGCTTTGTCATAAAGTGTTTGAGAATGGCTCATTCAGGGCTCCAAGTAAGAAGGTGAGCTAATTAATACCGCCATTCTAAAGCACTGTAGGGGTTAAGCCAAATACTCCGCAGCACTGTTTTCCAAAAGTGCCAAAAAGTGTCACAATAGTTGAACCCATTGGTCGGGTATTAGATAATTACGATACTCGCCATACTTTAGGTTGCAGGTGTGCTCAGCATAAGGCGATGAATAAAGGGTTTTCAAATAGAAATAACAAAAAATTCAAATTGATGTTATTTCATTAGATTACCTTGAGTTTTACCGGGTTATCTTGTCGGACTATTGTGAATTATCATGTTCTGCAACTGCGCCAGTTTAAGGGCAGTATTTAGAGTAGAGACAGATCAGAGTAAGCCTTGCTGGCTTCTGAATGAGATTACCGGTTTCCGGTTTGGAGTAATGAAATGAGTGATAATGTAGCACTGCCTCTGCAATTTACCGATGCAGCAGCGATTAAAGTTAAAGACTTGGTTTCTGATGAAGAGAATCCAAATCTGCGTTTACGTGTCTATATCACCGGCGGCGGATGCAGTGGTTTTCAGTATGGGTTTACCTTTGACGATAAAGTCAATGAAGGTGATTTAACAATCGAGAAACAAGGCGTTGAACTGGTTGTTGATCCTATGAGCTTACAATATTTAGTCGGTGGTTGTGTTGATTACACCGAAGGTCTTGAGGGATCACGTTTTATTGTAACCAACCCGAATGCTAAAACGACGTGTGGCTGTGGTTCATCTTTCAGTGTCTGATGTTGGTGATAATACGATTAGAATCCCCCCCTATTTCACTATATTCAGCCCACTAATTTTCGTGGTACTGAATGGTCAGTGGTCAGCGAGCTACAAAATGACCAAGGGGATGGGCTCCGCCCCTTGGTTTTTTATCGTCATTAAATTTGGTTTATTGGTTGATAGGATTGATTTGCGCGCACAATTGTTGAGCGGCTAGTAGGCTTCTCGGACCGGCTCGGTGAAACCAATCTTGATTTAATGAGATAATTTTGACCTTCATTTGAGGTTGCCAAAACTGCTCAATAATTGATTTTTGATCTTCAGAACCTGCGATAATAATATATTCCGGCTGACGGACTAAAACTTGTTCGCGGCTCACTTGCGGCCAAGGAATTTGGCTGTTGGCAAAAATATTCTGTCCCCCACATAAAGCCACAATTTCATTTTGTAAGGTTTTCCCTCCGGCGGTAAACAGTGGCTGCGTTCCTAGCTGAATAAATACCGGTTTATTTATGGCATTATTTTGATATTTCTGATGTAAATCATCTAATTGCTGTTGCAATAATTGTGTGGATTTTTTAGCGATATCAGGATGTGGGCTATATTCTGCTAGCGTATTTATTGCCGCAATAATTTCATTGATTGAATTGGGATCAAAATAGATCACCGGAATACCCAAGGCTGCGATTTGGTCGAGCGGCCGCTGCGGATTCCCTCCGCGCCATGCGAGAATTAAATCAGGTTTTAAGGCAATAATACGTTCTAAGTTAATCCCTTGCCAATCAGCAACTTGTTCTAGTTTTTTGGCTTCAGGGGGATAATCGGAATAGGCACTAACTGCAATTAAACTATCTCCCATGCCTGCGGCGTAGGCTAGCTCTGTATTAGCGGGTGATAAACTGATAACACGTTGTTTTACCTCTGCATAACTTGCTGTGATTGAAAATATACTGGTAAATAACAGGGTGAAAATAACGGCTGCGATTGGGGGAATTCTAACGTGTATTTTATGCATCGCGCGCGATCCGTGATAGGTAAAATTAGCGACAGTTAATAAAACCAATAATTCTATGTGCTATCAATAACGCCAATTATTTTTATCGCGCAAATTAATAGCACAGTGATTAGTATGATGATTAATTAAGCTCAGTGAGCATCGCAGTAATCATTAATGAAGATTGGCGTGCGGCTACAGGTAAGAACTCATCAAAACTGGTGTGAGATTGTTTATCTGCGACATCAGAAATTGCTCTAACCACCACAAATGGCACGTTAAATTGATGGCAAACGTGGCCGACAGCTGCGGCTTCCATTTCTACCGCGGCCACTTGCGGGAAGATATGGCGAATACGTGCTAGCGGCTCAGAGCCATTAATAAAGGCATCGCCACTGCAAATTAAGCCACGAACCGCATTTAAATTTAATTGTTGGATGCATTTTTCTGCCAGTGCAATTAATTTTTCGTCAGCGATGAACGCGGGTGGACATTGTGCCATTTGGCCTGGTTCATAGCCGAAAGCAGTGACATCAGCGTCGTGATAGCGCACTTCAGTAGAAACCACAATATCGCCAACATTCAATGAGGCGTCTAATCCCCCGGCAGAGCCAGTATTGATAACAAAATCGGGTTTGAAGTGCTCAAGTAATAAAGTGGTGCCAATTGCCGCCGATACTTTACCAATACCTGATTTTAGTAGTGCGATATCAATCCCGTTTAATTTACCGCTGTAAATTTCACAGCCGCCAAGAGCCAGTGTTTGACACCCTTCAATTTGAGCGCGCAGAAGGGTCACTTCTTGCTCCATTGCACCTATAATACCGACTTTCATTATGTGATACTCTTTGTTGGTTAATTAAACACTTACGTCTGTATACTCGCTCAATTATGGTAGATTATTTAGCGGGGATGAGTAAATATAAAAAGTAGTAATAAATTATGAAAATAATAAACTGCCTCCCGAACCATAATATGAGCCGTTACAGCGCTAATGCCATTAAGTGTAGCATTGAAAAGTCGGGTGGCTATAAGGTTTTATCATTAATTAAGTGATGATGAGATACCGCCAAATAAGCCAAGGGGAAATCAATGGCTGAGATTAATTTCAAACAAAAATTGAGTTACCAGCGCAGTTATAATAGCCAAAAAAATATTACGTCAATTCCAGATGATGAAGATTTAATTAATCGCCAATTTGAAAGCGATCGTGGTCGAATTATTAATTCCGCAGCTATTCGCCGTTTACAACAGAAAACCCAAGTCTTTCCACTAGAACAAAATGCGGCGGTAAGAAGTCGTTTAACTCATTCCCTTGAAGTTCAACAAGTTGGGCGCTATATCTCTAAAACTGTATTTGCTGAATTAAGAAAACGCGGTTTGATTGAACACTATGGATTAACTGATCGAATTGATGCTTTTGAAAGTTTAGTCGAAATGGCGTGTTTGATGCACGATATTGGTAATCCTCCGTTTGGACATTTTGGTGAAGCGGCGATTCAGAGTTGGTTTAAACAGCTATTATCACCAGAATATCAATGGGATACCCAGCAAGCCGATCCCTGTTTTATTGCGCCGCTAAAATTAACGGGTGAACCAAGGGGGGATTTATTTCGTCGCCAATTACGTCGCGATCTGTGTTTATTTGAAGGTAATGCGCAGGGGCTACGTATGGCTCATCAATTACTTAAATTGAATTTAACCTATGCCCAGATTGGTTCCATTTTAAAATATACTCGAGGAGCTTATGATTTAGCGCCTATCCCGCCTGAATTTAATTATCTAATGAAAAAACCCGGCTATTACTGGTCAGAATCTGCGTTTATTAGTGAATTATGCAAAGCGTTAAATATGGATAAATATTGCCGCTTCCCATTGTCATATATTATGGAAGCTGCCGATGATATTTCGTATTGTATTGCTGATCTAGATGACGCAGTTGAAAAAGGCATATTTACCGTCGATCAGTTGAAGGATTATATTCGCCAAGAATGGGGCGACGTTACACCGGGTGATTTGTTTGAGCAAACAGTTATTCGAGCGTATAAAAATATTAGCAATAATCATACTCGGCGTATTCAGCAAGATCAGTTTTTTATGTATTTACGGGTCAATATTACGAGTAAATTAGCGCCTTATAGTGCCCAGAGATTTATCGATAATTTGCCAGATATTTATTCTGGACATTTTAACAGCGCATTATTAGAAGATAAAAGCCAAGAACATCGATTGTTATTGGCATTAAAACGCGTTGCTTCTCGTCATGTTTTTAGTCACCCTGAAGTTGAACAACTTGAATTACAAGGTTACAAAATTATCAATGGGCTGCTTGATGCTTACCGTCCGTTATTATTGATGTCTCGCGTCGATTTTATGGCATTAGCTAAAGATGATCACCACCCAGATTATTTTATTGAAACTCGATTATTGCATAAGTTATCCAATAAGCATCGGCTCTCTTATCGAGAAGCTATTGAACAGATCGCTGCCACTGATGATAAAGAAAAAGATATGTTGGAATTTTATTATCGAGCACGATTAATTCAAGATTATATCAGTGGCATGACTGATCATTATGCATATGAAGAATATCGTAAATTTATGGTAAGCAATTAATTAAGCTTAATTATCAACTTAAAGTTTGGTTAATGGTTTTGTTATGACTATCAATAATGGATTTAACCCTTAATAAAGGTAAATCAGATGTGTTTTATTATGTGGCCTCAATTTAATTCACAGTTTTTTAGTTAAAGTATTCGGGGTAAATGATATACTTAAGAAAAATATGACATTCTTAGATACGTTATTTTCAGTCAATAAATGATAAATCATATTTCAATGATAATAACGATAGAGCTAAGGCAAAATAGACTAATATCCGTCGTTGAATATCGATGATGATGTATTAATTAATGCGCTGTTCTTACGGATGAATTATGTCTTTGCTTGACTAATTTACAGATTCTTTTTAAGAAGTTCGGTGCCAGAAAGTTAATTTCCCCTTATAATAGGGTTAACTTAAAATTTTATTCCTCGTAGTGACTAATATGGTGCAATTTTACTCGCCACATCGCCGTTCCATTCAACGCCGTACTCTCACGGTTTGTGCAGATAATTTAGATGCCGCAGGGCAGGGCGTTGCTCGTGCTGATGGTAAAACAATTTTTGTTGCCGGTCTCTTACCCGGAGAAGAAGCCAGCGTTGAATTAATCGAAGAAAAACGTCAATTTGGCAAGGCGAAAATCATTAAACGCTTTTCAGACAGCCCTTGGCGAGTGGTACCTAAATGTCAGCATTTTGCTAAATGTGGCGGATGCCAGCAACAACATGCGGCAATTGCTTTACAACGAAAAAGTAAAGCCGATGTTTTATCTCGTTTAGTCGCCAGAGAAACTGGCGTTGAATTATCCGCTGAACCGGTAATTTGTGGTGCCGAATACGGTTATCGGCGCCGAGCACGCTTGGGGCTTCAATACCAAGCAAAACAACGGCATTTGGTGATGGGCTTTAGGCAAAGTCAGTCGAATACGCTAGTGGACATAAAAATGTGCCCAGTCATGCAGCCTGAGCTAGAAAATATTTTATTGCCATTATCAAAATGCCTAAATCAACTAAAATCCGCCCCGCGTTTGGGTCATGTTGAGCTAATCTATGCCGATAATGTGCTGATGGTGGTATTACGGCATCTCGATCCGCTTCCCAAAGCAGATAAACTACAATTGCATCAATTTGCATTGCAGCATAGTCTCAAGGTGTTACTAAACCAGGGGGATAGCCAGCTTGAAACGTTAGATAGCGCAGAAAATATTACGCCAATGTATCAGGTTGCGGATGCCCTGCTGACCTTCAATCCGCTGAATTTTATTCAGGTTAACAGCCAAATTAATCAGCAGATGGTGGCTCAAGCGATTGAATGGTTAGCGCCACAACGTGATGATCGAGTTTTAGATCTGTTCTGTGGAATGGGGAATTTTACTTTGCCTCTGGCGCGTTATGCCGGTGAAGTGGTGGGCGTTGAGGGGGTTGAAACATTGGTGTTGAATGCTCAACATAATGCGCGGCTTAATGAATGCCATAACGCCACATTTTTTCATGAAAATCTTGAGGCCGATATTCAATCTCAACCTTGGGCGCAACAAGGTTTTAATAAGGTTCTGCTAGATCCCGCACGCGCAGGAGCTGCGGGGGTTATGGCGCATATCGCTAAGCTGTTACCGGAAAAAGTAGTCTATGTCTCGTGTAACCCGACAACATTGGCACGTGATAGTAAAATTTTATTGGATGCCGGCTACAATTTAGTAAATTTACGGATGCTGGATATGTTTCCGCAGACCGGTCATTTAGAATCAATGGCATTATTTGTCCGTACTCCGACGATTTAACAGGTAGGGAGATATTATGGTTGCTGTAAGAAGTGCGCATTTAACCCCCGCGGGTGAGTTTGCTCCAGAGAAGTGGGTAAGCAGTCTAGGGTTAAATAATTCTCAATCAGAAGAAAAACTTATCCATACCTGGCAATATTGTCGCGATAAAACGCAAACGCAGGAAAATGGTGAGCTGCTGTTATGGCGTGGTATCGAAATGGTGGAGATTTTATCCACTTTAAGTATGGATATCGGTAGCCTACAAGCCGCGATGTTATTTCCTCTGGTGGAAGAAAAACACCTTACAGCGCCTACGGTGACTGAAGATTTTGGTCAGCCTATTTATGACTTGGTCAAAGGCGTATTGGAAATGGACGCAATACGCCAATTAAAAGCCACTCAATCGACAGAAACCAGCTCGATTCAAGTGGATAACGTTCGGCGCATGTTGTTATCCATGGTAGAAGATTTTCGCTGTGTGGTGATCAAGCTAGCAGAGCGTATTGCTCATTTGCGTGAAGTTAAAGACGCGACAGAAGATGAACGCGTTTTAGCCGCTAAAGAATGTTCAAATATTTACGCTCCACTGGCTAATCGCCTCGGTATTGGTCAGCTAAAATGGGAACTTGAGGATTTTTGTTTCCGCTATCTACACCCCGAAGAATATAAAAAAATCGCTAAATTACTGCATGAACGGCGTATTGATCGTGAAGGATATATTGATACTTTCGTCAGCACCGTGCGTAAATATATGCAGAAAGAAAATATTCAGGCAGATGTGTATGGGCGACCAAAACATATTTACAGTATTTGGCGCAAAATGCAGAAAAAATCCTTGGCTTTTGATGAATTATTTGATGTTCGCGCCGTCAGGATTGTGGTTGAACGCTTGCAAGATTGCTATGCGGCTCTTGGTATTGTACATACTCATTATCGCCATATGCCTGATGAATTTGATGATTATGTGGCTAACCCAAAACCGAACGGTTATCAGTCTATTCATACCGTGGTATTAGGCCCCGGCGGTAAAACGATTGAAATCCAGATCCGTACCCGCCAAATGCATGAAGATTCGGAACTGGGAGTAGCAGCGCACTGGAAATATAAAGAAGGTGCAGCTGCGGTAGCAGGCCGTGGCAATAGCTATGAAAATCGAATTGCATGGCTGCGTAAATTAATTGCTTGGCAAGAAGAGATGTCAGATTCCGGCGAGATGTTGGATGAAGTGCGTAGCCAAGTTTTTGATGATCGAGTATATGTGTTTACCCCGAAAGGCGATGTGGTTGATTTGCCAGCCGGTTCGACGCCTCTGGATTTTGCCTACCATATTCACAGTGATGTCGGCCATCGTTGCATCGGCGCGAAAATTGGGGGCCGTATTGTTCCGTTTAGCTATCAACTTCAAATGGGGGATCAAATTGAAATTATCACCCAGAAACACCCAAACCCAAGCCGTGACTGGTTAAATCCAAATCTGGGATACATTACTACTAGCCGTGGACGTGCCAAAGTACATAACTGGTTCCGTAAGCAAGACCGAGATAAAAATATTTTGGCCGGGCGTCAAATTCTCGACAATGAGATTGTGCATTTAGACATTAGCTTGAAAGAAGCCGAGAAACTGTTGATCGCGCGTTATAATGTACATTCGCTAGACGAAGTATTGGCAGGAATTGGTGGCGGCGATATTCGTATTAATCAATTGGTTAATTTCTTACAGAGCAAATTTAATAAAACCACCGCAGAAGAAGCTGACCGTGAGGCATTAAAAAGCCTAGAAAATAAAACCAGTGCCGTGCGTCAACCACCGAAAGACAGTGGTCGAATCGTGGTCGAAGGCGTTGGTAATTTAATGCATCATATCGCTAAATGCTGCCAGCCAATTCCGGGCGATGATATTGCCGGCTTCATTACTAAAGGTCGGGGCATTTCTATACATCAACTGGATTGTGAGCAGTTGGCCGAGCTTCAAAGCCATGCCCCTGAGCGGGTTATTGATGCCGTTTGGGGTGAAAATTATTCCAGTGGCTATTCATTAGTGGTGCGTGTACAGGCCAACGATCGCAGCGGATTATTGCGTGATATCACCACGATATTAGCCAATGAAAAAGTCAATGTGCTGGGAGTCAGCAGCCGGAGCGATGTTAAGCAGCAGTTGGCGACTATTGATATGACGATTGAAATTTATAACTTACAGGTACTTGGCAGAGTATTAGCTAAACTGAATCAATTACCTGATGTTATTGAAGCCAAACGTTATTCCCAGTAATTGAACCTAACATATTGAATTTAATCCTGAGCTATAACCACCATATTGTGGGTTGCTATAAGGCCATAACTCTTGCCCTGATGATCGAAACTGATCAGGGGGCAGAAGGCCAAGCAGCTTAATTTAAGGCGGCGATACTCAGGATTTATTATTTTTATGGCTTATAAATAGAAAATACATACAGAGCTGAAAATTAAGAGCAAAAATTATGACAAAATCTGAAACACAGTTAACTCGATTATTGCAAATTATGGCGCAACTGCGTGATCCAGAATCAGGATGCCCGTGGGATAAACAACAAACGTTTGACACCATCGCCCCATATACCTTGGAAGAGACATATGAAGTTTTAGATGCGATTGAACGCAAAGATTTCAGTGACTTAAAAGGTGAGTTAGGGGACTTGTTATTCCAAGTGGTGTTTTATGCTCAAATGGCTCAAGAGCAAAATTTATTTGATTTTAATGATATTTGCCAAGCGGTTAGCGATAAATTAGAGCATCGTCATCCACATGTGTTTTCAGCGGCTGAATTAGATGAAGCACAAATATTAGCTGGCTGGGAGCAACGTAAAGGACAAGAACGCGCATTGAAAGCGCAATTTTCAGTATTAGACGATATTCCTAACACGCTACCAGCATTGATGAAAGCCTATAAAATTCAAAAACGCTGCGCATCTGTAGGGTTCGATTGGGATACGCTTGGTCCAGTGCTGGATAAAGTGTACGAAGAAATAGACGAAGTGATGGATGAAGCGCAGCAAGCGGTGGTCGATCAGCAACATCTGGAAGAGGAAATCGGTGATTTATTATTTGCGACTGTTAATTTATCACGCCATTTAGGGCATAAACCTGAAATGGCGCTGCAAAAAGCCTGCGATAAATTCGAACGACGCTTTAGAAAAATCGAAACTATGATCTCTGACAAAGGACAAACGCTAGAAACTGCTACACTAGAAGATATGGAAGATTGCTGGCAGCAAATAAAACAGCAAGAACGCCAGTGAAACATAAGGCTGAAAGGATTTAGCTAAGAGTATTAAAATACGGGTTAAAGTGTGTTAATCTAAAAATAGATAATAAATGAGCTAATTAACCGGCGTAAATATTTTTACGTATAACTTTTTGATATTATTAGGGTATTGATGAAACTAAACCTTATTGTGCTCAGATCATTTGTAGCGAATTTAAGGTTCGGGTATACTGTTTTCCCGTCCTGTTATATCCATCATCTTTTAAACCTAAACTTTCAGGTTCAGCATGAAAACTAATTATATTTTTGTGACCGGCGGGGTCGTATCCTCTCTGGGTAAAGGCATTGCCGCAGCCTCTTTGGCGGCTATACTCGAAGCCCGTGGACTCAATGTCACTATCATGAAACTGGATCCGTATATTAACGTCGATCCGGGTACCATGAGTCCAACCCAACACGGGGAAGTTTTCGTTACAGAAGACGGCGCTGAAACTGATCTTGATTTAGGTCATTATGAGCGTTTTATCCGTACTAAAATGACACGTCGTAATAACTTCACGACTGGGCGTGTTTATTCTGAAGTTCTGCGTAAAGAACGTCGCGGCGATTATCTGGGCGCCACTATCCAAGTTATTCCTCATATCACCAATGAAATTAAAGACCGCATTATTCGCGGTGGTGAAGGCCATGATGTAGTATTGGTTGAGATTGGTGGTACGGTAGGTGATATCGAATCACTGCCATTCCTCGAAGCGATTCGCCAAATGGCGGCAGAAGTGGGTCGTGAGCATACTTTATATATGCATTTGACTTTAGTTCCTTATTTGGCTGCGGCAGGTGAAGTAAAAACTAAACCTACTCAGCATTCAGTTAAAGAATTATTGTCTATTGGTATTCAGCCTGATGTATTGATTTGTCGTTCAGATAGGGTTATTCCGGCGAATGAACGTGCAAAAATTGCTTTGTTCTGTAATGTGCCAGAAAAAGCAGTTATTTCACTCAAAGATGTTGATTCTATTTATAAAATTCCAGGCCTATTGAAATCACAAGGCTTAGATGAGTATATTTGTAAACGATTTAACTTAGATTGCCGTGAAGCTAATTTGTCTGAATGGGAACAAGTTATTTACGAAGAAGCTAATCCATCAGGTGAAGTAACTATCGGTATGGTCGGTAAATATGTTGAGTTACCAGATGCCTACAAATCAGTTATCGAAGCATTAAAACACGGTGGGTTGAAAAATCGCCTGACAGTCAATATTAAGCTGATTGATTCTCAGGATATCGAAACCCGTGGTGTAGAATTATTAAAAGGATTAGATGCGATTCTGGTTCCGGGCGGCTTCGGTCAACGCGGTATCGAAGGCAAAATTATGACTGCCAAGTATGCGCGTGAAAACAACATTCCATATTTAGGAATTTGTTTAGGTATGCAGGTAGCCCTGATTGAATATGCGCGAAATGTTGCCGGTATGGAAGGCGCTAATTCGACTGAATTTGATCCAAACTGTAAATTCCCTGTCGTTGCGCTGATTACTGAATGGCGTGATGAAGAAGGGAATATTGAAGTTCGCAGTGAAGAAAGCGATCTGGGTGGCACTATGCGTGTGGGTGGTCAACCATGCCATCTCGTCAATGACAGCCTAGTACGCGAAATGTATGGCAATAGCACGATTATTGAACGTCATCGCCATCGTTATGAAGTGAATAACATGATGCTAAAACGCATCGAAGATGCTGGTCTAAAAGTCGCTGGTCGTTCAGTTGATAACAAACTGGTGGAAATTATTGAGAACCCGAATCACCCATGGTTTGTGGCATGTCAATTCCACCCTGAATTTACCTCGACACCAAGAGATGGGCATCCATTGTTTGCAGGTTTTGTAAAAGCCGCTGGTAACTACCAGAAAGGCCAGTTGAAATAAGATATGGGAGGGCTAGCAACGGTTGCTAACCTTCCGAAATTTAACTTGTACTGAGGAAAACCTAATGTCCAAAATCGTAAAAGTGATCGGTCGCGAAATTATTGACTCTCGTGGTAACCCAACAGTTGAAGCAGAAGTTCATCTGGAAGGTGGTTTTGTTGGTTTAGCGGCTGCTCCATCAGGCGCATCAACAGGTTCTCGTGAAGCGTTAGAATTGCGTGATGGTGATAAATCACGTTTTCTGGGCAAAGGCGTACTGAAAGCAGTTGGCGCGGTTAACGGCCCAATCGCTGAAGCGCTGATTGGTCAGGATGCTAAAGATCAAGCTAACATCGATAAAATCATGATCGAGTTAGATGGTACTGAAAACAAAGCAAAATTCGGTGCTAACGCGATTCTGGCAGTTTCTCTTGCTAACGCAAAAGCAGCGGCAGCAGCGAAAGGTATGCCTCTGTATGAGCATATCTCTGACCTGAACGGTACACACGGCAAATACTCTATGCCTCTGCCAATGATGAACATCCTGAACGGTGGTGAGCACGCGGATAATAACGTCGATATCCAAGAGTTCATGATCCAGCCAGTCGGTGCTAAATCACTGAAAGAAGCTGTTCGTATGGGTTCTGAAGTTTTCCATTACTTAGCTAAAGAACTGAAAGCGAAAGGCATGAGCACTGCAGTAGGCGACGAAGGCGGTTATGCACCAAACTTAGCCTCTAACGCAGAAGCGTTAAGTGTTATCAAAACTGCAGTAGAAAAAGCGGGTTATGTTTTAGGTAAAGACATCACTTTAGCTATGGACTGTGCAGCTTCTGAGTTCTATAACAAAGAAACAGGTAACTATGAGCTGAAAGGTGAAGGCCGTACATTCACTTCTCACGAATTCTCAGAATACTTAGCAGACCTGACCACTCAGTATCCTATCGTTTCTATCGAAGATGGCCTGAATGAATCAGATTGGGATGGCTTTGCTTACCAGACTAAAATTCTGGGTGATAAAATCCAATTGGTGGGTGACGATCTGTTCGTAACTAATACCAAAATTCTGAAAGAAGGTATCGATAAAGGTATCGCTAACTCTATCCTGATTAAATTTAACCAAATTGGTACACTGACAGAAACTCTGGCAGCGATCAAAATGGCTAAAGATGCAGGTTATACTGCGGTTATCTCTCACCGCTCTGGTGAAACAGAAGACGCAACTATCGCGGATCTGGCAGTAGGTACAGCAGCAGGCCAAATCAAAACGGGTTCTATGAGCCGTTCTGACCGCGTGGCTAAATATAACCAACTGATCCGCATTGAAGAAGCTCTGGGTGAACGTGCTCCATTCAATGGCCTGAAAGAAGTTAAAGGCCAAGCATAATCGCTGATGCTTTAAATGCTGAATAATTGATTGAACGGGAAGGTATATTATCTTCCCGTTTTTTTATGTTTAATAGTTAATTTTTGCTTAACTAAATTCCTCGTTATTTAAGATTCTCTCGAATTATTTTCCTCCACTCTCATTAATAAATGTTGTTATTTTGTTATTTTCTTGGTTCTTAATTGATAGCCTATTTCTGCATTGATGACTTATTTCTGCGTTGGTTGCTTATTACTGCGCTGATAGCCTATTTCTGCATTGATGGCTTATTTCTGTGTTGATGGTTTATTCTTTCAAGTTGATGGCTCTTTTATGTGATGTGAATCCAATAAAACTGGTTATCTTTTGTGTTTTAAACATTAAATAAGCTAAATCTAGAGGTATAGATCGCATTTTTCATTTTTGTACATTTAATTTTCATAGATTTAACTCTATATTTCGACTGGAATAATTTTAATTAACATAAAACACTTGGGTGATAGTTACTTGTAATGATTAACCTAAGTTAATGGAGTCATCATGGACGCTTCTGAAACTCTAACACCCGCAGTTGGGCCTGCTCCGTCAAATAAACGAGGTTGGGTTATTTTAGCTGTTGATATTTTGGTGTTGTTTTTACTATTAAACTATCTACCATTTGACGATAAAGCCAATGCAGGGCTGGCGTTAATGGTGTTTATCGGCGTGCTGTGGTTGACGGAAGCTATTCACGTAACCATTACTGCGTTATGTATTCCTATTCTGGCGGTATTGCTAGGGTTAATGAATACCGGGGATGCGCTCAAATCTTTTGCCAATCCGATTATTTTCTTGTTCTTCGGGGGCTTTGCATTGGCGACAGCCTTGCATATTCAAGGTATTGATAGGTTGATCGCTAACCGCTTATTAATGATTGCGCGTGGTCGATTATCTGTTGCGGTAATTTTATTATTTGGCGTAACCGCACTGCTTTCAATGTGGATTAGTAACACGGCAACGGCGGCGATGATGTTGCCTCTAGTGCTAGGTATTTTATCTAATCTTGATATTCGCCACGAACGTAATACCTTTGTTTTCGTCTTATTGGGCGTTGCATACAGCGCCAGTATTGGTGGTTTAGGAACCATTGTTGGTAGCCCACCGAATGCGATTGCCGCTGCGGCGTTGCAGTTAGATTTCTTAACGTGGATGAAATACGGTATTCCAATGGTGGTGGTATTACTGCCGATGATGTTTGCATTGATGTATATGATGTTGCGTCCAAATTTAAAACACCGCTTTGAGCTAGAACTGGAACATATTAAATGGACTGGGCATCGTATTACCGCGATGATTATTTTCTTATTAGCGGTAGGTTGTTGGATCACTAGCACATTCATTAGTTCGGCTTTTGGTGGCGTTAAAGATCTAGATACTATTATTGCTATCAGTGCGGCTATTCTGATTTGTGTTACCGGCGTTGCGAACTGGGCACAAATTCAAAAAAATACCGAGTGGGGCGTATTAATGCTGTTTGGTGGGGGGTTAACACTGAGCGCGATTTTACAAACTTCTGGTGCGAGCGGCATTATGGCTGACTGGATGAAGGATACTTTTGGGCAAAGCCATTGGTTTATTATTATTCTTGCAGTGACTACGTTCATCATTATTTTGACCGAATTTACCAGTAATACTGCCAGTGCGGCTTTGTTAGTGCCTATTTTTGCTACTGTCGCAGAAGCGTTAGGCATGCCAGTTATGGTGCTGACCATGATTATCGGTATTGGCGCTTCTTGTGCCTTTATGCTCCCGGTGGCGACACCGCCAAATGCCATTGTATTTGGCTCCGGTTATATTCGCCAAATTGAGATGGTGCGCGTTGGCGGCGTATTAAACTTAGCCTGTATTTTGGTTATCTCGCTATTTGCTTGGTTCTTCTGGATGTAATCATAGCGATAGAGTTTAACTCTTAATTGTTTAAATAACGGCTTCGATTGGAGCCGTTATTTTTATATATCAGGGCCATTCTTTGCCGCCTATCTCTGGTCTAACAAGTTTCGCCACCGTTCCTCTCGTTATATTCAAATGGTTTTATCTAATGATTTAACTGTCGATGACACAGTCTATTTAACTAAAGCTTTAATTAAAGTGCTATGAGTTGTAGTGATATATCAGGGCGCGATACTTTTCTATCGGTTCAAATGCACATTAGACAATAATTTAATATTCAGCATGCCAAAAAAAGGGCCACATAATGTGGCCCTTTAGCGTTTACAGATACAACTTATTGTACTGGATGGTTATGTTCGATATCTTCAGTTTTCTTACTGAAGCGGCGACGGATAACCACAAAGAACACTGGAACAAAGAAGATAGCCAGTGAGGTCGCTGCTATCATACCGCCAAGAACCCCTGTACCGACAGAGTTCTGTGCGCCAGAGCCTGCGCCATTACTGATAACTAATGGTAATACCCCAAGCATAAAGGCCAGTGAGGTCATTAGAATTGGTCTGAGACGCATCTTCACGGCATCAAGTGTCGCTTCGACTAAGCCTTTTCCTTCTTTATCCATTAGGTCTTTGGCAAACTCAACAATTAGGATGGCGTTTTTCGCCGACAACCCAATGGTGGTGAGTAGGCCCACCTTAAAGTAAACGTCGTTGTCTAAGCCACGGATTGAGGTAAACAGCAATGCCCCAATGATCCCGAGCGGAACAACTAACATAACTGAGAATGGAATTGACCAGCTCTCATACAATGCCGCCAAGCATAAGAAGACGACAATCAGTGAGATAGCGTATAACGCCGGTGCTTGGTTACCAGACAGACGTTCTTGATATGACATTCCCGTCCATTCGTAGCCAATACCTGCTGGCAGCTCTGCGGTGAGTTTTTCCATCAGCAGCATAGCCTCACCAGTACTTTTACCCGGTGCAGCATCCCCTTGGATCTCCATTGAAGGCACACCGTTATAACGTTCTAAACGTGGTGAACCGAAAGTCCAAGGATCTTGTGATGTATCAACAAAGGCCGAGAACGGCACCATTTGTGCTTGGTTATTACGAACGTACAGCGTAGAAATATCCGAAGGTAACATACGGCTATTTGCCTGACCTTGAATATACACTTTCTTCACGCGACCACGGTCAATAAAGTCATTGACGTAATTACCACCAAACATAGTACTCAGCGTGCTGTTGATATCACTGATTGAAACACCTAGCGCTTCGGCTTTTTGTTGATCAATCCGTAAACGGTACTGCGATGTATCATTCTGACCATTAGGGCGGACATTTTGCAATAATTCAGGATGCTGAGCTGCTAGCCCAAGTAACTGATTACGTGCTTCCGCTAGTTGTTCATGGCCTAAACCACCACGGTCAACCAATTCAAAGTCAAAGCCACTGGCTGTACCTAACTCAACAATCGCTGGAATGTTAAAGGCGAAAATAATCGCTTCTTGCTTTTGAGACAACGCAATATTGGCGCGTTGAACAATTGCAGTAACGTGGTTTTCATCCCCTTGACGCTCACTCCAGTTTTTCAGAACCACGAACGCGAGACCCATATTTTGTCCTTGACCGGCGAAGCCAAAGCCATTAACGGTAAATACAGATTGTACGTTGCGCTCTTCATCAGTTCTAAAGTAATCGCTGACTTCGGACAGTACTTCTTGAGTTTGTTCTTGTGTTGAGCCTGAAGGTAACTGCACCATGGCTAAGAATACCCCCTGATCTTCCTCGGGTAAGAAAGATGACGGTAAACGTAAGAACATAAACGCCATTCCCGCGACCAATACTACATAAATCAATAGGTAGCGGCCGGTACCATTCAGCATGCGAGCTACGCTGTCGGTATAATGATGCGCTTGTTTTTCAAAAGTACGGTTAAACCAGCCAAAGAAGCCTTTAGTTTGACCATGATCGCCTTTTTTGATCGGTTTCAGCATGGTTGCGCACAATGCTGGTGTCAAAATCATGGCTACCAGAACCGAAAGTACCATTGCAGCAACGATAGTTACCGAGAATTGACGATAAATAGCACCGGTAGAACCTCCGAAGAAGGCCATTGGGATGAATACGGCTGATAGCACCAGCGCAATCCCCACCAAGGCTCCTTGGATTTGTTCCATGGATTTTTTGGTTGCCTCTTTCGGGGGCAACCCTTCTTCTTGCATCACACGCTCAACGTTTTCAACCACCACGATGGCATCATCCACCAGAAGACCGATGGCGAGCACCATGGCGAACATCGTCAAGGTATTGATGGAATAACCGAGCATCGCCAGTATGGCGAAAGTCCCTAATAGCACCACAGGCACGGCAATTGTTGGGATAAGTGTGGCACGGATATTCTGTAAGAACAGATACATGACCACGACCACCAACATGATGGCTTCAACCAGCGTTTTTACCACTTCGTTAATTGAAATTTTAACGAATGGGGTAGTATCGTACGGATAAACCACTTCCAGCCCTTGCGGGAAGAACGGTTCCATATCTGACAGCGTTGTACGCACAGCTTTCGCTGTATCCAGTGCGTTAGCCCCAGTGGCTAGCTTGATCCCGATACCGGCAGAAGGTTTACCATTATAGCGAGCTAAGATGTTGTAGTTTTCTGCACCCAGTTCGACAACGGCCACATCTTTCAGGCGAACTTGAGAGCCGTCTTGATTAACCCGCAGTAAAATATTAGAAAACTCATCCGCATTATTCAGACGGGTCTGCGCAATGATAGACACATTCAATCGTTGATTAGCTACCGATGGAGCACCACCAATTTGCCCAGCAGCAACCTGATTATTTTGGACTTTTATCGCATTGATAACATCCAAAGTACTCATATTGTATTTGACTAATTTATCCGGATCGAGCCAGATGCGCATGGCATACTGTGAACCAAATAACTGCGTCTCACCGACACCGGTTACACGGCTGAGGGGATCCTTAATACTCGATCCCACATAGTCGGCGATATCATCCTGGTCCATAGAACCATCATTGGAGATAAACCCAGCAACCATCAAGAAGGAGCTGGTGGATTTATCTACGCTAATCCCTTGCTGCTGTACTTCTTGTGGCAGCAACGGCATCGCTAATTGCAGTTTGTTCTGTACCTGTACTTGTGCAATATCGGCATCAGTATCCGCATCAAAAGTCAGCGAGATATTCATGTTACCGGAAGAGTCACTGGTCGATGACATATACACCAAGTTATCGATACCATTCATGTTCTGTTCGATAACCTGAGTTACTGTATTTTGTACCGTTGTGGCATCAGCACCTGGATAGCTAGCGGAGATAGAAATCGCCGGCGGTGCAATGGTCGGGTATTGAGATACAGGTAACTTGATAATTGCCAGCAGACCAGCAAGCATAGTAATAATCGCTATTACCCATGCAAATATTGGTCTATCTATAAAAAACTTAGGCATTAATCACCCACTCCTTGTTAAGACTTTTTCTCAGGGGTTGCCTGATTGTCTATGGATTGCGTTTCCAAATTAGCTTCTTTGGCTACGACTTTAGCGCCCGGTTTGATTTTTTGCAGGCCGATAACCACAACTTGATCGCCCGGCTGTAAGCCGTCGGTGATTAGCCATTGGTTACCAATAGCTTGAGAAGCGGTAACTTGGCGTGCTTCAACCTGACTATCTTTATTCACCACCATAACTTGTGCTTGGCCACGAGGTGTACGAGTTACCCCTTGTTGTGGTACCAGAATGGCGTTTTCAATCACTCCATCTTCAAGAATTGCGCGGACAAACATTCCCGGCAATAACTCTTTTTCAGGATTAGGAAAAACAGCGCGCATGGTGATTGAACCGGTAGTTTCATCGACAGTCACATCGGAGAACTCTAAGTAACCCTCTTGACCATAAACTTTACCGCCATTCATAACCAAACTAACTGGCGCTTTACCGGGTTCTTTTTGCAATGAACCTTGAGCAATTTCATTTTTCAGACGAATAAAGTCATCACTGGATTGAGTGACATCCACATAGATTGGGTCTAATTGTTGAATGACAGTCAATGGCGTTGTTTGGCCAGTAGCGACTAAAGCTCCTTCCGTCACGCTTGATTTACCGGTACGGCCTGAGATTGGCGCAGTCACTTTGGTATAATTTAGATTAATACGCGCTGTTTCAACCGCAGATTCAGCCGCCTTAACCGCAGCAACGGCCTGCGCATAGGTTGAGGTCGCCGTATCGTATTCTTGTTTACTGATATAGTTAGTACCCAGTAGCGTTTTATAGCGATTGACCGTTAAACGGGCCATATTGGCATTTGCTCTGGCTTTGGCTAAATCAGCTTGTGCACTATTATAAGCAGCCTTGAAAGGTGCTGGATCGATTTGATATAAAGAAGTTCCAGCGTCGATATCGCTGCCTTCTTTATAGTTTCTGGTTAAAATAATTCCACCCACTTGTGGGCGTACTTCGGCAATCCGATAGGCGGAAGTTCGGCCTGGTAATTCAGTCTTAACCGTCAGAGGTTCTGCTTTCAGCGTTACGATACCGACTTCAGGCGCCGGACGCTCGCCGCCACCTTGAGTGTCATCGTTACATCCTGATAAAGCTAAGCTACCTGAAAGTACCAATATAGCCAGAGGTAATACCCCTCTGTTAGTTCGCATAAGTCAACCTCAATTAATCAATATGACTATACCCACGATGCATTGAGCGATAATTATCCTGCCTCGTATCGATATCCTGCTCCGTTATTTTTATCTGAAGAACAGGCTCGTTACTTTGCAGACTATCTGCGCTCAAGTTATTTTAGGTAACTATTAAGAAAATTATGACAGAATAAAATTTATCACGTGCTATAGTACAAACATACACGAATGTATGTAAATCAGCTTTCGACAAAAACAAAGAGCAATGGCACGAAAAACTAAACAACAAGCCGAGATAACCCGCCAAGAAATAATAGATGCCGCAATAAAGACGTTTTCAGAGCGGGGTGTATCTACCACATCTTTAGCTGATATAGCCAAAGCCGCGGGAGTCACTCGTGGCGCTATTTATTGGCACTTTAAAAATAAAGCGGATTTGTTTTATCAAGCTTGTGAATTCAGTGATAGCCAAATTCTCCTCGCCGAAAGAAATTATCGATTAAAATATATCAATGATCCACTCTCAAGCCTAAGAGAATTGTTAATATATATTTTAACCGAATTTATTGATAATCCTAAAAACCGTGCATTGATGGAAATATTCTTCCATAAGTGTGAAATGGTAGGCGAAATGGCGGCGGTAGTGGACTTTAAAAGAGAAAACTATATGGCAAGCCACAGCCGGATTGTAGATCAACTTCAATTATGTATCGACGCAGGACAACTCCCCGCTAATCTTAATGTCGAATGCGCTTCAATTATGGTGCATTCGATGATTTCTGGCATCTTAGAAAACTGGTTATTCCAACCCGAGAGTTTTAATATCTATCAACATACTGTTACCTTAGTCGATAGCCTGATTGAAATGATGCGATCATCTCCTTCGATAAGGCGACAACCTGCACCATCGGAATAACGGAGATCATTATGAGTTCGATATTAATCATAGCAAATGGCGCGCCATACGGTAGCGAGACCTTATTTAATTCACTGCGTTTAGCGATTACCTTAAAAGAAAATCATCCTCAAACCGAGTTGAAAGTTTTTTTGATGTCAGATGCTGTCACGGCAGGATTAGCCGCTCAACACCCCAAAGAAGGCTATAATTTACAGCAAATGCTAGAAATTCTAACAGCTCAACAGGTGCCGGTTAAGTTGTGTAAAACCTGTACCGACGCCCGAGGTATCAGTGGGTTAACTTTAGCCGAAGGCGTATCAGTGGGTACATTAGTCGAATTAGCTGAATGGACCTTGGCGGCAGACAAAGTACTGACATTCTAACGCTATCAGACACGTATTTTTATTGCGTCGGTTGATTTGACTGGCGCAATACTAATACATAATCTGACCAGTATAATTCGGATATATTTACCATGCACACATCAATTGATAATTATAAACTGCGTCGCTCATCATTTACTTTTCCTATTATTTTATTCTTCTTAGTTTTTTTTATTGCCGCAGAGGCAAGGGCCTTAACTACCAGCACAATTCCTTCTCGTGATGATATACAGAATGAACTTAGCTTATTAAGCAAACGAAGTAATTTGACCGAAGAAGAGAAACTATCGGTTAACGATATAGAAAAAGCGTTAGTTTTTTATGATGGTATTGAAAAGTTAAATAAGACCTCGGACGATCTGCAAAAAAAAATCAATCTAGCAGATTCAGAATCCAAACAAGCGATTAATAATTTAAAACGGATTAAATCCCAAGGCACTCAAGTTCAGGCGGAGTTTATCGCCCATTTAAAAACATTGTCATTAGCGCAATTAGAAGCCGAGTTAAATAGCTTATTAGCTAAACTGCAAACGGAACAAGCTGATTTAGCCAGTTTTAGTGCCCAGTTGGTTGGGTTACAGACTCAGCCCGAACGTGCACAATCAATTATGATGGAAAATGCACGTCGCTTACAAGAAATCCGCGATGAGCTAAATGGTACCTTAAATCGACCGGCCAATTTGCGCCCGACACAGACTGAATTATTACAAATAGAACAATATTACTTACAGCAACAAAATGATTTCCAAAAAAAGGTATTGCAAGCCAATACCCAGTTACAAGATGTATTGCAAAAACAGCGAGATTACAGCGCTGAATTTATTGAAGTATTAAATGAGCAGATCCAGCAAGTTCAAGCCACTATTAGTGACAAACGGCTAGATAACTCCGAAGAAACTGCGCGTGAAGTGCAAAGCTCTCCCTCGGCCAATTTGAACGCCAGTAATAATCCGTTAGTGCAAAAAGAGATTGCGATTAATAAACAGTTGAGCGAGCGCTTGATCTCGGTCACCCAAGAAAATAATCTCATGGTGCAAAAGGGCATCAAAGTGCAATCGTGGCTGGAAAGGGTGACACAAACTGAACGCAATTTAAAAGAGCAAATTAATGTGCTGCGCGGAAGTTTGCTATTATCGCGCATCTTGTTTCAAGAGCAGGTTAATCTTCCCCCCGATATCTTAACTAAGAATTTACCCAATACGATTGCCGACCTGCGCCTCGAACAGTTTGATATTAATAAACAGCGCGACGCCTTATATTTAACCTCAGATTACATTAATGAGCTGGTGGCTAAACAGTATGAAAATAATCTGGATGAAGCTGAAAAAAATGTGATTACCCCGGAGTTAAAAAATTCACTATCCGAGTTACTCGAGGTACGGCGTGATTTGCTCGATCAGCTTAATATCCAGTTAGGCGGGCAGATATCTCAAGCGATTAATTTGCAACTTGAACAAAAACAGCTGTTGAGTGTGATTAGTTCGTTAGAAAACACCTTAGCTCAGCAAATTTTTTGGGTAAATAGTAATAAACCGATGGATTTAACTTGGCTGCAAAGTTTCCCTGAGGCGGCTAAGAATGAACTGAAATCATTGGATTTTAGCTTGTCGTGGAGTAGTTTGCAGAAAGGTTTAGTCACCGCATTACCAATAAGTCTGCCATTGTGGATATTGGCGATAGCCTTTCTGTGGCTTTCTAAAAAAGTAACGAGACGCTTGCAGCAAATCAGTACCCAAGTGAATCGATTGTCCCAAGATAGCCAATTTAATACACCGTTGGCATTGTTACTTACCTTGTCGCAAACTTTACCAGCATCGATGATAGCCATTGCTTGCGGTTATTGGTTTTTAAAAACGGGTAATGCACAAGGCGAATTTATTTGGGCTATTTTTCAACAATTTGCGCTATTCTGGGTACTGTTCGAATTCTGTTATCGCTTGTTAAAGCCGGAAGGTATCGCCGAGCAACATTTTGGTATTGATAAAGCAGTGATTGCACGCACACGCCGTCAGATTGCTAATTTATCTTTACCGTTACTGCCACTTATTTATTGGTCAACTTACGGGGTTAACTATCCTTTACGGCTTGCTAATGACGTAATTGGTCAGTTGGTGGTATTGATTTCGTTGCTGATGGTATTTTTGTTTACTTTACCATTCTGCCGCCACGTTTGGAAAGAAAATGGCAGTCATTTAACCCGTTCGATAGTGGTAACGCTGTTAACTTTCTCGCCATTAATTCTCATTGGGCTGATGATGGCGGGGTATTATTATACCACGCTGAGGCTGGCAAACCGCTGGATTGATAGCCTGTATCTGCTGTTACTCTGGTATATCGTGTATAACACCTGTCTCCGTGCATTGACTTTAGCAGCGCGAAAATTAGCGTATAAACGTGCGATTGAGCGGCGAAAAAGCCTAGGCCAGCCAGAAGATCCAGAAGGTGATCCGGTCAAAGAGCCACCGATGTCGATTGATTTAATCAGCCAGCAATCATTACGTTTAACCACCATGGCGTTATTTTTTATCTTTGTGCTGGCGTTTTATACCATTTGGTCTGATTTTATTACAATTTTTTCGTTTCTCGACAGCGTGACCTTGTGGCACACCACCGTACCTACTATCGCGGGTGAAAATGCATTACAAGCCGTCACGTTAGCTGATTTATTCTTAGCATTAATTATTATGGTCGTTGCTTGGGTCATGACCCGTAACTTGCCCGGATTATTAGAAGTCCTGGTATTGTCTCGGCTCAAACTGCGCCAAGGGTCAACTTACGCTATCACTACGTTATTGACCTACATTATTATTGGTATCGGCACCATTGCTTCTCTCGGAACCTTAGGGGTGACATGGAACCAGCTACAATGGTTAGCGGCGGCATTAACTTTTGGTTTAGGTTTTGGTTTACAAGAAATTTTTGCCAACTTTGTTTCGGGGATTATTTTGTTGTTTGAACGCCCGATCCGTATTGGTGATACCGTGACTATCGGTAATTTCTCGGGCACGGTGAGCAAAATTCGTATTCGTGCGACCACTATCATTGATTTTGATCGCAAAGAAGTGATTATTCCCAATAAAGCTTTTGTTACCGAACGACTGATTAACTGGTCGTTATCAGATACCGTTACGCGGATCACTATCGCATTAGGCGTAGCTTATGGTTCAGATTTAGACAAAGTAAAACAGGTGTTATTACAAGCGGCGACCAGTAATAGCAAAGTGATGACCGATCCTGCGCCAGGGGCCTATTTTACTGGCTTTGGAGCCAGTACGTTAGATCACGAATTACGTTTTTATGTGCGTCAAATTGGTGACCGTGGCGTGACTACCGATGAAGTGAATCGTACTATTGATAAATTGTGCCGAGAAAACGACATTAATATTGCGTTTAACCAGCTTGAGGTTCATCTGCATAATGAGAAAGGCGATCAAATTGAAGAAATTAAAACGCTGAAACCAAATTCTGATAACTCACCAGATAAGCCAACAGAGAATTAAGCTAACACGTTGATTATTTTTATAGATTAGCCGATAGGGGAAGAGTCAATACTAGGCTTTCCCCCTGTTTGTTGTTGGCTTTTTTTGCGTTGATAATCCATTTTAACGATATCTAATGCCTTCAAAACAACATCATTATCAATATGATGGCTTTCTAATAAATAAATTAAATCTACCGCCAGTTTTATTTCTGCGGGGGCATTATCAATATTATGACTCATTTATACAGTCCATGCTTATTATTCACTAAAAATAGAAAGTTACCCATCGAAAATAGATAGCTATTCACGAAATAGATTTTCTTGCTGCTCGATAGATTTATCAATTCGTAATAATGCTTGCCGGCAGCGATAAAGTCGGCCAGCTAAAGCGGCTAATTCTTGTTGTAACTTGTGACGTGCCGCGTGATTAGTTTGCTTATCTAACACCAATTCACGATCGTTTATCATGGCGACCAATCGGCGTTCAAAATCTTGATGTTGAGATAGCCGCGCATATAAATCTACTTGCTCTTTTTTCTGGCTATAATTATCTTCTTTTTTGCGCAATGATTGGGTCGACACCTCGCGTGCTAGTGCTTGGATTTGACACACAATTTTTTCGGTTAAAAAGCCCACTTGCTGCTCATGTCCGAGAGAAACCGAATGGCATAGCTGGGCATAATAGTGGTTGAGTTCGGCCAAACAGTCGCCTAATTTTTGGCTTTTCCGATTAAATAAATTTTTATCGAAGCGCGCTTGACTAAAAATGTGCTCTGACAGCGGCGCAACTTGAGTTTCAAGATTATCAATTTGCGCTTTTAGTGCGGCCAACAGTGTTGATATTTTCATTTTAAACCTGAGTTAACCGGTTAAATAGTGGATTATTGATAAAAATCATGCCAAAGATACGGCTTTATGTTGCATTTTTATGGGACTTTGCATAGATTCTATCGTTTAGTGTTTATTAAATTGGCACCGATTATGACTGCAAAAGAGCAAGAACTGCAATTAATTAAAGACAGTATCGCCACCATCGTTGATTATCCGAAGGAAGGCATTCTATTTAGAGATATTACCACGCTATTAGATAATCCGACGGCGTATCAGGCCACTATTCGCCTGTTAGCTGAACGCTACCGTGATAAAGGCGTCACTAAAATTGTCGGTACAGAAGCCCGTGGATTTTTATTTGGTGCGCCCGTGGCATTAACTTTAGGTGTAGGTTTTGTGCCTGTGCGTAAAAAAGGTAAATTGCCGCGCGAAGTATTGAGTATGACATACGATCTTGAATATGGTACCGATACGTTGGAAATTCATAAAGATAGCATTAAGCCAGGAGATAACGTACTGGTTATCGATGATCTGCTCGCAACCGGTGGTACTATCGAAGCGACAGTGAAAATGATCGAACAGCTCGGTGGTAACATTGTTGAGGCCGCATTTATTATTTCTCTGCCTGATTTAGGTGGACAGGAACGTTTAGAAAAAGAAGGTATTCATACCTTTAGCCTGATTGAGTTCCCTGGTCACTAATTAGCCTCTACCTGACATTTTTAATCATAGCCTCGCCGTAATGTGTGAGGCTGTGGTAGCATGGTCATTATTATCATGTTTAATCGCTGCGGAATTCATGAGCTATCAGGTACTTGCCCGTAAGTGGCGCCCCCAAAAATTTTCAGATGTCGTGGGTCAGCAACATGTGCTGACAGCATTAGCTAACGGTCTTGAACACCAGCGGCTGCATCACGCTTATTTGTTTTCTGGCACTCGTGGTGTCGGAAAAACCACTATCGCCCGTTTATTCGCTAAAGGCCTTAATTGCGAACAAGGAATAACGGCTACCCCGTGCGGAAAATGCGTAAATTGCCTTGAAATAGAACAGGGCAGATTTGTCGATCTGATTGAAATCGATGCAGCTTCACGTACAAAAGTTGAAGATACCCGCGAATTGCTAGATAACGTGCAATACGCCCCTGCGCGCGGTCGGTTTAAAGTTTATCTTATTGACGAAGTGCATATGCTTTCTCGTCACAGTTTTAACGCGTTGCTTAAAACCTTAGAAGAGCCGCCTGAACATGTGAAATTCTTGCTGGCAACGACTGATCCGCAAAAATTACCGGTGACAATATTGTCCCGCTGCTTGCAGTTCCATCTTAAAGCCCTCGATATTGGTCAAATTAGCCAGCAGCTCGAGCATGTGCTTAACGAAGAACATATCGAAAGCGACAATCGGGCAAGGCAACTCTTATCCCGTGCAGCCGATGGCAGTATGCGCGATGCGTTGAGTTTAGCGGACCAAGCTATCGCCATGGGCCAAGGTAAAGTGACTGGCGACATCGTTAGCCAGATGCTCGGGACATTGGACGATGAACAGCCTTTAGCTATTATCGAAGCACTAAACCGAGCTGATGGTCCGGCCGTGATGTCATTAGTTGATAATGCAGCGACCCGTGGTGCGGATTGGGAAAATCTACTGGTTGAAATGCTGGCGTTATTGCACCGTATTGCGATGATCCAATTATTACCTGCCGCCCAAGGATCAGATCCCTCATCGATAGATGGGCGCTTACGTCTGTTGGCGCGCGCTATTTCTCCGGCAGATTTGCAGCTGTATTACCAGATTTTGCTGGTGGGACGCAAAGAGTTAGCCTATGCGCCTGAATTGCGCATGGGGGTTGAAATGACTTTGTTGAGAGCACTGGCTTTTCATCCGAAAAGTATTATTGAACAGCCACCTGCGGCGCCGCTAATTGCGCCTCAAATGGCTGCAGCACCGTCGTCGGGCGGTTCACCAATGAATACTGTGGCGCGTCAGCATTCTGCGCAGTCAGCGATGCCAACAGGGCAGTTGTCACAAGAGAGTTCTCCGGCGCTAGAAAATAGCCCGACGTTGCAATTGTTGAAAGCTCGGCAATCCTTACAGATGCCTCCTGATGAGGGCTCTGCGTCAAAAAAGGATAAACCGGCTAAGCCACAGGCTAAGCCGGCAATGTCAGCGCTAGAGCGACTGGCAGCGGTGTCTACACAGCGTCAGCAGAATGCCCAGAAAAAAAATACTGAACAGCCACAAAATAAGCCAGAAAAACCTGTACCTTATCAGTGGCGTTCGCAAAATAAACAGATTGCTGAGCCACAAGTCACCACGACTGCAGAAATAAAACAAGCGCTGGAATATGAAAAAACCCCGGAGCTGGCAGCAAAAATCGCACAACAAGCTCGAGAGCGTGATCCGTGGTCAGCACAAATTTTTCAATTAAAAATTCCTAAGCTGGTTGAACAATTGGCTTTGAATTCATATATAGAACAGATAAGTGATACGCAAATTAATCTTCATTTGCGTTCGACTCAGCGTCATTTGAATCTTGCTTCTGCCCATAAAACATTACAAGATGCGTTGAGTGAACATTGTGGTCGGTTGATTGAACTGAATATTATTCAGGATGATAATCCCGCACAAAAAACGCCGTTGGAATGGCGACAAATCATTTATGAAGAAAAACTGGCACAAGCGCGCCAGTCAATTATTGCGGATAAAACTATTGTTAAGTTGCTTAGTTTGTTTGATGCGCAGCTTGACGAAGAAAGTATTCGTCCCGTTTAACTGCTACAGGGCGCTGTAGCCATTGCTATGAGAGATTAATATGTTTGGTAAAAGTGGTTTGGGTAATCTGATGAAGCAAGCCCAGCAAATGCAGGATAAAATGCAAAAGGTTCAGGAAGAAATTGCTAGCCTAGAAGCAACGGGTGAATCAGGCGCAGGTCTGGTTAAAGTGACTATCAACGGTTCACATAATTGCCGTCGTGTCGAAATCGACCCAAGCTTGATGGAAGACGATAAAGAAATGCTGGAAGATTTGATTGCGGCAGCATTTAATGACGCCGCTCGTCGTATCGATGAAACCCAAAAAGAAAAAATGGCCAGTGTTTCTAACGGAATGCAACTGCCTCCGGGCTTTAAGATGCCATTCTAATGCAGACCAGTCCACTTCTGGAGTCGCTGATGGAGGCACTGCGCTGTTTGCCGGGGGTCGGTCCTAAATCAGCTCAGCGTATGGCTTTTCAGTTACTACAGCGTGATCGCAGTGGCGGAATGCGCTTAGCTCAAGCACTGACGCGTGCAATGTCTGAAATTGGCCATTGTCAGGATTGCCGGACATTTACCGAGCAAAATCAGTGCAACATTTGTGCTAATCCTCGCCGTCAGCAGAATGGACAAATTTGCATTGTCGAAAGCCCTGCGGATATTCATGCTATTGAGCAGACAGGGCAATTTGCTGGTCGTTATTTTGTCTTAATGGGGCATCTATCGCCTCTAGACGGTATCGGCCCGATGGATATTGGTTTAGACAGACTGGAAGAACGTTTATCGAGTGAATCGATAACAGAAGTTATTCTAGCGACTAATCCAACCGTTGAAGGCGAAGCTACCGCCAACTATATCGCCGAAATGTGTGGCCAATACAATGTGATGGCCAGCCGTATTGCCCACGGTGTGCCTGTGGGTGGCGAGTTAGAAATGGTGGATGGCACTACCTTGTCTCATTCTCTGGCGGGGCGTCAGAGAATGCATTATTAATTAATCCGTTTACGTTCTATCGCCGATATTATTATCGGCGATAGTCTTTTCCTCTACAGATGCTGCCATTTTACTGCCAGTCTTCCCTCTTCAGTGTATTTATTTCCCTTTCTAGTTAGATTTATTTATTGATCGTCGCTTGAAATTTTGCTTTTAACCCCCAAATATTGTTCATCGAAACAAAAAATTTTCCTTATTGGATTTGAATAGAGGTCATTAATGAGTATGAAAGGACAGGAAACACGTGGATTCCAATCAGAAGTTAAACAACTGCTTCAGTTGATGATCCACTCACTTTACTCGAATAAAGAAATTTTCCTTCGCGAGCTTATTTCAAATGCGTCAGATGCTGCTGATAAACTGCGTTTTCGCGCACTTTCTAAGCCAGAGCTGTATGAGAATGATGGCGAGTTACGCGTACGTATTTCGACAGATAAAGATAATCGCACCCTGACCATTAGTGATAACGGTATTGGTATGAGCCGCGACGAAGTGATAGACAATTTAGGGACTATCGCAAAATCAGGCACCAAAGCTTTCTTAGAATCATTAGGTACCGATAACGCCAAAGACAGCCAATTAATTGGTCAGTTTGGTGTGGGTTTCTATTCTGCATTTATCGTGGCAGATAAAGTCACCGTACGCAGCCGCGCAGCAGGACAAGCCGCAGACCAAGGGGTATATTGGGAATCTGCCGGTGAAGGTGAATATACCATCGCGGAGATTGAAAAAGCCGATCGCGGGACTGAAATTACTCTGCATTTACGCGAAGATGAAACCGAGTTTTTAGATGACTGGCGTTTACGTTCAATCATTAGTAAATATTCAGACCATATTGCTTTGCCCGTTGAAATTGAAACTAAAAATGAAGAAGACGGCACAGTAACATGGGAAAAAATCAATAAAGCCAAAGCGTTATGGACTCGCAGCAAATCAGACATTAGCGACGAAGAATATGTTGAATTTTATAAACACATTTCGCATGACTTTGCTGACCCATTAGCATGGAGCCATAACCGCGTCGAAGGTAAACAAGAATATACCAGCTTGTTGTATATTCCGTCGAAAGCTCCATTTGATTTATGGAATCGTGACCAAAGCCACGGGTTAAAATTATATGTTCAACGTGTATTTATTATGGATGACGCTGAACAATTTATGCCGAATTATCTGCGTTTCGTGCGCGGTTTGTTGGATTCCAACGATCTGCCATTAAACGTGTCGCGTGAAATTTTGCAAGACAGTTCATTGACCCGTAATCTGCGCAGCGCACTGACCAAACGTGTTCTGCAAATGCTGGAAAAAATGGCTAAAAATGAGCCTGAAAAATACCAAACTTTCTGGCAGCAATTTGGTTTGGTGATGAAAGAAGGCCCAGCCGAAGATATGGGCAACAGCGAAACCATTGCTAAGTTATTGCGTTTTGCTAGCACGCATAATGACAGCGATTTACAGAATGTCTCGCTGGAAGACTATGTTAGCCGCATGATTGAAGGTCAGGATAAAATCTATTACATCACCGCAGATAGCTACGCAGCGGCTAAAAATAGCCCACATTTAGAGCTGTTCCGTAAAAAAGGCATAGAAGTGCTGTTGTTATCCGATCGCATCGATGAATGGATGATGAATTATCTTTCTGAGTTCGAGGGTAAAGCTTTCCAATCGGTTAGCAAAGCCGACGAATCATTGGATAAACTGGCTGATGAAAATCAACCAGAGCAGCAAGAAGCCGAAAAACAGTTAGAACCCTTTGTTGAACGGGTTAAAAAACTTTTAGGTGAACGCGTTAAAGAAGTGAAATTAACTCATCGTTTAACCGACACGCCAGCGATTGTGACCACAAGTGCAGATGAAATGAGCACCCAAATGGCCAAATTATTTGCGGCGGCAGGGCAACCGGTACCTGAAGTTAAATATAACTTTGAAATCAACCCAGCGCATCCATTAGTCAAATTGGCCTCTGAAGTTGAAGATGACGCTCAATTTGCGGATTGGATTGATGTTTTGTTTGATCAAGCCTTATTGGCTGAACGCGGAACCTTAGAAGATCCGAACCAATTTATACGTAAAATGAATCAGTTATTAGTAAAATAATTAAACTAATGAATGTTCGTTTTTAAACAAAAACCACGCTTTAATGTATTTTTAAGCGTGGTTTTTTTCTTTTACGAAAAAAGATAAATACTGAAACGGTTACCTACGTTCTTGAGTAATATGCTGGCATAATGGTAAGGTAGCGCGATTTCTTTCAAATTATAAAAAACAAATAGCAAGGGGTTTACGCAATGCGTATCATTCTTCTGGGCGCTCCGGGCGCTGGTAAGGGCACACAAGCTCAATTTATCATGGAGAAATTTGGGATCCCTCAGATTTCAACAGGTGACATGCTGCGTGCCGCAGTGAAATCCGGTTCAGAACTGGGATTAAAAGCTAAAGAATTGATGGATAACGGAAAACTGGTGACTGACGAATTAGTTATCGCACTGGTTAAAGAGCGCATCAAACAAGAGGATTGCCGTAATGGATTCTTGTTGGATGGGTTCCCGCGGACAATTCCACAAGCGGATGCAATGAAAGAAGCCGGCATTAACGTCGATTTCGTTCTTGAGTTTGATGTACCAGACGATATTATCGTTGATCGTATCGTTGGTCGTCGCGTACATGCACCATCAGGCCGCGTTTATCATATCAGCTATAATCCACCTAAAGTTGAGAATAAAGATGACGTTACCGGTGAAGAACTGACCATTCGTAAAGATGATCAGGAAGAAACTGTCCGTAAACGTTTAGTCGAATATCATGCGTTAACAGCGCCTTTGGTGGCTTATTATGAGCAAGATGCCGCAGCAGGAAATACTAAATATTTCAAACTGGATGGCACACGCAAAGTGACTGAAGTGAGTGCTGAATTAGCTAAAATCTTAGGCTAACATATTAAGTATTCTATGATTAAGGCAGCTTATTTAGCTGCCTTATTTTTATGCTAGCAACCCGTTAAGTTATTACAGGAACAGGTAGAGCTGTTATTGATTTATGTTATAGTTGGGAATAATTATCAATAAGGAGTAATCAACCATGGCGCTCAACACCTCGGTGAAGAAATACGGTATTTTATTAGTCAATTTAGGTACGCCTGATGCGCCTACTACGGCAGCCGTAAAACGCTATCTGGCCGAGTTTTTAACCGATCCACGAGTGATTGATGTCTCGCCGTTGATTTGGAAACCGATACTGTATGGCGCGATTTTGCCTTTTCGTTCGCCAAAAGTGGCTAAATTATACCAATCCGTCTGGATGGAAGACGGCTCTCCTTTATTGGTGTATAGCCAAAGACAGCAACAGAAATTAGCCGCATTGTTGCCAGAGACGCCGGTTGAATTGGGAATGAGTTATGGTTCGCCTTCGATTGCCAGCGCGGTTAATAATTTATTAGCTAAGCAAGTGACTGATTTTATTATCTTACCGTTGTATCCTCAATATTCATGCTCAACCACTGCTGCGGTCTATGAGGGGATTAGCCACGCATTTTCAACCCATCGCACTATTCCTAGCGTGAATTTTATTCGCAGCTATGCCGAGCATCCCGATTATATTCAAAGCTTGGTCAATTCCATTGAAGCCAGTTTTGCTAAATATGGTGAACCCGACCGATTATTGCTGTCGTTTCATGGTATCCCTCAGCGTTATGCTGATACTGGGGATATTTATCCGCAACAGTGCGAAGCAACCACTCAGCGGTTAAAAGAGGCGTTAAATTTCCCGACAGAAAAAATTATCATGACTTATCAGTCACGTTTTGGGCGTGAGCCTTGGTTGATGCCGTATACCGATAAAACGATGGAAAAATTACCTGCTGAAGGGGTAAAACATGTGCAAGTTATTTGCCCCGGTTTTGCGGCTGATTGCTTAGAAACTTTAGAAGAAATTAGTGAACAGAATAAAGAATTCTTTCTGGAAAATGGGGGAGAGCAATTCCACTATATTCCAGCGTTAAATGATAACGACGATCATATAAAACTTTTTGCGGCTTTAGCGGCACCCTTTATAAACAATCATCATTCCGCCAACGGTGATTGAGAAAATCGATATGCGTAGACGGATATATTTTAGTCAAATATGATTGATATTCCTCATTGGAATGGCCAATATCCGACAGCTAAGCTGTCGGTTTTTTTTTATCATGCTAAAATGAACAATTGAACCACACATCAGTCAATTAATTATGAAATTCCCCGGTCAACGAAAATCAAAACATTATTTTCCTGTCAGTCATAGAGATCCATTATTACAGCCCATCAAAGAAATGATGGATTCTGAAAATAATAGAGCTTATATCGTCGGTATTGATCAAACGCTGGTTGATATTGAAGCTAAAGTAGATGACGAATTTATTGAACGTTATCAACTAAGTAAAGGGCATTCTTTAGTTATTGAAGATGAAGCCGCTGAAGCGCTATACCGTGAACTGACTGAAAAAAACTTAATCAGCCATGAATTTGCAGGGGGAACCATCGGCAATACGCTGCATAATTACTCGGTATTGGCTGATGACCGCTCGGTGCTGTTAGGCGCAATGTGTAACAATATTCAAATTGGTAGCTACGCTTATCGCTATCTTTGCCATACCTCGAGCCGTATGGATCTCAATTATTTACAGAGCGTCGATGGCCCTATAGGGCGCTGTTTTACCTTGATTACTGAAAACGGTGAACGTACATTCGCTATCAGCCCCGGTCATATGAACCAATTGCGCCCTGAGAGCATCCCTGAACAGATTATTGCCGAAGCTTCAGCCTTAGTCTTAACGGCATATTTGGTGCGCTGTAAGCCGGGTGAACCGATGCCTGAAGCGACGATGCAAGCGATCCACTATGCGAAAAAACACAATGTGCCGGTGGTACTGACGCTAGGTACCAAATATGTTATCGCACAGGATCCTCAATTTTGGCGTGAATTTTTGGCCAATTATGTCTCAGTCGTCGCAATGAATGAAGATGAAGCCTTTGAACTTACCGGGTTTAATGATCCCCTCTTAGCGGCAGATATGGCGTTAAATTGGGTGGATTTAGTACTGTGTACCGCCGGACCAGCAGGGCTTTATATGGCGGCGTATACCGAGGAAGACGGTAAACGTAAAACTCAGCACCCCTTATTACCGGGGGCGATTGCCGAATTTAATCTGTATGAATTTAGCCGCGCCATGCGTAAACAGGATTGTGAGCATCCACTGCGTATTTATTCGCATATCGAGCCTTATATGGGTGGGCCAGAAAAGATCATGAACACCAATGGTGCGGGCGATGGTGCATTATCTGCTTTGCTGCATGATATTACTGCCAATAGCTATCACCGTATGAATGTGCCTAATTCCAGTAAACACGGGCGCTCGTATTTGTGTTATTCATCGTTAGCTCAAGTCTGTAAATATGCTAACCGCGTGAGTTATCAGGTATTAACCCAACATTCGCCACGTTTAACCCGAGGTCTACCTGAGAAAGAAGACAGTTTAGAAGAGTCTTATTGGGAACGCTAAACCTCGGCTGATTGCCGCTTTAGGGTCTATTTAAACAAATAGCAGTCAAATAAAAGGGAAGCCTTAGCTTCCCTTTTTTAATGCCGCTATGTGACATTATGTCTGGATATTAATGTTTAATTTGAAGGCTTTAGATATTCATCTAAATTGATGCCGTTATCTTTATGATGCACAGCGGCAGTATTTTCATTTTCAATACCACAGCCAAACTCATCGACTTCATCGTTCATGATAGCGGCCATGGCTTTAGCGATTTCATGCTCGCCAATAATGATATGATCTGCGCCACGCTCTTTGATATAGCTGACTTCATCATCATAATGCGCCCGGACAATCACTGACAGCCCCGGATTTAGCTCTTTGGCGTTTGCCACTATTTCCCCAGCTTCATAGCCATTCGGAATAGTCAGTAACAGTGTTTTAGCGCACTCAACCCGCGCTAATGCAACGATCTCTTTATTTGCCCCATTACCGAGGATGGCACTAAAACCGTTCTCTGCCAGCTCTTCAAATTTGGCTCGGGTATCTTCAACTACCACTAGCGGAATATTTTTGCGGCGTAGTTTATCCGCTAACATGGCCCCCACACGACCGTAACCGATAATCACCGCGTGACCGCAGATATCGACCGGGATTTGGGTTTCCTCTTCTAGCGTCTCTTCAAGCAGCTGTTCTTCGATAGTTTCGGTTCTTTCCAGATATTTATCCAACAAGCTGAATAAGAGTGGATTAAGCATAATCGAAACGATGGCCCCTGCGAGGACTAAATTTTGTGCTTCTTTATCCAGAACCCCGAGTGTCATGCCCATGCCGGCGAGGATAAAGGCAAACTCACCAATTTGCGCCAAGCTAACAGAAATTGTTAACGCGGTACGCCGAGAATGCCCAAATAACTTTACTATTCCTAGCGCGGCTAAAGATTTACCAATAATGATAATCGCTAATACGGCAAGAACAGCAAGTGGCTGTTGTATCAGAATAATAGGATCAAACAACATACCTACAGACACAAAGAACAGCACGGCAAACGCATCGCGCAGTGGTAAGGTATCTTGAGCGGCACGATGGCTCAGCTCGGATTCATTTAACACCATTCCGGCGAAGAAGGCGCCTAATGCGAATGAGGCATCAAAAATAGCTACTGCGGCGTAAGCAATACCGAGAGCTAAAACCAGCACACACAGGGTAAATAGTTCGCGTGAACCGGTAGACGCGGTACGCGATAAGATCCAAGGGATCACACGGCGACCGATAATAATCATGATTAGAATGAAAGCGATAACTTTACCAATAGTTAAGCCTAGTTCTAACAGTAATTCGCTGATACTGGCATCATTATTCCCCATAATACCAGCCGCGGCAGGTAATAGAACCAGTGCTAATACCATCGCCAAATCTTCAACAATCAGCCAGCCGATAGCAATTTGCCCGCGCTGACTATCAATTAGTTGCCGTTCTTCCAGTGCCCTGAGTAGCACGACGGTACTGGCCGTCGATAAACATAGACCAAAAACAATGCCGGAGAAAACGCTCCAGCCAAAGATCATCGAAAGTCCAAATCCGAGTAAGGTAGCGGCTGCAATTTGTACGATAGCGCCGGGGATAGCAATGGCTTTAACCGCCAATAAATCTTTCAGTGAGAAATGTAAACCCACACCGAACATCAGCAAGATAACGCCAATCTCGGCCAATTCGGGGGCGAGGTTAGTATCTGCCACGAAGCCGGGGGTAAATGGACCGGCGAGTACGCCAGCGGCCAAATAACCGACTAAAGGGGAAATTTTTAATCGTTGAGCGACCATGCCTAGCAGATACGCTAGGACAAGACCGCCAACAATTGTAGTAATTAAGGGTGTCGAATGCTCCATTTAATCTCCTCTCGGTTATTGGGATAGTGAATGGTAAGAAGTGCGGGATAATTATATTTTATCTTTTTTATACAAAAATTGCGCGAAAAAATAACCAAAATAGCAAAAAAAAATGGATTTAAGCCTAGCTCTAGTTAAATTAAGGCTATTTATATTAATTATAGGGCATGAATTTACGTTAAAATATGAAGAATCCCCATACTTACATAATAGTAAGTATGGGTAAAATAAGGTTTTTAATGTTATTTTCTTTCAATATTAGGCAGAAGAATGGTAAATATGCCGAGTAATGGCAAAAATGCACAAAGTTGATAAACTAACTCAATGCTGGTTTGATCAGCGATATAGCCTAATACCGCAGCACCTACCCCTCCCATACCAAAAGCCAAGCCAAAGAATAACCCTGAAACCATTCCAGTTTTCCCCGGGATCAGCTCTTGGGCATACACCAATATCGCCGAGAATGCCGACGCTAAAATTAAGCCAATAAATACGGTCAGCACACTGGTCCAATACAATGAAACGTACGGTAGCGCTAGCGTGAAGGGGGCAACGCCTAAAATAGAGAACCAAATAACGTATTTACGGCCTATTTTATCGCCGATAGGCCCACCAATCATGGTGCCAGCAGCGACGGCAAATAAGAAGATAAACAAATGAATTTGTGCGTTTTGTATTGAGACGCCAAATTTGTCGATCAGATAGAAGGTATAGTAGCTGCTGATGCTGGCGAGATAAAAATATTTAGAGAAAATTAAAATCAGCAATACCGACAGAGAGCCGATCACCGTTTTCCGTGGCAAGCGTTTTACCACTGCCTCGGCTTGTGCGCTTTTTTTAAAGCTGACATGTTGCTGTTTGTACCAGCGACTGACTTGCAGCAAGACGACAATGGCAAGCAGTGCCGCGAAAGAGAACCAACCAACGTTACCTTTGCCGTAAGGCTCGATAATCAAGGCGGCTAATAGTGGGCCTAAAGATGAACCAAGGTTTCCGCCGACTTGGAAAAAGGATTGCGCCAAGCCATGACGTCCTCCGGAGGCCATACGTGCCACGCGTGATGATTCCGGATGAAATACTGACGATCCTGTACCGACTAAAGCGGCGGCTACTAATATCATCGGGAAGCTTTCAGCCATCGCTAACAGCAGCAAACCGGTTAACGTAAAGCCCATTCCGATAGGCAGTGAATAAGGTTGGGGGTATTTATCGGTATAGTAACCAATAATCGGTTGCAGTATTGACGCTGCGATTTGATAAGTGAGTGTGATCATTCCTATTTGTACAAAGCTCAGCGAGAAATCAGCTTGTAACAAGGGATAAATGGCTAATATCAATGACTGGATCATATCATTGAGTAAATGCGAAAAACTGATCGCGGTCAGAATACTGAACACGGTTTTTCCGGTTTTAACGTTAGCAGGCGGCGGTGAAGTCGCCTTATCCGTGGGTGTTGTTTGTTCAATCATAGTAAATGACCGTGCATATTGAATAAAATTAGGAAGTTGTCATTCAATATATATGATTTGAATTAGATTTAAATGAATAAATTTTATACGTGATAATTACTCAGGTTAAAATATCAAAATAGGACGCTTAACCTGACAGATGTCTCAAATCCATGAAACAAAACATGATTTAATACAAAAAAATACGATGAAGCAGTAATATTTCAGTTTCTGATAGAAAACTTTCTTATACAACCCCCCGATGGAGAAAAACCATGAAGTTTACATTTAAGGCATCGGTTTGCGCATTAACCGTCTCTTTGGCATTGGTCCCCGCTAGCATGGCGAATGCATGGCAAAAAGATCAAACTTATAATATTACTATCCTGCACACCAATGACCACCATGGACGCTTCTGGCATAACAATCAGGGGGAATATGGATTAGCGGCACAAAAAACCGTGGTAGATCAAATTCGCAATGAAGTCGAAAAACAAGGTGGCAGTGTATTATTACTCTCGGGGGGCGATGTGAACACTGGTGTGCCTGAATCTGATTTACAAGATGCCGAACCCGATTTCAAAGGGATGAATTTGGTCGGCTATGATGCCATGGCACTGGGTAATCATGAATTTGATAACCCGCTAGAGGTGCTGCGTATGCAGGAAAAATGGGCTAAATTCCCGTTCTTGTCAGCTAATATCTATGATACTCAAAGTGGCAAACGTCTGTTTAAACCCTATCAAATTTTTGATAAACAAGGGGTTAAAATTGCAGTAATGGGATTAACCACCGACGATACCGTGCGTATTGGTAATCCGGCTAATTTTCCGGGCGTAGAGTTCCGTGTTCCGGCACTGGAAGCTAAAAAAGTGGTTGAAGAACTGCGTGCTAACGAGCAACCGGATATTATTATTGCTGCCACTCATATGGGACATTATGACAATGGAGAGCATGGCTCCAATGCCTCCGGTGATGTGGAAATGGCTCGTAGCTTGCCCGCAGGTTATTTGGATATGATTGTTGGTGGCCATTCACAAGACCCAGTATGTATGTCGGCAGAGAATAAAAATTATAAGCAGGCTGATTATATTCCGGGGACACCGTGTGCACCCGATCATCAAAATGGTACTTGGATTGTACAGGCACATGAATGGGGTAAATATGTTGGGCGTGCTGATTTTGAATTTAAAAACGGCAAATTTACCTTGAAACACTATCAGCTTATTCCGGTTAACTTAAATAAAAAAGTCACCAAAGAAGATGGCTCCTCTGAGCGGGTTTATTATACCCAGCAGATTGAGCAGGATCCTATCATGATGAAATTACTGACGCCTTATCAAGAGAAAGGCAATCAGCAATTAAATATTAACGTCGGATCTGTCGATGGTAAGTTGGTTGGCGATCGTAATAAAGTACGCTTTGAGCAAACCAATATGGCGCATTTATTATTGGCGGCTCAGAAAGAACGAGCGAATGCGGATTTTGCTATCATGAGTGGCGGTGGGGTACGTGATTCTATTGAACCGGGGGATATCACGTACAAAGATGTATTAAAAGTTCAGCCATTTGGTAATGAATTAGTCTATATCGATTTTAAAGGCCAAGAAGTGGCTGAATATTTAACGGCAGTTGCCAATATGAAGCCAGATTCTGGAGCTTATGCACAATTTTATAATGTTAGCTTAACGGTTAATCCTGACGGCAGCATTAGCCAAGTTAAAATTGAGGGTAAACCACTAGAGGCTGATAAAACCTACCGTATGGCAACACTGAATTTTAATGCCATTGGTGGCGACGGTTATCCAAAAATTGATAGCCATCCGGGATATGTGAATACTGGATTTGTCGATGCCGAAGTCTTGAAAGGCTATATTGAAGCTCATTCGCCATTAAAAGTGGCAGATTATCAGCCTAAAGGCGAAATTATTTATAATAATCAATAACCGCCAGATATCGCCATAGCTCATATCACGGATAGACACGTTATATCCGTGATATGAGTCTTTGCTGAGGCAGGCATGGGTGACTAAGCTTTTTTGATCTCGGCAAATGTCGCTTGTAACACGCGGGCTAAATCTTCAGGCGCGAGTTCAATATCTAATCCGCGCTTACCGCCCGAAATAAACATTGAGCTAAATTCCTGAGCTTGGCTATCAATGACGGTTGGCAGGCGTTTTTTTTGCCCCAGTGGACTGATGCCGCCGACTAAATACCCGGTCACTTTTTGCGCTATTTGCGGATCGGCCATTTCGACTTTTTTCACTTTAAACACTTTAGCCACATGTTTTAAATCCAATTGACCAGAGACGGGCGTGACGGCAACCGCTAAGGTTTTTTGGTCGCCATTCAGCGCAACCAAGAGCGTTTTAAATACTTGGCGTGCATCCAGCCCCAGTTTGGTCACCGCCTCATCACCGAAATTACTGACGCTCGGATCATGTGAATACGGATGCAATGTGAAATTAATTTTTTGTTTTTCGAGTAACTTAATTGCGGGAGTCATTCTGATTACCTAGTAAATTTTAATCGGCTAAAACCGATCATTATCAGTGAGCGCCGTAAAACCCCGTCCTTTTAGGTCGGGGATATAAGGCGTGCAGTTGACTTTATCTGTAAATAATGCCAGTATTTTACACAATATGCTGTGAGAATGTAAGAATGAAGCGCGCATATAAATATCGGTTTTACCCAACATCTGAACAGGCTGAGCTTTTAGCTCAGACGTTCGGCTGTGTGCGTTTCGTCTATAACTCAATCCTGCGCTGGCGTACCGATGCTTACTACGACCGTCAAGAAAAAATCGGCTATACGCAAGCCAGTTCAAAACTCACCGCAATGAAAGAAAATACTGATTTTTCATGGCTTAATGACGTTAGTTCGGTTCCATTGCAACAAGCTCTGCGTCACCAACAATCAGCTTTTGCTAACTTCTTTGCTGGTCGCACCAAATACCCAACCTTCAAAAGTAAGCACCATAGGCAATCAGCGACCTTCATGAGTACGGCTTTCAAGTACCGCGACAGTAAGCTATACATGGCTAAAAGCAAAGAGCCGTTAGATATTCGTTGGAGTCGTGAATTGCCCTCCACGCCGTCAAGTATCACTATTTCCAAAGACTCGGCAGGGAGATACTTTGCATCGTGCCTTTGCGAGTTTGAACCTAAATCACTGCCTATTTCAGCAAAAACAGTTGGCATTGATGTAGGTTTAAAAGATTTGTTTGTCACTGACACTGGATTTAAAACAGGCAATCCCCGCCACACTGCAAAATATGCAAAACGTTTAGCCTTGCTACAGCGGCGATTGAGCAAAAAGAAAAAAGGCTCAAGTAATCGCGCTAAAGCAAAACTAAAAGTTGCAAAACTCCACGCAAAAATAGCCGATTGCCGCATGGATAACTTGCACAAGTTATCCCGTAGACTGATTAACGAAAACCAAGTTGTCTGCGTTGAATCTCTGAAAGTGAAAAACATGATCCGCAACCCTAAATTATCTAAAGCGATAGCAGACGCTAGTTGGAGTGAATTTGTGCGCCAACTTGAATATAAGGCTGAATGGTCTGGACGTTCCTTAGTTGCTATAGAGCAGTTCTTCCCATCTTCAAAGCGTTGCCATTGTTGCGGTTATACACTGTCTAAACTGGCGTTAAATACACGGTCTTGGGTATGCCCTGAGTGCAATACTGAGCATGACCGTGATATTAACGCTGCAAAAAACATCAAAGCCGCTGGTCTAGCGGTGTTAGCCCTTGGAGAGTTTGTAAATCCTAAATCGCATCACGCGGCCTAGGTTAGACTCTGTGAATTGGGAATCCCCTTCCTTTAGGGAGGGGAGCAGTCAATTCAGTGCCGTAGCAATTCGACAAGGTTTCCTTCACCATAAAGATGCAGCGCGCCAACCGCGACGACATATTTACCCGCCGGCAGCGCCATGAGTTTTTTCTGCCACAGCAGATTACGTTGGCGCATTAGGATATCGTACATATCTTGGCTGAATGTCATCGGTAATTTATCTTCTTGCCGAGGTCGAAAATTGAGCCACCAGCTGAGCATTAATTGCAGCGAACGTGCATTAGTTCGCCAGTGCAGTAAGGTGTCTCGCAATAAATCTATACCATGCTCAGGCATTTGTAATAATAATTCTACTTGTGAATCAATTCCTTCCAGTTCAATGACGGGTTTTGCATGCCCATGTGCGACGCGTAACAATTGATAATCAATGCCATATTCGGGGAGTAAACCGAGTCGTTGTGCTTGGGTTGCTTGCAATATTAAGGCAATTTGCCACGCCGGCAGCAGATCAAAGGAGTCGCTAGGCTGTTGCAGTTCTTTACAGCAGGCCATAAAGCGTGCGTAGTCATCCGCGCTTAGACGTTGTTGCATGGGTGGAAACTGTATATCGCTATTAGGACGAAAAGGTGAGCGATTGTCGGTGACATCGGCTTCAACAATCAGCGCGTCAGCGGCGGCGAGTTTGTCCAACAATGGTTGTGGCAGTGGTGCCATATTTTCACTGCCCATATGAATACTGCCGACTAAATGTAGACTTAAATCAGTCGAGATATCGATATCCATCGCAGGATAGGGGTAATGGGGAGTTACTTGTTGTCGAAACCAACGTTTAACCCCATCGAGCAGTTTTGCCATCATAAATATCCTATCGTTGCACGCTTATGTCGGGTTACAGTAAACAATTTAGGCCAAAGATTCGAGCTATCCTAACAATAAAATAGCCAAGCTCGCCGAATAAACGGCGATAACTTGGCAGTAAGCTACTATTTTTTATTTTTATGACGGATTATTCTTATGGCAGATTATTAGCGCTGATTTTATCCCTCAATTTTAATGACTTCTGTTTATCGTTGGTCTTGATGAACGATAATTTATGGCTTAGGTTTAAAGCGCAATAAACGATTAGCATTGCTAACCACAGTAATCGACGACAACGCCATAGCTGCACCCGCGACAACCGGATTTAGTAAAGTACCCGTGAACGGATATAAAATACCTGCCGCAATCGGAATGCCCAGAGCATTATAAACAAAGGCGCCAAACAGATTCTGTTTCATATTGCGCAGCGTGCCTTTGGCGATGGACAATCCATCCGCCACCCCATGTAAGCTAGAGCGCATCAACGTTATTGAAGCCGTTTCAATGGCGATATCACTGCCGCCACCCATGGCGATACCAACGTCAGCGCGTGCTAATGCGGGCGCATCATTAATACCATCACCGACCATCGCCACTTTGTGCCCCGCAGCTTGCAGTTGTTCAATCGCGGCAGATTTGCCTTCGGGCATGACACCGGCAATCACTTGGTCGATCCCCGCTTCTTTTGCAATTGCATTTGCCGTGATGGGATTATCCCCAGTCAGCATAATCAAACGATAGCCTTGGTTATGTAAACGTGTTAATGCATTAACGGTATCGGTTCTCAAGGGGTCGCGAATCGATAATAAACCGGCAACCTGTCCATCAATAGCCAATAGCACCGGGGTGATCCCTTTGGCTGCTTGTTGTGCCACGGTATCGGAAACCGCCTGAATATCGATTTTATGCTGTTCGAGCAGTTTTTGATTACCCAGCAACACCGTTTTGCCTTCGACTATGGCACTGACGCCTAATCCGGCTAAGGTACGAAATTGTTGCGGTGCCGGCAGGGTTAGATGCTCGGCTTTACTGACGATAGCGCGAGCCAGGGGATGATTAGAACCCATTTCTAATGCAGCGGCATAACGCAAGATATCGTGATGGCTATTCTGATCAGCATAGCTATTAAAACCATGGATTTCAGTCACCTGAGGCATGCCTTCGGTCAATGTTCCGGTTTTATCGAACACGACAGTATCAAGTTGGCTCGCTTGCTGTAGTGCATCAGCGTCACGCACCAATACCCCGTATTCGGCGGCACGCCCAACGCCAGAAATAATCGACATCGGGGTGGCTAAACCTAGGGCACAAGGGCAGGCGATAATCAGCACCGTGGTGGTGATCACCAGTGCGTACATAATTTGTGGTGCAGGGCCGACAAAATACCAAATAGCCCCAGAAATTAACGCAATAGCCACGACGACCGGTACGAATATTGCTGAGATCCGGTCGGCTAATTGCCCTATCTGCGGCTTACTGCTTTGTGCTTGACGCACTAAGCGAATAATCCGAGCCAATGTGGTTTGGCTGCCGACAGCAGCTGCGCGGAATAACACGCTGCCATCTTGAACCACCGTGCCTGCATGAACTTGAGCGCCCACGGTTTTTTGTTGCGGGATAGGTTCTCCGGTGAGCATGGCTTCATCAAGCCAGACTTCGCCTTCAATAATTTCACCATCTACCGGTACACGATCGCCCGTTGCTAAGCGTAAAATCATACCTTGGGTCACTTGAGATAACGGAATATCGTGTTCGCCTTGCTCATCGACGACTCTGGCAGTCGGCGGGGTTAAATCTAACAAACGCTCTAACGCTTTGGATGAGCGCTGACGTGCCCGTTGTTCCAAGGCATGCCCCAGATTGATTAAACCGATAATCATCGCACTGGCTTCATAATACAGATGCCGTGCTTGTGGCGGAAACATATCAGGCCAAAGATTGACAGTTATTGAATATAGCCACGCTGCGCCTGTTCCTACCGCGACCAATGTATCCATAGTGGCACTGCCATTTTTCAAGCTCTGCCATGCATTGCGATAAAAATGTCCGCCGGCGAAGACCATAACCCCCAAGGTCACCAGTCCAATAGTCAGCCAAATGTTGTGATTCGCCGAGGTTAAGTGCATATTGTCGCCGATCATTCCCCAAACCATGACCGGAATACCCACGGCTAAGGCGACGGCAGACTGCCAGCGAAAACGATGCATATTGTGATCAGCAACTTGCTGCTGACGTTCACGGCGTTTAGTTTCATCTTGGATAATTTCAGCCCCATAACCGGCATTTTGTACCGCGCTGATTAAGGCTTCTGGCTGCATAGTCCCCGTAACTAACGCGCTACGTTCAGCCAGATTAACGCGTGCATTTTCAACGCCATCGACGCTCATCAGGGCTTTTTGTACTCGGTTAACACAGCTGGCGCAGGTCATGCCATCGAGCAGCAATTGCAGGCTGCCGTCATCGTTGATAACCGGGGCTTGCGTCGTTATATTGCGAGTTTCAGCGCGATCAGCTACAGCTGCTGGTGGCTCAATGACTGTATTGGATTGGCGATTATCCTGATGTTGTAAAGTCATCGCCTCTGCTATCGGTGCAGCGCTTGCCGCCGGCGTGGTTTCGCTATCCACAACCTGAGCCTGATACCCAAGCTGTTCAACGGCAGCTATCAGAGTCTCGGCGGTGGCTGAACCATAAACTTTGGCGCTGTGGGTATCGACGTCGGCAGAAATTACCCCCTCAACAGCTAACAGAGCTGTTTGGGTTTTTGCCGCACATTTCATGCAATGTAAGCCAGATAAAACTAAAACAAGATCGGGTTGGGTGGCGAGTTGAGCATGATATCCGGCATCTTCGATGGTCTTAATCAGTGCCTCTGCCTCGGCATCCCCGTCAATCACCGCATAATTAAGGGTGACATTAACCTGGGAAACATCGGGACGCGCTTTTAGGGCGTCTGTCACTGTATTGACACAATGCATGCAACTTAGCCCGTGCAGTGAGAGTATTATTTTATTAGCCATCAGGTTTCCTTAGTATTTATTACTGTGTGTCACCGTTATTATTAGTATGAATGCTCGCGGTTTATGTTCTCTTTTTATTTATGCTGACTTATCGTCTGCAGTACGCTAGGAGCTATTGCTGGCCGAGGGCGCTAATTTTATCTTACCAGTGAAATTGCTAACGCGTTATTGTGTTGCAGAGTGCTATATGTATTAATAATAATCTAACGCATTATATTATTGTTTGAGGTTAAACCCTCCCACAAGGGGAAGGTCAAGGGGGAGAAAGTCAGATTGATGAATATTAGTCAAATAGGCGCTAAAATCGGTTTAACACCAAAAGCGATTCGATTTTATGAAGATAAAGGATTAATTACTCCGCCATTACGCGGAGATAATGGCTATCGCTATTATCAGGATAAACATATCGATGAGCTAACGTTATTGCGTCAAGCCCGAGAGGTAGGTTTTACGGTCGAAGAGTGTCGTGAGCTAATGTCGCTATTTCATAATCCATTACGCCACAGTGCCGATGTAAAATCAGCGACCTTAAATAAGATCGCTGAGATTGAACAAACCATGCAAAAATTGGCACAAATACGCGATAAATTAACTCAATTGGCTGAATCATGCCCGGGAGATGATAGTGCAGATTGTCCGATTATAGATCATTTAACCGGGGGGTGTTGTCATCAGACACCGCGCTAACTTTGAGAGTAATACCATCAACGCTGATCACCACTACTTCGGTGCCGGCAGGTAAAGCCTGCTGTGCATAGACACGCCAACTGCCATCCGCGAGACGAATACGGCTATAGCCTTCATCGGTATCGGTTAGTAGCCGAGCTTTAATGCCTATCAGCTGGTGGCTTTTCTGATTTACGTTATCCAACCGCTCTGCACTGCGTTGACTGAGCCATTTGCGCCATATAACCACTGATGCCAGAGAAAATACCGCGAACAAAATTCCCTGCCATTGCCAATTTACTCCCGGGAAAAGCCAGGCTATCAGAGCCACGGCAATACCGGCAATCCCTGACCATAACAAATAACCGCCGGTACCTAATAATTCTGCGATAAGTAATAGCCCGCCAACACACAGCCAAAACCAGGCGGGCTGTGTACTGATCAGTTCTATCATGATGACTGGCCTTTATCCACGGGAGCGGGATGATGTTGCTTACTGCTTTGAATCAGCTCGCTAATACCGCCGATTGCCCCCATTAAATTACTCGCTTCCAGCGGCATCATAATCACCTTGCTATTATTGGCGCTGCCGATACTGATCAGTGCGTCGGTATATTTTTGCGCCACAAAGTAGTTAATTGCCTGCATATCACCTTTAGCTATCGCTTCAGATACCATTTGGGTTGCTCGGGCTTCCGCTTCTGCTTCACGTTCACGGGCTTCAGCTTGTAAAAAAGCTGATTGTCGTTGCCCTTCGGCTTTGAGGATCTGCGATTGTTTTTCACCTTCGGCAGTTAAAATGGCCGCTTGGCGGATCCCTTCGGCTTCCAGAATATCAGCACGTTTTGTACGCTCAGCCTTCATTTGCGCGTTCATCGCATTGATCAGCTCTTTCGGTGGTCGCACATCACGAATTTCGATACGGGTGATTTTCACGCCCCATGGGTTGGTGGCTTCATCTACGATATGCAGCAGACGGGTATTAATCGAATCCCGTTGCGATAACATTTCGTCTAGCTCCATCGAGCCTAAAACGGTACGAATATTGGTCATCGTCAAGTTGAGAACTGAAAGCTCAAGATTACTGACCTCATACGCGGCACGTACCGGGTCGACTACCTGAATAAAACACACCGCATCGATAGTCACATTGGCGTTATCGCGCGAAATAATTTCTTGCGAAGGAATATCGAGAACCTGCTCCATCATATTGATGCGTCGCCCAATCCTATCCATAAATGGCACCAGAATATGTAATCCAGGCTGCAAAGTACGGGTATATCGACCAAAACGCTCTACCGTCCACTGGAAACCTTGTGGCACGGTTTTGACGCAGGTAAAAATAATCACCAAGGCGATAAAAATAATAATTGGGATGGCGCTTAGTGCGAACAGATCCATAACAATATTCCTTGTAAGTACCGCTGCGAATAAAACTAGTACAACAATGAATACATCTTACGGCGATATTGGCTGGCTAATGCATCGCCGGTACCCATCGCAGACATTATATCCATCATGGTTTTTTTCATTGCTCCGTCGGCCGCCGAGAGATCGGTTTTTAAGAAGCTGAATAATAAGGCTAAAGCTTCTTCATTGCGGCTGACTTCATGCAATTTGAGGGCTAACTGAATAGCCAACGCGGTATTTTCAGGATCAGCAGCAAACGATTGTTGCAGTTGCTGGATCTCAGGGGTATCCGCCGCTTGGCGTTGTAAATCAATTTGCGATACCAAGCCCTGATAACGACTGTCTTTATCTTGCAGTGGCACGCTATCTAGCAAGGTTTGTGCTTCATCTAATTGATTGAGCGCAATTAATGCTTCAGCATATAAAAGGGTAATATCACTGTTTTTCGGCGCTAGTTGAAGGGCTTCTTTTAACAGCGGCAGAGCCTCTGCGGTTTTACCTTCAGCCATTAATTCCGCGGCTTGTGAGGCGCTAATTTCTTCAGGTTTCGGTAAGGCACGAGACAGCATATCACGCACGAACTCTTCCGGTTGCGGGCCTTGGAAACCGTCAACAGGTTGACCATTTTGCAATAAATATACCGTAGGAATAGCGCGTAAACCAAACTGAGCCGCCACGGAGGGTTGTTCATCACAATTGACTTTAGCGAGAACAAACAAACCAGCATATTCGTTTGCCAGTTTATCCAGTGTGCCAGTTAGTTCATGGCAATGAGGGCTTTGTGCGGACCAAAAATAAAATATCACGGGGATATTCATTGACTGTTCAACGAGTTGGGATAAATTACTTTCGTTTACATCGAAAATCTGTGCGGTAGCAAGCATAAACAATCTCTTTAATTAATTAGGTTGATTGACTTAAATATGAGGGCTGATGTTTAAAATTCAACTCGGCTTCTCTTGTTTTGCCAGAACGCGGTCGATTAAACCATCGGGTAATAGTCTTTTCAGGATTTTTACGCCATGAGTAAGTAGCGTCACCGCATAGCGGATCCGTGGGCGTGGGCTTTCTAAGGCGTGAATAACCTTGGCGACCACATCATCTGGTGTAAGCGTAAAACGTTTAGCAATGCCGGGATTTTTCACCGGTTTATTTTTTTCTGTTTGGGTGACATTCGCACTAAAACGAGTGCTTATAGGCCCTGGTTCAATCAAACTAACACGCACACCGCTGCTTTTTAGCTCTAGCCGTAAGGCATCAGACCATGCCTCGAGAGCATATTTACTGGCGGCATAAGCACCGCGACCGGGAGTAGAGATAATCCCCATCACCGAACTGGTTTGAATAATGCGTCCTTCGCCGTGGGGCACAATAGCCGGCAGTAAACGTAGCGTTAATTGATGAACCCCAAAAAAATTGCTGGAAAATTGATGCTCCATCTCTTCACGACTGATGGTATTTAATGGACCATAGACGCCAAATCCGGCATTGTTAAATAAGCCATAGAGTCGGCCTTGTGTTAGGGCAATCACTTGATCGGCGGCATTATCGACGCTGTGTTTATCGTCTAAATCGAGCAATACGGTTTCGAATCCAAGTGAGGTTAAGTGTTGTAAATCAGCTTGTTTACGGCAACTGGCGATAACCCTAAATCCCCGTTGGCGTAATTTTTCTGCGGCGCACAGACCAATTCCACTCGATGCCCCGGTGATAAATACCGATTTTTGCATAACTTTACCTATAGATAGATGATGTAACATATTTATACGCAGCAATTCTCGCTTAGCCCTAGGTTGCTGATTATATTAATGACGAATCGGGACTAGATTGTGCACCACATTGTGCACCACATGGCGTGCAAGGCGGTGCGCTCAAATAATCAGCGTCTTTGCCAAGATAGCATTATAAGGCTGCTAGAGAGCGGCTTTATTTTTTAACATAAGGTGACAATGCGCTGTCCATATAATCCGCAATAAAGGCTTGTGCTTCTTCAGTTGGATGAATACCATCGGCTTGTAGCCATTCGGGTTTTATTACCACCTGTTCCATATAAAAAGGCAATAAAGGAATCTCTGCCTCATGGGCCAGCGCCGGATAAATCTGTTCAAAGCTGCGAGTATATCGCTGCCCATAGTTAGGCGGAATGCGGATTTGCATTAATAGCGGTTGTGCTCCCGATTGCTTGATTAGGGTGATAATCTGTTGCAGATCGCGGTTTAATTGCTGAACGGCTAGCCCTTGTAGGCCGTCATTAGCGCCTAATTCAATCAGCACCCAATCCGGTTTATGTTGTTCAAGTAAGGCGGGCAGACGTGCTAAGCCTTGGGCCGCAGTATTACCGCTGATACTGGCATTGATTACGCTGATTTTTTGTGGCGATTGTTGCCATTTATCCGCCAATAACTTGGCCCACGCACTGTCAGCAGGCAGTCGGTAGCCCGCACTTAGGCTATCACCGAGGATCATCAATTTCGTCGCGGCCAGCACGTTGCTACTGGCGGTTAGCATTAATAAAAGGATCACTAAATGTCGGCAGAAAATATTCTTGAAGTTCATCATCTCATTAAACGTGTTGGTCAAGGGGAACATGAACTGACTATATTGCAGGGTGTTGAACTTATTGTCGAGCCCGGGCAGACCCTGGCGTTAATTGGTGAATCGGGTTCGGGTAAATCGACCTTGCTCGGAATTATCGCCGGTTTAGATGATGGTAGCAGCGGTGAAGTCAAGCTACTCGGGCATTCCCTAACAAAAATGGATGAAGAACAGAGAGCGCGTTTACGGGCAGAAAGCATCGGTTTTGTGTTTCAATCTTTTTTATTGATCCCCACATTGAACGCTCTTGAAAACGTGCAACTCCCAGCTTTATTGCGTGGCGAGTCTGAAGCGGCTAGCACTCAGCAAGCGGTCGAATTGTTAACTGAACTTGGCTTAGGTCAACGATTAAAACATATGCCAGCGCAATTATCCGGTGGCGAACAGCAGCGCGTTGCCTTAGCTCGTGCTTTCAATGGGCGTCCGCGTTTACTGTTTGCCGATGAACCGACCGGTAATCTGGACAGACAAACCGGGGATAAAATCGCCGATCTGTTATTTTCACTCAATCGCGATCACGGCACCACCCTGATTTTGGTCACCCATGACAGCCAATTAGCCGCACGCTGCCAGCGTAGGTTACGATTGGTAGATGGAAAATTGAGGGAGGAAGCATGATTTGGCGTTGGTTTTGGCGTGAATGGAAAACGCCTTCGCTATTGATAGTGTGGTTAGCATTAACTTTGGCGGTAGCCTGTGTGCTGGCGTTAGGGCGGATTAGTGATCGAATAGAAAACAGCATGAGTTATCAGAGCCGTGAATTATTAGCCGGTGATCTGGTGCTGCGATCTTCGCATCCAATCGATGAAACCTGGCTACAGCAGGCAAAAGAAGACGGTTTAACCGTCAGTCGGCAGTTGAGCTTTTCGACCATGACTTATGGATCATCGGCGCTGGATGCGGTGCCCCAATTGGCGTTAGTCAAAGCTGTCGATCACGCTTATCCACTGTATGGCGATTTAATCACCGATCCGCCGGGATTACGGCCGCAAAAAGGCCAGGTACTGGTTGCGCCTCGGTTATTGGATCTGCTCGAGGTTAAGGTGGGTGATACCATTGATGTGGGTGATAGCGCGTTGGTTATTTCAGGGGTGTTATTGCAAGAGCCGGACAGTGGATTTAACCCGTTTCAAATTGCGCCAAAAGTGTTAATTGATTGGCAAGATGCGCTGGCTACAGGGGCTATACAGACGGGCAGTCGCTTGACCTATCGCGATATGTTTGCCGGCCCAACGGCTTCAATTGATGCCTTCGAGGCACGTTATAACCCCGAATTAAGAAGCGATCAGCGTTGGTATACGCTGAATCAAGACAGCGGTGCGGTCGCGAAAACGTTTCAACGTGCTCAGCAATTTTTACTGCTATCGGTGCTGTTGACTCTGTTGTTAGCCATTGCGGCGATTGCTATATCAATGGCACATTATTGCCGCAGTCGCCATCAGTTGATTGCGGTCCTTAAAACTTTAGGTGCAGGGCGTAACGCCTTACGCCAATGGATTATTGGCCAATGGTTAGTGATTTTAGTTGCCGCCACTGCTGTAGGTTCATTGTTGGGGCTAGGATTTGAAGCTATTTTAATCCATATTTTAGGCGCGATGTTACCCAAAGAGCTACCGGCACCGGGGTATTGGCCATGGGGATGGGCCGTAGGGACTTTGTTTGCCATTGCCTTGCTGGTGGGATTACGCCCGTATCGTCAGTTAATGGCCACTCAGCCATCGCGAGTCCTGCGTAATGATATTTCGGCGCCGGTTTGGCGCTTATCGTTCTATTTACCCATCATGGGATCCATCGTGATTGGCGGCTTATTGTTGTTGGTCGGGGTTAAGCCGCTGTTATGGTCTATTTTAGCCGGAATAGTGATGGTTGCTGTGCTGTTGGCCCTGTTCGGTTGGCTCGGTTTATGGCTATTACGCCAATGTAAATTCCGTCAATTGAGTGTGCGTTTATCGGTGAATCGACTCTTACGCCAGCCACTACAGACTATTACTCAGATGAGTGCTTTCTCTTTATCCTTCATGCTATTAGCATTATTGATTTTAGTTCGGGGCGATTTATTAGACCGCTGGCAGCAACAATTACCGGCAGACAGCCCGAATTACTTCTTGATCAATATGAGCCAACCGCAGATCCCCCCGGTGACCGAATTATTGGCGCGCCATCAAGTTAAACCCACGGCATTTTATCCGGTGATATTGGCACGTTTAACTGAAATTAATGCAATCCCTGCGCTGCAATGGGCAGATGAAATTGCTCCTAATAGTAATACAGTACGGCGTGAGCTTAACCTAACATGGCAGCAGTCACTGCCGGAGGCTAATGTGCTGGACGTTGGTGTTTGGCCACCTAAAGCCGGTGAAGTCTCTATTGAACAAACCGTCGCCAAAGAATTACAGTTAAAACTGGGGGATAAATTAACATTCAATGCCGATACTCACCCGTTTACTGCCACGGTAAGCAGTATTCGAACTGTTGATTGGGAAAGTTTGCGACCTAACTTCTTCTTTATTTTCCCTGAATCGACTTTAGCCAACATGCCGACCACTTGGTTGAGCAGTTTCCATTATGACGGTGATGGTAAGTTACTTACTGAGATCAATCGTGCTTTCCCGACGATCAACGTGCTTGATACCGGCGCCATGATTTCGCAAATTCAGCAAATTTTACAACAGGTTAGCCAAGCATTAGAAGTCATGGTCGTGCTGGTTATTTTCTGTGGACTGTTGCTGTTATTAGCCCAAATTCAAGTAGGAATGAGCCAGCGTGAATTAGAGCTGGTCGTTTATCGTACCTTAGGGGCCAGTAAAAAACTGATGCGTCGTACTCTGTGGTGTGAGTTTGCACTGTTGGGATTAATGGCCGGTTTGGCAGCCGCTTTTGGGGCAGAGGTCGCTTTATGGTTATTACAGACCCAAGTTTTTGATTTCCCTTGGCAACCTGAATGGCGCATGTGGATTGGATTACCGCTGGGTGCGGCTTTGTTACTGTCAATGTGTGGCGGTTGGCTAGGGATTAGGTTATTGAATAATAACAATCAGCATCGGCGCTATTCGGCATAGTTATTAGTAATATAGCTATTGCCGCACAGTTATTACTGCACAGTTTTGTAGCGTAGCTTTTACAGGGTAGTTATTGCGATACAGCTATTACGGCACAGTTATTACAGTATCGTTATTGCCGTACCGTTTTAAAAAATAGCGTATATTGATGTTAACTGAGCATAAAACAGCCCGAATCAATAACACGGTTCGGGCTGTTTTTTTAGCGGTTTTTGCTAGTTAAATCGCTGGATTATTTCAATACTGGCGGGCGCATCAGTAAAGTGAAAATCAAGATAATCACTACAGGGGCGGCGATAACCAGAAAGGCCGGCGTAAAACTGTGAGTATAATCTTTGATTGCCCCGGCAAAGAAAGGCGCTAAACAGGCCAAGGTAGAAATAAGATTGACCACCGAGAATAGCTCCAGATAAGGGCCTCGGCCAAAATAGTTAGAGAGCAGTACACTGGAGGCCAAAAAGGTCATACCGTAGCCAATACCGACGCACAGTGTAAACATCAGCAGCCAAAACCATGACGTAGCAATACTCAATGAAATCAAGCCAATAACGATTATCCCTAAGCTGCAAATTAACAGCTTTTTAGGATCCAGCCATTCCCCCGCCGCGCCACCCAGTAAGCGTGAAAAGGCGTTAACAAAAGCCATGGTGCTTAATAATGACACCGCAATCGTCAGGCTAAAGCCGCGATCTTCAATATGTGCCACTGCGAAGCTGTTAACGGTGATCCCACACCATAAAAATGCGGTATAGGTGGCGGCAATTAAATAGAATTGCCAAGTGCGTAACGCGCGTCGAGCGGTCCAAATATCTTTGGTACGATAAATCGCTTTAGGGGGTTCCGCCGCTTGTTTTTGCATAATGTTTTTAGCATGAGCCCGTTCTTTATCCCCCTCACGTAGAGTACACAAAGTGATAAAGGTGACCACAGAAAGATAAAGCGCGCACAGGATCCAATGCATTCGCCACGAGCCCATTTGATTCGAGGCGTAAAAGTAAATCCACGGCCCGGCCACGCCGCCCAATCCACCGATAGTAAAATACAACCCAAACGCCATCGATTGTTTTTCAAACAAGCGTGAAATAACGTAAGTCCCCGGCACGGTGGCTAAAAAAGTAAAGCCAATGCCTAATAAGGCGGTGCCTAAAAAATAGGTGCTGATATTTTGGGTAATATATAAGCTATAAAATCCGCCAATAAAGACCAATGTGCCAAACAATAAAGTCAGACGCACACCGATATTGCGAATAAAAATAGAGGGTAAAAAGCTGGATAATCCGCAGGTCAGCCCCAGTAAGGTGAATCCAAACCCGGCTTCTGTCCAACTCCATTTTAGTTCATCTATCATACCCGGCAGCACCACTCCCAGAGAGGTAAAGGTGGTCGCAGTAGCTAGAAAATAAATCGCGCCTAATAAAATCAGGATGCTCCACTGATAGAGAGCACTGAAGTGCGGGGACGGTTGTGATGTCATTAACGCTCCAAAACGTGACTCATCATACGTTGGTTGCCACTGGCTCGGGAGCGCGGCAGTTCAAGGTAGGTTGAGTAAAACTCGTCATGCTGTTCTTAAGATCTTTCATTGCCGCAGAAATCTTTATTGTTGGCCGCAATATTGACCAAGAAAACGCGATCCCTTCAAGAATAGAATAACGATAAAAAATAGCTTAATGCCCGAGAGTGCAGCTCGGGCAAAGTTGGTTCAAAATGGGGATTGGCCATTAAGATATGGCGCTATTTTGGCTGTTTATGGCGCAGACTACTAGCTTAATTTTATTTTTGCCCACTCAATGCCGCTTTGATACTCTGGCGGCAATAATGTCACCAAGACATCCAACGTAGCGGTGAGGGTATCATTGTCTGGATGCGAGAGATTAAGATGGCCAACTTTACGCGCTGGGCGCACCTCTTTTTGATACCAATGCAGATGAACTAATGATAAATCAAGCCATTGCAGATTAACCTCGGTACCGATTAAATTGACCATAACGGCCGGGCAATAGACTTCGGGCTCCGGCAGAGGCAGATTTAAAATCGCCCGCAGATGCAGTTCAAATTGACTGATAGTGGCGCCATTTTGGGTCCAATGACCGCTATTGTGGACCCGAGGTGCTAACTCATTAATCAGTAACTGATCACCGACAATAAAGCATTCCATCGCCATTACGCCGACATAGTCTAAATTATTCATTACCGCCGTCAGCATAGATTCAGCTTGCTGTTGACGGTGGGAGAGATGTTTCGGGAAGGCGACACTGGTGCGTAAAATACCGTCTTGATGCAGATTATGAGTCATCGGATAAAACACGGTTTTTCCGCTGGCATTCCGAGCGCCAATAATCGACACCTCGCCATCGAAAGGGATCCCTTGTTCGACAATAGCTTGGCCGTAGATCTCTGGAGGTAAAGCGGCTTCATCACCGGGTTTAATCCGCCACTGGCCGCGGCCGTCATAACCGCCAGTTCTGCGTTTAACAATCAAAAAATTTCCTAGCGAGGCAAACAGCTCAGGCCATTGATCTGGCGATTCAAGCGCGACCCAAGGCGAAGTCGCGAGCGATAGCGAATCTAATAACTGTTTTTGCGGTAATCGGTCGGCTAACCGTGGGAAAATATCGCGATTAATAAACGCATTATGGCCCGCCAACTCTCGAGTTAACGGGGTTTCTGGCCAGCGTTCAATTTCAGCCGTAATCACGCTTTGCTGATAAGGAACTGACTCCGGCTCGGCATCGATACCAATCGGATAAACGGCTATTCCCAGCGGTTCACCTGCTTGGCGCAGCATTCGTCCTAATTGACCATTACCTAAGACACAGACTGGTTTCATTATGCCTCCCGCGGATCTGGATTATCGAGAACATCGTTAGTTTGCTTTTCACGCCACAGCGACAGACGACTAAATAGCGAAGCGTCATGGATAGCGAGAATTTGTGCGGCTAATAATGCGGCATTGCCCGCGCCAGCTTTACCAATTGCCAAGGTACCGACCGGGATCCCTTTAGGCATTTGAACTATCGAATATAAGCTATCGACGCCACTTAAGGCAGCGCTTTGGACCGGCACGCCTAATACCGGAACCAATGTTTTGGCAGCGATCATACCGGGTAAATGCGCGGCTCCCCCCGCCCCAGCAATAATAACCTCAAAACCTCGTTGTTTGGCCTGTTCAGCAAAAGAAAATAGTTTATCTGGCGTCCGGTGGGCCGAGACGATTTCAACATGAAAAGGTAAATCTAACTCGGTCAGAATATCAGCGGCATGTTGCATGGTGGACCAGTCACTTTTAGATCCCATGACGATAGCAATTTTTGCTGCTGGGGGTACGGCGTGGGTGGTCATTGGGGAGAGGCTCCTTTATTGATCTCTGGCATATTTAATCAAATAATTTATAACGCCGATGATATCACGGTATAACAGTAAGGAAAACGTTTGCGTGAGGCTGATTTAGCCAAATTATGCCAATTTTTATTGTTTATTGCCGCTCAATATTTTATGCCAAACCTTTTATCGCCAGCATTTTATGCTACGAGTACGGCAAGCACGGCACTGGATAATCAGCATGAAAAATACATTGCTGAATCGCCAGTCAAACTGTGGACAGGTTTTGGAAATATCGTTGGGGATATGGTTAAGCTGACCGCTGAACAGGGTGGGGGGATTAGCAGCCGCCTAGCAGTTAAAAAGGAAACGAAATTAAGGTAATTCCTTGTGAATTAATCACAAATGCAGAGCCTTCGTGGTGCCATGCCCCGAGTACACCGCGAAAATAACGTTGATCATGATGGATAATTTCATGAATTGCAGGGCGATGAGTATGGCCGTGGATCATCCAATCGGCGTGATAGTGCTCTAATTGCTCAATCACCGCTTGTGGATTAACATCCATAATCGACTCCGCTTTCATACGGCTGGCTTGTCGGCTATTTTGACGCATTTTTTGTGCGATACGGCGGCGAATAAACAGTGGTAAGGCCAAAAATAAACGCTGGATCCACGGTGTATGCACTTTTTTGCGGTAATTTTGGTAGGCTTGATCATCAATACATAGCGTATCGCCATGCAGTAAAAGTATTTTTTGACCGTACAATTCGATCAGATGCGATTGGGCTAAAATAGTCATTCCGCATTGCTTGGCATAGCGTTGGCCGAGCAAAAAATCACGATTACCGTGCATAAAATAGCATTTAACCCCTTGCTGTTGAAGGTAGTTTAGCGCCTCAGCAATTTGGGTATGCAACGGATTGGGATCATCATCGCCAATCCAATAATTAAAGAAATCACCCAGAATATACAGCTGCTCAGCATGAACCGCTTGCTGATAAATAAAATTAATAAAACCGGCGGTGATCGCCGGTTCATCTTCACTTAAGTGCAAATCTGCAATAATCAGTGTCGACATAAATTGTCTGAATTATTCGCTGATAGTTACGTTAGTGATAATAACGTCTTCGCGTGGCACATCTTGGTGTAAACCACTGCGACCGGTTGAAACAGATTTGATTTTATCTACCACATCCATGCCTTCAACCACTTCAGCAAATACACAGTAGCCCCAACCATCTGGGCGCTCTGAACGGAAGTTCAGGAAGTCATTATCAACCACGTTGATAAAAAACTGAGCAGTTGCAGAATGAGGATCGTTAGTACGCGCCATTGCCAGCGTACCACGGCTGTTTTTTAAGCCATTATTGGCTTCATTTTTAATCTCAGCCTTGGTTTCTTTTTGTTTCATGCCTGGTTCAAAACCACCGCCTTGGATCATGAAACCGTTAATAACACGGTGGAAAATAGTATTATTGTAGAAGCCTTCACGGCAGTAGTTTAAAAAGTTCTCTACAGTCACTGGTGCTTTGTCATCAAAAGTTTTAATAACGATATCACCGTGATTGGTATGAAAAGTAACCATAATAGCATTCCTGAATAATTGTTATTTATTTGCCCTTTAATGGGCATTAAGATCACAAAGTTTATATCATAGATGAAGCTTGGCGTCAGCTATTCTGCAAACATAGCTGTGATATTAACGATTATTTATCAATGTTTATTCCGTCTATTTTTAGTGCCAGCTTATGCGCAATCCATTTGATCATCGGAATATGTTTGGCGATTAAGTTTATTGCTTAAAAGGGAGGCATTAATTGATGATACTGTGAGCGACATGGCTCATATGCAGATAGCGCGGGAGCAAATACCGGCAGTGCGGTCGGTGTTCAGGCAGGCATCTATATAAGAATAACACCCGTTGCAATCTGTATAAGATAAAGCTTCAATACCCACTGAGTTAGCATTTAATCCAGCGTGATAGACCTAAGCCGGTATTAAACCACGCCAACTTAACTTATAATTCATTTTAATACCCGTCATACTTCAGGTTGTTGGCAGGTGGCAACTTCGGTTATTGTTAACTGAGTTTGTCTACCTTTAATTATTACTTTCCTGTCCACCGAATTATTTTGGGCATATATATTATGTGTACAGCTAAATAAACGGAATAATGTCGATGCTACAAATTTTTAATACACTCAGTCGTCAAAAAGAACAATTTAAACCTATCCATCCGGGAAAAATAGGGATGTACGTGTGTGGTATTACAATTTACGACTTATGTCATATTGGGCATGGGCGTACCTTTGTTGCATTCGACGCCATCAGCCGCTATTTACGTTATTTAGGTTATGATTTAACCTACATTCGCAATGTAACCGATATTGACGATAAAATTATTAAACGCGCCGCTGAAAATAATGAATCCGTCAGTGAATTAACCACCCGTATGCTGGCAGAGATGCACAAAGATTTTGATGCATTAAACATTCTGCGCCCAGACCATGAGCCTAAAGCTACAGAGCATATCGCGGAAATTATCGAGTTAACCGAGCAATTGATCGAACGTGGCCATGCCTATGTTGCCGATAATGGCGATGTTATGTTTGAAGTCAGTACCGATGCGGATTACGGTGTACTTTCACGCCAAGATTTAGAGCAATTACAAGCAGGTGCGCGAGTTGAAATCGCTAACGCAAAACGTAACCCAATGGATTTTGTGTTATGGAAAATGTCTAAGCCGGGCGAACCAAGTTGGCCATCCCCGTGGGGATTAGGTCGTCCAGGATGGCATATCGAGTGTTCTGCAATGAATGGCAAACAGCTTGGTCACCATTTTGATATTCATGGCGGTGGTTCAGATTTAATGTTCCCACACCATGAAAATGAAATCGCGCAATCAACCTGTGCCCATGACGGTCCTTATGTTAATTACTGGATGCACTCTGGCATGGTGATGATTGATAAAGAAAAAATGTCTAAATCATTGAACAATTTCTTTACTATTCGCGATGTTTTGGAATATTACGACGCCGAGACTATCCGTTATTTCTTACTTTCTGGCCATTATCGTAGCCAATTGAATTATACCGAAGATAATTTAAAACAGGCACGAACGGCATTAGAGCGTTTATACACCGCATTACGTGGCACCGATAAAACGGCGCAACCTGAAGGTGGCGAAGCCTTTAAAGCGCGTTTTATTGAAGCGATGAACGATGATTTTAATACGCCAGAAGCCTATTCTGTACTGTTCGATATGGCGCGTGAAATCAATCGCTTAAAAACAGAAGATAGCTCATTAGCTCATGGTTTAGCCGCGGAATTACGTATTTTAGCGGGAGTTTTAGGATTATTAGAACAAGATCCTGAGCAATTCTTGCAAAGTGGTGCACAGACTGAAAGTGATGAAGATGTGGCTAAAATTGAAGGGTTAATTAAACAACGTAACGATGCTCGTGCCAATAAACAGTGGGCATTAGCTGATTCCGCCCGTGACCAATTAACTGACATGGGAATTGTGCTAGAGGATGGGCCACAAGGTACGACTTGGCGCCGTAAATAATCCTTACTCGCGGATTTCTTTTGATTTAAGGGGGCTATTTTGTTGCCCCCTTTTTTATTTGATTGGCTTTAAAACGCTTATTTTATCGGGCAGTTAGGCTGCTTTATGGTTAAATGCTTGGCTGATGGCCAATTATTTACTCAAGCAGCATTGCTTATATTTTTTGCCACTGCCGCATGGGCAAGGGTCATTACGACCTATTTTTTCAGCCACGACTACCGGCACATTGAGCGCCTCTTGGTGTGCTATAACTCGCTGTGGTTGATAAAATTGGTGCAATTTAACAATGGCGGGTTGGATGGCATGAATGCTTTCGAGCAGTTGTTCTTCGTTCATTTCGCTCAGCAAAGGAAAGTTTTCTTCCCGGCCGTGCAGGGCGATGGCGTCAAAATCAGCTTGTCGTTCACTCGGTAATCCTGACCAATCTTGTAAGGCGGCACCGCGCATAAAGCCAAAACACCACTCTTCAACGATCAGATATTCTTTTTCTTGATCTTCGCGGTAATTAAACATGGGTTCGAATTGGTCAGGATAATCGATCAGCGTTTCTTCAATAATATTGCCTAATTCGAGAATTAAGGTGATAAAACGTTTTAATTCTGCATCAGATTGCCAATCCGGCGTATGCTCTTTACCGCCCCAGATTGCAGGCATCCATTCGTTAGGGGGCAAAATTGTCGGGCCGGTAATAATCGCCGTTAACATGCCATCAAGTTCAGACACATCTAGCACAGAGTCTTTATTACCATATTTGGTTAATATTCTGTTTAGCCAAACAAAATCTTTATCAGTTATTGTGCTCATGGTGAGTTACCTTTATTTTTAACGGCGATTTATCTTAATCTATCGATTTAGACACTGTATTCAGACACTGTATTCAGACACTAAGATAAGCCGCCAAGGATGCTGTAAATACGGCTTCGGGTTAATGGCCAGAGTGTATAATAAAACGAAGCAAAAAACTGAGAATATCCCTGAAAACCACTGAAAAAGAATGGATAAAAAGCGCTAGCATTAATGGCGTTAGTTAAAAATAGAGGGGAATGGCTTGGGGCATAACAACGGTTATTCTTTGCTTAAAAGAAAAAATCAGCAGCTGATCAGTATCAAAAACTAAAAATATAATATTGAAAAAAATCGACGGCATTTAAATTGAATTAAATACCGTCGATTAATATTGACAGGTTAACGGTTAGAAAGATTAAGCCATGCTAGCCATTTCTTTTTGCGCTTCCTGAGAACTGCGTTTTTTAATAACCGCATACAGAATACCGCTGACCGCTGTACCCGCAATAATTGCTAGCAGATACATCAACACGTGGTTGATAGCGCCCGGAATTAATAGCACGAACAGACCACCGTGAGGTGCCATTAACTGAATACCAAAGTACATAGACAGTGCGCCAGTTAACGCGCCACCGATAATACAACTTGGTAATACACGGATAGGATCTTTCGCGGCAAACGGGATTGCCCCTTCAGAGATAAAGCACAGACCGAGAACAAAAGAAGCTTTACCGGCTTCGCGCTCTGCGGGCACAAATTTATGGCGAGCTATTAAGGTGGCAACGCCCATCGCCAGTGGTGGAACCATACCGGCCGCCATAATTGCAGCCATAGGCGCATAGGTTTGTGAACTCAGCAAACCAACACCAAAAGCATACGCGGCTTTATTTAATGGGCCACCCATATCGGTACACATCATCGCCCCCAATACTGCGCCAAGAATGACTGCATTGGTGGTTCCCATGGTATTCAGCCAGTGAGTTAACCAATCCATTAACCATGCGACTGGGCTACCGATGACATAAATCATCGCCAAACCTGTCACCAAGGTCGAAATCAATGGTACGATCAAGATAGGTTTTAGGGCTTCCATGGTTTGAGGCAGTTTCAACTTGGTGCTGACAAAGTGCGCACAGTAACCGGCTAAGAAACCCGAAATAATACCACCGAGGAAACCGGCACCTAAGGTTGTGGCTAACACACCGCCTACTAACCCCGGGGTGATCCCGGTACGATCTGCAATCGAATAAGCAATATACCCCGAGAGTACCGGCACCATTAATGCTAGCGCTGTGCCACCACCGATGAGTTTCAACGCCCAAGCTAATGAACCCTCCACATTGGCTGCATCTAGCCCGAAAGCAAAAGACAGTGCCATACACAGACCACCGGCAACTACCATCGGCAGCATATAAGACACCCCGGTTAGCAGATGGCGATAAACACCGCGTTTTTCTCCCTTGCTGCTCGATGCCTCAGAAGAGGAGCCACCGGAGGCTTGGAACACACGAGCCTCTTTCAGCGCTTTATCCATTTCTTGCGCGGTTTTCTTCAATGCCGCACTGGTTGACGTACGATACATACGTTTGCCGGCAAATTTATCCACATTAACTTCAATATCGGCAGCCACGATCACCAAATCTGCCTGAGCAATTTCTTCGGCACTGATTTCGTTCCCTACACCGACAGAGCCGCGGGTTTCGACTTTAATTTGCCAGCCGCGTTTTTTGGCTTCGGCTTCTAACGCCTCGGCAGACATGTAAGTATGGGCAACACCTGTTGGGCAAGCTGTAACCGCTAATACCGACATTTTGCCTGAATTTGCGCTGTTTTCTGGCGCTTGAGCATTGGTGCTATTATTTTCAGGGTGATAAACAGCAGCTTGCGTTTTAGCATGGGCAATCATTGCCGCAGGGGTACGGATTGCCTCTTCGATAGCCGCAAAATAGACATTTTTTCCGTTTAAATCGATGCCACTAGGTGCATGATTACCGGCAACTATCACTAACTCGGCTTGATTAATATCATCGACGACTACCAGCCCATTATCAGCGGCGACACTTTTTAATGCCTGACTAGCCATCATGGCCGCAGCAGGGCCTTGTGCGCTATTGGCGATAATAAATGTTTTCATAGGTCCTTTCCTTATTCGGCTTCTGCGTTGAAAGGTTGAAGATCAACTCGCGCCATCATTTTGGCTAGCTGTTCGCGATCAGAGAAACCCACATTCGGTTGTGAAACGGCCAACGCAGCAACTGCGGTGGCTAAACGTAAGGTATGTTCACTGGTTTGACGCATCATCAAGCCGTAAATCAATCCTCCCACCATTGAGTCGCCGGCACCTACAGTGCTGACTACTTCACATTTTGGTGGTTTGGCTAACCATGCACCGGAGGAGTTAACCCACATTGCGCCTTTTTCACCTAATGAGATAACCACGTGCGCAATACCTTGATTACGCAGTTGATTCGCCGCTGCAACCACATCTTTCAGGGTTGGCAGAGGTTTGCCTGCCCAAATTTCTAATTCACGGTGATTCGGTTTAACTAGCCATGGTGAAGCTTTCAAGCCGGCAACCAGTGCGTCGCGGCTGCTATCAAAAATAACACACATGCACTCGTTGCGTAGGCGTTCCATCCATTGAGTGAAGTCATTTAATGCGACGCCTGCCGGTAAGCTACCGCTGACACAGATCATATCAAATTGACCCGCCCAGCTTAGCGAATCACTGGCAAAACGTTGCCAATCGGCTTTTGTTACTTCGAATCCTGAAAAATTAAAGTCTGTGACAACTCCGTCACCTTCCGTCAATTTAACGTTGATGCGGGTGCGGCCTTCGACGACTTGGAAGCGATTAGCAATACCGGTTTCGCTGAATACTTTTTGGAATCCGTCTTGGTTTTCTTTCCCCAAGAAACCGCCCACAGTCACATCGATACCTAAGTTTTTCAGAACCTTGGCGACGTTAATTCCTTTACCTGCCGCGTGTAAACCGGCGGTTTTTACCAGATTAACTTCACCACGTTCGATTTCAGGCACTAAACCGACCAGATCATAGGCTGGATTTAGGGTAATTGTTGCAACTCTGCGGCTCATGCGACCTCCTCGCCAAGACCTTCGCGGATGGCATTACCGATAGTTTCCAAGGCGACTTGCGCATCCGGGCCTTCCACATTAATACGTAAACGATGACCTTTTTTCACCCCAAGGCTGACGACTTTCATCAGACTACGGCCATTAACCGGTACACCTGATCCATCGAGATTAGTCACGGTCACTGCACTGTCGAATTTTTTAATTGTGCTTACCAGCATAGTGCTTGGACGAGTATGCAGACCGTGTGCATTGCGGATCACGAATTCTTCACTTAGCCCACTTTCAGGTTGTTGTGCGCCGCTATTTTCATTATTGAGTAAATTAACTAATGTTTCTGCATCAGTAATTTTCAGCATGTTGGCTGCGTGTTGCTGTAACAAAATTTGGCTTAAATTATTCAATACCGCTTCAGGCTGATTATCCGCCATCGCGACAGTAACTAACATAGCGACGGCATGTTCATCCTGCGTCGAGAAAATTTCTTGGGGGGTTGCAATGGCGATAGCACTGCCAAGATTCCCAACAGGGCTATCACTTAACCAAATACCTTGGCCTAAATGCAGCGGTTGATGGGTTAACGCGTGTGTAATGAACTCATTGGCGATCGCGCCAGTTTGTTGTAAGCGCGCAATATTCATCGCTTGCAACACGTTCAGGCTGTGCGCATCCATGCCTAAAGACAGAGTTTGCGGAGAAAAAGCCAAGGCTTGGCTAGTTTTTTCGCCCATTAATAAACTGCGTAATGTCTCGGCAGAGTCTGTTTTTGCCATTTCGGCAGCAATAGCTTCATCGCTCAGTACTTTAGTGAGCTGACGTAATAAAGATAAATGCTCGTTTGATTGCGCAGCGATACCGATAACGATATATGCGGTTTGATCATCACCCCAATTAACGCCCGCTGGAAATTGGAATACCGCCACACCGGTTTTTAATACTTGATCACGAGTATCAGTGGTCCCGTGCGGGATAGCGATACCATTACCCAGATAGGTCGGTGCCTGATTTTCTCGGTTTAGCATGCCTTGGACATAGCCATCTTTGACATATCCGGCTTCAGTCAGCGCAGCGGCGACCTGTTTAATGGCGCTTTCTTTATTCTGTGCTGTGGCTGCAAGATGGATATCTTGTGTTAACAGGTTAAACATAATATCTCCTGATCATTACTGATAAAGAATCGATTCAGCTTAATATTATGTTTAACAACGGCTTGTTGCATTGCGCTGCATTTGCCGTTCTCATCGAGACTGAATCGATTCAAATTACGTATACAATGTACTCGAACAAATAATGATCTGACTAATGAAGTGATTCGATAATGTGATCCGAATCGCATAAAAAGATAGTATCAGCCAGAGAGGCTGAAAGTTGCTGAAGTTTGTATTGCGGGCAATATTTTAGCAGTAGATTTATAGAATTCAACCTCAAGCTGTAGGCAAAAGATAGCTGCGGTTATTCACTGTCTTTATTTGATTGGTTTATAGAGTGAAGTATATACTGAGGCATATCATACAATATAAGAGTGTTACCCGCAGAGAGCGTAAGGCATAACATCGATATTGGCAGAATTATGGCGAGAATAGCCTTGATCCTCACGATGCGCTGAATAGCGATTTAATACGGATTTATTCGTAAGTAAAATAAAAAAGAGAATAAAATTATTGAGTTATGCTAATGTTCTCAAAGAAAATAATTGGTGAGGCAGATAGCTTTTAAGATAATCGCCGAGTTAACGGCTGATAATTTGCTGAAGTAGAGAAACAAAAAGCTGAAATAAATTTCAGCTTTTTGTTTCTCTTAGCACTTGCCAAATTAATCTTTATTACTTGCTACATTACAGGCTAATTACTGGCGACTGAATGCATCTTATCGCCTGACTTTATTTTGCCTGACTTTGTTGCCATTAAATATAGCGAGGAAATAGCCGCACAATATAGCGATAGACTGTAGCTACAGAGCCAGGCAATCATGCCATACAATATAGTGTAGCGAGATAATATAGTGTAGCGATACAGTGCAGCTACAGCCAGCGACAGCCAGCGACAGAATTAAGCGTTGATCTCAATTTGTTGATCGCCCAAAGAAACCACTTTGCCCGCGGTAATTTTGCAACGTTTACGCGTTTCAATTTGCCCATCAACAGACACTAAGCCTTCTGCAATGATGGCTTTCGCCGCGGCACCGCTTTCTGCCCAGCCTTCAATTTTCAATAGGTCACAAAGTTCGATATGAGGGTGACCCTCAAGATGGAAGATATCCATGTTATTCCTTAGATTATTTATTATCAGTATCGTGATACTCTTCGCACGCTTGCAGAGTATTTTCAATCAATGTTGCGACGGTCATCGGGCCGACACCGCCAGGAACTGGCGTTATCCATGCAGCATGCTTCGCAGCCTGTTCGAAATCGATATCCCCGGTAACTTTACCGTTCTCTAAACGGTTAATACCCACATCAATTACGATTGCTCCCGGTTTAATCCAGTCTCCCGGAATAAAATTCGGTTTACCCACAGCCACTACTAATAAATCGGCTTGTCTGACATGTTGTTCGAGATTTTTAGTAAAACGGTGTGTAACCGTCGTGGTACAGCCTGCCAGCAGCAGCTCCAAGCTCATCGGGCGGCCAACAATATTGGACGCACCCACAATAACTGCGTTTAAGCCATAAGTATGAATACCACTGCGCTCTAGCAAAGTGACAATACCGCGCGGCGTGCAGGGACGTAAACGCGGTGCGCGTTGACACAGGCGGCCTACATTATAGGGATGAAAACCATCCACGTCTTTATCTGGATGAATGCGCTCGATAACTTTTACATTATCAATTCCCGCGGGTAAGGGCAGTTGCACTAAAATTCCGTCGATTTCGCGATCGTTATTCAGTGTATCTATAAGCTTGAGCAATTCTGCTTCAGTTGTGGTGTCCGGTAAATCGTATGAACGCGAGATAAAACCCACTTCTTCACAGGCACGGCGTTTACTGCCGACATAGATTTGTGAGGCGGGATTAGCACCGACTAAAATTACGGCCAAACCGGGAGCGCGTTTACCTTGAGCCAGACGCAGACTGACTTTCTCCGCAACTTCTTGCCTGATTGTCTGCGCAATCGATTTCCCATCTATAATTTTTGCTGACATCTATTATCTAATCCATTCGTGAAACATTGGTATGGTGACTATTTTGGCAGAACTCAGCGCATCTGTCAGTCTTAATAATATTACACAAAATGAGCAATCAACAATTTTAGACGATAAAAGCGATTGACTACCGGCTCAGCAACCGTATAATCCAACGCTATCAGCCAGATAGGCTGAAGCCTTCCCCAAGGCGCCCTTAGCTCAGTTGGATAGAGCAACGGCCTTCTAAGCCGTAGGTCGCAGGTTCGAATCCTGCAGGGCGCACCATTAATTTTCAATCACTTACCATCATTTAAAATTCTCCACTTTTGCTAACTGGGACGTATTTTGGACGCAAGTGCCAAAAATAGTGTCTATTTGCTTAGCGTGTTCAGTTAAATGATTGGGTGCAAGATGAGCATACCTTCTCACCATATCAACTGATCCTGTGATGGTCTAATAAAACTGTAGAGATTTATAGCTGATCATTAAGCAAAATCTTATAGGGATAAATATGACCCGAAAAGTAAAAGTGACTTTTAGCCCAAAGCAAAAATTGGAATATGCAAAACTCATGGTTGAAGGGGGATATAGCAATTCCCAAGTTGAAAAAATATCCGGCGCGGGTAAGTCTGTTGTGTCACGATGGAAGCAATAGTATCTCGTCGTGCTAAATGTAAATACTCCACTAAAATCAAAAGCACTAACACCCGAACAACAGCACATTCAAGAATTAGAGACTCAGCTTAAGTGAGCACAGAGGGATATGACATATCAAAAAAGCCACTGCTTACTTTATCCTCGACAATCAAAACTCAAAATCGTGAAGCAAATGAAAATCATGTACTCAAATTTCACGGTCACTGAGTTATGCCACTTTTTTGAAGTAAGCAGCAGTAGTTTTTTATTATGCAACTAAAATACCGACAGCTGAAAATAAAAGGCTGAGTGGTGAAATAAAACGTGTTTTTCATGCATCGAGTCAAACTTATGGCAAAAGGCGTATCTAAGCGGAGTTAAAGGATTAAGGTCACTAAATTGGTACTCATAAAATATCGAATATCATGAAATTAAATCAATTAGTTGCAATTATCTCCATGAAAAAGCACTACTATCCTTCATCGGGTAACTAACATCGATATGCCCCTAATTTGCTTAAATGACAATTTTCGCCTGAACAACATAATCACTATTATGTCTGGGATATCACGTATATTAGAAGGCATCATCATGGGTAGAGCTATTTAGCCTGTGTGTTGGATTTAGCTATAGTGACTCCCCTGATCGTTGTGGAACATCACCCCGGCTGGTTTACTGCGAGTTTCCCACGCCGTATCCAGCGCTTTGAGGGTTAGTCTACTATCTGGAGAGAATGACATTGCCCAGCCCACCGGTTTCCTTGCGAACAAGTCGAGAACAACGGCGAGATACGCCCAGCGTTGAGCTATCCAGATATAGGTGATATCGCCCCCCACACCTGATTAGGCTCAGTGACTGCAAATTGACGTTCAAGATGATTCGGTATAGCAACATGTTCTTGTTCGCCACGTTTGTAATGGTGTTTCGGTTGTTGACAGCTTACAAGGCCGAGCTCTTTCATGAGTCTACTTGCAAGCCAACGCCCCATCGGGAATCCCCTGAACGTTGCCATTGTGGCAATCTCCTTGCCCCAGCACAGCTATGACTGATGTTGTGTTATTCCTGAACTTGACTGCGTAATTCGGTGCATCTTCTATTTGGCTGAACCGAGTGGCATTTCCAGTATTTATAACTGCTGCGATGCATCCCCCTAATATATGGCTGAGAGTGGCTACGGGATAACGCGCCCTAAGCTTTCCGATTAACGTAAATTGTTCAGGGAGTCTGATATCAAGAGCACGGTAGCCTTTTTTAATATTTCGTTTTCCATTTCAATACGTTGAAGTTTTTTCTTTAATTCACGTATTTCAATTTTCTCGGGTGTGATGGGAGAGTCTTTCGGGGTTTTGTCTGCCCGTTCATCCTGCAGCTGTTTTACCCATCGGGCCATAGTGGAAAGACCGATATTCATGGCTTTAGCGGCATCAACAACAGTGTAGTTCTAATCAACAGCTCACTGAGCGGATTCAGGTTTAAATTCTGCACTGAAATTTCGTTTTATCAATAGAGCTTCTACATTGTTATGAGGTGAGCATATTATCTTTATTCAGATGATTAACTGTCTTAAATCAATATAGGCTTAGTAGGGTGTTGATTTACAAATAACTAAGCATGAGATGATAGGTTTACGTGTTGAATTCAAATTAATAATTCAAATAGAGGAAATTAAGTGAACTATTTAGAATTAAGGAAATTATAATCAACGAAACTATAATTAAAGAAACTATTTATACTCATAGAGTACAGGCTAATTAAAAGTACCTTTTGATTTTAATTACTATGGCAGATAATTTCAATATGGATATATTAACCTGTCTTTAATTTTAGATAAATGAAATAGTGATTTATAAAATATCCAGATGATTTAGCAAAGTTGATAGCGTGAAAATTTAATAATTTAACTTATGGTGAAAATTATTATTAATAATAGAAAAATATATCTAATACTTGAGTAATTATGATTAAAATAAATATTTTAGACCTTACTTTATTAATTCCCGCTCGCATTAAGACTAACCTTAACTGATCATTGTTTATTTGGTAGATACGTCAAAATAATATGCTATATAATGGTTAAATAAACATACAAAACATGGGTTTTTAACCATTTTAGTTATTAATTAGCAGTTTTGCTGCACATCATGTCTTTTTTTGATTATCTTATCGGGTTTGCTTAGTTTTTGAAAACAATGAGATAATAGTCTTATTATGATTTTTTGTATCAAAATATTATATTAAATAAATAAAGTTCAATGTAAATATAATGTAATAAATATATTTAATTCAACATTTATAGGGTTAGTGTTTTTTATTTTACATGCTTTATGTATGTGGTTGTTATTTTTATTGTTTATGTTGTTTTTTTTGTTATGTTACGAAGGAAGTGAAGATAAGTATCTATTTGTTAATATTTATTTTAATAATAATTTGAAGGGTTAATATCTAATTAATTATTGATAATCTTTTAATGAGCTGTTTTTTTATTGGCTATTAACAATTATAAATCCCCTATTGACTCATTAATAAAATATGTTTTTAATACTCGCACTGGTTGTATTTGTTTTTATTAATTATATAAATTATAAGTGTGTGGTTATATTTATTAGTATACTTATCATCTTTGTTGGTGATTAGAACTAATTATTTGCTAATGTAATTAATATTCATTTAAGTAGCCATTTATATGTGATTTTCTATTTTGAAACATATATTAATTATTTATCTCAGTGAGTTTTTAATTAACTCTCGATTCTCTATTGTTCATGAAAAGGTCATAACTAGCTATGAAAAAAGTTATATTAACAGCTTTGATTTCAAGTGTTATCAGTGTATCTGCATTTGCAGCTCCCGCTAATCAAGGTCACGGTAAAGTTAAATTTAAAGGTGAAATTGTTGATGCTCCATGCTCAATTAGTGCCGACTCTATCGATCAGACCGTTGATTTAGGCCAAATAGCTAACTCCGTTTTAGCAAAGGGGGGCGCATCTTCGCCAAAACCCTTTACTATCGAATTAGAAGACTGTGTTTTTGATTCTGGAACCAAAGCTCCAAATAATAAAGTAAAAATTACCTTTAGCGGCGCTAGCGCTAAATTCGATCCTACCTTGTTAGGTGTGACAGGATTAGTTCTTGAAGGCTCAGCAGCAGATGCTAAAGATAACGTAGGTATCCAAATTACTGATACAAACGGTATGCCTATTGAGATGGGTAAATCAACGACTCAAGATCACCAGTTGCAAAATGGCAGCAATACTTTGGAATACAGTGCTTACGTACGTGGTGCCAATGTTGATGTCGCTAAAATTCCATTAGGTAAATTCGAAGGTGTTACCAACTTTACGTTGACATATAACTAATTGATTTTTATTGATTAATATACTTGTATGTTTTATTTCTAATATGTAGAGGTTTCATGTGAAAGGATGGCAAAAACATTGTTTTAGTTCATGCATTACTCTTGGTTTGTTCGGTATATGCTTGCCTGTTTTTGCTGCGTCTTCCCAAGGATGGGGAAAAGTTTCTATGTATGGGGAAATTGTTGATACTGCCTGTGCAATAGAAACTGGATCGAGAGATCAGACTATTGATATGGGCATTATTTCTTTAGCTACACTGAAGCAATTAGGTAAAGCACCTCCTAAAGAGTTTCATATTCAATTAGTTGACTGTCGATTGGAGAGTTACTTACCGCATAAGAATGAGTGGCAAACTTTTGATGTTACTTTTGATGGACCTTCTAATGGCGATTTTTTTACTGTAAGTGGTGAAGCCAAAGGTGTGCAACTTGCTTTGCGAGATGAGTATGGAACAACTGTTGTAGCAGGAAAGCCATTACCTAGAAGAGAAATATCACCTGATAAGATGACACTAAACTATGAATTACAATTGGTTACGGATAATCATCAATTAAAATCAGGCAGTTATCAAACATTACTGCGGTTTAAAATTGATTATTATTAATTTTTAAGCTTAGTACTTACTCTTATCTAGGATATTTTTATGTCACGTATTACTCATCAACCTCGTGCGGTTTATTTTGCTGTGATGACAGTACTGATGGCTTATTCATCTTCATTCATGGCAGCTGATGTCGTTCAATTTAATACAGAATTACTTGATTTAGATGATAAACAAAATATCGATTTAGGCCAGTTTTCTCAAGCTGGTTATATTATGCCGGGCAGCTACCCACTTAAAATTCAATTGAATAAAGAAACGTTACCGGAACAAAAAATAACATTTTATCCTGATGGAGAAGATCCTAATAAAAGTCAAGCTTGCTTAACTCATAATATTATTGAGCAATTTGGCTTAACTGAAGATTCGATAAAAAACTTAACGTGGTTGCGTGAGAATACTTGTTTGAATCTAGCAAGTTTACCTGGTGTAGAAGCGCGCGGGGATCTTTCTACATCAACTTTATATGTGAAAGTACCACAAGCTTATTTAGAGTATCGAACAGCAACATGGGACCCACCTTCTTTATGGGATGAAGGTGTTTCTGGCGCGATGCTTGATTATAATTTGACCGCAAGAACCACTCGCCCTCATAATAATGGGCATAATACATATGCCATGAATGGTAATGGTGTTGTCGGTGTGAACCTCGGGGCATGGCGAGTTAGAGCTGATTGGCAGGGGCGCCTTAACCATGCTACAGGGTCAGATAAACCGGTTAATTCAATTTTTGAGTGGAGTCGATTTTACGCTTATAGAGCCATTTCGCAGTTACGCGCCAAGCTTACATTAGGTGAGGACTATTTGAATTCAGACCTTTTTGATAGCTTTCGTTTTACTGGTGGAAGCTTACGCTCTGATCTCAATATGTTACCACCAAATTTACGGGGTTATGCGCCTGAGGTTTCAGGTGTCGCGGCGACTAATGCGACAGTTATTATTAGTCAGCAAGGAAGGGTGATATATCAAACCCAAGTTGCCGCAGGACCGTTTCGTATTCAAGATTTAAGTGATGTAACTAGCGGTAAATTAGATGTTAGAGTTGAAGAAGACAATGGAGCAATACAAGAGTTTCAAGTAGATACAGCGACTATCCCTTATTTAACTCGTCCTGGTGCTATCAGATATAAATTATCGGTAGGCCAGCCAACAACAATTGACCATCATAGTCAGGGGAATTTATTTGCTACTGGTGAATTCTCATGGGGTATTAGTAATGGTTGGTCTTTATTTGGTGGAAGTTTAAATAGCCAAGAATATAATTCATTTGCTCTGGGGATTGGCCGTGATTTACTTGCTTTTGGAGCGCTGTCTTTTGATATCACTCAATCTATTACTCGATTAGCAGGTCAAAATAACTTGAATGGTCGCTCTTATCGTATCAACTATTCTAAACGTTTTGATGATTACAATAGTCAAATACAGTTCGCAGGTTATCGTTTTTCTGAACGTGATTTTATGGGCATGTCTGACTATTTATCGGCGAAAGAAAATGGTATGCGTCAGGGTAGTAATAAAGAAATGTATACTGTTTCGTTGAATAAAAATTTCATCGATGCACAGATTTCAGGTTATTTAAATTATACCCATCAAACTTATTGGGATCGACCTAACAGTGATCGTTATAATTTGATGTTAACTAAAATTATAGAGCTAGGTGGAATTAAGAATATTAATTTGTCTCTTTCTGCTTATCGTAATATCTATAATAAAACTTATGATGATGGGGCTTATTTATCGATATCTATGCCGTGGGGGAATGGCGCTAATATTGGCTATTCTATATCGGCTAATGACAATGAAATAACGAATAGAGCCACTTATTATGACAGAATTGACAATGAAACATCTTATCAATTAAGTGCTGGCGCAGCTCGTCAAGGTGCGACGGGTAGTGCATACATTACGCATCAAGGAAGTAATGCACGATTGACTGCAAATGCAAGTTATCTTCATAACAATTACACTGCATTTGGATTAGGCGCTCAAGGTGGATTTACTTTTACACCTGAAGGAGCAGATATGCACCGTGTATCAACACTGGGTGGAACGCGCTTATTAGTTGACACTGACGGTGTTCAAAATATACCGGTACAAGGGCGCGGTGCAACCGTTGAGTCTAATATTTTTGGTAAAGCGGTGATCCCTGATGTGAATAGTTATTATCGGAATAAAGTGAAAATAGACCTCAATAAGTTACCTGATGATGCTGAAGTTGCTGATTCTGTAGTTCAGGCTACGTTAACAGAAGGCGCTATTGGTTACCGTAAATTTGAGGTGGTATCCGGTAAAAAAATGATGGTTGTTATTCGTCAAGAAGATGGTAGCTATCCTCCATTTGGTGCACAAATACGCAATGTTCGCGGCCAAAATGTTGGAATTATGAATGACAATGGCCAAGCTTATATTAGTGGTATTAGAGCTAATGAAGTTATGTCTGTGCAATGGGGAGGCGATGAACAATGCCAACTACATTTTCCGACACAACTTGAAGAACTAACGACTAACCTATTTATTCCGTGTGGGCAAACTACGCAACGTCAGAAATAGATATCGAGATTAGATAATCTGTTCGATCTTTTTTAATAAAAATTAAATGGATAATAAAATGAAAATAAAACATTCAAAGCGTTCATTAATAACAACCGCCTTATTAGTTGTTTTATATTCAACACAAGCTTGGTCTGCGGTCACTTTAGATCGTACTCGAATTATTTTTAATAGTGATCAAAAAAACGTAGCTTTAACAATCACAAATAAAAACACACAACTTCCTTATTTAGCACAAGGATGGATTGAAAATGATCAAGAGCAAAAGGTCAGTTCTCCTTTTGCTGTTTTACCCCCGGTTCAGCGTTTAGAACCAGGTAAATCAAGTCAATTACGTATTGAAGCATTACCTGCGGTTGCACAGTTACCTCAAGATAGAGAAAGCTTATTTTATTTTAATTTGCGAGAAATTCCGCCTAAAAGTGATAAGCCGAATGTATTACAGTTAGCGTTACAGAGTAAAATTAAACTATTTTATCGTCCTCAGAATATTGTTATAGATGATACTGAAAAAATGAATCATCCATGGCAAGAAAAATTAATTTTATTAAAACAAGGCAATCAATATATTGCCAAAAATCCTACGCCTTTTTATGTCACTATTATTGGTGCATCTGCGACGGATAATGAATCAATGAAAAAAGCATTTGATGCCGTCATGGTTGCTCCATTTAGTGAGAAATCATTAGGAGTTTCTAGTGCAGAATTGGGTAATTCGCCTATTTTGACATATATTAATGACTATGGCGGGCGCTTAAATTTATATTTTAAATGTGTTGCTAATCAATGTGTTGTAGCCCCTGATAAAAAATCATAAGGAGCGTTACTATGATTGGTTCATCTAGGCTTCATCGTATGATTGTGCTTGGTGGCATACTCTGCTTAAGTTTATACAGCGCTTTTGGACAAGCGAATGATAAGAATGCCACTTTTTATCGTCCTGATGGTAATTGGAATGTTGAAGGGGCAAATGGGCAACTTTATGTTTTTGGGGCTTTAACTGAAAGCCCTTGCCGTATTGCTATGGAATCATCTTATCAATCAGTCGATATGGGAAATATTGAGACTGCGACGTTGAAGAACATCGGAAGCAGGGGGCAGGCAGTTCCTTTTCATATTCAATTATTAGATTGTATTGAAACGCCAACGGATCTTATTGATAGAAGAACAGATACTCGGGTATGGAGTTCATTGCAACCTGGCGTTAAAGTTCGTTTTTTGGCGTCATCTGTACCATTTTATCCTCAATTAATACGAGTGACGGGAGCTCAAGGCTTTGGATTACAACTTAGTGATGCTGACGGGAGAATTATTCCATTAGGTGAAGATAGTTTTCCTCGTTTATTGACACCGGGACAAGATAATTTAACTTATTTTATTACACCGGTGAGAGTAAGTCATAAGCTTCTACCTGATGCATATCATGCTTTGATTTCCTTTGAGTTGATATATGACTGAATGTGATCACTCGGGAGTTTTATTTGTCATGAAACGATTATTTTTCAATCCAATATCTATTGGTTGTAATATTCTTATTCTATTAATTAATTTAGTCTGTATTCCTTTAAGTCATGCTGAAGTAGATGTTCGTGTGCGAGGAACATTGATTGCAGAGCCATGTACATTGCTACCAGAAGATGCTGAAATTGAAATAGACTTTGACACTATTGTAGATAAATATCTTTATATAAATAAAAGAACGCCACTTGAACCATTTACTATTCATTTAGTGGATTGTGAAGTTCATGCAGGTCAAGGAGTGAAAGTCGGTTTTTTGGGTGCTGAAAATAATAAATTACCGGGAATGTTAGCGTTAGATAAAGGGAGTTTGATCAAAGGTATTGGGATTGGAATTAAAGATAGAAATGGTAAATTGATCCCAATTAATAGTGAAACTCCCGCTTATTTATTAGGCAATGGTACTAATGATCTCATTTTTCAGGGATATGTTGAAGCTGAGTCTGATGCGATAAAAAATAAAACGATAGGGCTAGGTAGGTTTCAAGCGACCGCTATTTTTGTTTTAAATTATGATTAAGATGAGATCATTGGTTATGAAAAAAATAATATTCTTTTTGTTTATTTTTACCTGTTGTAATGCACAGGCTTATGTATGTAAGAATATGCAAACAGGTGAATGGATTGATGACGGTAGCCAAACTATTCGGGTACCTATTGATTCAAATTTAAGTGATTCTGAAAATATATTTGCAAATGTTGGAGATTATTTTTCATGTAAAAATGATCTTCCCGGCTCTTATGTTGATTACTTAGAAGTTGAAAGTAATGGGATACATCTAGGTGATAAATTAAAAGCTCAACGTTTTTCTGGAGGCATTTATGTGAATGACTCTAGGCATTTAGCGCCTAACTATTCGAAAATTAACGTTTTTAGTTTGCATGATGGTGATTGGCATCCTATAGATATAGATATGTTTTTTCAAACACCATCAGTATTAGGGCCTTATTTAGTCATTGAACCCGGTGATGTTCTAATGAAAATAAATTTGTTTAAGTACAGTGAGCCACGAGCTAAAGACGAGTATTTTACTTGGACATTTGTTGCTGCAAACCGAGCTATTCTTGTTACTGGAACCTGTGAGATTAATAATAATCAGCTGATTGATGTCGATTTTGGTGAGGTCAATAAGACATCTATCGCTACAACGGGTTCGAATACACGTTATCAAATTAATAAAGAATTAGAATATGATTGTCAGGATCGCTCGGTAAATAAAAATATTAAAATATCATTGAGTGCTACACCGGCTTCATTTTCAAATACAGCATTTGAGACGACAACCGCGGGCTTAGGAGTTGAAATGTATCATGATGGGAAGGTTATTGCCCCTTTTAGTGGGTTTAATTCCAGGTTACGTAATGGTCTTGGTCGAGACACAGTGACGTTTACATTGGTCAAAAAAAATAATCCGAGCCCAACTGATTTACAAGAAGGTGATTTTGTTGCTAATGCCTCTTTAATTATATCATTACCCTAATATTATGATATGTGGCCAATTAAAACTGGCCACTATTATAGAATTTTTCCCATATCGATTTTATTCTTTATTCGTCATAACCTACCGCTCATTCCATGGACGGCATCATTGAAGGTCATATATCTCAATTACTGGGATCCACTTGTTTTTTAGGCTTATGACGAAGCGTTCCATCACACGGTTATCCCAGCAGTATCCGCGTCGATTTATACTCTGTTTTATTCGGTGATTGGCATATCATTAGATAAAGATCAAAATGTATGTACTTCATCTAGTCTTGCTAGTAAATGGAATACTGCAATAGATTTAAAATCAACGTCAAATATATGGAGTCGGCCTATTTATTTTGTATTATGTGGTGTTGAAAATGCACCAGTTGGTGATGGGCATGCTACAGGGTTAATAACATATACATGGAAGTGATTTTTATCATATAGTATCAAGTTATAAAAAACCCACCTAAATGGTGGGTGAAAAAGATTATCAGTATGAAATTAAAAAATTTAAGATGTAAATGACATAACCAATTTATTAATATTTATAGTGTTGATCTTGACGGTATCTTTCTAATTCAGCCATATCTCTAGCTTCAATAGCTAACTCATCGAAAAAAGAAGTCATGTTTGTTTTTAATACTTTTAAACATTTAATTATAGTATCCAAATCTATTTTACTAACTCCGCGTTCATAGCGAAATAATTGTTGTTCACTTTTATCTATCAGCCTAGCAAGCTGATTAACCGTATATCCTTCATTTTTTCTTAGTTTTTTAATTTTAGCGCCAGCTAAACTAGATACGATATATTTCTCTTTCATAAGATATTTCCTATAGACATTTAATTTTTTCTTATCCTAAGTGATTATACGGTAAAAAAAAAGTCTAAATTAGAGTTTATTTACTAATTGTTTATCTTTAGAATTATTGTATTTTTCATCATGAAATAATACTGGATGTTATTACTTTATATATAAATGACACTAAATAATAAAATAAATTTTATTGTTTGGTGCCGTAAGAAAATATATATGTGGTGATATAGAGGCTGCTATCATCTATTAATGATAATATTTTAGGTGATGTTATTGTCTATTAAAAACGCCATTAATTCATAATGATATAGCATGAATTCCAACGTGCATTATTATCAACGTCAATCCAAAAAATGATACTAATAATTAAAATGGTCATATATAAATTATGATTTTAAATCTATGCCTTCATTTCATTCTCATTAAATTTTTTAAGGTTATCTGTTTTTTTAGGTTTACTTAAAGTATAGATTATACGGATTATTAATGTACCCAATGATATTTATTTAGGCGGTGGAAATAAAGTCATGTTCCACAGCGTCCAGGGCAGTCACTATACAATCATGCTGTTCCGGTAGTTACTGTGGCATTGTCTAATCAAACAGAGCATAAATCGACGCGGATACTGCTGGGATAATCGTGTGATGGAATGCTTCTTCATAAGCCTGAAAAATGAGTGGAGCTTACCGATGGAATAGATGACCTTCAGTGATTCTGCTCATAGAATAATGGCTTCTATCACTAGCTATTATAGCCTCTTCAGGCCACATGAATATAACGGTGGCTAATTTTAGTTCCATTACATGTGGGTTAATCTTGCTAGCGTGGATAAATCGCCTTGAAACAGGACGGGCAATAAAAAATTCAGCGGAGTAAGAGAGTTGAAGTGGTACATTATTTCTCCCTTATTTCCTGAGTTGGGACTGAGTTATTGGCAAAAGAATCAACTAATATATTGCTAAAATGATTAATTATATTAAGTGCATTTTAATGAAAATATAAATGAGATTGAAAATCATTAGTGATAAAGCAATTTTTTAATTATCTATGCTTGAGACTGAAGCTAATCAGAAGCGTTGTCATTTGGTAAATAAATTAATGCGAGTGAATATAAAAAACCATCATTTATTAATGATCTTTAAATGACACTTGTTTAATTATTATTTATAAAGAAAATTAAATTAAATGAATTCAAATAATATAATAGGTTATATATCTACTGGTTTTAATATCAAATAACACAATATAAGTTATAAAGTGACACTAAAATCTTAATTTTAAATCAATATGGTTTTTAGTTTTATTCTTATTTTTTATAATTATTTCAAAGTATGAAAAGTTTACTTAAAAAACATAATCAGTTTAAAAATAACTAATAACGAGTTGTTTTCATTTATAGGTATTGAAAATATAAAATAATATATATATTTCACTACTGTAAATCAAACTTGTTAATTGTAAATTTTAGTCGGATAATAGTTATGCATTAAGTTAATTATTATATTTAAATAATCGATATTTTGTGAATTAATTATTTTTAAAACTGTATTTAATTAATTAAAATTACTTAATAAAGTCTCTTTGGAGAGGATAAATGGAAAAAAAATTACTAGCAATATTAATAGCTTCAACCTCTATATTTGTTATTAATAATTCTTTAGCAAGCGATGGAACGATTGATTTTACGGGTGAAATTATTGATAGTGCTTGTGAATTAGCTGCAGGATCTGATGCATTAAAAGTTAATTTAGGGAAAGTATCTAAATCTGCATTACCCGGTGTAGGAAGTACAGCTGCCGCGACAAAATTTACAATCAAATTAATTAACTGTCCTGCAACAGTAAAAGCGGCTTCAGTTAAATTTGATGCTGAATCTTATGCTGGTGATGATCAAGTCATTGCACTAAAGAAAGTGAAAGATGGAGCAACAGGAGTAGGAATTCAAATCACAGATGATACAAATATAGTAGTTCCTTTGTTTACAACGTCTAAATCTTATAACTTAAAAACGGGTTCAGGAATAGAAAATAATTTAGATTTTCGTGCTCGTTATATTGCTAAATCCAGTACGGTAACAGCGGGTCCTGCCAATGCTAATGCAACATTTACGATTAATTATAACTAAATTTAATTAATTTTAGGGCTTAAATGGATGTAAGCCTTCATATAAATATATGGTGATAACATGAAGTGTTTTTTTTATTTTCTAATCTCTTTATTTTTAATAAATACATCTAATGCTGGTGTTATTATCGGTGGAACACGTGTTATTTATAATGAAGGGAAAAAGGATGTTAATATCAGTGTTGAAAATCCTGATGATATACCTTATTTAATTCAAGCTTGGATAGATAATATTGATGAAAAAAAACAATCAAGTTTCACTATAACTCCTCCACTTTTTAGATTAAATTCAAATAATAGCAATACATTAAGAATACTTTTAACGGAAGAAAGCTTACCTAGTGATAGAGAGTCTCTATTTTGGCTAAATATAAAAACTATACCAGCAACAGAAAAAATAGAAAATGCATTACAAATTGCATTTAAAACTCAAATGAAATTGATTTATCGTCCTAAAATTTTAAAGAATATTAGTTTTAATGATGAGCAACAGAAGCTGGAGTGGTCTAAATCAGGAAATAAAATTAGTGTTAAAAACCCAACCCCTTATTTTATTAATTTTCAAATGATTAAGTTTAATGGTCAATCTGTTAACGATGTTTCTTATGTGGCGCCTTTTTCAACACGTTCATTCGATATAAATAATGAAGAGAAAAATGGAACTATAAATTGGGAAATTATTAATGACTATGGTGGAACAGTAGAGTTATCTGAAAAGAAAATATAAATATTTATTAAATTAGGTTTTAATATGAAATTTAATGTGAAATATATCATCTTTTTTTTATCTTTAGGGTATACATATTCATCATATGCACAGAAAGCTATTTATTTTGATCCGGATTTTTTGGAATTACCCAATAAAGAATCTATGGATTTATCTCAATTTGAAAATAATGAGCAATTAGCTGGAAGCTATTATGTTGATATATATGTTAATACCAATTTAATTGGGCCTCAACGTATCTCTTTTGAAAAAAAAGAGGGAAGTAAACTTGTTCCTTGTTTATCAATAAGAGCTCTAAATAAATTAGGTATTAAAACTGAAAAATATCCAGATTTAGAAACATTAAAAAATAACTGTGCAAATTTATCGGTAATTCCTGATGCAAAGAGTGACTTTGAATTTAATTCACAACGTTTATATTTAAGTGTTCCTCAAGTTGCTTTGAATCAATCTCCTAGAGGGTTTGTTGATTTAAATGATATCGATAATGGTATTACTGCGTTATTATTAAATTATAGTTATAGCGGCTCAAAAAATCATGATCGTAAAAAGAATAATTCATCTTCTGCATCTAATTACCTTAATCTAAGACCAGGGGTTAATATTGGTGCTTGGCGTTTAAGAAACTATACCACATGGTCTAATAGTGATGAAAATAGCAGTAAGTGGGATACTGTTTATACTTATTTATCTCGCAGTATTAATAAAATAAAAAGCCAATTAATTTTAGGCGATGGTATATCGCCTTCTTCTGTTTTTGACAGTGTTCCATTTAGAGGAATACAGCTGGCGACTGATGATGATATGTATCCTGAAAGTTTACGGGGCTATGCGCCAGTCGTTCATGGAATAGCTCGTAGTAATGCTCAAATTACAATTAAACAAAATGGATATACTATTTATCAAACAGAAGTTGCTGCCGGCCCTTTTGAAATTAAAGATTTATACCCAACAGGAAGTAGTGGTGATTTATATGTAACAATTAAAGAAGCTAATGGCAGTGAACAGCATCAAATAGTACCTTTCGCATCTTTACCCGTTTTACAACGTGAAGGTTATTTATCTTATAGTATGACAGGTGGTGAATATCGTTCTTATGATAAAAATATAGAGAAAAAGAAATTTGGGCAATTAACTTTAATTTATGGTCTACCTTATGGAATTACAGCTTATGGGGGAAGTCAGATTAGTGATAAATATCAATCTTACTCTATTGGTGCGGGAAAAAACCTAGGTATTTTGGGGGCAATTTCAGTTGATATAATAGAAGCTAATTCCACCTTAAATAATGGTAAGACAAAACGCGGGCAATCTTATCGTTTTAGATATAATAAGAATTTAAATCATTTAGGAACGAATATTGCTTTAGCTGGCTATCGATACTCAACAAAAGATTTTTATAGTTTAGCGGAAGTTTTTGATGGATTTCGTCATGGTATTAATCAACCACAAATAGAACGACGTCGTAATCGTGCTGAGATTACGGTCAATCAAAATTTAGGTGAAGATTATGGTTCATTATCACTGGGTTATGTAAGAGAAAACTATTGGAATAGTGATAGAAAAACACAGTCTGTAACAATAGGTTATAACAATAGTTGGCAAGGAGTTAGTTATGGTTTGAATTATGCTTATAACAAAAATACCAATAACTATTTTTATCGTTCAGGTAGTCAATCTAAGAGTAATGATGACCATTTAGTGTCATTGTCTGTTAGCGTACCTTTTACGGTATTTGATGATACTTTTTATTATAATTTTAATACGAGTAGTAGTAGCCATAATTCAAGTTCAGGAAGTGTAGGTGTATCCGCATCGCAGTTAAATAACCAATTAAATTGGAGTATGCAGCAAGTATATACTGCTCAAAACCAAGGTTCCTCTGGAAATCTAAATGCGTCTTATAAAGGTCAATATGGTGAAATTTCGGGAGGAAGTGGATACAGCAAAGATAATTATAATTTATACTATGGGCTTAATGGCGGTTTAGCTATTCATTCAGGAGGCATTGTTTTTGGTCAACAACTGGGTGAAACGGCGGCTATCGTGGCTATTCCTGATGCAGGCAATGTTGCTGTTTTAAATCAAGCAGGCGTTAAGACTAATAATCAAGGTTATGCGTTGATACCTTATATTACCCCGTACCGTAAAAATACAATTAATATAGATACTTCTGAATTACCTGAAAATACAGAAATGGAATTAACTAGCCAGACGGTTTCTCCCAGTCGAGGTGCATTGGTCAAGGCCAATTTCTCAGCAAATGTAGGATATCGAGTATTAATGAAATTAACCTTTCATAATAATGAATTTGTTCCATTTGGTGCCCAAGCTATTTTTAACGAAAATCCACAATTAAATAATATTGTAGGTAGTGATGGTGAAATATATTTATCTGGGCTTGGTGATAATGGTAATTTCATTGTTAAATATAATGGAAATCAATGTTTTGTTAATTACGATTTATCAGGTGTTGCTGATTATTTAGGACTTTATAAGACCAGTGCTATTTGTCAAAAATAGATAGCTTTAAATTTAAATGTCTATTATTAGAAGCAATGAAAAATAACTGTTAATATTCCCACGTTTAGGAAAGTACAATGAAAAAAATAATGAACGTTTTTTTATTAATAATTTGTTTTTTAATGAGTTTTTTGTCTTTTGGTTCCGATCGCATAAATTTAAAATTTTCTGGGGATATTAAAGCTTCAACATGTAATATTTCAAATGGTGCTAATATTAATATTGATTTGAAAAATATTCCAGCTATTACATTTGAAAAATTAAATTCATTTTCAGCATGGAGTTATTTTAGTATTGATTTAAATAATTGTTCATCAGCAATAAATCAAGTAAAAATAACTTTTACTGGGATCTCGGCTCCTGAGGATGTGAATAGTTTATACCGGAATCAAGGAACCGCTAAAAATATTGCAGTACAATTAGAGAATAATACAGGAAAAATTCAATTAGGAAATAAAAAATCATTAAATGTCTCTATAAATGGAAAGGATAATGTAAAAATCTTGCTGAGAACTCGAGCTTTTAGTAAATCAGGAAATGGAATGCCAGGGACGATATCAGCAAAAATAACTGCAAATATTATTTATTTATAAAAGAGAAAATACATGAATAACTCGGTAATTTTATTTTTATTTCTAATGTTTTCGTCTTTTACAATGGCCAATACTGTAAATATTAATGTTTATGGGAGGGTCACCGTATCACCTTGTCAGGTAGAAAATAAAAATTATTTAATTGATTTTAAAAAAATAAATATTAGCGAATTTAAAAATAATCAGAGTACTAAATGGGTTGATTTTGTTGTGAAATTAAAAAATTGCCCAATAAGTACGAAGCAAGCAACCTTATCAATAGCAGGTGTCGCTGATCCTAATAATGCGAATTACTTTATTAATAAAGGAAAGGCTAAAGGTGTGGCATTAGATTTAATGGACAGAAATACGAAGAAAAATATTAAGAATGGCTCTAAATTAGTTGCCACCGTTAATCAAAAAACCAAGAGTGCAGAATATCCTCTCTCAGCAAGAGTGATTAAAAATGGCACAGGGCTAACAACGGGAGGCTTTAGAAGTCATTTGGAATTCACATTGATTTATCATTGAATAAATATTCGGGAGGATTAAGTGACGAGTCGCTATCCAGTATCAAAAATTATCGGTAAAAAAATCACTTATTATAGAAAAATGCATGGAGTTTCATTGGATAAATTAGCTAAAGTAATTGGTGTTAGTCAACAGCAACAGTCAAGATACGAAAGAGGAATTAATCGAATTAATCTGGATAGGCTTAATCAATATGCAAAAATATTTAATATTCCATTGAAGGATTTTTTTATTTTAAATGATAAAGAAAAAATGGAAATAACAATAAATACATTAGATAAAGATGGAGTAAGTAATGAATGTAAAATTAAAAAATAAACGTTCATATAATATATTGTTGGGTGGTGTATTATTATATTCATCCTATTTAAATGCAGCATGTATTCAGAATCCAAATTATAGAAATATACTTTCCAATTTAAAACCAGAAACGTTTTCTATTCAATATGATGATACCTCCGTCAGAGTATTAGCTAATTATAAATTAATTTATTACCCAGGTTACACGAATACATACTCTGGTAATAATGGAAGGTGTGGGAATGCTGGTATAGTAAGCTATTACCTCAATGGTTGGGTACCAAATTCAGATAATATTGCTGAAACCAATATACCCGGTATTGGTATTAGAATTAAATGGGGGAGATCAGATGAGTTTTTTTTAAATTTTAAGCACTATAGACCTGAGGATAATGGCTATAGATATAGAATAAACGATTCATCTTGGACTGTGGAAATAATAAAAACCGGGCAAGTGACTCAATCAGGAGCCTTAAAAGGAGGGGCGTTAGCAAGAACGCAACAAGAAAATAATTTCCCTTATAATAGCACATGGATATACTCAACATTGAGGATCCCTAATAATTCTGTGAAAATAAATTCATTAAAATGTACAACGTACGCAAATAATTATAATATAAATTTAGGGACTTGGTATGATACCCAATTTAAAAATATAGGAAATGTCAGCCAAAATAAAACCATTCCAATTAAGTTAAGTTGTGCTGCCGGAACTAATATTAAAGCTACAGTAACCAGTAATGCAGGATATATTGATGCTAGTTCTGGTAAGTTGAAATTATCAGGAGCAAATCAAGCTACAGGCATTGGAATTCAAATAATTGACGGAAATAATAACCCTGTCGCATTAAATACACCGATTAGAGTGAGAAATAACACCTCTTCTGGCGACTATATTTTTAACTGGAAAGCTCGTTATATAAAAACAGGAAGTGTAATAAAGCCTGGTTCAGCGAATTCAACTGCTGTAGTTAATATTTTATATGAATAATTTAATTGTTATCATTAGATTGAATTATATTAATGAGAATAGGTTATGAACAAAAAAGTATCAAGAGCGGTAGGTAAAAAAATACGATGTTTAAGAGAGAGTTATAATATGAACGGTTGTGAATTTGCTGCTTTATTAGGGATTAGCCAACAGCATCAATCTCGTTATGAGAATGGAGAAAATAATATTCATGCTGATACAATTTATATATTATCCTCTATTTTTAATGTTGATTTGGATTATTTTTTTAGCGAATTATCTACAGAAATAGATGATTTTGATGAGGAAGATATAGATTATAAAAAAAATCATTTTCTTGCTGAAACTGTTTTAGTTAAAGATTAAATGTTAATATTTTTACTAGTTATATGATGAGCCATCAGCAGTATTTTATTTTAATTCGATTAAAGATTCATTTTTTGGAAAATAATGAGCTAAAAGCCATATATTTAAGACAATACATACAAAGTAATGTACTCGAAGTCAGGCGCTCAAAGTAAGACGCTCAAAGCAATAGGCTAAGAATGAGTAAAAAATCCTCATGGTAATAGCTCGCCGCACCGGAGATATGCCCCCTGACCAATAATCACAGCCAAATTATTACAAACACATAATCACAGTAAAGAAATTAGTACTTCGCAATAGAAGCTTTTAATAATGATCTCAAAATTAACCTCGCTTTTTAGCAGGTTACGAACCTCTCTAATTGACGTTGATGTCTACGCAATCTTTCTATGCAATACCTTGCTGTAATCCCTCTTGACAGCCTTTATCTGGTCAGCGCTGTGCAACATTCACGATACCCCCTGATGTTTATCCGCCTGCTCAAATTCATCGTGTATTTTGACACTATTGAATATTGACCGGTGTAATGTCGCACCATAATTAGACACCGCATAGCAGATATCGGTGATTCGAATCGCCTCTTTGATTCATTAATATTACCGTACTGTAAAAGCCATTGATATTGAACCTAAAACTATGGGTGCCAATATTGAAAACTGGATCCCCACGGATATTTAGGACAACCTAGCCTTATAATTCAATAAATATGCTTTTCGCTTATACGTTTTCAGTTGCTAAAAAAATAGCCCCAGAGAAGGGGCTTAAAGGGATGGTATCTAAGGATATAAATGAAATATGCGTTAACTTGGTTATTATCATAACCCTTTCAATGTCATGTAACGAAATTAAGCTTAAAAAATAGTTAAGTTTTTCAAAGTTATGTGAGGCGCAATTGAGACTTCAGATTCATTCTTGGTCATTCAGAGCGATAAAATTAACTGTTTATGATAATTTTGAGTGTCTATTTGGGCTATTGATATCATCCGCACACCAAATTCCCGCAATAAAGAGTAAAAATAAAAAAGTTACAATCATTAAATCCTGATATTTAGTCTGTAGTTAATAATATATATACAGAATGAAAAGGGTAATTTAAATAAACAACCTGACAAAACAATAATAAATAAATTATTAATTTCAGTGAGGTAACTTATTGCAATAATAAACAATGACTATAACTAATTTATTTTTTCTTACTCAGTGTGTTTATTCAAATATACTGGTTTTGTTTGTGTGATAATTAAATTAAATAAAACAACCAGTTATTAAATAGGTATGTATGGTAAGTTAATAATAGCTTATTATATTTAGTGTGCTTTTGTATTTTTATCTATTTACTAAACTAAGAACCCTGTTATTGTTTGTATTAGTTTATTTTAAATATTAAAAATGGACCCTTTAATAATAAGGAATTTAATTATTGAAAATACAATTTATTCTATAGTCATCGTTCTGTTTTTATTAATAGCTAGCCCATCTAGCTATAGTATTGAAAATAAAAACATATCAAATCAAGATCTTATTCAATTTGAACAAAAACAATGGCTAGAGTCAGCGCAGCGACAGCGGCAAAACTTAAAACAGAAGCCTCGTATTGCCTCAGATAACCCAATATTAATATCCGATGATGAAAATCGCTGTTTTACTATAGAGTCAATTAATTTAACAGGCATGACAGTATTTTCAGATAAACAAAAAAATAAGTTAATAGAAAATTATCTCGATAACTGTTTAACAATAAATAATATCCAAAGTATTACACAGTTAATACAAAATTATTATGTGAAAAAAGGATATGTCACGGTACAAGTTAGCCTTCCTGAACAAGATCTCACACTGAAAACACTTACAATATTAATTATTGAAGGAATAATTGAATCAATTGAAATTCAGAATTCACCAACAAGAACTGTGAATATGATTTACCCTAATTTAATAGGGGAAATATTAAATTTACGAGATATAGAGCAAGGATTAGAGCAGTTAAATAGATTAAATAGCTATCATTATTCAATAGATATTCAAGCGGGCTCAAAAACAGGTTTATCCCATTTATTTATTTACCGTAAAGGAAAGAAAATCCCACTGGCCACGCAATTACAATTAGATAATTCAGGCTCAAAATCTAACGGTGAAAAACAGCTAAACGCAGGATTAATATTTGATTCTCTATTGGGGTTGGGTGAGCAGTGGTCGGTCAGTGGAAATAGCGATACTGACTTTAGTACAACACATTTTAATCACCATTATATATTGGGCCTTAATGTTCCATATGGAAATTGGAATTATCGTTATCATTTATTTAATAGTCGCTCATTTCAGACTGATAAAGTTGATTATCAATCCTTTGATTATGAAGTGAAAAATAGTAATCAATACGTTGAAATTAGCCGTTTAATTTATCGAGATGCTAAACAAAGAGTATTAGTACATGGCGGATTAGAAAATAAGAGAGTAAGAATTAAATTTATGGAGCAGTTAATCGATATTAGTAGCCCAATACTAACATCAATAATTTTCACTGCTCAATATAATACAGTATTAAGCCACGGATATTTTACTTTTAGTCCCACATTTAAACAGGGAATTAATGCGTTTGGTGCATCACCAAATATAAACGTAGACGACTACCCATGTAGCCACTTTAATAAATTAAGTTTAAACAGCAGTTATCAATATTTTTTCTCGCCGAAATTATCTTTTCTTACCTCATTTCATGGGCAAATAACACGAGATAATTTATATAGCGTCGAACAAATACATCTTGGTGGTCAATATTCTGTACGGGGTTTCAAGGCCCAGATGTTATCTGGAAATCAGGGGTTTTATTGGCGTAATGATATTAATTACTTGTTGCCAAAACCTATTATGGGCGCCCTCACTTTGGTCGGTGCTTGGGATTTAGGTTATCAGGCCAAGGGAGACGAATTTATCTCAGGCGGTGCAATAGGTATTAATTTTAACCATAAATCCGGCATTAATTCACAGCTTATTGCTAGCATTCCCTTTTATTACCCTAAAAATTACCAACCAGATCATTGGTCTTTATATTGGTCTGTTTCTTTATCTTTGTAACCTATTTAACAAGGAGTGTTAATTATGTCACATAAATTACCTTCAGCAACAAAATGTATTTTGGGCTATGGGTTGATCTTATTAACCGCATTTTATCCTCTCCATCCTGCCTGGGGGAGTGCTTTAATAATAAATAAATCCACGCAATTAACCCAACAAAATAATATTCCTATTATTAATATTGCTACGCCCAATAATGCGGGAATTTCGCATAATAAATATCGACAGTTTAATATCAATAATCAAGGAATGATCCTCAATAATGCCACCAATAAGGTGACTTCTCAGTTAGCTGGACTAATTAATGCGAACAGTCAGTTAAGAGGTCAAGCGGCTGATTTAATCATTAATGAAGTGACCAGTAATCAGTTCTCTTATTTAAATGGAAAATTAGAAGTCGCTGGAAAAAAAGCAGCGGTATTTATTGCTAATCCGAATGGGATCACTTGTGATGGCTGTAGTTTTATTAATTCACACGTTGTTACTTTAACCACCGGAAAACCTATTTTCGATCCTCAAGGGGCATTAACCGCGCTTGATGTTAAGCGCGGAAGAGTGATTGTTGGTCGCGGTGGAATGGATGCTCTATCTACGGATTATACAGAAATTATTAGCCGTGCAACTGAATTGAATGGAAAAATAAAAGCACAACAGCTCTCTTTAATACAGGGAGTTAATAAAGTTGATTTTCAAAACGGAACTATTACGCAAATACCAAGTACACAAATACCGGCTAATTATAGAAAACCCGCCATCGCTATTGATACCAAAAACTTGGGAGGGATGTATGCTAATCAAATTCGGCTAGTCAGCAGCGAAGCGGGCGTTGGGGTTAATTTAGCTAATATCCACAGTAATCAAAAAGATATTACGATCACCGTTGACGGTAAAATAACTTTTAATGGCAATATTCAATCTACGACTGATTTAAATATCAGTAGTAAAGATATTGACGTTACTAGGAATAAACGACTGTATGCAGAAAAAGATATTACTTTAGCCTCAGATAATCTCAATAATTATGGTCAAATTATCGCTCAAAGAAATATACGATTATTCAGTAATCAACTGATAAATAGTGGCGATAAAGCACTTATTCAAGCAAATGATAATTTATGGATACAAAAAAATGCACAAGGAGATTTAAGTCATTTAGTTGAAAATAGAGCGGCAACACTAAAAACTGAGAAAGGCGATTTAATTATTCGTACTAAGCGATTAGAGAATAAAAATCCATTAACTTTAATTGAACAAAAAATATTGCCTGAAGAAGGAATATTATTGATTAATGACTGGGGATTAATGTCAGCTAATAATCCCCGATGGCTTAATATTGCTTTTGTTGAATTAGGGCTTTCTGCCGATGATGATGCCAGTAAAATTCCGCGTAAATGGTTTGGTGTCACCCAAATACCTTATGATTTAGATAAACAAAATATGCACTTCCATGTGCAAAAAGGGACGTTTAAATTAGAAAATGCCAGTCAGCCTAGCTATATTGTGGGGGGTAACAATGTTTTTATTAATGCGAATATTATTAATAATTCACAAAGTGATATTAGTGCTGAAAATGATTTAATTATAACAGGCGGTGAATTCAATAATCCCAGTTTAACCACCGGCCAATATCACTTTTTTGATCACTATCAGCTTAATGGTGAATATCGAGAATTTGGTCTCAGAGAGTATCCAGTTAGAGTATATCAAAGACATAATTTATGGATGGATGATGAGGTTTATTCGGGAAATATTTCCGCTAAAAATAACCTCGTCGTTAATATGCTAAATAATTTTAATTTTGATATTAATCGAGGTGGGATAACAAATAATGACAGCTTTCATGAAATTATTACATCGCAAACACCACTGACTAACATTTCGGCCAATAATATTATATTAGACGTTAATAATCTTATTGGTGGACAAAATATAGTAGCAGAAAATGACCTTACCATAATAGCGAATGCCAATATTAGATTAAATCAACCCTTATTACAGGCAGGTAAAAATTTAACACTCAATGCTGTTGAATTAATACAAGGAAATATTGTCAGCCTGATCGGTGAAAATGTATCTCTATTATCAAAAAACAACAGTATTATTTTCGATAACCCTCATTTTTCACTCTATGATGAAAATTCAGGGAAATACTTTAGCCGCATTGGCGCTTCAGGCATTAATACGTTGATCGCGGGAAAAGATATAACATTAAATAATCTCTCTATTTCTGATGCTGATAGCCTGCGTATTTCTGCTGGGAATAATATCTCCATCAGTAATCATAAAGATTACATGGAATCACTTTTTTTTCATCCCTATCCCTATCCTTATCTCGATAACATAAATTTAGATAATTATAATTTCAGACCTAAAACAAGCGTCGCTTCATATGATAATTTATTATCATTTATCAATAAGAAAGATATTACGTTAGCGGCAAATAATGACCTCACTTTACAGGGAGTCTCTTTCTTCGGTATTGATTCAATTAGTATAAGCGCAGGGCGTGATATTAATCTATTTTCTGAAGATAAAATATCCCTATATGAACTTATCGATAGTCCTGTAACTAATATAGTAAAGCGAATTGACTTCTATACGAATAAAGATCTGTTATTAAGTTCAGGTCGAGATATTAATCTTAATGGTGTCAACCTTCTTTCAAAAGAGCGCTTAACTCTGCTGGCAGGACGTAATATTGATTTAAATCCGCGAGCTTTCTCTTGGCATACGGATATTGATAGCGGAATTATAAACCAACTTAATATAGACACCTTTGTTCGTGGTGATAAAGGCGTAATACTCGCGGCAAATAACAGCATCACATCGAAAGGAAGTGCTCTTAGATCTCAAAGCGATATTTTATTGACCAGTGGTGGGGATATACGCTTAGAGTCATTTAAAAGCCACTTTCGGCGCCAAGATGGGAATACGCTAAAAGAATATCATAATCAATCGGTTACAGATATATGGAGCCGGGATAATCTCACCATTTTATCGGAAGGTAGTATTCTATTTCAAGCGACAAAAATGGAGGCAAAAGGCGCGATAGAAATTGCGGCTAAAGGTGGCTTTCTCTATGCACAAGCCGTAGAGGAAGTTTACAACCAATCAGGCAAAGATCGCAGTTGTAAACGTTTTTTAGGCTTTAAATCTTGTAATTTATTTGGTTCTAGTACCCGAGATTGGACAAAATATCAGGTAACAAATAAAGTCACAGAATTTACCGCTGAAGAGGATATTAACTTATGGGCGAGAGATGATATTACGCTCGAAGCCTCAAAAATTAGGACACTCAATAATGCCAAGATAACGAGCGAGCAAGGAAGCATTAATTTTAGGGCAGTAAGGGATCGTAATTTTGAGCAAGTAATTGGCAAGTCGTCCGGTTTTTTCCTTACTCATAACGACACCGGTTATATCGCAGATACTTGGGCATTACCGTCATTATATATCGGTGGTGAACTTTCGATTGAATCGAGCCATGCCATTTCAGCGGATATTAAAGCTAATAATAGGCAGTCGATAGATGATGTTTTGACCTCGTTAAGTAATAGCGAGGGAAGCGAATGGTTAGCTCAGCTAAAAGACAATGATAATGTCCACTGGGATCAGGTTTATGACGCCTATGACGATTGGGATCATGAAACCAAGCGGCTAAACCCAGTGGTCTCTGCCGTGATTGCTATCGCCGTTGCTGCCGCGACTTATGGCTCCGGTTTAGCCGCATCGGCGAGTGCATCAGCTGTAGCTGCTAGCGGCACAACAGGCGTCCCCGCCGCCGTGGTTTCTGGCATGGCGAGTGCGGGACTTGCCGGATTAACGTCACAAGCTGCTGTGGCGTTAGTTGAAAACGAAGGCAATCTTTCTGATACCTTCAAAGCCTTAGGCAATAGCGACACGGTTAAATCCCTTGTTAGCCAAATGATTATCGGCGGCGCATTAAATGGCCTCGATATCTATATGGGCTGGAAAGCCGATCCCTCTTTAGCCAGTTCCTCCTTCGATCCCACTCAATTCAAAATTCCTTCATTAACCCATCACCAATGGAACGATGTTGCCCGCCGAATTGCGGCACAATCGGCGATTATCACCACCACCCATAGCGCTATTCACGGCGGCAATTTTATTGATAATTTTAAAACCGCGTTGACTCACAGTATCGCCAACCAACTTCATGCCGATGGAGCTCAATATATTGGTGACAGTGCAGAATATCTGGGGCAAGGGGGGAAAATACTCAGCCACGCAACTGTTGCAGGTATAGCTGCCGAAATCAGGGGCGGCAATGTTAAAGGTGCGATGGTCGGTAGCTTGGCGGCGGAATTGGCAGCCGCATCTTTTGGCGAAAATATTGTGAAAGCCAGTGAGTGGGGACGGGTTTCAGAACTCCAAGCACAAGTTGCTCGCGCTTTTGGCGGTATAGCGGGCGGTGTATTTACCGGAAAACCCGGCGGGGTCTATAGCGGAGCCGAATCGGCTGAAACTACCTTTCGCAATAATTACTTGTCTCACCATCAAAAAATATTGATGAACAGAGAGCTAGACGCTGAGACTAATTACGTTAAAAAAGCGGTAATTTATGCGCGTTGGGGATTGCTGAGTAGTTCGCAAGACGGTGCGCTAGCGGCGGGATTTGTCTCTGGTGTCCCCGTGGAGCTTTATGACACCGTAGTGACGATTGTGGGTGCCGCGGTTAATTATCGCGAAACACTACAAGCGATAAAAAACCTGATTAATAGCGGCGATGTTCTGGATACTGTCTATCAAGCTGAAAAAGCCGATTTACTACAGCGTATCGACAAAATAGAACAAGCTTATGAACATGCTGGAGTTGATGGGGCTTTTAATGCGGGGCTGGAATCAGGAAAGTTAGTCACCAAAGCCATAGGTTATCTGGCCGCAGGTAAAGCTGCGACCAGTATCACTACAAAAACAGTGGATAGAGTTCGGCAATTATCGGACCCCAAAAATGGGCCACCGATAGTTGAAATCAAAGATATCTACCGTATCGAGAGTGATGGCAGTAAAACGGGCATGGCTTGGGGGGAGGGGGTTTATAAACAGGGTTATCCATTTGAGGATTTTGTGGGAAAAGAGTTAAAACTGCCGGAGAGTACACGACTACCTTATGGATTTAAAACATTTGATTATTATGATATAGCTACAAGACAAGCGATCAGTGTTAAAACACTGAATACCTCAGCTAAGAGCTATCAGTCACCGAATAGTGTAAATAGAAAAATTAATCAGCATATTGATAAGATCGATGAATTTGAAACTGGCAGAAGAGGGATATTTGAATTAACCAAAGATATGATCCAAATAAAAGATTTGCATATTGCGGTTCCTAACACGACGAGCTTAGCTCAGTGGCTCGAGATTAATAAATCGATCAGCTATGCTGCGGATAGGAATATTACTGTAAAAGTCACTGTTGTGGCGGGAGAAACTCAATGATTGATAATTTTGGACAAGGACTCAATACTGCTATTTATGCCACTGAAAAATTTTATTGCATAAAAACAACATCTGGACATGGATTACTTATTGACGATAATTTAGTGAGCCCGATCTATTTTACCAAACAGGTCGCAGATGCCGAGTTCGGTCATGCCATTCGGCATGCATTATCCTTAAGTCGCCTGGTAGACCCCAAAGATCCTGATTTTTTTCATCGTGATAAGGTTGCGGTGCGATATAAAATATGGATTGCTGAAGCCATGGACATGTGGGGCTATAAAAACCGCAAAGCATTATTTAAAAAGATGCACACTTGTACGGTTAAGTTATTGAATAATGAAATAAAGATTATGCCATGGTCACACGAAAAGCTCGAATCATGGGGCTCGCAGGGAATGAAGAAAGAGGATAATATTATTTTGCCTTCCAGTGTGTCAGATGAGATGTTCGGATCTGCAGTCAAAAAAGCCTTTTTACGCTGCAGAAATTATGTTTAATCTAACGCGGTAAATCTTTTTTTCTATTAGTTTTCGATTAAAGGTGAGCGTCTAGGCGGTCACCTTATTTTAGTGTATTTATTTTAGTGTAATAGATATTCCAATAATAATTATCCGCGGCGCATTAAATGGCTTAGAAAGCCGCTCCCTTTTTCGAGGCTGTCTATCTAACTCAATTCCAAATTCCTTCACTAATCCATCTCGAACTGAACGATAACCGAACGCCACATCTCGAACTGAACGATAACTGAACGCCACATCTTTTGCTGAAAAGATAGTAAAAGTCAGCGAATAGTGATCAATTTCAGGATTTCAAGCGCAAGTTTCTCGTGCATTTGGCGGATAGGAATATTACTGTAAAAGTCACTGTTGTGACGGGAGAAATTCAATGATTGATAATTTTGGACAAGGACTCAATGCTTCCATTTATGCCACTGAAAAATTTTATTGTGTAGAAACATTATCTGGACATGGATTACTTATTGACGATAATTTAGTGAGCCCGATCTATTTTACCAAACAGGTCGCAGATGCCGAGTTCGGTCATGCCATTCGGCATGCATTATCCTTAAGTCGCCTGGTAGATCCCAAAGATCCTGATTTTTTTAATCATGATCAGATTGAGAAGCGATATAAATTATGGATTGCTGAAGCCATGGACATGTGGGGCTATAAAAACCGCAAAGCGTTATTTACAAAGATGCACACTTGTACGGTTAAGTTATTGAATAATGAAATAAAGATTATGCCATGGTCACACGAAAAGCTCGAAGCATGGGGCTCGCAGGGAATGAAGGAAGAGGATGATATTATTTTGCCTTCCAGTGTGTCAGATGAGGCGTTAGGAGCTGCCGTCAAAAAAGCCTTTTTACGCTGCAGAAATTATGTTTAATCTAACGCGGTAAATCTTTTTATCTCGCAGTGTTCGATTAAAGGTGAGCGTTTAAACGCTCACCTTACTGAATGTAAATCAATTTATGAGCAGAATTAACTGCACAAGCCACTTTAGCCGCTCCCACTTTAGCCGCTCCCTTTTTCGAGGCTGTCTAACTCAATTCCAAATTCCTTCACTAACCCATCTCTAACTGAACCCCACATCTTTTGCTGAAAAGATAGTAAAAGTCAGCGAATAGTGATCAATTTCAGGATTTCAAGCGCAAGTTTCTCGTGCATTTGGCGGAAAGGAATATTACTGTAAAAGTCACTGTTGTGGCGGGAGAAACTCAATGATTGATAATTTTGGACAAGGACTCAATGCTGCTATTTATGCCACTGAAAAATTTTATTGCATAGAAACAACATCTGGGTATCGATTACTGGTTAGCGATAATTTAGTGAGCCCGATCTATTTTACCAAACAGGTCGCAGATGCCGAGTTCGGTCATGCCATTCGGCATGCATTATCCTTAAGCCGCCTGGTAGACCCCAAAGACCCTGATTTTTTTCATCGTGATAAGGTTGCGGTGCTATATAAAATATGGATTGCTGAAGCCATGGACATGTGGGGCTATAAAAACCGCAAAGCATTATTTAAAAAGATGCACACTTGTAAAGTTAAGTTATTGAATAATGAAATAAAGGTTATGCCATGGTCACACGAAAAGCTCGAAGCATGGGGTGGGCAGGGAATGAAGGAAGAGGATAATATTATTTTGCCTTCCAGTGTGTCAGATGAGATGTTCGGATCTGCCGTCAAAAAAGCCTTTTTACGCTGCAGAAATTATGTTTAATCTAACGCGGTAAATCTTTTTTTCTATTAGTTTTCGATTAAAGGTGAGCGTCTAGGCGGTCACCTTATTTTAGTGTATTTATTTTAGTGTAATAGATATTCCAATAATAATTATCCGCGGCGCATTAAATGGCTTAGAAAGCCGCTCCCTTTTTCGAGGCTGTCTATCTAACTCAATTCCAAATTCCTTCACTAATCCATCTCGAACTGAACGATAACCGAACGCCACATCTCGAACTGAACGATAACTGAACGCCACATCTTTTGCTGAAAAGATAGTAAAAGTCAGCGAATAGTGATCAATTTCAGGATCTCAAGCGCAAGTTTCTCGTGCATTTGGCGGATAGGACGATTACTGTAAAAGTCACTGTTGTGACGGGAGAAATTCAATGATTGATAATTTTGGACAAGGACTCAATGCTTCCATTTATGCCACTGAAAAATTTTATTGCATAAAAACATCATCTGGGCATGGATTACTGGTTAGCGATAATTTAGTGAGCCCGATCTATTTTACCAAACAGGTCGCAGATGCCGAGTTCGGTCATGCCATTCGGCATGCATTATCCTTAAGTCGTCTGGTAGACCCCAAAGATCCTGATTTTTTTAATCATGATCAGATTGCGGTGCGATATAAATTATGGATTGCTGAAGCCATGGACATGTGGAGCTATAAAAACCGCAAAGCATTATTTAAAAAGATGCATTTTTGTTCAATTAAGTCGTTGAATAATGAAATAAAGGTTACACCATGCTCACACGAAAAGCTCGAAGCATGGGGTGGGCAGGGAATGAAGGAAGAGGATGATATTATTTTGCCTTCCAGTGTGTCAGATGAGATGTTCGGATCTGCAGTCAAAAAAGCCTTTTTACGCTGCAGAAATTATGTTTAATCTAACGCGGTAAATATTTTCATCTATCAGTGTTCGATTAAAGGTGAGCGTTTAAACGCTCACCTTACTGAATGTAAATCAATTTATGAGTCATCGCTGATACAGAATTAACTGCACAAGCCACTTTAGCCGCTCCCTTTTTCGAGGCTGTCTATCTAACTCAATTCCAAATTCCTTCACTAACCCATCTCGAACTGAACGATAACCGAACGCCACATTTTTGGCGAAAAGATAGTAAAAGTCAGCGAATAGTGATCAATTTCAGGATTTCAAGCGCAAGTTTCTCGTGCATTTGGCGGATAGGACGATTACTGTAAAAGTCACTGTTGTGGCGGGAGAAACTCAATGATTGATAATTTTGGACAAGGACTCAATGCTTCCATTTATGCCACTGAAAAATTTTATTGCATAAAAACATCATCTGGGCATGGATTACTGGTTAGCGATAATTTAGTGAGCCCGATCTATTTTACCAAACAGGTCGCAGATGCCGAGTTCGGTCATGCCATTCGGCATGCATTATCCTTAAGTCGTCTGGTAGACCCCAAAGATCCTGATTTTTTTAATCATGATCAGATTGCGGTGCGATATAAATTATGGATTGCTGAAGCCATGGACATGTGGAGCTATAAAAACCGCAAAGCATTATTTAAAAAGATGCATTTTTGTTCAATTAAGTCGTTGAATAATGAAATAAAGGTTACACCATGTTCACACGAAAAGCTCGAATCATGGGGCTCGCAGGGAATGAAGAAAGAGGATAATATTATTTTGCCTTCCAGTGTGTCAGATGAGATGTTCGGAGCTGCAGTCAAAAAAGCCTTTTTACGCTGCAGAAATTATGTTTAATCTAACGCGGTAAATCTTTTTTTCTATTAGTTTTCGATTAAAGGTGAGCGTCTAGGCGGTCACCTTAGGGAATGTAAATCAATTTATGAGTCATCGCTGATACAGAATTAACTGCACAAGCCACTTTAGCCGCTCCCTTTTTCGAGGCTGTCTATCTAACTCAATTCCAAATTCCTTCACTAACCCATCTCGAACTGAACGATAACCGAACGCCACATTTTTGGCGAAAAGATAGTAAAAGTCAGCGAATAGTGATCAATTTCAGGATTTCAAGCGCAAGTTTCTCGTGCATTTGGCGGATAGGACGATTACTGTAAAAGTCACTGTTGTGGCGGGAGAAACTCAATGATTGATAATTTTGGACAAGGACTCAATACTGCTATTTATGCCACTGAAAAATTTTATTGCATAAAAACAACATCTGGACATGGATTACTGGTTAGCGATAATTTAGTGGCTCCGATCTATTTTACCAAACAGGTCGCAGATGCTGAGTTCGGTCATGCCATTCGGCATGCATTATCCTTAAGCCGCCTGGTAGACCCCAAAGACCCTGATTTTTTTCATCGTGATAAGGTTGCGGTGCGATATAAATTATGGATTGCTGAAGCTATGGACATGTGGGGCTATAAAAACCGCAAAGCATTATTTAAAAAGATGCACACTTGTAAAGTTAAGTTATTGAATAATGAAATAAAGGTTATGCCATGGTCACACGAAAAGCTCGAAGCATGGGGTGGGCAGGGAATGAAGGAAGAGGATAATATTATTTTGCCTTCCAGTGTGTCAGATGAGGCGTTCGGAGCTACAGTCAAAAAAGCCTTTTTACGTTGCAGAAATTATGTTTAATCTAACGCGGTAAATCTTTTTATCTATCAGTGTTCGATTAAAGGTGCTCAGCTCCATTCATCCAACCCAATGAAATCCTTAAAAAATAAACCCAAGGTAACACCAGATCCGCAAGGTGCCTCAGGGTACTATAAGTATGAAGCTGTCGAATTAGAAATTATTTATAATCCTACCACTGGGCAAATAGGTCATATTCAGCCAATTAAAACAAAATAAGGAAACTCTAAAATGGATATATGGGCACTGTTAGAAAATGAATTAATTCAGTACCGAGAATTAACGGCTCAGATTAGGCGAAAATTAATGCTGTATGAAACTGAATGTCTAGAGTTAATTTCACAAATTAATGGCAGAAAATTTGATGATTGCCAAGATATATTTGACTCGTTATATAATATTCAACAAAAAATAGCTACTGCTTTATATAAATATGAGTTTCCTTTAAATGAAAATTTAGCAAATTTCGTATATCATTTTGACCGAGATGACGTTTATTCAAGAAAATATTGGTATAAAAAAATTAATGAAGGATTAACATGGCCTAAAGAGTAATCTAATAAAATTGAGTTTTAAATAGCAAAACAAAATAAAAATTCAAAATAAATAGAATAGATATTATTTAAAAGCAATTATTAAGATTTGAATCCTAAGTGTACGATGATAAAAAGCTATCTCAATGATATTTCAAGTTATATTATGGCTAGCTTATTTATCTTTATCTAAATAAATTAAACTAGAATAGTAAAATTTCAATGTGAACCGATCTAACCTTCAGATAAAATTAAATAAATACGACCCTATAAATCTTTTTATCTATTAGTTTTCGATTAAAGGTGAGCGTCTAGGCGGTCACCTTATTTTAGTGTAATAGATATTCCAATAATAATTATCCGCGGCGCATTAAATGGCTTAGAAAGCCGCTCCCTTTTTCGAGGCTGTCTAACTCAATTTTAAATTCCTTCACTAATCCATCTCGAACTGAACGATAACCGAACGCCACATCTTTTGCTGAAAAGATAGTAAAAGTCAGCGAATAGTGATCAATTTCAGGATTTCAAGCGCAAGTTTCTCGTGCATTTGGCGGATAGGACGATTACTGTAAAAGTCACTGTTGTGACGGGAGAAATTCAATGATTGATAATTTTGGACAAGGACTCAATGCTTCCATTTATGCCACTGAAAAATTTTATTGCATAAAAACATCATCTGGATATCGATTACTGGTTAGCGATAATTTAGTGAGCCCGATCTATTTTACCAAACAGGTCGCAGATGCCGAGTTCGGTCATGCCATTCGGCATGCATTATCCTTAAGCCGCCTGGTAGACCCCAAAGATCCTGATTTTTTTCATCGTGATAAGGTTGCGGTGCGATATAAAATATGGATTGCTGAAGCCATGGACATGTGGGGCTATAAAAACCGCAAAGCATTATTTAAAAAGATGCACACTTGTAAAGTTAAGTTATTGAATAATGAAATAAAGGTTATGCCATGGTCACACGAAAAGCTCGAAGCATGGGGTGGGCAGGGAATGAAGGAAGAGGATGATATTATTTTGCCTTCCAGTGTGTCAGATGAGGCGTTAGGAGCTGCAGTCAAAAAAGCCTTTTTACGTTGCAGAAATTATGTTTAATCTAACGCGGTAAATCTTTTTATCTATTAGTGTTCGATTAAAGGTGAGCGTCTAGGCGGTCACCTTATTTTAGTGTATTTATTTTAGTGTAATAGATATTCCAATAATAATTATCCGCGGTGCATTAAATGGCTTAGAAAGCCGCTCCCTCTTTAGCCGCTCCCTTTTTCGAGGCTGTCTATCTAACTCAATTCCAAATTCCTTCACTAATCCATCTCGAACTGAACGATAACCGAACGCCACATCTTTTGCTGAAAAGATAGTAAAAGTCAGCGAATAGTGATCAATTTCAGGATTTCAAGCGCAAGTTTCTCGTGCATTTGGCGGATAGGACGATTACTGTAAAAGTCACTGTTGTGACGGGAGAAATTCAATGATTGATAATTTTGGACAAGGACTCAATGCTTCCATTTATGCCACTGAAAAATTTTATTGCATAAAAACAACATCTGGACATGGATTACTGGTTAGCGATAATTTAGTGAGCCCGATCTATTTTACCAAACAGGTCGCAGATGCCGAGTTCGGTCATGCCATTCGGCATGCATTATCCTTAAGTCGCCTGGTAGACCCCAAAGATCCTGATTTTTTTCATCGTGATAAGGTTGCGGTGCGATATAAATTATGGATTGCTGAAGCCATGGACATGTGGGGCTATAAAAACCGCAAAGCATTATTTAAAAAAATGCATTTTTGTTCAATTAAGTCGTTGAATAATGAAATAAAGGTTACACCATGTTCACACGAAAAGCTCGAAGCATGGGGTGGGCAGGGAATGAAGGAAGAGGATAATATTATTTTGCCTTCCAGTGTGTCAGATGAGATGTTCGGATCTGCAGTCAAAAAAGCTTTTTTACGCTGCAGAAATTATGTTTAATCTAACGCGATAAATCTTTTTATCTATCAGTGTTCGATTAAAGGTGAGCGTTTAAACGCTCACCTTACTGAATGTAAATCAATTTATGAGTCATCGCTGATACAGAATTAACTGCACAAGCCACTTTAGCCGCTCCCTCTTTAGCCGCTCCCTTTTTCGAGGCTGTCTATCTAACTCAATTCCAAATTCCAAATTCCTTTACTAACCCATCTCTAACCGAACGCCACATCTTTTGCTGAAAAGATAGTAAAAGTCAGCGAATAGTGATCAATTTCAGGATCTCAAGCGCAAGTTTCTCGTGCATTTGGCGGATAGCGGGCTGTGTATTTACCGGAAAACCCGGCGGAGTCTATAGCGGAGCCGAAGCGGCTGAAACCACCTTTCGGTATAATTATCTATCTCACCATCAAGACGGGTTAAAAAATAGAGAGCTCGCAGCCGAAACGAATGACTTCAAAAAAGCACTGATTGCGATGAAATGGCTCTACATCGATATAGACCAAGATGTTGCTTTTGGTACAGGCATGATAGGCGGTATACCTGCTGGGTTATATGAAACAATTGATAGTTTAGCCCATCTAGCCAGTGATCCTAAAGAGTGATCCTAAAGAGACTTATGCAGCCATAAGGACCGTTCTGCGAAGCGATGATATTTTGGGAATTATGACTGATGCTGTCAGGCAGTCATATATTTCACGTTTTAATAAAATGGAAGCTGAATACCAAAAAGCAGGTACGGAAGGCGCATTCAAAGCAGGGGGTGAAGGGGATAAGTTAATTTTTGATATTGCGGGTACGTTTGCGGGAGATGTAGGTATTGCTAAGGGGGGGATCTGGTAGAGAAAGTTTCAGTAAAAATGGCGGAACAATTTGGCAAAAAAATATGGGTGGAATGGTGATCTCGTTGATGTCATCAAAATACCTGATGGAAAAATGACTAGCATGGATAACACAAGAATTAGTACTGCTAGGGGAGCGGGTATAAAAGTTGAAGCCAATGTAAGAAATTTTAACGATCCATTACCAAAAGATATGGTTGATTCAGGACGTTTTGGTTCTGCTAAAACATGGGGTAAAGCTGTTCTGCGCAACTAAATCAGGACACTTTTCTTAAGGAATTTTGTTCATACTCAATGGGGGGCAGATCACCGTTGGCAGTATGAAGCCTTTCTAGGTTGTAATAGCGCATATACGCGATAACATCTTCTTTCATCTGTTTCCGAGTCGGCTGTGGGATTTTCAGTACCCAATCGTGTTTTAAACTGCCAAAAAATCGTTCAACAACGGCGTTATCCCAACAAGCTCCGACATCGCCCATACTGGCTCGAATACCATAACTTGTCAGTAAGTGACGATATCGCTTACTCGTATATTGAGAGCCTCTATCACTATGAAAGACTAAGCCTTTTTCGGGCTGGCGTAAGTTATACGCTTTCATCAAGGCTTTACTGACTAAATCTGCCGCCATTCGTTTATCGATGTGCCAACCCACAATACGGCGTGAGTATAAGTCCATCACGATGGCTAAATACATCCAGCCTTCCCCTGTTTTTAAATAGGTCACATCACCCGCCCACACTTCGTTAGGTGCGTGAGGATTAAAATTTTGATTGAGCAAATTATCGGCTACGGCATCACTGTGTTTGCGTTTTGTGGTGACTTTGTAAGCAACGCGCTGAGTGACGACTAGGTCAAGCTGAGCCATTAGCTTTTGAACGCCATAAGCACTCACGCTAAAGCCCTCTTTGCATAACCGTTTACGTAACGTTCTATAACCTAAGCTATTTCGACTCTGTTCAAAGATAGCTTTGGCTCTGCGGTACAGGCTAAGTTGTTCTGCGGTGATCAATTTTGCTGGGCGTTTAAGCCAAGCATAGTAGGCAGAACGACTTATTTTCATTAACTTGCAGAGCTTCAGCACGGGAAACTGTGAAGATAATTGCTTAATCGTTTTAAACGCTACTTGGTTTCCTTTAGCAGGAGGGCGCTGGCTTTTTTTAGGATCTCTTTCTCCATCCTAAGTTCTTTATTTTCTTTTCGAAGCCTTAATAGCTCAGCTCTCTCATCGGCATTCAAGCTGCTACCGGATTGTTCAGCATCGAATTTTGCTTTCCAGTTATAAAGTAATTTATCGGTGATCCCTAATGAAGCTGCCGCTTTTGGGACGCTATAACCTTGTTCGGTGACTAATGCGACCGCTTCTTGCTTAAACTCAGTAGTATAAAATCTGTTTGTTCGTTTTTTCATTTAACACCTCAATAATTGGATTATATTCCATTATTAAAGTGTCCTGTTTGATTAAAGCAGATCAAGCTATCACAGAAATAATTAATAGCCAAAGTCGAGATTTTAGTAAAAATAATCTTAATAGCTCATCCTATTCTCCAATAATAACAGGGAAGGATAAATAAATGTTCAAAAGAACAAATATGTATAAAAACTACTTACATTTTGGTTTTTCTTTTCCTGATAGCTTTATTGATTATGTATCAGGTGATGAATTGGAAGATCTAGAACCATGGTGGTTATTTTGTTGTGCTCAAAACTATGTCGATTTTTGGTGTGAAAAAGTAAGAGAGCTTTATCCCGAACGAAAATTGATCCCCTTTGCGAACAGACGTTATTCTGACGATATTGTTTGTTTTGATGGTGATGATACATCAGGAGAGCTAAGAATCTACTACGTTCATGCCTTTGCTTTGGCAGGTTGGGAAGACAGAGGTTACGTTGATAGCTTTAATGAATGGTTAAAAATGGCAAATCTTGAGTCAATTAGCTATAAAGCTGAAATGGCTGAAGGCTAGAGATGATGATTCCTGAATAAATTGGTAAGGAATATTGTGGGTTAACCAAATCCCATTAATCGACCCTATAAATATTTTCATCTATCAGTGTTCAATTTAAGGTGAGCGTCTAGGCGGTCACCTTATTTTAGTGTAATAGATATTCCAATAATAATTGTTTATCTAAATCATTATGCCCAAATAATCACAGCTAAATAATCACGGTAAAGAAACCAATTCTTCGCGGGTTAATCCAGTATTTTTAATAAGCAGTTCAAGGTTAACCCCGCTTTTTAGCAGGTTACGGACTATCTCTATTTGACGTTGATGTACACGTAATCTTTCTTGTGCAATACCTAATTCAATACCTTGTGCAATACCTAGCTGTAATCCCTCTTGGCGACCTTTATCTTGTAAGCGCTGTGCAATATTCACGGTAACCTCCTTATGTTTATCTGCCTGCTCAAATTCATCGGGTATTTAGACGGTATTGGCTGTTGATCAGGGTAATATTGCATAATAATTAGACAGCACATAGGTGATATCGGCGCTTCGGATCACCTCTTTGGCTTGTTAATATCGCCGTGTTGTAAAAGCTATTGATATTGGACGTAAAATCGCGGGCGCCAATATTGCAGGCAGGATCCTCGCTGATATTTAGGACAATTTACAGAGATGCCTGGATGCCTTTATTACTTTTATTGCAACGATAGATATTGCATCGATTGCCATAACAAAGATAGAAACATGGCTCAAAATTCTCACCGCGTGGGATCTGATGCTTGACGTGGCTAAAAGAGCGCAACGCTGAATGAAAGTAAAGTTAGGGGTAAGCATAGTCAGTGATGATAACTCAAGTGCTGCCTGAGGCGATCAATAGTGATTTAGCCGAACGATCTTAAATAGGGCATGACATCTAGCATTATAATTCAATAAATATGCGTTAACTTGGTTATTATCATAACCCTTTCAATGTCATATAACGAAATTAAGCTTAAAAAATAGTTAAGTTTCTCAAAGTTATATGGGTTGCTGCCTAGACTTCACATTCATTAGCTCGCAGTGCATACCTCGTTAGCGTTGTTCATTATATCTCTAACAAAGTATCCGGAATGCTTAGACTATTACAGCTGGCTTATCTCGTTTTCTCCGGAAAGCAAACTAACAACCACAGCACTCGAAACAGTTGGGGAAATCTAACCGATGTATTCAATTAACAAATGAAAACTGTGCTAGCAATTACGATAATATGAAAATGTATTCAGCAGCATGAACGGAGAAAGTGGCAGAAGTTAGCCATCAAAAAATTATTTTTATAGCTGATTAATTTATAGAAATAACTGAAAAAATTAAGAGTTATTAAATTATCATTGTTCGAACCACTATCAAGTACAGGTACCACTAAATATAGTCGATAGAGTAATGATTAATATGTTGGCATTTTTTAAATGTGTTAGTCACGGTAGGACAATCACTTCAGATTAAACATAGCATTCAAGAACAACTTAGATAGAGCTCATTATTAACATGGAAATATATGATTTAGACTTTATCTATATCTTATCGTTGACTAAGCATCTAGCTATAAATCATTTGTATTCTTTATGTATGGATGAGTGAGGTCTGCTTTAACATTCTCATACCATAATAGTGTTTATTTTAACTAAAGAAAAAGAATAAGAATGAGAGGTTGGTTATGTAATGTAATACAAAAGAACAATTATCACGCTTAAGTAAAGCTAAGGAAAAAATTAATCTTAAATAGCAAAACACACTTTAAGTGTTTTTATTTTAATTATTTATATTATTAACTCCCCCATTGATAAGAAATACCTTTAGATAAAAACGCGCAAAAGGAGTGTGTATATTTTCTAATGCTATAATGTGTAACAATTTATTTTATATATAGGTAATAAATAGAAAATATTAATTTAATTAGCTGATTGAGGAATAAAATTATCATCTAACGAGTAAAATATAAAAAACCTTATTAATCAATGAGTTTCTTTTTTAAATCCAGTAATTTCACTTACAATCACATCAAAATTATCGATTGACTATCTCTGACTGATAGAATCTGACTATCATATATCGTCAATTTAATCGGAATAAACTTCTTTAACCAGATTTAGATAAGCGTTAGATTATACTCAATCAATGAGTATTAAATTATTTACAATCCATTTTATTTAAATTTTAATAATTAATTTAAAAGAGAGATTCTTTTATGGTTTCACAAGAAAAAGATTGTTTTGAGAGAATTAACTCTGAAGCTGGTGAGTTTATAAGAATGATCCGAATACAAAAAGGTTTAAGTGGTACTGAACTTGGTAAATTAATAGGAGTAAGCCAGCAGCAAATCTCACGGTATGAAAGAGGATATAATACCTTATCATTATCAGATTTTGCATTTATATTATCAGTAATGAATGTATCATTGTTAGACTTTATTTCATACTCATCATTTTTCAAATCTGATGGATGTAATGTCGTACCAAAAAATTACATGTTATAAAATTAATACTTTGCTAGGAATAACATTAACTCAAACAACAATATTGGAATTATCTTAAATATAATTTTTAATTAATTATTTTAAAATAAAGCATTCTAACTGACATCTTAACTCTATAAGTAATGATGGGGTGATTTGTTGAGTTTTTATGTATTAGAAAGTGTTTTTTATAAAACGCTTTCTAATACAGATAGCATTATCTGTATTGAGTAATTAAATAATCTTAATTTTATTAGATCAAATTATAATTAAACTTTAAACTTTGATAGGAAATAGTATGAAATTAAATAAAGCTATGACTGTATTAGCTGCGGCTATGTTAACAACATCATTTGCTTCACTTGCAGATGTAAATACAGGAACAGTAACTTTTAAAGGTGAAATTCGTGATACTCCTTGTAATCTAGATGCAGGTCAAGGTGGTACAGCAACTGTTGTTGATTTTGGACAGTTATCTCTAAGCCAATTAAATGATGGCGATTCAAAATACAAAAATTTTGATCTGAATCTGAAAGGCTGTACTTTGAGTTCTATTGATAATACAGATCCAGAGAACCCAGTAACAGTAACTAAAACTGCAACTATTACCTTTGATGGCGTAAGCAAAATTGCAGGTCAAAACCTTTTAGCAACTACAGGTAGTGCTGCAAACGTTGCTGTGGGTATCAAAGACATTACTTTTGGAACCCCATCTGCACTGAATCTACGTGATGGTGATAATACATTAACTTACTCTGCCTTCGTTAAGAAAGCAGGTGCTGATGCTGTAACAGCAGGTGATTTCACAACTATCTCTACTTTCGAAATCGCATACCAGTAAGTTGTACGGGCTCCTTCATTATTATGTGAAGGAGCCTATAATCTGAAAAATTAATATTATGAAAAACTTGCTGATTATTACCCTGTTATTCTCATCTATTTTTAGTATGCCGGTCTTTGCTACAATGAATTGGGGACAGGCAACAGTAAAAGGTGAGATATTAGTTTCTGGTTGTTCAATTCAGTTAACAAATAAAGATCAAATTATTGATTTTGGTGCTTATGCCTTAAGCAAGTTAGATGAAAATATAATAAAAAAACCATTTAAAATAATTTTAAAAAATTGTCAATTATCAAATTCTTATCTTGATGATAAAAAATCCCCTATAAGAATAAAATTTACCGGTCCAGCAACTAATAATTTTAATGGCTTTAAATTTAATGATGCTGATGGTTTAGCTATTTATATATTAAGTGGGAGTGATATTGTGAAGCCTAATCAGTATTACCCAATTTATAATTTAAAAAGAGTATCTGGCGAAACAAAATCAATTAATGAACAACACCTAAACTTTTTATCTGAAGTTATTGTTGCTGATAAGCTAAGGCCTCAATTAGGAGAATTTTCAAGTATCATTACGTTTGATATCGATTACTACTAATTTAATGAGTATTTATGATGTTATCAATAAAAGAAAAAATAACTGTATTTATGGTATCGATGCTTTGTTTATCAAAAACATCTTACTCTGTAGAGTTTAATACCGATATACTTAATAGCGAAGATAAAGCTAATATTGACGTATCAAGATTTAAAAACCCTAATTTTATTCTACCGGGAACGTATTTTTTTAACATCATTATTAATAATACTCAATTAACTCAGTCTACAGTTCCTATTCAAATTATTGGTGACAGCAAAGATGCATCTGTAAGTGATGTATGTATTGATAAGTCTTACATTAATAGTTTAGGGATTAAAGAAAAGTATATTGATGAATTAACCTATTGGAATAATGGACAGTGCATTGACTTCTCTGTATTAAAAGGGGTTAGTGTTATACCTAATTTACCTGAAGGAATAGTAACGCTAAATATACCACAATTATACTTGGAGTATATGGATAATAACTGGTTACCAAAATCATTATGGGATGAAGGTATTAATGGCTTATTATTAGATTATAATGCAAACTATCAATACAGTGACCAAGATAGCCTAAAACATCAGATTGCATCTATTAGCGGATATATAGGTGCTAATCTAGGTGCATGGCGTTTACGTAGTGAATACTATGGTAATTATCAAAAACAAGTTTCTAATGGACAAACTTCGACAATTCGTAGTTTTTTATTTAATGCGATTTATTTATATAGAAATATAAAAGAATTAAATTCCAAATTAGTAATAGGTGAAAGTACAACACCGTCACAAATTTTAGAGCCTATTAAATTCACTGGATTATCATTATTTACTAATGATTCTATGCTGCCGCCAAGATTACGTGGATATGCACCTGAAATTACAGGTATAGCTAAAACTAACGCACGTGTTGTTATCACACAACTCGGACGTGTGCTGTACGATGGAAATGTGCCAGCTGGACCTTTTAAAATTCAATCACTAAATAGTGGGACTCGCGGTGAGCTCAATGTAAAAATTATTGAGCAAGATGGTAGCGAGCAACAATTTATAGTGAATAGTTCTAATGTACCGTATTTAACTCGTCCAGGGACTACACGATACAATGTATCTGCTGGGCAACCAACAAAAGTTGATCATTCGGTATACCGTGGTGTGTTCTTTTTTAGAGCAGAGGCTTCCCACGGTTTAAATAATAATTGGTCATTAAATGGAGCAACAGATATTAGCCAAGGGTATCAACAGATTTCATTAGGTATTGGTCGCTTTATGAATCAGTTTGGTGCACTTTCTGTGAATATTGCACGTTCATTCACACAATTAGATCACAATAGTCCTTCAGGTAATTCATACAGTGTTAATTACTCGAAAACGTTTGATGATTATGATATGGACTTAACTTTCGCAGGATATCGATTTACTGATAGAAAATATTATACATTATCTCAATATTTAAATTTAAGGGATGATAGAACGGTTGATAATGAAAAAGAACGTTACCAAATAACGCTTTCTAAGCGATTAGGTGAGTTTAATATAAACTTAAATTATCAATTGCAACAATATTGGGATAAAGGTCAGACACATCAATATGGTCTTAATATAGGTAAAAGTGTAAATATTCCTTACTTAAACCTACAAGGAGGAAGTGTTACATTATCAGCAAATAGAAATTATTATCAAAATAAATATGATGACCAAATTAGCTTAATGCTTTCAGTACCATTTGGTAAACAATTTTATACTTTTGATACCATGAAATATAACGATACTTATAATTCACGTGTATCAGTCTCTAACTTAACAGATGATAATGACTATTATAATTTAAGCGCATCAACAAGCTACGGTAAAGATGCTAAAAAACAAAGTACTCTTGCTGGAATGTATGATCTACCGACACGCTATGCATCTATAAATAGTAATATGTCTATATCAGATAAAGGTGATAATAGTTTAGGCTTTGGACTTAATGGTGGCGTGACATTGACGCAATATGGTGTTGCGTTACATAGTTCATCATATTCATCTGCGTCAAGGTTAATGATAGATACAAATAATATTGCTGATGTTCCTTTAAATAATGGTACAACTGTAACTAATAGATTAGGTATTGGTGTTATCCCTAACATGACTAATTATTATAAGAATAGTTACAATGTGGATTTGAGTAAACTACCAGATAATATTGAATCATCAAATACAGTATATGATATAGCATTAACAGAAGGTGCTATTGGATACAGAAAAATAAGTGCAGATAAAGGTTTTAAATTATTTGCAAATATTAAAATGTCCGATAATTCAGGCTCACCGCCATTTGGTTCCCAAGTGTTAAATGAAAAGGGGAGAGAAGTAGGAATAGTTAGTGATAATGGATTAGTTTGGTTAACAGCAGTTCAATCAGAAGAAAAGTTAAATATTAACTGGTCGAATAAAACACAATGTAGTACGACATTACCAATCTTAGATAATGCGACTCAAATTATCTTAATTTGTGAGAAATAGAGAATTTTTTATGAAATATAATTTATTGTTAATCCCATTATTATTTATAGCAAATAACAGCATGGCGGCGGTATCCCTAGATAGAACAAGAGCGATTGTAGAAGGAAGTTCTAATCCTGTTGTTATTAATATTGAAAACCAAAGTGACACTTTGCCCTATTTAGCTCAATCTTGGATTGATGATAAAGATGGTAATAAATTAACAACTGGACCTTTAATATCAACACCATTAGTCCAACGTTTGGAACCAAACGTAAAAAGTATGATTAGAATATCGACTACAGATGTGTCTAAACTGCCGAAAGATAGAGAGTCTATTTATTACTTTAATTTAAGAGAGATCCCTCCTAAAAGTGATAAGCCGAATGTAATGCAGGTTGCATTACAATCAAGAATAAAATTATTCTATCGTCCAGAGGCTATTTTAGATAAAGCAAAAACAAATTGGGCTTTAGATTTAGAGTTACAATCTGTAAGCAATGGTTATATGATTAAAAATACATCTCCATTTTATTTAACGGTTATAGGTTTAGCCGGAGATAAAAACAAGTCAGAAAATGGGGCATTTGATTCATTCATGATTGAACCTTTTGGTTCTTACCAAGTTAAAACAGCTCATTTTCAAAAGCCTTATTTAACTTATATTAATGATTATGGCGGAAGACCAACAATTTCATTTAACTGTAATGCATCTATATGTAAAGCTGATAAACAATAATTTTTAGGGCTAACAAAGTGAGCGTACAATGAAGCATTTTTATTTGGGATTTTACTTTTTATTCATTTCATTTAGTAGCATGGCTACTCAGTATGAGGAAAATAATTATTTTCCTTCACATGATACGACATCAGCAATGAAGATGAATGAACTTAGTGGAAAACTGAATTTCAAAATAAGTTTAATGTACTCTCCATGTGTTATTTTAGCTAATGAATATATTGGGGATTTCTTTTTCATTAAATTAGATAAATGCTTATTTAATGATAATTATATGAAAATTCCATTGCAGGCTAAAGCGAAGGTGTTTGAAGGAGATCAACCAATAATGACATCCCATAAACTCTTCTCTGGTAGAAATGATGTTTATCTACAGACTAAACAGATTAAGGGTAAATCAGTTATTATGGAGCTAGATTATGATTAAAAAAATATTGGTCATATTAGTTAGCTTGATCGTGGCTCCAGCTTTTGCCAATGATTTAATTATTAATTTCAATGGTAACTTAGTTGATAAAAAATGTGAGATTAAACAATCAGATATAACAGTTCAATTTATACCCTACTCATTAGGATATATTGAAGTAGGTGGAAATATATCGGATAAAAAATCATTTTCGATTGAATTCCAAAACTGTACGCCAACATTGATGAATAAAATTATAAAAATCTCATTAGATTCTGCGAATGTGTATAGGCGAAATGGTATTGATTATTTGAATACTCAAGGTGGAACGGGTCTTATCGTCGGCCTCGAAAATATGAGTGGAGAACTAATATCATTTAATCAACCATTGGAAGTTCAAGTAAATAATGATAACAAAGCAGAATTGATTTTAAATGCATTTTTAACTAAAGGTGATTTTGCTAATCCTGGAACTATTCATGGTACTGCCAGTATTATGGTTAATTATAATTAATAAGAGGGTTTAATGTGATGCATATAAGAAATTTACTCTTATTATTGTTTTTATCTAATACGAGTATTGCCGCTGATTTTAATAGTGGCCGTGCGGATGTAAGAGTTAATATTACGGCAACTATTGTTGCACCTGTTTGTACAATACTAGGCGACAATAATCAATCACCACTATTTGTAAACTTTGATAATATTGATTTTTCTGAAGTAGAGAATGGGACTGCTTATAAAGACATCCAACTTAAATATAACTGTGCAGGAAGTTCTGTACCGGCTAATAAAGTGATGAATCTATATTTATACCCAACAAAATATGGCACTTATACACAAGTAGGTAATAATGTGTTACGTACTTCAAAAGATGGATTAGGGATTTCTTTAATGAAAGGAAATACTAATCTTGATTTAAACAAATGGATTCCTTTTGGCAGTAGTGATCTACAAGGCTCATTTATTCTTCGTGCATCATTAATTACTCCTGATAAATCATTATTAACAGAAGGTAGTTTTGACAGTACGGTTGCTATTTTGATGAGTTATTTATAATCTTAATTAGGTCTTATTATGAAAAAAGTTTTTTCTTTACTCCCCGTGGCATTATTTGCTTTTTCAAATATTAGCTATGCTGGTGATCCTGATGATTGGACTGTAATGGGATATAATGCAACTCAGTTTACAGCAAGTACAACTTGGACTGGTGCTAACTTTAATGGTGTAAACTTAACATTGAATGCACTTTTAAGCAGTTCTGGCGGTAAAATGACAGAATATGCTTGGGGTTCCCGTGCCTGTGCACCTTATGGCGGCACCCCTAATTCAATTAACGTGCAATATGTTATTGCACCAAATTCAGTGAGATATGTTGATCCTATAACTCAAGAGTCTTTTGATTTCACCATTATTTTACCACAATCTTTGGGCACGATTTCTGGATATCCTAATACGCAATATGCACAGATAGGCCAAAGTAGCGGTAATGTTGGGCGTGCAATTTGTAATTCAACGCCTTATACGCCTCGTGCTTTTAGTGGACAAACTCCGATAACTCTAGTGAGTAATACTAATTTACCTATTAGAAACACCCCACATATAATCCAAGTGGATACTACCTTATTTGGGGTAAGGAATCCTGAAGTACCTAGTAAATGGCTAAGTTCTGTCGCATTAATTCAGCCTAAGAACTCAGCAAGGCTCACTTTTTATGTCACGGTAGTGAATACCTGTAGCGTAGATAAAACTCAGCTGGACTTTAATTTTGGCACGTTGCCGCAGTCTACAGCGGAAGGTAAGAATTTGAATAAACAAATTACGGTTAGTTGTACGCATCCAGGTAATATAAAGGTGACTTATCAACCATCCAAACCAATTGATGTTGCTAACCCAACTCGCACGAGTCTTGATTCAGGGAGTACACCATCAGGCTGGTATGGTGAGCTATCTGTTGATAACAAACAACAACTAATCACCACTCTCCAAGGAATTACAAGTAAAACATTAAATATTGGTATGACCTTAGGAAAAAATAGTGCCAATGCAGCGGTAGGTAATATTAATGGTGGTGGTGTATTAATTTTTGAATACATTTAAGTTTAAGTTAATTTAACAACGGTTGAGACTGTCATTTAAATTATGTATGTGCCTGCTTTTTGATAGGTTAAATCTAACAACAAGGCTGGTATATAATGGATAAGAAAGTGACTGCTCTGCCCGCTGTAAGTAATTCAAATATATCCTGCTGTTTGATATTCAGCGCGGCGTTAACATCACAATCGTTGCCAGAGCCGTTTGTTAAGCGGCATTGCCGGCATCTTATGTCCACCGCCGTGGACGAGGGTTTACGACGGATCTTGCTAAATAATCACGGTAAAGAAACCAATTCTTCGCGGGTTAATCCGGTATTTTTAATAAGCAGTTCAAGGTTAATCCCGCTTTTTAACAGGTTACGGGCTAACTCTACTTGACATTGACGTGCACGTAATCTTTCTTGCTCAATACCTTGCTGTAATCCCTCTTGGCGACCTTTATCTTGTAAGCGCTGTGCAATACACATCAGGATATCCTTAAATAATCACGGTAAAGAAATCAATTCTTCGCGGGTTAATCCGGTATTTTTAATAAGCAGTTCAAGGTTAATCCCGCTTTTTAACAGGTTACGGGCTAACTCTACTTGACATTGACGTGCACGTAATCTTTCTTGCTCAATACCTTGTGCAATACCTTGTGCAATACCTTGCTGTAATCCCTCTTGGCGACCTTTATCTTGTAAGCGCTGTGCAATACACATCAGGATATCCTTAAATAATCACGGTAAAGAAATCAATTCTTCGCGGGTTAATCCGGTATTTTTAATAAGCAGTTCAAGGTTAATCCCGCTTTTTAACAGGTTACGGGCTAACTCTACTTGACATTGACGTGCACGTAATCTTTCTTGCTCAATACCTTGCTGTAATCCCTCTTGGCGACCTTTATCTTGTAAGCGCTGTGCAATACACATCAGGATATCCTTAAATAATCACGGTAAAGAAATCAATTCTTCGCGGGTTAATCCGGTATTTTTAATAAGCAGTTCAAGGTTAATCCCGCTTTTTAACAGGTTACGGGCTAACTCTACTTGACATTGACGTGCACGTAATCTTTCTTGCTCAATACCTTGCTCAATACCTTGCTCAATACCTTGTGCAATACCTTGCTGTAATCCCTCTTGGCGACCTTTATCTTGTAAGCGCTGTGCAATATTCATGATAACCTCCTGATGTTTATCTGCCTGTTGACTCAATTGTTCGACAATATGCTCAAAGTTAGGGGAGTCTAGTGCAATGAATAGATAATTGAGAATAGTGACGATGTCGTTGTCACTATTATAGTGTTGATTTAGCGCGTGCGCCAATAAGGGGATCACCTGTTCAAATTCATCGCGTAAATACTTGTGTTTCATCGCCAGTTCCATCACGGCCACTTTACGGTGATTGACTAGCTGATTATCATCAATGACGGTGACGTCTACTAGTGGGAAAGGTCGGGTATACAGGTGGTTAGCAATATCCGGTAAGGGAAAGCAATCGGTCCATAATTGAGAGAAAGGATAGGGTGAACGTCCACCGTGATAAAACAGAACTGGCACAACCAACGGCAATATTTTATGCCCCTGCTGAAGGTGCTGATTCATCGCTAAGAAAGCATAATGGATCAGCCGCCAAGCCATGAGTTTATCCGGGGAACTTTGATGCTCAACCAGTAAATAAATATATCCTTCACCTTGAGTCGTGTGCACCGAATACAACACATCCGACAATCGAGAGCGCAGTTGTTTATCAATAAAGGAAGAGTTAGTGAGCGCTAATGTACTGAAATCACATAGGGATTTGATATGCTCAGGCAAATGTATTTCAAAAAAATCTCTGGCACTGTCAACTTGAGTCATAAACCCCTTAAATGCCCCATCATGTGCGGTGGATGTGTGCTTCGGTTTCATTGTGTCCTTTCATTATTACAATTAAAGCGCCCAACTTTATGGGGTCACTTCAACCCTAGGGGATCTATCTCCGGTTCATTTTTCCATTACCGATAGATTAAGTCATGAGAAAACCGTTTAGGCGGTCTTGAATGTTGACCAGGGTAATATTGCATAATAATTAGACAGCGTATAGGCGATATCGGCGCTTCGGATCACCTCTTTGGTTCGTCAATATCACCGTGTTATAAAAGCTATTGATATTGGACGTAAAATTGCGGGCGCCAATATTGCAGGCAGGATCGTCGCTGATATTTAGGACAATTTACACAGATGCTGGGAGGCTTTTATTGCCTTAATTGCTACGACAAAGATATCGCTACTGTTCTGTACAACGAAATCAAGACACTTTGCTTACCCGATGGCATGACATGGCATGCGTGAAACGACTTATCACGGGTCATTAGATACTGAGAAAATAACAAGTTTAGAGCCCGAGCAGTAGCACATCGCACTTAAACTTTGAGACCATTTTTCTCATATCCGTACAAATTAATCCTACCTGACAAATACTCACCTAAATAGACTTCACTGATTTTACTGAAACCTTGCTCTGAGATTTTATCTTCTAACCACTCAATGTCTTTGTGAATAATTTCAAGCAAATCATGATTCGCTAAGCCATCTACTATAATGGGATAACGTATATTTTCATCGCCACTTTGGATAATCGTCAATTGCCCATTTTGTTCGAGAACGACGCGTTTTAGCTGCTCTACTTCATAAATACCATTTGCCCTTAATTTAAACATCAAATCATTGGCAGAAACCCCATTTTTTAAACACTCTTTAACATTAACGCTGCCATTATGGACCAAGGTAATAGGTTTTCCATCAATAATTCGTTTAATTAAGGGATTATTCTCTTTTAAAAATTTAAGAACAAAAACCAGCAAAGTCCAGATAATTAACACCAGTACAAACTGCAGCACGGTGATCGATTCATTATAAATAACACCGCCGATAATCCCACCTAAAACATAGTTTTGAACCTGATCCATTGCGGACGAGGGGGCCAGATTGCCTTTTCCCATCAGATTTATTTGAACAATCAAACACAGTATGCCCAACCCCAGCTTTATAATAATAGGTGTGTAAATAATCATTTTATTCCTCAATTTTTTATGATTGCTATTGTGGGATTAGTTAACCAAACTTCGACTAAACTGTAAGTCTGTTGATCCGGGCTTAAGTTAATACGGTAATAGCGATCATTGATTTTAACGATGACACCCTCTGATAACTGCACGGAGTTGGAAAAGATAGAATTTATATTTACATCTTTTTCTTTTGATAATGCCCTTACAAAATTAACCATTTGTGATGATTTTGAGTGTATATTTTGGCTATCGGTATAATCCGCGTACTGAACTCCCGAAATGAAGAGTAAAAATAAAAAGGTGATAATTGTTAAATCCCGATATTTAGTCTGTAGGCGATGACGCATATACAGGACGAACAGCACGATTAAAATAAACAACGTGGCAAAAATAATAATATATTTTAAATAATCATTTATATTGGACTGCGTTTGTAAATAATCAATTCCATAAAACTTCATATCGACATGATCCCTGATTGTTTACGATTTTCATCTTTATTATAGTGATTTATTGTCATTTTCACTCTGATGTTAAACAACAATTAAGAATTATCAATTATCATCCGAGGCCTGTCATTGATTTTTACCAATGCGGTTACTGTGTTCCAAATAAATTCAATAAACTGGTACTTAACGAAAACAAATAACGCGATAGAAAAAATCTCCAAGTTAACCCCCTCTGTAGAGGATAAGGCATTACGATCCCAGTAAAGCTGCTTAATAGAATCTATATTTTCCACTATTGATGACATGCGTGATAAGCAGATCACTTTTTACTCGTGATGAGAAGTACATCCATACGAAAATAACTGGAAAATTAGGGGCTGAAAGGAGGACGATCCTTACATACATGAGAGAGCTTAGAAATAGCGTTGTTCACCGAGGATTAGATATATCCGCTAGAGGTGATGTGGTTAAGGGAAGGATAGCTCTCCACGCTCCAACAGATATCACTGACCAGAAGGGAAATGCAAAAAGAAACCCTTCTGAGACCATGCTCGACGTTCTGTTATGTGATCTCGACTGAAGTGGTCAAGGAACGAGTCAATGATGAACTAACTAGATTGGGATTGTTAACAAAAGATGATAGCCCAGCAATAGATAGTCCAGCAATAGATAGAATAGCCCAGAAAATTAAAACCCAAGCACAGCCAGATAACGTGCCCGAGTATGCTAAAGCCATGTTTACGGAGTATCAGAGCAACTTAGATATGTATACTGCGGATCAGCACGCTGTTCTCATCTACAATACGTTGATAGATAACTTAAAAGAAAGCTTAAGCATCACTAGGGATATAAACTATTTAACATAATCGTGCAAGCATAATCATAAAAAAACACTTATCCCGGTTAGGTAATATCAGTAGTGATAACGACATGATGCTATTAGCAAGGAATCATTACTAACGGCATAGACTAATCGATGTTCCGCCGTAATTCTTCGTGACCAGAACCCAGCAAGATTGTGTTTCAGAGGTTCAGGTTTACCTTTTCCTTCAAATGGTGTTCTACTGGCATTCTTAATGAGCTCATTTATCTTTTTTACGGTTTTTCTGTCCGTTTCTTGCCAGTACAAGTAATCTTCCCATGCTTCGGCAGACCATGTTAGCTTCACTTAATAATTTCCCTTTCCATCCCTTTTCCATCTTTTAGGCTTTCTATCGAGTCCATAAGTCTGCGTGCATTTTTTGGTGATCTCATTAGGTATGCCGTCTCTTCGAGAGAGTTATATTCATCGAGAGACATCAGTACACATGATTCGCCATTCTGGCGCGTGATCAGTACAGGTACTCTATCTTCAACTGTTTGAATCATTGTTGTTGATAAATTCTGTCTGGCTTCACTGTAGCTTACCGCTTTCATATATCCTTTCCTTTAAGTTGTTGTACAGTTAATTGTACAATGCGTGAGGGGGAAAGTAAATAGATTGATGGATGACTATATTTTTTCTATTCATCGACTATTTGAAATAAATGGGCTTAAACGAATGTTCTGCAATACAAAAATGAGTAATTCAGGATATGGTTCTTCTGTAGATAATGAATATCTATGGGGGCGTTTTGAGAACGAAAATCAGGTACGTTAAACCTGACTTTTGAACAGGCTGACCTATAGCAATAGGGCGTACTCCCGCGCTATATGCTGTTTTCGTGCAGGCCCCGATATTTCACAATTTAGCTGCTCTATTTGCTTTTTCTCTCTCTGTTAACTCTCTTAATTAGAAGTCATATAAATCATATCGTTGAAACTACGCGCCACAAAACCTAAGATGCGTATGCCCCTAAAAAGGTAAGTGGCTTACGGGCAAGCACGTAGGCCGATCAACTCCCTATATCCCAGTAATGGTGAATGTATGGCTCAAATAATTTTTGAAAGAAACAGAGGTGTTCGGTGGCAACAGAAAAGAAAACGAATGGAGATTCTATCCATGAGCAGTTAAACCAGTTAGAAATGCAGGGGCGTGTTCCAAGTGACATTCGTGAGACAGGTACTCAACAAATGCGCTGGCAATGGGAAAAATATCCTTCAGGTGTGCATTATGGCGCACCGATGGACCCAGAACAGTTAGGTCGCTACAATGATCCTACAGGCCGCACAGGTATCTGCTACGCTGCAGATAACGCAGCCTCGGCAATAGCTGAATCGTTGGGAAGAGTCTACCAACGTGACCCAGAGAATTTCACTTTCGGTTTGAGTGATTTACACCAGGCTCAGATGTATACGCTAGAGACGACTCGTGATACGAGAACCATCAATATGACGAAGTTGCAGGGTATGTTGCATATTACTGCTGATCAAACGATGGGGAATCGACAGGATATTACACAAGCCATTACCGATTGGGCTGCTAACACACCAGGGCTACAGTATGATGGTATTTCGTACAGTTCCAGACATTACGGTGTGGGGATGTGTACTGCCTTCTGGGAACGCGAAGGGGAGATAGGCCCCTTAGTTGATGTTACACATAGTTCCGTTTATTCACATGTTGATTCGAACCCAGATAATTTTCCTCAAAACTGGCAGGAAAAAGACATTGATGGATTTGAAATTGTGGTGGAAACACTACAATTTCAAGTGAGTACAGATGACTCGTAAATAAAAGGCCCTAAGAGGCCTTTTTAGTGAGATGCCTGCTGACCGAAGAGAGCGGCTTGTTTGCGGATCTCTTTCATGTGTTCACCTGCTGTGCCGTATTTTTTCAGTGCATCGATGACATTTAAATTTTCTTCATCATCGAAAAAATACATTGCAGTCAAGAACGAGATTTTAGTGACTGGGCTAAAATCTGCTAGTAACAATAAAACTTTTTCCAGTCCATCAACCATGCGGTTTCCGTCAAACTGGAATGTTGGGAATTTGCTCTCGCCCCCTATCTGCACTGCCAGCAATTTTTTTGCTTTCAGTCGATTGTTAATTGTCTGCCTTTTTACTCCGAGGATGTCAGCAGCTGTACTTGCCCTGCATGTTCCACCGAGTCTTTTCAAATGTTCTGCAAATTTGACCGCGCTTTTATTTAGATGATCTATTTTGCGTTTTTCACGCGGTGACATCTCAGAAGACCGGTCTAGTTGAGTTTCAAAAAAGAGTTTAGCCAGCTCGTTATCTGTCATGTTGCGAGCGGTAGTTAGCTGTTTTTTTTCAGCTAATTTTGCCACTAACTCGACTGACAAATTTGATAAACGGTCAAACACGGCCATTTGCTCTGCGGACAGTGGTTTGCGGCATTCTTTTTGAATTGTGCTAGTCATATTCACCTCTCTTTGACACTTAGGATAGACATGTAATTGTAAAGTGTCAAATTAAAGTGACGTAAAAACATACAAATTAAACAGAGGGTGTTGTCGCAATAGAGTATAACCTCTACTAAGGTTGTTCATTATACGAATGAACAGATGGTTGATATTTGAGATCGTGTTTTACAATCCTTTAAGGTTAGACAGAACGTGTATTAAACGTAACAGCGCAATGATAGGGCTATTATTACGCTGATTTAACATAAGGGGACTTATGGGAAGCGAAAAACGGATTTAACCAACAGACACCTAAATTAAATTACGCTATTCTATTTGCCTTAAGGATAACTCAAAAGGATTAGCGTCATGTCAGAAAAAGACTCTCCCGATACCGGTGAATGCCAATATGTTTCCTATCACTTACCTCAATGGGATGAAAAAGGGAAATGCAGTTGGAATGACCTACAGCTTCAACACAAATCTCTCAATGCCCAAGCTAAATGTATCGTACCCCCAATCAAGGTAATCCCTGTGATTTTTATTCCTGGTGTTATGGGGACAAATCTTAAAAGTGATGTTGGTGAAGATTCTTGGAAAGCGGAATCGATTATGGGGGCTGATACCCTTTGGTTTGTCCCTAAAGACGGTCATGAACGTAGAAAAACTTTAAACCCGGATACTACTACTGTTGAAAACAGGAAAACAAGTATTAGCTCTCGAGTTCATTCTCTCGAGTTCATTCTCTCTTCCCTGATAATGGAAAACTACTCCCTACTAGACACGAGAGGCATTGGGGTGAAGCGTTATATCTAAGTTATGGAAGATTCTTGGAATTTTTTCAATATGCGTTGTTGGATGATTGGCAGACTGATGTTTATCGTATGTATTCTGACGCTAAACTAAAACAATTCAAACGTTCAGGTGTATTAGCTAACTTAGTTAGCCGAAAATTAGGGGATACTCATGACTCTCCGCTAACCGATCCTGAGCTAACACACTTTAAACGCTTCCTCTTTTCTGTTCATGTTTTTGGCTATAATTGGTTGAAGGATAATGCTATATCCGCTGAAGAACTGACTAAATATATTGATGATGTTTTAGATATCTACAAAAATAAGCATGGATATGGTTTAGCAGTAGAAAAAGTCATTTTAGTCACGCATTCTATGGGGGGGTTAGTCGCTCGTTACGCAATGAATCCTCCAGAAGAGTCTACATTTAAAGGCTGCCAAGATAAGGTTTTAGGGGTTGTTCACGGGGTTATCCCTGATTTAGGGTCTCCAGCAGCTTATCGCCGAATGAAAACCGGAGCGGGTAAAGAAGATATTCCAGGGCAAGTTTTAGGAGGAAACGCAGAAAAATTAATGCCTGTTTTAGCAAGAGCGCCAGCGCCATTACAATTACTGCCGTATCCGTCATACCCATCAGGATGGTTAAAAATTGATGGTGAGAGTGAATATCCTAAAGTAGACCCTTTTGACGAAATTTACTTACGTAATGATGTGTGGTGGAAATTGTATCAATCTGACATTATTGATTCCGATAATGCGAAGGTTAGGAGCAACTGGGTTGAATATACAGGATTGATGAAAGGTGAAGTTAAAAAATTCATGTTACATCAAGAAAAAGGTTTTTATCACCCTAATACGTACGTATTTTATGGTAATGAAAAAGAATCCGATAATTATCTATCATGGAGTCGTGTTTCATATAAACGAGAAATACAACTGAGTGAGGATGCATTGCGACGTTTACCTGCCGTTAAAAATGTTCGATTTGAAAAACAATCAGATGGTAAAATGTATGTTATTCCTACAGGCGATGTTCCGCATTATTATTACAAAATAGATGACGATAATGTTTATGATTTAGTTTCGTCGTCAGGCAAAGGTGATAGCACCGTTCCCATTGAGTCACTCAATAGAATAAAAATGCACACATCCATTAAAAGTGTCTTGGCGACAAATGTTGATCACCAAAATGCTTATGCATTAGAAGATACGGCTTATTCTGAATTTAGTGATGCCATTAAATTCACATTAAGGTCGATTATTAAAATAGTACAAGAGGTTGATGCCAGTGCGGCTAACTAAATTACAAGCATGGTTCATGATAATTTTGGTTATGCTCATAATTTCATTTTTATGGCTCATTCGTGAAGTTGCTCCCGCTCCGTTAAGTGACAAGGAAAAGATTGTGATAGAAACTCTGTTTGATAAAGTGAAACCTCAATGTATTGGTCGTTATCTTATTGATGTTCCTGCATCATTTAATAACCAATTGCAGGATAAGATATTTATTGATGATTTTAAAATTGAGAGCAAATTTATTTATCCTCCTGCATTTCGGCAACGAATTGAGTTACGAGAAAAGGAGTTAATAGAAAGAACAACGAGTAAAGAAAATACACCTGTACTGAAGGAGGTTATACAATTGCCAGATGGAAAAGGCGTTATTTTCGATAGTAATAGATCAGGAAAAGATGACGCTTATAGAACATTAGAAGCCCATGTATATGACAATCACATTGCTTTTATTATCACAACAAATATCTTAGATTTGTCAGCACCAAAATATGCAGATGAAAAAAAATCGTATATTGAAATATCTGGTTTTAGTGAAATAGAAACAAATACTCGACCTACTAAACTTGCGTCTATGCAATCTTTAATAGCTCGATTAAGTGGGCGGTTAGATCATGTCGTTCCCACAGAAAAAGGAGTTTGCATTCCAAATGGTTTTATTTTAGATGATAATAATAAACAAAAAGAAGATATCTATTTTCTATATGGAAATAGTGATTTTAGTTTAGCCATAAACATGGATCATCATGAGACGCCTCAAGATGAAATATTATTGAATAAATCTTTTGAAATAAAAAAAGCGATGGCGTTAAATAATATGCACACGTTTAAAAAAGGTGAAATAAAACCCAATGGCGTTCCCGCTCAAGAATGGCTAATGTATGGAAGACAAAAAGTTTATAACGAAGAAAATAAAGAAGAATCAGGCTTTCCTTATTATTCTTTTCTTTTGAAGGTAAATCAAGGTACATCCTCTTTTGCTAAACCATTTTTAAGCATAACTTTATTTAACAATGATAAAGAAACAACGTACAGTGATGCTGAAATGGTTGAAATTTGGGATCGGATTGTTGGTTCTCTGCGTTATAAACCTAATGCGTTTTAAGTCACGCTAGAGCGATAATCCTGTTGTTATCGCTCTGATTTAACATAATGGGTCTTGTTAGAACCTAATTTATATAAATAATCTTGTTATTGTTATCACCAATAATATCAACATTCTCATTAATTATCGCTGTAGAGAAAAAACTATAATTTAAGCAATTTAATTCTTCAGCGCTTAATTTTCTTTTATTTTTTAAATACCATTTATTATGTATTATGCGGGGTTATAGTTTTTTGTCTTAGTATAATTGTTTCTTTGTTATCATCATACTTAACTCCTCCTATTGATAGAGCATTATCATCCCATACTTTTATGAGGATAAATGGCTTATCGTTAATAGCTGAGAGATATAAATAATCTCGGAAAAAAATGATGAAAAGCAAAGCATATTAAAATAAATATACTCACCTTTATTAAGTCATTAAAAGTTTTTGAATATTTCATCGAGGGAGTTATCTATTTTTTCAGAATTACCACTTGATACAGGAAATATAGGGTCGATTTTATCCATGCCTAAATAATCCAATTTTGGTGGTGTATAGAAAAAATCAAACCTTACTTGTCCGGTTGCAAACTTTATTAACGCTTTTAAGCAACGGTCATCATCGACATTTTTAAGCAGGTGACCTAACGCAGAACCAGCGACTGTAAACGCATAGTCATACCAATCAAAGCCGATATGATGTTGTTGCCTTGTTCCTGTTAATTCACCGTACACTGCTTTGTATGTATCTATTTTTTCAACTGACCGTGCCGTAATGACACTTACGGGGTAGGTGTAATTTGAGCCGAGCCATAATCCTGCAATGATATGCTGTACCTTGTTATAACTAGGATCATCTTTTTGAGGACTGTGTTTATCACCATAAAATAGCGTGTTGTTTTGTTTGCTATGTAAAAGCTAAAATCGTTTCTGATCTGCCTTTTGTAAGAAATAAAATTTTTTCCAACGAAAAAACAGACTCTTTTTTCATATCTAACGTGACAACATCATCCCCCGAATTCCCTTGAGGCTTAGTTTTATAAGGGATCAACCCATCATTATAAAGTTCATCATAGGTATCCCCTAAACGCTGCACTAACGCTTCAATATTCACACTCATTGGTATACCCGACCGTTACAGGCAGCCTGTTCAAAAAACAGGCTTGCCGTACAATAATTTTCGATATCCAAACTGACCCCCTAGTACCACATTGGGGCATTCGGAATTTTATCAGTGAGCGCCGTAAAACCCCGTCCTTTTAGGTCGGGGATATAAGGCGTGCAGTTGACTTTATCTGTAAATAATGCCAGTATTTTACACAATATACTGTGAGAATGTAAGAATGAAGCGCGCATATAAATATCGGCTTTACCCAACATCTGAACAGGCTGAGCTTTTAGCTCAGACGTTCGGCTGTGTGCGTTTCGTCTATAACTCAATCCTGCGCTGGCGTACCGATGCTTACTACGACCGTCAAGAAAAAATCGGCTATATGCAAGCCAGTTCAAAACTCACCGCAATGAAAGAAAATACTGATTTTTCATGGCTTAATGACGTTAGTTCGGTTCCATTGCAACAAGCTCTGCGTCACCAACAATCAGCTTTTGCTAACTTCTTTGCTGGTCGCACCAAATACCCAACCTTCAAAAGTAAGCACCATAGGCAATCAGCGACCTTCATGAGTACGGCTTTCAAGTACCGCGACAGTAAGCTATACATGGCTAAAAGCAAAGAGCCGTTAGATATTCGTTGGAGTCGTGAATTGCCCTCCACGCCGTCAAGTATCACTATTTCCAAAGACTCGGCAGGGAGATACTTTGCATCGTGCCTTTGCGAGTTTGAACCTAAATCACTGCCTATTTCAGCAAAAACAGTTGGCATTGATGTAGGTTTAAAAGATTTGTTTGTCACTGACACTGGATTTAAAACAGGCAATCCCCGCCACACTGCAAAATATGCAAAACGTTTAGCCTTGCTACAGCGGCGATTGAGCAAAAAGAAAAAAGGCTCAAGTAATCGCGCTAAAGCAAAACTAAAAGTTGCAAAACTCCACGCAAAAATAGCCGATTGCCGCATGGATAACTTGCACAAGTTATCCCGTAGACTGATTAACGAAAACCAAGTTGTCTGCGTTGAATCTCTGAAAGTGAAAAACATGATCCGCAACCCTAAATTATCTAAAGCGATAGCAGACGCTAGTTGGAGTGAATTTGTGCGCCAACTTGAATATAAGGCTGAATGGTCTGGACGTTCCTTAGTTGCTATAGAGCAGTTCTTCCCATCTTCAAAGCGTTGCCATTGTTGCGGTTATACACTGTCTAAACTGGCGTTAAATACACGGTCTTGGGTATGCCCTGAGTGCAATACTGAGCATGACCGTGATATTAACGCTGCAAAAAACATCAAAGCCGCTGGTCTAGCGGTGTTAGCCCTTGGAGAGTTTGTAACTCCTAAATCGCATCACGCGGCCTAGGTTAGACTCTGTGAATTGGGAATCCCCTTCCTTTAGGGAGGGGAGCAGTCAATGTTTCCATTCATGATTTAGTTGCTCAAGAGTCAAAAAAGTAACACTTTTAATATTCACTTTTTTATATCCAAAGAGCATTGAAACGGCAACTTCTCTATCTAAAACAGGGGATTTCAGAACAAAAACAGATGTTTTCCCAAAACTAATTCCCATAATTATTTGTTCAGGTGCATTTCTAATAGGTGAACCTAAATGTTGATATAACCACTGTTCTGTCATCACTTGTTCTAACCCAAAGGGGATTTCATTCGGAAACTTCCAACCATTTCGCATATCATCCGGAATAACCGTTATCGTGATTTCTCTTAACCTTTTCGACGGGTTATCAAAAGATAAAAAAACAGACTCTTTTTTCATATCTAACGTGACAACATCATCCCCCGAATTCCCTTGAGGCTTGGTTTTATAAGGGATCAGCCCATCGTTATAAAGCTCATTATAGGTATCCCCTAAACGCTGCACTAACGCTTCAATATTCACACTCATTGGTATAATCCTTTTGCTTCATTTAGTTCATGAATTTTTTCTAATTTTTCATCTAAGTAAATAACCTGAGATAAAATGCCGAAGGTATCTTTGGGATAAATTGAGGGGGCTGGCTTGGGTATTGCGATGGTGGACGAAGAAACTGGAATAGATTGCGCGGGAGCTAAAGACAATGCTCTGGGTTCCATAAAAAATCGTAACTTCGGCACGTTGACATAAACCGTCGTTGTTGACGTTCGGATATTTGTTCGACTTGTTGCACTTCCAATGTAATTATTTTCTGGCATCCCAGCGTCTCCGAATAAAAACAACCATAATGAGATGTGAATTAAAACGTATTCGGTTTGTAACGAAATGAACTGATAATCCGATCCCAAATCTCGACTATTTGAGTATCACTGTATGTTGTTTTTTTATTTCCCATTAGCATCTTTATAGAAAATCAGCGCAATAATAACCCGATCATTGCGCTAATTAAGTTTAGTACGCGTTTGGTCTAACTTTAAAAGACTGCAAAACGCGATCCCAGATTTCAACCATCTGTTCGTCGGTATAATCTTTTACCGTCAATATTCCTGAGTTATGCAGTAAAATTAGTACTAAAGGCTGTAGATAGGTGACATTTTTTTCATTGGCATTGTATTGGAAACGGTATTTTTTATCACCGTCTTCGACCCCGGAAATTAGCCATTCTTCGCCGGCAAGATTATTGTAGTGGACTGTGCCTTTTTTTAACGTCGATGCACCTAACTGGCGCATAATTGGTTTAACCTCTGAGGAGCGTTCGAGCAAACTGTCATCTTCACTCCCCAACAAGTTATCCATCACAATTGCCCACGCAAATTGACTATTTTTAAAAAGCATGGACAATTTAAATTTATGTTCTTGTCCATCATCCCGAATAAACCCGTAAGGAATACACATCCCTTTTTCAGTTGGAATTTCATTCTTTGGACGACCGTGTAAGCGAGAAATCAACGACTGCATGGCGGCTAGTTTTGGTGCTCTATCTATAAATAATCTATTGTTTTTCTTGTATCTTTCTTGCCTATTTTTATATTTATCTTTAGTAATATCGTTATATTTTGAAGTGATGATAAAAGCAACATTATCAATATAAATATGCGCCTCTAATTCTCTAGCTGCATCTGGATAAGCATAGCTTTCATTTCTGTCAAAGATAACCCCATCATTTATTCTAATTATCTCTTTCAAAAATGGTCCATCCGAGTCATCACTTACACGATGTTTTTTCAACTCTTCTTCACGTAATTCAATGCGTTGTTTAAACGAAGGAGGATAAATAAATTGACTTTCAATGGTCATATCATCAATTTTGACAATGGAGGAAAGTTCTTGGGTTAACGCTTTGGGATAATTAAAGGTATAACGACCTAAACAGTAGGTGGGTGCATCATCAAACAGGGTATTAATCACAGCAGAATCCTTGTCATTAAGCGAAGTTGAATAGGTTTTATTCGGTACAGAGCACGCCGCTAAAGCTGCTAATAAAACCAGGCCTAAAAAACCGATAAATTTATTTTTCATCAGGGTTTCACTTCATCCGATTGCAAGATACGACACAAGGAGCGCAAGGTGAATTTTATCGCCGGTGATAATTCAGTTTCTCCATATATGAGGGTACTGTTGATGCAGAACGAGAGCAATTCCGAATAAAAACAGACACAATACTTCACCTTATATTAAATTATAGCGATAAAACATGATTATCTATCCGATCCCAAATCTCGACTATTTGAGTATCACTGTATGTTGTTTTTTTATTTCCCATTAGCATCTTTATAGAAAATCAGCGCAATAATAACCCGATCATTGCGCTGATTAAGTTTAGTACGCGTTTGGTCTAATCTTAAAGGACTGCAATACGCGATCCCAGATTTCAACCATCTGTTCGTCGGTATAATCTTTTACTGTCAATATTCCTGAGTTATGCAGTAAAATCAGTACTAAAGGCTGTAGATAGGTGACATTTTTTTCATTGGCATTGTATTGGAAACGGTATTTTTTATCACCGTCTTCGACCCCGGAAATTAGCCATTCTTCGCCGGCAAGATTATTGTAGTGGACGGTGCCTTTTTTTAACGTCGATGCACCTAACTGGCGCATAATTGGTTTAACCTCTGAGGAGCGCTCAAGCAGACTGTCATCTTCACTCCCCAACAAATTATCCATCACAATTGCCCACGCAAATTGACTATTTTTAAAAAGCATGGACAATTTAAATTTATGTTCTTGTCCATCATCCCGAATAAACCCGTAAGGAATACACATCCCTTTTTCAGTTGGAATTTCATTTTTTGGGCGACCATGCAAACGAGAAATCAGTGACTGCATGGCGGCTAGTTTTTGAGGTTTGTCGGTAATAGGATAATCATCCGAAAAATATGATTTTTCTTTAGCATACTTATCTGATGTAAGATCATGGAATTTAGTTTTGATAATAAAAGCCACATTATCAATATAAACATGCGCTTCTAGCTCTCTGGCAAATCCTGGATAAGCATAACTTTCATTTTTATCAAAAATAATGCCCATTTCCAATCGGATAATATCTTTCAAGAATGGTCCATCCCGCTCCTCACTTACACTTTGTTTTTTTAATTCATCTTCACGTAATTCGATGCGTTGTTTAAATGAGGGAGGATAAATAAATTGACTTTCAATGGTCATATCATCAATGGTGATAACCGAGGAAAGTTCTTGGGTTAACGCTTTGGGATAATTAAAGGTATAACGACCTAAACAATAGGTGGGTGCATCATCAAATAGGGTGTTAATCACGGCAGAATCCTTGTCATTAAGCGAAGTTGAATAGGTTTTATTCGGTACAGAGCACGCCGCTAAAGCTGCTAATAAAACCAGGCCTAAAAAACCGATAAATTTATTTTTCATCAGGGTTTCACTTCATCCGTCTGCAATATGCGACATAAGGAACGTAAGGTGAATTTTATCGCCGGTGATAATTCAGTTTCTCCATATATGAGGGTACTGTTGATGCAGAACGAGAGCAATTCCGAATAAAAACAGACACAATACTTCACCTTATATTAAATTATAGCGATAAAACATGATTATCTATCCGATCCCAAATCTCGACTATTTGAGTATCACTGTATGTTGTTTTTTTATTTCCCATTAGCATCTTTATAGAAAATCAGCGCAATAATAACCCGATCATTGCGCTGATTAAGTTTAGTACGCGTTTGGTCTAACTTTAAAAGACTGCAAAACGCGATCCCAGATTTCAACCATCTGTTCGTCGGTATAATCTTTTACCGTCAATATTCCTGAGTTATGCAGTAAAATCAGCACTAAAGGCTGTAGATAGGTGACATTTTTTTCATTGGCATTGTATTGGAAACGGTATTTTTTATCACCGTCTTCGACCCCGGAAATTAGCCATTCTTCGCCGGCAAGATTATTGTAGTGGACGGTGCCTTTTTTTAACGTCGATGCACCTAACTGGCGCATAATTGGTTTAACCTCTGAGGAGCGCTCAAGCAGACTGTCATCTTCACTCCCCAACAAATTATCCATCACAATTGCCCACGCAAATTGACTATTTTTAAAAAGCATGGACAATTTAAATTTATGTTCTTGTCCATCATCCCGAATAAACCCGTAAGGAATACACATCCCTTTTTCAGTTGGAATTTCATTTTTTGGACGACCGTGTAAGCGAGAAATTAACAACTGCATGGCGGCTAGTTTTGGTGCTCTATCTATAAATAATCTATTGTTTTTCTTGTATCTTTCTTGCCTATTTTTATATTTATCTTTAGTAATATCGTTATATTTTGAAGTGATGATAAAAGCAACATTATCAATATAAATATGCGCCTCTAATTCTCTAGCTGCATCTGGATAAGCATAGCTTTCATTTCTGTCAAAGATAACCCCATCATTTATTCTAATTATCTCTTTCAAAAATGGTCCATCCGAGTCATCACTTACACGATGTTTTTTCAACTCTTCTTCACGTAATTCAATGCGTTGTTTAAACGAAGGAGGATAAATAAATTGACTTTCAATGGTCATATCATCAATTTTGACAATGGAGGAAAGTTCTTGGGTTAACGCTTTGGGATAATTAAAGGTATAACGACCTAAACAGTAGGTGGGTGCATCATCAAACAGGGTATTAATCACAGCAGAATCCTTGTCATTAAGCGAAGTTGAATAGGTTTTATTCGGTACAGAGCACGCCGCTAAAGCTGCTAATAAAACCAGGCCTAAAAAACCGATAAATTTATTTTTCATCAGGGTTTCACTTCATCCGATTGCAAGATACGACACAAGGAGCGCAAGGTGAATTTTATCGCCGGTGATAATTCAGTTTCTCCATATATGAGGGTACTGTTGATGCAGAACGAGAGCAATTCCGAATAAAAACAGACACAATACTTCACCTTATATTAAATTATAGCGATAAAACATGATTATCTATCCGATCCCAAATCTCGACTATTTGAGTATCACTGTATGTTGTTTTTTTATTTCCCATTAGCATCTTTATAGAAAATCAGCGCAATAATAACCCGATCATTGCGCTGATTAAGTTTAGTACGCGTTTGGTCTAACTTTAAAAGACTGCAAAACCCGATCCCAGATTTCAACCATCTGTTCGTCGGTATAATCTTTTACCGTCAATATTCCTGAGTTATGCAGTAAAATCAGCACTAAAGGCTGTAGATAGGTGACATTTTTTTCATTGGCATTGTATTGGAAACGGTATTTTTTATCACCGTCTTCGACCCCGGAAATTAGCCATTCTTCGCCGGCAAGATTATTGTAGTGGACTGTGCCTTTTTTTAACGTCGATGCACCTAACTGGCGCATAATTGGTTTAACCTCTGAGGAGCGCTCAAGCAGACTGTCATCTTCACTCCCCAACAAATTATCCATCACAATTGCCCACGCAAATTGACTATTTTTAAAAAGCATGGACAATTTAAATTTATGTTCTTGTCCATCATCGTGAATAAACCCGTAAGGAATACACATCCCTTTTTCAGTTGGAATTTCATTTTTTGGGCGACCGTGTAAGCGAGAAATCAACGACTGCATGGCGGCTAGTTTTTGAGGTTTGTCAGTAATAGGGATACTGTATTTTTGATCCCTTATCTGCATGTTTTTATATTTAGGATTAGATACATCCCTTATTTCAGTTTTGATAATGAAGGCAACATTATCAATATAAACATGACCTTCTAAAATCCGACCAAAATCTGGTGTTGTAGAGTTTTCGTTACTATCGAATATAACTCCATTATCTAACTTAATTACTTCCTTTAAAAAAGGGGCATCAGATGAATCGATAACTCTTTTATTTTTTAACTCTTCTTCACGCAGCTCAATGCGTTGTTTAAATGCAGGGGGATAAAGAAATTGACTTTCAATGGTCATATCATCGATAGTGATGACCGATGAAAGTTCTTGGGTTAACGCTTTGGGATAATTAAAGGTATAACGACCTAAACAGTAGGTGGGTGCATCATCAAATAGGGTGTTAATCACGGCAGAATCCTTGTCATTAAGCGAAGTTGAATAGGTTTTATTCGGTACAGAGCACGCTGCTAAAGCTGCTAATAAAACCAGGCCTAAAAAACCGATAAATTTATTTTTCATCAGGGTTTCACTTCATCCGATTGCAAGATACGACACAAGGAGCGCAAGGTGAATTTTATCGCCGGTGATAATTCAGTTTCTCCATATATGAGGGTACTTTTTTTATTTCCCATTAGCATCTTTATAGAAAATCAGCGCAATAATAACCCGATCATTGCGCTGATTAAGTTTAGTACGCGTTTGGTCTAACTTTAAAAGACTGCAAAACCCGATCCCAGATTTCAACCATCTGTTCGTCGGTATAATCTTTTACCGTCAATATTCCTGAGTTATGCAGTAAAATCAGCACTAAAGGCTGTAGATAGGTGACATTTTTTTCATTGGCATTGTATTGGAAACGGTATTTTTTATCACCGTCTTCGACCCCGGAAATTAGCCATTCTTCGCCGGCAAGATTATTGTAGTGGACTGTGCCTTTTTTTAACGTCGATGCACCTAACTGGCGCATAATTGGTTTAACCTCTGAGGAGCGCTCAAGCAGACTGTCATCTTCACTCCCCAACAAATTATCCATCACAATTGCCCACGCAAATTGACTATTTTTAAAAAGCATGGACAATTTAAATTTATGTTCTTGTCCATCATCGTGAATAAACCCGTAAGGAATACACATCCCTTTTTCAGTTGGAATTTCATTTTTTGGACGACCGTGTAAGCGAGAAATCAACGACTGCATGGCGGCTAGTTTTTGCGGTTTGTCGGTAATAGGGATACTGTATTTTTGATCCCTTATCTGCATGTTTTTATATTTAGGATTAGATACATCCCTTATTTCAGTTTTGATAATAAAAGCCACATTATCAATATAAACATGACCTTCTAAAATCCGACCAAAATCTGGTGTTGTAGAGTTTTCGTTACTATCGAATATAACTCCATTATCTAACTTAATTACTTCCTTTAAAAAAGGGGCATCAGATGAATCGATAACTCTTTTATTTTTTAACTCTTCTTCACGCAATTCGATGCGTTGTTTAAACGCAGGTGGATAAATAAACTGACTTTCAATGGTCATATCATCAATGGTGATAACCGAGGAAAGTTCTTGGGTTAACGCTTTGGGATAATTAAAGGTATAACGACCTAAACAGTAGGTGGGTGCATCATCAAACAGGGTATTAATCACAGCAGAATCCTTGTCATTAAGCGAAGTTGAATAGGTTTTATTCGGTACAGAGCACGCCGCTAAAGCTGCTAATAAAACCAGGCCTAAAAAACCGATAAATTTATTTTTCATCAGGGTTTCACTTCATCCGTCTGCAATATGCGACACAAGGAGCGCAAGGTGAATTTTATAGCAGGAGACACATCTTTTGTTTTTTTGTACGTTTCAAACTCGGCATCCCCTTTTAATGGGACAAACTGATAAGCGTTCTGATGGTCAACGTTCATTTCTAAAATTTCTTTAAACAGTTCTTTTCTATCTAAATTTATGGAATATTTAGGAACTGTACCGTCACCGCGCCCGCCCTCATAATCCATTGTTGGCGTACTTTTCCATTTATCACTGGATTTGAGTAACGTATACTCACGCTTCTCGCCATACATTTCAGTGGCTCTGCTATCATCGGAGAGCCATAACCACGAGGTTTTATCCCTTAATTTCCACGTTACAGTTTCATCTGAGCGGCGAGAGTCTTTTGGATCATCATCATCAAAATATGCTCCGTAAAACTGGTAAGTATTCGTATGATACTTATTGTCCATTTTTTGAATAAAAGGAGCGACTTTCCGTTCAATTATATTTTTATAGTTAATGAAATTTTTTTTGCTAGTAGCATCGTTTTTATCAAGAATGTCTGACTCATACATTCGCCACCACACATCATCTTTAAGATAGATTTCTTCGAACGGGTCACCATTTTGAGGCAATAACAAATCTGTTACGCCATCCGGACTGCCTTTTTCAATCCGTAGCCACGGCTGTCCATTATTATATTTGGGAGAAGGCAAAAGCTGCATGGGGGCGGGTGATTGAGCCAAGACTGACATCAAGCGTGTGGCACTAGCGCCTAAAACAAGTGACATCGGGAATGAATGTTCTCCAATTTTCATCATTTTATAGGCGGTCGGCGAGCCTAAATCGGGCATCACACCATGCACGATCCCGAGAATTTTATCTTTGTAGGGGGTATCTAATAATTCAGAAGCATAGCGTGAAACCAATCCGCCCATTGAATGGGTCACTAGAATGACTTTTTCATGTCCTTCTTCAAACGCCAGTCCATGGCCAACCCCTCCATTTTCATTGGTGTTATACATCATTAACACATTATCGATGTAATTTGCGAGTTCTTGCGCAGACTGAGCATTATCTTGTAGCCAGTTATAGCCAAAGACATGAAGTGGAAGCAACAGACTGCGGTAATGAGTTGTTTCTTTAATAGAAAGGGGGTTTTTATCATCATCTGAAAGTTTTTTGCCTAAAATATGCTGGAAAATAGATTTAGAACCCTTACCATTACCTTCAAAATATTCCGTTGCGGCAGCCGCAGAGCCAATACCATCCTTTCTTGCTTGGTTATAATAATCTTCCCATATTAACAACTCTTTTTGTAATTGTTCTAAAGGCTCAGCATAAGAGAATTCCAATGCGCTACCCCAACCCCGTTTTTGACGAGAATTAGCAAAATAAGTCGACTCGTTATCACTATTACTCACCTTTTGGTCAAAATCCGTCACAACCGCGTTAGGGTTTAATAGTTCACGGCGACGTTTTCCTCCGGTCAAGCCCCAACCTAGCGCATCCCATAATTTTAATGCCAGATTACTACGAATACGCCAGACAGATTCTCCCGAATCTTTATGTTTTAAGTTAGACCCCATAATGCCGGGTAAAAAAATAACAGGAACCACTTTGGTTGCAGGGGGATAAAGATGGGCTTTGGCGTTCCGTGATTTATGTTCCGTTGTACACTCCCACGCAACGCGTTTCTTCTCGTCAAACTCACAAAAACGGTGTTGGATATTTTCTATTTGTTCATCCTGATCCATCATATATCCTTTGAATTTTGGTTATGGATTGAAATATAACCTAGATTTGATGAGATAACACTTAAATAATAAAAAAATTTGCTATAAGACCAATTATATCAAAAACAGTAAATGCTCTGGGGAACCGCCAGAAAATAGACAGGGAGCGGATGGTGTGTTTTATTGATGATTACACCCAGTCAATAGAATCTGGGCCAATTTTTAAAATCCTTTTTTTATTTGCAAGCATATCTGTATTCATTAACCCAATAATCATTAATGCAATAGAAGTAATAGATGCAATAGAAGCAATAGATGTAATAGATGTAATAGATGCATGCAATAGAATAAACTTGAGTTGTTAAAATATGAGCCATTTTATTTTTAACTGTTCTTTATATGGATATTAAATAAAATACTCTTAGCCAGAATATTGTGAAATAATATCTTTTTCATTCAACGGCCTGTCAGAACGTTAAAGCTCAGCAAAATAAACCCTAATACTGCCACTCACTGCAATCTAAGATATAAAATTATAAGATATAAAATTAAAAATATTAACATCGGAAAATCTTTATCAAATACCTTATTATCTGGCATCAAGCGCGCGTTCTTAAGCGGAATTAATGATGTCTTATATTTAACCGGCGGGTTTTAGTCACTTTTTTATCAGGCACATCTGATAATCGCGGGATAAATATAACGCGTTCAGCGCCTCTTGCCAGTAGTTAGACTATTTATGCTTCGCACCGAACTATTTATGCTTCGCGCCGAACTATTTATGCTTCTCATGCTTCGTGAAATGTTTGGCGCCAGACTGTTTTGGCTGAGATTAGGACACATTCAGTCGTGATCGGGCACAGATCGCGAGCAATTGCGCATCATTGAGCTTGATTAGTGGTGTTGTTGGATGATTTATTGATGGTTTGGCGATCATTTGGGGGGTAACCTCCGCGATTTTTTCGCTGATCCACGCATTATTGACAAAAAATCACGATAAAGCCAAATAAAACGAGGCGAAACGAGGCGAAACGAGGTGGATCGAGGCGAAACGAGGCGAATCAAAATAAAATAAAATCCTATAAAATCATCGAGTTAAAAACCCCTCTCACGAGCGTGCTCATTTTAGTCCGATCCACGGCCAATATGGTGCCATTATTAGCGCTCAGCTGCCGATTTTAATCACTCCGCTCGGTATTAAGCTATTTTTGAAGCCTATTGGGCTAATTAAGGGCTTATCTTGGCGCAATCTCGGTAACGTTCAGGGCAATGACTTATTCAATAGGGATTATCTGGATTTTTCAAGGGCAAGGGTTATCCCCCCTGCCAATCGCGACTTGTGATAAATCATGTATAAACGTAAACTTTAGTGTCTTAAGTCAGTGTCTAAATTATTTATAACTAGGAATAATGATTAAAATGCGAACGTTTTTAATTTCGATGATGTGTGTTGCGACGTTGTCAGGCTGTGCGGCGACTGAATATAATTATACCCCCCAATCACATAAAATTAGTGAACCCAAAGTAGGCAGCGTGAATACCGTCACGGTGGGCGATACCTTAATTAAAGACGGCAATATCAGTGATATTGAAGGCATTAAAATCGCCAATCTGATCAAAATAGATATGGCGTATAAAATTATTCCGGGGTTGTTTAAAAAAGTTGGTTCTAATGATCAAGGCGATTTTTACATGCCAACCACCACCATGGATTCTGGATCGGTAGTGGTTGAAGTGCTCGGGCGGCCATGGACCTCGTTATTAGTCAAAAAAGAGGGCAAAACCAATGAGATTTGTGTAGTGAGTGATCTAAAAGTCGCGGTGTGCAGTGACGATGCACAGATTGAAAAACTGACTTTAAACGATCCGGACAGCAACTCATTTGAACAAGCGCTGATTTTTAATGGCGTCAATGAAGATAAAGTTGATATTAGCTATCAACAGATCGGCTCTAATATTAAGAACCAAAACTTTGGCAATAATATTCAATATAACCTGAAAAAAAGTCCTATTATTTCGTATAAAGGGGCGCAATTAGAGGTGCTCAACAGCACGGATACTTCGTTAACTTATAAAGTGATCAGCAATTTCTCAAATAACTAATCGTTATTAGGTGTTTTTTAATTGCGATATTTAACGGCAAGGGTATTTGATCCACCGGTACTTTTGAGATAATTAAATATTGGCGAGTATATTTTTTGGACTATGAAAGGCCGCAGGATAATACATTAGCGGCCTTTTTTTATTTGTTAATTCTGATGTGGATCTCGACATTGCTATCTATGTTTATATCTATGTTTATGGTTCATGCCGAGATTAATAACGAGATTAATAACGAGATTAATAACTAGGTTGATACGATGGCGAACTATGGCGCACCCGCCGCCGCACAATTTTAATCGGTAGAGATATTTTTCAGCGCATTTTTGGAGGCGATTTTAGCCGCCTCGATAGAGGCATGCAGCGCCTCATCATCAATCAAATTGGGTGCGCTGGCATCAAGCTCTGCCAGCAAGGTATTTTGCTCATGCAAATAATACAGCAAATCAATTTGTTGTTGTAAAACAAAGCTTAAGGTCTCTTTAGCTTCTGGCGGCTCTAGCGTAACAATGGCGTAAATTAGCGCACGACAGTGATCGATCACTTCTTCCAACGTTATCGGGGTGTCGTCAAACATACATCACCCCCGAGAGCCGCGCGGTGGCGTGTAGGCGAGAGTGTACAGTGGTGAATATCGCGGTGAGTAATACGAATAGGCAGAAAAATAGGCAAGGGAAAGTAAGGCAAGGGAAAGTACAGTAAGGGCGGTACGTCTTCAGATCCATGATGACAACCTCTAAATTGATATTTTTTTTATCGCCACCAAGAGACGCTAACCTCAAGAGGGTGGTGAGCTGAACGAGGTTAGCGTAACCGGTCAAAAGAGAACCCGGCGCATCTTTAGATGCCTTCGTCCAGCCCACCATTATTTTCCATTGGTGTCACTGTGCTCGTACGGATAACAGACTTGTACGCTCAATTGAATTCCGGGACGCTAATCACGGCAACGGATGTGCCGCTGCAACTGCACTATATCCGTGGTATCTCAGTGGTTCAATCCACCGGAGGATAATTAGGACAAATATTTATTAGGTTTTGTTAAGCGCTTGAGAGGAGTTTGGCGATGGGGCTAAGTTTGGTTTGAATATAAACTTGAGATCTGCTTGATGATTAATGAGGCGTCGCCTCACCAGTATTAGCGGTAAAGGCCGCAGGATAATACATTAGCGGCCTTTTTTTATTTGTTAATTCTGATGTGGATCTCGACATTGCTATCTATGTTTAGATCTATGTTTATATCTATGTTTATGGTTCATGCCGAGATTAATAACGAGATTAATAACTAGGTTGATACTATGGCGAACTATGGCGCACCCGCCGCCGCACAATTTTAATCGGTAGAGATATTTTTCAGCGCATTTTTGGAGGCGATTTTAGCCGCCTCGATAGAGGCATGCAGCGCCTCATTATCAATCAAATTGGGTGCGCTGGCATCAAGCTCTGCCAACAAGGTATTTTGCTCATGCAAATAATACAGCAAATCAATTTGTTGCTGTAAAACAAAGCTTAAGGTCTCTTTAGCTTCTGGCGGCTCTAGCGTAACAATGGCGTAAATTAGCGCACGACAGTGATCGATCACTTCTTCCAACGTTATCGGGGTGTCGTCAAACATACATCACCCCCGAGAGCCGCGCGGTGGCGTGTAGGCGAGAGTGTACAGTGGTGAATATCGCGGTGAGTAATACGAATAGGCAGAAAAATAGGCAAGGGGAAGTACAGTAAGGGCGGTACGTCTTCAGATCCATGATGACAACCTCTAATTGATGGTTTTAGCTATTAGCAGGCATTTTATGCCCGCATAGAGAAAATTCTCATGTGCTCCATTATATTGAGCTGCTAAACCCAGCAAGAGATCTTCCGTTGCAACTGCACTATATCCGTGGTATCTCAGTGGTTCAATCCACCGCTGGATAATTAGGACAAATATTTTTGTTTTCGCTTAGCGAGCTGTATTGATAAGGCTAGGATTGGGTATAAAAAGGACATGGCTAGAAAGTAAAAAAGTCAGAAAGAGAAATAGTCAGAAAGAGAAATAGGTGGAACAGTAAGGGAATAAAATCAGAAAATTGCGGGGCAACAATGGGGGAATACAACGATAAAATAGCGAGGAGAGAGAGGCGTTAAAATAGGATTATCTTAAACCGTTAAAGCTGAAGATAATCCATGACCATGTATTTCGCGGAGATCTATGTTATTGAGCGATTAATCACTACCAAATAAATCACGGGTATACAGTTTATCCGCTACATCTTCCAGCTCTGGCAGCATACGGTTAGCCAGAATAATGTCACTGTCGGCTTTGAATGCATCGAGATCCTGATACACTTTTGAACGGAAGAACTCATCTTCTTTAAGCACTGGCTCATACACGATGACTTCGATACCTTTCGCTTTGATGCGTTTCATGATGCCTTGTACCGCAGAAGCCCGGAAATTATCAGAGCCAGCTTTCATCACTAAGCGATACACACCGACTTTGCGCGGTGCTTTAGCAATAATAGAATCCGAAATAAAATCTTTACGGGTGCGGTTAGATTCGACCACTGCGTTAATTAAGTTGTTTGGTACATCATCATAGTTGGCCAACAATTGCTTGGTGTCTTTAGGTAAGCAATAGCCGCCATAACCGAACGATGGGTTATTGTAGTGGCTGCCAATGCGTGGGTCTAATGACACGCCTTCAATAATTTGGCGAGCATTTAAACCACGACTTTCTGCGTAGGTATCTAGCTCATTAAAATAAGCCACACGCATTGCTAAATAGGTGTTGGCAAACAACTTGATGGCTTCGGCTTCGGTTCCGTCGGTAAATAACACCGGTACGTCTTTTTTGATCGCGCCTTCTAACAGCAAATCAGCAAAAATTTGTGCGCGTTCAGAGCGCTCACCGACCACAATGCGAGAAGGGTAAAGATTGTCATACAATGCACGGCCTTCGCGTAAAAACTCCGGCGAGAAAATCACATTGGTATAGCCAAACTCTTCACGCAGACGTTCAGTAAAGCCGACCGGAATGGTTGATTTTACAATGATAGTGGCGTTAGGGTTAATTTTTTGCACATCATGGATCACCGATTCAACCGACTGGGTATTAAAGTAGTTGGTTTTAGGATCATAATCGGTCGGGGTAGCAACAATCACATAGTCGGCACCCGTATAAGCGTCGACTTTATCTTCTGTGGCGCGGAAATTGAGATTTTTTTTAGTTAAAAACTGCTCAATTTCAGCGTCAATAATCGGTGATTGTTTGTTATTCAGCATCGCGACTTTTTCAGCGATAATATCCACTGCCACAACTTCATGATGTTGTGACAGTAACATGGCGTTAGATAAACCAACGTAGCCAGTACCTGCAATTGCAATTTTCATCTTTATTCCTAATACATATAAATTTTTTATAAATTTAATTATTTAAGTAATTCATGAATTGCTTTTAAATATTGTTCAATAATAATTTGCTCATTAAATTCACGTGCCATTTTTTCTCGGCTAGCTTGTCCCATTGCTAGCCGTTGCTCATGGGACATTTGAATTATTAATTCTAAGGCCGAAGTTAAACTCTCAGTTGAACGTGGCTGGCATAAAAAGCCATTAATACCGTGTTCAACGGTTTCTCTGCATCCGATATTATCGGTTGTAACTATTGGTTTGCCCATTGCACCCGATTCTAAGAGTGATTTAGGGACGCCTTCTCGATAAAACGAAGGTAAAACCATGCAATCTACCTTAGCAATTTCTTGTTCAACAGAATCTGAAACTCCCAGATAATTAACAATACCTTCATCAATCCAAGACTGCATTTCCGCTTGTGAAATAGCCGATGGATTATTTACCCCTAAAAAACCAAGTAGTCGAAACTCTACTTTATCGCCATATTTATTTTTTAATACTCTGGCGGCCTCGACATAATGCCCCACACCTTTGTCATATAACATTCGAGCTATTAATAGAAATCGAATAACACCATCATTTGGGGCATTAGTAATGGTAAAGCGTTTTAAATCAACCCCTGAACCTGGGAGTCTTTCTGTAATACTTTTGTGTGCAATACCACTTTCTAAAAAGAGGGTACGATCATCTTCATTTTGAAAGAATATTTTTGAGGCTTTTTTTTGACTGACTTTATACAGTTTTCTTGCGATTCTTGAAGATAAATTTTCGTCAATAAATAATGTACCTAACCCTGCAATATTATTTATAACCTTAATTTTTAGTAAAGAAGCAGAAAGCGTGCCATAAATATTATTTTTAGGCGTGAAATTTAATAGACATTTGACGGATTCTTTTTTTAAGATAGTGTAAAAATCAATTAGAGTAACGATATCTTTTAATGGATTTTTACCGCTTTGGTCAATTGATATGTTTATAAATTTACAACCTAACTCTTCCAATCGGAGAGAGTAATCATCACGAGGAGCAATAGCTAGTACTTGATATCCAGAATCAATTAGACTTCTAATGGTATTTTGCCGAAAATTATAGAGATACCAACTTGTATTAGCAGAAATAGCAATTGTTTTCATAGTTATTGCCAGAGTAAAATTTTATTTATAATAAGATTGATACCAATCAACAAATGCTTGTACACCCTGTTCGATAGAAACTTGTGGACGGTATCCTGTGGCCTTAAATAAGTCTTCAGTATCAGCCCAAGTGGTATACACATCTCCTGCTTGCATCGGTAAAAAGTTTTTGATTGCTTCTTTGCCTAATGATTTTTCAAGTGCAGTAATAAAATCAATTAACTGAACCGGCTGCCCATTGCCAATATTATATAAGCGGTAAGGGGCGCTACTGTGTGCTGGAGAAGCCGACGGGTTTTCTGGTTCTGATTGAGGAATGATATCGGAAATACGGATAATACCTTCTACGATATCATCAATATAAGTGAAATCACGGCTCAGATTCCCATTATTATAAACATCAATAGGTTCTCCCGCCAAAATAGCCTTGGTAAATTTAAACAGCGCCATATCAGGGCGACCCCATGGACCATAGACTGTGAAAAAACGTAGGCCAGTAGTTGGGAGTTGATAAAGATGTGAATAAGAATGCGCCATCAATTCATTGGCTTTTTTGGTCGCTGCATACAGTGAAACAGGATGATCTGTTGGCATATTAGTGCTAAATGGCGTTTGATTGCTCATGCCATAAACCGAGCTGGAAGAGGCATAGACTAAATGCTTAACTTTTGCTTGGCGGCAACCTTCAAGAATGGAAAGATGTCCTGTTAAGTTACTATCAGCGTAAGCAAATGGATTTTCTAACGAATAACGAACCCCTGCTTGTGCTGCTAAGTGGATCACTCGATCAAATTGTTCCTGAGTACATAATACGCGCACCGTCTCACGATCTGTAAGATCAAGATGAATGAATCTAAAAGAAGGCGATTGTTTTAGTAAATGCAAGCGGGATTGTTTAAGACCTTGATCATAATATGCATTAATATTATCAATACCAATGACATCATGACCTGCATTTAATAACCTCTGACATAAAGTAAAACCAATAAATCCAGCACATCCTGTAATTAAGTATTTCATCGTATATTCTTAAAATTATGAAGTTAAAATTGAAGTTATTTTTTTTGTCATTGATTCCATTAAATTAAAGTCATGTTTCGCTTCGACATTTAAACGAACTAAATTTTCAGTATTTGAAATTCGCAAATTAAACCGCCAATTTTCAAATTCTAAGCTAATGCCATCAGTATTATCTTTAGATATAGCTTCGTCAATAAAGTAATAATATACTTTTTCTATAGCTGACTTAGGATCATTTAATTTAAAATTGATCTCACCAGATGATGGATATTTATTAATTCTATCTTTTACCATTTCAGAAAGTGGTAGTTTTTTTTCACTAAGTAGTTCAATAACTAATAACCATGGAATCATACCAGAATCACAATATGAAAAATCACGAAAATAATGATGAGCACTCATTTCACCTCCATAAATTGCATTTTCTTTACGCATTTTTTCTTTGATGAATGCATGTCCTGTTTTTGATAATATAGGATTTCCACCTTCCGTTTTTACAATATCTACGGTGTTCCAATATAATCTTGGATCATGAATAATCCTAGCATCCGGGTTTTTTTTTATAAATGATTGAGCTAGCAGTCCAACAATATAATAACCTTCAATAAACTTACCGTTTTCATCAAATAGAAAACATCTATCAAAATCTCCATCCCAAGCTATTCCTATATCTGCCTTATGATTAATAACAGCCCTAGATGTTGAATATCTACATTCTGGTAGTAAAGGATTAGGTATACCATTTGGAAAATTACCATCTGGTTCATGGTGTACTTTTATAAATTCAATTGGAATATTTAGAGAATGTAAGTATTTTTCTATTTCATCTATAACATGGCCTGCTGCGCCATTACCTGAATTAACAACCAGTTTCATTGGTCTGATTTTTTCTATAGATATATAAGACATTAAATGTTCAATGTAAGGTTTAAGTATAGATTTTTTTTGATAATATCCAATTTTATTAGTTTGTTTGAATAAAGTATTTTCTGCTAGTTTTTTAATCTCAAGAAGACCTGTATCATTACTAATTGGTTTTGCATCTTCTCGGACTAATTTCATTCCATTATAATTGATGGGATTATGGCTTGCTGTTACTTGAATACCACCATCAACTTTTAAGTACTGTGTTGCAAAATATATTTCCTCTGTTCCTGTCATACCTAGGTCTATAACATTTATACCTGAGTCCATTAGTCCATCAGATATTGCTTGTTTTAGTTCATTAGAGGTTAATCTAATATCTCCACCTATAACGACAGATTTATTTTTTTCAGAGTCAGAGGATATAAATATACCATAAGCTCTTCCTATACGATATGCGATATCTATATTAAGTTCTGTTCCTAATTTACCTCGAATATCATAAGCTTTAAAACAAGTCAACTCAGTCATTTTATACTCATTAGTCATTTAAATTATTATTACTTTCAAGCCTAACTACATCATCTTCACTTAGACAACTACCAGTTTGTATCTCAATCATTTCAAGTGAAATCTCACTATGATTTTCTAATGAATGACTTATTCCTTGTGGAATGTATATAGATTGGCCTTCAGTTAACAATATAGTTTTATTATCTTGTATTATTTTTGCAGTTCCACTTACAATAATCCAGTGTTCTGAACGATAGTTATGTATTTGAAGTGATATTCTTCCTTTTGGTTTAACCGTAATATGCCGAACTTGATAGTTTTTACCATTATCAATAATACTTAGTTTTCCCCATGGGCGATATACTTCACTATAGACCTTATGTTCAGTTCTATTATGTTCTTTCAAATACTGTACAACAGATTTAACATCCTGTACTTGATGTCTATCTGCAATTAAAACAGAGTCGTGAGTTTCAACTACTATTAAGTTTTCAATACCAACAGTAGCAACTAATTTATTACGAGAGTATAAGTAATTGTTTTTTGATTTTATTGCAATAACATCGCCTTTAATAACGTTACAATTTTGATCTTTTTCTGATATATCCCATAGAGTTGACCAAGAACCAATATCACTCCAACCTGCATCCATAGGAATCATCGTTATATGATTTGTTTTTTCCATTATTGCATAATCAATAGAGTCATTTGGGCAAGTTTCAAAATTTTCTTTAGTTATCCTAATAAAATCCATATCAATTTGAGCTTTATTAAAAGCAATTTTACAGGTGTTTAATATTTCTGGGCTATATAAATTTAGCTCTGATAAATATAGTGAGGGTTTGAACATGAATATCCCACTATTCCAAAAATAATTCCCTGACTTAACATATAATTCAGCTTTCTTTAAATTAGGTTTTTCGACAAATTTTTCTACAAGTAAGCTATTATTAACTGAATTAGTATCAGAGTTAGCTTTAATATAACCATATCCAGTTTCAGGTGAAGTAGGTTTAATACCAAAAGTAATTAATTGATTATTAGATGTGAACTTAGTTGCATTATTAATAGCGCTTTCAAAGGCAGATATATCACTTATTAAGTGATCCGCCGCTAGAACAAGTAGTGTTGGTTCAATATCATAGTCTAATTGTAATGCCCTAAGGGTAGCTAATGTTATAGCTGGGGCAGTATTACGCCCAATAGGTTCTAAAATTATTCCAGAATGAGTAAGTCCAATTGAACGTAGTTGTTCTGCAACGATAAAACGATGTTCTTCATTACATATAATTATAGGGGGAAGATGCTCTATACCAGACAAACGAACCAAAGTTTGTTGTAGCATAGATAGATCATCATCATTAGGAATGGACAAAAATTGTTTAGGGTATAATTCTCGAGATAATGGCCATAAACGACTACCATGCCCTCCAGCCATAATAATTGGTAAAATCATTTTAACTCCGATAAATATTTATCCAATCTTGAGCTATTTTACTCAAAGAAAAGTTATTAATTACATGTGTTTTTAACTTATTAATTAATATTATTCTTGTATTTACATCTAGACTTAATATTTCATCAATTTTATTTGCAAGCAGAGTACTATTCTTAATAGGAACAACTAAATCTAGGTTTTCCTGAGGAAACCATTCCTTTGCTCCACCTGCATCTGTGGTAACAACTGGGCATCCTCCAGCCATAGCTTCACCGATAACTGTTGGAAATCCTTCCCATTCAGAAGAGAGTACTAAAAGATCTGCAAAATTAATTAACATAGGCACATCATTACGATTACCAAGAAATAATATTTTTTTGGATAATCCCATTTTTTTTACTTGTATCTTTAATTCTGTCTGAAGTTTTCCATCACCTGCAATTAATAACGTAATATTTGTATGTTTTAATTTATTGATAGCATTAAATAAATTAGGATAATCTTTAGCTTTAGTTAGTCGGCCTATAGCTAAAATAACTTTTGAGTTATGAGGAATATTTAGCTCACTAAGGTAGTTGTTAGGAGAGGTAGAGGACGTAAATCGTTCTATATTAATACCATTATATTGAACCATCATACCACCTTTAGGAACGGCTCTCTTTATTTCAAATGAATTAACTGCATTTTTACTAACATTAGTTGATAAATTAGCTAGTCGATGAGTAAGTCTATATGCAATGATTCGTATTATACCTCCATCATTGCTACTGTGAGCTGTTGATATTAGTTTAGGCATAGAAACAAATAAACGAAGTATACGAGAAAAAATATTTGCATGTATCATATGACTATGAACTACATCAGGCTTAAATTTTTTTATTATATTTTTAGCTATACTAATATTTCTTAGTACACTAAGAATATTTTTTTTTATATTTAGTGAGTTTATTGTTACATTAACACTAAGTGGCCGTACTTCAATTTTATTTTCTAACGTTAGAATCATAACGTTATGCCCATGTTTTATATATTCATCTGCAAGATTGCAAATTTGTAATTCAGCACCACCTAATCGAAGGCCTGTTGATATAAGTAAAATATTCATTTTAATATTCAGTAAACGTATTTAAATGTTGTATCAAAAATAGATTCGTATGGAAAAAAAAGAGGCCAATTAGATTCGAATCCGTATATGTACTTACTGTAGCAGTATAATATAATTAATAATATTATTATTATTCTACTTTTTAATTTAAATGGAACTAATATGTATGATATTAGTATGATTTCAAAGAAAGAATAATACATTGCGATCCGTTTGAATGTTGGATGAGCTTCATTCAATATGATAAAAATAAAAACACTAACTATAAATATATTTAGAAAGCCTTTAAATTGATCATTTTTAATTTTAGAGGATAAACTTATGAAAATAAAAATAAAGAACATTCTTTTTGTGAAACCTAAAGTCTGTCTTACCCATAATGGTATGTCACTTGCAACATCAAAGTCCATTTCTGTATATCTGATTATTTTTTCGCTTATAAAAGGAAAAAGATAGTTTGCAATATTTAATAATAGAGTGCTGATATCAATAAACAAACTAACAAAAAAAGCAATAAATAAATAAGTAAATACCTTGGATACTTTAAATTTAAGATTATATATATAGTAAGCGGGAATAAATGAAAGTGCTGTAATATGAAATGAACTTGCAAGTAAAACTAACAAAGTAAAATATAATGGTTTTTTCTTTACAATAAATAAACTACTTAATGCAACTATAGAGATGGCAAAGCCTTGCCTAACATGAAAAAGATCTGCAGCATAAAATGACATATTAGCTAGTAATGCAACTAATGGGTAAGGTGATAGTTTGAGTATTGTGTAGTATTTTGTTGAAACTATAATAATAACCGATGTAAATAAAAACAAAGTATAATTATTAGTAAATAATTTCACAAGAGAATTTAAAAGTAAAAATCCAGTTTCATAGGGTAAAGACAATAGTTCAAAAAATGTTAAATTATTATTGAAAATTTTAAAGTATGGTTCCCAGTCAGTTCCTGTTTTCCAGCGAATTCCTGATATAAAGATAATAATAATTGCTGATATTATTGTTAAATTTCTTTTCCACTTATATTCATTATTAATAGAGCAAAAAATTGCAAGTAATGAAAAATAGCCAAATAATAAATAATAAATCATATGCTATCCAATTATTTCTTTTATGTATGTATCCCAGTCTTTCATTTTTTTTATGAAATAATAATTACTATTATAACATAGTTCCTGATATGTTATTTCTTTCATTTTGGCTAATTTGTTTAAAACTAGAATTGATTTGTTTTTATTATTTAAATATATATACTCACCAAAATTAAAATTTTCTATTTTCTTGAATTCAGGAATATCAGATAATATAAGAGGCTTATTGAAATATCCTGCTAACTCGATTAATCCGGTTTGAGTGATATCATTATATGGAAGTGCTAAATAGTGATGGTTATTCATTAATTCTATTAATTCATCATCACTGATGTATTTATTTATAATTTCAATATTATTACTTGATTTTATTATATCATTTAATTCTTTTGTTATTTGACCTGATCCTGCTATGGTTAATATATGATTTTCACACAGGGAAACTAATTTCGCCATATATTCAAAATTCTTATATTTTTCTATTCGACCAAAGCATAATATCTTAATTGGAGTTCTATAATTAAATTTTTGCCTATTTGTACTCTCGCTAATATTAGGCATTCCATGTGGTGGCATTTTTAAATAATGAATTTTTTTATATTTTAATAAGTTAATAGATTCAATGTCTGTTTTATTATGAATAATAACTTTATTAAATCTAAATTTAAAAACATGGAATAACCATATGATTAATTTTTCTCTGAAATTAGCTTTATATCTGATTTTATGATCGTGTAAAATTAATGTTATTTTCCCAGTTAGAAAAGGAAGTATTAAATATATTAATAGGTTATTGCTGGAAAATATAATTTCGTTAAAAAATAAATATTTAAATACTTTTATACGATTTATTTTTTTACCACCAAGTATTGTATATTCATATTTATTATTGGTGTTTTTATACAATTGATCGGTAAACTGGCGAACGCCACCATTTAATGGGAAACAAATAATAACTTTTTTTTTCATATGGATTGCAACCTAAGGTGAATTAATGATTAATTATATCATCTGGAGTTATATTTAAATATTTTATTTATTTTCTTTAAAATAACTTTATATATTAAATCAAAGTATCGAGCATGATTAATAGAATTACAAATAAGATTTGTATCTTGAGCATTTTTTTCTATTGAGATTATAGAATTTATTTTATCAAAAATAACTTCAGAGGAATGATTTTCTTTAGCATAAAGATAACATTTTTCCCCATGTATAGATTGGTTATTTATAATGTTATCTAAAATATGATTTAAAGTTTTTTTACCTGTATTATTATAACTACCTAAAGAGAATCCTTCCGATTCATAAAACATACTATATTTTATTTCTTTTTCTGAGATTTTTTTATTGCTAATATTAGTTACTATTGTGGGTATTTTATATTTTGAACTGTCAATAAGTGATGTTCCCATTCCGAAGCTAATATCTACTTTAGGATAAATATCAGTATAAACCTTATCTATAGGAATGGTTCCATAGAATATGAAATTTATAATCGAATTAGAAGCATATACTTTCAATTCATCTAATGCTTCTCCATCACCAACAACAATTAAATTTGCTATCATTTTATTATTTTTTAAATATAACTCAAGTGCTTTTATAAAATGTAATATAGAATAAAATTTAAAATCATATGAGATTCGAGAAACAACACAGAATGTCAATATATCATTTTTTATCTTTTCTATTCTATGATTTTCAAAAGGAATTGAAACAGGGATAATATTTGCTTTATCTAAGTTTAAATTAAGGTAATCATTACTTGTGTTATAATTATCCATATCCATAAAAAATAAACTATTTTTGTTATTGTATTCAGTGAGCAATTTATTTACATGTTTTCGTCTTTTTTCATATATCAAATCAATAAATTTATTTAACAAAAAATTTTTTTTATTAAACTTACGAGCTGGAAAGAATTGAGATATAAGTTCAATTGGCTGTAATTGCCATATAAATAAATTTATTTTTTTTCCTCTGGTATTTTCAGCTAATTCGATTAGATATTTTGAGCTTATGATAAAATAAGCATTATCATCTACATTGTTTAAGCTATAGTGAATTGATATGTTATTATTTTTTACTTTATATTTTTTATCTACAAAAGAGTTTTTTCTTGTGTAAATTTTAATGGTGTGATAATTAGATAAGTATTCTATTAATCTAATCATTAATATTTCTGTTCCACCATATATTGATGATGGAAGATAAAATGAAAAAACTTTCAAAATATAACCTATATGATTTTTTTTAGTTTTAAAATAAAGAATATATAAATTAAATAAAATAAATAATTTGTAAGGTATGCAATATTAGCTCCAATTGTTCCATATAAATTAATGGCTAAAATAGACAGGATTATAAAACTTAAAGAAAAAATTATTTCTGTGAAAATAAATATTTTAGTCATTGATTTTGCAACCATAACATATGCTAATAACCAGGATGCAATTTTAAATATATCGCCAATAATTTGCCATAAAAATAAAGGCTTCATTGGTGAAAAATCATTAGTAAAAAGTAAATTTATTATGAAATCACGTAAAAAAAATATTATTAACCCACAAATTATAACTATAGGTATTAATATTTTATATCCTTGTAAGATTTCTTTATTTAATTCATTTCTGTTGGTTATTTCAGATAATCTGGGGAGATAGTATGTACTTAATGCAGTTGTAATTATCATTAGATAAGTTGTAGACACATACCATACACCTTGCCAGTAGCCAGCTTGGTCTAAACCTTGAGTCGTACCTATATAATCCCGAATAATAAATTGTGACGATGGTATCATAATTGCAGAAGTTATTGCCATCGCTGAGTATGAAAAAAGATTTTTAGATATTTTTTTATTAAAAGGAGATGTGAAACTACTTAACTTTATTATTTCATGCTTTCTTAGCATAAATAAAGTAATTAAGAATATTACAGATTGGTTAGTTGCTAAAGCAATTAAAGCCCCTTTTAAACTAAAGAAGTAGATTAGTAAACTAGTAAACACTAAGGAATAAAGGCTTTGTATAATGTTTATTTTAATAAAGCTTCTTATCTCTTTAAGCCCATTAATAATGGAAAGTAGTAAGCTGTTTAACACAAATAAGACTATGGTAAAGCCAAATAAGATAAAAATAAATTGGTATTGAATATTATCTAATATTTTAAGTGAGAAAAAATTTGAAAATAAAACTAATATACATCCAACAATAAGTGATGTTGTTAAACTGATACGAGCAGCTGTACTTAATAATAAAGGTAATTTTTCGCTTTCTCTACCATATTCAGCTGTGTATTTTACTACGCCATTATTTATAGCACCTTGTGCAGCAATTAGTACGAGTTGAGTAAAGTTTTGGAATTGCCCGATGACAGCGAGTCCAGCAGGTCCTATATATACAGAAATAGCTTTATTAATAACTAAGCCTGATAGCATTTTAAAGAATGTCGCTATCAAGCTGAGTAGTGATGTTTTTACTAAAGTCATTATTTAGTCACAAATGAATTACATGCTTCAACAATCTTAGATATATCTTCATTTGTTATTGTTGGGCTAATTGGAATACTCAATACTTCATTGTGAATGTTTTCTGTAATTGGTAACGAAAGGTGGTTATATTGACTATATGCTTTTTGCTTATGGGGCGGCGTTGGATAATGAATCAAGGTTTGAATGCCTTGTTCAGTTAAATGTTTTTGCAGTGATTCTCTATGCTTGGTGGCAATAACGAATAAATGCCATACATGACTTTGTTGATTACTTTTATATTCACTTAAAGTTAAAGGAAGTTTAATTAATGGATTATTGATATTTTCTAAGTAATTTAATGCAATTTCTTGGCGAGTTTTAGTTTCATTATCCAAGTATTTTAACTTAACATTCAACATGGCGGCTTGAATTTCATCTAGTCGGCTGTTAACACCTTGATATAAGTTTAAATATTTTTGGTGAGAGCCATAATTACGTAGAGCCTGTAATGTTTTAGCTAATTCTTCGTCATTAGTTGTAATTGCCCCTGAATCCCCTAACGCACCCAGATTTTTTCCCGGATAGAAGCTAAATCCGGCGGCATCTCCCCAGTTACCCGCTTTTTTTCCATCAATACTTGCGCCATGAGATTGAGCACAATCTTCTAAAACTAATAGATGATGTTGCTGTGCAATAGCCATAATTTCAGGCATAGGCGATATTTGACCATAAAGATGAACCGGTAAAATGACTCTAGTTTTATCCGTAATGGCTGTTTTTATATTCTCAATTGATAAATTGTAACTATTGGCATCAGGTTCTACAAATACAGGAATTAAATCATTTTCTGTGATTGCGAGTACGGAAGCAATATAGGTGTTCGCTTGAACAATCACTTCATCACCCGAATTTAATTTACCTTGCTCTTTCCATGCTCTTAGTACTAAAGTGAGGGCATCTAAACCATTGGCTACACCTATCGCATATTTAGTCCCACAATAGGCAGAAAAATTTTGCTCAAAATTCTCTAATTCTTTACCCATGATATACCAACCAGAATCGATCACATTGGTACAAGCATCTTTTAATTCTTGTTGATATTGTTTATTTATTTCTCTGAGATCAAGGAAGCTTATCATTTGAATTCCTATAATTATTTTAAGTATCTGATGATTCTGGCTGGGTTACCAATAACAAGTGCATTTGCTGGGACATCTTTAGTAACCACACTTCCTGCACCAACCATACAGTTTTCTGCTAGCGTAATACCCGGTAATATAGTGGCATTAGCCCCTATCGATGCTCCAGTTTTTATTATTGTTAATGGAAATTGCTCTGGATATTGTTTAGAACGAGGATATTTATCATTTGCAAAGGCGACACAAGGACCGATAAAAACATTATTTTCAATGCGTAATCCATCCCACAGATACACACCTGATTTGATAGTGACATTATCACCGATAATGACATCATTTTCGATGAGTGTATGAGCACAAATATTACAATCAGTTCCTATTTGAGCATTCTTTAAAATAATACTAAATTGCCAAATACGAGTGTTTTTTCCGATGTTTTTACTTTGAACATCACTTAAGGGATGAATAAACATTTTTGCATTCTTCTAAAAAATTATTATAATCGCGAAGATAATCACCTTCATCATAATAGTCACTTGCTAGAACAACGATAATGCAGTCTTCTGAAAAATTATGCATTTCATGCCATTGCATTGGTTCAATTAATAAACCACGGTTAGGGCAATTTAGTATTAGTTCTTCTTTGTGACTCCCATCATCCATAATAAAGCGGCAACTTCCACGAATGCAAATAGCTAATTGCCTTAATTCTTTATGTGCATGAAAGCCACGAGAAACACCTTCTTTAGTGCCAAAAATATAATAAATCCGTTTTACTTCAAATGGGATGTTTTTATTTTGTTCTAATGAAATTAAAGAACCTCTTTCATCACCCAGTTTTTTGAATTCAATCGTGTTAATTAGTTTCATTATGCTTTCTCAATAAGGTTTATTAGATATTCACCATAGCTGTTTTTTCTACATTTATTAGCGGTTTCTAATACTTGTTTAGCTGTGAGCCAATTTTGTCTATAGGCAATTTCTTCTAAGCAGGCGATTTTAAAGCCTTGTCTTTTTTCTATCGTTTCAACAAAACTTGATGCTTCTAATAAACTATCGTGAGTACCAGTATCTAACCACGCAAACCCACGACCTAATAGTTCGACTTTAAGTTTTTTATTTTGTAGATAAATTTGGTTTATCGTTGTGATTTCTAATTCACCACGTTCAGATGGTTGTATATTTTTTGCGATATCAATAACATCATTATCATAGAAATATAACCCGGTTACCGCATATTTTGATTTTGGTTTTAGTGGCTTTTCTTCTATAGATAGCGCATTAAAATCAGCATCAAATTCAACAACGCCAAAACGTTCAGGATCTTGAACTTCATATCCAAAAACAGTCGCACCTGATTGAGTTTGAGCAGCATTGAGCAGTTTGGGTGAAAATCCTTGTCCCCAAAAAATATTATCACCCAGTACTAAGCAGACACTGTCTGAACCAATAAATTCTTCACCAATAATAAATGCTTGGGCTAAGCCTTCAGGTTTGGGTTGGACTGCATATTCGATTGAAATACCAAATTGAGATCCATCACCTAATAAACGCTCGAAGCTACTTTTATCTTCCGGTGTGGTGATAATCAAGACTTCACGAATACCCGCTAACATCAGTACCGATAACGGATAATAAATCATTGGTTTATCGTAAATAGGCAGTAATTGTTTAGATACACCCATGGTTATTGGATAGAGTCTAGTACCTGAACCACCTGCTAAAATAATCCCTTTCACTGTTAAGCCCCTAATCTTTCTCGGTTATATTTGTTGTTTTGAACTGATTGACACCACGCTGAATTATTCAAATACCACTCGACGGTTTTACGCAGTCCGGTTTCAAAGGTTTCTTCAGGTACCCAATTGAGCTCATTTTTAATTTTTGTTGCGTCAATCGCATAGCGCAAATCATGGCCGGGTCTGTCAGTGACATAGGTAATTAGGTCACGGTAGCGTTCAATATTATTGGGCTTATTAGGTACACGTTGATCGAGGATATCGCAGATAGTTGTCACTACATCAATATTGGCTTTCTCATTATGGCCACCAATATTATAGGTTTCACCAATTTGGCCTTCCGTCACCACTTTATACAGCGCTCTGGCATGGTCTTCGACATACAGCCAATCGCGGATCTGTTGTCCGTTGCCGTACACCGGTAAAGGTTTGCCTTCAAGAGCATTTAAAATAATCAGAGGGATCAGTTTTTCCGGGTAATGGAAAGGACCATAATTGTTGGAGCAATTAGTCACCATGGTCGGCAAGCCGTAAGTGCGTTGCCAAGCTCGGACTAAATGATCACTGGAGGCTTTAGATGCAGAGTAAGGGCTGCTTGGTGCGTACGGTGTGGTTTCAGTAAATAAATCGGTGGTTGATTCTAAATCGCCGTAGACTTCATCGGTGGAGATATGATGAAAGCGAAAGGTCGATTTTTTTTCGGGGGCAAGTTGGTTCCAATAATGTCGAGCGGCTTCTAATAAAGTATAGGTGCCGATAATATTGGTTTGAATAAATTCACTTGGGCCATCAATTGAACGATCAACATGAGATTCAGCAGCGAGATGCATAATGGCATCGGGTTGATGTTGTTTAAATATTGTGGCTATAGTCGTGGCATCACATATATCTGCTTGAATAAAGTGGTATCGAGAATTATCGCTAATAGAGGCTAATGATTCTAAATTGCCGGCATAAGTTAATTTATCAATATTCACAACTGAATCATTGGTATTATTAATAATATGACGAATAACCGCAGAACCAATGAAACCTGCACCGCCAGTAATAATAAACTTCATTTTATATTCACATTTATTTATATTTTTTGAATGCTAATAATAAGACGCCATCTTTTAAACGAATTTTTAACCGTTTTAAAAAGAGCTTCGTACTTAGAGGGGGAGATAAGTTAATAAACTTGTATTTTATCTATAACTAAATCAATTTAGGTACGCTACCGCCACAGGCTTTACAGCTACCTGAGTACTGGGGGAAACATAAAATTTTATATTTTGTCGATTATCGACATTAAAACAGCGCGGCAAGGATACAGCTTTTTGAAACAAAATTCCACATTAATAAGCCGAAAATTGTATTTATTATATTTAAAAATATTGCATTTGGTTTTAATATTTCTTTTTAATTCAATGGGTAATTAGTTAATTAGTTTAAATTTTAATCTTAAATAATTGATAATAAAAATTAATGTTAATTAGGATTAAACTGATACACAGAAGGGGATTTAACCACTCTTTTTAGTTGTCTCGTTTTGGTGGATATATGATAGGTAATTGACTGCCGCGGATTTTATCACTGTCACGCATGGCAGGTTACGGCTTAGGCGATGTTAGCTAATGTTGTTAGCTTGGCTTAGCTATAATAGTTATAAACACGAATAAAGAGTATGGGTATTGATCATCGGGTAAAGCTATTATTGGGTAATGTGGAAGGTTAATATTATTTTATTCGGCGTGAAGCGGAATAGCTAAATATTATTTTATTATATTGTAGTTAAATAGGGTTTTGGTCTATAAAGCGATATGTCTATAAAGCGATACGCGTATAAAAGGTATGTATTTATAAAGGTTATGGTATTGTCTCTAATATCTAAGAGATTACTGGTTGAATATATCGATAGCGCTTCTATCGCGCTTATTTAGTGCTTATTTAGCTCTTCTTTAACTCTTATAGAGAACCTTTACTTATTATCGTATCGTGATTGTCGTGGGAATAAAAATATCTTTAATTGAGGGGTTAGGTTATTGAGTTAAAATTCCAGTGTTTATAGATAGAATAAAATAGGTCTATTGATACGAAATCATGATTATTATTTTTCATTCGAGTGAGACGTTGAATTAAATACAATCATTAACGATAACCGATAACCGATAACCGATAACCGATAACCGATAATCGATAGCCAATTATTTATTATCTATTATCCATGGTGGGTTATTTAGTGATCATTATTTATGGCTATTGATTGATAATTGTTTATTTCAGGCTGTTTATGGATAAGCGTTTATGGTTTTTATATCTGCCGGCGGTCGAGGCTCGAGCCAGCAGTGGTGAGTTATTCGCCAAATGAGAGAATAGTGGTTGATAACAGTTTGATTATCAGTGAGCGCCGTAAAACCCCGTCCTTTTAGGTCGGGGATATAAGGCGTGCAGTTGACTTTATCTGTAAATAATGCCAGTATTTTACACAATATGCTGTGAGAATGTAAGAATGAAGCGCGCATATAAATATCGGTTTTACCCAACATCTGAACAGGCTGAGCTTTTAGCTCAGACGTTCGGCTGTGTGCGTTTCGTCTATAACTCAATCCTGCGCTGGCGTACCGATGCTTACTACGACCGTCAAGAAAAAATCAGCTATATGCAAGCCAGTTCAAAACTCACCGCAATGAAAGAAAATACTGATTTTTCATGGCTTAATGACGTTAGTTCGGTTCCATTGCAACAAGCTCTGCGTCACCAACAATCAGCTTTTGCTAACTTCTTTGCTGGTCGCACCAAATACCCAACCTTCAAAAGTAAGCACCATAGGCAATCAGCGACTTTCATGAGTACGGCTTTCAAGTACCGCGACAGTAAGCTATACATGGCTAAAAGCAAAGAGCCGTTAGATATTCGTTGGAGTCGTGAATTGCCCTCCACGCCGTCAAGTATCACTATTTCCAAAGACTCGGCAGGGAGATACTTTGCATCGTGCCTTTGCGAGTTTGAACCTAAATCACTGCCTATTTCAGCAAAAACAGTTGGCATTGATGTAGGTTTAAAAGATTTGTTTGTCACTGACACTGGATTTAAAACAGGCAATCCCCGCCACACTGCAAAATATGCAAAACGTTTAGCCTTGCTACAGCGGCGATTGAGCAAAAAGAAAAAAGGCTCAAGTAATCGCGCTAAAGCAAAACTAAAAGTTGCAAAACTCCACGCAAAAATAGCCGATTGCCGCATGGATAACTTGCACAAGTTATCCCGTAGACTGATTAACGAAAACCAAGTTGTCTGCGTTGAATCTCTGAAAGTGAAAAACATGATCCGCAACCCTAAATTATCTAAAGCGATAGCAGACGCTAGTTGGAGTGAATTTGTGCGCCAACTTGAATATAAGGCTGAATGGTCTGGACGTTCCTTAGTTGCTATAGAGCAGTTCTTCCCATCTTCAAAGCGTTGCCATTGTTGCGGTTATACACTGTCTAAACTGGCGTTAAATACACGGTCTTGGGTATGCCCTGAGTGCAATACTGAGCATGACCGTGATATTAACGCTGCAAAAAACATCAAAGCCGCTGGTCTAGCGGTGTTAGCCCTTGGAGAGTTTGTAAATCCTAAATCGCATCACGCGGCCTAGGTTAGACTCTGTGAATTGGGAATCCCCTTCCTTTAGGGAGGGGAGCAGTCAATTGGGGTGTCGTGGGAATATTTGGCTCAGCGTTTAAGATGAAACATTGAATGGAGCAATTATGGCTATCTGGGTGGATGCGGATGCGTGTCCGAAAGTGATTAAAGACATTCTGTACCGCGCGGCGGAGCGCGAGAAAATCGTTGTCACCTTGGTGGCTAATCAACGGTTGAGTATTCCGGCCTCGGCGTATTTACGCACCTTGCAAGTGGCGGCGGGGTTTGATGTGGCCGATAATGAAATCGTCAGTCGAGCGGCTGCCGGCGATTTAGTGATTACTGCGGATATTCCGCTGGCGGCGGAAGTGATCGAGAAAGGGGCGATTGCGCTCAATCCTCGGGGGGAGCGTTATACCGAGGCGACAATCCGTGAACGGCTGAATATCCGTGATTTTATGGATACCATGCGCGCCAGTGGTGTGCACACTGGGGGGCCTGCGACCCTGAACCAGCGTGACCGCCAGCAGTTTGCCAATGAGTTGGATAAATGGTTGCTGCAACAGCGGTTATTGCGTCAGAAAGCGTTACGCGAATGATCGGGGTGGCAGGACTTGCAGCATGATGCTGAATGATGTTTGATGCAATGCTCTGCAGTGCAGAGCGATACGCTACCAAACAGCAGGATGGTGAGCGAAAGCTAAAGCGCGGGCGGCTAATCGGTGAAAGCCAGCGGTATAAGTCGCCAGCGGTAGCAGCTCGGTGATAAAACTGAATGACATAAAATGACATAACGTTAAGTTATCTACGCTAATCTATATAGGCCAAGTTATATCAGTCATATCAGTTATATCAGTTATAAAAGCTCATCTACACGCTTATCTACACGCTCTTCTACACGCTCATCTACATGTTCTTCTATATGCTCTTCTATTATATGTTCTTCTATATAAGAAGCAGAAGCATAAGCTTAGCGGTAAATGAAACCGCAAAAGTCAGGGAGAGAAGCTAATTGTGGAGAATATATGGGCTGGAGAATAAGCGCTAGCAAGCCAAGTTGTAGCATATGTAGCATGTGTAGCATATAGGTTGTGGAGAATAAGCGTTCTAACGCTAAATTACAGACGCTGGGCGGCGGCATAAATACGCGCGATTTTAGCCCCGACGATTAACAGGCGGACGCCCTGAGCGCGGTGTTATTCGGCACTTGGGACCCCCACCTGTTTGTTCAATTCTACTTTATCTCACTTTATCTCACTTTATGTCACTTTATCTGTCTAATTCTGTTTGTTTAATTAACTCGGTCTGTGTGATTAACCACGGCGCGGCTGCCCCGTGGTGAGCCCGTGGTGAGATAGTCATTGCCGGTTATGGCTACCAGAACAAGGCATACAGTACGCACAGAATAATTAAGATAGCGTAAGAAATCAGATTAAACGCTTTGCTGGTTTTAAAGGTTTCGGCTTCAAGAATGATCGCGCCTTGGCAATCATCGCCCGGTTCCGAGGTTAAACTGATTAAGCCAATCACCACGCAGGTAAATATAAAGGTGTACATCATCTGGTCGAGGAACGGCATGTTTAACGGCATTAATTTTAAGAACAGTGCAAATGGCAGGGACAATAACACCCCAATAATCGCGCCTTTGGCATTGGTTTTTTTCCAGAACAAGCCCAGCAAGAAGACGGCTAAAATCCCCGGGCTGACTAAGCCGGTATATTCTTGAATATATTGGAATGCTTGACCAATGTTGCCTAATAATGGCGCAATAAAGCAGGCAATGATTAATGCCACGACCGCACTGATGCGTCCCACATTGACTAAACGGTGGTCGCTGGATGTCGGCGCGATGTAAACTTTATAGATATCCATGGTAAAGATGGTGGCGACCGAGTTAAGCATTGAGGCTAACGAAGATACAATCGCGGCGGCTAACGCGGCAAATACAATCCCTTTGGCGCCCACCGGTAAGAACTGGGTTAACCATGGGTAGGCTTTATCGGCTTGGGCTAAGGTCGGCATGTGTTCGCCGGCAATCTCGCCTAATCCGGCCATTAATTGTGGGTCGGAGGTGATCACATACGCCGCAATCCCCGGCACTACCACCAGTAGCGGTACAATTAATTTGAGGAATGCCGCAAAGACTAAGCCTTTTTGCGCTTCATTAATTGATTTGGCGGCTAGCGCACGCTGGATAATATACTGGTTGAAGCCCCAGTAATATAAGTTGGCGACCCATAATCCACCGATTAATACTGCAATGCCCGGTAGGTTGGTGAATTGGGGATTGTCGCTGCTTAAGATCATTTCAAAATGGTGAGGCGCGGCATCGACCATGTGGCCAAAGCCGGTTAAAAATCCGCCATCTCCGCCGATATAGCTGACCGCTAAAATGGTGGTAAATAAGCCCCCGAGGATCAGGAAAAATACTTGGACAACATCGGTCCATGCCACGGCAGCGAGGCCGCCATACAGGGAATAGATAACCGCAAACGCCGCCAGTCCAATAATCGCGTACATCATCGGGATGCCGAGAATAGTTTCTAGGGCGAGGGCGCCTAAATACAGTACCGACGTTAAGTTAACAAAGATAAATAGGGCGAGCCAGAAGATAGCCAGAATGGTTTTTAAATGGCGGTTGAATCTTTTTTCAACGAATTCTGGAATGGTATAAATGCCTTGGTCGATAAATACCGGCATAAAATATTTGGCGACGATAATCAAGGTGATGGCGGCCATCCATTCATAGGAGGCAATCGCCAAGCCGATAGAAAATCCGGAGCCGGACATGCCGATAAATTGCTCGGCAGAAATATTCGCGGCAATTAATGATGAGCCGATCGCCCACCATGGCAAGGTTTTTCCCGCCAGGAAGTAATCTTTGGTGCCTTTTTTGACTCCTTTTTTATCGCGGGAGACCCATAACCCGACACTAATGATAATGGCCACGTATACGATGAAGATCGCATAGTCTAATGTGCTCAGCCCAATACCTTCAGTTTGCATTGCTACATACCCTTATGAATTGATAAACGGCGTCAGTGTAAACGTTTCCACTTAAAAGATGTGTTTTATTTGTCACATTTTTAACCACGTTGACTAAATCTTTGTTAAAAGGAGGGATTGATCACAATTCGAGTCAGGTTGAATCATTCAATGGGGGAGTTATTTATCGGCTGATTCGGTGGCTGAGGGGGGGATATTCGCTAGCGTCATCGCGTTATTATCGTGCTTTTATGCGGTTGCTATATTATTGCCATATTGCCGCTTGGCATCTGTGGGGGAATGATCGGCTGGTGCACAATGGGCGTAATATTTATTTCTCATTTCTCATTTCTCATTTCTCATTGAATCATTGAAAAAAGGGCCATTAGTCTCTATTATAATCGGTTCCAAAAAGGGCGCTTAATCGGAGGTGAAGAACCTAGGATTAAGATTTCCGAGATTTTACCATCCACCACTTTTGAATCGCAGCACTGATATCCATCATTGAGGTTGATTTAGAATAAAATAATAATGGATAATCAATAACATGCTAAATAATTATGTTTTACGTAGTGTTCGTTACATGCTGGATTTGAGCGACGCGAAGATGGTTCAGATTGTTAAACTGGCTGATTTAGATGTCACACAAGCCGAGATGGTCAGCTGGCTGAAGAAAGATAATGAAGAAGGTTACGCCCCGTGCGATGATAAAGTGATGGAGCATTTTTTAAATGGTCTGATCTTCTTCCGTCGCGGCAGAGATGAAAATCATCCGCTGCCTGAGCTAGAAACTCGCATGACTAATAATATTATCTTGAAAAAACTGCGAGTGGCTTTTGAACTGAAAGACACGGATATGATTGAAATCTATGAAAAAGTTGATTTTCGTGTTTCCAAACCTGAGCTGAGCGCGGTGTTCCGTAAGCCGGGTCATAAAAATTACCGCGATTGTGGCGATCAATTATTACGCTACTTCCTGAAAGGTTTGACGGTGGTTATTCGTGGCGTTTCGCCCGATGACAAGAAAAAAAGTAAATAATATTAGCGTATCACAACAGCAGCGCGCCAAAATTCGCGAGTTCTAAGCCGCCCAAAATGAGCCGCCGCTAAAAATGAGCCGCATAGCATGAGCCGCATAGCATGAGCCGCCGCTAAAAATTAGCCGCCCAAAATAAGCGTCTAAGAATAGATTAATACGCTAATGTGTTAATCCAGAACGACTAAAAAAAGCCATCATTCATGGCTGTTAGCCCGGTAATTTACGCCCGGCGAAACAGTGCAGGAAGATGGCTTTTTTGTTGGCTTAGTCTATACGTCGCGAAATGAAATCGGCTAACGCGCTGATAGCTAAGCCGGTAATAGATTAACTGATTGATAGGCTAAGTGGCTGATAGCGTAGCGGTCAATAAATTAAGCAGGTCACTAGCCTATACGTCGCGAAATGAAACCGGCTAAAGCGCTGATAGCTAAACCGGTAATAGATCAACAGATTGATAGGCTAAACCAGTAATAGATTAACTGATTGATAGGCTAAGTGACTGATAGATTAAATGGATCAATAGATTAAGCAGGTCACTAGTCTATACGTCGTGAAATGAAACCGGCTAACGCGCTGATAGCTAAACCGGTAATAGATTAATTGATTGATAGGCTAAACCAGTAATAGGCTAAGCGATAGATAGGCTAAGTGACTGATAGATTAAACGGGTCAATAGATTAAGCAGGTCACTAGCCTAAACTATTAAAACGATTAATCGCTTAACGCGGCGATAACGCCGCCATTAACGGCGGCGGTTGAGCAGCATTAATCCCAAGAAGTAACCGCCCCCCAGTATCGCCACCAGTGTTCCTGCCGCAATTTGACGCGGAAAAATCAGCGTTTGTCCTAGCCAATCTGCCCATACCATTAAACAGGCCCCGATCAAGCTGCCGATAATCAACTGGGCTTTAACCTGTTGTGCGCCCAGCAATATCGCCATGTGCGGTGCCACTAGGCCGATAAAGGCTAATGGGCCGACCGTTGAGGTGACTAACGCACAGAGTAATGCGACTAAAATCAGCAGGATCATACTGGCGCGTTCGGTGGCTAATCCGCGCGCTTGGGCAAAACTGCGACCGATAGATATTAATGTTAACCCGCGTGCCAGCAGCAAAACCACACCGGCGATAAGCCCAATCGCCAAGCTAAATAGCAGGGCATGCTGCTCGCTGACGCGGTAAGTTGAGCCGGAAAGCCACAATAAAATTTTGTAGCTGCTAAGGGTGCCTTTGGCTAAAAAGAACTGTACAAAGGCTTCTAGACTGGCGGTCAGTGAGATACCGATTAAAATCAGGCTGGCAGGGGCAAATTTTTGGCGTTTGCCTAAGGCCAGCAAGATCATCAGCACCATGCCGCTGCCCAGCAGGGCTATTCCCCATTGTGAGGTTTGGATCGTGCTGCCGACCAGCAGGCTAAAAAACACCAAGGCAAAGGTGGCGCCGGAAGATACCCCAAGAATATCTGGGCTGGCGAGGGGGTTATAAATCATTCGTTGTAAAATAGTGCCAGCTAGCGCTAAGGCGATGCCGGAAAATATCGCGGCTAATAAGCGTGGCCAGCGTAATGACCATTGATAAGGTAATGGCCATTGCCAGCTTCCTCCCCAGAGCCAAGCGCTATCGGACTGATTTAATTGCATAAAGATGCTAACAGCTAAGCCAGCGATCAATACTAAGATGATTAAACTCAGGGTATAAATCGATAATTTTGGGGTCAGTGGCGTCAGCGAAACGCTCAGCTGATCTTGCGCTTGTGTTTTTTTGCGGCTAAACCAAATCAGTGCCGGTGCGCCGATAGCGGCGGCAGTTACTCCACTGGGGATCACGGTGTTAAGCCATACGCTGAGTAGCATCGATAGGCTGTCGGTGAGCAGTAATAGCGCTGAACCGAGCAAAAAACTGGCGAACAGTTCGTTGCGTGCGGTGCGGATACCGAAGGCGCGCACCATATTAGGTGCCAGTAAGCCGATAAAGCTGATCATGCCCACCGCGGTTATCGAAATGGAGACTAACCAGGTGGCGAGAATAATAAACAGTGAAAACATCGGCAATACAGCCAAGCCACGGGCTTCTGCGCCTTGATGGCCTAATCTCAGCAGGGTGAGAATGCGAGGCGCAAAGAAAAAAATCGCCAGTACCGGAACCGCGCGCGGTAATAGCCATAAAACGGTATCCCAGCCGTCTTGGGCGAGATCTCCGGCGCCCCACATAAAGATATTTTGGGCAAATTGTGAATTCAGCGTAATTAAGGCGGTCGCGATGGCGCCGAATAAAATGTTCACCACCATGCCAGAAACAATCAATGGCAGCCCAGTCATATTGCGTAGGCCGGCAATCATCACCACCAAACTAAAGGCAAATAATGCCCCCACCATGGCCGCCATCGCGCTGTCATCGGCTACCCAGTCAGTAAACCAGATATTGATCACCACGAGGGCTAACCAAGCGCCGGACGAGGTACCCAATGTGAGCGGTGACGTTAAATTGTTTTGGGTCAGTTGCTGCATCAAGCTGCCGGTGACCCCCAATAAACCACCGATTAATAATGTGATGGCCAGTCGTGGTAACTGCGCCTGTTGCCAATATACGCTGGCAAAGCTGCCTTGAGCGGGATCTGCCGAGGCTTGAGCGCCACCAAATTGTAGCCATAATTGTTGCCATACCGGCAGGGGGGATTCGATGTTTAAGCTCAATAGACTGAGTAAAACGATGGCGCCCAGACTGCCACAAGTGAGACCCAAAACACGGCCAATAGGAGATTGTTTTTTCATGGTTAATTATTCTGAGTCGATGCGGGGGCAACCGCCAGCAAGCTCTGAGTGATTGCTTCTGCCATCCGTTGTAATGAGGTTATGCCGCCATAATTCCACACCGGCGGCACCGAATGCATGCGGCCTTGGCGGACAAAAGGCATGGCTTGCCATAAAACGGAGTGCTGTAATTTGGCTTCATCGGGAAACGGCAAAATATATAACACATAGCCGTCGGTAATATTCTGTAATTGATTCATTCGTCGCTGCTCGGTTCCCCAAGGCTGGGGTGGCAAGGGGATAGCGGTGGTTAATCCTAAGCGGTCGAGGACATATTGAGTCGTGGAGTTTTGGTTATATAAAAACACCGTGGAGAGGTTCGAAAAACGCATGACGGCCACCTCGGGCATCACGGGAAAGGCGTGTTGCAGTTGGGCGTTGAGCTGCGCAAAATGCTGGTTTAACTCGGTGATTTTTTGCTCCGCTAGCGCGGATTTGCCCAATCGTTGGGCGAGCGTCTGGAAATGGGCAATAGCCACCGGACCGGCATCATCTTGTTGGGCAAAATTAGGCAGATAAAGCACCGGAGCAATCCGCTCAAGTATCGGCAGCAGATCCTGCTGTGAAGCTGAGGCGAGAATAATATCGGGCTTTAAGGCGGCGATTTTTTCCAGATTCGGCTCTGCTCGGGTACCGACCTCTTGGATCACCTCAGGGGCGGCGGGCTGTACCACCCACTGATTATAGCTGGCAATCTCGGTTGCCCCGACGGGAATAATGTCTAAGGTTAGGAGTTGTTCCAGCAGATCCCAATCTAACACCACGACCCGCTGAGGAAGGGGCTGATCGGCCGTCGTCTTAGAGGCTGTACTCGAGGATGCCAAGACGCGGGAGGAAGGTTGCTGGGCAGCGAACGCGGCGCTCAGAGTAAGCAAACATCCTAGCCATAAGGCCAAAATAGGAGGAATTATACGCATACGATAGCCACCTTACGACCTTGTGTTTCGGCACTCAGGGCGTGGTCTGGATGATCAATCAGCTTAATCGGAGTGTCGTATAACGCGGATAAGCGCGGTTCATCATTTAACAGTTGCGCCGAGCCGGCAAAATCAACGCGACCTTTTTTTAACGCCACAATATGGGTGGCAAAGCGCAGGGCTAAGTTAAGATCATGCAAAATAACGATAATCCCTACGCCTTGGGTGCGTTGTAATTCGCTTAATAGCTGCATTAATTGGTATTGATGCTGGATATCTAAGGCGGAGGTCGGTTCGTCGAGGATCAGGATCGGCGATTGCTGGGCTAATAACATGGCCACCCATGCGCGTTGGCGTTCACCGCCGGATAAATGATCCGCTAATACCGAGGCAAACGCGCTGACACCAGCGTGTTCCATGGCTTGGTCAACAATCTGATCGTCCGCTTTACGCCAGCGTCCCAGTGCACCGCGCCATGGAAAACGAGCCAGTTTAACCAGTTCTCTGACGGTAAGCCCTGCCGAGGCGGGTAATTTTTGCGGCAGAAATGCTATCTGCTTAGCCAGATCGCGCGGTTTATAGCTTGAAATATCATGGCCATTTAAACCAATGCTGCCGGTATCGGGGGTCATCTGTCCGGCTAATAAGCTGACTAGGGTTGATTTCCCTGAGCCATTATGGCCGAGGATCACCGTCAGTTCTGAATCGGGGATACTCAACTGATCAATGGCTAAAATGGTGCGTTCGCTGCGTATAATCTGTAGATCAGAAAGTTCAAACATAGTGACTCATAGTGATATATAGCGATATATAGTGACTGCTAGTAACTTGTAGCGACTGATTGTCACTGTTCCGGGCAACAGCGCTCGGTTGATGTTATTCCATTCATTAACCCGGTAAATTTTTCACCGGGTTAATTGTATGGGCTTAATTGTATGCGCTTAATTTTAAGGGCTTAATTTTATGGCTAGGCGACAAGCTAAGCCCAAAGCCACGAGCAACCCCACCGATTACCAACGGTATTTGGCGTTCAATAATACGGAGCGCGATTGACCAAAATAGCAATAGTAATCGCAAGCAGAGACATAGTCTTTGTCCAGAATATTATTGATATTTAATTGCATTTGCCAGTGTTTATTCAGCTCATAGGTGGCGGCCATATCCCACAAGGTGGCACTAGGAACGGTCAGATTGCTGCTAGCCGGATTATCTTTGGAGTCGCCTAAATAGCGCACGCCAGTCCCCAAGGTTAAGCTTTGTTGTTCGGTCAGCGGTAACTGATAACTGGCCCAAACTGAGGCCATGTTTTTAGGAATTAACGCCGCCTGTTTATGGCCTTTTCCGCCACTATTATCGGTACGGGCATCGGTATAGGTATAATTAGCTTTAAGATTTAGCTGTTCAGTCAGTTGTACGGCACTTTCAATTTCAATCCCTGAGGAAGTAATTTCGCCTGTTTGGGTGGCGATTGAGGTTTTCGGATTCGTGACTAAGGCATTCTTTTGGGTAATATCAAACCAGGCAATATTGAAATAACCGTCGATAAAGTGAGGGGTGTATTTTACGCCAAGTTCAATTTGATCGCCTTTCAGCGGCTTATAAATGTGCTGCGTCGCCGGATCAATGGTGCTCATCACTTCGAAAGATTGGGAATAATTGGCGTAAGGCGAGAGCCCGTTATCGGCCAAATACATTACTCCACTATTTAGGCTCACTTCGCCGTCGTTGCGTGAACGATTATTATTTAGCTGGTGGGTTTTATTTTCGGTTTTAACCCAATCATAGCGTAAACCGGCAACGCCAACCCATTGGCTATCAAATTTTAATTGATACTGGGAGTAGAGGCTAGCTTGCGTTTTATCAATGGTGCGATGGATATTTTTGGCCGGATCTAATGGGGTGTATTGGCCATAAATAGGGTGCCATGGATTAATCGGATCAAAGCTGTAGCTATCTTGTTCATCGCCTTTGGTACGGTGGTATTGCAGCTCGACTCCGGCCAATAAGGTATGCTCTAGTCGTTCAGTATCCCATTCACCGACCAGATTATTATCCAAAGAAACACTTTGGTTATTACCCTCGCGGAATACGACCCCTCGATTAAGCTCGGTGGCGGTGATGTCGGCGTTAGGGAAGGCGTAAACACTGCGCAGTGTGAGGTCGTTGTAGCCATAATTTAACCGTTGTGCATAGCGCCACTCGGAATTAAGTTCATGTTCCAGCAAGTACCCTACAGACAGCTGGGTACGTCGATATTTATCGTAGCTGGGCTCCCCCAAGTTCGTGGACGGTTTTATGTTACCCAATGGCGAGTTAATTAGAGTGCCTGCCGCCGGGAAAAACGGATTGGTCGGCGTGCCATTGTCATGCAGATAACTGGCCATCAAGGTCAAATGAGTGGCTTCTGACAGTGGAATTTGTACGCTTGGGGCTAAATATACCCGTTTATTGTCGGTACCGGACAACTCGCCATCGGCTTCCTTGACGACGCCGACTAAACGGTAGCGGATTGGATCGCGACTGTCGGTTTGATCGGCGAAATCAAAACCGAGGGCACGTTGGTTATTATTACCCAATTCAACAAAGACTTCATTTTGTGGGGTGAGACGTGGTTTTTTTTGTACTACATTGACCGCACCGCCGGGAGCGGATTCGCCAAATAAAATCGCCGAAGCGCCTTTTACCACTTCGATGCTTTCGAAGCCGTAAGGTTCTAATAACCAAGTGTAATATCCGTCCCGGAATAATCGGCTGTTATCTAAATAGGTGGCCGCGTCAAAACCGCGCACTTTAAACCAGTCGGTATCATTATCCGCGCCGTAAGGTTGCGAGACGACACCTGAGGTATAACGTAGCGCTTCATCTAATTTTTGCGGGGCATGGGTCTCTAATTGTTGCTGCGAAATCACTGAGACCGACCGAGGCGTTTCCTGCAGATCTGTATTGACCTTAAGCGCTTGGGCGCTGACCACAATCGCCTCAGGATCTTTGTCTGACGGACTGGATCCGGCCAAGACGACAGGCGAGAATAAACCGAGATATACCGCTGAATTTAAACATAAAAGTTTGCGCAAGGTGAAATGTGTGATCTTTTCCACTGAAAATCCCATCAATCTAAATGATAACCAGAATCACTATTATTACTAATTGGGAGGGGTTGATGAACTAAAAATTGAAGCGGGGCGCTATTTAAAGGCGTATTTTTAAGCGGCTATTGGATTATGTTTATCACCAAAATTAAAATTTTTTTGTTATTTTAAAATCACTTAGATTAAATAGCGTTCTCTTTTTGACTTAAATCGCAGGGTGAATTAAGCACAGAATAATTTGTTAGCAATTGTTTCAGCGCAAGTAAACTTCGCTATTGGGGAGGATTACCGAGTTTTATTTCGCCGAAGCCAGAGCTCTCCTTGGCGCGAACGGGAATGCCAAGGAGAACTTAAGGGAAGCGAACCCACCGCCAACAAGCAACTAAGGCGCGCCAAGGCTAACGATTAATCATACAGGCGATATTTTTGGCGTATTTTAAGATAGTTATCGATACCTGGCTGCCAGCTATTTTCAATTAACTCAATGGTTTGTTGCTCTGATAATCCGCGTTGTGTGGCGGTTTCCAGTAACGGAATTAATTGGTCATTACCAAGCACTTTGGCCAGCCAAGAGGGGCGGATCACAAAATAGTTATTTTGATAGTCCAAATAATTAGCTTCATTAGATTTATCAATCACTAACGGATAGCCAAGGCGGTGAAATTTAAACCACCAGTTGACAAAATAGCCAATAGTGGGCGCTAAGTTTTGCTTCGATTGCGCGGTTATTCTTTCACCGTAAACCCTCTTTCCCGCTTGTGGCCAGCCATAATTAGCTTGATTTGGCTCTACGGTATAGCGGGTATTAGTAAAAAATTGTGGATCGGAAAAGGCCAATTGTTCAAAGGGATGGTCGGAGCCACGCCCCATATTTACGCTGGTGGCTTCAAATAATACTAATGAAGGATAAAGTGCAATTGATAGATCGCTGCGTAAGTTCGGTGACGGTCTTTTGGGCAGTGGGTAATGGCTATTGCGTGAATAATTAGCCATTTTAATCACTTGCAGATTGTGCGCTGGGAATTGGTATTCTGGCTTACCGAAAGCGGCCCAATGAGTATCTTGATAATGGGTTAACCAGCCTTCATTGACCATCATTAAGGCAAATTCGCCGGAGGTTAATCCGTGCACGAGGGGGATGGGGTGCATCCCAATGCCGGAAATAAACGCTTCTTCTAATACGGGCCCATAAACGTTATCGCCGAGGGGGTTGGGGCGGTCGAAGACCATCAATTGTTTATTATGCTGTTGTAGGCTTTCTAGCAAATGATGCATTGATAGGGTGTAAGTGAACGATCTTACGCCGACATCTTGTAAATCATAAATAACGATATCAACATCTTGCAGTTGTTCTGCGCTGGGGTGAGCGCGTGAGCGTCCGTTTTCATCTCGTCCGTACAGTGAAATAATCGGTAATCCGCTTTGTGCATCTCGATGGTCGTTATCCCCAAAGCCGGCATCTTCATTACCGCGAATACCATGTTCAACCGAGAACAGTTGGGTAATTTTGAATTGGTATTTATCTTGCAGCGCTAATAGTTTATCCAGTGTGTGCGTTCCGTCGCTGGCGACCGAACTTTGATTCACCATTAATGCCACTTTTTTGTTTTTTAGTAATGATCCATAAATAGCGTCTCGATCGACGCCTAATTGTAACTGTTCTGCCGGCAATGGGGCGGCCAGAGTGGTTGGGCTTAAACCGAGTAAAGTTAAAAATACCATGATGATCTTTGTCATGTCATGCTCTCTTTGTTTAGGATAGGCGTTATGGTTGTCACGCCTATCGAATATTCTGCGAGAATTCAGTTAAATGGCTGCAATAATATCGGCTGGATTATTATCAATCCACCTAAGCCAAGCTAAGCAGATAAGCCAAGCCGGGTAAGCCAAGCCAGTTTTAAATCCGCCAGATTAAAAGGTGTGGCGTAATTCCAGTGCCCAAAACCAGAAATTATTCTTTTCTTGGCTCCCTTGGGTCCAAGTGACTTCCGGACGGTAGTAAACATCCCAGAAAACCGAGGTATTTTGACTGATAGGATACAGTAATTGGAGCCCATAACGACTGCGGTCTTTTTGTTTATATAAAGATTGGTGATTGTCAGAATCGCGAAAACTTTGTTGGCCTTTGGTCAGCGCATAGCGGGTATATGGCATCATGGTTAATCCATTATCAAAGCGATAGCGATAAAGTGCCCATAAGAAATGCTCTTTATTATGCAGCGTATTAACCAGATTTTCGTCAATATACAAATAATTTACCCACAGGGAACTTTTACTATTAAAGGTATAGGTGGCGCCAATAAAATGTTCGTTAATCGAACTCCAATCGCGTTTATATACCCCATATTCCCCTTTAGCTCGGGCATAATCTAATTTGCGATCAATAAAGCGGAACGATAAGCTGGCATTTAAATTAATATTATCTGAGTATTTATAATTAAATTGAGGTCGTATCCATATTTCATGTCGTTCTTCCCCTTTTCTAATATCGCCTTTATAGGCGGGATCAGAGAGCGCCGGGTTATTAATCGACGGATAATGCCAATTATCATTACGGTAACCTAAACGGAGTTTAAAATTCCCCGGTTGGTTATGGTAGTTAAATGGAAAGGTGCGGGTCGCGCCTAATTGCCAGCGGGTTCGGTTATATTCAGAATTGTTATCTAAATAAGTTTTTAGAAATTGAACATCATACATCCATAGTGATTCATCTTGATAAATAAATGCGCCAATATAGGGGGAGGTCGCCATGCTGCCTTTTAAAAATGTCCAGTTATCATCACTGTCAATTTCTTGCTCTGTGCCTACATACGCCTCTACATGCCATTTTTTCTCTTTAGGTATGGCTTCTAACTGGGCTTTCTTTTGTTCAAGTTGTTGGATTTTTTGATTGAGTCGATTAATTTCTTGTTGGTAATCGGTACTAAATTCATCCTCTAATTCTTCTGCACTCGCTGAACTTAGGCAACTCAAAGACAACGCAACTATCCCTGCCAATAAATAATGTTTATTTCGCATCATAGATACTCGGTGAGTTTATTAACTGCCGTTTTAATAACGGCAGTTAATAAATAGAGTTAAAAGTAGACGTTAAAATAGAAATTAAAATAAAATTTAATAAATAAAGTTAAAATTAAACGCTAATAAATAGAATTGATTATTCGCATTAATAATTAGCACTTAATAATTAGTAATTGATAATTAATAAGACAGTCCATGACCAAACGGATAAAGTATTTGTTGATTATCCGGCGTTTTTATATCGACAGGTAATTTCCCGCGCGGGGAATTAATCACTCCAGAGACAGGTGTAGAAAATAAGCTGTTTAATCCTCGGTTAATATTCGTTTCTAGGCTATTTCTGACATTATTCGTGACATCAAAACCGGTAATACCATAAATCGCAATATTGGCTTTCACATTTTTTAAGTACGCAATATCGTAAGGATTTCGGCTCGAAATAACCACCAACGGGATGGCTTTCTGATTAGCGACATCAATGATTTTCTGGGCATTGTTAGGCTGTTCAGTCAGATTATAGGTGACTAAGATAATAAAATCTTGCCCTTCAATGGCCTGCTCTATTTGTGATCCAGTGAGGTCGTCATTCATCATTTTAACCACCTGATCGCGGCTATTAATTGTCACCTGATGATCGGCGGCGATGTTATTTAATTGCTGTTTAATCAGTTCATTTCTTGGTTGTTCGTCAGAAAAAATAACGAAGTTATTATTTTTAGCTAAGGTGTAGGGTAAAATGTGCTGATTTTCAATTAATGTTATCGCGTGATCGGATACGGTATTTTCCAGATCTTTATTCTCTTTAGAGGCCACAATATGGCTGGCAATTTGAACATCTTTAGCCTCAGCAGAAATTCGATAAGCTAATTTTTTTTGTACAATTCGTTCAGCAGATTGATTAATTCGCTGATTTAACTCCCTGTTATTGGCGGCTTGATGTTTTAAATAGGCATATAAATCATCTAATTTAGCCGTGCTTTGGGGGTTGGATATTTCTAATGGCATTAAAATAATATCATTGCCGGCTAATATCGCTTGTTCAATCGCCCAATGGCTAGAAAAGTTCTTACTAATCGCGCCCATATCCATAGCGTCAGTAATAATCAACCCATCATAGTGTAGTTCGTCACGCAGAATATCGGTCAAAATAGGTTTGGATAAGGTGGCGGGAACCCCTATTTCTTCACCGGTGAGTGAGGTGATTTTTTGCTGGTCTAAGGCGGGAACCACTACATGCGCCGTCATAATCGCATCGGTCGCCTTCATGGTATTTATAAACGGTTTTAATTCAATATTACGCCAAGTGGCTTGATCAATATTAATGGTCGGGAGCGCAAAATGGGTATCTGAAGAGACATTGCCATGACCGGGAAAATGTTTTACCGCGCTCATTACCTGATATTGGTGGATCCCCTGAATATAGCTATTGGCTAATTGCTGCACCAACTCTGGGCGATCTGAATAAGAACGCACGCCAATTACTGGATTATTTTGGTTATTATTTACATCAACCACCGGGCCAAAATTAAAGTTAAAGCCTAAGTTTGATAATTCTTTGCCGTGAATGCGACCGGTTAATTCAGCCAATTCCGTGGAGCGTGTCGCGCCCAGTGCCATATTCCCTGGCATTTCAGTGCCTTCACGTAAACGGGTTACATAGCCGCCTTCTTGGTCGGTACTAATAAATAATGGCAAGTTGCTTCGAGCTTGTTGAAAGGCATTAATTAATTTCACGGTTTGCGGAGTATTAATTAAATTTTCACGAAATAAAATCACCGAGCCTAAATGATATTGATGAATAATCGCCGCAATCTCAGGATTAAATTCAGTCAGAGGGGTTTTGTTTGGTTGGTCAGCGGCTTGCCAATAACGAAAATCCAGCATCAATATTTGACCTAATTTTTCTTCCAAGGTCATTTGTTCAACCAGTTGTTTTGCCGAACTTTCTGGTTGCTGCCAATAGTGGGCTAATTGTGCGTTAGGGATAATATCTGCGTGACTCAAGCTGCTAAAAATCATCAGAGCGCATAATGTTTTTTTCATGGGGGTGATTTCCTTTGAACCTATAAGGTTGCCGTGAGCACTTAATTTTCACAGGATAATAAGTAATAGCGCCTATATTATATGTGATGAAAATCGCATTAAAACGATTCTAATTAATCCTATGACAGGAATATTTAGCCTAAAAATTTAGCCATTAAATAGATAAGCTGATGTTTAACCAAATAATATTTACAGGAATATTTAATCTGTGTTAATGAATAATTAGAATAAATAGTCTGAATAAATAATCATAATAAATATTATTAGATTAGTTAAAATATGATCTAATAGTTATTCTCAAGAATAGAGAATAGAGAATAGAGAATAGAGAATAGAGAATAGAGAATAGATAATAGATAATAATAATTAAAAGTAACGCATAAATAGAGTGAAAAGCCTAATAGTCAATCAGCTTAAAATATTATTATCCGAATAACTTAATTAATCGTTAATTCTATTTAAGCGGATATTTAGTGGTATATATCTGTCAGGTATCGGTTAAACCGCGACTGTCATTTACATTGTGTATTTGCCTTTCATTAAATGTGTTCATCTAGGCGCTCACCGAACTCAATAATAAAACGGCTCATTGCCTGTTTCCAGTTTTGACTGGGCATGCGCCATTTTTTAGAGGCTGATTCAATCGCCAAGTAAGTGACTTGATGAACAGAATCATCAGTCGGGAACACCTTACGTTTCTTAATGGCATGACGAATAACACTATTTAGCGATTCGATAGCATTAGTTGTGTAAATCGCTTTGCGAATATCATCAGGATACGCGAAGAATGTATTCAAGTTTTCCCAATGCGTGTACCAGTAAGGGGCAACTAAAATTGGAGATTGTTTTAGGCAGTTTTTTGTAATTTATGCTCATATTACACTGGCGATATATTTCCCAATCTTAAATGTTTTCTTTTTTGATTATAGAACAGTACTGATAGATTGACTAACCAAGGTCAAAAGTTCATTGAGAGCCATCTTCAGCGTTTCCATATTACGGATACTAACTCGCTACTTACACTTGAAAATGGCGAAAAAGTCATTCCACCATATAAAACATATTAACTAAGAATCTATCTCAATAGGGCTTTATTCGAGACTGTCCAGATTTTTGTGTAAGTGCTTTTTTTAGATTATCTTATTGATTAAACTAAAGAAGGTACTTTAAGTCAAAACATCCCAAGATCTTCGTCTGTTATGCCAAGCTCCGCAGCCAGTCTGTTTAGCAAAAGGTTAACTCAGCCGTTATTGATGCTTCCTTCTGCTTCAAGCTCTTTGAAGATACAGGTGTGAAAGTAAAAGTCTTTACAATAGGTAAAGTGTAATGTATTGTTGCGTAATGTAATCAATTGTCGCGTAGATTATCTACCACCTATTACATATTACATATTACATATTAAAGATTGATTGAGCTGATCGGCTAGAGGACAAAAATATATGGCAATTTCCGTAAGATTAGATGAAGACTTCGTGTCTAACGCTAAGGTTCATGCGGAGGCAAAAAGCAGATCTGTTCCTAAACAAATTGAACATTGGGCTAAAATTGGGCGTATAGCCGAGGATAACCCTGATCTGCCATACAGCTTTATCGAAGAACTTTTATTAGCGCAAGCAGAGGTCGGGAACAATAAGGTTACTCGATATGTCCGAACCACAAAACGAGATTGACGTTTATCAATCAGCTAGATTTGAAAAGGCAATGAAAAAGCTGTCTAGTTTTAATGTAAAAGTAGTTGAAAATGAAATTGATCGGATTATCGAAAACCCATTAATCGGTGAGTTAAAGAAAGGTGATTTAGCTCACATGAGAGTACACAAGTTTAGACTAAATGAGTTAATAGTTTTGTTAGGTTATTCATGGGGTTCAGATAAACTTGAGTTGTATCTTCTTCATATAGGTTCTCATGATAACTTCTATGAAGCACAAAAGAGACAACGAAAAGCCGATTTGAAGATGATTAGATTGTAAGGGGCAACTAAAATAATCTCCAATTTTAGTTGACCCTTACCGTCGAGCCGAAACAAATGATCTGCTTTAATAAAACAGTCCTGCCTGCACTGAGCTTAAAAATCACGGAGTCCACGAACTTCTCATTGTTTGCATCGATGGTCTAAAAGGCTTTCCCGATGCGATAAACAGCGTTTATTCATAAATGCTGTTTTGCCTATCCCGATGATATTTGCAAAGCCACTGATACAACCAATGTTATCGCATCGGTCGCTAAAAAATGGCGCATGCCCAGTCAATATTAGAAACAGGCAATCAGCCGGTTTATTATTGAATTTGATGACCGCCTAAACGGTCATCTTTAATGAAAAGCAAATACACCGAATTATTTATAGGGTTTTGATTTAAGATGAAAACCAGTGCAATGATGCCCGATAATTAACGACTTCGCCGACAATAATTAGCGCAGGGCTATGGCATTGCTGGGCTAAGTGCGCCAGATGTTGTAGCTCACCGGTGACTACTTTTTGGTTGGGCAAGGTGCCATTTTCAATAATCGCCACCGGGGTCGTCGGCGCCATGTTTTGGGCTAATAGCGAGGCTTCAATCAGCGGCGCTTTGGTTAATCCCATATAAAAAACTAAAGTTTGATTTTTAACCGCCAAGCAGCGCCATTCAGGCAGAGTAATATCTTTGCCGTGGCCGGTAATAAAGCGCACGCTTTGCGCGTGGTCGCGGTGAGTCAAGGGGATCCCGGCATAAGTCGAACACCCTGAGGCCGCAGTAATACCGGGCACCACTGAAAAATTAATTTGATGTTGCACCAGCAATGCTAGTTCTTCCGCTCCGCGGCCAAAAATAAAGGGATCGCCCCCTTTTAGGCGCACGACGCGCTTTCCTTGCTGTGCGTGCTGTAACAGTAATTGATTGATTTGCGTTTGGGGCACACAGTGGTCGCCGGCACGTTTGCCGACAAAAATACGCTCTGCATCTCGGCGTACTAATTGCATCACAGGCTCAGAAACCAGTCGGTCATAAATAACCACATCGGCTTGTTGGATATGTTGTAAGCCTTTTAATGTTAGCAAGCCGGGATCGCCCGGGCCTGCGCCGACCAATACTACGCTGCCTTGAGGCGTGGTGGTTGACGGTTGCGCGTCAAAGAGCTGATTTAGACTGGCTTGAATATGGGGCTGATGTTGGTCCGCCACTGATTGCGCTAAGTTGGGATGAGTAAAAAAACGTTCCCAAAATTGACGCCGTTGGCTCATTCGGCTAAATCGTGCTTTGACGGTATCGCGTAACGAACCGGCTAATTCAGCTAAGCGCCCCAAATGCTGCGGTAGGCTGACTTCAAGCTTTTCGCGTAAGATGCGCGCCAAAACCGGGGCTTTGCCCCCCGAGGAGATAGCTACCATGATAGGTGAACGGTCGATAATCGATGGCATAATAAAACTGGCTTGCTGCGGTGAATCGACGACATTGCAGAAGGTTTGGCGTGCATTTGCTGCTTGATAGACCTGTTGATTGACGGCGTCGTTATTGGTTGCGGCAATCACTAGCCATTGATGGTTGATTAACTCGTCGGTAAACGCGCGCTGGATTAAGCGGATTTTTTGCGCCTGTTGCCAGCTTAAGAACTGCGGTGTAAATGACAACGCCACCACGGTGAGCTGTGCGCCAGCATCGATTAATAAGCGCGCTTTGCGTTCTGCGATTTCACCCCCGCCGACCACAAGGCAAGGTTTTTGAGCTAATTGGCAAAAAATTGGGAAATAATCCATAGAGATACGCCTCACATCACGCCTGATTTATCGAGCACAGTTTTTGATCATGGCTTTGAATATAGTTTTGAATATAGTTTTGATCATGGTTTTGAATATAGTTTTGAATATAACTTCGAGCATAGCTTCGAGCATAGTTTGGATCATGGCTGGGAGCATAGCTGGGAGCATGGCTGGGAGCATAGTTTGGATCACAGCCATCGAACCGATTTTATAAATCGCAAATTACCGCCCATAGCCCATAGCCCATAGCCCATAGCCCATTACCCATTACCCATTACCCATTACCCATTACTCATTACTCATTACTCATTACTCATCACCTGAGCAGTTACGATCATTAGCCGCAATCGCCACATGGATTATTCCAGACTCGACCTTGACGGAGTAACTAGCGATTGAATATTCAGCATCCTCTAAACAATAGCCGTCAGATAAGCGAAAATGCTGTTTTTTCAATGGGCTAACAATCCATAATTGTTGATTATGTTCAGCAATCAAACCGCGAGACAGTACACTGGCTTGGGCAAAAGGGTCGATATTGCTTAAAGCAAATATTTGCTGATCGGCATACGGGCGAAATAGCGCCACTTGTGCTTCACCGACTAAGGCGCAAACCCCGGTGCCGGGAATAATGTCAGCAACATGACAAACCGCTAACCATGAGCTCATGCGTTTTTCTCCGTAATTGACTGAACCGCGATCCGCTCTTCTGGGCGGGCAGGACGAAATTGCGTGCGTTCTGGCACCCTTTGCACATTGGCATCCGGCAGTGGGCTATTGATAAAATGTTGAAAACGTGGGCGACCGGCGGTGTCATTAACCGCTAATTGCCATTCGCAGGCAAATTTCTCGCGTAGGCGGGATAATTCGCTTTCAAGTTGCTGATTTAATCCTAATTTGTCGTCGATGATCACTTGTTTGAGATAATCGATACCGCCCTCTAAGCTCTCTAACCAAACCGAAGTGCGTTGTAATTTATCGGCGGTACGCAGATAAAACATCATGAAACGGTCGATATATTGGATAAGTGTGACTTTATCCAGTGAGGCCGCCAGTAAATCGGCATGGCGGGGCTTCATGCCTCCGTTACCGCAAACATACAGGTTCCAGCCCATATCGGTGGCGATAATCCCGACATCTTTCCCTTGTGCCTCAGCACATTCGCGGGTACAGCCGGAAACCCCAAACTTCATTTTATGCGGGGTACGGATCCCTTTGTAACGGTGTTCTAACTCTACGCCCAGCGCGGTGCTGTCGCCCACGCCGAAACGACACCATGTGCTGCCAACACAGGTTTTTGCCATGCGCAGTGCTTTGGCATAAGCGTGACCGGTTTCGAAACCCGCATCGATTAATTGTTGCCATATCGCCGGTAAATCTTGTTTTTGCGCCCCAAACATGGCGATACGCTGGGAACCCGTGATTTTGGTATATAACTGGTACTTTTCAGCGATAGCTCCGATAGTGATTAATTCTTGTGGCGTGATTTCCCCGCCGGCAGAGCGCGGAATAATTGAATATGTGCCGTCTTTTTGCATATTAGCCAAGAAGTTATCGTTGGTATCTTGCAAGCTAACCAGTTCGTCGCGCAGAATAAAATCGTTCCAGCAAGAAGCTAATAATGAGCCAATTGTCGGTTTGCAGACTTCACAGCCGTAGCCTTGTCCGTATTTTTCTAACAGTTGCTCAAAGGTAGTGATGTGTTCTACACGGATCAGGTGATACAGTTCTTGGCGAGAATAGGCAAAATGCTCGCATAAATGATGATTGACTTCGATGCCTTGGCTGGCAAGTTCGGCATTCAGTACTTGAGTGATCAATGGGATACAGCCGCCACAACCGGTACCGGCTTTGGTCGCTGCTTTGATCGCCCCGACAGTATGGCAGCCATTTTGTACCGCTTGAATGATGTCGCCTTTGGTAACATCAAAACAGGAGCAAATTTGAGCGCTATCGGGTAATGCGCCTACGCCAATCGCTGGCTTACTGCCCGCGTGCGAGGGTAAAATCAGCGAATCAGGATGTTCAGGCAGTTCAATGCGATTAAGGGCGATTTGTAATAAATTGCCGTAGTCTTCGGTATCGCCGACTAATACCGCACCGAGCAAATATTTATTGTCTTCACTGACGATCAGGCGTTTATAAATTTCTTTATTTTCATCAAGATAAATATAGCTCCGGCTGCCAGGCTGGCGACCTTGAGCATCGCCTATTCCGCCGACATCTACCCCGAGTAATTTTAATTTAGCGCTCATATCGGCGCCTGAAAATTGATTTTGGTGCTCGAGCAGGTGGTCAACCGCGACTTGGGCCATTTTATAGCCGGGCGCCACTAAGCCGTAAGTTTTTCCGCGCCATGAGGCGCATTCACCAATCGCATAAATATCGGGATCGGAGGTTTGACACTGGTCATTGATGACGATCCCCCCGCGTTCAGCCACGGCCAGCGAGCATTGGCGCGCGAGTTTATCGTTTGGACGGATACCGGTAGAAAAAACAACAAAATCAACTTCTAAAGAGCAGCCATCGGCAAAAAATAGTGTTTTGCGGGCGGCAGTCCCGGTTTGGCTGATTTCTAAGGTGTTTTTAGCGGTATGTACTCGAACCCCCATGCGTTCAATTTTTTGTCGCAGTTGTTCGCCGCCTTGTGGGTCTAATTGTTCCGCCATTAATACGGGCGCGAATTCAATTACATGGGTTTCTATTCCCAAGTTTTTTAATGCGCCAGCGGCCTCTAAGCCGAGCAAGCCTCCGCCGATCACCGCGCCTTTGGTACTGCGCCGCGCACAGGCTTCAATCGCATTTAAATCTTCGATAGTGCGGTAAACAAAACAATCTGGGCCATCGTTGCCTTGGATCGGCGGAACCCATGGATAAGAGCCGGTCGCTATGATTAATTTATCGTAATGCACTGTGCGGCCGGTATTGGTGTGTAGCACTTTTTCTTGGCGATTGATGGTGATCACACGTTCGCCGACCAAGACATTGATAGCGTGCTTTTCATACAGGCCGGGTTTCACTAGCGAGAGTTCTTCGGCGGTATGATGAGAAAAATAAGAGGAAAGATGCACACGGTCGTAGGCGACTCGTGGCTCTTCACAAAATACAGTAATATCAAAAGGTTGGTCTGGTGTTTTGTCGATCAGATCTTCGATAAAGCGATGCCCAACCATCCCATTACCTATGATTGCTAGCTTTATTTTGCTCATCATATGCCTCAGCGTTAATTCATTCTTACGTTAAAAATACGGCGCTGGGATATTTTCTCTTTGATGTATATCAAATGCAGCTTAATCAATTCAGCTATTAGTACTTAATGATTATTCTTTAGCTATCAATTACCTACAAAGTGGTAATTTGTGATCCGCGGATATTCTGTGGCGGTGGATGTGATTCTTTTTGTTCGGTTTTTATCCAGAAGTAGGATAGTTGGCATCGGGTTCGGCGGGGAATATGGCATTAAGCGTGGCAGAGAAAGAATAGCCGCCTAGCTGGGTCTCGCGGCTAATAATAGTTTGATGACAACAGTTTGATGGCAACAGTTTGATGATAATAGTTTGATGACAACAGTTTGATGATAACCGCCGAATGACCAGCGCTTAATGGCAATAATAAATTGTTGTTGGCGATTAATTTTCCTTTCATAAGGGCGTAGACTGATGATTGTACATGACTAAAAGTGGCTAAATACCACCGTAGGTGGGTGGATAATATGGGGTTGCTGGCGGGTTGACGCTGGGCGCGATGAAGGTTTAACGCTATTGAGGTTTTTTAAAACTATGAGTACACAAGACACAAATTCCCATCAACCTTTTGGTGCGTTGTTGGGGTATGCCCCGGGAGGGGTCGCCATCTATTCGTCTGATTATGACACCGTAGATCCGCAGCAGTATCCGGATGATGCCTCATTTCGTAGCTATCTAGGCAATGAATACATGGGGTATAAGTGGCAGTGCGTTGAATTTGCTCGTCGTTTTTTATATCTCAATTATGGCGTGGTATTTACCGATGTGGGGATGGCGTATGAAATTTTTTCGTTACGCTTTCTTCGCCAAGTTATTAATGACGCTATTTTGCCATTACAGGCGTTTGCTAACGGCAGTAAACAGCCGCCGGTTGCGGGGGCCTTGCTGATTTGGCAACAAGGCGGTGAATTTAAACACACCGGTCATGTGGCGGTTATTACCGAGGTCTTTGAGCATAAAGTACGGATAGTCGAACAAAACGTGATCCATCATCGTTTACCCGTCGGGCAGCAATGGACGCGAGAACTGGCACTGTCTCGCAGTGAAGACGGCGATTATTATTTGCACGATACGTTTGATGATACTGAAATTTTAGGCTGGATGATCTCAGGGGAAAATAACCCTTATAGTTTGCCACAACCGATTATTTCGGCTGATCTTCTCGCCATTCATGCGGAGCGCGTCGCTATGCACGAGCAATTTGATCGTGATTGGTTAGATCCGCAAGATCCCCTCGAACATGCCTATATTGAAGCGAATCATGGGCATATCATTACCGCCGACCCTTATCAGTATTTTAGTCTTTCTCACAGTGCAGAGCAGGAATTAATCAGAGCAACCAATGAGCTGCATTTAATGTATCTGCATGCTACCGATAAAGTGCTGAAAGATGATGAATTATTAAAACTGTTTAATATTCCAGAAATTTTATGGCCACGTTTACGTTTATCTTGGCAAAATCGACGTCACCAAATGATCACCGGACGGCTGGATTTCTGTATGGATGAGCGCGGGCTCAAAGTGTATGAATATAATGCAGATTCCGCATCTTGCCATACTGAAACGGCGGTAATTTTGGCGAAATGGGCCAAACAAGCCGGGGTGAAACATGGGGAAGATCCGGGCCAGCATTTATTAGCAGCGCTGTCGGATAGCTGGAAACACAGCGATGCCAAACCTTTTGTGCATTTAATGCAGGATGTTGATAGTGAAGAGGATTATCACGCATTGTTTATGCAACGTACCTTAACTCGTGCCGGGATCGACAGTAAAATTCTGCATGGATTAGACGAGTTGCATTGGAACACCTTGGGTCAATTGGTCGATGGTGATAACCGGGTCGTTAATTGTGTGTGGAAAACCTGGGCATGGGAAACCGCGTTAGATCAACTGCGGGCAGAGAGCGAAGCTGATTATGCGGCGCCGCCTATCCGTACTGGGCATGAAGCGAATCAAGTGCGTTTAATTGATGTGCTGCTGCGTCCCGAAGTCACGGTGTTTGAACCGCTATGGACCTTGATCCCCAGCAATAAAGCCATTTTACCGATACTGTGGTCTCTGTTCCCACACCATCGTTATTTGTTGGATACCGATTTTGAAATCAATGCTGAATTAGCTCAAACCGGCTATGCAATTAAACCGATCGCCGGGCGTTGTGGTAATAATATTGGTTTGGTTAACCATGATGAGCAGATGCTGGATGAAACCCATGGTAAATTTGCCCAGCAAGAAAATATTTATCAGCAATTGTGGTGTTTGCCGCAGGTGGCGGAGCGTTATCTGCAAGTCTGTACTTTTACCGTCGGTGGGCATTATGGTGGCGTCTGTTTACGCTCTGATCCGTCGTTAGTGATCAAAAAAGAAAGCGATATTGAGCCATTACGAATTTTAGACGATGATGATTTTATCCGTGCAGATTAATCGATTAATTCGGTAGTCATTGGTAGATTTATCCGTGTGTATTAATGAGTGTGTATTAACAGCCAGCGCTATTAATTAAGTTGTATTCACTAAGCGATATTAACCAAGCGATATTAACCAAGCGATATTAACCAAGCGATATTAACTAAGCGATATTAACCAAGCGATATTAACCATAAGGAAAGCATAATGAGTTCACACAATGCGGTTACCGTAGTGGCTTATATTACGGTCAATGATAAAAGTGACCTTGAAATGATTGAGTCTACGTTAAAAACTACGGTGCAAGCGGTGAAGCAAGAGCCGGGTTGCGAAATGTATGCGCTGCATAGAAATAATGATCATCCACTGCAATTTATCATGATTGAAAAGTGGAGTTCGCCGCAAATGCTGGAGCAGCATAGTCAAGCGGCCGCGCTACAGAATTTAGGCCGGGTATTGGCCGGTAAAGCGCAGCTTGAAGTAAAAACTATGCAATTAATCGCATAATAGTGATTTAATCGTTATATGATAGCCGGATAATCGCTATCAAATAAATCAGGGGCACATTATGTGCCCCTGATTATTCATAACAGCTAATGAGTTATCACTAATCAGCTTTCAGTTAGTTATCTTACAATAATTCCTAATAAAATCCCGATGGCACCAAAGTCCGCATCACTAAATGTGGTATTGGCAATGCCGATGTTACCCAGTACCGGTAATAAGAACACGGGTAAGAAGGTGATTAATAGGCCTTGAGCAAATGCGCCTAAAATCGCCCCGCGACGTCCACCGGTGGCATTACCAAATACCCCAGCCGCTGCACCCACAAAGAAGTGTGGAACTACGCCCGGAATGATAATAGTCATGTTTAAGGCATATAAAATGAACATGCCGATAACCCCTGCCGCAAAGCTGCTGAGGAAGCCAACCAGTACTGCATTCGGGGCGTAAGGGAAGACCACTGGGCAGTCCAGTGCCGGTTTGGCGTTCGGCACCAGTTTATCGGAGATACCTTTAAATGCGGGAACGATTTCAGCAATCACCATGCGCACACCTTGCAGGATGATATAGACCCCAGCCGCGAAGGTGATGGATTGCATTAGAGAGAACATGAACCAGCTTTTTCCGCCGCTGACTTCACGCACATAATCGCCGCCAGCGAATAGGCAGGTGATCACAAAGATAATCGCCATGGTGAACGAGATAGCCACAGGGGTATCACGTAGGAATAATAGGCTTTTAGGCACATTCATTTCTTCGGTTGAATGGGCTTTATTACCAAATTTGCTTCCGATAAAGCCGGCTAAAACGTAAGAAATTGTCGAGAAGTGACCGATAGCCACATCGTCTGAACCGGTGACTTTTTTCATATAAGGGTGGGCAATCGCTGGGAAGAAGACCATGCAGAAGCCGACAACTAATGAGCCAATCACCACTAACATAGTGCCTTCAACGCCGGCTGTCGCTAAGATCACCGCCACCATCATTGACATGAATAATGTATGATGACCGGTTAAGAAAATGAATTTCCATGGCGTCAAGCGGGCAATCAGAATATTGATCACCATGGCAAAGAACATGATCATCGCCATTTCTTTACCGAAGCTTTTTTGAGCAATAGAAACAATCGCTTCGTTATTGGGGACTACACCGTGGATGCCAAAAGCATGCTGGAAGATAGCCGAGAAATCCCCCAGCGAACTGACTACCAGCCCGGCGCCGGCGCCTAAAATCACAAAACCCATGATGGTTTTGACCGTACCTTTAATGCACTCGGTAACCGGCTTTTTCTGGGCAATTAAGCCGATAAGGGCAATGAAACCGACTAAAATAGCCGGTTCGGATAACACATCTTGCATCAGGAAACGAAAGAATTCCATATTGCCTCCTACAGTGCGCCAAGCTCAACTAAGGCGACGGAAAGGCGTTCTTTCATCGCAGCTTTATCAATCATATTGTTAAGCGCTACAATTTTACCGCCGACCGCTTGCGCCACTAATTGCTCTGCAATATCGTTAGTGCCGACAAAGATATCGCTCTGCGTCCCTTTTGCTGAGCCTAAATCCACATGATCAACCTCGGCAGTGACGCCCAGATCTTTTAGAATGGTTTTGATGCTCATTTCCATCATTAAACTTGTTCCTAAACCATTTCCACATACGACGGTGATTTTCATAATATTATCCTTGTCTTTCATTTATTAGGTTAAAAATAGCGGCTAGATCTAGCGGCTAAATAATCGCTGGTGGTTGTACTTTGTCGTTGCGTCGCTTACCGCGCGCCAAGACAGTGTTAATCTTTAGTGTCAATATTTAGAGTCAATATTCAGTGTCAATATTCAGTGTCAATATTCAGTGTCAATATTGATTAATACGGTGCAACTAGAGTCGCCGCCGTTAGTATTTACTGATCACCGCTAAAACATCATCGACAGTCGCGGCATTGATTAATTGGTCGATATCTTCTTGGTTATCAAATAATTCCGCTAACTGAGAGATAGCTCCCACATGGCTATCGCTATCGGTAGCGGCCAGCACAAATAACAGTTTGATGGGGTCGTTCTCATCGGCATCAAAATTAACCCCGTGTTGGATCACTGTCAGGCCGAGTGACAGCTTGTTAACCCCATTTTCAGGGCGTGCATGCGGCATCGCGATACCGGGACCTAACACATAATAAGGACCAATCGCTTCATGGGACTGAATAATCGCCTCTACATATTGTGGCTGAACTGAGCCATTATTAATTAATGGCTGGCAGGATTGAGTCACCGCATCTCGCCAGTTTGTCGCGCTGGGTAGAACTTGGATGACGTCGGCTGTTAGGAGTGTCTTTAGCATCTTCTTTTCCCGCAGTGATTCGGTGATTAGGTTAAATGATGATTTCCCATGATAGTAATCAGGAATGGTAGCGCTATCTAGAGTGATTTATTGAAATTGTGATAGCGCTATCATTCTGCGCTAATTTATTTGCTGGTTATCGATAAACCCGACACAGTGTCAGCTCTCTCTGCAAGGGTAAATACGCTATAATCCGCTTAATGGCTCACGATACGATGAAATGATTATTTTATGGAAAAAGTAAGAAAACGGCGCAATACAGGCAGGGTAACGTTACAAGACGTGGCTAAACATGCGGGAGTAGGCTCCATGACCGTCTCGCGGGCGTTGCGTACCCCGGAGTTAGTCTCAGATAAATTAAGGCAAAAGATAGAACAAGCGGTGGAAGAATTAGGCTATGTACCTAATTTGGCTGCGGGAATGTTGGCGTCAGGGGTCAGTCGCAATGTGGCGGTGCTGGTGCCTTCGTTAACCGATCATTCGAGCGCCACCTTTTTACAAGCGTTGCAGGAAATCCTTAACCAAAATAATTATCAGGTATTAATTGGCTGCCATGAATATAATCAACACAAAGAATTGGAAGTCTTAAATACGTTATTACACGCCAATCCGGCGGCGTTAGTGATCTTTGGTAATTTGGTGTCAGAAAAATCAACGGCGGAACTATTAAATACCCATATTCCGATTATTAGTATTGCCGGTTATTACCATCAGCCATCGCTAAATATCGATAGCAATATCGAAGATGGCGCTTATTTTTTAGCGAAATATATGCTGGATAAAGGCTATAAAAATATTGGTTATATTGGCGCGCAAATGGATAATAAATTGCAAAATCAGCAATTAAGTGGCTGGGCGAAAGCCATGCTGCATCATTATCATAGCGCCGAGCAGAGCATTACTACGCCGTATGCGGCCAGTATGCAATTTGGTCGGCAAGCGATTACTGAAATGTTAACCCGTCAGCCTGAATTAGATGGCGTAATTTGTAGCCATGAAGTGATTGCGTTGGGGATTATGTTTGAATGCCAACGGCGATTATTAAAAATTCCGGCCAGTTTAGCGGTGGCTTGTCTTGAGGGGACCGAGAATTGTGATCACATTCAGCCGACATTAACCTCGATCCGTATTGATTATCGTAAAATAGGGCGGGAAGCCGGTAAAAAATTGACCAAATGGTTAAGTCAGCCGGTAAATGAAGAGGGTCCGACTTTGCGAGAAGAGATTATTTTCCCTTATCGGTTCGAACCCCGGCAAAGTGCCTGAGCCAGCTATTATCATCGGGTTATTAGTGATAATAGGCTATAAGCTCAGGGGATCCGCCGGGTTCAATAGCGCGGGTGGCCGATAAGCGAAGCACCGCGAGACGATAAAAAACTATGCGTTATAGAAAGAATAATATTTACTCGGGATAATTATGGAATCCGAGTTTTTCAGAAATATTACGACACGCATTTTTTAGCATATCGACATAGTAATCTTGGTGTTGTTGATCATAGCGAATGGTGGGCAGAGAAATCGATAACCCGGCAATCGCACGACCAAACCTATCGTAAACGGGCGCAGCAATACATCTTAATCCCAGTTCTTGTTCTTCAATATCTTCAGCAAAATGTTGTTCACGGACTTGCGCTAATTGAGCGAGCAATTGATCAACATTTTCTAAGGTATTTGCAGTATTTTTAATAAAGGTGACATCTTTTAATGTGTTACGAATGAATTCTTCACTTCTTTCGGCCAATAACACTTTACCAATCGCGGTGCTGTAAAGCGGGTTACGGCGACCAATACGCGATTGCATACGCAGGTTATAGCCAGAATCAATTTTATGAATGTAAATAATCGAGTTTTCATCTAATGAGCCTAAATGCAGGGCTTCATTGGTTTGTTCTGAGATATAACGCATCTCTTTGTCAGCTAATTCAATTAAATCAACATATTCCAGAGATTTAGAACCTAACTCGAATAATTTCATGGTTAATGAGTATTTGTCGGCTTCACCTTCTTGTACCACGTAGCCTAAAGATTTCATGGTTTGTAAAAAACGAAAGGTGGTGGCTTTTGACATCATAAGGCGTTGCGACAGCTCTGAAACGCCAATTTCCTTTTGCTCGCTGAGTGCACTTAGTATGCTGAAAACTTTTAATACTGAAGATACTGATTCAGGCTGTGTTGATTTATCCATAAAACCTCCGTAGTGCCAGATGTGGGGGGGCGATTGCCATGAGCAGATTTTTTCTCTCACTATTTACCCTATATTAGCAAATAGTTGCCGTTGTTTTATTAATAAATTTGCAATTAATAATAAAAATGAACTGCTGTTTCAATTATGTTTGATCTCATGTTTGAAATAGTATCTAATGAGCAAAGTGAAACGTGGTTTCAATTTTATAGGTGTCAGTGGTTATCACCCGATAAAGGCAAATAGAGTGTTTTTTTGGCCACCCTAGCTATTAATTTACGTGATGATAGCAGAATGTAGCAATTTTATGACTCATGGTCGCTAATTTAACAGCACTAACTCGCTGTTTTTTAGTTATATTTTAGCTATGTTTTAGCTATTTTGGCTGGCAAATATTTGATTTATAACGAGTAAATTAACCTAATCCTAAATAATAGGGGGAAGGTTAATCTATTAAAATTACAACATCTTAGAAATCGTCTCAGTCAGCAAAACTTTTTATCGTATTAAGATAGCCGATTATTTTAATTAACTGATTTGGAGTAAAGAATGAAAATTGCATTAATGATGGAAAATAGCCAAGCCGCGAAAAACCCAATCATCATCAACCAATTAAAACAAGTTGCGACCCCATTAGGCCACCAAGTATTTAACGTAGGGATGAGCGATGAGCAAGATCATCATCTGACCTACATTCATTTAGGAATTATGGCGAGCCTGTTATTGAATTCTAAGGCGGTTGATTTTGTGGTGGCGGGGTGTGGTACCGGGCAAGGCGCATTGATGTCATTGAACATTCATCCGGGAGTGGTCTGTGGTTACTGTTTAGAGCCTTCCGATGCTTTCCTGTTTAATCAAATCAATAACGGTAATGCTATTTCTCTGGCTTTCGCGAAAGGTTTTGGTTGGGGCGCGGAATTGAATGTGCAGTATATCTTTGAAAAAGCCTTCACCGGTGAGCGCGGTCAAGGGTATCCGATTGAGCGTGCTGAGCCGCAACAATGCAATGCGGCTATTTTGAATCAAGTTAAAGCCGCGATAGTCAAAGATGATTATCTGGACAGTCTGCGTGCTATTGATCAGTCACTGGTTAAAACAGCGGTGTCTGGCGAGCGTTTCCAAGAATGTTTCTTTGCCCATTGCCAGAAACCAGAAATTGCCGACTATGTGCGTTCTTTATTAGCATAATCGCCTAATCATCGATGATTTGTTGTTTCTAGGTTGCCGGACTGGCCGCTTAGAAACACAGATAAACTGATTTGAAAACCGACTTTATGGAATAGATAACGTTTATCTAACTAGGTTGAATAAAAGCCAAAATAGGTGATTTAAATGAATATAAATCATATTGCTGTGATTGGTGAATGTATGGTTGAGCTACAGCAAGGCGAGGGGGGATATAGGCAAGGGTTTGGCGGTGATACGCTAAATACCGCGTTATATCTTTCTCGTTTGACCTCGGCTCACGGGGTAACCACCCGATATATCACGGGGTTGGGCGAAGATCCTTTCAGTCGCAAAATGCTCGAAAGCTGGCAGCAAGAAAATATTAATACCGATAATGTGTTTATTTTACAGGATAAACTGCCGGGGATTTACCTGATTGAAACCGCACAAGACGGTGAGCGCCGTTTCTTTTATTGGCGGGATAATTCGTCGGCCAAATATTGGTTAACCGCAGAGACAGCCGCGCAGACGGGCGAGCTTTTAAGCCAGCAGCATATGATTTATCTCAGTGGGATCAGCTTGGCGATTTTACCGCCAGCCCAACGAGACCTGTTGTTTAGCTTGCTTGCGCAGGCAAAATTGTCCGGTGCAAAAATTGCGTTTGATAACAATTATCGGCCTAAATTATGGTCATCGATCGCTGAAGCTCAGCAGGCTTATGCCCGTATTTTGGCACTGACAGATATGGCTTTTTTAACTTTTGATGATGAAAAATTGTTGTACGGCGATCAACAAGAACAACAATCGATAGAACGCGCACGCGCGCTCGGCGTTGAAGAAATTGTGATTAAGCGGGGCTCTGAACCCTGCTATGTAATTATTAATAATAACAAATGGGTCGTTGCGGCCAATAAAGTGGACAAAGTGGTTGATACCACGGCGGCCGGTGATTCTTTTAGCGCAGGCTATTTAGCCAAGCGGGTCACGGGCGGAACCCCAGAACAAGCGGCAAAAGCCGGGCATGATTTAGCCTCAGTGGTTATCCAACACCAGGGAGCCATTATTCCAACCGCTGCCATGCCTGAGATAACCCCTCATTAAGGAATCGAAAATGCATACCGCGTTATATGAAAAATTAAAACAAATTAAAGTGATCCCAGTTATTACGATTAACCATGCTGAGCATGCTGTTGCTTTAGCTCAAGTGCTGATTGAAAATGGTTTACCGTGCGCCGAAGTGACTTTCCGGACACCTGCTGCCGCGCAAGCGATTAAAAATATGCGTGCGGCATACCCGGATTTACTGATTTGTGCGGGCACGGTATTAACCCCCGCGCAGGTTGATCAAGCGATGGCAGCAGGGGCGGATTTTGTGGTCAGCCCAGGGTTTAATCCTAACGTTGTGGCGTATTGTCAGCAAAAAAATATATTAATTATTCCTGGTATTAATAGCCCGAGTTTGGTCGAACAGGCGATGGAATTTGATTTAAAAGTGTTTAAATTCTTCCCGGCGGAAGCTTCAGGCGGGTTACCGATGCTCAAAGCATTAAGCGCGGTGTATCCGGTCGAATTTATGCCAACTGGCGGCATTGATTTACAGAATGTTAAAGCTTATTTTGCGTTGAAATCGGTGATTGCTTGTGGCGGTTCGTGGATGGTGCCGACGGCATTGATTGAAGCGCAGCAATGGGACGCATTGGCTAAATTAGTCACTGAAGCCGCTGCCGCGGTATAATCTGCTGGCGAAATACCTTTTATTAAACCGGCGGTATATATAGCGCCCAATAAAGCCCGACGTGTTCGGGCTTTATTGGTTTTATTGCGGGGGGATGATCAATGGGGCTATATTTCTAACGCTGTATTTCTAAGGCTATATTTCTAACGCTGTATTTCTAAGGCTGTGTTTCTAACGCTGTGTTTCTAAAGCCGTATTTCTAAGGCTGTGTTTTTAAGGCTGGGTTTTTAAATAGTGGCAATAACTGCGTGGCGCTTAGCGGCTGAAAACTAAAAACCTCGCGCTGTATCATGTTGTTTCAGCGCGAGGTTTTCTAGCGTCTAACATCGATTGAATGGCATTATGCGTCGATGCTCCAGCGATTATTTAATCAGTTCAATCACACAAGGCTTGGCTTCGGTCGTGGTGGTGGTAATTTGGGTGGTGTCATTATGCTGCGTGACTTTCACCCCGGGTTGCGGTTTGGCTAGTTGCCATTTGCCATTGATCACCAGCGTACTGGTTTGCGGCTGAGAATTGGCCGTCAACCAGGGGCGCGAATAAATACTGACTTCGACTTGTTGCCCTTGAGCATCGACCTGATCGGGCTCGACCCCTTGATAAAAATTCAAATCAGGATTAACCACGCTGAGGCTGAGGCGATTATCTTGCGGGTTCACCATCACCATGACCGGTGCGTCGCTGGCGATCACCGTCGCCTCTGGTGAAGCCACGTTAGCGGCTTCAAAGAAGGCGTATCCTTGTTGTTGGCTTAGCCCATCTTTAACCGCATGCACGCGGTTATCCTGTTGAATAACTTGATACTCAGGTGCTTGTGGCTGGTCTGCTTCAATCACAACCGCGTATTCATAGCTCTGATTTTTAGGCGCTTTTCCATGTTCAATAATGGCGGTGGCGATTCTATTTTCGGTGGGTTTATCGTTGCGATCATCAACGGATTGCTGTTGACCATAGGTCACGGTTAACCGTTGCTGATGCGGAACAGAATACAGATTACCCGCAGGATCGATTAATAAACTCGGTTGATTTAAATGGAGCGGATGATCCAGTGCGGTAATCTGTTGACCATTCACGGAGATAGCCTGTTGCTGCGGAACGGCAAATTGAAACAGGGTGGTTTCTGTGGCATGAGCGCTATCGTCATTTTCGATGCCTGAGCCTAAGGCAATGATCCGATTATCAAACATAAAATAAGATTTATTAGCGCGTAAGCTCTGCTGTTGGTATTTACTGTGCCCATGCAGTTTCATGGCGAACATGCTGTTATTGCCGAGGGTATTGGCACCAGAATAACTTTCGGTTGAAAGCAGCATTTCTTCAATACCCGCCGCCGGTAGCTGGTTTAATTTGGCTTTTAGCTCAGGATAAGGCAGATGGATGGTGGTGGTTCCCGGGTAGCGGTTCCAATCCCATCCCGCATGGCTAAAGCCTCGTTGGGTTAAATCAGCAGGGATAATTTCAAGTTGTCCGTATTGCAAATAACGACCATAGCGGTTGTTTTTCTCGTAGCTTTCGTTACCGACTAAATAACGACTAAAACCCCGAGCGATAGCTAACCAAGATTTTTGTTGATCTTGCGAGGAGGCGCGGCGTTGAATCGCCATTGAAGCGTAGTTCATCGCCCACGCCCCTGAGGGTTCATTTTCAGCGCTGATCCCTTCAAATTGAGGCAAATTCTGCAAGCGAGCATAAGCTGCCGCTAAATCAGGATCCACCGACTTTTTCCCATCTGGCGTTCCGGCTAAGGCCATCCATTGGTACGGTGCCACACTGATTTTATGCAGCCCCGTTGGGTGACGGCCACTGAGTACAATCGGTATTTGGCTCTCTTTGGTGTACACTCGCATGTTGAGTAGCACCTCTTTTAAACGCGTATGCGCAGGCTCAGACAATCGATACGGGGATTGACTGAGGGCGTAGACGGTAGGGGCTAATCCATCAAATGCGTCTTTAGCATAGGCCGGATAATGTTGGGAGTGATGGAAGATAGAGCCGTCAGATTTAAACCCACCAGCGACGCCTTTAGAGCGTAAAATAGTTTTATTTAACCAGGTATTCAATTGCGCTAGTGCCGCTTGGCGCTGGGCGACGTCTGGCAGCATCAATAGGCTTTTCACCATCCATTGTAATTGAGTATTGAGGATATCAACGTTTGCATCGACGATGTTGTCGTCGGGCTCAAAAATACGCCCGGTCGCGTTATACCACATCATAGCTTGCTGGGTCGGCGCTAATAACCCATGTTGTGCCAGCACATGGCGACCAATAAACCACGCATTGAATAGCTCTCGGGTTTGATAGCCAACATGGGTAATAATTTGATAACCGCTACCGCGGGTAAATCCTTGTTCTAGTACATAGCGGGTACCCAGCAGGTAGGCGGCTTCTAATTGCGCACGGTCGGACGCTGACAGTTGATTACTGCGTAAATAAAGGGCGGTTTGTAGCAGGGTTTTACCGATATCGCGCAGCATATTGGCATCGGTAAGGGCCTTTAAAGTGTCAGGGCTAAATACTCCGTCCACTTTCATAAAATGCTGGCGGTTTGGATGGTCGAGCGGTTTGGCGCTAATGGTGCCATCGGCTTGTTGCTGAATATTAAAGGTTTGCCATTGGGCTAAATTCTTTTCTACCATTTCATGGCTGACTTTTTTATCTTCACTTGCGCCTTGGTAAGCATCAAAGCGCCGATAAATCTCGGCGGTTTCAGGTTGGTCATCGCGAAATGCAACCTTGAAATTGAGTTGGGGATAATGCTGCTGGAACATTTGATCGTACATTCGCAACGCACTCCAGTTTTTGCTCACCATGGTGTTGACTGCGTTATTGACGAACGGGATGGAATCATCGGGGATCGGCCAGCGCTGATCAACGGGCACGCTCATGATCAACTGGTCAAAAAAAACCGTTCCGGCGTGATCGGGGGCGATAATCTGTAAGGCATCAAATTTTCCACGCGCTTCGCCGATCATATCGCGAAACGGCACCGCAATGCCGTGCCAGCCGCTAAAGTTCATCCCGACCTTAAAGGTTTTAGCTGGTTGTTTATTTTGCATAAAACGGAAGGTTAACGGGGTATCGATAGCCTGCGGATTATAAATCCATAACATAAAAGTTAATGGCGTCGATGTGTCGGCACGGTCTTGATACGTCACCGGACTGTTGATGCTGAGTGTCGCCCCGGGTTGATAGCGCCATTTTAATGATTGTTCGCCATCTTTACTCTGTTGGCGGTCGAGAGAAAGTGATGATCCTTGGGGGGTCGATAAGGTGTTTGGCAGTTGTTGCTCAAACAGATAGACATCGCCAAATGTTTCATGGGCGACCGAAGGCAGTGACGAGGCATAAGCAGGAGCGAGAAAAATGAGCGATAACGCACTGAATAGTGCTGTCTTTTTCATGATAATTATCCTAAATAAATACAGGAACGGTAGGGCTACCGTTCCTGTATGGCGATATTAAGGTTGCGGGTTCAGGCTGATTTCCTGAGGAATACCGAAGTAACTGCTGAATAACAGCTCGGTGGTGTCTCCACTGATCCGAGTTTCAATCATGGCGGACTGATCTGCCGGCTGCCATTTTCCATTCAGCACCACGTTAATAGCGACAGGCGTCGCGGCTTTTTGGCGAGTCATGTTCAAATCTGGCGTGACAGCACTGACGACCAGCTTATCACCTTGCGGCTGAGCCATAATGATGGATGGCTGGTTGACTTTTTTGAGCCATTTATCATCGACGGCGCTGGCATGATAGAACATATAACCGGTTACTTGGCTTTGATTATCATGAATAATATGTACGTTTTTATCTTTTCTCAGCACCTGATAGAAGCGCTTGCCGCTGTTAAATTGTTTGGCACGTTGAGCCATATTTTCAGGCGTTGCATCAAGGAAAATCATATATTCATAGCTGGCATCTTGCGGCGCCGTGCCGTGGTTTATCCAAGCCGAGGTAAAGTTCCCTTGGGTCGGTTGACGGTTTTTGTTTTCAGCCGAAACCTGTTGTTGGCGGCTTAATTGAACCTTTTCAGCCCCGGTGATCAAATATCCATTGCCATCAGAATCAATCAACCAATCGCCTGATTTTAAACTGGTTTGATAAGGGAACTGTTCAACTTTTTGTCCGTTGATCCACACGGCATTCAGTTGCGGGGTAATCGCCAATTGGAATAAAGTGGTTTCTACCGGATTTTTTTTGTCGCTACTGCGTATCTCACTGCCCAGCATAATCAGATGGTTATCTGCGGCGAGGACACTTTTTTTGGCGCTAAATTTGGGATCAAAGCGTTCGAGATCGGCAGGTGATTGCAAATCAAAAGCCATCGCGCCATAGCGATTTTGTAGGGCCGACACCCCATTAAAACCGCGCTCGCCGCGTAGCATTAGCGTATGCGGTTTCGGGCTATCAAGTTCGGTCAAAGGTAAGTGGATAGTGGTTGCCCCCGGCATGCGGTTCCAATCCCAACCGGCTTGTTGATAACCTTGTTTTTCTTGGTCGCCATGATTAACAATCTGCACCACGCCGTGACTTTGATAACGCCCATAGCGGTTGTCTTTATTGTAGATCTCCGCTGACCAAACATTGCTGTTAAAGGCTTTCATCGTGACCATTTTTTGCTGCCAGCGATAGATACCAAACGCACCGCCGTTAAAGGCATAATAGCCTTGTGGCAGTTTTTCGGGTTCGATAGTTTGACCAAAAATCTGTTGCGCTTGTTGCGCCGATTTTCCGCTGATCGCCAGATAAATCGCCGCCAACGTTTTATCCGGCGCCGGTTGGGCTGACATCGCTAGCCAATAATATCCTTGGGCAATGCTGGTCAGTGACGGCGGATTAAAGGGATGACGACCGGAGAGCGGTAACCCGACTTGTGGATTACTGTAAATCCAGGCCGCCACCATGGCTTTTTTCAGGTTTTCTTGCCCGGCTTTACCTACCGCAAACGGGGTATCACGCAGTAAATAGACTAACTGAGAGGCATTTTTGAACGCCGGGAAGGAATAACCCGGATAGTTGCTTTCATGCCGCCACGCAGTACCGTCAGGGCGTAATCCATCTTTACTGCCCGGCGGGGTTTGCGCTAAGGCGCCGGTAATGTAATGGCTAAAGGTGTTGATTAAGTTAATGCGTTTTTGATCGTCCGGCTCCAACATTAATAAGGCCAAATGTTGGCGTGATAAGGTGTTGAAATAATCCAGATCGGAGCTACCGGGACCGACTTTCATATCGAAACTCTGTTTAAATTCACGCGAATACCAAAGCAATGAATCGTAAACTTGAGTTTGTAAGTGGGCTTGTTTTAGCGCATCAGACATTAACAGCGTCGAAATATACCACCAGCGAGAACTGTATCCCCAGTGGTGAGTGGTGACTAAACTGCTGCCTTTGGTAAATCCTTGATCTAACAAATGCTCTGTCATTAACAGATACATCTGTTTTAATTTTTCTTTTTGCGCTGCCGATTTTTCCAATACATAGGCTCGGCTGATGTTAAACATTAAGGTGGTGTAATCGCCTAGAATAACGTAATGATCAAATAAGGCTTTATCCTGTGGATTGAGTGAGTTCGGCTGGTAGATAATCACCTGTTTTTCGGTAATTAAATGGCGTCCCCGCAGTGTGCCATCTGCCTTGCGTTCAATATGTAGCGCATCAAATGCCTGAATTAATTTATTAACGTTGATTTCAACCGCTAAATTGCTTTCGGTTTCCCCGTTGACAAACTCATTAATCAGCCGTTGGCGAATAGTCTCGACGGCGGTTAGATTTTCCGGGGTGACGGCGAGCTGCGGAGTGACCGTATGAAAGTTAATTTCCGGCTCACTAATGCGCGTTTTAACCTGATCATCAGACCATTGATAACGCGCATCATCGACGGACAACATGATACGGTCGATATAAAATTGCCCTTGTTTTACTGTCGACGGGGCTTTAAAGCGGATACTATCGACTTCTTTGCCCAGTTTGCGACCAATCGAGCGTGGCGTATCATCAGAGTTTAAATTAACCGCATTTAAGGTCATTTCACGATTATCTAAGTCATTGTTGAGTGACACCCCCACAGCGCGCCAGCCGGTGAAATTTAATTTTACTTTAAAGCCGGCTTGCGCTTCGTTGGTGCTATTTAGTTTCTCGCCTAAATCTACGGTGAGATAATCATTAATCGGATGTTCGTTATAAATCCAGAAAGACAATACGGGTGTAGAAGCACGCCCCCAGGCTTTAGACGCTTGTTTATCCGTTGGCACGATGATTTTTTTATGGAGCGTAAAGCTGCTGCCTCGTTGCCAATTCCACAGCAGTGAGTGGTTCCCCATAATGCTGCGTTTATCGGTTAATTCGAGGCTTGAGCCTTGACTGGCCGAAAAATCCGCGAGAGGGTTAGCTTGTTCAAAATGGTAAATTTCTGAACGTAAGATATTGTCGGCAGAATAGGCCGGTTGATCGGTTGCCGCGAGTACCGAGTAAGGAGCACTTAGCAGCCCGACACAGACGGCAACTGCGCTAAGACGATATGCAGGTTTCATGCTGTCCCCTTAGAACCGTTGACTTAAAGTAACACCCACCACCGCTTCATTGAATTGGTCATAACGGTGATATCCGAGTTTCGCCCCGACATTTAACCGGGAATTCATATCCAAATTAGCCCCAACTTCGCTATTAAAGACATCGCCACCGACGGTATTACCCACGATATCAAATGTCTCTTTACCGGTATTAAAGTAGGTCAGGCTGTGGCGCTGGTTGATTTTGTTTTCATTGCCTAGCGCTTTGTAATATCCAAGGTTAACTGTTGGGGTCAGTTTTCCGTAGTCGAGTTGATAGCTGTTCCATAAAGACACCGAGCCCCCGAGTTGATTAACCGCATAACGTTGGCTGTAGGTTTTCATTGATAACGCCGAGCCGGTTTCTTCCCATGAATCAATATTTATCCATTGATATTGGTAGCTCAGCATCGGTTTAATGTGCACGATATCGAGGTCGAAATTCATTCCGGCATTCAGTTGGTAGCCAGTTTGTACGCCAGAATAATCGCCTTTGGCTTTGGTATTGCCGCTCCAGCCTGTATCCGCGCCAATTTTGCGTTCACTGTCGACTTTAAAATAGCCGATGTTGGCATTGCCGTTAATGAATAATCCGTCACTGTACCAACCGGCATAAGGCATAAATTCAACATGGCTGATATCCTTGGTATGGCTGCGTTTATCAGCATCGGCTTGGGCATAACTGTAGGCCAGCGAAAAACCAATCAGCGCATCATTATTAATTTCTTGATCCGCCCCCAGTTGGATACCAAAACGGTTGATATTGTAGCCGTTGACTTGGCCTTGCTGACTTTGAGAGCCGTAGCCATACAGGGTATTTACCCAGCTATTCCAGCCGGCATCACGTTCTTCAATCGGCAACTGATTGTCATAGCGTAAGAAACGCTGATTTACATTGCCGCGCATCTCTTGCACCATCATTAGCCCCGCTTGGATCTCACTGCCATCGGCGGTCGGTGTCATATCGTTGCTCAGTGCGGCAATGCTGTTGGCCTCGCTACCCGCTGCAACTAACAGGCTCAAGGCTTGATTGGACGCTTGGCTGCGGGTGTTATTAAATTCATTTAATACGGTCGGCACCACGAAGTTAGCGGTTGCCAGCGCATTTTGACTTGCGCCCCCTTCAGCCGCAGATGCGATGAATTTATCGCCACCTTGATAATTTACGCCATAACGAGCGACCAGTTTATTGCCAGTCACGCCACCACTAATCACTGGCGGGGTGGTTTCTAACCAAGAATCGGTTTTTTCTAGTAGAGGGGAGGCGTCAGGGCTAATTGCATTTGCGTCGGTTACGGTAACACCACCTTCATCGGTGATTTTAGAATCTGACTCGAGTAAGACAATATCTTTATTGATGATATTTTCGATATCATTGCCTTTAAAATCGAGTTTAGTTTGGCTGCCTTTTTTAAAGGTAACATCACCGCTGATATGTAAAATAGTCTCATCAGTATTGGTGTCATCATCGAGGCGAAAAATTAAGGTGGTATTGTCTTTGTTTAAGTAATTGCTGTCCCAGTTAACGGTTCGGTCTTTCCCTTGTACGGTTAATACTCCGTGGTTCTCGATGGTTTTAATGCCAGTGATTTGATAGCCATCAAATAAAGCGTTAGCCGTGCCGCCTTGATATGCAAAGTTAATTTTATTATCTGCGTGCCCGTTGCCTAGAATATCGCCATGGATTTCGCCGTTGACATCGCTACGAAATGCCGATGCACTATTTCTGAAATCAATTGCGGCAGTGTTGCCGCGTACTACGGCGCCGTCACGGATGTAAACACCGGTGCCTTTTTTTTCAAAATCGCCATCAATAGTAATCGCGGTGCCATTTTCACTGGTTACCTGCGCTCCATTTAAATTGATGTTGCTACCAAATGACGCTCCTTTAGCAATATAAATGGCATTAGCACCTTGTTCTGTCGCGGTAATATTATTAGTAATCGCTTGGGCTTTGTATGAAGTATTGGATGGATTAAATTGAACCGCATTGCCTTTAGACACCATGACATCTTTATTTATTTGGGCATTTTTACCTTCTTCAACATTGATGGTTTCACAAATCTGGTTTTCTGGATCGCATTGTGCGGCCCACGCTGAATTATATAGCGCCGATAAAATAGCAATGTTCAGTAATAATAGTTTTTTATTTTTCATAATATAACTCCACGAATAGGGTATTAATTAAAAAGTCGTTCTTATAGCGACTTTAAAATAATCTTGGGTAGAAGATGTGCCATTATTTTTATTATCAACTTTCTCGTTATAATATTCGGTCATTACACGCCATTGATTATTAATTTGATAACCCAGTTGTAAGGTATAACGTGTCATATCTTTTTCAATGCGTTCGCCTTTATTGGTTCTATCATCAATTTTTCCTAAAATAGAACGACGCATGGACGGAGAAATAACTAATCCAATCGGGGTATTCCAGTTAGCATAAATACGAATTTGTTGGTTATGGTTAGTTTCTTTGGTGTCGTATTCATCATGGCGAGTCGCTTGTTTACCGCCATCAAAATAAGCTACCGTGGTATTTATATTAGGGGTAATGAAATAACGCAGTCCGGGTTCAATTTCCCAGCTAAGATAATCGGTATTATTAATATTGGTTCCACGTTTATCTTCTTTCTTTTGTAATCCAAATAATACGCTACCAGACAGCACCCATTTTTCATTAATTGGGAATTGATAATTGGTTTTGGATTCATAGAAATCAACCGTTGTGCGGTTTCCATTTTGAAAATTAGTTAAATCTTGACGGACTTTTAACCCTGGTTGGATCCAGCCGTTATTTAATTTGAATCGATAACTGCCTTGTAAATCGTAACGTTGGAATCGGTTGTCATTATCATGTTTGCGTTGACGGAAACCCGCATCAAAATACCAGTTAGATTTATCTGGGTTAATATTGACGTCAACACGGTACCCCGAATAGTTATTTGAGGTTTCGTAATCTGCTGATTCCCATGATAACATTGCATTAACGTTAGCAGCATTAGCGTTAAATGAAGATAATCCAAGGCTGAATAAAGGTAATAGAACAGCAACACCAAGTTTTTTCATGATTTATATCCAAGTCTATATTTCGCTGTGTAATAGTCTTTAGGGTGTAAAAAGTTACTCTTCTTAAATAATAAAGAAGAGTAAACTTAATTAATCAGCGATAAGGTTTATATTTTAAATATATTATTTTTCACTAAAATATCATTTTTAATTATATTGACTCACATTCGGATAAGGCTTTATTGGCTTTATTTTTGGTTGCGGTTATAAATTCAGTTGGCCGCCATGAATCTCCCGTTTTTTCTAGCCATGGAATTAATTCTTCTTTAGTTAATTTATCAATTAACGGTTGATTGTTGTCTGCAATATTCGTCATCTGATACGGATCTTTAATATTGTCATACAGCGTATATTTAAGTGGTTGCCCATCTTGGCGATCAATGACCATAGTATATTGTTGGGTTCTTACACCGCGTTTACCAAATGAAGGTTCGCCATAAGGGATAAATAAATACAGTTGTGAATTCGCGGTATCCCCTTTACCGGTGATGACTCGCTCCGCCAAGTTGGTGCCTTCAACGGTGTCTGGGATCCATTGTTCTAATCCGAGTAAGCCCAGCATGGTCGGATAAATATCTGGTGCCGACATTAATGCATCGTCAGTGCCGGGGGCAATTTTGCCCGGTAGACGGAACATCATTGGAACTCGCATAGATTCTTCATAAGGGTTATTTTTGGTGGGCTGTCCATTGGCACCAAGGCAACTACCGTGGTCAGAGAAGAATACTACCAGCGTATCTTCGGCGAGGTTTTGTTGGTCTAATTCATCCAGAATACGCCCAAATTGTTCATCAACCCCATTGACCATCGCTAAGTATTGTTTGAAATACTGCGGGCCGTAGCCTTCTTGATATTCGACATCCCACTTGACGTTTGGTCGGGTATTTAGCTCTTTCGAGGTTTTACCGGCGTAACGATCCAAGTATTTTTGTGGAACTTGGTCATAAGGTGAATGCGGTGGGTTCATCGAAACGACCAACGCGAAAGGTTTGGTGTTGTCGCGGTATTTGCCATTTTCGTTGCGTAAGAAGCTAATTGCAGTATCCGCTTCATGCTCTGGGCCCCATTGATCAACATAGAAAGGTTCTTCTCTTGGGGTGTTATTTGCCCAGTACATCGGTTTCATATGCAGGTCATAGGTACCGTAAGAGTACCAAAAATCAAAACCATGGCGTTGTTCTGGCGAGGTCCATTCGTTCCAGTAACGGCCTTCCATTGGGTTATTGTAACTGGTTATATAGGGTTTATGGGGCGCATCTAAGTGCCATTTCCCGATGTATCCGGTGCTGTAGTCTTGGGCTTTTAAAATATCTGACCAGCATTTGGCATAGCGTGAAAGCTCAATACCTACGTTGCCGCCGTAATCATGCGCGTTGCCTGTTACGCCGTTGCGTGTGGGATATTGACCGGTCATAAACATGCCACGGAAAGGAGAGCACAGTGGGTAGTTTGACACCATTTGGGTCATAACTTTTGATTGCTTCGCAAACTTATTTAAATTAGGCGTAATTGACGGATCTTGTTTCATGAACTCCAACGCCTGAGCTCGCATTTCGTCGGGAAAGACTATCAGTAAGTTGGGTTTCTTTTGGGGGACGCTTGGTTTTAATTTATCATCAGCTGTGAGTGTATTGGCAAATATAGGGCTTGTTACTGTAATAGCCGCACCGCTGGTTGCCAGCCCTTTAATAAAGGTTCTACGAGATACCGACATATTTGCGTTCCTTAATCTTCGTTGTGTTTCAAATTATGTTATTACATATTATTTATTCTTTGTTATTTTATCAAATGGAAAGCACACGAAAGATCAAACTTGGTAGCGCGGTCACAAAAGTTGAATATAACTTGTAGCAAACATTCGGGTTAATTAGTGCTAAATACCGGGTATTATTAAATTGATATATGTTATTTATCATTAAGTTAATAATATAATAACCTTAATTAACTTTAGTCTGTTTAGCGCTAAAAACCGCTATTGTTAATCAACTAAGAAGTGAAAACGATAATTGATAACCATAAACACTGAAAGAAGGATGTTTATCGAGATAATGTAAATACAACGCTATAGTTTTCCCTAATTTAAGTTATAAAATTAATCACTTATGTTAATTCTTTAGGCTAATGGCTGATGTTTATAATCCGTATTAATGATGGGAGGTTATTTTGGGCATGGGGGGGCTAACGTCGGTATTTATCAAAACACTTCAGCCAAGGAGGAATGTTGTTTGACCGAAGTGTTCGATAAATGAAAACAGACGATAATATATTTTTTAATATATATTAATAACTCGCTAATTTTATTGAGTAATTAATATTAAGTAATGAATGTTGGCTAATCAATATTAGCCATAAACCTTATTTTAAATAATCTAACGGCCAGTGTTTAAAATAAATATGATTAGCCTGCCAATCAACTTTTTGGGTATTTTCAGTTAATAAATGGCGAGCGACAGTAAACGAAAATTCGAAACTTACGCCTAAGCCTTTACCGGTAATAAATTGACCATCTACTTCGATGTCTTGATCCACATAAATGCCATCATCAAATTTATCCGCTAATTTATCGCCGGTACTGTAACGGTGCTGCTGTAATAAATGATGTGCCGCTAATACTTTGGCTCCAGAGGAGCAGAGCGCACAGATATATTTGCCTGCGGCAATATGGCGTTTAATAAATGCCATAACATGTGGATTAGCCGATAAACTGTCGGTGCCTTTCGGGCCGCCAGGCGTCATTATGGCATCGTAGCTGTCGTCTATCTTTTCGCTTAATAGAAAATCAGCCGTTATTTTTGTGCCAAAATAGGTATTCATCACCGGAGTATCCATACAGGATAATACGTCTACTTCGATATCTAAACGGCGCATGATGTCGATGAAAATAACCGCTTCAGCTTCTTCGAAGCCATCGGCCAATAGGACTGCTACTTTTTTAGTGGTCATTGATTTTTCTCTGGGTTATTCTGCTGGGTTTATGGCTTACAGTTTGCCTGCACTGCCACACACACGAATTTTATCCGCCACAATTTTCTTCATAGCTGCTTTACCAGGAACAATGTAATGGCGCGGATCGTTGGCATCTGGGTGGTGAGTAAAGTAGTCTTTAATGGCGTCGGAGAAGGCTATTTTCAGTTCGGTCGCCACGTTAACTTTACAGATACCTAAATCGATACAACGTCTTACATCAGCATCAGGAATACCGGATGCTCCGTGTAACACTAAAGGGGTGTCGGTTTTTTGGCGAATAATCGCTAGGCGATCAAAATCTAAATGCGGTTCACTTTTATACATACCGTGCGCCGTACCTATCGCAATAGCTAAAGAATCAATCCCTGTTTTTTGGATAAATTCAACCGCAGCATCCGGGTCGGTATAGAGCGCATCTTTGTCGTCGACAATCAGGTCATCCTCTTGCCCACCGAGTCGGCCGAGCTCGGCTTCAACGGAGCAATCCCAATGGTGGCAAAAATCGACCACTTTTTTGACTAATTGAATATTTTCTTGAAAGTTAAAGTGAGAGCCGTCAATCATCGCAGAGCGAACGCCGGCGGTAACTTTATGGCAGATATCAGCATAATCTTCATGATGATCAAGGTGCAGCGCGACAGGCATTTTGTATTGATTCGAGGCTTGTTCGCAGATAGCCACTAAATATTCGGTACCCGCGTAACCAAAGGTTCCGGGCGTTCCCGCAAGAATGACCGGGCTGCTCATTTCTGCAGCGGTTTCCATGATGACTTGAATAGTTTCGAGATTGTGAACATTAAAAGCAGGAACAGCATAACCGCCTTGTTGGGCGCGTTTTAGCATTTCGAGAGTGGAGACCAAATACATGTTAACCTCAACTATTATACTTTCATTTATTTGTGAATAATAATAACCGAAGATAAAAGAAAGATCAAAGCGTCTGCTGGGTTATTACACAAATAAAACCTTTAGAAAAAATGTGACATTTTCGAGCTATAGCAAGTGATCCCCTTGCGCAGTAAGTTATTTTTAGGTCGTCGGGATTGTCCAATGGCCAGCTCAATCAACTTATCTAATGGACGTTGTTTGAGCAGTCTTCGGGTCATTGGTGTTTGTTCTAAGGTATATTCTTGTTTGAAAATAACCACGATCTCTTTCGTTTCGAAAGTGCCGATCACCAGTGCATTAATGCTTGGCAGAGAAATTTGATAATCTTGCTGTTCTATCGGCAGTGGGGCGGATGGGGTTTGCCAGAAATTAATCCGTTGGCCGCAATACAGCGCAATATTGAGTGCGCGTAATGACCAGAAACTGCTGGCTGGGCCACTGTAGTTATCGACTAAGCGGGTATCGTCGCCGAATAAACCTTGGGTGGGGGCGCCATTGCGCATTGCGCCTTGGCTAATGAAATACTGTAAGTTGGTTTCTAAGGCGCGTTTGGCTTCACCGCAGGTGACCGAGCGACCGTTAAGATCGACGCCGGCAATTAAGGGCGCAGAAGCCGCGAGGCGATAGCATGCGCTACGGCCAAAGAACGGTAAGCCTTTAGGGGTGAAAAAATAGCGGTATTTTTGATTAAACAGATCCAGCGCTTGGACAATAAAATCGCGGTCATAATCAGGATCGATTTGCACTAGCCAATATAAGGAGTAATAGAATCCCCACGCATTATAATAATCATAATTGCCGTTTGCACCATCACGGAACCAACCATCACCGACATAAAATTCTTTGGTTCTTAAGTATTTATTATGGTCAATCGTGTCTTCGCCAGTGAGCGCTTTAATCACAAATTGCACGGTTAATGGAAATAAGTGCCAATTATTATCGACGGTTTTATGGCTATTCACCTGTTTAAACCAGTCGATGATTTGCCGTTGTTCTGGCGCTGATAATGCGTCCCAGACCCATTGTTTGCTAAGCCATAGTGCTAACGCTAAATCGGCGGATTCGCAAATGCGCTGATCGTAATCTTCAATATCCCCCCAATATCCGGCATGTTGCGGGGAGGTGCCAGCCAAAAATGCCGAACGGATAAGTGCTGGGACATCAATCGAGGCATTATTTAAAGTTTTCAGATGCGTATCGCCGCCTCTCTCTCGGCTGTGGTGCAGCCATGTGGCTAAGGTGGGCAGCACTCGGCTGACACCTTCGAGCGCATCAATTTTTACGGTTTGTTGACCCGGCCGCCCAGGATAATAAGCATGGCTATAATCCCACACCGCATAATGATCAAAGGCTTCTGCAACGTAGCGTACTAGCATTTCGCATTGATCGAGTAAGCTGTGTTGGGTGTTTTGAAAATAGTGTTGCAGTTGCTCATCATGGTGGGGATAGGCACGATGTCGCTTAATGTGGCGGATGATATTTTGTTTAATTAACCGCTCATAAATGCTGAGATTAGGGTGTTCATACGGCAAAAATGGACGGGGTTGAGAAGAAATTTTAATACGCATAACGGTGTCTCATTAAAATGTGAGTCCTTTCACATTAGATAAATACAAAATATTAATCTTTGGCTGAGCTAACTAAGACTTGATAATGGTCTTTGCCCCAAACGACAGGTTTTGGCTTGTTTTTAATCCAATCATAATAAGCAGCTTTCATCGCTTTGACTTTTTCAGGGTGCTTGGCAGCCAGATTTTTTGATTCCGCAGGGTCAAGTTTGTCGTTGAATAATTGCACGCTGTCACTGCCATCATCATAAAAATACAGCGCCCATTCTCCATCTCTGACAGCCCATGAGCCTTTAGACAGTTTTTCTAAATTCGGGTTAGTTGGCGGCGTTTCGCGGTTATAGGTGATCCAATCCCAATAGCCGTGCCAGAAATCCTGATTATCTTCGCTATAGTGTTTAGTCCCAGGACCGGTCCAGAACAGATAGTTATGCGGAGATGTTGTGACTTTACCGCTTAACAGCGGCATGATATTTTTGCCATCGACCTTCATATTTTCAGGAATTGATATACCTGCGCTTTCTAAGGCCGTTGGCAGAATATCTAACGCAGAAACTAGCGCATCACTTTTTTGTCCGCCCGGAATATGACCTGGCCAGTAAGCGATAAATGGAACATGGACGCCGCCATTGTACATTTGTCCTTTGAAGCCTTTATCCATACCGTTCATTGGCATTGGTGATTCATGAACCGCGCCATTATCAGAAATAAAGAAAATCAGGGTATTTTCGAGTTCGCCATTTTCTTTGAGCTTATCGATGATTTTGCCAATGCCTTCATCGGCGGCATTGATGGCGGCAAAATATTTGTTGGCCTCAGTGTTGCCGGTATCAAATTTTTCCATATATTTTTTCGGCGAGGCTTGCTCGAGAGGAATATGTGGCACGCTATAAGACAGGTTAATAAAGAAAGGTTTGTCTTTATGGCTATCAATAAAATTGATCGTTTCATCGGTCAGATGATGGGTAAGATAACCCGGCGCCGGGACGATTTCATTATTGCGCCAAATAGCCGGAGAGTTCCATAACGCTGCCCCCGAAGCATAATAGCTGTAGCCGTAATCAAAACCGCGTTCATTTGGCGCATATCCTGGTTCTGGGGTGGATAGCATGTTGTCGTGATAGTCACGGGTCTGTTTATCTTCGTCAATTTTCGGTTTTTTGATGACTTTAGCATTATGCCATTTGCCAATACTGGCTGTGGCATAGCCGTTCTCTTGGAACAGCTCTGGCAGTAATTTAATCTCTAAGGGGACGCCCATCATGGCATCGTCGTTACTGTAGGTCCCGAAACTGGCAGGGTAGCGTCCCGTAAAGATCCCTGCGCGCGACGGACCACACACAGGATGAGCAACAAATGCGTTAGTCATTTTTACGCCATCGGCGGCCATTTTAGCGACGTTAGGCATTGAACGCTGGGCAGCATCAACCATTTTATTAATATCGCCTTGATAACGAACGGGAACAGGACGTTTATTTAAGGCATCTTTATCCAGTGAATCGATAGCAAAATCTAACTGCCCAGTGCCGAGGTCATCCATAATAATTAATAACACATTGGGTTTCTCTGGCGTTCCTCCGGCGAATACCGCGGGAGCTGCGACCAGACTGGAGGTCGCTATTAAGCCTGCCAGCAGGCTTTTCTTTAATACGGATCCCATTCAAAACTCCTTTAGAGCGAATTAACTCATTGATCTTTGTTGATATTTGTTGTTAATATTTATCTTTGCCGGTATTTATTGCCGATATTTATTGTCGGTATAGTTGCCTTAAAACCGGTAAAGCATCCGCGGCTAATCCACCGTCAGTAATTATTTTTCGCATCGCTTGCATACCCGCGGCAGTGTGGTGGAATATTTGTTTGTAGGAGCTGCATAAATAGTTATGGCGATATTTTTCACCGTTAATCGCGACTATTCGATGTTTAGGGCAGCCGCCGTAACATAGGGCTTGTACTTCACATTTACGGCACATCTCCGTGAGCTTGTCGTATTTATTTTGACCAAATCGTTGTTGTTGTTTCGAGCTCATCATTTTAGCCAGTGAATGCTGTTTGACGTTGCCTATAAGGTTCGCGGGATAGACAAAATGATCGCAGGAATAAATATCGCCATTGGATTCAATGATCACCGCTTGTCCGCAGGTTTTGGATTGAATACAACTCGATGCTGGATACCCCATCCAAGTTCCTAGCAGGCTATCGAATAAACGAATAAATATTTGCCCGACATCGCCTTCTTTAATCCATTCATTAAAAATATCCGTCATAAATTGGCCATAACCATGGCTTGGCACGGAGAAAGGCGCCATTGGCGCATCCGGGGCGGGAGCATACGAGTAACTTTGTGAGTTAAAGCGTTGGTCAACTTCAACAATGGGAATAAATTGAAAGAAACGAGAACCTAAGCGTTTGAGTGCGTGATAGGTTTCTTTGCCTTTATTCCAATTTTGGTCGTTAATGACCGTTAAGGTATTAAATTCAACGCCATATTCAATAAGCAAGGCGATAGCATTTTTGACGCGCTCAAAAGTAGGCCGGCCATTAACCGTAATCCGGTATTTATCGTGAACCGCTTCTAAACCATCAATAGAGACACCGACTAAGAACTTATTTTCGGCTAAAAACTGGGCCCATTGGCGATTGATAGCAATTGCGTTGGTTTGCAAGCTATTGGTAATTGTTTTGCCCTTTGCATATTGTTTTTGATATTTCACCGCTTGGCGGAAAAAGTCTAGCCCCGCTAAGGTAGGTTCTCCACCTTGCCAAGCAAAATCAATCTGGTTGCCGCTGTGGCTTTCAATATAATCGCGAATATAGCGTTTTAAGGTGTTTTCTTGCATTTGGTCGTTGCTTACGTTTACGTTTTCTTTCTGTTGACCAAATAAGCTTTCTTTTTCTAAATAAAAACAGTACTCACACTTAATATTGCAACGATAGCTGGTGGGTTTTGCCATGACATGAAAGAACAAAGGTTGTGATTGCGCCATCGTCATATCCTATATTTGTTATGATTTGATGGGCTATCTTACGAAAAATACCTACAATACAAAAGAGATTGAAATCACAATAATGCAAAAATCGAAGTTAAACGAAAGTTAATGGGGATAAATAGTTGCAGTTTATTTTATATGTTTGGGAAAATGATACCTTGCTAGTTAATGATGCCGTCTAATCATCATTTTTTAGATAAATGGCTATTTTATTAACTATTTATGTTATAAAACAATAGGTTGTTTGATTTTAATTATCAGTTCGATAAGCTGTATCTTGATTGATAATCACTTCAATTTACTATATTCAGGTTTCCTGACTCAAATATAGATCACAATAAAGCGGGCTTAACGGTATCCTTAGAGTAATGTTGTTTCCGATTAATTCGAAAAGAAGCAGATTAATCGTGAGGCATCATTTTATCCCCTAAAATTAAATCTTCACCCTATAATTCACTAATCAATTAAATGTAAGCAATAAATAACGTTATGAAAGCTGATTTATCTGGCAAATTTAGTTATTCATTAAATGATTTTATTTGGGGTTTATGCTTTAAGTAATGAAGATATAAAGCTTTTAAGCAAAAAATAACAATTTATCCTATAATAGATAGCATCATATGGAGATATTTTTCTTATTATTTATTAGAGAATTATCATCATACAGCTTATGATAATGTCATAGCGTAAGCTAACGTAAAAACTAGACGAAAAATCGAAACTTTGTGAAAGAGATCAAATCTTTTGTTATTTCGTATTGTCGATCCAATCTAACGTAGTAAACTGTATTCGAAATCAATCAAAAACAAATTTGATGGGTTTCGTAAGGAGACGAAAGTGAAAACGGCAGTTGAGAGGCGAATGGAAATCCTCGACCTGATAAATACGGAAGGTAAAGCCAGAGTCGAGAATTTAGCTGAAAAATTTAATGTCTCAAGTGTCACCATCCGTAGCGATCTGACATTTTTGGAAAAAAATGGTTATGTCGTGAGATCTCATGGCGCAGCGATTCCGAATACGGGTTTTATTGCAGAACTGACTGTGCATGAGAAGCGCAATCAGAATGCAAATGTAAAGCATCTTATTGGTAAAGCCGCTGCAAGCCTGATTAAGGATGGTAATAGCGTCATCTTAGACTCGGGGACAACTACGCGAGAAATTGCGGCGAATCTTAAGTCGCGTGAAAACGTAGTCGTCATGACTAATGGGTTAGATGTTGCTATGGAGTTAGCTTCCGCATCAGGAGTCGATGTCCTAATGACCGGAGGCGCGTTACGCAAGAATGCACTTTCTTTTTCAGGATCGCAAGCCGAACACAGCTTGAAAAATTATCGCTTTGATATGGTTTTTCTTGGGGTTGACGGTTTCGATTTGCGCGTAGGTATCACCACACATAATGAGCAAGAGGCTAGCCTTAACCGAATTATGTGCGAAATGTCTGAACTGGTCGTTGCTGTTGCCGATTCTACCAAATTTGGTAAACGCAGCTGCCATATGATCAGAGAGTTTGGTGACATTGATATCTTGGTCACTGATTCGGGGATCCCTGATGAGTATATTCAGGAATTAAAAGACAAAAAAGTCCGAGTCATTATCGCAGAAAAAGAATAATCATTTACTGGCTAACTCCATAGGCAGCACGCCCAATACTGATTGTGGAGTTAGCGTTAATGCATCCTTTAGAAATAATTGTTCAACAGCATAAATCGGGTCAACAAACAGGTATTTATTCTGTTTGTTCTGCACATCCTTTAGTGATAGAAGCTGCTTTACGGCAGGCGTTGGATAATAATTCCCTTATCTTAATTGAAGCCACTTCCAATCAAGTTGATCAGTTTGGCGGCTACACCGGGATGACCCCGGCCGACTTTTATCAATATGTTATTGCACTCGCCAATAAACTTGAATTTCCTATCGAAAAATTAATTCTCGGCGGTGACCATTTAGGGCCAAATCGTTGGCAGGATCAGAACGCGGATGTGGCGATGGCCAACGCGGATGTACTGATCGAACATTATGTCGCCGCTGGATTCAAAAAAATTCACTTAGATTGCAGCATGTCTTGTGCTGATGATCCTATCCCATTAACCGATGAAATTGTGGCAGAAAGAGCGGCAAGATTAGCGGTTATCGCTGAAAATACTGCGATTAAATGTTTTGGTTCCAGTGACATTGTTTATGTTGTCGGTACCGAAGTTCCGGTTCCTGGCGGCGCCGCTGAAGAACTGAGCACCGTTGAAGTAACACACCCAGAAGCCGCCCGCAAAACTTTAGAATGCCATCGTGCGGCCTTTGAAAAAGCCGGTGTGGGTAGCAGCTTCCAACGTGTTATTGGTTTAGTTGTGCAGCCCGGCGTGGAATTTGACCACACGGGTATCATTGATTATCAATCAGAAAAAGCCCAAGCATTAAGCCAAGTGGTTAACGATTATCCGCATTTAGTATTTGAAGCGCATTCGACCGATTACCAAACCGATAATGCCTATAAACAATTAGTTAATGACCATTTCGCTATCCTGAAAGTTGGCCCGGCACTGACCTTTGCTATGCGCGAAGGCTTATACAGCTTATGTGACATAGAAAACGCCATGTATCCCGCCGAACAGCGTTCATGCCTGCGTGAAAAAATGGAACAGCTAATGTGTGACTCGCCAAATTTCTGGCAAAAATATTATCACGGTGATGCTGCTCAACAACGTTTTGCGCGTGTGTATAGCTTCAGTGATCGCATTCGCTATTACTGGCCTGAACCAACGATTGTTGCGGCAATTAATACCTTATTTAGCAATCTAAGCCAAAAAACTATCCCTCTGCCACTGTTAAGCCAATTTTTACCGCATCAGTTCCATCAGGTGAGAGAAGGGCAAGTTGCCGCCACGCCAGAAATGTTGGTGATTGCAAAAATCAGAGAAGTGCTATCGACCTATGCAGCTGCATGTCGTTTTCAGTAAATTTTTGAGGTTATCATGGAATATTTAGATTATAGCGAACCGGAACTAAAACAGAAAAATGCTTGGTGGACGGCCAAAGAAATTAGCCAACAACCGGAGTGCTGGAAAAAAGTTCATCAAAATATTGAGACGTTGCAGCCTGAAATTCGCGCTTTTCTGGACATCGCATTAGCCGCAGATAATGTCAGAATTATTATGACCGGCGCAGGGACGTCGGCATTTGCAGGGCGCGCATTAGCGCCGATGTTGAGCAAATTGCTGAAAAAACGTATCGATGCTGTGGCGACCACTGATTTAGTATCAAATCCGCAGCAGTATTTAGCGGAAGATGTGCCAGTATTATTAGTTTCTTTTGCTCGCTCAGGTAATAGTCCGGAAAGCGTCGCGGCATTAGATATTGCTGAAACCAGTTTGAGTCATTGTTTCCATTTGGTTTTAACCTGTAATCCACAAGGCCAACTTTACCGTTATTGCCAAAATAATGATAAAGCGTTAGCGATATTAATGCCTGAAGAGTCAAATGACCAATCGTTAGCGATGACCTCCAGCTTTTCTTCGATGTTAATGGCGGCAGTATCTATTTTCGGTGGGCTGGATATTTTCCCTAAATATATTGAGCCGTTCTACCGTGAACATGGCAATCTTTATCCCAAAATAAATGAAATTATCCGTCAGCAATATGCGGGGAAATTTAATCGGGTTATTTATTTAGGCAGTGGTGGATTTCAAGGATTAGCGCAAGAAGCGTCATTAAAAATGTTAGAAATGACGGCAGGTAAAGTCATTGCGGCATTTGATTCACCATTAGGCTTCCGCCATGGACCAAAAGCTATCGTTAATAAACAAACCTTAATCGTATTATTTATTTCTAACGACCCTTATACCCGTCAATATGATTTGGATTTATTAAAAGAATTATTAAATGATGATGCGGCTGGTTTAGTTATTACTATTACAGCTAAAGAATCAGATTCTGAATTATCTAATAATGTTGTTTATCTTCCTAATATGGAAAATAGCCCGGATATCTCATTATTATTCCCATATTTAATGATAGCTCAATCTTATGCATTTCATAGCTCAATTATGTTAGGCCATGCGCCAGATAATCCATCACCTAGTGGTGAAATAAATCGAGTCGTTAAAGGCGTTACTATCTATCCCTTTAAAAAAGACTAACCCAGCAATTATTTAATTTAATAAAAATATAATAAGTGAGTAAGCATTATGAATACACCTAATATTGTTTGGACTCGTATTGATGAGCGGTTGCTGCACGGACAAATTCGGATTACTTGGGGAAAACATACCGAAGCTAATTTAATTTTAGTCGCTAATGACGATGCTGCTGATGGCCCAAATGCGGCTTTTATGCAAGCCGGCATGAAAGCGTCTGCGGGTGGAGAATATGCAGTGCGCTTTTTCTCTATTCAAAAAACCATTGATGTGATTAGCAAAGCCTCGCCAAGACAAAAAATATTTATTTTATGTAATAACCCGACCGATGTTGCGCGTCTGGTCGAAGGCGGGGTGCCTATTACTCATTGTAATGTCGGCAACATGCATTACCACGATGGTAAACGTCAAATTTGTAAAACGGTGTCTGTCGATGAGAAAGATCTCGCTGCGTTTGAATCGTTGGTTGCCCATGGCGTGACCTGCACGATACAAAATACGCCAGATCAGGTACCGGTTGATGTGCTAACTCTTGCCAAGGCTTGATAGCAATATCTTGAAGATAAGGTAAATATCATGATTTTTGAAGCTTCTCTCGTTGCTATATGGGCGTTCCTATGTGGTATCGATAAATATGATGTTGCGTTAAATATTCACCGTCCATTGATCACCGGTCCTGTTGTGGGCTTGATCATGGGGGATATGCAGATTGGGTTGATCGCTGGGGCGACCTTAGAACTGGCATGGTTAGGTCTGGTGCCTAACGCGGGTGCTCAGCCACCTGATGTGACTTTGGGAACCATTGCCGCAGTAGCTTTTGCGGTCATGACCGGTCAATCGCCTGAAGTTGCTATGGGTATTGGGATGCCCATTGCGGTTCTGATGCAGATGATAGTGATTGGCTTCTTTGCAATGACTGCATTCACGATGGGAATAGCTGATCGTCATGCGGCGGCGGCCAATGGTAAAGGGATTTCTCAGCTACTGGTTATCACCTTGATGGTTCGCTCATTGCTCTATGCGGTGGTGGCCTTTGTCACGGTGTACTTCGGTGAACATGCTGCCTCATGGATTGATGAGAATACGCCAAAAGTTCTGCTGGAAGGTTTAGGGATCGGGGCGAAGATGGTTCCTGCTATTGGTTTCGCTATGTTACTGAAAATTATGTGGTCGAAAGAAGTGGCTGGCGTGTTCTTTATTGGCTTTGTGATGACAACGTATCTCAAGTTACCAATTATGGCAATTGCAGTACTGGGTGCATCTGCTGCTGCGCTGTACTTCTTCTTTAGTGGTAACGGCAACAATAAAAATGGCTCTCAGGAAGCAGAGGATTTCGAAGATGGCATCTGAAATGACAACTGAAAACAAACAAAGTTTACCGGCAGAATCGTTGCTCGATAATGTGGATGAGTATCAAGATCAGACGGTTAGACAAGTAATCACCAAAAAAGATCTGTGGAAATGTGCATTCCGTGGTTTGTTCATGGAAGGTAACTTTAATTTTGAACGTATGCAGGGCGGCGGATTCGCGTTCTCTATTATTCCTGCGTTACGTAAAATCCACGGTAATAATAAACGTGACTATGCGGTTTCATTGAAGAACCATCTGCAATTTTTCAATGCCAGTCCAAAACTGTTTACTTTCTTGCTCGGAACCGCCGTGGCAATGGAAGAAAACAAAGAGAAGCCTTCAACAGTTAACGTAATGAAAGTGGCAGGGATGGGACCGACTGGTGGGATTGGTGATGCCATTGACCACATGACCTTGATGCCATTGACCTTAGCACTCGGGGCGTCGATCGCGATGGACGGCTCGATTGCCGGACCATTTGTGTTCTTCTTCCTGTACCAAATCGTCCACTTCTTTGTTTATTTTGGATTGATGTTCATGGGATACCGTGCCGGTACTGCGGCAGCGGTGAACATGGGCGATGCCACCGAGAAACTGGCAAAAGCCGCTAATATCATGGGTATTTTTGTTATCGGGGCGCTCTCGGCCACCTTTATTAAGTTCCAGACGACGCTCTCGGTAGAGCTGGGGGGCAAGGTGGTCGATTTACAAACCGCCTTGTTCGATAAAATTATGCCTAACTTACTGCCGCTGTGTTTAGTGTTCTTCATGTTCAAGATGGTAAAAAGCACTGGATTCTGGGGTAAGCCACCGGTACTTATTTTCTCAACCCTCGCTTTCGGGGTTATTGGTCATATTCTCGGCATTATTTAATTAAATCTAAAGTTAGCAGATAAGGGCAACCTTATCTGCTTTAGGAGTTTCTCATGATTGGTCTGATTGTTTCGGGGCACATTAATTTTGCCTCAGGAATGGCTTCAGCGGTAACAGCTATCGCTGGAGCTCAACAACATATCGCTTTTATTGATTTTGTCGAAACCCTTTCCCCTGATGAGCTACAAGCCAAAATGTTCAGTGAAATGGCGGCGATGGATTGCTCTGAAGGTTACCTTTTTCTGACGGATTTGCCCGGTGGAACCCCCTGTAATCGCGCGATGGCTATCATGATGAATACCTCCAATGTTGAAGTTTTAGCCGGGGTTAACTTGCCGATGATTGTCAACGCGGTGTTTGAGCGTGAAGGCTGTGAATTAGGTGAGCTAGTGGCGATATTGGAAGAGATTGGCGCCCAGAGTATCCAAAATATTCGTCATCAATTACAAGCCGCAGATACAGACAGTGATGATTTATCAGAAGATGATGGCTTATGAGTGACTATTACGCATTATTAGCTGACCGGACCTTCACGCCTGAGGGTATCCGTTATAAACAATATGTTGTGGTTAAAGAGGGGGTTATCTCTGCGGTGAGCACCAAAGCGCCGACAGATTGCCCGATTATTGAATTGCCGGGGCAATCCTTGCTGCCGGGATTCATTGATATTCATATTCATGGCCGCGGCGGTGCTGATGTCATGGATAACACGCCAGACACCTTGCAGACCATTGCTGATGCGCTACCAAGCACCGGAGTTGTTGCTTGGGTCGGAACCACCGTGACGGCACCAATAGACGATATTTGTCTTTCTCTTGAGCGCATGCAGACATTTATTCAGCACGGACAAACGCAAGGGGCTGAACTGTTAGGGAGCTTTTTAGAAGGGCCTTATTTTACCGCGGCGCATCGTGGTGCTCATCCGATCAAGTATTTAAAAGCCCCGACGAGGGTTGAACTCGAAAAACTGTACAGTTTTGCCAAACAGTCATTATTACGTGTCGCGATTGCCCCCGAATCAGCTGGAGCGACCGAGGCGATTGAATGGCTGGTGGCGCATGGCATTAAAACCGCTGTCGCCCATACGGCGGCTAATTTCCAACAAGTGACTGACGCTTTTGCCGTGGGCGCAGACTGCGGGGTTCATCTGTATAACGGCATGTCTGGTTTGCATCACCGTGAGCCGGGATGCAGCGGAGCTATATTGTATCACGATGTTTTAGCAGAACTTATTGCCGATGGTGTACATGTTCACCCTGTGATGATGCAGTTGGCTTATCGAATCAAAGGTTATCGAGGTATCGCGCTAATTACTGATTGTATGCGTGCGGGAGGATTACCCGATGGCGAATATATGCTGGGTACTTTGCCGGTACAAGTGTGTGATGGGCAAGCAAAAACAGCCGATGGTTCATTAGCGGGCAGTACGTGTAGCTTAAATCAAGCGCTGAAAAACATGATCTATCAAGTGCACGTCCCAGAGTGGGAAGCGGTGCAAATGGCCACTTATGTCCCTGCCAAATATTTGGGATTAGAGCAACGACTCGGGCATATCAGCCCAGGCGCGGATGCCAGCTTTGCGGTGGTTGATCCTCTGTTCAATCTGACTCAAACCATTATTGGTGGGAAAACAGCATACACTTGCGATTAAGTTGCGCTGCGAGTGCTATTTTGCGAAATAAATATTTATAAGGAAATCTGTCATGGAAATTCGTCAACCGATTCATAGCGAACATGCTAAGCGCTTAGATACCGCGGAATTGCGGGAGCAATTTTTAATTGAGAATTTGTTTATTGCGGGTCGCATTAATCTAATTTATAGCCACATCGATCGCATTATTGTCGGTGGTGCTGTGCCAACGGATCATGCTTTAGCGCTGGAAGGCGGAAAAGAAATTGGCGTTGAATTTTTCTTACAGCGCCGCGAACTCGGCATTATTAATATTGGTCAAGCGGGAATAGTTACTGTTGATGGCGAAGCCTACCCGATTGGCGCTTATGAAGCGATTTATGTCGGCATGGGGGCGAAATCAGTCACTTTAGCCAGTGTTTCAGCCACTGAACCAGCGCATTTTTATCTTAATAGCGCGCCTGCACATCATCATTATCCAACCCGAAAAATTACCCGTGCCGATGCCTCACCAGAAACGCTGGGTAATCAAGAAAACTGCAACGTACGTACGATTTATAAATACTTCCATCCTTCGGTTTTGCCAACTTGCCAATTAGTGATGGGCATGACTGAACTGGCGCCGGGCAGTTTATGGAATACCATGCCGTGCCATACCCATGAGCGTCGTATGGAAGTTTACTTATATTTCAATATGAAGGATGACAATGTGGTGTTCCATTATATGGGCGAGCCGACGGAAACTCGTCATATCGTGGTACGCAACCAACAGGCCGTTATTAGCCCAAGTTGGTCAATTCACTCCGGCGTAGGTACAGCAGCCTATACCTTTATTTGGGGGATGGTCGGCGAAAATCAGACTTTCCACGATATGGATCACGTCGCGATGAAAGATTTGAAATAACCCCCGTTGCTGATATGGGGTCGCATAATGAATCAATAAAAAGACCAGAGCTAAGGTAAATATTATGAACTTATTTGATTTAACTGGCAAAGTTGCCATCGTTACCGGATGTAATACCGGTTTAGGCCAAGGCATGGCAATCGGATTGGCACAAGCGGGTGCTGATATCGTGGGTATCGGTATTGAAGAGCCCGTTGAAACTCGTAATAAAATCACTGCATTAGGGCGTAAATTTCATCACATTACCGCAGATTTAATTAAACAAGATAGGCTGCAAAGTATCATCGATGAGTCGGTCGAGGTTATGGGCAAAATTGATATTTTAGTCAATAACGCCGGAATTATTCGTCGTCAGGATTTACTGGAATTTGGCGAAAACTATTGGGACGACGTGATTAATATCAACCAAAAAACCGTGTTCTTTTTGTCTCAATTGGTGGCTCGCCAGTTTGTTAAACAAGGGCATGGCGGCAAGATCATTAATATCGCCTCGATGCTTTCATTCCAAGGTGGCGTGCGCGTGCCTTCTTATACTGCCAGTAAATCCGCAGTTATGGGATTAACCCGAGCCATGGCCACTGAGTTAGCACCGTACAATATTAATGTCAATGCGATTGCGCCGGGGTATATGGCGACCGATAACACTGCTGCATTACGTGCCGATGAAGCGCGTAATGCCGCTATTCTTGAACGTATTCCTGCGGGGCGTTGGGGGGCACCAGAAGATTTGGCCGGCCCAGCTATTTTCTTAGCCTCTGCGGCCAGTGATTATGTGAGTGGATATACGTTAGCCGTTGATGGTGGCTGGTTAGCACGTTAAATGAAAGGGAGTTATTTATGACTCAGCAACATTTGCCTGAGGCGTTGCAGCCTCAAAAAGTATTAGATAGCATGAAAAGCGTCTATCGCTATCAGTCAACGCATTTAGTTCGCAGTGTGATCCGCCGTACCGGTAAAACGCGTTTTATTAAAGATACCGATTGGGAACGAGGTGTTTTTTGGTCGTGTGTGGCAGCGGCATGGCGGGCTACCCAAGATAATGAATACCGTGATGGGGCGTTGGATTATACGCTGCATACCGGATTCCGTACGGGACCTAATCCGCGTTTTGCGGATGACCATGTGTGCTGTCAGGCATATTTAGATGTTTACCCGCTGATTAATCAACCTGAAGCTTTGGAATCGACAATTAAAGCGTTTGATTTAATGCTGGAACAACCGTTACCGGGGCGTAAAGACTGGTGGTGGTGCGATTCTTTATTTATGGCGCCGCCGGCTTTTGCCGCATTATCTGCTCAATTGAATGATCCGCGTTATTTAGATTATATGCACAGCGCTTATTGGGATTCGGTCGAGAATCTAAAAGATCAGGAAACCGGGCTATTTTATCGTGATTATCGTTATATTCCCGACGGTAAAGGCGGTGAATTGCGCGAAGCTAACGGTCATAAAGTGTTCTGGAGTCGCGGAGTGGGCTGGGTTCTGGCGTCGGTACCGAGAATTTTAACATCGATGCCAGATGATTATCCGCATCGCCAACAGTATGTTGATTTATTTACTGAGTTAGCGGCTGAAGTGATTAAATATCAACAAGCAGATGGATTCTGGCGTACCAGCATGCTTGATCCTGATAATTTTCCGTCTCCAGAAAGTAGCGCAACCGCATTATTTTGCTATGGATTAGCTTGGGGGATCAACCAAGGTATATTAGCGAAAGCGGATTATCTTGCGGTAGTCGAACGGGCATGGAAGGCGCTAGATGGCTGTATTCATCCGAATGGAATGTTAGGTTGGGTACAATTACCGGCATTTAATCCACGCGATGTTAAGTTTGAACATAATATGGATTATGGTGCGGGTGCTTATTTATTAGCCGGCAGTGAAATCATCAAATTAAAATAAAACGTATTTAATTTTGATGATGACAGTTTCTTTATTTAACTAAACCTCTGATTTGAAATTCAATAAATTAGAGGTTTTATTAATATTGTTTAGATGGGTTAAACCCAAGATGAAAAATACCACTGAATTCGATCTATTATGTGACTGCATTTGTAGTGGAATAAAAAATAATCCACATTATGAAAATCATTATATTGAAAAATCAGGTAAAAATTTAGAAATCACCCTATTTTTAGACCATCAACGTGAGTTAAGAATTGAATTACGCCAAGGATTTTTAGGCGTTCAAATGGCTAATCTATTATTAATCCGTAATGATGTTGATTGGAATAAAGTGACGCGTATTTATCTTAAACATTCCAAAAATCAAGTTTGGCGCATTTTATCGCTAAAAAAATATAACAAAAAATTTCGTTCTTTATTTTTTAAACGTACTTTTGATTCACAGACAATCCATCAGTATCTAGCTGATTTTTAAATCAGCTAATTCATTTTAAGCTAAGCCAATAATATACTTGGCTTAGTATTATCTCACTTTTATTTCTTAATGATTGATCGCTTGAAATATCTGGCGGGGCTAGAGTCGTATCGTCTAAAATGCGAGCTTGCTCATGTTTTCATCATGTTTATCTATTTTATGAAAAGCTTTTCATATATCGTAATGTGAAAAGCTTTTCATAAATCAGAGAGTGCGTCAAAATGAATGAAAAAATCAGTAAACAGATCCTTGCGGCTATGGGTGGCAAAGACAATATTGTCGCACTGGAACATTGTGCGACAAGGTTACGCATCGTGGTCAAAGATAATGACTTAGTTGCGGCCGATGTGATTAAAAATATTGATAAAGTGCGTGGTTATTTTTATCAATCAGGGCAACACCAAATTATTCTTGGTACCGGATTAGTCGATAAAATTTATGCCTTGATGACTGCCGATGCTCCGGTATCTAGCGCTTCGGTTAAGCAATCTGCCTATGAGAACATGAATTGGTTTCAAAAAAGTATCCGCGCTTTAGCGGATGTTTTTATTCCTTTAATTCCGGTATTAGTCGCGACTGGTTTGTTTATGGGGATACGTGGATTTGCTGAGCAATTGGGTTTCGAATTTTCGCCAGATGTGCTGGTATTAACTCAAGTAGTTACTGATACGGTGTTTATTTTCTTACCGGCACTGGTAGTTTGGTCGGCATTTAATCGTTTTGGTGGTACGCCGGTAGTGGGGATGGTGTTAGGTTTGATGTTAGTTGCTCCAATGCTGCCGAATGCATGGGATGTTGCCAGCGGCGGAACTGAAATGCTAAAAATTGGCTTTTTTAATATCCAAGGCTATCAAGGAACAATTATTCCTGCGCTGATTGTGGGGATTTTTGGCGCCAATGTTGAACGCTGGATCCGCCGTTGGATACCGGCGGTGGTTGATTTAGTGTTTACCCCATTTTTAACCATTTTAATTGGTTCGATGACCGCATTATTTATCATTGGTCCGATTTTTACCCTAGTCGAGCACGGCATTATGAACTCGGCTAATGTGATTATTAATTTACCTTACGGTATTGGTGGAGGTATCTTAGGCGCGGCGCAGCAAGCATTAACCGTAACCGGTTTGCATCATTCATTAATGGTTGTGGAATTAAATTTATTGGCTAATGGCGGGGCTAACCCACTGAATGCCTTGATTACTGCATCGATGGCGGGTCAAGCAGGCGCAGCGATTGCTTATACGTTATCGTTAAAAGATAAAAAAGAGAAAGCCCTTAAATTTTCATCCATCGTGCCTTGTTTCTTTGGGATCACTGAGCCATTACTGTTCGGTGTTACCTTGACTAACTCTAAAGTATTTTTATCTGGCATGATTGGTGGCGCGGTTGCCGGGGTATTTGCCATGTTAATGCATATAGCTCCGCCAATGATGGGAATTACCTTCTTACCTGCTATTCCGGGCTATTTAGGCCATGGAATGGGGTTATATCTAGCGATGATCGCGATAGCCATGATTGTTGGGATGATCTTCACTAAATTATTAGTTAAATCTCCAGCATCAGCAGAATAATCGTTATCAGTGCCCCTTTGGGGGCGCTTTTTCCTTATCGCGCTAGTTTCCAGCCGATGGCTGGTCATCAATATTAGGTAATTAATATCGTGAATAAATGGTTAGCAAATACCCAGTTAGTGTTAGCAAAACAACAGGTTATTAATAACGACCCGTTTAGACCAAGCTATCATATTGCCCCTAAATTAGGGCTATTGAATGACCCTAACGGGTTAATTCAATTTAACGGCCAATATCATGTGTTTTATCAATGGAATCCTTTTGCTTGCGATCATAGCCAGAAATGCTGGGGGCACTATATAAGTGATGATTTAGTCCATTGGTGCGAAGTCGCTCCGGCAATTACGCCAGATGCCAGTTATGATGCCAATGGATGTTATTCTGGGAGCGCATTTGTTCATCATGACGAGTTATATTTATTTTATACCGGCAATCTAAAATATGGCGTAGATCAGCAACAAAGAGCCAGTCGCCAATGTTTAGCCAAAAGTAAAAACGGCATTGATTTCGAAAAAATAGGCATTGTTATTGATGGCGAACCCGAAGGATATACCGCACATTTTCGGGATCCTAAAATTTGGCGAGAGGGCGATCAATGGTTAGCGGTGATTGGTGCTCAGACGGAAAAATTACACGGGCAAGTGCTGCTTTATCGCTCTGAAAATCTTACTGAATGGCACTGTTTAGGGCCGATAACAGGCAGTGGTATTTATCCTTTTAATGATTTTGGTTATATGTGGGAATGCCCCGATTTATTCCGCTTAGGCGAACAATGGGTAATGCTAGCATCTCCCCAAGGTATTGAACCGCAAGGTATGAAATACCATAATATTTATCAATCTGGCTATTTATTAGGTCAACTTAGTTTAGAGCCCGCCCAGTTTGATACCCAACATTTTGAAGAATTAGACCGCGGTTTTGAGTTTTATGCACCGCAAACTTTCCTCGACAATCAAGGCCGGCGGATTATGTTGGCGTGGATGGGATTACCGGAGGAAAACGTTCAGCCTACGGTGGAATACGGCTGGCTACATCAAATGACTTTGCCCCGTGAGCTAAGTATCCGTGATGGAAAGTTATATCAAACGCCTGTAGCTGAATTAGTCGCTTTACGTCAATCACATATTCATTATCAGTCAGTGGATTTTTCCGGCGGATTGATGCTTGAGGGGGTAAAGGGGCGCTGTTATGAGTTACGGGCAGAATTTGGCGATTTAACATCGCCACTATCATTAAAATTACGTAGTAATGGCGCAGATCAATATACATTATTGCATTTTGATCCTGAAAATCTGGTGGTAACCCTAGATAGAGATCATGCGGGAGCGGGCTTAGGTGGAACACGGCAATGCAAATTAGCCCCGTCTAACTCATTGGAGTTGGTTATTTTTGCCGATAATTCATCGCTAGAGATCTTTATTAATCAGGGAGAAGCGGTCTTTAGCACGCGTATTTTCCCAGAGATGACATCAACTGCAATTTGTTTTGAAAGTGCCACGCCATGCCATATAAACACAGTTGATTATTTTGAATTAAAAACTGATGGCATAATTAGATAAGAAGTATTAAATAAGAAATCTTAAATAAGAAGCGTTAAGTGAATATTAAAGAAATTGCAAAGTTAGCTAAGACGTCAGCTTCTAGCGTATCGCGGGTGATAAATTCATCCGGCTATGTAAAAGAAGAAGTCAGGCAGCGAATAAATAAAGTATTAGAAGAAACGGGCTATCGGCCGAATGCTTTTGCTAAAGCGCTTCATTCTAAAAAGAGTCATACTATTGGGGTTATTTTACCTAAGATAAATGCCACATCATCCGGCGAATGTGTTGCTGGTATTGATAATTTTTTTAGTACCAAAGGCTACAGCATCTTGCTGGGAAATACTCATCATCAACTGAATAAAGAGTTGGAATTTTTAGATATTTTTAAAGAAAAACAGGTTGATGGTGTTATTTTTATTGCTACAGTTTTAACCCCAGAGCACCATAAAAAATTACAAAAATTGGCGATACCAACGGTGATTGTTGGGCAAGAATCACCCAATAATATTCCATGTGTATTATTTGATGAATATCACGCAGCTAAAGAGATGACTCAGTATTTATTAACCACGGGCAAACAGAGGATCGCGTTTATTGGTGTGGATGAAAGTGATATTTCTGTAGGAGTGCATCGTCGCCAAGGATATTTAGATGCTTTGCGCGAGCAACATATTCCCATGGATGAGCATTTATTGGCTCAAGGTGATTTTACCCACCAAAGTGGTTTTACCGCATGCCGTGCTATTTTTGAGAATAGTACACTTAAACCTGATGCCATTTTTGCGGCCAATGACAAAATGGCAATTGGTGCGATGAATTATTTATTTTCAATGGGGTTACAGGTTCCACGAGATATTAGTGTTTGTGGTGTCGGTGGCGGGACCTTAGCGCAGTTTTATCATCCTCAATTAACGACGTTGATTTATGATTATAAACAAGCGGGAATTATTGCATCGGATTTATTATATCGACAGATTAATAAAGATCAGTCAGAGAGTATAACTGTACATAAAACTTGGGTTAATTATCAATTAATGATAGGGAAGAGTACTCAATAAGATTAAAAAAGCAAAATAGCCCAAGGAAATAAAGCTATTTTTTTGGGCTATTTTGTCTACACGAGTAGATGTCTAAGCGTAGAGTTAATCCTAGACAATGACGGGAATATAATAATTAAGTTCTTGAATAAAGTTATGAGGCGTAGCCATAAACTCATCATAAGTTACGCCCTCTTTTAATACATAGTTTTCCACATCACAGCTTTCCTTACGCATAATATCTAAATTAGGTAATACCTTTCCGTAGGCGGTATAAATGATATCATCATACTCTATTCCTGCCAGACTACCGCTAAATTTCAATTCGAGATAATCACCCGCGGGTAATTCAACGGTTTCAAGATCTGGCGGAATAACCTCAAAATTTTGTTTTTCCAAGCCAGTTGTATAATAAAAAGTTAAATCTTGTTCTTTTTTCTCATGACGTTTATCTAACCCATGAATAGCATAAAGATTATCTGATATTTTTTTGGTTTTTTCTAAATAACGGCGCCAGTATTCTCTTCTTATCTCCAGAGTATTTATGTTTCTATCTGGAATATCACGGGAATAACAATGTTTCATACCGATTAATTGTTTGGCTGGTAATTTAGTTAAACGAACCTCAACCTGCAAATCTGAGCCTATTCTGATGGGTAAACAAAAACCCTGTACATTCCAACCGAGTTGTCTACGGTATTCAGATGGTGTGGTTTTAAATTGCTTTTTAAAGGCGCGGCAAAAGGTTTGTTGTGAGTCAAAACGATATCTTAATGAGATATCCATGACACTATCATTAGTTAGTCTTAAAGCGACGGCTGCACATGATAACCTTCTGGCGCGGATATAGGTTCCTAGCGCGAGTCCGGTTTTAGATTTAAAAATACGTTGAAAATGCCATTTGGTGTAGCCTGCTTTCTCCGCAACAATATCTAGAGAGAGACGAGATTCAAGATTTTGTTCAATCCAGAGAATTATTTCTCTTATAACACTTTCCTGAAGCATAAATATCCTTTTAATCACTAAATTCCCACGCTCCTGATTTATTCATATTAAATTGGAGAAGCGAGAAAATACTAGGGAATTGTTTCAATAGTATACTGAATTAGAGGGGTAGAGCCAAATATTCTACGATAAGAATTATCATTTATTTACAGTCAAGATATGTTTATATACGTAAAGATTTTTAGTGTTCTCCAACTCATCGGACATCAGATGAGTTAAAGGATACTTAAGTTAGCCATTCTCTCTATGTTATGAATAAGATTGATTGTTGTATTTAATAATTATTATTATTAATAAATCTAGTTATTACTTTTCAATAAGTGATTAGGGGGGGCGCTATTAAGGGTAATTACTATGCCCTTGTTTTTATGGTGTAAAAATAATCTAATTGGTTCTGTTTGCTTCGTGATTTTTACTTTACTCTGATTTTACTGAAATAAAATATTATATTCTAATTATTATCTTATTACGATGTGTATATTTTATTGGTTCTTGATATGTATTCCTAATATTTTATTTTATTTTAGCAGTTGAAACTATTTGTTGTTTTTTATTTGGTTTGTTTTTTTATGTTTTAGCCTTTTTAGCTTAAAAATATTTCATTCATAATGACTTTGTATCATAATGTATTATGTTATTAATTAAAGTTAGTTTAAGGTAGATTAATCAAAAATAGTCAGTATGGTATAGGTTCTCTATTTATTAGTACGGGAAACTGATTAGCAGGATATTTTTGGTGGTCTTTTATAGTGTAGTAGGTTTTTCTATCAAATTAGAATAATTATTTATAGTTATTCTTTATTTGATTATTAGTTCTGTTTTTTGTTTTTTTAATATATATCAATGATCCCTAGATTTTAAAGTGATATTTTACACTCGCAGTTTAATTGGTTTTTATATTAATATGGAGATATAGTGATGAAAAGTATTCAAATTTCGAAGTTAATTGGGGTGAAAATCCGTGAGGAGCGTGAAAATCATAAAATGAGTCTACGTCAAATTGCCGCTTTAATTGGAGTAACCGAAGAAGAGTTATATCAATTTGAGTGTGGTAATACATGTATTGATGTTGATTCACTGTTTGTATTTGCCCGTTTATTTAATCTAGATCCTATATCTTTTATGCATGGAATAGTTAACGTTAACATTGGGGCTGGGAATACGGTTCATTAAATAAATAAACACTATTTAATCTATTTTTAATTTTTTAATTAACAATGTATTTTTTTGGTAATGAATTTTCATTGCTGAAGATGTTGTTCATCTATATTACGCTATTTATTGAGCTATGTTGTTATTGATATGATTTATTTTATTAATTAGAAAAATGTGGTAAGTAAATTTAACTACCACATCTTTCAGTTTTTGAATAAATAATAAATTATAGTGAAAGTAACCTTGGTTATCATAAGTTAATGTAGAATGTATTTATTCATCATTAAAAAATAATATATAGATTTTTATTTCTGCTGGTAAGGGTAAGGTATCGTTTGTAGGGTATCATTTTATTGTATGATTATTCTGTTCTATAGTGTTTTAAACATATACTGGTTACTATTGCAATGGTTCCACCAAGGCAAGTTTCTAATACCCGATCGAAAAATAGGATATAAGCGGGATGGCGCCAATACTCAACTTGCTCAATTATAGATAATATTAAGCAGGTAGTGATAAATGTCATGAAGGTATAATTTTTATGCCCGCTCATAGGATACAAAAATGCGAAAACTAAAATTGAAATCACGCCAATATATGGCATCAAAGGTGTATTAAATAATAGATATAAACACAATACCGCTAATATACTGCCTAAAACTCGCTGGCTGGTAAGTAAAATAATACTATTTGATTTAGGATGAAGAACAAAAACAAAGGTCAAAAGTGTCCAATAAAAATGCCCAAAGTCTAATAATCTAGGAATATAGAGCGTTAATAATAAACCAGAAACATAAATTAGCGATCGGGGAAGGATATTTTTTCTTAATGTGAATAAGTTCTTTTCTACTTGGCTATTACCAAAGTTAATTTTTTTATGTGCTTTATTGCTGAGATAATTACAGACAAAAATAGTAATACTGCTGCCAATAAAAAATCCTATTGGTAAGTCTATAGAGATATTAGGAATAGCAGTACCAATTGTTGACATTATAATGATAAACTTCATGGATAAGTCAATAACAGGATCTGAGCCATATATTTGATAATAAATAAAAGAAAAAATAATTAAGAATAGATAAAATGGATCACCTAAACGTAATGCATTCCCTAAATAAATAGAAAAAACAATAACTAACAACCAGAATGCAGTGTAGAAATGATTTTTGTAATCCTTTGCAGCATTGAATAATAGAAAGGCATACAAGGTTGAGAATGTACTCCACATTGCTGTTTGTACGCCGGAAAAAATCAATGAAATAATAGCTCCAGTGAGCATGCAGCCACTGAAAATAAGCCCGTCATCTATTGCTGGAATTCTTCTCATAATAAGACGCTCGAAATAAAATATTAATATTATATTGTACAGATAATAACTTATTGATTTTTATATTATCATCTAGCCTGTCTGTGTGGAATTAAAAATTATCTCTGTTGCTAGTTAGAAATTATTTTAATTGTATAGTTGTCTATATTTTTATCTATTAACTGTGTTTTTTAATGGCAATTTTATAGTAATTTTTATCGTTTCAATTTAACCTGTGTTTTATTTTTATTAATGATTTTTGTAATATGAAGAACAGCTATCTATGGCTTGTGATAACATGGAACCCGCGATTTAAGTCATTTTTTTTGTATATACTAGCTATGTAAATTATACGATTGTTCACCATAAGGAATACCGCAATATGCAGCTTAACCCCCATGATTTTGTTTGGATTAATGATGCCAGTGAAATTATTTCAGAGCAGCCATTACCTGAATGGGTAAGTATGCAGTGGAACTCATCATTGCCGTTGATTGTGCTTAGAAAACAGCAATATGATGGCAAAATCGTTGTAGGATTGCGGGGAATAAAGCGCAGTGAAAGGTTCGATGTGCTTATTGATAAATCATCAATTACTCATATTATGAATATTGAATCGTTAGTTTCTAATCCTATCGAGTTACAGCGCTCAATGTTTATTGCTTTACCTCAGGTTCAGGTATTACTGTTGATTTCTCAGCATCAATGGCCATGGAAGTGGGGAGTAATCGGTAGCTGTGCTTATACATTGGTTACTGATATTCAGTCTATGTATTCAGATAGTGATCTCGATGTGCTGATCCGCTGTCCTACTTTGCAGCAGAAAGAAGATTTTGCCCAATTTGCTATCAAAGCCAATACGCCATTGTGTCGCATTGATATTTATGTAGAAACACCAAAAGGTGAGTTTTCATTATCTGAATGGTTTAAAAATGATCAGGTTAGCTTAAAGACAGCAACAGGGACGGTTTTAACTGCTTTTCCTTGGGGTGAGAATATTTAACTAAGTAAGTGAGTTTATTATAACTAAACAAAAATTAGTTCTATAATAATTTTGATGTTCGAGTAGATGATTTAATTTTAGTCATATTAATCAATTAATACCGCGCTTAAATAAAGGTTAGGCGCGGCAGATAATGCTTATTGGTTAATGATCGATCAGTTCTTCGTTGCTGGCTGCCTGATACCATTCTTGCATCGCGCTTAACGTTAATGTTTGTTCAACCCATTGTTGGACCACGTCATTGACGGGGAGTTGATAACTTTGAATTCTAAAAGCAATAGGTGCGAAAAAAGCATCAACAGCGGTAAATTGCTCACCTGCTAACCAAGGACCGCCAAATTTATCTAATCCTTCTTGCCATAGTGTCTCTAGGCGCATGATATTTTGTTTAAGTTCGTTAGATATCTCGAGCATAGCGAGGCGAGTCGTACATTCCATCGGACAATTTTGGCGTAGCGCTAGAAAGCCTGAGTGCATTTCTGCGGCTGCGCTTCTGGCCCATGCTCTTGCCTGTCTATCTTGTGGCCATGCATGGGGATGATCTTCGGCGATATATTCACATATAGCGAGCGAATCCCAAATAATCTGTTGATCATCAATTAGACAGGGAACTTGACCCGTGGGTGAAAATACGGTGAATTTTTCATAGCTACTGCCGCCTGAATTAAACAAAGCTTGATGTTCTTTAAACGGAATATTTAAAACTTTGAGCAAAATCCAAGGGCGTAGAGACCAGGAGGAGTAATTTTTATTGGCTATCCACAGGGAGTACATTTTTTTTCCTACAACATGTTGTCGTGCTAATAAATATAGTTTTTTTAACGGAGGTTACCTAGTGAAGATTCTTTTGAATACTAATTTATATTGAATAATTTTATATTCGCTAAAAGTAAGTCTCTCAGAAATCCACTAATACCATCGTAATAACGGTTCTTATTATAATATTTAATTATTTCTTATAGCTAAAGATAATTAATTTATAACTTTAATAAGATAAATTAATTTAAAACTAAGCCGATAAGTTGGATTATTTATCCTTTGTCTTATTGACTTTCCTGAAGACTAATTAAATCTAACTGGGTTGATGGAATTTGAATATCTTCAACAAAATATTTGTTGAAGATAACGATATATAAAAATGAAAAATAGATTATGATTAACCTAAGTTAAATATTTACTCGATGACTAATATAAAAAGGTTATGATATGCAATGGAAGAACACTTCCACTCGCTATGGACATGTGTCACTTTTAATTCATTGGCTGGTGGCAATAACGGTATACGGTATGTTTGCTTTAGGCCTATGGATGGTATCGCTAGGCTATTACGATAGCTGGTATCACCAAGCTCCGGAGATACATAAAAGTATTGGTATCATCTTATTTATCGTGATGTTATTTAGAGTGATTTGGCGTTTTATTTCTCCGCCACCGAAGCCACTCCCGAGCTACAGTCGAGTAACTAAAATTAGTGCAGCTATAGTTCAAATACTTATTTATATATTGTTATTTAGTATTTTAATTAGTGGTTATTTAATTTCAACGGCTGATGGTCAAGCGATCAATGTGTTTGATTGGTTTAATGTTCCGGCTATTTTTACCGGGCAAGCCGCTCAGGCAGATACCGCTGGAGAAATACATCTTTATTTAGCTTGGTCTGTGGTTTTACTTTCTGTATTACATGCACTGGCTGCTTTTAAACATCATTTTTTTGATGCTGATTTTACCTTAAAAAGAATATTAGGATTTAATCCTAATAAATAAAACGTGGAGATAAATATGTTGAAGAAAACGGTTCTGAGCCTTGCAACAGGTGCACTATTATTAACCGCTGGTTCTGCGCTGGCAGCAACCTATAAATTTGATAAGCCAGGGCAACATGCGTTTATTGAATTTCGTATTCAGCATTTAGGTTATAGTTGGGTTTACGGAAGCTTTAAAGATTTTGATGGTAGTTTTACTTATGATGAAAAAGATCCGGCAAAGGACCGTGTTGATGTGCTGATTAAAACTAACAGTATTGATACTAACCATGCTGAGCGAGATAAACATTTACGCAGTGCTGATTTCTTAAATGCAGCAAAATTCCCAGAAGCAAAATTCGTTTCAACCGACGTAAAAAAAGAGGGTGACAAATACCTCGTTAGTGGTGATTTCACCCTAAACGGTGTAACTAAACCACTGACATTAAATGCTAAAATTCTGGGTGAAGGTAAAGATCCTTGGGGCGGTTACCGAGCAGGATTTGAAGCTTATGGTAATATTAAGCTGAAAGACTTTAACATCAAATCTGATTTAGGCCCTAAATCACAAGAAGTTGAGTTAATGATTTCTGTTGAAGGTGTACAGCAGAAATAAATTTTTAGAGTTATATTCTTATTTCGAGACCCGCTTAATCACAATAAGATTAAGCGGGTTTTTTATTGTTTATATGTCACTTGAATAGTATAAAATCACAAATTAATAGATAAATAGCGATATACCATAAATAACATAATGTTACTTCAATTAAGTATCGGAAGTTATTATCATTCTTATTTTATATTTAGTGTTTTGATGATTGGAAGAATTGATCTTTGTATAAACTCACTTACACTTATTCTTACTATAAAAGTATTATTTTCTGTATGCTGGAACCGCAGTTTATATAACGCAGTTTATATAAATAGTTGAGTGCAATTAACTAGATTATCGAGATACTGGCTAAATAGAATCGATAAATAACCGAACGATAATTTTAACCAAACCGGGAGGTTTGATGTCAATATTAAAAAAATGCATATTAAAAAAATGCATAGTGGCAGGGCTAACATTAGCAGCAACATCGATGACTGCGGTAGTCAGCCAAGCATGTACTAGAATTGTTTATCTTGGTGAAAATCAACAAATTATGACCACCAGAACCATGGACTGGAAATACGATATTGGTACCAATTTATGGATATTTCCTCGGGGGATGGAACGTAACGGCGTCGCAGGGGAAAACTCATTAAAGTGGCATTCTAAATATGGCAGTGTCGTTGCTTCAGGCTATGATATTTCTACCACTGACGGAGTGAATGAAAAAGGATTAGTCACCAATTTATTATGGTTAGCAGAATCGGAATATCCTAAAGAAGGCGATAAAAATCCGGCATTATCTATTTCAGTTTGGGCTCAGTATATGTTGGATAATTACGCCACGGTGGCTGAAGCTGTGGCTAGTTTAGAAAAATCACCCTTATCGGTTGTCACAGATAATGTTCCTGGCCAAGCTCGATTAGCGACACTGCATTTGGCTTTATCTGATGCTAGTGGTGACAGTGCTATTATTGAATATATCGATGGTAAGCAGGTTATTCATCATGGTAAGCAATATCAAGTGATGACTAATTCGCCAACATTTGAAAAACAGTTAGCTATGGAAGAATACTGGCAAGGGATTGGTGGAACCGTCATGTTGCCCGGCACAAATCGTTCTGCAGATAGATTTGCTCGCGCCAGTTTTTATATCAATGCTATTCCACAAAACACGACAGCTAATAAAGCCGTTGCTAGTGTTTTCAGTGTGATCCGTAATGTTTCCGTACCTTATGGTTTAAATACTACGGATGCACCGGAGATATCATCAACTCGCTGGCGTACCTTAGTTGACCATAAGCGTCAGCTCTATTTCTTTGAATCCGCATTGACGCCTAATATCTTTTGGACCGATTTGAAGAAAATTGATTTTTCTGCTGAAACTGGCAAGGTGCAAAAGTTAGATCTCGGTGTAGAGCAAAGCAATATTTTTTCTGGGGATGCGACTGCACTCTATAAAGAAAGTAAACCTTTTATATTTCAAGGGCTGACAGAAAAAGAGCTAGGGTATTAAGTTTTTATTTAGCTTAAATTTAGAGGGTGTAATTCCCGAGTGAGTTTAATCAATCTCCCGGCATAGCACGGCTGTTAGTACGACCATAGTTCAGAATAGTTCAGAATAGTTCAGAATAGTTCAGAATAGTTCAGAATAGTTCAGAATAGTTCAGAATAGTGAAATAGTGCTGAATACCTAGGACGGGAGATTGATATTTATCAAGCCCAATTAATTTGAGTAGATTACTCTTTGCAGAGTAACTTAATTAGCTATAAGATGTATTTAAAATACAACTTACGGTGATGATATGACAGATTTAGTATGTTATAAAACAATGCCTACTTGGAATAAAAGTACGCTCCCTTTAATGTTTCAAGAGCGTCATAATACCCAAGAAGGCAGTTATGCTCAGTTGGTTATTCTGCAAGGTAGTTTAGATTTTGTTATCTTTGAAGACGATGGTCGCGAACAGTTGTTTCATTTTGATACCCAGCATCAGCCACCAATGATTGAACCACAAAAATGGCATCGTATCGCTGATTTTAGTGATGATATGCAATGCCAACTTTCTTTCTTTTGTCATCCTGAAGTTAAATTTTATAAACAGTATGGGCTGTCATTACCGCATTCTGAAGTGCGATTTATGGCTGAACAGCAGATTATTAAACCGTGTACGGTATTAGATTTAGGCTCGGGAAGAGGCAGAAATAGCTTCTTTTTAGCCCAGCAGGGGTATGATGTGACTGCGGTGGATATCAATCCTCAGCATATACAGGCCATTGAGTTGGTTAAAAAAGATGCCAATTTAGATAATATAAAAACTGCCATTTATGATATTAATAGCCATCAAATCAAAGAAGAATATGATTTGATTATTTCAACAGTAGTTTTAATGTTTTTAAAACGCGAAAATATTGCTGATATTATTAAAAATATGCAGCAACAGACGCGAGCGAATGGGGTAAATTTAATTGTTTGCCCAGTAGAAACTGATGATGTTCCCTATGATGAAGTTCCGTTTAAGTGTTTTTTACAACCCGGTGAATTAGAACAATATTATCACGATTGGGAAGTCATTAAATACAATGAAAATGCTGGGCATCTGCATAAAAAAGATCAACACGGTAATCCAATTAAATTAAATTTTGCGACTCTAATCGCCAAGAAAAAGGCAGTTTAAATCCAGTTAAACAGACAACGGATAAGTAATAAATAGTCCGTTGTCTGTTAATTCTCACTTTGCTATTCTTCGTCTATTCCGCTGGCTTTTCTACCACCGGCATTTTATTCTCCGTCGCTTTATTTTGCTGCGCATTTTGTTGGAGTTTACGCTCTAATAGTACGCTATACAGCGGTCTTCCGCCTAATGCCTGTGCGAGCATGGTTGCCCCAAGACAGGTAATAATCATGGGTAAAATCAGCTGGTAATTATCGGTCATTTCTAATACTAAAATAATACCTGTCAGCGGTGCTCTGACGGTAGATGCAAATAAAGCCCCCATACCCGCAATGGCAAAAGTGCCTATTTCTATCGTATATTCAGGGAATAAATTTAATGCGACGTAGCCAAAGGCGGTGCCAAATAAAGTACCTAAGGCTAATAATGGAGAAAAAACACCACCAGCAGCGCCAGAGCTAAAGCTGAGTGTTGAGGTTAAAAAGCGTAACGCAAAAAACACTAAAATCATGGCGAGACTAAAAGTACCCGCAGTTAATTGGTGGATAACACCGAAACCACCACCAACAATTTCGGGCATTAAAATACCAATTGCGCCACAACTGCCGCCAATTAATCCGCCCATTAATACAAAGCGTGACATTTTACCTTGATAAAATTGCAGAAATTTATCTTGTAGATAAAGTAATAAATTATTAAAGGCGATACCTAATACACCAAATATCATGCCAAGAATGAGGTATAGCCATAATGTATTTAAGGGCGCTGATGAGAACTGCCCAATATTAAGTATTGCGTCTTGACCGCTAATCATTCTAAATACGATGGTAGCCGTAATTGCACCGATAAATACTGCTTTAATCGAAATTAGGCTATATTTAAATTGTGGGCGCATCTCTTCAATAATAAATAAAATACCGGCTAATGGCGCATTAAATGCAGCAGATAACCCAGCGGCTGCCCCGGCGGCTAATAAAGTATGGCGCGATTCTTTATCTTTTATACGGAAGATATCATTGATCATCTGGCTGATATTTGCGCCTAACTGTACGGTTGGCCCTTCACGGCCTAGTACCATGCCAGAGCCTAATGTTCCTAGGCCGCCCAAAAATTTGACGGGCAACACTCGCCACCAGCGCACCGGGCGCAAATCTTGTAATGCGCCTTCGATTTCAGGAATACCAGAGCCTCCCGCCTCGGGAGCGAAGCGATTAACGAGATAATAGCCAATCATCGCCAGTATGGCTGAAATAACAAACATTGCAGGGATCATCAGCCATTTATCACTGAAATAAGCACTTACGGTGTCGGTTCGTTGGTTTGAAATCCATGTAGTACTGATTTCAAATAATACTCCGACTAATCCCGCGAGCGAGCCAATAATCGCTGACAGTAATAAGATAACTAGTGGTGTTTTATCTTTTTCTTTTAATCGTTTTAGTACCCCAAATCGGTATTTTATTTCGGTGGCACTAACTGAGTTTTTGTCTGTCATTGTATCTGCCATTTTGTCTGCCATATTATCTGCCATATTGTTATGACTCTCTTGAACGACCTAATCAATCAGTATATAGCATCAACTATACCAAGGAGTTTGCTCCTTGATATAAAAAAGGGTCTATTTAACCGCAATCATTTTATCACAAATATTTTATAAAGCAGCGTAGTGATGATTAAGGTTAAATAATTAGGGTTACCCTAAAAAAGAAATAGAACTTTTTTCATTCTTAATAAGATAATAAATATTAATATTGATGAGCTTAGAATCTAGGGATTAATACTAAATAGCCTATTATGAAATAAAAAAATCCCGATAGCGTTGTATCAGCTTATCGGGACAAATTAACTTTCTATCTATCTTGATTTTTTATTTTAATTAACTATTTATTTCAATTAACTATTTATTTCAATTAACTATTTATAGAAATTCTGGATATAAATTATTCACTGGTACTGATGATAATGTTTTTCACTTCAGTATAAGCGTCTAACATCATTTTATGCGTTTCACGGCCTAATCCAGATTTTTTATAGCCACCGAAAGGTGCATGAGCCGGTAATTCATGGTAGGTATTAACCCACATACGACCTGTCCTGACGGCTTTCGAGACGCGGATTGCTCGGTTGATATCTTGTGTCCATACCGCGCCGCCTAAGCCATATTCGGAATCATTGGCTAAATCAATAACTTCTTGTTCATCTTTAAATTTAATCACGCACAATACCGGACCAAAAATTTCTTCGATAGCCACCTGCATATCATTGGTCACGTCAGAAATTATGGTTGGCTGCATAAAGAAGCCTTTATCTAGTCCATTCTCGGTGAGACGTTTACCCCCAGTAAGAATGGTCGCGCCTTCTTTTTTGGCGATATCGACATAATTTAAAATGGTATTTAATTGCGCCTCACTAACTTGGCTGCCCATTTGGGTATCAGTAGCCATTGGATCGCCCACTTTTACTGATTCAAAGCGAGTTTTTAATGCCGCTAAGAACGAATCGTAGATATCTTCGTGTAGGAACAAGCGAGAGCCCGATTCGCAGGCTTGGCCTTGGTTCATCAAGATGGCGATGGCGGCATATTTGACCGCTTTTTCCATATTGGCATCAGGGAATACGATATTAGCTGATTTCCCCCCCAGTTCGAGTGTAGCGGGGATCAGTTTTTTGGCGGCCGCTGCGGCAACGGTGTAGCCCACGCTAGTTGAACCAGTAAAGGCCAACTTATCAATGCCAGGATGTTCTAAAATAGCTTGACCAACCACAGATCCGCGCCCAGTTACGATATTAACCACACCAGCAGGTACGAATTCATTGATAATACGACCGAGTTCTAACAGGCTGATTGGGGTTAGGCTAGCAGGATTGATAACGACAGTATCACCGGCAGCAATAACCGGAGCGAGCTTCCACGCTGCCATTAATAATGGGAAGTTCCAAGGAATAATTTGGCCGACAACGCCTAAAGGTTCGCGAATAGCTAAGCTAATAGTATTGGCATCGATAATTGATGTTTCATCAGTATGTGAACGGATCACGCCAGCAAAATAGCGGAAGTGATCAATCGCTGCCGGTAAGTCTATTTTAGATGATTCATTGTAAGGTTTACCGTTATCGAGAGATTCTAATACGGCAAAACGTTGTTGTTCTTGTTCGAGCTTATCTGCAATTTTAAGCAAAATATTTTGACGTTCAACTGGGGTACTATGCTGCCAGCTGACAAAGGCTTTTTGCGCAGCGGCAACGGCTAAATCGACATCTTCTGCTGAGCCTTCTTGATATTCGGTTAATAATTCACCCGTGGCTGGATTGTAACTTTGGTTAGTTTTGTGCGAAACGCTATCAGTCCATTGTCCATCGATCAATAATTGGTAACATTTTTTAGGTTGGTTCTCGGGGGCTATGTCTTTTAATGTGATCATGGTAATTCTCCCATAGTAGGGTCTGTAAGCCGGAGTTTGTTATTAGTTATTAACTAATCATCAAATAATTAGTTAACTATTCGTTAATCATAGTACATACAGCCAAGAAATGTTATCGGTCAGTGCTATAGGTAATACCTATCAATGTGATGTTGATTTGATGTTCATATTGATGACATAAGCTATAAACAATTATCATTGCGTTTTATTTTTGCGGCAGATCAATAACAAATTAAGTTGTAGATAAAATACCTGTTATAAACGCAGGAAAGTATTAATCTTATAGGTGTATTTTAAATGCAACTTATAAGGGTAATATTCATGTACTGTGTGCAATGTGAACAAACAATGAAAACACCAGCGGGTAATGGCTGTGCATACGCACAGGGCATGTGCGGTAAAACTGCTGAAACCTCCGATCTGCAAGATTTATTAGTTGCCGTTCTGCAAGGATTATCAGCTTGGGCGGTTACCGCGCGCGAGCTAGAGATTATCGATCATGATATTGACAGTTTTGTTCCTCGGGCTTTTTTCGCCACATTAACTAATGTAAATTTTGATTCAGATAGAATTATTGGTTATGCCCGTGAAGCGATTTATTTACGCCAACAATTAGTTAAACGTTGCCTGTCCAAGAATAGCTTAGCTCAGGTCGATCATCCGATGGCAAATTTGCAGTTACAAGGCTCGGATTTACCGACTTTGTTGGCACAAGCCACTGAATTTGCATTAAATCGTGATTTACAGCAGGTTGGTGAGGATATTCATGGCTTACGTATGTTGTGCCTATATGGTTTAAAAGGTGCGGCGGCCTATATGGAGCATGCCCATGTTTTAGGTCAGTATGACAATGATGTTTATGGTCAATTCCATCAAATAATGGCATGGCTCGGAACATTACCAACAGAGATGGATGCGCTGCTTGAGCAATCAATGGCTATCGGGATGATGAATTTCCGTATCATGGAATTACTTGATACTGGGGAGACCAAAAAATTTGGTGATCCGATCCCTACGCAGGTTAATGTGCGTCCTGTAGCAGGCAAATGTATTCTTATTTCTGGGCATGATCTGAAAGATCTCCAATTGTTGTTAGATCAAACAGCAGGAACCGGAATTAATATTTATACCCATGGTGAAATGTTACCGGCTCATGGTTATCCTGAATTAAAAAAACACCCACATTTAGTCGGTAATTATGGCAGCGGATGGCAAAATCAGCAGGTTGAATTTGCTAAATTCCCTGGACCAATCTTAATGACCTCAAACTGCATTATTGATCCTGATGTTGGTCAGTATAAAGAGCGTATCTGGACGCGCAGCATTGTCGGTTGGCCGGGTGCGAAGCATGTTAATGGTGATGATTTTTCAGCCATTATTGCACAGGCACAAGCGCTTAGTGGTTTCCCTTATACCGAAATCGAACATAAAATCACGGTAGGATTTGGGCGTAAAACCTTGCTAAGTGCCTCCGATGCAGTCATTGATTTGGTGGCTCAAGGTAAATTACGCCATGTATTTTTAGTTGGTGGTTGTGATGGTAGCCGAGGTGAGCGCAGCTATTACACTGATTTTGCGCGTAGCGTGCCTCAAGATTGCTTAATAATGACCTTGGCGTGCGGTAAATATCGTTTTAATAAACTGGATTTTGGCACCATTGAAGGTTTACCGCGTCTGCTTGATGTAGGTCAGTGTAATGATGCCTATTCCGCTATTATGCTGGCGGTTAATCTGGCAGAGAAATTAGGCTGTGGCGTGAATGACTTACCGCTAAGTTTAATTTTGTCGTGGTTTGAACAGAAAGCGATAGTTATTTTATTAACGCTATTGTCTCTAGGCGTCAAAAATATTTATACCGGGCCAACGGCTCCGGCCTTTTTGACTGAAAATTTGCTGAATATACTGAATGAAAAATTTGGTATGCGCAGTATTACTACTGTTGAACAGGATCTGGCAACTATTCTGCCGGCATAAATTCGTGCAGGGGAGAGCTTATTCTCCCTATTGAGGACTCTTTTTATGACCATGCCAACAACCTTATGCCCGAACCGTATGCAGGTACATTCGGTATATCAGGAAACCCCCGATGTCTGGACGATTAATTTAATTAATCATGATTTTTATACTTATGATCCGGGACAGTTTGCGTTAGTCAGTATTGAAAATAGCGGTGATACCCTGCGCGCATATACACTTTCATCTTCGCCGGGATTAAGCCCGTTTATAACCATAACCGTGAGACGCCTCGATAATGGTATGGGTTCCAATTGGCTGACTCAATCGGTAAAACCGGGCGATTATTTGTGGCTTTCCGATGCTCAAGGGGAGTTTAGTTGCGCCAATATTGCCCATGATAATTATTTAATGCTAGCAGCGGGGTGTGGTGTTACCCCAATTATGTCTATGGTGCGCTGGTTATTAGCTAATAAGCCTAGCGCTAATATTAAAGTATTATTTAATGTGCGTGATGAGCAGCAAGTTATTTTTTCCCGTGAGTGGCAATATTTATTAGGCCAATATCCACAGCAATTGCAATTGTGTATTATGCAGGGATCACCCGATCGGGGAGAAATAACTCAAGGCCGTTTAACTCAACAAAAATTAGCAGCCTTGGTACCAGATATTCAATCCCGTGTAGTAATGACCTGTGGACCCGCGGCTTATATGCAGAATGTACAGAATTTTGCCACGGAACTGGGGGTAGATGCCGCCAATTTCTTTATGGAGCGTTTCTCTACTGAGCCGTTACTTTCTGAGCCCGCTCTTACAGAATATAAGCCATCAGAGGCGGGAAAAAGTACTGAAAATAGCCAAACAGTAATGTTAAAAGTGCGCCATCAATTAACCGATTATTCCGTACCGGTTGGAATATCGTTATTAGCTGCGATGGAGTTAAATAAGCTGCCTGTGGTTGCGGCGTGTCGTGCAGGTGTCTGTGGGAGCTGTAAAACCCAGATAATTACTGGCGATTATACGCAGAGTAGCCAAATGACATTAACCGCGGAAGAAATAGAGCAGGGATATGTTCTTGCTTGTAGCTGCCAATTACGCGGCAATATTGAAATCGCATAAATAATGATGCTGTAGATTATCTCCTTAATATCGGTTGTTATGATAGGTCTTAGGGAGATTATTTTTATATCTTTAGCTCATTTATTCCGAAAATTATTTTTTATTAAACACATTCATTAATCTTATTTGTCACATTATTTATTAAAACCCTGTTTATTAAATCTATGTTTGTTTTATTGTTCTTTGTTAAACTAACCAAGATAACTTTTTGTTTTATCTTGGTTGTTTTTTATGGTTGTTTTCATCATTTCATCTATTAATTAGTTTAGTTAATTCCACTTATGCCCCGCTCATATTTATGTTGTTAATTTTAAGTGTTTATTATTATGGCATTGATTTATGTGTTTTTTAGCCAATAAATTAATATTTATTGAGAATAATTCAGTGTTTTTTGTCTAATATTCCGAGTTAATTTATTTTATTTTATTTTATTTCTTATACATAAATTTATGTCTGGATTTTTCTTTCGATACTCTGGGAATATAAGCGATAAACAGTAAATATTATTTATATTTTTAGAAATAACATTCTATATCTAGTAAATTATCTCTTATTTGTTTGCGTATCATATTGATTTTCATTAAATTTATTGGAGGTTTTATTTTTTAATAAATAATAATTTTTTAATTCACAAAGATAAACAAAGCTTAAACAATATGAATTTTGACATAATTAGTCACATATTCGGGATGGTAATCCTGATGTCAATGGTTATAATTCGCGCCGCATCTTAATAGTGCAGTATCTCGTTAGGCGAGGCTCCTATACAAACACAGGTTGCTGATCTGACGACGTCGAGAGACGCCCAAGATTAGGACAGGATATATCGATCGAAGGTATATCCCCATGTAACTTCCCGTAATAATCGGGATACGTTGTATAGTGCTAAAACCGAGACGTAGAGATAGCCATAGCATTCTCTCATCTGGTTTCGCCCCTATTTGAGTGCTGTTTGAGTTAACAACAGTAATAGGGTCCAATTAAAATGACATTCTCTTCTCAGAATAAAGCGCAAACAGCAGCGGCAGTTGTTGCTAAATCCGCGATGAAAGGCGATCAAATGAATCGCCAGCAAAATAAACCTATCAAAAAAGATGAATCAATTGTTAGCGCGTATATGAGTCAATCTTATATCTCTGCGTCTGTTGGTGATTCTATCGCTCACGTTAAAAGTAATCTGATCAACAAAATTGAAGGAGAACAAATTCCAACATATGTATTTGTTGTCGATCAGAATAATTATTTAAACGGAATTCTGTCAGTTAAATCATTATTAACCGCTGCGGATGATTTATTTGTGTCTGATATTATGCGACATAATTACTTCTCTGTTGCACCCGATCAATCGCGCCATGAAGTGAATGATTTAATTAATAATAGCGGAATCGATATGATCCCCGTAGTTCAGTTTGGTAAAATTGTTGGCGTATTACGTCCACAAGATATCTCTGATTTAATTGAAGATGAAAATACACTGGATGCGCAATTACAAGGGGCGACAACTCCCCTAGATGAACCATATTTAGAAACCAGCCCGTGGACATTATGGCGCAAGCGCGTGGTTTGGTTATTAATGCTATTTGTCGCTGAGGCCTATACGGGGACGGTATTAAAAGCCTTTGAAGATCAATTAGAAGCGGCTATCTCATTAGCCTTCTTTATTCCATTATTGATTGGTACTGGCGGAAACAGTGGTACGCAGATCACTTCAACCTTAGTCCGAGCTATGGCATTAGGTGAAGTTAGTCTGAAAAACGTTGGTGCGGTACTGAGAAAAGAAGTCTCAACTTCGGTACTCGTCGCGGTAACTATCGGCGGTGCCGCATTAATTCGCGCATGGGTCTTAGGCGTGGGTATGGAAGTTACCATTGTTGTTAGTTTAACCATTGTGGCGATCACTATGTGGAGTGCAATTGTTTCATCTATCATTCCCATGGTCTTACAAAGAATGAAAATCGACCCAGCTGTAGTTTCTGCGCCATTTATTGCGACGTTAATTGATGGAACCGGTTTGATTATCTATTTTGAAATTGCTCAGCAGGTAATGACTGAATTCGCTTAATTAAGTGACTAAATATTATCATCACGCCCAAGTGAAGTCTGGTTGGGCGATTTGATTCTAGCTGGATAAGTGATTCAATGAGTTTCAGGCTATTTCGCGACAGGAAAGAAATTAGCTTTTCTGTTGCGGAGTCGCCAACCAAGAGAGCGGTTCTTTGCATTTACGGCACAGATATTGGCTTGTTCCACGTTGGACTTTGTTATGTCGTCTCAGGCTCAGTTCATGCGGCTGCGGACAGCGACAATGATACATAAATCCTTGACTTTTTACTGACTCAACTGAGAACTTATGCGTTCTTTGTGGCGTTACTTCGAGCACTTCCTGCATCATCCATTGCCATTCTTTACCGTGCGGTGTAATGCCCACGCGTCCAAAGCAACGATACACTAATAAATGCGCTAATTCATGCGGGATAACCTCTTGAATAAACGCCTCGCCATTTTCAATTAATAACACAGGATTAAGGCGAATTTGCCACTCGGCTAAATAAGCACTACCGGCAGTGGTTCCCCGCTGGCGATAATTAAGTGTAGGTTCAGTAAATGTTTTTTCGAGCTTGTTACTGGCGAGCGCGAGCTTTTCTCGCAATAAGCGCATCGCAGAAAGTTGTAGAGTGAGAGGAACACGAGGTATTTTCATCGCGGCAGCATAGCGCAGTCATTTTTTCCATTCAAGCGTCAATTGTAACTCAATATATAAAATGATATATTGTTTTTTTGTAAATTATAGCGATGCAATTAATAGAGAGATTTATGGCAAATTCGTTGGATTCAGCAGTGCTTACCGCAATGAAAATTGCGGCTACAGATACTGCTAATTTATTAAAAACACTGGGAAATGCTGACCGGCTGCTATTGCTGTGTCAATTAACACAGGGTGAAGCTTGTGTGAGCGAACTGGAGACGCTGCTGCAAATACAACAACCGACGTTATCTCAACAATTGACGGTATTGCGTAACGAAGGTTTGGTGATCACCCGGCGAGAAGGTAAGCGTATTTATTATTCGATTGCTGATGAAAAAATAGCAATATTACTCAATACGTTATATCAACTTTATTGCCCTGCTAAGGAGTAATTTTTATGGCTATTGACTGGGCGAATTTTACCCCATTATCAGCGGCAATGGGTGGCGTATTTATCGGCGTTGCCGTCGCTATTTTGATTTTGTTCAATGGCAGAATCGCTGGCATTAGCGGAATAATTGGTGGAATAATCAAACCAATCAAGGGTGAGTTTTTGTGGAAAGTGGCATTTATCATTGGCATTCTGATTGCTCCTTTACTATTTTCTTGGTGGTTTTTTGTGCCAGTAATTCATATTGCTGCAACCACACCACTATTGATTATTGGCGGATTATTGGTGGGCTATGGAACACGGTTAGGCAGCGGCTGCACCAGCGGGCATGGAATTTGTGGCATGGCACGTTTGTCTAAACGTTCGCTGGTGGCGATGCTTATTTTCATGATCAGCGCATTTGTTACTGTTGCCATCATCAATAATATCAATCTAGGAGGATAAACTATGGTGGCGATTAGTGCATTATTCAGTGGCTTACTGTTTGGTTTCGGATTGATTATAGCCGGGATGAGTAATCCCGCTAAAATTTTGGCCTTTTTAGATATCACGGGTCAATGGGATCCTTCATTATTAGTGACGATGGCGGTTGCCATGCTTATTAGCGCCGTGGCTTTTTGGATTGCCAAGCAGCGAAAAAGCAGTCTGTTGCATTGTGATATACAGATCCCGACTAAAACCGTTATCGATAAAAAATTAGTGCTTGGAAGTTTGTTATTTGGCATAGGTTGGGGGCTCGCCGGCATTTGTCCTGGGCCTGCGGTATTATTAACTGGAGCAGGGCAGTGGCAGGGGATTATTTTTACATTCGCTATGGTATTGGGAATGTGGATTTTTCAGCGAGTTCATCAACCGAAATAATCTAAGTTAGCAAACGGTTTATGGCAGTTATAATAATATGTTTATAACAATACGCTTAGACAATGCGTTTAGATAATCGATTATGGCTCAAAAATTATAAACATGGAGTGGAGTAGTAGAAGGGATAACTAGAAGAAAGTATAAGATAAGCGATAACAAACAGAAGTAAAAATAACAATTAAAAACAATTAATTATAAATTAACTGACTTTAAATTTTATAGGCGGTGAATTTGGCTATCGAATATTTAATAACGCCCTAATAAATGACTATATGGTGATATTGATAGCTGTTTGATCAACTATTTAATAAACGCGTATTCGATGAATGATTATTTGATAAATAAGCAGGGAGCGCAGACTCAGCGAGATAGGGATATAAACTGATATGGCGGGAGTTATCCCGCCATTAACTGAACCAATAAGCATGTTAAATCTGAGGCTTATTTTAAACCTGCAGCTTCGCGTAGCAGTGCCGCTTTATCTGTTTTTTCCCAAGGGAACTGAGAACGACCAAAGTGACCGTATGAAGCGGTTTGTTGATAGATTGGTTGCAGTAAATCTAACATTTGAATTAAGCCATATGGGCGTAAATCAAAGAATTCACGCACCAACAGGACTAATTGCGCCGTTGGTACTTTTTCGGTGCCAAAGGTTTCAACCATGATAGACGTTGGTTCAGCAACACCGATAGCGTAAGAAACTTGAATTTCACAGCGATCTGCTAAGCCAGCAGCAACAATGTTTTTAGCCACGTAACGTGCCGCATAAGCCGCAGAGCGGTCAACTTTAGACGGATCTTTACCTGAGAATGCACCGCCACCATGACGCGCCATACCGCCGTAGGTATCGACAATAATTTTACGACCGGTTAAACCACAGTCACCCATTGGGCCACCAATAACAAAACGACCGGTTGGGTTAATAAAATATTTAGTGGTTGGAACTAACCATTCACTTGGCAGCGTCGGCTTGATAATTTCTTCCATCACTGCTTCGTGTAAGTCTTTTTGACTAATATCTTCAGAGTGCTGGGTCGACAGGACCACGGCATCAATACCGACAACTTTGTTATTGTCGTATTGGAAAGTAACCTGACTTTTAGCATCTGGACGTAACCAAGGCAAAATTCCACTTTTACGGACTTCAGCTTGACGTGCAACTAAACGGTGAGCGTAAGTAATTGGTGCAGGCATTAATACGTCGGTTTCATTAGTTGCGTAACCAAACATAATACCTTGGTCGCCGGCGCCTTGTTCGTAAGGATCTGCACGGTCAACACCCTGATTAATATCAGGAGATTGCTTACCGATCGCACTTAACACCGCGCAAGAATCAGCGTCAAAGCCCATCGCTGAACTGGTGTAACCAATATCACGAACGGTTTTACGAGTAATTTCTTCGATATCAACCCATGCACTAGTGGTGATTTCACCGCCCACCATTACCATGCCGGTTTTAACGTAAGTTTCGCAAGCAACGCGTGCTTTTGGATCTTGCTCCAGAATTGCATCAAGCACCGCATCAGAAATCTGATCGGCTATTTTATCCGGATGCCCTTCTGAGACTGATTCAGAAGTAAAAAGATGTATGGTCATTAGATTTAATACCTTGAGTGATTCTGGGATTTATGTGTGTATGGATGTTTTAACATCTAGACGTCTATTCTAGGTCGAAAGGTAAAAAAATTCCAGATTTTTTTTAGTGTGGTTAATAGATGAATATATTATTTCTCTGAAAATTAAATTTTATTGGCATAAGAGATAATTAGATTTTGCATTTATCATCTAATGAAGGTATAAACTGCTCCCGTAACAGAGACATTGATCTCATGGTTGCATACCAGCAGATATAGTCTGATTAATCTAAAATTAGAACTTATAAATCTAGGATGATATTCCTAGTTTTAAACTGCTTTCTATCAGGACTGTCGAATACGACAATGATGTTTGGGGGTTAATGGGTAATGATCCATAATCTGCTGAATAACAGTACCACACGGCCATGCAGCTCTCGCTGTATGTCATTGCCTTTGGCTTTCCTGTCTTTATCAACTTCATCACGAAGTTACCAATCCAAATATACAACCCGACTTATTAGCATTAGCAGGTAATGCTGGTATATTGATGGTTTGCACATCCATTGTTTAGTTTCACTAAGCACTTTGTTAATCTGAGTAATAGCTGTTTTCCCCACGTATAAATTCGGCACCATCATGGCTGATGAGCTGCAATGAAGGAGAAAGCGTCACTCACCCCTCCATAAAGGAGTCTACTATGAATGATAATATCGCTCGTAAAATGCGCCAAACATATAACATCGCATATTGGGGCGGAGGTTACTATCAGGTGAATGAACGCGGAAACGTCTGTGTTTGCCCTAATCCTGAGGAGCCAGACGCATCCATTGATTTAGCCGATCTAGTTTATCGGGTAAAAGAAGAACAAGAACATTTACGTTTGCGTTTGCCTGCGTTGTTTTGTTTTCCTCAAATCCTTCAACATCGTTTGCGCTCAATTAATGCGGCGTTTACACGCGCTCGTAAGTCTTATGGTTATAAAGGCGATTATTTTTTAGTTTATCCGATTAAAGTCAACCAGCAACGTCGTGTGATTGAATCATTAATTAATTCTGGCGAGCCGTTAGGATTAGAAGCCGGCTCTAAAGCCGAATTAATGGCCGTACTGGCGAATGCGGGACGGACGCAAACGGTGATTGTGTGTAATGGTTATAAAGACCGTGAATACATTCGCTTAGCGTTAATTGGTGAAAAACTGGGTCACAAAGTGTATCTGGTTATTGAGAAAATGTCAGAAATAGACATGGTGCTCAAAGAAGCTAAAGCGTTAGATGTTATTCCGCGCCTCGGCGTTAGAGCACGCTTGGCTTCTCAAGGCTCGGGTAAATGGCAAGCCAGTGGCGGTGAGAAATCTAAATTTGGCTTAGCGGCAACTCAAGTTCTGCAACTGGTCGATATGCTGCGTGCAGCGGATCGATTAGACAGCTTGCAACTGCTGCATTTCCATTTGGGCTCCCAAATGGCCAATATTCGTGATATCGCTACCGGTGTGCGTGAAGCGGCACGTTTTTATGTTGAGTTGCATCAACTGGGCGTTAATATTCAATGTTTTGATGTCGGCGGTGGCTTGGGTGTCGATTATGAAGGTACCCGTTCTCAATCTGATTGTTCGGTTAATTATGGCTTAAATGAATACGCTAATAATGTGATTTGGGCTATCGGTGATGCATGTGAGGAGTTCGACCTTCCACATCCAACGGTGATCACTGAATCTGGCCGTGCTCTGACGGCGCACCATACGGTATTGGTTTCTAACGTAATTGGTGTCGAACGCAATGAGTTTACAACTACTTCTGCACCGGAGAAAGACGCACCGCGTTCATTGATTTCATTGTGGGAAACTTGGCAAGAGATGCAACATCAAGGCAGTAGCCGTTCATTGCGTGAATGGTTGCATGATAGTCAATTTGACTTACAAGAAGCTCATACTCAGTATGCTCATGGGGTGCTCAATTTAACTCAACGTGCATGGGCTGAAGAACTGTATTTGAATATTTGTCGTCGTATTCAGCAAGATCTCGATCCTAGCAATCGTGCGCATCGTCCGATTATTGATGAGCTGCAAGAGCGTATGGCGGATAAATTTTATGTTAACTTTTCGCTGTTCCAATCTATGCCGGATGCATGGGGTATCGATCAGGTTTTCCCAGTATTGCCGATTGAAGGGCTGGATAAACCGTTAGATCGTCGTGCTGTTCTGTTGGATATTACCTGCGATTCTGATGGTATTATCGATCACTATGTTGATGGTGATGGTATCGAAACTACGATGCCGATGCCGGCGTATGATCCTGAACATCCACCGATGATTGGCTTTTTCATGATTGGGGCCTATCAAGAAATTTTGGGCAATATGCATAACTTGTTCGGGGATACTGCCGCCTTAGATGTGTGGGTTGATAGCCAAGGTAACAGCAGTTATCTGCAAAGTGAAGAAGGCGATTCGGTGGCGGATATGCTGCAATATGTCAAATTGGTGCCTGAAACTCTACTAGAAAGCTTTACTGAGCAAGTCAAGAACACCGGCTTAAGCGAGCAGTTACAAAAAGATTTTGTCGCTGAATTCGAGAACGGTTTATATGGCTATACCTATCTTGAAGAAGAGTGATCGGTCTTGAGGACGTGTAATTTTGCACGCTGAAGTCAGTTTTTAACAGTAAAATCTAATATCTTCATTAAGTTCAGCGATGCTTATTCAAGGTATCGCTGGCAGTAAAAATAAACAGAATATAACGCGTTGTTCCTTCGTATGCGTCAATTTATCGTTAAGATCATCGACGATGAGAGGGAGCAACGGATGCGTATGATGCATATTGCGTATAAAGGACAGATAATGATAAACAGCACTTTGGGTAATGAAACCGATAACTCTTTGGTTTCCAATGCGTTTGGTTTTTTACGTTTACCGCTGAACTTCCAACCTTATGACTCTGATGCCGAGTGGGTCATTACGGGGGTTCCGTTTGATATGGCGACATCTGGCCGCGCAGGAAGCCGTCATGGACCTGCTGCTATCCGCCAAGTTTCAACTAATCTTGCGTGGGAAAGTCATCGCTGGCCGTGGAATTTCAAGCTTACCGAGAAATTGAAAATTGTTGACTGCGGTGATGTCGTCTTTGCTTTCGGCGATGCACAGGATATGAGCGATAAATTACAAGCACATACCGAAAAACTTTTGGCTGCGGGCAAAAAATGCTTAACATTTGGTGGCGATCACTTTGTCACTCTACCATTGCTGCGCGCTCACGCTAAGCATTTCGGTAAAATGGCATTAGTGCATTTTGATGCCCATACCGATACTTATGGCAATGGCAGCAAGTTTGATCATGGCACGATGTTTTATCATGCGCCAAAAGAAGGGCTGATTGACCCAACTCATTCAGTACAAATTGGTATTCGTACTGAGCATGATAGCGACAACGGTTTTACCGTATTAGATGCCGGTCAGGTAAATGATAGAGCGGCAGCTGATATTATTGAGCAAGTGAAACAAATTGTTGGTGACATGCCTGTTTATCTGACTTTTGATATTGATTGCCTTGATCCTGCATTTGCTCCGGGAACCGGAACACCCGTGGTTGGTGGCTTAACGTCTGATCGCGCACTAAAAATCCTGCGTGGACTGCAGTCACTGAATATCGTCGGTATGGATGTGGTTGAAGTTGCGCCAGCTTATGATCAATCTGAAATTACCGCGCTTGCAGCGGCAACGGTAGCGTTGGATATGCTGTATATCCAAGCCGCTAAAAAGTAATTTACTACGCTGATTTATAAACAAAATCTGTTATATAAATGTAGTTATAAATGTAGTTATAAATGTAGTTATAAATGTAGCTATTTTAATCGTATATCACGGTTTAAACGTCAGTTGCAGAAGATGAATCGCCTGCAACTGACCAAATGGATTAACAATGCTCTCTGCCTAAAGCGAAGAATAGGGCAATTATTAATAGTCATAACTTCCTAGAGTTACACCGTATAAAATACTCCATCGCCCCTCAATTGTTTGATTTCCGTCCATAAAATAGCCAATAGCACTTTTTGGATACTCCTTTGGTGGTATCTTGGCAACATAAAAAACTACCATCAAAAGCAATATAGCTATTTTATTTCTTCAATTTATTCATATCACGATTTTATTTAATCATTATTTAGATTTTTGGCTAATTGTTAGCATAACGTCATTTTTTTGTATCTATTCCTTATTATTGTTAGGGTGTTATAACTTATTGTTGATAATCGTTATCAACAACTAGAGATATCCTTGGAGAAAAATAATGGCATTGAACAGCAAAGTTATTTTAGTCACAGGTGCAGCACAAGGCATCGGACGCGCAATTGCTCTTCGTTTAGCGAAAGAAGGCGCAGACATCGCTCTAGTTGATCTCAACCAGGACAAATTGACTAATGTGGCGAAAGAAGTTGAAGCATTAGGCCGTAAAGCCACTACGTTTATTGCGGATGTTAGTCATCGTGATGAAGTGTTTGCCGCAGTAGCGCATGCTGAGCAAGCCTTAGGTGGCTTTGATGTTATGATTAATAATGCCGGTATTGCTCAAGTTAAAGCCTTAGCGGATGTGCGTCAGGAAGATATGGATCGTATCTTCAAAATTAACGTTAATGGTGTGACTTGGGGGATCCAAGCGGCGACTGAAAAATTCAAACAGCGTGAGCAGAAAGGTAAAGTTATTAATGCCTCTTCAATTGCCGGCCATGATGGATTTGCGTTGTTAGGTGTCTATTCTGCAACTAAATTCGCGGTCCGCGCATTAACCCAAGCAGCAGCCAAAGAATATGCCAGTGCGGGGATCACCGTTAACTCTTATTGCCCGGGGATTGTTGGTACGGATATGTGGGTCGAAATTGATGAGCGTTTCTCTGAAATTACCGGCGCACCGATTGGTGAAACCTACAAAAAATATGTGGATGGTATCGCTTTAGGTCGTGCTCAGACTCCAGACGATGTGGCGGCACTGGTCGCTTTCTTAGCCAGCGATGACGCGGATTATATTACCGGCCAATCTATTTTGACCGACGGCGGAATTGTTTATCGTTAATACGCCTGAGTTTACAGCAATTGATGACTAATCATTGATTATCTTTGGTTGACTGAATAAAAAGCCTTATTGAAAAATAAGGCTTTTTTGTGATCTGTACCAAGCTCTATCTCTACGTTATCAGGCTATTAATCGCCGTTATGAATGTGATTTTTGTTTTAGTGATTTCTGTTTTTTGCTGCGCAGAATATTGAGTAACTGCACTGCCATTGAGAAGAACATCGCGAAGTAAATATACCCTTTAGAAACATGAACTTGTACGCTTTCTAAAATCAACGTAAAGCCAATCAAAATCAAGAAAGATAACGCCAGAATTTTGACTGATGGGTAGCGATCGACAAAATTCCCAATCGGACGTGCCGCAAACATCATCACACCTACGGCAATAATGACTGCGGCCATCATAATAACTAAATGTTCAGATAAACCGACGGCGGTGATCACCGAATCGAGACTAAAAATAATATCGAGTAAGGCAATCTGAACAATGGCATTCCAAAAAGAATGAATTTTTTGTGTCGGTTGTTCATCTTCATCTACTTGATCTATCGCTTCATGGATCTCTTTGCTGGCTTTCCAAATGAGAAATAATCCACCGGCGAATAAGATGATATCGCGCGCCGAAATAGGTTGTTCCCACAATATAAATAAAGGATGCGTTAAGCGGATAATAAAAGTAATTGAGGCCAGTAAGGCTAAACGCATGAGCATTGCTGCGAGTAGCCCCGTTCGGCGTGCTGCATTTTGCTGATGGGTGGGGAGTTTACTGACCACTAACGCCAAAAAGATAATATTATCAATGCCTAAAATGATTTCTAGAATGGTCAATGTTGCTAAGGCCATCCAAGCATGTGGGTCTATTAACCACTCGAACATGATGACTACCTTTTAATATTTATTAAATTATTGATTAGATGATTATAGGCTTCTGGCATAGTAATAAAAATATTTTTGCCGAACAGCCAGCCAATTTATTTAGCTAACTTATTCATTTATTGCACGGAAATGCCGTGCTAATAATGGGCCGGTAAAATCTTTTTTAAGATAAAAGCCTCGCGGTAAGGTCATAATTGGTTGTCCTTCTGGGCCAATCCCTTCGGTTAGCGCTTTACTGTTGGCAGCTTTAGGTCGAATTTGCAAAACTTGTCCATGCCGAGCCGTAATAGTTTCCACTTTGCCAAGAACAATTAAATCCATTAATTCTTCCCAATCTTGTTTTAGTAATTGATCTTCTATTGCTGAAGGACGCCATAATAAGGGACTGGCAATCCGCCGCTCAGCTAAAGGTATTTGTCGTTCGCCTTCAATTGGAAACCACAATACACAGGATAATTTATGCCGTACATGGCTGTTTTCCCAAGTGATTCCGCTATTTCCTGTTAAAGGAGCAACGCAGACAAAGGTGGTTTCTAGCGGGGTTCCTGTGCGATCAATTGGAATAGTTTTAAGTTCAATTCCTAGATTGGCGAAGTCTTGCTCGGCTTTACTGCCTGCCGACGCGCCTAATAAGTATTCTAGTAACATCCCAACCCAGCCTTTGTCTCGTTTTAAATCGGGAGGGATTGGCAATCCGGCGTAATTTGCTAATTCGCCAAGCGTATAGCCAGCCAATGCGTCTGCACGCGCCATTAGTGTAGCTTGATCCGTTGGGGGAGCGGGAGCGATAAAATTCATTGTTTTGATTAAAAAATAACCATTAAGTTGAGCGATAAGTTATTCAGTATAACATTTTAAATAATAATTTTTTAATTGGATGATTTACAAAGTAAATATTTAACAAGTTAGCGTTAAAATGCCAATAATATTTGGCTTATGCCTTTTAATCCCCAATTAATAACAGGATCTTATACTAGGTTATCCACAGGTTTGTGGGATAACTGGAAAAACATCGAACTACTGGCTAAATTTACAGGCTTGACTGTTGCGGTTTTTTACGAGTTTTAGTGCTATTTGTGCAACTAAGATACATATCCTGTGGATAAATACCTTATTGGTTGTTTTTTGTTCTTTGAGGTTTTGAGGGCATTTTATTATGGTAATAAATAGTCTATTTAGGCATTTTATTTTATGTTATCCATATGATTATAAATAAGTAATTTAAAATTTGTAAAATATTGTCAGCCAATAACTCACAAACTATACCCCGATTGTTATGATGTTGTTCACATGGATATCCACAGAAAAAGTGAATAAAATCCTTATCATCTACTTTGGGTGTTTATAACTTTAAGGGTTTCTGTGTATTATCTTCCAACGGCTTAAACCATGCTGATTTAAAATCGAACCAACCAAAAGTATTCATTCTAACCCCGCGTAATGTCCTCTGGCCTTGGATCTCTAATCGATGGTGTAAAAGGGGATGGAACATTTGACTCTCGACCATACTCGCGCACCAGCGCTCAATATTAAGCTCTCTCTGTCGCCATTGAGAAAGTTCGGCACTAAAGGAGGTATTTAGACATTTATGCAATAAAGGCATTTCATACAGTGTAGAAAAAAGAGAGAATTCGAGAGGGCGAATAAAATTAGCGGTCGCTAGCCAAATGTCACTTTCTGCGTTGCCATTGAACCAATCGTCATAATCAATGATATTAATATTGAGTTTTACGCCCTGCATAGCGAGTACGTGCTGCATTATCTGGCTGATAGTATTAAATTCGTGATGATGATGATAAAAAGTCACCGTAAGCTCTGTTAATTCAGGCGGTTTCGGTAAATAAGATAACGTTTTGCTGTGATGCCAATGCAGCAGTAGCCCATAAGCAGGCGCCCAATGGCGTTGATAGAAAGGGTCACAATGGGCTAATAGATTGATCGGGGTAAGAAAACTGCACAGCCACTGGCGTATATCATCACGCTGGCTAAGTTTAGAGCGTGCATCCATCAATAAAAAATAGCATCCATCTTCCATTCTACCTTCAAGACAGTCACTGTTTTCTTCATCGCCTTCCATTTTTAAAGTGGTACATACCATTTGTTGTGATAATTCGGGTAATACCCAAATAGAAACTTCATCGAGTAATGAGCGATAACCAAAATAACGATCAAAGGCGCTAATCGTGAGTTTATTGGGCGTATTTTTTGTGACTTGATACGGTCCTGTACCGATAGGATGTTTAGAAAAATCCTTAATTTGCTGCCATTCATTCGGTAGAATAGCTGCATGTGGACTGCCCATTAACCAAGGAAATTGTTTATCACGCTCAGTAAGATAAATATCAATGATATAGGGCAGGGGGGAATCAATGTGATCGATATGAGAAAATAGCGGCCAGCTGCTTTTTAAGCGTTGAAGAGACGTAATAATATCGTTCATTTGTAATTCGCGACCATGATGAAAATAAATGGCTGGACGCAAATAAAATCGCCAGTGTGTTTCACTGATGGCCTGCCAATGGTGGGCTAATCCGCTTTCTACTTCCCCTTTTTCCTCATTTATATGGGTTAAGCCATTAAATATCTGGCTGAGCAAGTGGATTTCTGAACGTCGAAGTGGGGTTCCGGGCAATAAATTAGGAAATGCGCGGTAATAAACGATACGTAATAGACTTTTTCCTTGCCGGTAGCTACGTTCTAACTCTGACAGTACCGTTTGACGGATAGCATCTTTATCACCGACCAGTGCTACGAGCTTTTCAATGCCCTCTTGTTGTAATAATTTTTCGGCTTGAGCCTGCTGTAATTCGAGCCCGTTACGATGAAATTGCAGCCAAGAAAGCTTTCCTCGCCCGGCAGCTGCCTCCCATGAGAGCCAGCCATTAGTCTGCATTTCATTCAATAGGGTTCTGACATGGCGACGAGAGCAATATAAAACCTCGGCAAGAGATTGTAAGTTGGTTTGGCTGTTTACACCATTGAAGTGCCGCCACAGGCGGACAAATTGATTTTGTAAACGTGGGCTTGGCATAAAAGAGGAACCTCAAGAGATTTTTCATCAATTTTAATTTCTGCGTAACCGGGCATAATGTCAAGCAGTTAAACATTTTAGTCAATCGGGCTTTGGTCGGATTGAACGCCAATTTATTGAGTAATGGTGATTTTACCAGCCGATATTTGTTTTATCGGCCTTTTTCTGTGTCAGCTATTCTCACAATAGTCTTATTTATTTTATTATTTAAATTTCCTCTTTTATTTCGATTGTTTTTTTTATCTCATCTCGTATCGATGTTCGTTATTTATTATTCTGTATTGCTTATGGTCTTGAATTTTAATCGTATTGCATAAATGAAAAATGAAAAATGAAAATTGATAGATAAATATGGAGTTATAAATATAGAGAGGAAAATCAAATTGAAATGGACAATACTAGGAAGAAAATCTAACTGTAGAGGAGGAGCATAAAGTACGCCGCAGAAGATATCCACGGCGCGTGGAGACAGATTAACGCAAAAATACCGGAATATTGGCCTCGAAGGCGTTGATTTGGTCTTGATATTGCAATGTCAAACCAATGCTGTCTAATCCATTCATCATACAGTGGCGGCGAAAGCTATCAATTTCAAATGGATAGCTATTATCACCGGCGATGACGGTCATCTCGTTGAGATCCACAGTGAACTGGCAGCCGGGATGCTGTGCAACATAATCAAATAACTGATCAATTTGTTCTTCAGTTAAGCTGATAGGTAATAATTGGTTATTAAAGGCGTTGCCATAAAAGATATCGGCAAAACTTGGCGCGATAACTACGCTGAAGCCAAAGTCGGTTAGTGCCCATGGCGCATGTTCGCGCGAAGAGCCACAGCCAAAGTTTTCACGCGTTAGCAAAATACTCGCTCCCTTAAACTCGGGGCGGTTTAATACAAACTCGGGGTTCGGTTGCTGGCCGGCATCATCTAAAAATCGCCAGTCATTAAACAGATGTTGACCAAATCCGGTGCGGGTTACTTTTTGTAAAAATTGTTTAGGAATAATAGCATCGGTATCAACATTGGCTGCATCTAATGGCGCGACAATCCCGGTATGAGTGATCAATTTTTCCATGTTAGTCTCCTTGATTAAGCCTGAATGTCACGAACATCAGCAAAATGACCACAAATAGCGGCGGCGGCAGCCATTGCTGGGCTAACTAAATGCGTCCTTCCCCCTCGGCCTTGGCGACCTTCAAAGTTGCGGTTACTGGTCGATGCACAGCGTTCGCCCGGGTTTAAGCGGTCATTATTCATCGCCAAACACATTGAGCAGCCGGGCAAACGCCATTCGAATCCGGCATCAGTAAAAATCTTATCTAAGCCTTCTTCTTCTGCTTGCGCTTTTACTGGGCCAGAGCCAGGCACAACAATCGCTTGGACGCCTGTAGCCACTTTTTTTCCTTTCGCGATAGCCGCAGCTGCGCGTAAATCTTCAATTCGTGAATTGGTGCAGGAGCCAATAAAGACCTTATCAATCGCAACGTCTGATAATTTAATTCCAGCGGTTAATCCCATATATTCCAAGGCTTTTTCTGCAGACGCGCGTTCAATAGGATCCACAAAGGATCCCGGCATAGGAATCGGCTGGTTAATTGCAATCACTTGGCCCGGATTGGTACCCCATGTGACTTGAGGCGCAATATCTTCAGCTTGCAGGGTGACGGTTGCATCGAAGACTGCATCAGGGTCGGATTTTAAGCTTTTCCAATATTCGACCGCTTGTTCCCACTCTTGGCCTTTAGGCGCAAATTGGCGGCCTTGCATATAGGCAAAGGTGGTTTCATCTGGAGCGATAATGCCGGCTTTAGCGCCTAATTCAATCGCCATATTACATACGGTCATGCGGCCTTCCATGGTTAAATTCTCGATAGCTTCGCCGCAGAATTCAACAATATAGCCGGTACCGCCTGCACTGCCTACTTTACCAATAATTGCTAAGACGATGTCTTTAGCGGTGATCCCTTCGGCTGTTTTCCCCACCACTTCAATTTTCATGGTTTTGGCTCGAGCTTGTTTCAAGGTTTGTGTCGCCATAACATGCTCAACCTCGGAGGTTCCGATACCAAATGCTAATGCACCAAACGCCCCATGAGTCGCCGTATGGGAATCGCCACATACAATGGTGGTTCCCGGCAAGGTAATCCCTTGCTCAGGGCCCATTACATGGACAATTCCTTGATAAGGATGATTTAAATCATACAATCGGACGCCGAATTCTTCACAGTTTTTAATTAATTCTTGCATTTGGATCCGAGCCATCTCACCGCAGGCATTAATATCTTTGGTTTGTGTCGAGACATTATGATCCATGGTGGCAAAGGTTTTACTCGGCTGATGCAATGGGCGATTTTTGGTTCTTAACCCATCAAATGCTTGCGGCGAGGTCACTTCATGCACTAAGTGGCGGTCAATATAAATCAGCGGTGTTTCTCCGGCGACTTCACGGACAATATGCGCATCATATAATTTTTGATATAAAGTTTTCGCCATGTTAAGCCCCCTCGATAATGTTACGCGCGATGATATCGCCCATTTCACGGGTAGTAATTGGATTGCCATCTGTGGCTAGATCAGCCGTGCGGTAGCCATCTTCTAAGGCTTTATTTACGGCACGTTCAATCGCATCCGCGGCAGCATTTTGATTTAAGCTAAAGCGCAATAACAGTGCTGTAGATAAAATTTGTGCGATAGGATTGGCAATATCTTGCCCTGCGATATCCGGCGCAGAGCCACCCGCAGGTTCATATAAACCAAAACTTTTTTCATTTAAACTCGCAGAAGGTAACATGCCCATAGAGCCGGTTATCATGGCGCATTCATCTGAAAGAATATCGCCAAAAATATTTGAACATAACACCACATCAAATTGAGATGGCGCTTTGATCATCTGCATGGTGGCGTTATCAATATACATATGATTGAGCTCAATTTCTGGGTACTCTTTGGCAACTTCATTGACCACTTCACGCCATAAAATTGAACTCTGTAATACGTTAGCTTTATCAATCGAGGTCACTTTTTTACGGCGCTTAGCCGCAGATTCAAAGGCAATACGTGCAATACGTTCGATTTCGTAGCGATGGTAAATTTCGGTATCGAAGGCGTGCTCATTATCGCCTTCACCTTTACGTCCTTTCGGCTGACCAAAGTAAATACCCCCGGTTAATTCACGGACACATAAAATATCAAATCCTTGAGCGGCGATATCGGCACGTAAAGGGCAGAATGCTTCTAAGCCTGAATACAAACGTGCTGGGCGCAAGTTACTGAATAATTTAAAATGCTTACGCAATGGCAACAGTGCACCGCGCTCAGGTTGTGAGTCCGCGGGTAAATGCTCCCATTTAGGGCCGCCAACCGAACCAAATAATACGGCATCGGCTTTTTCACAACCTGAAACTGTCGCAGGAGGCAGTGGATGACCATGACGATCAATCGCTATCCCACCCACATCATATTCGCTGGTCGTTATCGTCATTTGAAAACGCTGGCGGATAGCCTCCAACACCTTATAAGCCTGAGCCATAACTTCGGGCCCGATTCCGTCACCCGGCAATACGGCGATATGATAGCTGTTCGACATAGTTATTCTGCTTCCTTTGTGTTTGGTTGTGAATTTTGATGAATTTTATTTTTTTCTTTTTCGACTTGCTCTGAGCGCCAAATACAGTTGAGTACGTGGATCATTGCATTGGCGGACGAACCGACGATATCGGTAGCTAATCCCATACCGTGGAAACGACGATTATTGTATTCGACCACAATATCCACTTGTCCTAAGGCATTTTCCCCCTGACCTTTAGCGGACAACTGGTAAGAGACTAATTTTATTGGATAACCAGTGATTTTATTAATTGCTTGATACACTGCATCTACGGGACCATTGCCGGTGGCAGCTTCTGATTTTTGCTGTTCGCCGCAGATCAATTTTACTGTAGCGGTAGCCAGGATACTTGAGCCAGATTGGGTGCTGAAATATTCCATTTTGAAGTGTTCGGCTTCTTCTTGTTGCTGAGCGAAGAATGCCAAAGCTTCTAAATCGTAATCAAACACTTGGCCTTTTTTGTCGGCTAACTGTAAGAATGCTTCATATAAGCTATCTAAAACAAAATCTTTGCCTTCTTTATAGCCCATTTCTTCCATACGATGCTTGACTGCGGCTCTGCCAGAGCGTGAAGTCAAATTTAATTGAACTTCTTTTAAACCGATCGAGGCCGGCGTCATTATTTCGTAAGTTTGGCGGTTTTTTAAGACACCGTCTTGGTGGATCCCAGAAGAGTGCGCAAAGGCATTACTACCCACCACCGCTTTATTTGCAGGGATGGGGGTATTGCACAATTGGCTGACTAACTGACTGGTACGATAGATTTCTTTATGATTGATATTGGTGTGTACGCCCATCATTGACTCACGCAATTTGATGGCCATAATAACTTCTTCTAACGCACAGTTGCCTGCGCGTTCACCTAATCCATTAATCGTTCCTTCAACTTGGCGTGCGCCAGCTTGTACTGCACTAATCGAATTTGCTACCGACATGCCTAAATCATCGTGGCAATGAACCGAAATAATGGCTTTATCAATATTTGGAACGCGGTTATATAAAGTTTTAATAATATTGCCGAATTCAAAGGGTGTGGTATAACCCACGGTATCAGGAATATTGACAGTGGTTGCGCCAGCTGTAATTGCGGCTTCTACAATGCGACATAAATTATCGATATCGGTACGGCCAGCATCTTCACAAGAAAACTCAATATCGTCGGTAAATTTGCGTGCATGTTTAATCGAATCAACTGCCATGACCAAAGCATCGTCGAAGGTTTTTTTCAATTTATGTTCAACATGCAAATTGGATGTGGCTAAAAATAAATGTAATCGAAAGGCTTCAGCGACTTTTAATGATTCTGCCGCCACATCGATATCCTTTTTTACGCAACGCGATAAAGCACAAATTCGACTATTTTTAATTTCACGGGCGATAGTCTGAACAGATTCAAAATCGCCGGGTGAAGAAACGGGGAAGCCGGCTTCAATAACATCGACACCTAAGCGCTCTAAAGCAAATGCAATTTGTAATTTCTCTTTAACGGATAAACTAGCCTGCAATGCTTGTTCGCCATCACGTAAGGTGGTATCGAAGATAATGACTTGGTTGCTCATGTTGTATTCCTTATTTCGAAGGTGGCTTTTTAGAGTGTTACAGCGGCTGCAGGCATAAAAAAACCCGCGGCTTGCGCGGGTTTTCTTAATCTAGTGGAAGATTTCTCAGCTTATTTTCCACCTATAAGCATACCGCGCACTTGAGATGCGATTAGTAGTAGGCTTAGTAGGCGAATAGATTTAATCATAATAGCTGGCTCATTCCGATTTAACTTAAACTCTGTATGCCTTTATTGTTACGTTATCTTTGAGTGGCTGTCAAATGCTGTTTTTTATCTTCATATAGCGTGGATTTTCACCTATGTTGATATATAATTTAAACTTGGTAGTTATGGCTGATTTCTAAATTATTAGTGATGTTTTTATCTATATCAGTAGATAATAAGCAGATAAAATTCTGGCTATAAAATTTTTGGTTATGATACATAGTCAGAAGTTATGTGTTGATGTTTTTTTGTGCGGTTAATCGCTAGACTAATCATTTATTGGAAATGATATATTAGCTAAAAAAATATTAATTAATTATTAATACTTGGTTTATATATAATAAAAAGAACATAATCGTTGTAATTAATCTGATTGTTTATAATACCAAGAAAGAAATAGATACTTTTATTATGAATTCTTCGGTAAATTCTTTTATTATTAACAGAGCGATGAAAAGTTAATTTTAATGATTTCGATATATTAATTTAAAATATGAATGTTTTAAATGGGTGGTTAGTGATGGTTGCCATGTGACTCAATTAAACGCATTAATAACATTAATAATTAATTCGGTATTAGTCGACATGATTTATGTTAATGAATAACTTTAGTTAAATAACTTGAGTGAATAGTAATTGATAAGAACGTCGTTTCAATCATGCAGGGAAAGCAGAGTAATTCATTAGATTAATGATTTATTCATAAAAGTAAAATTTGATGAATATAAAAATTGCCAAATAGCATTATTAAGTCGCTGGTTATTATATTCATAAAAAATGATACATATATTAGTGGAGTGAAAAATGACTGACTACAATACAGTTTCAACAACCAAAAAAGAACACTGTGATATTCATTTGCGTAATGTCGATCTGAATTTATTAACCGTATTCGATGTTGTGATGCAGATGCAAAATGTCACCCGAGCTGCTCAAGTTCTTGGTATGTCTCAGCCGGCAGTCAGTAATGCTGTATCACGATTAAAATCAATGTTTAATGATGAATTATTTGTTCGTTATGGCCGTGGTATTCAACCGACTTCACGTGCAAAACAATTATTCGGTCCTGTAAGACAAGCCTTACAGTTAGTACATAATGAGTTGCCTGGTGCCGGTTTTGATCCACAGCAAAGTGAAAGAACCTTTAATTTATCTATATGCAGTCCATTAGATATTCGTATTGCCGCAGGAATTGTTGATAGATTTAATTATAATGCTCCCCATATTGATGTGATGATCCGCTCATATCTTGATGATAATATTGCCCACCAATTAAAGTATCAAGAAACTGAATTTGTTATTAGCTATAATGAATTTGAAAAAGCAGAATATCAGCATAAAGTGTTATTTAATGATGAACTTGTCTTAGCTGTTTCGCAAAATCACCCAAGAATTTGTGATTGTATTTCATTAGTTGATTTAGCCTGTGAAAAACATGCGATAATGTCTTTAGATAGCGTGGGGTCATTTAGTAAACCTTATTATACTAATACTGAATTATCCCATTCAATTAGTTATCAAGGTACCGATTTAAATAGTGTTTTAAATATTGTTTCACAAACTTATTTAGTTGCGATTGCTCCAAGATGGTTAGTTGAATATTATTCATCGAGTCTTAAACTTCGTGCTATTAGTTTGCCGTGGAAAGAAACATATCGTCCGTGTTATTTAATTTGGCATGAATCTACAACCCGAGATAAAGGTCATCAGTGGATGAAATCTCAGCTCGGTCAGTTATCTGAAATTAATGACTATATGTGTGCTAATCATAAGGGTACTAATACTAAATAGTACTACAGCTTCAGTATTGCAGCTTCGCGGCCATAAACAAGTCTGGGGGCTGATATACATATAATCGAAGCAAATATCAATTCATTGATTTAATTCAATAAGTAATAGTGTGTTAAGTATTGAATATTATTCCATTATAATCACTTATTAATTAGTTATTTTAATAATGGCGTTATAACTCCTAATGCCTAGCCCATTGCTAAGATATTGTGATGGGTTTTGGCATATTGAGTAAATTTGCAAATATTTACCCGATATGTCTTTTCTGAATCGCATTTAATAGATAAACTCTGTTGAAAACTAAGCTAACACTTGTAAGCTGAAATTATTACTCAGTTCAATAAAACTGTGTGTTTACCAGTTTTATACAGTTAACAACTGTTATTCACAGGGAATACAATTTGATTACTGAAAATCTGCATTCTTATCACTTAGTCAATCGACTACAGTATCGGATTAACGCAACAGAATTTGCTAGCAGAGTTGCCTTTCGTCAATGGGAAAAAGGGCTACAAACCCAATTGACCTGGGGGGAAGTCGGGGAGAAAACCCACGCATTATCACTGGCGCTACTTGCTTTGAATGTTGATTGTCAGGAAAACATTGGTTTATTCGCTCAAAATAGTATGAATTGGTCATTGGTTGATTTGGCTATTTTGCAAACCCGAGCGATAACAGTGCCGCTTTACAGTACCAGTAGCCAAGAGCAAGCAGCCTATATTATCAATGATGCTAACATTCGGATTTTATTTGTCGGCGACGCAGATCAATATGCTATCGCTCGCGAGCTTCCAGCTCTCTGCCCGCAACTTAATGCGATTATTGTGTTAAATGATTCGGTGGCGATTGAAAAATCAGACTCCGTATTCTATTTATCTGATTTTATTCAATTAGCCGCGCCACAGTATCAAGCTATGTTAGATGCGCGTATTGCGTCTCATAATCTAAGTGACTTATTTACGATTATCTATACGTCGGGAACGACGGGTGAACCTAAAGGGGTCATGTTGGATTATTACAACATGGCGGCGCAGCTCTATTTACATGATCAACGTCTGAAGCTTACTGAAAGCGATGTTTCTCTCTCATTTTTGCCGTTATCTCATGTTTTTGAACGGGCATGGAGTTTTTATGTCATGCATTCTGGCGCTCAAAATGTGTATTTAACCGATACTAATGCAGTGAGAGAAGCGATGACCTCGGTAAAACCAACGGTAATGTGTGCGGTGCCGCGGTTTTATGAAAAAGTATATAGTGCAATTCAGGATAAAGTCTCCAAAGCCCCGTTGATACGCCGTAAATTATTTGCTTGGGCAATTAAGCAAGGGAACGCTAAAGTTAATGCCCATCAACAAAATATACCGTTGAGCAGCTTTGGTCGGGCTAAAGTTAAAGTAGCTGAAAAATTAGTGCTCAGTAAATTACGTAATATTCTCGGAGGTCGAATTCGCTTTTTGCCGGCCGCGGGTGCACGTTTAGACGATAAAATTATTCGTTTCTTTTTAGCCGCAGGGATAAATATTAAATACGGCTATGGCATGACAGAAACCTGTGCGACAGTTTCTTGCTGGGAAGAAAACCAATATCGTTTGGGCTCTATTGGTACGCCATTAAACGGGATTGAGGTGCGTATTGGTCCTGAAAATGAAATTCAGGTTAAAGGTCCGATAGTGATGAAAGGTTATTATAATCGACCTGAAGATACGGCGCAGACCTTCACTGACGACGGCTGGTTACGTACCGGAGATGCCGGTCAGATTGATCAGCAAGGCAACTTATATATAACTGAACGTTTGAAAGATTTGATGAAAACCTCAAATGGCAAGTATATTGCTCCTCAAATGATCGAAGGTACCTTAGGGCAGGATAAATTTATTGAACATATCGCGGTAATCGCGGATGCGCGTAAATTTGTTTCTGCGCTAATAGTACCGTGTTTTGATTCATTAGAAGAATATGCTCGTTCGATTAATCTTAAATATCATGATCGCTTAGAATTATTAAAAGACTCACGTATCGTAGCTTTATTTGATAGTCGATTAAAAGAAATGCAGCATAATTTTTCCAATTTTCATAAGGTTAAGCGTTTCACTTTATTATCCAATAACTTTTCGATGGAAAGTGGAGAATTAACTCCCACATTGAAATTGCGCCGTAAAATAATTTCTCAGCGTTATCATTCTGAAATTGAATTGATGTACGGTGAACAAGTGTCACGCTAAGCTAACGATAAAAGACCACCCCTTAGCAGGAATGTTATTTACTGTTATGGGGCGATTTTTATTGGTTAATCATCTTAAACACTCCTTTTCTCTGATTTATATTTTTCCTATGAAGACTTTTTGTGCTAAATAAATAAAATATCTCGGTCTTTGCTCCCCTCATTATTCTGAAAAATTGTTTAATTTTAGACAAATCCATTGCTCAGCAAAGTTAATCCAGTTTTATCTTATAAACTCGGCCATTTTTACAAAAATGCTATTTGCGAACTGCAAAATGGAACGTTATGTTATTAGGAGGGTTGCCTGCAATCATTGGGGTTAGCTCAAAAATCAAATAACAAAATGACATAACAAAAAGAAGGATCCATCCTTCTGTAAACTTGCAAACTATGCTTGGAGGCAAACTCATGGAGATGTTCTCAGGAGCCGAGATGATCGTCAAATCGTTGATTGATCAGGGGGTGAAGCACGTATTTGGTTACCCCGGCGGCGCTGTTTTGGATATATACGATGCATTGCATACTGTGGGTGGGGTTGAGCATATTCTAGTTCGCCATGAACAAGCTGCGGTGCATATGGCTGATGGCTATGCCAGATCAACGGGTGATGTTGGGGTGGTGTTGGTCACTTCAGGCCCTGGAGCGACCAATGCAATTACCGGAATTGCTACGGCGTATATGGATTCAGTACCGCTAGTTATCTTATCGGGGCAGGTAGCTAGCTCATTGATTGGTAATGATGCATTTCAGGAATGCGACATGGTTGGGATCTCGCGCCCAATCGTAAAACATAGTTTTTTAGTTAAAGATGCCCAAGATATCCCTGAGACGATTAAAAAAGCCTTTTTTATTGCGGCGAGTGGGCGTCCGGGACCTGTAGTTATTGATTTTCCCAAAGATACAGTAAACCCAGCAATTAAAAAACCATACCATTATCCTGCTGAAGTTAGCTTACGCTCTTATAATCCGACTATCCAAGGGCATAAAGGGCAGATTAAAAAGGCATTATCCAAATTATTGGCGGCACAAAAACCGGTGCTTTATATTGGTGGTGGTACTATTAACTCGGCATGTTCAGCTGAATTGCTGACATTAGCTGAAAGCTTACGTCTCCCGGTAGTATCGACGTTAATGGGGTTAGGCGCGTTCCCTGAAACGCATACGTTATCGGTTGGTATGTTAGGCATGCATGGTACTTATGAAGCTAATAAGGTCATGCATAACGCTGATATTATTTTTGCTGTTGGTGTGCGATTTGATGACCGAACGACTAATAATTTGGATAAATATTGCCCAAATGCCACGGTGATCCACATTGATATTGATCCTGCATCAATTTCAAAAACTGTATCGGCAGATATCCCGATTGTTGGCGATGCAAAACAGACGTTACAGCAAATGCTGAGTCAGCTATCATCAGCAGAATCAAAACAAAATAAATTGGCCTTGGCTGAATGGTGGAAACAGATTGAAGATTGGCGTAGCCGTCATTGTCTCGATTATCCACAATTAAAAGATAAAATTAAGCCACAGCAGGCAATTCAAGCTATCTATCGTTTAACCGCAGGTAATGCATATGTGACTTCAGATGTTGGTCAACATCAAATGTTTGCGGCGCTGTATTATCCATTTGATAAACCAAGACATTGGATTAATTCTGGTGGGCTGGGTACCATGGGCTTTGGTTTACCTGCGGCGCTAGGCGTTAAACTCGCACATCCGGATGCTACCGTGGTTTGCGTTACGGGTGATGGCAGTATCCAAATGAATATTCAAGAGTTATCAACGGCATTGCAATATAGCTTACCGGTGTTGGTGCTTAATCTTAATAATGGTTTTTTAGGTATGGTAAAGCAGTGGCAAGATATGATTTATCAAGGTCGCCATTCTCAATCTTATATGGAATCCTTGCCGGATTTTGTCAAATTAGCTCAAGCCTATGGCCATATCGGAATTTCAATTAAGACCCCCGACGAGTTAGACAGTAAATTAACACAAGCATTAGATTACGTTAATAACCATCAGCGCTTAGTGTTTGTAGATGTTAATATTGATGAAACTGAACACGTTTATCCGATGCAGATCCGCGGGGGCGCGATGGATGAAATGTGGTTAAGTAAAACGGAGAGGACCTGATTATGCGCCGTATTTTATCGGTATTATTAGAAAATGAATCAGGGGCGTTATCCCGAGTTATCGGATTATTTTCACAACGCGGTTATAATATTGAAAGTTTAACCGTTGCTCCGACAGATGATCCGACCCTGTCTCGTATGACAATTCAGACAAAAGGTGATGCGAAAGTACTGGAACAGATTGAAAAACAATTGCATAAATTGATCGACGTTCTTCGTGTTAGCGAATTAACCGCATCAGAGCATGTGGAGCGAGAAATTATGTTGGTGAAATTACAGGCGAGTGGTTATGGGCGTGAAGAGATTAAACGCAGTACCGATATTTTTCGCGGCCAAATTATCGATGTGACACCAACGCTGTATACCGTTCAGCTAGCCGGTACCAGTGATAAACTTGACGCATTTATTGAATCTGTACGAGGGGTTGCTGAAATTGTTGAAGTAGTACGCTCAGGAATTGTCGGCGTTTCTCGCGGCGATAAAATTATGCGGTGAAAAATATGTAACACGGGGTTAAAATACATCAAATGTGGCGCTCAGAATGATTCTGAGCGAGTTACCTGACTTTTAAAGAGGTTAAAGTGAAACTGGATGAAATAGCCCGTTTAGCAGGTGTTTCGCGCACGACGGCTAGTTATGTGATCAATGGCAAAGCCAAGCAGTATCGAGTTAGCGATAAAACTGTTGAAAAAGTGATGGCAGTTGTCAGAGAACACAATTACCATCCAAATGCTGTTGCTGCAGGTTTGCGCGCAGGCAGAACGCGTTCTATTGGGCTGGTGATCCCTGATTTGGAAAATACCAGCTATACGCGAATAGCTAACTATCTTGAACGTCAGGCACGTCAGCGCGGTTATCAGTTGTTAATTGCCTGCTCTGAAGATCAGCCCGATAATGAAATTCGTTGCGTTGAACATTTATTGCAGCGTCAGGTTGATGCGATTATTGTTTCGACGGCTTTACCGCCCGAGCATCCGTTCTATCAGCGTTGGGCAAATCGTTCTTTGCCGATAATTGCTTTAGACCGTGCATTGGAACGAGAGCATTTTATCAGTGTGGTTGGCGATGATCAGGAAGATGCGACAGTCATCTCTGCTGAGTTAAGTAAATTTCCTGCTAAGTCTGTGCTGTATTTAGGCGCATTGCCTGAATTATCAGTAAGTTTTCTGCGTGAGCAAGGATTCCGTGCCGGTTGGCACGGTGATCAGCGCGAAGTAAGCTATTTATATGCCAATAGTTACGAGCGTGAATCCGCAGCTGAGGCCTTTACTCAGTGGCTGGATAAAGGTAATGACATGCCGGATGCTTTATTTACGACCTCTTTCTCACTATTGCAAGGCGTATTAGATATCATATTAAAACGCAGTGGACGATTACCTGAGCATATGGTTATTGCCACCTTTGGTGACAGTGAATTATTAGATTTTCTTGAATGTCCGGTATTATCACTTGCTCAGCGTCATCGAGATATAGCCGAACGAGTTTTAGAATTAGTGTTGGCGAGTTTAGATGAGAAGCAAAAACCGGAAGCTGGAATTACCAAAATCCGCCGTGATTTATGCCATAAAGGCAGTTTAGGCAGAAAAGCGTTATTTGTTGAATGAAGATAAATTAAATCAATAAATTTATGCTATTTCGTATCAAATAATCAGTGATATAGAAAGCATTCAGTATTAAAATACAGCCCCTAATCTCAGGGGCTTTTTTTATTTTGGTTAAGTGTGGGATTAAATTTCACTTTAAGAGAAATCTTAACCGTCAGATTATTTTTTATTGAATATTTGATAACTAAAGGCCATCAAATATTAAGAAAGATTAATTTAAATTAAGTTTAATTATTTTGATTTAATTCAAATTAACTACTGTGTATTTATCAGTATCTATATCATATTGATATAACTAAGTATTATTAATTAATAATGATTATTTTTTTAGCTGGCGATATGGTTTGTCTGTTTCATTTTTTTAAAACATTAAATTGGGCGTTGATAAATTGTTTAAAAATGAGACATTCACGACAGATATAATTATTTATTTTATCTATCACGTATTTATGGATATATTTTAATTAATTGTTATTATATTGAAAATAGATCAATTATATCATGATGTTAATTTGTGTTTTCTACCCTCGGGAATATTTTTCCACAATATAGTGACTCCATTAGCACTGTAAATAAAGCTAAAGCGCGCAACCTCTGGCTTGACAAGCTTTTCATACCATCCGTAAACTTCATGGGTGGTGATTTGTGGGGGAGCGTGGAGAAAGTGGAAATTTAGGGGGAAGAACGGGTATGTTTCGTGGGGCAACGCAGGTTAATCTCGACAGTAAAGGCCGAATTACTGTGCCTACCCGATATCGAGCAGTGCTGCTTGACGAATGCCAAGGACAAATGGTGTGTACTATCGATCTTCATCAGTCCTGTTTGTTGCTATATACCTTGCCTGAATGGGAAATTATTGAACAAAAATTATCGCGTTTATCTTCAATGGAACCGATGGAACGACGTGTACAGCGCCTATTACTAGGCCATGCCAGTGAATGTAAAATGGACAATGCTGGACGTCTTTTGTTAGCTAATACTTTGCGTCAGCACGCAGGGCTAACAAAAGAGGTCATGCTCGTTGGCCAAATTAATAAATTTGAACTCTGGGATGAACAACGTTGGTATCACCAAGTTCAGCAGGATATTGCCGCTGAGCTGGAGAATATTCAGCCGTTATCAACCCGATTACAGGACTTGTCACTATAATAATGCCAGAACAGCAATTTAAGCACGTTACCGTATTACTTGATGAAGCAGTAAACGGATTAAATATTCAGCCAAATGGCATTTATATCGATGGAACATTTGGTCGTGGCGGGCATTCTCGTCTGATACTTTCACAATTAGGTGATCACGGACGCTTGATTGCTATCGATCGCGATCCGGAAGCGATTAAAGCCGCCGAAGCGATAGATGACCCACGGTTTAGTATTAAGCATGGACCTTTTTCTGCGCTAGCTGATTATGTCGAAGAGGAAGGTTTAATAGGCAAAATTGACGGTGTGTTGCTCGATTTAGGTGTCTCTTCGCCACAGTTGGATGATGCAGAACGTGGATTTTCATTTATGCGCGATGGACCTTTAGACATGCGTATGGACCCCACCAAAGGCCAATCGGCATCACAATGGCTAATGAATGCAGAAGCCGATGACATCGCATGGGTATTAAAAACCTTTGGCGAAGAACGCTTTGCTAAGCGAATTGCTAGAGCTATTGTTGAGCGTAATCAAGATCCTGAGAAAGAACCGTTAACTCGTACTCGTCATTTGGCTGAGTTAATCGCTCAGGTTAGCCCGGTAAAAGAGCGCCATAAACATCCGGCTACTCGCAGTTTCCAAGCGATCCGTATTTATATTAATAGCGAGCTGGAAGAGATTGAACAGGCGCTGAATGGCGCAATGGCGGTATTAGCGCCGGCAGGGCGTTTATCAGTAATTAGTTTTCATTCTTTAGAAGACAGAATTGTAAAACGCTTTATTCGCCATAATAGCCAAGGGCCTAAAGTGCCTGCGGGGATCCCGTTAACCGAAACACAAATTAAAGCCTTAGGGGCGGCAAAATTACGCGCCTTAGGTAAGATGAAACCACCAGAAGCTGAAGTGGCTGAGAACCCAAGAGCGCGTAGCTCGGTGCTTCGCTTTGCCGAAAGAGTAGAAGATTAATGCCTCCTGAAAGACACAGTCTATTAAGAGTTATTGGTCGCGATCTGTTCAGTTATGGAATTATTCCACTGATTTTGTTGATAGCGATAATTATCAGTGCTGTATCTACGGTGACGACAGCACACGAGTCTCGTTTATTAACGGCTGAAAAAGATCGCCTTTTTGAAGAAAAGGACGCCTTAGAAATTGAATGGCGCAACCTGATCCTCGAAGAAAATGCCTTAGCAAATCATAGCCGAGTCGAGCGATTATCGGTCGAGAAATTGCAAATGATCCATGTCGATCCGGCACAAGAAAATATTGTTGTCACTAATTAATAATTATAAGTAATTACTAAGGGTTCGGATGAAAGCGCCTCGTTCCAGCAAAAACAAACGACAAGAAGAACAGAGCAGCTATGTCGGCTGGCGTTTTGCGTTGTTATGTGGGGGAATACTACTCGCATTAGTAGGTCTATTATCTCGTGTCGCTTATTTGCAAATTATTAGCCCTGAAAAACTGGTAAAAGAAGGTGATATGCGCTCATTGCGAGTGCAAGAAGTTGTCACCACTCGCGGTATGATTAGTGATAGAGAAGGGCGGCAATTGGCGGTTAGTGTTCCCGTTGATGCGATTTGGGCAGATCCAAAAATTGTACACGAAGAAGGTGGCGTGACCAATGATGAGCGTTGGAAAGCGCTGGCAGATGCTCTAGAAATTCCATTAGAACAAATTAACACTAAAGTTAATGCTAATCCTAAAGGCCGTTTTGTTTACCTCGCTCGTCAAGTTAATCCGTCGATTGGCGACTATATTCGCAAATTAAAATTGCCGGGTATTTATCTGCGCAAAGAATCCCGCCGCTATTATCCTTCAGGCCCGGTTGCCGCACATTTAATTGGCGTTACCAATATTGATGCCGAAGGGATTGAAGGAATTGAAAAAAGTTTTGACCGTTGGCTTAAAGGCTCTTCCGGTGAACGTATCGTGCGTAAAGATCGCGCAGGACGCGTGATTGAGGATATTTCTTCGACCGATAGCCAAGCCGCGCATAACTTAGTACTCAGTATTGATGAGCGCTTACAGTCGCTGGTTTATCGTGAACTGACCAAAGGGGTGCAGGAAAATAAAGCCGAATCAGGTACCGCGATTCTGGTGGATGTGAACACCGGTGAAATACTGGCAATGGCAAATAGTCCATCCTATAACCCGAATAATTTAGCCGGCACCACAATGGATTTAATGCGAAATCGAGCTATCACCGATATTTTTGAACCCGGTTCTACGGTGAAACCGCTGGTGGTTATGAGTGCCTTGCATAACGGTATTGTCAAAGAAAACACCGTACTAAATACTTATCCGTATCGGGTTAATGGGCATGAAATCAAAGACGTTGGACGTTACGCTGAACTATCGATTACCGGTATTTTACAGAAATCAAGTAACGTTGGGGTATCGAAATTAGCCTTAGCAATGCCAGCCACCGAGCTGGTTGATGTCTATTATAATTTTGGTTTTGGGAAGCCGACGAATCTGGGGCTGGTGGGTGAAAGTAGTGGTATTTTCCCTAGTAAGAAAACCCGCTGGGCAGATTTAGACCGTGCGACTTTCTCCTTTGGTTACGGCTTAATGGTCACCCCGTTACAGTTGGTGAGAGCCTACGCGACTATCGGCAGTTTTGGTATTTATCGTCCTTTATCGATCACCAAAGTTGATCCACCCGTACCAGGAACGCGGGTTTTCCCTGAATCCACCATGAAAACCGTGGTACATATGATGGAAAGCGTTGCCTTGCCTGGCGGTGGGGGAACACGTGCAGCGATAAAAGGCTATCGCATTGCGATTAAAACTGGGACAGCCAAAAAGGTGGGTCCAGACGGCCGCTATGTGAATCAATATATTTCATATACTGCCGGTATTGCGCCTGCGAGTAAACCTCGCTATGCGTTAGTTATCGTGATTAATGACCCGAAAGCAGGAAAGTATTACGGTGGGGTTGTCTCAGCGCCAATCTTTGGTGCCATCATGGGCGGTGTTCTGCGGATTATGAATATCGAACCTGATGCGTTGGCGACAGATACAAAAAATGAATTAGCGATTAATAAGATAAAAGAGGATAAAAGTGGCAGATCGTAATCTTCGTGATTTACTTGCGCCATTTGGTGTGAGCGCGCCTGAGATTAATCTAGGTGAGATGACGCTGGACAGCCGTAAAGCTGCCGCAAGTGATCTGTTTATTGCCATTAAAGGCCATGAAGTTGATGGGCGGCACTATATTCCTCAAGCGATAGCTCAAGGTGTGGCAGCCATTATTGCTGAAGCTGATGGCCAAGCTGACGAAGGCGAAATCAAATATCAACATGGCATTCCCGTGGTTTATCTGCATGATTTAAATCATAAGCTATCCCAGTTGGCTGGCGAGTTCTATCAACATCCGTCACAAAAAATGCGCTTAATCGGCGTGACGGGAACCAATGGTAAAACAACCACTACTCAGCTAATTGCGCAGTGGGCACAAGGGTTAGGTGAAACCAGCGCGGTCATGGGGACGGTCGGGAATGGATTATTGAATCATGTGACGCCGAGCGAAAATACCACCGGCTCGGCGGTCGATATTCAACTTGAGTTACAACAATTATTAAAACAAACCGCCAGCTTTACCGCGATGGAAGTTTCTTCTCACGGATTAGTTCAAGGCCGAGTGGCTGCATTAGATTTCGATGCTGCGGTATTTACCAATCTTAGCCGTGATCATCTTGATTATCATGGTGATATGGCCGCGTATGAAGCCGCAAAATGGCTATTGTTTTCGACCCATCATGCCAAAACTAAAATTATTAATGCAGATGATCCCGTCGGTTTGCAGTGGCTAGCACGTTTACCTACCGCTTGTGCCGTGAGTATGGAAAATGCTTTACCTAATGATTGGCAAGGAGCGTGGGTTTTGGCACATCAGGTTGATTACCATGATAAAGGCGCTACCATTCAATTTAATTCATCTTGGGGTGAAGGGATTATTCATAGCCCACTAATGGGGGCGTTTAATGTCAGTAATTTGTTGGTAGCAATGGCGACATTATTGATGTTGGATTATCCATTAGAGGCCTTATTGGCCTCTACGCAGGTGTTAACTCCAGTTTGTGGGCGCATGGAAGTCTTTAGCGCGCCGGGTAAGCCAACGGTTGTGGTTGATTATGCTCATACGCCAGATGCGTTAGAAAAAGCCTTAACTGCTGCACGATTACATTGTGCTGGTCAGTTATGGTGCGTATTTGGTTGCGGCGGCGATCGTGATAAGGGCAAACGACCATTAATGGGCGGCATTGCTGAGCAATGGGCAGACCGAGTCGTTATCACCGATGATAATCCGCGTAGCGAAGAACCACAGTCTATTATTGACGATATTATGTCGGGAGTTTTAGACAGTAGCCGCATTGTCGCGATAGCGGGACGCGCAGAAGCCGTCACTAGCGCCATCATGCAGGCTAAGCCTGACGATATGATTGTGATTGCAGGTAAAGGCCATGAAGATTATCAAATTATTGGACATCGTCGCTTAGATTATTCAGATCGCTTAACGGTGGCTCGGTTGTTGGGGGTAATGGCATGATCCCAGTAAGTTTACGTCAACTGGCCGCAGTCACCGGTGGTACGCTGATCACTGAAAATACTGCTGCTGCGGATACACTGATTATCCAGCAAGTCAGTACCGATAGCCGTCAAATTGGTGAACAATGTTTATTTATTGCCTTAAAAGGTGAACGTTTCGATGCGCATCAATTTATTGATCAGGTCATCGCTGCGGGCGCGAGCGCATTATTGGTCGAGCGCCAATTAGCGGTTAATTGCCCTCAAATTAAAGTTGAAAATACCCATATAGCGTTAGGGCAGATTGCCGCGTGGGTTAGACAACAGAGCTCTGCGCGTATTGTCGGGTTAACCGGGTCTTCGGGTAAAACTTCAGTTAAAGAGCTAACCGCCGCTATTTTACGCCAACGAGGCAAAACGCTTTATACCGCGGGCAATTTAAATAACGATATCGGTGTTCCATTGACTTTATTGCGTTTAACCGACGAGCATCAATATGCGGTTATCGAAATGGGCGCTAATCATATCGGTGAGATAGCCTATACCACCCATTTGGTTAAACCCGAAAGTGCCTTAGTAAACAATTTATTTGCCGCACATTTAGAAGGTTTTGGTTCGCTTGAAGGCGTTGCACAAGCAAAAGGTGAGATTTATCAAGGGCTGCCCGATGAAGGCACTGCAATTATTAATCTGGACAGTAATGATCAGGCTCAGTGGATAGCACAACTGGATCCGCGGCAAACAGTATGGCGTTATTCATTAACCGCACAAGATTCTGCAGATTTTTATCCGACAGATATCGTGGTTAATCAATTAACTACAGAGTTTACTCTGCATACGCCGGTAGGTAGCGTGCAGATTTCATTGCCGTTACCGGGCATGCACAACGTATCTAATGCGTTAGCCGCAAGTACGCTGGCGTTATCCGTGGGCGCGACACTTGATGATATTAAACAAGGCTTGAGACAGGCTCAAGCGGTGCCGGGGCGTTTATATCCTATCCATCTCGCTGATGGAAAAATCGTGTTCGACGATACCTATAACGCCAATACAGGCTCGATGATAGCGGCTATTCGAGTTCTCTCACAAATGCCGGGATATCGTATTTTCGTCACTGGCGATATGGGCGAATTAGGCGAATATGCCAAAGAGTGCCACCAGCAAGTGGGTGAAGTGGCACGCGAGTACAGTTTAGACAAAGTTTTCAGTGTGGGTCAGCTTAGCCATGAAATTAGTCAGGCCAGTGGCTGCGGCGAACATTTTGCATATAAAGCCGATTTATTAGCCCAATTACTTCCGTTGATTCAACAAAATGACGTTGTTTCTATTTTAGTTAAAGGTTCACGCAGTACTGCGATGGAAGATATCGTAGACGCATTACAGGAGTGCTACACATGCTAGTTTGGCTGGCCGAATTATTAGCCCATAAATTTTCCGGGTTTAACGTTTTCTCTTATCTGACGTTCCGGGCTATCGTCGGTTTGCTGACTGCGTTGGCGATTGCTTTATGGATGGGGCCGCACCTGATTGCTTTTTTACAGAAAATGCAAATAGGGCAAGTGGTACGCAGCGAAGGGCCAGAATCTCATTTTAGTAAGCGCGGTACCCCAACCATGGGGGGAATATTAATTTTGTTCTCGATTACGGTCTCCGTCTTACTGTGGGCAAGATTAGAAAACCCTTATATTTGGTGCGTGTTATTTGTCCTGGTGGGCTACGGGATTGTCGGCTTTGTGGATGATTATCGCAAAGTGGTGCGTAAAGATACCAAAGGCTTAATTGCTCGCTGGAAATACTTTTGGCAGTCCGTTATCGCCTTGGCCGTGGCTTTTACCATGTATGCCGTCGGCAAAGATACCCCTGCAACCCAATTAGTCGTGCCGTTCTTTAAAGATGTGATGCCTCAATTAGGCATGTTGTATATTTTGCTGACTTATTTTGTGATTGTCGGTACCAGTAACGCGGTTAACTTGACCGATGGTCTTGATGGCTTAGCTATTATGCCAACGGTGTTTGTTGCTGCCGGTTTTGCGTTAGTCGCTTGGGCGACTGGTAACGTCAATTTTGCTAATTATTTGCATATCCCTTTTATTCCTCATGCCGGTGAATTAGTGATTTTCTGTACCGCCATGGTTGGGGCAGGGCTCGGTTTTCTGTGGTTCAATACCTATCCAGCACAAGTCTTTATGGGCGATGTCGGTTCGTTAGCATTAGGCGGCACCTTAGGGACAATTGCAGTGTTACTGCGCCAAGAGTTTTTATTGGTGATTATGGGCGGGGTATTTGTCGTTGAAACCCTGTCGGTTATTTTGCAAGTCGGTTCGTTTAAATTACGGGGTCAGCGTATTTTCCGCATGGCGCCTATCCATCACCATTATGAGCTGAAAGGCTGGCCAGAACCTCGCGTTATTGTACGTTTTTGGATTATTTCGCTGATGTTAGTTCTGATTGGATTGGCAACACTGAAGGTACGTTAAGATGGCTGATTATCAGGGTAAAAAAGTCGTTATTATTGGATTAGGGATCACGGGTCTCTCCTGCGTTGACTTTTTTCTATCACGCGGGGTTATCCCAAAAGTGATAGATACCCGAGCAGCACCTCCGGGTATGGAAAGACTCCCGCCCGAGGTGGCTTGCCACAGTGGCAGTTTTCAACCTCAATGGCTGGCTGAAGCTGATTTAATCGTTGCCAGCCCGGGGATTGCTCTTGCGACGCCTGAGCTACAAACTGCGGCTGATAATGGCATTGAAATTGTTGGCGATATTGAACTGTTTTGCCGTGAAGCTAAGGCGCCTATTGTGGCGATTACTGGCTCTAACGGTAAAAGCACGGTTACCTCGTTAGTCGGTGAGATGGCTAAAGCGGCGGGATTATCGGTGGGGGTCGGTGGCAATATTGGGATCCCTGCGCTGTCCTTACTGAAGGCTAATCATCAGCTTTATGTGCTTGAACTTTCTAGCTTTCAATTAGAAACCACTAACAGTTTACAGGCGACAGTTGCTACGGTAATTAACCTCAGTGAAGATCATATGGATCGCTATCCGCATGGGTTACAGCAATATCGTGCCGCTAAATTGCGAATTTATAATCAGGCCAAATACTGTATTGTTAATCAACAAGATGCGCTAACACTACCCGCTACGGGAGCAGACCAACGCTGTATTAGCTTTGGTGTAGGGCAGGGCGATTATTTTTTTGATCAGCAACAGCGCCAATTAGTGGTTCATGGACAGCCGATTTTAGCGGTTAGCGACATGCTATTAAGTGGTCAGCATAATTATACCAATGCGTTGGTTGCGTTAGCACTGGCGGATGCGGTGGGTATTCCTCGTAAGGCCAGTATTGAGGCGTTAAAACATTACCCAGGTTTAGCACATCGTTTCCAATTAGTGCATTTTAATCATGGCGTACGCTGGATAAATGACTCTAAAGCTACCAATGTGGGCAGTACCGAAGCCGCCTTGCAGGGGCTTAAAGTCGAAGGGACTTTATTCTTGCTGCTGGGAGGGGATGGTAAATCCGCCGATTTTTCTGCGCTAAAAAAATATTTAGCTGCGGATAATATTAGAATTTATTGTTTTGGTCGTGATAGAGCACAATTAGCTGAATTACGCCCTGAAATAACTCAACAGACTGAAACTATGGAACAATCAATGCAATTAATCGCTAAGCAATTACACAGTGGCGATATGGTATTGCTTTCTCCTGCCTGTGCTAGCCTGGATCAGTTTAAAAGTTTTGAACACCGTGGGCATGAATTTGCTCGTTTAGCGAAGGAGCTTGGCTGATGACCTTGCCTGGAATGCTGCGTTTAAAGGGGTGGATAACTGGCGAACGCGATGGCTTGATGCTGGGGACGACACTGTACGATAGAACGCTGGTGTGGCTAGCTTTTGGGTTAGCGACAGTAGGGTTTATCATGGTGACATCCGCTTCAATGCCAGTAGGGCAACGGCTGACGGACGATCCGTTCTATTTCGCTAAACGCGATGCGTTGTATATTGTATTAGCCTTCATTTTGGCACTCATCGTGCTACGTATTCCGATGGTGATATGGGAAAAGTATAATTATATTATGCTGATCGGCTCATTAGCTATGTTGGCGGTTGTTTTAGTTGCCGGTAACTCGGTCAATGGTGCTTCGCGTTGGATAGATATTGGTATCGTTAAGATTCAGCCGGCTGAGCTATCAAAATTAGCTCTTTTTTGTTTTGTCTCTAGCTATCTAGTGCGTAAATCAGAAGAAGTAAGAACTCGTTTTCTTGGGTTCTTGAAGCCGATGGGTATTTTGATAGTCATGGCATTCTTGCTGTTATTGCAGCCGGACCTTGGTACTGTGGTGGTGCTGGTTGTTACCACTCTCGCCTTATTATTCTTAGCGGGCGCACGCTTAGCGCCATTTATTATTGGTATTGCTACCTGTGCTGCAGGGGTGGTTGGTTTGATTTATTTCGAACCTTACCGTGTACGCCGTGTGACTTCGTTCTTAAATCCATGGGAAGACCCATTTGGCAGTGGTTACCAGTTAACTCAGTCATTAATGGCTTTTGGCCGCGGTGAAGTCTTTGGTCAAGGCTTAGGCAATTCAGTCCAAAAATTGGAATATCTGCCCGAAGCGCATACCGACTTTATTTTTTCTGTTTTAGCCGAAGAACTCGGATATATCGGCGTAGTTCTGGTATTGCTGATGGTATTTTTAGTCGCGTTCAGAGCCATGATGATTGGTCGTCGCGCATTACAGGCGAATCAAAAATTCTCCGGTTATTTGGCCTGTGCTATAGGAATTTGGTTTACCTTTCAGGCGTTGGTTAACGTCGGCGCTGCCGCGGGTATGCTGCCTACCAAAGGATTAACCTTACCGCTAATTAGCTACGGTGGCTCGAGTTTATTAATTATGACCATCGCGATTGCGATTTTATTACGTATTGATTTTGAAACACGTCTGGAACGAGCTCAGGCGTTTGTAAGGAGCGCTAAATGAGTCAGCCAAAACGACTTTTAGTGATGGCAGGGGGAACCGGAGGGCATGTCTTCCCGGGGCTTGCGGTCGCACATTATTTAAAAGCACAGGGATGGGAAATACTGTGGCTAGGAACGGCTGATCGTATGGAAGCCGATTTAGTACCGAAACATGGTATCGATATTGAATTTATCAAAATTTCTGGTTTGCGCGGCAAAGGAATTAAGGCGCTTTTAGCTTCACCATTACGGATTTGGAATGCGATTCGCCAAGCCAAAGTGATTATTAAACGCTATCAACCTGATGTCGTTTTGGGCATGGGTGGTTATGTCTCAGGCCCGGGAGGAATTGCCGCGTGGTCGTGTGGTGTTCCTGTGGTTCTGCATGAACAAAACGGTATCGCTGGTCTGACGAATAAATGGTTAGCTAAAATAGCCAAGCGTGTGTTACAGGCCTTTCCAGGGGCCTTTCCAAACGCGCCAGTTGTCGGAAATCCAGTGCGTAATGATGTTCTTGCACTGCCTTTACCACAACAACGACTGGCTGAACGTCAAGGTGCGATCCGTGTATTAGTGATTGGCGGCAGTCAAGGGGCGCGTATTTTGAATCAAACCATGCCTGAAGTTATGTCAGTCGCGGCTCAAAAATACGCCAAACAACTAAATATATGGCATCAAGCGGGAAAAGGCGCACAGCAATCTACAGAAGCGTTGTATAATGAGGCGAGTAAAAATTCAGTCGATTTTGAGTTTAAAGTCACTGAATTTATTGATGATATGGCGCAAGCTTATGCATGGGCAGATATTATTGTTTGTCGCTCCGGTGCATTGACCGTGAGTGAAGTCGCTGCAGCCGGATTACCGGCTATTTTTGTTCCATTCCAGCATAAAGACCGGCAGCAATATTGGAATGCGTTGCCATTAGAGCAGGCCGGTGCCGCCAAAATATTAGAGCAGCCCCAATTTACGGCTGACGCGGTTGCCCAGTTGCTCGGTGATTGGGACAGAGCGCAATTGCTCGCCATGGCAGAAAAAGCGCGAGCCACCGCTATCACGGATGCAACAGAGCGTGTCGCTGCTGTTTTGATTGATGTGGCTAAATAGGTTTTCACCGCTGTGAAATGAGTTGTAACCCTAAGATATAGTGAAAAAATAACGTGAATACACAACAATTGGCGAAATTACGAGCATCAGTGCCTGAAATGCGTAGAGTCAGGCATATTCACTTTGTCGGCATTGGTGGTGCTGGCATGGGGGGTATCGCCGAGGTGTTGGCCAACGAAGGCTATGAAATCAGCGGATCTGATTTAGCGCCCAATGCAGTGACACAACAATTAAGTGCACTCGGTGCGACTATTTATTTTAATCATCGTCCTGAAAATGTTGAAAATGCCAGTGTAGTGGTGGTTTCTACCGCTATCTCGGCTGAGAATCCAGAAATTATCGCCGCTAATGAATTACGTATCCCGGTGATCCGCCGTGCAGAAATGCTGGCTGAATTAATGCGTTATCGCCACGGAATTGCGGTGGCAGGAACGCACGGAAAAACCACGACTACCGCGATGATTTCCAGTATTTATGCCCAAGCAGGGCTAGATCCGACGTTCGTGAATGGTGGATTAGTTAAAGCTGCGGGCACTCATGCCCGTTTAGGAACCAGCCGTTATTTAATTGCTGAAGCCGATGAAAGTGATGCTTCGTTTCTACATTTGCAGCCTATGGTAGCAGTAGTAACTAATATCGAAGCAGATCATATGGATACCTATCAAGGTAACTTTGAAAATCTAAAAGATACTTTTATTAATTTTCTGCATAATCTGCCGTTTTATGGGCGCGCAGTGTTATGTATTGATGATCCTGTGGTTCGCTCTATTTTACCAAAAGTCGGACGCTATATTACTACTTATGGTTTTAGCGAAGATGCCGATGTGCGTATTACCCAGTATGAGCAAAAAGGCAATCAAGGATTTTTTACTATCGCGCGTGAAAATTTGCCTGAGCTAACCGTGGTGCTGAATGCACCGGGGCGACATAACGCGTTGAATGCGACAGCCGCGGTTGCGGTTGCTACAGAAGAAGGCATCGATGATCAGGATATTTTGACGGCGCTGGTTGAGTTTCAAGGGACTGGGCGTCGCTTTGATTTTCTCGGCAATTTCCCACTGCGCCATGTGAATGGCTCTGAGGGGGAAGTGATGCTGGTGGATGACTATGGGCATCATCCAACCGAAGTTGATGCGACAGTGAAAGCAGCACGTGAAGGCTGGCCAGATAAACGAATTGTGATGCTTTTTCAACCGCATCGTTATAGCCGTACGCGCGATTTGTATGATGACTTCGCCAATGTATTAGGCCAAGTCGATGTCTTGTTGATGTTGGAAGTTTATGCGGCAGGAGAAAAACCGATTGCAGGCGCGGACAGTCGCGCATTATGTCGGACAATACGTAGTCGCGGACAAATCGATCCCATTTTGGTTTCTGAACCCGACCAAGTGGCTGATATTCTATCGAAGGTTATTCAGAATAATGATTTAATTCTAGTACAAGGTGCTGGAAATATAGGTAAAATAGCGCGTAACTTGGCTGAATCAAAATTACAGCCTACATTGAGTGAGGAATAATCATGGCGGAGAAAGTCGCTGTATTGTTAGGGGGGACTTCAGCAGAGCGTGAAGTGTCACTGCAATCAGGAAAAGCAGTAGTTGAAGGATTGCTTGAAGCTGGAATTGATGCTCATCCTGTTGATATAAAAGATTTTCCTGCAACTCAATTAAAAGATGCTGGATTTGATAAAGTCTTTATTGCCTTACATGGTCGCGGTGGTGAAGATGGCACTTTGCAAGGTGTGTTGGAATTTTTAGATTTACCTTATACCGGTAGTGGTGTGATGGCGTCAGCATTATCGATGGATAAGCTGAGAACTAAACAACTTTGGGCGGGCGCGGGATTACCTGTTTCGCCTTATGTTGCATTGAATAAACAACAGATGCAGCAATTAAATGATCAACAGCTTAACGATTATGTCCATCATTTAGGGCTGCCATTGATCGTTAAGCCGAGCCTTGAAGGTTCAAGCGTAGGGATGAGTAAAGTAGATTCCTTAGCCGATTTAAGAGCTGCGTTAGAATTAGGCTTTAAACATGATACTGTCGTGCTAATTGAAAAATGGCTAAGTGGTCCTGAATATACAGTGGCATTTCTTGGTGAAGAAACATTGCCATCAATTCGTATTCAGCCACCCGGAGTATTTTACGATTACGAAGCTAAATATTTATCTAACGAAACACAATATTTTTGCCCGAGCGGTTTGAGCGCAGAGCAAGAAGCAGCTTTAGCCGAGTTATCCATGCAAGCGTATAAAAGTGTGGGTTGCTCCGGTTGGGGACGTGTGGATGTTATGCAAGATAGCGATGGTGAGTTCTATTTATTAGAGATTAACACCTCACCGGGCATGACTAGCCATAGCTTAGTACCAATGGCGGCTAGACAAGCTGGACTCGGCTTCTCTGCGTTAGTTTCTCGTATTTTATCTTTGGCTGATTGATATGTCGCAGGCAGCGTTAAATGTGCGTCACCGTCGAGAACAGGATGAGGGGCCTGATAATGATAATTCAGGCCAAAGCAACGGGGCTTATCTTGCCGGGCTGATTTTCTTTCTGATGGTGTTAGGGACGATTATCTGGAGTGGCTGGATGGTCATGAACTGGATGAAAGATGCCGACAGATTGCCAATGTCAAAATTGGTATTAACTGGTGAGCGTCACTACACCTCCAACGATGATGTCAGAAAAGCGATTTTATCGCTTGGGCAGTTGGGCACATTTATGACTGTTGATGTCAACGCTATTCAGAATCAAATCCGTTTGATGCCGTGGATCAGGCAAGTTACGGTGCGTAAACAGTGGCCTGACGAACTAAAGATCAATCTGGTAGAATATGTACCTTACGCTCGCTGGAATGACCAAAATATGGTCGATGACCAAGGGCGAGTGTTTAGCTTGCCGGCGGATCTGAACGCTAAAGGGCACTACCCGATGCTGTATGGCCCACAAGGCAGCCAGACGGAAGTATTAAACGAATATGCCCGAATTAAGGCAATTCTGGCTAAGAATAATCTGCAATTAAAATCAATATCCATGACTGCTAGAAATGCTTGGCAGTTGATATTAGATAACGATATTCGGATTGAGCTTGGCAAACAGGATATTTTAGGGCGGTTAAATCGCTTTCTTGAGCTTTATCCGCTTTTGTTGCAAACCACAGATAAACGTGTTGATTATGTTGATCTTCGTTATACCAGTGGGGCAGCAGTGGGGTGGGCACCGCTTTTAGTTGATGCACCACTAGAGTTACAATAATAAATATTGCTAACAGCTCAGAAACAGGCAGAACCATAATGATTAAAGCGACGGACAGAAAACTAGTTGTTGGCCTTGAAATAGGAACTTCCAAGGTCTCTGCCCTGGTAGGTGAAATTCTGCCCGATGGTATGGTGAATATTATTGGGGTGGGAAGTTGCCCATCTCGGGGTATGGATAAAGGTGGCGTTAACGATCTTGAATCGGTGGTTAAATGTGTTCAGCGAGCGATTGACCAAGCTGAACTAATGGCGGATTGCCAAATATCCTCGGTCTATTTAGCGTTATCAGGCAAACATATTAGTTGCCAAAATGAAATTGGGATGGTGCCAATTTCAGAAGAAGAGGTGATGCAGGAAGATGTTGATAGCGTAGTTCATACGGCGAAATCAGTACGGGTTCGTGATGAGCATCGTATTCTTCATGTTATTCCTCAGGAATTTGCCATCGATTATCAGGAAGGGATCAAAAATCCAGTAGGATTGTCTGGTGTTCGCATGCAGGCTAAAGTCCATTTGATCACTTGCCATAACGATATGGCGAAAAATATCGTTAAAGCGGTTGAGCGTTGTGGCTTAAAAGTTGATCAGCTGATTTTTGCAGGTTTGGCTGCGAGCTATGCAGTCTTAACCGAAGATGAACGCGAATTAGGCGTGTGCGTGGTTGATATCGGTGGTGGTACCATGGATATGGCGGTTTATACCGGTGGTGCACTGCGCCATACGAAAGTTATTCCTTATGCGGGTAACGTTGTGACCAGCGATATTGCTTATGCATTCGGTACACCACCTACTGACGCTGAGGCGATTAAAATTCGTCATGGTTGTGCGCTGGGGTCTATCGTCGGTAAAGATGAAAATGTTGAAGTGCCTAGCGTGGGTGGGCGACCACCAAGAAGCTTGCAGCGGCAGACATTGGCTGAAGTGATTGAACCACGTTATACCGAATTACTGAATTTAGTGAATGAAGAAATTCTTAAATTACAGGAACAGTTACGCCAACAAGGTGTCAAACATCATTTAGCCGCTGGGATCGTATTAACCGGCGGTGCAGCACAAATAGATGGCTTAGCTGAATGCGCTCAACGTGTGTTTCATACACAGGTGCGTATTGGCACGCCATTAAATATAACGGGTTTAACGGATTATGCTCAGGAGCCTTACTATTCTACCGCAGTAGGGCTACTGCATTACGGTAAAGAAAGCCATTTAGGTGACGATACCGAAACGGAAAAACGTGCTTCAGTTGGCAGTTGGTTTACAAAAATTACCAGTTGGTTGAGAAAAGAATTTTAATTTTTATTCAGAAGCATATTATTTAGCTTCGAAGTAAGCACAAAACGGAGAGACATTATGTTTGAACCAATGGAGCTAACCAATGATGCGGTGATTAAAGTCATCGGCGTTGGTGGCGGCGGCGGCAACGCTGTCGAACACATGGTGCGTGAACGTATCGAAGGTGTTGAGTTCTTCGCTATTAATACAGACGCCCAAGCATTACGCAAAACGGCCGTTGGCCAGACCATTCAAATCGGTAATGAAATTACTAAAGGTCTAGGTGCAGGGGCTAATCCAGAAGTCGGTCGTAACGCGGCGGAAGAAGATAGAGAAGCCCTGCGCAATGCATTAGATGGCGCAGATATGGTCTTTATCGCTGCGGGTATGGGCGGTGGTACGGGTACAGGAGCAGCCCCAGTGGTTGCCGAAGTTGCTAAAGAATTAGGTATTCTGACGGTAGCTGTCGTGACTAAACCTTTCAATTTTGAAGGCAAGAAGCGCATGGCATTCGCAGAGTCAGGTATTACTGAGCTGTCAAAACATGTCGACTCATTGATAACCATCCCTAATGATAAATTATTAAAAGTATTGGGTCGTGGGATCTCCTTATTAGACGCGTTTGGCGCGGCGAACGACGTGCTGAAAGGTGCGGTACAAGGGATTGCAGAACTGATTACTCGCCCTGGTTTAATGAACGTTGACTTTGCAGACGTGCGTACTGTGATGTCAGAAATGGGCTATGCAATGATGGGCTCTGGCGTTGCTCAAGGCGAAGATCGTGCAGAAGAAGCCGCAGAAATGGCGATTTCAAGCCCACTGCTGGAAGATATCGACTTATCTGGTGCACGCGGTGTGCTGGTTAATATCACGGCTGGCTTCGATTTACGTTTAGATGAATTCGAAACTGTGGGTAATACCATTCGTGCATTTGCGTCTGATAATGCGACCGTCGTTATCGGTACTTCATTAGACCCTGAAATGAATGATGAGTTACGCGTTACTGTAGTTGCAACCGGGATTGGTATGGACAAACGTCCAGAAATTACCTTGGTCACTAATAAAGCAACACAACAAGCTTCGATGGAACAGCGCTATCAGAAAATTCAAAATAGCATGTCTTCACTGAACGAGGAAAAACCTGCTGCACAAGTGGTGAATGACCAAAACACGCAAGCAAATAAGGAACCAGATTATCTGGATATTCCTGCTTTCTTGCGTAAGCAGGCTGATTAATAATTATAAATTAATTGGACTCTCCGCTTTTTGTGCTAAACTGTTTTGCTAATTATCATGTACGATAATTGGCAAGACGGCTAACATAGTGAGAAAATAACGATGATCAAACAACGGACATTAAAACGTATTGTTCAAGCGACTGGCGTCGGTTTACATACTGGCAAAAAAGTCACGCTTACATTACGTCCAGCGCCGGCAAATACCGGGGTCATCTACCGTCGTACTGACTTAAATCCACCGGTTGATTTTCCGGCAGACGCTAAATCTGTACGTGATACTATGTTGTGTACCTGTCTGGTAAATGAAGACAACGTACGTATTTCGACAGTTGAACATTTAAATGCAGCGCTAGCAGGCCTCGGTATCGATAACATTGTTATCGAAGTTGATGCACCTGAAATTCCTATTATGGACGGCAGTGCAGCACCGTTTGTATTTTTATTGCTAGACGCGGGCATTGATGAACTAAATTGTGCGAAAAAATTCTTACGTCTAAAAGAAGCTGTTCGCGTTGAAGATGGTGATAAATGGGCTGAGTTGTCTCCTTATAATGGATTTAGCTTGGATTTTACCATTGATTTTAATCATCCAGCGATTGACAGCAGTACACAGCGTTATAGTTTAGATTTTTCTGCGGAATCTTTTGTTCGCCAGATAAGTCGAGCACGTACTTTTGGTTTTATGCGTGATATTGAATATCTGCAATCGAAAGGTCTTTGCCTCGGTGGTAGTTTTGATTGTGCGATTGTCGTCGATGATTATCGTGTATTGAACGACGATGGCTTACGTTTTGAAAACGAATTTGTTCGCCATAAGATGCTGGATGCGATTGGTGATTTATTTATGTGCGGCCACAATATTATTGGTGCCTTTACAGCATATAAATCAGGACACGCGCTAAATAACAAATTACTGCAAGCAGTTTTAGCTACAGAATCTGCTTGGGATCTAGTAACTTATGAAGATGAGGCCGAATTGCCATTGGCATTTAAAGCCCCTTCTGCGGTATTTGCGTAATTAATCGTTGCTAGACAGCGTAGATAACTAGATTTAGACAATATTGCTAGATGATGATTAAATCTTTATGGCATAAAAATATCTGCCATAAAGCAAAATGAATAAATCATGTTGGTGATAGCGCGCTAGTAATAAAACGCGCTATTAATTAATAAGTAGTATTGTCATAAATATAAATAACGTTATTTGCATCAATAAATAATCCGCATTAACGTTTCCTGTTGGCTGCATTAGTACTCTCTCCGGCTAATGCAGCCAGCCGCTCAAACTTCTCTTTTAATTTTTTCGGGCTTCTTTCTGCCAACACTAATAATTGCTCTGCCGTTTTAGCACTAATCCGTCGCTGGTTACTTTTTTGTTCTGGTTGAACCAAATGATGATTTGTTGAGCTATTTTGTCCTTTTTTTGTCATTAGAACTGGGTTGATTCTGATGTCGATAGAGGATAAAGATGGTAGAATAGTGGTTCTTAGCGCTGAAACAATATTAGGCTTTTCATAATTCATTCGATTAAGCCAGCTTGCGTTAGCGACTTCGATAATTAAAATATGATTGCGGTAATTTGCGACTCTGCACATTGGTTTCATTTCCGCAGGCAGTAGGCTTTTTACTGTACGATTTAGTTGAAGTATCGCTTTTGCAGTGCGTTGTATGGCTTGGAGTGATCCCTTAGCATCAGACGTATTTTTAGAGAGTGAATCGTCTAAAACATCACTTAGTGGTTGAGGGTGACTATCTCGCATAGCAACTCCGGTTAAATCAGAAAACATAATAGTTGGGTTAAATATAGCTAAAAATCTAAGCTAGTGTAGTGGGTTAATAGTAAAATTAAGCCTTTAGTAGCTTAGTTCGTTAGCAACATGGTTCATTAGCAGTATAGATTCTGTAACATTAACTATAAAATATCAGCAACAAAACAAGTAATAAAATATAAGTTATAGCAGCATAGCTATAGTAAATAAGATGGTAATTGAGCGTAATATAGCTGACTCTGTACTGAATCAGCTGCTTTATCAACATAAAAAGATAAATTAAAAATTCTTGATGGGTATTGTAAGTCTTTGGCGACAATTTGGTAGACGATATTTTTGGCCCCACCTATTGTTAGGTGTTGTGGCTGCCGGTATCGGCATGCCCGCTATCCTGAGTGCGCTGGTTGAAAGCCACAATATCCAGATTAATGCCTCAGTTGCCGAAAGACAAACTCAGGCAATGAGTGCCTTTGATAATCTATTTGCTCAAAAAAGTAACCAACGCCCCTCATCTTCTTATTCAATTAATTACTGGCAACAACATGCAGTTAGAAATGTTATTCGTCAGCTTACTTTCGCGTTCTCTTCTTTGGAATCAGAGAAAGATGAACCCGCAGAAAATGATGATTTAATCTTAGTTGCACAGCTTGAGCCGCAAATTATGCTAGACACGCTGTATGCGATGTTGGCTCAGCGTTCGCTGCAATATATTGAACCTACCTTCAAGCCATTTAATATTAAACTTCCACCAGACATTGCATGCCAACCTGCAATGTGGGTATCTCAAACTCAAGGGATTAGAGCCGGGCCAGAGCAGGTTTAACTGCTTCGTTTTGTGATTGATATTGATGAGTGATATTTTTAAATAAGAATGCTGCCAATATCAATTTAATTAACTCTAACCTGTAATCTATTGATTTGAGAAAAGAAATTTATGTTAACTAAATTAATGACCAAAGTTTTTGGTAGCCGTAATGACCGTACTCTGCGTCGCTTGCGTAAAGAAGTTGAGAAAGTTAATCGTTTAGAGCCTGAATTCCAAAAACTAACTGACGATGAATTGAAAGCTAAAACTAACGAGTTCCGTGAGCGCCTGAAAAAAGACGAAAGTTTAGACAGCATCTTACCTGAAGCGTTTGCAACTGTACGTGAAGCCAGTAAACGTGTGTTTGGTATGCGTCATTTTGATGTTCAGCTGATAGGTGGCATGGTATTGAATGAACGTTGTATCGCGGAGATGAGAACTGGTGAAGGTAAAACCTTAACTGCAACCTTACCTGCTTATCTTAATGCATTGAGCGGTAAAGGGGTGCATGTTGTTACCGTCAATGACTATTTGGCAAAACGTGATGCTGAAAATAACCGTCCGTTATTCGAGTTTTTAGGATTAACTGTAGGTATTAACTTACCAAATATGCCGGCACCACAAAAGCGTGAAGCCTATGCCGCAGATATTACTTACGGGACTAACAACGAATTCGGCTTTGATTATCTGCGCGATAATATGGCATTTAGCCCAGAAGAACGTGTTCAGCGCAAACTGCATTACTCTTTGGTCGATGAGGTTGACTCCATTTTAATCGATGAAGCTCGTACCCCATTGATTATTTCAGGTCCTGCTGAAGATAGTTCTGAGCTATACAAACAAGTTGATAAGTTAATTCCAAAATTAATTCGTCAAGAAAAAGAAGATACTGAAACGTTTGAAGGGGAAGGTCACTTCTCTGTCGATGAAAAATCTCGTCAGGTAACTTTAACAGAACGTGGATTAGTATTAATTGAACAATTACTGGCAGAAGCTGGCTTGATGCAGGAAGGGGAATCGTTATATTCACCTTCAAATATTATGTTAATGCACCATGTGATGGCCGGTTTGCGTGCTCATGCGCTATTTACCCGCGACGTTGATTATATTGTTAAAGATAATCAGGTTATTATTGTTGATGAGCATACGGGGCGTACTATGGAAGGCCGCCGCTGGTCTGACGGTTTGCATCAGGCGGTTGAAGCTAAAGAAGGTGTTGATATTCAGAATGAAAATCAGACGTTAGCTTCAATTACCTTCCAGAACTATTTCCGTCTGTATGAAAAATTAGCCGGTATGACGGGTACTGCGGATACTGAAGCGTTCGAGTTCAGCTCAATTTATAAATTAGATACGATTGTTATCCCAACCAACCGTCCAATGGTACGTAAAGATTTACCTGACTTAGTTTATATGAATGAGGCAGATAAATTTAACGCAATTATCGAAGATATCCGCGAAAGAACCCAAAATGGTCAGCCGGTGTTAGTTGGTACAATCTCCATTGAAAAATCAGAGTTGATTTCTCAAGCGTTAACTAAAGCCAATATTCCACATAATGTCTTAAATGCTAAATTCCATGCAATGGAAGCTGATATTATTGCTAACGCAGGTCAATCTGGGGCGGTGACTATAGCGACCAATATGGCTGGGCGCGGTACGGATATCGTATTGGGCGGTAGCTGGCAGACTGAAGTTGCCGCGTTAGAAGAACCGACAAAAGAACAGATTGAAGAGATTAAAGCTGCATGGCAAAAACGTCATGATGAGGTTTTAAAAGCAGGCGGTTTACATATCATCGGTACAGAACGCCATGAATCTCGTCGTATTGATAACCAATTACGTGGCCGTGCCGGTCGACAAGGTGATGCAGGCTCATCACGTTTCTATTTGTCGATGGAAGATGCTTTGATGCGTATATTCGCCTCAGATCGCGTAACGGGCATGATGCGTAAATTGGGCATGAAACCTGGCGAAGCTATTGAACACCCATGGGTGACTAAAGCGATTGCTAATGCTCAACGTAAAGTTGAAAATCGTAACTTTGATATTCGTAAACAATTGCTTGAATACGATGATGTAGCTAGTGATCAGCGTCGCGCTATTTATACCCAGCGTAATGAATTACTGGATGGCGGTGATGTTAAAGAAACTGTTGATAGTATTCGCGAAGATGTATTTACTACAGTAATTGATGCCTATATTCCACCACAATCTCTAGAAGAAATGTGGGATATTGACGGGCTACAAAAACGTTTAATCAACGATTTTGATTTAGACTTGCCAATTAAAGAATGGTTAGATAAAGAGCCAGAATTACATGAAGAAACGTTGAGAGAGCGTATTTTAGCGACAGCGATTGAAGTGTATCAGAAGAAAGAAGAAGTGGTTGGCGAAGAGATGATGCGTAATTTTGAAAAAGGCATCATGCTACAAACGCTGGATACACTTTGGAAAGAGCATTTAGCTGCGATGGATTATCTGCGTCAAGGTATTCATTTACGAGGTTATGCTCAGAAAGATCCAAAACAAGAATATAAACGTGAATCTTTCAATATGTTCTCTAACATGTTGGAATCATTAAAATATGAAGTTATTAGCACGTTGAGTAAAGTTCACGTTCGTATGCCAGAAGAAGTTGAAGCGCTTGAATTACAACGTCGTAATGAAGCTGAACGTTTAGCGAAACAGCAGCAATTAAGTCATGCAACGGAAGAAGAAGCATTGATGTCCGAAGCTGAGGCTAAAATTGCAACAGAAGGGCATAAAATTGGTCGTAACGATACTTGTCCTTGTGGTTCAGGCAAAAAATATAAGCATTGCCATGGCCGTTTAAACTAAGCCATGATGCTAATATATTAAACTCATAAATAAAGGCGGGGAAACCCGCCTTTTTATACCCACGGTATCACAACCTATCGATAGACAGATTCAATTGTTGTTATAGTGATTGCAGAATAATGTCATTTAATCTCTCGTTTGGGATACCGAATTTACATTGATGAAAATAATTATGCAAAAGAAACACCTTTATATTGCTGCGGGTATCATTCGAGATCCTCAGAATAATATCTTTATTGCTCAGCGCCCTATGGGTTCTCATATGGGCGGATTTTGGGAATTTCCGGGCGGTAAATTAGAATCTAATGAGCGAGCAGAAGATGCTTTAGTGCGTGAGTTAGATGAAGAGATAGGAATTATTGCAACAGAATATCAATTATTTAAAAAAGTTGAACATGAATTTGATGATCGTTTTATCACTCTGTATTTTTTCTTGGTGACCAATTGGGATAATCAACCTTATGGGCGGGAAGGACAAAATTCACGTTGGGTTAAACAATCTGACTTAATTGCCGATCAATTTCCACCAGCAAATCGTATTGTGGTCGATATATTGACTCAATAACTAGTATTGCAGGCAGAGATCCGCCTGCAATGTATTTCACGATTAGAACATCCTAATCGTCCGGATTTTCGCTCCAGGTATCACTTTCAGAAATATCACTCTGGCTAGCAATACGCTTTTCTTCATCAGCCCATTCACCGAGGTCAATTAGCTGACAACGTTTACAGCAAAATGGACGATAAGGACTGTTTTCGCCCCAAATGACTTTCTTGCCACAGGTAGGGCAAGAGACTTCAATTATTTCATTCATATTTACTTAACTTATATTTTTAACAACTTGCCAACTCAAATTTTAGTATCGGAGGAATAATGCCATGTTCGCTATCAAAATGCAGAAAACGAATCGCAAAGCGTGTTTTATGTCCCGATATTTGAGGGTAAATTAATTCATTTACTGGCAGTTTTATTCGTAATAAATACTTATCTTCGACGCTGTCTTGATAAAAACCATTATGTGATTCTATTAATTCAAAATAACCTGAATTACGGATCAACAGCAGGATAACATCTAATGACTCTTTAAGCGGCAACAAACCGTCTAACCAAAGTGACATTCGTTGATCTCGCTCTGGTTGTGGTAAGTTTAGCCATAATTGAAGCAAGGGTAAATCAAAACCGCAGTAGCCACCTGGAATACTAAGTCGTTGACGAACCATACTGATTATTTTATCTCCGCGTAATTGATGGGCAAATCGCGGTGCTGTTTTTACTTTAACTTGTTTAGTGTTCACATCTGCCAATAAGCCAACAATGATCTCTTTATCCACATACGGTGCTTCTGACCATGCGACTAAACGCTGATGTTGTTTATCTAATTCTTTGATTAATTCTGAACGCACTTCACCACGATCGAGAACTTCAATCAATTCAGATACCGCCCGAAAGAAAGCAATACCAGATGTATAGGAATCAATGTGCTGCAATGCAAAAATTTGAGATAAAAGCGTTTCTAGCCGTAACCAAGAACGCACTTTTTCATTTAAAGGATGCTCGTAGATGACAAAAGTGGTTGTCTCATTCATTTCGCATTTTCCTGTTGAGCTTGTTTCGCTAATTGCTGATATTTCTGATGAAGTTTTACGATATCATCTTGCTGTTGATGCTCGCCATCATGGTTGGAAATAATATCATCAGCCAGACTTAATCGCTCAGCTCTACTTGCTTGTGCTGCAATAATTCGCTCAACGTGCTGTCGGGTAATATTATCTCGAGTAATTGTCCGTTGTATTTGTTCTTCTGGCGTAACATCAACGACTAACACTCTGTCTGCTAAGTGTGAAATATTATTTTCAATTAATAGGGGAACAACCCATAGTACATACAAAGCATCAGTATTCTTGAGTTGGCGCTGTGTCTCTTGCTGGATCAAAGGATGAAGTAATGCGTTTAACCACGCTTTTTGCTGCGGGTCAGAAAAAATTTCATGTCTTAATAGCGGGCGATTTAAGGTACTATCAGGCAGTAAAATATCCTGACCAAAATGAGCTGCAATGGCAGCTAATGCCGGTGATCCTGCCTCAACAACTTGTCTGGAAATAATATCGGCATCAACTATAGGAACCCCTAATGCGGCAAAGGCATTAGCGATAGTTGTTTTACCGCTTCCTATTCCTCCTGTAAGAGCCACTATATAAGCCATGATTTTCTCGCACTTTTAGTTATTTACTGAATCAATATATTATCCGTATTTTACAATAATGTTGCTTCAGTCTCTATGACAAATAAGATGGAATTTTTAATAAAATGAAATTATGGTTTATACTTATGGCTTAAAATTTAAGAAAAAATATTGCCAAGATTAAAGATTGGGAGGTACATTGCCAATAATAATCCGCCTATTAGTAAAGCAAGAAATAGCATAATAATTGGCTCCATACTTTTTAAGAGTCCTTCTGTTTTTTGAATGTACTGTTCCTCATAATAATTACTCAAATAATGAACGAAGTGAGGTAGTTTCCCAGACTCCTCACCGATTGAAATCAGTTGATAACATAACTCCGGGAACAATTTGTTATCTTTTAATGATTGTGAAAAAGAGTAACCTAAAATAATACGCTCATAAATTTTATAAGTCTCTTGCTGATAATAGGTGTAAGTTAATGCTGACGTTGTACATTTTAGACTATCTAATAATGAAAGCTCAGCATGTAATGTTGTCGACAAAATTGAGAAATAGAGCTGTAATTGATTTAATTTAATTAATGTGTTTATTTTTGGTGTTTTCAATAAAACCCATTGTATAGCTAAATCAAAAGATTTATTTTTTCGTTTTAAAAAAAATAGAGTGCTAATTGTTATAATTATGCACAAAAAAATAGTTAGTAGATTATTTTCAATAAGTTTAGATGTTAATATCAAGTTTTGTGTGACGCTGGGAAGTTCACTATCAAAATTCTCATAAACAGATTGAAATTGGGGGAATACATAAATTAACATAATGAAAATCACTAACATAGAAAACATGCAAAGAGTTATTGGATAATTTAATGACTTAATAATTCTCTTTTTAACAATGCTTTTTTTATTGTATAAATTAAATATTTTATCAAAAGTAACATCATAGTTACCTGTTTTTTCTGAAATTATAACTAAATTAATAATTATTTTATCAAATAGTAGCGGATGTTTTTTCATGCTATTAGAAAGAGATATTCCTTGTTTAATATCTACTATAATATCAGAAATAATTATTTTCCAGTAAATAATATTGCAGTTATTAACTATAATTTGTAAGCTATTAAGTAATGAAATACCTGATTGCATTAATATACTTATTTGCTGGAAAAAGGTAACTCTATAAGCTAAGCTTTCATGGTTTAAATAATTTATTGTTTTAAATGTTAGTTTTAATGGAATTAAGTCTTTATCAATAATTAGTAGATAAGCTTGTTTTTTATTATTTGAGGATATTATGTCATTAATTATATCTCCTTTTGAATTTATTGCATGATATTGGTAGATTAATTTCATTCACTTTTTCCTGTTATTGAATAAAGTTCTTGTAGTGACGTTACTCCTTGTTGAACTAAATTTAAGCCAAAATCAAATAATTTATCATAGATAATGGAATGATCTGTATGGGGGTTATTTACCAGTGAATCCAATTCATGATGAGTAATAAATTCATAAATTGCTGTTCGGCCAATATAGCCAGAAAAACAATGTTCACAGCCCTTGGCTTTCCAGTGCACTATTTCGATATTCTTTTTATCGTGGCTAACAGTAATAGGCTGAGATTCTTGCTGTCGGCAATGAGTACAAAGCATTCTAATTAAACGTTGAGCAATAATAATTTTAACGCAGGATGCTAGAAGTGAGGGGGCAATACCAAGTTGCTCTAGCCGACTGACGGTATTTATTGTTCCATTAGTATGCAGGGTAGAAAGTACTAAGTGACCTGTTTGTGCTGCTCTTACTGCGATTTTTGCAGTTTCTTCATCCCTAATTTCACCAATCATGACAATATCAGGATCTTGTCTGAGTAAAGAACGGAGAATATTTGCAAAACCCAAACTGTATTTTTCATTAACTTGTATCTGGTTGATCCCATTTATAGGTATTTCTATTGGGTCTTCGATAGTTGATATATTACGGTGTAAATTATTGACTGATTCAAGGGAGCTATATAATGTAATAGTTTTGCCGCTTCCCGTTGGGCCTGTTACTAAAATCAATCCTTGGGATGAACTTAAAGTATCTTTTAACTGCTGTAAAAGGCTCTCCGGCATGCCTAGTTGATCTAAGGTATATTTTAGCTGGGTATGTAGAATTCGTAGTACCAGCTTTTCCCCATACAGTGTTGGCATGGTGGATAAGCGAATACTAAAGTTCTGTTTGTCTAAAAAACAACTGAATTGACCATCTTGTGGTAGGCGTTTTTCTGCGATATTAAGTTTAGCGAGAATTTTTAACCTTGCGATTATTTCTGCATTAATCTCATAAGCCGGAGCGGGAAGATAGTGTAGTTTTCCATCCACCCGAATGCGAATTTTCATTCCTTGTTTAGAGGGTTCGAGATGAATATCAGAAGAACGTTTTCTCACTGCTAGTGTTAACATGTCCTCGACAAAAGCTACTGCAGGGGATGAAGACATTGCATGCTCATTTGGCGTCGGTTGATAAGCTACTTCTTCTTCATTGGCCTCTTCATAATAATTATTAAAATGATGGTCTATTTTTTCCTTAGGCCACAGGTCATAGCAAATAGAAACTCCGGCAATAAATTTCAAAGTCGATAATATTTCATCTTTAGGTTTTTTAGTTGCAGCGATAGATAATTTATTATGAGTTAGCTCAATAATTATAATGAAATGTTTATCGCATATGGTTTTAATTTCTTTATATACTAAATGAATGTCTTTTCTATTGTTAGCCATTTAATAACTCCTTATTAGAATTTAAGTGTTTTTTCACATATACTTTTAACTTTTTCATTGGCATCAATAACACAAGCCACTGTCCATTGAAAAACATTTACAGTACTAGGTAATTGAGGTGTCAATGTGATGGTGAGACCGTTTAATATTTTTTTAGTGGTTAATGTAATAACCCCACTTTTTACTGCTATTTTAGTGATGTATTTTCCTTTTATGTCATTTGGAATAGTACTTTTCCCACTATCGCACTTGCTAAAATCACCTTCATCAATACTACAAAGTTCTATATTACTTTTATAAGGTAGCAAAGATTGTAGTACATCGGTCATTGCCGCTTTTTGCATATAAGTTTGATAGCCAGGAATTGCCACAGCACTTAAAATGGAAATGATTGCAATGACGACCATGATTTCTATTAATGAAAATCCTTTTTGATACATAAAATGACACTCCTCGTTTTTGGGTGTTTTATTATGTAGCATCTGGCCGATAAAATAATCGCTGTAAGATAATAATGCGATCAGTTCCCTAATAAATACTATTGTTTTTTTTAGTATATTATTTATTTTGTGAAGCCACTCGAGAAAATATTAAAACACTATATTTTTTTATCGACTCCTTTACTTTAAAATGCGAGTCTTATTTTTAATGGCTGTTTTTTTGAGTGTTTTATTAGTTTAATATTTCCATATTGGAGTTTTATATTGTTTTTAATTATATCTTATTGAAGAATTGGCTAACCCATTAAATTTAATTAATATTAGTGGGCTAGTTAATTATTATTTTAATAATGAATTAAAATAATCCCAATAAAAGTATGGGCCGGGATCTGTTTTTCGAATAGGAGCTATATCACTATGACCAGTAATATTTCCTCTAATAAGAGGATATTCAATTAACAACTGTTGTGTAACTTTAGCTAAAGCTAAATATTGTTGGTTAGTGAATGGTTGAAAATCTGTACCTTCTAATTCTATACCGATAGAGAAATCATTGCATTTTTCTTGCCCTTTATAACAGGAAATACCGGCATGCCATGCTCTGAATTGAAAAGGAACATATTGAATAACTTCACCATTACGGCGGATTAAGCAATGGGCAGAAACTTTTAATCCTTTTATTTGATCAAAAAAAGGATCTTCTGTCGGATTAAGTGTTCCGGTAAAAAGTTGATTGATATATGGGCCACCAAATTGCCCTGGGGGCAAACTAATATTATGGATAACCAATAATGAGGGAACCACATTGACGGGGCGTTGATCATAATGAGGGGAGGGGATATGTGTTACTCCAGTTATCCAGCCATTATGTATTTTCATTTTTGGGATCCTTTAAATCATATTGCTCAGTATCATATGAAGAGCTTCTATCAAAATGTTACCTCTACTGATAGAAGATATACAATACTAATAAATGTCTTATAGCCAAAGTAGAACTAAAAAGTTTATTTTAGCTCACATTTTAATGATTTAAGATGATTCAAAGTTACTTAAATTAGTAGACAGCCTGTCTTGTGCGAGGCGATATAGTGTATGAATCGAGCAATAAATTTCTAAATAAATGCTAAATTGATATTGATTACTAAAATGGATGTTCTTAGGAGTTATTAATGACTATACGACGTTACGATACTGAACAAAGAAAACAGATATTAATGGCGCAGTTAGAGCGAGATATTCCAGTTAGAGTCACGCTCGCATTGCAAGAGGATCTCGGGCAATCTACTGATTATCATTATGATATTACGGGACAATTATTATCATCGGATCAGCAGGTAACGGCTAGAATTATTACCCGAGAAAATGGAGTGTTTTGTGGTCAACAATGGTTAATTGAAGTCTTTCGTCAGCTAGGAGGAAATATCTTGATTGATTGGCGAGTCACTGATGGTGAGCCAGTGATTGAAAATCAAATCTTATGCGAACTTACTGGCTCTGCTCAAATTCTTCTTACCGGTGAACGAACGGCACTGAATTTTATACAAACACTTTCTGCTGTAGCGACAGTAACTGCGCAATATGTCGCATTATTGCAGGGAACTCACGCTAAATTATTGGATACTCGTAAAACCATCCCCGGATTGCGTACAGCATTAAAATATGCGGTGTTGTGTGGTGGAGGGCAGAACCATCGATTAGGTTTAACGGATGCGTATTTAATCAAAGAAAATCATATTATTTCAGCGGGTTCAATTAACAATGCAATTTATTGTGCGCGTCAAGCACATGCTGAAGTACCGATTGAAGTAGAGGTGGAAAATTTAGATGAATTACTTGAAGCAATTAGGGCAGGTGCCGATATTATTATGCTAGATAATTTTACTCCTATCATGATGAAGGATGCGGTGGTATTAAACAGTGGCGTTGCTGCGCTTGAAGTATCGGGAAATGTAACTTTGGATACAATCGCTGAATTTGCACAGACTGGAATTGATTTTATTTCAGTTGGTGCATTAACCAAACATATCCGAGCGATTGATCTATCGATGCGTTTCGTTTGATATTTTTGTAAGGGGTTATGCTCTATTAAGTTTTGGATATTGATGGAGCATATATGTTATCAATTGTTATAATTTTATTTATTAGCTAATCATTTAATCTGAAGTATAAAGTTAAATTTCAAACGGATAGATAGTAGCTATAGATGACAACTCTGAGATTTCTTTGAATACAAATTGGTAAGTTGTTTTTCTGTTTAGTTTTAAAATAGATGAACTATAGTGATTTATTTGAGCTCTTGTTCGCATCAATAACGGTGCTTATTATTTTTTTGTCATGAAATTAGTTTTGAGATAATTAAATTTTTACCATCTATTAAACTTGATAAATAATCAGGTTGAAAATGACTATTTATTCGCATTTGATGCATTTTAATTTTGAATTTGGTTGGCTGTATCGCTTCAGTTTGCTTATTTAGACGTTTGAAAAGCAAAAAACTGTTAAATGTTCGTCCTCAAGCAACGATCATATAGTTATCAATTTATGCTAAAGTTTAAAAAAAATTGTTAAAATTTGCAGGATTTTATGATTTGTCACAAGGTCTTTATGGACAGTTGGTGAATACTTTGTTACTTTATCGATATGTAATATAAATTGGTATTACCAATTGACTCTAGGTAATTCAAAATCAATATTTACTCACAAATGATTACTGCAAATTATGGCTTATAGTAAGATTCGCCAACCAAAGTTATCTGATGTTATTGAGCAACGTCTCGAACATTTGATACTCGAAGGGACATTGCGCCCGGGTGAAAAGCTGCCTCCGGAACGGGAACTGGCAAAACAGTTTGATGTTTCGCGGCCATCTTTGCGTGAGGCTATTCAAAAATTAGAAGCTAAAGGGCTGCTACTGCGCCGACAAGGTGGCGGTACTTTTGTCCAACAAAATCTATGGCAAAGTTTCAGTGATCCCTTGGCTGAATTACTCGCTGGCCACCCTGAATCCCAGTTCGATCTACTAGAGACTCGTCACGCTTTAGAAGGCGTTGCTGCCTATTATGCGGCATTACGAGGTACTGATGAAGATTTGGATCGTATCCGTAAAAGTTATCATCTCATCGAGCAGGCACAGGGTACTGGTAATTTAAACGCTGAGTCAGACGCCGTTTTGCAATATCAACTGATAGTCACCGAAGCTGCACACAATGTAGTTTTATTACATTTATTACGCTGCATGGTGCCTATGTTAGAGCAAAATATTCGCCAGAATTTTGAATTTCTTTATACCCGTAAAGAGATGTATTCCGCAGTAAGTGAACATCGTGCACAGATATTTTCAGCAATTGTGGCACGTGAGCCGGAGCAAGCTCGTGAAGCTTCTCATCGTCATTTGGCATTTATTGAAGATATCTTATTAGATATTAGCCGAGAGCAAACTCGACGTGAACGTTCATTACGTCGATTACAGCAACATCCCGAATTAAATTAGTGATGCAGATCCTGGCTGCTGCGTCTGCATTACTGCTACTGCTCATTAGAGCATAAGCAGCAACAAAACAGCAGGGCCTATCTTCTCGTGTTTTATATTGTAGAGAACCACGAGAAGATAGGCTCCATTAAACATTAAAACAAATAACAGATAAGGAATACACCATGTCAGATATGTTGAAAAATGACGTGGATCCGATCGAAACTCGCGACTGGTTACAGGCGATCGAATCGGTTATCCGTGAAGAAGGTGTTGAGCGCGCACAGTATATTATTGATAAAGTGTTGAATGAAGCTCGCAAAGGCGGTGTTAGTGTTGCCGCTGGCTCTGTTGGTAGTCGTGACTATATCAACACAATTCCTGTCGAAGATGAGCCTGCGTATCCAGGTGACATGGATTTAGAGCGTCGTATCCGTTCTGCTATTCGTTGGAATGCGGTAATGACAGTTCTGCGTGCGTCTAAAAAAGATTTGGAACTGGGTGGCCATATGGCATCGTTCCAGTCTTCAGCAACGCTGTATGATGTATGTTTCAACCACTTCTTCCGTGCACACAATGAAACTGATGGCGGCGATTTAGTGTTCTTCCAAGGACATATCTCCCCAGGGATTTATGCACGTGCATTCCTTGAAGGTCGTTTGACTGAAGGCCAAATGAATAATTTCCGTCAAGAAATTGGCGGTGAAGGTTTGTCTTCTTATCCTCACCCTAAATTAATGCCTGAGTTCTGGCAGTTCCCGACAGTATCTATGGGCTTAGGTCCACTAAATGCTATCTATCAGGCTAAGTTCTTGAAATATCTGAATCATCGTGGCCTGAAAAATACCACAGCACAAACTGTTTATGCTTTCCTTGGTGATGGCGAAATGGATGAGCCAGAATCAAAAGGTGCGATCACTATCGCAACTCGAGAAAAACTGGACAACTTGGTCTTTGTGGTTAACTGTAATTTACAGCGCCTTGATGGCCCAGTAACAGGTAACGGTAAAATTGTTAATGAGCTAGAAGGTATCTTTAGCGGTGCTGGCTGGCAAGTTCTTAAAGTTCTTTGGGGCGATCGTTGGGACGAATTACTGCGTAAAGATACCAGCGGTAAATTGATCCAATTAATGAACGAAACCCTGGATGGCGATTATCAGACATTCAAGTCTAAGAATGGCGCGTATGTTCGCGAACATTTCTTTAATCGTTACCCAGAAACTGCAGCATTAGTTAAAGATATGACTGATGATGAAATTTGGGCGTTGAACCGTGGTGGTCACGATCCGAAGAAAGTTTATGCAGCGTTCAAAAAAGCACAAGAGACAACAGGTAAACCAACTGTAATTCTTGCTCAAACCGTTAAAGGCTATGGTATGGGTGATACAGCAGAAGGTAAAAACATTGCTCACCAAGTGAAGAAAATGAACATGGAAGGTGTTTCTCAATTCCGTGATCGTTTCAATGTTCCTGTTTCTGATGATCAACTTGAAAAACTGCCATTGATTAGCTTTGATAAAGATTCTGCAGAATACAAGTATCTGCATGAGCGTCGTCAAGCATTAGGCGGTTATCTACCAGCTCGTCGTACACATTTTGATGAAAAATTAGATATTCCTGCGCTGTCAGATTTCAGTCAATTACTGGAAGAACAGTCTAAAGAGATTTCAACTACTATCGCTTTCGTTCGTGCATTGAACGTTATGCTGAAAAACAAATCTATTAAAGACCGTTTAGTCCCAATTATTGCTGATGAAGCACGTACTTTTGGTATGGAAGGTCTGTTCCGTCAAATCGGAATTTACAGCCCGAATGGTCAGCAATACACTCCACAAGACCGCGAACAAGTCGCTTATTATAAAGAAGACGAAAAAGGTCAGATTTTACAGGAAGGTATTAACGAACTGGGCGCAGGTTCATCTTGGTTAGCGGCTGCAACTTCTTACAGCACCAATAACTTGCCGATGATCCCATTCTATATTTACTACTCAATGTTTGGCTTCCAACGTATTGGCGACTTACTGTGGGCAGCAGGCGACCAACAAGCGCGCGGCTTCCTGATCGGTGGTACTTCAGGACGTACGACGCTGAATGGCGAAGGTTTACAGCATGAAGATGGTCATAGCCATATTCAATCACTGACTATTCCTAACTGTATTTCTTATGACCCAGCCTATGCTTATGAAGTTGCGGTTATTATGCACGACGGTTTAGAGCGCATGTACGGTGACAAACAGGAAAACGTGTATTACTACATCACGACTCTGAATGAAAACTACCATATGCCTGCGATGCCAGAAGGTGTTGAAGAAGGTATCCGTAAAGGTATTTACAAACTGCAATCTATCGACGGCGCGAAAGGTAAAGTTCAGCTGTTAGGTTCTGGTTCAATGATGCGTCATGTCCGTGAAGCCGCTGAAGTTCTGTCAAGCGAATACGGCATTGGTTCTGATGTTTACAGCGTAACTTCATTTACTGAACTTGCTCGTGATGGTCAGGATTGTGAACGTTGGAATATGCTGCATCCATCTGAGCAACCACGCGTTCCATACGTTGCACAAGTAATGAATGATGCGCCAGCTGTTGCATCTACTGACTATATGAAATTGTTTGCTGAACAAATTCGTACTTTCGTACCAGCAAGTGATTATCGTGTATTAGGAACTGATGGTTTTGGTCGTTCTGATAGCCGTGAAAATTTACGTCATCATTTCGAAGTCGATACTTCATATGTGATTGTTGCGGCACTGGGCGAACTGGCCAAACGTGGTGAAGTTGATGTTAAAGTCGTTGAAGACGCGATTAAAAAATACAACATCAACCCTGAAAAAGTTAACCCACGTCTGGCATAAGAGGTAATTATTAATGTCTATTGAAATTAAAGTACCAGATATCGGTGCTGATGCAGTTGAAGTCACCGAAATTATGGTCAAAGTTGGTGATAAAGTAGAAGTTGAACAATCACTGATTACTGTTGAAGGTGATAAAGCTTCTATGGAAGTCCCATCGCCAGAAGCGGGTGTGGTTAAAGAAATCAAAATTGCCGTTGGTGATACTGTAGAAACTGGCAAATTGATCATGATTTTTGAATCTGCAGCGGGCGCAGCTGAAGCGGTACCTGTCGCACAACCTGCTACTGCATCAGCAGCACCGGCTGCCGCAGAATTAAAACAAGTTGAAGTCCCTGATATCGGTGATGATGAAGTTGAAGTCACTGAAATTATGGTGAAAGTAGGCGATGTTATTTCTGAAGAGCAATCATTAATTACTGTTGAAGGCGATAAAGCTTCAATGGAAGTCCCTGCACCATTCGCAGGTACAGTTAAAGAAATTAAAATTGCTGCTGGCGATAAAGTTAAAACCGGTTCACTGATTATGGTGTTTGAGGTTGCTGGTTCTGGCTCTGCGCCAGAAGCACAAGCTCCAGCCCCTGCTGCTTCAGTGGCACCTGCAGCATCAGCTGTTAAAGATGTAAATGTTCCTGATATCGGTGATGATGAAGTTGAAGTCACTGAAATCATGGTTAAAGTTGGCGATAAAGTTGAAGCTGAACAGTCAATTATCACTGTTGAAGGTGATAAAGCTTCAATGGAAGTGCCTGCGCCATTTGCTGGAACAGTTAAAGAAATTAAAATTGCTGCTGGCGATAAAGTTAAAACCGGTTCTTTGATTATGAGCTTTGAAGTTGTCGGTGCGGCACCTGCGCCATCAGCACCAGCAGCACAAGCTCCAGCTGCGTCGGCACCTGCCGCAGCTGCACCATCAGCACCCGCGAAAGCTGCTGATGGTAAAAATGAATTTGTTGAAAATGATGCTTATGTTCATGCAACACCGGTTATTCGCCGTTTAGCGCGTGAATTTGGTGTTAACTTGGCAAAAGTTAAAGGTACTGGGCGTAAAGGCCGTATTCTGCGCGAAGATATCCAAACTTACGTTAAGGATGCAGTTAAACGCGCGGAAGCAGCACCAGCGGCAGCTACTGGTGGCGGTATTCCGGGTATGTTGCCTTGGCCAAAAATCGACTACAGCAAATTTGGTGAAGTCGAAGAAGTTGAATTAGGCCGTATTCAGAAAATATCTGGCGCAAACCTCAGCCGTAACTGGATGATGATCCCTCACGTTACGCTGATGGAAGATGCTGATATTACTGAAGTTGAAGCATTCCGTAAGCAGCAAAATAAAGAAGCAGAGAAAAAACAACTGGGCGTGAAAATCACTCCATTGGTCTTTGTTATGAAAGCCGTTGCTCGTGCATTAGAAGAAATGCCACGTTTCAATAGCTCAATTTCTGAAGATGCTCAGCGTTTGTTCCTGAAAAAATATATCAACGTCGGGATTGCAGTTGATACTCCGAACGGTTTAGTTGTTCCTGTCTTTAAAGATGTGAACAAAAAAGGTATCGTTGAGCTGTCTCGCGAATTGATGGAAATCTCGAAAAAAGCGCGTGCAGGTAAGCTGACAGCTGCTGATATGCAAGGTGGATGTTTCACTATCTCTAGCCTTGGTGGTATCGGTACAACCGGATTTGCACCAATTGTTAATGCACCAGAAGTGGCAATTATGGGTCTGTCGCGTTCAGCGATGAAACCTGTATGGAATGGCAACGAGTTTGTTCCTCGTCTGACATTGCCAATGTCTCTCTCTTTTGATCACCGTGTGATTGATGGCGCCGATGGTGCTCGTTTTATCACTCGCGTTGGTGAATTGATGAGTGATATTCGTCGACTGGTCATGTAATTAATTAGGCCGGCTGATATGCCGGCCTACTTTATTTAGCATGTGGCAGAATTTTTTTCTGTTTGTCCAACAGGTTGAGAGTTCCGTCACGTAATGATCCTTTTCAGGGTGTTAACAATTCTGTAAACTGCTTACAGTATGTACGTCTCGGTGGAATAACTCGATTTTTTGTCTGACCCGCCGGACAAAACAATAAGAGGTCATGATGAGTACTGAAATTAAAGCCCAAGTCGTGGTACTTGGTGCAGGTCCAGCAGGATATTCTGCGGCATTCCGTTGTGCTGACTTAGGTCTAGAAACTGTTTTAATTGAACGCTATTCTACCTTGGGTGGTGTTTGTCTGAATGTTGGTTGTATCCCTTCTAAAGCGTTGTTGCATGTTGCTAAAGTAATTGAAGAAGCTAAAGCATTAGCTGAGCACGGTATCGTTTTTGGCGAGCCTAAAACCGATATTGATAAAGTTCGCCTGTGGAAAGATAAAGTTATAACTCAGTTAACGGGCGGTTTAGCTGGTATGGCGAAAGGCCGTAAAGTGACCGTTGTTAATGGTACGGGTAAATTTACTGGTGCTAATACGCTGGTAGTTGACGGTGAAAATGGTTCAACAACGATTAACTTTGATAACGCCATCATCGCCGCCGGTTCTCGTCCTATTCAATTACCATTTATTCCTCATGAAGACCCACGCGTTTGGGATTCTACAGATGCACTGAAACTGAAAGAAGTTCCTGAGCGTCTGTTAGTTATGGGCGGTGGTATCATTGGTCTAGAAATGGGTACGGTTTACCATGCCCTGGGTTCTCAGATTGATGTTGTTGAAATGTTTGATCAAGTGATCCCTGCAGCGGATAAAGACGTTGTTAAAGTTTTCACTAAACAAATTAGCAAAAAATTCAATCTGATGCTGGAAACCAAAGTTACTGCGGTTGAGGCAAAAGAAGACGGTATTTATGTCACGATGGAAGGCAAAAAAGCGCCAGCAGAACCTCAGCGTTATGATGCTGTTCTGGTTGCTATCGGTCGTGTACCAAATGGTAAAGGTTTGGATGCAGGTAAAGCGGGCGTTGAAGTTGACGATCGTGGCTTTATCCATGTTGATAAACAAATGCGTACTAATGTACCGCACATTTTTGCGATTGGCGATATCGTTGGTCAGCCAATGTTAGCTCATAAAGGTGTGCATGAAGGCCATGTTGCAGCAGAAGTTATCTCTGGTCTGAAACATTACTTTGATCCAAAAGTTATTCCTTCTATTGCTTACACTGAACCTGAAGTCGCATGGGTAGGTTTGACTGAGAAAGAAGCTAAAGAGAAAAATATCAGTTACGAAGTAGCCTCTTTCCCATGGGCAGCTTCAGGCCGTGCAATTGCTTCTGATTGTTCAGAAGGGATGACTAAGCTGATTTTTGATAAGCAATCAAACCGTATTATTGGTGGGGCTATCGTGGGTGTTAACGGTGGTGAATTACTGGGTGAAATTGGTCTTGCAATCGAAATGGGTTGTGATGCTGAAGATATCGCTCTGACTATTCATGCTCACCCAACGTTGTATGAATCAATTGGTATGGCTGCAGAAATCTTTGAAGGCAGCATCACTGACCTACCAAATGCTAAAGCGAAGAAAAAGAAATAATATTAATTTCTTTTGAATGCTAAAAATTTCAAATGGCTTCTGGAAACAGAGGCCATTTTTTTTCGCCCTAAAATTTAAAACTTAGTGATTTTCTTGATAGCTCACTTACATGCTAATTAATTAATCTGAATTCGGGATAAATAAAATAATATGGGTTTTATTTTATTTATGTTCAAAATATGTGCCTCAATACAATTTATTGGGAATAACCTCTTAATTGTTAGATGAACTGTGATGAAGCTGAAAGAAATCGATGATAGTTGATGATTAAAGCCAATAAATAGACTATAAAAAGTAGGGTTTTACGATTTTCTTTCACCCATAAATAGTGTTTTGAACTGAAAAGTCGGTCTAAAAGATAGGTAAAGTTTAAAATTAGTCATTCAATGTTGCTTTCTTGTGAAAAATTTAACATTGGGGTTAAACTTTGCTATGCTGAAAGCCCGTAGCTGGGCATAATTTTATTACTACTGAGATTATGCGAGCAAATTCCTCTGACCTGGCACTAACTTTGAATAAATAAAGAAGGTGCAGACAGCCGGGTATATAAATTAAAACGAAGCGAGGAGATAGTCGTGCTAAAAGAATACCGTGAGCACGTAGCCGAACGTGCAGCTCAAGGGATTGTCCCTACACCTTTAAATGCCGCACAAGTTGCAGAGCTGGTTGAGTTACTGAAAAATCCACCGCAAGGTGAAGAAGAGTTTCTGTTAGATCTGTTAATAAACCGCGTTCCCCCTGGCGTAGACGAAGCCGCATATGTTAAAGCGGGCTTTTTGGCTGCACTTGCGAAAGGCGAGGCTTCTTCTCCATTAATTACTCCCGAAAAAGCGATTGAACTGCTCGGAACTATGCAGGGCGGTTATAATATTCATGCATTAGTCGAAGCGCTGGATAATGAAAAATTAGCGCCTATCGCTGCAAAAGCACTTTCCCACACGCTGTTAATGTTCGATAGCTTCTATGATGTTGAAGAGAAAGCGAAAGCGGGAAATGCATACGCTAAACAAATTATGGAATCATGGGCGAATGCCGAATGGTTCTTATCACGCCCAGAATTAGCTGAAAAACTGACTGTTACCGTATTTAAAGTGACCGGTGAGACTAATACAGACGATCTTTCTCCGGCACCAGATGCTTGGTCGCGTCCTGATATTCCTTTGCATGCGTTAGCTATGTTGAAAAATCCACGTGAAGGTATTGAGCCTGATGAAGTGGGTGCCGTGGGGCCAATTAAACAAATTAACGCGTTAGCTGAAAAAGGTTTCCCACTGGCTTATGTGGGCGACGTTGTGGGTACGGGGTCTTCACGTAAATCAGCGACTAACTCTGTATTGTGGTTTATGGGGGATGATATCCCTTATGTACCTAATAAACGTGGTGGTGGTGTGGTTTTAGGCAGCAAAATTGCGCCTATATTCTTCAATACTATGGAAGATGCCGGTGCCTTACCAATCGAAGCGGATGTTTCTGCGCTGAATATGGGTGATATTATTGATATTTATCCATTTAAAGGCGAAATTCGCGATCACGAAACTAACCAATTATTATCAACATTTGAGTTAAAAACAGATGTATTGATTGATGAAGTTCGTGCCGGTGGACGTATCCCGCTGATCGTCGGTCGTGGATTAACCACTAAAGCGCGTGAATCATTAGGGCTTCCTCCTTCGGATATTTTCCGCCATGCAAGAGCCGTTGCACAAAGTGATAAAGGCTTCTCTTTAGCTCAAAAAATGGTAGGGCGAGCATGTGGTCGCACAGGGATCCGTCCTGGCGAATATTGCGAACCTAAGATGACATCTGTCGGTTCACAAGATACTACTGGGCCAATGACGAGAGATGAGTTGAAAGATTTGGCATGTTTAGGATTCTCGGCTGATTTAGTTATGCAGTCGTTCTGCCATACTGCAGCGTATCCTAAACCTGTAGATGTCACGACACATCATACATTGCCTGATTTTATTATGAATCGTGGAGGGGTTTCGCTGCGTCCAGGCGACGGGATTATCCATTCATGGTTAAACCGTATGCTGCTGCCAGATACTGTCGGTACCGGTGGAGACTCTCATACTCGTTTCCCTATCGGTATTTCATTCCCTGCCGGTTCTGGATTAGTCGCATTTGCCGCCGCTACAGGCGTAATGCCATTAGACATGCCGGAATCGGTATTAGTGCGCTTTAAAGGGCAAATGCAGCCGGGAATTACACTACGTGATTTAGTGCATGCAATTCCATTATATGGCATCAAGCAAGGATTATTGACAGTAGAGAAAAAAGGTAAGAAAAATATTTTCTCTGGTCGAATTCTTGAAATTGAAGGTTTGCCGGAATTAAAAGTAGAGCAAGCTTTTGAACTTGCTGATGCTTCAGCTGAACGTTCTGCTGCCGGTTGTACTATTAAGTTAGATCAAGCGCCAATTATTGAATATCTACAATCTAATATAGTGTTACTCAAATGGATGATCTCGGAAGGTTATGGTGATCGCCGTACGTTAGAACGCCGTATTATCGGTATGGAAAATTGGTTAGCCGATCCTCAGTTATTAGAAGCCGATTCTGATGCAGAATATGCAGCAGTGATTGAGATAGATCTTAATGATATCAAAGAGCCTATTTTATGCGCGCCTAATGATCCTGATGATGCTCGCTTATTATCCGATGTGGCGAATACAAAAATTGATGAAGTGTTTATCGGTTCTTGCATGACTAATATTGGTCATTTCCGTGCTGCAGGGAAATTGTTGGATCAACATAAAGGGCAGTTACCGACTCGTTTATGGGTTGCCCCGCCGACTAAAATGGATGCAGCACAACTAACTGAAGAAGGCTATTACAGCATCTTTGGTAAAAGTGGTGCGCGTATTGAAATCCCTGGCTGTTCACTCTGTATGGGAAATCAGGCACGAGTTGCAGATGGTGCAACGGTTGTTTCTACCTCGACGCGTAACTTCCCTAATCGTTTAGGAACTGGAGCAAATGTATATTTAGCTTCTGCGGAACTTGCTGCGGTAGCATCATTATTGGGTCGTTTACCAACATCAGAAGAGTATCTGAAATTTATGGATAAAGTTGATGAAACGGCACAAGATACCTATCGTTATCTTAACTTTGATCAATTGCAGCAATATACTGACAAAGCGGATAAAGTGATTTTCCAAACTAGCGTATAAATTTACTCTGGAAGATTGAGTTCATTTATACAGCAATACCGCTCATTTTTAATGCGCGGTATTTTTTTTGCTGATGAATAGTGAGATAAATAAACTCTCTGGATTATTGCTGATGCTTCCGTTTTAGCGTGAGAATTTGAGATATACTATTTTGTAAAGGTAATAGTTTTATAGCCCGTTAAGCGAATGGGTGAAAATAAACCGGGCAGTGAATGATAAAGTTATGTTATAACGCCGACAAAATTTCGCCCCGTTCGATAGACTGTGAATATCGAGTATGTAGCGAATATTTTCACGCTATACAGCAGGCTCAACGCTAATAAAGGGGAATTACATGGATTATGAATTTTTTCAGGATCTCACCGGGGTGATATCAGCAAAATTTTCCATGGATCATGAGGCTATTGGTTATTGGCTAAATGAAGAAGTGAAAGGCGATCTATCTATCATTGAGCAGATAAATAATGCATTTTCAGAGATTAAAGGTAGCAATAAACAGTGGCAGAAGATTGGGCATGAATATACTTTGCTAATGGATGATGAAGAAATCATGATCCGAGCAAATCAATTGGTTTTTGAGACCGATGATTTGGAAGAAGGTATGAGCTATTACGATAATGAAAGTGTTGCTTTTTGCGGTATTGAAGATTTTCAGCTTATGCTCAGTGATTACAGTCAGTTTGTCCTCGCTAATACTGGTAGTTTTGCATATGTAAAATGAAGTTTAATTTGTCAATTTAATCAAAAAACAGCTATCCTTTGATCAGTAACAAGAAGTATATAATATTTAAACCATGATTTTCTAAGGTGATTAATTAATGAATAGTAATGATGTAACAGGTGCTCTCAATGAAGCGACGGGTTGGTTTGCTGATAATCAGGAGTTGCTTTTACAATATGTGGTAAATATTGTTTCTGCTTTTGTCATCCTAATTATCGGTTTAATCATCTCAAAATGGGTTGGTCGAGGAATTCAGCGCGTAATGACATTACGTGGCATCGATAAGACGGTTAGTGATTTCTTATCTGCTATTGTTCGTTATGCTATCGTTGCATTCACTCTAATTGCTGTTTTAGGTAAAATTGGCGTACAAACGGCGTCAGTGATTGCGGTGATTGGTGCGGCCGGTTTAGCTGTAGGTTTAGCGCTGCAAAATTCACTGGGTAACTTTGCTGCGGGTGTACTGTTGGTGGTATTCAGACCTATTCGTGCTGGCGAATATATTATTGCGGGTTCCGTCGAAGGTACTGTGCAATACGTACAAATATTCTCGACAACTTTAAAATCAGCCGATGACCGTATTATTGTTATTCCTAATGGTAAAATGCTCAACGATAATATTATCAATACCAGTCGTGAGCCAAATCGTCGTACTCAAATGATTATTGGTGTTGCCTATGATTCTGATATCGATGAAGTAAAAAAAGTACTGGGCGATATCGTTGCGGCAGATAATCGAGTATTACATAATTTAGGTGTAACCATTCGTTTAAATGAAATGAGCCCGTCTTCATTGGATTATGTGGTTCGTTATTGGTCATCAAATGCAGATGCCTTGCCTATTTATTGGGATTTAATGGAAAACTTTAAACGTGCGTTAGACAAGCACGGTATTGGGATCCCATTCCCTCAAATGGATGTTTACTTACATCAACAAGCACAAGCTGCAGCAAAAAAACAGCCTTCAGATGCTTAATAAATAAATTTAAAATCTCAACCGATGTCCTACGGATGTCGGTTTTTTTTAGTATCTATATAAGTAAATCTAATGAGATATTAGAATTATTAACTTCATCTAATATTAATTTATCCTTAATATCAGCTCGAGAAAACTATATTTGGGGATAAAAATGCTAACTATATATTTACAGGGATTATTTCTTGGTGCGGCCATGATATTGCCATTAGGACCACAAAATGCTTTTATTTTACAACAAGGTAGCCGTCGTCAATTTCATTTAATGAGTGCCGCATTATGTTCGTTGAGTGATATGATTTTAATTGCTGTTGGGGTCTTTGGTGGCAGTGCTTTATTAAATCAGTCTGATTTATTGATGACATTTATTACTTGGGGTGGGGTAGTCTTTCTTGCATGGTATGGATTTTGCGCAGCTCGAGCTGCATTATCAAATAATTTCACTGTAGTGCAAGCGGAGATAGCTCCGACTAGTCGTCAACGGGTGATCTTCATTTTACTGGCAGTCACTTGGCTTAATCCCCATGTTTATTTGGATACTTTAATTATTTTAGGCAGCATAGGTGGCCAGCTTGAGTATACACAGCGCTCTTGGTTTACTTTTGGCGCATTAACGGCATCATTAGTTTGGTTTTTTGGGCTATCAATGTTAGCAGCTGGATTATCTCCTCTGCTTAGTCGGCCTATCTCACAGCGTATTATTAATATTTTTGTGGCAAGCGTCATGTGGTTGATTGCATTTAAGTTAGCAATACAGGGTATTCAGCACTGAAAATTTCTTATTAATCTGAGATTATCTTTACATTTAGTATGTTAATGTAATTAACGCTATTTATTATTTACATATTCTATCAAATACTGTCGTTATCCGATTTTTAGTGGCTTTCATTCTTATTTATATCAATATTCGCTGAGAGTATGAGTAATCGGACACACAGTAAAAAGTTATCCTAACTAATGTAATTCAGGAGATGCTGTGAAATTGAAATCACTCGCTGTTGCGGCCATGATTGCTGGTCTATCAATGCCTCTGCTTACTCAGGCTAATGCGTTACCTGAAGGGCCTCATATTACTACTTCGGGTAACTCGATTATTAAGGCGGAGCCAGATATGGCGACGTTGAATATTAATGTTGAGGTTTCAAACAAAGATGCCTCGAAGGCAAAAAGTGCGGTAGATAAACGTGTAGCTGAATATTTTGAGTTTCTTCAACAGAATGGCATAGAAAAACAAGATATCGATGCTGCTAATGTACGTACTCAGCCAAAATATGAATACAATAAAGATACCCAGAAATCATCAATTGTAGGTTATACCGCAGTACGTTCGGTTGAAGTTAAAGTTAAAAAACTGGATCAGCTGAATACATTATTAGACGGTGCACTTAAAGCCGGCTTGAATGAAATTAATTCTGTACAGTTTGGCGTAAGTAATCCACAGCAATATCGTGAGCAAGCACGTGAACAAGCAATAAAAAATGCAATCGAACAGGCAAATGCTTTAGCTAGTGGCTTTAAAGTGCAGTTAGGCCCGGTATACAGTATTAGTTACCGAGCCCCAGATGCTGCCCCTTATCCAATGCCTCGGGTTAATTACAGCATGAAAATGGCTGGAGCTCCGGTAACTCAAGCTGATGTTGATGAAACGTACCAGCAGCAGAGTATCGATTTTAACGATCAGGTCGATGTTATTTTTGAACTGAAGCGCTAAGCCTCAGCTGTTTGATCTAACTCTTGTTTTAGCATATGGCGTCCTGTTTTTAGCAGGGCGTCAGTAACATTCTGCATAGTCCGACTTTCTGGTGCAAAACGGTGCCAATAAAGCATCCGTCGTTGATATAACCCCGGCGTTAAATCGATTAATTCGCCCGAATCTAATTCTTTGGCAATTTGTAAATGCGGGATCATACAGCAGGTCGATCCCTGTTTAGCTAATTGGACAAAGGCCTCAGAAGAATTAACGATATGGCAAGGAACACTGCCCGGTGATAATCCAAAGTTTTGTTGCAAAAAAGCCTGATGCATATCATCAAGATGATCGAAAGCAACCGCAGGGGCTTTTAATAACGCTGTACGGGTGACACCGCCCGGAAAGTAACGCTGAGCAAACTGAGGTGAAGCTACAAACAGATAATCTAAAGCCCCAAGTTTGTCGACTAAACAGCCTGGTAAGGGTTGTGGCTGAATACTTATCGCGCCAACCACTTCACCACGGCGTAATCTTTCTTGCGTCCGTGTTTCATCTTCAACTTGAATATTCAAGCGTATGGGGCTATTGATTAACACCGGATTTAATGCCGGTAATAACCAAGTTGCGAGGCTATCAGCATTCACAGCTAAAGAAAGCAATAACGGAGTAGAACCGCCATTTTCATCGCCAAGCCATTGTTCTTCAAGTAATTCAACTTGATGTAATAGCGCCAGCAGTTTTTGCCCTTGTTCAGTAGGATGTGGCGGAACGGTTCTTACCAGCAGCGGTTGACCAAATAAATTTTCCAATTGTTTGATCCGTTGTGATACAGCGGATTGCGTGATACACAGCTTTTGGGCAGCCCGTTCAAATCCTCGCTCGCGGATGACTGCATCCAGTGCCTGTAGCGCGCGATAATCAGGACGCTTCATCTCAGAACTCTCCTTTCTATAGTTTGTTTTTATTCTATTTTATTCTGTTGGTACTCTATTTTTACTATGCCATAATTTTCACCAGAACACTTGAAATATTGTTTATACTAATCAGCATAGTTCAAGTCAGTATATTTCAAATTAGTATAGTTAAACGCGATATTAGAATAATTGCTCTATCGAAGTGAAGCCACTTGATGTAGCTTCGACCCTGTTAGATATATCAACTTACCTACACAGAAAGGCTAAATATGACTCAGGATGAATTAAAAAAAGCAGTTGGTTGGGCAGCATTAGAATATGTCAAACCAGGAACAATTGTTGGCGTTGGTACCGGATCAACCGCTGCGCATTTTATTGATGCATTGGCTACGATGAAAGGCCAAATCGAAGGAGCTGTATCAAGCTCTGAGGTCTCCACCCAGAAATTAAAAGCGTTGGGTATTCCTGTTTTTGATTGTAATGAAGTGGATTCATTAGATATTTATGTTGATGGCGCCGATGAAGTTGATCACCATATGAATATGATCAAAGGTGGTGGTGCGGCACTAACTCGCGAGAAAATTGTAGCCGCGATTGCCAAGACATTTATTTGTATTGTCGATCAATCCAAACAAGTGGATGTTTTAGGTAATTTTCCATTACCGGTAGAAGTCATTCCAATGGCACGCAGCTATGTAGCTCGTGAATTAGTTAAACTAGGTGGAATGCCTGAGTATCGTCAGAACGTGGTGACGGATAATGGCAATGTAATCTTGGATGTACATAATCTAGCGATCGTTAATCCGCAGGAATTAGAACAAAAAATCAATCAAATTGCCGGCGTAGTGACTGTCGGATTATTTGCTCATCGAGGTGCGGATATCGTACTTATGGGTACTAGCGAAGGCGTGAAAACAATTAAAGCATAATTTACTATGATGTTTGTATTGCGGTCATTATAAGCTTCAGCGATTGGTATCATAACGCCTAATTTTGATTGGGCGTTTTTTTTTAAACTAACTTTCGGATTATTTTTGAATTTATTGAATACCTATAGTTAACCGATTTATCTATTAAAACCTTATCGTAAAAATATTTTAATTATTTATTAACCCGCTATTTTGGTGATATATATCACATAAATCATTCTGCAATTGTCTAAATCCTGATTTTATCTTATCTAGTTTCATATTATTTCGTATAACTTCTTTTTTACTGTTATTTATCCTACAGAGGAAGCAATCGATTGTATTGATACTATGCTGTTTTTTGTTATGTTGTTTATATCACTCCTGAACGTCACAAATACTTAAGCATGATAGGGTAGGGCAAATGGTCAAGGTATCTTTAGAGAAAGACAAAATAAAATTTTTATTATTAGAAGGTGTACATCAGAGCGCTGTCGATAATCTACGTGCTGCGGGTTACACTAATATCGAATATCATAAAGGTGCATTATCGGAAGAAGAATTAAAAGAAGCGATTAAAGATGCACGCTTTGTAGGGATCCGCTCTCGAACTCATCTTACTGAAGAAATTTTTGCGGTAGCAGAAAAACTGGTTGCAGTGGGTTGTTTCTGTATTGGTACTAACCAAGTTGATTTAAATGCAGCCGCAGTACGCGGTATCCCTGTATTTAATGCGCCTTTCTCCAACACTCGTTCTGTGGCTGAAATGGTATTAGGTCAACTATTACTCTTGATGCGTCGTATTCCTGAAGCCAATATGAAAGCTCATCGTGGTATCTGGGATAAACAAGCTAAAGGATGCTATGAGGCGCGAGGTAAAAAACTGGGGATTATTGGTTACGGGCATATAGGAACGCAACTGAGCATATTAGCAGAAAGTATCGGTATGGATGTCTATTTTTATGATATCGAGAATAAACTGCCATTAGGTAATGCAACTCAAGTCCGTACGCTAGCAGAGCTGCTAAATATGAGCGATGTAGTCACTCTACATGTTCCAGAAACCCCTTCTACTAAAAATATGTTTGCGAAAGAACAATTTGAGTTGATGAAGCCGGGCTCAATTTTGATTAATGCTTCTCGTGGAACCGTGGTTGATATTCCCGCGTTGAGCGAAGCACTAGAAAGCAAACATTTATCCGGTGCAGCAGTGGATGTCTTCCCTAGTGAACCTGCAAGCAACGACAATCCTAATGATCCATTCATTTCTGAATTAATTAAGTTCGATAATGTTATTCTAACGCCGCATATCGGGGGTTCAACCGTCGAAGCACAAGAAAATATCGGCTTAGAAGTTGCGAGTAAATTAGCGAAGTACTCAGATAATGGCTCGACGTTATCTGCAGTCAATTTCCCTGAGGTTTCATTGCCGGTACATGGCGATGATACTAACCGTTTACTGCACATTCATGAAAATCGCCCCGGCATGATGAACAGCATAAACCAAGTGTTTATGGAAAATAATATCAACGTAGTTGGTCAATATCTGCGTACTAGTGGAAATATTGGTTATGTGGTCATTGATATTACAACGCAAGAACCAAAACAAACGGGCGAAACGCTGCTACAGCTTAAACAGTTACCAGGAACAATCCGTGCTCGCTTATTGTTCTAAATTTATTGGTTATTTTTCGCCTTGTCACGGTGTTGACTGCGATAATATGTGATTAGAAATGTAATACGAAAAGTAGTTAACGTTGAATAAAGTCGGCATTGAGGATGAGTTCAGTGCCGGCTTTTTTGTGTGGTTATAAATCGAGTTAACGTTTGGTCTTTTAATGCATTTTTTTATTACCATCGCCAAATCTTTTGAGGGGTAATTATTTCTGGCAGCGGTATATCCCAAGTAGCGGAGGGTAATTTATCCACTTGTTGGCATTGATGTGCTAGCCCAATCGGATAAAATCCCTTTTGCTGCCAACCGGCTAAGATCCGGTCATAAAATCCTCCCCCCATTCCTAGCCGTTGGCCAATAAGATCAAAAGCAACTAACGGGATCAGCATAATATCTAATTGATTGAGCGGTAATACTTGCTGGACATCAAGTGCTGGTTGCTGGATATTAAAGCGATTTTTAATCAGTTGAGTTGTTGGCGTATAGGCTAAAAATAATAAACTGTGTCGATTAAAAGGGTGTAAGACTGGCAAATAAACTTGTTTTCCTCGCTGCCAAAGTTGCTGGATTAACGGCATAGTGTCGATTTCGCCATCAAAAGATAAAAATAACGCGATAGTTTGAGCGGACTGAACTTTGGGATCAGTTAAAACTTGCTGGCTAATATATTGAGCCGCCTGCTGTTGCTGGCTTTTAGTTAATTGCTGGCGTTTTTGCCTTATTTGTTGGCGGATACTTTTTCTGAGTTGAACATCGTTCTCAAGCATAGAATAGAGCCCAGTATGATGAAGGAGCTAGAAAGTTATGATCCTAGTATAGCTGGTAATAGCTGAAGAGAGAAAACTGATAGATGACGATAGGGTAGAGTAATAGCTAAGATATATTTAACGGTGGGTTGGATAGGACAAGTTGAATAGTAGATAAATAAAGCGAAGATTTAACTATTTAATCTACTAGTTAAAATTTGGGTCTCCAAGATGCCGTTACAGGCTGTAACCCTTGAACCCTTGGTTCAAGGTGAACGCAGCATCGCAACCTTTAGGCTTCCTGAACGTTCCAGGCATGCTCACCAGCGCATCAACTACATTCTTTTCTTTCGAAATATCGGCTCAGGGGACTCGCCCGTTGACGAACATCTCAGAGAAATTTGGTGGAGTGCTATACAGCAACTCTATACATCTATTGTATGAAACTAGACTGAGAAAGCAACCTAAATTTAATACTTTTTTATTTACTAGTGTATGATTTTCAAACGAAATTATTCTATATGCGCCACAGGTCTTTCCGTAATGCGCACTTGGTCGTGCAGCGCTTGTTCTATAGTCTGCTGCAACATTTTAATCTTCTCTTCCATATTATAAGCATAATCACGCGTTTTTGTCTTTTCTTGTGCTAATTCGTGACATACATTCAGCGCGACAATAAAAACAAGTTGTTCAGTATTGGTTACACCACTACGATTTTTTAAATCTTGTAGGCGTTGTTCTAGTTCGTCTGCTGCTAAAAGCAGCGCTTCTTGTTGTTCGGGAGGGCAATTAACCCGCATCGAGCGCCCGAAAATTTGAAGATCAACCGGTTGTGCAGACATGATATCTCCCTGCGTAAATAGGACACACCGTAATAAAGTTAAATGTTCGGCGTATATCGAAGTAAATTCCGCTATAATACCCATCTACGCTGAAAAAACAGACTAATTATAGGGTTATCTGGTATAGCGACTATCCTTGATGGTAGCATATCATGAATTATTACCGCTAACGTGACGAAAATACATGTCAATACAAAAAACTTTACCTAATTATGAATCGCTCGATAAATTACTTGAACAGCAATCTGTGGCGCTCACTGCGGCGGAAATTCATGGGCTGATCACCGGCTTAATTTGTGGGGGGAATCGCGACCACAGCTGGAAGACATTAGTACATGATTTGGCTAACGATGGACTGGCTTTTTCCCATATATTAGCTGAACCATTAAGAGAGCTATACGATTATACGTTTGAATCTCTTGATGATACCGAATTTAATTTTTCTTTATTTCTTCCTGATGATAACGCCTCTATTTTTGATAGAGCGGATGCGCTGTCTGGCTGGGCTAATCATTTCTTATTGGGAGTTGGTGTATTACAGCCAAAATTAGCCGATAAGAAAGAAATTAATGAAATCATTACTGATTTGCGCAATATTGGCATGTTGGGATATGACGAAGATGAAGATCAAGAAGAACTAGAGCAAGCGCTAGAAGAAGTTCTTGAATATGTTCGCGTAGCGGTACAGTTGTGCTATATCTCATTAACTGAGGGCAAAAGTTCGCCAACAGCCATAGAGAATCAAAAACCAACATTGCATTAATCTAGCGAATATATTTAAGTAACGGGAGCGATTAGTTAATGGCTGAAAGGTTTATTAGTTAGCAGCTCCCGCTGTATTTAATCCTCCAGATCAGTTATTAGCACCAAGCTATCTTAACTTATGGGTTCTAGATAGCATCAATGCAGTCTCATCAGAAAATTACAGGCAGGAGAGGGTATATGAACAAACAAGAATTTATGTCCCGTCGAAGAGCATTATTGGCTCAGATGCAGCCAGCCAGTGCGGCAATTATATTTTCAGCGCCGCCAGCTCAGCGCAATGCGGATTCTGAATACCCTTATCGCCAACATAGTGATTTTTTATATTTGACAGGATTCAGTGAGCCTGAAGCCGTGTTAGTGCTGATTAAAAGTGATGAGACACATAGTCATAGTGTATTATTTAATCGAGTGCGAGATTTAACGGCTGAAATTTGGTTTGGCCGACGGCTTGGCCAAGATGCTGCACCAGAAAAACTGGGGATTGATAAAGCACTGCCATTTGATGAAATTAATGATCAATTATATCAGTTATTTAATGGCCTTGATGTGGTTTACCATGCGCAAGGTGAATTTGAATATGCGGATAAATTGGTATTTTCAGCGTTAGAGAGCTTACGCCAAGGCAGTCGCCGCAATCTTAAAGCGCCATCTACATTGATAGACTGGCGTCCGATAGTGCATGAATTGCGTTTGTTTAAATCAGATGCTGAAATTGAATTATTGCGTAAAGCGGGAGAGATTTCCGCCTTAGCACATATTAGAGCGATGAAAGCCTGTAAACCGGGTATGTTTGAATATCAATTAGCCGGCGAGATAGAATATGAATTTACTCGCCATGGTGCTCGTTATCCTTCCTATAATAGCATTGTTGGTAGCGGAGATAACGCTTGCATCCTTCATTACACTGAAAATGAAAGTAAAATGAAGGATGGCGATATGGTTTTAATTGATGCGGGGGCTGAATATCAAGGATATGCCGGTGATATTACACGTACATTTCCCGTAAACGGTAAATTTAGTCGTCCTCAGCGTGAAATTTATCAAATTGTCCTGAAAGCCTTAAATACGGCATTGGAATTATATCGCCCAGGAACCAGCATTAGCCAAGTAACGCAACAAATTTTGCGGATTAAAGTCGAAGGTTTAGTAGCGCTGGGTATTTTACACGGTGATGTTGAGCAACTAATTGAAAGCAAAGCTTATCAGCCATTTTTCATGCATGGATTAAGTCATTGGTTGGGGTTAGATGTGCATGATGTCGGTTATTATGGTTCAAATCGTGACCGTATTTTAGAGCCGGGAATGGTATTAACTATTGAGCCTGGTTTATATATTGCTCCAGATGCGGATGTTCCGCATGAATATCGTGGAATTGGTATTCGTATTGAAGACGATATTGTTATTACCAAAGATGGTAATGAAAATTTAACCGCAACAGTGGTTAAAGATGCCGATGAAATAGAAGCATTAATGGCACAGGTTAAAAATTAATAAGTCATATACCCGGTTAGTAATATTGGTGTTAAGTGCTAATTTTAAGCTTTAATTAAGACACGAGTGCGCTTGAATGATGATGGGTATATAAGGTAAAGAACAAATAATGAACATGATTATTGTCGGTGGTGGAATGGCTGGCGCAACGCTTGCATTAGCTATTTCTGCCTTGAGTCAAGGAAAGGTAAAGGTTTCGTTAGTCGAAGCATCGCTGCCAAATCAACAACATCCCGGGTTTGACGCCCGCTCTATAGCTTTAGCGTATCAAACCTGCAAGCGACTTGAGCAGATTGGCATTTGGTCTGCACTGGCTTCTTATGTTACACCGATTACTCATGTTCATGTTTCAGACAGCGGGCATGCGGGCTTCGTTAATATTAATGCGCATGATTATCAAATTCCACAACTTGGCAATGTCATTGAATTGCATGATGCAGGATCACAACTATTTAAGTTGCTACAACATGCCCCCGGAGTAACGCTTTATTGTCCAGCCAAAGTTGCCTCTATTTCTCGAACTGCCCAGCAAGTCTCGGTGACGCTGGATAATGGCCAAATGATTAAGGGTGAATTATTGGTTGCTGCCGATGGTTCTCAATCTGCCGTAGGCCATGCGTGTAATATTCAGTGGCAACAGGATGATTATCAACAAGTTGCGGTTATTGCTAATGTGAAAACAGCAGAGGATCCACAGGGCCGTGCTTTTGAACGATTTACTGAATTTGGTCCCTTGGCTTTATTGCCAATGTCTCAAGGGCGAAGTTCATTAGTTTGGTGTCATAGTAACCAGAACATGGATGCCATAAATTCATGGAATGACGCTGAATTTAAGCAAAAATTACAAACGGCTTTTGGCTGGCGTTTGGGCAGTATTGATTATGTGGGAAAACGTACTTGTTATCCGCTGTCTTTACGTCAAGCTGTTCGTCAAATTAGCCACCGAGTTGCTTTAGTGGGAAATGCCTCGCAAACGCTTCATCCTATTGCTGGTCAAGGGTTTAATTTAGGCATTAGAGACGTTATTCAGTTAGCTCAAAATGTGACTAAAGCAGCAGAGCAAGGGCAAGATATTGGGTCATTCGCGGTATTAAACCAATATCAACAGCATCGAAATGATGATAGAAAGAGAACGATCGGCATGACCGATGGATTGGTTCGTCTGTTTGCTAATCGTTGTCTTCCATTAGTGGTTGGCCGAAATATTGGCTTAATGGCAATGGAAATGTTACCTCCAGCGCGTGATATACTGGCCCGACAAACATTGGGTTGGGTTGCGCATCAATAACCACAAAATTAAGAGGACTTATCAGTATGCAATCATTTGATGTGGTTATCGCTGGTGGTGGAATGGTTGGTTTAGCTTTAGCGTGTGGCTTAACCGGCAGTGGATTACGGATTGCGGTAATTGAACACCAACCATCGGTACAGAATTTTGATCCACAGTCAGAGCCAGAGCTGCGAGTTTCGGCAATTAATGCCGCCAGTGAAAAACTACTAACACATCTTGGCGTTTGGTCGCGGATTAAATCCATGCGAGCAAGTCCGTATACAGAAATGGAAGTTTGGGATAATCACAGTTTTGGACGTATTCATTTTTCGGCACAACAAGCATCAAGTACTCATTTAGGTCATATCGTTGAAAATAGAGTGATCCGCGACGCATTATGGCAACGTGTTTTAGAATGTGATGATGTGCAGATAATTTCACCCGCTGCTATCGAGAAGATCCACTGGGGAGAGAACGAGGCATTTATTACACTTAGCGATGAGCAAGTATTAACCGCAAGGTTAGTGATTGGAGCGGATGGTGCGCAATCGTGGCTACGAACCCACGCCGATATTCCATTAACCTTTTGGGACTATGAGCATACCGCGCTAGTAGCGACAATTCGTACTGAGCAGCCTCATGGTGGAGTGGCTCGTCAGGCATTTCATGGTGATGGAATTTTAGCTTTTTTACCGCTCAGTGACCCGCATTTATGCTCTATTGTTTGGTCTATTCCTGCACCGTTGGCGGAGCAACGTAAAATTAGCGATGTCACACAGTTTGAACGAGAATTAAGTGTAGCTTTTGATATGCGCTTGGGATTATGCCAGCTGACAAGCTCACGTTTTACAGTGCCACTGGTTGGACGCTATGCGCGCAATTTTGCGGCTCAGCGCTTGGCTTTATTAGGCGATGCGGCCCACACGATTCATCCATTAGCTGGGCAAGGAGTTAACCTCGGATTTATGGATGTAGCCGAGTTGATTGGTGAATTAAAACGCTTGCACCGTGAAGGCAAAGATATCGGACAATATTTATATCTACGCCGCTATGAACGACGTCGTAAACATAGTGCTGCGCTAATGCTCGCGGGTATGCAAGGATTTAGACAGTTATTTGATGGCAATAATCCGGCCAAGAAATTATTGCGTGATTTAGGTTTATTGTTAGCTGATAATTTACCTGGCGTAAAACCTCAGTTATTGAATCATGCTATGGGGCTCTCAGATATGCCGGAATGGTTGCAACAATTATCTATAATTGAAGAGCGCGAGTAGAACAAAAGGCTAAGAAGAGCCAAAATAATAGTGTTCTACTTGAGGCTGACGCCATTATTTAGCTGATCAGATTGGTTGGCTATCAAAATAAGTATATCGACACCAAGTAACGTGATTGATCGTTACTTGGTGATAATATATCTCAAATTATATTCCCCTAGCAGCTATTTTAGATTGTTAAGTTATAAAAAAATAGTAAAGCGCCCCTTATTAATAAAAAATGGCCTGAGTTTTAATTGATATAAAACAATAAAAACATTAGATTAGCGTTATTGCCATTAACGCATAATAGCAATGAAAAATTAATAAATGGAATTTATACACTAATAAAAGGAATATATTTATGTCTGGATTTTTTAATACACTTAAAAGTATGGCTAAATCAGTTGTTCAATCAAAAATCTTTAAAGAATTTACTAAAAAAGCGATTAATTTGCTGGAAGAAGTAGGTTTAAATTTGTTGAAACAAGCCAAAAATAAACTGATCGCCGCATTTACCGCAGAAGAACCGAAAAAAGAAGCTATTGTGACGCCAATGAAAACAGCGACCGGTGATGCCGATAGCTTAATTAGCCAAATTAGCGCTATGAAAAGTAATAATGACTCAGTTAGTGCGTCAGGTTCAATTCCTCTCATCGGTGATTTAGCTCCGTCAATGCCGTTACTTGCCGCTAAATAATAATTCTTATCTTAATAATAACTGATCTCTAGATGAGGTCAGTTATTAATTCTATTTTTCATCCTCTAGATTTGCTGCTATATAATTGAAAAAAACTAATCAATAAATCCTTCGCATTATATTTACTAATTATTGAATTCTCTAAAATTTATTATTTAGTGGCATAGGCATAACTTCATATCGTGATAACGCTCACTTTTATGGGTGTATTTCGGTCTATAAAGTGATCACCTTCAATTTATTAATCAAAAATACTAGATAATCTTTATATCTATTAGTAATACATAGATTTATTAGCCTTATTTTTATTTATGGTTTATAACTTAAATCAGTGCTAGTTTTAAACTGAAGGTATCGTTTGTGTTATGGGTATACCACTAAGGCATCAATTATCGCCAAAAAAGCAATTAATCCGTGATAATAGTTGTTTGTCATAATAGCAATTTATCGCATTTAAGATGTCCCTATTCATATAAAGAATGAAAGAGGAAAGTCATGGCAAAACAAACGGTGTTATATGATGAACATGTCGCGAATGGCGCAAAGATGGTCGATTTTCACGGCTGGATGATGCCATTACATTACGGTTCACAAATTAATGAACATAATCAAGTGCGAACCGATGCGGGAATGTTTGATGTATCTCATATGACGATAGTCGATCTTAATGGTGAAGGCTGTCGTTCATTTTTGCGTTATTTGTTGGCCAACGATATTAATAAATTAACAGTCAATGGAAAGGCACTGTACTCTCCAATGCTGAATGCTTCTGGTGGCGTAATTGATGACTTAATTGTTTATTACTTAGATGATCATTATTATCGATTGGTGGTTAACTCAGCAACTCGAGAAAAAGATATTACATGGATAAATCAACACATTAGCAGTTATCCAGTTACCGTTACGGTCAGGGATGATTTAGCGTTAATCGCAGTGCAAGGCCCGCAAGCTCCCCAAAAAGTCCAATCTATACTTTCTCCCTCACAATGCCAAGCTATTGCCAATTTACCTCCTTTTAATGGAATACAAACCGGTGAATTATTTATTGCTACCACTGGATATACTGGTGAAGCCGGTTATGAAATTGCATTACCTAAACAACAAGCTGTTGAGTTCTGGCATCAGTTATTGGGAGCGGGAGTTAAACCGGCGGGATTAGGGGCTCGAGATACTTTGCGCTTAGAAGCGGGAATGAACTTATATGGTCAAGATATGGATGAAACTGTTTCACCATTAGCGGCTAATATGGGCTGGACTATTGCTTGGCAGCCAGAGAATCGTGATTTTATCGGTCGTCAAGCGTTGGAAAAATTACGCCAGCACGATACCGAGCTGTTGGTGGGTATCGTGATGCGAGAAAAAGGTATTTTACGTAGCGGGCAACCTGTTCGATTTACCGATGATTTGGGGCAATTACAACAAGGTGTAATTACTAGCGGCTCATTTTCCCCAACATTAGGTTTCAGTATCGGTTTGGCTCGTGTTCCTGCAGGAATTAAACGTCAGGCTATTGTTGAAATTCGTCATCGAGAAATGCCGGTAGAGGTAGTAAAACCGGGGTTCGTGCGTAATGGTCAGGCTCTGGTATGAGCTCGAGTATGATAGTTTAGAATTATGAATTGATAATACAGTGAGGATAAGTGATGAGTAATGCTCCAGCAGAATTAAAATATACAAGTGAACATGAATGGTTACGTGCTGAAGGTAATGGTGAATTTACTGTTGGTATCACGGCTCATGCACAAGAAACTCTGGGTGATATGGTTTTTATTGATTTGCCGGATGTGGGTGCTGAGGTCAATATGGGCGAAGAGTGTGCGGTGGTTGAATCCGTAAAAGCAGCATCTGATATTTATGCACCGTTATCGGGGCAAATTATTGCGGTTAATGAAACGCTGAATGATTCTCCTGAGTTAGTTAATGAACAACCGTATCAAGAAGGGTGGATTTTTCGGATTAAGGCCAGCGATGAGGCTGAAATTGCTAATTTATTAGATGCCGATGTCTATTTAGCGCTAATTGAAGAAGAATAATTTTGAAGGCTCCATTATCGTTGATTGTGGAGCTTTTTTATTATCATTCATTCCTATTATATTGCTGTCACTCTATTTAACGCCTCTGATATTTGGATATCCGATCGCCTGATTTATCGATAAAAATCGCGCGTATGAAACACAAGTATCATTCTGCCTTCGGCACGATTAAATGAAATATTTTAGGGATATCCGTCTGTTATTACAGTTCATCAACTAAAAAACGGGAATATCAACGCATGACTACCACGTTAAGCCAATTAGAGAACCGTACTGAATTTATCCAACGCCATATTGGCTCTACCGAACAGCAGATTAATCAAATGCTAGCTGTTGTTGGTTCAAAATCACTGGATGAACTGACCGATAAAATTGTACCTAAAAATATTTTGTTATCTGAGCCGCCATATGTTGGGGAAGGGGCAACAGAGCAAGAGGCTTTAGCTGAACTTAAAGCGATTGCTTCACTGAATAAACGTTATAAAAGTTATATTGGTATGGGGTATACGCCTGCCATATTACCGCCGGTTATACTGCGTAATTTATTAGAAAATCCCGGATGGTATACTGCTTATACTCCGTATCAACCTGAAGTTTCACAAGGTCGATTAGAATCCCTTCTTAATTTTCAGCAGCTAACTATTGATCTTACTGGGCTTGATTTAGCATCCGCTTCTTTGCTGGATGAAGCAACGGCAGCAGCAGAAGCGATGGCGATGGCCAAACGAGTGAGTAAGTTAAAACAGGCTGAGCGCTTTTTTGTGGCTGATGATATTCATCCTCAAACTCTAGATGTGGTACGTACTCGCGCTGGAACTTTTGGTTTTGAGATAATTGTTGATAGTGCTGACAAAGTTTTAGAGCATGAAAATATCTTTGGGGCGTTATTACAGCAGGTCGGAACTACTGGCGAAGTTCATGATTACACGGAATTAATGCAACGGCTTAAACAAAAGAAAATTATTTCGTGTGTGGCCGCAGATTTAATGACACTGGTGTGTTTAACACCACCAGGAAAACAAGGTGCTGATATTGTTTTTGGGTCTGCCCAGCGTTTTGGTGTTCCTATGGGTTACGGTGGCCCTCATGCCGCTTTTTTTGCTTGTCGTGATGAATTTAAGCGTGCTATGCCGGGACGCATAATTGGTGTGTCACGCGATGCAGCCGGTAATACTGCACTGCGTATGGCGATGCAAACACGTGAACAGCATATTCGCCGAGAGAAAGCTAATTCAAATATTTGTACTTCTCAGGTTCTACTTGCCAATATTGCTGCAATGTATGCCGTTTATCATGGACCTGAAGGATTAAAACGGATCGCTGAGCGAATTCATCGTTTATGCGATATATTCGCATTGGCACTTAAAAATGCGGGTATGAAATTAAAACATCAGCACTGGTTTGATACTTTAACTATTGAAGTCGAAGACAAAGCCGCGGTGCTGATGCGAGCTGAAGAACATCAATTGAATCTGAGAACCGATATTCATAATGCGGTGGGTATTACTTTTAGCGAAACCACGACACGAGCCGATCTAATTGAGTTATATACCGTTTTAACTGGCGAAGATAAGTTGCTCGATATTGATACTTTAGATAAGCAAGCCGCGGCTGAGAACTCTTCATTGCCTGCCAATTTGCGCCGCAGTGATATTATTTTGGCCCACCCAAATTTTCATCGTTATCATAGCGAAACGGATATGATGCGCTATATGCATAGCTTGGAGCGCAAAGATTTGGCGTTAAATCAAGCGATGATCCCTTTAGGTTCTTGCACCATGAAGCTAAATGCTGCGGCTGAAATGTTGCCGATAACGTGGCCTGAATTTGGCGAACTGCATCCATTCTGCCCTGTAGCTCAGTCTCAAGGGTATCAGCAAATGATAGCCCAACTATCCCATTGGTTAGTTCAGTTAACGGGATATGATGCAGTATGTATGCAACCGAATTCTGGGGCACAGGGCGAATACGCGGGGTTACTCGCAATTCGCCGTTATCATCAACATAATAAACAAAATCAGCGCAATATTTGTCTTATTCCCGCATCGGCCCATGGAACAAATCCTGCCTCAGCTCAAATGGCGGGGATGGATGTTGTGGTCGTGCGTTGTGATGATGCCGGTAATATTGATTTGATTGATTTGCGAGAAAAAGCTGAACTGCATAGTAATGAATTAGCTTGCGTTATGGTGACTTATCCTTCAACTCATGGAGTGTATGAAGAGAGTATTCGAGAAGTTTGTGAGATTATTCATCAGCATAATGGCCAAGTCTATTTAGATGGTGCAAACATGAATGCTCAAGTGGGTTTGACAACACCGGGATTTATTGGTGCTGATGTTTCACACCTTAATTTGCATAAAACATTTTGTATCCCGCATGGCGGTGGTGGGCCGGGTATGGGCCCCATTGCAGTTAAACAACATTTGGCTCCATTTGTTCCGGGGCATTCAGTCGTTGAGTTAGAGACTTTGACACATCAAGGTGCTGTTTCAGCAGCTCCTTTTGGAAGTGCATCTATCTTGCCAATTAGTTGGATGTATATTCGTATGATGGGGTCTTATGGTTTACGAAAAGCTAGCCAAGTGGCTATTTTAAATGCTAATTATATTGCGACCCGTTTAAAACATGATTATGAGATCCTTTATACGGGCTCTAATGGCTACGTGGCTCATGAATGTATTGTTGATCTGCGCCCGATTAAAAAACAGGTTGGAATTACAGAATTGGATATAGCAAAACGACTGATTGATTATGGATTCCATGCGCCAACAATGTCGTTTCCAGTTGCCGGGACATTAATGATCGAGCCGACAGAATCGGAAAGTAAAGTAGAAATAGATCGTTTTATCGACGCGATGTTAGCAATCAAAGTGGAAGTTAATTTAGTCGAGAGTACTGAATGGCCGTTGGACGATAATCCGTTAGTTAATGCACCGCATATACAGACGGAATTAGCAGAAGAATGGACGCATACATATAGCCGCGAAATTGCTGTATTTCCAACCATACAGACAAAAACTAATAAATATTGGCCAGCGGTTAAACGCCTGGACGATGTCTATGGTGATAGGCATTTACATTGTTCTTGTGTGCCTATCGATGAGTATAATCACTAGCCACATATAGCTTGATGTTTGAGCTATAAGCCTGCCGTTCTTAATACAATCGGCAGGCTTATTTATTCGATTCGATTCTATTCAGTATCTTATTTAGCGTTGAACCGAAATTAGCTGGATAATAGCATAATTATTTTGTATCACTCTTTGCTCGTTATTATTTTCCTAATTCTATAATAACCAACCTTTCTGCTGTGCTTGTTTTAATTGAGGCAGTAAATATTCCCATAATTCAGGAAATGCTTGTTCAATAAAGCTATTACGTGATATCACTTGTTCAAGACGAATATTATTTTGCACCCAACTTTGGCCATTATTATGCAAATTCATTAAGATTGGCATAATGCGATCAATCACATTGGCAAATTGTGCATCTTGGCTTTCTCCTGCTTCATATTCTTGCCATAGCGCTAAAAATTGACTTTGTTGCGGTTCTGGTAACAGCCCAAAAATACGATTAGCGGCTTTAATTTCTTGCTCATGAATCGCTTCACGTGCTGCGATATCATAAACCATGACATCCCCAGCATCGATTTCAACCACATCATGAAGCAGTGCCATTTTTAGTACTCGTGTAGTATCAATACCCTTAACATAGGGGGCAAAACTCATGACTGCCATTGCAAAATGCCAACTATGTTCAGCTGTATTTTCATTTCGGCTATTGTCTAATAATTCGGTTTTACGATAAACGCATTTGAGTTTATCTAATTCCATTAAAAATTGAACAACTTCAGTAAAAGGGCCAAAGTTTAATGTATTCTCAGGTATTTCTAATATTGCTGATGTCATTGATTGCTCCGATATTATTATTTTTCTTCATCTAGCGAATAAGGCAGTGGTTGAATAGTCAGATGGCTATTCTCATCACCTTTAACCCGAAATACACTTTCTGCTTCCATATCGTTATTCATAACTACTTGTAGATTAATACTTTCATCATTCAGACGAACTGCAGATAATACGGTTCCAGTACGGCGCCATTTATCCCCTAGTTGCCATTCAAGATCATCACCGGCGACTGGGACGTTTGTAGCGGTACCTTTCAGCCAATACATTGCTCGTTTATTAGCACCACGAAACTTAGCTCGAGCGACCATTTCTTGCCCGGTGTAACATCCTTTCTTAAAGCAAATTCCGGCAGGTAATGCTTGTAAATTAGTTGCTTGCGGAATAAATTGCGCGCTGTTAGCGGCATCAATAATAGCAAATCCCGCTTCGATATCTAATGATAGCCACTGCGCACTATCGGTGCGCTGTGCAGAGGTTAACGTATTGGCTAATTTCTCGGCTTCAGCTGGCGTTGTAATGATGAGAAAACGTTCACTCGGCAGCGAAAAATGCAGAATTAAACTATCATTAATGGTAATAACTTGATTTTCGTCGTCAGGCAATGAAGAAAAATTGTGTTCAAGTGCGAGTCTAGCGCCGAGGCCTGCAATACCCAACATGACTGAGTCATTATCAATGCTCATAGAAACTTTAGAAAAAACCGCATATTTTTTCAGCTCGGCTAACTGACCCTCAATGACACTTTTTCTCTCTATATAAGCATAGCCTTCACCACGATGGAATAATCTTAAATCACTCCACATTTTACCTTTGGCATCACAATGCGCACTAAGGGTATGTTGGTGAGATGCCAGTGCTGCGATATCAGCGGTTACTTGTCCTTGTAAATATTTCTCAGAGTCAGCTCCTGTGATATTAACCAGCCCCCAATCTTCGAGAGAAATTAAGGTTAAAGGTAGGGATTGATAGCTTATAGGAATTTGATGTGAAAATGGTATTTGGAAATTCATGACATCACCTGTTGAGCGGGTAAGAGAAAAACTGTGTTCATGTTAAAATAGCTGGATAACAATGCAAGTAGTTATTATGATGTTCAGCTATTTATTAATTTTTTTAACAAAATAACTGATTGAAAAAAATCAATAAATGTTAAAAAGATAGAGAATTGTCACCCATGTCATGTTTTGAATGTGGTAACCTATTAATCTAATAAGAAAAATGACAAAGTAAGACTGGTTTGTTGTGATCGATAATAGAAGGTATCGAATAAATGGATATTGATAATAAAGCGCGGATCCACTGGGCATGTCGTCGAGGAATGCGAGAACTAGATATTTCAATCATGCCTTTTTTTGAACATGAGTATGATGGATTAAACGATAATGAAAAACACCAGTTTATTCGTTTGCTGGAGTGTGCAGATCCCGATCTGTTCAATTGGTTGATGAACCATGGTCGTCCTGACGATGATGAGCTTTATCATATGATTAAACTAATTCAACAAAGAAATAAAGACCGTGGTCCTGTGGAAATCTAATTTATCCATATCATGGATGGCTCAGCTTTTTTCTACCTGTGTACATTGTGTCCTGGGGCTAGTGTTATTACTGGCTCCGTGGCCGACAGGTAACTCTATTATTTGGCTTCCTTTATTAATGGTGACTATTGCGAGTTGGGCAAAAAGTCAAAAAAACATTAATAAATACAAAGGAATAATTGTTCTTACTAATGGGAATAAAGTCCAATGGAAGAAAAATGAATGGAGTATTATCACTCCTCCATGGTGTACTCGCTTTGGTATTTTATTAACGTTAAGTGCATTACAAGGTAAACCTAGAAAAATAAAATTATGGATTGCAGCTGATGCAATATCAGAAGACGATTGGCGAAATTTAAATCAGTTATTATTACAATATCCTGATATATAATAATTTATTTGATTTTTATTGTTGAATGCCAATAGCTTAAAAATAGAATTTTTATTAAGTAATATCAATTAAGTTATTGGCGTATTATTAGTAAAGATATATTATTTTTTTAATTAAAGTCTTATTTTAAGATAACTATCATTTAATCTTTTTTATCAATAGGTTGAGAATGGGTTTGTTTATATAAAAAATAAATAATTAAATATAACCAATCATGTTTTAATTTTTTTTTTGGACTTTATCTTAATGTTTCCTTTTAATCTATCATTGTGATGGGATTGTGTTAATATAAAAAGGTACCAAAGATAGCAATGCAAAGACAGTAATATAAAATAACTTTATTTCAATAGTAATTTATTTATTTTAATATCAATCATTTTATTCATTTCGATAGTAATTGTTTTATCTATTTTCATAAGATGTGTTAAGTAGTAGAAGTAAAAAATAGTAACTAAGTAACTAAGTAATTTTTATGAAAAAACTTATTCATTTTTTCTTTCGTATAATAATGGTTTTTAGAAATATGTATTTAATTATTATATATAAAAACTAGGTTTTACATCCTTTTTTCCTAGTTTTTTGAGTTTATATAATAGAGTTAATTATAGTTATCGCTCAATGGAAGCATTATAATAATGCTTCCATTTCTTTTAATATCTGCATACACCAGAGAGCTATTCGTTCATCAGTTTGTTCAAACTGAGTAACATCATCTAAGGCTAATCCAACAAATTGAGTTTTATCTTCAGTTAAAGGTTTTGGACTATCAAATTCATACCCTTCGGTCGGCCAAAAGCCAATAAATTTAACGCCAGAAGGTTTTAAATGATGATAAAGCATACCTAAAGCATCTAAAAACCATTCGCTGTAATCAACTTGGTCACCCATGCCGTACATCGCAACAATTTTGTCAGCTAAGTCTAGATTGGGGAGTGCCTCCCAAATTTCTAGCCAGTCTTCTTGTATTTCACCAAAATCCCACGTAGGGATGCCTAAAATGAGAACATTATATTGCTCCATCATTTCAGGGGCTGTATCTCGGATATTATGTAAATCAACGAAATCATGGCCGAGAATATCACGAATTTTTTCAGCAGCCATTTCTGTGTAACAGGTGCTTGAACCGTAAAAAAGACCTATCTTCATTTTACTTTTGCTGTAGTTTTCATTATACGAGAAGGGTATTGTAACAGAATGAAGGTTTTAAGGCATAATATACAAGGCTTATTTTTCATACCCTATTTTTCACCGCCCTATTTGGGATAAAGACAAAAAGCTTGCTCATTTACCGGAGTAAGCCAGTAATTTTAGGGATTTTGGTTAGAGCATTCGAGGGATAGAAATAGTATGCATATTGGAGGCAGTATTGGCTAATAACGTAAAAAAAGAGATCAATCCAGTTATCGAGCAATTTCTTGATACTATTTGGTTGGAACAAAATTTAGCAGAGAACACATTAGCCTCTTATCGCAATGATTTACAGACGCTTGATCAGTGGTTGGAACTTCATCAGTTAGATTTTTTAAATGTCCAGGTTATTGATTTACAATCTTTTTTAGCTGAGCGTGTTGATGGTGGTTACAAAGCGGCGAGTTCAGCTCGGTTACTGAGCACTATGCGCAGATTATTCCAATACCTTTATCGAGAAAAAATGCGAGCGGATGATCCATCAGCGGCGCTATCAGGACCTAAGATTCCCAAGCGATTACCTAAAGACTTAAGTGAACAGCAAGTAGAGAGTTTACTGCATGCTCCGGCAATTGAAGATCCGATTGAGTTAAGGGATAAAGCCATGCTTGAGGTGCTATATGCTTGTGGTTTGCGTGTATCGGAACTTGTTGGTTTAACTTTCGCTGATATTAGTTTAAGGCAAGGCGTAATTCGCGTCATGGGCAAAGGAAATAAAGAGCGGCTAGTTCCATTAGGCGAAGAAGCAATATTCTGGATTGAAAAATATTTGACTGAGAGTCGTCCTATTTTATTGAATGGATGTACCAATGATGTGTTATTCCCGAGCAAGCGCGGTACACAAATGACTCGTCAGACATTTTGGTATCGTATAAAACACTATGCGATATTAGCCAATATCGATGCAGAATTATTATCACCTCACGTTTTGCGGCATGCATTTGCTACCCACTTGCTAAATCATGGTGCCGACTTACGTGTGGTTCAGATGTTGTTAGGCCATAGCGACTTATCAACCACGCAAATTTATACACATGTTGCGACCGAAAGGCTGCGTAAATTACATGAAGAACATCACCCAAGAGGCTGATCTTTGGGGATTAAGGAAATATTAATGAAAAGAATATTATTATTAGCGGGATTATTCGCATCTTTTACTAGCATCGCATCAGTTAATGATAAAACGATTGAAACTGCTTTAAAAAAATACAATATGACAGCAGAATCAATTAAGCCCTCGCCTATTGTTGGATTAAATACAGTAGTGACCGCTAATGGAGTAGTCTATGTCACCGATGATGGTAAATATCTACTGGAAGGACCTATTTATGATATTAGTACTAAAACACCAACCAATATCACTAATAAGTCATTGATGAAAAAAATAGATGACCTTAAAGATGAAATGATTGTATTTAAAGCACCAAAAGAAAAATATGTGGTCACTGTATTTACTGATATTACTTGTGGTTATTGTAAAAAACTTCATTCATCAGTTAACGAAATGAATGATAAAGGGATCACGGTGCGTTATTTGGCTTTCCCTCGCCAAGGTTTGCAGCATGAATCAGCTAAACAGATGGCATCGATTTGGTGTAATGCGTTACCGCAAAAAGCGTTAACAGATGCGTTTAAAGGTGAATCAGTTGCGATGATTGATAATTGTAAAATTGATTTTTCCCGCCATATGCAAGTAGGTAAATTGTTTGGTTTGACTGGAACGCCAGCAATTTTACTCGATGATGGTCAATTAATTTCAGGATATTTATCCGCAGATGCTTTAGCTAATGCACTGGATAATAAATAATATATAACGTGAAGACAGAAACTTATTTACGCCGTCGATTATCTGAGGCGCAGGTTGATTTACCTGCTGACATCCCTGAAGTACTGCAACGTATTTATGCCAGTCGTGGTATTAAAAATAGCACCGAGCTAGATCGCAAAGCGGCAGGATTACTCAATTATCGGACACTTAGTGGTATTGAACCGGCCATTTCATTATTAATCACGGCATTAAAATCGCATTGGCGAATTGTAATTGTTGGCGATTTCGATGCTGATGGTGCAACCAGTACAGCACTCGCTATCCGCGCGCTTAAATTAATGGGATACCGTAATTTAGATTATTTAGTGCCGAATCGTTTTGAGGACGGTTACGGTCTGAGCCCCGAAGTTGTTGAGCAAGTGGTTAAAAAAGGAGCTGATTTAATTATTACCGTTGATAACGGTATTTCATCACATGATGGTGTTGATTCAGCTCATCAGCATGATATTAAAGTTATTATTACTGATCATCATTTGCCGGGTTCGGTATTGCCAGCAGCAGAAGCTATTATTAATCCTAATCTTACAGATTGCCAGTTTCCTTCCAAGGCATTAGCTGGAGTAGGGGTAACATTTTATTTAATGTCGGCTTTACGTGCTGAATTGCGGCAACAAGATTGGTTTGAACAACAAGGAATTGCAATTCCTAATTTGGCGGAATTACTCGATTTAGTCGCGCTGGGAACCGTTGCTGATGTTGTCCCTCTCGATTTTAATAATCGTATTTTAGTCCATCAAGGATTAAATCGGATTAGGGCAGGCCGTTGTTGTGTTGGGATAAAAGCGTTGCTAGAGGTTTCAAAACGAGAAGCATATCGCTTAGTTGCCAATGATTTAGGTTTTTCGCTTGGCCCACGGCTGAATGCGGCAGGGCGACTTGATGATATGTCGATAGGCGTTGCTCTATTATTAACTGACGATATTGCTCATGCCCGTGAACTGGCTAACGAACTCGATAGTTTAAATCAGACCCGCAGAGAAATTGAAGCAGGAATGCAGCTAGAAGCTATGGCGTTATTCAGTAAAATTGAATATTCCGATAATATATTACCGAATGGATTAGCGCTTTATCATAAAGACTGGCATCAAGGTGTCGTCGGTATTTTGGCTTCTCGAATAAAAGAGCGCTTTCATCGGCCGGTAATAGCATTCGCTCCTGCGGGTAATGGAATACTAAAAGGTTCTGGGCGTTCAATTCAAGGCGTACATATGCGAGATGCACTAGATAGATTAAATACCTTGCATCCTGGATTGATGCTGAAATTTGGTGGGCATGCGATGGCAGCCGGGCTTTCTTTAGAAGAAGATAAATTTAGCGCTTTTAATCAATATTTTTGTCAATTAATGGCGGAGCTAATAGACCCAGCAGATTTATCTGGTGTGGTATGGAGTGACGGCGCACTCAATTCTTCACAATTGAGCCTAGAAATGGCCGAGTTACTCCGCGAAGGCGGCCCGTGGGGACAAGCTTTTCCTGAGCCTATCTTCGATGGAAAATTTAAGATCTTACAGCAGCGATTGGTGGGGGGAAAACACTTAAAACTGATGTTGGAACCGATTGAGGGAGGTCCGATGCTTGATGGTATTATGTTTAATATTGATCCAGCTCAGTGGCCAGACAATAGTATTAAGACAGCAGAGATAGCTTATAAACTTGATGTAAATGAATACCGTGGAAATCGTAATGTGCAATTGTTAATCCAGCATATTTGGCCAGATTAGACACCTCATTAGGCCGTCATAGATTACGGTCAGGTATATAAACGCGGCATCAATTCCGCTATAATAGGCGGTTTGAAATTAATTCATATTATTCAACGTAAGACGCGGAAATATAATGTTTGAAATTAACCCGGTCAAAAACCAAATTCAGGACGTGTCTGAACGGACATCGGTTCTGAGGGGGTATCTTTGACTATGATGCAAAGAAAGAACGATTAGAAGAAGTTAACGCCGAGCTAGAACAGCCTGATGTTTGGAATGAACCTGAAAGAGCCCAAGCGCTTGGTAAAGAGCGCTCATCGTTAGAGGCTATTGTCGAAACGATTGATCTATTGACTCAAGGTATCGAAGATGTTGAAGGGCTTTTGGAATTAGCGGTTGAAGCTGAAGATGAAGACACCTTTAATGAAGCGATTGCTGAATTAGAGCAATTAGAAGAAAAGCTTAATCAGCTAGAATTCCGTCGTATGTTCTCAGGTGAATACGATAGCGCTAATTGCTATCTCGATTTACAGGCGGGTTCAGGGGGCACAGAAGCTCAAGATTGGGCAAGTATGTTAATGCGTATGTACTTACGATGGGCTGAATCCAAGGGATTTAAAACAGAAATTATTGAAGAATCGGACGGTGATGTTGCCGGTTTGAAATCAGGAACCATCAAAATTATTGGTGAGTATGCTTATGGTTGGCTAAGAACAGAAACAGGGGTGCACCGTTTAGTGCGTAAAAGCCCGTTTGACTCTGGTGGCCGCCGTCATACCTCATTTAGTTCAGCGTTTATTTATCCTGAAGTTGATGATGATATTGATATCGAAATTAACCCAGCAGACCTGCGTATTGATGTTTATCGTGCATCAGGTGCTGGTGGGCAGCATGTGAATAAAACAGAATCTGCGGTGCGTATCACCCATATTCCGACCAATACAGTGACCCAGTGTCAGAACGATCGCTCTCAGCATAAAAATAAAGATCAGGCTATGCGCCAGATGAAAGCAAAATTGTATGAGTTAGAAGTACAAAAGAAAAATGCTGATAAACAAGCGATGGAAGAAAATAAATCCGATATCGGTTGGGGAAGTCAAATCCGTTCTTATGTATTGGATGATTCCCGAATTAAAGACTTACGTACTGGTGTGGAAACGCGTAACACGCAAGCCGTACTGGATGGTGATTTAGATAAATTCATTGAAGCCAGTCTTAAAGCTGGCCTGTGAGGAAAAAATGTCTCAACAACAACAGGGTGCGGAACAAGCGCCAGATTTAAATAATGAGCTTAAAGCTCGTCGTGAAAAATTAAGCGCGTTGCGTGATAAGGGTATCGCGTTCCCTAATGATTTCCGCCGTGATGTCATCTCAGAGCAACTTCATCGCCAATACGATGATAAAACAGCAGAAGAGCTTGAAGCATTAAATATCGAGGTCGCTATTGCTGGTCGTATGATGACTCGCCGTATTATGGGTAAAGCATCATTTGCGACTATCCAAGATATGGGCGGTCAAATTCAGCTTTATGTTTCTCGTGATGATCTGCCAGAAGGTATTTATAACGAACAGTTTAAAAAATGGGACTTAGGCGATATTCTTGGTGCTAAAGGTCGATTATTTAAAACTAAAACGGGCGAATTAACTATTCATTGTAATGATGTTCGTTTGTTGACTAAAGCTATGCGCCCATTACCGGATAAATTCCATGGTCTTTCAGATCAGGAAACCCGTTATCGTCAACGTTACCTAGATTTGATCGCGAATGAAGAATCACGTAAAACATTCCAGATCCGTTCTCAAATATTATCTTCATTGCGTAACTTTATGGTAAGCAAGGCGTTTATGGAAGTAGAAACGCCAATGATGCAAGTTATTCCTGGCGGTGCAACTGCTCGGCCATTTGTGACCCATCATAACGCGTTAGATATTGATATGTATCTGCGTATCGCTCCTGAACTGTATTTAAAACGTCTAGTTGTCGGTGGCTTCGAGCGTGTATTCGAGATTAACCGTAACTTCCGTAATGAAGGTTTATCACCACGCCATAATCCTGAGTTCACTATGATGGAACTCTATATGGCTTATGCCGATTATCGTGATTTAATCGATCTTACAGAAGAGTTATTCCGTACATTAGCGCAAGAAGTTCTCGGTACGACAGTGGTTAAATATGGTGAGCAGGAATTTGATTTTGGTCAGCCATTTACTAAATTAACCATGAGAGAAGCTATTTGCAAATACCGCCCAGAAACTAATATTGCTGATTTAGATGATATGGAAAAATCGGTAGCTATTGCTGAGTCTATCGGTATTAAAGTGGAAAAATCTTGGGGCTTAGGTCGTGTTCAGTGTGAAATATTTGAAGAAGTTGCTGAAAGTCACTTGATCCAACCAACATTCATTATTGAATACCCAGCAGAAGTTTCTCCATTAGCTCGTCGTAACGATGATAATCCATTCATAACTGACCGCTTTGAGTTCTTTATAGGTGGTCGTGAAATTGGTAATGGCTTCTCAGAGTTAAATGATGCAGAAGATCAAGCGGAGCGTTTTGCTGAACAGGTTCGTCAAAAAGATGAAGGCGATGATGAAGCGATGTTCTATGATGAAGATTACATTACTGCATTAGAACACGGTTTACCGCCAACGGCTGGTTTGGGTATTGGTATTGATCGTATGGTAATGCTATTTACTAATAGTCATACTATTCGTGATGTGATTTTATTCCCAGCATTACGACCAACTAAAGCTTAATCGTAAATGAATTTATAATTAAAAATACCTGATGTTTTATCAGGTATTTTTTTATTTATTAGTCAGTCAGATAACAAATTTAAGAGATTATTGCTTAATAGAATAAATAAGGGGCAGATAATATATCTCCCCCTTATTTTATTATTTAATAGCGATATTATTTATTTTTTATATTCAGCTAATTTTTTAGTCGGCTGTGTTTTACAGAACTCTAAAATTTTAGGTGTCTCAGCAATTGTTGATTCTTGCAATGCAACATAATCACCTTGTTTAAATACAGTATCATTATTTAATAGCCAAAAAGCTACAGGGGTCATCGCCTGAGGGTTTAAGTCAATAAACTCTTGGCAAGTCATATTTTCTGGCGTACTAGTGGGTGTTATTTTTTGGTCTGCATTGGCATAACAGGCTGTGGAGATACCTAAAACTGCAATTAAACTAATAATTGATTTTTTCATATGCTACCCCTATTAAAATTCATATTAATATAAAAGCGGTAAATCGATGCTATCGAAGATAAATAAATTATCACACCACAAAAGAAATTAAAATATAAATATAAAAATTATATTTACTGCCAATTAATGATATTCATAAATTGATATCGTTTTATTATAAAGTATAAAGCGAATAATGTAACTTTTAGTTAAGGAGATATAATTAATTTAATTAATGATTATTATTTTTGTTTATAATTAAATTTATTGGTATCTTATAAACGTTAAAATACCAACTGCATACTCTTATGTTGAGTAAATATGTGTTAAGTGAAAGATTCATAGATAACAGCTCTGTAATGAATAAATAATTGATGTATACCCTTGTTTTATTGATGGATAGATAGAAAAAAAATCTGATTTAGCTTAGACTAAGTAAATATTATCGATAATATTTAGCTGACTCAATCGTTGGATAAGGTAACATTATGTTTTCTAAAAATAAAAAGAAAATCTTAACGGCGGCTTTGCTTGCCACCGGTATCATTTCTCTTTCGGGTTGTAATTCGCTATGGGGACCAAAAACACCTTCTTCTGCGATGGATATGCCACCAGTCCAAAAAAAACAGCCTATGTATGATAATGCTGATGCTGAAAATAGAGCTCAAGTACAGCAAATAATTGATCAAACGGCTAGTAATGATGATTCATCAAAAATGCTGACAGAGCCAGCGTCCTTCTCTAATTTAGATTCTTGTATTAAAGAATTAAATTCATTGAAAGTGCTCTCCCCAAAAGATTATGATCATTTAGTAGGTTCATTTAAAGAAGTTAGTGAAATTAATGGGTTATATAAACAGATAGCATCTACTGCTAGCCCAGATACTATCGAATTGATGAAAATGGCGATAGAAGCTAAAACAAAAGTTTTATGCGCTAAAGTACGTTACAACTCTGTACTTTCTATTGAATCAACTTTGGAAAAGATTAGTGGATTATGAGAATTAACTTAAGATTGTGCATCTCTCTGGCAATAATATCGCTAGCCTCAAATGTTCAGGCGGAAGAATTTAATAGTGTTATCAATGATTTTGATGCCTATCTTCAGCTTGAAAAACATGATGAAGTTAAGCAAATCCCGATTGAGACACGATCTTATGATGAGTTATTTTCTCAACTTCCAAAAGAAGCAGGAAAGAAAAATAAGCAGCCTAAACTGATTAATAAAAAAACAAAGACTGCGGTCACTAAAAGTGGTGTTAAGTATAATAAAGATACAGAGCAGAAAGCTGTAGCGACAAATATAGGAAATACCACAGCGGTTAAATCATTGAGTCCAACTGAGCAAAAAATAGAGAATAAATCAGAATATAATATTATTGATCCTTCTAAATCTGAAATATCAGGCGCTACAGTTCCTGTGAATTATTTAACTTCAGCATCGGTCTTATTTACACCAAATCAATGGTCTGCCGATTATCTATTGCGTGATTATGGTAAATACAATGTTGTTTATAATCCACTAAACTTATTTACCTCTTTATCTTCAGTCATATTGCCTACGCCATCACAAAAAATGACGGCTAAGCAACGTGAAAATATTATGCAGATTATCGGTCAGCGGAGATTTTCGACATTATTTAATTTTGGTGTAGCCCAAGGTGTGGGTCAGCTAATTTGGTACCAGAATTTACTCACTGATAAAGAGCTAGTGAATAAAATATCAGCTAGATATCAAACTATTGATGAATTAAAAAAACAACTGTTATTAAAGTCAGCTGAAATTGAAAAAATCAAATTATTACTATCTGAGTCTAATGAAAAAATAAATCTGCTAGAAGTTCAATTAACAAAAGTTGCCAAATCAGACACTCCAGAAACAGAGCAAAAAATTAATGCGCTAACTGAACAATTATCATTAGCGACTAATAATAATGTAATTAAAGAATCTGAACTGGCGACGGCGCAAGCCGATATTGCCAAGTTGCAGCAACAGATTGAACAGCAACGCAAAACGTTGACCGCCAATGCCGATCAACAAGTGAAAACATTGAGCGCCAATTTGGCCGAGCAGCAGCAGGCATTACAGAAAAAACAAACTGAATTGACCCAAGCACAAGCGGAGCAAGCGGCAGTGCGTCAGCAACTGGCCGAGCGAGAAAAAGGTGCCGTGCAGGCCGAAAAACAGCTGGCGACGGCGCAAGCCGATATTGCCAAGTTGCAGCAACAGATTGAACAGCAACGCAAAACGTTGACCGCCAATGCCGATCAACAAGTGAAAACATTGAGCGCTAATTTGGCCGAGCAGCAGCAGGCATTACAGAAAAAACAAACTGAATTGACCCAAGCACAAGCGGAGCAAGCGGCAGTGCGTCAGCAACTGGCCGAGCGAGAAAAAGGTGCCGTGCAGGCCGGAAAACAGCTGGCGACGGCGCAAGCCGATATTGCCAAGTTGCAGCAACAGATTGAACAACAACGCAAAACGTTGACCGCCAATGCCGATCAACAAGTGAAAACATTGAGCGCTAATTTGGCCGAGCAGCAGCAGGCATTACAGAAAAAACAAACTGAATTGACTCAAGCACAAGCGGAGCAAGCGGCAGTGCGTCAGCAACTGGCCGAGCGAGAAAAAGGTGCCGTGCAGGCCGAAAAACAGCTGGCGACGGCGCAAGCCGATATTGTCAAGTTGCAGCAACAGATTGAACAGCAACGCAAAACGTTGACCGCCAATGCCGATCAACAAGTGAAAACATTGAGCGCCAATTTGGCCGAGCAGCAGCAGGCATTACAGAAAAAACAAACTGAATTGACCCAAGCACAAGCGGAGCAAGCGGCAGTGCGTCAGCAACTGGCCGAGCGAGAAAAAGGTGCCGTACAGGCCGAAAAACAGCTGGCGACGGCGCAAGCCGATATTGCCAAGTTGCAGCAACAGATTGAACAGCAACGCAAAACGTTGACCGCCAATGCCGATCAACAAGTGAAAACATTGAGCGCTAATTTGGCCGAGCAGCAGCAGGCATTACAGAAAAAACAAACTGAATTGACCCAAGCACAAGCGGAGCAAGCGGCAGTGCGTCAGCAACTGGCCGAGCGAGAAAAAGGTGCCGTACAGGCCGAAAAACAGCTGGCGACGGCGCAAGCCGATATTGCCAAGTTGCAGCAACAGATTGAACAGCAACGCAAAACGTTGACCGCCAATGCCGATCAACAAGTGAAAACATTGAGCGCCAATTTGGCCGAGCAGCAGCAGGCATTACAGAAAAAACAAACTGAATTGACCCAAGCACAAGCGGAGCAAGTGGCAGTGCGTCAGCAACTGGCCGAGCGAGAAAAAGGTGCCGTACAGGCCGAAAAACAGCTGGCGACGGCGCAAGCCGATATTGCCAAGTTGCAGCAACAGATTGAACAACAACGCAAAACGTTGACCGCCAATGCCGATCAACAAGTGAAAACATTGAGCGCCAATTTGGCCGAGCAGCAGCAGGCATTACAGAAAAAACAAACTGAATTGACCCAAGCACAAGCGGAGCAAGCGGCAGTGCGTCAGCAACTGGATGAATTTATTGCCAACAATACTACGTTGACTCAGCGTATCCAGCAGCAAATGCAGATAAATCGTCAGCTTGAAGCTGATATTACAGCGAAAAAGCAAGCTGGAAGTAATGATGTAGAAGAATTAGTGAATCAATTGACTAAAGCTAAACATACTATTAATTTACTGAATCAGGAAAAGGATCAACTTAAAGCAGTTAATACCCAGTTTGTGGCTCAAAGTGCGGCGATAGAGTTATTAAAGCAGCAGGTTAATGAAAAGAAAAAAGCAAATGAATCATTTGAACAACAACTTACGGCTGCGAAGCAAGATATTAATAAATTAAATCTTGAACTTCAGAAACAAAAATCATTAGTCGATGGTTCAATTCAAACCTCTGAATTTGACCGTTTGAAATCTCAGCTAGCAGCGTTGAAATTAGAAAATGAATGGCTTAAGAAAGGTGCTGCTGTTCAGTCAGGCGCTCAATCAGCCCCTAAAGTTACTTTAAATTCCTCATTACCAACAGTAACTAAGCCGAATGATAATACTATTAGTGAACAAAATAAAAAGAAGAATCAGCAAATAATTGCTAGACTGATAAAAAATAAATATAACAAATTAGATACAAACACGTATTTTAAAATATTGCAGAAAGGAACGCCGATCAAGAATATCGATAATAAACAGATTAGTTTTATTATGCGTGAACAGTTGACTGATGGGACTGTGACTGTATTATATAAAGAAGATAATCCCGTCGTATTACCATATAAAAAATTGCCTATACCGCTAAATAGCTTTATACAAAAAGCCGGTGTTGGCGGTGTGGTCAAAGTGTATATCAAACCCGAAGGTGGATATGGTGTTGATGGTATACCTGGGCAGATAGCGCCGAACTCAATGTCGATAATTGATTTAAAAGTATTAAAAGTAGAATAGAAAGAAATTACTTTGGTAATTATAAAGCCGGTTAATATGACTGGCTTTTTTGTTGTTATCGATAAATTATATTTTTAATTAATAGAATAAAAGTAACGCTAAGGTCAGGTATATATCCCCTGACACTTTCAATTATTTTTACATATTAGTTAGACCAAATGTAGTGATTACAATAAGTCTTTATTTGATGGGATGATAGCCAATTTTCTAACATTGAAAAGTCATTACTAGATCTATAGGGTTGAGATAGATATTGCCAGGCCTCCTCTAGTTCGATTGGTATATTATGTAATAGATTTAAATTAACAAAATCATATTGTCGATTTATCAAGCATAAAAATTCAGAACCATCTTGTTCAAAACGTGAGAATATAGATTCTAATTCTTGATGAATTCGTTCTTTTTTTAATGAAATAATAGATATATCTTTATTAATCATTTGATATTCTTCTAATTGACTTAATATATAATATTGTTTTTCTTCTGTGCTAACTATAATATATTTATTAATTAAATCGGGTAATTCTGGGTATTTATTGTTAATTAACCAAGTTATTATAGGAATTAAACAATAATTTATAAATAAATTTTTATCAGATAAATCAATATCGTTGATCAGTAGCCGTTTAAAATCTGAAGTGTGAGATATTATTTGATGCAACTCTGATTTTGTGAAAGGATATTTTATTCTATTTAGGTAAAAGTCGGAATAAATAAACAAATCATATTTATGGCGGCCAAATATTCGTTTTAATAAATGTAATTGCTGTGTATGTGTTTTTTTTTCTATATTAGATAATGAAATGCAATAGTTCTTACTATTTTTATTGTCGGAACTTGACGTGTATTCATTTAATAATTTTATAATATTATTCATATATCATGCCTTTCTGTCAGTGATAGCAATCTGTCTTATGCTATTTTATAACTGACAGGGCATTTTAAATATTATTTTTCTGGTAATATTTTATCAATTTTAGTCGCTAGTGTTCCTAGAGCGACTAGGGGTATACCCAAATCGTTTACGATAACTTTGAGTAAAATAAGATTGACTTGAAAATCCAGCTTCCATCGATATTTCAACGATACTCATATCTGTATTGATCAGTAATTGGTGAGCATACATAATTCTTTTTTCACTAATCCAAGCTCTTGGTGATGTTGCATAAACTGAGTTAAATAATTCTTTAAATGTGGTTAAACCCATTCCAAACTCTTTAGAGAATTCATTGAGCTTCCATTCTTTTAAATAATTATTTTCCATAAATATTTGTAACCGCTCAGCTTGTCTATTACTTAACTGACGTAAATTAGACATTAATTCAGAACCTTTATCACTATAAGACAGTAATAACATTAGTTCAGATAATCGTAAGTTGATTAGTGTTTCAGGGCAATCATGAGTTAAAAAAGAAAGTAAACTATGACATGTTTCTAATAACAATGGTGTATTGGTGAATTTTATTACGTCACTTAGACTTTCATCGCAGCGTTTTATTTCGCTCAATATATCGCCATATTTATTCAAGTAATCACGTAAGAAATTATCATTTAACGGGATCCAAAGTAATTCACTTTCTTTTTCTTTGCTTTGTAGGGCATAAGTTCCTTGTTTTAAATAAATAATATCATTTTCATTAAGTTGATTTGTTGATGCAGGTGCCTGCCAAATTATTGAACCTTTAGTAACTATCAGTAGTCCTTTGGAGTTTTTATTGATAATGGCGTGATTTTTAGTTTCATAGAAATGCAATTTACTAATATAGTTATCATTATTATCATCATTTATTTTCATAAACATCTCTCATATAGTTTTTTGCTAAAAAAGCATAATGTTTTCAGTAAACACTATGGAACGCATTGGCTAGACCATGCTTTAATTATTGATATCGGCAATGTGAGAAAATTATATAGAGTGTTTTTTTTTATGTCATAAAATAATTCAAAGTATTAGTAAATGTTTCCAGATGTATAAAAAGCGAGTTATTTAATTGATTAGATCGTTTTTTTCGAGTTGTTTTCTGTTATTTGCTATCAATATTAGCTTATATTTGTATTTTATTAGCTATCAGATTTTTTTTGTTCTATTTCTATACAACTGAAAATATAAAATAAAAAAATTTTTATCTATATACAAACTAAATACACCATCGAATTAATTAACTAATCGTAATTAAGCTACTAATAGGATTTAATTAACGAGCAATTAGATCGTAATAACTACAATAGTTAATATAAAATTAACTATTGCGTTATTTATTATATTTTAATATTTAAAAATAAATCCTATCGATTGATTTATTTAATTAAACTCTTTATTTAAATGTAATTTTGAAACAAAAATACTATTTAAATACTGCAGTCTAAAAAAAGATAATAATTGAACTATTTTATTTATAATTTTCAATTACCAGTTGAGTGGAAGGTTTATTATTTAGTTGTTGTTATTTAAGGTTATTTATTTATATGGTTGATGTTAATTATCAGTTATTCTAATGTGTTGTTTATTTTAGGTGTTAATAATTGATTTATTTTTACGTAAATTTATTACATTTGACCTATGTCTATATAGTTAATTGATTCTAATGTGTCATTTTGTAAAGACCAGCCTAAATATAGGGATATTAGATGTTTTTTTGATATGAGTAGCAGAGAAACCGACAAATTATACTGTTTATTGCCTTATCAAGTATTTTAAGCCGCTGCTATTATTTTAAATTAAGCTAAACAATAAATGTAATTAGGTAATTATTATTAATAAACATAAAAATTTATGCTTATGGTTTTTATGGGGAGGATGGTTTTTTATTCTCGCTTTCTTTATCCCATTTTCGATGATGTGTATCTTTTTTATCATTTTATTCGTTGGAGGAGTATTTATTCCTCTTTTAAGACAGAAGGTTATAAATTTAATGTTAGGTAGAAAAAATCAAGTAGCAGTAAAGCCTATTGAAGATATGATAATAGAGCCTAAAAAAATTACTGACAGTGTCAAGTTAATTACTGTAATTGCCAAAGATAGCCATTTTGAAGGAACACTACGGGTTAAAGGTGATATAAAAATTTGGGGCTGCTTTAAAGGAAATCTTTATGTTACTGGAGGTATTGCTCAAGTTATGAAAGGAGGCGGAATGGAAGGTGAAATAGAAGCCGAAAATGTAACTATCAATGGTAAAGTTCAAGGTAAATGCAGTTGTATCAATCTTGAAATTCAAGATGAAGGTGAGCTATCAGGTACTTGCTGTTGTGAAAATATCTCTATTAGTAAAGGTGGCAAATTTTTAGGTCAATCGGAAGTTCTCGATGACAAAATGAAAAAGAAATTATCTGTTATTAAAGATAATGGAGAAGGAAAATTGGTAAAGGTAGAAAAGAAAGAGAATGTAGTTAATGATAAATAATCATCATTATATAGCTAAGTTAAAATAAATTGAGACTGTAATTTATTTTATGTATTAATTGTTTTTTCTTCTTACTGGTAATTCGGGTACGGGCTTTTTATCATCAATTAAGTGCTTGATGGCTAATATTGGATGAAAAATAATCATTTTTGGTCCGGACCAATGCATAATACGTTTCATTTGTTCGCGCATTTTGGGTTGATAGCAATGAACAGGGCATTGTTTACAGGCTGGTTTATTTTCGCCATAGCGGCATTTATCTAATCGTTTAACTGCGTATGTGTAGAGATCCTGATATAAATTAGGTTGTTCTATAGATGCAGGATGTGAGTTTTCATACAGCTTAATCATTTTATTGATTGTTTTTATTTCTCGCTGAACCCGTTTTCCTCTCATTAAATATCCCTACATTAGTCAATGATGTATTTAATATACCTTTTATTAACGTAAGAATAAAGCTAGATAATGTAAAGGTATTCAGTGAGATCGTGGCGTTTTGCTATGAATGGCATAATGATTCAACAAATTATGCCATTCATATAAAGATTAGATAAGCTTAAAGTATGGTAAGTTAGGTTACTTTAAATATTGTGACTGCTGTATTATTTTTTGCATTTTATCTTTTAGATGAAGTTTTTCTTTTTTTAATTTCACTACTTGTAGGTTATAGCCAGCCCCTGACGGGCCTTCAAGAACCATAATTTGTTTATCTAGTTGATCATGTTTTTCGCATAAAGACTGAAATCGAGGGTGCGCTGCTTTAAGTTCTGAAACTAAATTATCATTTGTAGAATACATATTCGTACCTCCTAAAAAATATTAAGCCTCAAGTTCATTATAACAGTAGAACATTTTATCGCCTTGTTTTTGTCTGTTTTTTACACATATTTTAATGGTTTTAATTAAAATGACAAAATCAGAAATATAACTATTTGAAACTTAAGTTTAAATTTGTTCTTGTATTTTTTATATAGTAAGTTTAATTATTAGAATAATATATTCATGTGGTAAGCTGAATTGCAGGTAATTAAGATTATGTTGAGTTAAAAAGGATTGAACTTAGTCTATGATTACAGCCTCTAAAGGAGAGTTATGTATTCTTTTATTAAGCAATAGGATGAAATAATGAAAAAAACGATTTTTCCACTGATGGCTGCTGTTTTAGTTTCTTCTTGTGCTATAGCTGAAAACCAATTAGAAAAGATTGCGCCTTATCCTAAAGCTGAAGCTGGAATGACACGCCATGTAATTGAATTACAACCAAAATCTAATGAAAATGATTATATGGTTGAATTAGTTATCGGTAAGACACTGAAAGTAGACTGTAATAAGCAATGGTTTATGGGCGAATTAGATAAAAAAGAGTTACAGGGTTGGGGGTATGATTATTATCAACTCGAAGAAGTTAAAGGTCCAGCTTCTACAATGATGGGTTGTGGTGACCAGCCTCCAAAAGAAAGCTTTGTAACTACTAATTTAGGTGATGAAGCTTTTGTTCGTTATAACAGTAAGTTACCAATTGTGGTTTATGCACCAAAAGATATGGATGTGAAATATCGCGTATGGTCAGCAGAAGATAGTTTATCTACTTCAGTTAAAAAATAATCATGAATAAATGATATAGGCTCTGGTTAACGTGATGAGATTTAATCAATGTTATGCCAGAGCTTTTTTATGAACAGTTCCGGTTAATTAACCTAATTATTAATTTATGGGCACGATATTTTTATCGTAGCGCAACAATTATCTGATAACTAATACTGAGGTATTAGCATGGCGTACAATAGTCGACGCTGTTGAGCCCAATAAATAGGTTGTTGTGCTTGGATGATGAGACCCGATAACGATTAAGTCAGCGTTGATATCAGCGGCATAACTTAAAATTTCATCTTTTGCGGAACCGATACCAATATTACAAACAATATGCTCATCTGGAATATTAATATTTTTAATAATTTCTTCTAAGGCACGAAATGCCAGTTTAGAACGTTCCGCTGAGTCTTTTTGACTTTCAGGCAAAATAGCCACTTCAATACCAAAAAATAACTCGACGCTCGGGATCACCGATAAAAAGTGAATTTTAGGTGAGCCTAATTTAGCCAACTGCTCGACATGTTTGATAATTTCTGGATTCAAATCATCTTCAAGAAGATCAATAGGAACTAAAATTGTTTTATACATAAAGGCCTCGTTAGCTGTTTTTATTACGATGTATTATAGCAAATTTAATTAGTTATACTGTGAATAGTCACAAAACTTATCGGATAAAATGTAACATATTTTTTATTTCAATTAATATAGTCTTAATCAGATAATTAAATTTATATTGAGTTTATTGAATAATTCATTTTTAAATATATTTAATTCGTATCAGTGATATTAAAATCAGTGAGTTATATTAAAATAATGTGCTAAATATTCAGCGATATCTCAGAGATATCATAGTGCCGGAGAAGTTTTTTACTTGTAACATAGTTGTATTAGGCTATTTGATTGTGTAATAAGAATTTAGCTAATTATATAAATGAAGACTTTTAGTTATCATTGTGGCAGTATCTTTGACTCTAAATAAAATTGTTTAATTTATTGATTTATAAATACAATTTTAAATGATAATGATTTAAATTTACTATATAGAATATAAATTATGCATAAACATAACATGTCAACTGAGTCAGGTCAGGATAACGCTTCATTACAAACTGAAAAATTCCACGCGGCCAAGAAAAGTACCTTGGTTAGTATTGCTGTAAATTTAGTTTTATCCTTATGGCAGATTATTATTGGTGTTCTTTCTCATTCACAGGGGCTAATTGCTGATGGTATTCATACACTGTCTGATCTAGTTGCTGATTTTGTTGTATTAATTGCAAATAAGAAAAGTCATAAGAAACCCGATGAAGATCATCCTTATGGGCATTTTCGCTATGAGAATGGAGCTTCATTGATTCTGGGGATTATTTTATCGATTGTGGGTATCGGTATGATTTGGTCTGCGGTACAAAAAATCATAGCTCCTGAACTGATCCCCGAAGTTCATAGTATTGCTCTGGTTGCTGCATTAAGTGCTTTAATTGCAAAGGAAACATTATTTCGTTATATGCTAAATGTGGCTAAAAAAGTCAATTCGAGCATGTTGGTGGCCAATGCATGGCATGCACGTTCTGATGCTGCATCTTCATTAGTAGTTGCCATAGGTATTATTGGTAGTTTATGTGGTTTTAGAATATTCGATCCAATCGCGGCATTGATCGTGGGAACATTTGTTGGCCGTATGGGATACACTTTTACTTATCAATCGATGCAAGATTTGATGGATAAAGGCGCTGATGAAGAGACATTAGTTGAAATTCGCCAGATCCTTGAAGAAACACCTGAAATTAAAGGATTTCATGATTTAAAAACCAGAAAATCAGGTGATTATTATTTGGTTGATATACATTTAGAAGTTGATGGTGCTCTCAGCATTCAGTGTGGTCACGATATTGCAGTGAATGTGAGAGATCGTTTATTAGAGCACCCACAAATTTTAAATGTTATGACGCATTTAGATCCTTACGATGAAAATTATAAGCATTGATATATTTATTAAATAAGTCCTGTGATCAACCCCCCCTCATATTCAAATCGTTGGTGTGTTGTATTAAAAGATACATCAACGATATTTCTTTTATTAATATATTTTTCCATTTAATCATAACTCTATGAATAAATAGAAAATTAATTTACTCTCGCCTTCCGTGTAAACGTTTACACTAACGCGAGAGAGATCACAGAATATCCATAAATTGCAGGATATACTGCTTCCAGTATCAGAGAATAAAATAATCATTTGCCATGATTTTAGGCATAACGATATGAATAAGCATCGTTATTCTATGAGTCAGTAGGGCATCTATCTTAATTTTTATTGCAAAATTAATAGATTAAAAGAGGTTGTTATGGAGAAAATAAAGTTTAATCCGTCAGATTGTCCACATCGTCGTTATAATCCGCTAACAGGGCAATGGATATTAGTTTCTCCACACCGTTCTAAACGTCCATGGAGTGGAATGGATGAAAAACCGAGTGCGATTACTTTACCTTCGTATGATCCTACCTGTTATTTATGCCCTGGAAATGAGAGGATATCAGGTGAAAAAAACCCTAATTATCCTCATACACATGTTTTTCAAAATGATTTTTCTGCTTTATTACCGCAACAAAGCCAGCAGCCAGAACATCAATCGCCTTTATTTCAAACGCAAGCTGTGAGTGGATTGAGTCGAGTGATCTGTTTTTCTCCCGATCATAGTAAAACCTTAGCTGAATTGCCGGTAAGTGAAATTCAGAATGTCATTACTGTATGGAAGCAACAAATTGAAGAACTTAGTAATGATTATTTGTGGATTCAAGTATTTGAGAATAAAGGTGAAATGATGGGGTGTTCTCAACCTCATCCCCATGGACAAATTTGGGCCAGTAATTTTCTTCCTAATGAATTAGCCAGAAAAGATAATTATCTACAGGAATATTATCAGCAGCATGGGACGAATTTATTAGTCGATTATGTGGCTGACGAATTAAAAGATGGCCAACGTGTAGTGGTTGAAACCGAGTTTTGGGTTGCGGTGGTTCCTTATTGGGCGGCATGGCCGTTTGAAACCATGTTATTGCCTAAATTGCCGATTAAGAGAATGGAAAAATTAACCGCGGCGATGGAAGAAGATTTGGCGTTAGCGCTGAAAAAATTAACCTGCCGTTATGATAATTTGTTTAAATGTGCATTTCCATATTCAATGGGATGGCATTTTGCACCTTATTTTACCGATGGTCGCGATACTGAACATTGGCAATTACACGCTATTTTCTATCCACCTTTATTACGTTCCGCATCGGTACGAAAATTTATGGTGGGTTATGAAATGTTAGCAGAAGTGCAACGTGATTTAACACCGGAACAAGCGGCAGAGAGATTGCGTTCAGTCAGCGATATCCACTATAAACAACAAAATTAAATTGATGAGTTAACCCCGAATCTAGATAAATTCATAGCTTATTCGTCAGTATCTTGCTTGCTGGGGGGAGCTATACCGTTAATCAGAGGATACTTTAATGAGTACATTAAAACAGAACGTGATCCAATCGTTTATTCAATCATTTAATTATTCACCGCAGGTGTTTATTCAGGCGCCGGGACGTGTGAATTTGATTGGCGAACATACAGATTATAATGATGGGTTTGTTCTACCTTGCGCGATTAATTATCTAACATTAGTCGGAGCTGCGAAGCGTGATGATAATATTATTCGGGTTGTTGCTGTTGATTATGGTAATGAAATCGATGAATTTAATTTGGACCAAGAAATTGAATTTTTAGCCGATAAAATGTGGGCTAATTATATCCGTGGCGTGATAAAGTTTTTATTAGCCCGTGGTTATCATTTCGGCGGCTGTGATATTAGTGTGAGTGGTAATATTCCTCAAGGTACGGGGCTAAGTTCTTCCGCTTCTTTAGAAGTTGTTATTGGTCAGACTATTCAAGAACTTTATCAATTAGATATTAGCCAACAAGAGATTGCTCTTAATGGACAACAAGCAGAAAATCAGTTTGTTGGTTGTAATTGCGGTATTATGGATCAATTAATTTCAGCTTGTGGAGAGCAAGGGCATGCATTATTAATTGATTGCCGATCGCTAGAAACCTCGTCTGTTATTATTCCAAAAGATTTAGTAGTGATGATTATTAATTCTAATAAAAAGCGTGGATTAGTTGATAGCGAATATAATACTCGTCGTTTGCAATGTGAAGAAGCCGCTAGAATATTAGGAATTAAAGCGCTACGTGATATCACAGAGGATGAGTTTGTAAAAAAAGCCAGTCAGTTAGATAGCATAGTGGCGAAGCGTGCTCGACATGTAATCAGTGAAAATGCTCGGACTTTAGCTGCTGCGAAGGCATTAACCGACAATAATTTACCATTATTAAGCCAATTAATGCAGCAATCGCATATATCTATGCGTGATGATTTTGAAATTACCGTGCAAGAAATAGATACATTAGTGGATATTGTTAAAGCGGTACTGGCAGATGAAGGCGGTGTTAGAATGACCGGCGGTGGTTTTGGCGGTTGTATCGTGGCCTTGATGAAGCAAGATAAAGTCGATTCTGTGATTGAAGCTATCGACGCTAATTATCATACAGCAACCGGATTGCAGGCTGAAATTTATGTTTGTCAGCCGAGTGCAGGTGCGGGTGTTTATAGTGAATAGTTTTAGCTGAAATAAATCGATACGCTATAATTTATTACCCGACTTATTTTGTTATTCATCGTCAATTGTTGTTAATTAAGAACAGGTGCTCTTATGGAAGATATTAATTCTCAAATTATCACACTGACTAATCGTGGCGGGATGAAAATACAGCTTACTGATTTTGGTGCAACTTGGCTGAGTTGCATACTTCCCTTAAAATCAGGAGCAAGAGATGTTTTATTGGGAGCACCATCATTATCAGCCTTATCACAACAGCAAGTTTATCTGGGTGCAACCGTTGGTCGTTTTGCTAACCGAATAGCGCATGGAAAATTCACTTTAGAGGGTGAAGAATTTACTTTAACAATTAATCAAGCACCTAATTGTTTGCATGGTGGAATTGATAACTTCAGTTATCGTCAATGGAAAATAGAGAAAAAAAATCAAAATGAGGTTTTATTTTCACTTTTATCTCCAGATGGAGATCAAGGTTTTCCCGGGGATTTACAGGTCTTTGTAGGGTATTGTCTGACGGATGATAATCGAGTCACTATTACCTATACCAGCCAAACAAATAAACACTGCCCTGTAAGTTTAACCAATCACAGTTATTTCAATTTAGCTGGTGAGAATTCGACTCGAACTTGTTTAGAACATGATTTACAGCTTTATGCACCTCAATTCTTACCGTTAACTGCTGAGGGGCTCCCAACCGGAGAATGGCGAAAAACGACTGGAACACATTTTGATTTTAGTCAGCGTCGGCGTATTGGCCGTAATTTTTTACAAGATGACGAACAACGGCGGGTAGGAGGTTACGATCATCCGCTGATTTTGGATACAGAGAAAACAGATGGCCAATCAATTATTGCTTCGTTATTTTCTCCCGATGATGATGTTCGCTTAGATATTGCGACAACGATGCCAAGCATGCAGTTATATAGTGGAAATTATTTACAAGGAACGCGCGGAAAATCACATGAATATGCGAATTACTTCGGTATAGCTATGGAAACACAATTTTTACCGGATGGACCGAATCATCCTGAATGGGATCAAAGATATCGAGGCATACAACAAGCCAATAAAACCTATCATAATTCCACAAGCTATCAATTTCATTTCTAATTACCATAATTGTTGGCCGAAATTACCGATTAAACGCGTTAAATAGCGCGTTTAATTTTTGCTATTAAATATCTGTCAATTTTACTTATCAATTAGCTATTATGGTATATTATAGCGAATAGTGAATTGTTTTTTATCGTTTTTTCAGTGATATAATCATATGCTGATTATGACTAAATAGTTGGATTAATAAGTCATGTATTGGTTAATAGAGTTATTTGTCAAAGAGGCATAATATGGCAACGATAAAAGATGTTGCACGGGAAGCAGGTGTTTCAGTAGCGACCGTTTCACGCGTAATAAATGAATCACCTAAAGCCAGCAAAGCATCAATTATTGTTGTAAAACAAGCGATGAGCAAACTTGGCTATCGTCCTAATGCCGCTGCTAGAGCGCTTGTAAGTCAGAATAGTCATACAATTGGTGTCTTGGTTAATGATGTCTCGGATCCGTTCTTCGGTACGTTAGTTAAAGCTGTTGATGGTGTAGCCCATCGTTATGGTAAACATATTTTGATTTGTAATGGCTATCATAATGCAGAAGAAGAACGCCAATCGATAGAATTATTAATTAATAACCGCTGTGATGCTTTGGTTATCCATTCAAAAGCATTATCTGATACACAATTAATAGATTATGCCACTGAAGTGCCGAGTATGGTGCTAATTAATCGTCATATTCCACAAATTTCTGAGCGTTGTATTTCACTTAATAATTATCAAGGCGCATATTTAGCAACAGAACATCTTATTAATTATGGTCATAAGAATATTGCTTATATATCATCAAACCATCAAATTGAAGATGCGGAACAACGACTACAAGGTTATCTTGACGCGTTAAAAGATAATAATATTCCTTATTCAAAAAATATGATTGAGTACGGTTCACCGTATGGAGAAGGAGGGGAAGAAGCGATGACCAATTTATTGACTAAATCCTTGAATATCTCCGCTGTAGTGGCTTATAACGATTTTATGGCGGCAGGCGCCATGTCGGTACTTGATGAGAATGGAATAGCGTTGCCACAGCAAATGTCTGTGGTTGGTTTTGATGATGTTTTAATTGCGCGCTATATTCATCCTCGATTAACTACAGTCCGTTATCCCATACAAATGATGGCTGAAAAAGCTACAGAATTGGCTTTGGCTATATCTCGCGGTGATGAAATATATGCTCAATCATTAATTTATTGCCCGACATTAATACAGAGAAACTCGGTCACTAGAATTGAATAATATTAATGACTAGTTTATTTAAAATAGTGCCAATCGCTATTACTTTGATTGGCACTTAATATTTATTAAATAACTAATAAATCAAGGTATTCATTTACTGGAATACTATTTAAATATCGGCGGTCTAATGACATGGCTAATATTTGTTGTTGCTGAGCCTCTGGAAATTGACGCGCCATATTCACCCTGAATTTTTTTAATAATAGCGGAATCCCCTCTTTACGACGACGAGCATGGCCTAATGGATATTCAATAATTATTTCATCTAAATGTTCACCATTGTTTAAAATAACATACATCGCATTGGCTATCGAACGTTTATCAGGATCATGATAATCTTGTGTAAATAGAGGTTCCTCGGTACAACTTATTTTTTTCCGTAAGATATCAATTCGTGGGTCAGCTGCGATGGTATCGCTGTAATCGGCTGCGGTTAATCTGCCATATAATAGAGAAATCGCTACCATATATTGAATACAATGATCACGATCGGCTGAATTATATAATGGGCCTTGTTTATCTATAATTCGTAAACATGCTTCATGAGTTTTTATTATTACTGAATGAATATCATCGCTATTTTTTCCTTGTTCTTTTAATTGATTATATATTTGCAGTGCAGCCTCTATGGCAGTATGGCCATGAAACTCCGCGGGAAAAGAGATTTTAAACAAGATATTTTCCATTACATAGCAGCCATAGGGGCGTTGAAATTTAAATGGCTGTCCTTTAAATAGCACATCATAAAAGCCCCATTTTTTGGCTGTTAAGGCACTGGGATAACCCATTTCTCCTTTTTGAACTTTAAGGACTAACCGTACTGCTCGAGCTGTAGCATCTCCTGCCGCCCATGATTTTCGGGTGCCGGTATTGGGGGATTGACGATAAGTGCGTAGCGGATGGCCATCGAGCCAAGCGAGAGAAACAGCACTAAGTATTTGCTCTCGATTGAGTCCCAGCATTTCTGCAATTACGGCAGTTGAAGCAACCTTAACTAAAATAACGTGATCGAGACCAACCTCATTAAAGGCATTTTCTAGTGCGATACATCCTTGTATTTCATGGGCTTTGATCATACTGGTTAGCACATTTTTTATTGTAAGAGGAGCGTGCCCTTTTGTGATGGCTTCGCGTGATAACCAATCTGCTACAGCAAGAATACCTCCTAAGTTATCAGAGGGATGCCCCCATTCTGCAGCCAGCCAAGTGTCATTGAAATCTAGCCAACGATTCATTGCCCCAATGTTAAATGCTGCTTGTATTGGGTCTAATTGGAATTGGGTTCCAGGGATTTTAGTCCCATTAGGAACAATGGTTCCCGGAATAATTGGCCCTAATAGCTTTCGACAGGCTGGATATTCGAGCGATTCCATACCGCAACCAAGCGTATCTAAAAAACAGTAATAGGCGGTTTCATAGGCAAGTTCTGAAATAACAGGTTGTTGGGTTACATAATCAACAATATCAACAATAACCTGATCATATTTATTTTCATTGCACGTGCTTGGCATAGGCATAGTTATTCCTATTTTAGGAGTTAAGAGCGATCTTTTAGAGCAATAAATGGCTGATTGTCAGGACCAATATAATGTGCAGTAGGGCGAATAATTTTATTGTCAAGACGTTGCTCGATAATATGTGCCGCCCACCCGGCAGTACGTGCAATGACAAACAGTGGAGTAAACATCGCTGTCGGGATCCCCATCAAATGATAGGAAACAGCAGAAAACCAATCGAGATTTGGGAATATATTTTTTTGCTGAGCCATGAGCATTTCAATGCGATCGGCTATTTGGTACAGTTTATGATTATTAGTTTCTTGCGATAGTTTATAGGCTATTGATTTAATTATTTTATGGCGAGGATCAGCTAGCGTGTATACAGGATGACCGAAACCAATAATAACTTCTTGTTGTTGTAGTCGTGATAAAATATCTTGCTCGGCATCTTCTGGGGAATGATATCGTTGTTGAATCTCGAGTGAAACTTCATTTGCTCCTCCATGTTTTGGCCCACGAAGCGCAGCGATTGCTCCTGTGATTGCAGAATAAAAATCACTTCCCGTTCCAGCAATGACTCGGCTAGAAAAGGTTGATGCATTGAATTCATGTTCTGCATACAGAATATAAGAGCTATGCATGTGTTTAACCCATTCTAATGATGGAGGTTTTCCGAGTAAAAGATGTAGAAAGTGGCCTCCTATTGAATCATCATCAGTTTCCGTTTCAATACGTTTTCCATGATGACTAAAGTGGTACCAATACAATAATATTGAACTCAATGAAGCGAGCAATTTATCAGCAATATCACGAGCTTCAGAGTGTGGATGTGTGATTTTCTCTGGAAGAATACAGCCAATTACAGAGATACCAGTGCGAAGAACATCCATTGGATGCGCTGCTGCGGGTAACGATTCCAGTGTTATTTTGACATTAGCGGGCAAGCCCCGTAGAGATTTAAGTTTATTTTTATAACAAATTAGTTCAGCATTATTAGGAAGTTTTTCATGAATTAATAAATAGGCGACTTCTTCAAATTCACATTTTCCCGCTAAATCTTGAATATCATAACCACGATAGTGCAGGTCATTTCCATTTTTACCTACGGTACAGAGAGCAGTATTTCCGGCACAGATACCCGATAATGCGATTGATTTCTTTGACTTACGATTATTTGAGTCTATAAAATTAAAAATTTTTTCCATAAAACCGTCCTTATTTAGTATCTAATCCATTAGGTGAATATAGTTTTTATTATTTATAATAATCAAATCTATATAATGTATTTAATTAATTTATTTTCATTGTTGATGATGTTTCAACTTTAATCTATTGAATTTATTTTGTTAATTATTATAATTATAGTTTTCAATTCCCATTGTGCTATTTTCAATATTAATTGTTAGTGATAGTATTTCATCTGATTATTTTGATATTTAAAACCCCATGGGTTGTTTTATTTTTTCATTTATTAATAAAACATATTTATATTATTTATGAAACATAATTATGTATAATTAATTTAGTGAAGTGCTAATTAATGATAATAATAGAATAAAAAACAAAGAGATGATGAATAAAATTATAATTCTGTGCGCATAATCATATATTAAGGTAATTATGTGGTTGATTATTCAATAAAAGTGACTAAATATTCGCATATCTAAGTGCCAGTACAACTATGACAGTGTAGCTATATAGTATCGATAACCAGATCATAATATGTTTTAATCGTAATAGTGAGTAAAATAATAAGAAGGTTATTTAATACTCATAAAAGATAAAAATATTTCTCTGTTCTAAAATCAGAAAAAAAGTAAATACTTAGGCCGCTAGTATAATTGTAAGAAAATATAAGTTTTATTAGCTTAAATTGACAGGGGCATATCTTAATTATTGATAATCATGACTCTATCTATAGCATATAAACAATCAGTTAGTAATCTGTAATGTTTTGTTTTCATTGGTAATGTTTGTTTTTTTAAGATGGGTAATAAAATTTATTAATTAAGTTAAAATCCAATATAAAAATTTTTGCTTATAAGCATTAGATTTTCTCATTGTAATTTATGTATAGAAAGATCTATATTGCGCGCAATTAAGCTATTGAGCTTTTATTTATTCTGCTCCAGTCGCCGGAATTTATACTGTTCCTCAGTGTGAATTACAAGGCCTAATGGCATTCCCCCGATGAAGATGCAGCGCATGTAATTACTTTTAAAGTGGAGAGATGGTCGTGAAACAGGCCTCTGCTATGCGCACCAATGACAGTGCTTTCGTCCCTGTCGCTGGCTTAACTATTTTTGCTATTGCTTCCGGTTATTTAATGAGTTTAATTCCTTTATCCATGGGGAATTTTGCTATTGATACAAGTTATGCCAGCTGGTTAGCTAGTATTTATTATATTGGGTTACTTATTGGTTCTATGCTGATTGAACCAGTGATCGCCAAAATTGGCCATCGTTTATCATTTGTTAGCTTTTTATTAATGCTATCAGTTACTGTCATTGCGTTGCCTATAGCTCCGAAAATTGAATTTTGGCTACCGATTCGCTTAGTTGCAGGTATTGCTGTTGCTGGTATTTTCGTGGTGGTTGAGTCGTGGTTATTAATTGGTGATAGCCCTAAGGAACGAGCAAAACGTCTGAGTTTTTATATGACGGCTCTTTATGGCGGAACAACGGTGGGACAATTAGTGATTGGTGTCATTGGTACCCAGGGTCTTATCCCATTTGTTGCAGTGTTAGGGCTTTTGTTATTAGCGGTTATGCCTCCTTTATTTTTACGTCAAGGACAACCTACATGTGCAACGCATCATCGTTTATCACTCAAGAAAATCAGTAAATTAAGTAAACCTGCGATTATCGGTTGTATGGTATCCGGTGTTGTGATGGGGACTATCTATGGTCTAATGCCATTATCATTAATAGAAGGTCATTACTCTACTGAACAGGTGGGAGTTTTGATGGCTGCTATTATTTTAGGTGGTATGGTTATTCAGCCAGTTATTAGTAAATTGTCCTTATTAATGAGTAAAACTTTACTGTTAGCTATGGTTTCTTTGCTAGGTGTTTTTGCTATGGGGATGATTTATTTATCAGATGATTATTTAGTCATGGTTATTGCCTTGGCATTATTGGGTATGTCATCTTTTGCACTTTATCCAATCGCTATTACATTGGCATGCGATAATCTGGACTCATCTTATATTGTCGCGGCAACTCAAGTTATGTTATTTAGCTACAGCATTGGGTCAGCAGTTGGGCCTGTCGGCGCCGGTAGATTTATAGCTCAGAATAATGGATTAATGGACTTTTTCTTTATGGTTTTACTCGCAACGGCTATTTATATGCTGATTGCAAGTGTCCGACGTAAAAGTCATATTCTGGTTAGTTAAATATATAACTGGATTGATTCGTATAGAAAAGGGTAGTCATTTTATTTGACTACCCTTTTTATTTATAAATATTCACATTTATTTATAAGCTTTGATTGTTAATCAATAACTTTTTAATTAGCGGTATAAATTTTCTGTTGCCAAAGGGAGCCTAGTTTATAATCCCATGATATTGGTTCGATAGGAGTGCGTCCGGCATTAGGTGTAAATGTTAATTCACTAAAGTAAATCTTATTTTCTGATATTAAGAAATCAACACGACAATAATCAAACCCTTCAGCTAAAATTTTAGCAAGCTCAAGCATTTTGGAATATAACGTTGGCTGAGGGAGCTTATGACGCATATTAGGATATCCAAGCGTAACTGATTGTAGGTTCCATTCAGGATCATAAATATTAATAAATTCATTGCCATTTTCATCAGAAAAATCAATTTCAGAATAATGGGGTGCTCCGTTAAAACAGTGAATTCTACACGTTTCTGGCGTCAGCATGCGGTTATTATTACTAAATAAATCAATATATTTTTCGCAAATAATTTTAGCATTAATATCTTTATAGTGTTTTTCACGCGTAATATAGTAAAAATTACGCATAAGGTAAAAATCAAGCTTTTTTGTAGCTTTAGATAAATCAAAATGGCGCTTAGAATGACAAATAATGCTGCTACCACTGTCATGATTGCATTTTAGTACAAATTGCTCAGGTAGTTCATCTAATCGTATTTGTTGAGTTTTAGTATAAGTTTTTAGTAGTGGGACTAAATAATCTTCACCAATCTTCTGTTTTATAAAATCTCTGACTAATAGTTTATCTGCTAATTGAGTAAATAGTGGGTTTCTATCATATAAAATTCGATGGTTTATTTTCTCATTAAAGCTGGTAGGGAAATCAAAGTTCGGTGTGTACTTGATTTTTCTCATGAATTTTTTGGTTAAGTAATTTTTATCGCTAATAATGCTGGTTCGTATTATTTTTAAAAAATATTCTAATTTTTTCATGTTATTTAATTAACTAATTGCTGTGAGTGAGACAAAGATAATCAATGAAATAAGTGGGTAATCTTTGTATTAATACTTTTTATTTTATTCTTAATGCTTTAAATGAAAGGTAAACGGGATCATTCTTATGAAAACATCAATCATAAGTTAAATTCAATCTGATTATATATATTAATTATATTGATTTTTTTATAAAGAAGCCGTTTTTTATAAAAAATGTTCATTAGTAGACTATGGTATAGGTTATAACAAATTGAGGCCGCAAGATAAAATAAATTTTGTCTGATATTATGTGTTTTTATTGCAATTATATTGTCGTTTTATGAGTGTCGTGTGGTGTATGATAGTAAATCAAACATATAAGATATATTTTTATCTATTAATATTACTTAGGTGTTTATTTGTAATAGTGGTAGTTGGGAGCGATGACCATATTATGGTAAATATAAAAAATTATTTTGATATTGAGCAGTTATTTTGGGTATCTCTTTGCCAAAAGCATGAAGTTATTAACTCTTCAGTAGAGTGCTATTTAACCTCGATAGATCTATCTATTTTTAATTTTATTCTTATAAGAGCACCAATAAATCTAAAAACTTTACATGCAGCACAGGAGGTTTTTGATGAAAAAAATAAAGCTTACTGTCTGGTTATAAAGGACAGTGCAATATCATCTTTATTGCCGATATTAACTTGTGGTAGCTATAAAGCTGATAGTATGACAACCGCAATGGGATTAGCACTAAATAAATACACGAAAAAAAATCAATGGCAGGAAGAAAAATCTCTAGTGATTAGGCTCGTCAATGATAATTTATCATTGTGGGCACAACCCCTTAAAAGTGCTTTTTTAGGTGAGGAAATTGATGACCTTCATATCATCAACCAATATATTGAATATCATCAGAATATACTCAATAAGAAGATAGAGATTTACCATTTTGTATTAATTAAATCTCAATTTCCTGTCACCTCATTGACATTAACTATTCATAATAAAATGGCAAGATTAGATGATATTGCTACACATATTGATCATCAAAAACAAGGTAATGCGACGTATTTAATTCGTTATGTATTAGATTTGTGTCTACAAAAAAAGATCACCTGTTGTTATTTAGAATCGTCACCTTATGGGGTTGAACTATATCGACGGTTAGGTTTTGAGCCACTATTTAATTACTTCAGTTATTATAAAGTATAAATGATGATTTTAATTTAATTAAGGAAGTGAAAAATAATTTATATAACTAGCGGTTATCCCATGCTGCTCTGGCTTGATAGTTTTCTTTACGTAATGATTTTGTTATATTTGATAGCATCGAATAATTTTATTAAAGCGATATATTAATAACAAAATGAAAATACTCTTAAAGCGAATGATAAACTCGATTTTTTTAATGATTTTTATGCTATTCATCGTAATGAATACTAGCTTAGCCGCCATACCTCAGGAAACTATTAAGCAAGTTGAAAGTGTGGCGGCAAAAGGGGATATTAAAGCGCAAGTATTACTGGGTGTCAGTTATTATTTAGGACAAGAGGTAAAGCAGGATTATAAAAAAGCTAAAAAATGGCTCACTATGGCGGCAGGAAAAGGTAATCAAGATGCGCAAGTATTTTTGGGGGATATGTATCTTAATGGTCATGGCGTGGAACAAAATTTTGAGACTGCTATAAAATGGTTTGAAAAATCATCGAAGCAAGGTAATAAAGATGCTCAAAATTATTTAGGTTTAATGTACTACGATGGAATTGGCGTAAGACAAAATTATATCATTTCAGCTGAATGGTTCGAGAAAGCAGCCAATCAAGGCCATCCCTCAGCGATGTTTATGTTGGGAAAAATGTATCGAGATGGTGAAGGTGTTGATTTTAATGAAAAAAAATCAACTGAATTATTACAGAAATCCTGTAAAGCAGGTCTGAAAGATGCATGTAAATAAGAGCGAATATTAAATTATTTTTATATTTTGTGATTAACTTGGTCGCTTAAAAATAAATAGCTAGATAACAGAATGGTATTGAGTATTTATATTGACTAGTAATATTTAACTAACCAATTTTAGATTGGAAAAGTTTCAAGCTTATTTAGCAAGATCCACCGTAAACCATCGCCCAGTGCAAGTGGGAATATAAGGCGAAAAGCCCGGAGGGCTGGAGTGAGCTTTTTTATTCTTCAACTGCACATGCATTATACGTGCGGTTTAAAGACTATTCTGGGTCAAGTTACTATCCGCTCAACTTTGCTAACATATTGTTTTAATAGTTGTTGTCACATCACTGCCCTTTGGCTTTCGCGGTCTCGACGATACTGTAAAGCATCGCACTCGCTTCCGCGCCATTTGGATTGGTTGAGAAGAGCTAAATTTTTCTGCCTATGATCAGCAGTTTAATTGCGCGTTCTGCCCGATTATTGTCGATAGATAAGTGACCGTCATCGATAGAACGAATGAGTTTAGGCCATTGCTCCAGGGTGTATTTTATGGCCATTACCCAATGGGCTAGATTCTATCAATCGTTGAGTTGTCATCCATTCGTAAAACTCATCCAGTATTGGCTTGGCGTGTGTTTGCCGTTTTGTTTTTCGATGCGCTATCCTTCAGAAACCTTCACTAGAGATTGAGAGACTAGGTTTGAGGGGGAGGGAATTATACCAATACCACTGGAGTTTCTTGTCCAATTGTGGCGCATAATGTTGAACCCAGCGGTAAATGGTAGAGTGATCGACATCGACACCACGCTCTGCCAGCATTTCCTTAAGCTCACGATAACTGATGCCGTACTTACGGGTCAATGGAATATTGAAAATGGAGTATTTACTAATCAAGCCGAGTAATTTGGAGCAGGCAAGAAAGTTAGTCGAAGAATCAATGTAGTTGTATAATGAAAGGCGACCGCATTTATCATTAAATTATAAAACGCCCAATGAGGTTCATCGCGCGTTTTATCCCTGAAAAGTTGTCAACCTATATCAGGACTAGTCAAAGGACGGTAGTAACGGAATTGCCATAACTTGCTTCCGCTAGATTTGATTAGCAGCCTGAGTCCATCACTATCATACAGCTGATAGTCCTTGTCCTGCGGTTTAGCTGCTTTGATTTCGGTATCGGTCAATGGCTTAGTTTTTCTTGCCATGAAAAATTTCCATGCGTTTAGACCCAACAAAGATGTTAGTTCTTTTCGTTGGGCCTATTAATGGGCCTAAAGGAATTAGTTTGGGTGGGATAAAATAGGGACAGTATAGGACATAAAAAAGCCCGCAACTCATTGAGTTAGCGGGCTTTTCAGTCTTCTTTGGACGTCCTTAGAAGATAATTTGGTGGGCTGGGGGAGTCTGAATTCGTCGCTTAACTAAATGATTTTATAGTGCTAATGTTCAATTCAACTTTTCAAAAGTGCCTAATAAGGTGCCTAAAAATATTTTGATTGATTTTTAGACGCTAATATTAGTGGGATAGCTATACATATGGTTTTGCATTTTATCAGTTTATATAGAAATTACTACTTTGCTTCAGTTGCTGATATTCTGTAAATAGTAACATTACAGAAAAGGCTACTAATTTAGTAGCCATGAATGTTACAGTTTGAAGAATTTGTTATCTTGAGATAGTTCAAGAATGATGTAAGGCTTATATTTCTGATAATCTTTTTGAACTAATTTATCAGACAACATTGATACAATGTGTTGCCCTGATAGTTTAATCGACTCATCAAAAACTTTGCGGATGTACTGGATGTCGATTTCATCAATAGAGTCATGCAGTACAAAGTTAGGCCTCATCGCGTGTTCATCACAAACTGTCTTTATATATGCCAGATCGAACGTAACAACTTCAAGTCTCTTTAATCCCCCTTCGTTGTTTGATTCGACATCATCTACGTGAGGGGAACATTCGCCTTTTTCTTGGTTTAAATGAAGGCTAAAATTGTATTTAACACCATAAAAATCAAGAGTGTAATCTTTAAAATTTTCTATATATTTTTGTTCAAAAGAGGTTACGCTAGTAAGCTCTTTTTCTAGTTCCTTTGACAACTCAGTTAAGCGTAGATTTTCAATTACTAATTTTGAATCGATGTCATCTTTTTTATCAATAATGGCAGTTAATTTTGCTAATTCTTTATCTAAATTGCCAATTTCTTTAATCGTATCAGAAAGTTCTTCTATTTTCCTTTTTGACTTGAGCTCGTCGAAAAGGTTCAGTTTTTGATTTTTAAGTTGACTAAATTTAACTATTGCTTTTGCATGTTCCTCTTGAAGCTTATCTAATCCATGAGAAACGAATTCACGCTTAGTGTTTAGAAGATGGGCATGGAACTCAAGAGCTTGTTGATAATCTTCAAGTGTAGATTCTATTTTAACCGATGCGTACTCATAAATTGCTTGTAGTTCATCTAGCAAATGTAGCTGTTCATTATTCTTAAGTATTTTATTGGTTTCCAAAATGTTTTTTATCTTTAAGTCTAAAGATAAAATTTCATCGGATAAGCAGTTTTGTTCATCATCAATCGCATTGATTCTAGATACAATTTCTAGCTTGTCGATACCTTTTTCAGATGATAAAAGTGTCTTTTCTAATTTGGCAATTTCTTGTTTTATTTTAGATATCGAGCCAACTATTTTATCTTGAGTAATTACACTATTGAATGCTATTAGATTTTTTTCATAACGCTTGATAGTTGTTTTTAGTTTATGGACTTTACTAAGAATTTCAGTGTCATTAAAGTTGAATAAATATAAAAAAACAGTATTGATATCTGACTTTGAAACGTTTTGACTGTTGTCAAAATTGACTGTTTTTGTCATACGGTGCTGTGTTGTTCTAAAAAATTTTGGGGCAAGTTTTCTGATAGTTGGTTTAGCAGAGTATACATTGAAAATACTGGCCATAATGTGAGAAATATACTCTTTACTTTTTACTTCGTGTCCATTTAAAATATAACTTTGTAGATCTATATTTGCAGAAAGTCTACGTTTGATAACAGTATGTTGATTGTCTAAACCTAAATATTCTAGTGAAGCATATACTTCACTATTAGTAAAAAGTTGTTCAATTTCTTTTTTAGGTGTTTGAAATTCCTCATCAATGTAGATGGGTTTAATTGAACCATCAAACAAATAGTCAAGAATTCTGCCTAAAGTTGATTTACCAACGCTATTTCCCGGCTCATCAGATTTCTTTTTACTTGTAATTATATTTAAGTTATTGAGAAATAATATTTCTCGTATTTCTTTTCCGTCTATTTCCAAGAGAAACCTAAGTAGCTTCATTGATAAAAATCTCTTTTTCATTGTAACTGATAGCTGAAATAATATATAGCCAGTCTAATGTTAAAATAATGTGGTCTACAGAAACTGAGAGCTCTTTATTCCCAATTTTCATTAGTTGAGTGATCGTCATGCGCTTTTTTTTGCACTCATGAAGCTTTTCCAGAATAAAGCCACCTATATAGAGTACGTTCATTTTTGGATGAGAGCCTTTAATCGGTATCATGGTTAGGATTCTCCAAGACACAACACTCAACAAAGGCATGCGCAACAACAACATTTATGCCAATTTCTACTTGTTCTTTGTATTGAGTTACATTAGCTGAACTATAAACGAATTTCCTGAGTTGCTTAATTACATCGCTGATGATTTCATCAGCATGTTGTCGTACTTTTGTTATGTCAGGTTCAAAAGAGTCGATCCCATGTTTTTCTAGTGAATTGCAATACATTTCATTTAGCAATTCCATAGCTGATTGTTTTCCATTGATTATATTTTGTTCTGCAAGAATATAGGCTCTTTCAATATGAGAAGAGTATGATTTGTATTGCAAGATTATTCTACGTCTGCTATTAAGCAGATTGTGGTTGATTTTTGTTGTAACATTCGCGGGAAAAGAACGATCGCTACGGTCAATTTTCACCTTAGTGGATGCAATATCACCAATGATAATGTTTATAATTGAGTCAACATTATTTTCTGGGGCTGCCATATTGTAGAAGTCACCTTCTATTTTTTGGATATCAATTCTTGTTTCGCACATAGATAAGCCTAGGACTCTTATTTATTGTAAATAAAGTCGCCTTTTATGACACCTTGGTTAAAATTACTTTGGCCATGTTGATGCACTTCTTGATAGTTATCATGAATATCGTTTTGCTCAATTTTGATTATTTTTTGTTCAAGGTTTGTATTCTGGATTTTTAATTCATTATTGGAGACTTCTAAGGCCACGTTCTTTTGCTGAAGAGTGCTGTTTTGAATCATTACAGTGTTATGTATAACGTTTAGATCATTGAATTTTTGTTTTATATTGCTCACATTATTTTTTTGAATAAAGGCATAGATGCAGCTGATGACTGTACAGAGCCAAGCTATAGCTATAAAAGGCGCACTGCCGAAAATTTCCCAAAATCCTTGCATTCTTACCTCAACTTCTACAATGTGGATATGTGTTTATAATAGCCGCTCTTATAAGGTAAACAAGGAGTTTTTATAAAACTCAATTTAACCTATTATTTTCTATACAATGTTTTGAGAAAATAATTGGTTAACTTAAGCTCTTTGCTCAAAGCCGACTAATCAAAAAAAATGGCAGATCATTCAATCTGCCACTGGTTTCTTTGGTGTATAACTAAAAAATTATTATTTTTTCCCTGCCACCGACATTTTTGCTAACTTTGGGTTACTAGCCTCAAAGATCGATAACGGTAATTCAACCTTACGCCCGTTCTGATCTTCCAGCGCTTTAATCACTTCAAATTCAGCAACATCTTCACAAGGTATTTCTAATCCTGCAAAAGTGGCACGAGTGGCGCTAGAGTCGCCAAAAGGTTCTACTTCCAATACTGTATCCCCTAATACTTTTCCTTGCCTATCTTTCATTCGCAGCGTTAGTTCAAGCGCACCAAACTCCGCGTGGTCTAGAGCCATATGGCTACCACCATTATCGAGGGTAAATGAATAACCACAGTAGCCTTGGTTAATAAAATTTGAACTCGTATGTGTGATGCTTGCATAACGCTGTTGTTCTTCAGCCAAACTAAATGTACTCACTGCCAATAGCCCTATCGCAAATAGGCTTTTTATCTTATTCATTACGTTACCTTTAGTTATCTTTTATCATACCCGCTACAGCAAGTGACGGTAGCGAGAATGTTATTTATTGTTGATTGGTTTGCAATCCACCTTTAGTACGGTCTTTTTCTTTCCAATGTGGGCGTTTTTTACCTGATAATTCTTTTTGCTGGTTCCAGTAACCTATCGGATAGCGTTTGACGATAGTACCGTTGACACCAATATCAACTGACGAATATTGCCCGTTATTAATGTATCCTTTTTGGACATAGGCATTAGGGCTACAAGTGCCTGTATCGCGTTGTTGCCAATTTCCATCGGTTCTTGCCACAATATAAAAATCACCAAATGCGCAACCTGACGCGGATTTATGATTCAGTACAGCAACATAATGCTTGGTTGAGCCCACAATCCTACAGCTACTGTTTTGGCTTCCACACACTTGCCATAAGGTTTTACCGCCATCGCCTTTATATTCCCAAATGGTATTTTTAAGGGGCTGGCTGGTGGCAGAGGCGGGTGATGTCATCAACCACAGTGAGGCCAATACAGTTACAACTACATATTTTTTCATTATAAATTCCTATCAATATAAATAGAAACGTCAGATTGACGCTTGATGAACACCGTCTAATGGGTGCTTGGCTTTCCCTGATATGGCGTATTCGGTGGTTATCGGGTGAATGGTGAATAAGGTATCCACAACAAAAATTGCTGATCATGGTTAATGTGATGACTGACGGTTTAGTCGCACTGAAATCCAGTGACGAATTCGCCGATGAAGATAAAAGGCAGTGCCAGTGGCGATAAGCAAATCAACCAGTAATATCGTGGTGGCGATACCTTCAGTAAAACCGTATAGCCAACCGGATGACATGATAATCAGTAGGCTAGAGAGGGCTAATCCGATAATGATGGACGAGATAATGGCAATTAATTTGGGGTTGAAATGGATTTTATAATCAACCCCCTTAAAGGCACTCAAAACCCATAAGCCCAATTGCGCCAAGAGTTGTGGGATAACCAAAGCCAAAAGATATAAAACGAAGTACATCAATGTGATCCCATACGGGTTCATGATGAGGGCGATAAGCTGGAAATATGTTAACAATGCGCCAGTGATCCAAAGGCATAACAAAATACTGATAACAATAGCGATGCGTTCTAAACCCAGTTGTAAGTGTGAAACGGTGTTCATATTTTTAAGCTTCCTTATGTGATGATGAATTCACGGTATGGTGGTTATTTTGAATAGGCATGATCCATTCGTGACCGCAATCGCGGCACATCCAGCCCGTACCCCATGCAATGATGTCTTGCTCAGAAGAACAGTGAGGGCAATGTGTTGGATGTGATGCTAGTGGGGTTAATAACGTCATAGTCGGCTCCTTTCTTTGTGGGATGGAAGAGAGGTAAGTAATTGTGATATCAATCTAAAATGCGGTAAGGCCGCGATAAAACTGTTTTGTTGTGACAGTTGCATCACTGCGTGTTTCGGTGTGAAGGGAGTATTGAGTGGCTGAACTTGCTGGATATCATCTAACAACAAGACATGCACTTGCTGGTGATATTCAGCCAGTAAATACCACTGGCCTTCACGGTAAATCAGTTGATAGGGTTGTAGCGGATTAAAACGACGCTCAGGTGTAAGTAAGCTAATAGATTGCTTACTGGTAATGGCATACACCAATTGATAGAAATGGTCGGCATGCAAAGCCGAAATCTTATGGGCATGATGCCAAATCAAACAAGGTGCATGAGGCTGTTGGGTTAACAGTAACCCGAGCGACTGTCTAGCCCCGGAAACAGCCGAGTCATTCCAATCTGTTTCACAAAGGTAAGAACATCTTTGTCTCGGTATGCTTTTAGCGTATTGATAGGCAAGCGATAACAACCTTGTCGACCTTCTACACCCAGATAAGCCAAACGTTCACGTAAATCCCGTTGTAACGTGCGTTCAGAAACATTGAACTCTTGGGCTAAACATGAGAGCACAAGGCTTTCTCCTGCCATTAAGCGGGCAATCAACGCAGAGAGTCGCACAGCCATGCGGTCATATTTTCGGTTGGTCTGAAACATAACGTATTGCTCTCAATAACAGACAGTTAGAAATTACAGGAATGAGGGAGTTTAACTTAGGGGATTGACAGGTTATGTCTGTTGGGAATAATTTTCATTAGGCATTTTAATGAAAAATCACTATAAGCAATTCATTGATAAATAACGTTATGCTTTTTATTTGAACGATAAGAAAGTAAGGCGTAACGACACAACCTGTCAGGGCGGGAAAATTAGTTGGGTTGGCGAGGGGCGAGTTGATTAAATAAAGTATCGGCCATCACCCACAGGGCTTTATTGAGTTTAATATCACCATCAATTCCATTCACCGAACGAGTTCGGGCACGTTTACCTTTTGCAGTGCGACCAGATAATCCTCCTTTAATCAGGTTTTCTTGTAGACGTTGGTACACTGTCCAGAGGTCTTCTTTCTTATCTTCAACGCGTCGAGGCTGTAGAACTTGCTCTCGTGTGACAGGTTGGAACTCTTCACCAAAGCGGTAGGTCAAAGCCGCTTCAGCAAAGGCTTGCTGGGCGGGTGGCGGTAACAATAACGACTGCATACTTTCGCGTTTTTCAGCCACTTGCTCAAATGTATCGAGTACCTCATACGCCCCTTCAATCACTTTACCCACCACATCCCCTTTATGGGGGACACGCACTTCTCCTAATACATCACCGCACACCAAACCGTTAGAGCACACGGCTCTAAAGAGTCCCGGCAGCATCTGATAGCTGCTTGAGCCATCATGGCTATTAAGCAGAATAATTTCAGGAACTTGTACGCCAGTGATTTGGTCATGGCGTCGAAGTCGTAACATATGCTTGGTGTGCTCTCGACGGCTGATATCACGCACCCGAGTCTGGCAGGCAAAGAACGGATAGAAGCCTTCTTTTTGCAGGCTATCTAACAAGGTAATGGTCGGAATGTAGGTATAGCGTTCACTGCGAGAATCGTGCTTATCTTCGGAGAAAATGCTCGGTACAGTACGAAATAATTCTTCAATGGTCAGTGGACGGTCACGACGAATACTGTTAGCTGAACCAAAACGCGAAGCTAATAAACTCATGATAGACTCCTGATTAATCAATTAAATGGAAAATAGCAGCGGATTCGGGATGTTGTGCAGCGTAGTCGCGCAGCTGATAAAAGCGGTCGCACATGACTTCGCTTTCTGTTTGGAATGACCAGATGCTGTACAGGATCAGACACACCACAATCCCTGCCGCTTCTTGGCTCACCGTGGCTTCATTGCCGTTGTGCATGTTAAATAGCGTTAAGGTGTCCATGTTGATATCGGGGTAGATAAAGGCACCGCCATTACTAAGCGAGCCATACTCCCAGTAACCGCCATGATACTCATCGCAGAATTGACCCATCGTGGTGAAGATCACCACTTCAAAGGTAGCCCAGCCTTTCACTGCACCAAAATGGTTGAACCAAAAATCAAGGCGTTGTTCATCAGGGACTAATTCCATTGTGATAGCAGATTCAGTTGTGTTACTCATAAGTTGATACTCCAATAAAAAGAAATAAAAAGCGCCAACCCCGTTAAGGAGTGGCGCTTGATGTCATCAATGTTGTGTTAATTTAAGAAGTTAAAAGAACAGGCTCCACAGGGATTTAGCGACGGAGACGATGCTATTTTTGACCGTACCAATCGTACTTTTTATCAGTGGTGGCAACGGAATGATGTCGATTAAAGTATCAACAATATCACTGACACATTGCCCAAAATCGTTACGTGCCGAAGTTTCTACAGATTGCGTCCGATAAGTGTTGTCCAGTTGCCTAGCTACCCCGCTGCTGGCTTGTGCCGGTAACGCCTGTATTAATTGATCTGCTAATTCAGTGAGTTGAAAACCTTCTGCCGCAGAAACCGTCATCACCGGATGATGCGGCTTAAAGGCTGTTACCACGGCTTGTTGCTTCAATTCTAAGTTAGCCGTTTGTTCAGCGGATGGCTGGTGGGATAGTTCATCCCATTGGCGGCAGGGCTCTATTTTGTCTGCTTGGTTTAGCACGAATAGAAAATGTTCAGGTTGATAACTGCATTGCTCAGTGAGAAAGCGATAACACTGTTCATCAGAAGACCATGCTCTATCATCGGCCTTGAGTACCCAGATGATTAAATCCAGTTCTGGTAATAAGTTACGATAGAGCTGGTGGTACTCTTTATCTCGTTCGATACTTTCCCCCACGCCGGGTAAATCAACAAAGGTGAGCGTATGGCTCTTCATCGTCATACTGAAGCGTTGAGCTTGTCGTGTGCAGCCAGAGACATTACTGACGGGCGATAGGGCAGATTGGAATAGGGCGTTGATTAAGCAGGATTTTCCAGCCCCTGTTTTACCCATCAGGCCGATGGTGGGGGAGTAGTTAATTAGGTGGTTGAGTTGGTTGAAAAAAGAGGTTTGGAATGAATGAGGTAGAGTAGATAGGATGGTTTTAAACTGAAAGTTTTGAGACATATTACTCCTTGAAATAAAAGAAAATTATAGTTATTCAAGGAGATAATATATATCTGAGATTTTTTGTAAGTATAGTGATTAGCACAGTGTAGATCTAAATATGACTAATATTGCAGGGGGAACTGGCTTTTCAAAAAAGGGAATAGCCAGTTCAATATTGTAGATTATTATTTCACTTATTAATTTTACAGAGGCAAATATTCAGCAAAATTAAAATAGTTAAATTTTTCTTTTGTATACTCAAAAATAAGGCTTCTATTGGTTATTTTGAGTATCCAATATATGGGATAACAAACGGCACTCTTTTGGCATTGGTATCATCTTGAAGAAATTGACAAATAAAATTAAAAGTAATGAACTCATTGCATATAAAATGAAATGCTGTGATTGTTCAATGCTTCCCCCTTTATAAATAGATAAAGCCATAAATAAGAAGGAAAGTACAAGGTATTGTATAGAAAATAAACCGTAAATAAAGCATTCAAACCTGAAGCCTAGTCCTTTATTGAATGTCATTATTCCATTTTCAATGGATAAAAATGTCCGGAATTTTTTAAAAAAACGGGGTGAAATTAGTTCTTGATGTTGAAATGCTAACCTAAACACGATGTGTTGCATGCCTGAGTCTGAAATGCCAGATATACGATATCTAATAATGTTTGATATATTCGATTTAAGAAAAAATTTATCATCCTCATCGAGTGGGTAATTTTTGAGCATATTATTATACTCATCTAATTTTGAATTTTTCATACCTTTTAAAAAGGTAATTATTTCTTTGGCTTTCCAGATGGCAGCCAGTAGTAGTATCGTAAAAGAAACAATAAAAATAGCCTGAGAGCTGCTCAATTCTCCATTAGAAACCATTCCTGATAGCATTTCAGATAAAAAATTAATTGCTTTTCCTAGTAACTCACTCATGAATATCTCCTATGTTATACGTAATTTATTTAAACAATATATAATGCTTTAAATATATGTTAAATAAAAATATGGAGTAGATAAATTATGGAATGGCTTCATCAGCATAGTTTGTTATGCTAAACTTTTGGTATAAGGTATTAGACTATTGCTGAATATATGGAACATCAATTCAAATCATACAGTCGGGTCAACAAGAACAAAACAATGTCTATTTACTGGATTGTTGTTCCGGTTGTCATCTGGATAGCATTCATGTATTGGTCACTAATATTAGGCCATAGAACTGTTATGTTTGAATGGTTTCCAAAATGGACTATTTCTATTACGTTTGCTGCCATTGTAAGTGTAATTAGTGGGGTTTGGAGCATTTTACGTCGCCCACTAAAGCATGCATTTAAAAACTTTCTCTGGTCTGGACTTATGGCTCTTGTATTCATCGTTCCTGCGTTTGATGTGTTGGCATATTTACTAACAAACAAAACAATTCACTACCAAACTGAATATGAAATCACATCACCGGGCCCTAGGGGCTGTTGATCTTTGTATAAAAATTACTCATCGGTATTTTGGTATCCACATCATGATTAATGAAAGAGCGACCATTGATGAGTAATTTCTTGCTAATTTATCATGTCGACTTGATATAGCTCTAAAATGCTTTATCCGCGCAAACGCATTTTCAACAAAATGCCTTACCTTATAAAGCTCCCAGTCCATATGATCATTGTTTAATAGATTCACTTTTCGCCTTGGTATCATTGCCGTCGACCCTTTTATATTCGTTAAATAAGCCCGAAATTTCTCACTGTCATAACCTTTATCCGCTACTGTGAAATCACATGTTGGGCTGTTTTCAACTAGTTCTTCTGCAAAAACAATGTCATTTCGATGACCGTCTGAAAGTTCAAAATTAACTGGGTAACCGTGACTATCTACTGCGAGATGGATCTTCGTTGAATTTCCTCCACGGCTTTTTCCTATTTCTTCATTTTCTTTTGTTGCTGCACCTGTAGCATGTTGATGTGCTCGTATAATTGTGCCATCAATGAAGAGATATTTGCTATCAGATATACGTGATAATTCATTGAATAAAATATGAATTATCCCTTTTCTAGACCAAAGATTAAATCGTCTAAAAATTGTATTCCATTCACCAAATGCTTTAGGAATGTCTCGCCAAGGGCAGCCCGTTCTCATTCGATATAGAATGCCTTCAAACGTCATTCTATGTTCGTATTTATTATAAACCCGTCGAGTATTTCTCATCAGTTGGGATAGCGTAACCCACTGTTTTTCTGTTAACATTGTTCTTGGCATGGTGACTATTTGTATTGTTAATTTTTGGCGAAATCAATTATACAACATCACCATGCCGTTCAAAAAAAGCACAAAGATCAACAGCCCCTAGTACTAGCCGATTTGGTCGATGTGACCACGGTATATGGATAAAGGAAACCTATACTGAACAATGGAAATTACTTTGTATTAGTAATCCAAAATCGAAAACTAAAGAAAACACAGGTATGGTATGGGTCACAACAAAAACCGGACCTATTGGCGCTTATATTGTAGATTACCAGTTTTCTCCTTTTCCTTCTGAACAATGAGTACTGGGCGAAAAAGGTTGATATAATTTAACTTTTGCCGCCCAAACCGACCTGATTTTATGCGATAATCTTATCCAAACCTATTTTGTATACATTATCGGCAGTTAGCGTAAAAATAACTGACACTAGCTCTGTGCTTGCCGATAATAACTGATAAGAAAAGAGAATCTATCGACATGGCTAAATCTCCCGCGAAAAAACCAACCAAAGGCTTTGAAGAAACCCTGTGGGATACCGCTAATCAACTGCGTGGTAGCGTTGAATCGTCCGAATATAAACATGTGGTGCTTAGTTTGGTGTTCCTGAAATTTATCAGTGATAAATTCGAAGCCAAACGTAGCGAATTAATCAAAAATGGTCAGGAAGCCTTTGTCGATATGGACGTTTTCTATCAACAAGATAACGTTTTCTTTTTACCGCAAAAGTCTCGTTGGTCTTATGTCCAAGAGCGTGCGAAGCAAGACGATATTGCAGTCATTATTGATACCGCATTATCCACCATCGAAAAAAGCAACACATCGCTGACGGGCGCATTACCCGATAACTATTTCTCACGCCAAGGGCTTGAGCCGAAAAGGCTCGCCTCACTTATCGACAGCATTGAAAACATCAATACCCTCGCCACGGAGTGTGGAGTAGGGGAAGAGGATCTGGTTGGTCGCGTTTACGAGTATTTTTTAGGGCGCTTTGCGGCAAGTGAAGGTAAGGGCGGCGGTGAGTTCTATACCCCAAAATCAGTAGTAACCCTGCTGGCGGAAATGTTAGAACCTTACCAAGGTAAAGTGTATGACCCGTGCTGCGGCTCGGGCGGTATGTTTGTGCAGTCGTTGAAATTTGTCGAAAGCCACCAAGGGAAAAGCAAAGATATTGCGATTTACGGGCAGGAGCTCACCAGCACCACCTATAAACTGGCGAAAATGAACTTGGCGGTGAGGGGGCTAACGGGCAACTTAGGCGAACGCCCTGCGGATACCTTTTTTGCCGACCAACACCCTGATCTGAAAGCCGATTTTATTATGGCGAATCCGCCATTTAATTTAAAAGATTGGCGTAATGAAGCCGAGCTTACCAGCGACCCACGTTTTGCCGGTTTCCGTACTCCACCAACGGGCAACGCTAACTATGCGTGGATCTTGCATATGTTGTCTAAGCTTAGTGAAGACGGTGTTGCGGGGTTTGTGTTAGCCAACGGTTCGATGAGTTCTAATACCAGCGGTGAGGGGGAAATTCGCCAAAAACTCATCGAAGATGATCGTATTGAGTGCATGATTGCACTACCCGGCCAGCTCTTTTTTACCACGCAAATCCCCGTTTGCTTATGGTTTATTAGTAAAAGTAAACAAGCCAGCGCCAAATATGGTTATCGTGATCGCCAAGGGGAAACCTTGTTTATCGATGCCCGTCACCTCGGCACTATGATCAGCCGTACCCAAAAAGAGCTTACTGCGCAAGATATCGCCACTATCGCCGATACTTTCCATGCATGGCGCAGTAGCGAAAGCGAACTGAAACGTCGTATTGCTGCCAAAGAAATCGGTATTGAGCAGTATCAAGATAAGGCGGGCTTTTGCAAGGTGGCTACTCTTGACGATATCAAGGCCAATGATTTTGTATTAACGCCGGGGCGCTATGTGGGCGCTGCGGAGGTTGAAGATGACGGTGTGGCGTTTGAAACCAAGATGCAGGAATTGACCCAAACCCTTTATCGCCAGATGGATGAAGCGGCAGAATTAGATAAAGCGATCCGTAAAAATATGGAGGTGCTGGGTTATGGGGAATAAATGGCCTCTAAATAGTTTGAAAAATCTTGGAGTTAGTTTAATTGACTGTGTACATAAAACTCCGAAAGCAACAGATAATGGAATTCCGTATATTGGTATTCCACAGATGAAAAATGGAGCTGTAGATTTTTCAGCAAACCCAAGACTTATTTCAGAAGATGATTTCAATCTCTGGACTGTCAAAGCTAACCCTACATTTGGTGATATTATTCTTTCTAGAAGATGTAATCCTGGAGAAACGGCTTATGTACCTGAAGGAGCAAAATTTGCATTAGGTCAAAACTTAGTTTTATTACGTCCTAATCCAGAAATTATTCATCCTGGTTATTTACGATGGGCTGTAAATAGCCCTATTTGGTGGGATGAAGTTAGTAAATATAAAAATCCAGGTGCTGTATTTGATAGCTTAAAATGTTCGGATATTCCAAATTTTGAAATTCCTGCGCCACCTTATCAAGAACAGATTCAGATCGATCGATGCCTTCTAAGTTTAAGTAATAAAATAGAACTAAATAGTCAAATCAACCAAACGCTAGAGCAAATGGCACAAACTCTATTTAAATCATGGTTTGTGGACTTTGACCCTGTGGTTGATAACGCACTGGATGCCGGTTTTTTTGAGCAGGATTTAGATTTCTCTGATGAATTACTGCGCCGGGTTGAAGTGCGTAAAGCGGTGCGTGAAAGTGATAATTTTAAGCCGTTACCGGAGGATATTCGTCAATTATTTCCTAATGCTTTTGAAGAATGTGCAGAGTCTGCGTTAGGACTTGGGGGATGGGTGCCTAAGGGTTGGGAAGTATCAACAGTAGATGATGAACTTACTGTAAAAGGTGGTTCTACCCCAAGCACTGCAAATCCAGATTTTTGGGAGGATGGGAATATTCACTGGACATCTCCAAAAGACCTTTCCGGTAGCCAAGAGAAAATAATGCTTGATACTGAGCGGAAAATCACTGGACTTGGATTAAAAAAAATTACATCCGGATTACTTCCTGTTGATACGGTATTGATGTCTTCACGAGCACCTATTGGTTACCTAGCTATGGCAAAAATTCCAGTCGCGGTTAATCAGGGATACATCGCAATTACGACAACAAAAAGGCTTTCACAGGAATATATCCTTTATTGGTTGAATTCTTCGATGGATGAAATTAAAGGAATTGCTGGTGGTACAACCTTTGCAGAAATTAGTAAGAAAACGTTTAAGGGTATCTCAATGGTTATACCTAATACTCAGGTGATTGAGAACTATACAGTTACAATTAAACGTTATCTTAATAAAGTAACGTTAAATGCGAAAGAGAGGGTGGCGTTAGAAAATATCCGAAACACACTCCTCCCTAAACTGATCTCCGGCGAGCTGTCTTTGAGTGAGATAAAAATAGACAATCTAGAAGAAACGCTTATTTAATTTATGTGACCGCTTCACACTTTTATTGTCGTGAGGCGGTTTTTGTTATCGAATCAATTAAACTATCTTAATTAAAACAACTCGATAAAAACTAATTTGCTAAAAACAAAAAGAAGCCACTGACATGAGCCATATCTTCACTGAAGCCAAACTGGAACAGGCGATTATTGAACTGCTAGGACAACATGCAAACAATGCAGGGCAAACTTGCTATCCGCATTATTTCGGCAATACTATCCCGCGCAAAGACAATAGCGACGTGTTGATCGTGGATGATTTGCGCCAGTATCTCGCCAAACAGTATCAAGCGGATGGCATCACGGACGGTGAAATTAATTCTATTATCCATCAGCTACAGGCCCTGCCTGCCAGTGACCTGTATCAAAGCAATAAAACTTTTTGTCATTGGCTCAGCAACGGCTTCTTACTCAAGCGCGAAGACCGCAACCAAAAAGACCTGTATATCGAATTGATGGACACCCAAACTTTATCTGACCAATTGGCGAGGTTATTTGCAGGGGAAGACATGCTATCCGTGGTAGATAATAATCGCTATCGGTTAGTTAACCAGTTAGAAATAGAAGGCCAAGCGCGGAATGGTGGAGTACAACTGCGCATCCCTGATGCAATTTTATACGTCAATGGGTTACCGCTGGTGGTGTTTGAATTTAAATCGGCGGTGCGTGGGGAAGAGGCGAGTTTATTTGATGCATGGACACAGCTTTGCGTGCGTTATCGTCGCGATATTCCTAAACTGTTTGTTTATAACGCCTTGTGTATTCTCAGCGATGGTGTGAATAACAAAATGGGTAACCTGTTTGCCCCTTATGAATTCTACTATGCATGGCGCAAAGTCAGCGGCAACGAATCAACGGAAAAACAAGGCATCAATGGCTTGTATACCCTGATTGAAGGGCTATTTCATCCCGTTCGTTTATTGGACGTACTGAAAAACTTTATTTTCTTCCCTGATACCAGCAAGTATGAAGTCAAAGTGTGCTGCCGTTATCCCCAGTATTATGCGGCTCGTAAGCTGTATTACAACATCGAAAAAGAGCGTAAACAGATAAGCGCAGGCGGTGAAAATATCGGAGGTAGTGGTAAAGGGGGCACCTATTTTGGCGCAACAGGTTGTGGTAAAAGCTACACCATGCAATTTTTAGCTCGCTTATTGATGAAGAGTGTTGATTTCGCCAGCCCGACCATTATTTTAATCACCGACCGAACCGATCTTGATGAACAGCTAGCAAAACAGTTTTGCAATGCAAAAGCCTTTATTGGCGATGAAATTATTGTGCCAGTCACCAGTCGCCAAGATTTACGCGACAAGCTTGCCGGGCGTGCCAGTGGTGGGGTATTCCTCACTACCATTCATAAATTTACCGAAGATATTCAACTGCTTTCTGAGCGTAGTAATATCATCTGTATCTCGGATGAAGCCCACCGTAGCCAAATCAACCTCGACCAAAAAATTATCATCAACCAAGAAGACGGTACGGTTAAAAAGACCTACGGCTTTGCTAAATATCTACATGATTCACTGCCTAATGCCACTTACGTCGGTTTTACGGGGACGCCTATCGACGCCACTTTAGATGTCTTTGGTGAAACTATCGATAGCTATACCATGACCGAATCAGTGAATGATGAGATCACCGTGCGCATTGTGTACGAAGGGCGTGCGGCTAAAATTGCCCTTGATAATAGCAAACTGGATGAGATCGAACGCTATTATCAAGAATGTGAAGCCCAAGGCACCAGCGAATATCAGATAGAAGAAAGCAAAAAAGCCACCGCGAATATGAACTCCATTTTGGGTGATCCTGACCGCATCGATGCATTAGCGAAAGACTTTGCACAGCATTATGAAAAGCGAGTGGAAGAAGGCTCTACCATCAAAGGCAAGGCAATGGTGGTTTGCGCTAGTCGTGACATTGCTTATGCGTTTTATCAGAGCCTGAAATTACAACGGCCTGAGTGGTTTGAGGAAAAACAGGCAATCGACGGTGCGACACTCACTGAGCAAGAGAAAAGCGAATTGATGCGTTTGCCGATGGTCAACATGGTGATGACCCGTGGGAAAGATGACCATGAGGCGATGTACAACTTACTGGGAACGAAAGACTACCGCAGAGAGTTAGATAAACAGTTTAAGAACCCGAAATCCAACTTCAAAATCGCCATCGTAGTGGATATGTGGCTGACGGGCTTTGATGTGCCTGAGCTGGATACCATTTATATCGACAAGCCGTTGCAAAAGCATAACCTTATTCAAACTATTTCCCGAGTCAATCGTCGTTTTGAAGGGAAAGAAAAAGGGCTGGTTGTTGACTATATTGGTATTAAGAGCCGCATGAACATGGCGCTGGCGATGTATTCGAAAGCGGATAAGTCTAACTTTGAAGATGTTCAGCAATCCATTGTTGAGGTGCGTAACCACCTCAATTTGCTTTCACAGGTATTCCATAAATTCGATAGCCGTGATTACTTTTCAGGTTCGCCAACATTGCAATTAGACTGCCTTAATAGAGCAGCAGAATTTATTTTGCAAACTAAGAAAACTGAACTGCGCTTTATGGGCTTAGTGAAGCGATTGAAAGCCGCTTATGATGTGTGTGTGGGCAGCGAAGATATCACCCAAGATGAACGTGAGTACATCCATTTTTATCTCGCGGTACGTTCTATCGTCTATAAATTAACGAAAGGTGATGCCCCCGATACGGCGCAGATGAACCAAAAAGTGCGCGAAATGATAGCCGAAGCCCTCAAAGCCGAAGGGGTAGAAGAGATCTTTACTTTGGGCGATGATAAAGCGGAAACCATCGATATTTTTGATGATGAATACATGGCTCGCATCAACAAAATCAAGTTGCCGAATACCAAAATGCAGCTGCTGCAAAAGATGCTACAAAAAGCCATTAGTGATTTCCAAAAGGTCAACCAACTCCAAGGGATCAATTTCTCCAAGCGATTCCAAGCCTTAGTTGAGCAGTATAACCAACGTAAAGAGAATGATGTGCTCAATGGTGAAGAGTTCGACGATTTCACGGCACAAATGGCGGATATGATTTATGACATCAAGGCGGAAATGATGTCATTTGAGGATATTGGCATCGATATGGAGGAGAAAGCTTTCCTCGATATTTTGCAGCACATGTGTCAGAAATACGATTTTACCTACGATGACGACAAAATGCTGGCGCTGGCTAAGGATATGAAGCTGATTGTTGATGACAGCACACAATATCCTGACTGGAGCAACCGGGAAGATATTAAAGCGAAGCTAAAGGTCGACCTTATCCTGCTATTACACCGTTATGGTTTCCCTCCAGTGGCTAATGATGAGGTGTATAAAAGTGTGCTGGAGCAAGCTGAGAACTTTAAGAAATATCAGTTGGGGTGATGGGTAATCGCTGAGATATCGAAGGTTACTCTAATTTGCTGAACTAACACGCCTTGATGGGAGGACTTTATGGCACAACCGTTTATTCATACCTCAGAGCTTTGTTGGTCACCTCAAGAGCTAGAAGCTATGGCCCGTGCTATTGAATCTTGCTTTCTGCAATACCAAATAAGAGGTGAGGTTGTCGGTTATGATGAAGGTGCAACATTTACACTCTTTAGAATCGAACTGGGCAGAGGGATAAAAGCCTCTCAAGTGACAGCGGTAGTGCCAGAATTGTGTCGTTCCCTTAGTGTCATTGATATAAAAGTTATTGATTTTATTGCGGGTACACCTTATATCGGATTGCGCGTGACCAATACCTATCGTAGAGCGGTGCCTTTTGTTGAATGCTTTAATCAATGGTGCGGAAACAATGGGTTGTCTTCGCTTTCTATCATGTTAGGAGAAGATATTATAGGGGATCCAGTTGGCTGGGATCTAGCTCAAATGCCACATTTACTTATTGCAGGTGTGACGCGCTCAGGCAAGTCAATGTTAATGCATTCCTTGATAATGAGCATTTTATACAGAAACTCGCCGGATAAAGTTCGCTTTGTGATGTTTGATACAAGCCAGCTTGAACTCAGTTTATACAACGAAATACCCCACTTATTATTTCCTTCCGCTTCTGATCCCGTTGAATCAATAAAGCCATTAACGTTTTTGGTTAATGAGTCAAGGCGTAGACAAAAATTATTTGGAGCGTTAAATCAACGTAATTTGAGTGGATACAATAAGGTAATATCAAATGCGAAAGAGTTAGGTAGGCCTATACCTGATCCCTTCTGGCGTCCTAATGAGAATTATAGTGAGCATCCTTATTTAGGCTATGAGCCTGAAATTATTGTTTGTGTTGATGATTACGTTCAACTCATTGGCGAGTATAAACAAATAGGGGAAATGTTAGTTCTATTGAGCCAGCAAGGTCATGCGGTTGGTATTCATCTAATTCTAACGACTCGCAGCCCTTTATCCACCAGTATCGGTTCACAGCTTCGAATTAATATCCCTACTCGTATTGCTCTTTCTGTATCATCTAGGGCTGACTCTAATTTAATCCTTGATCAGTATGGTGCAGAATCACTATTTGGTTTGGGGGATATGCTATTCGCATCACCGAGTTTATCTGAACCTACTAGGATCCAAGGTACTTATGTGAGTGATTCAGATATCAGGGATACAGTCGATTATTGTAAACGATGGGGAAGCGCGAGTTATCTTAATTTTTATGGGGATGCCCAGAATGAAGATGTGGCAGAGGAAGAACTTGACCCATTATTTGATCAAGCAACTGAGTATGTTGTAGAAAAACAGCGCGTTTCTATTTCAGGGATCCAGCGGCAGTTCCGGATCGGTTATAACAGAGCCGCAATGATTGTAGAGCAGCTAGAATTACAAGGCATAGTTAGTGAACAAGACTACAATGGTAATCGTGAGGTATTAGCTCCACCGTATGAGTAGCTACTAATATCGATTATTGTATAGGTGGCTCTAAGGCCACCATAAGTATTATTAATACTGACTACGCCCTAAACTACGACTCACAGGACTGTACTGCTTTGAGTATTCTTTTGCTAAATAACTTAATCGTTTCATGACTAATTGGTGATCGTCAGAAAATGATGATGAAAGTTTATTTAAGCAATATCGGCAGTTTTCTGGGTAGTGTACCAATGTGCCTGTATCAAAAGAAGGATCAAATTCGAGCTGTAATGCATTGTACCAAGCTGTGGTGATCATGGTCCGTAAACTAGGCTCGAACAAATTGTAGTCCCCTAAATGGTAGTATGCGTCTTTATTGAAGACTAAAAATACATGGTAGTGAGGGAGTGTCGCGGTTGCAATTTCTTTTACCCACATATAACGCATGTTGTTTTCAAAAGTACGTTTACCTTGAAGCTTTTTACGGTGTTGATCGTGCTTAAGTTTAGCCTTTAAGGAATCAGTAAATCGGGATATAGGACTTCCTTCTAAATAAGGGAAACATGTCGGCATATCTCCATTATCGATAATAGGCGGAAAGTGAAGGTCAACTCGTATTACCGTGATACGAGGGTATTCCTTTAAAGCATAGTTCAATGTATCAGAAATGCATTCTAGATAAAATTCATTATATTCATTTTTAGACATGAGTATTTCCTAGGGCAATATTAACTTACCCTTTAATATGATTAAAGTAATATAGGGATAAAGTAAAGGATCTGTGTTATCCCTTTTTCATGATTTGGTTAATAAGATTTAAAATAGTTTTTATTAAATCGGATGTCATCTCCTTGGTGTTTTTATATAATAAGTTTCCCCTATAGTCTTTATTGTTTGCTAACTATGATAGATGGTATATATAATACCTATCCAACACGAAAACTATATTTAGAGTCGCACTGTAACTGCATTTTCTATTAATTAATGACTCTGGAGTTAGTCCTATTCGAAAATATCTTTATTCCAGTGGCGCTTTATAGTTGAAAGACTAATATTAAGCTTATTTGCTATCTCGCGTTGTTTATATCCCTTGCATTTCAGATCGTAAATATAATCCTTATACTTACTTCCTGCTGGTCGACCTAATGACTTATTTTGGGATAACGAAATGTAATGTCGCCTGCTTAGTTTTAGTACTTCATAGCTTTCTTCTAAATCATTTAATAGATTCAGCACGTCTAGCAAGAAAAACTTCTGCTCAAATATATTCGTGATAGACTGATTAAGGCTGATAACAGCCATACCAAGTTCGTGGCATCGAGATAAAATCTGTGCAGCCTGCTGAGTATTATTTCCTATATCATAGAGACTCCTTGTTATTAAAGTGTCTTCTGGTGTTAAAATATGGTCAATATGTTCCATAAGTTGTCGTGGAGGAAGTTTCACATCAAGCAATGGTTGACGTTCAATGATGATATTATCCTTAACCTCAGGGCAAAACGTGACAATTTCCTGTGTGTATTGCTCAAGATTTGCTAAGGCATCAGTGTCATCATGTCTTACTCGGATGTATGCATAATGGCTCATTTTATTCCCTTAGGTATCAAAAAACGTATTAATGACCTGTTATAGTGGGTTTATGATTATGGTGTTTGAGCTTTTGTCTATTCTTTTGTTGGCATTGTTCCTATCAATAACCCCAATTAGAATGCACTGATGGTTTGTGTGATAAATCGGTATAAAAGCCTCATAGGTATGTTTTAACTGTACCTTACTTTTCTTTATCGCTTCTTCAATGCCAAAAAAAACAATATCATTCATCGGTATGTTAATGATCCCATTAAAGTCAAAAATGTAATTTTTATACTCAGTATTTTTAATTAAAATTGTATTTGATAATCCACCTGCTTTATGTAGCTTATAGTGAACATGCCTATCAGTATAAATAAAGATGGCTTTCTTAATGTTGGGTTCGCTAATATAATGCTCTAGTTCTTCTTGAATGCTTATTTTTTCTTTGAGACCAACTTTAGGACTTTTAAATGCATGAGGATAAGCATGTTGATCAATAATGACACCTTTTTCTATTATGTGCGTTTGCCATATATCTAAAAGATGTTCAGCTAAAGAAAATGTCGATGCTTTTCCTTGATAATTCATTGAAGATTTATCTGGGGAAAATAATTTACTTTCAAGCTCGTTAGTTAATTGAGTGTATTGGTTTATCTCTGAAAGTAATGGGCAAGCACTCTTTAATATACTGGATATTAAAGATGAACGTGAAGTTTTATGCTTACAGCAGTACTCATCTATCTGTTTTAAACTGTTTTCATTTTTTACAGTAATAGTTATCCGTTGAGACATGATAATTATCCTCTCTTAAGTTTTGTATAAATAATTTTTAACGTTATTGAATAGTCAATATTCGATATTTTAGGCCTGTTTTGGTTTTACTTCTTTAACTTCTTCACAATAATAAACATTCTCAATAAAACATTAATATCGTTAATGATAAAATGATGACTAGCTAAGTTGACTCTCGTTGAAGTAACCAATCGTTGATTTCGGATTCGATCCAACCAACAGATTGCTTCCCTAATTTTTTTTGTTTAGGAAACGTTGGGTCATACCTTGGTGATGTTGGGTTTATCCAGTCGTATAGGGTTGACCGTGCGATCCCAATCCGTTGAATCACATATGGTAGTCGTAATATCTTGATCTTGGGTGAACTCATTGTATTTTCCACTCTTTTATTGAGGAGATATCTGAAGTGTGTTTAGTCTAATGGATATCAGAGAAAGTAAATATACAGCAAGCAAAAATTCTGCTATTTAAGTTAATTTATTATTTCGGGATTTTTTAAGTGATTGATTATAATGTGTTTTTTGATGAGGCAAAACGACAGGTACATTTTAAGCAGAGGCAATTATTTGAAGAAATAGATAAAGGTTGGAGAGGATTAACAAAAAAATCGAAAGATGATGCAATTTGTATGTTAGTAACTCTAGAGCCTGACACAATCGGTTTAATGGGTGAGTTATATAGGGCTGGTTACATACATCTAGATCATCGTGTAGAGGGTAAAGTCAGTGAACTATATGAACGCATTTTAAAATATCGGAGTAAATTCAAATTGCACGAAAGGTTGTGTTTAAGCAGAGATACCAAAATAATAAATATGCACACAGGAGTTAATGACTTTTTGCTAGACAGGATTTATTGGTCAAGTGTTAATTATAGATTAGCAATGCGTTGTAATAACAGTGACTTAGCAGATCTGAAAATTATTGCTATCCGATCTTTATTGAAAAGTATTGAGATGCTAAGCGAGTGTTTTGGTTTGGGTCTCTTCAGTAATTATAGCAAAGAAGTAAATCGATTAAGCAAGCAAAGAACTGAAGCTGGCAGAAAAGGAGGAAAATTACGTAACAAATATATGGTTGATATACAACAGCGTGCATACATGTTGTTACTTGAACGCCAGCCTAGAGATGAAAAATGGAAAAAAAAGAGTATAGCAGTGAAAGCTATAGAGTTGGAATTGAGAAATTATATTCTGACGTTACAAAAAGAAGATGACTATGTAGGGCAAGAGTATGAGAATTTATATAGAACAATAATGGATTGGTCTAGAGAAGATAATAATTTGGTTAAAAAAGCAATGGAAAAGACGGTTAGAATGAAAAATAGTTAAAAAGATATTGAATTAGAATTTTCTAAATGGTTCCTGAAAAAATTAGGGGGAAAATTTAATATTAACTGTTCTGTTTTAGGGGAAATGGACAGGATGAATTGCTGTTTGCCGTAGCTTTCACGCTTATATCCATTCACATGCTCCAAAAACGCTTCAGCATTTTTATCTGGACTTATAAGAGGATGAGCTATAGGGAGAGCCCCATAAGACTCCGCATCCACACGGATACCATTGCTATCATAAGCAAAAGTTATTTTTATACCGCTCAAACTAACCTCTTAAACATAACGCATGAGTTCAGGGGTAAAGAAAAAGCTACGCTTTTTCAGACTGCTGACAAACATATTATGTTTGCCAGCAGTCGTTAGGGGTTTTGAAATAAACAAGGAAAATCAATTTATTGATTTTCGGCTGATAACACGAAGCGGGAAAAACCGCGCTTTTATCCCGCTTCGTCAACAACCTCAAAAAGCTACGCTTTTTCGAAGTTCTCTGGAACGATTTGTTAGGCTGGAAGATTTGGAACAACATTCTTGAAGTCTGTCGTGTTGTAAAGACCATACAAAGTCTTCGCGGGGGCTGTAATGATTAAATCGAGCGCTCGCTGCAAATGAACGTTTGTGTGTTTGGTCTTCAGGATCGTTGCCAAATCACGGGCTCGTTTATCTGGGGTGCTTCGTGATAGCGGGCTGGCAAATTCAGGTTCTAAGAAGAGTTTGATGAATTCGACCGCTTCTCCTTCGGTGAAATTACTTATGTAGTTTTGATAATACGGGAGGGCTTGCTCGTCCACTCCTTGCCTGTATCCATGCCCGTTGCCGACATAGCAAATGGAAATTACCTTGACCCATATTGCCCGAGCCGCACGGGGAATTTTTCCTGTCGCGGGCAAACTATCATTCAGTGCTTTTGCATGGGGATATTCGTTATAAAAATTGTTTGATCCGAAGTGCGCACGATAGAGGTTCTCAAGCTTTTCTATCAGTTCGCCGGCAAGGCTGTCTTCATCTTTGTATGCGAGACCACCCACTACTTCCAAGAATTTCTGGCAGGCATCCTTCTTCGCGACCTCTCCATTTTTTCGGAGTATTCCGAATCTGGCGCCAATTTCGTATTTTCTGTCTTCGGTTGCAGCAATCCAGACGTCCGGACTAATGCCCTCAATATTATCTCTTGCATGCTGAGCTGATTTATCATCCGTGTATATACCAAATAACGTCCAGAGGAAGTCATCAATCCGCTCTTGCGGTTGTTTTGCTAAATCAGAACAGATTACAGAAAAGTCACCACTTGGGATGGCTACCGTACGAATGTTCTGGAGAAGTTGCTTGATGGAAATTAGAGAATGGTCTGGCTCTGCGGTGATGGCATGTTTAAGACATGTCGCCAGCCAGCCAAGCATTTCGTAGCCATCGATTTCGTTGTCGTTTGGGTGTGCAGCACTTGCATGATTGCGCATGTAATTAACATGCTCTAATCGTTGGTAGTTAACATCAGTTACCAACCCAATTCGGCGGCACCCTTCCAATAGATCATGCTCGCTAACTTGATCGATTTCTTCTGGCTTTGAAAGCGACTTGTAGCGGGAGCTGATTTTCTCGGCAACCGAATAAAAATATTGAATATCAAAGCTAATGACTTGGCGGCGAAGAGCCCTGACGGTTTCGTCCCAAAGATAATTTAGCGCGCCATCAAAAAGCCCAGCAGCTATTGCAATCGTAAAGCGCGATAGGTAGTGGGCTTTTCCACGATCAGCGTGAGGAAGTATTTCCAGAGCATCAGCGAGTTGTGCAATGACCTTTTTTCTTTCAGCTATTGGTGCAACAACATCATTAACAGGGAGCCCAACGTTTACGAGATACCCCTCTAATTGCGCATTGAGTTCACCGATTGGTGAAACGAGGTGACCAGCATCAACTACGATTATTGCTTTCTCGTCTGTCATATTTATTCCCGATGGTGATGGCAGTATGTTGTATAGGCCTAATATTTTATTCATGCGCATGCGCATTTACCCCGGTAGACCAGTAAAAATGCGCACGGTTAACTATCTGTATACAAATAAGTTATCAGCTTTCTGCCAAATACGCCATCTGGAAAAACGCACATACTCGTTTTTCAAACCTATTAACTAAAATTAAGATTCTATAGTTAATTGATTTTATAAAGCTTTATTTATTTAGAATGGAATTGGTGCGCACTAATCCTGTGTTAAAATCGTACAAAAATGCCTAAATTTAAATATAACTGTATACCCATACATTGTTAGTCGATTTCTGGTAAGGCCAAACATAGGCAAATAGGTAAGAATCTGTCTGGCAGCAGGAGTGAGAATTCTCGATTGAGCTAACGAGCCAAAACACGAAATGGGACAATAACGAGCTGGCAGAGCCTTCAGACAATGACCTCTTGAACTCACAGCACAGAGCAGAGCTGACGTCTAAATGATACCTAGCTCTGTACTATTATTGTACCCGCTCAGATTTGAGCTGGTACACAAATTATCCAACTAGCGACATCCCCCTGATCCCACCATCAATAATACTCCCCCTATCGGCCTCCTCAATAAAATCAGCCCACCATTGCATCATTGGTCGTCTTTGCTCTAAGTAATCACTGCGGTTATAAGCACGTCTAACTTCGTTTTTATCAACGTGGGCTAGGGCGGCTTCAATCACATCAGGTGGGAAGCCTTGCTCATTGAGTGCGGTACTTGCAATTGAGCGAAGACCGTGAGAAACCAATACACCTCCGAATCCAGCGCGTTTTAGTGCGGCATTGACGGTTTGGCTGTTCATTGGCTGGGTAGGCTTGATACGGCTAGGGAAGATAAACTCACGATTACCACTTAATGGTTTCATTAGCTCTAGGATAGCCAAAGCAGCGTCAGATAATGGAACAGTGTGCTCACGGTTCATTTTCATTCTAGCAGCCGGTATCTTCCATTCCTTGGTCTCAAAGTTGATTTCGTCCCAACGAGCTTCAGCGGCTTCAGCAGGGCGCGAGATGGTGAGTAGCTGCCACATGAACAGGCATCGAGTAGATAGGCTAATACTAGCTGTACGCATTGTCTGCATGAGCTTTGGTAGCTGATCAGGGGGAATACTTGGCATATTCTTTTTCTTGGGTTTTTCAAAAGCCTTGCCAATATTGATACTCGGTACGGCATCAATTAAGCCAGTATTTTGAGCATAGATCATCACTTCGTTGATACGCTGACATAAGCGACGAACGGTTTCTAGTGCACCTCTGGCTTGAACAGGTTGTATTGCTTGAACCAATATATGTGCTTTGATATCGGTAACGCTGATATCGCCTATGGCGGGAAATACATCTCGTTCAAGTGAGCGCCAAATGTCATTACCGTAGTCTTCTGTTACAGTGGACTTCTTCACTTCCCACCAACGTTCAGCAACGAGTTTAAAGGTATTTGTCTTAGCTTCTAAGCTGTTACGGATTTGTTCTTTATGGTGGTCTTGTGGGTCTATCTGTTTAGCGAGCAGTGTGTGAGCTTCAAGGCGATAACGACGCGCATCAGCAAGGCTGACTGCGGGGTAAGCTCCTAGGCTCTTTTTAGCGCGTTTTTTAGTGATAGGGCGAGTATAGCGAAATGACCACAGCTTGCTGCCATTGGATTTAACTAATAGCTCTAATCCATCGCCATCATAGAGGACATAATCACTCTGTTTGGGCTTTGCTGCGTCGATCTCTTTTACTGATAAGGGTTTGGTTTGTCTTGCCATTTTTGATGTTCCATTGTTTTTAGGCACCTCAAAAACTATAAAGGTTTGCGAGGTGCCTATCAAGGTGCCTAAGATGATTGGATTTAATTAGGTGACATCAGACTGCGCAGGACATAAAAAAGCCCGCAACTCATTGAGTTAGCGGGCTTTTCAGTCTTCTTTGGACGTCCTTAGAAGATAATTTGGTGGAGCTGGGGGGATTTGAACCCCCGTCCGAAATTACTACATCCTTGGCACTACATGCTTAGTCAAATCTTTACATTCGCCTGCCAGCTGCGGATTGACACGCCACTAACAAACTAGTCTGATTAGTTTTAACGCTTCAACCCCAGACAAGGTATTCACGCGATCTCTTTTGGGTTTGACCTCTCTTGATCCCCGTCCTAAGAGCGGAGGCTAGGGAGAGAGGGCTCTATGCAGGTTATTAAGCTGCTAGTGCGTAGTTTTCGTCGTTTGCGACTATTTTTTTGCGGCTTTTAACGAGGCCAACCGCCCCTCGGCATGCACCTTGGGTTTCGCAAATCCCGTCGAATCCAGAATCAGCCCCAAGTACTATTTTGCAAGTATAACAGAAAATTCATCTAAAAAGCTAGGGCTTAGCGTCCAGAATGTTTCATTATACGTGCTTTATCTAATTGCCACTCACGTTCTTTGATATCAGAGCGCTTATCGTGGTCTTTTTTACCTTTAGCAACGCCTATTTTAACCTTACTCCAGGCATTTTTCCAATACATTGAAAGTGCAACAACAGTATAACCTTCGCGATTGACTCGCCCGTAAAGCGAATCTAACTCTCGTTGGTTAAGTAATAATTTTCTCGTGCGAGTTGGATCGCAAACAACGTGAGAAGAAGCAACATGCATTGGTGTGATTGTTGCACCAAATAAAAAGGCTTCACCATCTCTTAGCAAAACATAGCTTTCACTAATATTGGCTTTACCGGCACGTAGCGATTTTACTTCCCAGCCTTGCAGCACTAATCCCGCCTCAAATTCCTCCTCAATAGAGTATTCATGGCGTGCACGTTTATTCATGGCTATAGTAGCCGAACCGGGTTTATGGGCTTTTTTCTTTGTCATAATTCCGCCATTATACTGCAACTTGTGCTTAAAGAAATCTCTGTGTAAGGATATTTTTCCAATTGTGTGATTATTACACAGTCTAGGTTTTGCTTTTTGTTTCGCTAATTAACAATGATATAATAAAATTAATTTCTGGTGATAGGAACAAATATGCCACAGATCAGCCGCTCTGCGTTAGTGCCTTATAGCGCGGAACAAATGTATCAATTAGTAAACGATGTCGTCTCATATCCGGAATTTTTACCGGGCTGTGTTGGAAGCCGAGTGATTAGTCAATCGGCTGAAGAAATGACGGCAGCGGTTGAAGTCTCTAAAGCGGGGATCAGCAAAACATTCGTTACTCGCAATTTATTAGAAGATAGTCAACGTATTCGAATGCAATTAGTTGAGGGGCCTTTTAAGAAATTAACGGGCGGGTGGATTTTTACCCCATTAAGCTCAGAGGCTTGCAAAATTGAATTTAGTTTAGATTTTGAATTTACTAATAAACTGATTGAATTAGCTTTTGGCAAAATCTTCAAAGACTTAGCTGGAAATATGGTGCAAGCATTTACTCAACGAGCAAGAGAAGTTTATCGTGTCTAAGTTAAATATTGAAGTCGCTTATGCATTACCGGATAAGCAATTTTTATTACATGTTACTGTGGCTGAAGGCGCAACTGTTGAACAAGCAATTATTGCTTCAGGTATTTTATCTTTACGTGATGATATTGATCTTAAAAAGAATAAAGTGGGTATATATAGTCGAGCCGTCAAGCTGACAGATGCAGTTAAAGAAGGTGATCGGATAGAGATTTATCGACCACTGATTGCTGATCCTAAAGAATTACGTCGTCAGCGAGCAGAGAGATCGAAAGAAGAGAAAAAACATTCGTAATCTTGGATTACTGTTCTAGCCTGTTTACAACCTAAGTTTATTTACAATGAAATTAATTGTACAATCTAGCTTAGTGATAAATTTACTAGATAGATAATTAAAACCAGACAGTATTAACTATGTCTGGTTTTAATTTTTTGTCATTAGTAACGTTACTAGCGAGAAAAAGTACTGCTACTGTACTGGAATAGTTTCGAATCGTATATCTACAATCCGGTTCCTATACTGATGACTAATACATATCACTATTCTTTATTTTGTGCTTGTTGAGCTAACTTATCTTCCATCGCTTTTTGCGCAGCAAGATTTTTTTCATTTTTAATATCGGTTAAAACACCGCTATTATCAAAAGTTAGAGTCAATGTTTCTTGAGTTACAGGATCATGGCCTAACTCTTGGCGGAAAACGTAATACCACGTTTGTGTGCCGAATGGGTCTGTCAGCATTGGTGATCCTAACGTATAGGCAACCTGCTGTTGAGTCATCCCTTTCTTAATTTTCGCAACATCATTCGCAGTAAGATAATTTCCCTGATTAATATCAGGATGATAAACAAGACGTTCCATCATAGAACAACCTGTAGTCATTAAAACGAGTGACATTGCAGCAGCAGTTAACAGTTTATAACGCATGGTTATCTCATTCCTTGTGGAGTCAGAACATCAATGATAATCGACATTGATTCAATTGAAAACCTTTCCTCATTGTCTCTCTGACCACAAGGAGAAGAAAAGGTTGTCAAATATTATGCTGCTAGCAATTCTTTTGCATTGGCTAATGTGTTTTTAGTAACTTGTCCCCCAGCTAATAATCGCGCTAGCTCTTGTAATCTCTGTTTTTTATCAAGCAATTGCATATGAGTCTCTGTTTCGAGCCCATTTGTTTCTTTACTAACATAAAAATGATGATGACCACAACCTGCGACCTGTGGTAAATGGGTAACACACATAACTTGTGTTGACTCTCCGAGTTCGCGCAATAATTTTCCGACAATAGCTGCGGTTGGACCACTAATACCAACATCGACTTCATCAAAAATAAGCGCTGGTGTATCCATTTTTTTAGCAGTAATTACTTGTATCGCAAGTGCGATACGTGATAGTTCGCCGCCAGAAGCAACTTTACCTAGTGATTGATGAGGTTGCCCTGGATTAGTGGTGACATTAAATTCGACGCGGCTAGCACCATCAATTTGTAAATGTTCTGGTTCAAAGCTGAGATCAATTGTAAATCGACCATGTGGCATGGATAGTTGATGCATGCTCGATGTTATTAATTCACTTAATTCTTGGGCAAACTGTAATCTGGCAGTATGTAATTTTTCAGCAATATCAAGTGCTGCTTGGTGGTATATTTTGACTTGGTCGGACAATAGTTGGCAATCATCATCTTGATTCAACAGTTTTTGTTGTTCGTCTAATAATTGCTGATAAAGTGCCGGCAGCTCCTCTGGAGATATATGATGTTTACGCGCTAAGCTTACTTGTTTTGATAAGCGTTGTTCTAAATCAAATAAACGATTAGGATCAAGTTCATACTGATCACAATAGTGTCTTAGTTCATCACTGACTTCGCTGACTTGAATAGCAGCCTCTTCGAGCATATTGAGCAAATTCTCAAATTTTGGTTCGATTGAGATCAATTCTGCCATCTCTTGCTTAGCTGTATTTAACATTGAAATGATATTGCTATCATCATTATCAGTAAGCATTTCTATTGTATTTTGCCCTAATGATAAGAATTGCCCGCTATTAGCCAATCGTTTATATTCTTGTTCGATATCTTGATATTCACCGGGCAATGGTGCTAATTCATCTAATTCTTTTAAATGGTATTCAAGCAGTTGCTTACGTGATTCACGTTCTTGCATTTGTTGTTGAAATAGCGCTAATTCTTGACAACTTTGATGCCAATTTTTCCAAGCGTAACGCATTTCAGCTAATAACGGTTGTTGATTAGCATAGGCATCTAATAAGAACTTTTGATGTCGTCCATCTAATAATAATTGGTGGGCGTGCTGGCCATGAATTTGGATTAATAAGGCACCAAGTTCGCGTAATTGAGAGAGAGGGACGGCAGTACCATTAATAAAGCCACGAGAGCGACCATCTGCAGAGATAGTCCGGCGTAATAAACACTCATTATGGTCATCTAATTGATGGTCAATCAGCCACTGATGTGCAGATGGTGCATCATTTAATGAAAAGCGAGCACAAATATCTGCACGATTGGCACCGGGACGAACCATATTACTATCGCCTCTGTTACCCAAACACAGTCCCAAAGCGTCGATAGCAATGGATTTTCCTGCACCTGTTTCACCGGTAATGGCTGTCATGCCACTGCGAAAATCAATTTCAAGATCGCGGACAATAGCAAAATGTGAAATAGTTAATTGGGTCAGCATCTCAGTCTCTCCTGTGTATAATTACACGCTGTTTATGCATACAGTATAAACTGTTTTTTTATACAGTGAAGAGGGACGGATTAAAAAATTAAAAAGTTTTTTTCGACCAGCCTAGTTTTGAGCTTAATGTATTGAAATAATTATAATCTTTAGGATGAACTAAATTTAAATTTTTATTACTACGTTTAATTAATACTTCTTCGCCATCTTGGATTGGTAGCATGATTTGGCTGTCACAACTGACTTCGTAATCAATATTATTACGTAGGAATTTCAATCGAATACTACTATTACTACTGATAACCAAAGGGCGAGATGAGAGAGTATGTGGAAACATTGGGACAAGAACAATCGCATCAAGATTTGGGGTTAAAATAGGGCCGCCGGCAGATAAAGAGTAGGCTGTAGAGCCAGTAGGAGTAGCAATAATTAAGCCATCAGAGCGTTGAGAAAAAGCAAAACGATCATCGATATAAACTTCAAATTCTATCATATGAGCTATTTTGCCCGGATGCAGCACAATCTCATTGATTGCATTACTTTTTCTCGCTTTTTGTCCTTGTTTAATTACTTGCGCTTCTAGCAAAAAGCGCGATTCTTCAAGGTAATGACCATCCAGCACTTCTGATAGTTGTTGTAAGGCGTTGTCGGGATCAAGGTCGGTCAGAAAACCTAAGTTTCCTCGGTTAATACCAATAACTTTATTTTTATAGCGAGATAAAATCCGCGCCGCACCCAGCATGTTACCGTCCCCGCCAACCACGACAACCAATTCGGCTATTTGTCCAATATCCGTGAGGCTACCGGTTATAGCATCGTTTAAATTGAGTTCTTTGGCGACTTGTTGATCGATAATGACATGATAGCCTTTAGAAATTAACCAATGATATAAAAGCTCATGGGTCGCAAGGGCTTCGGGATGGCGAGGATGTCCGACTATCCCTATAGAATTAAAGTGTTTTTCAGCAATAATTGTATCTGTTAGCACGATTTTTGTCCTCTCATAACATCACTTCCCTTGATTCCCTATTTTTGATCCCCATAATAACCTGATATGGGAATAATGCTAAATACGCGGAGATATTCATGAGCAGTAAAGACCAAAACATACATGATGAACAAGCCACTGAGCAAACAGAATCTCACAAAGATCATGTTGAGCAGCAGCAAGAGACACAGCAGGAAGATCCTCAAGCGGCAGAGAATGTAGATTTGGCGCGTATTGCTGAATTGGAAAAGCAGCTTGAAGAATCCCAAAAACGTGAGCGAGATGAGATCTTACGAGCAAAAGCTGAGATGGAAAATATCCGTCGTCGTGCAGAAATGGATGTTGAAAAAGCGCATAAATTTGCGTTAGAGCGTTTTTCAAATGAATTATTGCCGGTGATTGATAACTTAGAACGTGCATTAGAAGCGGTAGATCATGAAAATGAAGCCTCTAAGCCGATGATTGAAGGCTTAGAGCTTACACTGAAATCATTTTTAGATACCGTGGCTAAATTTGGTGTGGAGGTTGTAGCCGAAGCCAATGTACCGTTTAATCCAGATGTACATCAAGCAATTACTTTAGTTGAATCTGCTGAACATCAATCAAACCACGTGATGGATGTAATGCAAAAAGGCTATACATTGAATGGTCGTTTATTAAGACCGGCAATGGTTATTGTGGCTAAATAATAGATTTTTTTAGTTGAAGGCTGAATTTATGAAATTCAGCCTTTTTTATTGTAGCTATTAAAAATAAAAGTAAAGACTTAATATTCTATGTCGATAATAAGTTTAACCTGGGAGAGTGTTCCTGATGAATAAATAGTTTAATTTTCTAATAGAGTATTATAAATGTTAATAAAGTCTGATGATATAGAATTATTATTAGTGCCAATTACTAATAATTCACCACAGGGTGTTTATCTAAAAGAAGATAATGTTTTATATCGCCCATTAAGGAATTTATTTAATATATCACAAACTTCATTGAGAAAATTAATTTCAAATCCACAACAGGATGAAATAGATATATTAGATAAGGAAAATATATCGCATTGGAATAAACTATCAGAAGAATTATTATCCATTTTTAAATATAAAGCTCGAGATTTAAGTTTGATTGGTTGGTTTTTATGTAGCCAGATAGTTTTAGACTCTTCCTTCAAATCATTACAATTAAGTTTGTCATGGCTAGAAATATTACTGACAGAACAATGGGAGAGTCTGCAACCGAATATTGAAAATTCAAATAAAAAAGACAGTCTGGAATGTGAACAAATAAAATATAAAGAATTAGAGTTATTTTTGGGCGACAGTATAGAAAGCTGCTTATACTATACGCCTTTTATGTTGAGTCCCTTTGTTGGTAGAGTGAGTTTTTATCAATATACTCAAGCTGAAAGAAGAGGTGAAAGTGCTGCGTTAAAACAGAGCTTAGTATCGACAGTTAAACAAGAACAACAGGTTATTAGGCAAAAACAACAGACATTATTATTGTGTGTTAAAAGTTTACATCATATTCAAACTATATTGAACAAATCAGAATATCAGAAAAATAAAAGTAGTTTTTTATTTTTTATAAAAATAATTGAGTCTTATATTAAAGGATTAGATAATATTTCACAGGGAATTATAGCTTCTATTATAGAGCCAGAAGTTAATAATATTATTAGCGATAATCAAATTATAGATAACTCATTAGATTATAAAGAAGTAAAATCAGCTAATAGCTTTATAGGATTGAATAGTAGTAATATAAATGACAATTCAAATTTTGAATGTAAATCTCGGCAATTAGCTTTCCTGCAACTAAGAGAGATTGCTCATTATTTTAGAATTAATGAACCTCATAGCCCTATTTCATTTTTAATTGAAAAGTCAATTCGTTGGGGACAATTATCTTTAAAAGAATTATGGCAGGAAATATTAGCAGATAAAAATGATAATTTTATAGAGCGAATTTTTAATATCACTGGTGTTAATGAAACTGAATGGGTTGAATTACCTAAGGTAACAGCAACATTGATGCAAAATGCTCGTGATATTAATAATGAGTTTCAACCTGCATATTATCAAACAGTAAATATTGAAACTACATTAACAGAAGACCCCTTAACTGGGGATATGACCAAAAAGGATAGCCAACCGGCTGAAGATAAATCAGCACTGCGTTGGTAATGATTGATTAAAATAATAAGGATTGTTATTTATGGCTAGTATTTATATGCGTATTGAAGGCGTTGACGTTAAAGGCGGCGCAACAGTTGTTGGATTAAATGGCGAAAATTGGTTTGCTATTGAATCGTATAACTGGGGGGCAGCGCGTAATGTTGCTATGGATATTGGTAATGGTAATAACGCAGATTCAGGTATGGTTGCAATTCAGCCTATCAGTATCGCGAAACAAATTGATGGTGCCTCAGAAGATTTATTATCTTATCTTTTCAACCCAGGTAAAGAAGGTAAAACGGTAGAAATAGCATTTACTAAACCTGAAGCGGATGGCTCTGGCGCTAAAGTCTATTTTCAAATCAAATTATCTAAAGCCCGTTTAATTTCTTACAATGTTAGCGGTTATGATGGTAGTCAGCCTCATGAAATGATCACTCTATCTTATATTGAAGTTGCTCAAAAGCACTCTTATGAGTTAGAAGGCGGCGAATTAAAAGAAGGCGGAATTGTGACCTATAACTTATCGCAAGGTAAATTACTGTCAGGTGCTAAATAAGTAAAACATTGAAGGGAGTCATTATTGGCTCCTTTATTAATACTTATATTTATTACTATATTCGCCAATAATTATCGAGCTGAAATTGCGATAATCCGAAACGCTGTGCTTGATTATTAGACAGTCAGTATATTTAGAATATAAATAGCTAGGGATTGCTATGTCATTAAATTCACAACATAAACGTATTATAAAAAATAGAGTCAGCATTACTTATGATGTTGAGACTAATGGTGCTGTTGAAACCAAAGAATTACCTTTTGTTATTGGTGTCGTTGGGGATTATTCAGGGCATAAAGATCCCATGCAGAAAGTCGCTGCGGAAAAACGCGAATTTATGGGCATTGATAAAGATAATTTTGATTCAGTGATGTCTCAAGTGGGTCCAGAATTAAGCTACAAAGTGGATAATAAACTATCTCAGGATGGTAGTGAATTTGAAGTTAATTTGAAATTTAATACTATTAATGATTTTCATCCTGAAAATTTAATTCAACAAATAGAGCCGCTCAAAAAATTATTAGAAACACGAAATCAATTAAAAACATTATTAAGTAAAGCAGATCGTTCAAGCGACTTAGAAAAATTATTAAAAGAAATTCTACAAAATAGCAGCGCGATAGAACAATTAGCCGTTGAGCTGGGTCTTCCTAAGGGGACAGATGCATGACAACAGAACATTTATCCGCATCTATTGCCTCTACAGAAAGTATTCAAGAGGTCAGCTTTCTGGATAAAGCAATTAATGCCACGCTGCAAACGCCTGTAGATTCGACGAAAATGTTGATGTCGACACTGACTTCACAAGCCTTAGATGGCACGGTAATTTGGGATAAAAACTTAACCTTAACTATCGAAAAAGCCATTATTGCTATCGACGAGCAAATTTCATTGCAACTGTCCTCTGTCATGAAAAATAAAGAGTTTCAAAAACTGGAAGGTAGCTGGTTAGGGTTACAGAAACTAATTAAAAACAGTGAATTAGGCACCAAACTTAAAATTAGATTAGCTGACTTCACTAAAGACGAGTTGCTCGACCAATTTGAAAATGCGCCAGCTATTGATCGTAGCCGTTTTTTTGGAATGGTCTATCAAGAAGAGTTTGGTACCGCGGGTGGATTGCCTTATGGCGCCTTATTAGGCGACTATGAATTTGGCTATGGCGATGAGGATGTAGCACTTTTACGCTATATTGGCGAAGTTGCAAGCGCATCACATTCACCATTTATTGCCGCAGCTAATTCAGCTATGTTTGATTTTGATACCTTCAATAAGTTTACTGATGGAAAACCTGTTGCTGCAGGATTTGAATCGCCAGCGTATGCAAGCTGGAATGCGTTTAGAGAAAGTGATGAAGCTCGCTATGTTGCGTTGACTTTGCCTCGAACTTTGGCGCGTTTACCTTACGGTAAGAATAGTTGTAGTGTTAATTCATTTCATTTTGAAGAGCTAGCTACCAATCAGCATCAAATCCCTATTATTGATAGCGAACAAGATTTTGTTTGGAGTAATGCGGCTTATGAATATGGTCTATTACTAACCCAAGCTTATACTAAATATGGCTGGTGTACAGCGATCCGCGGGACTGAAAATGGCGGGAAAGTCGAGTCATTACCAAATTTTGTCTATCGTAATAATGGTAATGATTTGGTGCAACAATGTCCGACAGAAGTTAATTTGACTGATGAGCGTGAAAAAGAGTTGAGTGATCTAGGATTTATGCCATTAGTTCATTATAAAAACTCTAATTATGCCGTATTTATGGGCGCGCAAACCACTTATCAGCCAAAAACGTATACTGATCCTGATGCTACAGCGAATGCCGCAATTGCAGCCCGTTTACCTTATACTTTAGCCAGTAGCCGTGTTGCACAATATTTAAAGATGATTGGTCGTGACAGAATTGGTTCTAATCTTTCTCCTGCCGATGTTGAAAAAGAGCTGAATAATTGGATTCATCAATATGTTAATCCCAATGCTATCGGTAATGAAGCCAAGGCTACCCATCCGCTGGTGGAAGCGAAAATAATGGTGGAGGAACAAGCAGGGCGCCCGGGGGCTTATTCTGCGGTGGCTTATATTCGTCCATGGTTACAAATGGAAGAGTTGACTACCTCATTAAGAATGGTTGCAACAATACCTAATTAGTAGATTAGTTTAATAGGCTAGGGCATGCAAATACCGACATATTCGGGGAGAGTAGATAAATATCCTCCGAATAATATCTTATTAACTGCGGCGATTAACCGGCTGATATACCATATTGATATTCTTTGTAGCCAGCAATTAACAGCAGTAATAAACCATACTGAATTTCTCCGGCTGGAAGCTAGTTGGCTGAGTGTTTTTGAGTTAGTTAATGTTCCGGTTGCTAAGCAGCGGGTTAATATTAAGTTATTAGATTATTCTTGGCAGCCATTGGCCTTTGAATTAAACACAGCTTTTAGTATTAAACAAACCCGACTATTTCATTTAATTTATCATCAAGAATTAAATACGGCTGGGGGATTACCGTTTGGGTTAGTTTTAATTGATCATCGTTTAAAATTTAATGCTGATGATGAATATGATGATCTCTATACTGCGCAACGACTAGCTGAATTAGGTGAACAATCATTATGTCCAATCGTATTAAGCTGTGATCTAACTTTTTTAGGAGATAATAATAATAATCAATGGATTGATCTAAATAAAATGGCTCGAATATTACAAAGTGAAGATTATACTTTGTGGCACTTATTACGGGAGCATGCGAGTGCGAAATATTTGTATTTGACGCTCCCGGATTTTATTTTACGCAAAAATTATCAAACACAAGTAATGGGCTTTATTTTTTATACGGATAACGATCCATGCCAAATATTATGGGGTAATTCAGCATATTTACTGTGTATGAATATCATTCGTGAATTTGAGCGTATTAGTTGGTTTGGTTTCTTGCGAGCCTATGATGAAAATGGGCGAAATGGTGCGATTATTCAATCACTTAATAATGGCATGCCGATAATAGGAAAAATAGATATTCCCAGCGAACAAGAAAATTTTTGGGCGGAGCAAGGTTTTATTCCCTTTTCGTCGATTTATTTATCAGGACAAAAAGGATTTTTCAGTAATTACTCGGTGCAAAAGCTAAACTATAAACATAATCGCCAATTGTCGATGCTACAAACAAATTTAATTGCTTGTCGCTTCGCGCATTTTATTAAAATGCGTATTCGTAATCATATTGGTTTATATGACACTATTGATGACTGTAAACAGAGTATTGAACAATGGTTAAAAAAATATGTGAGCGAAGTAGATTATGGCGAAGAAAGTATTATGGCTGATTACCCATTAAAACAATGTGCGGTAGCTATCGAAGCTGACCCGGATGATCCGACGCGTTATCTGTGCCAGATTAATTTACGACCACAATACCAATATGAAATAAATGAATCAGATATTCAAATTGCCGTATCATTGGCAGCTCAAGATGTAGGGTAAATATAATGGGATTAATTAATCGTTTATTAACAGGCAAAAAAAGTACGGCACAAGATGAAATTAGAAATGAAATTATCGAGAATATTTCTCATCTGATTAATGCAAAGGCACCTATTTGGTCAGAAAAAAATTTATCTCCAATATTAAGCCGTAGTATCGTAAATTATGGAATTAATAATCCAGCCAGATCACAGGGTAAATATAACGGTGGGGTTATTATTAAGGAAATAGAGCAATTGCTAGAATATTTCGAGCCTCGATTTTCATGGGTTCAGGTGGCTTTAGCAGAAGATGCATATAAAGAGAAATTATTAAGATTTATTATAAAAGCCGGATTAAAAGGGCATAATAATAGACATTTTATCACGTTAGATTCACAGCTTGATTTCAGTGCTAGCCAAATGGAAGTTATCGATTATTATGAAGAGTGAATCGATATTAGCTTATTTTGAAAAGCAAATAACCCATTTGCAGAATGAGCTATATAACTTTGCTAAGGAATATCCAGAGGCAGCCGATGCATTAGGGATTAATCATCAAGAAATTACCGATCCACAAATAAAATATTTAATTGATAGTGTCGCTTATCTTAATGCTAGAATTGAACAACGATTAGATGATCATTATCCTGAGTTTACAGAGCACATGTTAGGACTTATTTATCCTCATTATTTATGCCCAACCCCAGCAATATGTATGATGGAGTTTATCCCAGATGCAAAAATGATTGCAGGACAAAAAATTGCACAGGGAAGCTTATTCAGTGGTAACAATAAGCAAGGACAAGAAATTATATTTCGTCAAGCCACTGAAGTAACGATATATCCAATTGAATTAACTTCAGTTAGTTGGTTATCACCGCCATTTAGTCAGTACCCTACGGCTGCATGCGCTGTACAGTTAACTATTTCTTTGTTAGATAAAGGAAATAATATTTCTCAGTATAATATTTCTGAATTAAATCTTCATTTAAATGGTCATGATAATATCATTTGGCGTTTATATGATTTATTGTCATTAGATAGTATTGGTTTTGAAGTGAAAGCTAAAAATCATCAAACAAAACGAGTTAAATCAGCACTTGTTGCAGAAGATATCAGCCAGCTTGTTGCAAATAATAAAAATAATACCAGTTTCCCCGGCTGGACATTACTGCATGATGCCTTTCTATTCCCGGCAAGATATCTCTCTTTTAGATTAAATTTAGCTGAGAGTTTACAGAATATAAATGATCATGAATGTTCAATTATAATTTATTTCTCTTGCTGGCCCGATGAGCTAGTTAATCAGGTAAATAAAGACAATATAAGCTTATTTTCTTGCGCGGGAATAAATCTATTTCCTTATTTATCTGAACCTATGGCTGTTGATTTTACTAAAAAAAATTATAAATTGTTTTTAGATCCACAGAAAGACTTATTATTACATTCGATTGATAATGTACAAGATATTACTAGTGATTCACTATTTAATATTCCTCAATTATATCGCGAAAGCTATGATGAAATTAATCATCCTTCGAGCTTAGCTTATGACTGGAGATGGAATATTAGCCATCAAAAATCAGTAGGAATGGCAGAACTAAGTGTCTCGGGAAGTAATAATATCCAGGGAGGCACCCGGATATGGCAAATTAACGCACAGGTTACTCAGCATAAGCAAGCGACTGAAATGCATAAATACAGTGAGTTAAGTTCGATGGATACCCTTGGTTTTACTGGTAAACTTAAAATAAAAACTAAACCATTAATCGGCGAGATGATCCATCAAGATAGCGATGCAATATTGACTATCCTATCGCATTTTCGTGCTAATTTAACTAGCTTATTAGCGGCAGATAATCCTGCTGAAAAATTGCAGCAATGGTTATTACAGTATGATAGGCAATACAACCATCAATTGAAAACATTAATAAAAAGTATTCATCAGGTATCGTCTAAGCGATGTGTTTCTCCTGTAAAGATTGGGAAGAATAGATTATATTTTTCTGGTTTTAAAATAGTGGTGACATTAAATTTAACTGAGGATTGGGGCGGAGTTTCTTTTTTAGGACAAGTATTACAGCATTTTTTAGCTAGTTTAACAGATGATACAGTTTTTATTCAGTTAAGTATTCATACAGAAGGAGTTATACATAGAAAAATTGATTATTTAGGAAAAGTAGGATGCCAAACCATCACAGAAATAGTATAGAAATAGCGATAGATTTATTGATATCAAAATGGAAAAATAAATTAACAAAGACAGATGTTGATTTACCGAATAACTCTAACGAATTTAATCAAATTATTGAAGGAATATTGTCTGAGATTGATCGAGATAAAATTCAATCAATACCTGCATTAATGGGGTGTGAGGGAGTATTACCCAGAGAAATGTCTTTGGTCGGCATTAAATCATCATCTTCATATGATCATAAATCTGTAGAGGAATTTTTAACTATATTTGAAAAAATATATTTTAATTTGTTATTTAAAAGTCTGTTTAAATATGATTGGTGTCTTTTATATGATAAGAGAAAATATAGTCAGGAAATAGTGAAAATTAATCTTTTATTGAATGGTTTAGGTGGGAAGACCATTACTGAATGCCAAAGTTTAGATTATCGAGGTATTGGAATAGTAACACCAAACAATAAAAAAATAGCTCATTTAGCTCTTTGGTTAGAAAGTTATTTTAAAATTCCCATTAAATTAGAATATGCGGTCCCTCAAACTGTATTATTAGAGCATGAAAGTCTTACAAAATTGGGTCTAATTAATCATGTTTTAGGTGTGGATAGTTTATTAGGAAAGTATGGTTTTCAATATGCAGATAGAGTTAATGTTATTATAAATATAGAAACGGAAAAACAATATAGTGAATGGCTAAATGATCCGCAACGTATAAAACTAATCTATCAAACATCTAATTTTTATTTTAAAATGAATGTACAGATTAATATTAAGATGAACATATCTTCTGTTCTTATTGAAAAATTTTATAAAAATAATAGAGTTAGACAAAAAAGACAGTTGGCAGTTAATTGCTTTCTCGGCTTAATAAACAAGCAAAAAGTTCAAATCTCGTTATAAAAATCCTATTTAGATTATATTGATTGCTATTTATTAAAAATAGTCATTTTTTTATCTTTTTCCTTCTATTCTGATTTTAGACTAAATTTTTATTGAAATCTGCCGTAGTTATTATTAGCTAAATGAACTGAGTTATATAATAAATACAGAACTCATTTGTATAATATTAATTAAGATAAAAAGGTATGACATAATGGGATTGATCATTCGAATTATTAGCCATCCCGAAGGTGAATCCATACAGCAATGGCAATATAACCTCCCTGATGAAGGCGGTATCATTGGTCGTTCGATCGGCGTAAATTTACAGCTAAATGATAGTCATCGTACGATATCCGGTATCCATGCCACAATAAAAAAGAATGATCGAGGTTATCAACTTACAGATAATAGTACTAATGGAACCTTTATTAATAATGATGAATTTCCTTTAGGAAAGGATAATTCAATGATATTAAATGATGGTGATGTCATTAAAATTTCTGATTATCAATTATTAATATCTTGCTTTGAATTGAATAGTGACAATATAGATACCATAAGTAATAATGCGCCTCTTATTGACTCAGCAGTTAAGGTTAAAAATAATTTAGCAAAAAAAACACCTAGTTTAGGTAGTGGTTTATTTGAAGATGATCCATTTGAAGATAAAGTACCTAATCCATTATCATATAAAGATAATGCTGAAAGTATTGCTGACACTCTATATATGGATGCTAATATACGGGAAGATATATTTAATTATAAACCAGAAAATAGCATGGAAATACATTCTGTAGAACCTAAAGATAATGAAGGTATATTAAAAGATCCATTTTCTGTTTTAGATAATGAATATGTTAAATCTAAAGATCCGATAATGTTATTGTTTAATGATAGAAATATTTCTATATCTGAATTTATTAAAATGATAAATGAATCAATAGCAATTTCTGTTAATAAATTAATATTGGATTTATCGCCAGAGAATATTGAATCAACTTATTTTTCTATATTTAAACCCGGTTTTTTTAATTTAACTCCAGACTTTTGGAAGGCTTATAAAAGTTATTATTATCGACAAATGAAAAATGATAATTTACAGACTAATTTCACTTCATGCTTTCATAGTGAACTGTTATCTAAAATACTAGATAGAAATATACAATGATAAAAAAAATAAAAATCATTATTATTTTATTGGTTTCTGGATTGTTTATCTCAAGTTGTAGTCTAATTGATTTGTTTAGAACAGGCGGCATATTATTGGTTAGTATTAGGGCTGAAGATAATATTAATCCAACAATTAATAATCAACCAGCACCTGTAACACTAAGAATCTATCAATTAAAAGATAATGTGATTTTTGATGAAAGAAATTTCATTGAATTATATCATAAAGATGATGATTTATTAAAAAATGATTTGTTATCTAAACGGATTATTCCTAGTATATATCCATCTTCAGAAAAAGAAATTACATTACCTTTAATTGAAGGAACTCAATATATCGCTATTATTGTTGAATTTTCAAATTATAGAAGTTCAGCTAATAAAAAGAAAGTGCGTTTATATTCGTCGAAAGGAGCTAGAGTAGCAATTCATTTAGATGGAACTGTTGTGTCAATTAAAAATTAATGGTGAGAGAATGTATAATTTATTATCAGTTATTTGGCAAGAGGGAATGTTTCTTAATCCACAGCATTTTCAGCAAAATACTCATTATTTAGAGTCATATTGTCGCGAAGTTATTAAACAAAGCTTTCCTGAATACTATGGTATTAGTGAGTTGATAATTGATGATTCTCTATATCATATTGGAAAAGTTAAAGTTATTGCAGCTAAAGGTATTTTTCCAGATAGAACACCATTTATTTTAAATCATGCTATTACTTTAGATTTGATGCCAGAAGATAGTGGAAAAGTTATTTACTTGGCTATTCATCTTGAAGATATTAAAAAACAGCAAATTTCCACTACTCAGGAATTTCGTTATCTTAAAGTAGAGGAAAATATTATAGATAATAATAGAGTTGAGCGAGAATATTGTAATATAGAGTTGGCAAAGTTAAATATTTTTTTAATTAAACAGAATGATGAACTGGATAATTATGCATTATTACCTATTGTTAAGATCGAGAATGTTAATTCTGACAATAGTATTGTATTAGATAGAAACTATATTCCTTTATGTTTAAATACTAAAGTAAGTGGTTATTTAATACGCAGTATAGAAAATATATATTTTTTAGCTTCGGCTAAGTTAATAAAACTAGCTAATCGATTAAATAATAATGATCATAGTCATACTATAATAAGAACAAAAGATACTTTATGGTTTAATAGTTTAAATTCTGGGCTAACAATATTAGAGCAATATAAGGGAGTAAATAATATAACTTTAAAAGAATTATATTTTACTTTTATTTCTATAGCTAACTCTCTGCTTTCTTGTGAGTTTAAAATCGCTAAAAAGTATCCGGCTTGGAATATTATTAATAGAAATACTTTGCTAAATAATGTTATTGATGATCTTAATTATTATCTTAAAGATCGTCAAAATATTAGTTTGAGCGAAATAATTTTAGATTATCATTTATATACATCTCGACGATTAATCAGAGCCAATATTTTAAATAAATCTGAAATTTCACATTGTAAATTTATTTTAGAGATTGAATGTAAACGCAGTAAACTAGAACTGCGTGATAAATTACCGGCAATGTTGAAGATTGCTGGGAATAGTGATATCGCTGCTTGTGTTAACAATGGGCTTTCTGGTATAGATATTATTTTAATTGATCATTTTCCTGAAGAATTAACACCAAAAAATAATTGTTGTTATTTTGAATTAAATAAAAATTCAGAATTATGGAAAGTATGGAAAGAAAAAAATGAATTACTAGCAATACATATAGATAGTCAAGTTGAAGATATATTAATAAAATTATTTATAATTGGATAGAGATTGATGACCTATTTATTTAATGATAATAAAACTATTCGAGTAGAACGAGAGCGTGATAGCAGTATTAATTCATTTGAAATTACTAATATACCAAACTCATTAACTGATAACATTCAACCTATCGCATTGCCTTATGGTAATAAATTAATTGAAATTGCAACACCAATAATAATAACATATATTTATATAGTAAAAAAAAATAGACCTAAAGATATTACACAGTTTAGAAACTCAATATTAAAGAAAATAAATGAATTCATTCATTATGGTAAAACTTCTCGTTATCATGATAGTATTATAGAAAAAGCAGCCTTTATTTTTTGTGCTTCTTTTGATGAGTTAATATTAAATACAGCTTGGGGACAAGATTCTGGTTGGGAAAACTCCTCTTTATTAAGCTTGGTTTTTAATAGTAGAGAAGGTGGCGAATATTTCTTTGATTTTTTAGATAGTGCCTATAGAAAACCGGATTTATTAACTGATTTTCTTGAACTTCAATATTATATTTTATCTTTAGGATTTAAAGGTAAGTATCTGCACGATAATAATCGGTTAGCAAATATCTATCATTCTGTTTATCTTAAATTAAACATGTCAGTAGTAGTTAAAATAAAAAAAACATCTAGAAAAATAACATTAACTAGAAATAAACTATATCCTAGAAATATATTTAATTATAAATTAATAACAACATTTTTAATTTTATTATTTTTCATTATGATTGGTATCTCAGAGTATGGTTATTATTATCTTAGTCAAGATGTTATTAGTTTAATTAATAATGATATCAATTAAATTTTATCTGTTTTAGCAGAGTTTTATATTATGAAAAAAGTAATACTGTTATCATTGTTGTTTATTGCATTACAGGCACTTAACCTATTAGGCTGGTTTTTTTTAAGTGATAGTAATATTTATATCATAATGAATACTATATTCTCTGTATTAATAGTTATTTTTCTAGGTTATTTATTATCAAATATAAAATTCCCGCCGCGAAAGATAAAGGAACATATAGTATTTAATAAGATTATTAATGTTGCATTTAAGGAATTATTTAAAAATAATATATTTAAATCTAACTCTCATTATAGTAAAGCGTTTTTTTTATTAACAGGAGAAAGTAAAAGTGGAAAAACACAATATTTAATTGATAATGGATTTAAATTAATAAAATCAATATGTAATGAAAGTATTTCTCTGTGGTCAAGTTCTACAATGATCATTATTGAGGTTGAAGAAGTTAGTCATGCCCGTACTTTTAATCAAATAGTTACTATATTATTACGCTATCGTCCTAGAAAGGCTTTAGATGGTATTATATTTATTACCTCATGTAATTACTTGTTATCTTTAAATCAGAATGAACGTATAACATTGGGCGAATCTCGATTTAAGCTAATAAATAATATTAATATATTATCAGGGTTAAAGTTATCTGTTACCTTATTACATTCTCATTTGGATACTTTGACTGATTTTTATTCCTATATAACCTCAAATGAAAACGATAAAAATCTTGGTTTATTAGCTTGGGAAATAAATAATAATGATAGTTGTTTCTTTAATCGTGATTATGAAGAAAATATCAAAAGTATTTTATTTAATATAGTTAATCAACAATATCAACGATTAGATATGCAAAATAATAGTATAGGTATTGTTTCTTTTCCTTATCAATTTCAAATGTTATTATTATTACTTAAAGATTATTTTCAATCTATACAAGGTAATAAAAATCAAAATTTTTATATTTCACTTAATTATATTTCTTTTTATTGTCAAAAGCTCACTAATCCTAAATATGATTTATTATCAAAGAGCGCAAATGAAATATATGATGGAGTTATCTACAATAATAATACTAATATATTGCTTGAACGTTCTTTCTTTATGACAGGGATTTTAGAACATATAATTATAAAGTCTAAGCAGCAATCTAGCTTAAATAATTATCAGAATATAAAATATTACATTAGTAATTCGCTTATTATTATATTTATGATATTAGGAATGACTTTATTTGGCCGTCAATTACATAATAATTGGGAAATCAATGATCGCTGGATAGCACAAGTTAGTGATGAACTTGATTATTTCAATCGCGCTTTCCATCCTCATCTTAGTATTAATCATAAAATAAAGCTGCTAAATTCTATTCAAAATTTAGTTACACTGAGTGAAAGAAAATTAGCTTGGTATCATTATATTAGTTTTAATCAATCAAATATTAATCAGGAATTAGTAAAATTTAATCAACAGAAAATAGCTGAAATATTGTTACCTATTCTTGAGGGTATTTTAAAGAAAATTATGATTGATTCTTCTACGAGTGATGAAGCTAATTTATATCAAGCGATTTATCATTATAAAATGTTATATGATAAAACCCTATTTAATCCACAAAGTTTGTCATTTCATATTAGTAATAATGCCGATTTTTCTGATAGTGAAAGTTTAACTGAATTAATTCAGCTAATTGAAACAATGCCGATAAGAGTAATTGAAAAAAACTCTTCGCAAATTCCGTTTGATTTAATCAAAAGTTATGAATCTATGATTGATTCGACGCAGTTAGATAATATTCTCTATCAAAGAATCAAGCAGCGCCCAGAATTTAATCAGCAAATTTTATTGTCCCAGATTATTGGCCCTAATATTGATAGAGTTTTTTTATTGGCTGATACGGCATTAAATAAATCTACTATACCCTTTATTTTTACTAAGGAAGGCTATCAAGCGATCGATCTCTCGTCAAATTCTTCCTTACTGCGTGAGGAAATGATTAATATGAAAAAAATGAGAGGGGGATCTACCGAGGTAAATTTATTAGAATTAGCTAAAATGAGTCGTCGAATTAATACATTATATCTTTCTGAATACATTAAAGTATGGAAACAATTGATTTCAGTATTAAAAATTAAGCCAATTATTAGTCAAAGACAACTTGCAGAGACAATGAGCTTATTATCTGATCCTGATAATAATGTATTGGTCGATATGCTACAATTTATCTCAACAAATACATTACTCAATGAGGATAATACGCCAAATATTGCAGATGGAAAATCTGTATCAACACAATTAGGATTAATTAAAACTACCAAATTATTAAAAAAAGCTCAACGAGTTGAAGGCGCGATGGGTAATAAACTTCGTGAGTTACAGCCCGGTTATAGAGTTAATAAGTCATTCCAAGCATATCATGAGTTGATTAACGCTTCAGAGAATGGTGAATTACCGATTAATGAGTTACTTAATCAGTTTCATAGGTTATCCACGCTCTGGGAATATGATACAGCGCAAGCTACGGGAGATGATTTTTTCTATCAAATAGCAGTAGGGCATATAAATAAAACAGATGATATGCTATCAGGATTAAATACAACGATAAAAAAATATCCTGATCCTCTGCAACAGTGGACTAATCAGCTGGTTAATTATAATTGGCAATTTATTTTAAATGCAACTGCACATTATTTGGATAGCCGCTGGAAAAATGATGTTTATCCCGAATATCAACATAAAATATTGGGTCGCTTTCCATTCTCAGATTCTCCTCGTGATGTTTCCTTGACCGCATTGAATGATTTTTTTCAAGCTCAAGGAGTATTAAATGAATTTATGACATTATTATCACCATTTATTACTTATTCTAAAAAAATGATAGTGCTAAGAGTTAATGATGGTCAGAATTTAGCTTTATCCTCATATTTTATATCGCAGCTAAATACGGCAAAAAAAGTGCAATCAATCTTTTTCATCTCAGAAGATAATACTCAAGCTCAGGTTAATATTTCGATTAAACCTATTATGTTAACACCGAGCTTAACGGAAATTCAGTTATATGATAGTAAATTACGTTTTCGTTATCGCCATGGTCCACGTTTCTGGGATATTATTTCATGGCCCGAAATTGGATTAGATGGTGATTTATATTTAGGCTTTTATAAAGATAGTTTACAATTATATGCGAATAATTATCAAGGGCAATGGGGTGTTTTCCGGTTATTATTTAATAATGAAAAGAATACTAATGAAGGTGAGTTTCCGCGTATCGATTATAAAATAGATAAATATCAATTTTTATTTGAGTATCAAATAAATAATCAATCTATTGTAATATCACAACAATTATTTGAGCAACTATCGTTACCAATGACTATTTTAGCCAATGATAAATAACCAAATTAATAAATCACCTTATATTATATTTGATAAAAATAAACGTTATATTCGGCGTGTATTTTTAGATGATATTCAATATCAGCGTGAAGTTAATGCTCTTTTAGATTGTTATGATATCCGAGTACAACAGATTATTAGCTTTAATGATATTAAAAAAATAATTATTACTCGTTATTATCGACGATTACAACCATTTACTTTGCTAAAATACAGTGAGTTGAATTTTTTTATTGATAGCATAATTCCTATCATGGATATTATTACACATTGTCATTGCAGTGGTTGGTGCCATGGCGATATCAAACCAGCCAATATTTTGTATAACAATAGATTAAAAAGATATGTATTAATTGATTTTTCCGCTGCATTACCGTTAGGTTATCCACGTGATCAGTTGAACAACTGGCAATATACTGAATATTACGCTTCTACTAACCAGCAACGAGGTGTGAATATGGTTGCTAGTTCCGATGATTGGTATTCATTATGGGTATGGATTAGCACTATAAACTTAGATTATTGTAGTAAACGTGAAAAGATAAAAATAATGACCCTAAAAGATAAATTAATGGAGCTGATTGAACATTCAATTTAATAAAAAACAGACTATTTACTTCATATTTTACTCAATAAATCAGATAGCATAATCTTATTATGTAATAACGTGAGGTGAGTTTATGGATGAACTCGAATATAAAGCACGACCATTATTTGTGACTATAGATAATCAGCATTATGTTGCAAGTAATATGGAGTGTAATGAGCGGCTATCAGGAACATTGAGTATAGTGATTGATGTTGTTTCTAATAGCCAGTTAACTATTGAATTACTTGGTAAAGTTATTAATATTTCATTTAATTCAATAGCAGAAAAACGTCATTTCTCGGCCATGATTAATAAAATATCGTTGACTCATTATCATGAAGAAAAAATGCAATATTTTTATCGTATTTCTGCTTGTGATATTTTAACTTTATTATCTCAAGGAAGTAAACGGCGAGTATTTCAGCAATTAACGAGTCAACAAATTATTGAAAAGGTAATTGCAGAAAATAACGCTAAACAACATGTATCATTTTCGCTTTCAAGCTCGGGAATTCAGCACGAATATTGTTGCCAATTAGATGAAAGTGATGGTGATTTTATTCATCGTTTACTAGCAGCCGAAGGATGGAATTATTTTCATTCATTAGAGAGTAAATCTGCGGGATTAATCATTATTGATCAACCGCAGAAACTACCAGCGTTAGCTACGGAACAATTGGCATATAGTAAGAAAAATAATAAGTTAAATTGTATTAGTGACTGGTGCAGTAGCCATGAATTAAGTCATTTCTCTGTCAGTTTCCATGATTATATTGCAGATAAAAATGAAGATTATTTTTCAACAGAAAAATCCAAAGTGTCCGGAAAGACACAGTTAAAACATGAGTTCTATGCGCAAAATAGCCAAAATAAATCGATAGCTAAGAAATATGCACTATCTAAAATGGAAGCAGAGCATAGAAATCATCATCAATTTAGTGGTGGTTCGTCGGTATTATCGTTATCTTCTGGTGCGTTATTTTCTTTAGTCGATCATCCGAATAAAGCATCTAATGCCGATTATTATATCAGTACGATAACTCATTTTATTGCATGCAGTGAGTCGAACCAGCAAGTTCAATATCATAATAAGTTTGACTGTTTTCCAACGCATTGTCCTTATCATTTACATTATATTCCTAAGCCCGTCTGCCATGGATTACATAGTGCAGAAGTCACTGGCCCCGATAATACTGAAATATATCGTGATAAATTGGGACGTATCAAGGTCCACTTTCATTGGGATTTTCTACATCATGACCAGAAAAATGAATACAGTTCTTGCTGGTTAAACGTATTACAACCGATCGCTAGTAAAGGATTCGGATTGCAATTTTTGCCTCGAGTAGGAGATTCGGTATTAGTACAATTTATTAATGGTGATCCAGATAATCCAGTTGTAGTGGGATCATTTTATAATAATAGCTGTCAATTACCCTTTGATTCACCTTCGTGTAGTGGTTTTAAAAGTTTATCTACACCGAATGGAAAATATAATGAAGGTAATGAGCTGAGTTTTGAAGATAAGAAAGATCATGAATTAATTCGGTTATCAGCACAGAAAGATCTACAGATCCTCAGTAAAAATAATTTTAATATTAATATTAAAGGACTACTGAATACTGAAATTGATAAAACAGCCACACTGTACAGTAAAGAGCAATTTAATATTAAAAGCGATAAAATATTACAACTCACCAGCCTCGATAATTTTAATATTGATAGCCAAAAATCGATTTCTTTAGCTGCTAAAAAAGATATTCAAATTAAAGCTGTTAATAATGCTTTGCTAGAAGCAAATGTAATTACGTTGAGCGGAAAATCAGAGATTAAATTAAAAGTTGGAGCTAGTCAGATTACGATCTCTCCTTCTGAAATTACTATTGAATCACCACAAATAAAAATTAATGGTAAAGCTAAAGTCTGTGTGCAATCAGCTATGACAGAGATTAATTCGCAGGCTAAAACTCAATTATCTGGCGCTATTGTTTCTATTAACGGCTCGGCAATGACTGAAGTTAAAGCGGGAGCAATGGTGCAAATACAAGGTGCAATTACCAAAATTAATTAGGAGCTCAATATGGAATTAATAAAAATCCCTTATAAGCAGGTTAATGACATCTTAATTAAATTTGCGCCAGATAAGGAATTGTTAGTTATTGCTAAAGAGTATGCAGCGCCATTAGCGTTTATTAATCAGCTAAATACATTAGCTCGTCATACTGATTTAGTGCTGTTTTTGGCCCATGCGTTACCGGTAAGGGAGTCAGTATGGTGGGCATGTTGTTGTAGTCAATTAATTCATTCATGGCAGGATAATGAACATAAAGCCTTGCAAGCAGCTCAAATGTGGGTGCGCTATGGAGATGAAAAGTGTCGGCAATTAGCCGGTAATGCGGTCACAAGCTCTGGATTGGATACGGGGGCAGGATGGGTTGCGCAAGCTGCATTTTGGAGCGGTGGAAGCATGTTGGATAGCACTCAACCGGCGGTAGCTCCACCGCAATTTTTGTATGCACAAGCAGTAGCTGGGGCGATTAATTTAATGGTGGCACTATCTGATAATGAGCAGGAAAGCTCGTTATATTTGCCCGTAATCGAGATTGCGTTAGATATCGCTAAAGGTGGTAACGGAACCGCCGCTATAGATCAAGGGCGTGTCTAATGCTACCTGCTGCAAGAATGACCGATATGCATTTGTGCCCAATGGTTACTCCGGCACCTGTGCCGATACCGCATGTTGGCGGGCCAATATTACCGCTGCCAGTAACCGTATTGATTGGCGCAATACCGGCGGCAACCGTGGGGCAAATGTGTCTTTGTGTTGGTGTCCCTGATAGCATCGTAAAAGGCAGTATGACGGTATTAATCAATCAAAAACCGGCTGCAAGGATGGGGGATTTAACCGCACATGGTGGCACAATTATTATGGGATTGCCGAGTGTATTAATAGGTGGCTAATAGCAAAATAGCGACCCTGTAGTTCATCTAATTATTATAGATATTGAAACGGAATTTTATTAACAAAAAAAGGAAAAATACATGGGTATCGAGTCGATGTTATTAGACCAAGTTAATTCAGATAATGGCCAAAAAGCCTTTGATTACGGTCTTGATTATGGTTTAGCGAATAAACCTATGCAGTTGCTAGATGAAAAAATGATGCAGTTGGAACGTTCCCAGCTAGTGGAGTCGGTTAAGGCTATGTATTCGACGCATATTTCAAAAGCGGTAAGTTCTAAAATGCATTCTATGGTAACTCCTAGCATGGGGCAGCAGCAATTTAGTCAATTAAATTCAGGGGCAACCAGTGGACAAGATTTTTTAGATAAAGCGGGCGATTTATATAATGAAGGGCGTAGCGGTTTATTATATCGCATGAAACGTAGTGGCTTAGATAAATTTCGTTCTAAAGTAGTTAAGGATTTACATAATCGAATTTTAATGCCATTAGACTTTATTCCTGATGGCGGGATCAGTAAAAAAGTCGCCACGATGGCGCATAAAGTTATTATGAAACGTCAAGGAATGGTCAAATCACGAAAGAAAAATATGTACACTAAAAATAAAGCTGAAGTGGTGACTAAGTTAGGCGAAAATGAAGCTCAGCGTAAAGCGGCAAAATGGCAAGCTAAGTGTATCGGTGGAGTTGGTGAAGATTTACAGCGTAACCTATTCAAATTAAAACAAGCTGCTTCGTTATTAAATCAACGAGATACTGATTTAAAAAAGAAAAAAACGCGGGTCATGGATGGGATGCAATCTACTGTATCTTCTGCAGATATGATGCAGGTAAAGAATAGTTTGAGTGATTTAAGTATGAGTTATCATGAAACTCAACATTATATTGAGAAAGTCACCGCAATGTGTGTGCTACTGGATGCGGCAAGTAATGAAATCAAAGCGCATATGGATAATTTAAATCAATTATTGGAAACTACCAAGGGTGATATTCTGTCAGAGGGTGATTATTTTTACAAATAACCCCCGGAAAATTAATTGGCTAGCGAGTGGCTTAGGTTATAAGAAATAAATCGAGATAAATAGAGCATGCTTTCATACTGGCGGTATCAAACCGCCAGTATATTTATACGACTAATCAAATAGCATCAGTAAATTTAACTATTCAGTGATAGGTAAATCAGGTTGCCAGTTAATGGGATTTAGCCCTTGTTGCTGTAAAATTTGATTGGTTTGCGAAAAATGTCCACAACCTAAAAATCCACGATAGGCCGAGAGCGGAGAGGGATGCGGAGCCTTAAGGATATGATGTTTATGGCTATCAATGAAGCGGCCTTTCTTTTGGGCATGAGACCCCCAGAGTAAAAATATTACACCATTGCGTTGCTGATTAATTTCATTAATTATCTTGTCAGTGAAGGTTTCCCAGCCTAAATGCGCATGAGAGTGCGCTTTGCCTTTCTCAACGGTTAGTACCGTGTTTAATAATAAAACACCTTGGCGTGCCCAGCTTTCTAAATAGCCGTGTGTAGGGCGAGTAAAACCGGCAATATCTTTTTCTAGCTCTTTATACATATTGACCAAAGAGGGGGGCGCAGGTACTCCCGGGCGTACAGAAAAAGATAATCCGTGAGCTTGATCTGGCCCATGATAGGGATCTTGCCCGAGAATAACCACTTTGATATCGTTTAATGCGGTATATTTGAAGGCGTTAAACACATCTTCTGCTGGTGGATAAATTATTTTACCTTGTTGGCGCTCATTGGCGACAAAAGACAGCGTTTCGGTAAAGTAAGCTTGTTGCTGTTCACGGCCTATAATATCGTCCCAAGTTATTTCATTAGACATACGTCATCCATTCTATTGATATTCTGCCGCTAAGCTTACTGTGTCCTGCCACGGAGATAAAGTTGCAGCGTGTTTTGTTTATATTTTTTATTACTTTCTTTATATCTAGCATTCAACTTTTTTTGAAAATTTACAATAATTTTCGTAAGAAGCATCAAATGCAATTTTGATTTAAATCATGCTCTTGCGCTAGGTCACTAAAGTGATGACGGGTATTTGTTGATTAATATCAAAGAAAGTAGGGGTTTTAACTGTTATATAATATAAAGAAACATTGGTTAGACCAAATATCCAATGAATAATCAAATGAAGAGATTGATATAAATCTCTAACGAACGTGGAGGTTGGCATGATTACAGGTATTCAAATTACTAAAGCAAATAATGCAGCGTTATTAAATTCATTCTGGTTGCTGGATGACGAGAAAAACGAAGCACGTTGTATTTGTGCGAAAGAAGGTTACGATGAAGGTCAAGTCGTGGCTAAAAATACACTGGGCGAGTTCGAATATCGTGAAGTTCCGTTGGAAATGAAACCAACAGTACGCGTTGAAGGTGGTCAGCATCTTAATGTTAACGTTTTAAGCCGTGAAACGTTAGAAGATGCGGTTAATAACCCAGAAAAATACCCACAATTAACTATTCGTGTTTCTGGCTATGCAGTGCGTTTTAATTCACTGACTCCAGAACAACAACGTGACGTTATTACACGTACTTTCACTGAAAGTCTGTAATTCAGCACAAATAAATCCTACACAAGTCGGATAATTAGTACTTAATAATATTACCACCGTTCTTCATTGGACGGTGGTTTTTTAATGTATGCTGTTTTAATTTAATATTTACTCGTTAGTAAAAATTCTTTTTGATTAGGCCTGGCGACCTATGAGGAAAGAACCATCATGTATCAATATCACACCAATAATTTATCATTACCTGTTGAAGATCTGCCTGAAGCGCTCTCTGATGATGTATTGCGTGATTTTTATCTCCATCAATCGCAAAGTAGTTGTCAAATACAGCCATTATTAAGAGCGTTACCAGTAACCGAAATTGATTGGCCTGATGAGTTGATGGCTGAAGATTTTATTAGCCGATTATCACAACAAAAAGATTATAATTTGGCATTACTGGCTCAAGATAGCTATTTGGCTTTTAGTCTAGGGTTGCCAAATATTAATAGGCTTAATGATGAACAACTTGCACTCCTAGGGATTAATCAAACGGCACTGTATGATACCAATACCGGCTTTTCTGCCGCTATTTATCGCTATACTGACATGTACATTTTAAGTTTTACTGGCTCAAATGAATTAAAAGATCTTTATGCCAATATTCGCCAAGGATTGGGATTATATGAGCCACAATATTATCAAGCGATTGGTTTAGTTAATATATTAACTAAAATTGCATCGCATAAATTGATTTGTATTGGCCATTCACTCGGGGGAGGATTAGCTTCTGTCGCTGGACTGGCCGCAAATGCACCAACTATTACTTTTAGCCCTGCGGGGGTATCACGCCGGATGATTACGGCTATTGGGCTGAAAAGTGAAGATATTATTCGCCGAGTAAATGTAGGTAAACTGCGTTTTTATACGGTTAAACATGATTGGTTGGATTATTTTCAGCAAACCTTAGCCATTCCTAAAAGTGTTGGGCTGCGGATCTCTCTGCCTTACAGCCAATCCGAATCGTTATTGGATAGACTGCGGCCATCAAAAAGAATAGTGCGCTGTTTATTAGCGCATACAATACATAAAATTATTGAGGTAATGTCTTGGTATCAGCCGTGGCAATCGATACCTGGATTAAAATATGCTTATCAATCGTCAGAGAAGGATGTCACCCCGGTACAATCGTTCATCCCCGAGGAGATAATTAATGCCAATGAGCCTAGCATGAAATTGTATGCAACCTCGTTACACCAAGCCGCTAGTTGTGGTAATAGAGCTGATATTCAGCGTTTGTTATCTGCGGGGGCGCGGATTAATGATATTGATATTTATGGAAAAACAGCTTTGCATTATGCTCTAAATAGTCATGCGTTAAATGTTGCTGCTGATTTATTAGCTCACGGTGCTAATGGATTGATACGGGATGCACAGCAAATGACCGGGCACGATATTTTATCTCAGCATATTATTGGAAGTAAGTTATTAAATACAGAAAGCCAGTTATTGCGAGTTAAATTATTACAATTAATGAGCTAATTAAATAATGGCGCGGAATATATAAACATAAAAGCCAGTCATTAACTGACTGGCTTTTCACCGCGACTGTTATCGAGAATGGGCTAATTATTTAGCACGCTTTTTCTCTGTTGATGGCTTACTTGATGATTTAGTCGATGATTTAACTGATGGTTTTGGATTATCTGTTGCAGTATTTTCTGTATTAGCAGGAGTACGGCGTTTACCAATATTTTTACTGTCCCGATGACGGACTTTGACTTTTTTCTTCGACTCTTCTTGCTTTTTCTTCTCTTTACGTTTTTCGAGTACTTTCTTAGACGGTTTAGGATTATTCAGCATTTTATCTGAAGGCGCTTTAGTCGATGGACGTAATTCATCCACCACTCTAACTTTAATTTGCTCTTCGATATAACGAGTTACTTTACCGAATAATGGATAGTCATGTGCTTCAACTAACGAGATAGCAATACCTTTACGGCCAGCACGTGCTGTACGGCCAATACGGTGCAGATAGACATCTGCGGTACGAGGCAAATCAAAGTTAAATACGTGGCTAATGTTCTCGATATCTAATCCGCGAGATGCGATATCGGTAGCGACTAACACTTTGACTTGTCCACTATCCAGTCGTTTGATTGCATCAGTACGTTTTGCTTGAACCATTTCACCTTCAAGGTAGCTTGGTTCAATACCGGCGCTACGCAGCCATTGAACGACTTCACGCACACGTTCACGCTTACGAACAAAAACAATCGATTTAGTCACATCTTCTTGTTTGAGCAAATGGCACAGTAATGCCGTTTTGTGTTCAATGTTGTCAGCGCGATAATAAAATTGTTGGATTTTTTTGCGTTCACGACGTGAAGGATCGGCATCTATTTCTAATGGATTCTCCAGAATACGCTCAGCAAAATCGCGAACGGCATTGCCTTCCAAGGTGGCAGAAAACAGCATGGTCTGTTTGCGCCAACGAGTTTCACCAGCAATTGTCTCGATATCATTGGCAAATCCCATATCGAGCATACGGTCAGCTTCATCTAAGATCAGGATTTCGACCGCTCGGCAGTCAAAGTTTTCTTCTTTAATGTATTGCAGAAGCCGGCCTGTTGTCGCGACCACGATATCTTGATTTTCACTGAAAACTTCAGCGTGGTTCATATAAGCCACACCACCAGTGATAGTTGCGATATCAAGATGAGTGTAAGCAGAGAGTTCTCTTGCTTGTTCAGCGACTTGCATAGCAAGTTCACGGGTCGGAGTTAAAATCAATACCCGTGGTGGCCCAGATTTTTTACGCGGAAAATCGAGCAAATGTTGGATCGTTGGCAATAAAAAAGCCGCGGTTTTACCCGTGCCTGTAGGAGCCGAACCTAGAACATCACGGCCTTCCATTGCAGCAGGAATAGTTGCTGCTTGGATAACTGTGGGGCGTTGATAGCCTTTACCTGTCAGCGCATCAATTAGGCTTTCATCAAGTTCAAGTTCAGTAAAAGTTGTTGCAGTCATTATATACCTCTATTTGGGGCGCCGATTATAAACAGGTTATATGAATAGTTCACCTGAAAATATCTACCGTAGACGTTAGTGTACCTGTTTTGTGCTGTGTATGGGATCATTATTGAACGACTAAATGAGAATAACTGGAGGGATATAACCAGTGTATTCAGCCTATTTTCTGCCCATAATACAGTCACATGAATATAAAAGTGTAAAATTCATTCAACAATATTACCGCGTGTTGCTTCAATGATTTATTTTCTCTCTTTCAGCCGTGATATTTTTCTGGCATTTTGCTACTCTGCTCGGTTTGCTTGGCACGTTAACTGGATAAAAAGGATAAAATGATGGGGCAGACGGTTAAGCGATACCGTAAAGGTGGTTTCACATTTAAACAATTCTTTGTCGGGCATGACCGATGCGCCATGAAGGTTGGGACGGACGGTGTGTTACTTGGTGCATGGGCGCCGGTAGAGAATGCTTGTAAGGCACTAGATATTGGCTGTGGGAGCGGCTTAATCTCACTTATGCTAGCACAACGACAACCTAGATTGCATATTGATGCGATTGAATTAGATCCCGTAGCTGCTGAGCAAGCAGCTGAGAATTTTCAGGCCTCACCTTGGGCTGATAGGCTGCAAGTTTATGCTGAAAATGTGCTCGATTTTGTTCAACAGACGCAGAATAAATATGCGCTCATAGTGAGTAATCCACCGTATTTTGAACCGGCGGTCTCTTGCCGTGACTTGTATCGAGATCAAGCACGTTATACCGGCACATTGAATCATCAAAGTTTATTAATGTGCGCTAAAAAGCTATTAACGGCAGATGGCCTTTTTTGTGTGGTATTGCCGAGCGATGTCGCTGAAAATGTCGAGCAATTAGCCTTACAACAAGGGTGGTCAGTATTTCAACGTACTAATATTTCTGATAAATCGACGACGCCAATTCATCGTGTGTTATTAGCTTTTAGTCAACAGCCGACAGAAACGCTAATTGACTCTTTAGTGCTAAAACAGGATGACGGAAAAACCTATACTCCTCAATTTATTCAGTGGATTACTGATTTTTATGTAAATTATTGATTTGGTTTAATCTACTATTTTTTATCTATATTGTTAAAGCCCCCGGCGAGTTATCTATTATCTGTATATCCTCTAGGTATAACCGGAGGGAAGGCTTATGACTAAATCGTTAGCTCGGTATATTTTTAGGGTTTAAGGATAGTTGGCCCTGAATTTGGTTGTTGGTGTGGAAAATCGAGGTTGTAATGTAATCCTCGGCTTTCATGGCGTTTTAATGCGCAACGGATCATTAATTCGGCGACTAGTACCAAATTGCGTAATTCCAGTAAGTTATTTGAAATACGGAAATTAGCATAATAATCATGGATTTCTTGTTGCAATAAATGAATACGACGTAGCGCCCGTTCTAGTCGCTTAGTTGTTCGGACGATCCCCATATAATCCCACATGAATAGTCTTAATTCATGCCAGTTATGTTGTATGATAACTTGCTCATCTGAATTATGAACTCGGCTCTCATCCCATTCTGGTAATAAAGGTATTTCAGCAATATCCGCAATTTGTTGGTGGATATCTTCAGCTGCGGACCATCCATAAACTAAACATTCAAGTAATGAATTTGATGCCATACGATTCGCGCCGTGTAGGCCGGTATAGCTAGTTTCACCAATGGCATAAAGATGTGTAACATCAGTTTGCCCTGAGTGATTAACCATAACGCCTCCACAGGTGTAGTGCGCAGCCGGAACGATAGGAATGTGATCGTGAGTCAAATCTAATCCTAATGTTAGCAATTTTTCATAAATAGTTGGGAAGTGGCTCGTAATAAATTCTGCCGGTTTATGGCTAATATCAAGATACATACAATCAGCACCTAAGCGCTTCATTTCATGATCGATAGCACGAGCAACAATATCCCGAGGAGCCAGCTCTGCGCGTTTATCTATTTCAGTCATAAAGCGACTGCCATCTGGACGACGCAAATATGCGCCTTCTCCCCGTAAGGCCTCAGTTAATAGAAAATTTCTGGCTTGTGGATGAAATAAGCATGTGGGATGAAATTGATTAAACTCTAGGTTGGCTACCCTACAACCTAAACGCCATGCCATTGCAATGCCGTCACCGGAGGAAATATCGGGATTGGTAGTGTATTGATAGACTTTGGCGGCTCCACCGGTAGCTAATACCACAGTTTTAGCCCGGATTGTTACGACCTGCTCTTGCTGACGATCCCACACATAGGCGCCGACAACGCGAGCAGTGCCCGGTAGCCCAACTTTATCGGAGCGAATTAAATCAACAGCATTATAACGTTCTTTTACTGTAATGTTAGGGTGAGCCATTGCCTGTGCGACGAGTGTGGTTTCGACCTCTTTACCTGTCGCGTCAGCATGGTGCAAAATACGACGATGGCTATGTCCGCCTTCTTGAGTTAAATGATACTGTGTTGTGCCGCTATCGGTAATTTCCGTATCAAATAAAACCCCTTTTTTGATAAGCCACTGTACACAATTACGTGCATTAGAGGCGATAAATTCGACGGTTTCTTTATCACAAATACCACCACCTGCAATAAGGGTATCTTCAACGTGAGATTCGATACTATCAGTATCATCAAAAACAGCAGCAATTCCGCCTTGAGCATAGTATGATGCGCCTTCGCTTAGGTGACTTTTGCTAAGTAATGTAACTCGATGGAACGGTGCCAATCGTAAAGCCGTAGATAATCCGGCGACACCACTACCAATAATAAGCACGTCTGTGTAATGCTGTGTAATAGTCTTCATAGGTGTTTGCTTTTTTTAGTATAAATGAGAGGTTTCATGTTAGCCTATCATTTGGTGCAAAGCTATTTTGCGATATATACCTGTTATAACTCAAATTATCGGTAGCTAGGCTGCATTTTTAACACGCTTATTTTAGCCATTTAGACGATTGAATGGGTTGTCAGAAGAACAATTTTTATGCGTGGCTATTGGGATTTTAGCTAGTGGATCTTATCGATCCTTAACGATCCGCCAGGAATAGATCGTATCTTTTATTATTTTATTTTCAATTAAATTGAACTTCGCTAATTTTTGCGACTCAAAAGTTATGCTTGCTAAAGTAATGGATAACATAACTGGTGACGTGATGATTTATGTGGAGCCTGAATTCAGGAGAATTAGCCTGGAATGAGCGAGCAACAGACAGACCAAATGTTGGTCGATAAGGTACAGCAAGGCGATAAAAAGGCCTTCAATTTGTTGGTAGTTAGATATCAGCATAAAGTTGCAAGCCTAGTTTCACGCTATGTACCGCAAGCTGATGTGCCTGATGTCGCTCAGGAAGCTTTTATTAAAGCTTATCGTGCGATCAGTTCATTTCGCGGTGATAGTGCATTTTATACTTGGCTGTATCGGATCGCCGTTAATACAGCGAAGAATTATTTAGTGGCTCAGGGTCGCCGTCCTCCGGCTTCAGATTTAGAAGCCAGTGATGCAGAAAATTTTGAAGCTGCCAGTGCGCTAAAAGAAATTTCGAACCCTGAGAATTTAATGTTGTCAGAAGAATTAAAACGTGTGGTTTTTAAAACTATTGAATCGCTTCCTGAAGATTTACGCATGGCGATAACACTTAGGGAGCTTGATGGACTGAGCTACGAAGAAATAGCAGAAGTCATGGATTGTCCCGTCGGTACAGTGAGATCGCGTATCTTCAGGGCCAGAGAAGCCATCGATAGTAAAGTGCAGCCACTGATCCAACAACACTGACAGTAAATGTAATTGTGGTGCTAATAACTTAAGGGTATTTAAGCATGCAAAGAGAGAAACTTTCCGCATTGATGGATGGTGAAGTTCTGGAACCAGAATTTATCAGCACTGTCTCGCAAGATTCAGCGTTACAGCAACGCTGGGAGAGCTATCATCTCATCCGTGATACATTGCGTGGTGATACCGGTGAGGTTGTCCATTTTGATATTGCGAGCCAAGTTGCTCTGGCGCTTGAAAATGAGCCAGTGCAGTTGAATCCGCAAGCAATTCCAGAATCACAACCTACCCCGGCTCATTGGGGGGCACCTATTTGGGCAAAAATTCGTCCTTGGGCGAGCCAAATTACACAAGTCGGTATGGCTGCATGTGTTTCATTAGCAGTTATTGTAGGTGTTCAACAATATAATAAAGATGGTGATATTGTGGCTCAGCCAGAGTATGCCGCTTTTAATACTGTACCGGTGGGAGCAGGGGCACCTGTGAGCCTAAATGTATCTAATGAGCAATTATTTGGTAATGAACAACAAATGCAGGTAGAACAACGTAATCAGCGTATCAATACTATGCTTCAACAGTATGAGATCGAGCGCCGTTCTATGTTGCAAAATAGTGATCAACCTATGCAGCCTGTCTCTTCTGCTGGAGCTAAACAGCAATAATGAAATATTGGTTATCCGTCGTCTTTTTGGCGGGCGGCCTACTAGCATCTAGCACTGTTTCAGCGGCACAATCTGGAGCTGAAACAGTGTTAGAAGATATGGGGAATGCCGCTCAACGCTTGTCTTACGAAGTCTCCTTTATCACTATTAGCCCACAGAGTATTACTCCTGGCCGTTATCGGCATGGCTTGATTAATAAGCAGCCGGTGGCTCAGATGATCCAAATGGATTCATCGCGCCGAGAAATCGTGCAAAAAGGCAATGTCATTAGCTATTTTGAGCCTGGTTTTGATGCTTTTAGCCTAAATGGTCAATATATCGTTGATCACCTACCGTCAGTCATTTTTGCTAATTTCCCACAATTAAGCGCATATTATAACTTTATCGATGCTGGCCGCACACATATTGGTGATCGTCCTTGTTTAGTTATTCGTGTTATCTCGAAAGATAACTCTCGCTTTAATTATGTTTTATTAATTGATGAAGAAACACGCTTACCATTGAGAATTGATTTACTCGATAATAACAACGAAACACTAGAGCAATTTAGAGTGATTTCAACGGTGTTAGATAGTAAGTTGGTGCATGATTCGTTAATCGCGTTGAGTAAATTGAATCTTCCACCTTTACTAGTGGCGCCTAAAAATGAAAAACCAGCATTCACTTGGCGTGTAGGTTCTGTTCCACCAGGTTTTGAGGAAATATCTCGCTCTCGGCGTAATATTCAGCAAGGTGATCAACTTGAAACGGCTATGTTTAGCGACGGGCTGTTTAGTTTCTCTGTTAATGTGACGAAAGCCGGAAATGGTAAACTCATCGAGCAACCTATTAGCCGAGGGCGTCGAACTATTTATACGTTAACTCAAGGGCAAAATGAGGTTACTATCATTGGTGAACTGCCATTAGCTACGGCGAAGCAAATTGCATCCAGTATTCGTTTTTAGGAGTTGGAAAAATGATTAAAGAGTGGGCAACCGTTATTCGTTGGCATCAAGGCCGTGCATTATTGCGTTATGGTGCCTCCTCTGGTTGCGGAAGTTGTAGTGCTCGTGGTGCTTGTGGTTCTTACGTGCTAGATAAAATAACCCCTGAAATTGAGCACCAGCTCGAAATTTCTATTGATCAACCACTTGAAGTTGGACAAAAAGTAGAAGTTGGCATTTCTGAAGGTAGTTTATTACGTTCAGCGATGTTAGTTTATTTATCACCTTTATTAGGGTTATTTTTATTGGCTGGTATTCTACAAGCCAATGATTTTTCTCAGATCTGGGTGTTTATCGGTGGAATGATTGGTGGCATTGTGGGCTTTCTATTAGCTAAAAAAATAGCTCATTATTGGGCTGGCGAAGCCGCATTTGAACCTGTTATTTTACAGATTGGTTTACCTCCAACCGAACTTCTTACTCGTACTGAATGCTGACAATTCTGTGTTTGTCAGTAAAAAAACAGAATAAAACTCTCGGTGAGAATAATTAAAGTGACATTCTAGTGAGTGCTCATTGAGCGATGAAGGATTCTCCTCCTCACTATATTTGACGTATAGATTTGACTTCGACTAACAATCTAACATAATAACTACGATGATTATTTTATTTACGAATTCTCTTAATTATTGAAAACTCATACCAATTATTCATAGCATTGTCGCGCTATAAATTAGCGTTTTAGCTATTTTTAGCTGTATCAATTGCCTTAATACACAGGATTTACCTTAGTTTTACATTGAATCTTTGTGTTAACTATCTCTTCTATGTAAAATGTTGCCAATTACTCAACTTGTGACATACATAGCGTTTTAGCTTTGGGTATGAAATTCACCCTAAGCTGATTTTGTAAGGCAATTTAAAAGAAGATATTACCTTGAAAATCAATAATATAAGAAACTTTTCAGTTATTGCTCATATCGACCACGGCAAATCAACATTGTCGGATCGTATAATTCAAATTTGTGGTGGTTTAACCGATCGTGAAATGGAAGCCCAAGTTCTGGATTCTATGGATCTTGAACGTGAACGAGGGATTACCATTAAAGCTCAGAGCGTTACGCTCGACTATAAAGCCGCTGATGGTGAAACTTATCAGTTGAACTTTATCGATACACCAGGCCATGTTGACTTTTCTTATGAAGTCTCTCGCTCTTTGGCTGCCTGTGAGGGTGCATTGTTAGTGGTTGATGCTGGGCAAGGCGTGGAAGCGCAGACGCTGGCGAACTGCTATACCGCTATCGAGATGGATTTAGAAGTTGTTCCTGTTCTGAATAAAATCGATTTACCAGCCGCGGATCCTGAGCGTGTCGCCGATGAAATTGAAGACATTGTGGGCCTTGATGCTCACGATGCAGTGCGCTGCTCGGCTAAAACCGGTGTTGGCGTACAAGAAGTTATTGAACGTTTAGTTCGAGATATCCCCCATCCCACCGGTGACGCGGATGCACCTCTTCAAGCGTTAATCATTGACTCATGGTTTGATAACTATCTGGGCGTAGTATCGCTTATCAGGATTAAAAACGGTACCTTGCGTAAAGGCGAAAAAATCAAGGTCATGAGTACAGGCCAAGTTTATAATGCCGATCGCTTAGGTATTTTCACCCCTAAACGTGTTGAACGTGATACGTTGCATTGTGGTGAGGTTGGCTGGTTAGTGTGCGCTATTAAAGATATTACAGGCGCGCCGGTTGGTGATACTTTGACAACATCTCGTATGCCAGCAGATAAAGCATTACCCGGTTTTAAAAAAGTAAAACCACAGGTTTATGCTGGATTATTCCCAGTAAGCTCTGATGATTATGAAGCTTTCCGTGATGCGTTAGGTAAACTGAGCTTAAACGATGCATCATTATTCTATGAGCCAGAAACGTCAACTGCATTAGGTTTTGGTTTCCGTTGTGGTTTCCTTGGATTACTCCATATGGAAATCATCCAAGAGCGGTTAGAGCGCGAATATGATCTTGATCTTATCACTACCGCGCCAACGGTAGTGTATGAGGTTGAAATGACTAATGGTGAGGTTATTCAAGTTGATAGCCCGTCCAAATTGCCACCATTAAATAATATTAATCAACTACGTGAACCGATTGCTGAATGCCACATGTTGATGCCAAAAGAATATTTAGGCAATGTAATCACCCTCTGTGTCGAGAAACGAGGGGTGCAAACCAATATGGTGTATCACGGAAACCAAGTTGCATTGACCTATGAAATTCCGATGGCAGAAGTGGTTTTGGATTTCTTTGATCGATTAAAATCAACTTCACGTGGTTATGCTTCTCTGGATTATGGTTTTAAACGTTTCCAAGCCTCTGACATGGTAAGAGTTGATGTACTTATTAACGGCGAGCGCGTTGATGCCTTAGCATTGATTACTCACCAATCTAACTCTCAATATCGTGGTCGTGAATTGGTTGAAAAAATGAAAGAGCTAATCCCTCGTCAGCAATTTGATATTGCTATTCAGGCAGCCATTGGCAACCATATTATAGCTCGTTCTACGGTTAAACAATTACGTAAAAACGTACTTGCCAAATGTTACGGTGGTGATATTAGTCGTAAGAAAAAACTGTTGCAGAAACAGAAAGATGGTAAGAAACGTATGAAGCAGGTCGGTAACGTAGAGCTGCCTCAAGAAGCATTCTTAGCGATATTACATGTCGGAAAAGACAACTAATTTGAAAAGGAGTATCAATGGCTAATACCTTCGCCTTGATCCTGACGCTGGCAACACTGTTTACCGGGATTATTTGGTGTTTGGATCGATTTAAGTTTGCGCCAGCAAGAAAGCGTAAGCTTAAAAAGCTTCAGGAAATGACTAAAGGTAGTATAGATCAGGAAGAGCTAAAAAAGGTAGTTCGCAAGCCAGGTTGGATGGAAACAAGTACATCTATTTTTCCTGTGTTAGCCATTGTACTGATAGTTCGTTCCTTTATTTATGAACCTTTTCAGATCCCTTCCGGCTCAATGATGCCAACCTTATTGGTTGGCGATTTTATGCTGGTGGAAAAATTTGCTTATGGGCTGAAAGATCCGGTGACACAAACAACATTAATTGCTACGGGAAAACCGCAGCGTGGTGATATCGCGGTATTTAAATACCCGAAAGACACTAATGTTGATTTCGTAAAACGTGTAATTGGATTACCGGGCGATAAGATTGTTTATAACCCACAGGCCAAAGAACTGACTATTTATCCAAATTGTTCTAATAATGATTGCCAAAAAGAGTTACCTATTGTCTATGGGCCGCTTGATCCGAGTGAATGGACAATGTTCTTTAATGTTGATTCTGTAGTGGAAAGTCAGAAAGGGAACTATCAAATTCCTTTGGATCAGCCAGTTCCTAATTATGCCTTGCGTCAATATGAAAGAACGGAAAAATTAGGTGATGTTCAACACCAAATTTTGATTATTAGACAAGCAATGACTGAATCCCGTTATATTCAGCCTGGAATGCCACTCAATGAATGGATTGTTCCAGAAAAACAATATTTTATGATGGGAGATAACCGAGATAATAGTTCCGACAGTCGTATGTGGGGCTTTGTTCCAGAGCAAAATTTTGTTGGACGAGCGGTATTTATCTGGTTAAGTTTGGATAAGCAAGAAAATGAATGGCCGACAGGGATCCGTTTTAGTCGAATGGGGCCGATAAGCCAGTAACTGTATTATCAGTAGCCGTATCAATAGTTATTGATGTGGGTTTTAAATTTAAAACCCACATTTTACGAAGCTTTATTTAGCATCACAGTGTACAATAATTTATATTAATCTGATTGGCTTATTTTTAAGCGGATTTCAGTTCGATTTATTGAAATGTCCTATTAAAAAAGTCAGTGCAAACGCAACAGTTTTGTAAAGTCAGGGATTTTACAGGTCTGTTGCGTGTGCTTTTTTATCAATCTACTAAAGTCGGTTGGTCGCGCATGAACCCTATTTTAATTGAGAAGTTACAGCGTAAGCTGGGTTACCATTTTAGACAGCATGATCTATTAGTCCAAGCACTGACACATCGCAGTGCGAATAGTAAGCATAATGAACGCTTAGAGTTTTTAGGTGATTCAATTCTAAGTTTTGTTGTTGCAAATGATCTCTATCATCGCTTTCCGAAAGTAGATGAAGGTGATATGAGCCGAATGAGAGCCACACTTGTCCGTGGGAATACGCTAGCAGAAATCGCCCGTGAGTTTGAACTGGGTGAATGTTTACGCTTAGGTCCTGGGGAGCTTAAAAGTGGCGGGTTTCGCCGCGAGTCTATTTTGGCTGATACAGTAGAAGCATTAATTGGCGGGATCTTTTTAGATAGTGATATCCAGACTATTGAAAGAATTATTCTTGATTGGTATAAGTCAAGACTGGATGAGATTAGTCCGGGTGATAAACAGAAAGATCCAAAAACACGTTTACAAGAATATCTGCAGGGCCGTCATTTACCTCTACCGACTTATTTAGTTGTACAGGTTAAAGGTGAAGCTCACGATCAAGAATTTACTATAGATTGTCAAATTAGCGGTATTGAACAGCCGGTAACTGGTGTAGGTTCAAGCCGTCGTAAAGCTGAGCAAGCAGCTGCAGAGCAAGCATTAAAAATTTTGGAGCTTGAATGACCGAACAAATAAACTATTGCGGTTTTGTGGCAATAGTCGGCCGACCTAACGTAGGCAAATCTACATTACTGAACCAATTATTGGGACAGAAAATATCCATTACTTCGCGTAAACCACAAACCACTCGACATCGTATTATGGGTATTCATACAGAAAATGAGTACCAAACCATTTATGTCGATACTCCTGGTTTACATATTGAAGAAAAACGAGCAATTAACCGTTTAATGAACCGTGCAGCATCTAGCTCTATCGGTGATGTTGAATTGGTTATCTTTGTCGTTGAAGGAACTAACTGGACCGCTGATGATGAAATGGTAGTGAATAAGCTAAAAAGCTTGCACTGTCCTGTTATTTTAGCGATCAATAAAATTGATAATGTGGTTGATAAAACAATTTTACTGCCACATATTGGTATTATTAGTAAAAAAATGAACTTCTTAGATGTTGTTCCGATCAGTGCCGAAAAAGGCATGGGCGTCGATACCATTGCTAAGATTGTTCGTAAACATATGCCTCAAGCAGATCATCATTTCCCTGATGATTATATTACTGATCGTTCTCAGCGTTTTATGGCCTCTGAAATTATCCGTGAAAAACTGATGCGTTTCCTAGGCGAAGAATTACCCTATTCAGTAACGGTAGAGATTGAACAATTCGTTGTCACAGATAAAGGCAGTTACCATATTCACGGTCTGATCCTCGTTGAACGAGAAGGACAAAAGAAAATGGTTATTGGTAATAAAGGCAGCAAAATTAAAACTATCGGCACTGAAGCCCGTATCGATATGGAAAGATTATTTGATACTAAAGTACATTTAGTACTATGGGTGAAAGTGAAAGCAGGCTGGGCGGATGATGAACGTGCATTACGCAGCCTCGGCTATGTTGATGATCTAAAATAATAGGTCTATCTCTGTGAATGGTTGGCAGCGAGCATTTGTACTTCACGCAAGGCCTTATAGTGAAACTAGTCTATTATTAGATATGTTCACTGAGGGCGAAGGGCGGGTGTGTATTTTAGCCAAAGGTGCTCGCCGTAACCGTTCACCATTAAGGGGCTGTCTTCAGCCCTTTACTCCTCTGTTGATCCGCTGGGGAGGAAAAGGTGCAGTTAAAACCTTAACTAGTGCAGATGCTGTTTCTTTAGCTTTGCCGTTATCTGGTACGGTATTGTACAGTGGTTTATATGTTAACGAATTAGTTTCTCGGATCTTAGAGCAAGGTACCGCTTATTCTTCATTATTCTTTGATTATTTAGAATGCCTTCAGACTCTAGCGGCTAGTGAATATACCCCGGAGCACGCGTTACGTCGTTTTGAACTTTCTTTATTATCTCATATTGGTTATGGCGTTGATTTCCTTCACTGTGCAGGAAGTGGCGAACCAGTTTCAGATACCATGACTTATCGTTACCGTGAAGAGAAAGGATTTATCGGTAGCTTAATTATCGATAATTTCAGTTTTACAGGCAAGCAACTGAAAGCTTTATCACAGCGTGAGTTTTCTGATGTTGATAGTTTGAAAGCAGCAAAAAGATTTACACGGATAGCACTAAAGCCTTATTTAGGCGGAAAACCATTAAAAAGTCGTGAATTATTTCGTCAGTTTACCCGTCCTATTAGCCAAATAAATATAAATAAGCCTGATGAAAGTTTAGTTTAGTTATTATAGGTTCATAATATAATAATTATTTTCATATTAAATAAAGTTATTTTTATTTTACTCTCTCCTTATGATTAATATTCTTATTTATATATTCTAATTGATTGATTGGTGTTTTTAGCCATATTTATATTTTATTTTTTATATTAAAAATAAAATATACCGTTTAATTTATTAAAATCATCTTATCCAGTATGTTAAATATAAACAATCACTCAATAAAATTAGTCAATAAATTTGCGAAGTGGATCTGAAAAATATTGATGAATTTGTGTATGCGATATCATTTATTGTCTGTGACAATATAAAGTCTGATATTTTTTACACCAAAAGATAAATTTGCAGTAGGATAGAGGTAGAAAAAACATCCCAATTCAAACAAGATTGTAGGAGTAAAACGTGGCTGAATTGTTATTAGGTGTAAATATTGACCATATTGCAACGGTAAGAAATGCGCGAGGTACACAATATCCCGATCCAGTACAGGCGGCATTTGTAGCTGAACAAGCGGGTGCTGATGGAATTACAGTGCACTTACGCGAAGATCGCCGCCATATTACAGATAGAGATATCGAGTTATTAAAAAATACAATTCAGACTCGTATGAATTTAGAAATGGCAGTGACTGATGAAATGGTTGATATTGCTTGCCGAATCAAGCCTGATTTTTGCTGCCTAGTGCCTGAAAAACGAGAAGAAGTTACTACAGAAGGCGGATTAGATGTTGCTGGTCAAAAAGATAAAATTACCGATGCTGTTAAACGTTTAACCGCGGCAGGCATTCAAGTTTCATTATTTATCGACGCCGATCATCAACAAATTGACGCTGCTCAACAAGTAGGAGCTCCATTTATTGAGATCCATACGGGGGCTTATGCTGATGCAGCCTCTGCGAATGAGCAAGAATTAGAGTTTCGTCGTATTAAAGATGGTGTTTCTTATGCTGCTAGTAAAGGCTTAAAAGTAAATGCAGGGCATGGATTAACCTATCATAATGTCCAGCGTATTGCGTTATTGCCAGAAATTTATGAATTAAATATCGGCCATGCAATTATTGGGCGCGCATTATTTAGCGGCTTGGCGCAAGCTGTCTCTGATATGAAACAGTTACTTAAGGAAGCGCGTAATTAATGGCTATTGTTGGGCTCGGTACGGATATCGTCGAAATATCCAGAATTAGCCGAGCGATTGAACGTTCGGGCAGTAGTCTTGCCAAACGTATTTTGACCGAGCATGAATTAGCACAATATTTGCATCATGCTCAACCAGAACGTTATTTAGCTAAGCGTTTTGCCGTGAAAGAAGCGGCGGCCAAAGCATTAGGTACGGGGATCCGCCAAGGATTAGCGTTCAATCAATTTGAAATTAAAAATGATGCATTGGGTAAACCGGTATTATCATTATCTGGAGCCGCATTAAAGTTAGCACAGTCGCTGGGTATCTCGACACTTCACGTCTCTATTACTGACGAACGTAGCTATGCTTGTGCGACCGTGATTGCAGAAAAAACATGAGTAATGCCGGTATAGTAAATAGACTAAATTTTATCAGCGTGATGAAGTAGTACAAATTTATCCCATAATTGATCCTGTGATTCTATATATGCGGGATCAATTATAATAGTATTATTGATAGGGCATACCGATTGACAAGTTGGTTTGTCATAATGACCGATACATTCAGTACAGCGGTTCGGATCAATCTCGTATATTTCATCCCCCATATAGATAGCATCATTCGGGCATTCGGGTTCACACATATCGCAATTAATGCATTTTTTGGTAATTAATAAAGCCATATCAACATCTTATAATTTATCTGGTTGAATATTAGTAACTTATATCTTGCACTTATTCGTTACGTGAAATTGGAATTAATGTCTATTTTAACTAAAAAATAAATATTTACTCAAACAATAATCAATAAATTATTATGTAGTATTAGTAATTTATTTCTAGAAATTAATATCAAAATTTAAACCTTAGAATTTAAAACCTAGACATTAAAGAGTAGAAGTTGATCCTGAAGAGTTAAGCAAAGGCTAAACGAAAATATCTCCGGTAAAACAATACTAAACCAACGGTATTTTAGTTGCAGACTGCGTAATATAAAGTCAATAACTGGAAAATAGAGCAATGACTAAAGAGAGATTAATGTAAATAATAAATATAATCTGATTAAGATTTAGGATAAATAGACGCTATTTAGCCGCAATAAGTAGGCCCTAAGAGCCTACTTATTATGCTAAAGATAATATCGATTATTTACCTAGTTGACGTAATGAACAACCGCTCATTAAGTTTTTCTCAATATGCTCTAACGATACCCGTTTAGTTTCAGGTACAAACATAAAGGTAATGATAATAAAGATAAAGTTCATAACCGCATAAATCCAGAATGTATTGGAATCACCAAATTTATTTAATAAGGTTAAGAATGTAGCGCTGACTAGCATATTTGCTATCCAGTTTGCGCTGGTTGAGCAAGTAATACCAAAATCACGCCCTTTTAAAGGCTGAATTTCAGAGCATAATACCCAAATTAGTGGGCCGGCGCTCATTGCAAAGCCTAAAATAAATACCAGCAGCATTAACACACTAAAATATTGACTAAATACGGTGTGATTATCCATTTGGAACATAAAGGCTAATGCACCCATTCCGATAGTCATGACGGCAAAGCCAGTTAATAAGATTGGTCGTCGACCAAAGCGGTCAACAATTGAAATCGCGATAAAGGTAGCTATAACATTAATTAAACCAATTAATATGGTACCGTACATTTGTTGTGTTGTGGATGCAAAACCGGCCAAAGAAAAAACTTTCGGCGCATAATACATAATCACATTAATTCCGGTGAGCTGTTGCATAAATTGCAAGCCAATCCCAAGGATCACAGCACGACGAAAATTATTATTTTGTCTAAATAATTTAAATCCTGTTTGTTTTAATTTTAAACTATTTTCTATTTCTGTTAGCTCTATTTCAACCTCTTGTGATGTTTGTCGAAGTTTTAATAAAATATCTTTTGCTTCGCCCATACGTTCTTTTGTTGCTAACCAACGTGGGCTTTCGGGGAGAAAAGAGACTCCAATTAATAATAAGATAGCAGGAATGGTAATAATACCCAGCATCCAGCGCCAAGCACCATCATAACTGAATCCAGTATCAGAAATAAATGCCACTAAAATACCGATAGTGATCATTAATTGATACATCGAAATCATCCCACCACGTATTTTCTTCGGTGCTATTTCTGATAAATAGATCGGCGCGGTAAATGAAGAAATCCCAATCGCTAAACCTAAAATTAAACGTGAAATAATCAAAACTTCAACATTTGGTGAGAAAGCTGAGCTTATTGCGCCAATAATAAATAACATAGCGCTTATCAGTAGTGTGCCTTTACGTCCTCGAAAGGAAGTTAGCCAGCCACTGGATATTGCACCGACAGCAGCACCAAACATCATGGAGCTTACAACTAATTCTTGTTGTAAGGCAGAGATATGGAAAGTTTTACTAATAAAAGGTAAAGCTCCTGCAATAACACCGGTATCTAAACCAAAGAATAGCCCCGCTAACGCGGCCATCATCCCGACAAGGATAACGACCATATTATAACTAACATGCTCTTTTTTATTTAATGACATAATTGCCTCGGAGATTTTATTATTGATGTTGATTTTCAGTATAGAGAATAAATAAAAATATAATTAGCGCATTTACAAAACTAGATAAAACAATGGTTAATTTAAAAAATAAATTTATATTTTGAATTAAGTCATTAGTTGTTTTTATTTGGTTAATTTAAATAATTTAATTTGTATTCATATATTGATTTAATTCTCATTTGAGTTTTCTAATTAATAAATGTCAGTCTTGAAGTGATATTCCTTAATTGACTTGTTTGTTATAGTCTTTAATGATGATAAATAATTAATGATATTTAGGATGTGATTTATGCTGGCTAATAATTTTATTAGTCACCAGCATAAAACAAAAACGACATGCTCTTTATTTATTGGCAATTTTGGCAATGGTATAAGTAGAAAATTTATCCATCCATTGTTGTAGGAAAGTTAGTGTTCTTTCATTGGTAATATTATCTTGATCGTCAATCATTCCATCTACCCAGTGAATAAAGCCTTCAGGCTGGGGCATCGTTTGAACATTTAAAAAAGAGAGAATATTTCGCAGATGTTGCTGAGCTAATGCGGTGCTTATTGATCCCATTGATGTACCAATAATTCCAGCTGGTTTTGTCGAAAAGATATTTGTTCCGGCAGGTCTTGAGCCATGATCCAGTGCATTTTTTAACACACCAGGCACTGAACGATTATACTCAGGAGTGACGATTAGTAAGCCATCACAGAGGGTAACTTGGGAATGAAAATCAAGAACTTCAGTTTTTGGAACGAGATCATCATCTTGGTTATAAAGAGGTAATTTGCTGATATCAATAAAATTAAAGGAGAGTCTATTATCAGCTAATTTTATTAGGGCCCGAGCGAGTTTTCTATTTAGAGAGTCGGTACGTAAACTACCAACGATAACTGCAATTTGATAATTACTCATAATTTGTACTCCGTTATTTTATACCAATAACTTTCATTTATTAAAATAATATATGTCATATTATTTCGATTGTGGAATGAATTTAAGTAAATAAATATGTATTCCTTAGATGAGTAATAGTGTTCATTTTAGGAAATTTATTTATTGGCAATAGTTTATCCATTCACAAAATGAAAAATCTGTGTTAAAAAATTTGTATGAATATTTTTAATAACAATTTAAAAGCGTAAAAAGCAAGGAATAAAATGTTTGAAGATATTGGTATTGTTAATTTTTGGACCTATATGGCAGGATTGATTCTGATTATTCTAGTTCCTGGGCCCAATTCACTTTATGTTTTAAAATCAAGTACTTCTTATGGAACTCGTGCGGGGTATAAAGCAGCATTAGGTGTTTTTACTGGGGACGCTATATTGATTTTTCTTTCTTTTATTGGCGTTGCTTCGCTGATTAAAGCCTCTCCGTTTTTATTTGATTTAATTCGTTATTTAGGTGCCGCTTATTTACTGTATTTAGGAGGCAAGATCCTCTATTTTAACTTGCTATGTCGCACCAGACCACAGGATAACTCTGCCATAGCTGTCCGCACTGAAGATCAGTTTACTAAAGCGTTAATGCTGAGCTTAACTAACCCGAAAGCCATTTTATTTTTTATGTCATTTTTTATTCAATTTATCGACTTTAGCTATGCACATACCTCGCTTTCCTATTTAGTCTTAGCGTTAATATTAGAATTGGTGAGTTTTACTTATTTGAGTACATTGATTTTTGGTGGCTATTTTATTGCTCGCTATTTTCGTCAGCAGCAAGGTTTAGCTAAAGTAGGAAATTGCGCTGTAGGGACCTTTTTTATGGGATTTGCGGCAAAATTAGCTCTTTTCAGCTGATGATGATTTGCAGTCAAAGCATACATCAGCAATAATTATCGATTATTTAATATCGATGAGGTTGATGTGACCCAATCCGAGAGAGATCAATACTGGATGCGATATGCGATGCAGTTAGCTAAAAAAGCTCAGGATATTGGCGAGATACCTGTGGGAGCAGTATTGGTTAAAAATGATCAATTAATTGCTGAAGGTTGGAATCGACCAATTAGTGATAATGATCCCACCGCACATGCAGAAGTTATTGCACTTCGCGCGGGGGGGGAGCGATTAGTTAATTATCGTTTATTAGATACTACACTGTATGTCACATTAGAGCCGTGCGTTATGTGTGCTGGTGCGATGATCCATGGGCGAGTAGGGCGTTTAGTTTATGGAGCGAGTGATTTTAAAACCGGCGCCTGTGGTTCATTATTGGACGTTATAGGGCATCCAGGAATGAATCATCGCATAGAGGTGGTTTCTGGGGTATTAGCTGAAGAATGTGCTGATTTATTAAGTCAATTTTTTAAGTTACGTCGTGAGCAGAAAAAACAGCAAAAATTATTAGCTCAAGCTGCAGCTAAATCAGCACAACAATAGGGATATTTATTAATATTTAAGTTGCTTAATTTAATCGCGCTATTGAATCAACTCCCCCCTTGGAGAAACTACTAGGGGGGAGTTATTGTTTCATTTTCAGTACTTCGTCTACGGGTAGCCAAGTTCGAACTAATTGATAGTTAACAATGGAGTTAATGTTCTGTACTAGGCATCAGCGGAATAGAGCGAATATCATCATGAGATTGTTGACTAGCTTGTCTCTGCAATTGCTCTGTTCTTTTATGATAAATCGAAAGAAAATGATCGCCGAGAATATTCCCCGGATTTACCGCAGATATTTTATTTGGCATTGACTGATTCTGCCGATTTTTCAGACTTACTTTTTCTTGTGGTACAGAATAAGATTTAGTTGCTGGATAACTATTTGGCTCGATATTTGAATCACTATTCTGCTTAATAATGGCTGATGAGGTACTCTCGTCTATAGGTGCAAACAAACGGGCTTGCAGTTCATCAGGCTCCGTTAACGGCTTATTTTCTTGATTATATAGATAACCGACTAAACTTTGCTGATAACGGCGAATATTTTCGACATAGCGATAGGCTTCATGCCCACGTGCATAGCCGTAGTTGAGCTGGGTATAGTATTTTTTCTGGGTCAACAATGGCAAGCGAGATTTAACATCTAACCATCGATTTGGATCGCCTCCTTGCTGTTCAGTTAGTTTACGTACATCTAACATGTGACCATAACCCATATTATACGCGGCTAAAGCAAACCAAATGCGTTCATCGTCGGGGATAGATACCGGTAAACGTTGCATAATATATTCAATATAAGCCGCCCCACCTTTAATACTTTCTTCGGGATCTAAACGGTCTTGCACTCCCATGGTAGCTGCTGTCGGCTTGGTTAACATCATTAGACCACGTACTCCTGTGGGGGATGTTGCCTGTGGATCCCAGTGGGATTCTTGCCAAGCGATCGCCGCTAATAAACGCCAATCAATATTATGCGCATATTTTTCAAATAAGGGCCGATAATCAGGTAAGACTTTATTGATAGCACTAATAAAGGTCAACGTATCAAAATAATCAAAGCTGCCGACATGACTAAAATACTTTTCTTCTAAGCGGGCTAACAATTCTTCTTCATTACTGGTATTGAAAAAATCCAGCAAAGCCGCGTTGAGACTATCGTCTGCTGTTCGCTCCATATACCAAGTGATGGCATTTTCTTCACCGAGATCGAACGCAATCGCGGCTTGAGGATGAATACGCTGTTGCAGTGATACCGAGATAGAATCTTCGAGCGTATAGTCTATTATCCCTTCAGCCACCATTTCTAGCAGCTGGTGGGTACTATAGTCGTTGGTTTCCTGCCAGCTTAGTTCCGGATAAAATTGTTTTAACTGTTTGAGCGTTCTAGCATGCGCGGAGCCTGCCATGACCACAAATTTCCCGTTAACTTGATCAAATGATTTAGGTCGAGTCGTACCTTTCCGGTAAATTAATTGTTGCGATACGGATAGATATTGTGGACCCGCTTGGGCATTTTTTAAGCGATCTTGATTATACAGTAAGCCCGCCGTGACTAGATCAGCTTTATCTTTTTTTAGATCATCAAACAGCTGATTTATGGTTGGTCTAACCGTAACCTTAAGTTTGACGCCGAGATAATCGGCAAAATGTTGTGCGAGTTCATAATCAAAACCGCTAATTTCATTTTTATCGTTAATATAGATCAGTGGTGAACTGATAACACTGACGCGCAACTCTTTGCGTGACAGTATTTTTTTTAACTGCGATTCCTGGTGGCCTGACCAATGAGTATCTAAGCCAATAATAGCGGCAGATAAAAAAGCAATAATAGCGATAACGAAATAATGTATTTTTAAATTATTCAAACAATTATATCTCGTTAGTGGTACTGGTGTTGTCGTAATAAAAACTCAAATCGAGCTAAATTTAGTATGGTTATATTCCCAGTAATCTGACATTCTGCGAAACAATTTAGCGCGGTGCAACAAAAATTGTCTATTTTATATGAGAGATATTTTATCACTTTGCTTTATTTTTGCTCACGCAAACGGTTTCGTATTGGTGAACATTGCTTTATAATGGCATCAGTTCCCCTGCATTGATGGTCAGGGCTGGCGTTCAAAAGAGAGAATCAAAGACTATGGAAATTTTGCGTGGCTCACCTGCTTTATCAGCATTCCGTATCTCCCGCTTACTGACATTATTTCAGCAACAAGAGATCCCAATTACTGATATTTACGCTGAATATGTACATTTTGCTGATTTAGCGGCACCGCTAAGTGATAGTGAAAAAGAAAAGCTGGAAAGTCTGCTCAAATATGGCCCATCGCTTCCGGAACATACGCCTTTCGGGAGGTTATTACTGGTTACGCCAAGACCCGGAACTATCTCTCCATGGTCATCTAAAGCTACCGATATCGCGCATAATTGTGGTTTAACGGCAGTTAAGCGGATTGAACGCGGTATTGTTTATTATATACAAGCGGATACGTTGACTGATACTCAACAGCAGGCGGTTGCTGCTGTATTGCATGACCGTATGATGGAAGTGGTATTTACCTCAATGGATCAAGCCGCTGCTTTGTTTGTACAGCATCAGCCTGCACCGCTGAAGGTGATTGATATATTATCTCAGGGGCGCAGTGCTCTTGAACAGGCTAATACAGCGATGGGATTAGCCTTAGCTGATGATGAAATTGACTATTTATTGGCGGCCTTCGCAAAATTACAGCGTAATCCTACCGATATCGAACTGTATATGTTTGCACAAGCTAACTCTGAACATTGCCGTCATAAAATTTTTAATGCCGATTGGATTATTGATGGTGAAGCTCAGCCTAAATCGTTGTTTAAGATGATCAAAAACACCTTCGAGCAGACACCTGATTATGTATTGTCTGCCTATAAAGATAATGCTGCGGTAATGGAAGGTTCTTCAGTTGGGCGTTTTTTCCCCGATGCACAAAACCGCAATTACGATTATCATCAAGAAGATGCCCATATTTTGATGAAGGTCGAAACGCATAATCACCCAACAGCAATTTCGCCATGGCCGGGGGCGGCAACGGGGTCTGGTGGAGAAATTCGTGATGAAGGTGCAACAGGGCGTGGCGCTAAACCTAAAGCGGGCTTAGTCGGATTTTCTGTGTCTAATCTGAGAATTCCCGGTTTTGAACAGCCATGGGAAGAAGATTTCGGTAAACCATCACGCATTGTTAGTGCGTTCGATATTATGATGGACGGTCCATTAGGCGGCGCTGCATTTAATAATGAATTTGGTCGTCCCGCACTGTTGGGCTATTTCCGCACCTATGAAGAAAAAGTCACCAGTCATAACGGTGAGGAATTACGCGGTTATCATAAGCCGATCATGCTTGCCGGTGGGATCGGTAATATCCGTGCAGATCATGTCCAGAAAGGTGAGATCTCCGTTGGGGCTAAGCTGATTGTACTCGGTGGTCCGTCAATGAATATCGGTTTAGGTGGCGGAGCTGCGTCATCGATGGCCTCCGGTCAATCCGATGAAGATTTAGATTTCGCTTCGGTTCAACGGGATAACCCAGAAATGGAACGCCGTTGCCAAGAAGTTATCGATAGCTGCTGGCAAATGGGCGACGATAATCCGATTCTTTTTATTCATGATGTCGGTGCTGGTGGTTTATCCAATGCGATGCCTGAGTTGGTAAGCGATGGTGGTCGAGGTGGTCGTTTCGAATTACGCAAAATTCTAAATGATGAACCGGGCATGAGCCCACTAGAAGTGTGGTGTAACGAATCGCAAGAACGTTATGTTATGGCTGTATCTCCTGAAAAATTGCCAATCTTTGAAGCAATTTGTCAACGTGAACGTGCACCTTATGCGGTCATTGGTGAAGCGACAGAAGAACATCATTTATTATTGAATGATCAACATTTTGATAATCATCCTATCGATATGCCACTAGATGTATTGTTAGGTAAAACACCCAAAATGCTGCGCGATGTTACAACCCAGCAGGCGCCAGCACAGGCATTAGATAGAGCGGCGATTGAGTTACACGATGCGGTAAAACGTATTATGCATTTGCCAGCAGTGGCTGAAAAAACATTCTTAATCACCATTGGTGACCGCTCTGTGACTGGCATGGTAGCGCGTGATCAAATGGTGGGACCGTGGCAAATTCCGGTCGCCGATTGCGCGGTAACGACGGCGAGCCTAGACAGCTACTATGGTGAGGCTATGTCTATTGGTGAGCGTGCACCAATCGCATTATTGGATTTCGCGGCTTCTGCACGTATGGCGGTGGGGGAAGCTCTAACCAATATTGCATCGGCTTATATCCAAGATTTAAAACGTATTAAGCTATCAGCTAATTGGATGGCTGCCGCAGGGCATCCAGGTGAAGATGCGGGATTGTATGCCGCCGTAAAAGCGATTGGTGAAGAATTATGTCCTGCGTTAGGGATAACTATTCCTGTAGGCAAAGATTCGATGTCGATGAAAACGCGTTGGGATGAAAATGGCGAAACTAAAGAGATGACATCGCCGTTATCATTGGTGATCACCGCGTTTGGTCGGGTTGAAGACGTGCGCTTAACTGTCACGCCGGAATTAACCACCAAAGTTGATAACCGACTGTTATTAATCGATTTGGGACAGGGACATCATGCGCTCGGTGGATCGGCATTAGCCCAAGTTTATCGCCAGTTAGGCAGTAGTACGCCTGATGTTCGTTCTCCTCAATTATTAGCGGCCTTTTTCCAGACGATTCAGCGTTTAATTGGCGAGCAAAAATTATTGGCCTATCACGATCGCTCCGATGGGGGCTTAGTGGTGACATTGGCTGAAATGGCGTTCGCTGGGCACTGTGGTATCAAGGTGGATATCAGTGCGTTTGACGATGATATTTTAGCCGCATTATTCAGCGAAGAGTTAGGTGCAGTAATGCAAATCCGCGCGTCAGACTTAGCGTATGTAAAGGCGTGTTTTGCTGAGGCAGGGCTAGCTGATTGCTTATTCGAACTTGGTAGTGCAACCTCTGGTGATGATATTATTATTAGTAGCCGAGACACTATTGTCTATCAAGAACGTCGCAGTACTTTGCGCCAATGGTGGGCTGAGACCACATGGCAGATGCAACGTATTCGAGATAATAGCGAATGTGCAGATCAAGAGCATCAGGCCAAACTTGACCTGACCGATCCGGGGCTGAATCCCCAGCTGACTTTTGATATTTCTGAAGATATCGCCGCGCCTTATATTATGCGTGGGGCTAAGCCAAAAGTGGCAGTACTGCGTGAGCAGGGCGTTAACTCGCATGTTGAGATGGCTGCAGCTTTCCATCGTGCCGGTTTTGATGCCGTCGATGTGCATATGAGTGATTTAATGGCAGGTAATCGTTCATTGGAAGGATTCCATACGCTGGTGGCTTGTGGTGGATTCTCTTATGGAGATGTCTTAGGTGCGGGCGAAGGATGGGCTAAATCAATTCTGTTTAATCCGCGAGTAAGTGATGAATTTTCGGCGTTTTTTAATCGTCCGGATACCTTGTCATTGGGCGTGTGTAATGGCTGTCAGATGATGTCGAATTTACGTAGTTTGATCCCCGGTGCTGAATTATGGCCACGCTTTGTTCGCAATCGGTCTGAACGTTTTGAAGCTCGTTTTAGTTTAGTTGAGGTCGCAGATAGCCCATCATTGCTATTTAAAGATATGGTGGGATCGCGTATGCCGATTGCCGTCTCGCACGGTGAAGGTTTAGTTGAAGTTCGTGATCCAGCACATTTACAGCAGTTAGAAGCCAATCATTTAGTGGCGTTGCGCTTTGTCGATAACTTTGGCCAAGTGACAGAGCAATACCCGGCTAACCCAAATGGTTCAGCTAATGGGATTACGGCAGTCACGACGACGGATGGGCGTGCTACTGTGATGATGCCACATCCTGAACGTGTTTTCCGTACCGTTAGTAACTCGTGGCACCCAGCTGAGTGGGGCGAAGATAGCCCATGGATGCGTATTTTCCGTAATGCGCGCCGTCAATTAGGTTAATTTATTTCGTAATATCAATAAACTATCTTGTTATTTCCACCCTGCTTCGGCAGGGTTTTTTTTAGCTATAAATATAGCTTGTCGTGATATGCCGACAATTAGCTTTATTATTGTCTCAAATAGGAGACATTTATACTATTGATTTTAAAGGTAATTAAATAAAGCTGATTTTAGTGTCTCAAATAAGAGACAGTATCGGCTATTTGTGGGAACAAAAACGGTAGCATAAGATTAAAATTTGAGTTTTAAAGTTCAATTTCTTTATATATCAGTCGATTAAATATTAATTTGAAAACTTGGCACGGATGATGCATTATATAAATCAGTTGCTCATTCAACTCATTATGTCGGTCCACATTAGGGTGGGGATATACCACATAAAATCAGAATGACGCCAGAGTAAGGTGCCTACCGTCCGGTAATATCGATATTCGCCCTCGGGCCTTATCACGTAAAGGACGACACGTTGAGTGAGGCGCCACCTATATGAGTTATAGATAAATAACTTATATAAGCAAGATCAGTGGAATATAACTAATAAAGTATGTTATCACGGGTGGAATGAAGAAAAACGCTTCATTCCACCATCCTGCTCTCACCGTTATGTATCGCCCTTCATTTATTTTCTCTTTCTTTCATGCGGCATCACAATAATTCACTATCATTGATGACCAAATTTTATCTTGGGTTAAAGATTAATCATAAAATCAGTCTAATTATGTGATTAAACCGATTAATCAAGTTCACACTCGGTAAATAGTTCTGTTACCATAAAGAAAATATACAGGTAATGAGATGATTTCTTTGAATAAGTGGCGTCTATTTCCGCGCTCATTGCGCCAACTCGTAGTGATGGCTTTCTGGCTGGTATTATTACCGTTGCTGGTACTGGCCTATCAGGCCTATCAAAGTTTAGAGCAGCTGAGTAATCAGGCGGCTGAAATTAACCGTACGACTTTACTTGATGCTGGTCGGCGTGAAGTTATCAGCAGTTTAGCTCTCGATATCGAACGAACCTATCGGCAATCTTGCGTGCTACGTGACGAATCGCGTAATGCCATCTATAAAAAACAATTCCATGAATATACCACTATGCTTGAGCGGCAAGCCGTTATTTTGCCCAATGATGAAATAACAGCACCTATTATCAATTTGTTAGCGCAATTAAAAGAAATTCAATGCGAAGGTAGCCAGCCAGAGCCAGCTATGTCTCAGGCATTAGAACAATTTTCTCTGGCGAATAATCACCTTGCTGAAGTTACTCGGCATGTTATTTTTAGTCGCGGAGAGCATTTACAAACGGCTATCGCCAATAAAGGTCAATTATTTGGCTGGCAAAGTTTAATTTTATTTTTATTAAGTGTGTTATTAGTCGCGCTATTTACTCGCATGATTATTGGGCCAGTGAAAGGTATTGAACGCATGATCAATCGCTTAGGTACTGGAAGAACGTTAACTAATAATCTTGACCGTTTTAAGGGGCCGCGAGAATTACGATCGTTAGCCCAGCGGATTATTTGGCTTAGCGAACGTTTAGCGTGGTTAGAATCTCAGCGGCATGAGTTTTTACGTCATATTTCACACGAATTAAAAACGCCATTAGCCAGTATGCGAGAAGGGACCGAGTTATTAGCAGACGAAGTAGTTGGCCCGTTAAATGGCGAGCAAAAAGAAGTGGTTGAAATTCTTGATAACAGCAGCAAACATTTACAGCAGCTGATTGAGCAGCTATTAGACTATAATCGTAAGTTGGCTGATAGCCCACCGGAAGCCCAATGGGTTGATTTGAAAAAGCTGATTGATGATATTGTTAGCGCCCATAATTTGCCAGCAAGAGCTAAAAATATGGCGACTGAGGTGAAGTTAAAAGCCGATCATTGTTTAGCGGAACCGACATTATTAACCCGAGTGATAGATAATCTTTACTCCAATGCGGTGCACTATGGCAGCGGATCAGGTAATATTTGGATTACCAGTCGGCAATATGGCAATAAAATTCAAATAGAAGTCGCTAATACAGGTACACCAATTCCTGAATCTGAGCAAAGTATGATTTTTGAACCTTTTTATCAAGGCTCATTAGTCCGCAAAGGGGCTGTCAAAGGTAGCGGTTTAGGCCTCAGTATTGCCAAAGATTGTATTCGGCAGATGGGCGGCGAATTGACATTAATTTCCAGCAAATCAGCGGATGTTTGTTTCAGAATTGAGCTGCCGTTAACAGCAGAGAATGAATAATAATGATGATCAGGTCTATAGGATCCTTGCTGGCTGCCAATCAATGGTCGCGAGCAAGTTTTCACGCAGCAATCGTGAAATTTAAACGCTCAACAACAGCTTACTCAGTCAATTTTTTGCGACTGGGGGGATTAATGTTGCCGTTTATTTTAGTCGGTTGTGTGGGAGTTAATGGACAATCTCCGTTAAGTACGTTAACTCAATCGGTTTTGCCAGAAGATAAAGTGGTTGATTACCGTTATACCGATTGTGAGAATATTTGGAATATGGAACAGCCAAATGTACGCGAAAACTCATTATATTGGCTACGTGTCATGGACTGCGCGGACAGATTATCCACTAATGAAGCTCGTACCGATGCAAATCAAATTGATGCTAATCACTGGTGGCAAGTTTTTCAGCAGAGTATTTTATTAAATGCAGCAGAACCGACAGTGGCTGAACGGCGTAAAATTGTCGATAACTTGAATACTTATAGTTTACAATTCCCTACGGCGGTTAGGCCGTTGTTGCAATTGTGGCGAGAGCAGCAAGTACAGGCGATTAATCTGACTGAGATAAACCTGCGTTTTAAGCGTTTACAACAAGACAGTGACAATAGAATAGATCGCTTAAAAGAGCAAAATGCACGGCTTGAATTTGAATTAAATAATGTGTCGCGTAAATTAGAAAATCTAACCGATATTGAGCGCCAGCTCTCATCCCGTAAACAGACTCAAAATATTCCGTCCGCTGAAATGGAAAAACCGGCGACAGATAAACCCGCAGATGAACAGACGTCATTGCAGCAACCGCCAGTCGAGACAGTCAACCCTACGGAAGACGCAACGAGTACTTCTAAAGAATAATCGAGTACTCACAATAATATATAGGAGATAAACGCAATGACAGCACGTAAATCAGCAAATTTATTGTTAGTGGATGACGATCCGAGTCTGCTGAAATTACTGGGTATGCGTTTAACCAGCGAGGGTTTCAGAGTTGTTACCGCAGAAAGTGGTCCTGAAGCCTTGAAAATGCTGACCAAAGAAAAAATTGAATTAGTTATCAGTGATTTGCGTATGGATGAAATGGACGGTATGACGCTGTTTGATGAAATACAAAAACAGCATCCTAATTTACCAGTGATCATTTTAACTGCCCATGGTTCGATTCCTGATGCTGTTGCAGCAACTCAGCGCGGTGTATTTGGATTTTTGACGAAGCCGGTAGATCGTGATGCGTTGTATAAAGCTATCGACGAAGCATTAGCACTTTCTGCTGGACCACTCAGCGCAGAAGAGTGGAATGAAGGCATTGTGACACGTAGCCCATTGATGTTACGGTTATTAGAACAAGCTCGTATGGTCGCACAATCCGATGTCAGTGTATTGATTAATGGTCAAAGCGGCACGGGGAAAGAGGTTTTAGCACAAGCTATTCATAAAGCCAGCCCGCGGGCGAAAAAGCCATTTATTGCCATTAACTGCGGGGCATTGCCAGAACAATTATTAGAATCTGAATTATTTGGCCACGCTAAAGGTGCATTTACCGGTGCGGTAAGCAGCCGTGAAGGGCTATTTTTTGCCGCTCAAGGCGGCACACTGTTCCTTGATGAAATTGGCGATATGCCGATGCCTTTGCAGGTTAAGTTACTGCGGGTGTTACAAGAGCGTAAAGTGCGTCCTTTGGGCAGTAATCGAGATTTAGATATCGATGTACGGATACTGTCAGCTACGCACCGTGATTTACCTAAGGCAATGGAAAAGAAAGAATTTCGCGAGGATTTATTTTACCGTCTGAATGTGGTTAATTTACGTATTCCAACCTTAAATGAACGTGCAGAAGATATTCCTTTGCTGGCAAATCATTTTTTACGTAGCTCGGCTATCCGGCATAAACCTTTTGTGAGAAGTTTTTCGACTGAGGCAATGAAGTGTTTAGTGGCGGCAAGCTGGCCGGGTAATGTGCGTCAATTGGTTAATGTGATTGAACAGTGTGTGGCATTGACTACGTCGCCAGTGATTAGTGAAGTGCTGGTTACACAGGCGCTTCAAGGTGAAAATACGGCATTGCCAACTTTTGTCGAGGCAAGAAATCAATTTGAACTCAATTACTTACGTAAACTGTTGCAAATGACTAAAGGCAATGTGACTCAAGCGGCACGTATGGCGGGTCGCAATAGAACTGAATTTTATAAATTATTGGCACGACATGAACTTGATGTTAATGATTTCAAAGAATAACGTAGCTATTAGTGGCTGAAGATCTTGAGTTAGTCAGGTTAAATTATGTGTTTTCAACACGCTATATTTTAAACGCTCCGGGAGAATAAAGACCTTATGAGTCGTAAGCTTAACATCGCATTAGCCCAGATTAATTGGGTGGTTGGTGATATCGAAGGCAACAGCGAACGTATGTTGCAAATTGTCCAGGAGCAAAAAGATCTCGCTGATTTGGTGGTCTTTTCAGAATTAGCCCTGACAGGCTATCCGCCTGAAGACTTATTGTTCCGCGATGATTTGTATCAACGTTGTAATGCTCAGTTAGCTCGTTTACAGTCGGCAAGTGAGCATGCCGCAATAATTGTGGGACACCCTTGGAAAGAACAAGGTAAAACTTATAATGCGCTCTCATTCTTCTGGCAGGGAGCATTAAAAGCTCGTTATTTTAAGCAACAATTACCGAATTACGGTGTTTTCGATGAACCACGCTATTTTGCTGCTGCCGATCAAAGCTGTGTTATTGATTTTAAAGGTTATCGTTTAGGAGTATTAATTTGCGAAGATGTCTGGTTTGACGCACCGGTTGATGCGGTGAAACAGGCGGGAGCAGAAATTTTATTAACCATTAATGCGTCGCCTTATAATCGAGAAAAACCCCATATCCGCTCACAATTATTGAAAAATCATTGCTTACGGACACAGTTACCGATTATTTACTTAAATCAGGTTGGTGGACAGGATGAATTAGTGTTTGATGGCTGTTCAAAAGTATTTGATCAGCAGGGTAATCAAACTCACCGTTTAGCGGCTTTTGATGAGCAAATTGCTTTATGTCAGTTTGATGATGTAAACATTATAGCGATGGATAAACCGGCACCAGTATTGACGCCGATAGCACAAGTTTATCAAGCGTTAGTATTAGCAACACGCGATTATATTAACAAGAATGGATTTAATGGAGCGATCCTTGGATTGTCGGGCGGGATTGATTCGGGATTAACGGTAGCAATTGCTGTTGATGCCATTGGTAAAGAACATGTGCAAGCTGTCATGATGCCGTTTCGTTATACGTCGGAAATGAGTATTCATGATGCGAAAGAGCAAGCTGAATTGCTGGGTGTTGAATTTGATATTGTCTCCATCGAGCCAATGTTTGATGCTTTTATGACTCAATTACAGCCGATGTTTGCGAATACTCAAGCGGATACCACCGAAGAGAATTTACAGGCTCGTTGCCGCGCTGTTATTTTGATGGCGATGTCAAATAAACGCCGTCGCTTAGTGCTGACAACCAGTAATAAAAGTGAATCTGCAGTGGGTTATTCTACCTTATATGGTGATATGGCGGGCGGATTCGATGTGTTAAAAGATGTACCTAAGACAATCGTTTTTGAATTAGCTAAATATCGCAATACGGTTTCTCCAGCTATTCCACAGCGTGTAATTGATCGTCCTCCTTCTGCTGAGTTAGCGCCCGGACAAGTTGATCAAGACAGTTTACCACCATATGAAATATTAGACGCTTTGCTGGAAGGTTATGTCGAAAAAGACTTATCAGTTGAACAATTAATTGCTCAAGGATTTGATGCAGAGATTGTACATAAAGTCATTCGTTTAGTGGATATTAATGAATATAAACGCCGCCAAGCACCTGTTGGGCCACGTATAACGGCACGTAATTTCGGTAAAGATCGTCGTTATCCCATCACTTCGGGTTTCGGTCGCAAAAACTGGTCATAACAGGATTGTTTTATGAAAAAGATTGATGCAATTATTAAACCGTTTAAATTAGATGATGTCCGTGAAGCTCTGGCTGAAGTGGGTATTACCGGAATGACTGTTACCGAAGTTAAAGGTTTTGGTCGTCAAAAAGGCCATACCGAGTTATATCGTGGTGCAGAATATATGGTCGATTTTTTACCTAAAGTAAAAATTGAGATAGTGGTACCTGATGATATTGTCGAGAGCTGCGTAGAAACTATTATGCAGACGGCACAAACGGGCAAAATCGGTGACGGTAAAATCTTTGTTTACGATGTTGCTCGAGTCATTCGTATTCGTACCGGCGAGCAGGATGACGAAGCTATTTAATCGCTAATAGTGGTGGAGTATGATGTTTATATACCACCATAAATCTACTGTATTAAAGACGAGACAATAAATTTTCTGTAGTAGAATTATTGGGGATATTTAGTTTAGCGACGCTAAAAAGTTGCGGTAACGGAATAAACACACAGGAATGGGATGGAATCGTGTGCTTATGGGACCCCCGTTACCGCAAATAAGAAATGATAAGAGATGAATAATTGGGTTTACAAGACCTTATGTGGACCGAAACATTCATAATGAATATTATCAGAACTGACACCCATCTCTATCAATTGTCGTGCAATAAATTGCATAAATTCGACGGGACCGCAGCAGTAATAGTGCATCTTAGGATTAATTATCTGAGCTTTAATCATTGAAAGATCCATTAATCCCTGATGGTGATAATCTATCCCTAATTGGTCATCTGTATTCGGGGTATTATACCAAACGGTAGATTGAGCTTTTTTCAGCGTTGAAATCAAATCGCTAACTTCATCTGCGAAGGCATGTACCTTGCCATTATCTGTAGCATGTAGCCAGTGAATTTCTCCCGTATGCTGAGTTTGTTTAAGATGATGGAGCATGCTCAACATTGGCGTTAATCCAACCCCCGCCGAAATCAGAGTCACCGGTGTCTCTGATGCAATATCGAGATAAAAGTCGCCACAAGGTGGGGCTAATTTAACCCGATCACCTTGGTTTAAATGCTGATGCAGGTAATTCGATACTGCACCTTTTGATTCGCGCTTAACCGCAATTCGATAGCTATGACCATTAGCTGCTTCAGTTAATGAATATTGGCGAATTTCTTGATTATCAAATCTCGCATCATTGATATAAATAGTAAGATATTGGCCGGCTAAATAATCTACCACCGGCTGACCATCGACAGGGGCAAATTCAAAACTGGTAATCAGTTCGCTTCGCGGTATTTTTTTTACCAGTGTAAACTCACGTAGTCCCTGCCAGCCGCCAACTTTCTGTTTATTTTTTTGATAAATTTCAGCTTCACGTTGAATAAAAATATTTGCCAATACGCCATAGGCTTGCCCCCATGCATCTAATACTTCTTGGCCTGGGCTGAGTAATTCATCAATAGCCGCCAGTAAATTCTCGCCAACAATCGGATAGTGTTCTGGTTTAATATTTAAACTAGCGTGTTTTTGAGCAATTTTTTCAACTGCTGACATTAGTGCTTCTGGGGTCTCAATATTGATAGCGTAGGCACAAATGGCATTAAATAACGCTTCGCGTTGATCACCGGTTTCTTGATTACGCATATTAAAAATATCTTTTAACTCAGGATGATGTTTGAACATCCGTTGATAAAAGTGCGCGGTTAATTTAGGGCCGGTCGCGGCGATAGCGGGAATAGTTGATTTAACAATTGCGATAGTCTGGTGATCGATCATGCAGGTTCTCCTGAACATTTCTCATTATATCATGAGAATTTATAACATGTATTATAGATGCAACTTATATCGTTTTAAAGGTAATGTAAATAGTCAGATTTTAATAAACCTATTTAAAGTCATGGCTTGCTAACTATCGATTAATATAAGGCGTATTTTTAGTGATATCTGTCGATTTATCTTTTATTGATGGTATTTAATAATGTTAATAGATTGTAGCCAAAATCATTTTAAAAATAATGCAATCGATTGCGTAATATTTGATGTTAGGGCTATCACCATGAAGAAAAAGAGTTTACACTGTTGGCATTCAGGTTCGAATGATTGACTACTTTGTATTAGCTGAGGCAGGAGAAGCGAATGTTAAAGCGTGAAATGAATATTGCAGATTACGACCCACAACTGTGGGAAGCGATGGAAAATGAAGTAAAACGTCAGGAAGAGCATATTGAGTTAATTGCTTCCGAAAACTACACTAGCCCACGAGTTATGCAAGCTCAGGGGTCTCAGCTGACCAATAAGTACGCCGAAGGTTATCCAAGCAAACGCTATTATGGTGGTTGCGAATTCGTTGATGTGGTTGAGCAATTAGCCATTGACCGTGCAAAAGAACTGTTTGGTGCAGATTACGCAAACGTACAGCCACATTCAGGTTCTCAGGCAAATGCGGCTGTTTATATGGCATTACTGAAACCAGGTGATACTGTTTTGGGTATGAACCTAGCACACGGTGGACATTTAACCCACGGTTCACCAGTAAACTTCTCCGGCAAATTATATAATATCGTTCCTTACGGTATCGACGAAAGCGGTAAAATCGACTATGACGATATCGCTGCTCAAGCTAAAAAACATCAGCCTAAAATGATTATTGGTGGCTTCTCTGCCTATTCTGGCGTTGTAGACTGGGCTAAAATGCGTGAAATCGCTGATAGCATTGGCGCATATTTATTTGTTGATATGGCGCACGTTGCTGGTTTAGTTGCTGCAGATGTTTATCCTAATCCGGTTCCACATGCTCACGTTGTTACTACCACAACTCATAAAACGCTAGCCGGCCCACGTGGAGGCCTGATTTTAGCTAAAGGTGGTGACGAAGAGCTGTATAAGAAACTGAATTCAGCGGTATTCCCAGGTTCACAGGGCGGTCCTTTAATGCACGTTATCGCGGGTAAAGCGGTGGCATTAAAAGAAGCTATGGAACCAGAATTCAAAGTTTATCAACAACAAGTTGCTAAAAATGCTAAAGCCATGGTCGATGTGTTTCAACAACGCGGCTATAAAGTGGTCTCCGGCGGTACAGAAAATCACCTGTTCTTAGTTGATTTAGTTGATAAAGATATTACTGGTAAAGATGCCGATGCTGCATTAGGTCGTGCGAATATTACCGTCAATAAAAATAGCGTACCTAACGATCCTAAAAGTCCGTTTGTAACTTCTGGCGTACGTATTGGGACACCAGCAATTACTCGCCGTGGTTTTAATGAAGCTGATGCACGTGAATTGGCGGGCTGGATGTGCGATATTCTTGATGATCTTAACAACGAAGCAACAATTGAGCGTATTAAGCAAAAAGTATTAAATATTTGCGCTAAATACCCAGTCTACGCTTAAGTTAATATAAATTATATTCCTCAGGCATTAAAAATCTTAGGTACAAGGCTCGTTTATCAACCTTTGTATCTATAATTTAGGCCATAAGGGGATATAATCTCTAACCCGCTGCGATAAACTCGCATAGCGGGTTTTTTGCTTTCTAAAAATGGGGGATAGGGATGGTCATTCCATCAACACGCTGGCTAGCGATAGATTACTTCACCTACTTTTTTGCCTACGGTATTTTCTTGCCGTTTTGGTCAATCTGGTTACAAGGAGAGGGCATCGATGCGCAAATGATCGGCTTATTACTTGGCATCGGATTATCTGCGCGTTTTATCGGGGCGCTACTGATTACGCCGGCGGTTAAAGATCCCGCTAAATTGATCTCAGCGTTACGTATATTAGCGCTACTTACATTAATATTTGCGGTTGGTTTTTCTTTTGGTTCCCATTGGGCATGGTTATTTTTTGTAATGATAGGTTTTAACCTATTTTTTGCCCCTATGGTGCCATTAAGCGATTCGTTGGCGGGCACTTGGCAAAAGCAATTTACCTTTGATTATGGTCGATTACGTGTTTGGGGCTCGATAGCCTTTATTATTAGTTCCTCGCTAATTGGTTATTTGTCCGGTGTTTGGGGGCATAAAACTATCATGATCGCACTGATTATCAGTATATTAGCTCTGCTACTTGCCACGTTACTTAAGCCAGCCATCATGCCTGCGGGGATCAAAAAATCAACCCATGGACCTAAAATCTCGTTCAAACAGTTGATTGCTGACAGCTCAGTTTGGCGCTTTTTAGTCTGCGTTACGCTGCTTCAGGGCGCTCATGCGGCTTATTATGGTTTTGCATCGTTGTATTGGAAAGAAGCCGGCTATTCGGATTCGGTGATTGGTAATTTATGGTCATTGGGTGTGGTAGCTGAAGTGATTGTTTTTACTATGAGCCATCGCTTATTCCGTCGCTGGAGCGCACGTAACTTATTGTTATTATCCGCTATTATTGGAGTGATACGCTGGAGTTTGATGGGCGCATTTACTGCATTGCCGGTGTTAATCGTGGTGCAAATATTGCATGCGGGAACATTTACCGTATGTCATCTTGCGGCTATGCGATTTATTAGTGCGCGTAAAGAAGATGAGATCATTCCGCTACAGGCTGTTTATTCGGCGTTAGCCATGGGCGGTGGATTAGCCATAGTTACTGTTATTGTGGGCTTTATGTATGAACGAGTGCCTGATCAACACAGCTTAGTGTTTTATTTTATGGCGCTATTAGCCCTACCAGCAATCTTTATTCGGCCTAAAATTGTAGCGCAGTAGCAGTAATCGGTTTTTCTTAGCCATTATTTATGAAGTAATTTATGGATGATAGAGTAAAGCGTAGATGTAACAGAATGGCTAGTTAAACAAAAAGGCCAGAGTGAAGACGTTTCACACTCTGGCCTTTAAATATCTGACTTTACATAGGAGCCTTTAGAATAGGCTAAAACGCGAAGTTAAATTAACGTTTTAAGGCTTCATTTAGCTCATCACGCATTGACGCTAATATATCTTTAACGACACGTGGATTACCTGCAACAATGTTACCAGAAGCGATATAGTTATGACCGCCAACAAAGTCAGTCACAATGCCGCCTGCTTCACGTACAATCAATTCGCCAGCAAGGAAATCCCAAGGTTTTAAACCGATTTCAAAATAACCATCGACACGGCCTGCCGCAACATAAGCTAAATCTAATGCTGCTGAACCTGTACGACGGAAGTCAGCACAGCTTTCAAACAGCTTAGTCATAATTTTCATATAAACAGCAGAATGCTGTTTTAATTTGAAAGGGAATCCAGTGGCAATAATAGTGCCTTCCAGTTCGCGAACATCAGAGCTACGTAAACGATAACCATTTAATTGAGCGCCTTGGCCACGTACCGCTGAGAATAATTCATTGCGCATTGGATCATAAACAACAGCCACTTCTGTACGGCCTTTAACGCGTACAGCGATAGAGACTGAGAAATGAGGAAGACGTTTAGTGAAGTTGGTAGTGCCATCCAGTGGATCAATTACCCATTGTATATCCTGATCTTTACCTGACAATTCACCACTTTCTTCAGTGATAATTGTATGATCTGGGTAAGATTTATGAATGATGTCAATAATCAATCGTTCAGAGTCACGGTCAACATTAGTGACGAAATCATTCATACCTTTCTGTGTGACTTGAATATTGCTCGGATTTTCGTAATTTTGAGCGATTTTATTTCCCGCCTTACGTGCAGCACGTATGGCGATATTGAGCATCGGATGCATGGGTTTTTTCCACCGGGATGTTAAAGAACGAATTTAAGAGCTGCATACTATACAGTTATTCGGCATCGTAATCAATTTTGTGTTAAGCTTGTGAGATCTTTTTTCGAAAAAACACAAAATATCATGCTAGACAATATCCGCATTATCCTCGTTGAAACCTCCCATACCGGTAATATGGGCTCTACTGCTAGAGCCATGAAAACCATGGGGCTATCGAATCTGTATTTAGTCAATCCATTAGTTCAGCCTGATTCTCATTCTATTGCGCTTTCTGCGGGGGCGAGTGATGTGATTGGTAATGCCAAAATAGTTAATACCTTAGATGAGGCATTAGAAGGGTGTGAATTAGTTATTGGCACCAGTGCACGCTCTCGAACATTATCATGGCCAATGGTCGAGCCGCGTGATTGTGGTGAAAAAGCGGTGACTCAATCTCAACGTTCGCCAGTCGCCATTGTTTTTGGGCGTGAGCGTGTGGGTTTGACCAACGAAGAATTACAAAAATGCCAGTACCATTTATATATTCCAACCAATCCAGAATACGGGTCGTTGAATTTAGCCATGGCAGTTCAGTTAGTTAGCTATGAGATCCGTATGGCATTTCTGGCTCGTCAACAGCAAAACGACACAGTCACCGAAGAAGAATATACGGTAGAATATCCGCCATCGGAAGATATCGAACGTTTTTATGTGCATCTTGAGCAGGTATTAAATCATTCAGGGTTTATTCGTAAAGCCCATCCCGGGATCATAATGAGCCGTTTACGTCGCTTATTTACCCGAGCTCATGTAGAGACCCAAGAGCTGCATATTTTGCGTGGAATTTTAACGTCGATGGAGAAGTGGGCAAGTGGTGCACCGAAAAGTAGCGATGAAAAAAATAGTGCTGAAAAAGTATCAAAATAAGCATTGAAATAATAGTTGAGTGAAATAGTCAGGTAAATAGTTGACTAAATTACTCAGGAATGACACAATTTCATCTATTATTTACCTCGGAGTATACACTATGAGACTCACTTCTAAAGGGCGTTATGCGGTAACAGCTATGCTGGATGTTGCGTTACATTCTCAAACGGGACCTGTCCCTCTGGCCGACATTTCAGAACGTCAGGGAATTTCGCTTTCTTATCTTGAGCAGTTGTTTTCTCGTTTACGTAAAAATGAACTGGTTTCTAGTGTCAGAGGTCCGGGTGGTGGATATTTATTAGGTCGCGAACCCGGTCAAATTTTTGTTGCTGAAGTTATTGCTGCGGTTGATGAATCTGTTGATGCCACCCGTTGTCAGGGGAATAAAGACGGTTGCCAAAATGGTGATCGTTGTTTGACTCATTCACTGTGGCGTGACTTAAGCGACCGTATTACTAGTTTCTTAAGTGGTATTAGCCTTGAGGAACTTGTGAATAATCATGATGTTAAGGTTGTTGCTGACCGTCAAAATCAAAATAATAGCGGTCGTAAAACAGCCCCTTTAGGGATTACGCCTGAATCTATTATTAACGTAAGAGCATAATTCGGCAGTATTCACGGTAATCCAGTTATTAATTGGTTGCCGTGCGAGTTATGTAGTTAGTATGCAAATAGATTATATCTAAACCGATTATATTAAACCGATTATATCTAAGTTAAGGATGAGTTAGGCAAAGTGGCAAACGAGAACATCTTGGACATCAGATGATTCTACAATAATAGCGCAGCTAACTCCCTTGAAATACAATAGATAGAATTGAATATTGAGACAACTTTTGTCTTACGGAGCAAGTGAGTAATGAAATTACCGATTTATTTAGATTATTCAGCAACTACCCCGGTTGATCCGCGTGTTGCTGAAAAAATGATGAAATGCCTAACAATGGATGGCGTGTTTGGTAACCCAGCATCCCGTTCTCACCGTTTTGGTTGGCAAGCTGAAGAAGCTGTAGATATTGCTCGTAATCAAATTGCTGAATTAGTGAATGCTGATCCGCGTGAAATCGTATTTACCTCTGGTGCGACAGAGTCTGATAATTTGGCGATTAAAGGCGCAGCCAATTTTTATCAGAAGAAAGGTAAGCACATCATTACCTGTAAAACTGAACATAAAGCGGTCCTTGATACTTGTCGCCAGCTAGAGCGCGAAGGTTTCGAGGTTACTTATCTTGCCCCTGAAAGCAATGGCTTAATTGATTTAAGCAAGCTAGAAGCTGCCATGCGTGAAGACACTATTTTAGTGTCTATTATGCACGTTAATAATGAAATCGGCATCGTGCAAGATATTGCGACTATCGGTGAATTATGCCGTAGTCGTGGTATTGTTTTTCATGTTGATGCGACGCAAAGCGTTGGTAAATTACCTATCGATTTGGCAGCACTGAAAGTTGATTTAATGTCTTTCTCTGCGCATAAATTATATGGTCCTATGGGGATTGGTGCTCTTTATGTGCGCCGTAAACCCCGTATTCGCCTTGAAGCCCAGCAGCATGGTGGCGGTCATGAGCGCGGTATGCGTTCAGGTACTTTACCGGTTCATCAAATTGTGGGCATGGGTGAAGCTTACCGCATTGCTAAAGCTGAAATGGCTGAAGAATCAGAACATTTACGTCAATTACGTCTACGTTTATGGAACGGCATTCAAGATATTGAAGAAGTTTATCTGAATGGTGATTTAGAAAATGGTGCTCCCCATATTCTAAATGTCAGCTTCAACTATGTTGAAGGTGAATCATTGATGATGTCTCTAAAAGATCTGGCTGTATCGTCAGGTTCTGCCTGTACTTCTGCGAGCTTAGAACCTTCTTATGTTCTGCGCGCACTTGGCATGAATGATGAACTGGCTCACAGCTCGATTCGCTTCTCCTTCGGTCGTTTTACCACTGAAGAAGAAATCGATTATGCCATCGTGCAAATTCATAAAGCTATTGAACATCTACGTGCATTATCTCCTTTATGGGATATGTATAAAGAAGGCGTGGATATCAGTAGCATCGAATGGTCTCATCATTAATTAGGCAGTTTCAGGAGTTTAAACATGGCTTATAGCGAAAAAGTAATTGATCATTATGAAAATCCACGCAATGTTGGTTCTTTTGACAATAGCGATCCTTCAGTAGGAAGCGGCATGGTCGGTGCACCTGCATGTGGTGACGTAATGAAACTTCAGATTAAAGTCAGCGATGAAGGTATCATCGAAGACGCACGTTTTAAAACTTACGGTTGTGGTTCTGCGATTGCCTCAAGCTCTTTAGTTACTGAGTGGATGAAAGGCAAATCATTAGACGAAGCAGAAGCGATAAAAAATACCACAATCGCTGAAGAACTCGAGTTACCGCCAGTAAAAATTCACTGTTCTATTTTGGCCGAAGATGCCATTAAAGCAGCGATTGCGGATTATAAAAGTAAACGTCAGGGTAAATAATAACCGCCCGATATACTTATAATAATTCGCAGTGTACTGGAGTGTAGTGGCGCGTAGTTAGTATGTAGTGAGGCGACAAACGATAGAAATAATCACGTATGCTTATTTAGTTTATTAATAATTAGCGAAATGATTAACTTTTGACGTTAAACTGTAACCCGGCTAATACTCCGCTATAAGCGAAGAGTTATCAGTATATAATGATAGTGATTGAAGGGCGGATACTGCTTAATTGACAGTGTCTGCCTTTGTTTGTTTGCATGACTTTTTTTGCATATATTACTGTGCAAAATTGTTGCAGAGTGAGGTTCACAATGTCAATTTCCCTTACGGAAAGTGCTGCTCAACGCGTTCAGGCATTTCTGAAAAATCGTGGTAAAGGTGAAGGATTGCGTCTGGGTGTCAGGACTTCTGGGTGTTCAGGAATGGCTTATGTTCTTGAATTTGCAGATACTATTAACGAAGAAGACACCGTTTTTGAAGATAAAGGTGTTAAAGTTATCGTTGATGGTAAAAGTATGGTTTACCTAGATGGAACTGAGTTGGACTTTGTCAAAGAAGGATTAAACGAAGGCTTTCAATTTAACAATCCGAACGTTAATAGCGAATGCGGATGTGGTGAAAGTTTTAACGTATGATTTAACATTTAGTTTCAATATATAGTTTTAATATCATACAGTTTAAAAAATCACTTTGACTGATCCCAGCAGATGAGCTGATGGCAGTTGTTCTATCAGCTCCTTAATACCAGAGCATTTATGGATTACTTTACGCTTTTCGGGCTTGACCCAGTCTACGCTATAGATCGCGAGAAATTAACTCAGCGTTATCAGGAACTGCAACGCCAGTATCATCCTGATCGTTTTGCCACCCAATCAGAGCAAGACAAAATGCAGGCTCTTCAGCAGGCTGCGACCATCAATTCGGCTTATCAATCGTTGCGACATCCATTAAAACGCGCAGAATATATGCTGTCACTTCACGATTATGACATTAATAATGAACAGCATACCATGCACGATACTGCATTTTTAATCGAGCAATTAGAGCTGCGTGAAGAATTAGATACGATTGAAAACAGTCCACAAGCAGAGACGCTATTAACCCAATTTTTGTCTAACGTTGCGCAAATGATAGCTTCTCGTATGGCACTGATGGAGCAACAGATTGCGGCAAAAAACTGGGAACAAGCGGCCGATACGGTGCGTAAATTACGTTTTCTGGACAAATTGCAGCAGCAGGCTCAGCAGCTTGAAGAGCGGTTATTCGACGATTTTTAAGGTAAATAATTATGGCATTACTTCAGATAAGTGAACCCGGCTTATCAGCGGCACCTCATCAACGTCGCCTTGCGGTTGGTATTGATCTCGGTACGACCCATTCATTGGTCGCGACTGTACGCAGCGGTGAGGCACAAACTCTCGTCGATGAACAAGGCCGCTATTTACTGCCTTCTATCGTTAATTATCAACATGCTCAACCTATTGTTGGTTGGGATGCGAAGCAGATGGCGGAGCAAGATCCTTGCAATACGGTCATTTCGGTAAAGCGTATGATGGGGCGCTCCTTAACTGATATTCAACAGCGTTATCCGCACTTGCCCTATAAATTAACCGCCAGCGAAAACGGTTTGCCATTTATTCAAACAGCGAGCGGCCAAGTTGATCCTATTCAAGTTTCTGCTGATATTCTTAAAACACTGGCTCAGCGAGCAGAACAAACATTGGATGGGCAACTCGATGGCGTCGTTATTACGGTCCCGGCTTATTTTGATGATGCTCAACGCCAAGGAACCAAAGATGCCGCACGCCATGCAGGTTTGCATGTTCTACGTTTATTGAATGAGCCGACGGCTGCCGCTATTGCCTATGGTTTGGATTCAGGCCAAGAAGGGTTGATCGCTGTTTACGATCTCGGCGGAGGCACATTCGATATTTCAATTCTGCGGTTAAGCAGAGGTGTGTTTGAAGTATTAGCGACCGGGGGGGATACCGCACTCGGTGGTGATGATTTTGATCAGGTACTGGCGCAATGGATAGCACAACAAGCGGGATTGACGGATACCCAAGACTATCAGTTTAATCGGCAATTATTGAATATCGCCACGCAAGTTAAAATTGAGCTGAGCAGTCAATCGCTGGCGAAGATTGTGTTGCCACAATGGCAGGGCGAAATTAGCCGTGAAACTTTTGATTCATTGATTCACTCTTACGTTAAACGTACGTTAATGGCCTGTCGTCGTGCATTGAAAGATGCTGATGTCACAACGGATGAAATTATTAATGTGGTGATGGTCGGTGGTTCGACGCGGGTACCTTTAGTTAGAGATATGGTCGGTGAATATTTTGGAAAAACGCCATTGACCTCGATAGACCCCGATCAAGTTGTGGCGATTGGCGCGGCGATTCAAGCCGATATTCTGGTCGGAAATAAACCCGATAATGAAATGCTGTTATTAGACGTTATTCCGTTGTCTCTTGGATTAGAAACGATGGGCGGCTTGGTCGAAAAAGTAATCCCCCGCAATACCACTATTCCGGTAGCACGGGCGCAAGAATTTACTACCTTTAAAGACGGCCAGACCGGTATGACCGTCCATGTTGTGCAAGGTGAGCGTGAAATGGTCAGTGATTGTCGTTCATTAGCACGCTTTAGTTTAAAAGGTATTCCACCAATGCCAGCGGGAGGGGCTCATATTCGCGTTACTTTCCAAGTTGATGCTGATGGTTTACTGAGCGTTAGTGCGATGGAAAAATCAACCGGTGTTCAGGCATCTATTCAGGTTAAACCTTCTTATGGATTAACCGATCAAGAAATTGCTGGAATGATTAAAGACTCGATGTCTAACGCGCAAGATGATTTAACCGCGCGTCGTTTAGCGGAGCAAAAAGTTGAAGCCGCTCGCGTTCTCGAAAGTTTGACCCGTGCATTAGAGCAAGATGCACATTTATTATCAAAAGAAGAACAGGTTGCCATCGATCAGGCGGCCAATAACTTGATTGAAACTGTACAGGGCACAGATCCTGTTGCAATTGAACATTCGATTAAACTCCTGGATAAGCAAACTCAGAATTTTGCCGCGCGTCGTATGGATGATTCTATTCGTCAGGCGTTGTCTGGTCATTCTGTGGATGAGATATAACTATGCCAAAAATTGTTTTTTTACCTCATAGCCATTTATGTCCCGAAGGTGCAGTTGCCGAAGCACAGGCGGGAGAATCAATACTGGACGTGGCCTTGCGCTCAGGAATTGATATTGAACATGCGTGTGAAATGTCATGTGCTTGTACCACTTGCCATTGTATTGTCCGTGAAGGTTTTGATTCTCTTGAAGAAAGCTCAGAACTGGAAGACGATATGCTCGATAAAGCTTGGGGACTTGAGCCTGAAAGTCGTTTAAGCTGTCAAGCGACAGTGAGCGATGAAGATTTAGTTATCGAGATCCCTAAATATACCGTTAACCATGCACGTGAGCATTAATTTGTGCCATTTTTCGGAGCGTTATTATGAGCTTAACATGGTCAGATAGCCGTGAGATCGGTGAAGCACTGTACGATCAGTTTCCCGATATCGATCCTAAAACAGTGCGTTTTACCGATATGCACCAATGGATCTGCGAGTTGGAACAATTTTCCGATGATCCGCAAAAATCTAACGAAAAAATTCTTGAGGCTATTTTATTAGTTTGGCTAGATGAGTTCGCTTAAATAGGTTTGAGCTTATCTTATTAACGATTTTACGGTCTTATCATGGGTTGCTATTAATATAGCGCCCATTTTTTATGTAGCAAAATGAATTAATTACAAAATTTATTTATATATTTATTGTTGAACGATTGCGCTTTATTTATCTCTGACGCTCGCCAATTATGCATTTTATAATATAACGGCATACTATTTTTTGGGGTTGCTAGCCGCGATGACGCTATATTTTACTGTGATGTCCGCATTTTCATACTACTTATCGTTTGGGTTATGCGTTAATCTAGGAATAATGTGTCGAGCTGTATAAATACACCTTAAATGTAATTATTCACTAATATGCTACCAAGGCATGAGTTCGGCCGCGTTAAACTCATCGATATTTAGAACAATTAAAGTGAGAGAAACAATGACAAAACAAATTATGCCTGTAATGATTTCAACGCAAGCCGCCGATCCTCGCTGGGGAGAAGGCGCACTGCTCAGTGCTGATGAGCAGGGAATGACAATTCATTTGAAACATCCAGGAAAATACTGCGCGGTACAAAGTGCAGGCCGCAAAATTGATAGCCAAGGGATCCGTAATGTAGCCTTAGTCGGTGAAGGCTGGGATTTAGAAAAAAGCTGGGCATTTTGGCAAGGTTTTCGTGCACCCAAAGGTATGCGCACGATTGAATGGCCCAATCTAGCAGATGCTGATCGGGTTGAATTAGAAAATCGTATCCGCATTATTGATTGGGTGCGTGACGTGATCAATGCGCCTGCCGAAGAAGTAGGCCCCGAGCAATTGGCGAAACGAGCTATCGATTTATTCTGTCATATCGATGGAGAAAATATTAGCTATCGTATTGTTAAAGGAGAAGATTTAGTCGACCAAGGATATATGGGGATCCATACCGTTGGTCGTGGGTCAAGCCGTCAGCCGGTCTTGTTATCTATTGATTATAATCCAACGGGCGATGCAAATGCGCCGGTATTTGCGTGCTTGGTCGGTAAAGGGATTACTTTTGATTCTGGCGGTTATAGCATTAAACCTTCTTCATCTATGAGTTCGATGAAATCAGATATGGGTGGAGCCGCCACTTTAAGTGGTGCTTTAGCTTTAGCTATTAGCCGTGGCTTAAAAAAACGCGTCAAACTTATTCTGTGTATTGCCGATAATATGGTTAGCAGCAATGCCTTCAAACTTGGCGATATTATTCGTTATCGTAATGGTAAATCGGTAGAAATTATGAATACCGATGCGGAAGGTCGTTTAGTATTGGCGGATGGTTTGATTGACGCCAGCGCAGAAAAACCACAATTTATTATTGATGCGGCGACATTAACCGGCGCGGCAAAAGTAGCGGTGGGTAATGATTATCACTCGGTACTGAGCTTTGATGATCAACTCGTGAATGAATTATTAGATTCATCCAATGAAGAATTAGAATTATTCTGGCGCTTACCATTGGCGGAATTCCATCGCCAGCAGTTACCGTCTGGATTTGCTGACCTCAACAATATTGCTTCACCATCGAATACTGCGGGGGCCAGTACAGCTGCCGCATTCTTATCGCATTTTGTGGAAGATTATCGCCATAACTGGCTGCATATTGATTGCTCTGCAACTTATCGTAAATCGGCAGTCAGTTTATGGGCGGAAGGTGCAACAGGTATCGGTGTAAGAACATTGGCTAATCTATTGATAAAAAAAGCACAGTAAACTTATTTCTCTTATAACTGTAGAAATAAGTCATAATAAAAGAAGAAATAAATAAGTTATCAGGCACTGAGGGCGAGACTTTCAGTGTCTGTTTTTTTACTATAAGCAGATTATTTAGTGCTTATTGCCTATTTCATGATTGGCTTATTTTATATTACTGATTTATATAAGTATGGAGCGAGCAGATGTCACACCCTCAAGAGCCGAAACCAGAGCTAGTCACTCCGAATGACGATATTCAGGTAGCTAAAATTACTGTCCCCAGCGGCAGTGCAATCAAGTTATCAGCCGTAGAAAATCAACCTCCAGCTTTGGTAAATACCCTCAGTGAGTTATTCAAACAGCATAAACTTATTCGCCGTGCTTTTTTGGTGCTCGCACAGGAAGAGAAAAGTGAGGATCCTGCGGTAATGTTGATAGGCCTAGAAATGACAGGCGATTGGGATGAAGACACTCTGGACAATATTATTCATCAAGCTGGAACTTTGGCTTGTGAACATTTAGAAGATGGTGAGTCGATTGATTTCTGTTTGGTTAATGAAGACGAGGCAGGGATCAGCCATTTTATGACTCAGCATATTGCGCCTTTTTATCAGCGCCGTTTAGGTGGATTTATCCGCGATGCTATTCCTATAAAAAATACCTAATAGATACAGGGAAACCACGGGCGTACTCTCCCTAAACACAGTTTATTTGTACCGTTCGCAACCGTGAGTCCGTCTTCAATACTAGGGCCAGAGAAACGCTGGCCTGATCAGCAAATTCGTCCTTTTATCTTATTTCAGTCAACCGCACACTCTGTTACATTGTCTACTCGATAAAGTGTCTACTCGATAAAGTGTCTACTCAATAAAGTGTTGACACAAATAAAGTATTGACCAAAAACGTGCCTACCAAATATCGCGTTTATTCAAATTGTATTGACTAAATTGGTTAAATTAACCATGTAGTTCAGGCAGAATAACCACATTAGTAACAGATTTTCCAAACGCTAAGCTAAGGTTTGGCCTGGAGAAATACCCTACTCCGCGTGGCTAGGCATCTCGTTTGGCGGTGGCATAAATATAACAAAAAATATCCCATTCAAAGGAGAGCGGGCGGAGATGAAACCTCATTTATTCACCGGATTATCGACCAATAAACGTTATCTTGTCGTGGCATTAGCCTCGGTTTTTGCCTTGTCAGGCTGTGATGACAAATCTGATACGGTAACAACAGCGGCAGAGAAATCCTCTTCTCAGACCTCGGCACCACACACTGTGCCACAGGCGGCAGCTCAACCGGCGAGTAAAATGTCAGCCGAGGCATTAGCCAAGCGTTATGCCGGTAAAGAAGTTAGTGTTTTGGATGCCTCAGAATTACAGCTGGATGGTGCCAGCGCACTGGTAGTGACATTCTCTGTACCGTTAGCGGCCGATCAAGATTTCAGTCAGTTTGCTCATTTAGTCGATGTGAAAGAGGGTAAATTAGACGGCGGGTGGGAGCTTTCTGATAATCAAATGGAATTAAGATTACGCCATTTACCACCGTCACGAGAATTACGCTTAACCCTCGACCCCGGCATTAAAGCAATTAATCAGCGTACGCTGAATGAGACATTTGAACATAAAATAACCACGGCGAATATTATTCCAACCATTGGCTTCGCGAGCAAAGGCTCTTTATTGCCGAGTAAGTTTTCCATGGGCTTGCCGGTTATCGCCTTGAATGTTGATAAAGTTGATGTCAATTTTTTTCGCATTAAACAGGCGCAATTGCCTCAATTTTTAGCGGCATGGCAATACCGTAGCAATTATGAATATTGGTATTCAGAAGAATTTCTGGATAAAACTGAACTGGCCTACACCGGACGATTTGATTTAAATCCAGATAAAAATACCCGCCAAAGCATTCTGCTGCCATTAAAAGATATTAAAGAATTACAACAAGATGGAGTTTATCTTGCCATCATGCAAAAAGCGGGCGGCTACAGTTATCAATTTCCCGCTACGGTATTTACTCTCAGCGATATCGGCGTGTCACTGCACAGCTATCAAGACCAAATTGATGTCTTTACCCAATCACTCGCCAAAGGTAATGGACTGAAAAATGTCGAACTACAAATTCTCGATGAAAAAGGTCAGCTGATCGCTAAAGCCACAACGGACAGCGACGGGCATGCGAAATTAGAAAAATTAGCAGGTGGAAAATTGCTGCTAGCCACGTTAGATGGGCAAACCAGCATGATTGATTTAACCCAACCAGCATTAGATCTTTCTGAGTTCGATATTGGCGGACCGCAAGGTTATGCTAAACAACTGTTTGTCTTTGGTCCTCGCGATCTGTATCGCCCTGGTGAATTATTGTTGGTGAATGGATTACTGCGCGATGGCGATGGTCAGCCGATTAAATCACAACCAGTAAAAGTCGATGTACTAAAAACTGACGGCCAAGTGGCACGCAGTTTTGTTTGGCAGGCACAAGCTGATCATGATGGGTTATATCAATATCAATTCGAAATTCCTAAAAATGCTGATACCGGCATGTGGACATTACGTTTTGATTTAGGCGATGGCTCTCCGCTGCGTTTTTACAAATTCCACGTTGAAGATTTCATGCCTGAGCGTATGGCGCTGGATATTAGCGGCCATTCTACCCCAGTGCTTTCTAACCAACCAATTGATTTTTCTATTGAAGGGCGTTATTTATACGGTGCTCCTGCCAGTGGCAATCAATTGCAAGGCCAAGTGTTTATGCGCCCATCCCGAGAGGCTGTCGCTAAATTACCGGGTTTTGAATTCGGGGCAGTTAATGAAGATGGATTGCGTCGTAAATTGGATGAATTTGATTTAACCCTCAATGATGACGGGACATCAAGTCTTGAAATTGACGCCAATAATTGGCGGACTATTCGCTCGCCAATTAATGTGGTTCTGCAAGCCAGTTTACTAGAAACCGGCGGACGACCGGTGACTCGTCGAGCAGAACAAGCGGTGTGGCCGGCGGAAAAACTGGTGGGTATTCGTCCACTATTTAACCAGAAGAAAATTTATAACTATTCGACTGACCGCGATGAAATGCGTTATAACGTTGATGAAAACTCGCTGGCAGAATTTGAATTAGTTTATGCAGATGCCGCGGGTAAAAAATATCAGGCGGATAATTTAATTACACGTTTGGTTTATGAACGTCGCGATTATTATTGGCGCTGGTCAGAAAGTGGTGGCTGGGAAGCTAATTTTGATCAAAAAGATTTGGTGATGGCCAATGAAAATATTGCTATTCAACCCGACGGCAGTGCCAAAGTTTCTTTCCCTGTTGACTGGGGATCTTATCGTTTAGAGGTGCTCAATCCAGAAAACCAATTAGTTTCTAGTCTGCAATTTTGGGCGGGATATTCATGGCAAGATAACACGGGGGGGACGGGCGCTATTCGTCCTGATCAAGTTAAATTGAGTTTGAATAAGCCGGCTTATACCGCGGGTGAAAAAGCCGTTGTTCATATCGAATCACCGACCGCTGGTAAAGGTTATATCTTGCTAGAATCGAGTAATGGCCCATTATGGTGGCAAGAAATCAATGTACCTGAAAAAGGGTTAGATATTGATTTGCCTATTAATAAGCAATGGGCACGGCATGATCTGTATGTGAGTGCGGTGGTTATTCGTCCAGGGGATGATTCTAAACAAGCGACGGTAAAACGCGCGGTTGGCGTGCTGCATTTACCGTTAGCCGATGTGAATCGCAAGATTGCATTGAGTGTCGATACGCCACCGAAAATGCGTCCTAATCAAGATTTAACGGTGAAAATTAAAGCCACGGCTCAGGATGGCAAGCCGCTGCCAGAAAAAATCAATGTTCTAGTATCAGCAGTGGATACTGGCGTACTGAATATTACTGATTTTAAAACCCCCGATCCGTACCGTGCATTTTTAGGCCGTAAACGGTATAGCGTTGATCAGTACGATGTCTATGGCAACCTAATTGAAGGGCAGGGTAAATTTGCTAACTTGCGTTTTGGTGGTGATGGCGAAGATACGGCAGTAGATAAAGGCGGCATGAAACCGTTAACCGAGGTGCAGATAATTGCGGAGCAAGCGCAACCCGTGACGCTGAATGCCCAAGGGGAAGGTGAAATTTCGTTAGCGATCCCCGATTTTAATGGTGAATTACGGGTTATGGCTCAGGCATGGAACGGCAAAGATTTCGGTCAAACCGACAGCAAAGTGGTAGTTGCCGCGCCGTTAGTCACGCAAATGTCAATGCCACGTTTTATGGCTGGGGGAGATAACTCTTATTTTACTCTCGATTTGACCAACCTCACGCAGCAAACACAACAGTTGACGGTGTCGTTCAAAGCTCAAGGTTTGGTTAAATTACAAGGGCCTAGCAGTAAAGAACTGAGCTTAGAGGCGGGTAAGCGTACCTCTATTAATTTACCAGTTAAAGCCGATTATGGCTTTGGTGAAGGAAAAATTAGTATGACAATCAACGGATTAACTGTTCCGAATGAGCAGCTTAAACCGTATACTAACCAGTGGAACATTGGCGTGCGTCCAGCGCAGCCCGCAGAGACGGTGGCTTTTGCCGAGTCTATTCAGCCGGGTAATATTTGGACCTTACCGTCAGAGGCGATAAGCGGATTATCCCCAGACACACTGGAAGGACAAGTGTTGTTAACTAGCCGTGCACCATTACAAATATCTCGTTATATCAGCGAATTATTTGCCTATCCTTATGGATGTTTGGAGCAAACGGTCAGTGGATTGTATCCATCGCTGTATTCTAATCAGGCCGAATTACAAAAATTAGGGATTAAATCGCAAACCGATCAAGATCGCCGTAAAGCGCTTGATTTGGGGATCCCTCATTTATTGAGTATGCAGCGTCATGATGGCAGTTTCTCTTTGTGGGACAGAAGCGGCAGCGAAGAATTTTGGTTAACTCCATATGCAACAGATTTTCTGTATCGTGCCAATCAACGAGGTTATGCAGTGCCTGCCGAGGCATTGAATAGTGCCAATAATCGCTTATTAAGCTATTTACAAGATAAAGAGCAAATATCGACTCCTTACGCCGACAATCCAGAAGCAATGCGATTTGCAGCCCAATCTTACGCGGGCTTAGTCCTTGCGTCGCAACAAAAAGCACCTTTAGGCGCATTGCGTCAAATCTATGAACGTAAAGATAATGCGCAAAGTGGATTGGCTTTAGTGCAATTGGGGATCGCGTTAGATCTGATGGGCGACAAATCACGCGCGCAAGAAGCTATTATTCAAGGGCTGAAAAAACAGCGTCCACGTCAAGGCGGTTGGGGAGATTACGGCAGCCAGGTACGTGATGATGCGATGATTATTGCCTTACTGAATGAATATAATTTGATGCCAAAATCGCGTGATCAAAAATTGCAAAATGTAGTTAATGAATTAACCGGTAAACGTTATTTCTCCACGCAAGAAAGTAACGCGTTATATTTGGCTGGACGTTACTATATAAATCAAACCGAAGCCCCTTGGGAGGCGGTGATTAATCAACAACAGCCCCCCGTTATCTCGGATAAACCATTGAATGAGCTATTAACATCGTCACAAATTCAAGCTGGGATTTCGATTGAAAATCACGGTGAAAATACACTGTATAATCGTGTGACAGTGGTCGGTTACCCTCAATCTGCACCGTCGCCGATGTCTAATGTATTACAAATTAAACGCAGTTATTTAGACTTACAAGGTAACCCTATTCAGTTAGACCGATTGAGAAGCGGTGAAATGGTGGTGGTTAAGTTAGACGTTAATGCGGATCAATCGGTTCCCGATGCCTTAGTCGTGGATTTATTACCGGCAGGATTGGAGTTAGAAAACCAGAATCTGGCCAATAGCAGCGCTAACTTGAGTGATACTGCGCCGAATCTACAAGAGGCAATTAATGATATGCAGCAGGGCGCTATCCGTCACACTGAATATCGTGATGATCGTTATGTAGCCGCTATTGAGGTGAATGCTTATCGACCAACGACGTTGCTGTATTTGGCACGCGCGGTAACACCGGGAGTTTATAGTGTGCCTGCTCCGCAAGTCGAATCGATGTATGTTCCTGCATGGCGAGCGGTTGGTAATACTGTGAATAAATTGGAAGTAGTACGTTAAATTTATCCTCTGATGCCCTTATTTCTTGGCTAATTTAAGCCGGAAATAAGGGTTATTTATTGGTAAATATATTGTTAGCGTAAAGGCCTTTATTCTTTGGATTAATACGCTCTAGTTATAGACCTTATTTTGTTAATGTCCTGTTTATGAAACTATATTTATGAAGCTAAGCCCATGAAACGTTGGTTTCGACGATTATTGCATATCGTGTTGATTTCATTCTGTATATTGTTTTTTTTGCTGGGGAGCTTGTGGCTGGCAGATAAACTGTGGCCGCTGCCGATTAAGCATATCGAGATGGCGAAGACAGTGGTCGCCGAAGACGGTACACCATTATGGCGTTTTGCCGATAAACAAGGAATTTGGCGTTATCCAGTCACCCTGAATGAGGTTTCACCAGACTATATTGAAGCGTTGTTAACTTATGAAGATCGTTATTTTTATCATCATCCAGGGATAAATCCACTCTCATTAATGCGCGCGGCATGGCAAGATTTAAGCTCAGGGCGTATTGTTTCAGGCGGCAGTACTATTTCGATGCAGGTTGCTCGATTAATAGATCCACACTCTCGAACCATCGGAGGAAAGCTCAAACAGTTGTGGCGTACGGCGCAATTAGAATACCACTATTCTAAACCGCAGATTTTAGAAATGTATTTAAATCGCGCGCCTTACGGAGGGACGATTGAAGGTATCGGCGCCGCAAGTTGGGTTTATTTAAATAAATCACCGGCGGCATTAACCGCCAGTGAAGCGGCATTGTTCGCAGTTCTGCCACAGGCACCAAGCCGTTTACGTCCTGATAGATACCCTGAACGCGCAGAAGCTGCTAGAAACAAAGTACTTGATAGGCTGGCTCAATATGGGGTGTGGTCAACAGCTAAAATAGCTGATATTAAACAAGAAAAAATTTGGTTAGCCGCGCGAAAAACACCAAATTCAGCGCCATTATTAGCGCGTCGAATTATCCAAGGCGAAATAGGGCCGATACATCACACCACGATTGATGCCGGATTACAGCGCCAGCTAGAGCAAATGACCTATAATTGGAAAAGTCAGCTTCCCGAAAAAACCTCCTTGGGATTGCTGGTGGTTGATCATCGCGATATGTCGGTCAAAGCCTATATAGGCTCACTGGATTTTCAAGATAATAGCCGATTTGGCCATGTCGATATGATCAGCGCATGGCGCTCACCGGGTTCAACATTGAAACCGTTTTTATATGCCTTAGCGCTGGATGATGGGCTTATTCATGCCGGCTCCCTGCTGCAAGATGTACCGCGGCGCTTCGATGCCTACCGGCCCGGGAATTTTGACAGTGGATTCAATGGGCCGGTAAGTGCCAGCGATGCATTGGTGCGTTCACTTAATTTACCCGCGGTGCAGCTTATGGAAGCCTATGGGGCTAAGCGCTTCACCGCTAAACTACGTAATGTAGGAACACAACTGCGTTTTCCTTTAGCCAGTGAACCCAATTTATCGTTAATTTTAGGCGGTACTGCGGCGAGAATGGATCAACTGGTTAGTGCATTTAGTGCCTTCGGACGTGAGGGACTCGTTTCTCCGTTACGCTTTAAACCTGATGATCCGTTAAACAATAGGCGATTATTCTCGCCGGGCGCTGCATGGATTGTTAGGCGTATCATGGGGGGAGAATCGCGCCCCATGCCTGAAGCTAGTTTGTCTGCTCAGGTGCGCTTAGCATGGAAAACGGGCACCAGTTATGGCTATCGTGATGCCTGGGCTATCGGGATTAATCCTCGTTATACTATTGGTGTATGGGTTGGACGCCCAGACGGTACGCCAGTTGCAGGACAATTTGGTTTTGCGACAGCGGTACCGATTATGGGGCAAGTTAACAATTTATTGCTGCTGCGTATGGCGCAAGATAATGTACCGCTGCCTAAAGATCAAAAACCTGCTTCTGTTTCACAAGCGATGATTTGCTGGCCAAGTGGAACTGTATTGCCGAAAGGCGACACTAATTGCCGCCAACGTCGATTAAGCTGGATTCTAGACGAGACTATCCCTCCTACGCTGTTGGCTAACGAACAAGAGTCCATTTTTGGCATTAAAAAAAATATATGGATAAATTCGTCAGGTTTACAAGTTGCTGCTGATTGCCCAGATGCCCAGCAAAAAACGATTGATTTATGGCCGATTACTCTCGAATCATGGTTGCCAGCAAGTGAGCGTCGTATTAATCGTCTGCCTAAAATTGATAAAAATTGCCCTCCGCAAAATAGTGAAGCACCGCCCTTGTTAATTTCTGGCCTCAGAAATAATGATGTATTAAAACGCTTACCGGGGCAGAGAAGCTTGGATTTACGTTTAGTAACTCAAGGAGGGAAGGGGAAACAGTGGTGGTTTTTAAACGGTGAGCAAGTGGCTGAAAATTTTCATGATCAACCGTTAGTTCTTAGATTAGACAAAGTCGGTAATTATCAAGTTTCGGTTCTTGATTTAAGTGGGCAAGTGGCCTTGCTAAATTTCAGTGTAAAGTAAACTTATTAAGTTAAATAATTCAGCTGATAGGATTAAAATGTGACTTATGCGAAAAAATAGTGATAATTGCTGCAAATAGATTAACGAAATGTTGATATTACTGTAGGCAATTATATTAACAATCTTTATAATCAACGCCTTATTTTTTCTATGCTTATGGATCACGGTAGGGCTACATTAACGCCAAGCAACCTCATGTTGCATTAGCCTAATAATGATAAGCGGGCAATGAGATAAAAGTTTTAATAATTAAAACAACAGACATTAATGTCAAATAAAAGCTAAGAGGTTATTTATGACGGTTCAACGCACTTTTTCAATTATTAAACCTAACGCAGTAAAGAAAAATGTTATCGGTGCTATTTATGCCCGTTTTGAAAGCGCTGGGTTTAAAATTATCGCGGCAAAAATGTTACATTTAACCCGTGAACAAGCCGAAGGTTTTTATGCAGAACATAAAGGCCGTCCTTTCTTCGATGGTTTAGTTGAATTCATGATTTCAGGCCCGATCATGGTACAAGTTCTGGAAGGCGAAAATGCTGTATTACGCCACCGTGACCTGATGGGCGCAACTAACCCAGAAAACGCATTAGCCGGTACTCTGCGTGCTGATTTTGCAGACAGCTTCACGGAAAACGCGACTCATGGTTCAGACTCTATTGAATCTGCTAACCGTGAAATTGCTTATTTCTTCGCTGAAGATGAAATCTGTCCGCGTTAAGATTTAAATTTAAAAATAAAAGCTATTTTGGCAGTTTCGGTTCATTATTCGTGAGCCGCTTATGCGGTAGGATTTATAACTTGAAGCGCGCAGGTGTAGCATTATTATTTTAAAATTTGTACAATACCGAATAACTTGTACGTTATCACGCCCTGTTAATTTAATTAATAGGGCGATTTATTTTTTTATTATTTGAAAATCTGTTTATTGCCGTGCTGAGTATCATTCTCAGCATACGCCGTAAAGTGTAACAACGAGGCAAACCACAATGTCTGAACTAACCAACGACGCACAATGTGCGACTTCACCTGCTATTCCTTCAGAAAAACCGGCTGAAAAAATCAATCTACTCGATTTAGATCGTAAACAAATGCGCCAATTTTTTGCTGAAATGGGCGAAAAACCGTTTCGTGCCGATCAGGTCATGAAATGGATGTATCATTATTGCTACGATGATTTTGATCAGATGACCGACATCAATAAAGTGCTACGCGCTAAATTGAAACAAGTTGCTGAGATCCGTGCTCCAGAAGTGGCAGAAGAACAACGTTCTTCTGATGGTACGATTAAATGGGCTATTACTGTTGGTGATCAACAAGTTGAAACTGTTTATATCCCTGAAGATGACAGAGCAACGTTGTGTGTATCTTCACAAGTGGGCTGTGCGTTAGAGTGTAAATTTTGTTCCACGGCACAACAAGGGTTTAACCGCAATCTGCGAGTCTCGGAGATTATTGGTCAAGTTTGGCGTGCTGCAAAAATTATCGGTTCGCTAAAATCCAGCGGACGTCGACCAATTACCAACGTCGTAATGATGGGAATGGGTGAGCCATTACTTAATCTGAATAATGTAGTGCCAGCTATGGAAATCATGATGGATGATTTTGGTTTTGGCCTATCAAAACGCCGTGTAACTTTATCAACCTCAGGCGTGGTTCCAGCTCTGGATAAATTGGGCGACATGATTGATGTTGCATTAGCTATTTCACTACATGCACCAACCGATGAATTGCGCGATGATATTGTTCCGGTTAATAAAAAATACAATATTGAAATGTTCCTTGATAGCGTTAACCGTTATTTATCCAAATCTAACGCCAACCAAGGGCGAGTTACTGTTGAATACGTGATGCTCGATCATGTTAATGACAGTGTAGAGCAAGCGCATCAGTTAGCTGAATGTTTGAAAAATACCCCGAGTAAAATTAACTTGATCCCATGGAATCCGTTCCCAGGAGCACCTTATGGCCGTAGCTCAAACAGTAGAATCGACCGTTTCTCTAAAGTATTGATGGAATATGGATTCACCACTATTGTGCGTAAAACTCGCGGTGATGATATCGATGCAGCCTGTGGTCAGTTAGCGGGTGAGGTAATTGATCGAACTAAACGTACGTTAAAAAAGCGTATGGTTGGGGAACCAATCTCGGTTAAGGCAGTCTGAGTTCTAGAGTTTTATGCTATCGCTAAATAATTTATGCTGACACTCAGTGATTAACGTAAATTAATCGCTAATTGACTGGGTAACCAAGCAATTGTTGATATAAGCCATAAGGGGATAAAAATAATCATATAAAAATAGTTATATAGTAGGTTTGCTAGGAGAACAGTAAATTGATCATATGATTATAAATAGGATTATCAAGGGATTTATCAACCGTTGCTTGGGATTTAATGTAAAATATTAAATTAATCAGATAAATATTACGCCATAAGTATTGAGTGTGTTTATAATCGGTCATTCAATCTTATCTTTATTAACCTCAGAATCAGTGTTGTCAGCCAATGAATATCGAAAATAATACATCAGATACACAACTTACTGTCGGGCAACTGTTATCCCAAGCACGGGAATCTATGGGGCTGTCTCAAGAAACTATAGCTGAACGCTTGTGCCTAAAAGTGGCGATAGTGCGTGCGATAGACGAAGATAGTAAACCCGCAGGCGTTGAACCGACTTTTCTGAGGGGGTATATGCGGTTATATGCTCGTCTGGTTAATTTGCCAGAACAACAGATATTAGCATTGCTCAATAAAGACAACCCGATTCAAGAAGCCAAAGTTTCACCGATGCAAAGCTATTCTTTAGGCAAGAAGCGTAAAAAACGTGAAGGCTGGTTGATGAAGTTAACGTGGGTTATATTTATCATTCTCATTGCTATGGTCGGTGTATGGTGGTGGCAAGATCATCAAGCTCAGAAACAAGAGTTTGTTTCTATGGCAGAACAGAATGAGAAGATCATTTCACAGCAAGATAATGAAAAATCCCAAACAGTGGAACACAATGAATCTACAACGCCAAGCTCTCCATTTGATAGTTTATCGCAAGGGGCAGCGTCCAGTAATGTAGCGTCAGAGGAAACCTCCGATACGAGTACTCAAGCTGCGGTAACGCAGCCAGAAACTATCAGAACTGTTCCTTTGCCTGGCAGTCAAGTGACTCCCGCACCTATCGATCGTAGCCAGATAAACAATGAGACCGCAGAGCCTGCAGCTGTCGTTAAAAATGATACATTAAACCTGAATTTTACCGGTGATTGCTGGTTAGATATTCGTGATGCGAATAAAAAAGTATTATTCAGCGGAACGAAAAAACGTGGTGATACATTGAATTTGACCGGTAAATTACCGTATCAAGTGACTCTAGGTGCGCCAGCTAATGTTCAAGTTCAATTCCAAGGTAAAAATATTGATTTAAGTCGTTTTGTTAAAGCTAGTCGCGCGGCAAAATTAAAAATACCTGAAGCTTAATGCTATCGAGAGGCACTATTGAGGGATTATTTCACCGAGATACGCGCACTATTAAGATAGTTTTTAGCGAGTTAATGTGTATATAGTGCAGGTTGCGTAGTAATACAGGCAGCGAGTAATCGATAGGATTATTCACAGTAATAAAGAACATGAATCAACGGCTATGGTCATAAATAATATAGTCATAGGGCAGCTCGGAGAATAAAAAAAATGAATAATAGATCACCAATAAAACGACGTAAATCTACGCGTATTTATGTGGGCGATGTTCCGATTGGAGATGGTGCCCCTATTGCAGTTCAGTCGATGACCAATACACGGACTACCGATGTTGAAGCAACGGTTCGACAAATTAAAGCATTAGAGCGGGTCGGGGTTGATATTGTTCGCGTTTCAGTTCCTACCATGGATGCCGCAGAGGCATTTAAGCTGATTAAACAGCAAGTTAATGTTCCTTTAGTGGCTGATATTCATTTTGATTATCGCATTGCATTGAAGGTCGCGGAGTATGGCGTTGATTGTTTGCGGATTAACCCAGGTAATATTGGCAGTGAAGACCGTATTCGCTCGGTAGTTGATTGTGCTCGCCATTATAATATACCTATTCGTATTGGGGTAAATGGGGGCTCGCTAGAAAAAGATATTCAAGAGAAATATCGTGAACCTACGCCAGAAGCACTGGTTGAATCTGCAATGCGCCATGTTGATATTTTAGATAGGCTAAACTTCCACCAATTTAAAGTCAGTGTCAAAGCCTCGGATGTGTTCTTAGCGGTGGGTTCTTATCGTTTACTGGCACAAAAAATTGATCAGCCACTGCATTTGGGAATCACTGAAGCAGGTGGGGCGCGGGCAGGCTCAGTAAAATCAGCGATTGGATTAGGTATGCTATTATCTGAAGGGATTGGCGATACGCTGAGAATTTCTTTAGCTGCAGACCCGATTGAAGAGGTTAAAGTAGGTTTTGATATCTTAAAATCACTGCGCATCAGGGCACGAGGGATTAATTTTATCGCTTGTCCAACTTGTTCACGTCAAGAATTTGATGTTATTGGTACCGTCAATGCGCTAGAAGAACGGCTGGAAGATATTGTCACGCCAATGGATATTTCGATTATTGGTTGTGTGGTCAATGGTCCCGGCGAAGCTGAAGTCTCGACAATGGGTATCGCGGGTGCGAAAACAAAAAGTGGTTTCTATGAAGATGGTGTTCGTCAGAAAGAACGCTTAGACAACAATAATATGATTGATCAACTAGAAGCTAAAATTCGCGCTAAAGCTGCTATTATGGACGAAAAGAAACGTATCGAGATTAACCAAATCGATAATTAATTTAAACTGGCTCATCGATTAATGAGCCAGTTTTGTTTTTACTTTAATACCAATATCATCTCGATTAATTAAGTGAACGATAGGATTTGCACTCAATTAGCCATACCTTAGATGTAAATAACATCAGGTAAGACAAAATATTTCCACTTTCAGTGGCATTATTGTTGTTTGTTGATTGAACCTAATAACACTTCGCTTTTATAATCAGAGCCATGTGATTGTTGAAAAATAGAGAAATAACGTGGGAAAAAATATCCAAGCCATTCGTGGTATGAACGATTATTTGCCAGCAGATACTCGAGTATGGCAGAAAATTGAAGAGACGCTAAAAAGCATTTTACGCGGTTATGGTTTCAGTGAAATCCGTACCCCGATTGTAGAGCATACCCCGCTATTCCGCAGAGCTATCGGTGAAGTTACCGATGTGGTTGAAAAGGAAATGTACACTTTCAACGACCGCAATGAAGAAAGCTTAACCCTGCGCCCTGAGAATACTGCCGGTTGCGTGCGTGCAGGTATCGAGCATGGTTTGCTGTACAATCAGGAACAACGTTTGTGGTATTTTGGTCCAATGTTCCGCTATGAAAAACCACAAAAAGGGCGTTATCGTCAATTTCACCAAATGGGTGCAGAAGTTTTTGGTTTAGCTGGCCCCGATATTGATGCTGAAATTATTATGATGACCGCACGCTGGTGGCGGGCATTAGGTATTGCAGAGCACGTAACATTGGAACTGAACTCGATTGGTTCAGTCGAAGCTCGTGCAAGTTATCGCGATGCGTTGGTTGAATTCTTAGAGCAGCATAAAGAGAGTCTCGATGAGGATTGCCAGCGTCGTATGTACACTAATCCTTTGCGAGTTTTAGATTCTAAAAATGTTGGTGTACAACAATTATTAAATGATGCACCAAAACTTTTTGACTATCTTGATGATGAATCTAAACAGCATTTTGAAGGTTTATGTGCATTGCTAGATGCAGCTGGTATAACGTATCGTATTAATCAGCGTTTAGTTCGTGGCTTAGATTATTACAATCGTACTGTTTTTGAGTGGGTAACAACAGCATTAGGCGCGCAAGGAACAGTATGTGCGGGCGGGCGTTATGATGGTATGGTAGCTCAATTAGGTGGCCATTCTACGCCAGCGGTGGGTTTTGCTATGGGCATGGAACGTATGGTTCTGCTGGTGCAAGAAGTTAACCCCGAATTTACAGCAGATACCGCAGTCGCCGATGTCTATTTTGCTTCATTTGGCACCGATAGCAAACCTGCGGTATTGTTGTTAGCGGAAAAAATTCGTGATGAAATGCCATCACTGCGACTGATGACTAACCACGGTGGTGGTAACTTTAAGAAGCAGTTGAGTCGTGCGGATAAACACGGAGCTAAAGTCGCGTTAATTCTCGGTGAAGATGAAATCCGTGAAGGACAAGTGACGGTTAAAGATTTACGCAATGGTCAGCAAAATACTATTGCACAGCATGATATTACGGCACATTTGACTGAACTGTTAGGTTAAGGAGAGACTTGTGGAAGTCTATACCAATGAGAATGAACAGGTAGATGCAATTAAGAATTTCTTTATCGACAATGGTAAAGCGATAGTCATTGGCCTAGTTTTAGGCATTGGTGCAGTTGTCGGCTGGAATTACTGGCAGTCTCATCAGACCAACCAGTTACAGGAAAGTGCGCAGACTTTTGAAAAAGTTTCAGCACAATTACATACCGGTTCAGCTGAATCAGTGGCTGCGGCAGAAAAATTTGCAGCGGATACCAAAGATGTTTATAGCGCGTTGATAGATTTACAATTAGCACAGCTAGCGGTTGAAAATAATAAGTTAGCTGATGCAGAGAAATCATTGACTGCTGCAATAGAAAAAGCAAAAACAGATGAGCTCAAGGATTTGATCCATCTTCGTCTTGCACGTGTTCAGTTGGCACAGAATAAGGCTGATGCAGCCATTCTTTCTTTGGATAAAATTACCGGGAAAGGTTGGGGTACTGCAGCAGAGAATGTCCGTGGTGATGCGTTATTGCACAAAGGTGACAAAGCTGGCGCCAAAGCTGCTTATAGCAAAGGATTAGAAGCGGATGGTTCTCAGGCACTGAAATCTTTGATGACCCTGAAACTGAATAATGTGTCTAACTAACAACGAATAAAGGGAACGATAAACATGCAGCTGCGGAAAACACTTTTAGTTGGTCTGGTCGCTTCTGTTCTTTTAGTGGGCTGTTCGAGCGAAACTGACTCAATTGTTATGGCGCCATTGCCACAAGTTGAAAATCAGTTTACCCCAAGTATTGTCTGGGACAGATCAGTAGGCGATGGTGTTGGAGAATTTTATTCTGACTTATCACCTATCTGGGATGGCACCGCTGTTTATGCCGCAGATCGCAAAGGTTTAGTGAAAGCGTTTGAGTTAGACAGTGGAAAAGAGATTTGGTCAGTTGATTTATCTAAACGAACAGGCTTTCTGTCTGCCAATTTATCCGCGTTACTTTCTGGCGGTTTAGCAGTATCTGGTGACAAATTATTTATTGGTACCGAACGCGCTAAAATGATCGCGCTGAATAAAGAAGACGGCCAAGTTATTTGGGATGTTGATGTTGCTGGTGAAGCACTTTCGCGCCCTGTAGTCGGTGAAGGTCTGGTACTGACGCATACTAGCAATGGTATGTTACAGGCATTGGATGAAAACACCGGTGAGCTGAAATGGAGTGTCAATATGGATACTCCATCATTATCTGTACGCGGAGAATCAGCACCGGCTATTGCCTATGGTGCTGCTGTTGTGGGCGGTGATAATGGCCGTGTTAGTGCCGTATTGCTGTCTCAGGGCCAATTAATTTGGCAACAGCGTATATCTCAGATAACAAGTTCTACCGAAATCGGACGCTTGAACGATGTTGATATGACTCCAATTATTGACGATGGCATTATTTATGCTATCGGTTATAACGGAACTTTATCAGCCCTAGATATGCGTTCTGGTCAAGTAACTTGGAAACGTGATTTAGGATCAGTCAATAATATGGTCGTCTCCGGCGAAAACCTGTATTTGGTTGATCAAAATGACCGTGTATTATCGATTCGTAAAAGTGATGGTGTGACATTATGGACGCAAGAAGAGTTGTTGCATCGTAATTTGACACCGCCTGAAATGTATAATGGCTATCTAGTTGTGGGTGATGGCGAAGGCTATTTGCATTGGCTAGATATGAGTAATGGTAGTTTTGTTGCACAGAATAAAATTAACAGTTCTGGCTTGTTAAGCCGTCCAGTAGTCGCCAGTGATAAACTGATGGTTCAAGCGAGAAACGGAAAAGTCTATCTGTTAACGCGTTAATTTTCTGACATTCTGTGATTTTATAGCTAAAATTAACGGTTCCTGAAAGACAGGGGCCGTTTCGTTTTTTTGTTTTCTGAGAAGGCTATGTTGTTTAAGCCTCAGAATCGTTATTGTAAATTTAAGTTGTGAGGCACCAAAGATGATACCTGTCGTTGCGCTGGTTGGGCGTCCGAACGTAGGAAAATCCACGTTATTTAACCGATTAACCCGTACCCGAGATGCACTGGTTGCTGATTTCCCTGGTTTAACTCGTGACCGTAAATATGGTCGAGCTGAAGTAGAGGGACAGGAATTCATTATTATCGATACGGGTGGTATTGATGGTGCCGAAGATGGCGTTGAAACCCATATGGCATCACAATCACTGCAAGCTATTGAAGAAGCAGATATTGTATTATTTTTAGTCGATGCCCGAGCAGGACTCATGCCGGCAGATCAGGGTATCGCGAAGCATTTACGTAGCCGCAAGAAAAAAACTTATTTAGTGGCGAATAAAACTGATGGTATTGATATTGATACCTCTATCGGTGATTTTTATTCTTTAGGATTAGGCGAGATCCATTCTATTGCGGCATCTCATGGTCGCGGAATTACTCAGCTGATTGAGCAATGTTTAAAACCTTTTTATCCTAAAGAAGAAGAGGTTGAGCTCACGGATGAAGAAGAAAATGCTGCATATTGGGCTGCAATGGAAGCTGAAGCATTAGAAGCTGCCGAAGAAGAAGAAGACTTTGATCCATCGACACTGCCGATTAAAATGGCAATTGTTGGTCGTCCAAATGTAGGGAAATCAACGCTGACTAACCGTATTTTAGGCGAAGATCGAGTGATTGTTTTTGATATGCCTGGTACAACTCGCGACAGTATTTATATTCCAATGGAGCGAGATGGCCGTGAATATATCATTATCGATACGGCTGGAGTACGTAAGCGCGGTAAAGTTACTGAAACAGTTGAAAAATTCTCAGTAATCAAGACATTGAAAGCGATTGAAGATTCCAATGTGGTGCTACTAGTTATTGATGCTCGTGAAGGCATCTCTGATCAGGATCTATCGCTGCTAGGCTTTATTCTGAATTCAGGTCGTTCTTTAGTGATTGCCGTTAATAAATGGGATGGCATGTCACAAGAAGATCGTGACCACGTTAAAGATATGCTTGAATTGCGTCTTGGTTTTGTCGATTTTGCCCGTATTCACTTTATTTCTGCGTTACACGGCAGTGGTGTGGGTAACTTGTTTGAGTCTATTCAAGAAGCCTATGAATCAGCAACGCGTCGCATTAGTACCTCTATGCTGACACGCATCATGAAGATGGCGGAGGATGATCATCAGCCTCCAATGATCCGTGGTCGCCGTGTGAAAATGAAATATGCCCATGCGGGGGGACATAATCCACCAATTGTGGTTATTCATGGTAACCAAGTCTCTGATCTGGCTGATTCTTATAAACGCTATTTGATGAATTACTTCCGTAAATCATTAAAAGTCATGGGTACACCAATACGTATCCAATTTAAAGAGTCCGTTAACCCATTTGCCGATAAAAAGAATGTGTTAACCGCTACCCAGCTACGTAAGCGTAAACGTCTGCTAAGTCATTTGAAAAAAGGTTAATAATTAATTTTTCAATGATAATTATACCCCAAGTTATGTAATTTGCTTTTTAGTGATAATCGAGCAAAAGCATAATTGGGGTATATTTTTATCGTAATGTCAATTAGATGATTTATCCTTTAAAATCAGTAACTAAATTACGTATCTATTCCAACATCAAACCAGCTTTTTCGGGTTTCATACGCAACTTCTATGCCAAATAATTGTGATGCATGTTTTACGGTTAATTTAGCAAATTGCCTAAAATCAGTCGATGGATTAGCATTTTCGTCCAGTAATGCGTTAAGCCAGATTTTACCCGCTCTTTCCCATGAATACCCGCCTAATGATTTAGCTAATAAGTAAAATGCCTTATTTGGGATCCCTGAATTACTATGTACGCCACCATTATCTTGATAAATCGATAAATAACGGTATTTATTCATATGACCCACTTGGTCATCTTTGATACTCGCTGAGAAATAGAAAGCACTGCCAGGATCCGACATTGAACGCAGCCCCGGTGCACGTTGCCTATCTAGAAATAAATTTTCTCCCAGTAACCAATTTGATTGATGCACATCTTGCTGCTGAATATACTGTTTTACCATGATACCAAAAACATCTGCAACGGATTCATTTAATGCCCCTGACTGGAATAAATAGGTGAAATTAGCATTTGAAGTAATAAATCCGTGACTGAGTTCATGAGCAATAATATCAATATCATTATAAAACGCCCCCATTCTACGACCATCCCCATCACCAAAGAATATGGCTTGGCCATTCCAGAAAGCATTGGCGTAATTTTTACCATAATGAATAATTGCATTTACTTCACTACGGCAGCCTAGTACATCACTAATATTTAATTTTTCAGCAAAGAACTGAGAAATAATACCTATTTTGTCATAGATAAAATGAGCTATTGGTTGCTGAGCTTTTATTTCACCTTCAGTTAATACTACCGGAAAATCTTCATGCGCCATATGTGGGGTAGTTGGGACAAGAGTCGGGTTCGAAGGATAACGGCGGCAAATTGGTAAAGATAAATGATTATGTTGTTTATTTTCAACCTGTTGCTGTGCATCACGTATAATACGGTAGTTATTATATAATACCGTTTGATCATCATAAAATGCCCGACGATGTTCTATAATTTCATCTTCATCATATGATTGGTTCATAACCGCATTAGTATGGATGAGTGTTGAGGCTAGATTAGGGCACTCATCTTCGTCATTCAAAGCTTTTATTAGTAAGGGGGAAACAAAGGTACGACCTAAGGTATTATTCATAAATAAATCTCATTTCGGATTAAGGGAATTGATTATTATCGCGAAAGAGAAATTTTATAAAGCTTTGAATGATAACGTTTTTTATTAGTCATTGAGTTTTTTAGCTACAAATAAATACAGCACCTATGAAAGATGCTGTATTTATTCAGTTAATTATGTCGGTTTTTATCTGGTACTAAATTTAAATCCATTCTTTATGCTGGACTAAAAAATGCTGATATAGTCTTTCTTCTTCAGAACCCGGTTCTGGAGAATAATCATATTCCCAGCGTACCAATGGTGGCAGAGACATTAAAATCGATTCAGTTCTTCCACCACTTTGTAGGCCGAATAGTGTGCCTCTATCCCAAACCAGATTGAATTCGACATAGCGCCCGCGGCGATATAATTGGAATTGGCGTTCACGCTCCCCCCAAGTATGATTTTGACGGCGCGTGACTATTGGTACATATGCAGCTAAAAAAGCATTGCCAACATCTTGAGTAAATTGAAAACTGGTCGCAAAATCAGGCTGATTTAGGTCATCAAAAAATAGGCCACCCACACCACGCGGTTCATCACGGTGTTTAAGATAAAAATAATCATCACACCAGCGTTTGTATTTAGGGTAAACCTGCTCGCCATAAGGTACGCATAGATCGCGTGCTACAGTATGCCAATGAATGACATCTTCATCGAATCCATAATAAGGAGTTAGATCAAACCCTCCACCAAACCACCACACTGGGGCTTCACCGTCTTTTTCGGCAATAAAAAAGCGTACGTTAGCATGGGTAGTTGGAATATATGGGTTCAGCGGATGAATGACTAGAGAAACGCCCATGGCCTGATAACTGCGTCCGGCAAGCTCTGGCCGATGTGCTGTGGCTGAACCGGGTAATTGGGCACCACTTACATGGGAAAAATTAATACCTGCCTGTTCAAAAATAGCGCCAGCACGAAGTACACGGCTACGGCCTCCTCCACCTTCAGGGCGATCCCATACTTGTTCTTCAAATGTGCTTTTACCATCGATATTGGCAATTTGCTGGCAAATTCTATCTTGTAAGTCGAGTAGAAATTGTTTAATACGAGAGATATCAGGGAGTTCCATGCTATGTTTTTCGTAGTTATTGATGAAGTTTATGAGTTAAGTATAGCCTTTTTAATAGTGAAACTCATTTTTAATATTGATCCTGTAAAAAAAGCAGAGATAATGAGAGAGTAATCAGTGTAAACAGGTAATTAACATGGAAATACGTATTTTTCGTCAAGGTGATTTTGAAGATGTGCTGATGCTGTGGGAGCGCTGCGAACTTAATGAATTCGGTTATGATCCCGAATTAATTATTGAACGCAAGTTACAGTGTGGCGCCGATCTTTTCTTAGTTGCAGAAGTAACCGGCGAAATTGTTGGAACAGTAATGGGCGGTTATGATGGTGTAAGAGGTCGGGCATATTATCTTGCAGTTCATCCTGAATATCGCGGTCGAGGAATTGCTAATGCCTTGATTAGCCGTTTAGAGAAAAAATTATTAGCGCAAGGTTGCCCTGTTATAGAGCTATTAGTTAATGAAGAATATGACTCGGCTATTTGCATGTTCGAAAAAATGGAATATGAAGACGAGCAACCGGCACGTTTAATTTATAATAAACGACTAAATGATGGAACTGCATTTTGAGCTAGTCATTAATTTGTATCGCGTGATTCAAGAGGCTTAATTGTATACTGATAATCGCACAACAAATTTTAATATACTGAGTAAATAATTCAGAAATTATGAATGAATAATGATGTTTTAACCTTCATTTTTTGATATTGCTACCCAAGCGACTATTTTTCACTTTATCTTATTTATTCGTCAATTAGCTAAGATGATAATGAATGTTTTATTATTTTCGTTGTCACAACTCACATTAGAGATTAACACCGTACAATCGAGGATCAGATGCAAAATAAAGGCACTAAGATAACGCTTCCGCTTCGCTTGGCATTAATCAGCAGTGTGCTGATGCTGGGTGGATGTGCTGGTACGGGCGCTTTTTGGTCGAGTTTGTCACCGATGAATTGGTTTGGTCATTCGCTAGAAATTACCCCACAAGGGGTTGGCGAGGTAACCAGTTCTTCACCAATGATCAAAAGTACGATTAGTGAACAGCTAGACAATAAATATCGCTTACGTTCGGGTATGCAAACTAGTGAAGGTCAGATTTTAGCTATTTATCAGGGAATGAGTGATGAACAAGTTAAAATTGAAGTTATTGGTCCTGAAGGAGGGAACGTATCGACAATTATAGTGAGTGATTCTCAAGTAAAAACATCTTGGGGAACTCAAATTGGCGATGCGTTTTCAACTATTTATCAGCAAGCTTATGGAGTCTGTGAACAAGGTGAGATGATTAACCAGCAGCCTACTATTGAATGTCAAGCTCCACAAAGCAAAAACATTAGTTATCGATTTACTGGTAAATGGCAAGGGCCAGAAGGATTAATGCCGTCAGATGATGTGCTACAACATTGGCAGATCAATCAGATTATTTGGCGTAAATGACTGTCGATTGAAATTATTCCTTTCTGATTATTGATTTCATTTAAATGCAATTACCCTAAATGTAAGTTTAGGGTAATTTTTTGGTCATCTACAAAAAAATTGTTTTAAAACAAGATGATTCTTGATGTAAATCAGTTAACATTGATGCCAATAATTATTCTAAATAGTTCAACTATTTTTATGATGAAAATAGTATGAAATATGTAGGGTTTATATTTTATCTATTGTTGAGGGTTTTTTATGTCTCATTCTCAGAGTGGCATCTTATTAGATCATAGTCGTTTTGGTATTTTTATTGAAGCGATGATCCAAGGTCCACTAGACGAAATTAAAGCTGGGTGCCAACGTTTTATTGCTGAATTACAGAAACTACAACTTGCATACCCAAGTGATCGTCTCGGCGCAGTTGTAGCCTTTGGTTCCGATATCTGGAAGCAATTATCGACAGCAGAAAGCGCTCCTGAACTTAAACCTTTTAGCCCATTAGGCAAAGGATTAGCTCCAGCAACACAGCGTGATATGTTTATTCATATCCAGTCACAACGTCATGATATTAATTTCTCTTTAGCCCAAGCAGCCTTGAAAGCATTTGGCAAAGTGATTCACGTTGAAGAAGAGATCCACGGTTTTCGTTGGGTCGAAGAACGCGATTTAAGTGGTTTTATCGATGGAACAGAAAATCCACAGGGTGAAGAACGCGAAGAAGTTACGTTGATCCCTGAAGGCATTGATATGGGGGGAAGCTATATTCTGGTTCAGCGTTATGAACATAATCTGGATAAATGGGCGCGCTTCTCTGAACACGAACAAGAGAAAATGATTGGCCGAACCAAAAAAGACAGTATTGAGTTGGACGAAGATGCTCGCAATATCACTTCTCATGTTTCTCGTGTTGCGCTGGATGAAGGTGAAGGTGAGTTAGCGATTATGCGTCATAGTTTGCCTTATGGAACGGCGAGCGGAAAACATGGGCTATATTTTATCGCTTACTGTGGTCGCTTGTATAATATAGAGAAGCAGTTATTAAGTATGTTTGGCGAATTAGATGGTAAACATGATGATCTATTACGTATGACTAAAGCAGTCACTGGTAGTTATTATTTTGCACCCTCAATCGAAACGCTGCTATCTTTATAATTAATATGGTAGGAGTAATTAATTATAATTATTAATATTCAAGAGCTGCAAGGATGCAGCTTATATTTACGCGAGTATATTGCTTCGTGATGTTATTTATTTATATGCAGTTGAAGATAATCTCTGCTTATTTATGTTCACAGCGCTAAATCACTTCTTTTTCACTATTCAAATGAATATCCTTCAATCGAACTTATACCCATAATGATTTGAAATATAAAGAATTTAATAGGCTTATTGCATTTTTATCTTTCTAATGCGAATTCGTTATATTAAAAAGGAATACATAGCTACACAGTTATAAACAAAGCGGATAAAGTAACAGCATAGTTTGTAAATATTTCATTTAATAAGCAGGTGATTAATGAAAACGATACTGATTAAAACTGGATCAATCAAAAAAACCATACTCGCCAGCTTAACGGCATGCACTCTGTTTGCTAGCCCTCAAATGCTGAGTGCTGAATTATTAAATAGCTCTTACGATGTTGCGAGGGAGTTATTTACTGCACTAAATCCGCCTTTTGAAAAACAATGGCAGCAGCAACATCCCGATGACAAATTAACTATTAAACAGTCACATGCTGGATCATCAAAACAGGCGCTAGCTATTTTACAGGGCTTAAAAGCCGATGTGGTGACCTACAATCAAGTGACGGATGTACAAATTTTACATGATCGCGGTAATTTAATTCCGGCAGATTGGCAGTCTCGATTACCTAATAATAGTTCGCCATATTATTCCACTATGGCATTTTTGGTACGCAAGGATAATCCTAAAGGCATTCATAGCTGGGATGACTTAGTCCGTCAAGATGTTAAATTAATTTTTCCTAACCCGAAAACTTCAGGCAATGGCCGCTATACCTATCTTGCAGCTTGGGGAGCATTTCAACAACAAAATGGCGACGATCAAGCAAAAACTTATCAGCAAATGAAACAATTTTTACAGAATGTCGAAGTTTTTGATACCGGCGGACGGGGAGCAACCACCACATTTATTGAACGTAATTTAGGTGATGTACTGATTAGTTTTGAATCTGAAGTGAATAATATTCGTCAGCAATATGGTGAAGATAATTATCAAGTTATTGTGCCACCAGTGGATATTTTAGCTGAATTTCCAGTGACTTGGGTAGATAAAAATATTCAAAAAAACGGTAATGAGGCGGTGGCAAAAGCCTATTTAAATTATTTATATAGCCCAGAAGCTCAAGAAATTATTACCAGTTTTAATTATCGGGTTAACGATAAGCAAGTGATGGAAAAAAATAGCAATAAATTCCCTCAGACCAAACTATTTACTGTCGAACAGCAATTTGGTAGCTGGCCTCAAGTTATGACTAACCATTTTATGACCGGTGGCAAACTGGATCAGCTATTGGCTGAAGGGCGTAAGTAATGTTTGGCGCTGGGAAACGATTTTTACCTGGATTTGGTCTGACATTAGGCAGTAGTTTATTGTATACCTGCCTAATATTATTGTTGCCACTGAGTGCATTAGTCGTGCAATTGTCTAGCATGACATGGGAACAATATTGGACAGTGATCAGTTATCCGCAAGTAGTTGCAGCCTATAAAGTCACTTTACTGGCAGCATTAGCCGCGAGTCTCTTTAATGCGGTGTTTGGAATGATTTTAGCTTGGATATTAACTCGTTACCGTTTTCCTGGTCGAACTTTACTGGATGGTCTAGTTGATTTACCTTTTGCCTTACCGACGGCGGTTGCAGGGTTAACATTGGCAACCTTATTCGCGACATCAGGTTGGTATGGGCAGTTTTTACATCAATTTGATATTAAAGTGGTGAATACGTGGCTGGGTATTTCTGTGGCAATGGCGTTTACTAGTATCCCGTTTGTGGTCAGAACCGTACAACCGGTATTGGAAGAGTTAGGACCCGAATATGAAGAGGCGGCGCAAACGTTAGGGGCAACCCGCTGGCAAGCATTTAGACGTGTAGTATTACCGGAATTATCGCCGGCATTATTGGCCGGAACTGTTCTGTCATTTACACGTAGCTTAGGTGAGTTTGGCGCGGTAATTTTTATTGCTGGTAATATTGCATGGCAAACTGAAGTGGTTTCTTTAATGATTTTCAGCCAGTTGCAACAGTTTGATTTTGCGGCTGCCAGTGCTATTGCCTCGGTTATTTTGGCGGTCTCACTGCTGCTATTATTTAGCGCGAATATCGTACAAAGTCGTTTTGGTAAACGCTTAGGGGGCAAATGATGGCTGATATTACACCATTAAGACAGGCTACTCGAGCGCCAATAAATTGGGCTAAGTGGAGCTTGATTATCATCGGGCTATTATTTTCACTGTTGCTATTAGTGATCCCAATTATTTGGATATTCATGACTGCTTTTGCTAAAGGTATTGATCAGGTTCTGTTCAATTTAGTGGATCCTGATATGCTACATGCGATTGGTTTAACAGTATTTATTGCTCTTATCACTGTGCCGGTTAATCTGGTTTTTGGGGTTATGATGGCATGGCTAGTGACGCGGTTTAAATTTCCCGGTCGCCAGTTACTGTTGACACTCATTGATATTCCATTTGCGGTTTCACCAGTGGTCGCCGGCCTGCTGTATTTACTATTTTATGGTTCGAACAGCTGGTTTGGTCAATGGCTGGAAGGTTTTGATATTCAGCTAATGTTCTCTTGGCCGGGGATGGCTTTGGTAACTATTTTTGTAACCTGTCCGTTTGTTATCCGTGAGTTAGTGCCATTGATGCTAAGCCAAGGTAGCCAAGAGGATGAAGCCGCGGTGCTATTAGGCGCCTCGGGTTGGAAAATGTTTTGGCGTGTGACATTACCGAATATTCGGTGGGCCTTATTGTACGGAGTAGTGTTGACCAACGCTCGAGCAATTGGTGAATTTGGCGCCGTTTCTGTAGTTTCAGGCGCCATACGCGGAGAAACCTATACGTTGCCTTTACAGGTTGAGTTATTACATCAGGATTATAATACGGTCGGGGCATTTACTGCTGCTGCTATTTTAGCATTGATTGCGATTATCACGCTGATTATTAAAAGTGCACTGCAATGGCGTTTAAACCATCAGCAAAATTCGGCCGGGAGTTAACCGATTCAGGAGTAAACAGGTTATGAGTATTCAGATAGAAAACATCAGTAAATATTTTGGTAGCACACAAGTTTTACGCGATATTTCTTTGGATATCCCATCTGGTGAAATGATGGCTTTGCTTGGGCCTTCGGGCTCAGGGAAAACTACCTTGTTAAGGATTATTGCGGGATTAGAGCAACAGAGCCGAGGGCATTTAAAATTTCATGAGCGAGATGTTAGCCGTTTGCACGCTAAAGATCGCCAAGTGGGGTTTGTTTTTCAGCATTATGCATTGTTTCGACATATGAGTGTGTTTGACAATGTGGCTTTTGGCTTAACGGTATTGCCACGTAAACAGCGCCCTTCTGCAAATGAAATTAAGCATAAGGTAATGAAATTACTTGAAATGGTTCAGCTATCTCATTTGGCTCAGCGTTTTCCCGCCCAATTATCTGGAGGACAAAAACAGCGAGTAGCTTTAGCTAGAGCATTGGCTGTTGAGCCTCAAATTTTATTGCTTGATGAGCCTTTTGGTGCACTGGATGCCCAAGTGCGTATGGAATTAAGACGTTGGCTACGACAATTGCATGAAGAGCTAAAATTCACCAGTGTATTTGTAACCCATGATCAGGAAGAAGCTATGGAAGTCGCTGATAAAATTGTGGTTATGAGCCAAGGGCATATTGAACAAGTGGGTACACCGGAACAAATTTGGCATACACCAGAGACGCGTTTTGTTTTAGAGTTTATGGGGGAAGTAAATCATTTATCTGGCGTTATCAAAGGATCTCAATTATTAATTGATAAGTATAGTTTTGGTTTACAACATACCCCTATTGAACAAGGTGCTGTAGATGTATTTATAAGGCCGTGGGAAATTAGTTTAGCTCAACAAAGTGATAGTTTTCATCAGCTTCCCGTTAAAATTATTGAAGCGGGGCCTCGTGGTCACTTTTGGCAATTGACGGTACAGCCATTGGGTTGGGGTCAGTCACCGATTTCAGTCGTTTGGCAGTCTGGCGCGAATATTCCTGTGCGCGGTGAACATTATTTTTTAGGCACCAAACAGCTGCGTATTTACCAAGATAATAACCAAGTAATGTTACGAGAATTAGCGTGTAGTGCTTAAATAGTGCTTATATAATAATGGTGATGTGTTATCCGTAAAAAGCTTATCCGTAAAAAAGCTTATTCGCAAAAAAACTTATTAGTGGCCAAGATTATTAGCTAGCAATCTTATTTCAGACTGAATGACTTTATGCGGATAAAGTTATTCGGCTTGAAATTTTTTCATTATGGCAGGCAACAAGAGTGCGTGTAATTATTTATTGCGCTAGTATCTTTACTGTACTGATTTATTATTATTTAAAATTATAAGAAGGATTTGACTGTGGTAAGTCTGGATCAATTTATCGGGAATACGCCGTTAGTACAGTTACAGCGGTTAACGCAAGGATTTGATGCACAAGTATGGGTCAAGCTTGAAGGTAATAATCCCGCAGGTTCGGTCAAAGATAGAGCGGCTCTCTCGATGATTAGTCAGGCTGAATTACGGGGAGAAATCACACCGGGTGACACCTTAATTGAGGCAACTAGCGGCAATACAGGGATAGCCTTAGCCATGATTGCAGCAGTAAAGGGCTATTACTTGAAATTATTGATGCCAGAAAATATGAGCTTAGAACGTCAGGCATCAATGCGTGCTTATGGCGCAGAGCTAATTTTGGTCAGCCGTGAAGTTGGCATGGAAGGGGCTCGAGATTTAGCTCAAGAAATGCAGCGCAGAGGTGAAGGTAAAGTTTTAGATCAGTTTAATAATCCTGATAATTCACTGGCACATTTTAAAACAACTGGGCCAGAAATTTGGCAGCAAACCGACGGTAAAATAACTCATTTTGTTTCCAGTATGGGGACTACGGGAACAATTACTGGTGTTAGCCAATATTTAAAATCAAAATCAGATAATGTGCAAATAATAGGTTTGCAGCCGGCAGAAAAAAGTCAAATTCCCGGCATTCGGCGTTGGTCTCCTAATTATTTGCCCGCTATTTTTCAGCCTAAATTAGTTGATAGTATTTTAGACGTCACTCAAACTGATGCGGAAAACACGATGAAAGCACTGGCTCAGCAAGAAGGCATTTTTTGTGGCGTGAGCTCAGGAGGCGCAGTATTTAGTGCGCTAAAAGTAGCTAAAGAAAATCCGGGAGCTGTGGTAGTTGCAATTATTTGCGATCGTGGTGACCGTTATTTATCGACGGGTGTATTTAATTAATTTTCTCGTATCTATAAAATCAATAAAATTAAATTAATAGGAGAAAGCCAGTGCTTTCTCCTATTATATTTATAATAATTTATGTCTGAGCTATATTAAGACAGTATTTTAGCTTTATCTATTATGACTGCACTTGGTTCAGTTTTATGCTGTGAGATTATTTCTGAATTAGGCGTTTTACGGTATTTATCCAGTAGCGTAATTTGGATTTTACGTAAGAAATCACCATTCAATTTATAGTATTTAAAATAGAGGAATAAGGTAATCGCAAAGAAAATACTGGGTAGCAAAATCATTATATATTGCATTCCGGCCATTGTTTCTAGGGTTTGCATTGCATTTGGAATATAGCCGACAATCGCTAACATAACACCAATAAAGAAAGCTGCAAATGCAGAGCCGGCTTTCACCACTAGAGTTTGTACTGAATAGGCGATACTTTCGCAGCGAACGTTAAGTTTATATTCTCCGTAATCTACGGTATCCGCTACCATAATAACTTGTAAAACCCAAAACAACCCAGAGCCTACGCTAAGTAACATTCCTGCAAACAGGATAATAGTAGCGCTGTGACTTTCAATAATCGCGCAATATACCAGAACACAGCAGCCTAAAATTGGCATAATAGACGCACAGGCCCATAATATCCGCCGGCCAAAGAAGCTGACTAATTTATGGAAGAATATTAGTGCAATAAGATTAGCGGCTCCAGCATAGGACATATAATAAGGAAATAATGAATCATCACCAATAACATAGGTGAAATAGTAGATAGCAAATCCGGTAATGATATTAGAGGCAATATTGTAAGATAATGCCATGCCTAATAAGCAGAAAAGCTGATCATTTTTAAAAATAATCTTAATCATTTCTTTTAAGTTTAAGCTTTCTTCTTGTTTGACATGAATATCAGGATCATTTATGACTTGGCCGGAGGAGTAAACTTCTTTGACTGACCATAGGGTTACGATGGTTGAAATAACAAAGAAAAAAATCAGAATTAATGTGAACATTTGAAAGCCAAGGCCTTTATCTTCACCTCCGATATAATTAACAAAAGGCAAGGTAATACCCGCAGTAACAAAGCCGGCTAAGCTAGCAAAAAAACGCGGATAAGGAACTAATTGTTCGCGTTCTTTTTTATCTAAGGTAATTGTAGGGACTAAAGACCAGAATGGAATATCCATAATGGTATAAGTCATTCCCCACGCGATATAAGTAATCGCCACATAAGCCAAGCGATAATTATCATCAATTAAGTGGGCACTGAATAATAGAAATAAGGTGATTGAATTGGCGATGGTACCGACAAGGATCCACGGTTTGAATTTTCCCCAGCGAGAACGGGTATTATTAACTATCCATCCCATTATTGGGTCATTAATGGCATCCCATATACGAGCAATCAGGAAAATAGCGCCGACTACTCCAACGGATAAGCCAACAATATCGGTGTAATAATACATCAAGTACATGTAAACAATACCAATTGCAAAATCTTTACCGAAGGCACCAAATCCATAACCGAGCTTAGTTTTTATCGATATACTCATAAGGTTATTAGTTGAAGTTACCTGCAACTACCTCGTTATCTATCATTGGGTGCTGCGAGCTAATAGCCATAAAATAATTAAATATTAATGGAATAATAACTATGGCAGCACCATTTTATTCATAATTAATTATGAATCCACTCTGGTAACCAATTGCCGTGGGCTTTAATTAGATCATCGACTAAGGTATATATTTCATCGATACCAAGTACCGCTGCGGTATGTGGATCTAATAATGCGGCACGATAAATTTGTTGTTTATCTTGATTTATAACGGCTTCAGTTAATAACATTTGTACGTTGATATTGGTTTGCATTAATGCAGCCAGATGGCTCGGAATTTTACCAACTTTTGTTGGGCGGATCCCCATTGCATCAACTAAACAAGCAACTTCAACGCAGCACCCTTCAGGTAAATTATCGATCAATTGGTTATTACGTACGTTGCCATAAACAACGCTAGGTGTACCGGTCCAGATAGAGTTAATAATGGTACTTGCATATTCGTTTGATTGTTTAATATCAATACGATCAGTATTTTTATATTCCGCTAATTCTTTATTCCAATTATCTATCTGTTCAACGCAGCGTTTTGGATATTCATCTAATGGCACTTTATAGCGTTCTATTAAATCGGGTCTGTTCGGTTTAATAAAATAAGGCGTGTATTCGGCAAAATGCTCAGAGGATTCAGTGACAAAATATCCCAGTTTTTTGAACATTTCATAGCGCACAATATTTTTACAACGTGTATTACCGTGAATATTATCTTTAGGCGCTATGCCTGCTTCATAAGCTTTTAATAATTCAGGATAAATACTTGAGTATGAGCCATCGGCATTTCTTTTCTCTAGTTCAAGATAGAATGCCATGTGGTTGATCCCTGCGCTGCGATAACGTAAATCTTGGTAATCAATATCTAGATCACGGGCTAATTCTTCTGCGGTACCTTGCACTGAGTGGCACAAACCTACTTGTTTAATATGTGGATATTTTGCATACATTGCCCAAGTGTTCATCGCCATTGGATTGACATAATTGAGCATAGTGGCTTCAGGACAAACATCGGTCATATCATCACAGATTTTCCATAAATGAGGAATGGTACGCAGTGCACGCATAATGCCACCAGGGCCTAATGTATCGGCAATTGTCTGTTCTACACCATACTTTTTACAGATTTCAAAGTCAGTGACTGTACAAGGCTCATAACCCCCAATTTGAAAGGCAACGATGACAAAATTAGAATCTTTTAGGGCTTCTTTTTGATCTGAATGACAACTTATTTTTCCGGTTGCTTGCGCTGATTTCATCAGTTTTTCAACCACAATATGTGATTCTTCAAGGCGGCGTTGGTCAATATCCATCAATGCAATATGGGCGTTTTTCAATGCTGAGCGGTGAAATACATCGCCAAGAATATGTTTAACGAAGACCGTGGAGCCAGCGCCGATAAATGTAATTTTTGGACCTGTCATAATCGATTTCCCTCAGTATGCGATAATTGATGAGTTTCTTGCTCTAACACCATACTGACATATTAATTTAACAAAAATCGTCCATGTATTGATAGAAAGACTCCTAAAACCTCAGATCCAATTATATTGAATACATAAATATGATGTTTTGGGATAAAACTAATATAAGTTAGGAGTATTTATCTATGATAATAAAAAATAATGTTTAAAATCGTTAAGTTATATTGGTCACATATTTTAGATTTAGTAGTCATTATTAAATAATAATGACTAGATTATTCCCAGTTATTAAGATTAAAGTAGTACATCGCTATCAATAGCCATACCGCAAAATCATATTTTATCTTTATTGGATGTAACAATTTAATTACAATTCACGTAGTTACAAATATTGTAATTATAAATAAGGTATTAGTATGCCAATTGAAAACAATGATTTAAATCCTGATTACATTGAAATAGAACATGGCACAACTAGCCCGTTAGCGCTCTATTCTGCATACCAACGTATGGAAATTGAATTGCGGACTCCAGAAGCGATGCCAATGCCTCATTGGCATGGGCAAGTTGAGGTTAATATTCCGTTTGATGGAAATGTTGAATATTTGATTAATGGCGAAAAAATCAGTGTAGAGCAGGGGCATATCACGATATTTTGGGCTTGTGTTCCTCATCGGTTAATTAGCGTTAACAATTGTACCTCGATGGCAATTTTTAATTTACCAATGCATTTGTTTTTATCTTGGCCATTAAAAAAAGAACTTATTAACCATATAACTCACGGTATGGTAGTGAAGTCACATTTTCCCCATCAAGTCAGTCCACTTGAAGTGGCTCGTTGGCAGGCTGAATTAACGCAATCAAATGAACAAATTAAGCAGATTACTATTGAAGAAATCAGTTTAATGATTAAACGGTTCGGCTTTATGGGATGGGATTCTTTACTGATAAATAAAGTGCCGAAGACACTGAATAATGGTGTTTCTAAACATTCTCAATTTTATGTCAGCCAAATGCTTGAGTTTATTGCTGAAAATTATGATAAATCACTTTCAGTGAATCAGATAGCAGAGCATGTAAAATTAAATCCGAATTATGCGATGGGAATATTTCAGAGTGTGATGCAACTGACGATGAAGCAATATATTACGGCAATGCGAATAAATCATGCGCGAGTGCTATTAAGTGATAGCGATAAAACGGTATTCGATATAGCGTTGACCGCTGGGTTTAATTCTTCTAGCCGTTTTTATGATACCTTTCGCAAAGTTGTTGGTATGACGCCCCAAAAATATCGAAAAAAAACTCAGGCACAATTACACAGGATATAAGTGAGATGCTGGCTTGCATATCACTATTCTAGGGGCTGTTGATCTTTTGATATTATTAATTGGACGGTATGGTGATTCGGTATAATTGGATCCACCACAAATCAAAAAAATAAACCACCATGCCGAGCACAATGTTTACAGATGAACAGTGGCATAGGCTACACAAGCTGATACTTAAAAGCGGCCGTGTATACAACAAAAGTGAACATTGGATGATTCTAGAAGGGATCCTTTATAGGATGCGAACGGGTTGTCTCTGGCGCGACCTTCCAAAGAATTTCGGTTTGTGGAATACCGTATTTCGTCGTTTTCACCTATGGTCTAAAAAGGGTATTTTACAACAACTCTTTAAAATCTTGTATGAATCTACTGATTCTAAATAGATTTTTATTGATGGTAATATTATTCGCACACATCAACACATCAACACATCAACACATCAACACATCAACACATCAACACATCAACACATCAACACATCAACACATTAACATGGTACAGCAGCAGTGTCAGAAAGTGATGAGTCGATAGGAAAAAGTCGCGGGGGGAACTCGACAAAAATTCATCTCGCGGTAGACAGCTATGGGCTTCCGGTTCATTTCGAATTGTCGGGTGGACAGGTTCATAATATTGCCTATGCAGGGCAATTAATATGTCGAGCACCAAAATCAGAATATATTATTGCAGACAAAGGTTACGACAGCGAAAAATTGAGAGATTCAATTAAAGAGCAAGGAGCCATTCTCGTGATCTCTCGTCGAAAAAGCAATAAGGCAGGGAATGATGACATAGATTGGTGTTTATATAAATATCGACATTTAGTCGAGAATACGTTTACTAGAATTAAATATTTTCGAGCAATAGCAACAAGATACGATAAGTTGGAACGAAACTATGTCAGTATGCATGCACTGGCATGATGTGGTTACCGATGTGAAAGATCAATAGACCCTAGTAAGATAAAAAAACCTATGCCATGGGGCATAGGTTTTTAACCGTTTAGCCATCAGCCTGTTGTTTGATGGTTGAACGTTGAAGAACAATAATTATTTTTTGATCTTCATAATAACGGTTTCACCTACGGTGACTGAACCGCTTAATTTAGTCAGTTCTTTAATCTCGTCCATATTTGAAATGACAACTGGTGTTAAAACAGATTTTGCTTTTTCTTCCAGTAATGCCAGATCAAATTCGATGATTAAATCACCTTTCTTCACGGTTTGGCCTTCAGAGGCAATACGTTTGAAACCTTCGCCTTTAAGTTCAACGGTATCAATACCGAAGTGAACAAAGAGTTCGATACCATCAACAGACTCAATAGAGAATGCATGGTTAGTTTCGAAAATTTTACCGATAGTACCATCAACAGGGGCAACAATTTTGTTACCTGCGGGTTTGATAGCAATCCCATCACCAACAATTTTTTCTGCAAAAACAACATCAGGAACATCTTCAATATTGACAATTTCACCCGATAGCGGCGCAATAATTTCAATATAGTCAGTGCTAGTTTTAGCTTCCGAAACCAGTGATTTCAGTTTGTCAAACAGACCCATGGACCTTCTCCTAATCGTTTTAATATGGAACCGGGTTTAATGTACATCCCTTATTAGCATAACGTTTTTTCTTTGATAAAGGTATCTACAACGTTCATCAAATCCTGAGCAGTTGGCTGAGCAAGTGCTTGCTCTGCTAATGCTTGGGTATCTTTGAAATTTGCATTACGGATCAATTTTTTGATACCAGGGATTGAAATTGCGCTCATACTAAACTCATCCAGACCCATACCGAGCAGCAATAAGGTTGCTCGTTCATCACCGGCAAGTTCACCACACATTCCTGTCCATTTACCTTCAGCATGCGATGCATCGATCACTTGCTTAATCAGATTTAAGACAGCAGGTGACATTGGGTTGTATAGATGAGAAATCAGTTCATTACCACGGTCAACGGCTAAAGTATACTGAGTGAGATCGTTGGTTCCAATACTGAAAAAGTCAACTTCTTTTGCAAGATGATGAGCAATAACTGCTGCAGCTGGCGTTTCAACCATGACACCCACTTCAATGCTTTCGTCAAATGCTTTACCTTCTTCACGCAATTGACACTTCAGTATTTCTAATTCAGCTTTCAACTCGCGAACTTCCTCAACTGAAATAATCATTGGGAACATAATACGCAGTTTACCGAAAGCTGAGGCTCTTAAAATAGCCCGTAACTGAGAATGTAAGATCTCTTTGCGATCAAGGCAAATACGAATTGCACGCCAACCTAAGAAAGGATTCTCTTCTTTAGGTAAATTCATATAAGGCAGGTCTTTATCGCCACCAATATCCATCGTACGGACGATAACTGCTTGGCTGCCCATCGCTTCAGCAACGGCTTTATAAGCTTGTAACTGTTCTTCTTCTGTTGGCAGAGTGTCTCTGTCCATAAACAGAAATTCTGTACGGTAGAGACCAACACCTTCAGCACCGTTACGTTCTGCGCCAGCAACATCACGGACAGTACCAATATTGGCACAAACTTCGACCTGATGTCCATCAAGAGTGATGGCGGGTAAATCTTTCAGTTTTGCCAGTTCATGTTTTTCTTGATTAAATTCGTCTCTGAATGCTTTTAGTTTGTCAATTTCGGCATCAGAAGGATTGACATAAATCTTATTGTTAACACCATCTAATACAATATAATCACCGTTTTTAATCACTCGGGTTGCATCTGATGTGCCAACAATAGCAGGTAGTTCTAACGAACGAGCCATAATAGAGGTGTGAGAAGTACGACCACCGATATCAGTAATAAAACCAAGTACTTTATCTAAATTAAGCTGTGCGGTTTCTGAGGGTGTTAAGTCTTGGGCGACTAAAACTACTTCTTCAGTAATTGCACTTAAATCAACAATATTCATGTTTAGAATATTTTTGAGTAAGCGTTTTCCGATATCACGAACGTCTGCCGCACGTTCTTTCAGATATTCATCATCTAAATCTTCAAGTGCTTGCGCTTGATCTTCAATAACTGAATGTACCGCTGCATCGGCAGTTTTTTTATCTTTCTGAATCAGAGTGATAATTTCTTGTTCCAACTCTTCATCTTCAAGTAGCATGATATGACCTTCAAAAATCTCTGCTTTTTCAGCGCCAAGATTTTTTTCAGCCTTCTCTTTGATAATATTTAACTGCTCAGCTGATTTATTGCGTCCATCAATAAAACGCTGAATTTCTGATTCAATCTGGCTGTCATCAATTTTTTTTGAGCTGATAACAATAGGGTCTTCTTTTAGGAGAAGGGCGTGACCAAAAGCAAAACCGGGTGAAACTAAAATTCCTGAGATCATAATATTACCTTACTACTGAGATGTTCTGATGCTGAGAGTTAACAGTTGGGCGTAATGTGAATTACTAAACTGATATCCCTGGATTGAAAACCCAGGGATGGAGAATGGAACATTAATATAACTGGTTATTTTGTTTGAAAACAAACAAATTATTCCAGTTCTCCCATCAATTTTACCAAATGCTCAACGGCTTGTTGCTCATCTTCACCTTCGGCAGAGATAGTCACTAAAGTGCCTTGAGTCAGGCCGAGAGTCTGCAATTTGAATAAGCTTTTTGCGCTGGCAGATTTACCGCTTGAAGTCAGCGTAATATCAGATTTAAACGCCTTAGCTTCTTTAACGAATTGCGCTGCTGGACGAGTGTGTAGACCATTTGGTGCTGTAATAGTGACTTCTTGCTGGAACATAATATTTCCTCAATATCTTTAGATTTTTATTAAATCCAGAATTATTGTAGATGAAATAATCTGGTTTTGCGTATACTTAGAGTATGAACCAATAAAAAGGTTTCATGCATTGTTTATCGTCAAATCTTTGTCAATTAAATGACTGAATAATTCAAAAGAGTATAAGTTAGCTTACCAGCCTACTAAACAAAAATCATCGTCTGAAAGGTATTAATTTCGAGGCTCGAAATAATTAGTGATTTAATACTAAACCCATAGAAATAAATCATCTCTATACATGCTAAACTTTGATCTAATGCACAAAAAAAGCACCATTAAGGTGCTTTTTGTAACTAAATTTTAACCGAGTTAGCTATTTTAGGCTAATCATCAGCTAAGTCAGCAAATAATACTGTACTCAAATATCGTTCACCGGATGATGGCAGGATAACTACAATGTTTTTATCTTTAAATTCCGGTTCTGCGGCCATTTTGACGGCAGCAGCAATAGCTGCTCCAGAAGATATACCCGCTAAAATACCTTCTTTTTCCATAATCGCGCGCGCCGTACTGATGGCTTCTTCATCGGTAATTTTTACGACACGATCGATTAATGAAAGATCCAGATTGGCAGGAATAAAGCCCGCACCGATGCCTTGAATTTTATGGGGACCCGGTTTGACTTCCTCGCCAGCTAAGGTTTGACTGATGACTGGTGAGGTTTCTGGTTCGACAGCAACCAAGGTAATATCTTTGGCTTGTGTCTGTTTTAAATAGCGTCCGATACCGGTGATGGTACCACCTGTGCCGACACCGGCAATTACCACATCAACTTTGCCATCGGTATCTTGCCAGATTTCTGGCCCGGTAGTTTTTTCATGAATTTCGGGGTTGGCTGGGTTATTGAATTGCTGCAATAATAAATAGCGATTAGGCGAACTATTAACGATTTCTTGAGCTTTTTCTATCGCGCCTTTCATTCCTTTAGCGCCTTCGGTCAGAATTAGCTTGGCACCTAAGGCTTTGAGCAGTTTACGGCGTTCGATACTCATGGTTTCTGGCATGGTAAGGGTCAATTTATAGCCTCTTGCCGCAGCTACATACGCTAAAGCAATCCCCGTATTCCCACTGGTTGGCTCAACTAATTCTTTATCTTTGGTCAGGGTACCTTTTTTCTCGGCATCCCAAATCATATTAGCTCCAATACGGCATTTAACACTGAAACTTGGATTACGAGATTCTATTTTTGCCAGAATATTACCGTTACCGAAATGTTTTAGGCGAACCAAAGGAGTATGGCCAATTGTCAACGAATTATCATCATAGATTTTGCTCATCGGATATCCTTAATATTCATTAAATGTAGGTACTGCCGTACTGAAAAAATTAGAATTACCATACGTGAACAATAGGTTATTGCAAATATGTTTTATCTATAAGCTTATAACCAATTATCATTTTATTCCTATTTGTTCTATCAAGCAGCAGATTGCTTTGGCAAGGTGTGTTTATCGTTTTAATGGTGATTTAATTGTAGCGATCGTTATTAATGAGCAGGGCGACTGGCGCTTATGGCAAGATGCCGCCCTGTATGGAGATGAGTTACTGTGCTTAATGTGATTATTAATCGATATATTGCTGATTAATATTGATATTATCTACACATTAAAAGCGCTTATGTTGTTCACGGTAACGGTCTACCCACATTGCGGTAGCGCCGCAGACGGCGACAGGCATAATCAATAAATTCACAATAGGGATCATCGTTAGTAAGCTAACTACTCCGCCAAATTGAATATTATTGAGTCGGTCTTTGCTTAAGGCTTGTTTCATTGAAGGAAAGCTAACGCGATGATTATCGAAAGGATAATCACAATACTGAATAGCCATCATCCACGCACCAAAAATGAACCACAGAATGGGGGCGGCAGTTTGTCCAAAACCAGGGATTAAAAAGAGCAGTAATAGGATAATCGCGCGCGGGACAAAATAAACCAATTTGACCATTTCGCGTTTCAGTATCCGAGGTACGTCTTTGATAAGGTCAGCCATACCCATATCGGGTGATGGGATCCCTGTTAATTCAGATTCCAGTTTCTCCGCTAACCAGCCGTTAAATGGCGCAGCAATAATATTGGCGACGGTACTGAAGAAATAAGTAAATACCAGTAATACCGATAATACCGCTAATGGCCAAATAAGATAATTAAGCCATTGTAGCCAGTGGGGAACGTAACTCATTAATTGTGGGATCCAATCCCCCAATTTGCTGTATAACCACCAAAATGCACCTCCCAGTAAAATAATATTTGCCAATAGTGGCAATAATACAAATCGTTTAATGCCCGGACGGGTGACTAAATGCCAGCCTTGGGCAAAATAATAAAAGCCGCTCCTATTTTGTCGCGAATTTGTCGAATGCGTCATACTTCTTATTATCTCCTTTGCGGTTGAAGCTGTATCATATAGGCTGTATTTTTGTCTGGCTAGACGGTGTTTGTTTGAAAAATACGCAAACAGGGGGCGGAATATTCTCTTTCTTGCAAGAAAAGCGTTCTGAGGGTTGCACTTAGCGCGTTTGACAAATAATCTTAGGGGAGAAGTTTCTGCCATATTGGCATTATCATTTAACAACTAGAGATAGCAGCGATGCAGGATTTGCGTCTGATATTAGTGGTCGTGGGTGCGATAGCCATAGTAGCTCTGTTACTACATGGTTTGTGGACGAGTCGTAAAGAGCGTTCTAAATTATTTCGTAATCGCCCAATTAAACGCCGTAAACAAGAGGATCAACAACTATCGTCAGAGGATGAACAAGACTCGGCGTTATTTGTAGAACCGCAACAAAAAAGAGAACAACCCGCGCCTCAAGTGCAAGCTCAGGAGCCAATTCAGCAACGTGTGGAAACTACGGAGTTACCACCGATGACGGCTACTCAGCATGAACCGATGCAAGAACGCGAGTTAGTGCAACCGCAGCCAGTTGAGCCGTTACAACCTCAGCCAACTGCTGGCGTTGCGATTGAGCCGACAGTCAATGTTGAGACTGCGCCTCAAGCCCCATCTGCGCCCGTAGAGCAACGGCAAGCAGAGCAACCAATAGAACCGACTGAGCAACCAGCCAAAGTACATTCAGTTGAATCAGTGCCAGAAACGACGGCTAAGGCGTCACAGCCAGCACAGCCATCAGCTCAAGTGGCAAATGAGAAAACCACTGAGTCGCAAGATAATCAGGCTGCCAGTAGCAAAGAGACAGTATTGGTTCTACATGTTGCGGCGCATCAGGGGCAAATGCTGGATGGTGAAGTTTTATTGCAAAGTATTCTTCAGGCTGGCTTCCAGTTTGGTGAAATGCGAATTTTCCATCGACATGTGAGCCCTTCTGGGACTGGACCGGTGTTGTTTAGTATGGCCAACATGGTTAAACCTGGTTCATTTGACCCTGAAACGATGGCCAATTTTGCAACACCAGGTGTGACTATGTTCTTGATGGTTCCATCTTATGGTGATGCGGTTCAAAATTTCAAATTGATGCTACAAGCGGCACAGCGTATTGCATCAGACGTAGGCGGTATTGTGTTGGACGATGAACGTAAGTTACTGACTCCTCAAAAAATTGAGGTGTATCAGGCTAGAATACGCAATACATTGAATTAATCATTTCCGATTAATAAAACCCCCACGAAATGGGGGTTTTTTATCGCTGTTGGTGATCATGAAAACAAAACAACAACACCTCGACAAGCTGAAACAACAGCTGCGTCATCATGAATATTTGTATCATGTGCTTGATGCCCCTGAAATTCCCGATGTGGAATACGACAAGTTGATGCAGGAATTGAAAGCCATTGAAGCAGAATATCCACAGTGGATAACCTCAGATTCACCGACTCAACGCGTCGGTGCGCAACCTTTATCGGCGTTTGAAACCGTACGTCATGCTATTCCTATGCTGTCATTAGATAATGTATTTGATGAAGCCAGCTATTTATCGTTCGATAAGCGAATTCATGATCGTCTCAAAAATAATGACGATTTAACATTTTGCTGTGAATTAAAGCTCGACGGTTTGGCGGTGAGTTTGCTGTATGAAAATGGTGAATTAGTACAAGCGGCAACCCGTGGTGACGGTACCACCGGTGAGAATATTACCGCTAATGTTCGAACTATTAAGGCGATTCCATTACGTTTGATTGGCGACAATATTCCTCAGCGTGTCGAAATTCGCGGTGAAGTGTTCATGCCGCAAAAAGGCTTTGAGGCATTAAATGAAGCCGCTCGACGTACAGATGGTAAAGTTTTCGCTAATCCGCGTAATGCTGCTGCCGGTTCATTACGTCAATTAGATCCGCGAATTACGGCTAAACGCCCATTAACTTTTTACTGCTATGGCGTTGGATTACTGGAAGGCGGAGAACTGCCAAGTAGTCATTATGAGCGATTGATGCAGTTTAAATCGTGGGGATTGCCAGTCACTGAGTGGGTTCAATTGTGCAAAGGTAGCGCACAAGTATTGGCATTTTATCATAAAGTGGAAGCTGCCCGTCCAACCCTCGGCTTTGATATTGATGGCGTGGTAATTAAAGTCGATTCATTAAGCTTGCAACAAACCTTAGGTTTTGTCGCGCGAGCACCGCGTTGGGCGACGGCGTTTAAATTCCCTGCGCAAGAACAAATGACATTACTGCGAGATGTTGAGTTCCAAGTTGGGCGTACAGGTGCAATTACGCCAGTCGCACGCCTAGAGCCAGTACAAGTTGCAGGCGTAATTGTAAGTAACGCGACACTGCATAATGCCGATGAAATTGCCCGTCTAGGCGTACATATCGGTGATACGGTGGTAATCCGTCGTGCGGGTGATGTGATCCCTCAGATTGTGAATGTTGTGATAGATCAACGGCCTAAAGATAGCCGAGAGATTGTATTTCCGATCCATTGCCCAGTCTGTGGTTCTGATATTGAACGCATAGAAGGTGAAGCCGTCGCACGTTGTACGGGGGGATTAATTTGTGGCGCACAACGAAAAGAGGCATTAAAACATTTTGTTTCACGCCGCGCGATGGACGTCGATGGAATGGGCGACAAGATAATCGATCAGCTGGTGGAGAAAGAATATGTCCATACACCGGCTGAATTGTATCAATTGTCTGCGGGAATATTAACTGGTCTCGATCGGATGGGGCCAAAATCAGCACTCAATTTGGTCAATGCGCTAGAAAAATCTAAGCAAACTACATTAGCTAGATTTATCTATGCTCTGGGTATTCGTGAGGTTGGAGAAGCTACAGCCGCAAATTTAGCGGCTCATTATGGCAGCTTAACTGATTTAATGGCCGCTGATATCGAGTCATTGAAAGCAGTACAAGATGTGGGTGATGTGGTGGCTAAGCATGTAGTTAATTTCTTTAGAGAAACGCATAACCAAGACGTTATCAATGAGTTAGTTAACAAAGCAGGGATCTACTGGCCGGAAGCTCAAGTACAGGATATTAGTGCTTTTGATTCGCCGTTTGCAGGCAAAACAGTGGTGCTTACCGGCTCGTTAACTCGATTAACTCGAGATGAGGCAAAAGATAAGCTGGCGGCCTTAGGTGCCAAGGTTACCGGCAGTGTTTCGAAAAAAACAGATATGGTAATAGCCGGCGAAGCCGCAGGTTCTAAATTGGTAAAAGCTAATGAATTGGGTATCCAAGTCATTGATGAAAATGAGATGATCCGCCTCTTTGGCGAAGCATAAAATGGGGACAGTAGTCTGAGGATTTAGTTTCTTGATGAGACTACTGACCTAGATCAATTTTTTTTTCAAATAGTTAGCAATAGTTCTAAAGTGTGATCAAGCTGGCTTATTTTAAAAATAGGCTCTTAGCATTTTCATATTATTGTGACTTCAATCTCATTTTATTGTTCCCTGTTACATAGAATGAGGTCATTAATTATTTACTGATCTGATGGAGTCGCTAATGACCTCAATCCTACATTTTATCTTATCACTAGTTGTAATTTGTGGACTGGCTATCTTAGCTAGTAATAACCGTCGAGGAATTCGTCCTCGTTATATTATTCAGCTGCTAGTTATCCAAATCGGGCTGGCGTGGTTTTTCTTAAGCTCTGATGTAGGTGAAGGTTTTGTTCGTGGCTTCGCTAATATTTTCCAATATCTTTTAGGGTATGCGCGTCATGGGACTGAGTTTGTCTTCGGTGGCATGATGGAAGGTGGGCTGGCATTCTTCTTCCTACAAGTGCTTTGCCCGATTATCTTTATTTCTGCGCTTATTGGTATTTTGCAACACATTAAAATATTACCATTAGTTATCCGTGCGATTGGTACTGTTTTATCTAAAGTTAACGGCATGGGGAAACTAGAATCCTTTAATGCGGTGAGCTCATTGGTGCTCGGCCAATCAGAAAACTTCATTGCGTACAAAGATGTACTGAATAAAATGTCAGATCGCAGAATGTACACTATGGCAGCAACGGCGATGTCTACCGTTTCCATGTCGATTGTTGGTGCTTACATGACTATGCTAGACCCTAAATATGTCATCGTCGCATTGGTGTTGAACATGTTTGGTACTTTCGTTGTTTTATCATTAATCAATCCGTATGAAATTGATAAAGAAGAAGATATTCAAATGAATAATCTTCATGAAGGTCAAAGTTTCTTTGAAATGTTAGGCGAATACATTCTGGCTGGTTTTAAAGTTGCCCTGATTGTTGCAGCAATGCTAATTGGCTTTATTGCCTTGATAGCAATGGTAAATGGTATTTTCTCTGCGGTCTTTGGTGTCGATTTTGAGACTATCCTTGGCTATGCATTTTATCCTTTTGCTTGGATCCTCGGTATCCCTGCGGATGAAGCATTAAAAGTGGGTGGGATAATGGCGGTTAAATTGGTATCTAATGAATTTGTTGCCATGGATAGCTTGACCAAAATTATTGGCGAATTATCTCCACGTTCTATCGCTATTCTGTCTGTTTTCTTAGTCTCTTTTGCTAACTTCTCTTCTATTGGAATAGTAGCGGGAGCGATTAAAGGCTTAAATGAAAAGCAAGGTAATACTGTTGCACGCTTTGGATTGAAATTATTATATGGCTCAACGCTGGTTAGCTTCTTATCTGCTGCTGTTGTTGGATTAATCGTCTGATACTCAGAGCATCGATAGAATATAAAAACGGCATTCTTCGGAATGCCGTTTTGCGTTATATTATTTATTATTTTTAAGATTAGATTTTATTAATACATTCTAAGAATAATGAAGAATAACCAGCTTATCATTGGGATTAAAATTTTTGAGGGATATCTGTCTGTATGGAAAAACAAGATTTATTAGATATTGCTAATACTATAATGCCGTTTGGTAAATACCATGGTAGGGCGCTGATCGACCTTCCTGAAGAATATCTATTATGGTTTTATCGCAAAGGAACCTTTCCCGCAGGGCGTTTAGGCCAACTGATGGAGATGACATTGGCAGTTAAGATTGAAGGGCTTGATGGACTAATCAAACCGTTAAAGCGAAAATAAGCGCCTTAGCAGCTCTAGAGTGATTTTAAGCTGATTATCTATATGTAGTTATGTTTTGTAGCTGAAATAGCAATGAGTTGGGCTAGATGGCTTAATTCGCCGTCAATTTATATCCAGTATAGTTGCTGAAATATAGCGTATAAAAAATAATACGATTAAAAATACCGCCGTGAGCTATATCTGCAACAGCTCATATCCACAATAGACGATAACCATCATAGGTCAAAATCGCCTATGAATTATTAGCTTGTTAGAGCGATAGATTGTAGAGAGAGGAGAATTATCTAAATAGCGAGTGCACGGTATGGATTTCTAGGATGGACAAAAACCGGGGGATGATTCACTGAGTGGATTTATCATTTGCTCAATAGTAAAAAACCCCGAAAGCGCACTTTCAGGGTTTAATAATTGGTGGAGCTAAGCGGGATCGAACCGCTGACCTCTTGCATGCCATGCAAGCGCTCTCCCAGCTGAGCTATAGCCCCGAAATACAGCAAAATTATTTTTATTTATCAACTATATGTTTAGATTACATAGTTATATTACGATAAAATCCAATCTATCTGGAAAAGATTGGTGGAGCTAAGCGGGATCGAACCGCTGACCTCTTGCATGCCATGCAAGCGCTCTCCCAGCTGAGCTATAGCCCCGAACAATTCTGTATCTGCGCGGAATGATATTCAAGCTTCGCTAAAGTGTCAATTAAATAATGCAATTTTGCGTTTGTCTGCTGAAATATAGAGCGTTTTTCATTTTTTCAGTAGTAAGAGGTAATAGCAATTTGGAGATTATTAGTATACAACAAGTGGGGCATACCCTATCGAGTATGCCCAGGTACGGCTTTAAATATAGAATTAAACACAAACTTTAATAGTCAAACCCTCCACCAATATACAATCTTGAATTGGTTAATCTAAGCTGATTATTTTTCTCTATATCGTTATTATTAGATAGGTTATTTGCTGAGATCATTAATGTGCTATTATTAATTTCAATTTCTGACTTATAAAATTTAGCTTGTCTTAAATTTAAAATAGATGATTGTTTAGTATTTTCAGAGCTTATTCTTAATTTTGATTTTGGTGCGCCATAATAATGGCCTTTTGATGTTATATTTAATTCATTTACATCAATTAATCCATAGTTTTTTATATTATACCTATGATCACTACGGATAAATAATCCACCAGAGGTAATAGATGCTAATTTCTTAATCTTAACATGAGTTGCTCTTCTTTGTGTAATTAATTCTGGATTTTGAACATTCTTATTGAAATTATCACTCCCCATACTATAAATATTAATATTTTTATTATTAATATTTCTTCCTGAAAATTTAATATTATTTGAGATGATATTAAGGTCACCTTTTGCTCGTTCATTACGTAAGTTATTTATGATAATTGCCTTTCTATTATAACTGACACCTTTTATATCACCTTGATTTAACTTGATTAGTTTTCCTGACACTAGTGTGGTTTCATTAGTGAAACCACAACCATTACAGCTTATTCCGTTAGGATTAACGATAAGGTGATGTGCATCTTCACCAGCGATTTCAATTATTCCATTAATATAGCTTGGGTTTTTTGAAGTTACTTCACTAATGATCATTTTAGCAGCGGGTATATTATCTTGTTTTTTATTATTAAGAATTAAACCTTTTTCATCAATATTAAATTTAATATAATAATTATGCGACAAACCGCCTTTATCTGCAGGATTAATATTTACAGTATCTATATTTTTATTATCTATAGTTAAAGTTTGAGGTTTATTTTGATCAGGAATAATGTGATTAGTTTGATTGTTATTATCAGCTATAGAAACACTACTGTTAATGAAAACACTCAGACTAATATATTTAAATAATGATTTTTTATTCATATAACATTCCTTGTATTTGAATAATGAGGGGAGTGCTATATTGCGATTATTTTTTTATTGAGGTCAAGTTATTTATTGGATTACTTTATTTCATGGTACAAAAATAGCCCCATAAAAATAAACCTTATGGGGCTATAAATAGAAATAATAAAATTATTGAGCAGAAGCCTCACGTTCAGCAATGAATGCTAAGGCTTTATCAATACGAGTCAGCGAACGAGACTGACCGATAGCATGGACAGTGACATCTAACCCCGGTGATTGACCCGCGCCTGTCACAGCTACTCGTAAAGGCATGCCTACTTTACCCATACCGACATTCAATTCAGCAGCTGTTGCTTCAATGGCTTGATGTACATTTTCAGCTGTCCATTCAGTAATTGCTGCCAGTTTAGCTTTAACAACTTCTAACGGTTGACGAGCAACAGGACGCAAATGTTTTTTTGCTGCATCAGCATCAAAGGCATCAAAATCTTCATAGAAATAACGGCAAGATTCTGCAATTTCTTTCAATGTTTTACAGCGCTCTCCTAATAGCTTAATTAATTCAACTAATTGTGGCCCTGTTTGGGTATCAATACCTTGTTGTTCAATATGCCAGGCTAAATGTACGGCAACTTCTTCTGGCGGGAGAGTATTAATATAATGATGATTCAGCCATAGTAATTTGTCAGTATTAAATGCACTGGCAGATTTACTAATTGCATCCAGACTGAAATGTTGGATCATCTCTTCGAGAGTGAAAATTTCTTGGTCGCCGTGAGCCCAGCCTAAACGAACCAGATAATTCAGTAGCGCTTCTGGCAGATAACCGTCATCACGATATTGCATTACGCTAACCGCACCGTGACGTTTAGACAGTTTTTTACCATCATCGCCTAAGATCATCGATACGTGTGCATATTCAGGGACTGGGGCATTTAACGCTTTTAATATATTGATTTGACGAGGAGTATTATTGATATGGTCTTCACCACGGATAACGTGGGTAATTTCCATATCCCAGTCATCAATAACGACACAGAAGTTATATGTTGGAGCACCATCAGTACGACGGATGATTAAATCATCGAGCTCTTGATTGCTGATTTCGATAGGGCCACGGATTTTATCATCAAAAATTACTGAACCTTCTTGTGGATTACGGAAACGTACCACATGCGGCTCATCTGGAGTATGACTATGTGCATGATCACGACAGCAACCATCATAGCGAGGTTTCTCACCATTGGCCATTTGCTGCTCTCTGAGCGCCTCAAGACGTTCTTTTGAGCAATAACAACGATATGCAGTACCCGCATCTAGCATTTGGTCAATAACTTCATTATAGCGTTCAAAACGTTTAGTCTGGAAATAAGGGCCTTCATCCCAACCTAAATTCAGCCAGTTCATCCCGTCCATGATAGCATCAATGGCTTCCTGAGTAGAGCGTTCAAGATCGGTATCTTCGATACGCAGCACAAACTCACCTTGATTATGACGGCTAAAAAGCCAGGAATAAAGTGCGGTACGTGCACCACCAACATGCAAATAGCCTGTAGGACTTGGCGCAAAACGGGTTTTAATTTTACTCATCAGGATTGCCTTATTACGTTACGTTAGTTCGTACGTGTTTGTCCCCATCTAATTTTTAACATTTATAGATAAGATGGGAGTAGTGAAATAAATAATATTTCGACCATTTTAACACTGCCATGCGGATCCTCAATGAGGTAATTACGGTTAGGCGATGAAAAATCGAATAAAGTGAGAAAAAACAGATAAAAATTATTGCTCATAAAAGATTTGGTTTCATCGCGAACAAAGGATAATTAGCAAAATGATAATCTTATTGCACAAAATTGATTAAATGATATTCTCTGTTGGCGATATTTGGCGCATCTTGATTAATTTTGCAACGAACGAAAAAAAACTATAGAAAAATCGTTGACTCAGTCAGAAGTATCCCTATAATGCACCTCCATCGACGACAGGGCGATTAGCTCAGTTGGTAGAGCACCTCCCTTACAAGGAGGGGGTCACTGGTTCGAGCCCGGTATCGCCCACCATATTCTGTTGACGATAATGAAGTAAAGATTTAAAGTGAAAATTGATAAGTAATTGGGCGATTAGCTCAGTTGGTAGAGCACCTCCCTTACAAGGAGGGGGTCACTGGTTCGAACCCGGTATCGCCCACCAATTACTTATAAATATGATAGCTACCATGAAGTGGGCGATTAGCTCAGTTGGTAGAGCACCTCCCTTACAAGGAGGGGGTCACTGGTTCGAGCCCGGTATCGCCCACCACTTCATAAAAACAGTTTGATATTTCTAGATGGGTCGTTAGCTCAGTTGGTAGAGCAGTTGACTTTTAATCAATTGGTCGCAGGTTCGAATCCTGCACGACCCACCATCTAAATATACCATAATGTTTAAATTAGCCATATCTAGATGGGTCGTTAGCTCAGTTGGTAGAGCAGTTGACTTTTAATCAATTGGTCGCAGGTTCGAATCCTGCACGACCCACCATCTAAAAAACCTTCAACACCATCAACACCATCAACACCATCAACACCATCAACACCATCAACACCTTCAACACCTTCAACACCTTCAACACCTTCAACACCTTCAATACCGTCACCTTCAGTATTCTTACCATATGACTACATTGATGATTATCCTCTCTTTTTAGCATGTCTTTTTTCCGTAAGTTAAGCCCTAAAAAGCGTTCGCTAATGGTTTAAGATCCCGTTGTGATGACTCTGACAGTATTATTATTCATTAAATTAACATGACGAGGGCGCTCTACTAGCTATCTCATTTATCGAGTTAAATGATTGATTCTACTGCTAAATATGAAATAACGTACCAATAGCGATAATGATAAGATTATTATCGCCTAAAAATACAAGATGAATTGATGAAGATATGTTTATTGAGGAAATTTAATTTTAATCACTTAAGTAGTATAAAAACCTTGTCATCTAATAGTCGTAATTTGAGTGCTTTTTTTATGTAGTTAATAAAATTTAAAATAAAACATAACCCATATTTTTGTGATAAATCAGCCTATAAATAAAATTATCATAATAGCACCGCCATCAAATATATCTATTTTAGAGATAATTAAAAGATATGAGTTCAACTGCTAACCATTGAACTTACAATATTAATAATTTAACTTATCAGATAGTTATGTGGACGTTTTATATCCGCTAGCTTGCGTGAGTACTTTATGAATAACCTTCATCCTATAAAAAACTCAATTAGATTTTTTAGTTTAAATATATCAAAGTTTAAACCTACCTTATACCCTTATCTTATTTTGTATTATATTTCAACTTACTTGGTATAATTGAGTTTTTATATCGTATTTATATATAAAATAGATATTATTAGGTTATTGCGCTGAAATTAATTTTGAAAATGAGGCGATAATTGTGATTTTTTTAATTTAGCTAAGCTTAGATTTATTAGTTATCTATTATATTTTATAGCAGCTCTCTAATTTTAGTAATCACTAGTGTAATATCAGAGGTTAATGAGCGAGCACATCTAAAATAAAAGTTCACTTTGTAATGACTAAATACTAATTTTTTAAAGATTATTAACATTATAAATATTTATTTATATACCTGCTAAAATTTTTTATAAATATAGGGAATATATCTATATTGTTGCACTGTAGTATTATGATTGGTGTTTTATTTTAACTAAGGAGAATGAAACCGTTATTCACAATAAGGGGCTTCTTTTACTAAGAGTTCCATCTTACTTTGAAGTTAAGGTGGCGTTGCATTTAACTTAAGTTAAAGCTGGCAGCGGGTACTGATTAATATCTGTTATAGGTATAGAGAGTGGTTTATTTCTATAATTGAATGAATTGTTAATTTTGTAACATAAATGCGAGAATATAACGTATTGATATTAAATGGAATAAATATCAAAGCTGAAAACAATTACATATATTTACTTAGGTTTACATAGATACGTGCTTTTACGCGGATGAAGTGCTCTTTTAGTGATTATATTTTGAATAATCATTAATATTGTTACAGTGTTAAATTATACTATTTATTTTGATTTTTTTTGGGTTTTTTATCGGTGTAAAATAATTAATGTAGTTGATTATCTGGTTAAATTAACCATGTTTAGTACAAGGTTAACCTAACTCATTTGACGGGTTTTTTTGTTAACTATTTGATTCTGTTGGTTATCTTGTTTTTTGTTGGGAGGTATTAAATGATGCTCATATTTAGTTACAAATGTTAATTGTCATATTGTGATTGGTTGAAACTAATTATGCGGCTAGTATATCATCCTCAACGAAATATAAGGTTTAAATATAGTTATTAACTTCTAAATGCCTTATTATTAAATAAACATAACAATAAAAAGACACAGAATTCACCTGCTGATTTTTTATTACCATTAATTTTATAAATTGAAGCGAGAATGTTTATGAATACGAAATATCCTGTCGCTTGTGCCGTTGGACAAAAAATTAAGTCACTGAGAAAATCTCAAGGTTATACAGTCTTTCAATTAGCTAAAGAGATTGATATTAGTGAGCAACAATTGTTTCGTTATGAGCGAGGTGTTAACCGGATAGATATTGATTGTCTAGTTAAAGTATTGAAAATACTAGATGTAAATATGGGTGACTTTTTTGAGGATATCTTAAAAGAAAGCGCCAATGAAGATGAAGATAGCGACTCTAAAGTGTTTAGTGACTCAATCTACCCTCTACTCTAATAATTAATGTTTTATGGTAGAAATAAAAACAAGATATAAATAAATAGCTTATCTGACTGAGTATTTGCTTATAAATTGTGTTTAATTTCTATTATGTATAGCTATTTTCTAGTAAAACTTAGCATAAAAAACATTCAATGAAGTTAAAATAATTACTTATATCTAATATAGGCTCCTGCTTAGGGGCCTATATTTCTTTCTATAGGGGACGATATATTTATCTATAATTAGGGGGTATTGTTGTTATTTGCGCGAGTATTTTTTTGTTTGTTTTATATTGTAGTGAAAATAGAATATCTGATCTTTTATTGATTGTCGTAAATGGATCTATCTTTAAATAAGTGTATAAGCTAATTTATTATTGGCTAATAATTATCAATAACTAATATATTGGATGGCAAATTTTTAATTGAAAAATTATCGTGGAGCTGATTTTATACTGTGACAAACTGCACCATTTACTCGGACATTCCTAATGTTAATAGCTCCAACCGATAGCTGGTTGAAATTCACGATCTGTTATTATGTTCTGTTCTTTTATATGCTTTATGTAGACAGTTAACTTGTCATTGATTTAGTAAAAATGAAGTTAATGTATGATAGGTATCAATTTTAAGTCCAATTAATCTAGCATTTGGGTGACTATTCTTCGTAATGCATTGTTAGAAACTAGGTTATATCCTATAAATTTTGGATTATTAAATGTTATGATTGTGGTACCGTGCCTACAGTATTTGTATTATCAATGGGTACGAAATTTCCAGTTTATTTTCTTTTTTTGACTGATTCTATTGACTACTGAATGCTGGGGCAGTAAAAAATGCAGCATAGGCTTCATCGACAATAAAGAATTGATTATCAGTCATATCTATAACTAACTGATTTTAAGGCTAAGATTAAAGTTATAGCTGATATGATCATTTCTGTTGGACTATTTGGATATAAAAATATAAATAACCGATAACCTTTCGAACTTTGTGACTCTCTGCAGCATGCTAGCAAGCTCAAAACTCAGTGCTGCTGCTCGTGGAATTGTCACAATAGAGACATCTAGTGGTGTCCACTCCCCTTTAATTGAGACACGTTAAATTAGAGTTTTCTAACTGTTGACGATAGGCCTCCGGTGGGAGGTGATTTAAACTTTCATGGGTTCGATTTTGGTTATAATCTTGCAGCCAAAACCACGCTAATTCTCGCACTTGGCTTAATGATTCAAATAAATACGCATTTAAAAACTCTCGACGGAACGAACCATTAAAACGTTCGATAAACCCATTTTGCTGCGGTTTTCCCGGTTGAATATGGCACAGTAAAATTTGGTTATCTTCACAATAATTCAATAAGTTAACTGAAATGAGTTCAGGGCCATTATCGACTCGGATCTGTTTCGGTAACCCTCTTTCGGCTTTTAAACGTTCAAGCACCCTGATGACGCGTTCAGCCGGTAATGACGTATCAACCTCAATCGCCAAGCATTCACGCGTTCCTTCATCAATAATGTTGAGAGTTCTGAAGCGCTTACCGCAATATAAACTGTCGTGCATAAAATCCAATGCCCATTGAATATTCGGGACTTTTTCTATCACTAATGGTCTTTTTTCACGCTTCGGAAGCACTTTTTTAACCCGTCGTTTCAGGTTCAATCCTAATCGACAATAAACGCGATAAACTCGTTTATGATTAAAAGGATAGCCTTGAAATCTCAGTCGGAAATAGCATTTCCAGAATCCCGATTGTGGTGATTTCGCTAACACAGATTGTATGGCATCGATCACTACTTGGTCTTTTTTACGCCAATCTATTTGCTGATGGTAAAACGTGGCTCGTGACAACGACGTTAGCTTACAAGCCTTAATGACTGATAAGCCTGCCTCTTTTAATGATTGAGCACAGGATCTCTTTTCAGCCACTACCAACCCTTTTTTGCGAAAAGCTCCTTCATCGCGTGGTTTTCAAGGCTAACTTCCGCAAAGAGCTTTTTCAGTTTCGCATTTTCATCTTCAAGCTCTTTTAATCGTTTAACATCATTCGCTTCCATGCCACCATACTTTGATTTCCAATTATAATAAGTGGCGTTGCTGATCCCATTTTGGCGGCAAATATCTTCCACTTTCATACCAGAATCAGCGAGTTTTAAAATATTAACGATTTGAGTTTCAGTAAAACGAGCTTTTTTCATCATGACCTCTGCAAATTTTAGGGCAGAAAATCTAATTATAGCTGTCTTATTTTAGGGGAAGTGGACAGTGGCATGTGTATACAGTTCAGTTTAATTAAAGGTTGTATTTGGAAAAATAAGCGGTATCTTTTGATTAATAATTCTATCTGTAATCTTAAAAAATATTAATTGATATTAGATTTCATTTCTAATATTTGATGTATTTATCGTAGTAGAAGATCTCAGTTGCTTGTTGCATATTTGAAAGTTGGTTTATTTTAAATCTAAACAGTAGATGCTTTGCTACAACGGAACAAAGCATTTTTTAAGATATTTTAGGCAATAATAAGATTAAGGTGTTACGGGATTATTATTTATTTGTGCTATAAACTCATGATTTTTAACAGATAGCTTGATTATTGAAATATCATCACCATGGGCAGCATATTGCAGTAATAGCAATGATAAAGGCGGTAGTAAGGCTCCATCAATGATTGATTCTAAAATTCTGGCACCATTCTCTGATCGATTAGCACGGATTAATATCTCGTTATAAACCTCATCCTCAATTATAACTTCAGCATTAAATCGCTGTTTTAAACGATTCTCTAAATAGCTTAATTTATCTTGAACAATTGAGGTTAATGTCTCTTGATTTAGTGGTAAATAAGGAATGATTTCCATACGAGCGAGTAAAGCAGGGCGAAAAAAACGTGTAAGTTCAGGATAGAGCGCATCACGTAATAGGTCTGGTTGATCTGCATTATCAACAATAATCTGGTCGCCTAAATTAGAGGTTAAGAAAAAAGCAATATTTTTACAATCAATAATGCGGCCTTCGCCATCAGCTAATTCACCTTTATCAAAAGCTTGATAGAATAAATTTAAGATATCAGGATGAGCTTTTTCAACTTCATCTAATAGAACGACTGAATATGGCTTACGTCGAATAGCTTCAGTTAATATACCGCCCTCACCAAAACCGACATAACCAGGAGGAGCGCCGATCAAACGTGATATCGTATGCTTTTCTTGAAATTCTGACATATTGATAACCGTTAGATATTGGTTACCGCCAAACATTAATTGGGCAATTTGAATAACAGTCTCTGTTTTTCCAACACCACTGGGACCAGCCAATAAAAATGCACCTAATGGGCGACCAGAACGGCGTAAATCTGCTCTGGCAGTGAGTAAATGTTTATGTAAATCAGCAATAGCCAGTGTTTGGCCTTTGATTGATTGCTCAAGATAGCGAGGTAATTCAGTCACAACCGATAACGCATCTTGAGATAAACGATTGAGTGGAACCCCCGTCCATTCTGCAATAACTGCGGCGACTTGGTGCTTATCAACATGTGGAGAAATAAGCATCGAGTATTGTTGGAGTTTATCTAACTCATTAGTTAATTGATTAAGTTGCATCTTAATGGCGGCTATATTATTCATATCATGACAATTATCGCTGATTGACTCACTAAGTTGGGAGCGTAATCTAATGATTTGATTAACTAGATTTTGTTGTGTTTCCCAATCATTTTGTAAACTAGTTAGTTGTTGTTTTAATTCTTCAGATTTATTGGTTAATTTAGATAAACGCTCGGTATGGTTATGCAAACCTAATTGTTGTTCATGAACTAATAAATCTTGCTCCATAGAATATTGATATAGCTTAGTTTTTAATGTTGAAAGCTTTTTTGGTGGCGAGGTCAAATTAATTGCGGTACGTGCACAGGCGGTATCTAAAACATCAATCGCTTTATCCGGTAATTGACGGCCAGATAAATAACGTGCGCTTAATTCTGCACAGGCACATACGGCCTCATCGTCAATAAATACCCCATGTGCAGATTCATAAACTGCTCGCAATCCTCGCATTATAATAGTGGCTTCAGCGGCTGTAGGCTCTTTTACTGGCACTTGTTCAAAGCGTCGAGTAAGCGCCGCATCTTTTTCAAAGTATTTCTTATATTCATTCCAGGTTGTGGCAGCTATTGTTTTTAGCTCACCACGTGCAAGGGCTGGTTTTAATAAATTAGATACATCTAATCCTCCTTGAGCATTGCCAGTACCAATTAATGTATGTGCCTCATCAATGAATAAAATAATAGGCTGAGCAGATTGGTTTATTTCCTGAATAATCCCTTTAAATCGTTTTTCAAATTCGCCTTTAACCGCAGCACCTGCTTGCATAGCAGCGAGATCAAGCGTTAATAATTGGCTTTTTTTAAGTTTTTCTGGCACATCATTAGCTACAATACGTAGAGCAAGACCTTCAATTAATGCGCTTTTTCCAACTCCAGGCTCACCAACGACGATTGGATTGTTTTTTCTTCGTCGGCACAGAATATCAATTAATAAATCAATTTCATGATCTCGACAGAGCACAGGATCGAATCGTCCGTCAGCAGCTTGCTGAGTCATATTTTGACTGAATCGTGATAAAAGACTCTCCGAAGAGACAGTTGCCATCATGTTATCGCGGCTTTCTGTATTATTTTCAATAGAGCTTGATAGCCAAGTATCAAAATAGAGCTTAAATTGTTCCCGGTTAATAGGAGTTAATAATTCAGCCGCTGGACGAGACAGATACCGGTAAGGTGTTTGCAGCAGGGTCAGTAACATTACCCCAGAGCGCAGTTGAGAATGCTGCATTTCCGCAGAAGCTAGTAGCCAACTATCTTTTAACCATTCAACAAGTAATGGTGAAAAGCTTGGAGACTCTTGGGATATTAATTGATTAGGGGGGGTAAAATAACTTAGTTGAGTAATGAACTTATCAATTTGAACCGTTGATTTCTCACAAATTAGAGGTACATCACAAAGAGATACATCGAGTAATTGCAATAAGAAAAGTGAAACTGTAATTTCAGATTGTTGTTCATGTACACAGCGCGCCGCCGCATTTTCCATCGCTTGGCGCGTGATAGGATTAAGTCGGTTAATCAGAGTGGAAAGATCTATTTGGATCATCAGTGCATCCTAGCTAATTGATGGATAGAAAGTGATCAACTCAGCGAATTGTTTATCGAATACTGAGCTGTGGCTAGAATGTATATCGGCAAGAATAGGGGATTTTCTAATATTTATAGTTCATTCAATTAACTATTTATCAGTAACTAGCCTTAGAATAAAATAAGAATAGTTTATAGTGATAATGGACAGAATCTGAAAAATCCCTTATGAATAGATGTAACAACTTGATTTACATAGAGGGTGGCGGTATCATTATCGCCGCATAGCACACTGGTTATTATAGTAGATGTCCTCTTAGTTAAATGGATATAACAAGCCCCTCCTAAGGGCTAATTGCAGGTTCGATTCCTGCAGGGGACACCATAACCGAGTTCGTTGCAGTTCACCTCAGTCCGCTAAATCCTTTTGTAATCAGCATCTCCAAATAAATCCTGTTCGTCATAGTTCGCATTAGTTCGTTGACAGCCGCATGCCATCTTGGGTAAATAATGAGTAAAATAATTTATTTACTTGGAGTTTACTCATCATGCTTACCGTAAAGCAAATTGACGCAGATAAGCCAAATCGATTAAACAGCGTAGCAAATTATATATTCTAAAAATAAGTTAAGTGATATTACCTAGTAAAAGGCAGTGAAAGAGATTATATAATAATATGAAAGTTGGTTGAGGTACTCTTGATATTTTCTTGATTAGAACGGGGGGGATATGTTTCGCTCATTTTTTATTTTGTTCAGTTCATTTCTGATTAATGGGTGCAGCGTTAAAGTACCAAGTGATATTGATCCAATTAAGAACTTTGATTTATCTCGTTATCTAGGGGAGTGGTATGAGGTTGCTAGAATTGACAACCGTTTTGAAAAGGGATTAACCCAAGTTTCTGCAAATTACTCTCTACGTGAAGATGGTGGTGTTAAAGTTGTTAATAAAGGTTGGAGCGCGACTAAAAAAGATTGGAAGGAAAGCATCGGAAAAGCCTATTTTGTTGAATCTCCACAAACGGGAGCGCTAAAAGTTTCATTTTTTGGTCCTTTTTATGGTGGATATAATATTATTAAACTTGATGATGATTACCAATATTCATTAGTTGTAGGGCCGGATAAAAATTATCTATGGGTATTATCTCGAACACCGACAATGCCTGCTGAACTATTAAATCAATATATTCAGTTTGCAAGTGAATTAGGTTTTGAACGTCAACGTATTTTAGTTTTTCAATAAAAATAAACAGACTGATATTTAACGAGTTTATTTCATGGAATAATCAATTTTAAGGCATATTATAGGTTATTCCATGGTTAATTTTAGAGCTGATAACTGTTCTAATGTGTTTTTCATCCCTTATTTTGAAATTTTCCTGTCTAAATTATATTTCGCTGAAATAGCCTCGTATTATCTATTTTTATCTTATGCTTAGCATCTTTTTGACTTATTCAATCCATAAAATAGTACCTCTTAATTTTGCGGCCTAGCGCACAAAACAAATTGAAACCGGTTGCAGAATGGTTTTATTACGTCAACAATGCATTGAAATCGGTTTCAGTGGCGCATATTCCAAAATATAAGTCAGTAAGGTACGCTCATGACAAAGATTCGAGATTATTCAAAATTAGCGAGTGATATTCTTAAAGAGGTCGGTGGAGAAGATAACCTTATCGGCTTTTCTCGCTGTGCAACTCGCTTACGATTAGTTTTAAAAGAAATCCCCAAAGAAGCGATTGATAACATCAAAGCTATGCCGGGTGTTATTACAGTTATTATTAACAGTGGACAATTTCAAATCGTTATCGGTACTCATGTTGCAGATGTGTATAGCGCCATGAGCAAACTGGTTGATTCAGATTTATTACAGGCAGCACCAAAACAAAAAAAACGGATTTTAGACGCTATTATTGCAACGATGTCTGCTGTTTTTGCACCTTTTGTGTATATTTTGGCATCTGCAGGTATTTTACAAGGCGCACTAATTATCGTTAAGCTGATTGATCCTAGTTTCAGTAACACAGGAACTTTTAGTGTTCTGAATTTTATGTCATGGACTCCATTCGCTTTTCTACCGGTATTTATCGCTATCACCGCCGCCAAACATTTTAAATGTAATACTTATATCGCGGTATTGTGCTGTTGTGCATTGATTAACCCCGAGTGGGCATCAATTGCTGGCCGTATTGCTGGTGGAGAATCAATTACATTTTTATCCTTTCCGTTAGCCCAAACGGTTTATACCTCTTCAGTATTACCGCCATTAATTCTTGTTTGGGGATTATCTTGGGTACAACGGTATGTGGAAAAAATATTACCTGATGTTATTACTGCCTTATTTACCCCATTGATTTGTATGCTAATTGTAGTACCTGTAACATTGATTTTGACAGGGCCTGCAATGACCAATGTCGCTGAAAGTCTGGCAAATGGTTACAATTGGTTGTTTGAAACTTCACCATTCCTTGCCGGAGGTGTTATCGGCAGTTTATGGCAAATTGTCGTTATTTTTGGGGTTCATTGGGGAATTACTCCGGTGATTATGGCCAACTTTGACTTATATGGCCGTGACTCTTTCCAAGCTTTCCAAACCATGGCTGTTGTTGGACAAATGGCGGCAGCATTTGCCTGTGGTTTAAAATCACGCAATAAAGAATTCAAAACAACATCATTCTCCGCAAGTGTTACTGGTATTTTTGGTATTACAGAGCCTGCTATTTATGGCGTTACGTTACGCCTGAAAAAGCCATTTATTTGTGGATGTATTGGGGCTGGGGTTGGCGCTATTGTTACGAGTTTCTTTGGCAGCTATTACTACGCCTATGCTGGGTTACCAAGCATACTGACTGTGGTTAATGCTATTAATCCTACTAATCCAAGCTCATTTATTGGTGAAGTAATCGGAGTTACCGTTGCGATTATTGTCACTGTAGTGTTGGTATTGATTATTGGATTTGACGATCCGCAAGACAAAGCGATAACTGAAAGTGCTCATCAGAATGGAGCAACTACGAATTTATCAGAAACAGCACCTACATCACCCCCATCTACAACAACGAATTTTTTTGTAGCTGATAATACATTTATTAGCCCTGCCAATGGTGAAATTATCCCATTAGAAAATGTTAATGATGAAAGCTTCGCCCAGAAGTTACTGGGAGATGGTATTGCCATAATTCCTAGTGACGGACTAATCAGTGCCCCGTGCAATGCCACTGTTGCCTCTGTGATTGGATCACAACATGCGGTTGGTTTGACTTGCGAAAGTGGTGTCGAAATATTAATTCATGTGGGACTCGATACAGTAAAACTTAATGGACAGTATTTCCATACACTAGTTAAAGAAGGCGATAGGGTGAAAGCAGGAGACCCACTGATTCGATTTGATAAATCTAATATTGAGAAAGCCGGCTACGATTTAACGACGCCAGTTCTGGTTCTCAATAGCGATGAGTATCCACTTCAGATATTGACAGCGCCCGGAAAGATTACTACCGGACAACCAATTTTTAAGTTATCACCAGAAAATTAGGAGCAATCATGCGTAATACTTTACCTGACAATTTTTTATGGGGCGGAGCTGTTGCTGCTCATCAACTTGAAGGTGGTTGGGATCAAGCAGGAAAAGGCCTCAGTGTTGTTGATGTTTTAACTTCAGGCGCTCATGGTAGATTAAGAAAAATCACCGAAGGGATTGATCCTAATGAGCAATACCCAAATCATGAAGCTATTGATTTTTATCATCATTATAAAGATGATATTAAATTAATGGCAGAGATGGGGTTCAAATGTTTTCGTACTAGTATCGCGTGGACCCGTATTTTCCCAAATGGAGATGAAACAGAACCTTGTGAAGCGGGATTACAATTCTATGATGATTTATTTGATGAATTATTGAAATATAACATTGAGCCGGTTATTACGCTTAGCCACTTTGAAATGCCCTATTATTTAGCCAAAAAATATAACGGTTGGATGGATAGAAAAGTTATTGATTATTTCGTACATTTTTCAATGGTGGTGATTGAACGTTATCAGCATAAAGTAAAATATTGGATGACATTTAATGAAATTAATAATCAGAAAAATGTTGCTGCAGATATTTTTGGTTGGATGTGCTCTGGCGTAAAATATTCCGAGTTTGAAAAACCTGAAGAAGCAATGTATCAAGCGGTTCATCACCAGTTTGTGGCTAGTGCATTAGTCGTAAAACAAGGCCATGAAATTAATCCAGATTTAAAAATTGGCTGTATGTGTGCATTTGTTCCTTACTATCCTTATTCATCGAACCCTGATGATGTGATGCTAGCCGAAATTGCTATGCGTGATCGTTATTATTTCTCAGATGTAATGGTGCGTGGATATTATCCTGCCTATGCTAAAAAAGAATGGCAAATTAAAGGCTATAACATCCTCATGGATGAAAATGATGAGGCTATTTTACGCGCAGGAAAAGTAGATTACATTGGTATTAGTTATTATATGTCTAATACAGTGAAATCAGATGTAGTAAAATCGAATGCTGAATCAATGGATGGGAGTAGTGAATTTTCGGTTAAAAATCCGTACTTAAAAGCTAGTGATTGGGGATGGCAGATAGATCCTGTTGGCTTACGCTATACACTTACTTCATTATATGAACGTTATGAAAAACCAATATTTATCGTAGAAAATGGTTTTGGTGCTGTCGATATGCCTGATGAAAAAGGATATTGTATTGATGACTATCGAATTGATTATTTACGCGCTCATATTGATGAAATGATTAAAGCAGTAACAATTGATGGTGTTGACCTTATGGGATATACCCCATGGGGTTGTATTGATTTAGTCTCTTTTACTACGGGCGAAATGAAAAAACGTTATGGCTTCATTTATGTTGATAAGCATGATGATGGCACAGGAACCTTAGCTCGTTCACGTAAAAAATCATTCTATTGGTTTAAAGAGGTTATTGAATCAAACGGAGAAAAACGCTAATCAATATGATAGACTGTGCTGTGCTGGGAGCTTGGCACAGTCTATTTAATTAGCTAGCTTATATAGTCAGCTAGCTAATATAGCCCGCCGTTCATCCCGCCTAACTTTCTTCTTCATTCCATTTTATTTCAAAGACGGTTTACTTATGGTTACCATGCTTGATGTAGCGCTAAAAGCGGGCGTTTCAAAATCAACAGTATCGCGTGTGCTCAATGGTAAAAATATTGTTCGTGAAGATGTAAAACAGCGTGTTTTGGCCGCAATTGATGAAATTGGTTATCGGCCTAATTTACTGGCGCGTCAGTTAGCGACAAGTAAAACCTATTTAATGGGATTTGTAATGACCAATGCGTTATACAATGGTTCTTATTTTTCGACCATTGTATATAATATTGCCTCATCCAGTGAGAAACATGACCATCAGTTAATTTTAGCGGATGGTAAACATAGTGCAGAAGACGAACGTAAAGCGATTAATTTTTTATTAGATATGAAATGTTCAGGTATTATTGTTTATCCGCAATATTTATCTGTTCAAGAACTTGAAGAAATTATAAGCAATAATACTACGCCTATTATCGTAATTAATCGTTATTTACCTAATTATGTAGAACAGTTTGTGACTGCTGATCACGTTCAAAGTAGTGAAATATTAATAAACTTTGTGCTAGAGCAAGGGCATAGAGAAATTGCTTATATTCATGGAATGAAAGATTCATTTAGTGATCATTATCGCTATGCTGCATATAAAAAAGGATTAGCGAGACTAAATATCCCTTTAAATGAACAGCTTGTAGTATTCGGTGATTGGTCATCGATTAGTGGTTATACCGCGACAAAAGAGCTTCTAGCTAGAAATATAAAATTTACTGCGTTAGTCGCGGGTAATGATGATATGGCTTTTGGGGCGATTAAAGCATTAAAAGAAGCGGGCTATCGATTACCTGAGGATATTTCTATCGCTGGATTTGATAATACGATGATGTGTGAATATACTTTACCGCAACTTACTAGCGTTAATTTTCCTTTTGATGAAATTATTGAACAAGCTATTATGAGAATAATAAATCCTGAATTAGCGCATAAAGAGAATGAGATTAAAGGTAAATTAATTGTTAGAGACTCAGTGATTAAATTAAATGTATCAAATTAAAATAATAAACTAATTAATTTAAAATAACTCATGCTTATTCAGTGTAAATAGAAGAGAGGTATAATTAGTTATCTGATAATAATCCAATATAATTATATTATTTATATAAAATGAATTAGATTATGTTCGATTAGCTATTTTCTAAGCTGTTCTGACGCTAATATAATGGCAATTGTGGGTTAGTAAATAATTTCACATTAATTTTTCGATTTAGCGTTAACTCAGGCTGAAAAAGGAAAAATGTGTCAGGATCACTAAAGAATTCGGTTCTTTTCTACCTTATCCATTGGTATCAGGTAGAAAATGGCGCCTTGGCTAAACGCCGAGGCATTTTTTTACAATAACATTTATCATCACCTTTAACTGAATGTTTTATGTTACCGACTGATACGAGAATAAAAATAGGATGATAATGAGGTAGAGGGATCTAGAAACTGTGTTACAGTGTTGCTTCAATATGTCATATTTAGATTATTTTGTTTTATTATTACAGGCTTAGCTAAAGTGAATTTACTTAACATAGGCTTATTTAATACAAGTATATTCACTATAGACTTACTTAATATAGATATGATATTTATCAGAAGTAATTTATAAGGCAGAATACAAATGAACTGGCCTATTTTTTTTCGAAAGTTAATTAAATTCATTCAAAATACTATGATTATTGTATTAGTTCTATTATTTATCTTTGGGATGATTAATTGGTTTAGATAACTAACTAAATTTGGTTTTTATTAAATTATTATTATATTTCAATATAGTAGCTACTCTAGCATAGTGGTTCTATTTTTTTAGCTCAATATTAATCAATATTTAATATTGAGCTAATTGATATGAAACTAATTACGTTAATCAGTTTTGTTCATATTATTTGTTCCCATTCGACGCAGAAATGATATTTGTGATTGAACCAATTGACGATAGCTAATACAGCGATATGGCATTTTATATTCGTCAGCGAGGCGCGCAATTATTTGGGCAAGGGCTGGATAATGGCGATGGTGCCAACCAGGAAATAAATGATGAGTTAAATGATAATTTAATCCTCCGGTCAATCGCCACAGCCAATGAGGGCTGGGTAACCAATCGCAGGCGGTCATAAAATTATGCTGATACCAACCATGGGGCATCTGATGATTGGCGGGAGGTGTGAAAAACTTGGTTTCAGCCCAATGGGTTCCAAGCAGTAGATATACAACAAGCATTGAAGCCATCATTTGGCTGACTAAATAAGTGAATAAAATCGTGCTAATACTGATCCCGTGAGTGTGAGCTATAGCGAGAGGTAAACCAATCATTACGGTGAGATGCAATAATTTACTGAGTAAAAACAGTAACCAGCCCTGCCAACCAGATAATACATTATTCTCGCGTAAACGTGTTCTTCCGGTACGGTCAGCCCAATCAAAGACTAGTGCAACCCATGATAATGATAAAGCAGCAATTAACGGCCAGTAAATATGTTGATAGCGCATAAAACCGCGCCATTGCTGAAATGGTGTTTGACGGAAAATGCCATTTTCTTCGGTATCAAGATCATAGTGTTCAATATTGGCGTAATGATGATGGTAATCAACATGTCTTACACGCCAAAAATCGGGATCTATACCTAAAGGGAGCGTGACTAAGCGTCCTATAACACGATTTATTCGTGTGTTTTTAAATAAGGTATTATGGCAGGCATCGTGTTGGCAAATAACATTAAGAAACATGATAAGGATGACAAAAAAGCTGTAAGCCATAATATAAACAGCGCTAGATTGTGTGGATAACGCGTAAAGATAACTGGCTATGGATAATAAAAATAAACCCCCAGCGACAACTATATTTCGCTTATTAGCTAAACGGTGATCGTTATTTTTTTGCAGATAATCCTGACTAGCTTGGAGTAATGCTTGATGAAAAGCGGTTTCATCCGCGGTTGAAAAGCGAATATATTCCGACGATGGGTTCATTGACTCTCCGCATAAACAAAATTTAATTTTTTGCTGTTGATTGTTTTCAAGCAATTAAGTGGGAGATTTTGCATATTGATTTGCTCCCATCGATTTCAAAAAACGTTGTTGATAGCGGAATAATTCAGTTGCTGTTATACAGTGATAATCCATACCAAATTTTTCTGCGGTGTGTTTAATAATCTTTGCTAGCGCCGAATAATGTCGATGATTCCAATGTGGAAATAGATGATGAGTTAAATGTAAATTAAGCCCACCAAGCCAATAATTAATCCATTGAGGGCGGGTATACCAGTCATAAGTGGTTGAAAAGGTATGGGTATAAAAACCATGTGGCATATTACCTTGTTCTGGGGCGAGATAAAAAGTGGCTTTCGCCCAATGTGTGCCGAGAATTAATACCACAAAAATTAGTGAGGCGAACATTTGGCTAGCGAGATAAACCCCCAAAATAGTGCTGATCCCGATACCTGTATCCGCAAGCAATAATGTGGGAATGATAATAGTAAATATTAAATGCAGTAGCTTAGATAATAAAAACAATCCAATACCTTTACTGCCTTGATGGCGCATTTTAGCGGCAACACGAGTAAATTTGAATCGATCGAGCCAATCGTATCCCCAAATTAATGCTGGAAATGTCATGGCTGCGATAAAAGGCCAATAAATATGTTGCCAACGCATAAAGGGATACCAGCGCTGATAAGGGGTTTGGCGCAATAGAAAGTTTTCTTCAATATCTAAATCATAATAACGAATATTGGTATGCGCGTGATGAAAAATAATATGCCGTACTCGCCAGCAATCAGGATCTAAACCTAAAGGGATAGTTATCCAAAAATTAATCCAACGATTAGCTGTAGCTTGTTTAAAGATAGCGTTATGTGAGGCATCGTGAACGATATTAATCGCTAATAACAGCGCAAAACAAATAAATATAGGATAAAAAATATAAAAATTGAGGCTGATATTATTTAGGCTGAATAGATTGCCGCATAAACTAATGGCATAACTTCCTAGGCACAATAAAATTAATATCCCGCTTTTGACGTAAAAACGTAGATCAGCGAAACGATGATCATTATGCTGCTGCAAATAGCGTTGCGCGGCAGCTTGCAGTTCGCGATGAAAAGCTAAATCGCTACGAGAATGATAACCTAATGCGCGCAGTGGCTTTATATTGGCATTTTTATTCAATATGATGGTTTTAATTAACATAAATATTTTCATGGTTTGGATTTCTACCTAAGCCACACAATAACGCCAGTGCATGCAGCCATAATAGGCTAGTTGTTAGTAGCCAAAAAATATTTTGCCAGTGCCAATAGAAGATAATCACGCTGCCAAGAACAGAGGCTAAAATAAACCAGCTGTAGAGCCCCCAAGAGTAACCGGAGGATAAGCCAGATAATGCAATCGTGCCGAGCCCCAAGAGGATAAATAAGCTGACTTGCTGCATGCTAGTTCCGTTATAGCCATACCCGTATAAATAAACATAGCCAATCACGAGGGTGAACAGCAGTAAAGTACCGCTGACTAATGCAAAGGCATGTATATGATATTTAGACTGAAAGTTAGTTATTACTTGGCGTTTGATACCCAGTAAGCGTAAAAAAGGCCGATTGCTGTCGATGAATGGGTTTTCACTGGCAGGTTCGCCGCGGATACCGTATTGATAATCAGCGTCGGGTAATGCTGAATATGTCCCAAATAATTTATCCCAAATAATAAAACTACCTCCAAAATTACGCTGTGAATAATGGCCTTGTTTGACATGATGCACTTTATGGTGGTGCGGTGTGACCATTATTTTTTCCCACCATCCTAATGGAGGGATCAGCGCACTGTGATTAAAAAATTGGATGGTATAATGAGCAATAGAGACGGTAATAAAAATTTCTAATGGGATGCCGATTAAGGCTAATAACATAAAAAACGGTATTGAAGTTAACGATGAATACCAAGAATTCCTAACGCCTAGCGATAAATTAAACTGTTCCCCTTGATGATGAACAACATGTACCGCCCATAAGGCACGGAAGGTATGGTGTAAGCGGTGTAGCCAATAGAAACCAAAATCCCAGGCTAAAATAGCCAAAATCCAGACCCAAAGCGGCGACCAGTTATCTGTTATACCCAAAGAATAGTGGCTGACGACAAATCCGTAGCAGAATAACTCTAATCCACGGAATAGCCACAGCATAATATGGCCAGAATTTAGATTGAAGGTTAGCTCTCGCCAGTTGACCGATTGGTGATGGGAGCGCGTAATAATTAATCCTTCGATGATCACCACGGCCAACATAAAAATAATCGGGAAAGTTAATTCATTCATGGTAGTTCTCTTGTCGTCTAAGCTGAATTTTATCAACAACATACCAAGCCATCGTAGCGGTGATTATGCCGCTAATGACATCGATAACTAAATGTCGACGCAATTGGATCACCGAGAAGCAGATCAATAGAGCCCAAACAAAATAGCCTGCGGTTCGAATTTTGTGGGTTTTTGACCATAATGCATACAATACCAATAGTGTTAATGACACGTGCAATGAAGGTAATAAATTTTGTTGAGTGTCAATAGCAACGAGTTGTAGTACTAATTGCTGAGCCAAACCATGCTCAAGCGTGTTGGGATAGTCCATGGTGGTCGGAAATAAAAGATAAATTATGCCTGAAAGTAGAGCGCATAACTGCATAGAGAGCATGAGAGGCACTATCTTATTTCGCTCAGCTAGCAGATAACCACAGGGAATAAATAAGAAAAAAGATAAATACAACCAGATCCCTTGTACCGAGTAAGCGATATTTTTATCTAGCCAGCTGGGCATTAATTTGGTGGCATGTTCAGAGAATTGGCCGGTAAATTGATAAATAATTCCGACCGTGCCCCAGCCAATCATGCCGCATAAAATACGATAAACTAACGGGTGTCTCATGCCTCCTCCCTGCGCATAATTCGGCGGCGCTTGTTGGCTAAGTGTGATTCAATCATTGCTGGTTGTAATGTCCATCCTAATATCTCAGTATCTGCGCCCTGTTGCTTAAAATAGTCCATTAATTTGTGTTGGCACTCGCTAAGTTGGGATAAATTACATTCACCTTGCAGTGTGAGATGCGAGCCGTGTTGTATTAATCGAAAATCTGCCGTTAATGGAAGTTGATTGGCGATTAATCGTGCGCAAGGATCAGCAAAAATAGTGATGGGATGACCGGTTTCATCTTTGAGTTGTAATTGATCATCACAGCGACCTTCGATTCTTTCAATCGCTATTTGTGGATCACCACAGGGGCAAGGTATCGTACGAATGACGAGAATATCGTCGAGTTGATAACGGATAATGGGCTGCGTTTCGCGGGTAAAATCGGTAATGATCGGTGAAAATCTGTGACTATCTAGCCATTTAGGTTCGATGTGTAAAAAAGCTTCGTTTAAATGCAAAGTACCGTGAGCACAAGTACAGCCTAAAAATCCCTCGGTTGCTTGATAGACTTCTGCGACGCAGGAAAATGTTTGCGCTAAGAATTGTTTATCGTGCGGTTGTAATACCTCTGCAACCGAAATTACTTTTTTGGTTGATAGTCTGATTTTTTGTCGCTGGCATGCTTTAGCTATCGCACATAAGACTTGTGCCGGTGCAACAATAATGGTGGGCTGATAAACGGCTAATTGGGCTAATTGTTGTTGAAAGTCTGCCATCAAATCGTAAAAACGAAAGGATAACCAGCGATTATTTACGCTCTCATATAGATTGTTATTAGCTCGTAAAAAAAGCGCGACCCGTTCGCCATGGAATAAACCGTTAGGCAGCGTTTTTGCTAACATGGCCCCAGACCAAATATGTTGTTCTCTGGGGCTAACAACAAATAAGCCCCGTCTACCGGAGGTTCCTGAAGATAAACCTACGCTATATTTGCCTACGGTTGGTGAAAAATTGCGTGATTTTTCACTCCGTTGTGCGCAGTCTATTAATATGTCGGCTGATAATCCTACGGTGTTCATTTCATTGAAATTTTCCATCATGATCTGCTTATTCATCAATGGATATTCGGCTAAGGGTTTGCCAACATAAGGGGCGAAATAGCGACTTTTAGTCAGTATTCGTTGAGCATGCCGTTGAAAAGCGGCTTGCTGATGGGCCTCTAGTGCAGAACGATCGGCAAATGAGCGCTGAGATGCTCGCCAATAATGCCATAGTGTCGCTAACATTAGGCTAACTCTCCTTCATGGCAGAGCTGGATCTCGACGTGGCGTTTGTCTATTTCGTGTAATTTATTTAGAGTTTCATAGTAAGCTTGCTTATCATCCATGATGATATTGGCAATTGCCATAGGCCCGCGTAATTGACGATAATTGGTCGGTGACCATGCTGCATCTGCCGCCAATAGAATCCATCCTTGTTCGGTTAAAACGCATAAACCAATATGTCCCGCGGCATGGCCTGGCAAAGGAACAATGAGTAATGTTTTCTCTGTATTAACCGCAAAGCCTTCGCCGAGAATTTGTAATTCGTCGGGTAATGGACAACGAGGAAAAGCTTCATAAAATTTAACGCGTGTTTCAAAATCCTCAGGAATAAGCCCAGGCACAAAGGCATTTTTTAAGGCCGAAAATCCGCGCAGCTTTCGGGTTTTTTGCCAGCCATCGCCGGAACAAATATAATCAATCTGTGGAAAGTCACGTAATCCGGCAATGTGGTCGCCATGAAAATGCGAAATAATTAAGCCATTTATATCGGCAGGGCTAATACCTTCACGTTGTAATTGTTTGACTAGTGAATCTTTAGTTTCGAAATAGACCGGTGTTATAGACCGATATAAGCGAATAATGCCATGACGGGTATGATCATAAAAATGCTGAGCATATCCGGTATCAAATAACCAGCGCTGATGATTATTTTGTAAAAGCCATGCCCTAGCCGGGAATTTGCAGGCTTTAAAACTGGCACCTTGCAACGCAATACAGCCCGGGTGGGTACAATAACCGACTTCAAATCGACGAATTTCAATCATAGTATGGCCTTATTATTCAACCAGTTAGCAGTTAATTCGATACCAGTTTTCATATCATACACAGGGTAATATCCCAATTCTTGTTGGGCTTTTTGATTATTCAGTGTCATGGTGAAATAAGCGGCACCGACGCTATAGCGAGTTAATAAAGGTTCTTTACGGTTAATGTAGGAGCCTGCTTCTAATAACGCGGCTAAACTCCATAAAAGTGGATAGGGTACTGATTTTATGTGGCATTTAAGCGCCAATTGTTGAAATAGCTGCTGCAAGGTGAGAATTAAAGGCTGAGGCTGTTGATTGGTAATATTATAGGTAGCGCCGCTGGATAAATCGGGTTTTTGCGTTGCTAACTGCATGCTGTGAACCACATTCCCAACATAAGTGAGATCAAAAGTATTTTTTCCACCCGCGGGTAAAATCAATTTTCCTTTACTGTGCCTAATTTGTGCCAGTAAGCGAGGTAATAATACTCTGTCATGCGGGCCAAATAATCCACGAGGTCGTAAAATGATATAACGAGTAGCGGGGTATCGATTAACTAATTGCTGGATAGCTAATTCGGCGAAATATTTGCTGCGTGCATAATCGTTGGCAAATTGTGTATTGCTTTGTGATTCGGGGATCTGTTGCTGGTGGCTGAAATTAAAATAGATCGCTGGAGTTGAGATATGGACGAATTTAGCAACATTCATCTCACCAGCAACATTAGCTAATATTTGGGTTGCCTGCCAATTGATAGCTTCAAAATCAGCCCGTTTACCCCAAGGCGCAGAAAGTGCCGCGCAATGCCAAATCGCATCACAATCGGCGATTAATAGTTGCGCTTTTTCGTGGGTTAAGTTAAGTAACTCAATCGGTTGAAATACCATACCTTGCGCGGTTAGCTCAGCGCCTGCATGCTGATCACGACCACAACCAACCACTTGGTGCCCTTGTTGTAATAGCCATTCGGCCGCATTACGGCCTAATCCGCTGGTTGCTCCAGTGACTAAGATTTTCATCGTTCCCTCTTCTACTATGGGACTAAAATCATGGCGCAGAGCGCTAGCCCGGCCGCCGTTCCTATCAGCATGGAACAAGATTTACCATAAAAACGATCGCTAATAATCGCGTGATGTAATGCTGTGGGAATAGAGGCGGCGACTTGGTTACCGTGATGGCGATAAATATCAATTAAATTTTCGGTGGGAACACCTAAACGCCGACGCATATGTTCAAGTGATAGATGGCTGGCTTGATGTGGTATTACGGTATCAATTTGATTGAGTGTTAAGTGTGCTTGTGTCAGTATGCGCTGCATAAAATCTTCAATCAATGATGATGCTAAACGGAATAACGGTTTTGGCTGCATATGAAATAAAAAATCACTAGGCTGCATGCCTGAACGCGGATTACATCGTGTCCCCCCGGCTCTAATTTCGCATAAATCAAGGCCTTGAGGGTAGGTTTCAAGCCGATAAGTTAGAATGCCGCTGTTGCCATCCCCTTTTTCGACAATCACACAGGCAGCACCATCACCGAAAATTAATGATGATTCTTCATGTTGCCAGTCGATTCCACGTGAGGCTAAATCGGCCGAGACAATAGCAATACGCTGATATTGTTCTGTAGCTAATAACCCAGCGGCAACCTGCAATGCATTAATAAAGCTCACACAACTGGTATTAATATCGAAGCAGGCAATGCCAGCTGGCAAATCTGAAACGGCAAGAATATGTGCCGCCGTACAGGGCAATGCCTGAACCGCGATTGCGGAAGCTGAAATCAATAAATCAATACTTGAGGGAGCAATATGTTGGGCTGATAAGGTGTTATGCAGAGCTTCTGCGGCTAAAATTGCTTGGCTATCATTATCCTTTGCATGGTAACGATACTCAATTCCTGAATGTTTTTCTACATAACCTAGTTGTTTATTCAGTCTTTGATCTAATTGGGATGACCAGACCTTATTCCGCGGCAATGCGATGCCAGAGGCAATTATTTTTAATGGTGTCAGCGCCATGTTATCACTCATTATTAAGGTTTTTGGATTTAATAATTAACAAATAATTAAATTAGAGGATATAGGAATAAACAGAAATGTTGCCATGGAGAGGAATAAAGTAAATTTTCAGCCATAATATGTGAGGAATAGAGCTTTAGTTATTCAGGAAGGAGATGAATCAAACGGGATAAATAGTGCTTTATTCTTGTAAGAATAATATTTAGCAACTAAATTAATTAACACTTAATTTATTTTATCAGTATTATTAGTAGATTATTTTTACTGTTATAAAGCGGTGATACAGAATAAGTATGGCCCTTATATATGCCGGAGAATGTTATGGGATTTCGCTTAAGCGGAGTTATTTTGGCTGCTGTATTAATGCTAGGCTGCTCAAGTTCAACAGAGACTAACCATCAACAGCGCTCAGATCCGTTAGAAGGATTTAACCGCGCGATGTTTAATTTTAACTACAATGTGTTAGACCCCTATGTACTACGTCCAGTCGCAGTTGCATGGCGCGATTATGTACCAATGCCAGCTAGAAATGGAATGAGTAATTTTTTTGGAAACTTAGAAGAGCCAGCCAGTATGGTGAATAGTTTCTTGCGGGGTGAGATTAAACAAGGATTTAAACATTTTAACCGTTTCTTTTTAAATACTGTTTTCGGTATGGGTGGATTAATTGATGTTGCCGCGATGGCGAATCCACAACATTTAGCCAAAGAACAACCTAGCCGTTTTGGTAATACATTAGGTTATTATGATGTGGGCTATGGTCCTTATGTGGTTCTACCGGGGTACGGTAGCTTTACAGTGCGTGAAGAAGGTGGCGATTGGGTTGATAAAACCTATCCGTTACTAAGCTATTTGACGTTTTGGATGTCAGCTGGAAAATGGGTACTTGAAGGTGTAGAAACACGAGCTCAATTGCTTGATTCTGATGGCTTATTAAAGAATTCATCCGACCCTTATTTAATGATGCGTGAAGCATATTTCCAGCGTAATGATTTCTTATCGCGTGGGGGCGAACTTTCCCCTGAAACGAATCCTAATGCGGTGGCTATCGAAGGCGATTTAGATTCAATAGATTAATTAGTTATCGATTTAATGATTGAAATATTAGCGGTAAGGAAAATATTTTTGGGTTGTTTATCGTAAATAAAGAATATTAATTAGATGCATCACTCTCTTATTGGCGACTCTTACCAGTAAGAGAGTGATGTTGTATGGTAGTTCATTTCTCAGTATTGCCTCGGTTAGACAAGGTTTCTATCAGTGCCATGACACTGAGGATCCCAATAAAGCCGATAGAAAATAGTACACCCATAATAATCCTCCTATGTGGTCATATCTAAACCTCTTTTTCACTTGCCTGCATAATATCATTGGGTTAATAAAGTTATTACAAGTGTTGTGATGTTGTGAAAGTAAAATTAAGTTATTGTTAGCTAAAGGGAGAGTTAACGATGAAATTAATCCTGAGATAAAATACAGGCTTAATCGTATTTAGCCATTCAATTAGCTTAGTTATAATCAGCAATTAGTGTTAGTTCGCGGTTAACGAATACATATAATTTGCCTTAACTTAATTAATAAATGAAGTGTAAAAAAAGGTCAAGTGTTTAAAAAATGTGAACTGGATCATTGACGGGTATTTTTTATAAAAAAACAAATAAAAACAATAGATAAGATAATAATTCACATCATATAGAATATTTGAATTATTAATTACAGATGATTATTGGCTGTGAATGTGTTTAAAAGGGCACATCACATACAGGTTATATATTATCGCTGAGCTATCAAAATGATGCCAGCGAATACATGACAAGAGGATAAAATAAGGGATAGTTGATAATCCTATCCCTTATTGTGTTTTTATTAACAACGCTATTGATATTTAAATATTGCTATATTTTTAAAAGTGATATTTCTAAACTTAAACATTTTAAAGTAATGTTTTAAAGCAATGCTTCTAGAAGCTATAGTTAAAGTTAATTCCTGATAACCACGCAGAGCCGCTAGATTTAAACTCGTATTCTGGGTTAGGAATATTTTTTGTTTTTTCAGTGACGTTTAATAGTCTTTCTTTAATTTTAACGGTTTGTCCGCTCATATAAGAAATGCCGAAGTCAACAGAGGCGTTTTCATTAAAGGCGTAAGTTGTACCGGCACTGAACCACAGGCGGTCTTGATCGGGAATCGAAATTGAACGTTTGTTACCCGGAACTGGGCTATCATCAAAAGCCATCCCTGTACGGAAGGTCCAATGATTATCATGATAATAAGTGGTACCTAAAGCTAGGCGGTATGCGCCTTTAAAACCTTCATCTTTATAAAATAATTCTTCATTGCTGCCTTTTGCGTTAGCGCGCAATTCTTTAAAGCTGCTCCAGTCCGTATAGGCGAAGCTGTAATGCACTGCCCATTGAGGTGCCACTTTGTTATACCCTGAAATCTCCCAGATATCGGGTAATTCAAGATCTAATTTACCTTTTATGGTAGCACCGTCTGTGCCAACAAAGCCCGGAAGCATTCCGACAGGGATATCATTTTTGTATTTACCGTCTTTGAAATTAATTTTAACTTTAGAACGATAGGTTAAGCTGAATCGGTTGTCTTTATCTAATTCATATAAAATACCGGCATTCCAGCCATAACCCCAAGTATCCCCAGTTAAGTTGGCCATCGTGGTACTAGCTGGTTTTCCTACTAGTTTACCTAAATCGCCTGCATGACGGGTAATTTTAGCATCGGCATATACTGCATTAACGCCTAAACCAAAACTGAAGTGATCATTTAAACGGTAAGCACCACTGAGGTTAATATTGGCTGTTTTAAGGTCGGTTTTCCCACCAATCGGTCCAGCCGCATAGTCCTTTTTAAAATCAGTGGCGAGGCCAAAGTTACTGGTGATGGAAGAACCGACAGCCCATTTGTCATTAATTGGAAAAATAAAATGCGCATTAGGAATTATGGCACTGGGGGCGATATCTTTGGCATTGGTGCTATTCCCTTTAGGTGAGCTACCTTTGATATCCACTTTAGGATCGATATAAATAGCCCCGAGAGAGATAGCGGGTCTATCAAACAACATCATTGCTGCGGGATTGCGGCTACCTACGCTTGCGTTATCGCCTATTGCACCTTCCCCGGAAAAAGCACGTCCTAGTGCGGTGGTTGAATATTCATTTAATTGAAAGCCTGCTGCGCCTGCATTTGAAGAAATTAAGGCAACGGCGATGGCTAATGTTGAGCGAATGAACAGGTTTTTTTGGCTCATGACCAAAACCCTCATGTTTTATTGTAATTAAAGCGACTTCTATCGCAAGAAGCGCTGGATTGTAGGGTCGCTTGCCCAGATGACAAATCTGACCAGTTGCTAGAGTATAGGTCTGACCACCTTGATTGTTGCAAGTGTGTTTTTGATTTATCGCTCAATTGTTTTCAAAAATGCGAGCTGTTTAACAAAAAATCAACATCCACATAGCATGAAAAGTGCAGAATAAGCGGAAAACCATGATTAGATCAAATTTATGAGTAATATTGCTAGAAAAGCAGCGGTATGACTGGTTTTAAGGGGGTTGAGAGCGCTATGATAACTTTTTACCAAACGGTTTTATTGGGAGATTAAAATGACTGATGCGATTAAACGCTGTAGCGCGGAAGAAACGGCAGCATGTTGCTGTGTAGATGTGGGTACAGTGCTTGATAATAAAGACTGTACCGCATCGTATCAGCACTTGTTTGCTACTCAGCAAGAGGCTGAAGCCATGCTGAAAACGCTAACAGAAAAAGCGAAATCTGTAGAATCTGATCCTTGTGTGATTAGCCATAAAATTGAAACTACCACTGATGGTGCTCAATTAACCGCAGATTTTAGTTTTAGTTGCGAAGCTGAAAGTCTAATTTTTCAATTAGGCCTGCGTTAATCAATTGATTAATTTAATTCTCCGCCCGTTATTCGGGTGGAGAATAGTTAGTTTTGATTAAAGTTAACTTACAAATTATTTATCTTCCTCTTTTCTATTGCTATTAACTAATCCGCTAATCAATACACTAACCGAATAAAATTCAGTCGTTATTTAGTGCGCTGAGTTATCACCCGCCAGACTTGTTTCTCAAATAATTTCCGATAAATCTCTATAGATTATGATTAAGTTGTGTGCAGCTTCGCATTTTTGTCTTATCGTCCTTGGCGAATTGTGAATAATTAGTTAACAATAATAACAGGTCAGACCTCTGACTCTATAATTTGACTTTACTTGGATTATGTTAACTGTATTTATATTCGTGCATAGCGCTAGCAGGAGCTACTATGAGTCAATTTCCCCTTGGTACAGAAGGTGTTGCCGCTGCAAAAGAGCGAATTGCTATCGTTAGTGGATTGCGTTTGCCTTTCGCTAAACAAGCGACTGCTTATCAAGGCATTCCTGCCATCTCACTCGGAAAATCAGTGGTTTCTGAGTTAATTATCCGCAGTGGTATTGATCCGCAATTAATTGAACAATTGGTATTTGGTCAAGTTGTTCAAATGCCTGAAGCACCCAATATTGCGCGTGAAATTGTATTAGCGACCGGTATGAGCGTGAATACTGATGCTTATAGCGTCTCGCGGGCTTGTGCCACCAGTTTTCAGGCAATAGCAAACGTAATGGAGAGTATGTTAGCGGGGCATATTTCTGTGGGAATTGCCGGCGGAGCGGATTCATCGTCGGTGTTGCCTATTGGCGTAAGTAAAAAATTAGCCGCGACGTTATTAGACCTAAGCAAAGCAAAATCGCTGACTCAAAAATTATCTATTATATCGGGCTTACGTCCGCATGATTTATTGCCCGTTGCACCTGCGGTAGCCGAGTATTCTACCGGGTTACGGATGGGGGATACCGCTGAGCAGATGGCGAAAAGCTATCATATTAGCCGTGAGCAGCAAGATCAGTTAGCGCATAGGTCTCATCAATTGGCTGCCAACGCATGGGCTAAAGGGGCGCTAAATGAGGAAGTGATGACCGCCTATTTCCCGCCTTATCAACAAGCATTCCAGCAAGATAATAATATTCGTACTAATTCTGTTTTAGCTGCTTATAGTCAATTAAAACCTGCATTTGATAAGCGACATGGCACAGTTACTGCTGCCAATAGCACGCCATTAACTGATGGGGCGGCTGCGGTATTAATGATGACTGAAACTAAAGCCTTAGCGCTGGGTTATACGCCTCTAGGCTATATTCGAAGTTTTGCTTTTTCTGCTATTGATGTTTGGCAGGATATGCTTCTTGGGCCTTCTTATGCGACACCTCTGGCGTTAAAACGGGCAGGTTTAACCTTGTGTGACTTAACATTAATCGATATGCACGAAGCTTTTGCCGCGCAGACACTGGCGAATATTAAAATGTTTGGTAGTAAGCAATTTGCCCAACAAAAATTAGGTTTAGCCCATGAAATTGGTGAGGTTGATATGGATAAATTTAATGTATTGGGTGGGTCTATAGCGTATGGGCATCCTTTTGCCGCGACAGGGGCGCGTATGGTCACTCAGACTTTACATGAGCTACGTCGCAGAGGCGGAGGATTCGGATTAACTACCGCTTGTGCAGCGGGCGGCTTAGGCGCTGCTATGATACTGGAGGTGGAATAATGAACCATGATCCTCTAAATCATGAGTTACAACATAACGATCTGCAAAATAATGCCCAACGAAAGCATGAAGTTAACAATCATGAACCGCTAAATTCAGGTTCTCTAAAAACAGAATATGCCGCAGAGGCATTTCAGTTTGAAGTACATGCAGAGAATGTCGGTATTATTTTTATAGATGTGCCTAATGAGAAAGTGAATACTCTTAAAGCAGAATTTGTCGATCAATTTGCTGCTATTTTACAGCGGGTACAAGCGACGCCCGGCCTAAAAGGGTTAGTTATCACCTCGGGTAAAGCCGACAGCTTTATTGCTGGTGCGGATATTAGCATGATTGCACAGTGTAAAACTAAACAAGATGCTAGTTCATTAGCGAAAGCGGGACAATTACTGTTTGAAAAACTTGAAAATTATCCTTTGCCTATTATTGCCGCGATCCATGGAGCTTGCCTTGGCGGGGGTCTAGAGCTGGCATTAGCCTGCCATGCGCGAATTTGTTCTCTCGATGATAAAACCCGTTTAGGGCTGCCCGAAGTTCAATTAGGATTATTGCCGGGTTCAGGGGGGACTCAACGTTTGCCGCGCTTAATTGGTCTTGCCAATGCTCTCGATTTAATGCTGACTGGGCGCTCAATTAAAGCCAAGCAGGCATTAAAAATGCGCTTAGTAGACGATGTTGTGCCGCAGGCTATTTTACTTGAAACTGCGATAAAGCAAGTCCAATTAGGACTTAAATGCCGCCGACCGTTGGCTTGGCAGCAACGATTATTATCCCATAAATTGATTGCTAACAATGTGTTAAATTCGGTCAGAAAAAAAGCCTTAGCCAAAAGTAAAGGGCATTATCCTGCGATTGAAAAGATTATTCAGGTGGTGGGTATTGGGCTAGAAAAGGGCATACAAGCGGGCTTACAAGCGGAGGCGAATGCGTTTGGCGAATTAGCAATGACGCCAGTTTCTGCGGCATTAAGAGGCCTATTTTTTGCTTCTACAGCACTAAAAAATGAATCTGGCTCAACGGCAAAAGCTGAAAAAATAGCTAAAGTAGGTATTCTTGGGGGCGGGCTAATGGGGGGAGGTATCGCTTATGTTACGGCAATGCGTGCTCAATTACCGGTTAGAATCAAAGATATCAATAATCAAGGAATAACTCAGGCTCTTAATTATAGTTGGCGTTTATTGACGCAGCGAGTAAACAAAAAGCAGCTTTCTCACCAACAAAGAGAACGCATTATGTCTCGTTTATCCGGTAGCCTTGAGTACAGTGGTTTGGAAAATAGTGATATCGTAATTGAAGCTGTTTTTGAAGATCTGGGCTTAAAAAGAAAAATGTTGGCAGAAATTGAAACAAAAAGCCAAAAAAAGACTATTTTTGCGTCAAATACTTCTTCATTGCCAATTCATCAAATTGCATCAGAGGCACAACACCCTGAACGAGTGATCGGTCTTCATTATTTTAGCCCGGTCGATAAAATGCCATTAGTCGAAGTTATCCCTCATGCCACCACCGACGAACAGACGATCGCTACAGTGGTTGCATTGGCTAAAAAACAGGGGAAAACCGCAATTGTGGTGGGGGATAGCGCTGGATTTTATGTTAATCGTATTTTAGCGCCTTATCTGAGTGAGGCCGCAAATTGTTTATTAGCCGGAGAATCTATTCATCATATTGATCAGGCATTGGTCGATTTTGGTTTTCCCGTAGGCCCATTGAATTTATTAGATGAAGTCGGCATTGATGTTTGTACTAAAATTTTGCCAATATTAGTCCAGCAACTCGGTGAACGTTTTAATGCCCCGGAAGTGTTGAGTATTATCCTTAACGATCAGCGACAGGGACGTAAAAATAACCGAGGTTTTTATTTATATCCTGAAAGTGCATCTTCCCAGAGCTTGTCTAAATTAATGTTTTGGAACAAGGATCGTCGATTAGAAGATCCGTCGATTTATCCTTTGATTGGTATCAAGCCATTAAATAAATTGAGCAAAATTGATATTGCAGAGCGTTGTGTCATGTTAATGCTTAATGAATCTGTACGTTGTCTAGCGGAGGGGGTTATTCGTAGCCCGCGAGATGGCGATATTGGTGCAGTATTTGGTATCGGTTTCCCTCCATTCTTTGGCGGCCCATTTCGATATATTGACAGCGTGGGGAGTTGTAAAGTGGTTGAAACTTTACAACGTTTGGCTCAGCAATGGGGTGATAAATTTGAACCTTGTGATAAATTACTTCATATGGCTGAAAATAATCAGAAATTTTATTCTTAGACCGGTTTGGCCTTATTGTAGATTGAGTCCTATCAAATATTCCCTGAGTTGCCAAATGGCGGAAAGCTGCGCGATAACCGTCATATAAGTTTGAATAATAAGTTTGAATATTCGGCGATTATTTTGATAAATAATCGGCTAAACAAAAAGATAAATATTATACTCGCTGGTCTTTTTGCAGGAAAATGCTGATTAAGTCATTTTATTTCTACCTTAATTGATGCAAAATCGTCTTTTGCTCTCAACACACCGATTTGTATGTGATTGAAATATTAAAAAGTTGGTGGTTTAACACTGATCATATTGGTTATTTAGCGGTTATTGGTGTGATTGAGGGAAGACAATAATGAACTTAATTGAAGAAGCTCGCTGCTGCATAGTTAGTGCATAGCTGCATCATTTAACGCTTGTAGTTTTAAGGCTAATATTGTAGTTCTATGGCTAATATTCAGCTGGTATGTCGCTTAATATGCTATCTGATATAGCGCGGATACTCAGTCAAGCATGCAGTAAGCGACTCTAATGGTGAAATATGCAGGTTTATATTATGCGTCATGGCGATGCAGTTATGCATGCAGCGAGTGATGCTGAGCGTCCATTAAGTCAAAAAGGGAGGGATGAATCGACAATCATGGCGCAATGGCTAGAAGCACGCCAACCGCACGTCGATAAGGTTCTGGTTAGTCCCTATTTGCGCGCGCAGCAGACGCTCGAGGTATTAACTCGCTCATTAACATTACCCGCCGAGGCTGAAGTAATGCCTCAATTAACGCCTAGCGGTAATGAGGAGTATATCGCCAGTTACATTGGTGCGCTGGCCTCAGAAGGTATTAACGCGATACTGATTGTTTCACATTTACCGTTGGTGGGATATTTAGTCGCACAATTGTGCCCAGCAGAGCAGCCACCGATGTTTAGTACATCCTCTATCGCCAGCATTCAATTTGATACAGAACGCCAAAAAGGGCAGTTAGAGTGGCAAATTGGCCCAAATCAGGTTCGCTTAATGAGCCAATAAGGGTTAACGTCGCGCTGTTTCTTCAGTTTCAATTAATAGTAGCAGTGCGGCATTTCCTCCCCATTCTTTAGGGGCCTGATGGAAAGCAATAATATCAGGATGTTGAGCCAGCCATAGCGGGGTTTGCTGTTTTAAGATATGTTTACCGTGCCCATGCATAATGCAAGCACAATAGACATGCTCGCGTTTACAGGCTGAAATTAGCGCCCCAATTTCTTGTTTGGCTTGTAATTGTGTTAATCCATGCAAATCTAAAAATAATTCAGGGACATAATCGCCCCGACGTAATTTTTTTAATTCGTACGGGCTGGCGTTCGGGCGTAAATAACGCGCGGGTCCTTCATTATCTAATAGTGGTTGAAATTCGTCAGAAAAATAATACGAGGCATCGACTTGTTCTTGTATCACTCGTTGTGCGGAAGGTTTAGTTATTTGCTTACGCTTCGGTGGATGAACAATAGTGTCTTGTTTAATTTTTCGGGCACCATTAATCGATGCTTTAAATAAAAGAATATCTTCTTGATTAAGTCCAAATTTATTTTTCATTTTATTTTTTCACAATGCTTTTTTATTTAGTTTACCTGATTTTAGTTATTTTTGGTTCGTAAACTGGTGAGATTTTAGGGGGAAAGGATAAATAAACCCGATAAATATAAGTTGGACACTGAAATTTAGCCCATATTTGGGCTAGCATTGAAAAAAATAGTTCACTAAAAAGCGGAGCCAAAGCCCCGCTAATATTCATAGATAATGCTTTAATGGTCCGTTAATGAGAATTAATGGCCCGAGGTTTTCGCTTCGCGGCATGCCTCGAATAAGAACCAAACACGGCGTTCGGTTTCATCAACCCAGTTTTCAATTAAACTTGCAGTAGAAATATCACCATATTTATCACACACTTGGTGGGCAGCGCGGAATTCTGCAGCCAATTGTTTATTATCTTCACATAACTCAGCCAGCATATCTAATGGTTCTACATATTCTGCATCATTATCTTTGATACGTTGCATTTTTGATATTTGACCAATAGAGCGCAGGGTCATACCACCCACTTTACGAATTCGTTCCGCAATAGGATCGGTCATTGCATACAGTTGATCAGCATGCTCATCAAGCAGCAGATGGTAATCACGGAAATGAGGACCACTCATATGCCAATGGAAATTTTTTGTTTTTAAATAGATGGCAAAAATATCTGCTAACACGGCATTCATTGCACCGCTAATATCCTGACTTGCCTTTTCGCCTAAATCAGTAGGTGTAGTTAATGGACGCAACAGTGCAGCTTCTGCTTCTTTAGCTTCGGCTTTAGTCAGTTTTGTTTTACTCATTGTGATCTCCTATTGATTCCCTAAATTTCGATACATCAACGTGATTATGTAAACTCATGATTAAGTATAGACGCTAATTAATAAATTAGACGGTGCTAACTTATTAATTTTTTTGTTAAATCAAAAGATGATTATGATTAATCCTGTTGTATATCTGTGTTTTCATTATGGATCAATCTAATAAAAATACTAAAAAAAGTGCCATTTATTTGATTTAAATCTAATAAAAAGACAGATAATTAGCTGAGATATTTAATTTTTCTTATTAATTCATTATGTTACTAATAATTTTCTATTTTTGATATTTTTGCAGTTTATGGGGTGCGATGCGGATAGGTGCATGATGAACAAGATTAAATCTAGATGAAAACATGCTAGCCAATAAATTCTGTCAATCAAATGCTGATTTGTCTGTCACTTCATGGCAAACTTACGCTCAATCATTTTTAATAAACCGTGGCTTTAGAAAGGCCGAAGAGAGATTTTTTGGATAAGATTTTTGTAGATGAAGCGGTTGCGGAGTTACGCACCATTCAGGATATGCTGCGTTGGACCATGAGCCGTTTTAATGCGGCCGATATTTATTATGGTCATGGTTCAGATAATGCATGGGATGAAGCGTTGCAGTTAGTACTTCCAACGTTATATTTACCGTTGGATCTGCCGGATGCGATGTTAGCGTCTAAACTAACCTCTTCGGAGCGCCATCGCATTATTGATCGTGTATTGCGCCGGATAAACGATCGCATTCCGGTGGCTTATTTAACGAACCGCTCTTGGTTTTGTGGACATGAATTTTATGTTGATGAGCGTGTATTAATTCCACGCTCACCGATTGGTGAACTGATTAATAATCATTTTTCTGGCATTTTAACTGACGAACCGTCAACGATATTAGATTTATGTACAGGCAGTGGCTGTATTGCGATAGCCTGTGCTCATGAATTCCCATTATCGGAAGTCGATGCTGCCGATATTTCTGTCGATGTATTGGCGGTTACTGAGCAAAATATTGAAAACCATGGCTTAAGTCATCGTGTTATTCCTATTCGCTCAGATTTATTCCGTGATATGCCTGCCGTTAAATACGATTTAATTGTCACTAATCCACCGTATGTTGATGCTGAAGATATGGGCGATTTACCGCAAGAGTATCAGGTTGAACCTGAACTAGCATTGGCAGCAGGCAGTGATGGGCTGAAGTTAGTTCGTCGTATTTTAGCCAATGCGCCGCGATTCTTATCGGATAATGGTGTGCTAGTATGCGAAGTTGGCAACAGCATGGTGCATTTAATGGAGCAGTATCCAGATATTCCATTTACTTGGCTGGAATTTGAATACGGCGGTGACGGCGTATTCATGCTTACGCGTAAGCAACTGATTGAGTGCCATCATCATTTTGAGTTGTATATCGATTAAATTAATCGCTGGAAGATTGGCTATTGACCCCGCGCTAATCTGACCATCAATAATGTTTTATGAGCCAGATCCCTGAAAATAACAGGGGTCTGGTTTTTTATGGCACGTACATAATAGGCGATCCCTATCCTATTACAGACTATTCGGTTATCGTTAAAAATGGGTTATTTTGCATATAATTAGTTGAACTATTGCAGTGAGTTGAACTATTGTGATTAATAGGATAAATAATGACATAACATCACAATAGCTATTCAATATAGCCACTTAATTAATAGGAATATCAGCAATGGCAGGAAACTCTATCGGGCAATTGTTCCGTGTCACGACATTCGGGGAATCACATGGGATTGCATTGGGCTGCATCGTCGATGGCGTACCGCCCGGGCTGGCATTAACCGAAGCTGATTTACAAGGCGATCTCGATCGCCGTCGTCCCGGCACCTCACGTTATACCACTCAGCGCAGAGAGCCCGATCAAGTTAAAATTTTGTCTGGAGTGTTTGAAGGTGTAACCACCGGCACCAGTATTGGTTTGCTGATTGAGAATACTGATCAGCGTTCTCAAGATTACAGCGAAATTAAAGATGTTTTCCGCCCTGGGCATGCCGATTACACCTATGAGCAAAAATATGGATTACGAGACTACCGAGGTGGCGGGCGTTCTTCTGCACGTGAAACGGCGATGCGTGTGGCGGCAGGGGCGATTGCTAAAAAATATCTGCGAGAAAAATACGGGGTAGAAATCCGCGCCTGTTTAACTCAAATGGGTGAGGTTAATTGCGAGATAAAAGATTGGTCAATTGTCGGCGAAAATCCGTTTTTCTGCCCTGATCCGAGCAAGCTAGAGGATTTAGATCAACTATTGCGTGGATTAAAAAAACAAGGCGACTCAATTGGCGCTAAAATTACCGTGGTGGCAGAGAATGTCCCCGCAGGACTAGGCGAGCCAGTGTTTGATCGCTTAGATGCAGATATTGCACATGCGATGATGAGCATTAATGCGGTTAAAGGCGTTGAAATTGGCGATGGCTTTGGTGTTATCTCATTGAAAGGTAGTGAAAATCGAGACGAAATAACCGCGCATGGTTTTACTAGTAACCATGCGGGAGGCGTATTAGGTGGGATCAGTAGCGGTCAGCCAATTATTGCCCATATCGCGTTAAAACCAACATCCAGCATTACGGTCCCAGGACGTACGCTTAATCGTGAAGGTAAAGAAGTCGATATGATAACCAAAGGCCGTCATGATCCTTGTGTCGGTATTCGTGCCGTCCCGATTGCCGAAGCGATGTTAGCGATTGTGCTGCTAGATCATTTATTACGCCATCGTGGACAGTGTGCGGATGTCACGCCGTCCGCGCCGTCATTTAGTTAGTTATTGTTCCCCAAGTGCAAGCTGTTTGGGTCACCTAATTTTCGCATTAAGAATTATATGGCTGAAACTTGTGCTTGGAGATAACCTATTATTTTGATAATTAATTATTGATTTCGTTAGAACATTATTTTGATCTAAGCCAGCCACAAGCTCGAGGCTAACCATTAACGATTGGCCGAGAAAATAACAGGAGATTGTTGATATTTAATCACTTGAATACTGTCGGTCTGACGAGAGATAAATAGCGTAATACTGTCAATACAGTAAGTTAAGCAGCGTATTTTTAGGGAAAATATTATGGATTGGCTTATCGGCGCATCAGAAAATTATGCGTTGGCTATTTATGCGTTATTATTTTTTGTTGCGTTATTGGCTGGATTTATTGATTCCATCGCTGGTGGTGGTGGATTATTGACTATTCCTGTTTTATTGTCGGTAGGTATTACACCTGTTGAGGCATTAGCGACCAATAAATTACAGGCAGTAGGAGGATCTTTCTCAGCCAGTCTCTATTTTGTCCGGCGTAAGGCCGTTAATCTGCGCGATATGCTGCTGCCATTTATTATGACGGTGGTCGGTGCGATGGCAGGCGCTATCATTATTCAAATGATCACAACCGATTTTTTACGCCAATTACTGCCAGTAATGGTGATATTTGTTGGGCTGTACTTTTTGCTTAGCCCCGCAATTGGCCTTGAAGATCGACAGCAACGTGTATCCACCTCGACGTTTGGCTTAATTTTCGGTACGGGGATTGGTTTTTACGACGGCGCCTTTGGCCCCGGAACCGGTTCATTTTTTGCATTAGCCTGCGTTTCTTTGTTGGGATTTAATTTAGCCAAGGCAACGGCTCATGCCAAAGTACTGAATTTTGCTTCGAATATGGGCTCATTAGTATTTTTTATTATCGGCGGTCATGTGCTTTGGGTGCTGGGATTTGTTATGCTAGTCGGCCAAATGATTGGCGCACGCCTAGGCGCACGTTTGGTTCTAACCAAAGGACAGAAACTCATTCGACCGATGATTGTTATTATTTCTTTGTTGATGAGCTTAAAATTATTAATCGATAGCCATGGTGATAAAATTTATGCATGGCTCTCATCACTCTTTTAATTTGACCGTAACGACTCATGATTGAACACCATTATCAGCATCTTATCGATATTTTTAATCAATGTTTTAGCGAAAGTTATAATACTCAATTAGTCAAAGGCGATGGTGAACCCATTTATTTACCTGCCGATGATGAGGTGCCATATCACCGAATTGTGTTTGCTCATGGTTTTTATGCCAGCGGGTTACATGAAATTTCACACTGGTGTATCGCGGGAGAAGAACGGCGGAAATTAGTCGATTTTGGCTATTGGTATTGCCCTGATGGGCGAGATCAACAAACTCAAGCTGAATTTGAACGTGTAGAAATCAAACCACAAGCTTTTGATTGGTTATTCTGTGTTGCCGCGGGTTTCCCATTTAATGTCAGTTGCGACAATTTAGAGGGAGATTTTGAACCCGATAGAATTTTATTCCAGCGTAAAGTGCATGCACAAGTGATGCAGTATTTGGAAAATGGTATCCCAGAGCGACCATTAAGGTTTATTAAACAACTACAATCGTTTTACAATACTCCCCCTTTAACGGCTGAGAGCTTCCCTTATCCGGAAGATCCTTTTGCCGCTTGATGATTTATTTGACTAACTACAGTAAGGATTTTTAGCATGCTTGCGGATTTTGAAACACGCATCCTGGCACAAATTGATGATAGGGTTGAACACGGCAGTGACGACGAACTCTTTGCAGGAGGCTATCTGCGAGGTCACTTGACCCTTGCTGTGGCGGAGTTAGAAGAAGAAAATGACACCAGCGTTGAGGCATTATATCAACGTGTTGAAGAGAGCATCCAAAAAGCCATTAAAGCCGGTGAATTGTCTCCACCTGATCAAGTATTGGTGCTCGATACATGGAAACAATTGCTCGATAATGTACGCGATTAATTGTTAGTACTAACGTCGTGAGTCAGGGAACTCGTCAGCCTTGTGGGCTCCCTGAATTTAAATCTAAACTTGCTATTTATCATGGCTCTCTCTCTCTTAACCAACTGATAAATTCATTATGCCGTCTATTTTTTCTGTTCGCCCGACTCATCCCGATGAAGCCCCATTATTAACCGAGATAGAGCGCAGCGCCGCACAAATTTTTTTGACGGATACTGAATACGCTTGGATAGCCACCAGCGAGGTGCAATCGGTTGAAGTACATCAACAGTTTATTGCTAACCATGCCAGTTGGGTCGCTGTGGAACCCGATACCGCACAGCCGATAGGATTTATTAATGTGCAGTATTTTGATAATAAGTGTGCTGATAATAAATGTTCGGCCAATAATTTACATATTTGTGAATTATCAGTCGCACAAAAATGGCAAGGCAAAGGGGCAGGAGGGGCATTGATGGCGTTTATTATCGCGTATGCTAAACAGCACGGCATGGCAACAATTAGCTTGACCACTTTTCGCTATGTGGTTTGGAATGCCCCTTATTATCAGCGCTTAGGCTTTGTGATCCTCGATGAACATCAATTGCCCCCCACATTAACGGCAATATTACAGCGCGAAGCGGCGGCAGGTTTTACACCACACAGCCGCTGCGCGATGCAGCGATTGTGTGAATGAAAAACAAAGAATAAATTATTCATGCAGCTAATTGTGATAAATTTTGCGCGAGTGGCCCAGCATCATTATCGCCATTGCTATCCGCTTTAATTTGGTTCTTGCCATAAAAGTTTGGTGGTAACCGTACGGCCGCGCAATAATTTTTTAATCCAAAAACGATTGGGATTTAAATCGGCCAACGTTTCATCATCCAGCGGCAGTGGCTCGGCAAAAATTTGCGCAGCAATAATTTCTGCACATAATGGCGCACTGCATAAGCCACGCGAGCCCAATGCGCCGTTAACAAACAAATTTGGCCATATCGCGGCTTCAGCAATCGGTTGTTGCTGCTTAATTTGTTGTGCCAGTGTGGCATATTGGGTTATTAACTGCTCAAAATGAGGGACATTACCGACCAGCGGCAGATGGTCACGGATCACACCTCTTATTCCTTGGCGAGATTTTTTCTCTGAAATATCAATATCTTTAGTCCACTCTACTTCAGGAAGACAATCAAGTAAGCGCTGTTTGTTTTGTTGCTGTTCTTCCTCATGATAGTCGGTATCTATTCCTTCACGCTGATAGCTGGCTCCTAAACAATGTTGCTGGTAGTGTGGGTCCACCGGGGTAAGATAGCCGTCATAGCACAGTACACTATCGAGTTGCTGCAAGCGCGGGGTGCTAGGAATATGGCTAACTTGGCCGCGTGTTGCGGTTACCGGTAAACGTTCAGTTTGAGCAAATTGAATTAATGCGTGCCCATTAGCAATCACCACCACAGAATGGTTACGCTGCTGATGCCCGGCGGGGGTATCTATGCCCAGTTGCCAATTCTCATCGTCGAGAGACAGTTTTACCACGCGATGATTAAAGTGGACAACTAAACCTTGCTGTTGCAAATGTGCCAATAAATTCTGGCAAAGTTCCGCCGGTGATAGCCAACCGCCTAAGGCATAATGTATCCCATCATGACCGACATCCAAACCGCAAATAGACTGTAATTGCTGGCGAGTGAGGGGTTGAGCGAAGTCGGTTGGCCATTCTATTTGTTGTATAGCGGTAATTTTTTTTAGCGTTTTTTCATCGTAAGCCAACTGAGTAACACCACACCATTGATGGCTAAAGCTAACTCCTTGCTGATTTAAGCGTTGATAAAATCGACGAGCGTAGGGAAAGGCTGCAATGAAAAACCGCTCCAGCGGATCATCGGCACCATTTAATAACGGATATAGTGCACCTTGCCGGTTACCTGAACCATTAAGCGCCACGTTATTATCTTGGCAATACAGGGTGACTTGCGCGCCTCGTCGCATTAAGGCTTCTGCGGTAGTTAAGCTAGCGATGCCGCCACCAATAATGGCGATATCGGGTTTATTATTCATCGAGCTGCAGCTTGCGGGTTTGCGGCAATACCAAGGTCGCGGGGCTTTTTTTTCTACTGCGGATAAATAGCCGGTCAGCATTTCACGTTTGCGACCATAACCTTTTATTTTTTTCAGCGTAAAGCCTGCACTTTGCAAACCACGGCGTACCATACCTGCCGAAGTAAAGGTAGCAAAAGTGCCATTTTCGCGCATTGATCTCGCCATGCTAGTGAACAGTTGTTCACTCCACATGGCGGCATCTTTCGACGGAGCAAAGCCATCTAAAAACCAAGCGTCAATATGATTGAATAAAGTAAAATCGAGCGCGGGCAATAGCGTGTTAATGTCGCCGAACCATAAATCTAAAATCACCGCGCCATTATCCAGTTCAATTCGATGATTGCCGGGTAACGGCAGGGGCCACTGCTGGCACAGCTGCTCAGTGAACGGCTTCAACTCCGGCCATCGTTGATGCGCTGCACGTAAATCTTCAACTTGTAAAGGGTACTTTTCAAGACTGATAAAGTGCAGTTGGCGCAGTGCGGCGGTGGGGTTTTGTTGGCGGAATTGCTTAAATGATTGCCACAGTGTGATAAAGTTCAGGCCAGTGCCAAAGCCGGTTTCTGCAATAACGCAGTCGTGCCTTGGATGAGTTTTAAAGCGTTCAGGAAATTGGTTACCGGCTAAAAACACATAGCGGCTCTCTTCGAGGCCATCTTGATTAGAAAAATAGACATCATCAAATTGTTCGGAAATCGGTGTTCCATCCTCATTCCAGCTTAGTTTGGTGCTATGAACGGTCGTTTTTTTCACGCAAGTACCTGTGATGTTAAAAACAATACTGAATTTTAACTGGCTTAGTCGGGCGGTGCTACCTTAAGGGAAAAAATTTTTAATTTTAGATAAAAAATACATTTATTTACCCTGATCGGACTTGTTCAGCTTACAAGTGTACGCTAAAGTGCTGGTATATAATCCCGTAAACATATTATAAAGACATGAGGTAATAAATGAAGCGTGCAGTAATCACTGGCCTGGGTATTGTTTCCAGTATTGGTAATAACCAGGAAGAAGTACTGGCTTCTCTGAAGGAAGGTCGTTCCGGGATCACTTTCTCAGAAGAATTTAAACAGGCGGGGATGCGTAGTCACGTCTGGGGCAATGTCAAAATGGATACGGATAAAACTAGTATCGATCGTAAAGTTCGCCGTTTTATGAGCGACTGCTCGGTTTATGCGTATTTAGCGATGGAACAAGCTATTGCCGATGCTAAATTAACCGAAGAACAAGTGTCTAATTTCCGGACCGGTTTGGTGGTTGGTTCTGGTGGCGGTTCACCACGTAATCAGGTTGCGGGTTCTGACGGTATGCGCGCCAAAGGGTTACGCGGCGTAGGTCCTTATATGGTGACTCGTGCGATGGCTTCTGGCGTATCTGCATGTCTAGCAACCCCATTCAAAATTAAAGGTGTTAACTATTCAATCAGTTCCGCTTGTTCAACTTCAGCGCACTGTATTGGCCATGCGGTTGAACTGATCCAATTAGGCAAGCAAGATGTAGTTTTTGCCGGTGGCGGTGAAGAACTTAGCTGGGAAATGAGCTGTGAATTTGACGCAATGGGCGCATTATCAACCAAATACAATGAAACACCAGATAAAGCCTCACGGACTTACGATAAAGATCGTGACGGTTTTGTTATCGCTGGCGGCGGCGGTATGGTAGTCGTTGAAGAGCTAGAACATGCACTGGCTCGTGGTGCACATATCTATGCTGAAATCGTCGGTTATGGTGCGACTTCTGATGGCGCCGACATGGTTGCTCCTTCCGGCGAAGGCGCGGTGCGCTGTATGAATATGGCACTGCAAACTATCGATGGTCCTGTGGATTATATCAATACTCACGGAACATCTACTCCAGTCGGTGATACAAAAGAACTGGAAGCTATTTGCGAAGTATTTAGCGATCATTCTCCAGCGATTTCAGCCACTAAAGCAATGACAGGTCACTCTCTGGGCGCAGCTGGCGTACACGAAGCTATCTATAGCTTGCTGATGCTGGAACACGGTTTTATTGCACCAAGTATCAATATTGATAACTTAGATGATAAAGCGGAAAAATTGAATATTATTACTCAGCCAACCGAACGTGAACTGAACACGGTAATGTCTAATAGCTTTGGTTTCGGTGGTACTAACGCGACTTTAGTTATGAGTAAATATAAAAAATAATTGTTGCTCAGCGTATAAAAAATGTTATTAGTCACTGAGTGAGAGATAAAATCAAACTAATAGCGTTAACCAGATAATAAAAAGCCTCGTGATTAAAATTATTAATCCGAGGCTTTTTTCATGGTCACAGCATAGTAGATTTTCGCATTTTAATAACTATTGATTTTTATTTATTGCTTACGCCTGTACGCTCACTTGCTATTTTTTTGCGGCTAAATATTTGAGTTAGCGGGGTACGTAATTGTTGTGCCAACATTACTCCCAGTAATACCACGCCACCACCGATAAAATGATAGCTTTTTAATTGTTCATCTAAAGCGAATACAGCAATAATGGCGGTGAATACTGGCGCTAAATTCATAAAAATTGAGGTAGTGTTTGCTCCTAAGCGAATAACGCCTTGGATCCATAAAAACGGCGCAATAATCGAGGCCGCAATCCCTGCAAAGGCGACTAAGCCGATATTGTGCCGATTTAACGAAACATCGTCGGCCAATAAGAAATTAGGCAGCAGTAAAATCACGCCAAATAAAATTTGAATATACAGCGAATCCCAATTAGCGACAGGAATGGCCCAGCGTTTAGTGAGTACGCCGTATAGCGCGTAAGCCGCCGAGGCAATCAGCATCATTAATTCACCGGATCCCAGCCCATGCTGTAACAATGATGCAGGATTTCCTTGGCTTACCAGCCAGCTTAAACCGAGTAATGAGAGCACGGTTCCGAGTGCGATACCCACGGTAGGGATCACTCGTAAGACAAAAATACTGATTACTACGGTCAATAGTGGGATTAATGAATTCATAATTCCCATGAACGTCGCGCTAACACTGTGCGCGGCATAATAGGCTAAGCTTTGATACAGCATCATGCCGAGCGCCCCTAGAATGGCGAATTTCCACCAATATTGGACTATAACTTGGCGGTTCTTCCATACCGAGCGGATGACAAAAGGTGTCATGACTAACAATGCCATGGCCCAGCGATAAAACGATATAGCGGCAGGATCGATAGCCTCAGAGGCCGCTTTATTTACAATGGCATTCATCGACCATAATAAAACCGCAATCAGCGGAAATAGAATATTTTTCATTTTAACTCAACTCGTTATACGACGCACCTTTTTGTACAAATATCGTACAAAATAGAATTTAACCCAATTAATTCGATCAATACTAGTCAACACTGATCGGCAGTATACACTTGTCTGGTTTATTATATATACCTATAATCAGACAACTGATAATGGTTTCCAGCCAATCTTAAAAGGGCGGAAAATGAAGCATACACAGCAAGTGCAACTGACATGTCATCAAATAGATGAGCCCCAATTAATTGCTTGCCGTCAGGAAAGTATTGATAAAACCACGGAGTTCTCCTCACATACACACCCGTTTGGGCAGTTATTGTATGTGGTATGCGGCATTATGGAGATGGTTGTCGAAGGGCAGCATTATATTGCTCCGCCTGAATTTTGTATTTGGATCCCCGCGCAAACCGAGCATTCCAGTTATAATAAAAGCAGTGTGAATTTTCAAATTATTGATTTCAATCATCAGCTTAGCGGCCAGTTTCCAGCATATACTTGTGTCATTCGTCTAAGTCCAATTTTTCGCGCAATCATGACGGATTTGTATTCGCGTAAAGTTATTGAACCTGAGAGCCCAGAAGATAGGCGGTTAGCGCAGGTATTGATCGACCAATTGAAATACTTACCCGCAGAAGACAGTTATTTACCTGGCACTAAAGATAAATTATTAGCGCCAATCCTCAGCGCATTACAGCATGATCCCGCCAATAATGACTCTCTAGCTTGTTGGGCAAAGCGTGGCTATACCTCGGAACGGACGTTATCGCGCCGTTGCCAGCAAGCGCTGGGTATGTCATTTAGTGAATGGCGTCAGCGCTTACGTTATCTGCATGCGGTTGCGGGATTAACGCAAGGAAAAACTATCCATCAAGTAGCATTGGATGTTGGATATAGCTCTTCGTCGGCTTTTATCACCATGTTTCAGCAAATTTCTGGGCTGACTCCCGAGCGTTTTCGCAATAAAGACAAGCTAAACAGTAACTGATCGTAGGTTTTACTGACTTAACGTGGCAAAATGACGCGTTAAAATATGTATCCCAACAGTCATAGGATAGCTGCCGTGAAAATCTTAGTTGATGAAAACATGCCTTACGCCGAAGTTTTATTTAGCCGATTAGGCGAAGTTAAGGCGATACCGGGGCGCCCGATTCCTGTTGCCGAACTGCGACACGCCGATGCATTAATGGTGCGCTCAATTACTAAAGTTGACCCGGCACTATTAGCAGGCACGCCCGTCAAGTTTGTCGGTACCGCGACCGCTGGTTTTGACCATGTAGATATTGACGGATTAACACAAGCGGGCATTGGATTCTCCTCAGCACCGGGCTGCAATGCGATTGCGGTAGTTGAATATGTTTTTTCAGCCTTAATGATGTTGGCGCAGCGTGATAATTTTGATTTGCGCGATAAAACCGTCGGTATTATCGGTGTGGGAAATGTGGGTGGACGCCTAGCGGCACGACTCAAGGCCTGGGGGGTTAAGACATTATTATGCGATCCGCCTCGTCATGATAAAGGCGATAAAGAAGATTTTTTGCCGTTCGAACAGCTTTTAGCTGAGGCCGATGTCTTAACTTTTCATACACCATTGAACAAATCTGGCGAGTACCGGTCCTATCATCTACTTGATGAGCCGGCGCTGGAAAAGTTACCCGATGAGACGATTATCATTAATGCTAGCCGAGGGGAAGTAGTTGATAACCAAGCGTTATTAAAACAACTCAAGGCGGGGCGAAAATTCAGTGTTATTCTGGACGTGTGGGAACCTGAACCTAATTTATCGATTGAATTAATGGCGTTAGTGGATATCGCGACGCCTCACATCGCGGGTTATTCGTTAGAAGGTAAAGCGCGAGGTACGACACAGGTTTTTGAGGCTTATAGTCAATTTCTAGGGTTATCCCATCAAGTTGAATTATCTGATTTATTGCCTGTCCCCGAATTTGACACAGTGACATTACGTGGTGAGCTTACTCAAGACAGATTAAAACGACTGATCCATTTAGTTTATGATGTGCGCCGCGATGATGCGCCTTTGCGAAAAGTAGCGGCGATGGCTGGGGAATTTGATAAATTACGTAAAAATTATCCCGAACGCCGTGAATGGTCGTCTCTATGCGTGGCGTGCGATAACCGTGAAACATTGGCGCAACTTACTGCGTTAGGGTTCACAACCCAGTTAATTTGAGGGTGCATTTGCACCATCTTAGTTTTCAATATTGGAGAAAACAGCAATGACAGAAGGTTGGAATATTGCTCTGTTAGGCGCAACAGGTGCGGTCGGCGAAGCCATTTTAACATTATTACAGCAGCGTGAATTTCCTGTGGGCGAACTGTATCTACTCGCCAGTGAGCGCAGTGCCGGAGAGAATATTCGCTTCGAGGGTAAAAGTTACTTGGTTAAAGATGTTGCGGATTTTGATTGGTCCCAAGCACAGATAGCTTTTTTTGCAGCAGGCGCAGAGGCCTCGGCTCAATATGCTGAAATCGCAGCACAAGATGGCTGCATCGTAATTGATTGCAGTGGGTTATTTGCCATGGAACCCGATGTTCCTTTAGTGGTACCGACTGTTAACCCAGCAGTGCTAGCGGACTATCGCAATCGTAATATTATTGCGGTGGCAGATAGCCAAGTGAGTCAATTATTAACCGCTATCAAACCGTTAATGGATGTTGCTGGCTTAGGACGTATCACGCTAACTAATTTATTATCCGTTTCTGCGTACGGTAAAGCCGCTATCGATGAGTTGGCTGGCCAGAGCGCACGGTTACTAAACGGTGTTCCCGCCGAAGAAGGGAGTCGCTTTAGTAAGCAATTAGCATTTAATATGCTGCCATTGCTCGCTGATAGTGAAGGTGCGGTACCCGAGGAACGTCGTTTAGTTGATCAAGTGCGTAAAGTTCTACAAGACGAAGGCCTACCGGTGGCGGTTAACTTCTTACAATCTCCAGTATTTTACGGCAACGCACAGACTGTTCATCTAGAAACTTTACGTCCTATCGGCGCTGAAGAGGCGCGAGATGAGTTACAAGGTTTTGATGATATTCAAGTCACCGATGAAAATGATTACCCAACCCAAGTCACTGAAGCCTCAGGTAATGAGCTACTTAGCGTGGGGTGTATTCGTAATGATTACGGTATTCCAGAAATTATTCAATTCTGGTCAGTCGCCGATAATGTGCGCTTTGGCGGCGCATTAATGGCCGTAGAAACAGCAGAAAAACTGACCCAGGAGCAGTTCTACTAATGTTTACAAATGATCAAGCGCCAGTATTAAAGATAGCTTTGGGCGTTGAGTACGATGGTAGTGGTTATTATGGCTGGCAGCGGCAGTCAGATGTTGAAAGCGTACAGAGTCGGCTTGAGGCGGCGTTATCTAAAGTCGCTAATGAGCCGATTAATGTATTTTGTGCAGGCAGAACCGATGCAGGTGTACATGCCACAGGGCAAGTGGTGCATTTTGAGACAACGGCTCAGCGGAAAGGATCAGCGTGGACGATGGGGGTCAATACGCATTTGCCCGCTGATATCGCAGTACGTTGGTGCCATGCCGTTTCTGCTGATTTTCATGCTCGTTTCAGTGCCACAGCGAGACGCTACCGCTATGTTATTTTTAATCACCGCTATCGTCCGGCTGTATTATCGCGTGGTATGACACATTTTCATTATCCGCTGGATGAAAAACGCATGCATATCGCAGCGCAGGCCTTACTGGGCGAGCACGATTTTACCTCGTTCCGTGCGATGCAATGCCAATCTAAATCTCCTTGGCGTAATATGAAACATATTAAGGTAACGCGTCACGGCGATTATGTGGTTGTGGATATTAAAGCCAATGCATTTGTTCACCATATGGTGAGAAATATCGTAGGCAGTTTGTTGGAAATTGGTTGTGGTAATCAGGATATTGATTGGATGGCCAAATTATTAGCGATGAAAGATAGAAGTAAAGCGGCAGCCACAGCTAAAGCTGAAGGTCTCTATTTAGTCGCGGTCGATTATCCGGCAGAATTCAATTTACCGACCCCGGTGATGGGGCCTCTATTTTTGGCAGATGATTTAGTATAATCGGCGATAATTGCATTTTCTGCTGAGTGTTCAATTGATAAGTATTTAATTGATAATATCATTTCGATACTATAATGAGCATTCAGCGGATCTAGCAAAAGAAACTATGTTTAAACTTAACAAGTTTAAATTTAACAAGTTTAAATCTAACAATAGGCAATCACGCGCGATTAAATAAAGTGCAGGTAGTAAGTTCTGATTATTTATGTCTATTGTCGATTTAGAATCGGACTGAAATTTTAAATTGACTATTCTACTGGGCAGCAAGGATGCTGTTTGTAACGAGGAAATGTATGGAATTTATTACCTTTATTATCGATTTTATTCTGCATATTGATGTTCATCTGGCTGAATTAGTTGCAGAATATGGTACTTGGGTCTACGGCATATTATTTTTGATTTTGTTTTGTGAAACCGGACTCGTGGTGACCCCATTTTTACCGGGAGATTCTCTGCTGTTTGTTGCCGGCGCAATCTCGGCATTGGCATCTAATGATCTCAATATTCACCTTATGGTGGTATTAATGATTATGGCGGCGATTATTGGCGATGCGCTGAATTATACTATCGGCCGTATTTTCGGTGAGAAATTATTCAGTAATCCAGAATCTAAAATTTTTCGTCGGAGCTATTTAGATAAAACCCATACGTTTTATGAAAAACATGGCGGTAAGGCCATTATATTGGCGCGTTTTGTACCCATCGTCAGAACTTTCGCGCCATTCGTTGCAGGAATGGGCAAAATGTCATATCGTCACTTTGCTTTTTACAATGTCACAGGTGCACTGCTTTGGGTAATTTCGTTTACTTATGCGGGCTACCTGTTCGGTGATTTACCGGTGGTACAACAAAACCTCAAGTTATTGATTGTGGGGATTATTTTTGTTTCTATCTTACCGGGAGTGATTGAAATTATTCGTCACCGCCGTGCGGCAACTAAAGCTAAACGCGTAAATGCACAAAAATAAATCAACCCTTAAACAGGTTTGATCAGTTTTTTATCCACAGTGAGATATCATTGTGGTTTAATGGCATAAAATACTCACTGGTGAATGCCAAAAATCAGACAGAAAGGTCCATTAATGAGCTGGATTGAGAAAATTTTAAAAAAGAGCAACCTAACCCACTCGCATAAAGCCAATATCCCAGAAGGTGTCTGGACGAAATGCGATAGCTGCGGACAGGTATTATATGGCGCTGAATTAGAGCGCAATTATCAAGTTTGTCCGAAATGCGACCACCACATGCGCATTCACGGCCGTCAGCGTCTGGAATCATTTTTAGATGAAGGCAGCATGACAGAGCTGGGAAGTGAGCTTGAGCCTAAAGATTTATTAAAATTCCGTGACTCTAAAAAATACAAAGATCGTATCTCTGCTGCTCAGAAAGAAACCGGCGAAAAAGACGCGATTATTGTAATGAAAGGAACTCTGAAAGGCATGCCGGTTGTTGCAGCAGCCTTTGAATTTGCTTTTATGGGCGGTTCAATGGCTTCTGTTGTCGGGGCACGTTTTGTCCGTGCGGTAGAACAAGCGTTAGAAGATAATTGCCCACTGGTTTGTTTCTCTGCCAGTGGCGGTGCGCGAATGCAAGAAGCCTTGATGTCCTTGATGCAAATGGCAAAAACCAGTGCAGCCTTAGCAAAAATGCAAGAGCGTGGTTTACCTTACATCTCAGTAATGACTGACCCAACAATGGGCGGAGTCTCTGCCAGTTTGGCGATGCTGGGCGATATTAATGTCGCTGAGCCTAAAGCGTTGATTGGTTTTGCCGGCCCGCGAGTTATTGAACAAACCGTACGCGAAAAATTACCACAAGGTTTCCAGCGCAGTGAATTCTTAATTGAAAAAGGGGCGATTGATATTATTATTCGCCGCCCTGAAATGCGGGATAAATTAGCCAATATTTTAGCAATGTTAACTAATCAGCCCAATCCACAAGGTTCAGAGCCAGAAGTGATTGAAGACGAGCTTATTGTGACTATCGACGGTGAAAATAGCGTCGATATGGCAGAGCATGAGGCTTTGGGAACCGCAGAAACTAAATCAAAGAAAGATAATGCATAACCCAAGTAATATTCCACAAGCCACGTCTTCTTTGGAGATGTGGCTAAGTTATTTGACTGATCTGCATAGCCAAGCGATTGATATGGGGCTTGAGCGTGTCGGTGACGTGGCGCGTAAAATGGGATTGGTGAATTTTAATCAATCCACGCCAACTGGGCAGGGTAAAACAAAAGTTATTACTGTGACTGGGACGAACGGCAAAGGCACCACGTGTCATACACTAGAGTCTATTCTGCTGGCGGCCGGGCTAAAAGTCGGTGTTTATAGCTCCCCGCATTTGGTGCGTTATACCGAGCGTGTGCGTATTCAAGGACAAGAGCCGACAGAATCAGCATTTTGTCAGGCCTTTGCTGAAATAGAAACCCAACGTGCAGATATTTCTCTGACCTATTTTGAATACGGCACGTTAGCGGCTTTAAAGCTGTTTAAAGATGCTCAGCTAGATGTATTGATTTTAGAAGTTGGGCTTGGTGGTCGGCTGGATGCTACCAATGTAGTGGATTCTGATATCACGGCTATTACCAGCATCGCCCTTGATCACACCGATTGGTTAGGGTCTGATCGTGAAAATATCGGCTATGAAAAAGCCGGTATTTTCCGCGCGGGTTGTTATGCGGTGATTGGCGAACCGGACATGCCGAAATCTATTCAGCAAGTTGCGGATCAGCTCGGTACTCAGTTGTTCCGTCGCGATAAAGAGTGGTGCTTCACTCAGAATGCCGATAGCTGGTCATGGCAAACTGCTGAGCGTCAATACGCGCATTTACCCCTGCCTAACGTTCCGTTAGCTAATGCCGCCACTGCGCTCGGTGTATTGCATTGTATAATGAAAACCGATCCCGAATGGCAACAGTTACTGACCGAAGACATTATTCATAACGGATTGAGATCGGCTCAATTGCCAGGTCGTTTTCAGATAATCAATCGTCAACCGCTAACAATCCTTGATGTGGCACATAACCCCCATGCGGCAGGTTATTTGGTCGCTAAACTGGCTGAATTACCTAAGATTTCTGGATGTCGGATCCGCGCTGTCGTTGGCATGCTAGGTGATAAAGATATTGCCGGTACCTTACAATGTTTAGCCACGCAAGTTACAGATTGGTACGTGGCGCCATTAACCGAGTTTCGAGGTGCTGAAGCCGCTGTTTTAGCTCAATATTTGCCTGAAGCACAGGTCTTTGACAGCGTTGAATCTGCATGGAAACAGGCTCAAATTGACGCCAAGCAACACGATATTATCGTGGTGTGTGGTTCTTTTCATACTGTGGCACATGTCATGACATTATTGGAAAAATAGGGGATTACCGGTGGCCAGTAAATTTCAAAATCGCTTAGTCGGAGCCATTGTTTTAGTGGCTGCAGGGGTGATTATTCTGCCTGCATTACTTGACGGTGATAAGAAATATAATGAAGACCAGTTTGCATCAATTCCTATTGTGCCAAAGCCGGGTGATGAAGAAGATATCGAAGCTATTGCCCCGATTAGCCAAACAGGCCCTGCGGCTATTTCTGAGAATACTTCAGAAGCGATGCTCTCCGAGGCGCTGACGGAGCAAGTTAAAGAAGGCAGTGCGATTGCTGGGCAAGTTTCGGGACAAAATATTCAGGTGGCGGTAAGTTCTAAACCAGAATCGAAACCCGAACCTAAACCGCAGCCAAAGCCTGAGCCAAAACCACAGTCTAAACCCGAGCCTAAACCTGAACCTAAGCCAAAACCTGAGCCTAAGCCTCAGCCGGTGCAGGAAACAACGGCTAAAGCAGAGGTAAGCGCGCCTCAAGGGCACGGATATGTGGTGCAGCTTGGAGCATTAACTAATGCGGCGAAGGTTGAGGAAATCATTGCTAAATTGCGTTTTTCTGGTTACTCGGCGTATACCGTGCCTTCATCCCCTGTTAATGGTAAATTAACGCGAATTTTTGTCGGTCCTGATGCTTCAAAACAAAAATTACAAAACTCATTAGCTGAGTTGAAACGTATTTCGAGTTTAGAAGGTCAAGTCAAACCCTATAAACCGTAACTGATAGCGTCAATTTAAACGATAAATGATGGGCGGCTTCTTATTTATCCGGTGATAACCAGTGCGACAATAACTGGCTTATCAATTTATCCGGAATAAATTTGTTGCCGCCTTTTGCTATCTAGGCATAAATAGTTTGGAGATAAGCGAGGTTAGCTATTTAGAAAGTAACTAACTAATTGCAGTTATTATAAATTTTAAATTTCAGCGCTGATTTTTTAAATTAGGGCAAAATTTGGTTACGCAAACGTTTTCGTTTTCTGTTAAAATGCACTCACGCCTTGCTGGGTGTTTTAATTTTGGGATAAAAGATGGTTTGGATTGATTACGTCATTATTGCCATAATTGGCTTCTCAGCAGTGGTAAGCCTGATCCGTGGCTTTGTTCGTGAAGCACTTTCGTTGATTACCTGGGGCTGTGCCTTTTTTGTCGCCAGCCAATTTTACTCTTACTTAGCGGTTTATTTTACGCGCTTCGAAGATATTATGGTACGTAATGGAGTGGCTATCGCAGCACTGTTTATCGCGACGTTGATTGTCGGAGCCGTTGTTAACTATGTGATTAGCTCGCTAGTTCAACGTACTGGATTATCAGGTACAGATCGTGTTCTGGGGATTTGTTTTGGGGCGTTACGCGGTGTATTGATTGTATCGGCGCTGTTATTTTTTCTCGATACTTTTACTCCGTTACCTCAAAGTGAGGAGTGGCAGCGTTCAGAGCTGATCCCGCAGTTCAGTCATATAATCAGGTGGTTTTTTGACTATCTGCAAAATGCGTCAAGTTTCCTGCCGGAGAATATCTCTCCGCGTGGCTGATGAGGAAAGACTAAATGTGCGGTATTGTCGGTATCGCCGGTGTTTCACCGGTAAACCAATCAATTTATGATGCGTTGACGGTGCTTCAACATCGTGGACAAGATGCAGCGGGCATAGCAACTATTGATGACAACAATAATATACGCCTGCGTAAAGCGAACGGTTTAGTAAAAGATGTATTTGAAACCCGGCATATGCTGCGGCTACAAGGTTCGGTGGGGTTAGGCCATGTGCGTTATCCAACCGCCGGTAGCTCAAGTGCTTCAGAAGCACAGCCTTTTTATGTCAATTCACCTTTTGGTATAACGCTGGCGCATAATGGTAATTTAACCAATGCACATGAGTTAGCGAAGCAGTTATTTGAAACCGCTCGCCGCCACGTTAATACCTCTTCAGACTCAGAAATTTTATTAAATGTACTGGCATTCGAACTGGATAAATTCGATCATTTCCCATTAGAGCCAGATAATGTGTTCTCTGCCGTTGCTGCAATGCATAAAAAGCTCCGTGGCGCTTATGCCTGTGTTGCTTTGATAATCGGTCACGGTATGCTGGCATTTCGTGATCCTCACGGTATTCGTCCGTTGGTGTTAGGGCGTCGTACACTGGAAAATGGCCGAGAAGAGTATATGGTAGCCTCGGAAAGCGTGGCTTTAGATACCCTCGGTTTTGAATTCTTACGTGATGTTGCTCCGGGTGAAGCGGTTTATGTCACCGAAAAAGGTCAGTTATTTACCCGTCAATGTGCTGAAAATCCACAATTGACCCCATGCCTATTTGAATATGTCTATTTTGCTCGCCCAGATTCTTTTATGGATAAAATTTCTGTCTATAACGCGAGGTTGCGGATGGGACAAAAACTAGGGGCCAAAATTGCTCGCGAATGGGACGATATTCATATTGATGTGGTGATCCCTATCCCTGAAACGTCGTGTGATATTGCATTAGAGATCGCGCATATTTTAGATAAGCCTTACCGACAGGGATTTGTTAAAAATCGTTATGTTGGCCGGACATTTATTATGCCGGGTCAGCAAGAACGTCGTAAATCAGTACGTCGCAAGCTGAATGCGAATCGAGCAGAATTTCGCGATAAAAATGTGTTGTTAGTTGATGACTCAATCGTTCGCGGCACTACCTCAGAACAGATTGTTGAGCTAGCGCGTGAAGCGGGGGCTAAAAAAGTCTATTTTGCTTCTGCTGCGCCAGAAGTTCGCTTCCCGAATGTGTATGGTATTGACATGCCAAATGCTAATGAATTAATCGCTCATGGGCGAGAAATCAATGAAATTCGCCAATTAATCGGTGCCGACGGGCTGATTTTTCAGGAATTAACCGATTTAGTGGCTGCGGTGCATGAAGAAAATCCAGATATCGATACTTTTGAATGCTCTGTCTTTGATGGCATCTATGTGACCAAAGATATAGATCAGACCTATCTTGATTATGTTGAAAATCTACGCCGAGATGACGATTCAAAGGTAAAAGATCAGCATGAAATTGAAGATTTAGAAATTTATAATGAAGGCTAAATGTTGATGCTAGTTGATATTAGCCGGTATCGTGGCAAATATTGATTAATAGCACTTTGGCAAAAGGAGCACTTTGGTGCTCCTTTTTGTTATCGGTCTATTGGTTTTTATAGTCGCGCTTATGGTGGGATAGTTGGGTTTCACGTCGATCATTTATCCTCAAAACCTTTAGCAGTAATTGGCTGAATAAGCTGATAAAATCAGTTACTCGGCCGCGGCCAAATTTCACTTTGATTAATGAGAGACGAAATGAAAAAACTGATCATTGGTATTACCGGGGCGAGTGGTGCGATTTACGGCGTGCGGTTATTGCAAGTATTAAAGCCGATTGCTGAGGTCGAAACGCATTTAGTCATGAGCGCTGCTGGTCGCCAAACGTTGGCTCTTGAAACTGAGTATAGCTTACGGCAGGTGCAAGAATTAGCCGATCATGTTTATGATAGCCGTGATATCGCTGCTGCTATTTCGTCAGGTTCATTTCGGATTGCCGGTATGGTGATTATGCCTTGTACGATGAAAACGCTGTCAGGGATTGTACACAGCTATACCGATACTCTAGTGACGCGCGCTGCTGATGTGGTATTAAAGGAAGGCCGAAAATTAGTTCTCGGTGTGCGAGAAACTCCTTTGCATATTGGGCATTTGCGCTTGATGGTGCAAGCGGCTGAGATGGGGGCAATGATTATGCCGCCGATGCCTGCGTTTTATCATTTACCGCAAACCATACAAGATATTGTTGATCAAACGGTCAATCGGATCCTTGATCAATTTGATATAGAACCCGAACAACCGTTATTCCAACGTTGGCAAGGCGCGAAGTAACTGAGGCTTATTATGCTTTATTTTCCACCACCTACCTTTGCTGATGTGGTGGCTTTGGTATAAGGTCAACGCTACGCATCATCATTTTTACCGTACGCATCATGGCCTTTCAAAGCGTGGCCTATTTTGCCGTCGAATTGAAGATATCGTTTAGTGCATCTGAGATGTAAGAAAACTCAAAGTGAAATCCAGCTTGCTGCAGATGTGCTGGGAGCGCGCGTTGACCCTCTAAAACTAATACTGCCGATTCGCCCATGATAGCTTGAATCACTAATGCGGGTACCCGCATGAAGGCTGGCCGATGAAGTACTTTTCCTAGCGCGCTGGCAAATTGTGCATTGTGAACAGGATTAGGGCTAGTTAAGTTAAAAGGCCCAGAAAGCGTTGAATGATCTAATAAAAAGATAATGGCATTTACCATATCATTCAGGTGTATCCACGGCATATATTGGGTACCGCGGCCTATTGGCCCTCCGACTCCCCATTTAAATGGTGGCAACATTTTTCCCAAGGCTCCGCCATTTTTGGCTAGGACAATTCCAGTTCTTAATAAACAGACTCGAGTTTTTGGGCTTTCTGCCTGTTGTGCGAGTTCCTCCCAGCGTTTGCATAACTGGTGAGTAAATTCGTCATGCGCTGGGCTTTGTTCTGTTAGTATTTTTTGGTCGTGTCCGCTGCCATAATAACCAACGGCAGAGCCAGAAATAAATACCTGAGGAGGTTGGCTGCTGGTGTTAATCAGCGTAGCTAATCTTTGAGTGATCTCCCAGCGGCTAGTACATAATCGCTGCTTTTGTGCCGCCGTCCAACGTTTATCGGCTATCGGTTCACCCGCCAGATTTATCACTGCATCAAATTGATTTAAATCGGTTATATTTTGTAACGATCCTAAATGGTTTACTGCGCGACAAAATTGGCTGTACACTTTTTGTGGTGAGCGACTAAGAACTGTGATTTGGTGCGATTGAAGGATCAGTTGCTGAATTAATCGCGTTCCAATTAATCCTGTGCCTCCAGTGACAAGAATGTGCATAATATCCTCCTGCGGTTATCCCTGTGGTTTGATTCTTGTGCGTGCTAACGATATTAGGTATAGCATTAGACGCCGCTGCCGGATACCTTTGTCTTTCAGGTCGATAAATTTTTCAGATAAGTTAGGTGTATCATCGTATATCGCTTAGGCAAAAGTACGCTGTGTCGCCGGGCGTTGTTCAATCACCTCAAACCAACGTTTTACCGCCGGATAGTCGTTTAAATCAATGTGATGATGTTCATGAAATTTAGCCCAAGGGAATGTGGCAATATCAGCAATACTGAACTCATCGCTGCCTAAATAAGAGGTTTTTTCTAGTTGGCTATTTAATACGCGATATAAACGCTCGGTTTCTGTTTGATAGCGCTGGATAGCATAAGGGACTTTCTCGGAGGCATATTGAGTGAAATGATGATTTTGCCCAAGCATCGGGCCGAATCCGCCGACTTGCCAAAATAGCCATTGTAATTGTGCGACGCGCGTTCTGATATCGCGGCTTAGTAATTGGCCGGTTTTGTCCGCCAGATAGATCAAGATTTCCCCAGATTCAAAGATGGAAATAGGTTGTCCACCATCAGTAGGTTGGGTATCGATAATCGCCGGAATTTTATTGTTCGGTGAAATAGCTAAAAAATCGGGCGCAAATTGGTCACCTTGGCTAATATTAATCGGATGGATTGTATATTCCAGCCCAGTTTCTTCCAGAAATAGCTTAATTTTATAGCCATTGGGTGTTGCCGCATAATAGAGATCAATCATAAAAACCTCGCTATGTTATTGGTCATTATTGAGTCAATGACAGATAAATTTATACTTTAGGTTAATATTAGTATAACTATTATTGGGAATAACTGTAGATTACATTAACATTAGTTAGCAACTTAAAGAGCAAGGCAGCAAATTTTAAGTGAAGCGCTTGCAAGGTGGGCAGGAAAAGCATATTTTGTAGCGCATAATTCAATGTAAATTGTTTATAATAAATGTGTTACAGCAATTTCTGATTATTTCAGAACAAGTTATGATTATTTTAAAGTACGTAAACGTCTACGGCATGAACAGCAAATTAATAAGCTGATATAAAAAAGGTTTTGAGGATGGAACAACAAGATACCGAAGTGGTTGAATGGGTGGATATCGTTGATGAAAATAACGAGGTTATCGCACAGGCAACACGGCAGCAGATGCGCTCTCAAAATCTGCGTCATCGAGCAACCTATATTGTTGTTCATGATGGCATGGGCAAAATATTAGTACAGCGTCGAACTGCGACCAAAGATTTTTTTCCTGGATTATTAGATGCTACAGCCGGTGGGGTGGTTACTATTAATGAAACCATGTTGGATGCCGCGAAACGTGAAGCCGAAGAAGAATTAGGTATTGCTGGCGTCCCTTTTGCTGAGCACGGTGTGTTTTATTATGAAGTTGAAAGCTGCCGTGTTTGGGGCGGATTATTTAGTTGTGTGAGTCATGGGCCATTCGCTTTGCAGGAAGCTGAAGTGGTGGAAGTGAGCTGGTTGACGCCGACCGAAATTACCGCACGTTGTGATGAGTTTACCCCAGATTCATTAAAGGCATTATCTCTCTGGTTGACGCGTAATAATGATTTTACTAAAGGGATAAATTGCGCCGATCGAAACGTAGATCGCGATATCGAACGTAGCGTAGAAAAAAACCTAGAAAGTCATACCGATAGTAGCGAAAATAGCTATATTGATAAAAGCCAATAACGTTTTAGTTGATCTATTATTGATATAAAACGGGATAATTTGGTTTATTCCGTTTTTATGTTTAATCTTTAATTGCCTTTATATCCGCGACATTTATTTTCTTCCACATTATATCCCTCTGGCCCATTTCATTTTTTATATATTTCATTTGTTATATCGATTTTTTTATTCCAATGGTATGTATTGTGGCTCTATTTATCTACGGCAAATAAATAACCGTGATTTGCTCTAAAACATAAGAAATAAAAGATAATAAAGCGCAATAAAAAAGGCACCCCAAAGGATGCCTTAATACACGGACTGTCAAATCAGCATTAACGTGAATAAGTTAACTTATTCAGCCTGTGCTTCAGCCTGAGCGGCTTGAATAGCGGTCAGTGCAACGGTATACACGATATCATCAACTAACGCACCACGAGATAAGTCATTGACAGGTTTACGCATACCTTGCAGCATTGGACCGATAGAAACCAGATCCGCCGAGCGTTGTACCGCTTTATAAGTCGTATTACCGGTATTCAAATCTGGGAAGATGAATACGGTGGCTTTACCTGCAACAGGAGAGTTTGGTGCTTTAGATTTAGCCACATCAGCCATTACCGCAGCATCATACTGTAACGGACCATCTATCATCAAGTCAGGGCGTTTTTCTTGTGCTAAACGCGTCGCTTCACGTACTTTCTCAACATCACTACCTGCACCAGAGTTGCCGGTGGAGTAAGAGATCATCGCAACACGTGGCTCGATACCAAATGCTTTAGCTGAGTCAGCAGATTGAATGGCGATTTCTGACAATTGTTCTGCGGTTGGGTCTGGATTGATAGCACAGTCACCGTAAACAAAGACTTGGTCTGGCAGTAGCATAAAGAATACGGAAGAGACTAATGAGCTGCCAGGCGCAGTTTTGATCAACTGAAGTGGTGGACGAATAGTATTGGCGGTGGTATGAACCGCACCAGAAACTAAGCCGTCAACTTCGCCTTTTTCCAGCATCAGGGTGCCTAGAACCACGTTATCTTCTAGCTGTTCACGCGCAACAACTTCGGTCATGCCTTTGTTTTTACGCAGTTCAACTAAACGAGGAACGTAGATTTCACGGACTTTAACCGGGTCAACCAGTTCGATACCTGTACCCAGCTCGATACCTTGAGCTGCAGCAACACGGCGAATTTCTTCTGGATTACCTAATAGCACACAATTGGCAATTCCACGCTCAGCACAAATAGAGGCTGCTTTGATAGTTCTTGGCTCATCGCCTTCTGGCAGTACAATACGTTTGCCAGCTTTACGTGCTAGTTCAGTTAATTGATAACGGAAAGCCGGTGGTGACAGACGGTTAGGGCGCTCTGAATCGGCAACGAGTGATTCAATCCATTGGCTACTGATATGGCGAGCAACATAGTTTTGAATCTGTTCGATACGGTCATGGTCATCAGATGGGACTTCGAGACTGAAACTTTGCAGATTCAGTGAAGTTTGCCAAGTGTTTGAATCAACCATAAATACAGGCAGACCGGTGGCGAATGCTTGTTCACATAAACCACGGATAGGTGCATCGATTTGATAACCCCCCGTCAGCAAGATAGCACCGATTTCTACGCCATTCATCGCTGCAAGACACGCAGAAACTAAAACATCTGGACGGTCAGCAGAAGTGACTAACAGTGAACCAGGGCGGAAATGTTCCAGCATATGTGGAATACTACGCGCACAGAAGGTGACTGATTTTACGCGACGAGTTTTAATTTCGCCTTCGTTAATAATGCTTGCGCCTAAATGTTTAGCCATATCGATTGCACGGGTCGCAATGAGATCAAAATTCCAAGGAATAGAGGCTAAGATTGGCAGCGGGCTGTTTTCAGCTAATTCTTTAGGGTCGATATTAGCAATCGTTGCTTTGCTTGAATCGTCAAAGATTTCAGATAAGTCAGGGCGAGTACGGCCTTGCTCATCAACCGGTGCGTTAACTTTGTTAACAATCACACCAATAATGCTTTCATTGCGTTGACCGCCAAATTCAGAACGAACTAATTCTAAACGTTCATGCATTTGGCTTGGAGAATTGTTGCCCGGTGCGGTAACAAATACGATTTCTGCACCCAGCGTTTTAGCAATGTTGTAGTTCAACGATTGAGCAAATGGATGCTTACGTGTAGGCACCAGACCTTCAATCAAGATGACTTCGGCATCTTTAGTATTCTGGTGGTAACGCGCTACAATCTCTTCCATCAGAACATCTTTTTGGTTGCTGGTCAGTAATGACTCAACATATTCCATGTTCAGGGGTTCGATAATGGTATTGTTGCTAGAGTGTGCGCGCAGAACTTCAGTGGTTTGGTCTTTGTTGCCATTGCGTGGTTGAGCGATAGGCTTGAACATGCTCAGGCGAACGCCTTTCTGTTCCATTGAGCGTACGACACCTAAACTAACGCTGGTCAAACCAACACTGGTGCCGGTCGGAATTAACATAATTGTACGGGACACGGGAACCTCTTTTTATCGGTTGCTCTCTACTTAAAACAGTACCGCCAGCGGATTAGGCTGGCGGTTTTTAACGCTATTATGCAGTCAGGCGAGCTGAATCTTGTGCAATAACCAATTCTTCATTGGTTGGAATAACCAGCGCAGGACGGCTATTATCGGTAGTAATCAGACCTTCTTTGCCGAAACGAGCGGCTAAGTTACGTTCTGTATCAAGCTCAAAACCAAGCAGAGCCAGTTTATTCAGCGTTAATTCACGAACGTGGGCTGAGTTCTCACCGATACCACCGGTAAAGATAATTGCATCCAGACGGCCTTCCATCAGCGCCGCGTAAGCACCGATGTATTTAGCTAAACGGTGACAGAACACGTTCATTGCACGGGTTGCGTCAGCTTTAACTTCATAGTTATCTTCAACATAACGGCAGTCACTGGTAACACCAGTCAGACCCAGTAGACCCGATTCTTTAGTCAGCATTTTGTTGATTTCGTCAACGCTCATGCCCAGAGAATCATGCAGATGGAAAATGATAGCAGGATCGATATCACCGCTACGCGTTCCCATGACCAGACCTTCCAGAGGGGTCAGCCCCATAGAAGTGTCAACGCATTGGCCGTTAACGATAGCAGAAACTGAGCCGCCGTTGCCTAAATGGCAAGTGATGACATTCAATTCTTCAACGGGTTTATTCAGTGTTTTAGCCGCTTCGCGAGAAACATAGAAATGGCTAGTACCGTGCGCACCATAGCGGCGAATGCTGTGATCTGTGTACAAGTTGTACGGCAGAGCATACAGATACGCTTCTTCAGGCATGGTTTGATGGAATGCAGTATCGAAAACAGCTACGTTTTTACCCACTAAATGAGGGAAGGCTTTACGCGCTTCTTCGATACCGATCAGATGAGCCGGGTTATGCAGTGGAGCAAAAGGAATAGCGGCTTCAATGCCTGCGATAACTTGGTCATCGATCAGAACAGATTTAGTGAATTTCTCACCACCATGAACAATACGGTGGCCGATAGCGGCTATCTGTGCTGACAGTTCAGGTTTTTCAGCAAGAATGGTGTTTACAATGAAAGTCAAAGCTTCACTGTGCGCAGCGCCAGCACCTAAAGCAGCTTCGTGTTTAGCGCCGTCCATTTTCCATTTTAAACGGGCTTCAGGCAAATTGAAGCACTCGGCTAAACCAGATAAATATTCTTCGCCATTTGCAGGGTCGATGATAGCAAATTTAAGTGAGGAGCTACCGCAGTTTAGAACCAGTACCAGCTTACTTGACATGGAAATACCTATTGTTGTTTGTTGTTGTATAGTCATCTTGCTGTCATTCAGCACAATAAAAAATTACGCCGAAATAGGCAGAAAGACTTTTGTGAGCAAAATTTTGCTTAATTTTTAGTTTATGTAACATTGCTATAGAGCGTCGCGCTGTAAAGACTAGCGCATTTTTCAACTGATTTTTCATGACTGATATCATGATAAAGATAAAAAGCCTAAAATATCAGCAAAACAAATTTAGCAGGATAAACTTGCGCTATTTATCGTGATAACTCATACATTTTATGGCGTTTACCGAGGGAAATAAACCATCGGCGTTGACTCATGGGTTCGAGCCGAAAGATAACTTATGCTGTTTAGGTGCGTCATGTTGCGCATTTGGTGGCAATTTAAGTCATTTACGCTGAAAATGTTTGGCTATCTTGGATTGAAATAACGATAAAATCCCCAATATACCTATTTAATGCAATAAACTTGCTAGATGTTAATGCAATAACCTGCTAGATGATAGCCGTCTCGTTGCTGACGGTCTAGTCCAGAAAAATGCAGTAAAAACAAAATATACCTAATTCTACTAAAAATATTTTATTCTTTGTATGCTTTTTTTAATAATTGCATGAGAAATTGATTAGGGTCATAACTCGTCGGAGAATATTTTTTCAATAAACTGATGAATTGATGTTGATTCTATTGGCAAAGCTATCGCTCCAGTGATGTATTGACTCTGATGCAACAAGTGTAAATCCTTCGGTCGAGCGAGATAAAAGCGCTATACTGCTAAGGCTGCAAATAATAATTGTTTGAATAAAAATAATAACTATTTGATTAAACAGGAAGCCATAATGAGTACATTGCCAACGCCGACCCCCGGTTTTTTTAAAAAATTCCGCTTGGGTAAGCAATATATGAATACTTTTCCGCTGGAAAAACAATTGGCGCCGATCTTTCCTGAAAATAGAATGATCAAGGCCACCCGTTTTGGCATTCGTTTTATGCCACCAATAGCAATTTTCACTTTAGCGTGGCAAATTGCGCTGGGAGGACAACTTGCCCCTGCCGTAGCTACTGCGCTATTTGCTTGTAGCCTACCAATGCAAGGCTTATGGTGGCTCGGTAAACGTGCGGCTACGCCATTGCCGGCCTCATTATTGAATTGGTTTTATGAAATTAGAGAAAAATTCTCTCAAGCCGGTTTATCCATTGCGCCTATCGAAAGCCAGCCGACCTATTTCTCTTTAGCTGAGTTACTTAAACGCGCATTTAAACAATTAGATAAATCTTTTATCGAAGATATCTAGTACGTTGCGTTGATTGATAATTACCGGCTGTAATTATATGAATTTAAATGACATTTCGAGTCTAAATTTTGTCATTATTTATGCCTCCATTAGTGGCTAACTTTGGTTGATTAAGATTATTAAATACTGATTAAACAATCAGTAAGGCAAAAACCCCTTCCAGATCAATAAAAGGTTTGTTTTGACTGTCCATCTGGATTGTTGAATGCGAAGATAATAAAAAATTTTCCTGTGAGGAGAGACATAATGGAAATGACCAATGCTCAGCGATTAATTTTATCCAATCAATATAAAATGATGACCATGCTTGACCCTGATAATGCTGAGCGTTATCGCCGTTTACAAACCGTTATTGAACGTGGTTTCGGTTTACAAATGCGTGAGCTGGATAGAGATTTTGGTGAACTATCCGAAGATAGTTGCCGTCAAATTATTAATATCATGGAAATGTATCACGCCTTACAAGTCTCGCATGAGAACCTAAAAGATATCGATGGTGTTGATCCTCGTCGGGTGCAATTTTTAGGATTCGACGCCGCAACCGAAGCGCGTTATCTTAGCTATGTGCGTTTTATGGTGAATACCGAAGGGCGTTATACCCATTTTGATAGCGGAACCCATGGGTTTAACTCACAAACACCTATGTGGGATAAATATTCGAGAATGCTAAATATTTGGCAGTCTTGTCCACGTCAATATCATCTTTCTGCGGTGGAAATTAATCAAATTATCAACGCATAAACCTATTTATCAATACAGGTATTATTAATATCGTTATTATAAGTACCATTATTGTAAATACCGCGATTATAAATATATAGCAAGGGGCATAACAGTGGCGTTACAAGGCAAAGGTTTTTTATTCGATTTAGACGGTACGCTGGTGGATTCATTAGCCGTCGTCGAATATTGCTGGTGCTTGTTTGGTAAAGAACAAGGAATTAGCGACGATGAAATAAAAAACTATATTCATGGTAAGCCAGCGTTAGAATCATTACGTCACTTTATGCCTACTGCAACCGAAGAAGAAATTACCACGAAGTTTCGTTGGTTAGAGCATTTAGAAGCTACCGAAACGGCAGGAATAGTTGCGTTACCGGGGGCTGTCGAGTTATTAAATCGGTTAAATCAATTAGCTATCCCTTGGGCGATAGTCACTTCTGGCACTGTACCGATTGCCACGGCACGTTTACACGCAGCGGGATTGCCTGAACCTAAACATTGGGTAACTTTTGAGAAAGTTAAACGGGGTAAGCCGGCACCTGATCCCTTTTTACTCGGCGCGGAGTTACTTGGGTTAGCCCCACAACAGTGCATGGCAGTTGAAGACGCGCCAGCGGGGATCCATTCTGCACTAACCGCAGGATGTCAGGTAATTGCGGTTCATGCCCCTGAGGGGATGCCTCGCCGTGATGAAATTAGTTTAATTATCCATTCACTGCAACAACTGAATATTGAAAATAATAGTTCAACTGGCAGTTTTACACTTTCGGTTGATTAATCTATCCCCCTATTCGGGGTCGTATTTGCCGCATTGATTAGCTGTGCTGTCGTTTGGCAGCACTGATTTGAGTTCTATCAATGTTGAATAATAATTTTATTTCCTTCCTTACATTATTTCCTTTCATTAATAACATCCTGATACCTAAATTGATTTTTTCATGCTGGCATTAAGCAGGGTTACACCTTGGCATATCGCACGGTTACGTTTGATGATTTGAAAACCATGTCGAGCAAAAAACGGCTCTGCCGTTAGGCTAACATCGGCAGTTAATTCAGAGAGGTTGAGAATTTTGGCTTGTGCCTCAATGTGCTGCATTAATAAGCTACCTACGCCTTGACGTGCTGCGTGCTGCGCTACAAAAAAATGATCAATATAGCCGGTGGATTGCAGATCGGCGTAGCCAACTATTTGCTGTTTAATCTCGACGACAAATGGGTGTAAAGTACGCATTTTTTGTTGCCAATCATCATTATCCCATTTAGAGCGAGCAGATTGTTGCGGAGCCCACGCATCAATTTGTTCAGGGGTATAATCCCGTATAGCTAGGCCCCGCACCGAAGAAATAAATACCGCTAATAAAGGTAATTCATCACCATACATAAAGCGTCTAATTTTCATTATGTTACTTTCTATAATATTAAATTATTCGGTGGAATTTGACTATTCTATCCTATCTTTTGTATCTGCGATTAGAGGCGAGTCACTAAGTATTGATCGGTGAGGTTATTATTCAATGCCTTTTAATCATAGCGCGGGTTTAATCAAAGATTTTAAGGTGAAAAAATGCTTAACTAAGCTAAATTGATCACACTGATGTTTCTTACCGACGAAAGAGGCCATTTTGAACGGCGAATTACTGTGGGTATTAACCCTGCTATTGATAGCAATTGTTCTTTTTACTACCAACAAAATCAGAATGGATGTGGTAGCGCTGTTGGTCATTATTGCCTTTGTTCTCAGTGGAACGTTGAGTCTCGAACAGGCAACCTCAGGATTTAGTGATCCAAACGTTTTACTGATTGCGGCCTTATTTGTGATAGGTGATGGCTTAGTCAGAACCGGTGTTGCTTACCAAATGGGCGATTGGCTAGTACGTGTAGCAGGCAGCAGTGAAAGTAAAATGTTGGTATTTTTGATGCTAACCGTAGCTGGATTGGGGGCATTTATGAGCTCAACGGGAGTGGTGGCTATTTTTATTCCCGTGGTACTCAGTGTTGCGGCGCGGATGAAAACTTCGCCTGGCCGATTGATGATGCCGCTCGGATTTGCTGGCTTAATCAGCGGCATGATGACCTTGGTGGCGACCCCGCCTAATATGGTGGTTAACAGCGAGCTGGTGCGGGAGGGTCTAAAAGGTTTTCACTTTTTCTCTATTACGCCGATAGGTTTGTTGATTTTAGTCGCCGGCATTGCTTATATGTGGGTGGCAAGGCGTTGGTTAGGCTCAGATAAACCGGATAAGGGGCCAGAACGCTATCAGCGAACTTTCCGTGATTTAATCCGCGATTACCGCTTAACCGGCCGGGCACGTCGTTTAGCGATCCGCAAAGGTTCTCCGCTGATAGGGCATTCATTGGATGAATTACATTTGCGCTCTCGCTACGAAGCTAACGTTGTGGGGATTGAACGGTGGCGTAAATTTCGTCGAGTAATGGTGAGTGCGACGGGCGGAACTGAACTGCGTGAAAGAGACGTTTTGCTGGTAGATATCTCGGTAACTGATGATGAATTGCGGCAATTTTGCCATGAGCAAATGCTGGAGCCGATGGTGCTACGGGGGGAATATTTTTCTGACCAATCTCGCGATGTAGGGATGGCCGAAGTATCTATGAATCCCGATTCCGACTTATTGGGTAAAAGTTTACGGGAAATTCGTTATCGCACCCGTTATGGGCTTAACGTGGTCGGGATCCGCCGTGATGGCATGGCGTTAGAGGGTAAATTAGTTGACGAGCCGTTGCGCTTAGGTGATGTGTTATTGGTGATCGGCGATTGGAAGTTAATTCGGGTGTTATCCACCAAAAAACGCCATTTTATTGTGCTGAATTTAGCTGCGGAAATTGAGGCGGTTGCTCCCGCATCATCTCAGGCTGCCCATGCGATATTCTGTTTAGCGCTGATGGTCGCTATGATGGTGACCAATGAAATTCCAAACTTTATTGCCGCATTAATTGCCTGCTTATTGATGGGAAAATTTCGTTGCATCGATATGGAAAGTGCCTATAAATCAATTCACTGGCCAAGTATTATTTTGATTGTGGGAATGATGCCATTTGCAATTGCATTACAAAAAACCGGCGGTATTGATTTAATTGTTAAATTTCTGATGGATGTCGCGGGTAATATGGGGCCGAGAGTCATGTTACTGTGCTTATTTATTTTATGTGCAACCATTGGCTTATTTATTTCTAATACCGCCACTGCGGTGTTAATGGCTCCGATTGCGATTGCGGCAGCAAGGCAAATGGAAGTGTCACCGATGCCTTTTGCTATGGTTATCGGCGTGGCGGCATCGGCGGCATTTATGACTCCGGTATCTTCCCCCGTCAATACTTTAGTCTTAGGCCCAGGTGGATATAAATTTGCTGATTTTCTAAAATTCGGCGTGCCGTTTACCTTTATTGTGATGCTGATTAGTATTGCAGTTATCCCTGTTTTATTTCCTTTTTAATTATTTGGCAGCCCATTGGCTTAATGGCAGAGGGCTGCCAATGATCTCAGTCTGTTAGCAATTTATAGCTTCTTATTCTCATCATAAATCAGCCAATAAATAATTAATATTTCCATCAGACATTTATTGTTTTTTTCGATATTAATCTAATGCTAATTATTAGCAGTAAGTATTGTTTTTTATTAATAGTTAAGTATGTTAATCATTAATAATAAAATACTTATATTTCATTATTAATAATTGTTAGTGCTAACTCTAATATCCCCTATTATTAAAAGGACATGTCTTATGGATAAGCGAATAAATAAAATTTCTAATAAAGAAGAAATAATAAAAAAAGATTCATATGAAAAAGAAATAACAGAAGTTAATAATGAAAGTGTAAGTTCATCTAATGGTTTATTTAAGGAAAAAGAAAGTAATCGCCTTCTGCCTAAAAATCGACGTCAGAAAAGAGATATTGTTAGTTTTTTCGAATATAACATTATGGGTTCCTATGAAGGTAATGAAGAAGATAATGATGTCGATGCGATAGCAATAACGCCAGCCACCTTATTTTCAGGTTTAACCGATGGATTAAGAATTAATACCCATGGTGGCAATGATAACATAAAAGTAGCCACATTAGCTGTGACTATAAATACCGGTTCGGGAAATGATACCGTCGTTGGGGGGACTGCTTATATGTCGATTACTAACCCTGATGGCGATTTAAACGTAAGTGGAGCCTCAGGTTATGCACAAATCCACAGTCTAGGAACTGGCAATATTAATTATGTTGGGGCTACCGGCGGTGTAGAACTAGTGCATCAGGCAATAACCGGTCATACCTATGCGAAAACATACAGTTTATATAATAAATTTAAACGTATGGGAGGAAATGGTAATTTAATTGTTGAAGGTGTCGGAGGATATAATGAGATTTACTCCAGTGCTAATGTTGGTAATATTAATATTAATTTATCCGGAGGGTATAATAGCATCACTCGCCAAGGCGGTGTTGGTGATATAAATGCTAATGGGATTGCGGCTTATAATGAAATAATTTCTCGAGTTTGGCAAGGTGATATTAATATTGATTTATTAGGTGGGTACAATAAAGTCACGCACTCTGGACGAAAAGGAAATATTAATAGTAAGGCCATTTCCGTATATAACAATATAGTTTCAAATGTTGTTCATGGTGATGTTAATGCTAATCTATTGGCGGCTCACAATAGTGTTTCTCATTTTGGACAAAAGGGAAATGTTAATATAAAAGGGATTTCAGCCTTTAATTATATATACTCTTCAGTAATAGATGGAGATATTAATGTTAATTTAACTGCCGGCTATAATAAAATCATACGTGAACATAATAATTTATTACTTAATCCATCAGATATACAAAAACCGGAAACCACAGGGGATATTTCTTTTTGGGGGAATGGAATAGCGAATTATATTGTATCTGATGTTGATAACGGACAAGTTAATTTTGAAGGCAATGGTATAGCTAATATTATTAACCACCGTTCTAAACAAGGAGATACTTATTTTCGCGGAACGGGGGGGGCGAATATAGTTTTAAAAACCGGGCAGCAAGGTGATTTAGTTTTTGAGGGGCAAGGTATCGCCAATGTCGTAGTAAATAAAGTGAGTCATGGAACCACGACTATTGAGGCTAAAGGTGTGGCTAATGTTTTTATACGTCAAGGTAATGGGAAATATAACGCTAATCTCTTAGCCATGGCGAATATCTCGATAATGTCTGGTGATAACGAGGAGAGAAATAAGCTGTATATGTTGGGGGGATTGAATACCCATACTCATCTTGGGCATGGGGATAACCTGTGGTTAGCCGCGGGAGGTCTTAATCTACTAACTCATCAAGGTAATGGTAATTTAACTACATCTGTGGCAGGTGGGGGAAATGTTATTACTAAAATAGGTAACGGTAATATTAAGGCCAATATGCTGGGTATGGGTAATATCCTAACGCAAATTAACCAAGGCGATAGAGAAAAAGAAAATCATTTATGGGCGATTGCTGTAGGTGGAGCCAACATCATTACTAAGCAGGGCGTGGGCGACCTTCAGGCATTTATGGGGGGCGGATTAAATGTATTAACACATCTCGGGGATGGTGAGAGTTTTGGCTTAATGGTGGGGGGAGGGAATATATTAACCAAAGTAGGGCATGGAAATGTCAGTGGGATCATGTTTGGTTTGGGGAACATTTTCACCCAAATTGGTGATGGACGTACGATAGGTATTATGGGGGCGGCGGGTAATATTTTTACCAAAGTCGGTGATGGTCAAATCATTGCTGCGATGCTAGGTGGAGGAAATCTTTTTACCCATATCGGGGTAGGTAATACTTACGCTTTTATGGCGGGTATTGGCAATATTTTCACTAAAGTCAACGACAGCGACAATGAAGATGATGTTATCGCTTTGATGATAGCTAAAGCGAATATCTTTACTCAGATAGGCCACGGTACGACGGTTATAGTCATGGCGGCAAAAGGTAATATCGCCACTAAAGTTGGTAACGGTTGTATTTTAAATGCCATGTTAGCGGTTGGGAATATTTTTACTCATGTTGGGGATGGTGAGACGTTTTCTATAATGTTGGGAAAAGCTAACGTATTGACTAAAGTAGGCGATGGATTTACTGCCGCTTTATTAGCTGGAAGTGCCAATATTTTAACGCATGTACACCGTGGAGACAGTACAACACTCGGTATATTCCTCGGAAAAATTAATATCATGAATAAAGTTGGCTCGGGGACTTCATTGGGACTGATGTTCGGTGATGCCAATATTATGAACCATGTCGGTGACGGTATAACGGGCGCATTAGCCATGGGTAAAGCTAATATTATTACCAAAGTTGGTGATGGTTTTATGGGGGTTGTTGCTAAGGCTAAGGGGAATGTAATTACCCATATCGGTGATGGCCCGACCGCAGGGTTACTTTTTGGTAAAGCTAATATTTTAACCAAAGTGGGAGATGGGGCTTTGGTTGGATTATTGGTTTCAGATGGCGGTAATGTGATGACGCATTTGAGCCAAAGAGAGCCCAGTAATACCGTCGCTTTTGCTAAAGGAAAAGCCAATTTAATCAATAAAATAGGCAGTGGTTTATCTATTAATGCGCTATGGGGAAAAGCTAATATTGCCACACAAATTGGAAATGGTGAACGCTATAATTTTGCTAAAGGGCGCGCCAATATAATCAGCAAAATAGGAGAGGGACGCGAAATTACGCTGGTTCAAGGTGACGCAAATATCATCACTCATCTTGGCGATGGTGATGATTATGTTGGTACTAAAGGTAAGGCGAATATAGTAACTAAGGTAGGCGATGGCCGGCTGATATCTGTCGCTAAAGGGGACTCGAATATTATTAGTCAGATTGGTACGGGGATGGGCGTTAATATTTTGTGGGGAAAATTAAATATAGCCACTAAAATGGGAAATGGCCTACAAATCAACGTATTAAAAGCTAAAGGAAATATTACTACCACCATAGGTACCGGGACTAATATTGTTGCCGCTTACGGGGATACTCATATAAATACCAAAATTGGCGCTGGCACGGCGATTAATGCGGTATGGGGCAATTATATTTTAACCAGCCACATTGGCGACGGCACGAATATCGCAGTAATGAAAGGCAAGGGCAATGCCAACATTCATATCGGCGACGGATTAATGATCCACGCCACTTATGCGCGTAATAATATCGCGATTAAGGTGGGTAATGGCGATTTTTATGCGTTGTCGGTGGCTTCAAGCAATACGCAAAGTAATAAGTTAGCAGCATTGTTCGATAACATAAAACAATCCGTGCTCGGGAATGCAGCAAGTCAGGCAATAAATGAGCTTATTAGCGGCAAAAACGCTTTAATATCGGGGAATAGTTCGGGGGTCGATGATATACATATCTCGCCTATCCCGGATAAATTGGCTGGATTGATGTTGACGGAAAATACATCGTTAGCTGCACCGCTAGAGTCGTCGTTGACGCATCAACTCAGTGAGTTAAAAGCCCCGGATTTAGACAGTCTGGCGGAGCAATTTTCTGTTGAAAACGCATCGTCAAATACGACTGCGTTAAATACGACGGAGCGGGTGCAATCCACCACTGACAATTCTACTCTGGGCTCTGTTTCACCTGATATTTTACAACCAGTAATGCAAGATAAGCAGGCCGCACTCGAGATACAACAGCGCCTAAATAAAGAAAAAAATCGTCATTTATCTCATGCACAACTTTCGCTGGATCAATTGAATCATAGCCAGCCGCAGGAATTGGTACACAATGGCGATGAAATACAGCAAAGTTTACTCGCTAATTCGTCGATATTAAGTGGTCAAGCAACAGATATAGCACAACGAGCTATATTCTTTTCTCAGCCAGAAATAACGAATATTCAACAGCCATTAAGTTCAGGTATGCATTGGCGTCAGCAATATGCGGCTCAATTTATACATCAAACTCAAGATAAAGCGCAGCAACACCTGGCAGACTCCTCACAAATATTAAATACAATTGAACAGCAATTAAGTACCAATTATAGCCAGGTAAAAACGTCGGTGCTCCAATCTGAACAGGCTTTAATTAATACTGAAAGTGATTACACCGTAATTGAACCAAATATTACTATTACACAGCAACAGGTTGCTCAAAAGGTGGCGCAAGCTGTAGAGCAACAGAATGAGACTAATAACAGCAAAAACCAAGCGTTAAATCGAAGTACCGCAGCCAAAGATGCCGCCGAACGCCAAATTATCGTAAGTAATAAAAAATTGGCGGCTCAAAGTATCGATGAAGTTAAAGCCTTGAAGCAGAATGATGATTATCGTCCACAGAGAACGACAGCAACAGTCAGTGGATTAGCGCTTAATAAATTAAATGATGTTGAATTGGAAAATGAAGATTTAGATGGATCTAGTGAGTCAGAAATCGTACTAAATATTGATACAGCAGGTATTCGAGCATCAGAGCAACCAATCGATGGCCGATTGAGTAATCAAATTAAATTAGACCAGTTTACACCGCTAATTTCAGCGGCTCAGCAAGTTTTATCCCAGACTGAACTGTTTGATCAATCGCTAGCTCCCGAAGGTATCAATCAGCGTAGAAATAGTGCGCTAGCAGAGAATCGTTTTACCAATGATTATTTAGCGCCGCTATGGGAACAAGGGGGGCAGAAGGTCGAATCATCTTCATCAACAGTGATTGATCCTTCAGATCATGAAATCGATTATACGCTTGATGACATTCATCGTTCATTAATACTCGCCGAATCTTCTGTCGACTCTCGCCCGATAAAAAAATTATTAGCCAGACTAAAACAGTGGCTACCTACATTTTCGGGTGATCCTATCAATGATATGGACTTACTTCAAAAATCAGCTCCGAGAGCACTGCAACATGCGATGGCTAATGCGTTAGCTAACCGTTATTTAATTGAAGAACGAATACATGGATCAGGGGGAGGAAAAGCCTATTTACAGTGGTTAAATTATCTTTTAGAACAGCAATCTGTTCGAACAACTAAAAGTACGGATATTGATTCAGTAGAACAGCAATTAATTGCTACTTATAATCAACGATATTTATCGGCACAGATAAACTTATTATTAACCACACAATCATTAATTCACGCCAATCATCTTAATAAAATTAACTTGCTAGATAACGAAACTATAAAAATAAAAAAACAACACATTGTTGAGCATGTAAATCAACAATTTAAACATAATTTAGAACAGAATGGGATGACAAAAAATAATCAGATTAACGGGTTAAATAATGAGGAAGCCAGTTATCAAAAATTAATGGATAGCATTAAAAATAGCCAAGAGTCTAGTTATTTTCAGTTAAATTCAAGCCATCAAACACTGGCGATTTCAGTAAATCCTAATTACGAAGGGCAATCTGAAGGACAATATATTTATTCGTTATATGATCCTGATATTGGCATTCAATCATTTGATCATTATGCTGATTTTCAGCAAATGACAGATAGACTTTATCAAGCACCTATTACCAATTATTTTGCCGAGCAACATTCTAAAGCGCGAGAACAATCCACTGTGTTAGAGATGGGATATAATCAGTATAAAAACAGTAAGATAATAACCTCTGATAGTGTATGGAAACAGGCGATTGAGGGTGAGGCACAGTATGTTATACAGCAGCTACAAGCTCAGAAAAAAGTACTCTCGATAGGAAATAAAAGTTATGTTCAAATAATTTCTGATGATAATGATATTATTACTGTCGAGTTAACTACACCTACCGAAAAAAAATTACAAATTCAAATCTCAAAAGAAAAAATTAGGCATATAGAAAAAGGTGAAATATTTGTAGATCGACAAAAAAATAATAATACTAAAAATAGTGATATAAAATGTCTAATTAATATCTTAGAAAAGAACTTAGCAAAAATATTAATTTATAGCCATGCAGAAAAAATAGCTATCAAACCTGCTGAATTTCATCAAGGAATTAATATCGAAGTATTAAAAAATAGCAATATTAATCCTCTTACTTTTAATCCTTGCGATATCCTAGATAAAGTAAATCATGATTTAAATAAATCCTCGACCCTCCTTAGTACTATCGATTTTATAGACTTAAAAACATTTACCCCAAATAGTGCAGCAATACACAAAGAATGGCAGGAAATGCTCCGAAATATTAATACCATTAGACAGGTTTATTTTCCTCATGATATCGCACGATATTTTGCCACATTAAAACAGTACCGCGTAGGTAATTGTGGTGATCGTGCATTGTATGCTGCCCATTTAATTATTAATGATCATAATTATCAGGGGGAGGTCGAGTTATTAAAATTAACCGGCGATGGTGACCATGTATTCGTACGAATTGGTGGAGATTCGCCAGATGCTTTGATCCTTGACCCATGGACTGGACGTTATTTTCACCATAGTGTTATGGATCGCATGTTATTTAATCCTAATAACCACAAAATTGATGTACATCAGACATTTGCACAACTAAAAACACTGTTTAGTGATTTATCAAAAATCGATATTCTTCAGCAGCAATTAGCGCCTTTAGGACCAAAACGTAAGACCGGATTGAAATTAACTATCACGCCAGAAATGACGCCATTTGAAATGCGTAAAGCTGAATATCAACGTCAAGGTATTTTAGTCGCTGAGGGCTCGTTTGGTTTAGTTATTTGCGATCCTAAAGAGCCACATTTATTAATTAAGGATATGGGACAAGCCTATGAATCTGCGGTCAATGAAGCGATATATTTCAATCGGTTTTATGGTGATGGCAGTGCTGATGTGCATCGTGATGGGCAAGGAAATGTCTATTTAACGATGTTAAAAGTGCCGGGAACAGTTGTTTCTTCGCTTTCTGCACAGCAATTGCCAATCAATGCACGCGAGTTGTATTTGACGATGGTAGCTGATTTAGCCGACCGCAATATTTACCATCAGGATTTGCATTTAGGCAACGTAATGTACGATGCAGAAAATCAGCGCTTCTGGCCGATAGATTTTGAAAGCAGCCAAGATGCTGATCAAAGTAGAAATATTAATTCGCAGATAGCCGTCGCGCAATTTGAACGTGGATTACATTTGCTCGGGGGAGATGACGCCTTAAATCAAACATCTGAGCGTTTATTGTATAATAGTCAGGTTGATAATTGGATGCGTTTAGATGTTAACTCTACCAATATTATAGGAAATAATTCTATAAATGATTTAGAAAATCCCCCCAGTCAATCGCACAAGTCGCAGTACGACACGCAGCTTATTATCCAATTAGAAAATGATATCACAGTGGCAAAAGCAGCGGCAAATTTAGCGGGCAAGCACCCTAAAAACACAGTAATTGTGCAGTTAGATAGTGTAGGAGATTACCGTGTCGTGTATGGCGATCCCTCGTTAATTCAAGGCAAAATTCGTTGGCAATTAGTGGGGCATGGGCGAGAGTTAAGCCAAGATAATCATCAAGCTGATCATCGAAGTTTAGCCGGCTATTCTGCTGATCAATTAGCGGTAAATTTAGCCCGTTTTCAGAATAATTTTCAGGCGAACAATATTTTAGCGCTATCGCCACACAAGATAAGTCTAGTGGGTTGTTCTCTAATCGGGGAAGATAAACAGCAAGGGTTTGCTCGTGACTTTATGCAATCACTCGCAGAGCAGCAAATTCGTTGTAAGATATCGGCACGCAATAGTGAAGTTGCTGTTGATTTATATGGACATAAACAAACCCGTGATGAGCACGGAAAATGGAACAAGAAACATGCGTCGAATAAAGTAGTTTTAGATTGGAACGATAATAATCACATAGTGAGTTACCAAGAACCCATTCGTCAGGGAATAGCAGAAGGTGAGATTGATATTCACCGTATGGGGCTTAATCAACAGCCTAAAATTGCCTATGGTGTCATTGGTGATGATCGTGAAATTTACACCCCTCCACTGCGCTCTGAATCACCGACAGCACCGCAATCTACAGAGGCAGATAAGTCCGTTAGTTATTCCGGAAATATAGAGGTACAAATTGGCGATGGGGAGAGCACTCTCCTTAATTGGGGAACCAGTAATGCCGTAATCAAAGTCGGTAATGGCGGGGTTAAGGCCGTTAATTTTGGTGATAATAATTTGCTTCTGCATATTGGCGATGGTGATAGCAAACATAGTATTAATATTGGTGGATATCAAGCCTTTGAAGGTGCACAGATCTTTATTGGGTCGCGCAATATTAGTTTTAATCATGGGCGCAGTAACGATGTGATTTTAATGGCAGAAAAATCTATTCCACTGCCGCCATTAGTTAATCCTTTTGATGGTGCAGCGCGTATGGCTCAGCAATTACAACAGATAGCCGATGCGGGTGAGCAAAATGGCAGGCTAAAAACTCAGGATCAGCAATGGTCGTTAGCGGGAGTGCAAAAATATTTGCACGAGATGGCAACGCTAGACGGCTACAGCAACGTCGATTACACCACGTTAACCGAGTTAAATTCTCAATATCAGCGCAGTGGTCGCGGATTAGATGCTGATATTGAAGCTAATCTAAATAAACGATTTAGTCAGTGGCTCAGTGGAAATCCCTCTCAGGCGGACGGGCAAAAGCTTTCGCGCGCGCAAAAATTACAGCAGCTGAATCAAAAAATAACATTTAATTTTGCGGTCGGTGGCCAGGGCGAGGATATTCAGCTTACTCATGGAAATTGGAATTTTATATTCGGCGATAATATTCAGTCTATTTTAGACACGAATATCGGCTCGTTGTTTGGCATTATTAGCCAACAATACAGCGCGACAGGGTTACCTAAAACCACATGGACTTATGCGATTGATGATATGCCGCGCCAATTTAAACATCGAATGCTACAACGCATGGCGAGTATAAATGCGGATACCACCTTAGCAGATATTTTTGGCGTGCAATATAGTGCGACGGGCGCGTTGATTTCAATCGACAACCAGCCGCTAGATACACAGGGGATATTGTTAGAACTGAGTGAAATCATGTTCCAATTTGGCGGCGAGCAGTTAAGTAAATTTACCGATCCACAGGCGATCCTCAATAGCCTGCAAGCTAATCTAGCGTTGGGTCAAGAAGGAATACGTACAACGTTGCAACAACATGGATTAATTGAGAAACATAGTGAAATAGCTGCGGATCCCAATAGCATAGATCAGCCATCAGATGATGAAAATCTGCTATTTGATCATCCCCATTCAGCCACGGCATCCGCGATAGATTCGCAGCCTGAAGCGTGCGATTTTGGTTTTAATTCATTACAACTGCCTAATATTTTTGCCATGCTATTTAATCGCGATAAACAGAGTGAAATGGCAACAAAACTAACCGAAATATCCAGTGAATTTACTAAAGACATCTTAAATATGGAGCAAAAAACCGTTGATTTTCTGCGTCACAGCGGTTTCCTAAAAAATGATGGCGATTTTCATCTTTCGATGGGAAATTACAATTTTAACTGGGGCGGCGATGGTAACGATCTTGGCGCCTATACCGGAGATAACAATAATTTTTGGGGAGGACGAGGGGATGATACATTTTATGGTTCGGGTCTCTCCAATTTGTTTTCTGGCGGGGAAGGCGATGATATAGGCGTGCTTACCGGTCGAGAAAATACTATGTTCGGTGGCAAGGGCGATGATTTTGGTCTGGTTGCCGGGCGGGTGAATTCGCTATATATGGGAGATGGGAATGACAAAGCCTTTGTATTTGGTGAAAATGGCATCATCGAGATGGGGACAGGGGGGGATTACGCGATAGTTTCAGGTAATTTCAATCAAGTTTCGATGCAGCAAGGGCAAGATTATGCCGTGGTGATAGGTAATAATAATAAATTGAGTTTAGGCGAAGGAAATGATTTAGCCACTATTTTTGGTAATGAAAATCAAATACATGCGCAAGAAGGCCATGATCGACTAAAATTAATGGGCTACCACTCGGTGATCAGTGGAGGGACCGGACGAGATCATTTAATCGCTAGCAATTTATCTAAATTCAGTGTGTTCGATGGCGGTGAAGACAACGATATTATTTCATTAGGCGGCTATGAAAATCAGTTTTATGGCGGCGGGGGAAGTAATAGTTTTATTGTTAGCAAGGATATTATCAGTAATCGTGTTATGGATATCCAAGCGAATGATTATATTGTCTTAAAAGGATTAGACCGCCATAACTTAGGCTTTGAGCGTAGTAATAATGATTTACGATTATGGTTCAAACGTTTTGAATTACCGCAAGGTGCACAACAACAATTTGAATCGCTAGGTATGGTCACATTTGATAATTATTTTGCTGAAACTCTTGCTACAGAGCGGGCAAAAATAGTGATCCATGCCAATGAGCGAGAGTCAGATAATCAGCGCGATTATATGGCGTTAACTGGCGAGGCAGTGGATCAATTAGTGAATCTAATGGGACATTCTGGTATCAATTATTCTGCACTCAAGCAGCACTCTGGCTCAATATTGAACGGTATTGATGAGCAAATAGCTATCGGGGTAAATCAGGCTTGGGGAGATGTCGTGCAGCAGCGAGGTTATGTAGCTTAGTTTAATGATTAAGTTTGATAAATAAAATAATCACGGTAGTAAAGTCAAGCAGGATAGCTGACTACCGTGATTATGATTCATAATCAATTACTTATTTCATCTAATGATAAACAAAAGCCAGGAACAAAAATTTCGATAAAATAGTCCATTTCTGGGCTTTTTCTATCCGCTAATGTTTGTTCTAAACGTTTTTTGGCCAGTTTAAATTCGCTGTTACCCGCCGCTAATTCTTCTAAACATTTCAAATAAGCACACAGTGAATCGGCTTGTTTAACTAACGAATGTTCTTCTTCTGTTTGTAAATCTTCAACCACCAGTGAACGAAAATCTTCTTGCAGCTCTTCTGGTAGCATCGCGATTAATTTCTGCTGGGCGTATTTCTCAATTTTTTTATATTCATGAGCAATTTGCGGATTATGATATTTAATAGGCGTAGGTAGATCGCCAGTAATCACTTCGCTGGCATCATGATACATAGCGAGTAATGCAATGCGTTCCGGATTGAGACTGCCGTTAAATTTACGATTTTTAATAATTGCTAAAGCATGAGCAACAAAGGCGACTTGTAGACTGTGTTCAGACACATTCTCAGTCCGGACATTGCGCATTAGAGGCCAACGATTGATTAACTTCATACGGGCAATATGGGCAAAAAAATAGCTCATGATTTCTCCTTAAGTTGATGTCTGGATACAGTTCGCTCTTGTCTGCTAATGACGCTATAAATACAAGGGAGACAAATTATGCCAGAAGCACTTGTCCATTGTGAGTGAGGCAATACATTTTGTAAATGACCGTGTTTGATTGTATGGAGGGGGGAGAATAAAAAAACCTTCGCTGGAATGAAGGTTTTTTCATCTTTATCATCTATTGATGATAGTGCTCTAAGAAACGGCCAAATTTAGTAATTGCCATTTCTAAATCATCAACACGCGGCAGAGTGACAATACGGAAATGGTCAGGCTCAGGCCAATTAAAAGCAGTTCCTTGAACCAACAAGACTTTTTGCTGCAAGAGCAAATCGAGGATCATTTTTTGGTCATCGTGAATATTAAAGCGTTTAATATCAATTTTTGGGAACATATATAGAGCGCCTTGAGGCTTAACACAAGAAACGCCAGGAATTTGATTAATTAATTCCCATGCCCGATTACGCTGTTCATAAAGACGTCCGCCGGGATTGATAAATTCGCTAATACTCTGATAGCCACCGAGTGCAGTTTGAATCGCATGCTGCATTGGCACATTAGCGCATAAGCGCATTGATGCTAGCATTTCTAAGCCTTCAATATAGCTTTTAGCGTGTTTTTTGGGACCATTCAGCACCATCCACCCTTGGCGGAAACCGGCCACGCGATAGGTTTTTGATAATCCATTAAAGGTGACGGTGAGCAGGTCTGGGGCTAAAGCGGCAATCGAATGATGTACGGCATCGTCATAAAGAATTTTATCGTAGATTTCATCAGCGAAAATAATCAAATTATTTTGTCGTGCGATTTCAACTACGTCTAATAGCAGCTCTTTACTATAGACCGCACCGGTTGGATTATTTGGGTTAATAATGACGATACCGCGCGTCCGTGGGGTAATTTTACGGCGAATATCTTCAATATCGGGCATCCATCCTTGTTGCTCATCACACATATAATGAATGGCGTTACCATTAGACAGAGAAACGGCAGCAGTCCAGAGTGGGTAATCTGGCGCAGGTACTAGCATTTCATCACCGCTATTTAACAGCGCTTGCATTGCCTGTACGATAAGTTCAGAAACTCCGTTACCAATATAGACATCTTCAACGGTTAGATCGCGCATATTGCGAGCTTGGTAAAATTGAACGATAGCTTTACGGGCGGAATATAGGCCCTTGGAGTCACAATAGCCTTGAGAGCTGGGTAGGTTGCGAATAACATCAACCAGAATTTCGTCCGGTGCATCAAAACCAAAAGGTGCCGGGTTGCCAATATTCAGTTTTAAAACTTTGTTGCCTTCTTCTTCTAAGCGCTTAGCTTCTTTTAATACAGGTCCACGGATGTCATAGCAGACATTATCCAGTTTGTGCGATTTTTTTATGATATTCATTATCTTCTCACTCACCTTTCGGCATTTACAGCAGGGAGGCATCCCAGCAAATCTAAGTCTTACCACTGTACTCCTACCACGGAAGCTTTTGAAGATCCGCGAGAATTTTGGTGTAAAAGGTTGTAAAAGACCGTTAGGTTAATGTCTGATGACCATTTATCCCCATTAAGTTAGTTGTTAGCGCCAATTGTTCTATTTAGGTTGGAGTTATCATCTAATTAATTGCTGAATTTTAGTGGGGGATTAGATGTCTTAGCTAAAAAGTAGCGATTAATAAGAATATTTATTTTGTATCAAACTGTAAGGTTTTTTGAGTAATCATGTGGAAATATACGAAATTTTGCTAAAAATTTATCTATTAAATTCTAAATTAATCATGCTTGTTAGTGATATTTATCGTTTTAACCCCCCAAATTTATGCTAAAAGTGGTTAAACGGCTGTTTATCGGTCAGTTCTATGCAGGTATGATGAGCGAGCATAAGTAATGTTTATGTATTTACATTAAATTAATTGCAATTACATTAAATATGCTACTATTTTTACTTATTCATAAAAAGAACATTCATATTTGCATACAACTGTCGCTACGCTAAAAGTTAATTAAGAAGAGTAAATATAGAAAAATATATTTTTATATCACTTTAATTTAGCCCAAGGTCATACAGTATGCTGGTGAATGTGTAGATTTAGATAACTTTGCTAATGTTTAAAAAAATGAATACTAGGTCTCTTTTTTGAGATCACAAAACACCAGGCTTATAAAGTATAAGAGAATAAATGATGATAAATTCTAACCGCCCTATTATGAACCTAGATTTAGATTTATTAAGAACCTTTGTTGCGGTCGCGGATTTGAATACCTTTGCCGCAGCTGCGGCCGCGGTATGTCGTACCCAATCTGCGGTAAGTCAACAAATGCAGCGCCTAGAGCAGTTAATTGGGCGAGAACTTTTTGCACGTCATGGTCGTAATAAACTGCTGACTGCACACGGTTTACAGTTGCTGGGATATGCTCGGCAAATATTGCGTGCCAATGATGATGCGACAGCTTCGTTATCCTATAATGATGCCGAAGGTGAATTAAGAATTGGCGCATCTGATGATACTGTCGATATATTGTTGCCATTTCTGCTGAATAGAATCGCTTCTGTTTATCCTCGAATGGCTGTAGATATCCGCATCAAACGCGCACAGTTTATTGAAGGCATGCTAGATAATCATGAAATCGATCTCGCTTTAACCACCGCGCGTATTGCTCATCATCCTAAAACTGCATTACGCACAGTGCCTGTTTTATGGCATTGCGCAGCAGATTTCCAATTACGTACTAATGAACCTATTCCGTTAGTCACTATGGAAGAATCTAATCCTTTCCGAAAACTAAGCATTGAAGCATTAGATGAAGCTGGGATAGCTTGGCATATCGCCTATGAAGCAGCTTCTTTACCTGCGGTCCGTGCGGCAGTAAATGCCGAAGTCGGTGTGACGGCTCGCCCGATGGAAATGCAGAATGCAGATTTACGAATTTTAGGCGAAATCGATGGTTTACCTCGTTTGCCAGATATTCAATATTGGTTATATAAAAATGCGGATGAGCAAAAAGAATCAGTATTGACCGTGTTCAATGCGATCGAAAATAAAAAGATTAGCTATGCTACGGTTGCAGCAGGGGATGATAATCTTGCCGACACAGACAATACTACTGCCTAATTATCTGCATTAATTAAATATATTCATACTGAGTTATTTACTGTTATCGCTATTGATTCAATGGCGATAACAGTCAGCTTATTGCCTAGATTTCAAATCAGTATTTTAACGTATTAGATCATATTTTAGCCTGCGTTTTAAAACTTATTTAATACGCTATTCCAGACAAACCCACTCCGAAGGGTAGCAATATACAGCGCTATTTTTGACGTAATACGTCAGATGATAAAATAGAGAATATTAGCCTTTCAATTGGTATGGTTAATAGTGTAAATTGTGCTTAGTCTATACCGTCTCACCATAATTATTCAGAATAAGAAGATTATTTTTGTCATCATATTCCGTGATGCTCCCGGCATAACCTGAATTTCACTTTGTAGGTTAAAATATTGTTATCTTGTTAACAATATTTTATGTATCAAATCAGTAAAATAGTAACTAATGTGATAACAGTCTATTGATTTAAAGCAAAAAATACTATTTTTATGGCTTAGCCTAAAATTGATTTAAATGTAAACAGAAGCAAAGTTTTTTCAATAAAACCGTGAGCTAGATCAAAAAAATAGTCCATAAAATGCTCTAATAGAACAGGTTTTTCCTGAGATAATAGTGTAGTAAAAGCGAATAATCAGTTAGACTATATGCCGTGTTGATAGGCTTATGGTTAGACTGACACGTTTTAGCTGTTTTAAGATGGTTTTTGTTAATTAACTGTCTTTTGTTTGTAAATAAATTGCGTTTATTTTGTCTCAATTAAGCAAAATAGCCGTATGGGGAGGAAAGCCAATAAGGATCTTTCAACCTGCTTTTGGTGTAGATTGTTCCTTTTTGATTATTTTTCTCAATTAACTGGGCAAATTATGGTGTGACACTGCCGTTATATAATAAGAGCAGAATTACTGGCACCATTTTTAACGAGTAAGCAACGAATATGTCGACATCAATTGAAGCGTTAGCCCATCACTGGGCATTTGCGATTTTCCTTATTGGAACTCTCGCCCTCTGTGCTTTCATGCTCACTGCTGGACATTTCCTAGGTGGCCGGTCAAAAGCAAGAGCTAAACATGTCCCTTATGAGTCAGGAATCGATTCCGTAGGGAGTGCCCGTCTTCGTATGTCAGCCAAGTTTTATCTGGTTGCCATGTTCTTCGTTATCTTCGATATAGAAGCTTTATTCCTATACGCGTGGGCGGTATCCATTCGTGAAGTAGGCTGGCTGGGCTTTATTGAAGCTACTATTTTTATTCTGGTGTTGTTGGCCGGGCTGTTTTATTTAGTACGCATAGGTGCACTAGATTGGACCCCAATTCGTTCACGCCGTCAGGTCGATGGTCCGAGCGAAGTTATCAAAACCAACAATAATCATCCGCAGTAAAAAGCGAGGCATTAAACAATGGATTATACGCTTACCCGCATAGATCCTAACGGGGAGAATGACCGTTACCCCCTGCAAACTCAGGAAATCGTCGGCGATCCGCTGGAGCAAGATATTAGTCGTAATATCTACATGGGCAAGCTGTCTCATGCATTGCACGATGTGGTTAACTGGGGTCGTAAGAACTCTTTATGGCCGTATAACTTCGGTCTTTCATGTTGCTATGTAGAAATGGTTACCTCATTCACTGCGGTGCACGACGTTGCACGTTTCGGTGCAGAAGTATTACGTGCCTCTCCACGCCAAGCCGATTTCATGGTGGTTGCTGGAACATGTTTCACCAAAATGGCTCCGGTTATCCAGCGTCTTTATGATCAGATGCTTGAACCTAAATGGGTTATTTCGATGGGAGCATGTGCGAACTCTGGTGGAATGTACGATATTTATTCTGTGGTGCAGGGCGTTGATAAATTTATCCCGGTTGATGTTTATATTCCGGGCTGCCCACCACGACCAGAAGCTTATATGCAGGCACTATTATTGCTGCAAGAGTCTATTGGTAAAGAACGTCGCCCATTGTCTTGGGTGGTCGGCGATCAAGGTGTCTATCGTGCCAACATGCAGTCAGAAAGAGACAGAAAGCACGGCGAGCGTATCGCAGTGACTAATCTGCGGACACCAGACGAAATTTAAGGCTTATAGCCATTCAGCGTAACCAGAGCAATGTGTTGCGGTCACAATAAACCTGATCAAGCGTTGTGGTGAAGAATGATGACAGATCAGATAGCGCAAAACGGTACCAAGCCAGCATGGCAAACGCAGGAACACCTCGATGATCCTGTGATTTTGGAACTGCGCAATCAATTTGGCCCGGATGCCTTTTCTGTTCAGGCCACCCGTACTGGCATGCCAGTAGTCTGGGTGAAACGCGAACAGTTATTATCAATAATCGATTTTCTTAAAAGACTGCCTAAACCGTATGTCATGTTGTTTGATATGCACGGGACGGATGAACGTCAGCGTATCCATAGACAAGGCCTACCTGAAGCAGACTTTTCTGTTTTTTATCATTTGACCTCTATCGAGCGTAATCGCGACCTGATGTTAAAAGTCGCACTGTGCGAAAGAGATCTCAATGTGCCTTCTATTACTTCACTGTTCCCGAATGCCAATTGGTATGAGCGAGAAGTGTGGGATATGTTTGGTATCACCTTCCAAGGGCACCCAAATTTACGCCGCTTATTGATGTCTCCTAATTGGGAAGGTCATCCGCTGCGTAAAGATTATCCCGCGCGTGCTACCGAGTTCGATCCTTTTGTCTTAACAAAAGAGAAAGAAGCGTTGGAAATGGAGGCGTTAACCTTTAAGCCAGAAGAGTGGGGCATGGCACGGGGCAATGAAAATGAAGATTTCATGTTCCTAAACTTGGGGCCTAACCATCCCTCTTCTCATGGTGCTTTCCGCATTATTCTTCAGCTTGATGGCGAAGAAATTGTCGATTGTGTGCCAGATATCGGTTACCACCATCGTGGTGCTGAGAAAATGGGCGAGCGTCAATCATGGCATAGCTATATTCCATACACCGACCGTATTGAATACCTCGGTGGCTGTGTCAATGAGATGCCTTATATTTTGGCGGTCGAAAAACTGGCTGGCATCGAAGTTCCTGACCGCGTTAAAACCATTCGCGTCATGCTCTCTGAGTTGTTCCGCATTAACAGTCACTTGTTGTATATCAGTACCTTCATTCAAGACGTTGGTGCGATGACGCCGGTATTCTTTGCGTTTACTGACCGTCAAAAAGTGTACAACGTGGTTGAGGCGATTACTGGCTTCCGTATGCACCCTGCGTGGTTCCGAATTGGTGGTGTAGCGCATGATTTACCGCACGGCTGGGATAAACTGCTGCGCGAATTGCTCGATTGGCTACCAAAACGCCTTGAGTCTTATGTGACCTCTGCGCTGAAAAACTCCATTTTGAAAGGTCGTTCGGTCGGCGTAGCTGCGTATAACTCGAAAGAGGCTCTGGAATGGGGCGTAACTGGCGCGGGATTACGTGCGACAGGTATTGAGTTCGATGTGCGTAAATGGCGTCCTTATTCTGGTTATGAAAACTTCGATTTTGAAGTGCCAGTAGGCCATAACGGTGACTGTTATGACCGCGTGATGTTGAAAGTGGAAGAGCTGCGTCAAAGTATTCGTATTCTTGAGCAGTGCTTGAAGAATATGCCTGAAGGGCCATTTAAGGCCGATCATCCATTGACTACTCCGCCGCCAAAAGAGCGCACATTGCAGCATATTGAAACGCTGATCAACCACTTCTTGCAAGTGTCTTGGGGGCCGGTAATGCCTGCAAATGAATCATTCCAGATGGTCGAAGCGACCAAAGGGATCAACAGTTATTATCTGACCAGCGATGGCAGCACAATGAGCTATCGGACCCGTATTCGTACGCCGAGTTACGCGCATTTGCAGCAAATTCCTGCTGTTATCAGGGGTAGCCTAGTATCTGACCTTATCGTCTATCTGGGCAGTATCGATTTTGTAATGTCTGATGTGGACCGCTAACAATGCCGAATGAATTTAATGCTAACAATCAGCCCGCCCATCTTGATGTGGTTAACGTGTACGAACCACCAGCCAAACCTACTTTTGAGCTGAGTGTCGAAGAGCGTGACGCTATCGAACATGAAAAACATCACTATGAAGATCCGCGCGCGGCATCGATTGAAGCACTGAAAATTGTGCAAAAACAACGTGGCTGGGTAGAAGATGGTGCGATTTATGCCATCGCCGATGCGTTGGGGATCCCTGCCAGTGATGTGGAAGGGGTAGCAACATTTTACAGCCAGATTTTCCGTCAACCTGTTGGCCGTCATATTATTCGCTATTGTGACAGTGTTGTTTGCCATATCACAGGTTATCAGGGGCTTGAAGCCGAAATTATCAACCAGCTGAATATTCGTCCGGGGCAAACCACTGCTGACGGTCGTTTTACTTTATTGCCGACCTGCTGTTTGGGTAACTGTGATAAAGGGCCAACGATGATGATTGATGATGATACACACAGTTACGTCAAGCCTGAAAATATCAAAACGTTATTGGAGCAGTATCCATGACAGTATCCGGAGTGAAGCAAGTTATCCGTACTGCGGAAAACCATCCTCTGACATGGCGTTTGCGTGACGACCATCAACCAGTTTGGTTGGATGAATACCGCAGCACAAACGGTTACAAAGGTGCAGAGCGCGCCTTAAAAGGTATGGCACCGGATGAGGTTACCTCATTAGTAAAAGATGCCGGCCTAAAAGGGCGGGGAGGCGCAGGCTTCTCCACGGGGCTGAAATGGAGCTTAATGCCCAAAGACGAAAGCATGAATTTGCGTTATTTCTTATGTAACGCCGATGAAATGGAACCGGGCACCTATAAAGACCGTTTATTGATGGAACAATTGCCCCATCTATTGATTGAAGGCATGCTGATTGGGGCTTATGCCCTGAAAGCCTATCGCGGTTATATTTTCCTACGTGGGGAATATGTTGATGCTGCACGCCATTTACGTCGAGCGATTGAAGAAGCCAAAGCCGCAGGTTTATTGGGCAAAAATATTTTAGGTTCAGGATTTGATTTTGAGCTGTTTGTCCATACCGGTGCGGGCCGTTATATTTGCGGTGAAGAAACCGCATTAATCAACTCGCTCGAAGGTCGTCGTGCTAATCCACGTTCTAAGCCGCCATTCCCAGCAACCTCAGGTGCTTGGGGCAAACCGACTTGCGTTAATAATGTAGAAACTATCTGTAACGTTCCCTCAATTTTGGAACACGGTTCACAGTGGTATATCGACTTAAGCGCAGGTAAAAGTAAAGATGCGGGCACCAAATTAATGGGCTTCTCTGGACGGGTAAAAAATCCGGGCCTGTGGGAGCTGCCTTTCGGAACGACGGCGCGTGAAGTGTTGGAAGATTATGCCGGCGGAATGCGCGATGGGTTTACCCTGAAAGCATGGCAACCGGGAGGTGCCGGGACCGACTTCTTGACTAACGATCATCTGGATTTACCGATGGATTTTGAATCGATCGGTAAAGCGGGCAGTCGTTTAGGGACTGCCTTAGCGATGGCCGTAGATAACGAAGTCAATATGGTTTCGTTAGTGCGCAATTTGGAGCAATTTTTCGCGCGGGAATCGTGTGGCTGGTGTACACCTTGCCGTGATGGTTTGCCGTGGAGCGTGAAAATTCTTCAGGCACTGGAGCGCGGTGAAGGGCAGCCGGGAGACATTGAAACTCTTGAGCAGCTGTGTCGCTTTTTAGGGCCGGGTAAAACCTTTTGTGCCCATGCTCCGGGAGCGGTTGAACCGCTACAGAGCGCCATCAAATATTTTCGTGATGAATTTGAAGCCGGTATCTCGCAACAAGATCTGCGTAATTTAAGCAGTATCGCGGGGATTCAGCCTAATTTGCTGAAGCAACGCTGGTAACAATACTAGTAACTATCACTGGTAACAACACCCACTGTCGGTTCTCCGACAGGTTGGTCACGAAGTGAGAATTTTTGATTAACGCCTGCCGAAACGCGGGCCTTTGGGAAGCATGCTGACTATGGCTACAATACATGTAGACGGCAAAGAATATGATGTAAACGGGGCTGATAACCTGTTACAAGCCTGCCTGTCATTAGGGCTGGATATTCCTTATTTTTGCTGGCATCCGGCGCTGGGAAGCGTTGGCGCTTGCCGCCAGTGTGCGGTTAAGCAATACCAAAACGCAGAAGACACTCGCGGTCGACTGGTAATGTCTTGTATGACGCCTGCGGCAGATGGCACCTTCATTTCTATTGATGATGAAGAAGCCAAAATGTTCCGCGAGAGCGTCGTTGAATGGCTAATGACCAACCACCCACACGACTGCCCAGTCTGTGAGGAAGGCGGTAATTGTCATTTGCAGGATATGACAGTGATGACCGGTCATACCATGCGTAAATATCGTTTTACCAAACGTACACATCTTAATCAGGATCTCGGCCCATTCATTAGTCATGAAATGAACCGCTGTATTGCCTGTTATCGCTGCGTGCGTTATTACAAAGATTATGCCGACGGTACCGATTTAGGTGTCTATGGCGCGCATAATTATATCTATTTTGGTCGTCCTGAAGACGGAACCTTAGAAAGTGAGTTTTCCGGTAACTTAGTAGAAGTTTGTCCTACTGGGGTCTTTACCGATAAAACCCATTCTGAGCGTTACAACCGTAAATGGGATATGCAGTTTGCACCGGGCGTTTGCCAGCAATGCAGTTTGGGTTGTAATACCAGCCCGGGCGAGCGTTATGGTGAATTACGGCGTATCGAAAACCGTTTTAACGGTTCGGTAAACCAGTATTTCCTTTGCGACCGTGGTCGTTTTGGTTACGGCTATGTCAATCGCAAAGATCGTCCGCGTCAGCCGCTGTTAATAAAAGACGGCGTACAGCAAGTTCTCTCTGCGGTCGATGCGATGCGCAGTGGTGCGCAAATCCTAAACCAAGCACAAAAAGTGATTGGTATCGGTTCACCCCGCGCCAGCATTGAAAGTAACTACGCACTGCGTGCTCTGGTCGGCGCTGAGAATTTCTATTCCGGCCTATCTGCGGCTGAGCAAGGTCGCTTAGAGCTGATGCTTAATCTGCTGCAAAAAGGTGGTATTTATACGCCGAATCTGCGTGAAATCGAAGGCTATGATGCGGTACTGGTGCTGGGTGAAGATTTAACTCAAACCGGCGCACGTATGGCGTTATCGGTTCGTCAAGCCGTGAAAGGTAAAGCGCGTGAAATGGCAGCAGCCCAAAAAGTGGCAGACTGGCAAATCGCGGCAGTGATGAACATTGGCCAGCGAGCTAAATATCCGCTGTTTGTGACTCACGTTGATGATACGCGTTTGGACGATGTGGCGGCCTTTAATTACCGTGCGGCTGTTGACGATCAAGCCCGTTTTGGTTTTGCGATTGCACATGCGATTAATGGCGAAGCACCGGCGGTTGATGGGCTTTCCGCTGAGTTAAGCGCTAAAGTAGAGATGGTTGCTCAAGCGTTAGCCAGCGCTAAAAAACCATTAATTATTAGTGGTAGTCACGCCGCCAGTGACGCGATTATTCAAGCTGCCGCCAACGTGGCTTTGGCTTTAAAAGCCAAGGGTAATCAGGTTGGGCTGTCTTATATCGCGCCTCATGCTAACAGTTTTGGTTTAGCCATGATGAATGCCGAACCACTGGATAGCGCCTTAGCACAGATAGAATCCGGTGCGGTAGATACCGCGATTGTGATGGAAAATGATTTATACCGTCACGGTAGCGCCAAAGCGATTGATTCGGCACTGACTAAATTGAAACAGCTAATTGTCGCTGATCATCAACGTACCGCGATTATGGATAAGGCTGACCTTATCTTACCTGCGGCGAGTTTTGCCGAGAGCGACGGAACATTAGTCAATCAGGAAGGTCGTGCACAACGTTATTTCCAAGTTTTCGACCCCAGTTTTTACGATCACTCGATTGTGATGAACGAAAGCTGGCGTTGGTTGCATTCGCTGCAAACAGAAGCACAGATGCGCGAAATTGATTGGTCTCAACTCGATGATGTTATTGCTGATTGTGTGGCTGCATTACCGCAGTTTGCACCGATTGTCGATGCGGCACCAAAAGCTTCATTCCGTATTCGTGGGCAAAAACTGGCACGTTCACCGCATCGCTACAGTGGCCGCACCTCAATGCTGGCAAATGTGAGTGTGCATGAGCAACGTCAGCCACAAGATAAAGACACTGCCTTTGCTTTCTCTATGGAAGGAAATAACAGCCCAACCGCGCCACGTCAGCAAATTCCATTTGCTTGGGCGCCAGGCTGGAACTCACCACAGGCATGGAATAAATTCCAAACTGAAGTCGGTGGGCATTTACGCTTTGGCGATCCTGGTGTGCGTTTATTTGACGGTCAAGATGGCAATATCGGCTATTTCACGACGATACCAGCGGCCTACCAGCCAAAAGAATCCGAGTGGATTGTTGCGCCTTATTACCATTTATTTGGCAGCGACGAAATGTCTCAACGTGCCGAGGTTATCCAACAACGGATGCCAGAACCGTATGTGATGTTAAATCAATCAGACGCTCAAACCTTGGGAATGACGCCGGGCGCAATGGCGGAATTTAGCCATGCTGGACAAGCGTATCGTTTGTCGGTGCGTATCAGTGCCCATCTTGCTCAGGGACAAATTGGTCTGCCACTGGGAATGCCGGGTATCGCTCCTGTAATGGCGGGTATATCAGTGAATAACCTGCGAGGTGTTGCATGATGGATTGGTTATCTCCGGCGGTAATGGAAGTGCTGATCTCAATCTTGAAATCAGTCGTGATTCTGTTAGTCGTCGTCACCTGTGGTGCTTATATGAGTCTCGGGGAGCGTCGTATTCTGGGATTATTCCAGAATCGATATGGCCCGAACCGTGTGGGTCCATTCGGTATGGGACAGCTAGTAGCCGATATGTTCAAAATGCTGTTTAAAGAGGACTGGATCCCTAAATTTGCCGACAAAAAAATCTTTACGTTGGCACCAGTGATTGCGTTTTGTTCGCTCTTTTTGGCTTTTGCTATCGTTCCGGTTAGCCCAACATGGTATGTGGCTGATTTAAATATCGGGATTTTATTCTTCCTGATGATGGCCGGTCTAGCGGTGTATGCGGTGCTGTTTGCTGGCTGGTCCAGTAACAACAAATATTCATTGCTTGGCGCGATGCGTGCCTCAGCGCAAACCGTTAGCTATGAAGTGTTTCTCGGCATCTCGCTGCTCGGCGTTGTGGCTCAGGCGGGCTCATTCAACATGCTAGATATTGTCAATTCCCAAGAGCATATGTGGAATATTATTCCTCAGTTCTTTGGCTTCCTGACATTTGCTATCGCAGGGGTTGCGGTGTGTCACCGTCATCCTTTTGACCAACCAGAAGCTGAGCAAGAGTTAGCTGACGGTTATCATGTTGAATATTCCGGTATGAAGTTCGGTCTGTTCTTTGTCGGTGAATATATCGGTATTGTGACCGTATCGGCATTGATAGTGACACTGTTCTTTGGTGGATGGCATGGTCCATTCCTGCCAGCATTTATCTGGTTTGCAATTAAGACGGCGTTCTTCATGATGATGTTTATCTTGATCCGTGCCTCTTTACCGCGTCCGCGTTATGATCAGGTGATGTCATTTGGTTGGAAAGTCTGTCTTCCATTGACTCTGATAAACCTGCTGGTAACCGCCGCAGTAATTTTGTGCAACGCTCAATAAGGGGTGATTGAACCATGACATTGAAAGATTTAGTGGTCGGTTTCGCCACCCAGGTACGCAGTATTTGGATGGTCGGGCTACATGCCTTCGAGAAGCGCGAAACGCTAATGTATCCGGAAGAACCGGTCTACCTGCCACCCCGTTATCGTGGGCGCATCGTGTTAACTCGCGATCCTGACGGTGAAGAGCGTTGTGTTGCTTGTAACTTATGTGCGGCTGCCTGCCCAGTTGGCTGTATTTCGCTACAAAAAGCCGAGCATGAAGACGGTCGCTGGTATCCAGAATTCTTCCGTATCAACTTTTCGCGCTGCATTTTCTGTGGCTTATGCGAAGAGGCTTGCCCAACAACTGCAATCCAGTTAACACCGGATTTTGAAATGGGCGAATGGAGACGTCAGGATCTGGTCTATGAGAAAGAAAACTTATTAATCTCAGGCCCGGGTAAATATCCAGATTATAACTTTTACCGTAAATCCGGTATGGCGATAGCTGGTAAAGACAAAGGCGAGGCGGATAACGAAGCCAAACCGATTAACGTCAAAGACCTGTTGCCGTAAGGAGCGATATTCATGGAATTTGCATTTTATATCGCCGGACTGGTAGCCATCTTGGCAACACTGAGGGTGATAACCAATACCAATCCGGTGCATGCACTGCTGTATCTGGTGGTTTCTTTGCTGGCACTGTCCGTGGTGTTCTTCTCGCTTGGCGCTTATTTTGCCGGTGCGTTGGAGATAATCGTCTATGCGGGCGCAATCATGGTGCTGTTTGTCTTCGTCGTCATGATGCTGAATCTAGGCCGGACGGTGGTTGAGCAGGAGCGTGCATGGTTAACGCCGAAAGCGTGGATTGGACCGGCAATACTTTCTGCGGTGCTGTTAGGAATTTTAATCTACAGCATCAACAGCTTGTCTTACACTCACGGTATTACCGGTGAAATGATCAGCGCGAAAGAGGTCGGTATCAGCTTATTTGGTCCGTATGTTTTAGCGGTCGAGTTAGCGTCATTGCTATTATTAGCCGGTCTAGTGGTGGCTTTCCACATTGGTCGTGAAGATAAAAGCCAACGCGGTGATATCGTCAGTAACCGTCATGCGGAGGAACAAAAATGATACCTCTTCAACATGGTCTGATTTTGGCGGCAATTTTGTTTGTAATGGGGCTAAGCTGCCTTGTTATTCGCCGTAACTTGCTGTTTATGCTAATCGGACTGGAAGTGATGATTAACTCTGCTGCGTTGGCTTTTGTCGTCGCTGGGAGTTTCTGGGGGCAACCAGATGGCCAGGTGATGTATATCCTGGCAATTGCTCTGGCTGCAGCGGAGGCGAGTATTGGCTTGGCGTTGTTGTTACAACTCCACCGCCATCGCCAGAACCTGAATATTGATAAAGTCAGTGAGATGCGCGGATGAATTTACTTTATTTAACCATTCTGCTGCCGTTATTGGGATTTTTGCTGCTGGCATTCTCCCGGGGACGCTGGTCAGAAAATGTTTCCGCCATTGTCGGAATAGGTTCGGTTGGATTAGCGGCATTAGTGACCCTCAATGCGGGGATTGATTTTCTTGCTCATAATAGCGAAGGCGGCTATGTGTATAGCCAAACGCTGTGGCATTGGATTTCGGTCGGTAGCTTTAATATTCCCTTTACCTTAGCGTTAGATGGTCTGTCTCTGACCATGCTGAGTATCGTGACTGGCGTGGGTTTTTTAATCCATATGTACGCCTCATGGTATATGCGCGGTGAAGAGGGCTATTCTCGTTTCTTTGCTTACACTAACCTGTTTATTGCCAGCATGGTGGTGTTAGTTTTAGCCGATAACATGATGCTGATGTACATGGGCTGGGAAGGGGTAGGGCTGTGCAGTTATTTGCTGATTGGCTTTTATTATACCAATCCAGACAACGGCAAAGCGGCGATGAAAGCCTTCTTTGTAACCCGTGTCGGTGACGTATTCTTAGCTATCGGTATGTTTATCCTATTCAATGAATTAGGCACGTTGAACTTCCGTGAAATGGCTATTTTAGCGCCACAGAAATTGGCGGAAGGCTCAGTGATGATCAACTGGGCAACGCTGATGATCTTGGGCGGCGCCGTTGGTAAATCGGCGCAGTTACCGTTACAAACTTGGTTAGCTGATGCGATGGCGGGGCCGACCCCAGTGTCTGCCTTAATCCATGCGGCAACCATGGTTACTGCCGGTGTTTATCTGATAGCACGCACTCATGGCTTGTTCTTGATGGCGCCTGAGATCTTACATTTAGTCGGGATTATAGGTGCAGTAACGTTGCTGTTTGCCGGTTTCTGTGCACTGGTACAAACCGATATCAAACGTGTGTTAGCTTACTCAACCATGAGCCAAATAGGCTATATGTTCTTGGCATTGGGCGTGCAAGCATGGGATGCAGCGATTTTCCACTTAATGACACATGCATTCTTTAAAGCATTGCTGTTCTTGTCGGCGGGCTCGGTGATTATTGCCTGCCACCATGAACAAAATATCTTTAAAATGGGCGGCTTGCGCAAGCAGATTCCGTTTATTTATGTCTGTATGATTGTCGGTGGTAGCGCACTTGCGGCCTTACCTCTGGTCACTTCAGGCTTCTACAGTAAAGATGATATTTTGTGGGGCGCGGCGATTGATGGTCAGCAAATCCTGAAATGGGCCGGTTTGGTTGGTGCGTTTATGACGGCAATGTATACTTTCCGTATGATTTTCATCGCGTTTCATGGCGAAGCAAAAATCAAAACGCAGCCTATTAATGGTATAACCCAAAAATTACCGTTAACTGTGTTAGCTGTATTAGCTACCTTTGTTGGCGCTCTGTTTATTCATCAGCCACTTGAAGGCGTATTCCCAGTGAATTCGCACGCTCATGAGGCGGGTAAAACAGTATTAGAAACTATCTCCGGTGGCTTGGCGATTGCAGGTTTACTGGTGGTTGCCTTCCTGTACTTAGGTAACCGTAAACTGGTCAATGGAATTGCAAAAAGTTTGCTTGGTCGGATGTTCTCAGGGCTGTGGTTCCACGGCTGGGGCTTTGACTGGCTGTATGACGTTATTTTTGTTAAACCATTCAAAGGGGCTGCTTGGTTATTGGAAAGCGATCCGGTGAATTCATTGATGAACCTGCCTGCACATTTGTCCCGTTGGGCAAACAAAGGGCTGGCTGTCAGTGAGAATGGTCAAATCCGTTGGTATATCGCCTCTATGGGGCTGGGTGCAGTGCTCATCTTAGCTCTGCTGCTTTTGGTTTAATTAAGGGACACATTGCGCCATGCTATTACCTTGGCTAATACTTATTCCCTTCATCGGAGGCCTGCTGAGCTGGCAGGCTGACCGATTTAGCCATCGCGCTCCACGTTGGATAGCGCTGGCTACGATGGGATTAACGCTTATTTTCTCCGTTCAGCTATGGCTGACAGGGGATTACTCATTAGTGAACCCTCAGGGAGCACCTATCTGGCAAGAAGAGTTCTTCATGCCATGGATCCCTACGCTGGGCATAAACATTCAACTGGCTGTTGATGGCTTATCACTGTTAATGGTGGTTTTGACTGCGGTGATGGGGATCTTCTCCGTTCTCAGTTCATGGAGTGAAAACCAACCGAATCAGGGCGCTTATCACTTTAACCTGCTGTGGATCTTGGCCGGTGTGATGGGAATTTTCCTGGCTGTCGATTTATTTCTCTTTTTCTTCTTCTGGGAAATGATGCTGATACCGATGTACTTCCTGATTGCTAATTGGGGCCATAAAGGCTCTGAAAACAGAAAGCACATTAACGCAGCGACTAAGTTCTTTATTTATACCCAAGCCAGTGGCTTGATCATGCTTATCTCGATTGTTGGTCTAGCGATTGTCCATTTCCGCACTAGTGATGTTTGGACCTTTAACTATAACCAGCTGTTAGGCACGGCAATGTCGCCAACGGTACAGTTTATGTTAATGCTGGGCTTCTTTATTGCATTCGCGGTAAAAATGCCATTGGTACCATTCCATGGTTGGATGGCCGATACACAGGAACAATCTCCAACCGCAGGTTCGGTAGATATTTCTGGTATTATGCTGAAAACCGCGGCATACGGTTTGTTACGTTTTACGCTGCCACTGTTTCCTGAAGCCTCGATTACATTTACACCAATAGCCATGGCGTTGGGTGTAATTAGTATTTTCTATGGTGCATGGCTGGCATTTAAACAGACTGATATCAAGCGTTTAGCCGCTTACAGTAGCTTATCGCACATGGGTTTTGTAACCGTAGCGATTTATGCAGGATCTGCGCTGGCTTATCAAGGCGCGGTACTGCAAATGATGACCAACGGCCTTTCTGGCGCGGCATTGATTATTATCAGCGGTCAGTTATATGAACGAACCCAGACGCGCGATATGCGTATGATGGGCGGTTTATGGAAACGGATTAAATGGTTACCTGGGTTATCTTTGTTCTTTGCTGCCGCCACATTGGGTATGCCGGGAACCGGTAACTTTATCGGTGAATTCCTGATTTTCTTTGGTACCTTCAGTCAGTTTACTGTGGTGACTTGTATTATGGTATTTGGTGTAGTGTTTGCGTCTGTCTACTCATTGTGGATGATGCAGCAAACATATTATGGAACACCAAAATCTGAGAAGGAATTTAAAGGGTTATCAGCGCGTGAGTTCGGCGTGTTAATTACTCTGGCTATATTACTGGTTATTCTCGGCTTTTATCCGCAACCTGTACTGGATACTTCAGCGGGTGCGATGGAAACCTTGCAAAACCTGTATTCGGCTTCACTTTCAACATTAAGGCTGTAATTCGCCATGACAATAACTCCTCAACAACTGATCGCGCTGTTACCGCTGTTGATCGTCGGATTGACGGTGGTGGTTGTGATGCTGTCCATTGCGTGGCGACGCGATCACTTAACCAGTGCTTCTGTGACCGTGTTCGGCTTCGTTGTCGCGCTGGTATCACTGATTTTCGTTAACAACCTTACCCCTATTGATGTCACCGGTTTGGTGCATATCGATAGTTATACGCTGTTCTATTCCGCCTTAGTCCTTTTGGCCGGTATAGCTACGTCGATTTATGCTTTCCAATGGCTAGAAGGTTATCCGGATAATAAAGATGAATTTCATTTGCTACTGGCGATAGCCGTAGCGGGTGGCGTGTTGTTATCCATGGCCAATCATCTTGCCACGCTGTTTATCGGGATTGAATTAATCTCTCTGCCATTATTTGGCTTAGTTGGTTATGCTTTCCAGCAGCGTCGTTCTTTGGAAGCGGCTATCAAATATATGCTGTTATCCGCCGCAGCTTCGTCATTCCTGCTGTTCGGTATGGCGTTACTGTATGCTGAATCTGGTGATATGAGCTTTGTCGGCCTCGGCAAAAGCCTCGCTGACAGTACTATCCACCAGCCATTGATTTTGATTGGCTTGGGGATGATGATCGTCGGGATTGGTTTTAAATTATCGCTATTTCCGTTCCAATTATGGACTCCCGATGTTTATCAGGGGGCACCTGCGCCTGTGGCTGGGTTCTTGGCAACCGGCAGTAAGATTGGTATTTTTGCGGTACTGATGCGTTTATTTTATGAAGCGCCAGCCGCAGATAGCCAAACGTTATCAATCGTAATTAGTGTAATCGCTATTGCATCGATTCTATTTGGTAACTTGCTGGCATTATCGCAAAAAAATATCAAACGTTTACTGGGTTACTCTTCTATCTCCCACATGGGGTATTTATTGGTAGCGTTGGTTGCTTTACGTGCCGATCCTATTGCTTCTCAGATAACCGTAGCGATTTATTTAACCGGTTATTTGTTTGCCAGTTTAGGCGCCTTTGGGGTGACGAGTATTATTTCTAGCCCATACCGTGGCGACGATCAGGATGATTTCAGCGCTTATCGCGGTTTATTCTGGCATAAGCCAGTATTAGCGACGGTCATGACGGTGATGATGCTCTCGTTAGCTGGGGTACCCATTACCTTAGGATTTATTGGTAAATTCTATGTCATCATCTCCGGCGTTAATGCTGATTTATGGTGGTTGACTGGTGCGGTAGTGGTGGGTAGTGCGATAGGTCTATATTATTATCTGCGTTTTATGGCGAGTTTATATAGCCGTGATGCGCAACATGCTGACCGTTACACAGGCCCAAATAAAGCTACTTTAGGCACGGTGGTTGCTGTTATTTGCGCGATTATGGTTGTGTTGCTGGGCGTTTGGCCACAACCATTATTAGATTATGCAGCACAAGCACTGATGAGTTTCTAATTTGCAAAATTTATAATGAAATTAGAATGTAGTCACAAGAATTAGCGATACTTTTTCAGGCTATTTCTAGTAATTAAAAGGCTCCCGATTGTTAGAGTAACAATGATCGGGGGCCTTTAATTTTATCGCTAATCGAAATCTCCGCCAGATAAGATCATAAAGATATCGCTGATATTTTAACCTCACCTAAATCCGATTATTTAAGATATCGATTATAGTTTAATTAATTATAGTTCAATCGATGATAGTTCAATCGATTAATCCTATGGCTTAATGGGCTGTAATCAGGGTTAATCTGTCAATAATCGATTATAGTGGTAAGCTAAATTATCAATAAATGCGCTAAATTTCTGCAAAGTAAGCGTCAATTGCGGTATAAATTCTGAGTGATGTAAGGCTATGGTTAATTGGTCACTATAATATTGCCAAATAAGGCATAAATTTTGTGATTGTTGGTAAATATATTTTCTTTTTTGGTTAATCTGATTAATGTCATCAGACAATGCCAGTTTACTTGTCAATGAATTAAGTCTATAGGTTAATGTTTGTAAAGCTAAAACTAGGGTAATTCGCTTTTCGGCAAGAATAATTCGTGCATTAACTAATAGACTAAACTCCAATCCAGAATCTATTACATCAATAAATTCTGATAAAAATGATAATGTCATTTTTAGAATTTCTATTTCATTACTTGGAATAGATAGTGAGGATAATTTTTCTGAACTAGGTAAACTTTGTTCAAATAAAGATTTTAATTTTCGGCGAATAATAATTTCTTCAGCAGCTATTATTACATCGATTTTTTCTATTGCCTGCTTTAATTGAGTTTGCTTTTCAGTAATTAACTCCTGTAAATTATTTTTTTTACGTTGATAACGCAGATTAATTTTCTCGATATCTTGAGTGAGCTGATAGCCACTAATATTATCATTATATTCAATTTGCTTTTTGATAATAAATTTAATAATTGATATCAACTCATTAATATCATAATGAATACCTTGTTTTAATTGCTCTTTTGCGTTATTCAATTCATTTATCTGTTGCTGATTAGTATTACTAATTAGTTGTTCATCTATTTCTTGATAAATATTTATTGTATCATTAAACGTAAGTTTACTAATGTTAGCGGTTACGATGGGTAATGAATAGCGAATATGTTCATTTAACCGTTGGCTATTATGGTTAATTCGTATTAGTCGTTGATAGATATCAGGGTTATAATCTGACTTGTGTTGAATTAATTGACTAATGCTATTAGCGCTCATTCTAAAATTAAAAATATCAATAGGTTCTAAGGTCGAAGGTAGAAAATCATTTTCTGACATATTTACTCCGATAAAATAAATTTTATATTGGCGAGAGAGGATTTATATTTTTATGTTCAAATAATAAGATTAAATGTTGAGAATAATCGGTGACTGCATCCCAAGATAAAATAATTTTCTTGAGCTGAATAGTGAATTGAGCCAATAAGTCGCGAATTCAGATAATAAGTGCAACGCTCGGTCATGTTAGATGGAAGGACGGTTAGCTACTGATAAGCTATCCTGCTCTTCCGACCAAAGATGAGCGAGTAAGTATGAAGTATCAGCAACTAACCGAAGGACAACGATACCAGATATCGATACTGCGTGAGGATAATTTATCCTGCCATGAGATAGGTATCCGTATCGGTGTAAGCAAGTCCACGGTCTCCCGTGAACTGAGGCGTAACACTTCAGATACTGGTTATAACCCACAACAGGCACACCAGAAGTGCTGTGATAGGCGGCTGTCATCTGCCAAAAGGACAATTCCTCAGCAGACCATAGATTTCGTGATATTTGCTCTGGAGTGGAAGTGGAGTCCTGAGCAAATAAGTGCAATTGGCAGCATTATTGGTCTTAGCGTCAGCCATGAATGGATTTACCAGTATATCTATGCGGATAAGCGTAGCGGTGGCGAGTTGTACAGGCATCTTAGGCAGGGCAAACGGCGATATCGTAAGGGCTACGGGCAGAAACGAGGGCGCATCCCTGACGCGGTATCCATTGAGCTACGGCCGTCAGTCGTCGATGACCGTAGCCGTCTGGGGGACTGGGAGGCCGATTTGGTGCAGGGTAAACAGGGCACTGGTGCTATCGTGACACTGGCAGAACGCAAAAGCCGTATTTACCTGACAAAAAAGGTGTTTTCAAAGGATGCGGTGGAAGTCAGTAAGGCCATTATCTCACTGCTGAGTGAGTATCAGGATGTATGTCACACAATAACGTTCGATAACGGTCTAGAGTTTAGTGAGCACAAGGCGATAGCAGAAGCACTGAACGCAGATACGTACTTTGCCCATCCGTATGCCTCGCATGAGCGTGGGCTGAACGAGAATACGAATGGGTTGTTAAGACAGTTTATCCCGAAAGGAACAGACCTGCGGACAGTGACAGAAGAAGACTTACAACGCTATCAGGGAGCGTTGAACAGCAGGCCACGCAAGTGTCTGGGGTTCAGACAACCTTCGGTGGTGTTTGCGGAGCTAAGAAAGGCGGCTTAGCGTTGCACTTCGGACTTGAATCCGCCAGTGACTATTATTAATAGTTTTAAATTTGGCTATTGAATCATTGATTTCAGCCAGAATAGTCTGCCACATGTAATCAAGATGATCTAAAGCTAGCCGCGCATCACGAAAATAACTGTCCATATGTTGTAGACGAACTGTTATATTAGATAATAATCCATTTAATTTTTTATCAATATTAATTTGTTCTTCAAGAGCAATAATTTCATTTAATAGTATATTTTTCCGCGCTCTAATTTTTTCAGCTTTATCGCCAAAAATACTACCAGTAATAATTAGGCCAATAATACCACCTGCTAAACCAGTAAAAGCCAACTTAACATAATGGCTATACTCTTGTTCTAACTGACCAACTTCATCTTTTTTTAATTCAATTTGATTTAATAAATGATGTGTTTCATTACTATCAATAATATCCTCTAATTGTTGTTTTATTTTTCGAGTGGCAAATAATAAAGAATCTATCTGTTGTTCATTAGATAGATTACCCCCAATTATATATGTTCTAAAATCGGCGACTGTATTTCTAACAACCGTGGTTTTTTTTGATTGAAGAATAATATCATCTTTAATTAACTCTAAAATATTAACTAGTTCATTGGCGATAATATAATCATCAGAGGAAAATCCAATTAACTCAATATTGGAAATGTCTAGTTCCTCAATACGTTGGCTTATTCGTTCTAATAAAGGCATTTGATTAATGTAATCAATTAATTGATTGCCAGTCATTGTAATATTTCTACCGGTAAGTTCTAAATCGATTGATTGTTGTTTAACTTGATATTCAACATTATTCCAGCTCAATGCATGTTGTCTAATTTTAATAAATAAATCGATAAGTTCAGATATTTTTATGGGTAGGGTATTTTTCTGACTGATTTTTGTATCAAAAACCATATCTTTATGTTTAATAGGTAAAAGTAAACTAAAGTTAATGTATTTTTTTATATTTATTAAATCCTCAACAGTAAATATTCCCGGCTTTCGACTAACCAGAGAGTCAGACATACTCAATAGCTTTAATGTTTCAGAGGGAATAGTTTTTCTGTCTATTTCTTTATCATGGACGAGTTCAGTATTCATAGATTTTTATCCAGTAGGTAACAAAGGTTAATAAAATATACCGCTCTTAATGCTCAGTTCTTAATTCTTAACAATACTTCGCCGTTAGCGAGATTTCTTTTTAGCATAAACTGCCGTGGATACCGAGAATGTTTAATTAATATAAATAATCAATGCTTTAATATTTTCTATTGAATCGTATAATCATCTATTCCTTAAATCAGTGATGTAGCGAGTGAGGCTGGTAAGTGAGCAATCAGAGTGCTGAGAATATGCGCGGTAAAAAAACAGCTACCGATAAAATAAATAATGAAAATAACAGTGTTGAAAATGTCATCACTCAATTGCTATGCCTGCTACCAACGTTGTCATTAGCGCCAAAAGAAATAACTAGATTAGTTTATTCAGTAAGACCAGATGCTGATTTCTCTGGGCTCAATTGGCTTGCTGCACAACCGTGTTTTCCTCAATTCTATTGGGCAACCCGTTGTGGCAATGAAGAAAGTGCTGCGCTGGGGCTAGGGAAAAAATTTAACTCGGTGCAAGAGGGAGAAATATTCCTATTAGAGAACCCTCAATATCCCGATATGCGTATTTGTGGGCTAAATGGTTGGGAGGCTATCGGTGGCAGTTGTTCTTCTCCACCAGAAAATAGCGCGTTCTTTTTTCTGCCGCGCTTGGAATGGCAGCGTGATCTTCAAGGGCAGCGATTGATTCTGACGCTCTTTGGCGAGGAAGATATTCCCGCGACTGAACAATTTCTATTGTCATTGCAGCCGGCGGCTAATATACACACATTGAATACCCAAATTATACAGCAGCAGCATCATCCCCAGCATGATGAATGGTGCCGTTTATTAACTTTAGCTATTGCTAAAATGCAAACTGACCCGTTAGAAAAAGTGGTGATGGCCCGCCAAACAGCGCTGACATTGGCAGCGCCATTAGGGGTAGCAGATTTTTTATATGCCAGCCAGCAAGTTAATCATCAGTGTTATCATTTTATGCTGGCTTTTGATAAGCAACAGGGTTTTATTTCATCAACGCCTGAGCGTTTATATTTACGTCAGGGGAAACAGTTGCTTACTGAGGCATTAGCTGGAACAGTAGCGAGCAGTGATGATGATCAAATCGCGGCTAAAAATGCTCGCTGGCTAATGGAAGACAGTAAAAATCAACATGAAAATTTAGTTGTTGTCGACGATATCTGCCAGCAACTGCAAGGTCGCGTTTCTGCGGTGGATGTTTCTCCCGCAGAAATTATCCGGTTACGCAAAGTCCAGCATTTACGGCGTTCAATTAAGGCGGTGTTATTTTCAGCATCGGATAGCGATTGTCTGAATCGCTTGCAGCCAACAGCGGCAGTCTCTGGATTACCGCGTACAATTGCCCGTCAGTTTGTGACAGAGCATGAACCGTTTGAGCGCCGTTGGTATGCCGGCAGTGGCGGTTATATTAGTTCTAATAAAAGTGAGTTTGCCGTGTCATTACGCTGCGCTGAAATTAATGGCCATCATATCTATTTATATTCTGGCGCGGGGATTGTCAGCGATTCATGCCCTGAACAAGAGTGGCAAGAAATTGACAATAAAGCGGCGGGATTAATTTCATTGCTTAACAATTCTTAGACGCGAAGATAACCGTTCAGCGGTATGACTTATTTTATTAGCCTGAGTTAAAATACTAAAATAACCGTATAATTAAAAAGGTTATTTTCTTATTTATTTCAATTATTTCGTTGAAAATTGTTCCTAGATCAAGAAAATTTTAGCCGGGCGGCTACACTAATATACGCAGGATCATATAAACGAAATATTATGAGGCTGTATGTGATAGCTCTGTTGTGGCTTTAATCTACTGAATAAAATGTACTGAATATAAGATGTACTAGGCAAATAATATGCAGTGCAAAAATTATAATAATCATAAATAAATTGAGTGAGTTATGTCGAATAGTATGCCGAATAGTGTGTTTAATCGTCGTTGGGCGGAAGTGATCCTCGAGTCATTGACTCGTCACGGTATGCGGCATATTTGTATTGCCCCGGGGTCTCGTTCGACGCCGCTTACCTTGGCGGCCGCGCAGAACCGTAAGCTGCATTGCCATACCCATTTTGATGAACGTGGACTCGGACATTTAGCCTTAGGGCTCGCTAAAGCAACTAAAGAACCGGTCGGCGTTATCGTGACTTCTGGAACCGCGGTCGCAAATTTGTATCCGGCATTAATTGAAGCTGGATTGACTGGTGAGAAAGTCATTTTTATCACCGCTGATAGGCCACCAGAATTAATTGATTGCGGTGCGAATCAGGCAATTCGACAAACCGATATTTTTGCCTCTCATCCCGCCCAGCGTTTAATGCTGCCGCGACCTGCGCGTGATATCTCGGCGCGCTGGCTAGTGAGTGCTATCGATAATGGCATGAATCAGCTTCATCACGGTGCTTTTCATATTAATTGCCCGTTTGCTGAGCCTCTGTATGGTGATACCGAGGGCGATTATGAGTGGCATGCCGAGCTAGGTAACTGGTGGAATTCAAATCTTCCATGGTTAAGTGAACCATTAAATCTTAGCGTAGCCTATATTTCGGATTGGTACTTTTGGCGGCAAAAGCGCGGTGTTGTGGTTGCCGGCAGAATGAGTGCCGAAGAGGGCGAAAAAGTGGCTCTCTGGGCGGAACAACTCGGTTGGCCACTATTAAGTGACGTGTTGTCGCAAACCGGGCAACCCTTACCGTGTGCCGATTTATGGCTCAATAATCCACAGGCGCAAGCACTCTTGCAACAGGCACAATTGGTTATCCAGTTTGGAGCCAGTTTAACCGGTAAACGATTATTGCAATGGCAAGCTCAATGTACTCCAGAAGAATATTGGATTGTCGATAGCACACCCGGTCGGCTGGATCCTGCCCAGCATCAAGGGCGCAAATTAACTTGCTCAATCGGTGGCTGGCTAGAAGCGCATTCACCTCAGCGTCGTGATCCGTGGTGTACTGAATTGAATCAAATTGCACAGTATGCTTATCAATTGACGGCTCAGCAATTAGCCGAACAATTCTCAGAAGCTGGCGTTGCCCATCAGCTAAATGAATTATTGCCGCCACGTGGGCAGCTATTTGTTGGCAACAGCTTGATAGTGCGTCTGATTGATGCTTTTTGCCAATTGCCAAAAGGCTATCCAGTTTACAGTAATCGAGGTGCCAGTGGTATTGACGGGTTGATTTCGACGACTGCCGGTGTGCAGCGGGCGACTACATTGCCAACCCTAAGTATCGTGGGGGATTTATCAGCGTTGTATGATCTCAATAGCTTAGCATTACTGCGTCAACCTTCGGCGCCTACAGTGTTAATTGTAGTTAATAATAATGGCGGACAAATATTTTCAATGCTACCGACGCCTGATGACCAGCGCCAGCGTTTTTATTGTATGCCACAAAATGTCGAGTTTTCCCATGCAGCGGCTATGTTTGGCCTGCAATATTGCCAGCCATCAGATTGGTTATCATTAAAAACAACAATTGAACAATTTTGGCATAATCAACACGGCTGTTTGTTGGTGGAATTATGTGTCGAGGGTGATCACGGTGCGCAAACCTTAAAACAGCTCGTTAATCAGATGGCTAATCTATAATGCTGGCGGCACGCTTATTTCATCGCTACCAATCAGGGCCGTGGTTGGTGTGGCTGCACGGGTTACTCGGAGACAGTACCGAATGGCTACCCATTATTAATCAGCTTAAAGATTATCCTTCGCTGGCATTAGATTTACCGGGGCATGGGCAATCGGTAAATATTAGCTGTACCGGATTTGCACCAGTAAGCTCGCTCATAAATGCGACTTTGGCGCAGTATCAGATTGAAGATTATTACTTGATTGGCTACTCATTAGGCGGTCGTTTGGCAATGTATCACGCTTGTTATTCACGGCCTTCAGGGCTAAAAGGGCTGATCATTGAAGGGGGAAATGTCGGATTAACTGATCTTTCAGAAAAACGGCAGCGCTCTATTAATGATCATTATTGGGCCGAACGTTTTCGCCATCAGCCATTCAGCCAAGTTTTAGACGATTGGTATCGTCAAGCGGTGTTTAGTCAATTAAATGACCAACAGCGTCAACAGCTTATTGCTTTGCGTAGTCATAATAATCCCCAGGCTATTGCGGATATGCTAGAGGCTACCTCGTTGGCTCAGCAGCCATTTATGGCCGATAAATTACAGCGCATAGATTGCCCCTTACTCTATTTATGCGGTGAACATGATCAAAAATTTCGCCGGTTAGCACAACAATATGCCTTACCGATGGATTTAATTCCTGAGGCGGGTCATAACGCCCATCAGGCTTCTCCGAATGCATTTGCTGATGCAATACACCAATTTTTATCACATTGTGGTTAAAGGAACTTAAAACATGCTTTATCCAAGCGAAGAAAAACTGTATGCCCCGATTCACTGGCTGGATTGTTCTGCTGGATTTGATGATATTTTGTATCATAAATCAGAAGATGGTATTGCAAAAATCACCATCAATCGCCCAGAGGTACGCAATGCATTTCGCCCACAAACGGTGAAAGAAATGATCAATGCACTGTCCGATGCACGTTACGACGATAATATCGGCACCATTATTTTAACCGGCGCGGGTGAGCATGCTTTCTGTGCGGGTGGCGATCAGAAAATTCGTGGTGATTACGGCGGATATCAAGATGATAGCGGCGTTCATCATTTAAATGTTTTGGATTTCCAACGTCAAATCCGCACTTGCCCTAAACCTATCGTGGCGATGGTAGCGGGTTATGCTGTCGGTGGAGGACATGTATTACATATGATGTGCGACCTGACTATTGCGGCTGAAAATGCACAATTCGGTCAAACAGGACCTAAAGTAGGTTCATTTGACGGAGGCTGGGGGGCTGCTTATATGGCGCGCATTGTTGGCCAGAAAAAAGCTCGTGAAATCTGGTTCTTATGCCGTATGTATGATGCTAAGCAAGCACTTGATATGGGCTTAATTAATACCGTGGTTCCGTATGCAGATTTGGAAAAAGAGACTGTCCGTTGGTGCCGTGAAATGTTAGAAAATAGCCCAATGGCTTTACGTTGCTTAAAAGCGGCGTTAAACGCTGATTGTGATGGACAAGCGGGGCTACAAGAACTGGCGGGTAATGCTACTATGCTGTTTTATATGACCGAAGAAGGCCAAGAAGGCCGCAATGCCTTTAATCAAAAACGCCAACCGGACTTCTCTAAATTCAAGCGTAATCCATAATGCGAAGCGCCAAATTATATGCTTTTAGCCTGCCGATGGAGGCGGGCGTTATTCTACGTTATCAGCGGCTTAAAACTCGTGATGGCTTTTTAGTCCAGTTACAGGAAGGTGAAAAGACCGGTTGGGGTGAGATTTCACCATTGCCCGAATTTAGCCAAGAAACCTGTGAACAGGCTGCAGAAGCGGCAAAACAATGGTTAAGCCAGTGGGTAGCGCAGGGGGATAACACTCCGCCGATGAGCGATCTACCTTCGGTAGCCTTTGGTATTAGCTGTGCATTGGCAGAATTACAGGGCCAATTACCAGATACCGCCGATTATCGCAAAGCGCCCTTGTGTACTGGCGATCCTGACGATCTCATCATTCGCTTGAACGATATGGCTGGCGATAAAATTGCCAAAGTTAAAGTAGGATTATATGAAGCGGTACGCGATGGTATGGTGGTGAATGTATTGTTAGAAGCCATCCCTGATTTACGCTTGCGTTTAGACGCTAACCGCAGCTGGACCCGAGCAAAAGCTGATGGATTTGCCAAATATGTCAATCCAGAATATCGCTCCCGGATTGATTTTCTCGAAGAGCCTTGCAAAACGCGTGCAGAATCGTTGTCATTTGCGGCAGATACCGGTATTGCTATTGCTTGGGATGAAAGTGTGCGTGAGGCCGATTTTGAGGTTATGGCGCAAGCGGGAGTTAGCGCGATTGTGATTAAACCCACTTTAACGGGCAGTTTGTCCTATTGCCGTCGCTTAATCGAACAAGCGCATCAATGTGGTTTGCAAGCCGTGATCAGCTCATCGATTGAGACCAGTTTTGGTTTGACTCAACTAGCCCGTATCGCACATTGGTTGACCCCAAATACGCTACCAGGTTTAGATACGGTGGATTTAATACAACATCAGCTAGTGAGAACCTGGCCAGATTGTACGATTCCGGCGTTAACGCTGAATGATTTAGGCGCTCCATGGCAGTGCTGAGTCAATTTACTGATTGGCCGTGGCGTCACTGGGCAGCTCAGCGCGGTGACGCTACGGCACTGTATTTTTCTGCCGATTCGTTGGCGAATAGTTGTACTGATAGTTGCGTTGATAGCTGCGTGGATATTGGCACCGAAAGCACAGAGGCTAAAGCCATTCAGTCTCTGAGTTGGTATCAATTAAATCAGCGGATTGAACAATATAGCTGCAGTTTTGTCGCTCAAGGTGTTCTACCGGGCCATGGCGTAGTATTGCGCGGTAAAAATAGTCTAGATTTGCTGTTGTGCCAGTTAGCACTAATAACCTGTGGTGCGCGTGTATTACCGTTGAATCCTCGTTTACCGATTGATTTGTTGGCGCAATTGTTGCCACGGCTCAATATTGATTTTGTGATTGAGTTTGATTCGCAACCGACTATTTTGACTACAGACAGCGTTTACCCAGCAACGCCTTGTCGAACATTATCTTATCCGGCCTTAACTTATGATGCTGCTGCGCTGTGTACTGGAAAATTAATCACCTCCGATGCCGTGACTAATAAATCAGTCTCAGGCAAAGTACGAACAGATAATCCCCTCTCTCAAGCATTGCCGCCTTGCGATCTGTATCGTCCAGCGACGTTGATTTTAACCTCAGGATCGACCGGATTACCCAAAGCCGCGGTACATCATACGGCGGCGCATTTACTGAGTGCCAAGGGTGTATTAGGATTGCTTACCTATCAGCCACAAGATTGTTGGTTATTATCGCTACCGCTGTTTCATGTTTCTGGTCAAGGGATTGTTTGGCGCTGGTTATTACGCGGTGCAATCTTGGCAATTAAGCCTTCAATGCCATTAGCGCAAGCATTGCAAGGGGTAACTCACGCATCATTAGTGCCGACACAATTATGGCGCTTATTGGCCCAGCCAGAAGCACATCTACAAACTTTGCACGATGTGTTACTTGGCGGAGCGGCTATTCCGACGGAATTAACCGACGCTGCGCAGAAGCAGGGGATCCGTTGCTGGAGTGGTTATGGCATGACTGAAATGGCCTCGACTATTTGTGCCAAAAGAGCCGATGGTAAACCCGGGGTGGGCTTACCACTTATGGGTAAAAAAGTCCGATTGGTTGATGGTGAAATCCAAATTTGTGCGGATAGCCAAGCGTTAGGCTATTGGTTTGATCATCAAATCGTACCGCTAAAATGCTTATCGTCAGAAAAACCGATGCAGGAAGATCTCCAAGGTTGGTTTGCTACTAATGATAAAGGCGCTTTTATCGACGGTGAATATCAAATCTTAGGCCGCTTAGATAATTTATTTTTCAGTGGTGGCGAAGGTATTCAGCCAGAGGACATAGAAGCAGTGATAGCGAGCCATCCGCAAGTCACTCAGTGTTTTGTGGTTCCGCGTGCTGATATTGAATTTGGTCATCGCCCGGTAGCGGTTATCGAAGGGACGACTGATTTGTGTCTAGAGCAACTACAAATATGGCTAAAGCCGAAATTGGCGGTGTTTCAGTATCCTGTGGCTTTTTATTGGCTCGATGAACAATTAAAATCTGGTGGTATTAAGATCTCTCGTCAAGCAATCAAACGCTGGGTTGCCGAGCGGCCTTAACATGAAAAAACACCCGCCAAAGCGGGTGTCTACGACTACAGTTGCCTGACGTTGAAGCAACTAGATAACACGATTATTTTAGCGCGTTTAATGCTTTCTCGACGCCAGCACCGTATTCCGGATGAACTTGGCGGAATAAGTCAATTTGGCGCTGCTGTGTTTCTTCGCTGGCTTCAATTAACTCACCGGCAATACGTGCAAACATGCGCTGATGCTCATCTTCGCTGAGTAATTCATACAGTGCACGAGGCTGGCTGAAATAATCGGTATCTTCACGATGATTCCAGTGATCTGCCGCACCTTCAATAGTTAATGGCGGTTCGCTGTAATTTGGCTGTTCTTGGAACAAACCGGCACTGTTTGGCTCATAAGTCACACCATTTCCGCTGTTGCCATCGACGCGCATGGCACCGTCACGGTGATAATTATGGAATGGGCAACGTGGGGCATTTACTGGAATTTGATGATGGTTTACGCCTAAACGGTAGCGATGCGCATCACCATAAGAGAACAAGCGGCCTTGCAACATTTTATCTGGCGAGAAACCAATGCCTGGCACGGTATTGGCTGGGCTAAATGCGGCTTGTTCTACATCAGCAAAATAATTGTCTGGGTTACGGTTCAATTCAAAGAAACCAACATCGATCAATGGATAATCTTTATGTGGCCAAACTTTAGTTAAATCAAATGGGTTATAAGGGACTTTAGAGGCGTCAGCTTCTGGCATGATCTGAATTTGCAAATTCCAACGTGGATAATCGCCATCTTTAATTGCATTAAACAAGTCACGTTGTGAGCTTTCACGGTCTTTAGCAACAATCGCTTCGGCTTCTTCGTCTTGTAGATTTTTGATCCCTTGCTGGCAACGGAAGTGGAATTTAACCCAATGGCGTTGATTTTTATCGTTGATGAAGCTGTAAGTATGGCTACCAAAACCGTGCATGAAACGATAACCGGCTGGAATACCACGGTCACTGACGTCAATGGTTAATTGGTGTAGAGCTTCGGGTAAATGTGAGAAAAAATCCCATTTATAGGCCATATTGCGTAAATTGGTATGAGGATCACGTTTAACGATATGGTTTAAATCAGGGAATTTCAGTGGATCACGCAGATAAAATACCGGAGTATTGTTACCAACTAAATCCCAATTTCCTTCTTCAGTATAGAATTTTAAGGCGAATCCACGAATATCACGCTCTGCATCAGCCGCACCACGTTCGCCTGCGACGGTAGAAAAGCGGGCAAACATTTCAGTCTTTTTGCCGACTTCAGAGAAGATTTTTGCCCGTGTATATTTGGTAATATCATGAGTTACAGTGAAAGTACCGAAAGCACCAGAACCTTTAGCGTGCATACGACGTTCAGGGATAACTTCGCGGTCAAAGTGAGCCAGTTTTTCTAAAAACCAGATATCTTGTAATAACATAGGGCCACGCGGACCAGCGGTCATTACGTTGTTATTATCAACAACAGGAGCGCCCGCCGCAGTTGTAAGACCTTTTTTCTTCATCATATAACTCCAGTTAAATTACACACATTAAGCCTTCATTTTTTTAGTTCAAAAAAACAGGTGAATTACTGTCGTAGAAAGCGAATAAAAAACATTCAATTGTTATTATTATCTGATTATAGGTAGTATAACACTAATACTTATGACCAATTGCTGTGATTAATATTGGCATTAATATATTTACAAAACTATATATATGTAGAGATAAAAGTATAAATATATGCGGTTTGTTTCACTATTATTAAGTATCATTGAAGAATAATAAGCTAAGTAAATTAAAGGATAAAATTATGCGCAAAAGTTTAATTGCAATGGCGGCAGCTGCGATGGTGTGTACCGGGAGCGCACAGGCAATCTCTTTAGGGGCTCAGGTGGGCGAACACTATACCGAGATGAATGCCGGAATTGGTACTCAAGGTTCAGGTCTGGCATTCAATGGTGCGTGGACGCGTAGTGATCACAACGGACAAATGGGCAGTTTAGGCGCGACATTTGGGTTACCGTTTGGACCAGTCTCAGCTTATGTTGGGGGTAAAGCGTTATATTTATCACCTAAAGATAATAAAGATGGTATGGCGTTAGCCGCAGGTGCCGGGCTAAATTGGACCGTTATGCCGTCATTAAATATTTATGGTGAAGCTTACGGTGCACCTGCGGGATTAACCTCAGGTAGCGATTCTTACACCGAGACCAAAGTGGGTGCGCGTTACACTATATTTTCACCACTGTCGGTGGATGCAGGCTACCGTATGATTGATGTTAAAGGGGCTGATCATCGTCCGAGTAATAAAATTGCCGATGGATTTTATCTTGGCGCAGGGTTGAGTTTCTAATCGTTTAAACGTTAGGTTTGAAATATTGAGCCCATAATTAGTTGAGTTTATAGTTAATATAGCTAATAGACAAAAAGCCATGTCAGAATAATTCTGTCATGGCTTTTTTACTTTTTTATGTAATGTTTTATTATATTATGACTGCGACTAGCATAGATTTTGTTCTGTTATCCAACACTTGGTAGCAAACCACCGACGATGGCAAATTGAATTAATATCACGCTGATACCGCACAGTAGCACCATGATCAGTACAGGTTTTCCGCCCATAACACGGTAATCCCCGGCTTTTTCTAACTTTCTGACCCTCATCACTAATAATGATGGAATAATTAAGGCTAACAGCGAGAGTGCTACTGCCGCATAGGTCAAAGCTTGAACAAAACTACTGAAGAACAGGGCACATAATACCGGCGGCACAAAGGTCAATAAGCCGGTTTGCAAGCGGCCAGATAACTCATTACTGCGTTTAAATAAGTCGGCAACATAATCGAATAACCCCAATGCGACGCCTAAGAATGAGGTGGCGAGTGCTAAATCCATAAATAAGCTCACCGCCACATTGACTCGTGGGGTAGAGACTACGTCACGGATTGCAGTTAATAAGCCATCTAATCCAGCTTGTTGCGCTAAAATTCCCATGAAAGTATCAGACGGGATAGCGCCTAATGTGGCTATTTGCCAAAAGATATAAGCGACTAACGGGATGGCGCTGCCGCAAATAAAAATCATGCGTAATTTACGCACGTCACCTTTCATGTAGCTGACCAAGCTCGGTACGCTGCCATGGAAGCCAAACGAAGTGAAAATTACTGGGATAGCAGAGAGAACCAGACCTTTTTCTAGCGGCATATTGATTAAGTTTACGCTTTCAACATGCGGCATCATCACACCGAGCATGATAATCAAGAAAATAGTTTTTGCCGAGAACAGCAAGCGATTTATAAAGTCGACGGAATGAGTACCAATACCAACAACGATACCGCCAATTAGAGTAAATAGAATAATCGAGGTTTCGACCGAGATAGATAATCCCCACCAAGAAGATAAGCTACTAGATATTAAGACTCCAGCACCACCAATATAGGCGGTTGTTAAGGCGTACATCAATAGCAACATACTGAATCCCGTCACTAATTGGCCCGGACGACCCAGATACTTCTTGGCGATAGTGCCTAATCCCATATCCGCAGGATTGTGTTGATAGACCTCGACTAATAGTAAAGAGGTATAACTCATCAATAGCCATAACGTGACAAGCATGACTGTCATAACAGGAAAACCAACACCGGCGGCCGCCAGAGGCATTGCCAGCATCCCTGCACCAATCGTTGTTCCAGCGACGATTAAAACGCTACCTAGCGTACGATTCTTCACAACTTCCTCGGATTAAAAATGAATACTTAATGTGTTAGGCAGATTATTCGATCTGTTTAAACGTGTCAAATATCAATTACAACAACTGTAATTATTATTTTACACACGCATAATGAAGATCATCATTTAGTGTTAAATTTAACCGATAATTAAGGTTTATTTGTTAGAATTACTGTTGAAATAAAACTAAACAGACAACGTAAGGTTGAATAAAATTAGGTGGGATGTTGCTAATTATTTGAAAAGAAACATAACAGAATAGTATGGCAAATAGATAATAAAAAATATGTGATAGGAAAGATAAAAGCCAATATTAATTTAATTTAAATTAGTTTAATAATTAATCCAGGTCAACAATTGTAATTTTAGCCTCCGCATAATGTAAACAAACATTATAAAAAGGATGGCAATATGGATTTTTTAATACAACTGGTGATCATACTGGTCTGTCTGTTTTACGGGGCCAAAAAAGGCGGTATGGCGTTAGGATTACTTGGTGGTGTCGGGTTGGTTATTCTGGTCTTTGTGTTTGGTATCCCGCCCGGAAAACCCCCTGTCGATGTAATGCTGGTTATTATTGCTGTTGTGGCAGCTTCTGCCACTTTGCAAGCGTCAGGAGGGCTTGATGTTATGCTGCAAATCGCCGAGCGGTTGCTGCGTAAAAATCCGAAATATATCTCTATTGTTGCTCCCTTTGTGACTTGTATTCTGACTATTTTATGCGGTACAGGGCACGTCGTGTATACCATATTGCCTATTATCTACGATGCAGCGATTAAAAATAATATTCGCCCTGAACGTCCAATGGCAGCCAGTAGCATCGGGGCTCAAATGGGCATTATTGCTAGCCCAGTTTCTGTCGCAGTGGTTTCATTAGTGGCGATGCTGGGTGGAGTTACTATTAATGGTAAGTCATTAGAATTTTTAGATTTATTAGCAATTACTATTCCATCAACATTGTTAGGTATATTAGCGATTGGTATTTTTAGCTGGTTTCGCGGCAAGGATTTAGATAAAGACCCAGTGTTTCAAGAATTTATTTCTGACCCAGAAAACCGTGAATATGTTTATGGCGGTACAGTAACATTACTCGATAAAAAACTGCCGACAATTAACTGGGTAGCTATGTGGATTTTTTTGGCCTCAATAGCGGTGGTTGCTACATTAGGTGCATTTTCTGAATTGCGTCCACTGATCAATGACAAGCCTTTATCGATGGTACTGGTTATTCAAATGTTTATGTTATTAGCCGGTGCGCTGATTATCATTATTTGTAAAACCAATCCAGCACAAATTTCAAAAAACGAAGTGTTCCGTTCAGGAATGATAGCTATTGTTGCGGTATATGGCATTGCGTGGATGGCCGAAACTATGTTTGGCGCGCATATGAATGAAATTAAAGGTGCATTAGGCGCGCTAGTTAAAGAGTATCCTTGGGCATATGCGATAGTTTTGTTATTAGTATCTAAATTTGTTAACTCACAAGCGGCGGCACTGGCTGCCATTGTACCGATTGCTTTGGCTATCGGAGTCGAGCCAGCGTATATCATCGCTTCTGCGCCTGCTTGTTATGGTTACTATATTTTACCGACGTATCCAAGCGATTTAGCGGCAATCCAGTTTGACCGTTCAGGGACGACTAAAATCGGTAAATATGTTATTAATCATAGCTTTATTTTTCCCGGCTTAATCGGGGTAAGTGTTTCTTGTGTGTTTGGTTGGGTTTTTGCTGCAATGTATGGATTTTTGTAATCAAGATGACATCAGGGATTAGATATCGCTTTTTTGTGCCGGTGGATACCCCTGCAAAGGTGAGCAACAGCCAAGTAATGATTAAATAGACGTGGATTGAAGTATCGAGAGAAAGTAAGGAATCGATATTAGTTGATAGACGATTTAATAGGTTAATAAATAAAAGGCGCAACTTAATCAATAAGTAGCGCCTTTGTATTTTAAGTCGGCCTTAGCGGTATGATCAATCAACTACTGAATATAAATGGCTATAATGAATCGCTGTCATTCAATTTCAATATCCGATAACGGGTGACAGCAGCAGGGCAAAATTTCGCCTTTATTAATAAAGGCCAATGGTTGGCAGCGATACGCCACTTTGCCAGTTAATAAAGTGACTCGGCACGAGCCACAATAACCTTCTCGACATTGGTATTCAGCAGCAATCTGACCATCTTCCAAAGCTTCAAGCAGTGAGTCGTGAAGCTCCGAATGGAAGGGAACATCAACACCCTGCGGTTGGCGCAGGGTGATTTTATGGCTCGACATGATTAGAGCTCGAAATCGCTCAAATCGTCGGTATTAACTTCAGAATCAATTTGACCGACTAAATAAGAGCTGACTTCAACTTCTTGTGGTGCAACTTGAACGTTATCTGAGACTAACCACGAATTAATCCATGGGATTGGGTTTGAACGTCCTTCAAAAGGCAATTTCAAGCCAACGGCCTGCATACGAATATTAGTAATATATTCAACATACTGGCACAGAATATCTTTATTCAAACCAATCATAGAACCATCGCGGAACAGATAACTAGCCCACTCTTTTTCTTGCTCAGCAGCATCGACAAATAGGCGATAGCATTCATCTTCACATTCGGCGGCAATTTCTGCCATTTCAGGATCGTCTTGACCTGAACGTAACAGATTTAGCATATGCTGAGTGCCGGTTAAATGCAGTGCTTCATCGCGCGCAATCAATTTAATGATTTTGGCGTTACCTTCCATTAATTCACGTTCAGCGAAGGCAAATGAGCAGGCAAAACTAACGTAGAAACGGATAGCTTCTAAGGCATTGACGCTCATTAAGCACAAATATAACTGTTTTTTCAGTGCACGTAGCGAAACAACGACTTCTTGACCATTGACGATATGCTCACCTTCACCATACATATGGTATTGATTAGTCATATTAATCAAGGTGTCATAGTAGGCCGAGATATCACGAGCACGTTTTAAAATTTCTTCATTTTCGACGATATCATCAAAAATAAGCGCCGGATCATTTACAATATTACGAATAATATGGGTATATGAACGTGAATGAATTGTCTCTGAAAATGACCATGTCTCAACCCAAGTTTCCAGCTCTGGAATCGAAATTAGAGGTAGAAAAGCCACGTTAGGGCTACGACCCTGAATTGAATCCAATAAAGTCTGATATTTTAAGTTGCTGATAAAAATATGTTTCTCATGATCAGGCAACGCATTGTAGTCAATACGATCGCGAGACACATCCACTTCTTCTGGACGCCAAAAGAAGGACAATTGTTTTTCGATCAGTTTTTCGAAAATTGGATATTTTTGCTGATCGAAACGTGCAACGTTAACCGGTTGGCCGAAAAACATCGGCTCCTGTAACTGGTCATTTTTCTTCTGTGAGAAGATGGTATACGTATGAGACATAGCTTCCTCAAATTAAATTTTACACGCGCCGCCTTCACAGTCGGTATCTTCAGCTTCAATGACTTCTTCCAGATCGCCCTGAATATCTTCTGCGCCATCACGAGTGTTGTGATAATAAAGCGTTTTGACGCCAAATTTATACGTCAGTAGCAGATCTTTGAGCAGTTGGTTCATTGGAACTCTGCCATTAGGGAAACGAGTTGGGTCATAATTAGTATTGGCCGAAATCGACTGATCAACAAATTTCTGCATAATGCCGACTAATTGCAAGTAGCCGGTATTTGATGGCATTTGCCATAATAGCTCATAAGCATCTTTCAGGCGTTCATATTCTGGAACCACTTGGCGCAAAATACCATCTTTAGACGCTTTAACGCTGATATAACCGCGCGGCGGTTCAATTCCGTTAGTGGCATTAGAAATCTGCGATGAGGTTTCAGAAGGCATCAATGCCGATAACGTTGAATTACGTAGGCCATATTGTTGAATATCGCGGCGTAAAGATCCCCAATCGTAGTGCAGAGGCTCGTTGGTTAGCTTGTCGATTTCTTTTTTATAGGTATCGATAGGCAGCACACCCGCTGCATAAGTGGTTTCATTGAACCAAGGGCATGCGCCTTGCTCTTTTGCCAGCTCATTAGAGGCTTTTAATAAATAATATTGAATAGCTTCAAACGTTTGGTGAGTAAGGTTATTAGCACTGCCATCAGAATAGCGTACGCCATTTTTAGCTAAATAATAGGCAAAGTTAATTACGCCGATACCTAGCGTACGACGACCCATAGCGCCTTTTTGTGCAGCAATAATGGGATAATCTTGGTAATCCAGCAGAGCATCTAATGCGCGTACTGCTAGCGTGGCTAACTCTTCGAGCTCATCAAGGCTGTTAATCGCACCTAAGTTGAAGGCCGACAGTGTACACAGAGCAATTTCTCCGTTCTCATCTTTGATGTCACTTAACGGTTTGGTCGGTAACGCAATTTCTAAGCACAGATTGGATTGGCGTACTGGTGCAATCGCCGGATCAAATGGGCTGTGGGTATTACAGTGATCCACATTCTGAATATAGATTCGGCCAGTAGATGCACGTTCTTGCATCATTAATGAAAACAATTCCACCGCTTTAATTTTTGATTTGCGAATAGCTGGATCTTGCTCATAAGCCACATACAGACGTTCGAATTCGTCTTGATTAGCAAAGAAAGCATCATATAAGCCAGGAACATCTGATGGGCTAAATAGCGTGATGTCTTGGTTTTTAATCAGGCGCTGATACATTAAGCGATTGATTTGAACCCCATAATCCATATGGCGAACACGGTTACCTTCGACCCCACGGTTATTTTTAAGCACTAACAAGCTTTCAACTTCTAAATGCCATAATGGGTAGAATAAAGTTGCTGCACCGCCACGTACGCCGCCCTGAGAACAAGATTTAACCGCAGTTTGGAAGTGCTTATAAAAAGGAATACAACCAGTATGGAACGCTTCACCACCACGGATTGGGCTACCTAATGCGCGGATTCGACCCGCATTGATACCAATCCCTGCGCGTTGAGAGACATATTTAACAATTGCGCTTGATGTTGCATTAATTGAATCTAAGCTATCACCACACTCAATCAGAACACAGGAGCTGAATTGACGTGTTGGCGTACGAACCCCCGCCATGATAGGCGTCGGTAATGAAATTTTAAAGGTTGAAGCGGCATCATAAAAACGCTTGATATAATCTAAACGCGTTTCTTTGGGATAGCGAGAAAACAGACAGGCTGCGACTAAAATATACAGGAACTGCGCGCTTTCATAAATATCACCGGTCACTCGGTTTTGAACTAAATACTTCCCTTCTAATTGCTTAACCGCGGCATAGGAAAAGTTCATATCACGCCAGTGATCAATATAATCATCCATTTGCTGGAATTCTTCGACGGTGTAGTCTTCGAGCAAATGCTTATCATATTTGCCCATTTCAACTAAGCGCTTCACATGATCATACAGTTTTGGTGGTTCAAACTGACCGTAGGCTTTTTTGCGTAAATTAAAAATCGCAAGGCGAGCAGCGACATACTGATAATCCGGCGATTCACCGCTAATTAAATCGGCGGCTGCTTTGATCATCGTCTCGTGGATATCAGAAGTTTTGATCCCATCATAAAACTGAATCTGTGAACGTAACTCCACCAGTGAAACTGATACGTTATTGAGCCCATCAGCGGCCCAGGTGATTACTTTGTGGATTTTATCGAGATCGATACGTTCTTTGTGTCCATCACGTTTGGTGACTAACAGACTCTGGTTCATGAGCAGATATACCTTGAGTTGTGCTACATATGACTGTGGCGACAAGCATAAAAAAAACTCACGGGGTAACCCCATGAGAGTAGTATTTGGTGGTGTCTTATCACACTATATGTAGTGGTTTTGATATTGTTCGATAACAAGATAATGTTAATGACGGATTTTATCAAGTGTACAATTTTGGCTGATCTTGTGGATAAGTTTCTGGATAAATTAGGTGATCATGTCGGTAACCTGCACCCCAAAAGGAAAGCGCGAAATTAGATTAGCCGACATTAGTAAAAAAAAAAATTGTAAATGAGTGTTCGTTTGCTGATTTATTGGTCGGTGCTGTGTTATTTATCAGCACACTGAGTATGTAACATATAATTCACATCCACATTCGGTCCTAGCCAGAATTTATCGGTGATAGGATTGTAATGTAACCCTATGATATTTTTCTCTTTTAATGGGGTTTGATCAACCCAGCCTATTAATTCGGAAGGGCGAATAAATTTTTTCGCATCATGCGTGCCTTTGGGGACAATCTTCATAATATATTCTGCTGCGACGACGGCCATTAACCAAGCCTTTTTATTGCGATTAATGGTTGAGAACATAACGTGCCCACCAGGTTTAACCAATTTTGCGCAGGCACGCACAACAGATGCAGGGTCTGGAACATGCTCCAGCATTTCCATGCAGGTAACAATATCGTAGGCATGTGGATATTTTTCTGCGTGTTCTTCGACAGTTTCTTGTACATACTCGACCGGGATCCCACTTTCTAATGAATGCAGCTTAGCTACTTGCAGTGGTTCAGCGCCCATATCGAGTCCTGTAACAATAGCCCCTTCACGTGCCATGCTTTCAGATAAAATTCCGCCACCACAGCCGACATCGAGCACTTTTTTACCGAATAGCCCATCAACGCGCTGCATAATATAATTTAAGCGTAAGGGATTAATACGATGCAGTGGGGCAAATTCACCTTCGAGATCCCACCAGCGGGAAGCAACGGCTTCAAATTTTTCGATTTCGTGCAAATCAACATTTTGTTGATTATTTAGCGGGGCATTAGTCATGAGGGGATAACTCCTTAAGTGCATAATTGGCGATCCAGCGGTGGAAGAAAAGCATAAAATTACCTATTACTGCCGAGATACGGTCGACCAATAGTTAAAAATAGTAGCTGAACCGATCCATAACTCAATTTTTTTGGCTATTATACATAGCTTGAAAGACAAATACTCGCTTCTCTTTTTTATTAAATTGACGAATTGTGGTATAGTTCTAAACCTTTGAATCCGAAGTTATGAGGGACAGTGGTTCCATGAGCGACATTGCCAGAGAAATCACACCAGTCAACATCGAAGAAGAACTAAAAAGTTCGTATTTGGATTATGCTATGTCCGTGATCGTCGGGCGTGCACTTCCAGATGTTCGTGATGGACTGAAGCCGGTACACCGCAGAGTACTTTTTGCGATGAATGTACTGGGAAATGATTGGAATAAAGCCTATAAAAAATCCGCCCGTGTAGTCGGGGACGTTATTGGTAAATACCATCCGCATGGTGATAGTGCTGTCTATGAGACAATTGTTCGTCTTGCACAGCCATTCTCAATGCGCTATATGCTTGTTGATGGTCAGGGAAACTTTGGGTCAGTCGATGGTGACTCAGCCGCAGCGATGCGTTATACGGAAGTCCGTATGGCTAAAATCGCCCATGAATTGCTGGCGGACCTCGATAAAGAAACGGTCGATTTCGTTCCAAACTATGATGGAACGGAAAATATTCCCGCAGTTATGCCGACCCGTGTACCCAATTTATTGGTTAATGGCTCATCAGGTATCGCGGTTGGTATGGCTACCAATATTCCACCGCACAACTTGGGCGAAGTGGTCAGCGGTTGTTTAGCCTATATTGATGACGAAGATATCAGTATTGAAGGTCTGATGGAGCACATCCCAGGGCCTGATTTCCCTACTGCTGCGATTATTAATGGTCGCAGAGGGATTATCGATGCTTATCGTACTGGCCGAGGTAAAATTTATCTCCGTGCTCGTGCTGATATCGAAGTCGACGAAAAAAATGGTCGCGAGACCATCGTAGTTAATGAAATCCCGTATCAGGTTAATAAAGCACGCTTAATTGAAAAAATGGCGGAGCTAGTTAAAGACAAACGTATCGAAGGCATCAGTGCTTTACGTGATGAGTCTGATAAAGACGGCATGCGTATTGTGATTGAAGTTAAACGCGATGCAGTGGGTGAAGTGGTTCTTAACAACCTCTATTCATTAACTCAGTTACAAGTTTCTTTCGGGATAAACATGGTTGCTCTGCATCAGGGCCAACCGAAAATCCTTAATCTGAAAGAGATTATTTCAGCATTTGTGCGTCACCGTCGTGAAGTAGTGACTCGTCGTACAATTTATGAATTACGCAAAGCCCGCGATCGTGCTCACATTTTGGAAGCATTAGCGGTTGCCTTAGCCAATATTGATCCGATTATCGAATTGATCCGCCGGGCATCGAGCCCTGCAGAAGCCAAAGCGGGCTTAATCGCATCGCCTTGGGAATTAGGTAACGTCGCAGCAATGTTAGAACGTGCGGGTGATAATGCGGCACGTCCTGAATGGTTGGAAGAGCAATTTGGTGTTCGTGACGGTAAATATTATCTTACTGAGCAACAAGCCCAAGCGATTCTTGATTTACGCTTACAAAAATTAACTGGGCTTGAGCATGAAAAACTGCTCGAAGAATACCGTGATTTACTCAAAATTATTGAAGAATTACTGTTTATTCTGAATAGCCCAGATCGTCTGATGGAAGTGATTCGTGAAGAATTAGAAACTATCCGCGATCTGTACAATGATGCGCGTCGTACTGAAATCACTGAGAATACCGCCGATATTAATATCGAAGACTTGATCAACCAGGAAGATGTTGTTGTTACCCTGTCACATCAAGGTTACGTTAAATATCAGCCATTATCAGACTACGAAGCGCAACGCCGTGGCGGTAAAGGTAAATCAGCAGCACGAATAAAAGAACAAGATTTTATCGAACGTTTGCTGGTGGCTAATACCCACGACACAATTTTATGCTTCTCAAGCCGTGGTCGCTTGTATTGGATGAAGGTATATCAATTACCGGAAGCCAGCAGGGGAGCGCGAGGTCGACCAATCGTTAACTTGCTGCCGCTGGAACAGAATGAGCGTATTACGGCTATTCTGCCTGTCAGAGACTATGAAGATGGCTATTTTGTCTTCATGGCTACAGCCAGTGGTACCGTGAAGAAAACTGCATTAAAAGAGTTTAGCCGCCCAAGAAGTGCCGGTATTATTGCGGTGAATCTGAATGACGGTGATGAATTGATTGGCGTTGATTTAACCAACGGTTCTAACGAAGTTATGCTGTTCTCTGCACAAGGTAAAGTGGTTAGATTTGCTGAAGATGCCGTACGCTCAATGGGTCGTACAGCTACAGGTGTTCGTGGTATTCGATTGATGGATAACGATAAAGTTGTTTCATTAATTATTCCGCGCGCCGAAGGTGATATCCTAACAGTTACTGAGAATGGTTATGGTAAGCGGACTAACGAACGTGAATACCCAACGAAATCTCGTGCGACTCAAGGTGTTATCTCGATTAAAGTTAGTGAACGTAATGGTCAAGTTGTTGGCGCTATTCAGGTTGAAGAAACTGACCAGATTATGATGATCACTGATGCTGGTACTTTGGTACGTACTCGCGTATCAGAAGTTAGCATTGTTGGCCGTAATACGCAGGGGGTCACCTTGATCCGTACTGCTGAAGATGAGAAGGTTGTTGGTCTTCAACGTGTTGCTGAGCCAGAAGACGATGATGAATTACTGGATGCTGATGGTGATGTAGCCACAGAATTAGAAGGTGAAGTTATCACTGACTCTGATGGAGCACAAGCAACCCCAGACACAGATGATGGCGTAGAAGATAACGTTTAATTCTGAAAGCTGAATAAAAAACAGACGGTTTACCGTCTGTTTTTATTTTAACAAACGCTAATTACTACTGTTTATTCTCTGGCTGATATTATAATCTATGATAGCTAATTTAATGTATTGAATAGGTTTAGGTATACGCTTGAGATATTTATCTTCTTTTCGAACATCGCTTAAAATATCCCGTTATTTATTCCGAATTCTCGGCTTTATGCTGTGGGCGATGGGAGCTATTCTTACATTATCCTACCTAATAAATCAGTTTAACCAAGCTAAATCAGATATTCGTCAGCAGTTTAATTCTAGCTATGATCATATGCAGGCTTATATAAGAGAAACTAACGGTACATTGCGCTCAATTCAATTTATGACAGAAAGTTATATTGAAAAAAGAAAAGCACAACCTGATTTTTTTTCTAACAAAGTCGAACATTCTTCTTTTGTTTACCATCCATTACAAGTGAATGGCGATTGCCGTATATTCAAAGAAAAAACCCAAGATTACTTATCCTCTTTCCAGCAATTAATTTATTTTTGGAAAGATAGCATTGCGGCCTCGCAAGGTATTAACCATGTATTTATTGCCGGCGTTAATAGTCATTGTATGGTGGATTTTCCAATTCGAATGTTCGCTTCAAATATTGAATTACTGAAGCGGGTAGTTTATGAATATATGCGCGCCTATATGAGCATGAAAACACAGGGGCAAGAGCGCAGCTTATATTGGATTGTTCCGAATCCACAACCTGATGCTGGTCAGTTATATCTAATGTCCCCGATTTATAAAGAGGGAATATTAGTTGGTTTAATGGGCATAGAAAGAAATATAAGCCTTAGCCAATTTAATCAACGCTATGATAGCCCGCTTGAACTAGCGATTGTTAATCAAAATAATCAGCCGGTAATCTATAACTCTATCAGTAAAATTCCAATTTCTGCGAGTATGCTTGAATCAATTGATACCCCATATTTTGGTTTTAATAATGATTATTCAAAATTAATTTTTAAAAAACGTTTATCTCCTTCGGCGCTTAGTGTAGTTCTTTCTATACCAACGGATAGATTATTAGCTGAATTTAATCTTTCCTTACTCAACGCTTTTATTTTAAATTTCATCTCGGCTATTAGCATTGTTATTATGATTTGGTTGTTGGAAAGAAAAATGCTTGCGCCAGCAGAAAATAATGCGATTCGCTTAGAAGAACATGAACAATTTAACCACAAAATAGTGGCCTCTGCCCCAGTCGGAATTATTATTCTACGAGTGAGTGATGGTGGAAATATATTAAGTAACGAATTAGCCCATGATTATTTCCAGTTGCTCAATGATAAAGATAAACAACGAATATTAAAAATAATTCGTGAGAAGTCCTCTAATTACATCGATGTAGTGACCACAAATCAAACACATTTGCAGATTAGTTTCGTGAATTCACGTTATCAAAATGAAGAGGTAGCCATTTGTGTCTTTGTTGATATTAGCATTCGAGTACAAATGGAAAAATCTCTGCAAGATGTAGCCGAAGCAGCGGAGCAAGCAAACCATGCTAAATCAATGTTTTTGGCGACCGTTAGTCATGAATTAAGAACGCCGCTTTACGGAATTATTGGTAATATTGAATTATTGCAATCATATGATTTACCGGGTAAAGCTAATCGTTTGGTAAAAACGATGGATAATTCATCTGCATTATTATTACAGATTATCAGCGATATTTTAGATTTTTCTAAAATTGAATCTAAACAATTAAAAATTGAACACAAAGCGTTCAGTTGCCGAGAGATTTTTTCTTTTGTCTTATCTAACTATGTACCTTTAATCGCTAAAAAAAGGCTATCAGTGTATTCATTTATTGAGCCTAATGTCCCCGATTTAATTAATAATGACGCAGTGCGGCTTCAGCAAGTAATTTCTAATATACTGAATAACAGCATTAAATTTACTGAATCAGGATTTATTATTCTTTACGTCTGGCGTGATGAACACTATTTACGAATCGAGATTAAAGACTCTGGTATTGGCATGACTTCTGCCATACAAATGCAACTATTCGATCCTTTCTTTCAAGTCAATAATGACAATAATATGGCCAGTAAAGGCACTGGACTAGGCTTGGCCATTTGTGAAAAATTAGCCAGTTTAATGGATGGTGATATTGAAATTAATTCTGAATATGGATTAGGCAGTACTTTTGTGATACGTATTCCACTATATAACGGTAAATATTTGCCAATCCAAGTACCAGAATACCGTTCAGTCTTCCCGATCGCTGTGTTATGCCGCAATGATTTTCTGGGGCAATATTTATCTCGTCTGCTTGAACACCATGGCTTTAATGTAACTCTGATTGATGAGCGCCATAGCCGAGGAAATTACGCCCTACTATTGACTGACAACCCGGTATATAGCTCATTGGACATACCGCGAACTATCCGATTAGCCGCCACTTATATTGGCGAGGTACGTTTGGTTAAACCGGGTGAGTGGAAACACAATACTTATCAACTAGATCGGTTACCGATGTTTATTGATACATTGATGTGTGAAGAGAGCGAGGTAACTGTAATTCCTGAGGCTCATATTCAATATGATAGTGCATTGAATAAATTCACCGTATTAATTGTCGATGATCACCCTATAAATCGTCTTCTATTGACAGATCAGATAACTAGCATGGGATATCGAACGGCAATGGCAATTGATGGGGTAGAGGCATTGGATTATATTGCTAAAAATCCAGTTGATATTGTTCTTAGCGATGTCAATATGCCTAATATGGATGGCTATATGCTGGCAACTAGCCTAAGAAATCAATCATTTACTCAACCTATTATTGGTTTGACTGCGAATGCGATGGCCGAAGAGAAACAGCGTTGTATAGCTGCTGGTATGGATGATTGTTTATCTAAACCAACGAAGTTAGCGCAACTGAAGAAAACGTTATTGAGCTTTAGTGGGCGTTAAAAAAATGCACTCTATGATTATTATCAATAGAATGCATTTTTAAACTCTACAGCTCAGTTTACAGCGGGTCTTTACGTGAAGGAATTAGTTGATTAACGTTAATAATCAAATACTAACATAAGCACGTAATTACTCTACAGAACTATTGTCAATAGTAACCGAAGATAAATAATTGAGCAGGGCGATATCGTTATCTACACCGAGCTTAAGCATGGCTGATTTCTTTTGGCTACTAATGGTTTTAATACTGCGATTTAATTTTCGTGCAATTTCAGTGACCAGAAATCCTTCGGCGAATAAACGTAGAACTTCGCTTTCTTTTGGGGATAAACGTTTATCCCCATAACCACTGGCATTTACTTTTTCTAATAGCTTAGTTACGCTCTCTGGTGTAAATTTTTTACCTTTCTGCAATGCAGCTAGCGCTTTTGGTAAATCGGCTGGAGCGCCTTGTTTTAGAACAATACCTTCGATATCTAATTCAAGTATTGCACTTAAAATCGCTGGATTATTATTCATTGTAAGAATGATAATCGAAAGATCGGGATAGTGGCGTTTGATATATTTAATTAACGTGATACCGTCGCCGTATTTGTCACCGGGCATGGATAAATCGGTTACCAAAACATCCGCATTTAGGCGCGCCAAGTTATTGATTAGGGCAGTTGAATCTTCAAATTCTCCAACGATATTAACCCATTCAATTTGTTCTAGTGATTTTCTGATACCAAAAAGAACAATGGGGTGGTCGTCTGCTACAATGACATTGATGTTATTCATATTATTGGTCACCTTCTGGCATTAATTTAGATACTGAATACTCCAGCTCTCTAATACCTTTACTTATTTCAAATTTATTATGTTCTGCTATGTGGTGCTCTAAATATTCACACATTTTTTTCAATAAATCAAAATCTAACATAGCAAAAACACCTTTTAAACGATGTGTTATATCTTTTAGCTCGGTTAAATCATCGATACTTTCACTACTATACAGTTTATTAATATCTACTGGTACTGTGGTGATAAATAAATCTCGATATGGGCTGATAGATAAATTGTTTTTATAACTTGCTAGAATGTTTTCAGTTTGATTAACATCCATTTCATCATATTCATTCATCTCAGGTGCAAATTCATTAATTCCTAAATTATCAAGATCAATATGATCACTAGACTCACTATTATCGATTAAAAATGATATCGCATTAATAATCTGATCAGAAAAGTTAAAATTTGACTTAACTTTAGTCGCACTAATAACCGTAAGTTGTGTCGAGCTACTATCTAAAATTATTGTCGCTCTTTCTATTTCATATTCTTCTTCATTATCAGTAATCACGATATCACCAATAGTGTTAGTAGGCTGCTTACTCATTATTTTTACGCTTGCACCATAGTGGCTTAATATATCTTTGACTATAGTTTCTGTTTCATGGTTATGAATATCCACTAATATAGTAATATCTTCTAACAAAGGAGGGAATTCGACAGAAGTACTCTCAGCGTTAGCAGCAAATGTTAATGTATAATGTGAGCCTATCTCTTCTTTACTATTTATAGTAAAGCTTCCGTTCATCATTTTACATAATATATGACATAAATAGAAAGTAACGCCGGAGCGTGAGAATCGTTGTTCATAAATAACTCGATTAGAAAATGGAAATTGAAGATTACTTAAATCTGCTGCGGTTAGCCCATATCCACTGTCCATAATATTGATAATAATCTCATTACGTTCAGCGTTATGATCTAGGGTAAGAGATATCTTACCAAAAGAAGTGCTACCAATTGAGTAATTTATTGTTAATTCAATTACATGCAATAAGGTCTGCTTATCAATACTAAACAGTTGTTCAGGATTAATATGGTTATGAAAATATAATGTTAATCCTTTTTGATTGATTAATAATAATTTTTGCTGTAGGAATTGTGTGATAATTGTACTGACGGCGGTAGGCTCTATATTCTGTGTATATAGTTTAGCTTCAACTTGAGTTAATAAATTAATATTATCAAACCAATGTTTGATGCTATCAATATTCAGAATCAATTGGCTTAAATACGGGTTATCATCATAAGGCTCACAAGAAAGTAGATTTTTTATTTGCTGATCTATTTCTGTCAACGTCGGTTGGATCTCAAATCCCATATTTTCAAAAATAATTTTTCTTAAATGAATATTTTTTTGATATTCACGCTCAGCCAACATATGTTTTTTTTGTGATAGTGCCTCATTATCTTTATCAACTAAAATAAATAGGAACGTATTATCAAACATTGAACTATTAACCAAGGTGATTTCATATACTATGTTTTCAATCGATACTTGGATAATACCGTGATTTTGTACCGCCATATCACGTATATGTACTAAATCCATTGATGTAAGTAGTTTATTTGCAATACTATTGCTGAGCACTTTTCGATTCAATGAGAAATCATACACCATCAATCCATAAGGAATATTATTTACAATTTCATTATTGATAGAATCCTTAGCTTGTAACTCGCGATACATGGTTCTATTCGGGGTAATAAATCGTCTTCTTATATATAAACTTCCCCCACAGGCCAAGGTAGTGAATAAAATCATACAAATGATTAACCAGAAGTTATTGCTCAAAATATTAATGAGGCTATCTTTCAGCGAGAGCTCATAGATTAATTTATATGATGTTCCTTGTACTGGCTGGGAGAAGATAATTTGAGCACCCTGTATTGAAATATTATTTTTATTATTATCAAAATCATCATCTAGATTAGCAGGCACTAGTGAGATATTTTTACTGAATAACGAAAGTGCACTAATAGAATTGAGAGAGATATCAAAAGATATAATACTGGTTAATTGGCCAGGTGAATTAAACATCGCGCGGTAAGTATAATAATAAATATTTTCCGGACTTAACTTTTGAATATTAGATAAGGTTTCACGTTTATCTAAAATAGTTGATTGAACCAGCATATCAGCTCGTTTTTCTTCTGCGCTTAACGTCAGATAGCTTTCTTTATAGCGTAATTCCGGTTTTAATACCGAATGTGTAGTGATCAATATGAGTGAATTGTTACTGCCATCCAAATAATACATTGAGTTATATTCATTTCGTGCTCCCCAAACAATCTCCATGTAATTAGCTAAGATTGATGCTAAGAGTGAATCCTCTTTTTCTTGATCGCCAAAGATAATGGCATCAATTGTTTGGTTGGTACTACTTAGCCAATAAACATTGGGTCGAATTTTAATCACTGAATTATTATTCTCTAAATTATAAAGAGCTTCAGTATTTTTTGTTTCAGGATTAGCAAGCTTATAAAGGTGGTTCGCATGATAGCGATAATCCTCAATTTGATAGGCAAGACGTAGCGACATACTATTCAGTGAACTTTGCTTAGAGGTTAACCAGGCATGAGAATAGTTATAAACAAACAGTACTAACATCAATAATAATAGGAGAATAAAGGCGATAAAAAAACGTGAAAGTGTTGATGGCTGTAAAAGTGATTGTTTATACATAAATGAAAGTAGAGCCTTGTCGATAACGCCATTAAATTGGAATAGAAAACAGATGCATGGATATAATATATGCGCCGAATGCTCTCATATTAACACTTTTTTTTATAAAAAAGCCGTTGATTGACCGAAGATTAATCAAACAGTAAAAAAAATGCATTTTTTTTACTTGAAGGGGTAGACAAGTGGCTCCGGTTTCTCCATAATTGCGCCCCATGGAAGGATGGCCGAGCGGCTGAAGGCAGCGGTCTTGAAAACCGCCGATGGGAAACCATCCTAGAGTTCGAATCTCTATCCTTCCGCCATATTTGCCGGCTTAGCTCAGTTGGTAGAGCAACTGACTTGTAATCAGTAGGTCACCAGTTCGACTCCGGTAGCCGGCACCAAATAAGAACCCGTTATCTCTCAACCAGATAGCGGGTTTTTTCTTGCTTGTAATTCATGTCATTTAACAGCCTCTAGTAGTTGATGGGACATATTTGGGACATCATCAGCAAAAAGGGCATCTATTTTAAGTGCGTGCTCTTTTAAATGTGAAGGTGCCAAGTGAGCATATCGCCTGACCATTTCTATGCTTTCCCATCCTCCCATTTCTTGAAGTGCAGATAATGGAACTCCGGACTGAACAAGCCAACTAGCCTATGTACGTCTACTTTTTTTTGACGGTCTATTTGTGATAATTCAAGATTAAGTTACCCTAATTCCAATGTTGGTAAACGTCGGTGTAGCTAATGCATGGCTTCGATATCTAGACCTGTGTAAGTAACAAAACGTTTTCACTCGTCTTGCTAGTTGCGCGACGTAATGCTAAGTTTTTAGGGCGAGGCTTACAAAATAGCTGTATTAGTGCTTTATCTTCTTTATTTTTGGCTTTATCCAAAGGAACGCCAAGCACTTCACATAACGCCCCTAAATCACTTGGTAAACCAAACCATATACTAATGCTTGAAGTGGGATATCGCACCAGCGGCTAACATCAATTTTGATTCAGCTATTATTAAACATTAAACATTAAACATAGAGCGGTCAAAATGGCTGCTATATGAATAAGTTATTGTTTAACGCCCAAGTAAAAAGCATAATTTCAACAGTTTCTGCATAAGAAGGTATACCGTATTTAATAGGCATTTCACTGAATGTTTCGAGGTCTAAACAGAGTGCATTTTTCATAATTTATAGGGGGAGTTTATATAGATATATTTGGTGTTAATTTGACGGGAGATAATATAATTACTATCGAAAACATAATAAGTTTTGCTAAATGGATATTTTCAGTAGTAATAATAAAAAGTGTTATATACTTAACTCAACTTAATAACTCTAGAATCAATAAATTATATGGTTGTTATGAGAAACATAAAGTATTAAAGTGTGATATAGAATTGAACCAAGACCTATTTCAAACTAACATCTCAATGGAAATGTTAGAATCTATAGAAAAAAGCGTAACTAAAGTTAATGATGCTAATTCTCGGAATGTTTTTCTATATGTGTTGAATAACTATAATGGAAAAATTTTAAATAAATTTAATTTAAAAGGGTTGTTGCAATATATTACTTTGGATGGGGTGTTCCAAATAGACTTTAATAACTTCCATCGTAAAAGTCGTTTGTATATAGCATACTTTATCATATCTTTATTAGTATTTATAATTTCGTCTTTTCTTTTTGTATATCTATTCACGAATGGTACGACTTTGTTAAAATCTATGGCACTTTTATTCTTATTTATTTCTGAATCGGCAACAATAATATTGTTCGATAAAATTATACGTAAAAGTAAAATGATTAAATATAATAGTGCGCTAGCCGAAATTGATGCCAGTGCATTTAAGCCTGTTTAAATAAATGATTCTTCCTCTTCGGCGACATTCAAGTCGTCGAAGTTATTTTCGTTAGCGATATCGCCACCTGTGAAAGCATCATTATCACAGAAGTTAAAGCGCATTGAACTGTCACTAATAGATTTGAAGTGTATTAGAACGGTATATAACTAAAATACTCTGATTTTAGGGGGACAAAAGAGGGAACTTAAGGTGAAGTTACAAACATAAATAGTTAAGCCAAGAGAAAGTGTAGCACCGTGGATTAAATACTGTAATTTTGAGCCAAAGATCCATTCTTGTTCTACGCGATAGAATACGCTTAATACGACAATATTAATATCTGCCTTCTCGATGAGGAGGTGGGAAAGAAGGTAAATGTTCTTGCCATGATTGAGGGAATTTAGATATGTTTTTTTCAGTTTGCTGGCTATCGCGATATACTTCCCCGCAGAGAAAATATAAGTTTGGTCGTTGTTTTTCTAAATATTTTTTTCTAACTTCACATTCCTGCTGAGTATAAATCACGTCGGTAACGGGCAACGCATCACAGGCATCTAATCCACATGGACTCACCCATAACCCCCAGCCGATTAATATTAAGTGTGGTGACATCGTTTATACCCATTGAATAGTTGATCAATTCCAGTTTCAATTTATCTGTCAGATCATATCATATATTGTGCTAACTTTATTAATATAACTTAAGTTAAAGCAACGCGATAGCTTTAAAACTATTTTTTCGAACTATGAGTCATAGATATTTATTTTATATAAAATGATAAACACAAAGTGATACGTGTAAATTAAATTATCTAATAAATACATGGTTATAATTATCTGTTTGTAATTTTTAAAGTGGATATTGTGAGTGGTTATGGTGGTGATACAAAATGAGTTATTAGTTATTTTATTATTGAAATTATAAGTTTTTTTTGTGGTTTACTTCTCAAAAATATAAAACATTATATGGTGATACGACATTTTAAGAGATCAGTTATGTCTTTTATATTTATTATTCTTTACGATAAATATAACTATCTGATAACAGATTTTATAACATCTATAGGCAAAAACTATGCATACGGCGGAACAAGTTCTGTCATTTTGGTTTGAAGAAGCAACGCCAAAACAATGGTTTGAAAAAAATAGCCAATTTGATGCTGCAATAATTAAACGTTTTAGTGTAATTAGTGAGCATGCAGCTAAGGGTGAATTAGCTTATTGGAGAAAATCATTAAAAGGTCGTCTGGCTGAAATAATTGTTTTGGATCAGTTTTCTCGTCATATTTGGCGGGATACCCCTAGAGCATTTTCTCAGGATACAATGGCGTTAGTCTTGGCTCAAGAAGCTTTAAAACACCAAGATTTTAATCAATTATCTATTAGTCAGCGTAAATTTATTCTTATGCCATTTATGCACTCGGAATCTATGTTTATTCATCAGCAAGCTGTCGAATTATTTCGAATATTAGGTCATGATAAAACGTTAGAATATGAAATGCAGCACAAGGCAATCATTGATCGTTTTGGGCGTTATCCTCACAGAAATATTATTTTAGAACGCCATTCATCGAAAGAAGAGTTATTATTTTTACAGCAAGCGGGCAGCATATTTTAATTTTTCTCTCAAAGACATGAGTTAATAATAAGTTCGTAGTAAAAATATAGTAAGAACTTAGTAATAGACTCTAGAGTGCAAATAACTGATGCCCGCTAAATAGAGAAGCGTTAGCGGAATAACTCAACAGTGAGTGGTGTAATATTTAATTGCTGTTGTAATTGGGCTAAATAAATTTTGGTGATTGTTGCAAGCTGAGGATAAAAAGTGTTCTCAACATTAGACATTTCCACCAGAGTAAGATAACGATAAGCCCAGGGCAATAAATGTTGTTCAAGTAGTGTTAGCACTGCATCTGGTTTATTTTGCTCATATAATGCGGTAATGGCTAATAGCATCAGTCCAAATTGGTCTTCAGGCTCATTGAGATAAGAATTAGAGACTAAACCATGGCTGGCTAAAAATTCACGATATAATAAAGTTGATTCACCCATCACAATATTTTCATGATCCAGATAAACTGATCCCCAAGGCGGGGCAGGCATTTCACCTTGGCCTTCAAACAAGACAGAAAAATCATAACTTAGTTGCTCTGGCGTGTATTGGCCTATCGATTGTAGCAGTGAATTAATAATTAGACTGTCTGGCCAATTATTAAGCTCAGCTAATTCTGGTAATACAGGAATAATATTTTTAAGTGTGGATGACTGTGGCGAGTAATAGAAACATGCGCCTAAAATTCGTAATAATGTGGTGTTAGCTAGCATAAGAGTTATTTTTCCGTAATATTGCAAATTTATAGGTGATGAGCTAGATATTGTATAATTACTATGCCCAATGCAGGTATTTATTTTAGTCGATCTCGTTGAATAAGAAAGCCTGCGTCAGGCAGGCTTTAAAAGTTAATCTTATTATATAAAAGGGTTATGCACGGTAGATTACATAGTAATTTGCCAAAGATTATAAAAAGCAATACGTCCTGCCAGTTCAGCCATTAAAACTGCACCAGCACAAGTCACTAATATTGTTTTTGGCATCCGTTGTTTTAAAACAGTGACGGCAAAAATAAAGATAGCTAAGGCTAGAATAACTAACTGAAAAGCCCAAAAAGGAGTTTGTTCTGCGCTTAACTGTGGGCCACTTTCGCTCAAGAAGCTTTGATAGCCAGCTCGGCTAGCAAAAATGGCGACGGAACCGACAATAAAGCACAGTACACCCAGTTGGCGAGCACCGATAATTACCGCTAATGCGCCACCACCGACTAATAAGGTCATCCATATTTGCAGAGTAGTATATTCGGTAAACCAATTAGCAATTGTAGCAATATTATAAACTTGTGGAATAGACCAAACGAAAGCTAGGCCAAAAATGACCGTACCAAGATTAGCTAATTCGCGCAGTAACGGTTTTTTCATAAATAACGTGAAAAACAGGGTTACTGCACCGAATCCAACAAAAATACCACTGAGTAATGCTTCATTACTCATTGGCGAACGGCCAACACCAAACAGCATATTAAAGAAACGCAATGGTTGGCCGACGTGCAAACCACCAATACCTAAGCCAATAACCACAATAATAAAAGCCAAAATATTGGCATTTCTGAGCTGATTAAGGTCGATTAAGCCTAATTTCTTGCTCAAATAAGCGATTAAATACAGGCCTGCGGCGGATTGCCCCAAAACGGTAAAAAATACTAGGGGTAGTTCATGCATATTACACCTCCGCCGGATTTTGTAGTTTGCCACTCTTATCGCCAAAAGGTTTGGCATCTTTGTGTGGTTTGATCACGATATTAGGATGGGTCAAATTAGGATCTGGCATTGGGGCAATACCGCATTCAGAACCGTGACGAGCACGTAGCACAGTGATATCGTCAAAATCTAGAGCACGTTGAGGGCATGAATCTACGCAAACCGGCTTCATACCTTGGGCAACACGCTCATAACAGCCATCGCATTTGCTCATCAATTTTTTCTTCTCATCATATTGAGGAGCGCCATATGGGCAACGTAATTCACAATAGCGGCAACCGACACAAATCGACTGATCAACAACGACTAAGCCATCTTCAGGGCGTTTATGCATGGCGCCTGTCGGGCATCCTGTAACACAGGTTGGGTTAGAGCAGTGGTTGCACGAGATAGACAGATAATAATTAAAGACATTTTGTTGCCAAATGCCGTCTTGTTGTTGCCAACTGCCGCCGCCAAACTCATATACTCGACGGAATTTAGGGCCTAATTCGAGATCTTTTTCATCTTTACAACTGACCTGACACGTTTTACAGCCGGTACATTTTGTGGAGTCAAAGAAAAAGCCATATTGTTTCATTAATTAACTCCTTGTACACGTTTGACTTCGACGAGATTAGTGTGTTGTGACGGCCCTTTAGCTAAAGGAGAAGGCATCTGTGAGGTTAAAGTATTGATACAACCTCCAACATCGACCCCTTCTTTGTCTAAACTGCGCCATGCACCCTGGGGCACAGCAATAACACCCGGTAATACGCGATCAGTAACTTTAGTTTTAATTTGGATCCTGCCACGACCATTATAAATTTCAGCCAGATCGCCATTCTTTAATCCACGCTGTTGAGCATCGATAGGATTTAACCAAAATTGATGGGGAATAGCTTCACGTAGCATCGCAACATTATAGTAGGTTGAATGAACGTGACCTTTGTCATGGAATCCAGTCATTTGTAAGGGATATTTTTCTTTTTGTTGTTTATTTTCAACGCCTTCTTTATTCGCACAATATTCAGGTACCGCTGGAATTCTCTGCCCCTCAGGCAACTGCCAATGTTTAACACGTTCAGCCAGTTGTTCAGAATAAATCTCAATTTTACCCGAAGGCGTTTTTAACGGATTGGCCTGTGGATCGGTATAAAAGTCTTTTAACGCAATGTTATCACTGCTATTGGCGAGGATCCGGTCGATAATGCCTTGATCATCCGTTTGTTCAAATGCAGGAAGATGAGGCATGGTTTCACGGGTTTTGTTATAGCAATATTCAATCCATTCAGGATAACTGCGCCCTTCAGTGAATTGATCTTTAATACCAAGTTTGTCAGCAACTTCGGCTAAAACATCATAGTTAGGGCGATTTTCCCATAGAGGAGTAATCGCATTTTGTAATCTAACCATGTAGTGATAAGCCCCACTGGCATAGGAATTATCGATTAGATCATTAGTTTCTACTGGAGTTACATCCGGCAGTAATAAGTCTGCATATTTTGCTGATGGCGTATTGTGGTTGTCCCAAACTAAAATAAATTCACATTGGGATTCATCAGATAAAATTTCGTGGGTTTTATTTAAATCTGCGTGCTGGTTTCCGGTGACATTACTGGAATAACACCATAGAAATTTGATCCCTTGGTTTAATTTATCGGCTCCTTTAATACCCGCATTTTCAGCGGTCATTTCAGGTGCTCGAGTAATCGCATCCGTCCACATGAAGGTTGGAATTTGTGTTTTGACTGGATTAGGGACAGAGAAACCTGCGACAGGGTATTCAATACTACCGCCCCATAAGCCAGTATTGGTCCCTGGACGGCCAATATTACCGGTCATAATTGGCAACATCATAATAGCTCGGCTAGCTTGTTCGCCATTTTCGGTACGTTGAATTCCCCAGCCTTGAGAAATCCACGCATTTTTAGCGTTACCGATTTCACGAGCTAATTGAATAATTTGTGCGACTGAAATACCGGTTAATTTACTCGCCCATTCAGGGGTTTTTGCCTGACCATCAGGTCCATTACCTAGAATATAATCTTTATAAGAACCATTGCGCGGAGCTGAAGCCGGTAAAGTTGATTCATCCCAACCGACACAGTATTTTTTTAGAAAATCTTCATCGGTCAGATTTTCTTGGATCATCACATAGCCCATAGCGGCGATTAAAGCGGCATCGGTACCTGGATAGATAGGCACCCATTCAGCTCCTAGTGTCGTAACGCTATCTGTGCGACGTGGGTCAATGATAATGACTTTGGCTTTACTTTTTTCTAGGGCATTGAGCGTCTCATAGAATTGTCCGCCACCAGACATACGGGTTTCTGCGAGATTGTGGCCAAACATGACGACTAAATCAGAGTTAGCAATTTCGGATAACAGAGATTCTTCCACTGTGCCGTAAACGTAAGGGGTGATTTCCATTAATTGAGCGTAGGAATATGTTCCATAATCACTTAAAAAACCACCGGTTAAGCTTAATAAGCGTTTGCAGGCAGAGCGGCCATGCAAATTAGCCCCAGTGGAGCCAGTACCGTATTGATAATAAATTGCTTCATTGCCATAATTTTCGATCGTATATTTCAGTTTTTCTGCAATTAACGAGGTGGCTTCGTCCCAACTAATTTTTTTGAATTTACCTTCACCACGTTTGCCGACCCGTAGCATAGGGTATTTTAAACGATCTGGATTATATGTTTTCCAGCGGACAGAACGGCCACGCAGGCATGGGCGAATTTGATGCTGTCCAAAGGTAGAATCATCATAAAAAGTTTCATTTGAAATACGGCGTATAACATTATCTTTCACATGTACTTTTAATGGGCAGCGGCTGCCACAGTTAACTAGACATGCACTGTATTTGATGGTTTCGCCCATTTCATCAGGTTTAGAAACAGTGATATCACTGTTTGCTTGCGCGGAAAAGGGCAGTGATATAGATCCCGCAACAGCCGCAGCACCAGCAACGGTAGCGGATGTCTGGATAAAATCACGTCGGCTCATTTCTGCAAAATGAGGGGCTTTTTTAGTTTTATGCATCGACATTGCCTATATAAATAACGATTTTTATTTTATTGATGCAGATGTTAAAAAAATTAGCCTAGTACCATCATGATGTAAATCAAGTTAGGTGCTGAAAAATAAAACTAGGTCATTCTCATTTACTTAATTTATAAGGTTTTTTTGATTAATTATTTGCGATTTAATGAGCAAGATTTACCAATGGTTATGTTAATAAATATATAGCGATAAGTAAAAAAGCCATAAAAAAGAGGAGTGAAACTCCTCTTGGAATAATCGATATTCAAATTTTCATCAATTTCATTTAACAGTCGCTAATGAAAATTAGATTATATTAATTTTATCATTGTGGCCAATGGCGCGCATATCATTACCGGTTGGTGATTGATGAATTCTTAAACCAAATTGTGGCAAGATAGAAAAAATATGGTCAAATATATCAGATTGAATCCGTTCATATTCTAACCAAGCGGTAGTATTGGTAAATGCGTATATTTCAACGGGTAAGCCATTGGAATCCGATTCTAATTGTCTGACCATAATGGTCATATTTTTGTGGATTAACGGGTGGGTTTTTAAATATGCTTCCACATAAGCGCGGAATGTTCCAATATTTGTTAAGTTGCGTTGATTTAATGGCGATACTTTGTCTTGAGGCAGCGCGGAATTAAATTGTTTTAGTTCGTTAACCTTATTGTCTATATAAGGTTCAAGCAATTGCGCTTTTTCTAGTGCAGAAATTTCGTGATCGGTTAAAAAATGAATGCTTGTCGTATCAAGGCGCACGCTGCGTTTAATACGGCGTCCTCCAGACTCAGTCATTCCCTGCCAGTTTTTAAATGAATCAGAAATTAATGCATAGGTTGGTATGGTCGTCACTGTATTATCCCAGTTACGAACCTTCACCGTAGTTAATCCAATATCTGTGACTGCGCCATCAGCACCATATTTAGGCATTTCTAGCCAGTCGCCAATATTAAGCATGTTGTTAGCTGACAATTGAATACCAGCGACTAAGCCCATAATCGGATCTTTGAAAACCAACATTAATACCGCCGTCATGGCACCCAAACCACTAATTAATATTAGAGGAGATTTGCCGATGAGTAGCGAGATAATCATTATACCAATAATGACAGTTGCTATTAATTTAACGCTTTGGAATATTCCTCTGAGCGGTAAACGTGCGATAGAAGGATAACGCTGCATGGCGCCCAAAATAATATCGAGCAGTGAATACAAGATTAGTAAGCCAAACAATAGGCTCCAAGCTTGTGCTCCAACGGTTAGCACTTGCTGAGTTGTAGATCCAGCATGTAGCCATAAAATGGCTTGAATATTAACAACAATACCTTGAATCAAAAAGGCAATGCGGTTAAATAGCTTATGTTGGGTTAATTGAAATTGCCAGCCTCGGTTTTTCTTTTTTCCACTTTTTTCCAATTGAGGAAGAATAATTTTATGTAAAATAAAGTGCAGAATAAGTGCAACAATAATAATAAGTGATAAGACTATCAATAACGAGGTGATATCGGCGTAGTCATGGTTAAATTGTTTTATCCAATCAAGCAGTTGTTGCTGCATACGTTCCCCTAAAAAAATTAAATACTACTATTAAGGCTAAAGAATTCCACGCTTGAGTCAACCATTAACCGATAAATTGTAGGTAATAAAGGCTACTATTATGTAACATTTGATTAAAATTTTCAGCTAACAGCTGCCAATAATATATTGAGATATATCAAAAATAATATTTTGGAAGGGTAAATTGAAGTTAAGTGGTGAGTAAAAACAAAAAAATTATATTTGTTCCATAAAATAATGTAATTTAAGATGTCAATGATATTTACATAAAATATCATTTATAACTATATTTTACTATAAGATAATAAATATGAAATTTTATATATTAAATAGAAAATAAAATAAAAATTGAAATGAAAATCGCCTAACGATACAACTTAGGCGATTTAAAAAATATAAGTTAAAGCTAACATAAGATATATGAAGCTATTAAAGGTTATTAAATTACATAAAACGTTTAGCTGATAATAATTCAACAACTTGTTGTAGATTGATAATAAATTGTTTGATACTGGTCATAATTTAATCCCTAATTAATAAAGTGTGATCTAGATCACTTGATGACTATTCTAGTCAATCATATGTTATAGTCAAGTTAATTTTAAAATTTATTTTATAAATTAAAAAATAGTTGAGTTTAATGATCTGTGGATAGATTCTGAGACATAAATTAAGGGGATTAATAAGTGATAATTAGTGCGAGTATCTGCTTTTTTAATTATCACGAAAGGAGGTGTACAAGAAACCGCTATGACTATAAGTCTTTGTAGATGTAAGCTAGGTATATGATGAGGTAGACGACGGAACTCGTAATTTACGTATAGCTAGAGCGATAGACAGTCGTGATATTAATTATTCCCAAGAATAACCCGAGTAGGCAGTTTTAAGGGGGTAGATAAATAAAAAGGCTCCGTTAATTTGTTACTAACAGAGCCTATAATTTACAAAATAACTTATAAAATCTAACTTATGATTTAAATTGTCTGTTCAGTAGGCTAGCAAAGCTAAATAGCGTGAATGAGGTAAATAACAACTCAATACCAATAAATGTTGTTAATAGAATAATTGATGTTTCAGCACCGGCACTCAGTAGCAAGTAGGCGATAATGAAATCTAGAATACCGATCAGGATATTCATCCACGCTGAATTAGCGGATAGATTTGAAAATCCTGCATATAATCTGAAAACACCACCAATGATAAATAATGCGCCCACAAAAATAGCCAGAGTCAGTAAACCTTGTAGCGGATCAGTAATAAATACATAACCTAAAATTAAATAAGCAACTGCGGCGATAAGGCTAAATAAAATAGATCGGCCATTATATATGCGTCCTGCAATCAGCGTTGCAATTATAGCTATACCACTGATCAGTAACATAATTCCTATAATGAAACTAATTGCTACACCAGAGACCAAGGGGCTAGCTAAACAGACAATCCCTCCGACTAACAAAAGAAATGAAAGAATATACAGTAAAGTCCGCTGTTTTTTGATTTGTTCGCCCGCTAATTTAGAGAGCTGCTCAGGATTGATATTAAGCATGATAAAGCCTCTTTTAATGACTACTTTTTGATAAACGACTATATATTAGTGAGTAATGATATATGGGTTATAGATTTAAGTTTCAGCTGTATTTAGTTGCTTTCCGTCACTTAAAATAATGCTAAGCATATAAAAACCGTAGAGTTAAGTTAAACTTATAATAAATATTAATCAACTACCTTAATATAGATCAATAGCGATTAAATGTAACAAACAGTACAGTGAGAGTAACCTCATTCCTATAATTCAAATCATAAAAAGAATGTTTTAAGTGCTTAATTTATACATGAGAAAAGCTATATTATTAATTATCACTAGAATTATTATTCTAATATAGTATATATATTAATCTACAGTTTTTAACGGTATCATTGAATATTATCGGGATTTGTATGTCTGTAATAGCACCTGCAATAGCGTATGTAAATGGTAAATATTTACCGGAAAGTCAAGCATCAGTATCTATTTTCGATCGTGGATTTTTATTCGCTGATGCGGTATATGAAGTCACTGCGGTTATTCAGGGGAAACTAGTTGATTTCTCACTGCATATGGCTCGTTTGGCGCGCTCTTGCCATGAGTTATCTCTGCCATTAGCTTATTCAGAAGCAGAATTAGAGCAAATTCATCATTCCTTAATGATTCAAAATCAGTTAACTGAAGGGTTAATTTATTTGCAATTAACTCGAGGAAACCCAGGAGTTCGTAGTTTTTTATATCCCGAAAAACAAATAAAACCGACCTTGGTTTTATTTACTCAGCCGGTAAATATTATTGAACAACCGTTAGCTAGGCAAGGAATAAGGTTGGTGACCTGTGATGATATTCGCTGGTTACGCCGGGATATTAAAACGGTTGCGTTACTTGCAGCATCGATGGCTAAAGAATACGCACATGCTAATAATGCCGATGATGCGCTATTAGTACAAGACGGATTTATTACGGAAGGAAGTTCAAGTAATTGTTTTATCTATCGTAATAATAAATTAATCACCCGAGAATTAAGCCAAGATATTTTACCGGGAATCACACGCCGAGCGGTACTTCAGTTAGCCAAAGAACAAAATTTAATGATTGAAGAAAGAGCATTTACACTACATGAAGCTATCGAAGCTCAAGAAGTCTTTATAACCTCAGCGACGACATTGATTTGGCCTGTTATTAGTATTGATGGCCATCCGATAAATAATGGCATACCAGGGCCGATAGCTAAGCGATTACGAGAAATTTATTTAGCTCAGGTAACCAAGTAATATACCAAGTATAATACAGCATCTCCCTAGCGATAGAACATGTTGTTTTTAATTGTAATATGAGAAAACTCATATTACGTAATCGATATTGAGCAAAGAATAGCAAGCTAATAGCGTAAATAAAATTTAGCCAATAGAAATTTTATTTACGCAAGATAATCCGAATATAGATATATAAGTTAATAAGATTTTTATGACTGTTGCCATTCTGTGGAGCAAGAGATTGTCGCCATGCCTTGTAATGCCTGCATACTTTGCATATGTAATTCTGCATTTGCTGCAGCGCAGAGATCTTCTAATACAGTGACTTGATAGCCTAAATCATGAGCTAAACGAGCCGTACTTTGGATTGCCATTAATGAACTGACACCGCTGATGACTAAATGTTGGTTATTATGCTGCTTTAACCATTGATCTAATTTATTACTAGTGAATGCGGATACACCTTTTTTAATAAAAATATGGTCTTGAGGTTGTACGTCTAGCTCTTTAACCCATCGACATCCTGAGCCACTTAATTTTAACGCTCCCAGTTTTTGTGCATTTTTAAACATGGGTGAGCCTGCGGGAATATCGTGATAATCATCAGAAAAGCCCACCTTAACCCATATTACAGGGATTTGATGAGCTCGCGCATATTGCGCTGCTTTATTCGATTTATTAATGATATCGCGTGCTTTTGTTTCGGCGGCACTACTATTAGACAGACCTTGTTCACCAATAATATCTTCAATTAAGTCAATAATTATTAATGCTTGAGACATAGATGCTCCTTCATAATTAATATAATAAAAAAGAGTTGATTTAGTCTATTTGTTCGTTAGGCTCAGGAAGCCAACTGTCATCTAGCCAAATCTCTTCTAACATCTCCTGTATTTTTTCCTTATCATGATCAACTTTAGTTCCACTAATCACAATTGATTGTGAGGTACTTAATGCGACACGAGTGATCATTTCTGGAAATTGTGGTTTTAGTTTACGTTCAATTTCTATTTTTAGCGCATCCATAATACTCGGAGACGGTTTTTGGGGGGAAAGTTTATCAAACAAGACTTCAATCCGTAACATAATAGCCTCATAACATAACTGTATCTTTATACAGTGTATTTATAACGCGATTTTCTTTATTGTCAATTAAAATTTATTCAGTCATCGTTGGCTGGTGGAAAGAGCCCCTTTCTCTAGTAAGATAGCTATTTTTACAAACTATAATGAGACTTATTCTTATATTAGTGTGCTATGTACAACGTGATACTTTGTAATTAAATATTTTATTAAATTACCAATTGTTACAAAATTACAAATTATCTTTCTATTTTTTACTTTTTGAATATATTTCACTGATGGATAGCTCCATTTTTTCGAGTTTATAGTTGTGGTAATTACGAACTTTAGATATAAAACCGGGGAGAAAAATGACATAAACATAAAATCTATTAAATATAGAGAGTATTATATGACGCTAAATAAGACAGGTAAAAAAAAGTTTCGCCTAGGTTTAGGCTGGCAAATATTAATAGCATTATTTTTGGGTATTATTTTAGGAGCAATTCTTCATAATAATACAGAATATAAAGATTGGTTGATTTTAAATATTTTAAATCCAGCAGGTAATATTTTTATCCAATTGATAAAAATGATTGTTGTACCAATTGTTATATCAACATTAATTGTAGGGATTGCTGGGGTTGGTAATACTAAGCAACTCGGTACATTAGGTTTTAAAACTATTCTTTATTTTGAGCTAGTAACAACAGTCGCTATTATTGTCGGTATCTCATTTGCGAATATATTCCAACCTGGTGTGGGTATTGATATGTCACAATTAACCCAGGTTGATATCTCACAATATGAAAAAACCACGCAAGCAGTAGAGAGTCATCCGCATGGAATTATTAATACGATATTGTCATTAGTACCTAGCAATATATTTGCAGCTATGGCGAGTGGTGATATGCTTCCTGTCATTTTCTTTGCTGTATTATTTGGTTTAGGTTTATCTTCATTGCCTAAAGAGAAAAAGCAGCCTCTATTAGATGTTCTACAGACTTTTTCTGAAACTATGTTTAAAGTGACCAATATGATTATGTTATATGCCCCTATTGGTGTTTTTGCATTAATTTCGGTCACTGTTGCTAACTTTGGATTTAGTTCATTAGTTCCATTAATTAAGTTAATTGTTATTGTACATGTTGCAATTCTATTTTTTGCACTAGTGGTATTAGGATTAATTGCTCGTTATTGTAAAATAAATATATTTACGATTATTCGTATTTTAAAAGATGAACTATTATTAGCTTATTCAACTGCAAGTTCTGAAACTGTATTACCGCGCATTATGGATAAAATGGAAAAATACGGTGCCCCTAAATCTGTTACAAGCTTTGTTATTCCTATTGGTTATTCATTTAATCTCGATGGTTCGACTCTTTATCAAAGTATTGCGGCTATTTTTATTGCACAGCTTTATGGTATTGAATTATCTATCGGGCAGGAAATTATTCTAGTATTTACATTAATGATCACTTCTAAAGGTATCGCTGGAGTACCGGGAGTTTCATTTGTGGTTCTATTAGCCACACTTGGTAGTGTGGGTATTCCTTTGCAAGGCTTAGCATTTATTGCAGGTGTTGACCGTATATTGGATATGGCGAGAACCGCTTTAAATGTCGTTGGTAATGCGCTTGCTGCAATTATAATTTCTAAGTGGGAGCATAATTATGATGAGAAAAAAGCCATAGAATATGAAAAAAGTTTATAATTATTGAAACTAGATAATTCTAAAAAGGCTAACTGTTTGTGTTTAGACTACAAATAAGTTGGCTTTTTTATTATTTGTTATTCATTATTTAATTTTCTCTATTTTGTAAGGTTAAATATAATTAAGTTATTAATTACTCTTTATGAGTTAAATATCTAATTAACTAATTCATAGGATGAAAGATAAGCAAATATTACTGTATTTTAGCTACAGTACATAAACTGACAAAAATCTTAAATATGATAAAATAATTATTAATCAATAAGCTAAATGAGATGGATGATTTTCTGGTGATTAGTTATTCAATTAGATTCTTAATTTCCCATGCCTAATCTACGATAAAATGATAAGATATTCGAAGGTTTTTATTGAGTTATAATCAATGTAGCAAATTCTTTAATTTATCCGGTAATAAATTTAATATTTAAGATAAGGGCGATTAGTGTATTCTGAAAATGTTTTTAAATATAAATATTTACATCCAAAATATGCATTAACTTGGTTTGGTGTGGGTGTCTTATATTTGTTAGTTCAATTACCTTATACTTGGATTGTCATGATTGGTGGTAGCTTAGGTAACTTATCAAGACTCATCTTAAAAAGACGAGCCAAAATAGTTGAGAGAAATCTTCAATTATGCTTTCCAGATAAATCCGCGTCCGAAATAGAACAAATGGTAAAAAATAATTTCTATTCTCTCGGAATTGCATTATTTGAAACAGGAATGGCATGGTTCTGGAGTGATCGCCGGATAAAAAAAATATTTACTATGACCGGTGGTGAGCATTTTACTAATGCGATGAATAAACAGCGTGGCGTTATGGTTGTCGGGGTACATTTTATGTCGATTGAACTTGGTGGGCGGATTATGGGAACCTGTTATCCAATTAATGCAATGTATCGACCACATAATAATAAAGTTATGGAATATATCCAGACAAAAGGGCGGACTAGATCGAACAAAGGTATGATTGATAGAAGAAATTTAAAATTCATGATCGATGAGTTAAAAAGTGGTAAAGCCATTTGGTTTGCACCTGATCAGGATTTAGGCACTAAAGGAACTTTGTTTGCACCATTTTTTACGGTGGAAAATACCTCGACATCGAAAGGAACCGCGATGATTGCTCAGTTATCTAATTCCGTGGTATTAACGATGGTTTTAATTAGAAATAATAAAAATGGTAAACCTTATGAAATGATCATCGGTCCTGAATTAGACAATTATCCGACTGGCGATAAGCAACATGACGCTGAATATATTAATCATATTATTGAAAATGAAATAATGAGAGCACCAGAGCAGTATTTATGGGCTCACCGTCGATTTAAAACGCGTCCCAAAGGTGAACCTTCTTTTTATGAAAAGAAATAACGTATTATAAATATAATTGAGTTATAAGTATGCGCTTAGTAATATTTTAAACTTAGCGCATTATTCATGAATTGATGAAATATACATCAAGTTTTCTGCATGTATACACCCGCCTCACTTTATTTTTTAAGTACTTCCTTATTTTATTGATCAATGCGCGAAAAAATATTTCTTGCTACCTGCAAATAGAGCATTTGATCTTAATTGTTAATCATGATAACTGGTTAGTATAAATATGTTGCTTGTATATTTATTTTCCCATTTAATAAAGCAGCCTTACGGATTTATCTTGAGTGATTGAATTTGCATGAAAAGTTACTATTATTAGTCATAGTTATCACTATAAGCCACGATGTTCAATCTTAAATAATAAGCAGGTGTCTATGGAACGTTTTATTGAAAATTTAATGTATGCCTCGCGTTGGTTAATTGCCCCAATATACATTGGCTTATCGTTGGCATTAGCCGCATTAACGATTAAATTCTTTCAAGAGATCATTCATGTATTACCTAATATATTTTCTATCGCTGAATCCGATCTCATTTTGATCTTATTATCTTTGATTGATATGGCGTTAGTTGGTGGATTATTGGTCATGGTAATGTTCTCTGGTTATGAAAACTTTGTTTCCCAGTTAGATATAGCTGAAGGCAAAGAAAAACTGGGGTGGTTAGGAACCATGGACTCGAATTCATTAAAAAATAAAGTGGCAGCGTCAATTGTAGCTATTTCATCAATTCATTTGTTACGCATATTTATGAATTCACAAAATGTGCCGGACAATAAACTTATGTGGTATGTCATTATCCACTTAACATTTGTTCTTTCAGCATTTGTTATGGGATATTTAGATCAAGTGACCAAGAAAAAATATTAAATTGGATAAATCATTTGGCCTAAATATGTATTGATAGCAGTAATAAAGTAAGATTTATTGCTGCTATTTTACTTTTTATATGTCTAAGAATGCAATGTAATTATTTGATTTTTAATGGTTTTTATAATATGGTGCTACAGGCTATAAAAAATAACATGCAAATAAAGGTTGCTATGCACAGAGGAATATGAGTAAATAGCGTCATCGGTTTGAAAGTACAGACCCATTTATGATAAGCAAGTTTAAAGCAGTTCACCATTTAGTGTTATCCAAGATACCCCTTCATTGCGAATTCCTTCTAATTAGTTCCCATAAGTACGTACGAATTTAAACAAACCTTAATCTGCCTTATGGCAACTCTAAAATTTAAAGGATTTCAAATGTCTAATACAATGACTGGTTTAGTAAAATGGTTTAACAATGATAAAGGCTTCGGTTTCATTTCTCCAAAAGATGGCAGCAAAGACGTATTCGTCCATTACTCTGCAATCCAAGGTACTGATTTCAAAAGCTTAGATGAAGGCCAAGAAGTATCTTTCACTATCGAAGATGGTGCTAAAGGCCCAGCAGCTGCTAACGTAGTTGCACTGTAAGACCTAATTGTTATTTTGATAAATAAACTTTATTGTTTATTTAAATAAATACAAAGAATCTTAAAACCTCGCTTATGCGGGGTTTTTTACGTTATATATCTCAGAAATCATATCGCGACAAAAATGATGTTTATATACTAAGTCTATTTTTTGATCCTAATGGTTAATTTTGTTATTAATTTCGTGCAAAATATTCTTATTAAAAGCCTCCTCAATATATTTTTATCGAGAAATCATTATTTTTATGTTAATTAAACATCAAGTTTTTATTAATTGACTTGTATATCCAAATTTACAAGACGTTTTATTTTTTAAATCTAAAGGTACGATATGTTATTTCGCAATTTATTCATTTCCTTATTTTTATTAAGTTCCACAGCATTCGCTACAGATACATTTAGCTCTAATATTGAATATTACTCTAATGTCACGTTAGTGGATTTTAGTTCGGGAGAAATCGACGGTGGGCGCTATTTTTGTGTTAAGGCAATAAATAATGGTGGGGAAGTGGTCGCTTGTGCGGTATCTAATAAATCGTCTTGGGCTAATTCTTACGATCAATTTTTTCAGCAAGCTTATTATTACTATACTAGTGGTAAAAAGCTGAGATTATATTATCAGCCTAATGTATGGATGCATTATCAGTTTAGTCGTACATTTTCTAATAAGGCAATTGCTGGATTTGCTAGTTGTCACGGCGATTATTGTATGGGACCAACTCAGCGTTAGGTATTGATTTGCCGCAAATTGGCAGGTGGTTTTACACCAAAGTTACACCAGTTTTACACCAAGTAAATTCACCACATAAAAAAACCAACCGTAACAGGTTGGTTTTCTTAGGGAATTTTGGTCGGCATGATAGGATTTGAACCTACGACCCCCGACACCCCATGACGGTGCGCTACCAAGCTGCGCTACATGCCGAACAGTAATTATACTACCTATTTTTGTCTTAAAATCAAGAGTCGTTGAGGCGAGTGATTGAATTTTAAGCGTTAGTTATCATTAAAACGTTTTATTTCAGATAAGATTTTTAATAGTTCAGCCAAGTTAGGTTTTTCATCTTTTAGTTCATTACCTTCTGCGTCATAAAGATTAAATTGACCATTATTGTGCATAAATAATGTTTCATTTTCGCTGGTGACGATAATGTCATTATTATCACCGGTGATTAACCAAGGACGTTGGCGAGTGGCGGTAAATAAATCCTCACCTTGTGTATAGTCATCAGGATTATTGGTGACATGCAATAAACGCTGCATCAAGGTGGCCATAATATCTTGATGTCCAGTCAGTTTATTTAACTGCTGCGCCGGTGTCTCAGGCCAGTAGATCCACAGTGGAACCTGCATTTGCTGGCGATTGAATTTTTTATTGATGAACCAGTGATCAGCTTGTTCATTTAATTGATGGTTATAATTAGCCGTAATAATGACAATAGTATTTTTCAAACTGTCATGTTGCTGCAATGTCGTGATAATTTGTTGGATTTCATTATCGCTCTGGGCACGATTATCGCCTTTGATATTTAAATAGGAGAACCAAGGCGCATTGCTTTGTAGGTTATTCAGCCAATTTTGCCATTCAAGAATAGTTTTTGGATCGCTGTCTGTGGTTCTTGGCGAGAGTGAATAATCTGCCAAAATGGCTTGCCTAAAGAGCGGCGAAGTAAAGCCATCGGTAGAGAATAAACCAAATTGATAGCCTTGATGCTCTAACGCTTCAAATAGAGCAGAAGCATGACGCCCATTAAGAATATTGTCGAAATAACTGGCAGAAATCCCGTAAAATAAGCCAAAGAGCGCGGTATCATTTTTAATTCCACTGCTGTAATGCTGATTAAATTGGACGCTAATATTTTTAAACGCTTGCAGTGCTGGCATCTGTTGTTGCTCCGTAGCTGAGCCCAAATTGTCAGCAACCAGCAATAATAAGTTATAGCCTTGCCCTTGGTCTTGATATTTTAATGGCTTTAAGGGGTATTGCAAATGCTGAGCTGTCGGGCTGCCTTGTAAGAACAGGCGCTGTTGATATTCAGTTAAATTCAGCAGGCCATAGCGATCTAATAGCTTACGAGCAGTCATCGGATAGGATAATGGGTAATTATAACGCTGCATGGTAATAGGGCGATAGAAGTTAGCATCAGCCCAAATATACATTAAATGTGACAGTACAAAAGCAGTTATAAAAATTCCTGCGACCGGTTTTGCAAATTTTTGTCGATTAAGACTGCGTAATTTTTGCCAACTCCAAGTGGCAAACAGCATTTGCACCAGGAAAATAATTGGGACACTGATAAACATCAGTTGCCATTCTCTAGCCATTTCACTCTGTTCAGGATTGATCACTAAATCCCAGACTTGGGGGGTCAAATGTAGCCCAAGTTGACTAAATACTTGAATATCAAAAATCAAAAGGGTGGTGCCTGCTGTTGCTAAGGCAACACACAAAAATCGCAGTAATCGCTGGGAAACGACAATAAATGTCAGCGGAAAAATAATTAATAAATAGGCGGCAAAGACCACAAAACTAAAATGCCCTAACCAGCTGACGATAGCATAGATACGCCCGGTAAGGGTACCGGGCCAGTCAAACAAGAACAGATAGCGGCTACTCAACACGAGGCTAAGTAAAATATTAAATAGTGCAAACCAGTGCCCCCAGCTGATCATCTGGGAGACTTTGTCACGGTAGCGCTGATGTGTCACCATACTGTCCGTATCATTAATTGAATTAGTGAGATTGGTCTTCTTTGACAGAAGAAAGTAACGCGTGTGCAAACGACTCGGCGATCATACTTCGCTGAGCGGGTGCAACTGACGTATTGAGTAAATTAGTGACCATATTACCTAAAACCATCAGGGAAAGATCAACCGGAGTCCGATTTTTTTCCAGTACACTGACCAGTTCAGCTAATAATTTTTCTACTTGTTCATCAGTATAGCGAGATGACTGTGGCATAAATTTCAACATCCTAAATGAATAAAAGCACTCTATAATAGCCGATAGTTGGATGATTTTCTGCAATTCTGTAAAGTTTTTTAGTGTTAATTCATAATAATAGTTATTAAGATAATTAGCCTTACTAATAGTTCCATAAATTATACGAGAAAATAACTATTGATTTGGCGTTTTAGTTGCACCGTCAAGGTAACAATGTTTGAATAGCCGATATTTTTTATTCTGCTATCCATGAGGAGCATACAATGAGTTTAGATATCACAAGTATCGCCTTACACCAGCTCATAAAACGCGATGAACAAACGCTGGAAGTGATGTTGCGTGATTCTTTGCTGCCAACAACTGAGGTTGTGCGTGAGATGATGGCTGAATTACACCGTGTTTATAGTGCCAAAAGTAAAGCCTTTGGTTCGTTTAATCAAGACAGTGAGCTATCGGAAGCATTAACTCATTTACGTAAAGGTGACGAGGATTTTTTGGGGTTTAGTCGTGCTGCTACGGTGAGATTAAAAGATGAGCTAGCGAAATACCCTTTTGCTGAAGGCGGAATTGTGTTGTTTTGCCAGTATCGTTATTTAGCGGTCGAATATTTATTAATTTCAGTATTGAATAGCTGCGATAGTATGTTTGTTACTGATACTTTAGATTTAGGCACCACACATTATTTAGATATTCCACATGCGGATATTGTTGCACGTATTGATTTAACTGAATGGGAAACCAACCCGAACTCAACCCGCTATTTGTCTTTTTTAAAAGGGCGAGTAGGGCGTAAAGTTTCAGATTTCTTTATGGATTTTTTGGCGGCTAGTGAAGGTATGAATGCCAAAGTTCAAAATAAAGGATTAGTGCAAGCGCTAGATGATTACTGTGAATCGGCTGAATTGAATAAGAATGAAAGTTTGGCTTATCGTCAGCAAGTATACAGTTATTGCAATGAGCAATTACAATCCGGCGAAGAAATTACGCTAAATGATTTGTCACAAGAATTACCACCGATCGGCGATCAAACTTTTTCTGATTTTACGCAGCAAAATGATTATCAGTTAGAAGAGAGTTTCCCAGCAGATCGCAGTACCTTAAAACAGCTGACTAAGTTTTCAGGCAGTGGAGGCGGAATGACATTGAATTTTGATGCAATGTTGCTCGGGGAACGTATTTTTTGGGATCCTGCGACAGACACGCTGACAATTAAAGGTACACCACCGAATCTGCGTGAGCAATTACAGCGCCGCAGCGGTAAATAATAAGTTAGTTGAATATTATTTGCTCCTATAAATAAATAACGCCGCAAAAGCGGCGTTATTTACTCGGCGTCCCGAAATTTTTCAAGCTCGGCTTATGTGGCTAATTAAGCGCGCAGGAAGTCAATGTGCGTTAGTTTAGGCTTAAACGGGTGACGTTGAATAGCCTGCACTTTAACTTTAGTTTCTTTACCATCGATAACCAGAGTCAGAACTTCGTAAAATTCTGCTTTTGGCTCTTGGTTGATAACGTCATCATGGAACAGTTCAATAGCAACTGGCTCCTGGTTACCACCATACACGATAGCTGGGAACTTGTTGGCTCTGCGCAGGCGGCGGCTCGCACCCTTACCCTGCTCTGTACGTAAATTTGCATTAATAGTTAACATTATTTTTTCTCGTAAAGAAAAGAAAAATAAAAAATCCTGCTACAGGCGACCCAGCAGCAGGTTCGAGATTTGGCTAAGCGTTCGCACAACGCGAAAAATCACTCAGGCGGCGGCATTTTAACGAAAAAGCGCCAGCGCGGCAATGACAATTACAGTTTATTATTCAAAGCACGTGTTGGTGGCGGCTGAAATCACTCGGTATTGATGAAGAAATTTGCCTTTAATACAAGCTGTCCGCTAAGCGATAACGACCTTGATAATCAAATATTTTTTCTCTAATTTGCCAAAAATTATCTTTTTTACGGGCGACGATAAAATCGGGATAGCGCAGTAAAATTTGTTGACGAATAATATCCTCAGCGTGTTGCCAGACAAATGGTGTAGCGGGCGCCCGTTGATGGAAACGTAAAAAATGATATTCAAATGCCTTACGTTGAGCGGGGGTCTTTAAACGAAAGCGTTCAGAAACATCGCTCCCATCTTCATCATAATAGGTGATTTTTAGCCATTCTCCTTTGGCATCTTCGCCGCCAGTTAATTGCATACCGCCACAGCGTAATATTAGCGCATCTTTGAGTTTTAACGCGGCTTTTAACATATCGTCCGGATCGGACAATATAGCATCACATTGGTGACAGCGCCGTGCGGCAATATCGTTTTCTTCACCGCAGTAGGGGCATTGTTTAAAGCGAAAGCGGAATTCGCATTGCTGTTTTTTATGTTGTTCATCAAGCTCCCAGCCTTGGCATCGGCGGCCATAATGCTCAATAATGTGTCCGTCTTCGGTCGTCAGTCCCCAAAATGTATTCGCAAACTGACACAGTGGGCAGAAAACTTGCACAGGAACGCTACGTGAATTAGGTTTTGGGCTGCCAACTTCGGGATTAAATAGATCATGTGGGTTACCGGCATAATCTAAAATGAGGCACGATTTTTTCTCTGGAAATAAACGCAGGCCGCGACCCACAATCTGCTGATATAAACTAACAGATTCGGTAGGGCGCAAGATGGCAATTACATCGACATGCGGGGCATCAAATCCGGTAGTGAGTACCGAAACATTAACCAAATAATGCAGTTGCTGCTGTTTAAACTGTTGAATTATCGTTTGGCGTTCTGCCGCTGGGGTCTCGGCACTTACTAAGGCGGCACTCTGAGGTGGTAAATAACCGAGGATCTCTTTTGCATGCTCCACGGTCGAGGCGAAAATCATACAACCCCGACGCGACTGTGCATATTGAATAATTTGCGCGATAATTTGTGGTGTAATTCGTCGTTGCTTGGTGACTTCACGGTTGAGTTCAGTTTCATTAAAAATACCACTGCTGCTGATGCTCACCTGACTAAAGTCGTACTGTAACACCGGCATATCGAGCCGTTCTGGCGGCACTAAAAAATGATGTTTTATCATATAATGCAGCGGTAATTCATAAATGCATTGGTCGAAAAAGCAGCGTTCATCTCCTTTGACCATGCCATGATAATGGTAGCGATAAATCCAGCCCGTGCCTAAGCGATAGGGCGTTGCGGTTAATCCAAGAATTTTCAGTTTAGGATTACGTTGTTTTAGCTGCTGAATAATTTGCTGATATTGGCTGTTATCATTGAGGCTTATCCGGTGACACTCGTCAATGATAATTAGAGAAAATGCACTATCGAACTGCGATAAATTCCGCGCTACAGATTGTACACTGCCAAAAATTACTTTTCCTTGAGCCTCTTTTCGAGCCAATCCCGCGGCAAAAATATCAGCATCCTGACCATAAGCGCAATATTTAGCATGGTTTTGTTCAACTAATTCTTTAACATGGGCTAGGACCAACACGCGGCCATGAGCTAGGCGAGCCAGTTCGGCAATGACTAAACTTTTTCCGGCACCAGTGGGCAGAACAATGACTGCAGGCTGATGATGTTGACGGAAATATTGTACGGTAGCATTGACCGCATCTTGCTGGTAAGGGCGTAAGGTAAAAGACATATTTTTCGAATAAAGAGTAAAGTAGCGCAGAATAATCGTGCTGTAGGATAACATTTTTTATAATGTTTGGCTGGTTTAGTCTTATTTAATCAACCGAGTGATTGTCTCGATTGTGTTACATGCTATCACTTGAGTTAGGTTGTTGTTATAATCATTTGTGTGATAACAATCACAGCAATTCAACCTTCAATTCTGACAGCATGAGCCGCTTATTTGCTCAGCTGACATGCCATCAATTTTAAGAGTAACTATGCGACTGGATAAATTTTTGTGCCAGCAGCTGGGGATCAGTCGTAATTTAATTACGCGTGAATTCCGAGCAGGCCGGGTAACTGTTGATGATAAAGTCATCAAATCAGCTTCTTATAAACTATCGCCTGAAGAAGTTGTAGCATACGAAGGCAATATCCTTAAGCAAATTATTGGCCCTCGTTATTATATGCTACACAAACCTGAGGGATATATTTGTTCTACAGATGATCCTACGCATCCGACTATCTTGTATTTTATTGACGAACCGATGGCAGAAAAACTGCATTCTGCGGGGCGTTTAGATATGGATACCACCGGATTAGTGCTATTAACTGACGATGGTCAATGGTCTCATCGTATTACCGCGCCAAAACATCATTGTGAAAAAACCTACTTAGTGAGTTTAGATTCGCCGATCGCGGATAACGTAGCGAATAAATTTGCCGAGGGCGTGATGCTTAACGGTGAAAAGCAGCCTACACGTCCGGCAATATTAGAGATCCTTGAACCAACGCGAGTACGTTTGACTATCAGTGAAGGGCGCTATCATCAAGTTAAACGTATGTTTGCTGCCGTCGGCAACCATGTTGTTGGTCTGCATCGCGAACGAATTGGCAGTATTATGCTGGATGATGAGCTCGCTCCCGGTGAATATCGGCCACTGACTGAAGATGAAATAAACAGTATTCATATACCAAGTTAGGTCATTGCTTTTTTTAGGAGTTATCGGCGTGCAACAGCAACGTTCGTCCTATTTAGGACTTATTTTAATCTTGGGATTGATATCAATGCTAATGCCTTTAGCGATTGATATGTACTTACCGAGTTTCCCAACGATTGCCCAGTATTTTGGTGTCGATGATGGCCAAGTCCAGATGACGCTGAATAGCTATATTATGGGTTTTGCTATTGGACAACTATTTTATGGTCCAATGGCAGATAGCATTGGCCGTAAGCCGGTAATTCTAGCTGGAGTAATTATTTTTGCTTTAGCATCTGCCGCCTGTGCTTTAGTGGAATCAATTAATTGGTTTATTAATTTCCGTTTTATTCACGGTTTTGCGGCTGCAGCAGCTAGTGTGGTCATTAATGCCTTAATGAGAGATATGTTTAGCCGTGATGAGTTCGCTAGGGGAATGTCCTTTGTGACTTTAGTGATGACGGTTGCACCATTATTAGCACCGATTTTGGGCGGTATGCTGATGATTTGGTTCTCATGGCATTCAATTTTTTGGAGTATCTCTTTTGCGGCGGTGATCGCAGTTATTTTAGTCACTTTCTTTATTAAAGAAACGCTGCCAGTGGAACGGCGACAACCTTTTCATTTGGCGACTACCTTGCGCCAATTTGTGACCTTATTTAGAGCAAAGCGAGTATTCTTTTATATTCTTGCCAGTGGCTTTTCTTTTGCTGGAATGTTCTCATTTTTAAATGCGGGTTCTTTTGTTTATATTGATTTGAATGGTGTTTCACCTCAGGATTTTGGTTATTATTTTGGTCTTAACATCATATTTCTTTTTGTGATGACTACGATTAATAGCCGTTATGTCAGGCGTTTTGGTGCGATGAAAATGTTGCATTTTGGGGTAACCGTACAGTTCATTATGGGTATTTGGCTGTTGCTAAGTACCGCGTTAGGATTCGGCTTTTGGTCTTTAGTGCTAGGTGTGGCAATTTATGTCAGTGGCATTGCTATGATAACCTCGAATGCGATGGCGGTTATTCTGGATAATTATCCGCATATTGCCGGAACCGTATCATCTTTGTCTGGCACGATCCGTTTTAGTATTGGTGCATTCGTGGGGTCAATGCTGTCGTTGTTCCCTTCACAGAGTGCTTGGCCGATGGTCGGCTCTATGGCGGGCTGTGTCTTTTTTGCCATGCTGTTCGTGATGCTTGCGAAGCGCATAAAAGACTAGCTATACTATAATTAAGCATTTTTATATTTTTATTGAGTGATCTCAAGGATGAGATTATTAATTTAATTATTTCCTACTTAATAACTATTAGCTTAGCTTTGTGTGGCTAATTTTTTCCTTTAATATTTGTAGTTATCTGAATGTCTTCGCTTTTTTAGCCGCTATTGCTAGCCTTTCTTCGTGTTTATATATTGTTGCATCTTTTAACGCCCATTCAGTAATACCTATTATTTAAACATAAGTTTTATGTTTGATGATCGGCTGATTGTATTGCCGTTATGTCAGGACAGCTCATTGTATAATTCATCGATAATAGCTATAAAATACCTCGAATAAAACGATTAATAACTCAGTGATAGTAAAATAAAATCAGGTGCTTGATACAGGTCAAGACAAAAATGTACTTTTTTTGTTAAATTGACTGCCGGTAAAAGTAAATTAAACTGATGATTCTCATTAAAATAAGTTAACTTGTTGTTTTTTATTATTTTTTATTTTTAGTCGTTAATTGTTTTTGGTTGAATAAATAAAATATGTAAATAAGAGTTAAATATCCTGTTTAAAAAATGAAGTAAAATATTTGAAATTTAAGTTTAAAAAGAGTGTGAAGTATCGAACAGTGATCTGTATCACTAAATATTAACGACAGGTCTTTTGTTTAGTGTTATATTTAGCTTAATGATTTAACATTATTGTTACTTAATTTTGACTCGGCTGATTCGGTTTGGTCGAGTTTTTATTGAATGTTCACCATAGGAATGTTACGTGGAAAATATTGGACTTTCGGTAGTGCATCGACTGCCGCAAAGTTATCGCTGGTTGTCGGGGAAGGTGGGTAGCTCACTAGAAGCTATTCCAGTGAATACGGCTGACAGCAATAAGCTGGTAGGTTTGAAACTTCTTAGTCATGACTGTGAAACGGATACGGTAGCCTTAAAACAGCTTGCTGATATTTTGTCTGACATGCAGATTGATAGTGTAACTCTAGATTGGCAGGGTGAATTGTGTTTATTTATTCGTGCTACTGATGAGCAAGCAGCAATGTGTCGCTTCAAGGCATTTGGTATGGCTGTCGCGGAATCAGTAACGGCATTCTATCCATTTTAAGCTTAGATTTAAGCCGCCATTAGCCTACAGTTAGTTAATAATAATATGGGTTCATAAATAATGATTGATAAATACGAACTCACCACTAATTGATAGTTTTATTAATAGGTTGCTTGATAATTTAATTGATAATTCAACTAATAATTTGATTAATAGCTTGGTTATAGCATTTTGATAAGAGAAAGCGCGTCCTAATAGATTATCGGGACGCGTTTTTTATGGTCTATATTTTTATTTTATTGTTTGACCGGTAGCTCATTAATTCGTTGTTTTATGTCTCTAATTTAGTCGGTATTTTCTATCGAACGGTTCAACTTAAGAGGGGTCGATAACTCGTCTGCTGGCATAAAGACGCTTACTCCAGTAGCTATTGTCCATTTTAGAGACGATAACACCGCTGCTAGTGGAAGCATGAACAAATTGGTTGTCACCGACATAAATACCGACATGGCGCATGGTACGGCCAGTTTTGAACAGAACTAAATCGCCTGGACGTAAATTATTACGTTTAACGCTCATGCCAATATTTTGTTGTTCGGAGGTGGAGCGAGGCAAATCCATACCAAATTGTTCTTGGAAAGTTCTTTGAACAAAAGCTGAACAATCAATGCCACTGCGGTTAGTGCCACCGAGGCGGTAAGATACGCCTTTCCAGTTAGCATATTGAGCCATCAATTTTGATTTAACATCGACATTGCGTACTAGATTTTCGAATTCATCTTGTGAGGCTAAGCTGAGTGAATCGCCCATAGTGCTATTAAGCATGCGGCTATCAGATTTAGTAGTACGTTGATGTGTTTGATTTGAATTGGGAGAAGTACACGCTGATAAAGTGACGGCAATAGTGATAGCGGGGATAAGCCGCAAGATATAGTGTTTAAATTTGTTGGTTACCATTATGATTAATATCCCATGCCATTCTTATGCACTGTGCTGTTTATGTCACATGCAGTCTTTTTAACTGATCCTTGTGAAAAATGCATTATAGATTAACTACAGTGTATCTTTCATAAGAAATGTTTTATTGCTAATGTTGTCTGCACACTATTGAGATGATAAAAACTTTTATGCTTATTTTTATCACTCTTTTGGTCAATATAATAATTAATACTTACATCAAATTTTAGACACTAATCTAAACACTAATTTTTAGACACTAATTTTTAGATGCTAATTTTAGGTTATGTAGAAATGCCAAAAATCGCATATTGTATTATTACTTAGTCTGTGTTGATGCAGGCTTTTTATTCTGTTTTTGGTTAATTGAATAAATAATTAACCTATCTACGCAGTCTAACCTTTAGCAGCATACATAAAGAAAACTAAAATGGCGAGTTAGATAAGGCAGAATTTACAAAACATTATATTTATTGCGTTATTAAACTCATCATAGGGATATTTTTATAATACTAGCCCTATAAATCAATCTTATTTAGTCAGTTTTAGTACAAAACTAGATCTGGATCACATAACTCTGCAAGCTCATTATCTCGTTGAATTATATTCATTTACGTTAGCTCATCATAAGAGAGTTAGATGACTAATTGATAGAATGATTTCATTTACGCTGATTAAGGCGGAATGGAGTCTACCTTTTATATGCCGCTATTTTATATTTATCACGGGGGACTAATACTGTTAGTTCTCTGAATCAAACAAATCAATAAAATTAATTAATGTAAACCGTCTATAAAATAAAATTTACCGGGCAGATACTTATAAAATACCCTGAAGCAAAACACCTTGGTTGGTTTGGTTGACGGGGTTATTTGTCTGCGTTGTTTTTATTTGTCCGGTTTTTTGTGTTGTGTTTAATTATTTTATTGGTTGAAAATAAAAAAACGTTTTTATAAAAAACGGCGTCTAGACCTGTGATTTTGCTTAAGTGAAATGACATAACATTTGCTCAGTGAATGGAACTGTAGGTTTCAATAATGGCAGCTAACAGCATTAATTATTAGTTAATGAGGTGTGTTGGTTGCTATAACCCCTTAATACTGAGAGTGTTTATGACAAGTTGTTTGTATTTCCCCCGCGGCGTGATGATTGCTTTTAACACAGCATTGATACTGATTTGTGCTTTTAGTTTCGCGTATATCAATATAGCGAATGCGCAAGGCTCATCGGCGGCAAGTGGCACTATTACTTTTATTGGCTCGATTGTTGAGCCTCCGTGTGAGCATCAGTTAGTAGATAACTCAATGGAAACCGTATGTTGGGGGAGTAAGGGGAAAAAGCATCGACTGAAAAGTGCACTTAATACCATCAAAAACGGAAAGATTGCAACCTTAGATAATAAAGTGAAAGTTTCTTTTGAGTGGATTAATTCGCAGAAAAAATTGGGAATATATACAGTTATTTATAATTAATTCGATGTGTTGAAGTGATCTTATTCACATTAAAATTATATGTTCATTGCTTTTTTATAATGGTATGCCTTATACATCAATAAGTTAATTTTGATTTGTATCAAAGGAAGAATAATTTACAGATGCATTTCCTGGTCAGACCTTTACTATGAGGTTGATCTTAGTAATCAACAATTAATCTATATAACAAGCCCATATAACAAAGATATGTGATAGAAATAGGTATAGAAAAAGAATAACACTCTCTTCCTACTAACCAAGTGAGGTCACCATGCGCAAGGTTTTATCGGCATTGGTTATTATATCTCTCGCCTTAGGTTGTACATTAGGGCAAGCCAAACCCTTACAGGGGCGATTATACTTTGAGGGAAGAGTGGTTAATGCGGGTTGTTCAATTGAAATAAATCAGCAACAAGCGGATTATCAGTGCTATCGCCAAGGGGTAACTTATCAATCAACTCAGCAATTATCGAGTTATTCACGGCTAAATCAATCCAAAAATTATTTTATGCCCGCCACCGTTGGAAAATACCAAGTTCAATGGCTTGATAATCAAGGCACCAAAGGTATTATTAATGTGCAATATTTTTGATAGATGCAAAAAATAAAATTTTTGTCTCTCCGTAGTAAATAAGTAAGTAAATAAATATTGTATAAACGACCTCTGAGTAAACTCCATAGCAGCCTATGGGCATAAGCCCATAGGAGTCACAGATTCAGGTCAAATATAGTGGATTTCACTATAATAGCGATCAATTAATCGCTGCGCCCCATATAACGACGTTCTGCAATATGAATACGGATTTTTTCGCCCGAGCTTAAATATTCAGGGACTTGAACGACCAAACCTGTAGGCAGGGTAGCCGGTTTAGTCCGTGCACTGGCAGAAGCCCCTTTGATACTTGGCGTGGTTTCTACAATCACCATATCCACAGTTTGTGGCAACTCTAAGGCCAAAACTTGACCATCCATGGTGAGCACTTGCATGCCAGGCAGACCATCTTCTGGAATGAATAGCAGCTCCTCTTCAATTTCCTCTTTTTTGAAGGTATATGGCGTATAATCTTCAACGTCCATAAATACATATTCATCACCATCAATGTATGAAAAGGTGATGGGCCGACGAGTTAAGGAGATGGTATCTAAAATATCATCTCCTTTAAAACGCTCTTCTACTTTTTGCCCTGTTTTGACATCAGTAAAACGCATTTTATACAGTGTGCTAGCACCACGGGCGCTTGGTGATTGAATGTCGATATCTTTCACCAATAATAATTTGCCGTTGTAATTGACAGCACTGCCGCGTTTGATTTCATTGGCTTTGGCCATAATTTACTCTCTCTCTTGATACAGTCAAAATGTGGCGACAAAATTACTCGCAGACAGCGAATTAGGCAAGATAGAAACGCATTTTTATTGCAGAATAATCCCCAGTCAATTGACTGAGGATAATCTTGCTTAAAAAACAGGTAATAAATTAAACAGAGAAAGGATATGGGCGACGGCGTTAATCACTCCGAATAAGATCACAAAGCCAATTAAAAAATGTCCACCCGGAGCGCGATAAGGACTGTTTGGAAAGCGCTTACGGCAAGCCTTCGCCATCATTGCTGGTACAATTACCGCCCATACCGTCGCTGCTAATCCTGCAAAACCTATCGCATATAAGAAACCATTTGGTAGCAGCAAAGCCAATACAGTCGGGGGTAAAAAAGTCACGACGGCCGATTTAAAGCGTCCAGAGCCATTGTCTTTGAATTTAAAGAAGTCTGCTAAATAGTCGAATAATCCTAGTGTTACGCCTAAAAATGAGCTCGCGAGCGCCATATAGGAGAACAAGGTTAAAAATTTAGAGACTGTACTATTGCCAGTGGAGGTGTCCATTTGGCGTAATAATGCATCAATATTGCCGCCTTCAGCAATAATTAATTTGAATGAATCACGAGATATATTCCCTTGAATCACATACTGCCACAGGATATAAATCACCAGTGCGATTAAAGTACCAATAAATAAGCTGCGAACCACCGATTTACTGTCTTTGCGGTAATATTTAACTAGCCCAGGAACATTGCCGTGGTAGCCAAAAGAGGCTAATAAATACGGTAATGCGGCTAAAGCAAAAGGCAGGTATTGAGTATCAGCCCCCGCGCTTTGATTAAATAAAATCGCCGGTGAAACTTGAGTAAACATTCCACCGACCGAGAGAATAAAGGTGATTACCATGCCGCCAATTAAGATGGTGCTTAGCCTGTCGACGGCGCGGGTTGATAACCATACAAAAAAAGCCACTAATATTGAAAAGGCTAATCCAGCAACCATTTGGGAAACCGGAAATACCGTCGCCAGATTATGAGTGATAATTGAGCTACCGGCAGAAATATAGGCATAGGTTAAAATATACAACACAAAAGTGATGGATAATCCATTAATGCTATTCCATACCGGCCCAAGTAAGTCTTTGACCATAGTATGAAAACTGGCACCTGCCGGATAGTTCATATTCGCTTCGAGGATCATTAATCCGGAAAAGAACATACAGGCCCAAGTATAAATAAGCAGTATGATTGAGCCGGTAAACCAGACACCAGAAGTAACAATAGGGATTGAAAACATACCGGCACCGACAGCGGTACCTGCAATTATCATTGCACCTCCAATGACGGAAGGGCGTTTTAGCTGTGTCATTACGTCAGCTGACATGTGGACTCCTGATTATCCGTTTCTTTGTACTAGCTCAATGATACAAGTAAGATATATTAATGTAAACTAATAATATTCTTAATCGGATAAATTATGTTCACTTAGTCAATATACTCTAATAATGTCGCGATATGATATATAAAGGATGCATGATAAAACTTGCCCTATATAATTTTTGGCCAGTTATAGGGCAAGTGATTGTTGTAAAGCAGCGGTTAGGCAATTTGTAGCTAGATAATAGCTGGAGCGTTGATTAACGTGAGGCGCAATAGAATTGACCCTGTTGCCAAAGTGCAATTGCAGTACGACTGGCTTCAAAATGTGGCTCTGGTAAATTATTGGGATCGACCCACATTAGCTGAGCGCATTTCTCCGGTTCCATAATTTGTGGCGCTGGTTTCCCAGTATATTCCGCATGTAAACATACAGAAACGGTATGTTTACCTTCTTCTTGATAAGTTTTTAGATTATTTGATAGGCCGAAAACGTGAGGAGCGGTAATCTGAATGCCAATTTCTTCGGCGATTTCGCGGATAGCACCGGCTTCAAAGGTTTCACCCGCTTCAAGGTGACCGCCGAAAATAGACCAGTAAGGAGCATGTTTACTGCTGCGTTTTCCTACTAATATTTTTCCTTGATGATTACTAATAATGACGCCAATACCGACGACGACTGACATGTGTTGTTCTCTTTTCTGTTGATTAAATGGGTAGCGCTAGAATAGCATTGCTCAGCGCGAAATATCACTGAGGTAATTGTGTTTTTAATGATATAACTATAATTTGTAGGAAATTATTTACTGTTAATGATTGGCTGATAACTATTTACTAAAAACTGGTCATTAATCAATAACTTTGTATTGCTGTAATCTGCTAAAAATGGAGAATTCCGGTTATGACCCGCCGCGTTGCTACAATTACATTAAATCCTGCCTATGATCTCATTGGGCTTTGTCCTGAAATTGAAGTGGGTGAAGTGAATTTGGTTAGAACCGCTAGCTTAAATTCAGGGGGCAAGGGGATCAATGTTGCCAAAGTATTGCGTGATCTCGGCGTTGATATCACGGTTAGCGGCTTTATGGGCAAAGAGAACCAAGAAGAATTCCAACACTTTTTTAGTGAAAATGGTATGGCTAACCGTTTTTATATAGTCCCCGGCCGTACTCGGATTAACGTCAAGTTAACCGAGAAAAATAGCGACTCCACCGATTTTAATTTTTCAGGGTTTGAAATCAGCAAAGAAGATTGGAATCGATTCTCTAGTGAATCACTCAGTTGGTTAGGGCATTTCGATATGGTGATTGTGAGCGGTAGTCTACCGAAAGGGGTTGATTTAGCTGATTTTACCCGTTGGATGACTAAACTACGTCAATTGTGCCCATGCATTATTTTTGACAGCAGCCGTGAGGCCTTAACAGCTGGCTTACAAGCTTCTCCGTGGTTAGTGAAACCGAATCGCCACGAATTAGAAATGTGGGCAGGACGCAAATTACCCGAATTAAAAGATGTAATTGCCGCGGCTCATGAATTGCGCGATAAAGGTATTGCTCATGTGGTCATTTCGCTGGGCGAAGAGGGGGCATTGTGGGTGAATGCTTCGGGTTCTTGGCTAGCTAAACCGCCACATTGTGAGGTAATAAGCACGGTGGGGGCGGGAGACTCAATGGTTGCAGGGCTGGCTTATGGCCTACTAAATGGCGAAACCAGCTCACATACTTTGCGTATGGCAACCGCGATTTCTGCGCTTTCTGTGTCGCAGCCTGATGTCGGTTTAACCAATCGCAACAAACTCGCTGAAATGATGAATAAAATCACACTGCAATCGATTTAGTCATATATTAGATTAGTATTCGGCGAGCTATTATTTATTAATTAAATCAATTTATTGCTGGATTATGTGCTGAAAATTAAAAAGCCTGATCAGCTTGATTCCGTCAAGAGGGACACTTCATTGTGATCGGGCTTTGGTATAAGATAAAATTGAATTATTGAGTCAAGAATAGGAGAGCTATTAATCAATAGCCCCTATTTCAAGCTTGTTGTGCTTTTAGCCAGGCAATTTCTTCTGGCCAAATATCCGGATTAATAGTTTCTAAAATAAGCGGAATATGGTCAAACCGAGCATCCTGCATAATATAGCGAAAAGGCGTATGGCCAATATTGCCCATTCCTAAGCTGTGATGGCGATCAACTCGGCTGGCATATTCACTTTTTGCATCATTTAAATGCATAGCTTTGAGATACTCGAAGCCGACAATGTCAGAAAATTGCTGGAAAGTAAGTTCACAATTTTCGACAGTACGCAGATCATAGCCCGCAGCAAACGCATGACAAGTATCGATACATACTCCAACACGTTGTTTATCTTCTACTTTATCTATAATCGCAGCCAGATGCTCAAATTTGAATCCTAAATTAGTTCCTTGCCCAGCTGTATTTTCGATGACTGCGGTAACTCCCTCGGTTTTATCTAATGCAATGTTGATTGATTCCGCTATCCGCGCTAAGCAGGCATCGATATCAATTTTATGCAAATGGCTGCCGGGGTGGAAATTCAATAACCCAATACCTAATTGCTCACAGCGTTGAATTTCATCGATAAAGGCCAGGCGTGATTTTTCTAATGCTTCGGCTTCGGGATGCCCTAAATTAATTAAATAGCTATCATGCGGTAAAATCTGCTGTTTACCAAAACCGTGTTTTTGACAGTTTTGTTTAAAACTTTCAATGATTTCTGGTTTTAATTCCGCGGCTTTCCATTGGCGTTGATTCTTGGTGAACAACGCAAAAGCGGTTGCATTAATCTCATGAGCGCGGATCACGGCCTGATCAACTCCCCCCGCAGCGCTAACATGTGCTCCAACGTATTTCATCATTCACTCCTTATTTTTCGACAGTATGCCATTATAAGTTGAATAAATGAAATCGGCTGGAACCATTGAGATCCCAGCCGAGATAGATGATTGAATTTCGGGCTATTGTCACGATCAGCTAAACAGATATTGAATTGCCCCATTAATCGCTAAGCCGCCAATAATCAACCAAAAGAACAGGATTAATGCCATTAAAATCGGTTTAACACCGGCTTGGCGGATGGCACTAACATGGGTGGTTAATCCTAATGCCACCATTGCCATAGCTAATAATATGGTATCTAAACTAATAATGTATTGAACTACTATTGCCGGTAATAAATTAAATGAGTTAAATGCAGCCATTAAGATAAAAATTACCGCAAACCAAGGAATTGTAATTTTTCTCTGTTGAGGCTCTCCGGCATGAGTTTGTTGTTTACGACTCAAATATGCCGATAAGATGATTAAAAACGGTGCCAGCATCATCACACGGATCATTTTAGTGATCACTGCGGCATTTTCAGCCTCGGTACCCACAGCATGTCCAATCGCCACAACTTGAGCGACTTCGTGTACCGTGGAACCAGCAAAAATCCCAAAGGTTTCTTGGCTAGCTGGTAACCAATCTAAATAGGCATTTAATTGGTATAACCAAGGATAAACGAAGATAGCAATTGTGCCGAAAATAACTACGGTAGATACCGCGACAGCGACCTTGCTGGCTTCCGCTTTTACTACGGGTTCGGCTGCCATAACTGCGGCTGCGCCACAAATGCTGCTGCCAGCACCAATTAATAAGGTAGTTTGTTCATCCAGCTTAAACACTTTGCGGCCTAACCATAGTGCAATCAAAAATGTTGAAGTTAATGTTAAGGCATCAATCAATAAGCCGGTAGCGCCGACATCGGTAATTTGCTGAAATGTAAGGCGAAAACCGTATAAAATAATCCCTGCACGCAGTAAATAATGTTTAGCAAATTTTATCCCGTCTTCACACACTGGTTTTACTTGGGTGTAAAAACTGTTACCCACGATGATCCCTAGCAAAATCGCCAAGGTCAATGCCCCTAATCCGACATTAGAAAACCAATTTAGATCGCCAAGATAAATTGCGATAGCGGTAAGAATTGCCGCTAAGATCAATCCGGGGATCAGAGCGAACACCGCGGATAATCTTGAGGCCGTTGCCGGTATTTTAGTTTTTAGCTCTGTCATAGTTGGTCTCTCGTTATGCTTATAACGGTTAATTACATTGATATTCATCGATAAATTTAACGTTATTTAATTACCTACAGATATCAACTTAAGGGTATATGTGATTTAGGAATAAGCATATAACAAAATCACTAATAAGATAAATTGATTATTCTAGTATAATCAATCGATAAAATAGATTATTAACTAAATGTTTGTAACTTAGTGATAAATAGCTAATATTAACATTATTATTACAAATGGATGAACTATAAGCGGAGCGGGCAATTATGCGTATTACACTCAGGCAGCTGGAAGTTTTTACTGAAGTATTAAAAAGTGGCTCTACAACGCAAGCTTCGCAATCACTGGCACTATCACAATCAGCAGTAAGTGCCTCCTTGACGGATTTAGAAGGTCAGTTAGGCGTGCAATTGTTTGATAGGGTAGGTAAGCGGCTAGTGACCAATGAGCATGGCCGCTTATTGTATCCCAAAGCGTTAGCATTATTAGAGCAAGCTTTTGAAGTTGAACAATTATTTAAAAAAGAGATGGGGGCAGTACGCCTAGCGGCTAGTACCACTATCGGTAATTATATGCTGCCAGAAATGTTAGCTCATTACCGTCATGATCATCCTGATATCCCCTTAGAATTGAATATTAGTAATACGGAAGAGGTGATCCGTGCAGTATTGGAATTTCGGGTGGATGTGGGTTTAATTGAGGGGGCATGCCATAGCCCCGAATTAATCACTCAGCCGTGGCTAAAAGATGAATTGGTTATATTTGCTGCACCGTCGAATCCATTAGCCAATACAACGATTAGCTTAGAAGATTTAAAACAGGCATCATGGATTTTGCGCGAACGCGGCTCGGGTACGCGAGATGTGCTAGATCAACTATTATTCGCCCAATTACCGGGTTTTCATATATTAATGGAGCTAGGTAACTCAGAAGCGATTAAACATGCAGTGCGTTATGGTATGGGCATCAGTTGTTTATCTCGCCGAGTTATTGCTGAACAACTGACTAATGGATCGCTGGTGGAATTAACCGTGCCCGGATTGCAATTATCTCGCACCCTGTATTTGATTTATCATCGTCAAAAACATCTCTCTAATGGTATCAGTAATTTATTAAGTTATTGCCGTGAATAACTTTCATGCGCTTAATCAATCGATAGTTATCTCCTTTTATAAAGGAAGAGCGTTGGCATTTACAGCTCGCTGGCTATATTTTGTGCAAAACAGACGGTAGTTATGATGGTTTTACTAATAATTTCCGCGCGATCATGAAGGTATCTTATAACAGGGCTAAGTTTCTTAGACTCGTCAGAATGTTTTGCTAGAATCGCGGCATTATTAGTTAGAAAAAGAAAAACAGGATACTGATGTCAGAACAACCAACCAGCGGAGCGCAACCCGGTCCGCAAAGATTACGTCGAGAATTAAAATCACGACATCTCGCTATGATAGCGATTGGCGGCTCAATTGGTACCGGATTATTTGTTGCCTCCGGTGCAACTGTGGCAGAAGCTGGGCCCGGCGGTGCATTACTTTCGTATGCGATTATCGGCTTAATGGTCTATTTTTTAATGACCAGTCTGGGCGAATTAGCCGCATATATGCCCGTTTCTGGCTCTTTTGCGACCTATGGTGCCAAATATGTCGATGAAGGCTTTGGTTTCGCCTTAGGCTGGAACTATTGGTATAACTGGGCAGTAACTATCGCAGTTGACTTAGTTGCCGCACAATTAGTGATGACCTATTGGTTTCCAGATACTCCGGGCTGGATTTGGAGTGCGCTATTTTTAGCGATTATTTTCTTGCTCAATTATATTTCAGTCAAAGGCTTCGGCGAAGCAGAATATTGGTTCTCTCTGATTAAAGTTACTACGGTTATTATCTTTATTATCGTGGGTGTTATGATGATTTTTGGCATCATGGAGGGGGCTGAAGATGCTGGTTGGCATAATTGGACCTTGGGAGATGCTCCGTTTGTTGGCGGTTTTGCTTCGATGATTGGTGTGGCAATGATTGTCGGATTCTCGTTCCAAGGTACTGAATTAATCGGTATTGCAGCTGGAGAATCAAAAGATCCGGCTAAAAATATTCCTAAAGCGGTACGTAAAGTCTTTTGGCGTATCTTATTATTTTATATTTTTGCTATTTTGATTATCAGCTTAATTATTCCTTATACCGACCCCAATTTATTGCGTAATGATGTAAGTGATATTAGCGTTAGTCCATTTACCTTAGTATTTCAAAATGCCGGGTTACTGTCAGCAGCGGCGGTGATGAATGCAGTTATCTTAACCGCGGTATTATCGGCGGGTAACTCTGGTATGTATGCATCAACGCGTATGCTGTATACCTTGGCAAAAGAAGGTAAAGCGCCACGTATTTTCTCTCGTCTATCGAAAGGCGGCGTACCACGTTACGCACTGATAGCGACTACGGTAGTTGCTAGTTTATGTTTTGTCAGTTCACTAGGCGACGATAAAACGGTTTACTTATGGTTATTAAATACGTCGGGTATGACCGGCTTTATTGCTTGGCTGGGGATTGCGATTAGCCATTACCGCTTCCGTCGCGGCTATGTGGCTCAGGGTAAAGATTTGAATGACTTACCTTATCGCTCAGGTTTTTTCCCTATCGGACCTATTTTTGCCTTTGTTCTGTGCTTAGTGATCACTTTAGGGCAAAACTATCAGGCGTTTTTGGAAGATAAAATTGACTGGGTAGGGGCAGTAGCCACTTATATTGGATTACCATTATTTTTAGTTATTTGGTTTGGTTATAAAGCGGTGAAGAAAACTCGGATTGTCCGCTACAAAGAGATGGATTTCCCTACCTACCAAGAAAACTTGGATAAATAGAGCCTTTTTTAGCGTTACTCGGTGATACAAAAAACCCCCTGAGATCTCATCAGGGGTTTTTTTTATATTGAGATAAAATATTTTTAGAGGAGTAAAAGGTATTTTAGGCCGATTATAGTCTGTATGCGGTTGATTATTTATTCGGCTAAATCGAGGTAAAAGAGGATAAAAAACAACAATAAGCCTCACATTTATGCACTCTCTACTGATTTATGACGCCAATCGTATTGATAAGTATTATTATTTGCTTTATTGTTAGGGCACTTTGTTTTCAGGCAAAAGAGAGCGTATTCCGTGAGACGACATTTAACCCCTATCACTAAGACTATCAGTGTTGCATTATTGGCTGGCGCTGGTTTATTTGCCAGCGTTACTGCGTGGGCAACCACCGTTGTTGATGCGGCAGGCCGCACCGTGGAAGTTCCTGATAATGTAAACCGCATCTTGTTAGGTGAGGGGCGTTTATTTAGTGCCGTCGCGCTATTAGAAGGTGATAAACCATTATCTCGCATAGTAGGATGGCAAGGTGATTTACGTAAGCTTGATCCCCAAACTTATGCTGTTTATCGCGATAAATTCCCAGAGATTGACAATATTCCATTGATTGGTGGCACCAGTGCAGACAGTGTTAGCTCAGAGAAAGTGCTGACTCTAAACCCAGATGTCGCGATTTTTGGTTTATCAGGCCATGGTCCGGGTAAAAATAGTGAACTAGTCGGGCAGTTAGAAAAAGCCGGCATCCCGGTAGTATTTGTCGATTTCCGTAATGAACCACTTAAAAATACCTTACCTAGCATGAATATTCTGGGTAAAGCGCTTAACCGTGAACAAAAAGCGCAACAGTTTGCTGAGTTTTATCAACAGCAACAAGATAGAGTAACCAATATCACCGCGAAAATAGCAGAAGATAAAAAACCGACTGTATTTATTGATTTACGTGCGGGATCATTTGAAGATTGCTGTTCTACCGCTGGCAATGGCAATCTTGGTAATTTCATTGATTTAGCGGGCGGAAAAAATATCGCTAAACATGTATTACCGGGACCGTTAGGCTCAATTAATTTAGAAAAAGTGATCGCTGAAGATCCTTCAATTTACATTGTGACTGGTGCAAAGGCTCCGGGCAGCAAAGAGGCTGGCGTACAGCTTGGGGCGCAAAGTACGGCTGATGCCGCGAAAACCAGTCTGAAAAAAATCACTGAGCGTAAAGGAATTAGCTCATTATCAGCGGTAAAAGACGGGCGTGACTATGCCATTTGGCATAATTATTATAACTCCCCTTATAACGTGATAGCGACCCAAGTTTTTGCTAAGTGGTTCTATCCTGAGCAATTTTCGACCCTCGATCCACAAAAAACACTCGAAGAGCTACACAGTAAATTCTTGGCGGTCGAACCGACAGGCATCTATTGGGTAAGCGAAAAGTAATTAGGTAATTATCATGAGTATCACCACTGAACCTTTAGCCCCGATAAAATCGACGGTTGAAGAGCATGAACAAGGTATTAAAAGTCATTATCGTCAACTGCTACGCCGTCGATTGGTATGGATGCTGTTGATTATTGCTTTTATCGTACTGTCGCTGATGATTGATTTCACCCTAGGACCTTCAGGACTGTCGCTGGAAAAGTTGTGGCAAACGCTGACCTCGCCGGCTTCAGTTGACGCAGGAACCCGGGTTATCGTGTGGGATATTCGCTTGCCTTATGCCTTAATGGCGGTAGTTATTGGCATGGCGCTAGGATTAGCAGGTGCAGAAATGCAAACTATCCTGAATAATCCGCTAGCCAGCCCTTTTACACTGGGGGTTTCTAATGCAGCGGCTTTTGGTGCGGCGTTGGCGATTGTCTCCGGGATTGGCATTCCGGGTGTGCCTGATCAATGGTTTATTTCGGCGAATGCTTTTATTTTTGCCTTAATTGCGGCATTAATGCTGGATGGCGTGACTCGCTGGACGGGCGTTGCGACCTCCGGTGTGGTGTTGTTTGGTATCGCATTAGTATTTACCTTTAACGCCTTAGTCTCAATGATGCAATTTATTGCTACAGAAGATACTTTACAAGGGCTAGTTTTTTGGACCATGGGCAGCTTAACAAAAGCGACGTGGATCAAACTCGGCGTGATGGCGCTGGCATTATTGATTATTTTCCCAATATCGATGCTCAATTCGTGGAAATTAACCGCATTACGTTTAGGGGAAGATAGGGCGATTAGTTTCGGTATTGATGTGCGTCGTTTACGCTTAGGTACGTTATTACGTATTAGTATTTTATCGGCATTAGCGGTGGCATTTGTCGGCCCGATCGCATTTATTGGCTTAGTTGCCCCTCATATTGCGCGTTTAATGTTTGGTGAAGATCATCGTTTTTATTTACCGGCAAGTGCGTTGATTGGCGCGGTGATTTTGTCATTGGCTTCAATAGCTTCGAAAAATATCATTCCTGGGGTGATTATTCCTGTAGGGATAGTGACTTCGTTGGTGGGCGTTCCGTTTTTCTTGAGTATCATTTTACGTCACAGAGGTAATGTTTCATGATTGGTGGTTTGCAGATTAATCATTTCAATGCAGGCTATCCTAAGCATCAGGTGATTAATAATTTAACTACACAGCCATTGCCGCGCGGTAAAATCACTGTTTTGCTGGGCCCTAATGGCAGTGGGAAATCAACATTATTGCGTTCTTTGGCTGGATTAAATAAAGCTACCGGCGAACTACTGTTAGATGGACAGGATTTAACTCAGCAAAATTTTGCTCAGCGGGCTCAGAATGTGGTGTACTTGCCACAAACATTGCCTGCGGGGGTTCATTTATATGTTTTAGAATCGGTGATTGTGGCTCAACGTGCTTCTGGCGGCTTGAGTAATCAAGATAGCAAAGATCAAGTCATGAATTTATTACGTCAATTGGGTATTGAACATTTAGCTTTATGTTATTTAGATCAATTATCGGGTGGGCAAAAACAATTAGTGGGTTTAGCTCAATCATTAATTCGCCAGCCTAATCTATTATTATTAGATGAGCCATTGAGTGCATTAGATCTAAATTATCAATATCATGTTATGGATTTAGTCGCTAAAGAAACGCGTCGCCGTAATATTATTACCGTGGTAGTAGTTCATGATATTAATATTGCGCTGCGTCATGCTGAACATATTTTGATGTTAAAGAATGGCGAGTTAATTGCGCAGGGTGAACCTGAAGAAGTTATTACACCGGAAAGCCTAGCCCAAGTTTATGGGGTGAGAGGCCGCATAGAGCGTTGTTCTCAAGGGGTTCCGCAAGTTTTAATTGATGGATTAGTCAGTCATTTAGTCAGTTAGTTTTGTGTCACTATTATTGGCTAATTTGCTTAATTTGTTGATTTAAAAAGATATGCATATTATTAAATAATGACTGTGGCATGTTATGCTCAGTCATTATGGCTGCCTGATAGTGTAGTGTTCAGGTTAGCCCTAACGTGCATCATCATAGTAAAAATAAGGATTATAAAAATAATCCATAATAATATTTGTATTAATGCATATTTATTTCTTATTTATTAAATAACAACTCTGGAATATTAAATCTATTTTTATAATTAAACGTGATAAAGGTATTTATTTAACGGATAGATAAAATCCACACTAATTATACTGAATATAATAATAACATGTAATAAGGATATTAATTCCTTATTAGCCGAGCTAATGTCATCGGAAAATATATTTAATTAGAATCTATACCCATTATTTAGGGCGTAGGGCAATTGCCTGCAAGCTAATTAATCTCGGGTATATTATCTCTCGGAGAATTGGGAATGGCTGTTTTTACGAAAAGAAAAATTGCATTAGGCATTATTACTGCTTTAACTGCCGCGTCAGCTTATGCAGCTGAAAATGAAGATACAATTTATGTCACCACTGCCTCGGGTTTCCAACAGAAAATTGAAGATGCTCCGGCCTCGATTTCTGTAGTTACTCGCGCACAGTTAGAAAATAAGGCCTATCGCGATGTTACAGATGCCTTGAAAGATCTTCCCGGCGTACAGGTGACGGGCGGTGGCAGTAGCACGGATATTAGTATTCGTGGTATGGATGCCAAATACACCATGATTATGGTGGATGGTAAACGTGTGGACACTCGTAGCACCCGACCAAACAGTGATGGTTCAGGAATCGAACAAGGCTGGTTGCCACCATTGCCGTCGATAGAACGCATTGAAGTCGTACGTGGCCCAATGTCATCGCTATATGGCTCTGATGCGATGGGGGGAGTGATCAATATTATTACCCGCAAAGTAGGTAAAGAATGGCACGGTAGTTTACGTGCAGATACCACTATTCAATCTCACCGCGATTCAGGAAATCAAGGCCAGGGGAGTTTTTATGCCTCTGGGCCATTAATCGATGGGTTACTCGGCTTAAAAGTCAATGGATTGCTGTCTAAACGTGGCGAAGACAAATTTGTTGGTGGTTATCGCGAACAAAAAATTGGTGCTATCGGTAGTACCTTAACCTTTACGCCAGATGAGCAAAATACTTTTGATTTTGATTTTAAACATGATGAACAAGAACGAAATGGTTTGGCTGGCCGCTCGATAGAGTTGATGTGTACCTCAGGAAAAGACGCCAATAAAGTAACCAAACCTTGCGATGATTCAAAAACTACTTACCGGAAAAATAATTATGCTATCACGCATAATGGGTTATATGAGTGGGGATCAACGGAGACTTTTGTCCAGCGCGATGAAACTAAAAATCCAAGCCGTAAGATGGAATATAACGATACCTTAGCTAAAAATCAGACGGTATTTAACCTTGGTGATCATACTGTTAGCCTTGGTGGACAATACCGCTATGAAGATTTACGCGATAAAGGCAATCAATTAGCCTCAGCCAAAGATGTGGATAAATTATCTCGTTGGAGTTGGGCAGTCTTTGCTGAAGATGAATGGATGATGACCAATGATTTCGCGTTAACTGGCGGTATTCGTATGGACAAAGATGAAAATTTTGGTTCTCATTGGACACCACGTTTGTACGGTGTTTGGCATGCGACGGATGAGTGGGTTATCAAAGGTGGGGTTTCTACCGGCTATCGTTCCCCGGAATTACGTCAAATCGCTCCTAATTGGGGACAATCTACCGGTGGTGGTGGTGCTCCTGCGGTGATCATTGGTAATTCTGATTTAAAACCTGAAAAAAGTATTACTGAAGAGATTGGTTTTATCTGGAATAACCAAGATGATTTAAATATTGGTGTTACCTTCTTTAACACTGAATTTAAAGATAAAATTATGGAAATTCGTCAATGTACTGACTCTACTAAAAATGATGATGAAAAGACAGGGACGATAGCCAGTGGTGAGTGCATGTATGATGGCAGCGCGTACAAATTTATCAGTACTCGCGAAAACGTTGATAAAGCCAACTTACGCGGAGCTGAGCTGACATTAAATTGGGATATTAATACTGACCTAGCATTGGCAGCTAACTATACTTATTCTGACTCTGAACAAAAAAGCGGTAAATTTAAAGGTAAACCGCTGAGTCGTACGCCAAAACATATGGCCAATGCCTCATTAACTTGGCAGACCACTGAAGACTTACAAAGTTGGACCCGAGTTAATTTCAATGGTAGAAGTAGTGAATATTTGTCCAGAACATCGATGTCTAAACAGCGCCCATCGTATACTTTTGTTGATATGGGGCTGAGCTATCAATTATCCAAAGAAGTTAATCTGGTCGGCGGCGTGTATAATATTTTTGATAAGCGTTTAACTAAAGATTCAAATGATATTATTCTGGATGGTCGTCGTTATAACTTTGGGGTTAACTATAACTTTTAATCTTAGAAAGAGTTCGATAACTTAATACATTACAAAAAGCTTACATGATAGTGATATGTAAGCTTTTTTATTGTAATTAATGGGCAACATTTGTAGCTCATTAATTGTGATTAAGGGTGAATAAAAATCCGTTTAAAAACAATTGGATATATATAATTATAAGCTATCGATAGCTAATCTGTATTTTGCATGAAAAATTATCATCAAAAATCTAGGATTTTCGACGATTTATGCTTGCTATTTATGATGAGGGTGGGCAAAATGCGCCATCTAAAATTAACTGATGCAAATTACTCCTGCATCGGTTTTTTTTTGCTTTACATTAATTCATTTTATGGGGCCGGACACCAGGCCGGATTGATAAACGATACACACGCGTAGCTTATAAAAAACAAAGTTACCGAGTTGAGGGATGCTTACATGGCGTACATTTTCGCATTAGCACCTGTGCCAATTGGCCACAGCTGCATTGATGACTACGGAGCTACTGGCTCTGTTAATCACCTATTCCACTTTTTAACTTCTTTCTTTTCTGCTTATAGGCAGATGCAAAGTCTTCCCAGTAACTGTCGGTTGAGTCGAATTATTAGGACAAAATCGAAAGTTATGGGAGGACGCGTTAATGTCAAATAATACCACTACTCATGCTGTCGCCATTGGTAAAAACCAGACTGGCGCAAATAATCGTGTCCAACTCGCCAAAACCTTGACGCTATTACAAGTTGTCATGATGGGGCTTGCCTATTTGCAGCCTATGACGATTTTTGACACCTTTGGCCTGGTTTCTTTGAAAACTGATGGTCATGTTCCTTCTTCATATGTGATTGCATTAATTGCTATCCTATTTACAGCAATAAGTTACGGTAAGTTGGTGAAACGTTTTCCATCAGCCGGTTCCGCATACACTTATGCTCAAAAATCCATGAGCCCACATATCGGCTTTATGGTGGGTTGGTCGTCGTTATTGGATTATTTATTCATGCCGATGATCAATATCTTACTGGCTAAAATTTATCTCGAAGCTATTTTCCCGAATGTTGCGCCGTGGATTTTTGTGGTCGGTTTAGTTATTTTGATGACCCTTGCCAATCTGCGTGGCATTAACGTGGTGGCTAACTTGAATACGATTATTGTTATCGTTCAGGTTGCAGTAATGGTTGTTTTCCTTGGGTTTTTAATCCATGGATTGTCAAAAGGCGAGGGCGCAGGGGAGATGTGGTCCTTCCGACCATTTACCTCTGAGAATGCTCATTTAGTGCCGATGATCACCGGGGCGACTATTCTGTGCTTCTCATTCTTAGGTTTTGACGGCATCAGTTCATTGTCTGAAGAAACTCCGAATGCCGGTAATGTGATCCCGAAAGCTATCTTCCTGACAGCGCTTATTGGTGGGATTATCTTTATCGCGGTGTCTTACTTCTTACAATTGTATTTCCCTGATGTTTCTCATTTTATTAATCCAAATGAGTCACAACCTGAAATTATGCTGTATGTGGCAGGCGCGCTGTTCCAGTCAATCATTCTAGTCTTCTCTTGCGTTACTGTACTGGCTTCGGGTATGGCGTCACACGCAGGGGTATCTCGACTAATGTATGTTATGGGCCGCGATGGTGTGTTCCCTCAAAAAACATTTGGTTATGTACACCCAAGATGGCGTACACCGGCATTTAACGTTATTTTAGTTGGTGTATTGGCGTTGAGTGCTATCTGGTTCGATATGGAAATTGCGACCGCGCTAATTAATTTTGGGGCATTGATTGCTTTTACCTTCGTTAACTTGTCGGTTATTTCTCAGTTCTATTTCCGTGAGCGTCGCAGTGCAACGCTGATGGATAAAGTGAACTATTTGATTTTACCTATCATCGGGGCATTAACTGTCTGCGTGCTGTGGGTTAATCTGGAAGAGAATTCGATGATGCTGGGGTTAGCGTGGGCAGCGATAGGTTTCACCTATATGGCGATTATTACTCGCCGCTTCCGTCAGCCATTGCCGCAGATGAACGAGCGTTAATTCAGTCTTAACCTGCATTGTTTTATTTAAAAACAGCGCCTTTGAGCGCTGTTTTTTTTATCCAAATACCCATCCTCGCTATTTTCTGCTAAGTTAATTAACGTGTTATTAATCAGTTGTAACTCGTATTATAATTTTGTGATTAGCCATCAATCTGCAGGCAGAGACAGATCCCAAGACAATCAACAGGATGGGAATAAATAATAATGAATGATGTTAAAAGTTCAGCAAATCAACGATTACTGCTTACATTAAAAAATATTGTCGGTAACAAACATTTACTGACAGAGCCACATAAAACAGAACGCTATCGTAAAGGATTCCGTTCCGGTTTCGGGGATGCACTGGCTGTCGTTTTTCCCAGTACATTACTTGAGCAATGGCTGGTGTTTAAAGCCTGCGTTGAAGCGGATAAAATCGTGTTGATGCAGGCTGCCAATACGGGATTAACCGAAGGCTCAACACCCAGAGGTAATGACTATGATCGCGATATTGTGATTATTAGTACGTTACGATTAGATAAAATACAAATTTTGGGCGAGCATAACCAAGTGGTTGCTTTACCGGGCAGCACTTTATACCATCTCGAAAAAATTCTGAAACCGTTAGGTCGCGAGCCTCATTCACTGATTGGATCTTCTTGCATAGGTGCATCGGTTATCGGCGGTATTTGTAATAGCTCGGGCGGCTCGCTAGTACGCCGAGGTCCCGCGTATACTGAACTAGCACTGTATGGACGCGTTAACGATGAAGGTCAAGTTGAATTAGTGAATCATCTGGGTATTGAGCTGGGTGAAACCCCAGAACAAATTTTAACTAATCTTGAAAATCGTCATTATCGCAGTGAAGATGTTCAAGCCAGTTCAAAACTGGCTTCTGATCATGAATATGCCCAGCGTGTCAGAGATGTTGATGCAGACAGTCCATCACGATTTAACTCCGATGAACGCCGTTTATTTGAAGCTTCAGGCTGTGCGGGTAAATTAGCCGTTTTTGCGGTGCGTTTAGATACCTTCCCCGCAGATACCTCAACTCAAGTTTTTTATATTGGTTCTAATAATCCTGATGAATTAGAAGACGTTCGTCGCCATATTTTAGCTAATTTTGAAAGCTTACCTGTGGCGGGTGAATATATGCATCGCAATTGCTTTGATATTGCCGAAGTCTACGGCAAAGATACCTTTTTGATGATTGATAAGCTTGGTACCGATAAAATGCCAGCATTTTTCACTCTAAAAGGCCGTGTCGATGCGGTGCTAAATAAACTGCCCTTGCTACCCGCTAATTTCTTGGATAGAACGCTGCAATTTTTCAGTAAATTATGGCCATCACATTTGCCACCCCGTATGAAAGAGTTTCGTGATAAATATGAACATCATTTGATGTTAAAAATGGCGGGCTCCGGGATAGACGAAGCGAAGTCATGGTTAAAAACTTACTTTGCTCAGGCCGAGGGGGGGTATTTTGAATGTACCCCAGAAGAAGGAGCGAAAGCCTTTTTACATCGCTTTGCAGCAGCAGGCGCAGCGGTACGTTATCACGCGGTTCATAGTAACGAGGTGGAAGATGTTTTACCGCTCGATATCGCGCTGCGCCGTAATGATCGTGATTGGTTTGAAAAACTACCGCCAGAAATTGAAAAATTATTAGTTAATAAATTGTATTGTGGCCATTTTATGTGCCATGTCATGCACCAAGATTATATTGTGAAAAAAGGCGTTGATCTTAAAGAACTGAAACAAAAGATGCTCGAGTTACTAGATTCACGTGGTGCTCAATATCCTGCTGAGCACAATGTGGGGCATTTGTATCAAGCACAGCCACAAGTTAAAGCTTTTTATCGACAGGCCGACCCGACTAATACGATGAATCCGGGGATTGGTAAAACCACTAAACGTAAAAATTGGGAAGGAGATTGTGGGTGTACTACGCTACATCAAACCGATCAAACCCATCAATCTCAGGAACATCAAGAGTAATTATTGATGATTGGCGAATGTGAGATGCGGTTACTCAGTCGCTAATTTAAGCTTTAGCTAATGAGGTTTATATTTATATCACATTGATTGATTTATTTTAGCTCTAATAAAAACCAAAGGCCGACTTCAATCTCAACATATGAAGTCGGCCTTTGGCTTGTTACTGTGGGAATAGCTAGGTGTGAGCCAAGCTAGCTGGCAATCTCAACAGCATAGTCAACTAAGGCTTTTAGCTGTAAACAGCGTTGAGCGTCATGCTGATATTCAGCTAATAAACGATTAATTTTTTCAATATACGCTTTGAGATTTGTTTCGGTTAAGATTTCTCGTCGATGGTTTACCCAGCGATGTTGTTCTTCCAGTGATAAAATACCGGGGTAATTCCGCGCCTTATAGCGAAAAAATAGCGGTTCCATACGCGGATCTTCAAAGGTTAAATCCAAAGCCGGTAGATTTTGTGGCAGCGTTTTACGGATAATATCCATCGCCGAGCGATCTGAAGGATTAAAAAAGCCTGAATAAAGCATCGCATCAACGTTAGTTGATTCTGCGAACGGTTCTGCTTGAGCAAACAGTTCTATTACCTTATTTCTGATCTCCGGGTACCGCTTTAAAATTTCCAGATTTTGAGCACAGCGGTCGCGATCAATCCCTGTTCTTTCTGCATCTTGAGCTCGCAAGGTTTTTTCAGGGGCTAAAATAGGACATTTATTGATATGCACTAATTTAATAGGAACAGGCAATTCATCTGCGGCTAAATTGGCTCTCGGAGTATATAAACGGGTGCGCAGTGCTTCTGAATCTAGCGTTAATAATGGGCTAAGATCTGCCATTAAATCGCACATAATCACTGCATTACGATTATCTGGATGCCATGCCAAAGGTGCGACTAAACTAATATTTGAACGCTGAGCACCAAACATACCTGAGACATGAACTAATGGAGTCATATCAACGATATCAATTAGCTGGCTAACTTTATTTTTGTTTCTTAACTCAAAGAAATAATTAAACATTCGTGGTTGGGCAGCTTTCAATTTCTTCGCCATCGCAATGGTAGCATCCACATCGGCCATCGCATCATGGGCATTCTCATGGAAAATTCCATTGGCGGCGGTTAAATGCTCTAAGCGAAAGCTGGGCAGTCCCAAATCATTTTCAGGCCACTCAACCCCCTCTGGACGCAAGGCGAAGCAAGCACGGAGAACATCCATCAAATCCCAACGCGAATTACCTTGCTGCCAAGCATAAGCATAAGGGTCGTAAAAATTACGATATAAAATATTCCTGGTAACTTCATCATCGAAGCGAATATTATTATAGCCAATAATACAGGTCGATGGCTGACTAAAGGCCTGATGAATACGGCGAGTAAACTCTGCTTCATTGACGCCTTTTTCACGGGCGAGTTGTGGCGTAATTCCGGTGATCATCACAGCTTCGGGTTGGGGCAGGTAATCATCGGTGGGCGCACAATAAAAAACGTGTGGCTCTTCAATAATATTAAAATCATAATCGGTTCTCACCCCAGCAAATTGTGCGGGGCGATCTAATGCAGGATGTTGCCCGAAAGTTTCATAATCGTGGAAGAAAAAGCTCGGTTGTTGTTTATCATTTTTCAAAGTTATTTTCGTCCATCTTGTGTTTGTTCATCTTCGCTTGGTGGTGAAATACGGCAAATATTCAGCGGCGAGACGGCATCAGCCATCTTTGTTCTCTATGGTAAACCATATATGCTGAAATATGAAATTGCCGTACCTGACAAATAAGAATAATTTTGCTGGAATTTTGTTTAGTCGCGGGGAGAAATAGCCACTCAATAATTGAGATTATCCCTATTTTAGAATAAAAATAGATTTATTCTTGATATTGATCGAGATAGATTTATCGAATACAGCAGGGGATAAAGATAGTTGGACGATAAATTAAAAATAAACTATTTTTGTAACTTGGTATTAATTGGCGATAACTAAATAGAGGTTAATTTGCTAAACTTTGGCGAAATTCGATCATCGTATATTTATGTTTAGAGTTTAATATCTTTACCCTTTACTCATTATATGGGTAGGCAGTATTAGCAGACCATATTATTCGGGTATATTCACTGTCAACGGCTGTATGGGCGACAATAAGACTACCAATCTTTGAATTATAAGTCGCTTTTTTGTTAGCACTAAACAGCGGATCTTATCGGGTATTTATTTAGTTAATATCATTAGTGATCGACATCACAAAACGATATTGTTAACGTTAACAATTGTGTTTAACATCACAAAATATGATTAGCTAATTAGATTATTAAATATGTTAACCTTAACATTGCTGCCATACTGTCAGATAAGAAAGTGGACCCCTCTATGAATAGTGAATCTAAAAAATATTATGCTTCATTAAGTGCATTATTATTTTTCTTCTTCTTTACTTGGTCATCAGCTTTTTCAGTAGTGGCGATCTGGTTAAGAAAATTTGTTGGTTTGGAAGGTACAGATATTGGGATTATCTTTTCGTGTATCTCTATTGTGGCTTTATGTGCTCAACCACTGTATGGCTTTATCCAAGATAAGTTAGGTCTGAAGAAAAACTTACTGATTTATATTGCAGTACTGTTAATAGGTTCTGGTCCATTCTTTATGATACTGGCTCCACTATTACAGTGGAATATCTTAGTCGGTAGTATGATTGGTGGGCTGTATGTAGGGATGACATTTAATGCGGGTATTGGGGTTTTAGAATCCTATACCGAGCGCGTTAGCCGTATGCGAGACTTTGAATACGGTAAAGCCAGAATGTGGGGATCGCTAGGTTGGGCTGCAGCAACGTTCTTCGCGGGTAGAAATATTAATATTAATCCAGACTATAACTTTATCATGGCTTCCGTTTCTGGCGTGATATTTATGATTATTTTATTGCGTTTAAAAGCAGTAAAAACCAATGCATTAAATAACTTAGAATTTGGTAATCCAGCGGCAATTACGGTAAAAGATGCGTTGCAACTGTTAGTTTTACCTCGATTTTGGGCCTTGATTTTATTTGTACTAGGTACCTGTATTTATGGTGTCTATGATCAGCAATTTATGGTGTATTTTGCCCAGCAGTTTGCTGATGAGAGTATGGGTAATGAAATGTACGGTTATTTGAATTCATTGCAGGTATTCTTAGAGGCGGGTGGGATGTTTTTAGCACCTTATATTGTCAACCGTATTGGAGCTAAAAATGGACTGTTATTTGCTAGCTCGGTGATGGCATTACGCATAATTGGTTCAGGTTTAGTAGACGGTCCGATTATGATCTCTGTAATGAAACTTTTGCATGCGGTTGAATTGCCTATCTTGTTGATTGCAATCTTTAAATATAACAGTAAACATTTTGATAAACGCTTATCATCTACTTTATATTTGGTTGGCTTTAGCTGCATTACATCAATTGTTGCGAGTGTCCTCTCCCCATTAGCGGGGTATGGTTATGATAAAATCGGTTTTGCTGATACCTATCTTATTATGGGTAGCTTCGTAATTATCACCACAGTTTTATCTTACTTCTGTTTACGTAATGACTCTCCTGATGATCATAAACCAATGGAAGCTAATAATAGTCGTCTTAATATGACAAAAGAGAAAGCAGCGAACTAATATGAGGGGCTTGTTGATCTGATGGTCTGTAGTAGTATTATTTTTCAGTCAACTGTTTATCGAGTTATATAAAAAAAGTTGTATAAATAAGCAGTAAAATCAATAAAATTGATAAACTGACTTGTAACTTAATAGCATTAGATTGTATTGTGTTAAGAATGAATTGTGTTTAAATATTTTTAACAGAGGGTCTTAAACATGGACAACGCCAATAAACAAACTTTCCAAAATGTGCTGGAATTTGTGCGTATGTTTCGTCGTAAAAATAAAATTCGTCGTGAAATCACTGATAATGAGAAAAAAATTCGCGATAACCAGAAACGTGTTTTATTACTTGATAACCTGAGCGAGTATATTAAGCCGGGCATGAGCATCGAAGATATCCAAGCAATTATCTCTAATATGCGCAGTGACTATGATGATCGTGTCGATGATTACATCATTAAAAATGCAGAACTTTCTAAAGAGCGTCGCGAAATCTCTAAACAGTTAAAAGAGATGGGTGAGATCAGCAAAAAAGAAAAATAATTTGATAATGATAGCTTAATTAGCCGTCATACTAATTATATTTTATTAACGCCGACAGATATATTCTGTTGGCGTTTTTTATGGCTATTATATTGATCTAAATAATAAAATTGAGCGTCTTAATATACCATGCAGTGGCCTATAAAAATCACCAATTTGGTCGCAATTGGCTATCTATTACTGCATAAACTTGGCTGTAACTTTGGCGATCTTCGGCGAGTTTCTGCAGTTGTTTCGCTACGTCATAGCGGCTGACAATACCGTGAGCTTCACCCATCAATAGCTCGCAATGACCGCTACCTGCAGTATTGACTAAGCCGCCGGGGCGCAGAATGGTAAATGCCAATTCACTGGATTGTAGATAACTTTCAGCCATCGATTTATAGCGTACGGCACGGCCAAATAAGCTTTTAGCGCGCGGAGATAAACTGGGCCATGTATCACCACAGCCAATAGATGTGACCAGCAATAGCCTAGGGATTGCGTGCTGTTCAGCCCGTTTAATCACATTAAAGTTACCCGTGAAATCGGCATCTCCTCCGCCGAGAGTGCTGAAAATGATGCTGTTGGGGCTAGCATTTGAAAATAGGGTATGGAGTGAGTCATCGACCACCGCATCGCCTAGATAGATATCAACCCCTAATTCACCGAGTTCATTTGCGGTTGATTCGCTGCGCACCAGCGCACTGATATGATGTCCAGCAGCTAGCCCGAGATCAACTAAATGACGGCCGACACCTTTACTCGCGCCAAAAATAATCCACTGCGCCATAATACCCTCTAAATAATAATGATTATTATTCTATAGTATAGCTAAAGTATAACTAATTTATCAAAATCTATATCCATCTATAGATATTTATTAATAAATCAGAGGCTAATAAAGTGATCAGCAAGTAAAGAGGGGGGATAGATAAATACTAAAGATAGACACATCGAAAGCCAGACGATCTTAGTGTGATAATTATTAGTGGTAAGAAAAAGAAAAACCCCCAGTGTGTTAATCACATAGGGGGTTTGGAATGGGCTAACCCATTGACTTAATGATGATTATTCAGTAGGTGCTGGTTTGGACATCTCAGCAGTAGCAACATTGGTCGCGATATGACCACCTGCGCCACCTTTTCCTTCGAAATTAATTGCTTCGCGTTGATAGATTTTAATCTCTATCGGTGCCTTAATTTCGTTAGGCGCCGGTGTTTTGGTCATTGGAGCATAGGCATGACGACCCGGCTCAACCACAATAACCGTGCTCACCACGTCTACCGCAGCAACATCTTCTGTTTTCACTGTTTCAATTATTTCTGGCTCGGTTATTTCTGGCATGGCTGTGTCAGGAATCGCTGTGTCAGGAATAGTTATCTCAGGAATAGCTACAGGTACACTTGCTGGTGAGGCGGCAGCTGAATGCGACGAACCGCCAGTTCGTGTCGGTGCATTATTAGTCATCGCTGCATCAGTGCTAGCTGCGTTCTGCTGTGGTTGTTGGCTGATTGATTCAGGTTCAGCCTGTTCAATAGCAGGAGCATCGACGACTGGCTTGACAGCTTCAACGGGCTCATTGACAGCAGCTGGCGAATAGGCCGGGCTATGGCTATGAGTTTCAGTGGAACGCGTGGTTTCTATCGATTGTGCTTTAGTTGTCACTGCAACTTCAGCAGGGGCGATATCAGTATTTTTACTGTCGTTATCCGCTGTATTTTCAACTACATCCTTAACTACATCTTTAACTACATCCTCAACGGTATTTTCAGCAACCGGGGCATTTTTCGCGGTAGATGCGTTAATGGCCGCTGCTGATTGCGCAGCAACTTTTGCTTGTTGAAGTGCATTAGCTTGCTGAAGTGCATTGGCTTCTTGTTCTAGCATCTCTTCATTAGTAATGATTGCTGGTGAATCATTTTGTGAAGTCATCAGTGAATAGTTAATCCACACTTTCCCAGATGCTAACTCAGGCGATGCGACGGCGGCAGTTAATGGCACAGGTGACTGCGTCAGATTACGCTCATTACGGTAGCGACGACGACGTTGACCACTGACACGTAAATGACGAGGTGAACGGCGAGAACGACGCGGAATGATGGTATCTTGCTTGTCACCATCGGCATTGTTTTCAATGTGACTTCCCGTATTATTGCCGTTTTCATCGACATTATTCGCAGTAGCTACCGGCGCTTTAGCTTCGCGTACTGATGTAGGTAACGCAGAGACAATGGCGGCAGCGGCAGGGGAGCTAACCACAGGTTGTGCAGCGGTATTTGTTGCTGTTTTATTAACAGGCGCTGGTGTTTCCTGCGTTTTAGTGTCGGCTATAGTCGGCAAAATAACGTCATTATTATCAGTTGCTGCCTCAGTAACACGAACTTTTTGTGTTAATGGGCGACGTTGACGGCGCTGCATCGCTGGGCGTTGCTGCTCTTCTTTTGCTTCAACAACTTTTGCCTCAACAACGTCAGCAGATTTTGCAGTTGCAGCTGCAGTTGCGTCAGTTGCTTCTTGCTGAGCTTTGTTCGCTTGCTGTTGACGTTTTTCTTCTTGACGGCGACGACGCTCGGCACGTTGCTCGCGACGTAATTGCTGTTGAGCTTCACGAGCTTCATCATCAACTAGCGTTTCTGGCGTGGCATTGGCCGCTACTGGTGCGTTATTTTTAGCATTACGTGGTTTACGAGATGCATTGTCATCGGTCGATTGTGCTGCCGCTGGGCGATTTTGACGATTGTCACTGTTTTCATCACGATCACGACGTGGACGACGATTATTGTTGCGACGGTCGTTATTATTACGACGGCGATTATCGTTATTACTGCTGCCTGTATTGTTAATCGGGCGAGCAGGTTCAGCGATAGGTGCAGCAACTTCAACCGGTTTATCTTCGCTAGCAAACAGTTTTTTGAAGAAACTCGCAATACGGGTAAACAAGCTGGGTTGTGGCGTAGTAGGCGCAACCTCAACAGGGCGTGTTTCTTTCGCTGGGGCTTCTTGCGCTTTAATTACTGGAACAACTTCATTATTTTCATGTTCTTGCAGGGCAAAGGCTGAAATAGCCGGTTGTTCTGGTAATTTACGCTCAGGGGTTGTTTCTTCGCTTGCATTTAACGCTTCAGCTTCATGATATTGCGCTAAATTGTAGCTCAGAGTATTAATTTCTTCGCCTTTACGAATACGTACCACGTTAAAATGCGGGGTTTGCATTTGGTCGTTAGGCACAATAATCACGCGGACTAAGCGTTGGCGTTGTTCGATTTCACTAATGGCATTACGTTTTTCATTCAGTAAATAAGAGGCGATTTGCACCGGCACGATAGCATGCACTTCATGGGTGTTTTCTTTCAGCGCTTCTTCTTCAATTAAACGTAGAATAGACAGTGATAGCGATTCGTTATCTCGGATAGTACCGGTACCAGTACAACGCGGACAAACGTGATGGCTAGATTCACCCAGTGATGGGCTTAAGCGCTGACGCGACATTTCCAGCAGACCAAAGCGCGAGATACGGGCGATTTGGATACGAGCTCTGTCTTGACGTACGGCTTCGCGCAGACGGTTTTCTACTTCACGTTGATGACGAACTGGGGTCATATCGATAAAATCGATAACAATTAAGCCACCTAAGTCACGTAAACGTAATTGACGCGCGATTTCGTCAGCCGCTTCCAAGTTAGTATTAAACGCAGTTTCTTCGATATCCCCACCACGGGTTGAGCGTGAGGAGTTGATATCAATCGCGGTTAGGGCTTCGGTAGTGTCGATAACCAGTGCGCCACCAGAAGGTAGACGAACTTCACGTTGGAAGGCAGATTCGATTTGTGATTCAATTTGGTAATGACTAAATAATGGAATATCACCACTGTAGTATTTGATTTTACTTGCAAAATCACCACGACCAATCGATTCAATATGGCTGCGTGCCATATCAACAACTTTTGGATTATCTATCAGGATTTCACCAATATCTGGACGTAGATAATCACGGAATGCACGGACAATAACGTTACTTTCTTGGTGGATTAAGAACGGTGAAGGACGATTCTCAGCCGCTTTTTTAATCGCTTCCCAATGCCGTAAACGGTATTGTAAATCTTGTTGCAGTGACTCGGCAGATTTGCCCACACCGGCAGTACGGACGATTAAGCCCATGCCTTCAGGGATTTCCAGCGAGGAGAGCGCTTCTTTAAGTTCTGTACGATCTTCACCTTCGATACGGCGAGATATACCGCCAGCACGTGGGTTATTTGGCATCAGGACTAAGTAACTTCCCGCTAAGCTAATAAAGGTGGTTAACGCGGCGCCTTTATTGCCTCGTTCTTCTTTATCAACTTGTACTATCACTTCTTGGCCTTCTCTCAACACATCTTTAATGTTAGGACGACCGTGGGCATGATAGTTACTAGGGAAGTATTCGCGGGCAATTTCTTTAATAGGTAGGAAACCATGTCTTTCAGCGCCATAATCAACAAAAGCAGCTTCAAGACTCGGTTCAATACGGGTGATTTTACCTTTGTAGATGTTGGCTTTTTTTTGCTCATGACCTGGGCTTTCGATGTCCAAATCATAAAGACGCTGCCCGTCAACAAGGGCAACTCGCAACTCTTCTTGTTGAGTCGCGTTGATTAACATTCTTTTCATTATAACTTACTCATTATTCGTACTTACTTTCAATAAAGAGCAACGAAAAAATGGTGCTACTGTAAACCGATGGCCCCGTGACTTTTACAGGATCGTCAGCCTCGCGGATGTCGACTGTATAGAGGCGCGTTATTTTTCGGTGAACCTGATTTTTCGATTAAAAATTCAGCGTTCTTAATCGAGGCACCGTAGCCATTAAAACAATACGGTTAGTCCCCGACCCAATAAGCAATTATTCGCTGCTCGCTAATTATTTGATTTTGCTTAACGTCTTACGCCATTGCAGCGTTATTACTCAATCAAATAGCTAAATATCTTACTTTCTTACTTTATTTGCCAATTATTGTTTTAAAGAAACATTCTGACAGTTATGCATTATTCCATTGCTGCTAGCAATATAGCAAGGAGCCATTGCAGCTTTATTGAAATTTTATTTATAAAAAGTATAAATCAGCTATTATTTGTGCAGTTTTAAAATATTTAGAAAAACTTTTTCAAATATCGGTAAGATATTAGATTCGCTTTTGCGGATCTTTCAACCATCAAGAGTTAGCACATTTCCTAATGAAAACACAAAACCAAGTTCAGTTTATTGATATCAGTGAGGACGAAGCAGGGCAGCGCATTGATAATTTCCTGTTGGCCCGCTTAAAAGGCGTACCAAAAAGTATGATTTACCGCATTATTCGCAAAGGTGAAGTGCGGGTAAATAAAGGCCGTATAAAGCCAGAGTATAAATTGTGCTCAGGCGATAGTGTGCGTATACCTCCGGTTCGTGTGGCAGAAAAAGAACAATCAAATGTTTCTGCCAGTTTAACCAAAGTTGCTGCTTTGGCTGATTGCATCCTGTATGAAGATGATGTCATTTTGGTGCTGAATAAACCTTCGGGTACCGCAGTGCATGGGGGGAGCGGGCTAAGTTTTGGCGTGATTGAAGGTTTACGTGCATTACGCCCAGAAGCGCGTTTCTTAGAATTAGTCCACCGTTTAGACCGCGATACCTCCGGTGTATTGTTGGTGGCAAAAAAGCGCTCCGCTTTGCGTGCGCTACATGAGCAATTGCGTTTAAAACAGATGCAAAAAGATTATATGGCGCTGGTTCGGGGTCAGTGGCAGTCCCATGTGAAGACGATTCAAGCTCCGTTATTGAAAAATATTTTGCAAAGCGGTGAGCGCATTGTCAAAGTGAACAGCGAAGGAAAGCCATCAGAAACGCGGTTTAAAATTGAAGAACGTTTTGAACATGCTACGTTGGTTAAAGCCAGCCCAGTGACCGGGCGTACTCATCAAATTCGAGTACATGCATTACATGCCGGTCACCCGATTGCCTGCGATGATCGTTATGGTGATACGCAATTTGATAGTCAATTGGCCGATACTGGACTTAATCGTTTATTTCTGCATGCTAGTGCGTTGAAGTTTACCCATCCTCAGAGTGGCGAAGAAATGCGGGTTCAAGCACCGCTCGATGCGAAATTAATGAAATGTTTGAAAGTATTAAGAAACAAAAAATAATAATTAGTTATGCGATAGATGATCAACAAGCCGATAGACGTAAACCAGCCATCGGTCAATTAAACTGACCAAAAGGTGAGGGAAATCGTCTATCAGCTATATTAGTCTATCAACTATATTAATAGGTCATGGCTATAGGCCATTAAAAGCACGCTATTTATTCTTTTGGTGTATTGGTAAGATGTTCAATCAATGTAGCCAACCAATACAGCACAGATAAATAGCGATTGCTTATCGATAATTTATTTTTTAGCCGTTCTCTATCAACTCTGAAAATTTAATGCTTGGTGAGCAATCTGACTAAGCAATTCTGATGATTAATTAATAAATCGTTGTATTTCGGATATTGCGCCTCGTTAGCGTTCTAATGGATTAATTCCATGTTTGCGCAGCATCTCTAATAAAAGAATGAGCGGTAATCCAATTAGCGTATTGGGGTCGCGTCCTTCGAGCCTATCAAATAATGCAATTCCCAAACCTTCGGATTTAAAACTGCCAGCACATTGATACGGTGTTTCTTTGTTGAGATAGTTCGCAATTTCATGATCAGTCAATTGACGAAAATGTACCTTGAACGGTTCACAATGAACATCATAATGCCCGTTGCTGCTGTCTAGTAGGCATAAGCCGGTATAAAAAGTGACGCATTTCCCAGAAGCCGAGTGTAATTGTTTGACTGCATTATCGAAATTATGTGGCTTGCCGCAGATTTTGCCATCGATCACACAGACTTGATCACTACCAATAATTAAATGTTGTGGATATTGTTCTCGTAATGCACCGGCTTTATCGTGAGCCAAACGGGTGACCAACGCCTCTGCGGATTCATTGAGTACCGGCGACTCATCGATATTCGGTGCAGCGGTTAAAAAAGGTAGGCCGAGCTTCTTTAATAGCCCTTGTCGAAATTCAGAAGTAGACGCTAAAACAATTGATTTCATAATTTTTCTCAAAATTCGTAGCCAAATGGTATAACTCATTCTAAACTATCCGCCGCTCAATGAGCGATTTTTTGGTGGAAAGGTGAGTTAGCTCGCCTTTTTCTTTGACTCTAGCTCATTACAAAGTTAATATGCGCGCCTTATGCAAAAGGTAAAATTACCCCTAACTATCGACGCAAAGCGTGCTGCTCAGAAAAAACTCGACTATGTCGGGAGCTATACCCCTGAGCAAGTTGCCCGTGTCGCAGAGTCGGTAGTCAGTGTGGACAGTGATGTAGATAGCGAATTATCATTTGATATTGATAATCAGCGTTTGACAGTAGTAAGGGGAAGTTCGGTAACGGACGTCACTTTAGAGTGTCAGCGTTGTGGTCAACATTTTCATCGCCATGTCCACGTAACATATTGTTTTAGCCCTGTCGTCAATGATGAGAAGGCCGAGGCATTACCGGAAGAATATGAGCCAATTGAGATTGATGATTTTGGCGAAATTAGTTTGCTGTCGATGATAGAAGATGAAATAATTCTGTCACTGCCGGCATATCCGGTACATGATTCTGAACACTGTGAAGTGTCCGAAGCGGACATGGTATATGGTAAACTGCCTTCCGAGGTGGAAAAACCAAATCCATTTGCCGCATTAGCCAGTTTAAAGAAAAGTACTTAAAGGAGTAAGGTCAATGGCCGTACAACAAAATAAACCAACTCGTTCAAAACGCGGTATGCGTCGTTCACATGATGCACTGACTGCAACCCTTTTATCTGTAGATAAAACTTCAGGTGAAACCCATCTGCGTCACCATGTGACTGCTGATGGCTACTACCGTGGCCGCAAGGTTATCAACAAGTAGTTTCTGCTTTCATTAGCAAGTTGATACCTTGACTAATCTAACCATTGCGTTAGATGCCATGGGCGGGGATGTAGGTCCCCGCGTCATAGTGCCTGCTGCATTGCAGGCTCTAGCATCTAATCCAACACTTAAGTTACTGCTAGTCGGTAAACCAGACGCAATACAACCACTGCTTGCACCCTTTGCCCATGACAGCAAAGCCGCGGAGCTGGTTTCGCGTATTCAAATTATTCCAGCTGATAACATCATTGCCAACGAGGCAAAACCTTCTCAGGCCATCCGCCAGAGCAAAGGAACATCAATGCGTATTGCGCTTGATTTGGTGAAGTCGGGGGAAGCTCAAGCGTGTGTTAGCGCCGGTAATACAGGTGCATTGATGGGATTAGCGAAGTTGATGCTTAAATCTATCGATGGAATTGATCGTCCTGCGTTGATGACCGTTTTACCTAATATCGAAAAAGGCAAAACGGTGGTGTTAGATTTGGGCGCAAATGTGAACTGTGATAGCCAAATGTTGGTGCAGTTTGCGGTGATGGGCGCGGTAATGGCCGAAGAATTGGCCGGAATTCAGCATCCTAAAGTTGCCTTGTTGAATATTGGCGAAGAAGACAGTAAAGGTTTAGATAATATCCGCGAAGCCGCCGCAGTGTTAAAACAAACGGCATCCATCAACTATATTGGTTATGTTGAAGGCAATGATTTATTGACCGGCAAAACTGATGTCTTGGTGTGTGACGGCTTCGCAGGTAATGTCACGCTGAAAACAATGGAAGGGATCGTCCGGATTATTCTTTCATTGTTGAAATCAGCAAGTACAAAGAACAAAAAACCGTCATGGTGGGTTCAACTGGCTAAAAAATGGATTAAAAAACGCATAATAAAGCGTTTTGGGGAGCTGAACCCCGACCAGTATAATGGCGCAACTCTGTTAGGATTAAAGGGTATTGTCATTAAGAGTCACGGTGCGGCTAATGAGCAAGCATTTATCGCTGCGATTGAACATGCCGTACACGCTGTCGAAAGGCAAGTACCGGACAGAATAGCTGCTCGTCTGAAGATCGTATTACCCAAGAGTGAACAATAATCCATGCATACTAAAATATTAGGCACAGGCAGTTATTTGCCACAGCAAGTTCGGACAAATTCTGATCTGGAAAAGATGGTTGATACCTCTGATGAGTGGATTGTAACTCGCACAGGCATTCATGAAAGACGCATTGCCGGTGAAAATGAAACTGTTTCCACCATGGGATTTACAGCAGCGCAACGTGCGATAGAGATGGCCGGCATTAATAAAGCCGATATTGACCTGATTATCGTGGCGACTACTTCTGCGACGCATGCATTTCCAAGTGCAGCTTGTCAAATTCAGCAATTGCTGGAAATTAATGATTGCGCTGCATTTGATGTTGCTGCCGCTTGTGCTGGATTTACTTATGCGCTAAGTATTGCCGATCAATTCGTGAAAACCGGAATGTCCAAAACAGCATTAGTGATTGGTGCTGATGCGTTATCAAAAACTGTTGATCCTACAGATCGCGGTACGGTTGTTTTGTTTGGTGATGCTGCCGGTGCGATGGTTGTTACCGCGTCTGAAACCCCAGGCATAATCTCAACACATTTGCATGCTGATGGCCGCTATGGCGAGCTATTAGCTTTACCACAGCCAACGCGTGGTTCCAATGAGCCGGCTTATTTAAGTATGACCGGTAATGAAGTCTTTAAAGTCGCGGTCAGAGAATTGGCTCATATTGTTGATGAAACATTGATCAAAAACGGGCTGGATAAATCACAGCTAGATTGGCTGGTTCCACATCAAGCCAATTTGCGTATTATTTCGGCAACGGCTAAAAAATTAGATATGACCATGGACAAAGTCGTGGTGACATTAGATCGCCACGGTAATACGTCTGCGGCATCCGTGCCGACGGCTTTTGATGAAGCTGTGCGTGATGGGCGTATCCAAAAAGGTCATTTAGTGCTGCTTGAAGCTTTCGGCGGCGGTTTTACTTGGGGCTCAGCCTTAGTCCGTTTTTAATAACTGAAAGCGCGGCGTATTGAGAATTCATTTTTAATTTATTGAGAAAATCGATATGACTCAATTTGCAATGGTATTTCCCGGCCAAGGGTCGCAATCTTTAGGCATGTTAGCTGCATTAGCTGCTGAGTTTCCAATTGTTGAACAAACATTTGCCGAGGCATCACAGGTATTAGGTTACGATTTGTGGGCTTTAGTCCAAAATGGTCCTGAAGAAGAATTAAATAAGACTTGGCAAACTCAACCCGCACTATTAGCGGCATCGGTAGCTATTTTTCGTGTTTGGCAACAAAAACAAGCACCAATGCCACAGATTATGGCTGGGCATAGTCTGGGTGAATATTCAGCACTGGTCTGCTCTCAAGTAATTGACTTTAAAGAAGCGATTAAATTAGTTGAATTACGTGGTAAACTAATGCAAGAAGCCGTTCCTGCGGGAACAGGCGCAATGTACGCGATTATCGGCTTAGATAATGCAGCTATAGAGCAGGCATGCCGTGAAGCCGCACAGGGCAGTATTGTTGCTCCTGTTAACTTTAACTCTCCGGGTCAAGTAGTTATTGCTGGTGAGAAAGCTGCGGTAGAACGTGCCGGTGCCGCCTGTAAAGCAGCAGGTGCTAAACGTGCATTACCATTATCTGTTAGTGTTCCTTCGCATTGTGCGTTGATGAAACCAGCAGCTGATAAATTAGCGCTAGCATTAAAAGACGTTAACTTTAAGCAACCTGTTGTGCCTGTGATCAATAATGTTGATGTTAAACAGGAACAGAACGCTGATAATATACGTGATGCACTTGTGCGTCAGTTGTATAATCCTGTTCGCTGGACCGAAACAGTTGAATATATTGCTGGACAAGGTGTAGAACAACTATTAGAAATAGGGCCGGGTAAAGTCCTTACAGGGTTAACCAAGCGTATAGTAACTAATTTAAGTGCAGCGGCGGTTAATGATCCCGCATCATTAAATGCTGCTCTAGATAACCTTTGAGGGCGACCATGAGCTTTGATGGAAAAATTGCACTTGTAACAGGCGCTAGCCGTGGAATTGGCCGTGCAATCGCTGAGAATTTAGCTCAGCGCGGAGCAATTGTCATTGGTACAGCAACAAGTGACAGCGGTGCAGAAGCAATAAGCACTTATCTGGGTGATAAAGGTAAAGGTTTTGCGTTAAATGTTACCGATCAAACATCAATTGACCAAACATTAGCCGATATTCGTAAAGAATTTGGCGAAATCGATATTTTGGTTAATAATGCGGGTATTACTCGTGATAACCTACTGATGCGTATGAAAGATGATGAATGGCAAGATATTATTGACACCAATCTTTCATCCGTTTACCGTCTGTCTAAAGCAGTAATACGTTCTATGATGAAAAAACGTTGTGGACGTATTATTTCTATCGCATCTGTTGTTGGTGTGATGGGTAATGCGGGACAGGCAAATTATTCGGCAGCGAAAGCTGGGCTAATTGGTTTTAGTAAATCATTGGCCCGTGAAATAGCTTCCCGAGGCATTACCGTGAATGTTGTTGCACCAGGTTTTATCGAAACTGATATGACTCGGGCATTGACAGACGAGCAGAGGGCAGGCATTTTATCTCAAGTTCCTGCTGACAGGCTAGGTGATGCAAAAGAAATAGCCAGTGCTGTAGCATTCTTAGCTTCAGATGAAGCAGCTTACATTACGGGTGAAACATTGCATGTCAATGGCGGCATGTACATGATTTAAGAAAATGGAGGAGTCCTTTTGCATTATTTGTGTTATATAGCGCAAAATATTGCAAAAAAGTGATTCCAACAGCCGGGATTGGGTTGTATCTTTTCCTGTATTTCATAAACTACGAAAACCATCGCGAAAGCGAGTTTTGATAGGAATTTTAATAGTATGAGCACTATCGAAGAACGCGTTAAGAAAATCATCGTTGACCAACTGGGTGTTAAAGAGGACGAAGTTGTTAATACGGCTTCATTTGTTGATGACTTGGGCGCTGATTCTCTTGACACAGTTGAGCTGGTTATGGCTCTCGAAGAAGAGTTCGATTGCGAAATCCCTGACGAAGAAGCTGAAAAGATCACTACAGTACAGGCTGCTATCGACTACGTCTCGTCCGCAAGCAACTAATACTTATATACCATATCTAGGCGGTCACTCGACCGCCTATGTTTATCCCTTAACTTTTTCCCTCCTTGGAGGATAAGCGTGTCTAAACGTCGAGTCGTCGTAACTGGACTGGGCATGTTATCTCCTGTCGGCAATACAGTTGAATCATCATGGAAAGCTGTTTGTGACGGACAGAGTGGTATCAGCCTTATCGAGCATTTTGATACTACTAACCATGCAACGAAATTTGCTGGGGTAGTAAAAGAATTTAATCACGAAGATTATGGACTTTCCCGCAAAGATGCGCGGAAAATGGATCCATTTATTCAGTACGGGATTGCCGCAGGTCAACAAGCACTGCAAGATTCAGGGCTGGAAATAACAGAAGCCAATGCTACTCGTATCGGTGCAGCGATTGGTTCTGGTATTGGTGGATTAGGTCTTATCCAAGATAACTGTGAGTCTCTTGGTGCAGGTGGCCCACGTAAAGTGAGTCCTTTCTTTGTGCCTTCAACGATTATTAATATGGTTGCGGGTCACTTAAGCATCATACATGGTTTTAAAGGCCCATCAATTTCGATTGCTACTGCTTGTACCTCGGGTGTTCATAATATCGGTCATGCTGCGCGTATGATTGTTTATGGTGATGCTGATGTGATGATAGCGGGCGGTGCGGAAAAAGCGACCACCCCTTTGGGTGTGGCGGGTTTTGGTGCAGCGAGAGCATTATCGACGCGTAATGATGACCCGCAGGCGGCAAGCCGTCCTTGGGATAAAAATCGTGACGGTTTTGTGCTTGGTGACGGCGCGGGCATTATCGTGCTCGAAGAGTATGAGCATGCTAAAGCGCGTGGAGCCAAGATTTATGCTGAAATTGTTGGCTTTGGTATGAGCAGCGATGCTTACCACATGACGTCACCGGCAGAAAATGGTGAAGGTGCGGCATTAGCGATGGTCAACGCATTGAAAGATGCTCAGATCAGTGCTCAGGATATCGGTTACATCAATGCTCATGGCACATCAACGCATGCCGGTGATATTGCCGAAGCTCAAGCGGTTGAAACGGTCTTTGGGGTGGGTACCGATGTGTTGGTCAGCTCGACAAAATCGATGACCGGCCATCTATTAGGTGCGGCTGGCGCAATTGAATCGATTTTCACCATTTTGGCGTTAAGAGATCAAATTGTCCCGCCGACAATTAACCTCGATGAGCCTGATGAAGCATGTAAACTGGATTTTGTCCCTGGCGCTGCGCGTAAAGTTGAAAATATGGAGTACGCACTGTGTAACTCTTTCGGCTTTGGTGGCACTAATGGCTCACTTATTTTCCGTAAAGTGAGTGACAGCTAAATATTTGTTAGTGTGTATTCTTTGATAGTGGGGATTTTTAACCTGCTATCAAGCGGCTAACATGTGACTAATAAATATTAGTTAAAACAGTCATAACGACAAATATCCTGAAAGCCTCGGCATTTAACCGCCGAGGCTTTTTTGCATCGGACTTATCAGTCAGCTGAATTGACTCACTCCTGAATTGATATTACCATCTGATTTATCAGTATTAATTTAATTAAGAATAGCGATGACCTATTGGATTAATGGCAGCAAAACCGACACATTGTCCGCGGGCGATCGTGCTGTACAGTTTGGTGATGGTTGTTTTACTACTCTGAAAGTAGAGCGCCAACAGATAGTCATGCTGGAGCAGCATCTTACGCGCTTGCGTACCGACACGACGCGTTTGCGTTTGCCGCCCCCAGATTGGCAGCAACTTCGCGCCCATTTAGTCAATATTGCTGAGCAACAATCCGAGACGATGGTGCTGAAAGTGATTATTAGCCGTGGGCAAGGCGGTCGGGGTTACAGTAGCGCGAATTTTACTGCACCGACGGTGATTGTTTCTGTCAGTCCTTATCCCCATCATTATCCATGTTGGCAGCAAGCGGGCATCGAATTGATCCTCAGCCCCATCCCCTTGGGTAAAAATCCCTATTTAGCCGGTATCAAACACCTTAATCGCTTAGAGCAGGTGCTTATCAAACAATATATCGATGACCAACAGGCTGATGAAGCTTTAGTCGTTGATATTGACGGTTTATTGGTGGAATGTTGCAGTGCGAATATATTCTGGCGTCAGGGAGAGCAGGTATATACGCCATTGCTCGATAACGCTGGCGTGAATGGATTAATGCGTCAGCGTATCATACAGTTACTGGCGGATAGCCCATATACACTGCAGCAGGTGGCTGAGTCCCCACAGGCGTTAGCTCTGTGTGATGAGGTGCTGGTATGTAATACACTAATGCCAATTATACCGGTAAACGCCATTCGGTTACCGGAATCTTCCACTGTTTGGCATTATCAGTCACGGCATTTATTTAACTATTTGTTGTCAAGTTGCCAATAATTAATGCCAAATCAGCCCATAGGTTCAAAAATAGGTAAGCAATGAAATTAGCAAAACAGATAACTATTGGGGGGGTATTTATTGCCGTGGTAGCGGCGGCGACCCTGTATGTTCTTTATCAGCAGGTGGTAAGCTATGGGCATGAGCCAATCACCTTAAATGAAGATAAAATCTTTACGGTACCCGCTGGAACCGGGCGTATTGCGCTGGAAGGCCTATTAGTAGATGATAAGATTATTGAAAAAAGTCCGGCATTCCAGTGGCTGCTAAAATTACAGCCTGAACTGGCGCAATTTAAAGCTGGAACGTATCGGCTACAACCTAAGATGACTGTCACTCAATTGCTGGCATTATTATCGAGCGGTAAAGAGGCTCAATTTACCATTCGTTTTATTGAAGGTAGCAAGCTCAGTGATTGGTCAGCAATATTACGAGACGCGCCGTATTTAACCCATGAAACTGAAGGGAAATCCTTGGAGCAATTAAGCGAATTGTTGGCGATAGAAACGCCAGATTCGCTGGAAGGATGGTTTTATCCTGATACTTATCACTATACCGCCAATACCAGTGACTTGGATATTTTAAAACGGGCGCACCAACAAATGAAAAGCGCTTTGGATCAAGCTTGGAAAGGGCGAGACAAAACATTGCCTTATACACGTCCTTATGAAATGCTGATCATGGCATCTATTGTTGAAAAAGAAACCGGTGTAGAGCACGAGCGTTCCAAGGTGGCCTCCGTATTTACTAATCGATTGAAGAAAAATATGCGGTTACAAACTGATCCGACGGTAATTTATGGTTTAGCCGATAAATACCGAGGCACGATTTATCGTAGCGATTTAAATAATTATACCCCGTATAATACCTATCTTATCGATGGATTACCGCCAACACCGATTGCGATGCCCGGGCTGGCCTCGCTCAAAGCGGCGGCACATCCTGCGACCACTAACTATTTATATTTTGTGGCCGATGGCACGGGTGGACATACATTCAGCACTAATTTGAACGATCATAATCGTGCGGTTAAAGTGTATCGCCAGTTACAAAAATAACATTAATGGATAGCATGAAAAATCATTACATTGTCATTGAAGGTCTAGAAGGCGCAGGGAAAACCTCCGCGATTAATACGGTCGTTGATACGCTGGCGGAGGTTGGGGTGCATAATATCACTTTTACCCGCGAGCCAGGAGGCACGCCGTTAGCGGAGAAACTGCGTGATTTGATAAAACAGGGGATAGAGAGTGACCCTGTCACAGATAAGGCCGAATTATTAATGTTATATGCGGCGCGAGTGCAACTGGTAGAAACCGTGATTAAACCAGCGTTAGCCCGTGGGTGCTGGGTGGTTGGTGATCGTCATGATCTCTCCTCGCAAGCATATCAAGGCGGAGGACGCGGTATCGATCAACAACTGATGCAGTCGCTGAGAACCTTGGTACTTGGCGAGTTTAAACCATCGCTGACTTTGTATCTGGATTTAGATCCTGAAATTGGCCTACAACGCGCACGTTCTCGCGGTGAATTAGACCGAATTGAAAAACAATCTCTCGACTTTTTTCATCGTGCGCGGGCGCGATATTTAGAATTAGCCGCGGCAGATGACACTATCCTGACTATCGATGCCAGCCAAAATTTCGAGCAAGTTCAAGCCAGTATTCGCCAGACATTACAGCAATGGCTTGCCCAGCAGGAAGCATAATTGATGAACTGGTATCCGTGGCTGAATAAAATCTATCGCCCGATAATTAATGCTTATCAGCAAGGTAAGGGGCATCATGCGTTACTGATCCATGCGCTTGACGGAAATGGAGCTGATGCATTGTGCTACGCTATTAGCCGTTGGTTAATGTGTCAGTCGCCCGACGGATTAAAAAGCTGCGGCCATTGTCACAGTTGCCGTTTGATGTTAGCAGGTACACATCCTGACCACACCGTGCTCAGCCCGGAGAAAGGCAAAACCAGTATTAGCGTGGATGCGGTCAGAAAACTGATCGAAAAATTGTCCTCTCATTCTCAGCAAGGCGGCGCTAAAGTCGTGTGGATCCCCAACACTGAAGCTTTAACCGATGCGGCGGCGAATGCATTGTTAAAGACGCTGGAAGAACCCGCGCAATCGACCTTTTTTATTTTGCAGTGCCAGCGACCAGAAACGTTGCTGGCTACGTTGAGAAGTCGCTGTTTTTATCATTATCTTGCTGTGCCTGACAGTGATAGCGCTTGGTTTTGGCTGCATAAAAACTTCCCCCAAGTGCCTTACTCCGATGCAGTAACTGCGTTACGTTTATCGCAAGGCGCACCTGTGGCCGCGGCTAAGTTATTAGAAACCACTCATTGGCAGCAACGCCAGCAATTTTGCCATGCATTATCGGCAGCGTTACAGCAGCAGGACATGTTATCGTTATTACCGGCATTAAATCAGGAGGGGATGACAACTCGACTTTATTGGTTGATGGGGCTACTCACTGATGCGATGAAATACCAACAAGGGGCAGCCGAGTTTTGCAGTAATCAAGATCAGCTCCCTTTAATCGCCCAACTTGCCAACATACAGGCGCCCTCTCAATTGTTGGCTGCCTTTGATAAATGGCAAACTTGCCACCATCAATTACTGACAGTAACCAGTTTAAATCAAGAGCTGATACTGACTAACCAGTTATTAGATTGGGAAAAATCGTTAGTTATGACGTCAAAATAATTGACCAAAATAGCTTTAAAATAAAAACACCGGTAAAAATAAGAGTTAAATATGTTTTTAGTTGATTCGCACTGTCATCTCGATTGCTTAGATTATGAAAAATTACATACTAGCGTCGATGATGTGATAGCCAAAGCTCAGCAACGTGATGTCCAGTTTATGTTGGCCGTCGCAACGACCTTGCCGGGTTTTGAGAAGATGAAAGATCTGATTGGATCGCGGGATAATGTGGCTTTTTCATGCGGGATCCATCCACTGAATTTAGACGAAGGTCATGATTTTGAACGATTGGCTTCGCTAGCTGCACAATCTGAGGTCGTGGCGCTAGGTGAAACCGGTTTAGATTATTATTATCAAAAAGATAATGCTGAATTGCAGCAAACCTCGTTTCGTCAGCATATTCGTATTGGTCGTCAATTGAATAAACCGGTGATTGTTCATACTCGCGATGCCCGTAACGATACCTTAAATATTCTGCGTGAGGAGCATGCCGAAGAGTGTGGCGGCGTGTTACATTGCTTTACTGAGGATAAACAGACGGCAGTAGAATTGCTGGATTTAGGTTTTTATATCTCATTTTCTGGCATTGTTACTTTCCGTAATGCCGAGCAAATTCGAGACGCCGCGCGCATTGTACCACTCGATCGTATTTTAATTGAGACGGACTCACCGTATTTAGCGCCTGTTCCTCATCGTGGTAAAGAAAATCAGCCTGCATACGTTCGGGATGTTGCTGAGTATATGGCGGTATTAAAAGGTGTCAGCGTGGAACAACTGGCCGAAACCACTACAGAGAATTTTAATCGTCTGTTCCATTTAAATGTCGATCAGCCAGCTGAGTAAGTTTGAGCCCGGCGCTAATTATCTGCTAGCTATTACCTGTTTAGCTATTATCATTCTATATTAGGGGATTAAAATGTCAGAAGAAACTATTTTCAGTAAAATTATTCGTCGTGAAATCCCAGCCGACATCGTTTATCAAGATGAGTTTGTGACTGCTTTTCGCGATATAGCGCCGCAAGCACCGACCCATATACTGATTATTCCCAATAAATTAATTCCAACAGTTAACGATGTCACCCCTGAGGATGAACAGATGTTGGGGAAATTATTTGTGGCAGCCGCTAAAATTGCAGAACAAGAAGGTATTGCTGAAGATGGATACCGTCTGATAATGAACTGCAATAAACATGCGGGACAAGTGGTTTATCATATTCATATGCACTTAGTGGGTGGACGTCCATTAGGCCCGCTATTAGCAGAATAGTGGATTCATTGCAGGCGAGTGTGCCGAGAGTAATTCGTCTAACTCGCTGATAATAGGCTAATACTAATGCGTAAACAACTCAAGGAATTCAGTTTATTAGGGGTAATAACTCTAATGCTGGTGATGCTTACAGGGTGTTTGAGTAATAAGCAAAATGGATTGAATTTAAATCAAAGCCAATTAGTGGTAATGGAGCCTTCGGTACTGGCCAGTGGCGTGATAGTCGAGACCCCGCGCATAACGCAGCAGAATAACGGTATGACGTCCGCCAGTATTAGTATTAGTAATGTTCATCATCAACCAGCGAACATTATGTATCGTTTATATTGGTATGATGCCAATGGCTTGCGTATTGGCAAACCGAAAGATAATCCGCTAACGCTGGCAGCGGATTCGGTTAAAATCATTGTGGCTGATAACCCTGCGCCACAGGCTAACCATGTGCGTATTTATGTATTTTTACCGAATTAATTCGCGGAGAGAGTGATGAAACGGATCTTATTGGTTATGGCTGCCAGCGTATTACTGGCAGGCTGTCCTTCAACCTATATGCCTGAAAATAAAGCCCCAGTAGAAACGGTAACCCCTCCGCCAGAGGTTGAACCTGTTACCCCACCACCGGTTGATGTGGTTCCTATTCCACCGAAACAAACGGCGGTCGATTGGTCAGCCGTTGTTGCTCCGTTGATCACACAAATGGCCTCAGCTGATAGTGTAGATAGCGGCAAGATCTTATTAGTTGATTCAGTAAAAAATAATACTAACGGCGCATTGCCAGTTGCAAAAGTGACTTCGGCGATTGTGAATACTGTCGATAATACGGGGCGCTTTAATTTGGTGCCGCAAGATGTGGTGGTCAGTGCACGCAAGGCGTTAGGCTTATCTCAAGAAGATAGCTTAGTCACCCGTAGTAAAGCCATAGGGCTTGGGCGTTATGTACAAGCTAATTATGTGCTATATAGCGTGGTGTCTGGCAGTAAAGATAATCGTGATATAGAAATGCAATTGCTGTCGGTACAGAGTGGCGAAATTTTATGGTCAGGCGACGGCAAAATTGACTAATAACATTTTGGGGAGCTCGGTGATTGATAGCACCTCTAGCGACCCGGCTATAATTTCGTTATTAGATTTATTGCACGCTCATTATCCACAAGTCCGGCTAACACCATGGTCTATCACACCATTAGCCGGGCTGTCTGGTGGTACTTATTTGCTGGCTAACGGTATTGAGAAGCTTATCGCGCGTTCACAAAACGTGACTCAGACTAATTTATCTGTGTCGCGGAAAAAAGAGCATGCTATATTGCGGCAGTTAAACGATTTTGACGCTGCACCCCAGGCGATAGCCGTGAATCGGCAGTGGCTGCTGGTGGAATGGTTACCGGGTATCTCACCTGAGACGTCGACATTCTATTCTGCCGATTTTCAACGCCAATTAGCCCAGCTAGTCGCAACATTACATCAGCATCATCGTTTCAGTTATCATTTGCCATTGCGCGAAGAAATTAGCCATTATGCGCGTTGGATTGACCCGCGCCGTAAGACCCCCGCAGGGTTAAGATTGCATCGGCATTTTATGCGCTCACCGCTACCAAAAACGCTTAAAATCGCCCCTGCCCATATGGATATCCATGCCGATAATTTGCTTATATCACCCTCCGGCCAGTTATTGTTACTGGATTGGGAATATGCGGCGAATACCGACATCGGTTTATCCTTAGCTTGCTATTTTAGCGCCAATAATTTAAGCCTTGAGCAACGACAGATTTTTTTATCCCACTATTGTTTGGATTATCATGCGTATACTGATTTATCCGGGCTAGAAAATCAGTGCCAGTTATGGGAACCTTGGGTAAAATACATGATGCTGATGTGGTATGAAGTTCGTTGGCAGCAGAGTAAAAATGACCAGTTTCTGCAACACGGACAGCCGCTAAGACAGTATTTCGGTTTATCCTGAGTTATCAGGCTGAGAAATATCAAGAACATTTTATATTAATATAGCGAGGCATGTTATGGGTCCGATAATGTTGGATGTTCAAGGGTACGAATTGGACCAAGAGGAGCGTGAGATTTTAGCACATCCACTGGTAGGTGGTTTGATCCTGTTCACCCGTAACTATCATGATGCACAGCAATTAAGAGAATTAGTTCGGCAGATCCGCGATGCTTCTCGGCATCGTTTGTTGATTGCTGTCGATCAGGAAGGGGGACGAGTTCAGCGTTTTCGCCAAGGATTTACTGCGTTACCCTCCGCACAATCGTTCGCCGCATTAAATGATGCTTATACGGGAGCTAAATTAGCCGAGCAAGCTGGCTGGTTGATGGCGGCAGAAATGATTGCTATGGATATCGATTTAAGTTTCGCGCCAGTGCTGGATTTAGGTCATGGCTGCATAGCAATTGGCGAACGTGCCTTCCATGAAAATGCTGAAATTGCTATGGTCATGGCCGAGCATTTTATTAAAGGCATGCGTTCTGCCGGCATGAAAACTACTGGAAAGCATTTTCCGGGGCACGGTGCCGTGAAAACTGACAGTCACAAAGAGACTGCCCGCGATGAACGAGCTGCCGAGGTGATCCGCGGGCATGATATGTCTATTTTTACTGATTTTATTCAGCGCGAATTACTCGATGCTGTAATGCCAGCCCATGTAATCTATAGCCAGATTGATGAACGCCCAGCCAGTGGGTCGCCATACTGGCTGAAATCAGTTTTACGTGAGCAGCTAAGATTTGATGGGGTGATATTTTCTGATGATTTGTCTATGGAAGGGGCGGCGATTATGGGCACCTATCCCCAGCGAGCGCAGGCGGCGCTAGATGCTGGTTGTGATATGATTTTAGTGTGTAATAACCGTCAAGGTGCTGTCAGTGTGCTGGATAATTTACCAAAAATGCCTGCTTCGCGCGCGTCTATGCTGTATCACAGCGGTCGTCAATATTCATTAGCCGAATTACAAGCTAGCAGCCGTTGGCAGCAAGCAAATGGTGCTCTAACAGATTTACATCGTCGTTGGAATGAACAATAAGTCGTGCTGATTACCATCAATTGATTAAATTGATGAGTTTGAATTGATTTATTTTGTGCTAAAGCATGCCCAGTGACAATGCTGGGCATATTGATTTTAACTGTGTTTTTATCCTCTTACGTCGATTTTTGAGAATAATTAATAATTGTCTTTTTTATTTTCGATTTTTTATTCTGTAAAATATTAGTCATTGAAATTTAATTATTTTTTAGTTCCTCAATGATTTTCCTTCCGATTAGCCTGATTAATAAATTCATTGCATATTCTATGTTTCGCTTAGCAGTCAATGCTTCGCGAGAGAAATATATCCATCAGGATCAAATGATCAAAAAGATTTGACTTTGTGACCGATGTCATAATAATCAATTAAATTGATTTGTATCAATTTTGGTATGACCAAATAACCGGCCATGTTATTCTTTATCACAAATCAGATTATGTTTTGTCAAATTAGGTTATTTAATTTTTTTGTCTACAGAATACTTAAATAACATTAATTTATTTTGCAGTGGAGTTTATATGGCATCTGTACAACCAAAAATTATTATCGTCGGCGGTGGCGCGGGTGGGCTAGAGCTGGCAACACGCTTAGGTCGCAAGTTAGGGCGTAAAAAGAAAGCTGAAATTACGTTGGTCGATCGCGAACATAGCCATTTGTGGAAGCCATTACTGCATGAAGTCGCTACGGGCTCATTAGATGATGGCGTTGATGCATTGAGCTATTTAGGGCATGCCCGTCAAAATGCCTTTAATTTTCAATTGGGCTCATTAACTGATATTGATCGTGAAAATAAAACGATTACGTTAGCTGAGTTACGCGATAAAAATAATGAGCTGTTAGTCCCAGAACGTCAACTAAGCTATGACTTTTTAGTCATGGCGCTGGGCAGTACCTCTAATGACTTTGGGACACCGGGCGTAAAAGATAACTGTATTTTTCTCGATAATCCGCATCAGGCTCATCGATTCCATGATGAGATGCTTAATTTATTCTTACGCTATTCAGTGCGTGATAATGCAGAAGAAAAAGTTAATATTGCTATTGTCGGCGGTGGGGCGACGGGGGTTGAGTTGTCAGCTGAATTATATAATGCTGTTGAGCAGCTCACTAGCTATGGATTTAAAGGGTTGGATACCGATGCGTTGAATGTCACGCTAGTAGAAGCAGGCGAGCGAATTTTGCCGGCATTACCTGTGCGGATCTCATCTGCTGCTCATCAAGAGCTTAATAAAATGGGCGTGCGTGTCTTGACTAAAACCATGGTAACCAGTGCTGATGCTGACGGGCTGAATACCAAAGATGGTGAGAAAATTAATGCCGACTTAATGGTTTGGGCTGCGGGGATTAAAGCACCTGATTTTATGAAGGATATTGCTGGGTTAGAAACTAATCGAATTAATCAGCTGGTGGTTAAGCCAACCCTGCAAACGACGCGTGATGAGGCTATTTTTGCTATTGGCGACTGCGCTTCTTGTGCCAAAAAAGAAGGGGGTTTTGTGCCCCCGCGCGCGCAATCGGCGCATCAAATGGCGAGTTGCTGTTATGAAAATATTTTGGCTATTTTGCGCAATAAACCGCTAAAAGAATATGTTTATAAAGATCACGGCTCATTAGTTTCTTTATCGCGCTTTAGTACCGTGGGTAGTCTGATGGGTAATTTAATGCGTGGCGATATGATGGTTGAAGGACGCATTGCTCGTTTAGTGTATGTTTCTTTATATCGTTTACATCAAATCGCCTTGCATGGTTATATTAAAACCGGTCTGATGATGTTAGTTGGCAGTATCAACCGAATTATTCGTCCACGGTTAAAATTGCACTAAATTTCATGTATTAACAACAAGTTAAATTTTATTAATTTGTATTATTATATATTCATTCAATTGAATAAAAATGGCATCCTAAAAGTGAATATCCACACTGATTAAGATGCCATTTTTGTAACTGATTTTTTGTTATCCTAGTTGTATTCAATCATTTTTCTTATCACTAATCCTCTGGCTAATTGTTTTTAAATTAATTTACCACTTGTTATTGTCTTTACTTGTACTAATTATTGCTAATTTACTCGCATAATAAAACCGTTTTAAGTTGAATGGTGATTTATTAAACTAATCTTGCTAAATAATAGTCGATTCCCATTTCTGATGGTATAAATTTGATTATAATAACATTGTTAAATAGTCATAATGTTTTATCTATAGATAAAAATAGTTAAAATATGTCAAAAAAAGAATGTAACTCTGCTAAATATGATTTTTATTGGCGTTATTTTGAATAAAAATTCAATATAAACGCTATACTATTAGCAAATGTACCGAGACTGACAATGGTGATTGAATTGTGGAGCATGAGGCCTGTTAATGGCAAAATATAAACTCTCTTTTATTCTTTTAGCCACAGTAGCCTTACTGCTGCTGGGATTAATTATCGGGTTAAAATCAGGGTCAAAACCGCACCTGGCGACAGTTTTATCGGTCGATCCTATCATCGTGACCCAAGTTATTGAGAATGAGCACTGTGATATTGCTGGATTTATTGGTCCATTTAATCGTGATCATTTAGCACGTTATCATCCAGCAGAAAAAGAGTGTGAAATCTTCTATATGATAGAGAAGATCCAAGGGGTGCGTATGACAGATTATCCGAAACGCCAATTTAGCCACTGCATCATTACCCAGCAAAATATTTCGGTGATAATTGGCTATGATGTCATTTATCGAATTGGCGATACCTTAGGTAAGGTGAGAAGCCCTTATGATCCAGGAACCTTTATTCCACTGGATGAAAAAGGACAGTTGATATTGGATCTACCACTGAAGAAACTGTGTGAAAATGCGATACGTAACAAAGAGGTTACACAGCCATTCTATTGTTTAAGTGGTTTATTAGTAGCAAACTCACTAGAGCCGGTACAATCGCTGAAAATATTACCCGCTAAGACATATCATTAATAATCCCCAGAATGTATAAATTGAGCCGAGTAGGCAAGAGATGCCATACTCGGCTGATATTTTACCAACTACGAACTATTAACCATTTAATTGATGTTCGCTAAACTCGGTCAATAAGTTTTTCAAAAATTCAATCCTGGCCATTCTATCGCTTAAATCGAGAATAAATTTCAGTTTACTTGGCCCATCTAAACGGTAGGTTTGCGGAGCGCTTTGTAATAAACCGATTAAGAAACTTGGATCAACTTTATTGCGTTGACTGAATTCAATAAAGCCACCTTTTTCATGAGCTTCAATCCGTTTGATCCCTAAAATATTAGCTTGGAGGCGTAATGCCGCAGAGGCCAATAAATACTTACCGGCATCGGGCAATAAACCAAAACGGTCAATCAGTTCAATACGTAGCTCATTAAGTTCGGGTTGATCTTGCGCACTGGCTATTCGTTTATAGAAGGAGAGCCTGATATTGACATCATGGATATAATCCTCAGGTAGAAGTACCGGCATACGCAGCTCAATCTCTGTTTGCTGCTGGGTTAAATCTTCCAGTGAAGGCTCTCGCCCATCTTTTAGAGCTTCAACCGCACTTTCTAACAACTCCATATACAGCGTAAAACCGATGGTGGTCATTTGTCCGCTCTGGTCATCCCCGAGCAGCTCACCGGCGCCACGGATTTCTAAATCATGAGTCGCCAATGCAAATCCAGCCCCGAGATCTTCTAAAGATGAAATAGCCTCCAAGCGTTTTTGTGCGTCGGTGGTCATCGCTTTTGGATGCGGAGTTAATAAATAGGCGTAGGCTTGGTGATGAGAACGCCCAACGCGACCGCGCAATTGATGCAATTGTGCCAAACCAAAATGATCGGCACGCTCAATAATGATGGTATTAGCACTCGGTATATCGATACCCGTCTCGATAATTGTCGTACAAATTAAGACATTGAAACGCTGATGATGGAAATCGGTCATAACCCGTTCTAACTCACGCTCGCGCATTTGACCATGACCAACGACAAAACGCGCCTCGGGGATCAGTTCTTCCAGCCGATTTTTGGCTTTTTCGATATTTTCGACATCGTTATACAGATAATAAACTTGGCCGCCACGCATCACTTCACGCAGAATAGCCTCACGGATCACCAGCTCATCATATTGCCGTACAAAGGTTTTTACCGCTAAGCGTCTTGCGGGCGGGGTAGCGATAATTGATAAATCACGCATACCGCTCATGGCCATGTTTAGGGTACGAGGGATCGGTGTTGCGGTAAGCGTCAGAATATCCACATCGGCGCGCATAGCTTTGATCCGTTCTTTATGACGGACCCCAAAACGGTGTTCTTCATCGACAATTAGCAGCCCTAAATCTTTCCATATAATATCATTTTGCAATAACTTATGTGTACCGATAAGTATATCCACTTTACCGTCGATAGTGTCTTGAATAACTTGTTGTTGTTCTTTGGCCGTTCTGAAGCGTGAGATCATTTCTATTTGGATTGGCCAATTAGCGAAACGATCACGGAAATTATCATAATGTTGTTGGGCTAATAATGTTGTTGGCACCAATACTGCTACTTGTTTGTGATTATTGACCGCCAGAAAGGCAGCGCGCATCGCGACTTCGGTTTTACCAAAACCGACATCACCACAAACTAATCTATCCATAGCAATAGGTTGGCACATATCGCTCATTACTGCATTGATAGCTTGTTCCTGATCCGGAGTGGTTTGATAAGGGAATCCTTGGCAGAAAATTTGATATTGTTCACGGTCTTGTTTAAACGCAAAGCCGGGCTTCGCAGCACGTTGAGCATAGACATCCAATAGCTCAGCGGCAACATCACGAACTCGTTCTGCGGCTTTTTGGCGAGCTCGGCTCCAGCTATCACTGCCCAGTTTGTGCAGTGGTGCATTTTCATCGGCTCCTCCCGAATACCGACTGATCAAATGCAGCGACGAAACGGGGACATACAGTTTATCGTTACCGGCGTAGGTTAAAATCAGATATTCGGCTTTTACGCCACCGGCTTCTAGCGTGGTTAATCCTTGATAACGACCCACACCGTGTTCGATATGTACCACCGGCTGGCCGGGACGTAATTCGGCTAAGTTACGAATTAGCGTATCGGTATTGATACTGCGTTTGGTCTCAGAACGACGACGAGTAACGCGTTCGCCCAATAAATCACTTTCGCAGATAAGAGCGAAGTTATGCTGATTATCAATAAAACCGTGCTCAGCAGGTCCGATCATGATAGTAAAACGTGAATTTTGCCGTTGATTAAGCGAATCAATCGACTCAGGGCGAATTTTTATCCGAGCCAGTAACTCAACTACAGATTCACGTCGGCCTTCACTTTCTACCGAGAAAACAATCGCTCCTTTAAAGGTTTCGATAAATTGGCGCAACTTATCTAATGGCGATTTACTTTGTCCATTGACGCTGATATCGCTCAATAATTGATATTGTAAATTAGTATGTGCGGCTTTAGTGGTTAATTTATCTTGGGATAATTGCACCCGTGGCCACTTTTTAATCTGTTGATTGACCTGCTCTAAGGTTAGCCATAATTCGCTCGGTGCTAACAAAGGGCGCATCGGATCGACTTTTCGACTGTCGAAGCGTTGCAGGGTATCAGCTTGAAATCGTTCGGCAGCGGCTTGAAAATCCTGCGAAATAAATAATGTATTTTCAGGGAAGTAGTCAAACAACGAAGGCAACGGTTGACTAAAAAATAAGGGTTGCCAATATTCAATCCCTGCGGGCAGTGTTTTTTTACTCACTTGCTGATAAATATGCTCAGCATCACGACGAACATCGAAGCGCTCACGCCATTGGCTGCGGAATAATTCGATAGCTTCCTGATCGGTCGGGAACTCATGTGCGGGCAGTAAATTAATCTGCTCAACTTCCGTTAGCGTGCGCTGGGTATCAACATCAAACGTTCGTAGACTATCAATCTCATCATCAAAAAAATCAATACGATAAGGAACTTCACTGCCCATTGGAAATAAATCGAGAAGTGCACCGCGTGTAGCATATTCCCCATGTTCAAGCACTTGCTCGACATGACGATAGCCGGCTTGTTCAAGCTCAGTACGCAATTTGTCACGCGAAAGTTTATCGCCTTTCGACATTAATAAAGCATGCCCTGCTAGATAGTCGGCTGGACACACTTTTTGCATTAAGGTGTTAATCGGAAGAATAAGTACACCTTTTTGCAACGTGGGTAGCCGGTATAAAGTGGCAAGTCGATTAGAAATAATTTCTTGATGCGGTGAAAAACTGTCATAAGGTAGCGTTTCCCAATCAGATAGCGTGTTGATGGGTAAACCGGTGAATTGTCGTATTTCATCACGCAAACGGAGGGTATTTTGCATGTCACTGGTAACGAGAACGACAGGTCCCTGATGACGTTCGATTATCTCTCCACATTCGATAGCACCAGCCGCACCTATCAGGCACCCTAGTTGGCGTACATCTCCGCTGCGCTGTGGGAGTTCATAACGGTATTTTGCAGACATAAAAGTTGTTAGCTTCTCATTGCGTGATGCCCCTCGACCTGAAAATCCCGGTACATTACTCTGAAAAATAGCAAGACAGGTCGAGATAGAACAAAAAAAACCACAAATCCGGGGGTGAGTGGTTCCATTCATCAATACTACCCTTTATTATCCCTGAACACTTCGCTTTAGCAACAGGGGCGTTACAGATTTCATGATCCAATCTGTCTCTTTATTTATAGGGCTACGTTATATGCGTGGTCGGGCAGTGGATAAATTTGGACGATTTGTCTCAAGTTTATCCGCTATTGGTATTACTTTAGGGGTTGCAGCGCTGATTACGGTAACCTCGGTTATGAGTGGGTTCGAACGTTCATTACAGGAGAGTATTCTAGCGTATATGCCGCAGGCGGTTATAACGTCAGACACAGGAAATATCGATCCCCATCAATATCCATCTAGCAGCTTGAAAAATTTGGCGGGTATCAATGACATTACCCCAATAGTGCAAGGAGAGGTAGTATTACAAAGCCGAAATAATGTGGGTGTTGGTGTGATGATTGGCATTCAGCCCGATGAACGTTCACCGTTATTAGAAAATTTACGCAATGGTGAGCGTGATTATCTACAGCCCGGGGCATATAATGCCATTTTGGGGCAGCAATTGGCCCAAACATTAGGGGTCAAACGCGGTGATCAAATCCGCATTATTGTACCGGGGGTCAGCCAATTGACTCCGATGGGACGTATGCCTAGCCAGCGTTTGTTCACGGTAGCAGGCGTATTTGCTACCCAAGGTGAAGCAGATACGAGCGAATTAGTGGTTAATCAACAGGATGCCGCACGATTAATGCGTTACCCTGCCGAGCATATCACCGGCTGGCGCTTGTTCCTCGATGAGCCTTTAGCGGTTGACCGATTAAGCCAACAAACGTTACCCGAAGGTTTAGTTTGGACTGATTGGCGTGAACGTAAAGGTGAGTTTTTTCAAGCAGTTAAAATGGAAAAGAATATGATGGGGCTGTTATTAAGCCTGATTATTGCCGTGGCGGCCTTCAATATTATTACTTCGTTATCACTGCTGGTCATGGAAAAACAGTCAGAAGTGGCTATTTTGAAAACCCTAGGATTAAAGCGGCGTAAAATTTTATGGATATTCATGATCCAAGGAGCTGGAGCTGGAATTATTGGTACTTTAATCGGTACGGTGATTGGCGTACTAATTTCCAGCCAATTAAATTTATTAATGCCGCTGTTCGGTTTATTACCATCGGGAATTCATTTGCCTATTGTTATTGATGTGACACGCGTTTTAGTGATTGCGTGCTCTGCTATTATTATTTCGTTGCTGGCGACCTTATATCCATCATGGCGCGCGGCAGCGGTTCAACCTGCTGAGGCTTTGCGTTATGAATAAAACCCCACTTCTTGTTTGCCAGAATCTTTGTAAGCGTTATCAAGAAGGGGCGCTGTCTACAGAGGTATTGAAAGATGTGAGTTTTTCAATCAATCCCGGCGAAATGTTGGCCATTGTCGGTAGTTCGGGGTCGGGGAAAAGTACACTGCTACATTTATTGGGCGGTTTAGATACACCTACCTCGGGCGAAGTTATTTTCAGAGAGAAAAAAATCAATCTATTATCTTCAGATGCACGCTCTGAATTACGTAATAAACAATTGGGCTTTATTTATCAATTCCATCATTTACTGCCTGATTTTAGTGCATTAGAAAACGTTGCTATGCCTTTATTAATTGGCGGTACTCCCAAAACTGAGGCCAATACTAAAGCGCTGGAGTTATTAGTGTCAGTCGGATTAGGTCATAGAGCTAATCATCGACCTTCAGAATTATCAGGGGGAGAGCGCCAACGTGTGGCGATAGCTCGGGCATTAGTTAATGATCCTGCTCTAGTTTTAGCCGATGAGCCAACGGGAAATTTAGATTTACGTAACGCAGATGCCATTTTTGAATTATTAGGCGAATTAAATCGTCGTCAAGGTACCGCATTTTTAGTGGTTACGCACGATTTAAAATTAGCTGCGCGTTTAGATCATCAATTAGAAATGCGCGACGGATTTTTACAGCAAGAAACCCCATCAGGAGCGCAATAATGGCTCGATTGCCGCTTTCTTTACTAACCGCGATCCGCTTTAGCCGTGGGCGTCGGCGAGCGGGAATGGTATCGCTCGTATCAATTATCTCCACATTAGGGATTGTACTTGGTGTGGCAGTATTGATTATCGGTTTAAGCGCCATGAATGGCTTTGAACGAGAATTGAAAAATCGAGTACTGGCAGTGGTGCCTCATGGGCAAATTTATGCTGCCAATCCACCGTATCAAAATTGGGATTACGCTTATAAAGCCATCGAAGAAACGCCTGGGGTGGCAGGTGTTAGCCCGTATATTGGTTTTACCGGTCTCCTAGAACGTGGCGTAAATTTGAAAGCTATTCAAATTATGGGGGTTTCGCTAGAGAATGAGGCTCAAGTTAGTTCATTACCTAATTTTGTATTAGATAATGCTTGGCAGCGTTTTCAGCCCGGAAAGCAACAGATTATTTTAGGTAGTGGCGTCGCGAATGCACTGAATGTTCACGTTGGGGATTGGGTGACCATCATGATCCCTAATACTGACGCCAGCCTGAAGATCCAACAACCGAAACGTATTCGGGTACAAGTTGAAGGTGTTTTTAAACTGAGCGGTTTGCTTGATCATCAATTGGCGCTAATTCCATTGCAAGATGCGCAAAAATATCTTGATTATGGTGAGGGGATTAGTGGATTTGAAATCAAAGCAACCGATGTATTTAATGCCGAACAAATAGTCTACGATGCCGGCATGCGTACTATGCACCATGTAGTGATTAAAAGCTGGATAGGCGATTATGGCTATATGTATAACGATATCCAAATGGTACGCAGTATTATGTACTTAGCTATGATTTTAGTTATCGGCGTGGCCTGTTTTAATATTGTTTCTACGCTGGTGATGGCGGTAAAAGACAAAAGTACCGATATCGCAGTACTGCGCACGCTAGGGGCTAAAGATAGACAAATTCGCGCGATCTTTTTGTGGTATGGCTTGCTGAGTGGGCTGGTAGGTTCGCTAATTGGTGCATTGCTTGGATGTATTATCTCATTGAATCTGACCACGATAATCAATGGATTAGAATTTATGATTGGCCATCCTATTCTATCCGGAGATGTATATTTTATTGATTTTATGCCGTCAGAATTAAATGCTATGGATGTGGTCTATGTTTTATGCACCACAGTGCTCCTCAGTTTATTAGCTAGCTGGTATCCAGCAAGGCGAGCAACAAAATTAGATCCGGCACGTATTTTAAGTGGGCAATAGCAGCGAATAACATTTAAATGCTGTAAAATTCGTCGATAACGGTAAAGCTTATTTTAGGCTGATAGTCGATAAAAACCGGTAATAATTGGATGTGATGGTACCAAAAATTACGGGTTATTGACCGGTGAAATAAAAAATTGCCGCAAAATAAGATGAAATGTACTAACATGATCGGCAATATTTGGAGTTATGGTTTAATTCAAACTCTAATCTAATTATGATAATTTAAACTTAATAATTAGTTAGTTTAGAATTTTTGCTCGGTAGATCTTAAACAAACGCGCTTCGATGTTAAGCTCGGTGAGTTGGCTGTTGCGCGAATGAATAAACACAAGGAAGCAATGTCATGATGCGTTATCGGCATCGTACGAAGAAGTTCAGAAAAATCAAGCATTTACGGCGTCAGCGCTCACGCGGCCGTCTGTTTTATCAAGATTACAAATCTACACCAACGACGTTGCCAAAGATTGTAGTTCTAACGGGCGCAGGTATCTCTGCCGAGTCGGGTATCCGCACATTCCGCTCTTCTGATGGCCTATGGGAAGAACACCGTGTTGAGGATGTTGCTACTCCAGAAGGCTTTGCGCGTGATCCCCTCTTAGTCCAAAATTTCTATAATGACCGCCGCCGTCAACTCCAACAACCTGATATACAACCTAATCCAGCCCATTATGCGCTAGCGGAACTTGAAAAAGTGCTGGGCGATAATTTTTTGCTGGTCACTCAAAATATAGATAATTTACATGAACAAGCTGGTAATCAGCGAATTATTCATATGCACGGCGAATTATTAAAAGTACGTTGTTGTGGCTCAAATCAAGTTCTATCATGGGAAGGCGATTTATCGGTGGATGATAAATGCCATTGCTGCCAGTTCCCTCAGCCTTTGCGCCCCCATGTTGTCTGGTTCGGCGAAATGCCTCTTGGCATGGATCAGATTTATCACGCTTTGGAACAAGCCGATATATTTATTGCGATTGGGACATCGGGACATGTATATCCTGCGGCAGGATTCGTCCACGAAGCCAAGCTCAATGGTGCGCATACGGTAGAGTTAAATCTTGAACCTAGTCAAGTTGAAAGCCAATTTGATGAGAAACATTATGGACTGGCAAGCCAGTTAGTTGATGATTATGTTGAGGTTCTATTACGTGCGGTGCAAGCATCAGCCAAGCAAGATCATGATGTTAAGGTAGCCAGAGTCGATTTGCTTTAATAGATTGAAATCATCTTTACTTTAGCTCTCGCGATAACTAAATAATTCGATGGGGATAATTATTCCTGTCGAATAATGGTTCATATCGAACTGATTATGCATATTAATCCCTTCATTAGCTGTAATTTCTGCTAATTCACCTCATTTCGCCATTTTTTGTCACCTTTCGCTACAAATCTGATTTGACGCAATATCTGATAATAGACTTTCCCCATAATAGGTGAAGATAAAAATATTAAGGGGAAGGAGAATGGATAGATTATTGGAACGTTTCTTTGATTATGTATCATTTGATACACAATCAAAACCTTCCGCAAAAACAGTACCGAGCAGTAACGGTCAGCTTAAGTTAGCTCGGGCATTGGTCAATGAATTAACCGAGTTAGGTTTTGCGGATGTTACATTATCAGAACATGGCTGTGTAATGGCAACATTACCGGCTAATACTGATTGGCCAGTCCCAATTATTGGTTTTATTTCCCATTTAGATACCTCGCCAGATATGTCGGGAAAAAATGTCAAACCACAAATTTTAGAAGATTATCGTGGCGGTGATATCGCGTTAGGTATTGGGGATGAAGTCCTTTCGCCAGTAATGTTCCCCGTCTTGCACCAAATGATTGGTAAGACATTGATAACCACTGATGGTAAAACATTGCTTGGCGCAGACGATAAAGCCGGTATCGCTGAAATTATTACCGCAATGTTACGGTTAAAACATCAAAATATTCCTCACGGAAAAATTCGTATTGCTTTTACCCCAGATGAAGAGATTGGGCGGGGAGCACATCATATAGATCTAAAAACTTTCGATGCAAAATGGGCTTATACGGTAGATGGTGGAGGCGTCGGTGAATTACAGTATGAAAACTTTAATGCGGCCAATGTCACGATAAAAATTGTCGGGAATAACGCGCATCCGGGCAGTGCTAAAGGCGTGATGGTAAATGCATTATCATTAGCGACACGTATTCATAGTGAGCTACCTCCAGAGGAAACTCCTGAAAATACTGAGGGCTATCAAGGTTTTTATCATTTGAATTGCATTAAGGGGACGGTAGAAAAAGCCGAGATGCATTATATTATTCGCGATTTTGATACTTCTGGCTTTGAAGATCGTAAACGTAATATGATCCGTATCGCAGAAAAGGTAGGTAAAGGACTGCATCCTAGTTGCTATATTGAACTCACTATCGATGACTCTTATTACAATATGCATAAGGCCGTGATGAAATCACCTTATGTGGTTGATATTGCACGTCAAGCGATGGAGGATTGCAATATTACGCCAATTATTGAGCCAATCCGTGGGGGGACCGATGGAGCGCAGCTTTCATATCGGGGCTTACCTTGCCCAAATATATTTACTGGGGGATATAATTTCCATAGTAAACATGAATTTATTTCTCTAGAAGGCATGGAACAGGCGGTAAGTGTCATTATGCGGATTGCCGAATTAACTGCATTGAGTGCCAAAAAATTGATTAAATAACTCTTGATCTATTTTCCCTTTTTATTAACCCAGCCACTGGAATAAATTTGTGGCTGGGTTTTTTATGGCATCGGCTCGCTTAAGTCGTATCAGCGTGTTAAACATAAAGCTATCTGCTTTGTGTTGTGGGTTGCTCGAATTCAAGAGTAATACCAAGAAAATACCTTTCCGTTACTATATGGAAGTTCAATATAGAAGGTCAAGATAATAGAGGTAATATAACGAAGGGAAGGTATTTATGAGGCATTAAAAACAAAAAGCGTAGCGCATACAAAATAGCCGTGTAAATTTCGTATCGTATTTTCGCTGAAATGCTGAAATAGAAATGTATAATGATTTTATAATCGTATTCTTTTAAGCGTAAGTGAGATTTACGAGATATTGATAAGTCTTCCAGCCAAGTTAAGTCTTTCAAATTTTATCGGTTATTTAAACGGCAAACGTTGCTTAATAATATTTGAAAGGCATAGGAATATAAAATATAAATATTAGCAATAGAAAACCACCCAATAGACGGGTGGTTATATTTTAAATTATCTATTATTCAATAAGCTATCTATTATTCAATAAGCTATCTATTATTCAACAAGCTATCTATTATTCAATAAGCTATCTGCTTAATAGATTTATAGCTGAACTCATCGCTAGCAATTAATCATCAAAATACCAGTAGCCATTATTGACAAGCTCGGTGAGCAGGGCAATAAAATTAACATCATCAATGGCATCACCCAGTAATTCGGCGGTAACCGCTTGGTGACGGCATAAGCTGTCTGCGGCGTGGCAGCACTCGGTAGTTAATTGTTCACCATTCACAAAGAAATGATCACCAACGCGTAGGGCACGTAATCCATTGAGGCGATACAGTGTTTCTTGCTGTGATTTCAGCAGCTCATACACTTCTTCTGGTTTATATTCCGGTTCTGGCGGTGCGATATCCAGCTCATGGCGTGATTGAGAGATAAACGTCCCTAACCATTTTCGGAATATTTCAGGTTCACTAATCAGCGACTCCATCATTTCGCGCAGTTTAATTTGCTCGCCTTGTAAAATTTCAGCCGGATTATCACGGAATGAAAGGTCTGGGTCGCTATAACGATAGCTACCTAACTCATTGGCAATTAAATAATCAGCAAAACTGCTTAGTAACTCGCGTGAATTAGGGGCTCTAAATCCAACGGAGTAGTTGAGCGAAGGTTCAATTGCATAGCCTTCATGTGGGAATCCAGGCGGAATATACAGGATATCACCGGGTTCCATTTCTTCATCAATGATGGCGTCAAATGGCTGGACTTGCAATAAGTCAGGATGTGGACAATGTTGTTTCATTGGGACTTTTTCGCCAACGCGCCATTGTCTACGGCCTGCACCTTGAATAATAAACACATCATATTGATCTAAATGAGGGCCGACGCCACCGCCAGGCACTGAATAGGAGACCATCAAGTCATCCATACGCCAGTCTGATAAAACTCTGAACGGTTTCATTAGTGCCGCAGAAGGATGATGCCAATGATCAACAGCTTGAACTAAGATTGACCAGTTTTCTTCGCCAAGATGGTCATAACTTTCAAATGGACCATGTGAAACTTGCCAGTTACCAGCTTTATTACTAACAAGGCGGCTATCTACTTCTTCTTCCATCGCCAGCCCTGCAAGTTCATCAGGTGAGAGCGGATCAATAAAATTAGAGAACCCATTTTTAATTAATAGGGGGCGTTTTTGCCAATGGCTGTCGAGGAACGATTGCCAGTCAAGATTGAGTTTATAATCCATCTTTCTGTCCTGAGTTAATGGTATCTACAGCTATAGTATACCCGAATATTGGCGATAAACAGGAACATAAAGTTCTTTCGTGATCTGCGGTTAATTATCATCAATCACCGATTGTTGACGAAAAATAACCACTAACTGTGCGCCGCCCAATGGGCTATCATTAATTTGTATTTCACCATCATATTGGTCAATAATTTCCGAGGCGATGGAAAGCCCTAGGCCTTGACCGGGGCGCATGGTATCAATACGCTGACCTCGCATAAAAATAACATCACGCTTGCTCTCTGGTACGCCGGGACCATCATCGTCAACAATAATCGCCAAACTGTCATTATTGACACTGGCGGTGACCTCGACAAATTCTAAACAATATTTGCAGGCATTCTCTAAAATATTGCCCATCACCTCCATAAAATCATTGGGCTGGCCTAACCAAGTGATTTCTGGGGAGATATCTAAAGTAATTACTACACCTTTACGCTGATACACTTTATGTAGCGCGCTGATTAAACTATCGAGTAAAACCGATACTGAGGTTAACTCACGTAGCATCATATTGTCATCGCTACTGCGCATGGTTGCGCGATGCAGATAATAGCCGATTTGCTGCGATATACGGCTAATTTGCTCAATCATGATCGGTTCTGCTTGCTCGATAGTCATCTGTTTACCCGAGCGTAGTGAACGGAGTGTAGACTGCAAAACAGCTAGAGGGGTTTTCAAACTGTGGGTTAAATCAGACAAAGTAGTACGATATTTACTGTTACGTTTGCGTTCATTACTCAACAGAGCATTTAAATTGCGCACTAATCCTCGTAGCTCTGCCGGGGGATTTTCATCCAGAGTTTCTCTTTCACCTTTTTCTAAGCTACTTATTTGAGTAATCAATAATTTAATTGGCCGTAAACTCCAATAAGCAGCAAGCCAAAGCAAAGGGATCACTAAAATAAGATTAGCTAATAACACATACCCAAACCATTCCCAAACTAAGTCTGTTTTTTGTAAATCTTGGGGGAGAGGGTCAATAACCACAATTTTTAAGGCGGGTAAATGATCTGTTTTAGCATATTGATTTACGGAGAGCGAGTGGATTAAAGGCTCATCATCTTCGTCTAGTTGATCAAGCTGTTGGCGATAATTCGGCGAATCTTTTAATAATTCGCGAGTGATAGATAAATCGGTCTCTAGCTCATGTAATCCCTCATTAGCGAGCCATTTTTTTGAGATCATATTTTCAACAGCAGGCAACTGACGCTGACGCCAAATAATCTGATCGTTATTATTATAAATGATCACTAAAGAGGGAGTATTTAAGGTGAAATTAGGAGGGACACGGATATCTAACCGGTTATTGCTCCATTGTGCCAAGCTGTAAAATAGATTACTTTGGCTCCGCAGCAAAGTGTAGTTAGTTTTATCAAAGCTGACTAAATAGCCTAATATCGCGACCACGCCATAAGATAGCGTGAGCGATAAGATTACGGCGGCGGTGGCTAGCAGAAATCGTGCACGTAATGAGAGTGGTTTTAAGCTGAATTTCTTGATGCCCATGTTAGATATTCACATCGAAGCGATAGCCTTGCCCTCTGACTGTAATAATCACTTCATCAGGGTAACATTGCTGAATTTTTTTACGTAATCGGCCCATTAATACATCGATAGTATGGCTTTCTCGTAATTCAGCATCTGGATAGAGTTGTCGCATCAATGAATCTTTGCTTACCACTTTGCGATTATTACGCATAAGCGTTTCTATAATGGTGTATTCAAAGGCAGTTAATTTGATGCTTTGCCCTGCAACAGAGAATTCTTTTCTTGATAAATCAATGACAAATGAGCCAATCTCTAGTACTTGAGAAGCTAATCCGCTATTACGTCTCATCAGTGCTTGCATTCGTGCTACTATCTCTTCTAATTGAAATGGCTTGGTGACATAGTCATCTGCACCACTGTTTAAAGCAGCCACTTTTTCTTGCCAGCTTTCTCGAGCTGTGAGCACTAATACGGGTAATTTCACCTGATTGGCACGCCAACGGCGTAGCATAGATAGTCCATCTTCGCCGGGTAGCCCAAGATCAACAATGGCGATATCTGGCTGACTTTCGAGCAAAAAATAATCGGCTTCTTTTGCATCCTCTGCGGCATCAACTTGATGACCAAATTCTTTCAGTTGTACGGTTAAATGATGGCGAAGTAGTGAATTATCTTCGACGATTAAAATACGCATCTAAACCCTCGTTATTTGGCAAGGAATGTGACTAATTAAAAATATTAGCTATCAATAGTAGATTGAATAGTTACGTTTAGGAAGGGCAATTTTACTGTAGAAATACTTAATAAATGATTAACGATAAGTAGATAAAATACTGGATAGCCAATTATTGGCAGATAATATGAGTAGATAGGGCAAATGAAAAATAAAATGCAGGTAATTGATGGGAATTTGTATGATTACCTGCATGGTTTATGGCCGCAGCTATTTTAATAGCTACGGCGATTAAATACTTATTTTAATTGATCAATAAAAGTGACCGCGTAACCGATGTAGTTAGCCGGCGTCAGTGCTTTTAAGCGATCTTTTTCTGCTTCAGGTAGCTCAAGACCATCAATAAAGGTTTGCATACCTTCGGCCGTTACGCGTTTACCACGGGTCAACTCTTTGAGTTTTTCATAAGGTTTTTCAATGCCATAGCGACGCATAACAGTTTGAATTGGCTCTGCAAGTACTTCCCAGTTATGATCTAACTCTTCACGCAGATGTGCTTCATTCACTTCTAGTTTGTTCAATCCTTTCATAGTGGATTGATAAGCAATCAACGCATAGCCAATACCCACGCCCAAGTTACGTAGAACGGTGGAGTCAGTCAGGTCGCGCTGCCAGCGTGAAACAGGCAATTTAGATGCTAAGTGGCCTAATACAGCATTTGATAACCCTAAGTTACCTTCTGAGTTCTCAAAATCAATAGGATTAACTTTGTGTGGCATGGTTGAAGAACCGATTTCACCGGCGATAGTTTTTTGCTTAAAGTGATTCAGTGCCACATAGCCCCAGATATCACGGTCAAAATCGAGCAAGATGGTATTGAATCGTGCGACACAATCAAATAACTCAGCAATGTAGTCGTGCGGTTCAATTTGAGTGGTGAACGGGTTCCAAGTGATACCCAAAGAAGTAACAAAAGATTCGCTGAACTGGTGCCAGTTAACTTCTGGGTAGGCGACAATGTGTGCATTATAGTTACCGACGGCACCATTGATTTTACCGAGAATTTCAACTTGACCCAGTTGGCGGTATTGACGCTCCATACGGTAAGCAACATTGGCAAATTCTTTGCCCACCGTCGATGGTGTCGCTGGTTGCCCATGAGTTCGGGATAACAACGGTAGATCACGGTATTGATGTGCCATGGCCGTGATTTTATCAATCAGCTGACGCCATTGGGGTAACAGAACCTCTTCACGTGCAGTATTTAACATCAGCGCATGAGACAGGTTATTGATATCTTCTGAGGTACAAGCAAAGTGAATGAATTCAGATACTGCATGCAGCGCTGGAATATCTGCCACTTTTTCTTTTAGGAAGTACTCAACCGCTTTAACATCATGGTTGGTTGTGCGCTCAATATCTTTGATACGCTGTGCATCTTGTTCACTGAAGTTCGCGACAATTGCATCTAAGTAAGCGTTTGCGTCCGCATCAAATGAGGGAACTTCATTAATTTCAGGGGTTGCTGCTAATTTTTGTAGCCAGCGGACTTCAACTTGAACGCGAAATTTCAGTAAACCAAACTCGCTAAAAATACCGCGTAGCACGCTAACTTTGTCGCCGTAACGACCATCAACCGGTGAAACAGCGGTCAGAGAGGATAATTCCATGGGGAGCAACTCCAGTTCTTTATTCACAGTGGGACAAAATTTCTTTCGCCTGATGAGTCAGACGGCTTCGGGAAAACATCAATTGTAGACGACTACCGCCGACTTGCTGCCAGAGAACGGCACTGCGGATACCGGCTAACAGCACCGCGCGGACCTTAGCTTGAACTAACGAGTTCTTTAAAATATCCGGCGAGCCAGTGACTTGAATTCGGGGGCCGAGCGGACTAACAACATCCACGTAAATACCGGCTAAGCCATTAAATACCCCTTCGGACATCGGTTCAAAATAGTTACGTTGACGCTCAAACTGTTCAATTTTCTGGCCCAAGGTTGCAAACGCGTTCTGATCTTTATTTAATCGACGTTCTAACACCATTAGGCTCAGCATGTAGCGAGTCATCTCCGCGGATAACCCACTATTGGTCCCATTAAACATCCCTAGCAGCGCCTCTAATCCGGTTTTTAGATTAGCCGGATCATTGCCAAATACATCTAACGTAGAAGATGGATTCATATTAGTGATGCTATTGATCATGACTTCTAGATCGTTAGTGCGGCATTGACCCTCATGAGCCAATTGCTGCACAATACGCCCGGCTTGGCAGATACCTGCCATCGCCAGTGTTATATCATAAAAGTTCTTTGCCACGATTACTCCTGAATACGCGCTTCAATAATACCGCCGCCCAGACAAACTTCATCAATATAGAATACCGCAGATTGACCAGGCGTTACGGCAGCAACAGGGAAGTCAAAGGTGACTTCAATTTTATCATCGCCTAATGGAGTGACTGTACAGGGAATATCGGCTTGACGATAACGCGTTTTCACCGTGCAGCGTAAAGACTCGGTTAAGTTATTTCTATCTACCCAGTGTAATTGCTGAGCAATCAACCCAGTCGACATTAATCTTGGGTGCTCATGACCTTGGGCAACAATCAGAATATTGTTCGCGACGTCTTTATCTACCACATACCATGGATCTTCAGAGCCATCTTTGGTACCGCCAATTCCCAATCCTTTGCGTTGCCCTAATGTATGATACATCAGGCCACTATGTTGACCGATAGTTTCACCGTCAACGGTGACAATAGGACCCGGTTGGGCAGGTAAATAGCGCCCTAAGAAATCACGAAATTTGCGTTCACCGATAAAGCAAATCCCAGTAGAGTCTTTCTTTTTCGCGGTGACTAAACCAATTTCTTCTGCAATACGGCGAACCTCAGGTTTTTCTAATTCACCGATAGGGAATAAGCTACGATCGACTTGCTCATGGCTTAATGTGTATAAAAAGTAACTTTGGTCTTTATTACCATCTAAACCGCGCAATAATTGGCTTTTGCCATTAACATCTCGGCGGCGGACATAATGCCCAGTTGCGATATAATCTGCGCCTAAATCTTCTGCGGCAAATTCTAAAAACGCTTTAAATTTTATTTCTTTATTGCACAGAATATCAGGATTAGGTGTACGGCCAGCTTTGTATTCAGCTAAAAAAAGTTCAAATACATTGTCCCAGTATTCGGCAGCAAAGTTAATGGTAAAAAGCTCGATACCGAGTTTGTCGCATACTGCTTGCGCATCAGCAAGGTCAGTTGCTGCAGAGCAGTACTCTTGGTCGTCATCTTCTTCCCAGTTCTTCATGAATAGACCAGCGACCTGATACCCTTGTTGCTTGAGTAAATAGGCAGAAACCGATGAATCCACACCCCCGGACATTCCGACGATGACTTTAATTTGGCTGTTATCTAACATGGCGTTACTTGACATGAAAATAGTCTCACTGGGGGAAAAAACAAGCCCAATACTTTACCATGACGCACCCTTGTTAGACTATACCAAAGGTGCATATTTGTATTTTTGGTTCTATATTTGTGCAAAGTTATCGCCAAAAACAGAAATAACCTCTAATGGCAGAGGATTATTTTGTAAAAAACAATGGATACTTTCTGCCACCAACGGTGAACGCAAGCAGTCACTGGTTAGAATACGCTCGGCGGATACCCAATGACAGCAACTGATATCACTATCTTGAGGTGTCGTTGGGCAAATATCATCTAGCTCAAGTGCGAAGAGAAAGCGAATAAACGGTGTGTTATCCGGAGCTATCCACTGATGGATCCGCAGTAATTGCTGAGGCCGGGCACGGATCCCCGTTTCTTCAAATAGCTCTCTTTCAGCGGCAGCAATAACGCTTTCATCAGCCTCTAAATGACCCGCGGGTTGGTTCCACGTAGGTTTACCATTAATCCACTCTTCAACCACTAGAAATTGTGCTTTAGCATGAACAACGGTAGCGACAGTCACATGGGGTTTAAACACTTTGGATCTCCTTCCATTTACCGATAGCAATATTCTCAAGCGTATATTCGCCAACTTGATAACGAATTAAACGTAATGTCGGGAAACCAATATGAGCGGTCATACGTCTAACTTGACGATTACGTCCTTCATACAAGGTAATTTTTAACCAACTGGTCGGAATAAGCTTACGCTCGCGGATAGGCGGATTGCGCTGCCATAACCATTCAGGTTGTTCGACAATTTCAATACCTGCAGGGCGTGTTGGCCCATCATTTAAAATTAATCCTTGGCGAAATTTAGCTAATGCGGCTTCATCAGGTATCCCTTCGACTTGGGCAAAATAGATTTTTGCGACTTTACTTTTGGGCTGAGTTAATTGTGCTTGAAGTTTGCCATCATTAGTTAAAATTAATAAACCTTCACTGTCTCTATCTAAACGACCTGCGGCGTAGACACCAGAATAAGAAATATAGTTTTTTAAGGTTGTGCGTCCTTGATCATCGGTAAATTGAGGTAATACATCAAATGGTTTATTAAAAATGATCAGTTTACGCGGACCTTCAAGTTTGGGTTTTTGCTCACGGGCGGGGTGTTGATTAGATGAACTTTGTTTAGACGCGGATTTATGAGTTGATTTGCTGCTAAATTTACGGGGGTGTTTATTATTTTTTGTAATGCGTTTAGGTGTGGTCATGTCCGCTCATTAATTAGAATTTATAGGGAGTGTGTTATTACTGCTTTATCAATCATTGATTTGCCTGGGATTATTATATGCACTATACGGATATGGACTATACACAAATTACATATAGAAACGATATTCGTACGTATGATTCGTAGGTATTTGGCACGAATGCTGCGAGTTTCCCAGAAATGCTGCTTAGAAGCTAACAATTGTATTTTAGTTTTAGGCTAAGGTACAGGCAGAAAATTTCAATAAAAAACAGTAGCGAGTTAAATGTATTAAACACGGTGTATTACCGTATATTGTCACGTGAGATAGGGTTAAACATCTTCTTTTTATTACAAAAATTTTACATTAATAGTCAAATATAGTGCTCATTAAAGGTCATTGATACCCGATTAAAAGAACAAAACTAATTGTTATTAGGAGCTTAATCCGATTATATATTTTGTTGTTTTTTGGGGGAAAGTTTTATGCTTGAACAGTATATTTTGGACTTAGATTAAACAGCCACTGTCTTTACAGCCGCTATCTTTAATTCTATGTTAGTACAGTTAATCAAGATAAAAATATAATAATCATTAACAATGAAATATTATAAATATTATGTGTTATTCTCAGCTATTATTTTGGATTGATATGATAGTTAGTATTTAATGATAAAGTGATAATTAAGCGTGTGGTTAGTTTAATGAAATTTCCGATTTGATATTTTTGGTTTTAATCATTTAATAAAGCCATTAGATTTTCAGCGTTGTGGGCATATTTTACTGTTGATGTTTATTTATCCTATTGTTTCAATTAATTTTTATTGATTTATAACTTATAAACTTGTGTAATAAAAGACCTTATTTAAAAATTTCATCACTATCCGTTTGTTTTAATAGAGATTGCATAAAAATTATTGATGAAAAATAATTATTCAAATAACATTATAAGCACCATTTTAATCATAAAAACCATCAGAATAATTAATAACTCATTATTGTACTCGCTTTGAATCTTAGACAAAAAATGTCAATGATTGACAAATGTAACCGTTATCATCTAATTTAAAGATGAAAGGTGAATATTAAATGATTTAATCGTTTGTTAATCTTTGATTCTGTGAGCGCAATAAAATTTTTAAATTGCATTGTTAGATAAGATAAAAATCTCATTAAAATAATTATTTCTTGTAGTTAAGTGCGCTAAATTATCGTGATTTATCTGGCTGTATTGGTATAAATGTTTATTTATCAATAATACAAGTGAGAATTTTAATTGTTAGGAGTTTTGTAATATATTGATTTAAGGGTAATTATACTGACACTTATCCAGAACTCGCCCGAGACTCGACGGCATAAATTAGCCGTATGCCATGAGATACTGTACTAACCATTGGCGTTCGGGAAAGATTCAAGTAATATCGACAGGTATCTTACAAAAAATTAACAAGAAAAATGCTGACTTGAAAGGAGAGGTTAATGGAAAGCAAAGTAGTAGTTCCGGCACAAGGCGCTAAAATCACCATCGATGCTAAAGGTAAACTCATCGTTCCAAACAACCCCATCATTCCTTATATTGAAGGGGACGGTATCGGTATCGATGTAACCCCTGCAATGCTGAAAGTGGTTGATGCATCTGTTGAAAAAGCCTACAAAGGTGAGCGTAAAATTTCCTGGATGGAAGTTTATACCGGCGAAAAATCTACTCAAGTATATGGTAAAGATGTATGGTTACCTGAAGAAACTCTCGATTTAATCCGTGAATATCGTGTTTCTATTAAAGGTCCTCTCACAACGCCTGTTGGCGGTGGTATCCGTTCTTTAAACGTTGCCCTGCGTCAGCAACTTGATCTCTACATTTGTTTACGTCCTGTTCGCTATTACACTGGAACACCAAGCCCAGTAAAAAAACCTGAACTGACTGACATGGTTATTTTCCGTGAAAACTCGGAAGATATCTATGCAGGTATCGAATGGAAAGCGGGCTCTGCTGAAGCAGATAAAGTCATTAAATTCTTAAAAGACGAAATGGGTGTAACCAAAATCCGTTTCCCTGAAAACTGTGGTATCGGTATTAAACCGTGCTCAGAAGAAGGAACTAAACGCTTAGTTCGTGCTGCAATTCAATATGCGATTGATAACGACCGTGATTCAGTTACGCTGGTTCACAAAGGTAATATCATGAAATTCACCGAAGGTGCTTTCAAAGACTGGGGTTATCAACTGGCTCAAGAAGAGTTCGGTGGAGAACTTATTGATGGTGGCCCTTGGATGAAAATCAAAAATCCAACTACGGGTAAAGAAATTATTGTTAAAGATGTCATCGCAGATGCATTCTTACAACAAATTCTACTGCGCCCTGCGGAATACGATGTTATCGCCTGTATGAATCTGAACGGTGACTATATTTCTGATGCTCTGGCGGCACAAGTCGGTGGTATCGGTATCGCACCTGGTGCTAATATTGGTTCAGAATGCGCTTTATTCGAAGCAACGCATGGTACCGCACCTAAATATGCAGGTCAGGATAAAGTTAACCCAGGCTCAATCATTCTGTCCGCAGAAATGATGTTGCGCCACATGGGATGGACAGAAGCCGCTGACCTAATCGTTAAGGGAATGGAAGGTGCTATCGAAGCTAAGACAGTTACTTATGACTTCGAACGTCAATTAGAAGGCGCTAAATTACTGAAATGTAGCGAATTCGGCGACGCAATCATCAAACACATGTAATTAATTAGCATGTGAGATTAATAACGGGAGCCTAAAAACTCCCGTTTTATTTTGTCTAGAAAAATTCTTCTGCAAAACTCCTGCAAAACTCTTCTGCAAAACGGGCTACAAAATATTCGTTATTTTATGGCTAAAATCTGCCAATTTTTCCCTCGGTCATCATGATATTTATCGGTCATCGCTTGGCTCTTATGTCCTAATAAAGTTTTGGTATCGATGCCTTGCTCTCTATATAACCTTTCTGATAAAGAACGCTGTTCATGGAATGAGGCAGGTGTTCCTTCTCCCCAGTCAATATCAGTTTTATTCCGCGCTTTCTTAAAATTAGTAGTTAGAGTATTAGCGGTAACTTGTGCTCCACGATCTGCTTGTGAAGTTGTATGAAAATAATGAATTAAATATGGGCTTACAACACGGTCACGACATCGAGAAACAATATCACGCAATGATATATTTAATGCTTCAGATCTTAATGCCAGTGGAATAGCCAATTTAGTGCCAGTTTTTTCTTGAGTAACGTGCAAGTGGTCATCCCAAATATCGCTAAATTTCATTGCTGAAATATCACCAAGTCGTTGCCCAGTAATTACAGCTAATAGCATCTGATCTGCTTTAATCAAACAGGACACTTTAATAATGGAATATAATCCAATTATTGAGGTGTTAAATGAAAAAACGAACAAACAGATTTTATACTACTGAGTTTAAGCAAGAAGCGGTCGCATTAGTCACCGAACAAGGTTATAGCGTGCCAAAAGCGGCAGCTTCATTAGGGATCACCGATAAATTACTTTATAACTGGAAAGCAAAATTCGGCGCTGAACAATCCGGTAGCAGCTTGAATGCCGATGAGAGAGCTGAGCTATTAAGGCTTCGAAAAGAAAATAAAGAACTTAGGATGGAGAAAGAGATCCTAAAAAAAGCCAGCGCCCTCCTGCTAAAGGAAACCAAGTAGCGTTTAAAACGATTAAGCAATTATCTTCACAGTTTCCCGTGCTGAAGCTCTGCAAGTTAATGAAAATAAGTCGTTCTGCCTACTATGCTTGGCTTAAACGCCCAGCAAAATTGATCACCGCAGAACAACTTAGCCTGTACCGCAGAGCCAAAGCTATCTTTGAACAGAGTCGAAATAGCTTAGGTCATAGAACGTTACGTAAACGGTTATGCAAAGAGGGCTTTAGCGTGAGTGCTTATGGCGTTCAAAAGCTAATGGCTCAGCTTGGTCTAGCCGTTATTCCACGTATGGCTTATAAAGTCACAACCAAACGTAAACACAGAGATGCCGTAGCTGATAATTTGCTAAATCAAAATTTTAATCCTCATGCGGCTAACGAAGTTTGGGCGGCCAATGTGACCTATTTAAAAACAGGCGAAGGCTGGATGTATTTAGCCATCGTGATGGACTTATATTCTCGCCGTATTGTGGGTTGGCACATCGATAAACGAATGACGACAGATTTAGTCAGTAAAGCCTTGATGAAAGCGTATAACTTACGCCAGCCCGCTAAGGGCTTAGTCTTTCATAGTGATAGGGGATCACAATATACGAGTCAGCGCTATCGTCACTTACTGACAAGTTATGGTATTTGAGCCAGTATGGGCGATGTCGGAGCCTGTTGGGATAACGCCGTTGTTGAACGATTTTTTGGTAGCTTAAAGCACGATTGGGTACTGAAAATCCTACAGCCGACTCAGAAACAGATGAAAGAAGATGTTATCGCGTATATGCGCTACTACCACCTAGAAAGGCTTCATACTGCCAACGGTGATCTGCCCCCCATTGAGTATGAACAAAATTCCTTAAGAAAAGTGTCCTGATTTAGTTGCGCAGAACATCCTTGTCTCTTTCTAACATTATGGATGTTAGAAATACGCTGATAGATAGGACTATTGCACCGACTGATGCGAAGGATACATAAAATATTTTCATCTAATAATGAGCTCAATTTAAACAAATGCAAAATTAATTCGAATTTCACATAAATAAGCTAATTAACTGCAAATATCAACAGATACGTGAGGTTAAATGCTTAAACATGAATTAGGTCAGGTGGTGCAAGTTACAATCAGTGGTGAAGAAGGTCATATTAAAGGCCGCGCTGAGTATCAAAATGACGCCAATCAGTATTATGTTCATTATCTATCAACTGATGGTCGTGTGTTGGGGAAATAGGCACTTTATATCGACTTTGCTCATCAATAACCTCTCTGTAAATGATTATATCTTACAAATTACTCTCCAGGTTAAATACATGGGTGATTAATCCTATCTTTAGAGAATAAAACTTCTATTAATATCTGTCATTATTTGTGTGTTTACAAAAATGTCGAAATTTGAATCTCTCACAAAAAATTATATTTTTATTGAAATGATTTTGTGATTTTTAAAATGGTATATCAGTTCTATTTTTATAGGGGGCGGGATGACTATTCTTATATGGATGGTCTTTTATGGTGTTTATCTTACGGGTTCACTTTTGAATATTTTAATTGAATTAATGTGTTTTTTAAAATCTCTATATTTAGAAGTGATTAGTGGAATTAAAATTATATTCCTATAGGTAAGTTCTGAATTCTTTAATTTAAATAAAGTTAAATTTAAATATTTTATGGGGGAATTTATTGGAAAACATAAAATAATTTAAAAATTCATTCTGAGTACTTTTAAGAATATATATTTAAAATATTAAGTTATAAATGATTAAAATCAAGCATAAAAGTATGAGGGGGTGAGAAATAAACTCGAAATAAGTTATTTATCTGATTTTTTTAGATTATAAAGATGATTGGCTTATGTTTATAAATAATAGAATGTAGATTGAGTTTGTTTTTTTATTTTACTTATAATTCAATAACTTACGTATATTTTAATTGGTTTTAGCGATCGCACTTTAACTATTAATAGGTTTTAGCTATCATGACTATTGATATCGATCGTGATAACCTATTTTACTTAGATTAAATAGAGGTTTATATTATATCGAAATACACATGTGGTGTATTTTACCTATGGTGTAATTAATAAGATTAACTACTTCCTTATGAGCCATTATTTTAATTGAGTCTAATAAAGTCAGTATTCTTATTTATTAGTCATATATTTTAAAATGGGGGATATTTGGTGACATCTAAAGCCTCAGTAGCAGGATATTTAGGTTCGGAATTAAAAATTCATCGAAAATCTTTGGGAATTTCAGGGAAAGAGTTGGCTTGCAGGCTTAATGTAAGTCAGCAGCAAATATCTCGTTATGAAAGAGGTGCTAATTCACTTAATTTTGATATGCTTTTCCTTTATTTTCAAGCTTTGGAAATGACCGGTTATGAAATTGAATCTGTTTTTAATGGGTTAATTTTTAATTATTACCAGTCTCAGTGAGACTATTATTTTTAATAAAACTTGCATTGAAAATATAGTTTATTTTAATTTCAAATGAAATTTTGGAATGGTGTTTAATTGCTCGCGTTTAGTTTGCGAACAATTAATGGTTATATTAAGGAGAATTGACATGGATGTTTCTATTATTAGTTCAGGGTTTCATCGATGATAATTTATCCTGAATAGTTTTATTTAGTTTTATTTAGTTTTATTAAGGAAAAGTTAATTATGCTTATTCAAAAGCGCGTATTTCAATCTGCTTTTGCAGTTTCATTATTTTCTATAAGTGTATTCGCGTCTGCGGCTAGCCAAACAGCGATTGTTCCAGGAGGAACCGTTCATTTTACTGGGCAAATCGTCAATGCAGCATGTGCAGTAAGTGCTGATTCCACAAACCAAACGGTGAATATGGGGCAATATCGCACGGCATTTTTTACTGCCGTAGGGGTTCGCTCAAATGCAGTGCCGTTTACGATTAAGCTGGAAGACTGTGATACGAAGGTTTCTGAGACAGCAAAAACCTCTTTTAGAGGTAATTCTAACCAAGTTGATAACACATTATTAACTGTTAGTAATGTCGGTGGTGGAGCCGCGGGTGCTGCTTCAGGTGTAGGTATTGAAATTTCAGATAGTAGCGGTACGGTGCTGAAACCTGATGGCTCTGTATTCTCCACACCACAAAAATTGAATGATGGTGCCAACACATTGCATTTTACTGCGCGCTATAAATCCATTAGCAATAAAGTTACGCCTGGCGCGGCAGATGCTGATGCGACATTTACTATGCAATACAACTAAAGTTTAAAGAGATTCATGTTGGTTGATGTAATCATGGCTCCAGTAGCCGGAGCCATTTTTTACTGGGGAGCGATATGTGGAAATGGAGAGTGTTCTCATTTATTTTGAGCAGTAGCATACTCCCTTTTGCGGGGGCTAGTTATCATGTCATCATTGATGGCGGAGCGTTACATTTGCGAGGAGCTTTAGTAGCCCCAGCCTGTACTGTGGCTACCGGGAGCCGTTCTCAGGTAGTGGATATGGGGCAAGTTCGTAGTAATCAATTTAATGGAACCGGGAGTGATGCTTTACCCGTTTCTTTTTTTATACGATTGACAGATTGTACGACAGTCGCGAGTAGAAATGTTGGAATTACATTTTGGGGGCAGAGCGATCATGTTGATCCTCATATTTTACAAATTACATCTCGTATGAATGCCGCTCAAGGAGTTGGGATCGCATTATTTACCGCAGAAGGGGAACCTATCCACCCTAATACAATGTTGCCTGCTGTACATACTTTACATGATGGAGATAATCGCTTGCAGTTTATTGCTAAATATCGAGCGACTAAGCCTGAAGTGATCGGAGGTATTGCAGAAGCTACTGCTTGGTTTTCATTAACATACCCATGATATTGCATACTTATAGCTAGATTCATTTTTTGTACTTTTGTATTTTTGTAGCCGGTGAGGACTGTATGTTGAAGCAACAGCGTTATTTCTTTTCTTTTTTTCAAGTAAGTGTCTTACAAATGAGGGTTTGGTTAGGGCTACTATGTTGGGGGATGTTTTTTCTTTCTCATACAGCACAAGCAGGTGGTATAGCATTAGGAGCTACACGTGTTATTTATCCTCTTGATAGTAAACAAACAGCTTTAGCGATTACCAATAGTGACGATAAAAATCGTTTTTTAATCCAATCATGGATGGAAAATGAACAAGGTCAAAAAACTACTGATTTTGTGTTAACGCCACCACTCTTTGTGAGTAAGCCAGCAAGTGAAAATACGTTACGAATTATTTTTAGTGGGAAAGAACTTCCTCAAGATAGAGAGAGCTTATATTGGTTAAACAGTAAGTCTATTCCTGCCGTGGATAGTGAAGTTGTGAAGGCGGGGAATGTATTGCAAATTGCTGTTTTATCAAGAATTAAGTTATTTGTCCGCCCTTCAGGTTTACCCATGCCGTCTGTAGATGCGCCAAAACAATTACATTTTTCGCGTCAAGGTACAGATTTACTAATTAAAAATTCATCCCCGTATTATGTGACTCTAGTAGATTTTAAATATGGAATGACCCCTTTAGACAGCACTATGATTGCTCCTAAATCGCAAATGATAGTGAAACTCCCAGTTAGTGTAGCGGGCATTATTTCGTATCAAACAATTGATGACTATGGTGCCAGTTCACCTGTAGTTACCGCAAAAATTAATTAATTGAGAATTGGTGCAAGGATACGGTTACTATGCATTCGAATAGTCAGTCACATTCAAAAAAAACAGAACATTGGAAGCTTGCGTACCATATTCTCTTCCGCCCCTTGCCTTATTTATTGATTTTTAGTGGGTTGATATTAACGGTAGATGGACAAGCCGCAGAATTTTTTAACCCTGCATTATTGTCTGGTGAGCCTGGCGCTGTTGCTGATTTATCCCGTTTTGAAAATGGGGAAGGACAAGCGCCTGGTACTTATCGGGTAGATATTTACCTTAATCGTTTCTTTGTAGGAACCCAAGATGTAAATTTTGAGGTAGCTCCTGTGGGGCAAAAAGGAAATGATAGTGGGCTACAACCTTGTTTTACTCGACATTGGTTAGAACAACATGGCGTTAATATCGCAGTGGTTCCAGGACTTGAATCGGTAGGCGATGATGCGTGTATTAACGTTATAGATGTGATTCCACAGGCTCAAACAGAGTTTGATTTTGAGCGTCAAACGCTAGTTGTATCTATTCCTCAAGCTATGCTGAAGAACAATTATCGAGGGTATATTCCGCCAGAACAATGGGATGAAGGGATCCTTGCTGGTTTATTAAATTATCGATTTTCGGGAAGCCACAGTAAAAACACACGAAGTAATATTAATAATACTAATTATTTTTTAAATGTAATCAGTGGGTTGAATTTTGGGGGATGGCGTGTACGTAATGAAGGTACATGGAACCACATTAAAACCAAAGGGCAAACAGAACAGCATTGGAATAATATTCGTACGTACGTTCAGCGGGCTATAGTTCCTCTAAAAAGTATCTTAATCTTAGGTGATAATTTTACAGATAGTGACATTTTTGACAGTGTTGGATTTAGAGGTGCTCGTTTATCATCCGATGACAATATGTTACCAGATAGTTTACGGGGATTTGCTCCTACCATTCGAGGGATAGCAAACAGCAATGCCCAAGTGACTATTGAACAAAATGGATATGTGATTTATCAAACATATGTACCACCCGGCGCATTTGAAATTCAAGATTTATATCCAACCTCAAATAGTGGGGATTTGAAAGTCATAGTAAAAGAGGCTGATGGAACAAGCAACGAATTTGCGGTGCCATATTCTGCGGTACCTTTATTGCAACGAGAAGGGCGGTTGAAGTATGCCATTACTGCGGGTGAGTATCGCTCAGGATCTCCTACACAGGAAAAACCACGCTTTGCACAAGCAACGATGTTATTAGGTTTAAAAGCGAATTGGACAGTTTATCAGGGAATTCAGATTGCAGAGAATTATCAAGCTTTTTCACTTGGTGTGGGGAAAAACCTAGGTAAATTCGGGGCGTTTTCTGTAGATATTACTCACTCAAATAGCCAGCTGCCCGATGGTAGTCGGCCTGACGGACAGTCGCTAAGATTTTTATATGCGAAGTCATTAAACGAGATGGGGACTAATTTTCAACTGCTTGGGTATCGCTATTCAACGAAGGGATTTTACTCATTTGCAGAAACAGCTTATACCCGCATGAAAGGGTATAGGTTGAAAACACAGGATGGTCCTGTAGAGATGTCTCCAGAGATTTTAGATTATCATAATTTGTATTACACCAAGAAAGGCCGTTTACAAGCAAATATTAGTCAGCAGTTGGGGGATTTGGGATCGGTGTATGTGATGGGTAGTTACCAGACGTATTGGAATTCCAGCGAGGCGGATCAATTATTACAGGTTGGATATAACGGTAACTGGGATGGTATTAATTTCAACATGAATGCTTCTGTAAACAAAAATCCAGGCATGAGTGAACGAGATAAGCGAGTTGCGATATCAGTATCTTTGCCATTGAATCGATGGATAAATGGTGGAGGAAAATCACAGGATATAACCTACAGCGGTAACTCGGCATATGCAACCTATACAGCGACTTACGACCAAGATCATAAAGTATCCCAACAAGCTGGGGTGAGTGGAACATTGTTAGCAGACAATAATTTGAACTATAACGTTCAGCAGGGATATGTAACTAAAGGCGAAGGTGCTTCGGGAAATGCATCACTGGATTACCGTGGTGGTTATGGAAATGCGAGTGTGGGATATGGTTATGGTAAGCATTGGCAGCAAGTCAATTATGGTGCCAGTGGAGGCGCAGTGGTACATGGTGATGGGATAACATTAAGCCAGCCATTAAGTAAAACTAACGTGTTGGTTAAAGCGCCTGGTGCAACGGGAGTCAGTGTGGAAAATGCAACTGGGGTAAAAACAGACTGGCGTGGATATGCTGTCGTACCGTATGCGACAGCATACCGAGAAAATCGGGTCGGGCTCAATACGAATACCTTGGGAGAAGATATGGATGTAGACGGCGCAGTGAGTCAAGTTGTGCCAACTGAGGGGGCTATTGTACGAGCGGAGTTTACTACACGCATCGGTCAGCGAGCGTTATTAACTTTGCGGCAAAGTAATGGGCAAGCTGTGCCCTTTGGGGCAATGGTTAACGGTGAGCATCAAGGCATGACAGGTATCGTCGGTGATGATGGTCAGGTATTTTTATCGGGATTAGCACCATCAGGGGAGTTAACTGTAATTTGGGGAAGCGGAAGCCATCAAAAGTGTCAAGTTAGCTATCAATTACCAAATCAAAAGACAAATACAGGATTAACGTCAGCAATAGCACAGTGCGGATAAAGTTAAATGAATTGATTTAAGTTAATTAAGATTGTTCTGGTTTGTTTTTATTGGCGTAAGTAATGATCAAATACAGGTATTAAAATATGGCAATAAAAAAGGTGATGGGAATTGCAGTAGGATTAAGTCTTTTGCTTAGCAGCACAGGAGCACACGCTGTTTTCTGCCTAGAAGGTTGCAACCAAGTGGTGAACCAAAACTTTAATCATAATCTAAGCGCAACAGAAAATCAGGTAGGTAGGTCTTTTACCAGTAATCAGGTAATTGGTGGCCTAAGAACATTATATTGGGAGCAACCTGACCTAAGAGCGCAGTGGGGAGCGTATGTAGGGGAGAGTGTTCCTTCTGCAGGCACGGTGCCAAACGATTGGGTTTATCAAAAAATTGATGATTATATTTCTATTGGATTAAGAGCGTCTAATTACAGATACTTTCCATATAATAAATTTACGGTTTTCGAGTCGACTGGTGCGCCTGCGATGGGCATTGGTATATCTAGCTCAGTTACACAACCAGTTTATCAGTCTCGATTGAGAATTGACAAAAAAATAGTCTCGGGGACGTATACAAAAAATATTTTTTTAGCTGAAGTTGGTCTTTGTGAGCCGTACGGGTGCCGAAGTAAGGAAGTCGTGCTCACTCGAATTTATGCTAATTTAAATATTACAGTGCCTCAATCTTGTGTTCTTAATGCAGGGCAGATTGTGACTATTGATTTTGGCCCGGTATCTTCTGGAGCCTTTCAGTCGGCAGGCGCTCCTGCACAAGGGACTTCTCCGGTAACGCGTAATGTGAGTGTTCAGTGCGATAATATCCAAGCAGGAGCTGCCTTAACAATGCGATTGCAGGCGAATAAAACGTCGGGTAGTGCCATTGTTTCCAATAATCCAGATGTTGGTTTTACTGTGATGGATACTACAGGTAAGACATTAATTCCTAATAACCTAGGGAGTTTTATCCCATTTTTACTCAGCGGTAGTCGAGCTAATGTGGAGATTCGGGTTCAACCTGTAAGCATCACAGGAAAAAGGCCAAAAGAAGGCCCAGTTACCTCTGAAGCATATTTGCGGATAGATTTCCCTTAATTATCGGAGGAGGATAATTGTGCGGTCAAAACACATTAATACTGGCTTGGTGGTGTATTTTTTATTAATACTCAGTGCTTTTAGCACACCGGTTTTAGCTGATTTAGGCGTAATTAACTTACGAATTAATGCTACGATTGTGTTGAATACCTGTCGAGTGAGCACTCAATCTATTAATCAAACTGTTAATTTAGGTACTTGGGCTTCTCGCCAATTTTATGCAGGGCCCACTGCGGTGACCGCAGCAGTTCCTTTTGCTATTCTGTTGGAGGACTGTGGTGCCGCAGCTAAACAGGCTAAGGTCCGTTTTTCTGGAATAAAAGACAGTAAAAATAATGCATTATTTGCACTTAATGCGAATAGCACAGCCTACAATGTTGCTGTTGAACTTCTGGATAGCAAAATGCGTAGAATTCATCCAGATTTGCATAGTATGCCTTATAATTTAACACCCAATGCGCAGCACGTGACGTTGCAGTTTTATGCTAGGTATATGGCGACAGAACGTCCTGTTCGAGCAGGAAGTGCTAATGCTGAAGCCACATTTGAAATGATATATGACTAAGCAGTGACTGTTTTAGATATGAATATATGAGTGAACGAAATACTGCCTTAGGCTAATATTCGATATCTTATATTAATAAATTCGTTTATGCGTATACATTTAATAAAAAGAATGAGAAAGGCACGATGAAATATTATCTTGATATATGGATTGATATATTCGCATGTCATCATGTTTATCGATAGGGTTGTAAGTATATACCAGATGGTTTTCAACGATTGTATTGGAGACAATTTTTCTATTCTGTTGCGGTTATCAAAATAGCTAATCAGTGGAATTATAAAAATTCATTGGATTGCGATTGGTGTTGTTCTGAATGTGCTTTGGCTTATTATAAATATGTCCTGTTAGGTACATAATTCTTGAGAGTAATTTCCAACTATCATCTGTTAACATAAGTTTCAGCATTTGGAGACGTTATTTTTATTTTTGGCGAAACCGTTATAACAGCTTAATTTTATCCACTTTCCATTAATTGAGATAGATAAAATTAGAGTTTTCTAATTGTTTACGATAGGTCTCCGGTAGGAGGTGATTTAGACTTTCATGCGTTCGTTTCTGGTTATAATTTTGCTGATAAAACCAAACCATTTCATAAGGTTGACTTAATGACTCAAATAAATACGCATTTAAAAATTCACTGCGGAACGAGCCATTAAAACGTTCTAGCACTTTAATGATAGGTTCTGTTGGCAACGAGGTATCGACTTTAATTGCCAAGTACTCATGAATTCTTTTATTAATGATATTCAATATTCTGAATCGCTTACCACAATATAAACTGCTACGCATAAAATCCAATGCCCATTAAATATTCGGCGTATTTTCGACGATTAACAGCTTTTTTCACGTGTTGGTAGAACTTTTTTGCCACGATGCTTTAGATTTAACCCTAAGCGGTAATAAATACGATAAATTCGTTTATGATTAAAGGGATAGCCTTGAACTCGCAATCGAAAATAGCATTTACAAAACCCTGATTGTGGTGATTAAGCTAAAATAGGCTGAATAGCAGCGACAGGTGAAATGAGATGGAAGGGGAAACTAATCACGGAAGTAAAGTAGTACACAACCAATGTAACTAATGCGGTAGATTTGCTATTTAAACAGTATAATTAACAAGCCTCAGGTTAATTATTATATAGTTATTGTTTAAATCCAACCTAGAGATAATAAAAATGCTGAAAGTGATCGCAGAAGATTTTATCCAGATTGATGCCATAAGTATTGTACTTCCACTTTATCGTGAATTAGTTGACGCAACCAAACACGAACCACTTTGTATTAGTTATGATTTATATGTTGACCAAAAAGATCTGGGGCATTTTATTTTTATCGAAGAATGGCCAGATCAAACGGCGTTGGATGCTCATTGTAAGAGTGAGCACTTTCAGCGTCTTGTTCCGATGATCAATCAATACAAACGGAAAGAACCTTCATTCATATTTATGGATAGTGCATTAACAAAAGTATAAATATTTGTAATGGGTAGTTTGTATGAGCCACTTCAATAGGTTCAATTAATATGCCATCAGTTAATCGCTGGTGGCTTTTTATTTGGGGTATAACTATGTTAGAGAAGAAATAAAATGGCAGTCATGATTTTAAATATCTCATTTAATACCATTGACTTAGGTAATTCAGATGCATAGCTAAAGCGTAATTGTAGGGCTGATGGTTGGTATTTGATGGAAGCATCTGGTAATTGCTCGCTTTAGTTATTTCAGCTTGCTAAACTACACTCTTTGATAGCAGCATTAAGGGAAGATAGGCATGCTCCGACCTAATGCCAATAGTAAGGCTATTGAGCTGATTTGTATCGATGTGCAGCATAAAGTCTCATCGATTGATATGCCATCATGTATCTCTCGTGCATGCCGTAAATATAAGTGCGCCAAGCCCAAAATTGATCGTAGTAGTTACTGTATAGAGCATCAGAGTACTGGCTGGGAAGTACATCACAAAGATAAAAGCTTGCAGTTAACGTTTTTATATCAATGTGATAGGCCCGGTTTCAAAACTTCGTTAATATCACTATCAAATACAACCCATCTATTGAGTTTTCGCAGCATGCGGAGAGAAATAGGATCCTTAGCGATTTAATAATAAGTCACGGTAAATCCCACGGTGGCATCAGCTTTTCCTGCAACAATATCTGCTTCTTTTTGGAAATACCTCGCTTTATAGTTAAGATTAGTTAGACCAATGTTTGTATCTTTGGCGATATAGAGAGTATTGATTTTTACTGGTTGATTAGTATCTGCATTATATATCTGCACATTAATACCTTTTGCTGTATTTTGGTCGGTGGGATTATCTAAGGGAACCAGCCCTAAACTATTGCTATCAGACCCAGTATTTTCTAAGGTAATTGAAATTCGAGCATCTTTTTGGCAGGTAAAAGGAATACTAAAATTGACAAAATTAGTGGCCGTTCCAATACCTTTAAATTCCGATTTATCATGACTATCGAGTGGAACATCAATACTGGTTTTATCCAACGTACATAGAGGATAAAAGACCTTATTACCTGTACCCATAGTTACTTTTTTAACGCTGTAATTACCATTGCTTCCTTGCCAAAAAAAATCAGCAGCTAATTTAGGCTGAAATTCGCCTGAAATAATATTGCCAATTTTTATTATTTCAACCTTAACTGGCTTATCTACATAAACTACTGCCCCTTGATAAGTATCATTGGAGGGAACCATTTTATACATTCCATTAATACGTAATCCAATACCAGGGATCTCTGTCTGTAGCATAGAGTTGCCCTCTGTTGTGGATAATGGATAATCAGAGGTGGATCCATGGACATAAGATCCACTGGTGCAGGAGCCTATAGTCTGTTCTGAACCTGGTAAAGAGATTGTTTTTAATACGGTTCCATTTGCCGTACCAGGTAACACAGTGATAGTGCCAAATGAGATTGTTTGTAGAATAACATTATTATTTACTGAACTATAACAATAGGCTAAAGAGGTTCCTGGAAGCAGTAATGATAATAAAATAATTGTTTTTTTCATTGTTATTCTCTCTATTATTTAATAACACAATTAAGATTTTCTATAAAAATCTTATTGTCATTATCTGTCTTATTGACTAATAAATGATAAGGCGATAAACAGTGTTTCTCTCCGGCAAGAATAACTGAAATCATGCCAGATGGAGGGATACCTGAAAAATAGACAGTACTATCATCATTGACCATACCTTGAGCTGTAAAATTACTTTCATTACTGCTAATAATCACCGTTGCACCAAAAGATATTTTTTCATTTTGATGAGTAATATTAAATAGAGCTCTATTGCCGATAGTGGCATTAAATTTAGTCAATGTAATGGCTCCCTTAGTTGGAACAGAATAAAGAACTGGCTTTTCTACCTCGATTTTTGGGCCAAAGGATTGGATATCTAATACAATTCTATTTTCTTGATAAGAGGAGAGATAAGGTACAATTGCATAGCCATTATTATCGGTTTTTATTCCTGATGTATTAAGTATGTTAATATTTTTTGCATTACCTACTTTAATTAAACCTATGGTATCCCCCAATGACTGACCAAATGTAATTCCGTCACTATGAGCAATAATACCGCCACGCATATTATAATTAAGTTGCTGAGTATTATTACTATAGTTATAGCCAGTCCCTAATTCACTAAATCGATTTTTCATGGATATATTTAGACTGCCGGAATCTTTTTGTCCATTATTTCCATAGGTTTCTGAAATACTGTAGTTTAATGAATTATCTTCAAAGGCATTACCATTGATAGAAATATTTTGGCTATTACTACCATGATCATTATGATTTGTTGATAAGGCTAACCACATGCGATTATTTTTATTAGTGTATAACGGAATTTGGACACTGAAAGCAATTTGATTATCTTTTTTATCATTATATCCTGAGTTTTCAATATAATTATAATTTAAATTATATCCAATGCCGCGATAAAAATTACTATATCCAGCATTAATACTGCGTTCATAGCCTTCGATATTCCAATAATCCTGCTGATAAGCAGAAATATAGAGACTCCCCCAGTCAAATAAAGTCTGGTTAACAGTTAATTGTAATTTTTGTTTTTTTTGGTTCTCGCTATTATTGGAATTTAGATCATTAAATTCAGAAAAATTATAATAATTTCTGGTTGAATATCTATATGCAGCTACATTTAATGTAGTACCTGTTTCAATAATCCCTTTTGCATATTGCAGCCGAAAACTTTGGCCAGATAGTTTTTTATTACTTAAATCAGAGTTATTTTTAGTTAATTGTGTACTTGAATGGGTAATATCAAATGATGCAGCACCATAGCTAAATAAATTAACTCCACTTCCTATCGCTAGCGTATAATAATTATTGGCAGCTAATCCGCCTCCGTATAATGTCATTCCATAAGGGAAGCCATAAGATAAAGTTGATTGTCCGAAATAGGAGCCAGTTTTAGATTGCGAAGAACGATATTTACCTGTCACAACTTCATATTTCATTTGTCCTTCACGTTGCATTATAGGAACGGAAGCAAAAGGTTGTTCAAAGGTACGTTCTGAGCCATCGGCACCTTTTATTGTTACCGTAAGGTTGCCACTATAAGCGGTTGGATAGAGGTCGGAAATTTCAAATGCACCGGGAGAAACATAGGTTTGATAGATAATATTATTGTTTTGTTTGATGGTAACCTGTGAGTTAGAGTTGGCAATTCCTCTCACTATAGGTGCAAAGCCCCTCAGACTTTCTGGCAACATATTTTCGTCTGAAGCTAATTGAACGCCCGAAAATTGAAATGAATCAAATATAGTTGGTGAAGTTGCACTTTCGCCTAAAGTTAAACGTGATTTAATAGATTTAAGATCGCGTTCGATATAAGTGTTAATAGACTTGATTTCAGATTTTTTATTATTATCTGTATAGGTTGAATAATTTCTTATTCTCCAAGCATTATAGTTAAATCCACTTTGTAGATTTAAAAAATAATTATCTATCCGCTTATTACGCTCTTTTTTCAACCAAGTATTAGCACCAGATAAATTATAATTTAGTACTAATGCTGGGATTCCATCATCCCAGTGTTCAATATCAATTTGTTGTCTAGGAATATATTTAATCAGTACTTGTGGGATGGAAATATCTAAACGTAATTTTTTGCTGTCAAACCTTTCAGAAGAACCAGGAATATCTTGTAACATATTTTTAACTATATAATCATTGGGCTTGTTTTTCAGTGATTCCAGACTTTCAGTTAATAGCCCCATTTTTTTATAACTAGCAAGAGACAGTAATGGTAATAGTTTTTTATCCAGTTCGATAAACTCAATGTTTTCATTCGTCAAATACTCTCCATTGATATAAATAGATACTCTATATTTACCGGGAGGAAGAGTGTGGCTATTTTTAAAATAGTTAAGATCTTCTATGGAGATAGAGTTAGGTGAATCAAAAGTTAGGGCGTTTATATCGAAATATTCATCAGAATATGTGGCAGGTGCACATATGAGACTAATATAAAATAATGATGATTTATAAAATAAATTTTTATTGAGATATAATAAATGTTTCATAATGGTATTTATCTTATGGTTGCAGATTCGATAGAGGATTCACCCCCAAGATCATTAACAACAGACCATGAAACTACTGAAGATTTTATTCCACCATAATTAAAAGAATGACTTTCAAATGGTGTTAGCATTTCAAGGCTATTGACCGCTTGATTACCAATATTAACCTGTTTTAAATTTATAAAAAAAGGTGTTGGATTAGTAACTTTAATTCCATTATTGGTATACTCAAAGATTAATTTTTTGTATGCATCATCGGCTAAACTCTCAATGTCTGATGGGCGATAGAATACTTTCAACTGACTTTTAATTACAATTCTTAATACATTTTCTGTTGTTTTATTTGAGCTTGGTACTGCTTTAACATTAAGCCAGAATAAGGATTCACGATCTTTAGGTAGTAATGGGTTAATATTGATAATTCTCAGAATGTTCTCATCTTTTGCATCCATTCTTATTAAAGGTGGTGTAATAATAAAATCTTTATTTCGTGCTTGATGATCTTTATTTTCTATCCATGATTGGACTAAGAAAGTATTATTTTTTGAGTTATTAGTTAATGATATTGCGACTTCATTGGATTTTTCAGAATAAATGACTCGAGTTCCAGCAATAATAATGCTCGCATAGCTTGCTGGTAATATGATGCAATTAATGATTAATCCTAATATTAAACTAGATATTATTTTCATAATAACTCCACTTGAAAAATTAACGCCATCCCTGGCAAACAACAGGATTAGTTGTAAATAATAGTAAATTGTGAGGTACTATTTGCTTTACCGATAGTAACAGTGTCACCGGTAGAAACGTAACGAGCAATAAAGTTTAACTTTACTGGTGTGGATGTTAAATCAGGAAGATCTGTTGCTGTATATAAGCTAATTTCTTTATTAGCCATATCAGTAATTCTAATGCCAACGCCTGTAGCTACATTTTCTTCGGTATTTAAAGCTAATAAATTAGGATTTATACTATCTTTTAATCCATCAAATTTAATTTTTGCTTTTACGTCAGGGCAGTTTGTCATATTAATTATAAATTGAGTAGGTGCCGCTGTTTTTTCTGCTGCACCATTAAGGGCCTCTTTTGAAACATCGCCTAAAATAACATTTTGATCTAATGAGTCTTGTTCAATAGTGCAAGTATTATCAATGATATTTCCGATGAAATTAATTTTCCCATCATCTGCATAAGCATTAATAGTAATACTTAACCCTATTATTGATAAGGTTGTTAGAAGTTTGTTTTTATTTTTCATAATGAGCCTTAATAGATTTTTAATATTGATTTAATCACTTTCATTCTGTGATTAATGTAATAAGTATCATAATGATTTAACATTTGTCAATTAAGTCAGATTGCAGTATATATACTTAACTTACAAGGTGTTATAATAATAAAATTAATGTTTAAATAAATTTAGATTTTATTATTATATTGTTTTTTTATAGGGGATTATTTATAGAATGATATCCTTATTAAAAATAATGAATTTGATTGCATTAAGTGCTAATATATTACTTATAATTATTAGTTTACTATAGTGATAACAAAAAATAACCAATAGCCATCGGTGTAATGATTTGTATGAGTTGTTTTTCTGGTGATATAGAGTAAAATTAAAAAACAGAAGTATTAATTAAATTTAATGATGGTTAAGTTTGATTTAATCGAATAAATTTTCTTTTTAATTAGAGCTGTCTATTTATTGATCTTCATGGGTTGGTTTAAAAAGTTAAACAAAGTGGAATTAATGGTATGAGATATAAGATGGATTAGCTGTTACAAAAGTTTTTATTATGTTTTTAAGTGGGTTCTTATGAAAAAATAAATCTATTAATGTGATGTATAATTAAAAATATTTAATTAACGGTAAGTTTTTTATTATATTGGAAGATAAAAAATAAAAGTGTAGGGTATCTTTTAAATCGAGTAGTGTGATCTTCCTCACGGTTATTATAATAAATAGGTAATCATATCAGTTTATAAAGCTAGAATAATTATTTAGTAGTTTGTAATTAAGTATTTATACATATCTTATTTTGACATAGACTATAATTGAAAAAATAAATTATTTCTTCAATTATCATGATAACTTTCACATAAAAAATGCTGTTTATAAAACGTAGGTTATGTTCCTTGATCTCAGGGTAATTATACTTAGCTTATTATTTTTTGAAAAAATAGAGGAGATGACATTGGTTTTAATTTTAACCTTTCTACCTTATTTCCTGATGGTTTTGCATATCTCGCCATAAGCGATTAGATTAAATTGCTGATATGAGCTGAGTAACGATTAAGAAATTCAAGTTTATTGAAATAATGTTCATGAATAAATATTGAGCAAGATACCTATAGTAATGTATATTGTGCTGTTTTTGCAGATGAGTTAATCTATTTTTCTTAAAATTAGATTATAGTTGATGTTCTCTCTGTTCAGAGTTTGATGTTTAGTTAGGTACGATTATTGATAAAGAGAGTTAAATAGCAAATTAAACGGTATGATATAGGACGAAAAAATATTTTAGTAGTTATTACGTATTCTTAGTAGATAACATAGGATATAATATTCTCAATATGCTAATTAATTCATTTATACTGCCAATTAATATTAATCTAATTGGTGATAGAGGGAACTATCAACCATCAACTACCGATCATCAGATACGGTCTGTTCAATATGGATTTTCTTATATCGATGTATTGACTTATTCCTTAGTTTGATATTATCCGGTAGTGTTTTTATGAAATTTTAATCATTCTAATTGAGTATATTGTCAAGAACTGTTTAGAGAAGAGGGTATAGTTGCTAATTTGTATGGGCTAAGCAATAGAAATTGAATCTGTATTAAAACTGAATGGTCTTAAGTTCTCGGAGTCAAATTGGAAATCGAGTGATTCGAATAGATTAAGCTATAAGTAAACAGTATGACAACATAACTAATATAAACACTAACTTAATTCTTAAATTTCTGATAGTTTATTTCACTAAAGTTACTTTTTCATGATTATTTTAAATAACAAAATAATTTGAGGTGAATATGAGATTACTTGCTTTTATTTTTATTGTGATACTTTCAGGTTGTACATCGACGGGCGGATTTACTGATAAAGATAAGCCAAAAGAGGATGTATATTCTGATAGCACATTAGGTAGCATCAAAGCGAATCAAGATATTTATAGGGAACAACAAAGACATAAAGGTCGATTTTAATACCTCTGAATTCTAGGGAGTGAATTTTCCTTATCACGGATAATAGCATTATAAAAATGTTTAAATATTCAACTACTCTAAAATAATTAATCCTAAGGCTGCGCATTGCGTGGTCTTTTATATATATTTGAAATTAAATTATCACCTAAATAAATCACATATAAAGACTTTTTATGCTCATTAAAAATTATCTTAAAATGATTTAAATGTGTTCATAGGGTTGTTTATTATCTAATTAAAATAATTTTCAATAATCTGGTTTTGGGTGTTTAATAAGTGATGGTATTTCTCTTCGAAGCTAAGGTAAAAATAGTAAATTCGATTATTTATATCATATAATAAATTGATATCTGGATTCTTGCATTCATGAAATTTACTAGTTTAAATGTCACTATGATTTTTGTTGATCACTACATATATTAGTAGTGCTAAATTTATTTATCTCATAAAATTATATTTATCTATAAATATTACTGTTATTGATATAGCTAGCAGTGATAATGATCGCATAGTTATATTTCTGACTGGTTATGATAGTTTATCGTATTTATTTGTTGTATCAGGATCATGATATAAATCGATATAGGCTATCGTTCTTAATGTTTTTGTGAAATAAAATATAGTGTGATTCTACATTTTCAATGTTCAATATCTTTTTTTCGAAAAGAATAGCACATGAGATAAAAATATGAAGTCACTAAAGTGGCTGGATTAAAAAGTGCGAAATACTATCATTGATTGGGTATTTAAAAGAGTTAATATCATGAATAATAAATAAAAATAATTACATTTTATTAATGTTTGTGGTTATTAGTGTCGATTTTAATGAAAGAGATATCTAGGTTTTATCTAATGCGGCAGTGATTTTTAACATAAAAATAGCCCGGTTCTATCTAGTAAGCTGAATACATAGAATTAAGGGAGTATGCTACTCAATGTCAATTAAAAAACCCACTAAACGAGTACCTTTATAGAAACAAAAAAATAACAAATGTTACATTTAGTAATGAAAAATAAGATTAATATAGACTGTATTATAAAGATCTATTCTTTTTGTATATTATTATTTTTATAGGGGGTGATATGTTTTCAAGTATATTTAAATTATCAAAGAAAGAGGATAGGCATCTGTCTTTAGCAGTGTTTATTGGTGTGATAACAGGTATATTATCTGCTTTTGTAAAATCAGGGACTGAAAGTATTTTACCACCAAGAACTTTGGATAGAATCGCTCCTCCTGTAAAGATGATTGAGGATATGGGGATTAATATTAATAATTTTGTTTATACATATTCTGATCAAGTTGTTCATTGGGGAGGGAATGGGGTTCATATTATATTCTCAATTGCTGTTGCTATTTTTTACTGTTTAGCTTCAGAGATTTTTCCGCGAATAAAAATATTTCAGGGATTAGCCTTTGCTGTTGTAGTGATGGTAGCGTTTCATGGCGTAGTATTGCCTATATTGAATTTATCCCCAGCAGTTTGGAATTTGCCATTTGATGAACTGTTTTCAGAAGTTATAGGGACATTCCTCTGGATGTGGTCAATTGAATTATTAAGAATGAATCTTCGTTATAGAATGACTAAAAAAGCAGACTTATAAAATATACTAGATATGTTAAATGATAAGTTAAGAAGCCATCAATTAATTAAGGATGGCTTCTTTTTTTACTAAAAGGTCGCCGTGGATTGAGACCATGAAGTATTTATTGACAATAGTGGAAATTAGCCGCTTAAATACAGTTAAATTTAACTTTAGCGACACCATTGATTAAGTAATTTGAGCTTGTCTCATCGCTGAGCACTTTTAGTGCTTTATTTTGTTTTTGGCAATAATTAGATGCATTAGTGGTCGCATAAGCTACAGCACCACTGGCACGGCCTGCACCTGGAGCTGCTTCTACGGAAGCAACATAGTTACCATCTGGCGTTTTTTCAATATCTGAGTTATAGGTAAAGCCGATACCTTTAAATTCTGTCGAGTCGTTTTTAACTGCGCATGCACTTAATGATAGTGCCGCTGTACAAATAAAGATCAAAGGAAGTATTTTTTTCATAATATGGTTTCTCGTTATATAAGATATGTTTGTATTAATTATATTATGTGAAAAATAAACCAATATTAAACGATAGATCTAAAATCACGTTATGGTTAATTTCCATACATCGCTGTATCCGTTATACAGCAGATGAGATAATTATTCTATTGGATTTAAAGAGATAAGCATTCTAATACTGATTATTTGAATTTGATTTTTTGGTTTATTGCTTCGTTATATGTAGGGAAAATGAAATGAACGATTTTTATTGTTTTTAAACTAGTTGTTTCTTGCGCTTTTATTTAGCTGTTTTTAATCCATTCATCAGTAATAATCTTCTATTTTTGATACTAAATTGTTTATTAATTCATCTTCTTGTTGATTAGACGCCATATCTATGAATCAACTTTACATAAATAGATTTGTAAATATTGTGCTTATATAAACTCTAACTAAATGATATTTAAATGAAATAGACGGAGGGATTTATTCGAGTTGATTGTTACATTATTGAGCTAATGCCTGTAACATTGTTTGTAGATTTGAGCATTTATTACTTGCTGTAACTTCAGTCTTTTTATAGCTACGCGTGTAAGATAGTCTTATAAACTGAAATTATCTGTATTTTGTTCGAGAATGGTCTGGAATTTGATGAGTGAGGGCAATGGAGTAAAGTAGATTCTAAGGAGCCTTTAAACTTCATCTATTGTGAGATCACAGTTTTATCTGATTAATTTTATACTTTCACCTATTCTGGCTGAAAATAGCAGGGCAGCTTTGTATGATTAATTAATCTATGCAGCTAATTATTAAGTTCTAGCTCCAATAATTGATAGTCTTTTATTCATAGATATTTTTTCGTTGAATTAGTTTTAGATAATGAGCAATACGCGATAGTAAAAAATATAAGGTACGTGAGTTTTAGTGGGTATGACTTCTGATGGAATTTTAACTTGGTCATCATTCTCTAAATTATATAAATGGATTGGTTAATATTTATCGCTTTCTCAATTTTCGCCCCCCGAATATGAGTAAATCAGCTATTTTTGATAAAGCTTTTGGTCATGTCATTTTGTAAGTATTCTTTTTTTGATGATTTTATCTATTTATATTAATCTAAATTAAATTCCTATACATAAATATCTTGTGTTTATTTATTTTCAACTTGGCATAAATATCTTATGATATTAAATTATATACTTGTTTGTTAGGAGAAAATATGAATTTATTGGAATTAACTCAAAAAAATGCTCGTCATATTTCTATTGCGATTTATGTTGGAATTATTGCTGGTATTTTTTCTGCATTAGTGAAGTCTGGATTTGAGGGATTAATTCCTCCAAGAACATTAGAGACAACACCGCCTCCGGTGATATTGCTTGAGAAGCTGGGTGTAAATGTAGATGCAATGACATATGACTGGATGGGATATTCAATTAATTGGGGGGGGAATGGTGTCCATATTCTCTTTTCGATAGTTATTGCTGTTATATATTGCGTTATTGCTGAATATCTTCCTAAAGTAAAAATGTTACATGGAATTATTTTTGGTATAGGTGTATCTATTTTTGCTCATGGTTTAGTCGTCCCTTTATTAGGTTTATCGGGATGGTTATGGATAGCTGGTCCCGAAGCTTTAATTTCTGAGTTTGTTGGTACTGCATTTTGGATTTGGTCAATTGAAGCGATTAGGCAGAATTTACGTTATTGTTTAACTAAAGGGCCAGATGCTGAATATTGTTAATGTTAATAATGAAAGTTAATAAAGAGGCATTATGAGATATTTTCCTATTATTTTAGTATTGTTTTTTCTTGCTTGCGTTTATTTTATTTCTATTTTATAGGTGTCTAATAAATAAAATCTATACTAATCGTTAAATAATCGTTAAATGATTTTATATAATAGAGCGCACCTTAATATTTATTATCTAAGGTGCGTTTTTTTATAGTATATATTGATTAATACTATTATTTAACAACAACATAAAAGTATATTTATGTTACTGAAAATAGAAAGTGATGATTTTATTATAACTTTCTGGATTAAAGTTACATATCAAACTCAAAAGACTGACTAATATCATGTACTAATAAAGTACATTTTATGGTTACTGCTTCAGGATCAATGTTGCGTTCTTGCAGCATGTTAGTAAATACAAGATGAAAAATGTCAATAACACATTTAATTTTTGCTAAATCACAACAGCCAGTAACATTAATTTCGCCAGAAATCGTTGTTTCAACATTAGTATGTTTTTTAATGTTTCGCAGGTTATTAACTTCTTTAGCGAGATAATCATCAATCCAATTACGGGTTTCTGCTGCAGCATTACTGTTATCTGCTGAGTTATTTTTTTCTACAGAGTAGGATAATAAAAAAGGTTTCATTACACATCCTTATGTAAACATAAATAATTTATCAATATAAAAATAATGATATAAGTTGATTGGTTATTTGCATTAGGAATAATGAAATAACAATCTATCATATTGATTTTTATTTAAAAACATAAGGTTAATATGTGGTGAGTGTTCGGTTAATTTCAATTATGTGAAGGTGATCATTGATAATTGACAATATCAAACAAAATATTTGTTAATTATTTATAATAATTATTATTAATTTATCTAATAATAGTTTTTCTATTTTTTTAAATATATTAATTATTGTTATGTTTTAGTAAATTTGATAATGGTTGATTATCAATAAAAGCTTAGAGATATTTATAGAAATGTGGACTTAATCAAAGTATGAGATATTGCAAAAAATCAGATATATAATTATTGATTTATATCAACTATATCGGGAACTTAAAAGACTATGGTTAATCCACGATTAATCGCATAAGTGGGTGGCTATATGGACTATTGGTTTATATCATTTAAAGTGCGTTCAAGAAATGGTGATACCTATGTTGGGCAGAAGATTTTTGAAACCAAACAGGGAATATCTCCTCATGATGCGTTAGAAGCAGCTATCCAAGATGTAGCAGGTCTTAATCAAGCTGATTTCAATGCGGTTAGGATTTTGGCATTTAATCGCGTGTAATCATTATCTTATATTTTTAATCCTTAATTAAGCCTCGCGATGCGAGGTTTTTTGTTAGTACGTCTTTATTGGTATTGTTTATTGACTGTGGTGGTTAGTAAAAGACTTGAAGGTTAAAGTCCTCTACACGCCCGATAAGAGGAAGTGTTAGCTGAACAGTAATGATGTTCATCGTGAAGTGAAATCTGAAGGAAGCTGAAAGCAAAATGCAGGCCTGACTAGGCGGTGTAGCGGGGTAAGGTGGCCAATATCGTCAACGTCCAATGCTTATACGGAATGCTGTGACGTACAGCCGAAGAAGGTCGCGAGAATTACCTCGGGAGATTCGCTGTTGTACCACAGTGCCACCAACATCAAGAGGTGTTGCGATGCAACGACAGAAGTCAGCCGACGCCGTAGTGTAGTAGTGATAGTTAACCGACATTATGTAGGGCTGAACATGTTTAACCGTAATTAGGACATGTTACTCGATGCCGATTAATGATGAAAAAGGGCAAATCATTGTCGCAACAGTAGCCTTGTGATGCTGGCCTATCAGCGCGTGGTTGATAGATTGATCCAACAAGTCATCGCGCAGAAATTGAGGCTAATTGTTGAGCCAACTTTCTTAAGCCCCAGCTGGCCTTCGCTCATACGCAAAGCATGGCAGGCAGTGCGTCAAACACAAACCTATATCTACCGCTGCAAGCGCTGGGGTGGGATATGTATCTGGGAAAGCTCATCGATAGGGTGGATCACGATATTTTAATGCATCGCTGGCCCGTCGAATCAAGGATCGTCGAATATTGAAGCTAATGTGCCGATACCTTGAGGCAAAAAGGGTTGATAATCAAGAGAGGGTAAAGTATGAGCGCGGAATACCGCAAGTTGGTCCTTTATCGCCGTTTCTCTCGAATATTTTGTGAGATGAGTTAGACAAAGCGCTAGAGCGACATGGCATCAGTTTTGCCGCTATGCAGATGACTGTAATATCTATGTCAGCAGTCGCTAAGCGGGCGAACAGCTTACTAAGGATATCGTTGAGTGTTGTTAAAACTGACGATAAACGAAAAGAAAAGTGCGATGGCGAGGTCATGGGAACGGAAGTTCTTAGGGTATAGCGTGACAAGGCGCTCTGATTAAAAATGGCTGATAGCAGTGTTGTAAGGTTGAAGGATAAAATCAGCAGCCTGACCACGGGACTTAGCTCGAAGCCAATCAAATGAGTTATTGATGTACTGCCCTACATCCTTCAAGGTTGGATAAGTTACTTTAGATATACGGAATTCAAAGGCGTACTAGAGAAACTCGACAGCTGGATAAACAGGAAGTTACGATGCCATCTTTTGTATGGTGGTGTGAGAGGGCGATGAGAGTCATCCTGTCTCCTACTCGATGGTGATTTCTTATTGATGATGACATATAGAAGTTAATTTTTTATAAAAATAGCTATATTTAGGTACTTAATATTAGGTAATATAGCCACAAATCTAACTTATGAAAACTTCTATTATGTTAGCTAAATACTTACCTATATTATTGTTAGTCATTTCTAATGTATTTATGATGTTTGCTTGGTATGGACATCTTAAATTTGGATCAAAACCTTTATATGTAGTCATTTTTTTTAGTTGGTTAATTGCATTGGTTGAGTATTGTTTCGCGGTTCCTGCTAATCGATTAGGACATCAATATTACAGTGCAGCGGAGCTTAAAACGTTACAGGAAGTGATTACATTATGTGTGTTTATGATATTTTCTGTTGGGTATTTAGGTGAAGGATTCACTATTAATCATTTAATTGGTTTTATTTTAATTTGTGTAGGTGCTTTTTTTATTTTTAAGGGGCCTTTTTAATTAAATTAAGTTAATAATTTGTTGGTTTTATTATTACGGATTTTATGCAAACAATAATTTTCAAGCCTATTATTTGATATTTTCAAAAAACATCTTCTATACTTAGTCAGTGGGGTTATATTTTTTATCTTACTTTTATCTATAGGAGGATATATGGCAGGTAATAAAATTATTATTGGAGCAGATCCTTCAGGCTTTGATCTAAAAAATATAGTGAAATCTTATTTATGTGAAAAAGGGTACCACGTAGATGATATTACAGCTGAAGCACCGATAGGGTATTGCCACGTTGGCGATACTGTTGGTAAAAAAATTTCAGATAAAGAGTATGATCTAGGCTTTATTTTCTGTGGCACCGGAATGGGTGTGAGTATCGCTGCGAATAAACACTCTGGTGTTTATTGTGGAGTGTGTGAGAGCGTAACTACGGCTAAGTTATGTAAGGCTATTAATAATTGCAATATTCTTTCTATGGGGGGGCTGTTGATTACCCCTTTCAAGGCTAAAAAGATGGTAGATGCTTTTTTAGACGCAGAATTCTCGCAAGGTTTTAGTGAAGCGACACCTGATGAGTTGAAATCGGGATATTGTGATGTACAAAATGCAGAAAAACGAATTTTTAATCGTTAGGATGTATTAATTCTGATAAATAATTGAGCTAACCCACCACGTTTTGGTGGGTTTTTTATTTCTTGTTAGTATCTTCTTTAATAATTATCGCTATTATTTACTAAGTACATGATGTGTAGTTATTTTTTTGTTTTTTTTTACGAGGTCTTAACCCGAGTTGGAAATGATTTTATGGCAAGGGTAGGGGGAAAAATCCCTTTAAGCCCAGATGTAAATAAAATATTTGAAATTATTGTTTGCGTTATGCCATAGAATATGAGTTAATAGCGTCACTGGTTTGGAAGTACAGACCTACTTTATGAAAGACAAGTTTAAAGCAGTTCCTGTTTGGTGATATCGAAGATACCCCTCTCATTGTGAATTTCTTCTAATTAGTATCCATAAGTAAAAAAGAAAAACAAACCGAAAAATGCCATATGGCGACTTAAAAAAATTATAGGAAATTTAATATGTCTAATGCAATGACTGGTACAGTAAAATGGTTCAACGAATCTAAAGGCTTCGGTTTCATCTCTCCAAAAGATGGTAGCAAAGATGTTTTTGTTCATTTCTCTGCAATCCAGAGCGATAGCTTCAAAACCTTAAATGAAGGTCAAGAAGTTAGCTTCACTATCGAAAACGGTGCAAAAGGTCCTTCTGCTGCAAACGTAATCGCACTGTAAGATAAATTAGTTAATACTAGTTTTAATCTTTAAAGTGAAAGTATTTAAAACCTCGCCTTGGCGAGGTTTTTTCGTTGATAATGTATAAAAATTATAACTATACATTAAGTTATTATATTTCCAGTCATATTTTGCATAATCTATGATAGCCTATCAATTATCCCTCTCTTTTTGACTAACTAATTGCCATTAAAACTAATCTTTTCCTAGTTTAAATTATTAAATAAATGCTCTATGTTTACCAATAAACGCTTATGATATAAAAATATAAATGATGGATTACTGTAAACTACTCCCTACAAAACAATGAGTTGTAATTTACGTTACTAACTAATTATATAATTAGATTAATCATAAAAGACCTAATTATAATTTGAGCTAAAGTATTAATTATCGAGCGTAGAATAAAAGGTGTTTTAATGTCGATTTTTATCGGTTTAATACCGGCAAGTGTTTGGTGGGTTAATACTTATTGTTGTTTGAAAAATTGGGGGGAAGCACAAAACATCAGATTTTGGGTGCGATATTTGGGACTTTTATTACTGGATTAGTAATATTTTTGTTAGCACCCCCATTGATTAATATAACTATTTTCTTTAGTCGTTTTTTCGGGGATGTGCTGGAGTTTTGGACAGTACTTTCAGTGTAAACTATTTACCAAAATAAGTGTGTCGATAGCAATTCCCATTTCAACTAATTTACAAACTATACTGATATCAATGATTGGTATGATTATTTTTTGTGTGTTTTTAACTTCTTACAAGGCGGAAAAGAACGAAGATGATAATCACAATTTTTTGTCTGGGGATGTTATCACTTATTTCGATTGTGGGGTATATAGGCTCTTCAGCGTCCCTAAGCCATTTGACGAGGAAGGAGAGAGTGCATTCTTCTCTCAAAATCAGGAATGTTGGTCATGGCATTGCTCTTTTCAGGGAAGCATATGATGAAAAATGTATTACATAAGAAAATATTATAATATTGCATCGGGTTTGGTTTTTTCTATTGCCACATTACTAGTATTTATATATTGAATGAAGCTAAGCGAAAAAAAAATTAATATTAACTCTTATTGATCTCGTTTTAGTGAGGCAATTATTAGTACATTATAAGGTAATAATTGATAATATTTTCCGCTTGAAAAAAAACGGTAATTTTAAAATAAATATAACCCCTACACACGAATAATGACGGGGTTATATTTTATGTTTACTTATTCTTTTTTTGTACTCGGATGTTTATCTAGCCATTGCTGCATTTGCTTTATTTCTGGGCCTTGAGCATCAATAATCTCTTGTGCTAATTTTCTCATTTCAGCATTTTTACCATATTTAAGTTCAATTTTCGCCATATCAATAGCACCTAAATGATGTGCTATCATGCCTTTGGCAAAGGCTATATCAGGATCTTCGATGGAGGTACTTTTCGCCATTTCTTGATGCATTCTCATCATGGACTGATCAAGTTCTTGCTGCATCGATGATAAATGGCTCTCTATTGAATTATGATTCATTGTTGGCATGTTTTTATCTGCAATAGCAGAGAAAGAAAGAGCACTTGATAATAGAGCAATTAAAGCAATGGTTTTTTTCATGAATACATCCTTTTGTTAATTGGGAATAAGATTCACCATAAAGCTTCCTCTAAGGGGAAGGTCAAATAATCTCAACAAAATTACAGTTACTTTAGATAGATTCAATTCATAACTATTTACAATATCCAATAAAGTGAAAATTAGTGAAATTATTTTAATAATTATTTAGTTAGTGTGTGGTTTGTTGATGTAGAGTTAAATTTGTAATGATACTAAATATAGAATATGAAAATATTTTTAATTTTAAATAAATATATTAGATGCTTTTTTTTCACAACAGTTATTAAACTATATTGATTGTGAGTTCACTATTAGTTTATATAAAAACTGATATTGCCATGTACATTTTTTTTGGTAGTAGCATTATGGTATCAATAGTAGGTAACATTAGCTGATATAAATTATAAATAAATATAGTGGTTTTACCTTAGGTATCTCCTTGATAGATGGCTGATGAAATTATTAATATTGTGATTATAGTTATTGCTATTTCATTATAGATAATATCATTTAGATTGTGAAAATTTAAAAAAACTGACTCATTGACGTTAAATAACAAATGGTTTTTAATATTATAACTATGTCAAAGCATCACATTAGATACTTATAATTTAGCGTACTGCAATATGTTTTTGTTTATTTTTATATTTTTTGTTTTTTTTAAATGTCATTCTGGCAGAGAGAGCTGGCGTGCTCTACAATAAAAAACTTGTTGTATCAGTTATAAGTTATTGAAGAAATATTGATTATATTTATTTGTGATGTAAGATTAGCTGTTGTTGATATAATGTGTTGTTATATATGATTTTTATCTTATTTTCAGCAGTATTATAAAGGTATTAAAAATAAGTGTTTTAGCTATAAGCAATCGCTTAAACAGGAGCATACGATGAAAAAAGATAAATGGATTGACACAGAAAATACAGCAAATGAAATAGAACACCGTTCTAAACATTTACCTTCTCGCGCTGCGGCTATTCATGAGGAAATTCGTAGTGAAGGGCAAAAGGAATTAAATCGTGATTTATTAGCCCTCTTTTTATCAGCGATTGCTGCTGGTTTATCTATAGGGGTATCATTACTAGTTAAATCAAAATTAAATATATCTTTTGCTGAGTCAGATTATCGTGGCTTGATTGAAAGCTTTGGTTATACTCTGGGTTTTGTGATTATTATTATGTCTCGCCAGCAATTATTTACTGAAAATACATTGACGGCAGTATTACCTATTATGCATCGGCCCACGAAAAATAACTTTAAGATGTTGGGACGTTTATGGGGGATAGTTCTAATAGGTAACTTAGTTGGAACATTTATTATCGCTTATTTACTAAATAATTTATCGGTTTTTCCGCCAGTATTAAAAGATGCGTTTCATTTAATATCTGCTGAGTTACTTGAACAAAGTCCAACTAATATGTTTGTTGGTGGAGTGATTTCAGGTTGGTTGATCGCGACTATGGTATGGATGTTACCTTCTTCGGGAAGTAGTAAAGTTTTTATTATTATCATGATGACTTTTATTATTTCAGCCTTTGGCTTTCCTCATATAGTGGTTGGCTCGGTAGAAACATTTTATTTAATTATTGAAGGTGTACAGCCTTGGAGTGTTTTTTTCTACCCATTTGGCATACCTACTGTGGTGGGTAATATTTTAGGTGGGACATTTATTTTTAGTGTATTAAGTCATCTACAGATCCGCAATGATTTAAAAGCACGGCAATAACTGTTTGTTCTTATAATGAATTAATTAATACTTAGCGCCTCATCGATTTGTGGTGGGGGGCTTTTTATTGATAATCTGATTTTTATAAATGTGCAAATATAAAATTTGGAATAAATTTGTTCGTGATGATTTTTATCTTTAGTAAAGAGATAAAATGATGTTCGATGTAAAAGAATAAAAAAACGTATTAATTTTGATGAAATAATTTCAAGTATTTTATTTGAAATATATAATAACTGTATCTTATTGATTATAAGTGATTATTGTTTTAAATTTCACCGGAGGAACAATTTTTTAGTTTTATGGCTTGCTAATTGTAATGTGGTGTGCGTTAATAGGCCATCGGTTTGGAAGTACAGACCTATTTATGCAAAGCAAGTTTAAAGCAGTTCACCATTTAGTGTAATCATGAATACCCTTCATTGCGAATTCCTTCTAATTTAATGACTCATAAGTACATCTAGCACAAACCCTCCATCCGCCCTTGGCGAATTAAATAAATTTAAGGAATTCTATATGTCAACAACAATGACTGGTTTAGTAAAATGGTTTAACGAATCTAAAGGCTTCGGCTTTATTGCTCCTAAAGATGGTAGCAAAGATGTTTTTGTTCATTATTCAGCAATCCAAAGTAATAACTTTAAAACATTGCAAGATGGACAAGAAGTCAGCTTCTCAATCGAAGATGGAAGTAAAGGCCCTTCAGCTGCAAATGTTATTGTTCTTTTATAATCAATAACAACTTTCTTTAAGATAATAGCTTTACGATAGCGATGACGGGTCCCCCTGAGCAGTTAAAGCTGTTATCTATAATATTAAGCCTTGCTATTGCAAGGCTTTTTTTTTGGAGATATATGACTAAGGCTACTAAATTTCATATTGTTATAAAATTATGCACTAATATTCTAGTTATCGTTTTATTATTATCAGCTGTATTGATGATGTCTAAATGGTTTCAATAGATAAACCATAATTGAATGTAATCATTTTTTGTGTTTATTATTATGATTTATTATATAAAAAATCTATTATTTCTATATTTACAATTAAATTATTATTCATTTTGTTCTGCGAAAAATTTAGCTAATTTACTCAACGAAATAATAGAAGCAATAGCTATATCTTTATTATAGTCACCACATAAAGAAATTAGACGCTCGATGGCACCTTCAAGCTCAATAGTACATTGGTAATCACCTAATGCATTGATTGCTGCGACTTTGACATCATTGTTCGTTCCGTAAGTTAAAGAAACTAAGTTCTCGACAATTTTATTTTTCATTTTAAAGTGTTTAAATTATTTTTCAGTGAGTGATATTTTTATTATAGAGCAATATTTTTTAAAATAAATTATTTTTTATATCAATGCTAAATATTAAATTATATATGAATTATTGTTTTTTAATGGTTTATATATAATTAATTTTTTCATCATTAATTATTAATGATTGATGGGAACTTATTACTAATAATAAATAGTTTGTCAATTGTTGGCTAAGTTTAAGCGGAGCAATAAAAGACTTAGAGTAAAAAGCCAACCCGAAGGTTGGCTATAACGACATTACTCTTGCTTTTATTGTGAGCATTATAGCATAAGTTTAGTCGATGAATAGTTCATTAGAATTGACTCGTGTATCAATGGATAGTGATAGGTATTCGAAAGTATCAATAATGTTCATTTTAGAGCGTAAATTGATACTTAAAGCTAATACATTTCGTGTTAACACTGGTAAATTATACTTGGTTTTTTTCGATATAATGAATTTTGTATAGTCCGATAGGTGGCTGATACCAAAGTTATAATTTAGGGTGGTTATTTTTGAAACGGTTTTATATTAAGTTATTTATAGTTGGCCTGTTATCTTTGTCGGTATTTGCGTATGTTTATTATAATACAGTACATGATAGTGATGTATTTCAAATAGTTAAACAGCGAATTGAACAAAAAACAAAAGCCACAAAACCATTAATATTTAATGATATGCGTATTGCTCAGCGTTTAGAACAATCAAAAGGTGAAATGTTACGCGTTTGTGGGGACTTTCAGTATTCAACGGCGGGTAATAAACAAGCGTTTGTGGCTATCGTGAATATTAGCAATAATAAAATTTCCTCAGGCGGGCAAATTTTATTGGCTGATAGTGAATTTACGCGATCGTCAATATATACATTATGCGCTGAGCAGCATTAGTCTTGACGAAATAACCTATTTAATGATTATTGCGATAACTGATGATAAAGCTTAACGTTTACAATTTTTGTTATAGCTTAACTTTGATGAATAATAAAGAAACCGACAATAGCTATATATCTCACATTATTTTTAGTTTGATAAACTATTGATTAATATAATGAAAAAGACGGTTGCTATAGTAAGTAATTTCCGTCTTTTTCTTTTTTTAGCAGAACGCTGTTTATCATCATATTAATAACTCACCTTCGATTGCTTTCATTTTTATCTTTATTGACTTTATTGTGATCAATTCGAAATACTTTGAAGTTTCTTTGTACTATCTTTAGAGTACCAAAAACATTATAGAGATAAAAAAATGTCAGTATCTCGTCGTACGTTTTTAAAAGGTTCAGCTGCAAGTGCTGCTAGTATTGCATTAGCATCTCCTTTAGCGAGCGCTAATAGCTGTTCTTCAAGTGAAGAAATGGTGGCATTAAATGCCCCTAGAAATCCTAAAAATATTTTAATTATTACGGCTGACCAATTGGCAAAAAGAGGTATTTCTGCATATGGCAATCAGCAAGTTAAGACACCGGTAATCGATAATATTTTACTGTCGGGTATGCGTTTTGATAATGCTTATTGTGCTTATCCATTGTGTGCACCTTCGCGAGCTAGTTTTTGGACAGGGCGTTTACCTCATCAAACGGGAGTGATTGCTAACGATAGCCCTAATATTCCAGAAACTATGTCAACACTGGGAGCTCTATTTTCGCAAGCAGGTTACGAATGTCGTCATTTTGGTAAACAGCATGACTATGGTGCATTAGCTGGATTTGATTGCGCGCCTCAAATTGAGCTAGAGTTTGAGTCTCATCCGGCATTCCCCGTCGATTATGACACTAAAGAAGATGTTTATTGCTTACAAGAAAGTTTGCAATATATTCAACAATTACCTCAACGTGAGAATAAAAAGCCTTTTTTATTAGCGGTTGAATTTAATAATCCTCATAATATTAATGGTTGGACTGGTAATTTTGCCGGTGAACATGGAGATATTGAGGGAATTGGTGATTTACCGCCGTTATTAGATAATTTTAATACTCAGTCAGATCTTAATAATAGACCTAAGGCAATTCAGTATGCTTGCTGTACTCATAATCGAGTCATGCAGGCTGGATCATGGAATGAAAAAAATTATCAGCAATACCTTAAAGCTTATTATTATTTTACCGAGCTGGTTGATAATTATATTGGTCAGGTCATTGCCGCATTAAAAGAGACGGGTTATTGGGATGATACACTAGTGGTTTTCTTTTCTGATCATGGTGATGCCATGGGGGCGCATCGATTAGTGGCTAAAATGAACTGGTTTTATGAAGAATCAACTAATGTACCGCTAGCCTTTGCTGGCCCAGGGGTTAAGCAGGGGATGATAAAAAATGAGTTAGTTTCATTATGTGATTTATTACCAACGTTGTGTGATTATGTAGGTATAAAATATCCTGATAATCTTTATGGGAAATCATTATATCCTTTATTAAAAGATGAAAAAGTTATCAATTGGCGAGATTATGTGATTTGCCAATGGAATACTGATCGTAATGTTGATGTGCAACCAGCGCGCATGCTGAGAACTGATAAATTTAAATATATTATTTATAAAGAAGATGAAGAAGAAGAATTATATGACATGGTAAACGATCGTGGTGAAACTACTAATCTTGCCATTAATAAGAAATATCGAAGCCAAAAAGCTGAGTTGCGTGAAAAATTAGGCAATTATTTGAGAAATTCCGTCGATCCATTCTATACGCAGGAAGCTATTGTTAATCAAAAATGGCGTTCTCATCCTATCGGATATCAGCATCATAGTGGTGAAACTAGTATTCAGGTCTATCAAAAACAAATTCGCCCATTGCTTGCAGATAAACAATTTTCTAAAGCAAGAGAGATAAGATTATCTTTATATAAAGAAGCGCGCTTATCTTATACTGGGAAAAAATAGCGAGTATAAAATAACAATACTATATGATGATTGATGAAAGTAAACGGGTAAACATTATATAATTTACCCGTTTTTTATTGCACTATATTTTCACTATATCCTCAATGCAATATGTATAAAAACTCATATCATATTGATAAATAATAATATTATTTATTTAGTAACAGCTCAGTTTGGATTTTACAAGCGCTAATAGAATCATTGAGTGATTTAGTGAAATCGTCTTTAGTGGTGAATGCGGTTTTATTATCGCGAATACCTTGGATAGCAATTTGCAGGTCTTTTTGCAAAGCAGCTTGATTACTTTTTAACTTACTCAAATCCAGTTGTTCACTTTTCACCTTGGCTAATGCAGTGTCGATCAATTCTTGTGTACTTTTATTGGTGTTATAAGCTTGAGCCAGTACATCACCCGTGATGTCACAATAATCAATCGCGGTTTGACTAATCTTTAATGGTTCATTGGCAGCGAAAGAGAGAACAGGAACCAAACACAAAGATAGTAATAGACGTTTCATGGTATTACCTCGGATGCAGTCTAAAGATACTCATAGTCTAGAATAATTATCACTATAAATATAGTAGATAAATCCTTAAGTGTTTTTACTTGGGGAATTATTTTTGTTTCCAGTGGATTAGAATGCTATTTATCATGGTAGTTTGGGATGCTATTTAACCAAAGAGATTAGATATCATAATAATAAAAGCGAATTCGGATTTTTATGATGATAAAAGAAAAAGCCAGTATAAAACTGGCTGCTAGATAATTTAGCAAAAGCAATGTAGATAAATTTCGTTATATAAACTATCACATAACGAATGAAAGGAAAGAACTATTTTCAAACAAATGATAATTAATCGGATATTTGTGGTAGAAAGCCACATGGGATGGGCTGAAGGGGGGGATCAACAGTGACTGGCGTTGCCACCAGTCAGATAATTATAAATCAATAAGTTGTATTTTAATTTATTTTTTTAGCCAATGACCATGTTGATGTACGTCTTCTAAGATTTCATGCAGAACAATTCGTGCTTCATCATCATCATGAAAGCCATGGGTAGTAAAGGTAGTTGGGCCAACGTCATGAGTGATTAACAAGTTACTGCTAGGATAAACTTCTTTTACGCGAGCAGTTAATTCTGCAATATAAGCGTCATACGCAGGTTGAGTTAAATTTTGGACAGAGTCATCAGCAACTTTGATTTTAATTTCCATTGAGTGAACCTTCAGCAGAATGATTATTTTTATCTGACGTGTATTAGATATCCACGTCAAGCTAGTGTCTTATTGATTACCATAGCGTAGTCTCTTGTGGACAGCAATCTCGTCTTTCAGTCATCAATGTACCTTCCGTTGATGACTGAAAGCATTGCTTCTATCCACGTGAGCACGGTAAAATTTGATGATGTTATTATTAATACTCAACCATTCTACGAATATTTATCTAAGTTAACAATTGTTCTTATTTATGATTTTTAATATAGGTTATCAACAATGTAAAGTAATTATGATTCTAATGGGAATAAGTAGTCTAAAATTGAACGAAAAACGCTCGTTAGTTGACTGATTTATATTCAATGATTATCACTTGGGTTATAGTTTAGTCATATGATATGTGAATTGTTTAATAAATAGAGTAATTAAACAGTTTAAATTTTATGGGGTATCTATATAACGGAATGACTAAGATATTACGTTAATATAAAGTCGGTATTTATTAGGATATATAGCTACAGTAAGCTTATCTTAAATTATTACTTTAATCTAAATCAATTGATTTATTTTTAACCTTAAAAATAGGAAATATGAAAAACTTGTTTTAAAACAGTTGGTTGATGAGTGGTTTTTGGGGGTTAACGATGTGGTTATTAATTGTTTTAGTTAAATGAAATATCACTTAATTAACATAAAGTAGATCACAATGATAAAAATTCATACATCTAAACTCACTTTATGATACATTATTTTCGTTATCTAATACATCATACCTATCGTCATATACTCATGAATATGTTGATCAATTAATCAATATGTCACCGTGCGTATTTTGCTTAATTAATAACAGTCAATAAGCGATACTATAGGCATCAGCGGAGTTGAATTTGGCATATTCATTATCCGATAAGATAAGGGGAAATATTTTGACTGAAGTTATTAACTATTTAAATAATATACTATGGGGCTCAATACTCATATATTTATTATTAGGTGTTGGTATCTACTTCACTTTACGTACAGGGTTTATTCAAGTTCGCCATTTCTTTCATATGTTCGCTATTTTGAAAAATAGCAATAATTCTAATCGAGAAGATAAGGCGGGAATCTCTTCATTTCAAGCGCTATGTACCAGTTTAGCCGCGAGAGTTGGGACAGGAAATCTGACGGGGGTGGCAATCGCTTTAACCGCTGGTGGCCCCGGGGCAATTTTTTGGATGTGGGTTGTTGCGTTGCTTGGCATGGCAACTTCATTTATTGAGAGCACTCTCGCACAGTTATATAAAACGAAGGATGATCAAGGAAATTATCGTGGAGGCCCGGCCTATTATATGGAAAAAGGGCTAAAAATGCGCTGGATGGGGGTGTTATTCTCCATTTTTCTGATTATTGCGTTTGGTTTAGTCTTTAATGCGGTACAGGCAAACTCTATCGCACAGGCAACAGCTGTTGCTTTTGATTTTAACCCTCTGTATGTCGGTATATTCTTGGTAATTATTAGCGGAGTAATTATCTTTGGAGGATTAAAATCTATTGCAAAAGTGGCTGAATGGGTAGTTCCTGTCATGGCTTTAGCGTACTTAGGGTTAGCTGGATGGGTAGTTTCTGATCATTTCACCGAGTTACCTGATGTATTTATGCTGATTATCCGTAATGCATTTGGATTGCAAGAAGCAGCAAGTGGGGCGGTTGCTTATGGCGTTGCACAAGCGATGACTCAAGGCGTTCAACGCGGATTATTTTCTAATGAAGCAGGTATGGGGTCGGCACCGAATGCAGCAGCGTCTGCATCGCCTTATCCACCGCATCCTGCATCTCAAGGCTATGTACAGATGCTGGGTGTATTTATGGATACAATCGTTATCTGTAGCGCGACAGCGATTATCATTATATCTTCTGGTGTCCTTGATAACCCAATAGATAAGATTAGCGGTATTGAATTAACACAGATGGCTTTATCGTCTTCGGTCGGTGACTGGGGAACCACATTTATTGCTATCGCAATATTTTTCTTTGCATTTACATCGATCATTGCTAATTATGCTTATGCTGAAAGTAATCTGATTTTCCTAGAGAATAACAGTACTACAGGTTTGCTGATTTTACGCCTAGCGGCTTTAGGGATGGTGATGTTTGGTGCGCTAGCTGAAATGCCATTTATCTGGAAACTTGCTGATTTATCTATGGGATTGATGGCTTTGATTAATCTGATAGCCATATCATTGTTGTCAGGAGTCGCGTTTAAGATTACCAAAGATTACAATGTACAGCGTAAATCAGGCAAATTACCAGTGTTTGATATTAACCAATATCCAGATATAGAGCGTCAGATAGAACAGGGTATTTGGGAAAAAGAAGCGGTAGAAAAATGGGTCGAAAGGGAAAGTAATCGTTAATTTTTGAGCCCGTTACTATAAATTAAGCCAATTTAATCACCTCTTACCTGATCATTCAGTTAAGAGGTTTTTTTATTTGTAGACAGAGGCGGTTGCTGTAGGATGACTATAAATTATCGATAAACCTAACTAATTAATAGAAAAACTGCGTGAAATATATTTTACTCTTACTATCGCTGGTCTTGGTGGGATGCCAAACTCCACGAGATTATGCTATTAGCCAATATCCAACCACGGGAAAGGCGGGTAATACACCCAAATTTTTAATTATTCACTATACTGCGTTAAATGATACAGACTCCATTAACGTTCTTTCATCAGGTCAAGTAAGTATCCATTATTTGATCCCGAGTACACCAGCAGTAGATATGAAAGGACGATTAACGGCTATACAGATGGTCGATGAAAAATCTATTGCGTGGCATGCTGGACAAAGTTATTGGCAGCAAATGCAAGGTCTGAATAAGTGTTCAGTGGGCATTGAAATTGTTAATCGTGGTTTTCAAACGCGTTTATTAGGGCGTCATTGGTTTGCGTATCAGCCTGCACAAATAGAACTATTGGCTAAACTAGCTAAGGATATTATTCAACGCTATGATATTGCACCGGAAAATGTTCTAGGGCATAGCGATATCTCACCGGGGCGAAAAGTTGATCCAGGAAGATTATTCCCTTGGCAGCAACTGGCGGAGCAAGGTATCGGTGCATGGCCAGAACAACAGACAGTTAAATACTATTTAGCAGGGCGACCAGTTAATAAACTCGTTGATCCCCATGATAAGTTGTTACCCGCGCTAGAACGTTATGGTTATCAATTGCCCGTATCATCGACATCGATGAATAGCTTATCAATCAAATTGCTGATTCAGGCGTTTCAAATGCACTTTCGACCTGCGGATATTTCAGGAATAGCGGATGCAGAAACGGAAGCCATTGCGTTGGCATTGGTAGAAAAATATCGGGTCGTGTATTCAATATAGAGATCATCATAATAGATAGTGTTCACGTTCAATGAATGTCCCGATAATTTTGTCATGCATTTCAGGTGACTTCGAGTAACCTAACGTCTTACGGTTAAGGCGCTTCAAGCGGTTTCTCAGATTCAAATTCTCTCTTTCTATTCGTTGCGTATAAAACTTACTTGCTACATGTTTCTGCTTGGGCAATATCTCATAAGCACTGAACTTATCCGTGCACCAAAAAGCGACATTAAACCTAGACAGTAAAGCCAGTAACTGGCGAAGAGTCCTTTTGTTTCGACGACCAAACGTATGAGCAATAATCCGTTTTAGGCGGGGCTCCCACGCATACCAAAGCCAGCGTTGTTGCTTCTTATTAGTCACAAAAGACCACTGTTCATCGACCTCGCAAAGGAGTTCAATGTGCAGATTATCAAGAGGTAAAGAGGTTACCTGTCTAGGCGAGAGTTTTTTAAAGTACGAACAACCGCATTAATGCTGATATGAAGGGCCCTAGCAGTATCACGAATACCGGCATTATTCATAGTGAGGTCGATAATTTTATCTTTAGTTCCGGGTTGGCAAGCACGATATTTATAATCGAGTTGGAAGCTTCGGCAGCAATCTTGGCAACGATAACGTTGATGACCAGTGCTACCTAATCCATGTTTTTTCACTGGGGGCGTTTGTTGACAAAATGGGCACCTTACATCGACTTTAGCCATGAATATTCTCCGATAAATTACCCTATATTACAGGTTAATCACCGGATTGAATACATGACCAAATATCGTGCATCTAAACAGCAGATAATAACAGTTAATAAGCCATCAATATAATTACAAATATTAATTCTGGCACCCTACAAGGGATAATAGAATATACAGTCTAAGGAGCAAAACCAGTGAAAAATATTAGTCAGCAAGCAGCAACTGGTTATGGGGTTATCGCGATTTTACTCTGGAGCACTATCGTTGGATTGTTGCGCAGTGTGAGTGAAAACTTTGGTCCCGTCGGTGGCGCAGCATTGGTATATACCTTAGGGGCAATTATTCTATTATTAACCATGGGGTGGCCAAAAATAACCTTATTTCCTAAAAGATATTTATTTTGGGGAACATTATTATTTGTAAGTTATGAGTTGTGTTTAATTTTATCTTTGGGATTCGCGAATAATCGTCAGCAGGCGATAGAATTAGGTATGGTTAATTATTTATGGCCCAGTTTCACGATAGCATTGTCAGTTATTTTTGCAGGTAAGCGATTTAGTTTGGCATTAATTATTGGTTTGATATTAGCTTTTTGTGGCTTGATATGGGTATTAAGTGGCGACCAGTCAATTTCTGCGGTTAATTTATGGAGTAATATTCAAAGTAATCCAGTTAGTTATTTTTTGGCATTTATTGGCGCAGTTATCTGGGCATTTTACAGTAATGTGACTAAGAAAATTTCTGGTGGGCATAATGGCATGGTGTTATTTTTTATTTTAACGGCGATGGTATTATGGGTATTAACCGGACTGCAATCTAATATTGACATGTCATTCTCTTTAGCGAATATCAGTTTATTAATTTTAGCTGCACTCGCTACCGGGGCGGCAAATGCTTTGTGGACGTTAGCGGTAATTAAAGGAAATGTGACATTATTAGCTACACTATCCTATTTTACGCCGGTGATTTCAACGGCATTTTCTGCTTATTTATTAAGTACTATGCTTACGTTGAGTTTTTGGCAAGGAGTTATTATGGTCACGTTAGGCTCAATTATTTGTTGGCTAGCGACACGACGTTAGCTAATAGTATGGCAAATGCCCATCTACTATAATGGGCACTTTCATACTGGAATTTCAGCACCATTTTTGAGCTGGAATTGCCATGCGGATAACATTTAATTTAAACGTTAACAAATTTATTAATTGCAGTAGCAACGCCATCTTCGTCATTGGTACCTGTAACAAATTTTGCTATTTTTTGAATATGTTCAGCGGCATTACCCATAGCGACCGACATACTGGCATATTCTAGCATTTGGATATCATTATTATGATCGCCAATGCTCATAATTTTATCATGGGTTATCCCCAGTTTATCGGCTAAAGTTTTTAGTGCTTGCCCTTTACTAACCGTTTTATTGTAGATTTCTAAGAAATAAGGGCTGGTTCTTACCAAGGAATAACTATCAAAAGTATCTTCAGGGATATAGTTAATACGTTCAGAAAGCACTTCAGGATGATCAATCATCATTAATTTAGTAAAAGATAACTGGCGATCCATCTCTTCTACTGGGCAATATATCAGTGGGGTATTGGTGAGATATGCATCAACAACGGTATAATGATGGATATGTTTATTGGCCGTATAAATAGAATTATCAGCCAGCGCATGCATATGAACACCAATTTCGCGCGAGAGTGATTCGAAAAATTGATAGTCGGCAAATTCGAGCAGGTCTTCAACCAAATGTTCGCCATTATGTGCTTTATGGATCACGCTACCGTTATTACTGATACAGTAGCAATGGCTATTATCTAATTCTAATTGCTGCAAAAAAGGCGCAATTCCAGAATAAGGTCGTCCTGATGCAAGGACTATATGAACGCCTTTTTCTTTTGCAAGTTGGATGGCATTTTTTACTGCATCAGTAACCTGATGGTGGCTATTTAATAAAGTTCCATCTAAATCTATGGCGATCAATTTAATCGACATTAATTCCTCCGGGTAATTAAGAGCGTTATTATCTTGAATTACCTTACTCTATTTATATCAAATGTAAATCAACAGTAATGGATAAATAGGTGATAACTTTTACGCTAGTTGATCCCTAATTATTCTGCGAAATCAGGGCTCAAATGTAATGGTTGCTTGACTATTAGTTCGATATCTTGATTTTGTCGGAAATCAAATGGCGTGATCCCATATTCTTTGCGAAACATATAAGTAAAATGAGATTGAGAACCAAAGCCAAAATCTAGAGCGATATCAAAAATAGACTGCTGACTGTTCCTCAGTAGATTAACAGCTCCCGCGAGTCGTCGTTGGCGAATATATTTACCGAGAGAAATTCCAGTTACTTCTTTGAATATTTTTTGCATATGCCACAGTGAGTAGCCGGAATAGGCAGCTAGTTCTTCCAAGTGGATGACTCGACCTAAATGGTTTTCAATCCATTTACTTAAGGCGCAGACCAATGCTAGGTGATTATATTGTGGCATCTCAATTACAGGCTAGTTAAGGGTAAATGCAGTATACACAACTTTTTTTGTAGATGACAAAGGCCAGTTGTGCGGTAAAATCAGTTAACTCAACGTCAAGGTTGTATTTTACGCTATTATCATCATTATAAGACTGAAAACTTGCCTGTAATAAACGCTAACAGTTCAATTAATCAACGATTGAATCGAATAATAATTTTGAATAAATGTAAAAACTGTAGACTATCGGAATGTTATTACACTTAAGGTAGGCAGTGTAAAATGGTGAAAAGGATCTTTTATATCATCCAAAGTGAATGGCTGGTTGATCAAGTTGCATGACTGAAAGGTAAAAAATTGATTAAAATTAAAAGATTACTTATTATTCTCTTGGTCATATTTAGTTGCTTGTTGTTGTATTTGTTGGCATTAGACAATGTGTGTGATCAGGACGGCAAGGATTTTAAGCATGGCATTTGTCAAATAACTGATTGGTTACCCTTTTAATTGCTTACAAATTAGTAGTCGGTAAAACTCTTTTATTGACTAATTTTAGTTATGATTAATTAGCAAATAATGCTATTAATACGAAGATAAAATCGTGTAATTATAAAATTGTTGAATAATTAATCACGAATAATAAAAAACAATCAAGGGTGTCATAATGTCAGAAATGAATGAGCAAACGTTAAAGCGAGGATTAAAAAATCGGCATATTCAGCTGATTGCTTTAGGGGGTGCTGTTGGTACAGGGTTATTTTTAGGGATCGCCCAAACGATTAATATGGCGGGTCCTTCAGTTTTATTAGGATATGCCGTTAGTGGATTTATTGCTTTCCTTATTATGCGTCAGCTAGGCGAGATGATTGTTGAAGAGCCTGTCGCAGGCTCATTTAGTCACTTTGCTTATAAGTATTGGGGTAGCTTTGCTGGTTTCTTATCCGGTTGGAATTACTGGGCAATGTTTATTCTAGTCGGAATGGCAGAATTGACTGCTGCCGGCATGTACATGAAATATTGGTGGCCAGACTTACCAACTTGGATATCTGCGGCTATTTTCTTTGTAGCCGTTAATGGTATTAACTTAATTAATGTACGTTTATACGGTGAAACCGAATTTTGGTTTGCAATTATTAAAGTCGTAGCCATTATTGCGATGATAATATTTGGGTCTTATTTACTGATCAGTGGAAATGGTGGACCTCAAGCTTCTGTTGCCAATCTTTGGCAGCACGGAGGCTTTTTCCCTAACGGTATTTCTGGACTAGTGATGGCGCTGGCAGTCATTATGTTCTCCTTTGGTGGCTTAGAGTTAGTGGGGATTACGGCAGCTGAAGCAGAAGATCCACAAACCAGTATTCCTAAAGCTACTAACCAAGTGGTTTATCGTATTCTTATTTTTTATATTGGTTCTTTAGCCGTATTACTTTCGTTATATCCATGGATAAATGTGGTGAGTGGTGAAAGCCCATTTGTGCTTATTTTCCATGATTTAGGCGATAAATTAGTCTCTAATGCTTTGAATGCGGTTATCTTGATTGCGGCGCTCTCGGTTTATAATAGCTGTGTATATAGTACCAGCCGTATGCTTTACGGTTTAGCGCAGCAACGAAATGCCCCTCGTTTCTTAACCCGAGTGACGCGTAGTGGCGTTCCGCTAATGGCACTTTCAGTCTCCGCATTAGCGACCTCATTGGGTATTGTGGTTAACTATATGATGGGAGGTAAGGCTCTTGAATTATTGATGTCATTGGTTGTAACCACGCTGGTGATTAACTGGATTATGATTTGTGTTTCTAATCTTAAATTCCGTGCAGCGAAAAATAAACAAGGTGTGACCACTCGTTTCCGTGCGCTATGGTACCCATTTGGTAATTATTTGTGTTTAGCGTTCTTAGCTTTTATTTTAATCATTATTTTGATGACTGATAGTATTCGTATCTCGGTGATTTTAATGCCATTTTGGATTGGATTTTTATGGATTGGTTTCCAATTCTCTAACGCCAGAAAACAGGCTACCAATAACAACGAATCTGCGTAATTAGTTTATAATAAAGTCAATAGAATATTCGGTATAGCTAATGATCAGACGCAAATACCTAGAGTTACTGGATTAAAATAGAAACTAAAAAGGCGACTGATGATTATTCTATTAGTCGCCTTTTTATTATGAAATATTTTTACGGAGTATTTCTTGATAATCTTATTGTTACCATTTCCAACGGAACCATGCAAATAATACGTTACCATTATTATAGGTGCCTGGAACATAGGTGGCTTGAAATGCTAAACGATTATATTCAATCGAAACTAAAGGTAAAGGCAATGGCATTGGAATATAGTTATATTCATGGCGCGCCGTGATACTTAAGGTAAAACCCGCCCCCATACGAAAGCCGTCTATATCTCTGGGGATCCACATTTTCTGAAAGCCATAACCTATAATGGGTTCGACTTTGTCATTTGAATCCATAAACGCCATTGCATAAAGAGAATGCCAATCATTATCTTCATCATAGCGGTATTTACCTAGCCCTAAACCCCAAGGGGTCTCATTATATTTATCGGTTTTTTTCTTGTCATATGTCAAACGGTTATGCCAAGTTACTGCCGGTAAATAGACCTCATATTCAGGAGAATCCCATGTTTTATTGACATTGCTGGTAAATTTATCCCACAATCCCGGCGTCTTTATTGATGCAGGGGCAACGTCTGAAGTGGAAGATGCGGAGCAAGTAGCCGAGCTTAACCAGAAAGTTGAACTCGCCGCTAGGATCACCCAATTTTTTACAGTCATTACAATTCCAATATACGTTAACACATCACGTGTTTTTCATCTCTTACCCTAAAAAATCCTTCGGACAAAATGTATGTTAAAACAATCAGCAATGGCATTTAAAAATATTATATTGACCTATAATAACATTTTTTAAAAAAGTGAAAACTAATACATTATTCATTATAAGAAAAATCTTAACTTATATATGTATTAGGTTTCTATTTTTGACTTATCAGATTATAAATTTTTAGCCTTAATAAGGGGTTAGTACGGCTGATAGTATAGGGAATGGCTAGCGTACCCATTATGTAGAGGTTGATGATAGGCTAATATCAATGAATAAAAATCTAATAGTTTCTCTAGGTTATTTTTATGTGGCTGTAAATAATATTATTTAAATAATGAAAGTTTAAATAGAAAAGTGTTTTAGCATTGTTTTAGTTTGGTTTATTGTAGCGTAAATAGATAAATATAAAGTAATTATATTTGGCGACAGATAAATTAATAAAATATTAGTTGTATTTTATTGGGCTAAATGTGTTTGATTTTACCTGCTGGTTTGCGTTGGTAATTAATGCGATACTAATCTGCATATTTTATGCTTTTGCCGAAAACGGTAGAGCATTTGACTCGGGGCGCCTTTAGGCTGAGATGAACCCGTATTACCTGATCTGGATAATGCCAGCGTAGGGAAGTCGGTAAACTGGACATCTTTTTCCTGCCAAATCACCACTCCTTACCGGCACTTAAGTTACCAACACTTATAATCCGCATTTAAGGAGTGATATAGTGAGAATCAATTCATTAACCATCGCTGGAACTGATCCTAGTGGTGGAGCCGGGATTCAAGCCGATTTAAAAACCTTTTCAGCCCTTGGTGTATACGGAACCTCAGTGATTACTGCGCTGGTTGCACAAAATACCCAAGGGGTTCAAGCGGTTTACGATATTTCTTCCGAGTTTTTTGCGACTCAGCTCGCATCCGTTTTGTCAGATGTGCGAATCGATAGCGCAAAAATTGGAATGCTCTCGAATAGCCAAAATATTTCCGTTCTTGTTAGTGCCTTAAAACGCTATCCTATCCCTTATGTTGTCCTTGATACCGTTATGATTGCGAAAAGCGGTGATCCACTCTTATCTCCTGATGCGGTAAGCACTATGGTGAGCCAACTTCTGCCGTTGGTCTCATTAATTACACCAAATCTACCGGAGGCTGCGACATTATTGGCGACTTCTGTTGCTACGAATGAAAATCAAATGAAAATACAAGGAAGGATGTTATTGGCAGCAGGTTGCCAAGCGGTATTAATGAAGGGGGGGCATTTGAATGAAGCAGAAAGTCCAGATTGGTTATTTACTGCACAAGGTGAATGGCGATTTACCGCGCCGCGTATTAATACAGTGAATACTCATGGTACTGGCTGTACGTTATCAGCAGCACTTGCAGCATTACGGCCTAAATTTAGTAACTGGCAAACCACATTACCGGTGGCTAAAAATTATTTACAGCAGGCTTTATTGATGGCGGACTCATTAGAAGTTGGTCAGGGTATTGGACCAGTTCATCACTTTCATCAATGGTGGTAACTATCTGTAATGGTGTAACTATGTGTTGGGGGATCATTAACGGGACAATAAACTCCAACACACAATTGTGTTAATAACTGTACAAATAGGAGTAAAAACAGCAGTAAAAATAGCGCTAAAGACTGCCAAAAGTAGCGGAAAATGTGCACTATCTAAGATAATAGATCACATTGTGGCGGTAATCGACAGCGAATAATGCTAGGCAAAATCTCAAAGCGGAACGTTTCACCAGACAGTGGTTCGCCATCGAGATTAAATACCATTTTATGTGGGGAATGAATTTTTATCCATGAACTCGTTCTGCGGATAATACTGTCATTTTTTTCGGGATTAAATAGGTTATTGACGATAGCCGGAATTATTTCACGCGCAGGGATCAGCAGAAGGTCTAATTTTCCATCATCGACTAATGCGTTTGGAGTTAGAGCTTGTCCGCCGCCGGCTTGTCGACCATTACCAATACCGATAACTAAGGTTTCACCTTCCCAATTGAAATCTTCGGCTTCGACGCGACAAATATCTGTTTTTAGTGTATCGGGTCTAAATAGCCCGTTGACAAAATAGGCCATGCCACCTAGTGCAGATTTGAGGGCCGCGGGGGTTTCTGTTGTTATACGGGTGCCAAAACCACCGGTAGCCATATTGACGAAATAAAAGTCATCATTAACTTTAGCTAAGTCGATAAGGGTTGCTTTTCCTTTAATAGCTAAAGCTAAGGCATTATCGATCTCGATTGGGATCCCAGCACTGGTGGCAAAATCATTGGCAGTACCTAGCGGCAGAATGGCGAGAGCAGGCCTTGAGCTACTCTGGCAGCGCATTAGGGCGGTAGCTACGGCATTAATAGTTCCATCACCACCACCAGCAATAACTGTGTCTATACCCGTGTTCACGGCTTCGTCGATAAAGCGAGTTAAATCATCAGGTTCCCAAGAGACACGAACTAGAATATTTGCACCTTCATGACGTAATTTCTCTACTGCACTACGCACTTCAGGATTCGTTGCATTTGGAGCAAATATAATCAGCATGCTGACATTTGGATTCTCCATATTTTGACCTCTTTTTATACATAGATTTAATGACGACAGGGCAGAATTAGACCTGATTATTCTTTTACTATAGATGGTTATATTGCGTGAGATAAATTTATTTTGCTAATAATGATTAGAATTGTAGCTTAAAATTTAGTTCAAGGAGAAGGGGAAAGAACGTTGGAAAATAAACCGGGAGCTAATTATGGATAAAACGCATTGTGAGTAAAGTTAACAGATAAAAGAAATGGCCAGCCCAAGGGAGATTGGGCTAGCCAAGGAGGTGGTTCCTAGTCTTAATATATGACTTTATAGTTCTTAATTTTCGTTGAGGATTATAGGACAAGCAGATATTGATTGATGTGATCTATGGCAAAAATTTGCATATTAGTTATAAGTTGAGTGTATGAATTTATAATATTGCTGAATTACTCAATATCATTGTAATGACTATTCTACTGGCAAATTCAGCCTATGTTGGGCTTGCCAATTTGCATGTAATCTTTCATTTCTATCCGCTATGAGGGGACGGTAATATATAGGTTAAGCTAATTGTATTCTCCACAGGGAATTGTATCGAGATTCAATGAAGGTTACAGCTCTAGCTATGCTGTTGTTGTCCTTAATGATAAATGCAAGCAGAGCAAACTGATTCAGGCATAAACTACAGAATAAGTCGGTCTTAACAAGTAGAGACAGTCCATAATTTTGAGAATAAGCCTGAATCAACAAAGCTCGAGATATCATTAAAATGCTTACTTTTTTGGGCACGGGCTTCATGTGATGAAGCGCAATTGGATTGGAGCTCTGTAAAAATCCTGAGGGGATGATCGCTACCGTATTAATTAAGTTACCTTAGCTTCGCTACCGTAACTCAGCTATCAGTAGCTTTTTCTGAGTACCTAAGACGCGCTATTTTTAGTCAATTATTCAAGTAAGCCGATAAAATCAAAATAGGGATTAGCGTATTGGGGGTTAATGTTATGAGCTATCAAGGGTCATCAACAAGCAAGTCGATAGACTCAACAAAATCCGGCCTCAGTTATTCTTACGCGGGTTCCAAAAGAGAGCTTTAACAGTAAATGGAAATGGTTGAATCCTTTAGATCAGACAAAAGGTCTGATCTAAAGGGAAATAATACTAATAAAAAGCCATCGCATTAGCTTCTGTATTCAGAATATTGCGATGGCTAATATGTGCTCGTAAAGTTAATCACTTTAAAGTACACAGGCTAAAATACCTATGTGCTGAAAATTATCCTTATGCCGCCGAGTGTGGATCACGGGTAGTAGTACCCGGTAAGTTTCTGATCAGCAAACCAAATTCGAGATTAAAATCTTCAGGAATAGGTAAATAAACAATATGCCCATTTCCTGGTGCAACATCAATGGCTTCACCTTTACGATTTGCCAGTGTTTCTAATGTGAATACTACGTTGCCAGCTGGCGTCATTAATTCCAAGCTGTCGCCGAGGCTGAATTTATTTTTTACGTCGACTTCGGCTAATCCATTAACTCGTTTACCGGTTAATTCACCGACAAATTGCTGGGTGTCAGAGACCGAATAACCATATTCATAAGTTTGGTAGGAATCATGGGTATGACGACGTAAAAAGCCCTCGGTATAGCCACGATGCGCTAATCCTTCAAGTGTGGTAAGTAATGATGCATCGAAAGGTTTGCCTGCGGCGGCATCATCAATTGCACGGCGATAGACCTGTGCTGTACGAGCACAGTAGTAGAATGATTTTGTCCGGCCTTCAATTTTTAGTGAATGTACGCCCATTTGAGTTAGTTTTTCAACATGCTCAATGGCACGTAAATCTTTAGAATTCATGATGTAAGTGCCGTGTTCATCTTCAAAAGCCGTCATGTATTCGCCCGGACGTTTGGCTTCTTCAATCATAAAGACTTTATCGGTAGGTGCACCCGCGCCGAGGGTTGGCTGAATATTTTTGACTGCAATCGGTTCATGTTGGTGAACAATATTACCAACATCATCTTCTTTGCCTTCTTCGACTTTATATTCCCAGCGACAGGCATTGGTACAAGTCCCTTGGTTAGGGTCGCGTTTATTGATATAGCCAGAGAGCAAACAGCGGCCAGAATAGGCCATACATAATGCACCGTGAACAAAAATTTCCAATTCAATCTCAGGCACATGCTGGCGAATATCGGCAATTTCTTCGAGAGAAAGCTCACGGGATAAAATAACCCGCGTCAGTCCCATTTGATGCCAGAATTTTACCGTAGCCCAGTTCACCGCGTTGGCTTGCACCGAAAGATGAATATCCATGTTCGGAAAAGCTTCACGTACCATCATAATCAGTCCTGGATCGGACATAATTAATGCGTCTGGAGCCATTTCTATCACTGGCGTAAGGTCACGAATAAAGGTTTTTAATTTGGCATTGTGAGGGGCAATATTGACCACAACATAGAATTTTTTACCTAATTCATGAGCTTCTGCGATACCTTTAGCCAAATTTTCGTGATTGAATTCGTTATTACGCACACGCAAGCTATAACGCGGCTGTCCCGCATATACGGCATCTGCACCGTAGGCGAACGCATAACGCATGTTTTTGAGTGAACCTGCTGGGGATAATAATTCTGGTTTAAACATGATAATTCTCGGTCTGATAACAAGTCAGGGCTTACCGGATTGATAAGCTTTTAAGGAGGCAGATTCTAGCGCGTTATCGAGAAAATGCCAAATAAACCCTGCAAACAGTATGCGTATAAAAATAGCGAATTTATGGATCCACAATAAATTATTGGCGCTGCTTTATTCGTCGGATTCATTTTCAACTTCATCCCAACGGTATCCCAGACCATAAATTGAACGAATGAAAGTTCGAGTATTGTCTAACGAGTTAAGTTTTCGGCGTAGATTTTTGATATGGCTATCAATAGTTCGGTCAGTAACTACACGGTGGTCATCATAAAGAATATCCAGTAGTTGATCTCGAGAGAATACGGTTCCGGGATTATCGGCAAAGTTTTTAATTAGACGAAACTCCGCTGGAGTTAACTCGAGTTGTTTATCTTGATAGCGAACTTGATAAGCTATTTCGTCGATAGTCAGTTTTTCATCGGGGGCTAAAGACGTATCATGGCGTACACAACGGCGTAAAATGGTTTTAACGCGAGCGACAACTTCCCGCGGGCTAAAGGGTTTGCAAATATAGTCATCTGCGCCGATTTCTAAGCCAAGTAAGCGATCCACTTCTTCTGTTTTTGCGGTCACCATAATAACTGGGATTTGGCTAAATTTGCGTAGCGCTTGGCAAATTGAAATACCATCTAAGCCCGGTAACATTAAATCGAGTAAGATAATATCTGGCTGGTGGCTTTTGACATAGTCAATCACTTGGTCACCACGTAACAGCCATGCGGGCTGATAACCTGCGGCATGCAGATAATCATACAATAATTGACCCAATTTTGGTTCATCTTCGACGATTAGCACGTTGGCTGAGGTGATTGAACTGTTCATACTCAGTGAGTTTCCATATTAAGTTAGCTATATCTATATTTAGCGATATAAAGAAAGCGGCTATACAAAGTGACGAGCTTAAACGATGATGCGTTTATCATCAGGTATCTGTTAACTACAGTTTCTGACAACTACAGTTTCTGACAACATATCGTTGTACATGGCGTTTAAGGTGCCTGAGTCATCACCAGCATAGCTGGTGTATTCAGATCACTAAAGTACAGCCTAATTTCAACTATGATCGTATTTCAACTATGATCTAGCATGGTATTTTCTATCGTCATCAGTGGCAAGGTGAGGGTAATACATACTCCACCCAATTCTGAAGGCGAGGCGCTAATGGTGCCGTTATGTGCTTCGACGATGTTAAAGCAAATGGCTAATCCTAGTCCTGATCCTCCGCTGGCACGGTTGCGTGAAGATTCGGCCCGATAAAAACGCTCAAAAATTTTATCACATTGCTCGACACTTAAACCGGGGGCGCTGTCTTCCCAGCGTAAAATAAATTGTTGGTGATTAATTTCACCTTGCAGCCGCAATTGCCCTCCATTGTGGGTATAACGCAAACTGTTTTCTAATAAATTATAGAATAACTGGGTAATACGATCGGGATCAGCCATCGCATTAACTTGTTCTGGTAAGGCTATCTCGAGAGTTAAAGGCTTCTCCGCCAATCGTCTCTGTGCATGGCTGAGTGCAACAGTAATCACGGGTGTTAGATTAATCAACTGTTTACGGTAGGCAAGGGAGCCACGATCGGATAATGATAATAGATGTAAATCATTGACCAGCTTGATTAATGTTTCCGTTTCGGCGAGTAATGAATTTAATGTTTCTGGTGTCGCTTGGCGAATACCATCTTGTACCGCCTCAAGTTCACCGCGCAGTACAGATAGTGGGGTACGCAGTTCATGAGAAATATCAGCCATATAATCACGCCGCATTTGCTCGTTTTTTTCCAGCGTTGAGGCTAAATGATTAAAGTTTTGCGCTAATTTAGCCAGTTCGTCAGGGCCTGAATCAGGCACTCGGGTAGAAAAATCACCGGCAGCTAATTTTTGGGTTCCTTGCAATAAACGTTTAATCGGCTGTAAAAAGCCGCGTGCTAGAAAATACGTGGCAATTAAGGCCACTAACAGTGAAATTCCTGCCACTATCCAACTGGTATAGAGTTGCTGAGCATCAAAACGCAAGTCGATTTCTCGGGTTAATCGATTCGTTGAACTAGCGGCAACCCAACCAATAATTTTGCCATTATTTAGCTTAATTGGCTCACGTATTGCATCGGGAGGAATAGGTGTTTTACGCCCGTAAAGCGGTTTACTGCGCTTATCTAATACCCAGAATTGCATCGGCATAGGTTGAGGTGGCGCATTTCTAGGCGCCATTCCAGACATATGCTTATGCCCATTCATTGGGCCATGTTGTCGGCTGTTTTGGAGGTCATTGCTGGCATGCTGTCCTTGTTCGATAGAACGTAATATACGGAAAAAAGCCCGTTCATCTTTCATTAAAAATTGCCAGCTACCCACCTCTTGATATTGTTCCGCCAAGGCGTCAGCGATAAGTTTGGTACGCTGTTGGTTATCGGTTTTAATATAGCCGATAAATCCAGATTGAAAGCTCGAACGGACACCAAAGTGCATGATAATAACCAGTAAAATACAGGTGGCAAAGATAGCCAGAAATAAACGCGTTCTTAAACTGGTTAATCGGAGCTGAGTTAATCCTAATCGGCGTTTCATAGTCACTCCGTTAATGATGAGCGCGTACGACGCTGCTGCATTTTTTGACGTAGCTGATCGAAATATAAATAGACAACCGGTGTGGTAAATAGGGTTAATATTTGTCCCATAATCAGCCCACCGACAATAGTTATTCCTAGCGGTTGACGCAGTTCTGCGCCATCACCCGAGCCAAGCGCTAAAGGAAGTGCACCAAAAATAGCCGCTAATGTAGTCATTAAAATAGGCCGAAACCGCAGTAAACTGGCTTTAAATATAGCTTCGCGGGCAGTTAATCCACCAACACGTTGTGCCTGAATAGCGAAATCCACCATAATAATGGCATTTTTTTTCACTATCCCTATTAACAACATCACCCCAATGAGTGCAATTAGACTAAAGGGGGTATTAAACAGCTCTAAAGCCAGTAAAGCCCCAACCCCCGCCGAGGGGAGCGTTGATAAGATGGTTAATGGATGAATATAGCTTTCATATAAGATCCCGAGAACTAAATACACCGTAACTATGGCGGCAAGAATTAATAATAGCTGAGATTTTAAGGTATCCTGAAAAACTTGAGCCGTTCCGGCAAACGAGCCACGGACAGAAGAGGGGACACCTAGTTCAGTCATGGTTTTTTCAATGGCATTAATCGCCTCATCTAAGGTGGCGTTTTCGGCCAGGTTAAATGAAATAGTTGAAGCAGCTGAGAGCCCCTGATGATTAACACTTAGGGGCGCATTTGATGGCTGCCAACGGGCAAAATAGGATAATGGAATGGCTTGTCCTTGCCCATTTATTACAAACATTTTATCTAATGAACTGACATCCTGAGTATATTCAGGCGCTACCTCCATGACCACTTTATACTGATTCATGGCTTCATAAATGGTTGAGATTTGTCGTTGACCAAAGGCATTATTCAGCAAATTATTGGCTTCTCGCACATCGATACCCAATTGAGCCATTAAATCTCTGTCATAGGTTAGCGCCATTTCTGCGCCTTTATCTTCTTTATCAGAGTTAACATCAGCCAGTTGCGGTAAGGTCGCTAACGCTTTACGTACGGCGGGTTCCCACTCGCGTAATTCATTTAAGTCATCAGCTAACAGAGTAAACTGATAACTAGCCATTGCCTCACGGCCACCGACACGTACATCTTGCACTGGCATCAGAAACAAATTTGCTCCTGGTTCGTTAGCCAGTTTGACGCGTAGACGATTAATTACTTGTGTCGCGCTTTCACTGCGTTCGTCTAGTGGCTTCAAGGAGATAAACATAAAGCCACTGTTTATACGACTCCCACCAGTGAATCCTGTTACATTATCAATCGCCGGATCGGCTTTAATTTGCTGGATAAAGCGCGACATTTTTTCTTTCATCGATTGGAACGAAATACTTTGATCAGCACGGACAAAGCCCATTAGTCGGCCCGTGTCTTGCTCAGGAAAGAAGGTTTTTGGTACGCTGATATACAAATATACATTTAGGCCGATAGTGGCTAACAGCAATGCCAATATGGTGCGTCGATGGGATAATGCCCAGTCTAACGTGACAGCGTAACCTTGTTGTATTTTGAACAAGACTTTGCCAGCACCTCTGATTTTCTTCGCTTTATTTTTATTCGGTGCCTTGAGTAAATAGGCACACATCATTGGCGTTAGGGTTAATGATATCAGCAATGAAATCGAGATAGCGGTGGTTAGAGTAATGGCGAACTCTTTAAATAAGCGGCCGACTAATCCATCCATCAATAACAGGGGAATAAATACGGCGACCAACGAGATACTCATCGAAACCACGGTAAAGCCGACTTCAGTTACCCCTTTAACGGCAGCCTGAAAGGGCTTTAAACCATTTTCCAAATGGCGCGAAATGTTTTCCAATACCACGATAGCATCGTCGACCACAAAACCCGTGGCAACAGTGAGCGCCATTAAAGATAGATTATTGAGGCTAAAACCGCACAAATACATAGCGGTAAAAGTCCCAATCAATGAAACAGGGACAGCGATAGCCGGAATTAAGGTAGCTCGGCCAGAACGCAGGAAAATCAAGACGACCAAAATAACTAAGGCGATGGCAATTACAAGCGCACGTTCTACTTCAACCAGTGATGCTTTAATCGTCGGCGTTCTATCTTGTGCTACAATTAGTTCAATACTCGCTGGGATCATGCTGCGTAATTCGGGAAGTTCCTCGCGGATACGCTCTACCGTTTCAATAATATTGGCTCCAGCATCACGGCGAATAATCATTAATATCGCCGGAGAGCCGTCGGACATTCCAGCCGCGCGCACATCTTGGACAGAATCACGAACCGTAGCGACATCGCTGAGTTTTACCGCATTTCCCGCGCTGTAATGAACAATTATTGGTTGATAATCAGCTGCTTTCTTAAGCTCATCATTGGTTTGGATCTGCCAGCGTACATTATCATTAGTTAATTGCCCCTGTGGTTGACGGACATTGGCGCTACTAATTGCTTGGCGTACCGCATCGAGTGAAACACCTTGATTAAACAATGCTGTTGGATTGAGCTCTACTCGTACTGCTGGGAGTGATCCTCCGCCGACGGTGACTTCACTCACTCCTTCAATTTGTGCGATTTTTTGTGCCAGCTTTGTCGATGCAATATCATACATTTCACCGCTATTGACCGTTTTTGAGCTCAAAGTTAAGATCATAATCGGTGCATCAGACGGATTAGATTTGTAATAACGTGGCCGACTTGGCATGCCACTGGGTAGCATGCTTTGTGCTGCATTCAACGCCGCTTGGACTTCACGCGCAGCAGTATTGATATCTTTAGTTAAATCAAATTCTAAGGTAATACGTGTACTGCCTAGTGAGCTGCTGGAGGTCATTTCATTGATCCCCGCAATCCGGCCTAGAGAACGCTCTAACGGAGTGGCTATCGACGAAGCCATCGTTTCAGGAGAAGCACCCGGCATCGAGGCTGAAACGTTTATGACCGGGTAATCCACTTGGGGTAAAGGTGAAACCGGTAAAAATGATAAGCTAAGTAAGCCACATAACGTAATCGCAACGCTGATCAGTAGGGTAGCAACCGGCCGCCGAATAAATAAAGCAAAAAAGGCTTCCATCATTTACTCCTGCGTTATCTGGGATGAATGACCGGATTTAATCCAACGCGATAAACGATCAAACAGTAGATAAATGACTGGAGTGGTGAACAGAGTCAGTACTTGGCTTAAAATTAAGCCGCCTACCATACAAATCCCCAGCGGTTGACGCAGTTCAGCACCGACGCCGGTGCTAAGCATCAGCGGTAATGCGCCTAATAACGCGGCCATGGTGGTCATTAATATCGGGCGGAAACGCAATAAGCAAGCTTGATAAATGGCTTCATAAGGTGTCATACCTTGTTCTCGCTCAGCGGCCAAGGCAAAGTCAATCATCATAATGGCATTTTTCTTTACGATACCAATCAACAAGATAATCCCTATTACCGCGATCATATTTATCTCGCTTCCGGCAATCATCAAGGCCAATAGCGCGCCAACTCCGGCTGTTGGTAAGGTAGATAAAATGGTGATCGGGTGAATGAAGCTCTCGTATAAGATACCCAGCACGATATACATGGCAACAATTGCCGCGATAATCAGCCAGACGGTACTGGTCAATGCTGCCTCAAACGCTAACGTAGAGCCTTGGAATTGAGTTGTAATATCTTTAGGTAATTGAATAGCTTGCTCTGCTGCTTTCACTGCATTGACGGCTTCGCCTAGTGATGCACCTTCAGCAACATTGAATGAGAAGCTCACAGACGGGAATTGATCAAGATGATTAATTGATAGTAAGCCTTCGCCTTCTTCGATATTGACCAAGGTTTTTAGCGGAACCATTGCGCCATCCGACCCTTTAAGACGTAGATTATCAAATGCAGATAGTCCCTCTCGACTTTGTGCATTGTTTTCTAATATCACCCGGTACTGGTTCGACTGGGTATAAATAGTCGAGACCATCCGCTGACCAAAGGCATTGTAAAGAGCGTTGTCAATCGCTGACATAGTTATTCCAAAGCGGCTTGCGGTATCGCGGTCAACACGTAAAAATGCCACCAGGCCTTTATCTTGCCAATCGCTACTGATATCAGTAAGTGCTGATTGTTGTTGTAATTCATTCAATAACTTAGGAACCCATAAACTTAAATCTTCGAGCGATGAGGCTTGCAAAGTAAATTGATATTGAGTCCGTGATACTTGGGTATCAATAGTTAAATCTTGCAGCGGTTGCAGATAAAGGTTAATGCCGGGAATGCTCTCTGCGGCTTTTTGCATACGAGGAATGATAACATCCACTCGATCTGGGCGCTGATCGAGCGGTTTTAAGGTGATTTGTAAGCGTCCATTATTTAAGGTCGGATTAGAGCCATCAACACCGACATAAGAGGTAATGTTATCTACCGCGGGATCTTTTAACAATAACTGGGTCACTTCACGTTGTTTATCCGCCATCGCAGAGAAAGATATTGATTGGCGAGTTTCAACCGACCCCTGAATGATGCCATTATCTTGTAATGGGAAAAAGCCTTTTGGGATCCACAAATAGAGCAAAATAGTGAGAGCCAACATACTTAATGCGACAGCCAATGTTAGCCATTGGTGATTTAAAACCCGCTTTAAACCAATGGCATAGCTGGCAATCATACGATTGATAAATTTTTCACAGGCGATTTCGAATCTATTGTGCCGATGCTCTGATTCTGGTTTTAACAATCGAGCGCACATCATTGGGGTTAGGGTAAGGGAAACCACGGCTGAAATTAAAATAGCTACCGCTAAAGTAATCGCAAATTCACGGAATAAACGTCCAACGATATCCCCCATAAATAATAATGGAATTAGTACTGCGATCAGTGAAAAGGTAAGCGAAATAATAGTAAAACCAATTTCGCCGGCGCCTTTTAATGCCGCTGTCATGGGTTTATCACCTTGCTCAAGATAGCGCGAGATGTTTTCAATCACTACAATCGCATCGTCGACCACAAAGCCGGCGGCAATAGTCAGCGCCATTAAAGTAAGATTATTAATTGAAAATCCACAGAAATACATCACCGCAAAAGTGCCGATAAGCGATAATGGTACCGCTATTCCAGGGATCAAAGTAGCAATTCCATTGCGTAGAAACAGATAAATTACCATTACGACTAAAGCGACTGCTAGCATTAACTCAAATTGCACGTCGTCGACGGATTCGCGAATAGTACTGGTTCTGTCGGTTAATATTTCAACATTGACTGATTTGGGTAAACTCTTGACCAATTCGGGCAGTAAATCTCGGATGGCATCGGTAGTTTCAATGACGTTAGCGCCCGGTTGCCGCTGGACGTTAATAACTATTGCTCGCTCATTATTTGCCCATGCGCCTAATAAATCATTTTCAGCACCTTGTTCAATAGTGGCCACATCGGCTAAGCGGACGGGAGCACCATTTTGGAATGCCACGATCAGTCGGCGATAATCGTCCACTGATTTCATTTGGTCATTGGCTGATAAGGTGACTGAACGGGTTGGGCCATCAAAGCTACCTTTTGCTGAATTGACATTGGCGTTATTGATAGCGCTGCGTATAGTCTCGCTGTCTAATCCTTTGGCGGCTAAGGATTGTGGGTTAAGGCCGACTCGGATAGCGGGGCGTTGTCCTCCCGCTAAAGTGACGAGCCCGACACCATTGACTTGAGATATTTTTTGCGCAACTCGGGTTTCGACCATATCTTGAACGTCGGTCATTGCAACGGCATCAGAAGTTACCGCGAGGGTCAAAATCGGCGGATCGGCGGGATTAACCTTACTATAAATTGGTGGGTAAGGGAGATCGGCGGGGAGTAAATTAGTCGCCGCATTAATCGCGGCTTGTACTTCTTGCTCCGCGACATCAATGGGCAACGCTAATTGGAACATCAGGGTGATCACCGAAGCGCCGCCTGAACTTTGCGACGCCATCTGTTTTAGTCCTGACATTTGACCAAATTGACGTTCAAGCGGTGCCGTAATAGCCGAGGTCATCACCTCAGGGCTAGCTCCCGGATAGAGTGTAACAATTTGAATAGTCGGATAATCGACCTCAGGTAAGGCGGAGACCGGTAAAAAACGATAGCCAATAATCCCTGCTAATAAGATAGCCACCATAAATAGTGTCGTGGCCACTGGGCGTAAAATAAATATGCGCGAAGGACCGCCGGCACGTTTCAGAGTGTCTGGCTGCATTATTGTTTCTCCGCTGACGGGGTTTTAGTGGTTTTTGTCACTTTTTGCGCATTCGCCGTGACAACTTCAACTTGTGCGCCTTCTGTTAATCGATCGACACCATCGGTCACTACTTTATCGCCTGCACTAAGACCACTTTCAATCACTACGCGCTGATTATCCTGCAAGCCAACTGTCACCACGTGCTTACTAACACGATTATCCGCATTTAATATCCAGACATAATGACCTTCATTGCCCATTTGTAAGGCGGCATTAGGGATCACAATCGCATGTTGTAATGTTTCAATTTGCATTTTTATATTCACAAACTGATTGGGAAATAAGCGCTGCTGTTCATTGGTAAAACGCGCTTTCATTTTTAACGTTCCCGTCGCTGGGTCAATTTGATTATCGATACTGAGTAAATGTCCGCTGGCGATTAGCGCGATATTATTGCGGTCCCAAGCTTCGACCAAGACCTGATTATTCCCTGGCTGTTGTGCGCGTTGAACGGCAGGAATATCGCCTTCTGGCAGTGAAAAGACCACATCGGCAGGATTAGTTTGGGTGATCACTACTAACGGAGTACTGGTGCCACTGCTAATAAAGTTGCCAACATCCACCAGTTTTAAGCCCACACGGCCAGAAATGGGAGCGATAATTTTACTATAGGTTAATTGCAGTTTAGCGTTATCAACCGCCGCTTGATCAACTTTAATACTGCCTTCTGCTTGTAGCACTAACGATTTTTGGTTATCTAGCTCTTGTTTAGAAATAACATTGCTGCCTGCTAATGTTTGAAAGCGAGCCAGATCTAAACGAGCATTAGCTAATAGCGCTTTATCTTTAGCAAGTTGGCCTTCGGCTTGTGCTAGCTGAACTTGAAACGGTCGTGGGTCGATTTCGGCAAGCAAATCGCCGGCATTAACTTGCTGTCCTTCGACAAAATGCAAAGACATTAATTGACCTTCTACTCGACTAGTCACTGTTACAGTATTGGCGGCTTGTACAGTCCCTAATCCTGAAAGATAGCGCGGTACCACTTGCTCAACTGTTTCAGCAACTTGCACTGGCGGCAAAGGAAAACGTCGTGTTGGCGCGGCATTTTTATTGTTTTTTTTAGCGGCGGGTTCACTGATTGTATCGTGGGTGGCCGAGTAAAAATATCCGCCAGTACCGATGATAGCGATAATGGCAACAACAACGGCTGAGCGCATCAAAAGAGTCGAACGATTATTTTTAGTCATTTTTATTCACTTTCGCTTAATTCAGGATAAATCAGTGGTGTTATACCGTCCAAAATAGACGGACTAGAATGTTCAAAATTCCGTTTGTTCAGTTGGATTTAATGAAAAATATCAACAACATTGGATAGGCTAATAGTTTAGCGTTAATTATCCAGCGAAAAATGGAGGAATTATGAAGATACTGTCAATAACCGTATAAAATCAGAGGGAAACAGTAGCATATAATAGATAAATAAATAATCGATTCAGTTTATATTATTTTTGTATGAATAATTGAGATGTAATCAGAGGCCGATCATGGCGAAGGAATCGCGTATACCGGCAATGCTACCGGCATACGCGAGAGGAGAATTACTGCTTAGTGTTGTGCTTGTGCGGATTGCGTGGATACAGTCTGTTCCGTAGCATCGGTCACTTTATTAGCACTCCATCCTTTATAAGCTAATGGTAAAAAGGCAACTAAAATCGCTAAAATGGAGACGCTTGCGACATAATATGCCGGTGCCATATGTGATTGTTGCAACCATGCGCCAGTTAAAATTGGGGTTAATCCTCCAAAAATAGCATAAGCAATATTATAGGCGAACGATAACCCTGAAAAACGGATCGCTGGTGGAAAGGCACGAGCACTGATTATTGGGGTTGTTGCAATTGCCCCTACAAAAAAGCCCATCAATCCATAATTAAATGCCAAAGTAGTCGCGCCAATCTCAGAAGATAATTGAGCATAAAAATAAACTGAAGTTATTGCTAAGCCCCCCCATGCTAATAACATAGAGCAACGAGTCCCTGTTTTATCGCCTAACCAACCCCAGAAAATACAGCCTATAGTTAGCATTAATGTCGCGACACAGTTAGCTTGTAATGCGGTATTACGGTCAATTTTATATACCCCTTGCAGTACAACATCAGGGGTCATTAATATGGTGACGACAATCGCAGTTGATAATGACCAAGTTAATGCAGCGGTGATCAAGCAAGCTTGTTTATGCGATTTTAATACCGTCTTGACGGGTAATTCTTGAGATAATGCTTTTTTAGCCGCAAGCTCTTTGAATATAGGTGTTTCTTCAAGAAAACGGCGTAAATATACTGACAAGAAACCAAAAATACCGCCTAAAATAAAGGGAATACGCCAAGCAAAATCATGAACTTGCTGTGCGCTATAATTACGCTCAATCATAATGGCGACAATAGAACCTAATAAAATCCCGCCGGTGATCCCCGAGGTTAAGGTACCAATACCTAATCCATAACGCTGTTTTGGCGTATGTTCGGCAATAAATACCCATGCTCCCGGCATTTCGCCCCCGATGGCCGCACCTTGCATAATACGCATTAACAGCAGTAACAATGGTGCTGCGGCACCAATGGTCTCATAGGTTGGTAAAAATCCGATAATAAATGTCGGGAAAGCCATCAAAAAGATGCTTAAAGTAAACATGCGCTTGCGACCAACTTTATCGCCAAAATGCGCCATAATTATTCCGCCTAATGGGCGGGCTAGATAACCAGCAGCAAATAAACCGAGTGTTGCCATTAAGGCTAGAAACTCGTTATTCCCCGGGAAAAACAGTTGGGAAATGATTTTTGCGTAAAAAACAAAAATAACGAAATCATAAAATTCCAATGTACCGCCCAAAGAAGATAAACCTAAAGTCTTATAATCTTGGCGGGTTAATGGCCTTGCCGATGGTTGTCCATTAGTGGTTTGTGTTGTCATGTCGCTATCCTTTTATATATTCTATTTTTATCCCTGATACTTATATTGCCCAGAATAGCAGAAGCTGTTTTTACGGGGTATTGCATCATTGGTTATCTATGGTTAAACATAAATTGACGTTAATAGTAGGCTGGTATAGAGGATCATATTCTCTACGGCCTGTTATTAATTTTTATTACTTGATTACTTACTTAATTTTACTGCCTGAGCGTTAGCACTCTTTATGAGCTATTGGTTTAGCTATCGGCCTGGCTATTAGCAAATAAAGAGAATTCATTTTGCTAATTTATTTTTGTCTGGTTAATGTTATAACAAAGTGCATAAGTAATTTATAGCAGAAAGTTTCAGTTTTTGTAAACAGCAAAGCTAAAAACAGGCATTAAGTTTTTCTTATTTTGGTGTGGTTGGCTTGATATTTTGGTGCAGGCTAGCATGGTACAATATAGTTTTATGAATGGCATAAAAACAGAATATTGTAATATTAATAGAACTCATTATTTGATTAATCTATTTTTTAGATTAAACCGTGGGATAAAGCGAAGAATAAATAAACTGAAGCATAAATAAATCTATAGATAGAGTCGTTTATTTAAAATGTATTTTGAATTGATGGAAGGCAATGGATTTTATTTATTTAGGCTATTTATTAACTCATGATCAGATGTATCAAAAGTCAAAAAATAGAGAATAACAGTAAATAGAGAATAAAAAGAGGTTATAAAAAAAGTCATAAAAAAAACATAAAAAAAGCATGCCGGCGACACAGACATGCTTTTTATACTGAAGGCGTAAGCATTATAATTAACGGCAATAATGATTACCGTTGATTATGATTAATTAAAGCGGCATTAGACTAAGAAAATAGTAGCTAAGCCTAAGAAGATAAAGAAACCACCGGTATCGGTAATCGCTGTAATCATTACGCTCGAACCAATGGCTGGATCTTTGCCAAACTTAATCATTAGCATCGGTATTAATACGCCCATGATAGCGGCCATGAGTAAGTTGAGGATCATCGCGAGGGTCATTACACCACCCATTGCCATATCTCCATACAATAGGTAGGTGACGACCCCCATCATTCCGCCCCAGACAATGCCGTTAATAAAGGCGACTCCAAGCTCTCTGACAAACAAGAACGAGAAGCTCCCGGTCTGGATTTGGTGTAAGGCAATGGCTCGTACAATCATGGTAATGGTTTGGTTACCCGTATTCCCGCCGATACCGGCGACAATGGGCATCAATGTTGCCAATGCGACTAGCTGGGAAATAGTATCTTCGAACACCCCAATAACGCGTGAAGCTACAAAGGCGGTACATAAGTTGATAGCCAGCCAAGTCCAACGCGTTTTAACTGCTTGTCCTACCGGAGCAAAGACGTCTTCTTCACGGCTTAACCCCCCCATGCGGCGGATACTGGTGTCGTTTTCTTCGTGCATATTATCGACGATATCTTCGACGGTGAGTCGTCCCATCATCAAGCCATTGGCATCAACCACGGCTGCGGAGATTAAGTCATAACGTTCGAACGCACCTGCCGCATCTTCACCTTTTTCATCGGGCATGAAGGTAACAGTATCGGTTTTCATGACGTCGGCGACAATTTTTTCTGGCGATTGAGTCAAAATAGTGGTTAACGGCAATTCACCGGTGAGATGATTCTGGTTATCCACCACAAAAATCTTATCGGTGGCTTCGGGCATTTTACCGCGTTGACGTAAATAACGTTGCACGGTTTTTAGCGTGACGGAAGGCCTTACGGTGATGAATTCGAAATCCATCATTTGACCAACACTGTCTTTCGGATATTGCAGTACTTCGCGGATCCGGCTACGTAGGCTTGGCTCTAAATAAGTTAGCAGGCGACGCATAGTATCGCGAGGTAAGTGCTCGGCAATATAGGCTTGCTCATCGATATGCAAAGTGGCGACTGCGCGTAAAAGCTCGCGGTCGGTCATATCTTTGATTAGGCTATCCCACACAGAAACCGAGGCTTCTACCAATACTTCACCGCGTTCACTGTTATCGACCAGATGCCAAAGTGCTAAACGTTCATCATACGGCAGCATCTCCAAAATATCGGCGATATCGGCAGTATGTAGGTCTTTTAGCAGCTCTTTTACCGCGGCAATTTTTTCTTTTAGTACTTTGTCATCTGTACGGACGTGAGGGTCAGTTTCTAACAGGCTGTGTACAAACTCTTCATCATCTAGAAAAAGAGTTAAAATCTGCTGACGAATATGCGCCAGTTTTTGCGAATGCGGATTCATAGTAGGAGCCGCATCAATTGAAAAAGCAGGTTGAGACATTTTAATCCTTAAAACATAAATTGAACGCCCAAGAGCATTTAAAATGAGTCCATTAGATGAATTCTAGCGGTTATTGCTCATCAATGAATCGCTGTCATTAACAGCACCTTTTATTTTTAATGATGAGCAATTAAGCCGATTCCTCACATATTTTCAGTTCCCAGCCCGGAACGTCTTCCCAAAAAGCTTGTTCTTTTTCTAAATCCAGTTGCATTAGAGCATTCTCAGCCAAATAGTTGGCTGGCAGATACAATGTCCAATAACCGTCATCAGTTTCAAGCCTTAACGTTGCCGGCGTTGTGGTTGACTGTCGTTGATTATTTAACAGAATGGATAGCCGAAGAATTTGGATCAGCGGCATAAACTGTTTTTTCTTATATAAATTAAACTTCGGAATATCATCATACTTAATGGCTTTACGATGATTTTTAACCAAAGTTGCTAATAATAACTGCTGTTCTTGATTAAAACCGGGCAAATTGGTATTTTGCAAAATATAAGCAGAATGACGATGTAGGCCGCTTAAATTAATACTTAAACCGACTTCATGCAGCATCACGGCCCAAATTAAAATAGCTTCTAAATGCAAATTAACTTGTTTCGGATTTTGCTCCGCCCATTGTTTATACAGTTGTTCCATCGTAGCTAAAACACGCTTTGCTTGTTCTCGATCGATATTATAGTGCTCTGCTAAACTCAGAGCAGTGCGTTGTCGAATATCCTGATGGCGAAAACGGCCTTCCATTTCATACAGAACACCTTCGCGTAATGCGCCTTCAGAAAGCCGTAGTTCCTTGATATCTAAAGAATCAAAGACAGCACATAATATTGCAAGTCCGGGAACAAAGATTTGCTTTCGATCATCGGATAAACCTTCAATCTCCAGATCATCAAACGATGTGTATTTTAATACGTGTTGGGTCAGTTGTGCTAGTCGTGCGGGCGTAATAATCCCGTCTCGTTCACCATTTTCTAGCAACACAGCATGCGCTGCCTTTATGGTACCCGATGCCCCTAATACCACATCCCACCCTTGTTGTTTAAACTGGGTGGCAATATTTTCTAATTTCTGATTTGCGACTAAGCGGGCGCGGGCAAAATTACTCGGTGAAATTTCATTATTTGGAAAATATTGACGCGAAAAACTCACGCAACCCATACGCCGGCTTTCAATTAGCAGTGGCGTAAAGTTCTCGCCGATAACGAGTTCAGTGGAGCCTCCACCGATATCAATCACTAGTTTACGGCCTTTTTCTGGCTGTGTATGCTCAACGCCCATAAAAATTAATCGAGCTTCTTCTTGGCCTGAAATAATTTCAATCGGGTAGGGAATTATTTGTTTTGCTCGGCGTAAAAATTCTTGTGCGTTCGTGGCTTCACGTAAAGAATGCGTACCAACAATACAGACGTTTTCAGCTGGAAACCCTTGTAATCGCTCAGCAAATAGCGCCAGACAAGATAATGCCCGTTGCATTGATTCTTCGCTAAGCTCATTATATTCATTTAATCCGGTCGCCAGATGAACGCGCTGTTTTAGCCGCGTGAGAACTTGTAATGCACCATTAACAACCCGCGCAATAATCATATGAAAGCTATTTGATCCGAGATCAATAGCGGCGATTTCTAACGGTCGGGGTGTTGATGTATAAGTTAATGGCATGGTTATTAAGATCTCATGTCTGGATTTTCTATAGATTTCAAATAGTCATAAACCGCAAGCTGGGCACGGATCTTACGTTTGTTTCCCCGAGGAACATAATGATTGCTGAGATCTTTGTCAACAAATCGTGCTTTTACGGTATCACCAAACTGTAAGTCTAAAATATCCAGAACACGTTGTTTTAATTGTGGATCGACTAATTGCACTGCCACTTCAATACGATAGTCAATGTTGCGAGTCATCCAGTCAGCAGAAGATAGAAAAACTTTTTCGTCCCCTCCATTGGTAAAGACGTATACGCGATCATGTTCGAGAAAACGGTCAACAATACTGGTGACTTGAATGTTTTCACTCATTCCGGGTTGCCCCGCGACTAATGAACACATGCCGCGGATTAATAATCGTATTTTTACTCCAGCATTTGAGGCATCGTATAATCGGTCTGTGAGCTCTCTATCTACCAAATTATTGATTTTTAAAGTTATTCCTGAGGGCTTGTCTGCCAGTGCATTTTCAATTTCAGTATCTATTAACTGATTTAATTTGATGCGGGTATTTTGTGGCGACACCATTAAATTATCGAAAGTCACCGGACGATATGGGTTTTCAATAAAGTTAAATACTCGGCGAACTTCATTGGTAATTTGCTGATCGGCGGTTAATAACGAGTAGTCAGTATATAAACGGGCGGTTTTTTCATTGAAATTACCGGTACCAATGTGGGCGTAACGAATAATTTGGCCTTCTTCCAGTCGAGAAATAATAAACAGTTTAGCGTGAATTTTTAGCCCCGGAGCAGAGAAAATCACATGTACACCGGCTTCAGTGAGGCGTTTCGCCCAATGAATATTAGCTTCTTCATCAAAACGGGCTTGTAATTCGACCACTACGGTGACTTTTTTACCGTTGTGCGCGGCGTGGATCACTGAATCAATAATCCGAGAGTCTTTAGCTACCCGATAAATATTGATTTTTATCGATATTACACTGGGATCAAACGAAGCTTGGCGCAGCAGTTCCAACGTATGTTCAAAGGTATAATAAGGATAATACAGTAAAACATCGCGCTCACGGATAGCATCGAAACCATTGCGAAAATTATCAAACCAGCGGTGGCGTAGGCATGGCAGCGGCTTATACAGTAAATTTTTATTCCCTTCATTAGGGAATTTAATGAAATCTTTAAAATTATGATAACGACCGCCAGCAATAACCGAGTCATCATTAGAGAGCCCTAATTTAGTTCTCAGTAATTCGACCATTTCATCGGGCATATCACGTTGATAAACAAATCTTACCGGTTCGGCAGTAAGCCGTTGTTTTAACGTGGATGACATTAATTCAAGCAGACTGGATTCCATTTCAGTCGCTAAGTCATATTCTGCATCTCGAGTCATTTTCATTGAATAGGCATTAAGTTTGTCGTAATCAAAAAAGCCTTTGAAAATTTCATCGAGACAATAACGCAAGATATTATCAATTAAAATCATTGATTTACGACGTTTGGGCATTTCTGGGGGCAAATTGACAAAACGCGGAACTTTATCAGATGGAATTTCTAATAATGCATATTGAATCTCTTGCCCATGAATAATTTCGACCGCTAGATAGGTGTAATCATCTTTGAGAAACTCAACAAAGTTGGTTTCAGGATTAATTAAGATTGGGGTAATGTGCTGACGTAATTTTTGGCGAAAATATTGACGTAACCAAATTTGTTGATTGGGGGAGATTTGTCGCTCGTTAATTAAGAAAATTTGATTACGAGCCATTTCTAGCAGCAGTTCGTTATACAGTATGTCAAATTCTTGATCGAGTTTAGCGACTTTGGTTTGAATTTTACGTAATAAATGACGAGAGCCCGTAGCTGAACCTCGTTCTTCATTGATCAAGATACGGCGCTTTACATCAGCAAAACGGACCTTATAAAACTCATCAAGATTATTGGAGTAAATACCAAGAAAACGCATTCGTTCTATTAACGGGTTACGTTTATCTGCCGCTTCTTGTAGTACACGTTCGTTAAAAGAGAGCCAGCTCAGCTCTTTTTCATGATATGAGCGATCTTGGGACATTGTTACTCCAATATGATAGGTGATAAGGTCAATCCTTGTTAGCTAGCTATTATACCTGTTGTTTAATAGTCGCATGTTTATTGACCACACTTTCTGGATGACTACTTTGTTGTTTCATCGCAAAATATTGTTGCTGAAAAACACACATACGGATAGCAGTGTGATAGCGACCATTAACAAAAAACTCATCGATTAATTCACCTTCAGTATGGAAGCCGAGCTTTTCATAAATATGGATGGCTTTGATATTTTCTTTATCAACAATTAAATATAATTTGTATAAATTGAGAACTGAGAATGCATAATCCATCGCCAGTTTTGCTGCGCGTGTGGCATAGCCTTTGCCTTGAAAATTAGGCGCAATGATAATCTGAAATTCAGAGCGACGATGAATATAATCAATTTCGACTAATTCAACTAAGCCGACTTTTTGGGCTGCATTTTCAACGATAAAACGGCGTTCAGATTGGTCATGGATATGCTTGTCGTACAGATCGCTTAATTCAACAAAGGCTTCATACGGTTCTTCGAACCAATAACGCATAACACTGGCGTTATTATCAAGTTGATGAATAAAAGCTAAGTCTTCGCGTTCAAGAGGGCGCAATCTAAATGGGGATAACTGCCCGGCTTTCATAATTTTACCTCAAAAAAGTTAAGGGTATTAGCTATACGCTACGCTAATAAATAAGCAGCTTAGCGTTGAGTATAACCAATAATAGGGTGATATTAAAAAATACTGACTCTAAATATCACTGTTACAATCAATAAGATTATTACTTTCTGTTCATTGTTAATCTTATTAATTGGTTTCTTATAGGATATCACTTATTTAATAGAAAATAAGCCAACCTCAAATCGACAGACACCGATTGATGAATAATTCAGCAATAATTAAGTTAAAAATTTTATCTCTGTTGTCGATGAGTCGAGTTAGCGAGGGATTAGTCGAATAACGGTGATGATAGCGATTGAAGTAACTCATTGAAATAAAATAATAGATATTGAAGTGACCCCATGGGGCACAACAAATAAAAAACCAGATAAACAGGGTTCAAATAATGAATAGGACTTAAACAATATTCATAAATGAAAATATAAATCACCAGATTATCTGGTTTTCCAGTATTAAAATTGAGCCGATAAATTGCAGTTTAGTGGTCTAGTCATCACTAGCATACCCTTGTTCGGGTAGGATTTTACCGTCCAATTGCGCGTTATTTCCCACCATTTGTAATCGACCTGAAATAAACCAATCAATTACAACCGGATAAATATCATGTTCTTGGGTTTTAATTCGTTCAACTACATCGTTTTCATGATCGTTGGCAAAAATAGGTACTTTGGCTTGTAAAATAACCGGTCCGCCATCTAACTGCTCGGTGACAAAGTGGACAGAAGTCCCATGTTCTCGGTCGCCATTTTCCATCGCTTTACGGTGGGTATGTAACCCCGGATATTTAGGCAGCAATGACGGGTGGATATTGATTATTTTACCGCGATAGTGGTGTACAAAATCGGCAGGTAAAATTCTCATATAACCGGCAAGTACCAGTAAATCAGCATCATGGCTATCTATTGCTTGCTGTAGCGCATGGTCATAGTCTTCGCGAGTGGTGTAATTCTCCGGTTGAATTGCAAAGGCAGGGATCCCTGCCTCTTGTGCCCGAGTTAATCCCAATGCATCGCTTTTATTGCTGTATACTGCACAAATTTCGGCGTTTATCTTACCTGCTTGGCAGGCATCAATAATCGCTTGTAGATTTGTGCCACTTCCCGAAATCAACACCACTATTTTTTTCATTAGCCAATAATAACCTGTTCTGCGTTTGCTGGTAATGCAGCTATTTTACCAATTTGCCATGCGGTTTCGCCTAATTCAGTTAATAAATTGAGCGCTGGAGCAACTTCTGCTGGTGGAAGGGCGATTATCATCCCCACACCACAGTTAAAGGTACGATACATTTCATGGGTACTAACATCGCCGGCCTTTTGTAGCCAACGGAATACCGCTGGCCATTGCCAACTGTTCGCATCAATTTGTGCTTGGGTATTTTCCGGCAATACACGCGGAATATTTTCCCAAAAACCACCGCCGGTTAAATGTGCAATAGCATGAATATCACTTTTCTCAATCAAAGTTAAAATATTTTTGACATAAATGCGAGTTGGCTCGAGAAGATGGTCAGCTAAACTTTTGCCTTCAAGCTCGGTAGCTTCAGGATCAGTTTGGCTCACTTCTAAAATTTTACGTATCAATGAATAGCCATTGGAGTGAGGACCACTAGAGGCGAGAGCGATTAGGGCATCACCAGCTTGTACTTTACTGCCATCAATAATTTCTGAGCGTTCAACAACACCGACACAAAAACCGGCGACGTCGTAATCTTCACCATGATACATGCCTGGCATTTCTGCGGTTTCACCGCCGACTAATGCACACCCCGATTGTTTACAGCCTTCGGCGATCCCTGTAATTACGCTGGCCGCAGTATCGACCGATAATTTACCAGTTGCGTAATAATCGAGGAAAAACAGTGGCTCAGCACCTTGAACGATTAAATCGTTAACGCACATTGCCACTAAATCAATTCCGATGGTGTCATGGCGTTTTAAGTCCATGGCTAAACGTAATTTGGTGCCAACACCGTCAGTACCTGAGACTAATACCGGCTCGCGATATTTTTGTGGCAGAGAACAAAGTGCACCAAAACCACCTAGACCCCCCATAACTTCAGGACGACGCGTCTCTTTTACAACGCCTTTGATACGTTCAACAAGTGCATTACCTGCATCGATATCGACACCGGCATCTTTATAGCTAAGAGAGGTTTTATCAGTCACAACAGCCCCCAAGGCAATTACGTTTTAAACAAAGAAGCAATAATGAGATTAATTCTAACAGGCTAAGCAAACGTTTGCGATAGCTTTCTGCGGGAAATAATCTAAGATTAAAACAACATTATTCGGAAATGTTTTGATCAGTATCAACCAGATACTAGTGGAACTATCCCAAAAAAGAGTTATAATCTCGCGATTTTTTTGCCCGCCGACCACCAAAAATAGTAGGAGAAAAGTATGAAAGTTGTTGAGGCGAAACACCCGTTGGTAAAACATAAACTCGGCCTGATGCGCGATCACGATATTAGCACCAAGCGTTTCCGCGAATTAGCGTCAGAGGTAGGGAGTCTCCTGACATACGAAGCAACTGCCGATCTTGAAACTGAAACAGTAACAATCGAAGGGTGGTGTGGCCCAGTTGAGATTGAACAAATCAAAGGAAAGAAAATTACCGTTGTTCCAATCTTACGTGCTGGCTTAGGCATGATGGATGGTGTTCTGGATAGCATTCCAAGTGCGCGTATTAGTGTTGTTGGTGTATATCGAGATGAAGAAACTCTCGAGCCAGTTCCTTATTTCCACAAATTAGCGTCAAATATTGAAGAACGTATGGCGCTGGTTGTCGATCCGATGTTGGCGACTGGTGGCTCAGTTATAGCGACTATCGATTTGCTGAAAAAAGCCGGTTGTAAATCGATTAAAGTCTTAGTCTTAGTCGCTGCACCAGAAGGTATCGCGGCATTAGAAAAAGCCCATCCAGATATCGAACTCTATACTGCCTCTGTCGATGAGTACCTTAATGAACATGGCTACATTGTTCCAGGGCTCGGGGATGCGGGCGATAAAATATTTGGTACTAAATAAGATCAGCCGACGAATAGTCGGCTTTTTTTTAAATAAAAATACTTGGAATAACAAGTGTTGTTACCGTGTCGCGAGTTCAGCTTGGTTTTAGAGGGCTCACAAACAGTGACTGATATTTGATATTCAGAGGCCGGGCGAATTAAAGTTAACTTAATAGCGAATATGCGTTCCGTATGCGCTATTAAGCACGGTTTTAATCGTCTGCAATTATTAGGCTATATAGCCAGTTATGTTGTAAATGCGTTAGCTGTAATTAACTGCGTAATTTTAACCCGTAATTTTAACCATAATATCTAAAAGTATATCATCTAGGGGATGCAACAAATGACTCGCCGTACTATCGGAGTTGAAGAAAGACCGCCACTATTACAAACTATTCCACTTAGCCTACAGCATTTATTTGCTATGTTCGGCGCAACGGTAATTGTTCCTATTTTGTTCGGCGTTAATCCAGCCACGATCTTATTATTTAATGGCGTCGGGACATTAATTTATCTGTTTATTTGTAAAGGTAAAATTCCTGCTTATTTAGGCTCTAGTTTTGCGTTTATTTCTCCGGTATTAATTTTATTACCTTTAGGTTATGAGCTAGCACTTGGCGGCTTCATTATTTGTGGGGTACTCTTTTGTGTCGTGGCTTTAATTGTTAAAGTCGCGGGCAGAGGCTGGATTAATGTGATGTTTCCTCCCGCTGCCATGGGTGCCATTGTGGCGGTCATTGGGCTAGAGCTGGCACAAACCGCAGCCAGTATGTCGGGATTATTGCCTCAAGGCGATACTCCTGTAGATCCATCAACCTTAATTATTTCAATTACTACGCTGAGTGTAACTATTCTTTGCGCGGTAGTGTTCCGTGGATTTTTATCAATTATTCCTATTCTTATCGGTTTCTTGGTTGGATATGCCTTATCCTATTTCATGGGGATTGTGGACTTGACGCCTATTGTCGATGCGCCATGGTTTGCGGTTCCTGAATTTTATACACCACGTTTTGAATGGTTTGCGATTTTAACTATTTTACCTGCGGCATTAGTGGTTATCGCGGAGCACGTAGGGCATTTAGTGGTGACGGCAAATATTGTCGAGCGTGATTTACTAAAAGATCCCGGTTTACACCGTTCTATGTTTGCGAATGGTTTTTCGACGATCATTTCTGGTTTCTTTGGTTCGACACCAAACACCACTTATGGTGAGAATATCGGTGTAATGGCAATAACTAAGGTTTACAGCACTTGGGTTATTGGTGGCGCAGCTATACTGGCAATTTTACTGTCATGTGTTGGTAAATTATCTGTGGCGATTCAACTCGTTCCAACCCCCGTGATGGGCGGTGTTTCTTTGCTGCTTTACGGCGTAATTGGTGCATCAGGCATTCGTGTGCTAATTGACTCAAAAGTGGATTATAATAAGCCACAAAATCTAATTTTAACGTCGGTGATTTTAATAATCGGTGTCAGCGGTGCGGTTATTCATATCGGTCAAGCAGAACTGAAAGGCATGGCATTAGCCACTATCGTTGGTATTTTTATGGCGCTGTTATTCCGTTTTATTACGTTTGTTCGTCCAGAAAAACATTTTATTACTGAGCAATTAGACGAAGTTGAAACAAAGCGCTCGATAAAGCAATAATCTAGGCTTACAGTTAGTTCCAGTTGGCCGGCCTTTGGTATTATCGTGTCGGCCAACATTGTTGATAACTATTACTAAAAATATTGTCTAGAAACATTGCTTATAAACATTGCTTAGAAACAATGTATATCAGGTTCATTTAACCTGCGATTTTATGTTAAACTGTTCCGCGAAAATTTGTTCGTTAAGCCAGAGGCTATCCTGAATACACCATCGCAGCTCTCATTACCTTTATATCTGCCGGATGATGAAACGTTTGCTAGTTTTTATGCGGGGAATAATCCCTCATTGCTGGCGGCGATTAAGCTCGCAATTCATCAACCACATGGCAGTTATCTCTATTTTTGGTCCCGTGAAGGCGGCGGAAAGAGCCATCTTTTACATGCTGCCTGTGCAGAATTATCTGATAAAGGCGAGGCCGTTGGCTATGTGCCACTGGATAAACGAGCATATTTTGTGCCGGATGTATTAGACGGAATGGAACACTTATCATTGGTTTGTCTTGATAATATTCAATGTATCGCCGGTGATGAAGAGTGGGAAATGGCGATTTTTAATTTATATAATCGCATTTTAGAGATAGGTCGCACATGTTTGTTGATCACGGGGGATAGGCCGCCTCGGCAAATTGAATTAAAACTGCCTGATTTAGCGTCTCGTCTTGATTGGGGGCTGATTTATAAACTGCACCCATTAAGTGACGAAGAGAAAATTCAAGCATTACAACTCAGAGCGCGCATGCGAGGCTTTGAGCTTACCGAAGATGTTTGCCGCTTTGTATTAAAACGCTTAGATCGCAAAATGGGTACACTATTTGATATTTTGAACGAACTTGATCATGCGTCTATTGTGGCTCAACGAAAACTGACAATTCCATTTGTTAAAGATATTCTGAAGCTATAAATCAAGCTCTCTTATGGGTAACTCGGTTAGCATTATTGATTTTAGTCCTGCTGATCCACTATTAGCTGGTTATGCAAATTGCTGGTTAAAATCATAAAAATAGTGGCAGCTAAAATAAACTGCCGCCAAATTAGTGAACTTGTTGACTGAGCTATTTTTTAACGCTTATTCTTCAGCTTTTGAATGTTAGTCGCTATTATTTAACCCGATGGCCTAGAATTTAGCGTCCACGATTTAATCACCTAGTATTTAAAGGCATTTCATTCGTCGCTTAAGGCTATAAAATCTCTTTAACTTGCTCCGGTGGGCGACCTAAACGCGCTTTATTACCGGCGACCACAATTGGGCGCTCAATTAATTTTGGATTTTCGTGCACAGCCTGCAACAATTGCACTTGGCTTAACTCGGGATTAGCTAATCCCAATTGTTGATACAATTCATCTTTGGTACGTATTAATTGGCGTGCATCCTCAAAGCCTAAAGCTGACAATAATTGGGCTAATTCGGCTACGCTAGGCGGTGTGTTTAGATATTCAATAACCTGTGGTTTTATCCCCATCGATTCGACTAATGCCAAGGTTTCACGGCTTTTTGAACAGCGTGGATTATGATAAAAAGTGACGGCTGTGCTCATAATATTAGAGACCTTTTAAAGTTTGATTTTACTTTCTCGCAATTGGAGCTGACGGATTTCGTCAATTCGAGCGTCATAACGTATTTGCTCATAACTCCCTAGTTTTGTCATTCTGCTGGCATCGCTCAAGTAGTTAATTGCCCCATCAAAATTACCTCGTAATACCATGTCTTCCGCGTAAGCCGCCAATTCTTCATTGCGCTTACCTTGCTTCGCGGAGGCCTCGGCCAGTAAATCCCAGCCATTGGGGTCGCTTGGGTAATCAAAAGTATATTTATACAAAAGTTTTGAAGCATCGGCATATTGTTTATTGCGAATATACGCATTGGCCAGGTTAATCTGTAAAACCGGATCTTTTGCAGAGTTTATACGTGCCTTTTCCAAACGAGCAACGGCTTTAGCCGCACGATTTTGTTCAATATCCAAATCGGTCATAGCATCGATAAACCACGGATTATTAGGTTGTTTCGCCAGTAATTCCGCTATAATTTTATTCGACTCGGTATATTTTTTTTCTTGTGAAGATAGCCACAGCGCTCGACCATAATCTGCGGCCATTTTTTCTTGCTCGCTACCTTTACTGTAGTTAGATAAAATTTGCTCTAAGATGGCTTTTTGATCCACACCATACATCGCCAAAATACGGACACGGGCTAGCATAAAATCAAATGATGACGGCACGGTGACTTTGGGAAATTGGCTTGAACGATTACGGGCATCGGCGAGCCGGCTATCAGGTAATGGGTGAGTGAGTAAAATTTCTGGGGGTTTTGACATATAGCGTGTTTGGTCAGACATTACCTGCATAAAATCTGCCATAGCATGGGGATCAAATCCTGAGCGACGTAACGTTTGTAGACCGATACGATCGGCTTCTTGCTCATTGCCTTGAGTAAAGCTAATACGACCTTGTTGAACCCCCGCCATAGTGCTGGTCAAGGCGGCAAACCCGGCTTGTGGATTCGCCATCACCAATAATAATGAACCAATAGTGCCGGCAATGGCTAATGGAGTATTGCTTTTCTGATCTTCAAGCATACGGGCTAAGTGCCGCTGAGTAACGTGAGATATTTCATGCGCCAAGACGGAAGCCAATTGGCTTTCATTTTGGCTATAACGAAATAGTGCGGAATGCAGTACCACGTTACCACCGAAGTAAGCATAGGCGTTAATATTCTGATTATTAACTAAATAAAATTTAAACGGTGTTTTTACTGAATCTGCATTTTTAACTAACTTATGCCCTAAGTTATTAATATATTGCAGCAGCAGAGGATCATAAATGAGTGGTGTACTGGCTCTGATTTGCCGAGTAAACGCATCCCCCAATAAAATTTCTTGGTCAATGGTTAGAGTGCCCGCGGCGGTCGTTCCCATATCAGGCAGGGTATCTTCGACGGAACTGTAGGCCGTAGCCCAAGGTCCAAAAGTGAGTGTTGCAATTAATACAGCCAAAATAGGGTTTTTCAGTGTGTTTTTCATGAAATAGATACGCCCCTTACAGCGATGAATGAGCAAAATTCCCATTACTTGTCATTTATCAAATGGCCGATATGCTGGCTATTTTTGCATATTTTGAATTAATTGAGCTATATGATAGCAAAAGCTATCGTAAAATCTGTGGATCAGTATAATTTCATTAAATTAAATCGATTATTGGCTTATCCCTGGTCCCCAAGGAGTCATTGCTATGCTTGATATGCTTGTTCAATGGTATCGACGACGTTTCTCAGATCCACAAGCGGTTGCATTATTTACCAGCTTAGTTATTGGATTTTGTATTATATTCTTTTTTAGTGGAATTTTAGCCCCATTATTAGTGGCGATTGTTCTAGCTTACCTTCTCGAATGGCCAACTCATTTGCTTGAGAGGTTAGGTTGTTCTAGGGTATTAGCCGTATGTATCATTTTGACCGTGTTTGCTGGAATTAGTGCCATGGTTTTTTTCATCATTGCACCTACGGCTTGGCAACAGGCAATTAATTTGATCTCTGATTTACCGACTATGGTGAATGATTTTAACCAATATGCCAAAACATTACCTGAACGTTATCCTGCATTAGTCGATGCGGGTATTATAGATATGATGGCGGATAACTTGCGCAGTAAATTATCTTCAGTGGCGGAATCAGTGGTTAAATTTTCAGTCGCCTCACTCATTGGTATTTTTACACTTTCTATTTATATTGTGTTAGTACCGCTGATGATGTTTTTTTTATTAAAAGACAAACAGCGCATTTTTGCTGGTGTACAAAAAGTGTTACCGCGTAACAGAATGCTAGTTACTGAAGTTTGGCAAGAAATGAACCAACAAATTACCAATTATCTACGCGGTAAAGTGACAGAAATGGTGATTGTGGGTGTTTGTACCTACGCTGTTTTTGCCTTTTTGGGGCTGCGTTATTCCGTTTTATTATCGGTGTTAGTTGGTTTTTCGGTCTTAATTCCATACATTGGTGCTGTGGCTGTCACTATTCCTGTGGTTATTGTGGGATTATTCCAATGGGGATTAGGCAGCGATTTTTGGACCCTAATTATTGCTTACTTAGTGGTTCAAGGGTTAGATGGCAATTTATTAGTCCCAGTTTTATTCTCTGAAGCGGTTAATTTACATCCGTTGGTGATTATTTTGTCGGTGATTATTTTTGGTGGATTCTGGGGTTTTTGGGGCGTGTTTTTCGCTATCCCACTGGCCACTTTAGTTAAAGCGGTGATCCACGCGTGGCCTGAGGATGTAATTGAAGACAGCTCAGCAGATGTCAAATAATAGTGCTTGAGTAAGAATAACGTTCGAGATCCTCACCCATGCGCGGTGAGGATACTTTAAACAGGATAACCCTTAACAGGGTCAATGCTTATTCTGCGTCGGTGAAATCCCCAGAATAAAATAAGCGCAGTGATATCTAGCGGTGTTTACTCTTTATTTATAGGGATCGATTATGTTTCGTTTGTATACCCGATTTACCCATATTGCCCATCATTATTTTCACAGCCGACCGCGATTATTGCTTTCTTTGGGCGCGGCGATAATCACCTTTTTTATATTGCTGTCTTATTATCCAGTACAAACCGGCTTAATGTTGAGTTGGAATGTATTTGCATGGCTCTATTTAGCCTGTTTGCTTGAAAAAACTATTATTCGTAAAAAAATCGATATCCGCAAAGTGACTCGACGGGAAGATGAAAGTGCCAAAATGGTGATTTTCTTTCTATTAGCAGGGTGTTGTATCTCAATGCTGGTGCTGTTTGTCGAGTTGAGTGGCAGTGCTAACTTAAAAGGCTACGATAGAATTTTTTCTTATTTATTAACTGCATCGACATTAATTTCATCTTGGTTATTAATCCCTATGGGTTTTACTATGCATTACGCCCATCTTTATTATGGCCGGCATGAAGATAATCAACCGTGGTTAATTTTTCCGGATAAACCTAACGAGCCGATGTATTCAGATTTTATGTATTTTTCTTTTACTATTGCCGTTGCTAGTCAAACTGCAGATGTGTGTGTTGGCTCTTCAATGATGAGAAAAGCGGTATTATTGCAATCAGTATTATCGTTTATCTTTAATATGGCAATTTTAGGCTTGTCGATTAATATTTGCGCCAGCTTATTTTAGTCCGCTATTTGGTATAAAACGATTAAATTAAATAAGCTGATTTTTATTTTTATGCAACCCATAATCTTGTTGAAGATCCGATGCTCACAGAACATTTAACTGAACAAATTGCCGAATACGGTTATTGGGCGACCTTTTTTGGCACCATGCTGGAAGGCGAGGCTGCGGCTTTTATTTCTGGCGTGGCAGCACATAATCAGTGGCTATATTATCCGTGGGTTTTATTGTTTGCGGCGCTAGGTGGAATAACCAGTGATAGCCTGTTATTTACGATCGGTTATTTCTTTGGCCCTAAAATTTTAGCCCGCTTACCTCGGCATCAGGATAAAATTACTTGGGTACAGCAAAAAATCACTCGGCATCAAATTGGGTTAATTATCGGTATTCGTTTTGCTTATGGATTACGCACTATCGGACCTATTATTATCGGTAGCGCTAAAATTAATCCATTAAAATTTTTCGGATTCAATATATTAGGCGGAATTTTATGGAGTGGCATAATTGTTACTTTGGGTTATATGGCCAGCTCAGTACTGATATGGCTGCCGTTTAAGTCTCCTGTTGTTTGGTTAGTCGGACTAGTCATTATTTTGTTGGCAATTTTGATGGCGCGTAAATTTTGGCATAAGAAATGGCGTGAAAAACCTCAATCAAGCGATAACGACTAAAAAGTCTTGGATTATTGGTTGTGTGTTTCTCGTGTAGGGGCGGAATAGCTAATTTTGAAGGGGCCGAGGAAATTGCCGCTGAAGTTAGAGTCAGCGGCAAGAATATAATCAGGCGTTAGAGTTGAGATAATCCAAGACGATTTGATGATGATCGCTGGTTTTAAATTTATCAAAAACATGTTCAATGTTGCCATTCGCATCAATTAAAAAGCTAATGCGGTGAATGCCATCATAGGTTTTGCCCATGAATTTTTTCTCTCCCCAAATACCGAACTGCTCACAAACATGGTGATCTTCATCGGAAAGTAGGGTGAAATTCAACATCTCTTTTTCAACGAAACGAGCCAATTTTTCTGGTTTATCGGTGCTGATCCCAAGAACATCAACGCCTTGTTGTTTTAGTGTATCCATTTCATCACGCAGACCACATGCCTGAACAGTACAGCCTGGCGTCATCGCCTTCGGGTAAAAATAGACTAAAACACGTTGCCCTACATAATCAGAAAGATTGATGATTTCGCCATCTTGGTCAGGAAGGCTAAATTGAGGAGCCTTATCGCCGGCTTTCAATGGACTCATTGCATAGATCTCCGTTAATTCTGCATTTTTGGATTATGAATAATATTTATGCTGCCTTGAGCATGCAGTGTTGTACACAGCTGCTCAAATTTATGGGTTATTACTCCGCCATTATCATCCATAGGATTATGGGCGGTAATTTGTACTTCAAGCTGAGGTGGCAATCCGTCGTCCACTAGGTGAGTTTTAGACATTAGCTCAGCAATATTACACTGCTGGGTAGTAAATAAATTAGTAAATTGCTCGACTATACCAGGTGCATCATTTACCACAACTTTAACGACCGCGGTTGATGGATAGTAGGTGGTCTCGATACAGCGGGTACGTTTCATCACGATCAACAAATCGAGCTCTGCACCTTTTAACGGCAAAATGGATTCGAGCATAGTGATTGAATTCCATTTACCTGACAACATCATAATAAAAGTAAATTCTTCTCCAAACATCGCTAAGCGGCTATCTTCTATATTACAGTCACATTCACTGACCAGTCGGGTGATAGTATTCACTATTCCTGAACGATCTTTTCCTAATGCGGTAATCACCAGATACTGCTGTTCGGACTGTGACGATGCTGATGGTGGCAAAGCGGGTTGTGGCAAAATAATTTCCTTAGTGTTTGTTCGCGTATCTGTTTTTATCTAATTATCAGTTACTTTTGCTTATCTTAAACTTATTTGAGCTAAACGCTAGAATAGCTTATTGCTAAATATAGCGTTTAAGCATCTACCTTAAAATAGTCGATGCAAAATAAAAATAGAATCGACGTTCTCTAAGGGGATCATAAAATTGCAGTGGTGCCAAGTAAAGCTCATTACGGTTTTTATTCATCGCTAAGCCTTGGTGGTGATTCAAAGCCGCATCAATACGATAGCACGAGAACCCTAGTAATCTAGAAATTGATAATAAAGAATGAGATTGAACTTTATGCCGATATCTAGCTTGCCAGATAAATTAACTTGAAAAACTGAACCTAATTGCCCGAATTTGAGGGAATTATTACTTCTGTTTAAGTTAAAGATTCAGCTATTAACAAAATTCATTAAAATCATGCGTTAGAATGGTTTTATTCTTTCTGCCGAGAAAGTAACATGAGAGTTCAACTTTTTGGGGGAATGGCGAATGGCTAGCGGACAGAAAAACTACAAACAATTTATGCAGGGCAGTATGGTTGCGTTGATTACACCCATGGATGCAGCGGGAAAACTGGACAAAAAAAGTCTAAAAGCGTTAGTCGATTATCATGTCGCGAGTGGCACCTCAGCGATTATTTCTGTTGGTACAACGGGAGAATCAGCCACACTGAGCCATGATGAGCATGCTGAAGTGGTACTGGCCACGCTGGAATATGCTGATGGACGCATCCCGATTATTGCGGGAACTGGCGCTAATGCAACTGCCGAAGCAATTTCGCTAACTAAACAGTTTGAAAATACAGGCGTTGTTGCTTGTCTGACGGTTGCACCTTATTATAATAGACCGTCACAAGAAGGGATGTATCAGCATTTTAAAGCTATTGCTGAAAATACCGATTTACCTCAAATTCTGTATAATGTTCCTGCGCGTACTGGCAGTGACTTATTGCCAGAAACTGTGGGCCGATTGGCAAAATTGGCGAATATTGTGTCAATTAAAGAAGCTACAGGGAACTTAAGTCGTGTTAGTCAAATCAAAGAGCTGGTTGATGAAGATTTCATTTTGCTCAGTGGTGATGATGCATCGACATTAGATTTTATCCAGCTCGGCGGAAAAGGTGTTATTTCGGTAACCTCGAATGTCGCCGCTGCTGAAATGGTAAAAATGTGTGACTTAGCCTTAGCAGGCAAATATACTGAGGCGCGAGAGTTGAATAAACGCCTGATGGGGTTACATCATCAGTTATTTGTTGAACCGAATCCAACGCCAGCTAAATGGGGCTGTCGACGTCTGGGTCTGATAGCGGATGATTCGCTACGGCTGCCAATGATCCCACTGACTGCGTCGGGCCAGCACAAGGTTGAAGAAGCCCTGAGGTTAGCTGGATTACTGTAAAATTTAGGGAATTTTAATGGCAACATTATTGCAAAAATCGAAGGTTATGAAGGTTGCTGGTCTGTCACTTGTCGTGTTACTGGCAGCCTGTTCCAGCGATCAGCGCTATAAACGTCAGGTAAGTGGTGACGAAAATTATCTGGATGCTGCGCCACTGAAAGCATTGGTTGTCCCACAGGGAATGAGTTTACCTTTACAGAACGGCGAATATGATATTCCACCGGTCACTTCGACAGGTGCAGTAGGTAAAGCATTAGATATTCGTCCACCGGTTCAAACCATTAGCTTATTAAGCGGCTCGAAAACAGAAAATAGCGCGGATGCAAGCCGTTTGTTGCTAGAAAATACACCTGAAAACAGCGCACTTTGGTCTCAATTGAACCTGATCTTAGCTCAGAAAGGGATTAAAGTTGCAGAAAAAAATGATCCGACCCAAACCGTTGTGACTGACTGGGTGGTGTGGGATCGCGCCGATGAAGATGTACCATTACAAACACGTCATCGTTTAGTTATCGCGCCACAGGGATATCAAATTATTCTGACTATCACCAATGAAGGCATCAAACAGGGTGAGCAAAATATCACTGATCCGGTTGAGATCCAACGTTATAACAAGCTGTTATTAAACGAAATTGTTGATAGTCTATATATTCTGCGTGATACCTCTAAACAAGATAAGTTAGGTAATACTTTTGGTATTATTGATGTCCAAAGTGGCAGTGATAGTAGTGGATTACCGCAAGTTATCGCTCGAGCTCCGTTTGATGTTGTTTGGGATCGTTTACCGGTAGTATTGGAAAGCATCGGTATGAAAGTGGGCGATCGTAGCCGTTCAACTGGGGCCGTTAATGTTACTTATAAAGGACTCAGTAGCTCTGAATGGCAAACCTTCGGTATTGACGATCCAACGGTTCCAGAAGGGGATTATAAATTGCAAGTTGGTGATTTAAATAACCGTAGTAGCCTGCAATTTATTAACAGTAAAGGCGTACCGTTAACTCAAAAGCAAAATGATGATTTGGTCGCCGCATTAAAAGCTGCATTTAGCACCACGAACATCAAATAAGTTGTTTTAGAAGACGATTTATTGTGCGATTGTTTGATGCCATATTGTTTGAGGCAATATTGTCTGATGGCGAATAAATAAAAGGAGAGCTTAAGCTCTCCTTTTTTGTTGGCTTCGGGGAGGAATAATTATCGCTATGGCAGAAATATCATAGCCGATACTTTGTATATTTTTAAGATTTAATCAATCCTGTAGCGCTTGTTGCAAGTTTCGCAGGTTATTTTTTGTTATATTATCACTTCGATATCTTACAATTTAATTTTTTCTTAATTGCATAATGTCACGATTGAAAAATATCTTATAATGTTTAAGTAATCGTTTGCGTAGGCGAGATAATTTTATTATCATAGTTAATGGCAAGATTAAAAATATTTATTTTCAATGGGTTACGGGTATTGCAAAGGTTATTGTTTATTTTTAGCGAACAAGTTGATTTTTAAGCGATTAGCGGTAAACAAAGTCGATAATAAACGGCATAAACTGATAGATAGAGTGTGTATCACCAACACGCCGTTTGTTATCTATTTTGGCAGTTAAACTGCGCGGACAAACCTTGATAGAGTCGGAGTATTTCATCCATCTATAGAATGAAATATGACGGTTTTATTTTCAAATGATCACATCGCTGGAGTGTGTAAGATGCAAAAGAAAGCTGAGCTGTATCGTGGAAAGGCGAAAACAGTCTATACCACAGAGGATCCTAATCTGCTAATTCTAGAGTTCCGCAATGATACATCAGCGCTGGATGGTGAGCGTATTGAACAATTTGATCGTAAGGGGATGGTTAATAATAAGTTTAACCATTTCATTATGACCAAACTGGAACAAGCGGGCATCCCAACACAAATGGAAGCGTTACTTTCAGACACTGACGCTTTAGTGAAAAAGCTCGATATGGTCCCGGTCGAATGTGTTATTCGTAACCGAGCTGCGGGTTCATTAGTCAAACGCTTAGGCGTCGAAGAAGGACTTATTCTGAATCCACCTATTTTTGATCTGTTCTTAAAAGACGATGCAAAACATGACCCAATGGTGAATGAGTCTTACTGTGAAACTTTTGGCTGGGTAAGTAAACAGCATTTAGCAGAAATGAAACGTTTAAGCTATTTAGCTAATGATGTCTTGAGCAAAATTTTTAATGATGCGGGTCTTATCTTAGTTGATTTCAAACTGGAATTTGGCTTGTATCAAGGAAAAGTAGTATTAGGGGATGAGTTTTCTCCGGACGGTAGCCGTTTATGGGATACAGAAACATTAGATAAGATGGATAAAGATCGTTTCCGTCAAAGCCTCGGTGGGCTTATTGAAGCTTATGAAGAAGTCGCTCGCCGCATTGGTGTTGAGTTAGACTAATTAATGTTGCCCCCCTAACTACGCTAAAGAACCTGCCCTAGAGGCGGGTTTTTTGTATTTAAGCCCTCTCAATAGCCCAATTATTAATCATTACTATGTTTTGATTGATGAATAACGGTAATATTCTCAAACCGAAGCTAATTTTTCGCTATAATTCAGGCAAAGCTCACTCTGTATAATTATCCCTACCTGAGGGACTGAGGTCACTATGCGTTGGCAAAATCGTCGCCGAAGCGACAATATCGAAGATAGAAGAGGCGACAGTTCGGGCAGTAATGGCTCGGGAGGTAATGGTTCTCTGGGCGGCGGCCGAGGGATCCGTATTCCATTAAGAGGCAAAACAGGATTGATTATTATTGTTGTCATTGTGGTGGCAGGAATATTTGGTGTCGATCTCAGTGGATTAGTCACTGGTGAGCCGATTAATATTAATCAAAATAAACCGACAGCGACGCAGTACCAACCGGTGAGTAAACAAGATCAACAACTAGCAGAATTTACCTCGGTGGTTTTGGCATCAACTGAAGATGTTTGGCAGCAACAGTTTGAAAAAATGGGCAAGCGTTATCAGCAGCCAACATTGGTCATGTATCGTGGTTCAACGGGCACAGCTTGTGGTCAAGGACAGTCAGTGATGGGGCCATTTTATTGTCCTGCCGATCATAAAGTGTATATTGATCTATCGTTTTATGACGATATGCGTACCAAGTTAGGAGCAGACGGTGAATTTGCTCAAGGTTATGTCGTGGCGCATGAAATAGGTCATCACGTGCAATCGTTATTAGGCATAGAACGTCAAGTTCGCCAGAAACAACAAGGCGCTAGCCGAGCTGAGGCTAATCGCTTGTCAGTAAAATTAGAACTGCAGGCGGATTGTTTTGCCGGTGTTTGGGGGCATGCTATGGCACAAGAAGGGATCCTTGACCCAGGCGATTTAGAATCTGCACTTAATGCCGCTAAAGCGATAGGTGATGACCGTTTACAGCAGCAGAGTCAGGGGCGAGTTATCCCCGACAGCTTCACACATGGTACATCGCAGCAACGCTATACGTGGTTTAAAACGGGTTTTGATAGTGGGGATATTAACCGTTGCAACACATTTGCTGCTCAGTAAAAGTTTTTGTTTTATAAGTTAATTTTATTGATTACCGGTCGCAGCATTAATGGTTGCGACCTTCTTTATGTTGTTATTTATCCGTAGGGGATCAAAAGTATGGGCCAAGTCGATCCGACACTTATTATCCTGCTGGTGCTGGCTGGGCTGGGCATTATTAGCCATAACAGTACTGTGACATTAGCTATGTTATTTCTGCTAGTCGTACGTATTACGCCATTAAACAACTATTTTCCATGGATTGAAAAATATGGGCTAACGATTGGGATTTTAGTACTAACGATAGGCGTGATGGCACCGATTGCCAGCGGGAAAATTTCAGCACAAGATGTGCTAGGCAGTTTTTTAAATTGGAAATCATTGCTGGCTATTGTGATTGGGATTTTAGTTTCTTGGCTCGGAAGCCGCGGCGTATCTCTCATGTTTAATCAGCCTTCGACAGTAGCTGGGTTATTAGTTGGCACGATAATTGGTGTTGCACTGTTTCGTGGGGTACCCGTCGGTCCCTTGATTGCTGCCGGTATTCTGTCCTTATTAATTGGTAAAACTTAATTGATAGGACTTAAAAAACAGCAAATCGTGATGACAAAAAATGGTTGAAAGCATGACTGAAAGCATGACTGAAAGCATAACTGAAAGTATAGCTGAGCCATTACTCAAGCTGCATCAGCAGCGGTTGATTTACGGGCAGCGGCAATTAATAGTGTTGAGCGGTCAATCCGAATGGATAGAGCGGCAGTTAAATGAGATAACCAGTGCGCTGAATGGGGATTGGATAACGCTGTCTCCACACTTAGCAGGGGCAACACTGCCGTCTAAAGCCACGGTATTATTAGGTCGTGAATTTCTACATGGCATTTTTGATGCTCAGTCAGGCTGTTATGCTGAATCGCTGGCTATTTTGGCCGGTACATTAAAAGCTGGCAGTGTTTTGATTTTATGCATACCCGAATGGGATGCTTGGCCATTGCAGCCGGATAGCGACAGTTTACGCTGGAATGAAGCTCACGGTATGATTGCCACGCCTCATTTTGTCGCGCATCTACAGCAAAGCTTATGTAATGATCCTGATGTTTTGATTTGGCGTGAAAATCAGCCGTATATCTTACCCACCTTGACACCGGCAGTACCTTGGTGTGCGCCGCAAGGGCAAGCAACGCTTCAGCAGCAACAGATATTATCAACTTTGCTGGCGGCAGAGCGCGGTACTTGGGGGATAATTGCGGCGCGAGGCCGAGGAAAATCGGCACTGGCCGGCATGTTGATTGAACAGTGGCCAGGCAGTTGCTGGTGCTGTGCTCCAGCAAAGATCACAACGTCGGTAATGAATCAATTTACTCACAAAGCCCCGCGATTTTGGTCGGTCGATAGTTTACTCGCCTATTGTTTGGCTGGGGGGGAAATCGAGGCTGACTGGCTGATTATTGATGAGGCGGCGGCTATTCCAGGAGCTCAGCTTAAACAGCTAACCGCTTATTTTCCTCGCTGTTTATTAATTACGACAGTCGAAGGTTATGAAGGTACCGGTCGCGGTTTTTTGCTTAAATTATGTGCCTCACTGACTGATTTTCAGGCTTTGACGCTCACTGCACCGATCCGTTGGGCGCCGAATGATCCGTTAGAACGTTGGTTGAATAAAGCATTATTGCTGGATGAAAAACAGCCTGATTGCTGCACTATCGATGTCCCCGACCAGATACAGTCAATTACTCAGCGTCAATTTATCGATTCTCCTCCGTTACTGGAAGGATTTTATGGCTTATTGACCAGTGCGCACTATCGAACATCGCCGCTTGATTTACGTCGATTATTAGATGCGAAAAATATGTTTTTTATGGCATCAAAGCGCCAACAACAGATTATTGGCGCATTGTGGGCGGTCGATGAAGGTAATTTATCCTCCATGTTAAGTTGGCAAATATGGGCTGGATTACGCCGGCCTCGCGGTAATCTGGTGGCACAATCTTTAGCCGCACACAGTTATTTTCCACTCGCGAGCCAGCTGCGTTCACGGCGAATCAGCCGTATTGCGGTCGATATTCTCTATCGGCGTCAAGGTATAGGGTTGGCATTGTTGAATCAACTGGCTAAACAGTCGGCATGCCAACAATTAGATTATTTATCGGTTAGTTTTGGCTTTACTCCCGAACTGTATCATTTTTGGCGGCGAGCCGGTTATCGACTGGTTCGTTTAGGCAGCCATAAAGAAGCCAGTAGTGGTTGTTTTGTGGCGATGATGATCTTTCCATTATCTGCCTCAGCACGGCAATGTTTTCAGCGGGCTGAATATATGTTGCAACGGGATGTTTATTGGCGCAAAGATAGGCAACAATTAGGCCTGATTACAGGCAATGATCAGAACGTTAATGAGCAGTCAGAATACGAACAATCAGAATATAAACAATCAGAGTATGATCAGCGATTGATTGATGAAGATTGGCAAGAATTAGCAGGATTCGCCTATACCCATCGTTCACTGGCCGCCAGTTACTTCGCAATTTGCCGTTTTTTAGCTACAACTAACGGCGAATTACCGATATTGCGTCTTTATTGTGAACAGCATCTGTCATTACCAGTTATTTGCCAACAGCTTAAAATCGCGGGACAAAAGCAAGGACTAACGCAGGCAAGAGCCGAGTTAGCGGCCGCATTAGAGCAACAACAGCCACAGAGAATGAACTATTGGCGCGAGCTAATCACGACTTTTTATCGTTAGGCCAGTCATCATCATCATCCCATTGATGATTGTTATCGCGGTGAGGCGGAATTTCAGGTTTATTATCCAGATATTTTTTATGATCTAAGCGCATCATATCTTTAATTGAATTCCAGATAATACCGACGAGCAGCAGCAGGATCACCCACCAGTAATCAGCGAGCCAATGCATAATTTAGCACCTATATTTTATGATTTTTTTAACAAAGATTATTACAGCACACTTTAGAGCAATGAGGGAGCGCAAGATGGGAATAAAGAAAGGAATATTAATCCTCATAGGGTGGTTTGCGGTAATTTTAGCAACCTTAGGTGTCGTATTACCACTGTTGCCTACCACGCCTTTTTTACTGCTTGCGGCGTGGTGCTTTTCACGATCTTCACCGCGCTTTCATTATTGGTTGCTCTATCGTTCGTGGTTTGGCGGTTATATTCGCTATTGGCAAACTTATCGTGGATTACCTAAAGGGGCGAAACCGAAAGCTATCGCCTTGATTTTGGTTACCTTTGGGATTTCCTTATGGGCGGTATCAATGTGGTGGGTTAGGGGATTATTAATCCTCATTTTATGCGGCTTAGTGATTTTTATGTTGCGCTTGCCAGTGATTGATAAACCTATGATTGATAAAAAAGATTGATAAAAAAGATTGATAAAAAATAGATAAATCTTAAGAAAGACAGCGATCTGTATTCGGATAATAGCGCTATTTAAGCAGGTTATTGGGAGTATGGCTGACAGCAGCTGCTCAAAGGAAACATTAATGAGTAGGATTAAATCGGCCACCTCGGCTCTTCAACAGAAGGACATGGGCTGAATAGTTTTAATTTAGCCCATGAAACCTGACATCCAGCGCAATAAATCTTATTCTGGAAGCCGAATGTAGCGTTCAAATACCGTCGATAAATTGGCTAATAACCACGTTTTACCGGCAATATCTTCAGTGCTCAGAATTTGCGCTATTACCTCTGGTGTCAACAATGCCTCTGCTTGATGCGATAACGGCCAGTAACTAATATGCCATGGTTCATAGGCGACACCGGCGTCCGTGGCGGTAAAGGGACGATAAAAATCAAACGCAGCCATATTCTCTGTCAGCCATTGGCTCAGATGATAAAAATAGCCACCTTCTTCATATTCCCACGGTGTTAATTCCAGTGATTTATCTTCAGGAAGCAAAAATGGATCGTAAATATCTAGCTCGGTACCCCAATGATGGCGGCTGGCACCGGGCAGTGCTGACCAGCGTAAAATAGCTTCACACAATTGGCCTTCACTAAGCTGAGTAATATCAAGCGGTTGACTATCTGCATCTAATACCACTCTTGCTCCAGTAAACTTACCGTTCCAAATAGCTTGTTGGCGTGTAAAATCACGGAACGAGCTGGCAGGTTGCAGTTTAAATCCCGCACGTGCAGCCGCTTGTTGTAAGGCTAAAAAAGCTTTAGTGGCATTAAATTGTAATCGATGATGGCTATTCAATGACACTAAGTGGCCGCATGCGCGGCCGGTGAGCTGTTCAATAGTTAAGTTATCATTCGACATTATAAGACCAAGCGTTCCATAATATTTTCATAAATAATGGCTAATTGTTGGAGATCGCGCACATTAACGCACTCATTTACTTTATGAATAGTGGCATTTAATGGTCCAAGTTCAACTACTTGAGCCCCCATTTTAGCGATAAAACGCCCATCAGATGTTCCACCGCTGGTTGATAATATCGGGACATGACCACAACATTGTTCGACAGAAGTGACTACCGCATCGACTAACTTACCTGTAGAAGTTAAGAAAGGTTGACCCGATAATGCCCACTGTAAATCATATTTTAGTCCGTGACGTTGTAACATATCCTCGACTCGCTGGCGAATGAGCTGGTCAGTAACTTCGGTGCTAAAACGGAAATTAAATTGTACCAACATTTCGCCTGGGATCACATTATTCGCGCCAGTACCCGCATGTATATTAGCAATTTGCATGCTGGTGGCAGGGAAAAACTGATTTCCGTTATCCCATTCGGTGGCGACAAGTTCTTGTAAAAAGGCGGTTGCACGATGCACCGGATTATCCGCAAGTTGTGGGTAGGCGACATGTCCTTGAACACCGATGATGGTCAAGTTAGCGGTGATGGAACCGCGACGACCATTTTTTATCATATCGCCAAGTTGCGATTGGCTAGAGGGTTCACCGACTAAACAATAATCTAAACGCTCATCGCGAGACATTAAAGCTTGAACTACTTTTACGGTACCATCCGCGGCTTTGGCTTCTTCATCGGAGGTGATTAAAAAGGCTAAGCGGCCTCGATGATCGGGATATTTTTCGACGAAGCGTTCGGCAGCGACTACCATCGCTGCAATAGAACCTTTCATATCAGCGGCACCGCGGCCATATAAATGACCATCGATAATTGTTGGAGTGAAGGGAGGTGTAGCCCAATGGCTGGGATCGCCGGCAGGTACCACGTCGGTATGCCCAGCAAAAGCTAAAGTTTCTCCTTCATTACCACGATAAGCCCAAAAATTAAGGGTTTCACCAAAAGGCATTCTTTCTATAGTAAAACCAATATTTTCAAGTCGTTGGATAAGTAATTCTTGGCAACCTTGATCATCAGGGCTAATAGACGGCTGGCTGATTAATTGTTCTGCAAGGGCGATAACTGGGCAGTTCATGATTGACCTCATCCAATAAATTGTTGATATTCGGTCTCAGAAAAACCAAGGTGATAGCGGTTATCTGGCGCTACTAACACTGGGCGTTTGATCATCGCGGGTTCAGCCAGTAATACGGCTTTAGCGCTGGCTGCATCTTTTACCGCATTTTTTTGTTCCTCAGTCAGCTTTCGCCAAGTAGTGCCGCGTTTATTTACTAACACTTCCCAACCGAGAGCAGCGATAAATTGGTCGAGCAGCACTTCATCAATTCCATCAACGCGATAATCATGAAACTGATAAGTGATGCCTTTATCATCCAGCCAACGGCGTGCTTTTTTTATGGTGTCACAGTTTTTAATACCGTACATAATGAAAGTGGAATGACGGTGGCTGTTATCTGTCATGCTATTTACCTTTTGATTATCACTAATTATTTACTACATAATGCGTGAAAAAGTCAGGCTGATCCAGCCCTTAGGTGTAAAAGTGATGTAATCAAATCTGTCAAGGTAACCGTCGATATAGCCTATATTAAGGTGTTAATTATTGTTTAATTCAGTATATTCTAACTTTTCATAGCGTATTTTATTTTAAATAAATAGTCTTCATTGAATTTTCTAACTATTACTAGTTATCTTAAAATACTCTGTTTTATTTAGTATTTTAATGTACCGTTATTAGTAGATAATAATTAAATCGTTCAGTCTTTTTTTGGCGTTAACTGATCCTATGTTGATAATTTTTCATTGTTCAGTATTAATGTTATTTGTTTTTCATTATTTTTGGTTTTATTTTTTATTATCATGATAAAATTATTTTATCAAAAACGGATTTAATCATTCAGGGGTGTTTTAATGGTTTTTTAACACTAATAAATAATTAGATGTTAATATATTAACGTTAAGCTATAAGGTTATTATGTAAATTGAAAACCTATTTATAATACTAGTTAGTTTATGTAATGATGTGTGTTAATGAGTTATATAACAAATAATAAGTATGTTTTATTCGTATCACTATTTAGTACGTAAATAAATTAAGCTAGCTTCTAATCGTGAACGAGCCTGTAATTTTTTCAATAAATTTCTAATATGGACTTTAACGGTTTCTTCAGAAATAAATAGCGCTTTAGAGATTTCTTTATTTTTTAATCCTGAGGATATTTCCTGCAATACTTCAAACTCACGTTTAGTCAGAAAAGACAGGGGATCTTGATATTTATGGCGATTTATCAAGAACTGATATACTTTTTCGCTGAATACAGTATGGCCCTGTGCTGCTCGGCGGATACTGTTCATTAGCATGTCTAGTTCGCAATCCTTTAATAAATAGCCGTTAGCTCCGGCATCCATAGCACTGTAAATATCATTACGATTTGCAGAGAACGAAAGAATAAGGACGTAGGTTTGTAGGCAGTATTTTCGTAATTGACGAATGATCTCGATGCCTTTCATGTTTGAAAGGTTAATATCCATCATAATAATATTGGGTTGTATTTTACTGGCTATATTAATGGCATCAGAACCATTATTAGTTTCTGCTGCCACGATAAATTTCTTTTCACTTTCGACTAATTGCCTTAATCCATGCCGCATCACTGGATGGTCATCAATAATCATAATTGAACTATTAGACATATTTTACTCCTTAAACAGTTTGTTCGGGCGATTGATTAAATTTTTTGATTGTTAAATGCAAGTTATTTAATGAAAGTTATTTTTTATCCTTATTTATGCTGAGTTAATTAATTTATTTTGCTTAGTTTGAGTGTTTTAATTGATTTTATTTTTTAATGGCATAGTTCCTAATGGTATTAATAAATATTTTTGTGATTATTTTAATGGCGATGTTAATTGGAATATTATTGTATCTGGCTGATGATAACCTAATCTTATTAGATATAAAATAGGCACTGTTAATAGTTAGTATTCATATATTTTCATACTAATTGATGAAATGACCGGTGAAAATTACATCGATTAGATAGAGTCATCTCAGATAAATAAAAATTGTGTAATTTCGAGCGATGTTCATGATTTAGCTATACGTTATGTTTATACTAGCTTGGCTCTTACCTCTATAAGATTAGAAAGGACGTTATGATGGACAAACAATTAAAACAAAGTGCTCTTGATTTTCACGAATTTCCACAGCCAGGAAAGATAGCAGTAACACCGACTAAACCCTTGACCACCCAGCGTGATTTAGCGTTAGCTTATTCTCCGGGCGTTGCTGCGCCTTGCCTTGAAATCGCAGAAGATCCTTTAGCGGCTTATCGCTATACCGCAAAAGGCAATTTAGTCGGCGTTATTTCTAACGGCACTGCGGTGTTGGGGCTGGGTAATATAGGGGCTTTAGCCGGTAAGCCAGTCATGGAAGGTAAAGGCGTCTTATTTAAAAAATTCTCGGGTATTGATGTCTTTGATATTGAAATAGATGAAGCCGATCCTGATAAATTGATCGAAGTTGTAGCGGCGATGGAGCCGACCTTTGGTGGGATTAACTTAGAAGATATTAAAGCGCCAGAGTGTTTCTATATTGAGAAAAAGCTGCGTGAGCGCATGAATATCCCCGTTTTTCATGATGATCAACATGGCACCGCAATTATTTGTACTGCTGCTGTTTTGAATGGACTACGTATTGTTAAAAAACAGATTGAAAGTGTACGTTTAGTTGTTTCAGGGGCCGGGGCGGCTTCTATTGCTTGTATGAATTTGTTACTGACCTTAGGCCTGAAACGTGAAAATATCACGGTATGTGATTCAAAAGGCGTAATTTATAAAGGTCGTGATACGCGCATGGATGTTACTAAAGCCGCGTATGCTATTGACGATAACGGCAGCAGAAGCCTTGCTGATGTTATACCAAATGCTGATATCTTCCTCGGTTGCTCAGGTCCTAAAGTTCTTACGCCTGAAATGGTTAAAACCATGGCAAAAGATCCATTAATTTTAGCATTAGCCAACCCAGAACCTGAAATTTTACCGCCATTAGCTAAACAAGTGCGCCCAGATGCGATTATTTGTACCGGACGCTCTGATTATCCGAATCAGGTCAATAATGTTTTATGTTTTCCGTTTATTTTCCGTGGCGCGCTAGATGTTGGGGCAACGGCTATTAACGAAGAAATGAAATTAGCCTGTGTACATGCGATTGCTGATTTAGCTTTAGCTGAACAAAATGAAGAAGTTGCTTCTGCGTATGGCGATCAAGATTTATGCTTTGGTCCAGAATATATTATTCCTAAGCCATTTGATCCACGTCTTATCGTAAAAATAGCGCCAGCTGTAGCGAAAGCCGCAATGGACTCAGGGGTTGCAACGCGTCCAATTAGTGATTTTGATGCTTATACCGAACGACTCAATCAGTTTGTGTATAAAACAAACTTGTTTATGAAACCTATTTTCTCACAGGCGAAAAAAGAGAAAAAACGTATTGTATTAGCTGAAGGTGAAGATAATCGCGTATTACATGCAACTCAAGAATTAGTATCTTTAGGATTAGCACATCCTATATTGATCGGACGCCCAAGCGTTATTGAAAGCCGAATCAATAAGTTAGGTTTACATCTTGAAATCGGCAAAGATTTTGAAATCGTTAATAATGAAAACGATCCACGTTTTAAAGAATACTGGCAAGAATATTATCAAATTATGAAACGCCGTGGGGTTTCGCCAGAAATGGCACGTCGTGCAGTGATAGGTAATCCAACCTTAATTGGCGGTATTATGGTGTTACGAGGTGAAGCCGATGGCATGATTTGCGGTACTGTAGGCAGCTATAGCGAACATTATGAAGTGGTAAAAAACATTTTTGGTTTCCGCGAAGGTGTTCACACCGCAGGGGCGATGAATGCGTTATTACTGCCGACGGGTAATACGTTTATCACCGATACGTATGTTAATGAAGACCCAACGGCAGAACAATTAGCCGAAATAACGATTATGGCGGCAGATACCGTGCGTCGTTTTGGTATTGAGCCTAAAGTGGCGTTATTATCTCGTTCAAGTTTTGGTTCATCAGATTGTCCTTCCGCGCAAAAAATGCGTGATACGCTAGCCTTGGTTCGAGCGAAAGCCCCGAATTTAGAGATAGACGGTGAAATGCACGCCGATGCAGCGTTGGTAGAAGCAATTCGTCAGGATGTAATGCCGGATAGTCCGCTAAAAGGTTCAGCTAATCTATTGATTATGCCAACGATGGAGGCTGCACGTATCAGTTATAATTTGTTACGCGTGACCAGCTCAGACGGCGTAACGGTGGGGCCTGTATTAATGGGGGTAGCAAAACCAGTGCATGTTTTAACTCAAATTGCTTCGGTGCGTCGTATTGTTAATATGGTCGCATTAGCTGCCGTAGAAGCACAAACGCAACCCTTATAGTAGCTAAAGCTCTGTGAGCTTATCGTTAATCTCGCCAGCATTATAATAGGCTAGGGCACTAAATTGACCTCTGTAACAGTATAAGGTTACAGAGGTTTTTTATTGCTAATAGTTCTCATTACCGCTATCTTGGGTAGCCTATTTGCTACATTAGTTTAACGTTTCGAGCTATCATTCATGAAATCAAAATTGATTAAATTCAATAAATTAATTCTATCAGTATCCTTATTTTTGCTGGCGGGCTGTGTTCAATCATTGAATCAACAATCAGACAAACCATCTATTGAGCCCTTAGCGGCAGAATTAATTACCCACGGAAACATTATTGATTTGCATACCGGTAAAGCGATAACTCCGGCGCAGCTGGTGCAGCAGTTATCGGACTCGTCATTGGTCATAGTCGGGGAAAAGCACGATAACCGTTATCATCATCAGATTGAACGTTGGCTAGTACAGCAAGTTGCACAGCAGCGACCACAAGGCGCCGTCTTGCTGGAAATGCTGGTTCCTGCCCAGCAGCCGAAGGTCGATCAAGTGAAGCAATGGCTGCGATCCAAACCTTATGTCCGTGATGAGACATTACAGCATGCATTAGCTTGGCAGCAGGGCTGGCCGTGGGAACATTATGGCGAGTTTACAAAAACGTTACTTTATGCCTCATATCCGCTATTAGCTGCCAATTTAGATCGGCAGGAAATTACCCAACTGTATGATAATCCGATACAACTGACCGGTACTTATTCTACCCAACCGACAGTCCGCGAGATGATAAATCAAATGATCGATAGCTCGCATGGCGGTCAATTAACCGCAGAGCAGATAAATAAAATGACGACTATTCAACAAATGCGTGATCGCCGTATGGCACAGCAATTATTAGCCGCGCCGCGTCCTGCGTGGTTATTTGCTGGTGGATATCATGCAACTCGAGTCGTTGGTGTACCATTGCATGTGCAGGATCTGGCTTCAAATGCTGAGATGAGTGTGCTTATCCTCAGTGAACAAGGCAGTGAAATTAATAATATGCATGCCGATTATGTTTGGTATACCCCAAGTTCTTCATAGAAAGCGTTAGCATGACTGCGCCAATAGGGGATTTGAGTCCGAAAAATCACTTTGGCGCAGATAATCTGTTTAAATAACTGTCATTTTATCTTTAAGTGATTATCATTCTCATATATTTATTGCCCATTAGATGAGATGTTATTACCGAAGATGAAGACCTTGCTGCTTCCCTCTGATAACCGAATAAACCTGATTATCGCCGGCATAATTGCTCTCGCGATACATGGGGTGTTTTTGGCTTGGTTAATGACTAAAAATAATATCTATCAATGGGATGAAGTATTACCTGCCGCTTCAGTGATTGTAGAGTTTTCGTTTGATCATCAAGCTAAAAAACAGATTGAGCCGCATATTGGGCCAGAGCAGCAATTGTCTGCATTGATGACAGCCCAAGAAGCCATGCGTGAGACACCGCAATGGTTATTATTGGCCGAGAATGAACAGGCAGATATACAGGTGCAGCCTAAAAAATCACTGCAGCAACAGCAAAAACCCATAATTTCAGCCGTACCTACGCCGAAAAATATCCCCGCACAGCGACCTAGCGACAATACTCAAGCTAGCCGAGCACAGTTTACTAGCGACGCTATTGCCCAAACCGTGAGTGATAAAACGGCGGCAAGTTATCAAAGTGAGTCCCATGAAGTGAACAATGAGGAGCAGCAATGGCAGGCACGGGTACTTGGGCATTTAATCAAGTTTAAGCAATATCCCGCAGATGCACATCGGCGAAATCGCAGCGGGACACCAGTAGTATCGTTTGTGGTCGATGCCGAGGGTTATGTACTGCAACAGTCATTATTGCGTAGCTCAGGAACACGGGCATTAGATAGAGAAGCTGAACGGGTTATCAAACGCGCCCAACCGCTGCCAATTCCGCCGCCCGAGGCGTTAGCTCAAGGGCCAGTGACGGTGATTTTACCCATTGTTTTTTTATTAAATGAGTGAGTTTTGGTCAATATGCTAAAAAGCACATTATTTTCACCGGTTACTGAATGAATTAAAGAGAAAATAAATGCATAAACCATTAAGCTGGATGCTTGATCCGCAGCGGATCGCACATTGGTGCTTGATTGCCCTATTAAGTTTGAATTCAGGAAATATATTGGCGGAGGAAAGAATGAACGCACCGCAGGCTAAAAAACAGCCCCATAGCATGACAATTCATGGTGATACTCGCCTCGATAACTATTATTGGCTGCGCGATGATGAGCGTCAGTCGCCGGAGGTTCTCGATTATCTTGAGCAGGAAAATCGCTATACTCAGCAGATGCTGGCGCCCGGTGAAACGCTGCGTGAAGAGATTTACACCGAATTAGTCGGTCGCATGAAACAAGACGATCAATCCGTGCCTTATACCTCAAATGGTTACACTTATCGTACGGTGTATGTTAGCGGCAAAAATTATCCAATTTATCAACGAAAACCTGCGACTCGCCGAGCAGAAAATCAACATAATAGTCAGCAAAATAACAGTGATCAAGAAAGTAACCAAGATGATTGGCAAACGCTGATCGATGGTAATCAACGCGCAGAAGGTAGTGAGTTTTATCGTCTTGGCGCATTAGCGATTTCACCGGACAATAAAATTATCGCGGTTGCTGAAGATAAACAAGGGCGCAATAATTTTTCGATTTCATTTCGCCAAGTTGATGATAATGCATGGCAAAATAATGTCTTGCAGGGTACCTCGGGGAATATTGTCTGGGCGGCAGATAGCAACACGCTGTTTTATGTACATAAACACCCTAAAACGCTGTTACCTTATCAAGTCTATCGTCATCAATATGGCAGTGCACAGCAGCATGATCAGAAAATTTATGAAGAGCTAGACGACACTTTTTATATCAGTTTGTCTAAATCGACGTCTAAACAGTACATTTTAGTCGCGATAACCAGTACAGAAACTGCGGAATATCGCTTAATTGACGCCGCTAATCCACAGCGCGAGATGGTGACGTTTAAACCTCGAGAAACCGGCATCGAATATTATCTTGATCACTTTAAAGATAATTTTTATTTGCGTGCTAATCATGAAAATGAACTGTTTGGCTTATATTCTACCGACCGCCCTGGAAATAACTGGAAAACGGTAATTGCCCCGCGTGAGGGGATTGATCTGGAAGATTTCGAGTTATTCAATCAATGGTTAGTGACTGAAGAGCGTGAAAATGGTCTGGTTAAGTTACGCCAAATTAATTGGCAAACCCAAGAAGAGCGCTATATTCCGTTAGATGATCCCGCCTATATGGTATGGATTGGTTATAATCCAGAGCCTGATAGTGACTATTTACGCTATGGTTATTCCTCAATGACCACGCCGACCACCACCTTTGAAATAAATATGTGCACCCAAGAACGCCAGTTATTAAAACAGCAAGACGTTAAAGGATTTAATGGTGCATTATACGCCAGTAAACGGGTATGGATTGAGGCGCAGGATGGTGTAAAAGTCCCGGTTTCATTAGTGTATCGTAGTGATCTGTTTAAAACGGGTGATAATCCATTATTAGTCTACGGCTATGGTGCTTATGGCGCTAGCATGGATCCATCTTTTAGTTCTTCACGCTTGTCATTATTAGATCGAGGTTTTGTGTATGCGATTGCTCATATTCGTGGCGGCGGTGAGCTGGGGAAAAAATGGTATAATCAAGGTAAATTAGCCAATAAGAAAAATACTTTTACTGATTTTATCGATGTTACTAATGGATTGATTTCCTTAGGTTATGGCCATCCTGAGCATATTTATGCTATGGGGGGCAGTGCGGGCGGATTATTGATGGGCGCGGTGATTAATATGGCGCCAGAGTTATATCAAGGCGTGGTGGCTGCAGTGCCATTTGTGGATGTTATGACCACCATGCTAGATGCATCTATTCCGCTAACTACTGGGGAATATGATGAGTGGGGCGATCCTAATCAGCCAAAGGCTTATTTTAGTATGTTGGCCTATAGTCCTTATGACAATATAAAACCACAGCGATATCCGCATTTGTTGGTTACTACGGGATTGCATGACTCGCAAGTACAATATTGGGAACCGGCAAAGTGGGTGGCTAAGCTACGCGATTATAAACAAGGTAACTCTTTACTCTTGTTGGAAACCAATATGAGCGCGGGACATGGCGGTAAATCTGGTCGTTTTAGTGCACTGGAAGATATTGCAACCGAATACAGTTTTTTGTTAATGCTGGAAAATAAAGCTAATTATTTCCCACAATTAAACTAACATAATGTGGGTATGATACTTGCCGGTACTATTTTCCGGCACTATTTTCTGATACTATTTTCACAGACCATTTACTGTCACTATGTGAATATAATAATGAATCTAGCCTCTAAATAAATTAGGCGCTAGATTCATAAAATAAAACTGATAATAAATTATATTAATTGAAAGTATTTTATAAACTATATCTTTAACTACATGATTAAAATTAAATATTTCTAATTTATTGATATATTAAGCTAAAATTATTTTATTTCTCAAGTATATATATTATAATATATTTACAGAAATAGGACTTAAGTTGTTTTTTATTAAGCAAGTGAGTTTATGATAAATAAGCTATCTTAAAAACCTACCTTACGGATTGGGATGATTATTTATTTAAATGAAAGCATTTATAAAAGTCTAGCGCGGTATATAACACAGGCTCATTGAATGTCTATAATTAATATTTCATTTAGAATAACACCCCATGGTATCTTATATTTCTATCTTATCTAGAAAAGATATCGGTTATTAAGATCTGTTTAAATTTATGGATAAATTTACGGAACTGTTTAATGAATAAAATCATCCAATTAATACCGTTAGGTATTTTTCCTGTAGGGATAATGCTGATAACGATCACTCAGATAGCACAGGCGCAAGCGCCAAATTCAGATAATAGCCAGCAAGCACGCATCTTTCGCCCATTAAAAATATCGGGCAGTACTAAGAATACCCCATCAACTCAAGCCTTAGAACGGCCAGGCGCCTATAGTGCACTCAGCGTAGAATATAATTTACAATCGCTGGATAGCGCGATACGTACTTTGCCGGGGGTGTATACCCAAATGGATGGTAGCCAAGGGGCAGTCAACGTTAATATTCGCGGGCTCAGTGGCTTGGGACGCGTAAATATGATGGTTGATGGCGTCAGTCAAAGTTATTACGGAATTTCGCCGAGTCAATATACCCATGGCCAGCAACCTTATAGTCAATTTGGTAGCATGATTGATCCCAATTTTATTGTGGCGTTAGAGGTTGAAAAAGGGCAACTTAATGGGGGCAATAGTATTAATGCATTAGCGGGTAGCGCAAATTTTCGCACTTTGGCGATAGATGATGTTATTTTTTCTCCGCATGTTTATGGCATCCGCAGTAAAACGCGTTGGGGGAATAATGGTATAGGCTATAACGGCATGTTGGCATTAGGTACCAAAATAGCGCTAAATTCATCTCAGGGGTATATTGGCGGCTTGCTAGCATTAAGTGGACATAATATTCCAGGCAATTATAAAAATGGTGATGGTATAAATAGTGATGAATTTGCTACAGACAGTACTTTTAAACAACGGCCTAAATCACAACTGGCAAAAATTAACTATAAAGCTAATGATTTTCATCAACTCGAATTAAGTGGCCGTTGGTATCAAAATAAATTAACTCGCCGTAATATAAATACTAAAGATTATTTTATAAAATATAACTATACACCGTTTAATGATTTTATTGACAGTGAAGTCCTGTTAAGTAATAGCCAGAGTCATCAGGATTTTTCAGGGGATTCACTAGGGTGGGCATTACGCCAAGGTAATTCCTATCATCAATCATGGGCGATGAATGGATTTAATACCAGTCGCTTTTCACTCCACAATATTGATTATCAATTCACGTTAGGATCAAAACTTATCGCGACTAAATATCATCGAAAAGTGAGTACTGTCAGTACGGTTGATACGATGATTAGAAATCCATTCTCTCCGTCAGGAAAACAAAATTTGGCTAGCGCTTATGCTAAATTAAAAATGGATTATCAAATTTATACCGCTGAGTTTGATATTAACTATACCTATTATGATGTTAAGGGGCATAAGCCGGCATGTGATGCGCGAGAAAAATGTTTTCCCGAAGGTGCCGCTGATTTTCGATTAAAGCACGGCGGATTTAATCCTGGCGTGTTGCTTTCAGCTGAGATTATCCCTGAATTTCAACCATTTGCCAGTTATGCCTACAGTATGCGTGCCCCCAATGCTCAAGAAGCTTTTTTCTCTAATGAAGGGGGGGCGTCGATGAATCCTTTCTTAAAAGGAGAAAAAGCCCAAACTGTTCAGTTAGGATTTAACAGTTATCGACCTGATTTAATTATTACTGGGGATGTATTAAGGCTCAAAGCCTTGTGGTATCACAGCAAATTGACCGATTATATTTATAGTCGCGGTTACATTTTGTGCCGTACTCATGCTGATGATGAATATCATCGTTGCTTAAATAACGACGATGCTTTTGATAATTATGATGTTAATGCCAATGTTAGCATGTATATCTACCAAAATAACCCCGATAAAGTCACGCTGCATGGTTATGAACTGCAGGCGGATTATGATGCCGGCCTATTTTATTCGACCTTGTCGTACAGTAAGGAAAGCAGCAATCAGCCGATGTCCGTGACTTATAGCTCTGATGCGTTTAGCGCCGGAGATATTTCAGAGTTGCCAGAATACTATTTGAGCTTAGATTCCGGCATACGTTTACTGGATAAGCGCTTAAAACTTGGCACCCTGATCACTATTACCGGCCCTTCTAAGCGGATTACCCCTTCAGGCGAAAGAAACGAAAGTGGCGATATTATGACTGAGCAATATGAACAGCAGCCGACAATTATTGATTTGTATGCAAAATACACGATTAATCGACAGATTAAATTGATGTTTAGTGTGAATAATATCACTAACCGCAGTTATTCAGACGCGCTAAATCGGGCAAATTCATCGGCCAAGATAAGTGAGAAAGATCAACATACAGCTCGCGGACGCACCTATATGCTGGGTGCAGCGGTACGTTTTTAAGCTTATTCAGCATTTAACAAAAAGGTTATTGAGTCACTAAGTGATTCGATCAATATCAATACGAGAGGCATTCGAGCAGTAATCGCCCGAATGCCACAGCTTAGATTAGGTTTTGCTGACGGGTGCAGTTTTACGTTGGCGAATTTTTTTGATCGCGGTGATTTCACTATCAACCCAGCCATCGTGCAAGCGGGTACGCAACATTTGACCTTTTTTAACTTGGCTGACACCTTTTAGTACTTCACCCGTTGGGGTTTCACTAATACTAAATCCTCGGGCCAAGGTCGCTAATGGGCTTACTGTTTCCATTTTTGAACAGGCGACGGCAAAGCGCTGGCGATAATTATTCAATACTGTAACTAGTGAACGCTGTAGACGATATTGATATTGATTAATATGCTGCTGATATTGCTGAACTTGTGGCCGAAGATCATGTTGCATTAATTGACGACTCATCTGTGTATATTGAGTCATTCGGCGCTGTAATAGGCGACTCATGGATTGAGTAAGGTGTTGATTTAACGTCGCGAGTCGATTTTGCTGCCGCGCTAAGCGTAATTGAGGGTGCTGCTGTTGCAAACGATGATGTAATTGAACGAAACGCTTATGTTTATTCGCCAGATAATAATCCAGCGCCATTTCCAACCGCTGCTGGTGGCTGTTTAATTGTCGTAGTAACTCTTGTTGATTACGGCTAATCACTTCTGCGGCAGCCGAAGGCGTAGGCGCCCGCAAATCCGCCACAAAATCAGCAATAGTTACATCGGTTTCATGGCCTACGGCACTGACAATCGGTAATTGGCTAGTAAAAATTGCCCGGGCGACTTTTTCATCATTAAATGCCCACAGATCTTCTAAAGAGCCACCGCCGCGGCCAACAATTAAAACATCACATTCTTGGCGTCGATTAGCAATTTCAATAGCACGAACAATTTGTGCTGGAGCGCCATCTCCTTGAACCGCAGTGGGATAGATAATAATCGGCAGTGAAGGGTCTCTGCGGCGCAAAATATGCAAAATATCATGCAGCGCTGCGCCCGTTGCCGAGGTGATAATACCGACACATTTTGCCGGTGAAGGCAACGGCTTTTTATGGGCAGATTCAAATAATCCTTCTGCGCTCAATTTTTGTTTTAATAGCTCAAATTGTTGCTGTAATAATCCTTCGCCCGCCGGCTGCATACTCTCGACAATTAGTTGATAGTCGCCGCGAGGTTCATACAAAGTAACAGAAGCCCTAACCAGCACTTGATGGCCATTTTGTGGACGAAAGGTTACGCGCCCGTTTTGCCCGCGAAACATGGCAGCCCGTACTTGCGATTTGGCATCTTTTAATGTGAAGTACCAATGCCCAGAAGAAGGCTGGGAAAAATTAGAAATTTCCGCACTGAGCCAGATTCTGCCCATCTGATTGTCTAGTAGTTCCCTGACCGTTTGATTTAAACGGCTAACAGAAAAAATTCCGGTCGATGAAGTTGTTAACATATGCGCTAGAAAAAATTTCAAAACAATGACTTAATCAATCGATACTAACCTACCTCGTGCTGTTAGCAAGCTTTTTTTTGAAAATAAAGCTGGAGGCAATCGGTTTCGGTGTGTATAATGCCGCGGCAATATTTAAACCTTTCTAACAAGCTGCCCGGTGAGATATTGCCTATGTTACGCATTAAAAAAGAAGCACTAACTTTCGACGATGTATTACTCGTTCCTGCACACTCAAATGTACTGCCAAACACGGCAGATCTTACTACTCAACTCACTGATACTATTCGTCTAAATATCCCAATGCTGTCTGCAGCGATGGATACCGTGACCGAATCTGACCTGGCTATTGCACTTGCTCAAGAAGGTGGGATTGGCTTTATTCATAAAAATATGTCAATCGAACGTCAGGCAGAAGAAGTTCGCCGAGTGAAAAAATACGAAAGCGGCGTAGTTACCGACCCTGTCACCGTCAGTCCAGAAACCACAATTCGTGAAATTAAAGAACTGTCAGAGCGTAATGGCTTTGCCGGTTATCCGGTAGTTGCCGCAGATAATTCTTTGGTAGGTATTATTACCGGCCGTGATATCCGTTTTGTGACTGATTTAGATCAGCCAGTTACGGCAATGATGACCCCAAAAGAACGTTTGGTAACGGTCAAAGAAGGCGAAGCTCGTGATGTTGTGTTGCAGAAAATGCATGAAAAACGAGTTGAAAAAGCTTTAGTTGTTGATGATAAATTCCATTTATTAGGGATGATCACCGTTAAAGATTTCCAAAAAGCAGAACGTAAACCTAATGCCTGTAAAGACGAACAAGGCCGTTTACGCGTTGGCGCGGCCGTTGGCGCAGGCGCAGGTAATGAAGAGCGCATTGATGCGTTGGTGGCTGCGGGTGTTGATGTTTTACTGATTGACTCGTCTCACGGACATTCTGAAGGTGTCTTACAGCGTATCCGCGATGCACGTGCAAAATATCCCAATCTGCCAATTATTGGTGGTAACGTTGCAACTGCGGAAGGTGCAAAAGCACTGGCTGATGCCGGCGTGAGCGCAGTAAAAGTGGGCATCGGCCCAGGTTCTATTTGTACTACTCGTATCGTTACTGGCGTCGGCGTACCGCAAATTACTGCTATTGCCGAAGCTGTTGATGCCTTAGAAGGTACGGGAATTCCGGTTATCGCCGATGGTGGTATCCGCTTCTCTGGCGATATCTCCAAAGCGATTGCAGCGGGTGCGGCCTGTGTAATGGTCGGCTCTATGTTCGCCGGTACCGATGAATCCCCAGGGGAAACTATACTGTTCCAAGGTCGTTCATATAAATCCTACCGTGGCATGGGATCGTTAGGGGCGATGTCTAAAGGATCATCAGACCGTTACTTCCAAACCGATAATGCTGCGGATAAACTGGTACCAGAAGGTATCGAAGGCCGCGTTGCTTATAAAGGCAAACTTAAGAATATCATTCATCAACAAATGGGCGGGCTGCGTTCATGCATGGGCCTGACGGGTTGTGGCACTATCGATGAATTGAGAACTAAAGCTGAGTTTGTGCGTATCAGTGGTGCGGGTATTCAAGAAAGCCATGTCCATGACGTGACTATTACTAAAGAATCACCGAACTACCGTTTAGGTCAGTAATTGCAGTAATTTTTTCAGGGCGGTCCTTCGCGGGACTGCCATATTTTATTTTGACATGAATGTTTGGAATTCTCCTCAAATGACAACAAATATCCATAAACATCGCATTCTTATTTTAGATTTTGGTTCCCAATACACACAGCTTATTGCACGTCGTATCCGTGAAATTGGTGTGTACTGTGAACTTTGGGCATGGGATGTGTCTGAAGAGCAAATTCGTGAGTTTAATCCCAATGGAATTATTCTTTCGGGCGGCCCTGAAAGTACAACGGCTGAAGATAGCCCCCGCGCGCCAGAGTACGTTTTTCGTGCTGGTGTGCCTGTATTGGGTATCTGTTATGGCATGCAAACTATGTCTATGCAACTGGGCGGCGCGGTCGAAGTCTCCGGTGAGCGCGAATTTGGTTATGCACAAGTAGAAATCAAACAGCAATGTGAACTGTTCCAAGATATCCACGATTCACTGTCAGAGCAGGGCGCACCGGTATTAGATGTCTGGATGAGCCATGGCGATAAAGTAACCGCTATTCCTGCTGATTTTGTGACTGTTGCTAGTACACCAAGCTGCCCATACGCAATTATGGCTAACGAAGCTAAACGTTTCTACGGGGTACAATTCCACCCAGAAGTCACTCATACTCATCAGGGTCTGAATATTCTGAAACGTTTCGCGTTAGATATTTGCCAATGTGAAACTCTGTGGACACCAGCGGCAATTATCGAAGATACCGTTCAGCGTCTGAAAGACCAAATTGGCGACGATCACGTTATTCTGGCACTGTCTGGTGGTGTTGACTCATCAGTAACTGCATTATTATTACATCGTGCTATTGGTAAACGCTTGACATGTGTATTTGTTGATAACGGTCTGTTACGTTTAAATGAAGCTGAGCAAGTTATGGAAATGTTTGCCGGCAAATTTGATTTAAATATCATCCATGTTGAAGCGGAAAACCGCTTCCTAAATGCATTGGCCGGTATTGCAGATCCTGAAGCAAAACGTAAAGCCATTGGCCACGTATTTATCGATGTATTTGATGAAGAAGCGTCAAAACAATCTCAAGTTAAATGGTTAGCACAAGGCACGATTTATCCAGATGTGATTGAATCTGCAGCATCAGCAACCGGTAAAGCTCACGTTATCAAATCTCACCATAACGTTGGCGGGTTACCTGATGACATGAAACTGGGTTTGGTTGAGCCATTAAAAGAATTGTTCAAAGACGAAGTGCGTAAAATTGGTTTAGAACTGGGGTTACCGTATGACATGCTGTATCGTCATCCATTCCCAGGTCCAGGCTTAGGTGTTCGCGTCTTGGGCGAAGTGAAAAAAGAGTATTGCGACCTGCTACGTCGTGCTGATGCTATCTTTATTGAAGAGCTGCATAAAGCTGATTTATATAATAAAGTTAGCCAAGCATTCACCGTATTCTTACCTGTACGTTCTGTAGGTGTAATGGGTGATGGCCGTAAATACGACTGGGTGGTTTCATTACGCGCAGTTGAAACTATCGATTTCATGACCGCACATTGGGCACACTTACCGTACGATTTCTTAGGCCGTGTATCTAACCGTATTATCAATGAAGTCGGTGGGATCTCTCGCGTAGTCTATGACATCAGCGGCAAGCCACCAGCGACTATCGAGTGGGAATAAACTAGCGTCAGTCGATAACAATCGTTAGTTGTCGATAAATTCTAAGGCATCAGTAACTTACTGGTGCCTTTTTGTTTTTTACAGTGGTTAACAGTTGATAGTAGCCGATAATTTTGACGGTATTATTGACAGTGTGAAATAAAAAAATATAATTTTATAATTAAAACATCGCCTCAAAAATAATTAAAAATGACGGTATCACGCAAAGGAATACCGACGTGTTAACCGATAAAAAATTAAAGAGCTTAAAGCCGCAAGATAAGCTTTATAAGCTGGCTGATCGTGATGGTTTGTATGTGGCAGTATAAAAAACTGGCGTAACATCATATAGATATAATTACTGCTTTAACGGGTGTAGAGACACGATAACTTTCGGGCGCTATAGTGATGACGGTATTACGCTAGCAGAAGCTAGAAATTTATTATTGGAGGCTAAAAAGCTTCTAAACTCAGGTGTATCACCAGCTTCAAGCTAAGAGATCACGACATAGAAGGTTAGAGCCTTATGTCAAAAAATTAAAGAGCGCGGCGCAAGGGCCACTGCTTTGCAGGTACGTGAAATCATTGGTTCTGTCTTTACTATGTCATTGACCGTGGCTATGAAATTAAAAACTCCGTCGACAGCATCAAAGCATCGTCAATTGCCATCTTTGAAGCGCTTGAGCGTTCATCATCTCCTAAAGAAATTAGCATCCTATTCAACGAACTTGAAAATTACAGTTGCTATCCAACGTTAAAACTCGCTGTTAAGTTTGTATTGATAACCTAGTGCGAAAGAGTGAGTTCACAAACGCAACTTGGGATGAGGTTGACTTCCAAGAATGTCAGTGAGTGATCCGATTGCAGAGAAGATATAGTTTGCAACCGATGCGTACGCTATCAGAGTGAATTCAATCCATGGCAGTCTCCTGAGTTATAAATTGCGGTTCTGTAAGTTCAATGCTGTTATTTGGGCGTTAAGACCAGCCGCCTTTATTTATGGCAATTTGTGCGATAGTCATAAAACCCCTCGGCAATCTAGTGCCTGCCACTGATCGTCATGTTAGAATTTATTTTTTGATGATTGATAAAAATAGGAATTATATCGGCTATGGCAGTTAGACAGATTATAGAGATCCCTGATGAGCGTTTAAGAGTTAAATTTACTCCGGTACAGGATGTTAACTCAGTACAAACGTTAATTGATGATATGTTGGATACCCTATATGGCACCGATACCGGTGTAGGTTTAGCCGCGCCCCAAGTTGGGGATAAGCATGCGGTAGTTGTGATTGATATTTCAGAAACGCATGATCAACCATTAGTTTTGATCAATCCTGAAATTATCAAAAAAGAGGGATTAACCACCTATCAAGAAGGCTGCTTATCGGTCCCCGGTATTTATGCAGATGTTGAGCGTTATCAATCTGTTACTGTGCGTGCTCTGGATAGAACAGGTAAAGAAATTTTGGTGCAAGATGATGATTTTTTAGCTATTGTTATGCAGCACGAGATAGATCACCTGCACGGAAAAATCTTTATCGATTATTTGTCGTCTTTAAAACGTAGCATGGCACTGAAAAAAATGAAGAAATTCAAAAAATCCAATGCAGAATAGTTCAGATATTAGCCTGAGCGATGAGGTGATCATCATTCTTGACGGTAGTGTTTATTCCCATGCGTAGAGGTCGATGCATTATTGCTATTTTTACGGTTACTTTGCGTAATTAATAGCATTAATTTCACGCATCAGAGTAGATAATTGACCGTGGCGTGGGTGTAAAAGCCCAACGTTGCTGCGTGTGGATATGTTATACTGCGTTTATCTCATTATTAGCTATTAGTATTTAATCCTATGAATTATCAATGCCCTCTATGTCATCATCCTTTGTTATTAACCGGAAAAAGCTGGATTTGCCAGCAAAATCACCATTTTGATTGCGCTAAAGAAGGCTACGTTAATCTGTTGCCAGTACAGCATAAACGCTCGAAGCAGCCCGGTGATAGCGCGGAAATGATGCAGGCACGGCGTGAGTTTTTAGATGCGGGTTATTATCAGCCGATGCGTGATTTAGTGGCTGAAAAACTAGGTCATTTTTTGCCAGAGCTTAGCCAAAGTATTTTAGATATTGGCTGCGGTGAGGGCTATTATACCGCACAATTTGTTGAAAAAGCAGCCAGCCTCGGTCGTGAGATTGATGTTATTGGGCTTGATGTCTCGAAGGCCGCAATTCGATCGGCGGCTAAGCGCTATACTCAAGTTAATTTTTGTGTCGCATCAAGTCACCGGTTACCATTTAATGACAGCAGCATGGGGGCGGTGATCCGTATTTATGCGCCTTGCAAAGCGGAAGAATTGCAGCGTGTTATCGAAAATAATGGCATTTTAATTACTGTCACGCCTGCGCCTGAGCATTTGAAACAATTAAAAGCGCTGATATATTCTGAAGTGCGTTTGCATCCGGTTAACCATGAAGATTTGGCTAATTTTGAGTTGATTGATCAACAGCAATTGACTTACACCCTTGATTTACCTGGCAGTAAAGCATTTGATTTATTGCAGATGACGCCATTTGCTTGGCGAGCTTCGGAAGCGGTAAAACAACAGCTGAAAAGTACGCTTAATTTCCATTGCACGGCTGATTTTATGGTAAATGTCTATCGGTTAACCAAGTAACTTGATAGCCAGAATCGTGGAGGTTTTAACGGTATAGCTATAAAAGGTATGGCTATAAAAGAGATAGTTATTGAGTTGTATTGCCACTGAATAAGGGCAGTAACGTGAATATAAAATGTTACTTACTCAATAAACAGTGGCAATAGGGTAGTTATTTGGTGTTAGCCGCAGCAAGATTAAGCCGGTGCATACATAAATAGTTGCAGATGTTCAAATAAGATATTAAAGCCGATACCAATAAGTACTACGCCGCCGATAATTTCTGCTTTTTTGCCTAAGATAGGGCCAATATAGCGCCCGATCATCATACCGATGGTCGCCATAATCATAGTCATTAGTCCGATAGTCATGGCGGTATGAACAATATCAACTTGCAGGAAGGCTAAACCTAAACCGATAGCCATGGCATCCAGACTGGTGGCAATAGCGGTACAGATTAGGGTGACTGAGCCGTGACGAGTTTGCGGTTCTTCGCAAGGTTGGTCTTTTGTTTTATAACTTTGCCAAATCATTCGTGCGCCAAGCACAAATAATAAACCGAAAGCAATCCAATGATCCCAGCGAGCGACATATTGACTGGTTAATAAGCCGACCCCCCAACCAATAACGGGAGTTATGGCTTCAATGATGCCAAAGATAAAACCAGTGCGGAGGATTTCTCGGAAGCGGGGTTTGTGCAGAACAGCGCCTTTGCAGATTGCGACGGCAAATGCGTCCATAGACAAGGCTAATGCCAAAATTAAGGTTGCGTAAAAACTCATAATCGTAGACTCGGTTGGGTGTTATCCATATACACATAAATTACCCCCAACCAATGGCGTATTTATGTGTCTATGGTCTTGCCAACCGAATTTGGTGTCCGTACCACGTTTTAAATAAAACGAGTATGTTGATACGGACTTTCTGAATAAACTAGGTTATTCAGAACAGGCTACTCCCCAATGACGTGGACGGAAAGATACCATAAAATAATGAAAACGCAATAACAATATTATTAAGGATATTAAATCTAAGTGAGAATTATTTTCATTTGTGTAATTGGTAAAAATTAAGGTTAATTATTTTTAATTAACCTTAATTTTAAAGTGAATATATAAATAAATTATTTATGATTTAATAGGAAATTATAAATCTTTTGTAAATCATCTAGTTGAGTAACTTTTATATAGAGTTTATTTTTCTCTAATCCCACAATTAAAATACCATCTTCGGATAAATTCATAGTTTTAATTCGATTAAATAAAATAAAAGTATTCGCGAAATAAAAGCCATCTTGTTTAAATAATAACTTTGGCGAACGAATAAATGCTAAATAAATAGCCATTAATATAGTTGCTAATAACAGATAGGTGGTTAATAAATTACCATCGCGGGTAATATTGGTATAAATAACAATAGATACCAGCACAATAAAAATAACCGCATCCACTCGATGCTTACGTTTTAATTTTATTTTAAGAAGAGTTTTTCCTTGGCGTGTTGGCTGGATAAATTCATCATAAATGGCATAAGCCAGCATCAAAAGAATAATAATGGCCAGAATGATATCATTTAAACTCATGGTGAACATGCCCTTGAGTGGAGTAGTGAGTTGGTGAAGAATAAAAGCAATAACGGGAGGTCGCAACCTCCCGTACAATTATTATTGGATTAGATACCGAGGAAGCCTAACCAATAACCGAGGATACCTAAGGCGAAGAACCCGATAATTATCCACAGTGCATTAACTTTATGACGTAATAACCACATACAGCCAAAAGTTAACAGCAGCGGAACCAGTCCCGGCATGAGTTGGTCAAGAATGGTTTGGACCGTGGTAACATCCATTTGTCCGGTGGCCTGATTTTTGATTTCAGAAACCACCAGTGGAATATTGACATGGGTCCATTTATTGACCAAGGCGCCCATGACAAAGAGGCCGAGGATAGACGCTCCTTCCGTCAATTTTTGCAGGAAGCCGCCACCCATATCTTGAACGATATCCAGTCCTTTTTTATAGCCGTAAGAGATGCCGTAGTATAAGGTTAACAGACGGACTAAGTTAAACAGAACGAAGAACAGTAGGGGGCCTAATAGGCTACCGGTCATTGCGATGCCGGCACCCAATGCGGCAAACACCGGACGCACAGTACCCCAGAAAATAGGGTCACCGACACCGGCTAGCGGTCCCATTAAACCAACTTTGATCCCATTGATTGCGGCATCGTCGATATCTGCGCCATTCGCTCGTTGTTCTTCCATCGCCATTGTTACGCCGAGCACAGGGGCTGCAACGTAAGGGTGGGTATTAAAGAACTCTAAATGACGTTTGATGGCTTGTTTGCGGTCATCATTGTTTTCTGGGTATAAACGGCGAATAACTGGGATCATTGAATAGCAAAAACCCAGCGCCTGCATACGTTCAAAGTTCCAAGATCCTTGGAATAAGTTGGAACGCAGGAATACGCCACGGATATCACCCGGGGTGAGTTTTTTCTCAGCAGGTGCGGCTGAAGAAGTTGTTGTATCTACCATGAATGCGTCCCTCTTAATCTAATTCGTTATCAAGATTATTATTGCCATTACCGGATTGGCTGACGACAACCTGTGATTTGTTATATTTAGGGCTAAGCTGGATATACAGCACTGCCATAACCACACCGATAACACCAAGAGCAACCAAGTTAAAGTCAGTAAATGCCGCAGTCACGAAGCCTAAATAGAAGAATGGCATTAGGTAGCCTGCACGCATCATGTTAATAACCATCGCGTAACCGACGACAACAATCATACCACCGGCGATATTAAGACCATTAGTCACGACATCAGGGATAGAGCTGAGTAACTCTTGCACTTCTGAAGTTCCGACAGACACAGCCACGATTAATGCAGGAATGGCTACACGCATGGCTTGTAACACTAACGCACTAATATGGATAATCCCTAACGCGGTTAGATTACCATTTTTACCGGCGCGGTCAGCAGCATGTTGGAAGGCAACAGTCACCGTACGCACTAAAATAGTTAATACTTGTCCGGCAGCTGCCAGAGGGATAGCTAGTGCGATACCTGCACCAATATTTTGCCCGCCGGCGATAACCAAGATAGTAGAAATAATCGATGCCAGAGCCGCATCAGGTGCAACCGCAGCCCCGATGTTCATCCAACCTAATGCGATCATTTCTAGCGTACCCCCGATAATAATACCGGTTTTCATATCACCTAGTACGATACCAATTAAAGTACAGGCAATCAGTGGGCGGTGAAACTGGAATTCATCGAGGATAGACCCCATACCTGCGATACAGGCAACGATGAAAACCAGTACTATTTGAACAACGGTAAGTTCCATTGTTAATCTCCTGTAACCAAACGAGTTTGGCAATTCTGTTTTCGAGTAATGATAAAAAATACGTGTTAAACCGCCGTTATTAACGCACCGCAGTTATCGACGTGGAGTTATTAATTTTTTGCTTTTTTTATTAAGTCCATCATACGAACTTTACTGTCTGAGGCGACTTTACGCACTTCCAGCTCAATGCCTTGATCATTCAAATAATTGAATGCTGAGACATCTTTGTCATCAATCGATACTGCATTGGTGACTTGGGTTTTGCCTTCGTGGAAAGCCATACCGCCAATATTGACGGATTTAATCTCAACACCGCCCTCAACAATGCGTTTAACATCGGTTGGATTAGTGAATAACAACATCACACGCTCACCGGCGTATTTAGGGTTGTTATAGACACGCACACATTTTTCAACATCAACAACATGGGCGGTTACACCCGGAGGAGCGACTTGTTTTAACAGAGTAGAGCGGACGTGATCTTTAGCCACTTCATCGCTAACGACAATAATCCGTTTAACCCCAGTTTCTTTAGTCCAACGAGTCGCGACTTGCCCGTGGATTAGGCGGTCATCGATACGTGCTAGCGCGATCACCATATGGCCACCAGGGACAGGAGCAACTTGCGGAGCGGCTTGTGGAGCAGGGCTCGGTGCTGGTGTGGCAACGGCTTCAGGTTCAGGTTCTTGCAGTTTGAACGGTTTGATTCCACCCCGGCCTGTTTCTAATGCCACGGTCACTAACTCTTCCATCGAAGGGCCATCGTCACGGCACATGAAGGTTTCAACCAGCATCGGGACATTAACGCCAGTAACAATTTCATAATTGTCATTTTGGTTAACGATCCGCGTTGCTGCATTAAAAGGGCTACCACCCCATGTATCAACCAAAAATAAAACACCGTCAGTTGTGGTTAAGTCGGTTAATTTGGCGTTGTATTTATCGAATAAAGTGTCAGCATTTTCCCCCGGCACAAAATCAATAAACGAGACATTTTCTTGCTCGCCAATTAACATTTCGGTGGTGCGTAGCAACTGCTCTGCTGCGACCCCGTGGGTACCAATCATAATAGCTATACTCACTATCTTTACCTCTTAATTAGATATACCTGCTATAAACCAATTTTTCGTTATGCAGCTAAAACAAAAAATTTTGGCTATCAATATGTTGTATCCCGATGTTGTTCCTCCGTAATGCCAATGAGAGATCGATTACCTTTAATTAATATAGCGTGTGGGATCCCAAATCTCAGGGGATATACCGACACACAAATAGCTGCCTATTGTTAGGCATCTATCAATTTAATTTATTAAAATTACAATATTAGTCAATGTTAAATATATGTAAATATAATTGATTTTGCATCTTTTAAATAGGATAGCATTTTGTTTAAGGTAAAAAACTTGTTTTGCGTCAGAAAATTAAAATAAACCACATTATATTAGTTATAAAGGTGGAATTATTTTTGGTTTTTATTATTGGCGATATTTGATGCGTTTATTTTTTATTTGGTTGGATTTATTATCTGTTATCGGTAACAAAATATGTCCATGATTTAGAATTAACTTGTAAAAAAGTCTAAAAAAACAGCAGAATAAAGGGTGGGATAAAAAATAGCCTTAGCAAATGCTAAGGCTATATTCTTATTTCGCTAGTTAAATTTTATATTAATTTAGCTAGCAAATAATTAAGGATGGTGAAAAAGAGTAAAAATAGTTTAGTCACACTGAACTTTAATTGCTAAACCACCGCGAGAGGTTTCACGATATTTAGCGTTCATGTCTTTACCGGTTTCATACATGGTTTCAATTACTTTATCCAGAGAAACACGAGGCTCACTGGTCCGGCGGATAGCCATGCGTGCTGCATTTACTGCTTTGACTGAGGCAATTGCATTACGCTCAATGCATGGAACTTGTACTTGTCCAGCGACAGGGTCACAGGTCAATCCTAAGTTATGTTCCATGCCAATTTCTGCGGCAATACACACTTGTTCAGGGCTGCCACCTAATAGCTCAGTGAGTCCAGCTGCTGCCATGGAGCATGCAACACCGACTTCGCCTTGACAGCCCACTTCAGCACCTGAAATAGAGGCATTCATTTTATACAGAATACCAATAGCCCCAGAGGCTAAAAAGTAGCGGATGTATAGCTCTGGTGTGACGGGTTCGATGCACTCGTTATAATAGGCTAAAACTGCAGGAACAATCCCACATGCACCATTAGTCGGTGCGGTAACAACTCGCCCACCAGCCGCATTTTCTTCATTGACCGCTAAAGCATACATATTGATTAAATCAACAACTTGCATTGGGTCATTAGAGAATTTACTGGATGAGGTTAATAACCGATGCAGCGCAGAAGCGCGACGCGGAACACGTAATGGACCGGGTAATACGCCTTCGGTATTTAATCCGCGCTCAATACATGCCTGCATAGTGTGCCAAATGTCGGCGAAATATTGTTCGATTTCAATCCGGGAATGCAGATCAAGTTCATTCTTCATTATCAGGCTTGAAATAGATAATCCGGTTTTTTTGCAATTCAATAATAATTCAGAGGCTGAATTATAAGGATAAGAAACCGGTTTGCTATTGAGTGTTGATTGCCCAAAATGCTCTTCATCAACGATAAATCCACCGCCGATAGAATAGTAAGTTTTGGTATAAATTTCGTCATCACCGGAAAAAGCATGAATAGTCATGCCATTTTCATGCAATGACAAGTTATCGTGACGGAAATTCATTCCACCATCACGCAAGAATTCAACCACGTTTAAACCATTGGCTAAAGGCAGTTGCTCAGTTTGTTCAACTTGCTGAATGAACCCAGGAATAGATTCGATATCAACTGTTGCAGGTAAATTGCCAGCCAATCCCATAATGATAGCAATATCAGTATGATGGCCTTTTCCAGTTAGTGAAAGTGAACCGTAAACATCAACGGTTACACGCGTGACGCTGGGTAGCAAATTTTTAGCGACCAAATCATCGACAAATTCTTTACCTGCCTTCATCGGACCGACCGTATGAGAGCTTGAAGGACCTATGCCGACTTTAAACATGTCGAAAACGCTTATCACGCTTGACTCCTTAAAAATAAACAGTTATTTGGTGTTTTATAGTAAAGCGCGCTACTTTACTTTCATTTCATAATGTAAACCAGCACGATTATAGGTTTTTTTGAATTGTCATAGAGTTTTTAACAAAAGGGGTTGAAAATAATACAAATTATTTATCTTATTTTTGGCTATTTAAGTTTATTTAGTTGCTTTTATAGGATTCTACTTGGTTATATAGAGAATAACCCGTTGGAAATAGATAATAAGCCAATTAATAAGTGAATTGATTATACGCTATAGCGGGATAAATAGCGGGCATAATTGTGCGATGTACCAGATGAGGTTAATAGCATAAACAGTTTATTATTCATCTACGCTGATTAGCAATGAAACGTGATTTAATGAAGAGTAATGTAATTAATAACGGCTTAATTAAGTTGTAACGCCAATTGATGAAGAATAGCCGCAGTTAATCCCCATATCATGCGATTTTTATACCAATAAAAGAACACCCGTCGCCGCGTACCAAAACGGATAATATCGATATATTTATGTTGGTGTAGAGATAATACATCAAATAAAGGCACTTCAAAGATATCATCAACTTCGGCGACATTGGCGCGATAATCAATTCCGGAAGGAATTAAGCCAACGATGGGAGTAACTTGATAACCACCCAGACTGCTCATCGGGGATAATTGGCCGAGAACTTGGACTTGATTAGGGGGGATAGCGACTTCTTCGAAGGCTTCGCGCAATGCGGTATCAATTAAACTGGCATCAGTCGCATCGGCAGCGCCGCCGGGAAACGCCACTTGCCCAGCGTGAGAGCGCAAAGTTGTGGCGCGGCGAGTTAATAATAAGGTCGGTTGTTGTTTACAAACAATCGGTAATAACACGGCTGCCGATTTATCCTGTTGAGAAAAAGATACTCCGGCAACCGGGACGTTAAGCTGAAAATCACGAATGAAATCAGTGAGACAGGTCATTCTGGTGTAATTCTCCGAGCTGCGGCAAGATTAGTCTAAGTTTGTCGAAGGTTTCTTGATATTCCTTGCTAGCCACACTATCGGCCACAATACCGCCACCCGCCCAGCAATAAATTTTCTGCTTATCGGTAATTAACGTTCTAATGGTGATATTGGTGTCCATATTGCCACTGAAACTGAGATAGCCTATGGCTCCACAATAACCATGGCGTCGATGGGGCTCTAGTTGTTCGATGATTTCCATGGCTCGTACTTTTGGGGCACCGGTAATTGACCCTCCGGGGAAGCATGCGCGTAATAATTCTGTCGCTTGATACTGGGAATCTAGCTCCGCTGTAATGGTGCTGACCAAATGATGCACCGCCGGGAAGGGCTCGACTACAAATAATTCGGGCACTTTAACGCTACCGGGCTTGGCGACTCGGCCAATATCATTGCGTAGTAAATCAACAATCATCAGATTTTCAGCCCGATCTTTACTTGAGGCCGCCAGTTTTTCGGCTTGCAATGCATCTTCTGCGGCATCCGTTAAACGAGGCAGCGTACCTTTAATCGGACGGGTTTGAATATGGCGCTGTTCAAGAGAGATAAAACGCTCTGGTGATACGCTGATCACCGTGTTTTTAGGTAAGCGTATAAATGCCGAGAACGGGGCTTTATTGGTTTTATTTAGGGCTAAAAAGGCTTCCCATTCATCCCCTTGATAATCGGCAGTAAATCGTTGAGCTAAATTAATTTGATAACAATCGCCACTGCGCAAATATTGATGGATTTGGGCAATTTTTTCATGGTATTCAGATTCGGTCATATTGGCAGACCAATCGGAGGTCAACCCAAATGGACGTTGCTCTGCGGCTTGTTGCTGCTGTAACCACTCAAGACGCGCATCGACATCACTAAAACTGAATAAAGTGACTTGCTGTAAATGGTGATCAACCACTAATCCCCAATCATAAATGCCAACCGCCATATCAGGAAAGTCCAGCTGGTTGGCCGCTAGTTCAGGTATTTTTTCAACGTAGCGCCCTAAATCATACCCAAAAATACCCAACGCGCCACCTTGGAAAGGTAATGCTGAATTTGGCTCTGTGGCGAATTCAGGCTGTTGTTGATACAACGCTAAATAATGCTGTAACAGAGCAAAAGGATCGTCGGCGGAGGACCAGCTTTTATCCGCTTCATGAATAATAGTTTGATGATGCTGAGTTTCTAAAGTCACCACCGGCTGTGCTACTAGAATATCAAAACGATTATGTGAATGATCAGCGGCGCCAGAGTGTAGTAACATAGCCCAAGGTAAATGCGCTATAGTAGAAAAATAATCTTGAGCGGCATTAGGATGATACGGTAATGAGCGTTTTTGTAGCGTAGATTGTAGCATAGATTTCATGGGCGTTAATTAACCAATTGAACAAGATACGGTAACAATATTATCATAGGTTAATTGACAGGGTTAGCGCGGATTGTTATCAAATCGCTGACTTAAGATTCACTTATTGTTTATTACTGACTCAGGAACTCGGGATAATTAACAAATCATAGCGATATACTGCTATATTACTTGCCCGTCGCGATAGCATAGCCCGTCATTCATCAACTGCGGGTTAATATAATCAGAGTCAGCTGAATCGAACAGTTGCTTGGGCATTGATGATCCCTCAACGCAGTGATTAAAATTATTAGCCTATATCTCTGTAATTATAGAAATATAACCCTATAAATCTAGCCATATAAATATTGTCATAGCATCGATAATCTTAATCTTATATATCAATGTTATGGCCCGGTCGTTAATTTAAGAGGTAATAAACGATGTTTTCTGGAATGCCTGCACTAAACCATACGCAACAACAGGTTGCAGTAGAACGAATTCACCAATTGATGGCGGACGGCATGAGCAGTGGTGAAGCTATTATGATTGTTGCTCAAGAAATTCGTGAACAATATAAAGATGAAGAACAGATACATGTGCGCTTCGAAGATGATGATGCCGATGAAGAACAATCTCAAAAATAGGCATAATAGTAAATTATTAGGTTAATAATGGGTAAATAGCCAAATAATTAAAACGTTTTATTAACATTATCACAAAAATCCGATAAATAATGTGCTACTTATAGGCTTTGATATTTTTCAATCCCAAGTTTTCTGTCTCGTGAGTTAGAAATTAGTTAGAAAATAGCGAGTAAGGAATATTGAAATAAATCATTGTTTATCGATGGCAGTTTGTAAGTCATTGTTTAATGAGCATGTTTACCCCAGAGAGGGTTGTCGGAGGAAGTATGGAAACCATAAAAAATAACCGTTTGAATCTTATGTTGGCCGCAGTAACACTAACATTTAGTGCTTTTACGTTTGCCGCCACCTCAGATGAGGCGAGAACAGCCCACTTCATAAGCTGTGAAAAGCTAAATGAAGTGCAAATTGGCGCACAAGTAAAAAATGATTTTATGCACAATCGTCTGCCGCGTTGGCAAGATGAGAAAGCAATATTAGGCAGTAAAGCCGTTGCTTGGGTTAATAATAATAATATTACTCAAACCCCAGAGGGCTATCAGGTACCACTTGACGTCCGAGGTGCAAAAAAGGATCTGCGTTATAATGTGCAAGTTGATTGTGTAAAAAATACTATTACCTATCAGCCAATAAAATAATTCATGAGTAGCTAGCAAAAAGGAGAATATTAAGTTCTCCTTTTTGCTGATCAAATTATTTTATATTCGGTTCGTAAGGTAAACGCGAGAGAGTTTGAGAGCGTTGACGATAAAAGGCTAAGCGTTCACGAAAATAGTCGCGTAGAGACTCGGGTTGTTGTTGTTCGACCAGCTCGGCAATAATCGGCATATTATAACGCTCTTTAAAAGCGACGCCGGAGGCCGCGAGATCAACATTGATTTTATCCATTTCTGATTTAGACAATTCTGCCAAATTATAACTCATGTATGATCCTATTAATTTTGGTTATATACCATGATATCGGTATTTTAGCAGCCTGCTATTCACCTGTCTTGTCTAAGCTGGGGGAGGTCTATCTTTGAAGGTTTTTTTGTGATGATAGAAAATACATATTAGAGCTAATATATTTAAGTGATAGCGTAGGTCTTTATATTGATGATATTTTAATTCTAGGATAAGAATAATATCGATAAATAATAAGTTTAATTTAATGCAAATAACAATCAATCTTATTATTCTTTATTAAAATAGAATGATATTTAAAAGAATAAATGGCTAAAAGATAATGAATCGCATTGCGTTCAATGTTTATTGAATGAGATTGGTTACTATTTAATCTTTTATAAAAAGTTAATATTAATCAGTATATTGTAGTATTTTGTTTTATTTTTGTTTTAGTGTGTATTTATTTGTAATAGTGTGCATAATACACAGATATTTTATTATGAAAAACAGGAATAAATAATATGCTTACAAAAGACATGATCAATAAATTAAATGAACAATTAAATCTTGAATTTTATTCAGCTAATTTATACCTGCAAATGAGTGCATGGTGCAGTGACAAAGGTTATGAAGGCGCAGCAGCGTTTTTAAAATCCCACGCGAAAGAAGAAATGGAACATATGCAGCGTTTATTTGATTATCTGAGCGATACTGGCGCATTGCCTTTGTTAGGTCAGATTGCAGCACCGCCATCAGCATTTGCTTCTATTGCTGAGGTATTCAAAACAACCTATGAACATGAACAATTCATTACCGCTGAGATTAATAAACTGGCTCATTTAGCGATGACTACGCAAGATTATTCAACCTTTAATTTCCTACAATGGTATGTTTCTGAACAGCATGAAGAAGAAAAACTGTTTAAATCTATTTTGGATAAATTGGATATGGTGGGTGAGAGTGGTAAATCCCTATTTATTCTGGATAAAGATTTAAAAGGAATGTCTACGGCAACGCACGTTTAATTGGTATCAGTTATAATTCCGTTCGAATAATATAGATAAAACGACCAGAGCTATTTATTTGCTCTGATCGTTTATTAAAGTATATATAATTTTCACTTCATCTAATCCAATAATTCAAACATAATTAATTATCAATTCATTTACATTTGGTTAACAATGTCATTTTAGGTATATTCTTTTGTAGAAATGACTAAAATGAGTGCTGTATCACAGGATAAAACACTCGTACAAATTAGTGGCAGCGTAATGTTATTTCTTAGTATAAAATAATTGTCATTACAAATAAAATCACCTGCAAATTAAGGGGTTACTATGCCACTTCATAAAATTACATCACCATGGCGCAAATTAAGTGCAATCGCCGTTTTATTTATAGGGATGTCTTGTCAGCAAGCTCTCGCTCATGCACACCTTACCGATCAATTGCCTGCCGAAGGCGCATCAGTAGAACAGACGCCTGAATCGATTACGCTTAACTTTTCTGAAGGAATCGAAGTTAACTTTACTAAAGTTAATATCATCGGACCAAATAATACTATTGTTGATACCGGTAAGCCGATACTTGATGCCGCCAACGATACCAAAGTAATCGTACCTATCAAGGCTAAACTCGCCAGCGGTAAATACGATGTTTCTTGGAGTGTTGTTTCGGTTGACGGACATAAAACTAAAGGTGAATATAGTTTCACAGTAAAATAATGGTGAAATAATCGTAAAATAATAATGTCTTTGGATCAGTTGTATGTCCTAACTCGTTTTATTCATTTTATGGCAGTGATGCTAATGTTCGGAATGAGCATATTCACTGCCACCCTCGCTGTTGATCGCTTCGCGGTACTTTTATCTTCTCAGCTCAAAAAAGGTTTGATATTTAGTACATTGATAACTGCATTGACCACCTTTGCTTGGATGTTTATACAAGCGGGATTAATGGGCGATGGTTGGGAAGACGCATTTGATTTCTCGACTTGGATCAGTGTATTGGGTACGACTTTCGGCCAAGCTTGGCGCTGGGAATTAATTTTGTCAGTGGCTGCGATGGCGACATTAACACTAAAATCATCGCGATGGCGTAATCGTGGGCTATTAATTATTTCCATCGGGTTATTAGCGGTACATGCCACTATAGGGCATGCGGCTATGTACAGTGGTATGCTCGGTATATTACATCAAATAAATCAATTTATTCATTTAGTTAGCTCAGCTTATTGGTTCGGTGGATTATGGCCATTCTTGATCTGTATCCAGTTTATGCGCGACAAACAGCAGCTCACGGGGAATATTGATCCTGCGATTCTGCCTTCTATTGTTCGCACGATGATCCGCTTTTCCCAGATTGGACATATCGCGGTGATTTTGGTGTTAATCACAGGAACAATTAATAGCTTATTATTGTTACCGGGCTGGCCGATTAATTTTACTTTCTCTGATTATCAATCACTGCTGGGGCTAAAAATTGGCTTGGTACTGGTGATGTTAATCTTAGCGGTGGTTAATCGCTATGTGCTGGTGCCCAAACTTAAGTTAGCTGGCCGGTTACAATATTTGATTATTAATAGCTGGATCGAGCTAATTTTAGGTACAATGGCGATTCTCGCTGTTGCTATTTTTGCAACATATCAACCCGCATGACGATCAGATTAATATCGCTGATGAATATCACTGATCATGAATTTAGGTGAAGGGCAGTATACATGAACATCAAATCCGTTGTTTTCACACTATTATTAACCAGCATCAGTTTTTCATCGCTTTCTGCGCCCATTACGACGGTGAGCAAAAAACAGATAGGGGCAGATAAATGGCCCTTTACCCGAGAAGAAGTGATGCTAGAGTGCCGAAGCAATGGCGCATTAATGGTGATTAATCCCGCCACACTAATGCAGTATCCGATCAACGATATTGCTATTAAGCAGATGAAAAATCGTGAAATTAATGCAACGCCTATTGATATCTTATTGCTTGATGACCCCCAGCAATCAGGAATGAAAATGGACATTGCGGTAATACAGCAAGCGGCTCAAGGCTTATGCCATAATGATTAGTTTGCAATAAACCTGATTTATTACTGGCTCAACAGACCCAATATTATGGATTACTTCGCCTAATCAATAATATTGGGTTTTTTTATGGCTAAAATTTGAAAAAATTAATGTGGGTTTATCGGGGAGATATTGAGGAATAACGGCAAATAAATCTATTACATAGGATAAATAACTTAATTACTAATAGTGGAAACTGTTTAAAAACCAGCAATCAATTATAAATTAATGTTAAAAAAATGTAAAATTGAGCGGGTAATTAATGGCGGAAATAAGTAAATCAGCTAAGATTAAAATTATAGGCTATATCAATTAAGACCATAGTTAAAATCAAAATTATAGTTATAGATAAAGAGTTTAGATGAATAGTTTAGATAAATAGTTTAGCGCATGGCTCAAGCAGAGCCCTTTCCCAAGGCCAGATAAGCGGAATTTATCTGGCCTCTTTTTTTATTATCATGACTTCATACTGTTTACGCATACACATTAGGCGACTCGCATAACCCAGTGATCACGTTCTTTATCATACTGATGTCGATAAAGTAGCACCGGTTGCTCGTTGATGGTGGCGGGAATGCTAGTATGTTCATCCCAGCCATCCAACTGCATACAGAATTCGGTATCTGAATTACACGGGATACGTACCATAGACGTTTGTTTATCAGAAAGAATAGCATCATCAATTTCATAGGAAGAGATTTTCAATTTTACGATATTCATCGGTAACCCCTAATTTCATTTAATGGTAATCAGCTAATACTGCAGTAAGCCGTTCAAGGAACAGCAATAACAAGCATTCGTTGAGTTACTGCAAGGTAATTTAATTGTTACCTTATTGATACTCACGCTATACAGCATAGTATAAATGGAATCCATTTCCAAAATAAATTTAACCATTAAATAAAAAAGAGGTGCAATATTCTCATAATATGCACCTCCTGTAGCATTATCGTTTAGGGATTGCCGTTCCCCATTCCTGCCAATCTTTAGGTGGCTCTAATTTTAGGATGAAATGCTGTTCGGCTTTAGCCGGATTGGATAAAGGTACGGTCGGTGGTGTAGCAATGGCTATTCCTCCACGGACGAATTGTTTAAAGGTGCCGCTTTTCACTACACCACCCGTTAAGCCAAAGGATAAATTGTATCCAGAAGCTAACCAAAACTCAGTATTATCTCGGATAAGATATTGATATTCTTTACCAATTCTGGTGGAAACATAGACTCTGTCAGACAGTTCGCCCAACGTAAATCCGGTCACTGTGCCAATTTCCAAACCGCGAAATAGAATCGGCGTTCCGACTTGTAAAGCGCCTATTTCGCTGGCATCAAGCACGATAGTCATGCCATCAAGATAGCGAGAGTCAGTAATGTTGGCGGTTTGTAAAGCAAAGAGATAACGGTTTTTTGTGCCTCGGCCGGGCTCTGCATTGATATAAGGTTGCAGCAGTGAATCTAAGTTACTCACGCCCGCAGAAGACAGCTCTGGCGTCACTACGGCAAAACGGCTACCAGTCATTGAAAATGATTGGACATACTGGGGATATAAAATCGCTTGAGCATGCACTTCACTTTTATTGGCTGATAGTTTCATCGATTCAATTTGGCCGATATCGATGCCGAGATAACGAATAGGCATTCCTACGGATAGCTTAGAAGCATCGAAGGTTGTGAGGGTAATCACGCTACCAATGGCTTTAGCCGCGGTTTCGTTTGGGTACAGGGTGTGCTGACGTTCGTCATTCACCACCACGCCGGAAAAGTTATCAAAGCTAATAGCACCTTTAATCGCTCGGCTAAGTGGGGCGGCTTGTACGGTAAGCCCATGGCCGTTCAATTGTACTTTGGCACCACCTTCTGCCCAGAATACACTGTTATCTGTCAATAAATTACGGTATTGACGAGAAACATGCACATTGATACTAAACCCTTTGGCATGCGGTTTAATTGAGACTATTTCGCCAACTTTAAATTGACGATATAGAACAATAGAGCCGGCCTGAATATCTGGTAACGTATTGGTTTCTAATGTGATTGATGTCGTTGGTTCCGCGCCTATCACACCCGCTTGGGCATTTTCATCACTGCGATAGAGAGGATAGGTTTCAGTGCTATTTGTGGGTGCGCCTGATCCAGCCAGCAAGTGGATACCACCTTCTAGCCATTCTTGTGGCGTTGCTCCTTGAAATTGCACTCCATTTAAACCAAATTGAACATCTACCCGACTATTGGCGACAAATTTGCTATTTTCGCGGATTAAGTGACGATACTCGTCCAATATTCCAATATTGAAAATGACATTTTCATTGGAGAGATTACGGGCTAAAACTTCACCTATCTTGATCCCTCGATAGACAATAGGCTGCCCAGCGTTCACGCCGTAGGTTTCGGGAGAGGTTAATGTCAGGCGTAAACTTTCTGCTCCATATTGGTTTTCAATATTAGCGATATCTTTGGCTGCTAATAAAGGGAAGTTTTGATCTTGTTCAGCGGTAGGGCTGTTTTCTGGCGAGTCAAAGGCAACTGCGCCATTAATAACCGCAGAAAGACTTTCCATTTTAATGCTGGCACCTGAACGCAGATCAAACTCGCCTTGTACACCCGAAACATTCCAAAATTGACTGTCTTGTTTAACTAAATGGGCATAGCGTTTTTCAATTACTACCGCAATAGAGACGCCTCGGCTGTCAGGTAAAATAGAATAATCATAAATATAGCCGACAGGCACTTTACGATAATAGACCGCTGAGTTTTCATGCAGTGAGCCTAAATCCGGGGCGCTGAGATAAATCAGTAATTGTCCGGCATCCATATGAAATTGAGGTTGGCTATCTTGTGCGATGTAATTATGTGCTTCCGCGCCTTCTCCCGGCATCATGCCTATATAGTTGCCTCCAACCAAAGCATCTAAGCCAGAGACGCCAGCTAATGAGGCTTTGGGGGTTACTAGCCAAAATTTGGTGCCTGTACGCAGCGCCGATTTCATGTCTTTATGAATACTCGCCGTGACACTGATGGTTTGCATATTTTGGCTAATTGCGACTGATTTAACCATACCCACTTCGACCCCTTGATAGCGAATAGGGGTTCTTCCTGCCACGATGCCCGGGGCAGATGAGAATTGGATCGTAATTTCGGTTCCTTGCTGTGACCACTGTTGCAGTAATAGCCAGCCGGCAATAAAAATCGCGACCAGTGGCAGCAACCAAAAGGGAGAAATTCGAGCTTTGTGTTTTATCATCACCGGCACTTCAGGCTCTGAGGGTTCACTTGGTTGTGGTTCTTTTTGCATATGTATCCCAAATTAGACGACTATCAAGCCATTCAACGGCAATAATGGTGAGAATGACAGCGACACCAAAATAAAAAGCGGCTGGTCCTAGCGTAAATGACATTAATTGGTCTCGATTAATTAAGGTCATCATCAGAGCAATAACGAATAAATCTAACATCGACCAACGGCCAATCCATGAAACAAATCTCAATAATTTCATCCTCAATATCGGGTCTAATGCGCTGTTAATGCGGATAGATATTAGCAGGATTATCATCACTATTATTTTCAAAAAAGGAACAAATATACTGGCGATAAACACAATTAGCGCAATCGGCCAGTTTCCTGATTGAATTAATGACACTACGCCAGAATAAATTGTGTCTTCCATTCGCTGACCATTGAGATAAACAATCGATATGGGTAATAAATTGGCCGGAAATAATAAAACCATAGCAGCAATTAATGCAGCACAGGATTTCTGCATACTGGCGGGTTCTCTGGCATGTAGTGGACGATGACAGCGTTGGCAAACTCCACGTTGATTGGGCGGCGCAGTATAATCGCAGGCGCGGCAGATTAGCGCGTTATTTTCCACGCCATGAGAAGCTTGTGGATAAAATCGAGACCACAGCCGTTCAAGGTCGAGATGAATAAGCATTAAAAGGCTTAAAATAGTGATGCAAATAAAGGCGATTAAGCCGTTACCGATAAAAATAGTCGCGTAATCTTGCAGTTTTATGGCCGCTACACCTAATCCAACCAAATAGACATCCAGCATCACCCACTCTTTTAAGCGGCCTAAGACTAATAATATCGGCCGTAAATTCATCCCGATGCGGGAGCCTAAAGATAAATAAAGAATCGATAAGGGTAAAAATAGCGGGGCGGCAATGGCACAAAACGCCACAATCGCCGCAGTTAATGGCGAGCCTTGTTGACTCATTAATTTGACGCCAGTAAATACGTTGGCATCTATTTGGCTACCCAAAAGATGTATCGAGATTAAAGGTTGCCAGAAAGCAATCGGGGCCAAAATTAGAATAGAAATAGCTAAGACAGTTAAGCGGCTTAGCGACCAACTATTGCCATCTTCTAATTTACTATTACAGCGCGGACAAATCAGCGCTTGTTGGGTATATCGCGCCGCAGGTAGCTGTAATTTTTGATCGCAATAACAACAACGTTGCGAAATTGTGTCACACCTATTAATCTGAGCCATATAAAAATGTTCGCTATGGGTGACTCAAAATAAAAATACCGCGCATATTGACATTAATACGCGGAAAAAGCTGCGCAGAGTCACCTGAGTATTGCAGCTGTTAGTGCCGTTATTGTTGATTTATCGTGCCTATGATGGCACGAGTTTGCCTATAAGGTAATTTATTGGGTCTGTGAACGGAATAAATTTTACCACAAAGTGACATCCTGATAACCTGTTCTTCGGTGGTTTATGGTGCGCATTATTGAAACTTGGTTAATTTCTAGAAGATATCATTATGGATAAACAGATTTTATATCGTGAGCTTACGGATAGTTTGTCTGCACTATTGGCTGGAGAGTACGATTTTATTGCCAGTCTAGCTAATACCAGTGCATTATTATTTGAACGCTTAGAAAATATTAACTGGGCGGGATTTTATCTCAGAGATGGACAGCAATTAGTGCTTGGTCCTTTTCAAGGTAAAATCGCCTGTGTCAGAATTCCTTTTGGCAAAGGGGTATGTGGAAGCGCATTCTCAGAAAATAAGATCCAGCGGGTTGCCGACGTGCATGAATTCCCCGATCATATCGCTTGTGATGCGGCAAGTAACTCTGAAATTGTGCTGCCTTTAGAGGTAAATGGTCAGATCTTGGGAGTTTTGGACATTGATAGCCCAAATATTGAACGGTTCGATGAAGAAGATGAAATTGGCCTGAAAATGCTTGTAAGCCAGTTGTGCCAACATCTCGCGCTATGTTCTATGGCAAAATATCAATAATTAAGGGTAACTTAACTTAATCAGGGCGTGGTAATTGTTTGTAACGCTATTATAATGTCCGCTTGTTCATGCCCATGCTGGTTGGCAAAATCGTTGTTATCAGGAAATTTCATGGAAAATCAACCTAAGTTGAATAGTAGTAAAGAAGTCATCGCTTTTCTGGCAGAGCGTTTTCCGCTCTGTTTTATCGCTGAAGGAGAAGCGCGTCCACTAAAAATTGGTATCTTCCAAGATATCGTCGGACGTTTGACGGATGAAGATGGTATAAGTAAAACTCAGTTGCGTACAGCATTACGCATGTATACATCAAGCTGGCGTTACCTTTACGGTGTTAAAGAAGGGGCTAAACGTGTTGATCTTGATGGTAATGATTGCGGTGAGTTAGAAGCAGAACACATTGAACATGCACAGACTCAGCTTGCTGAAGCAAAAGCGCGTGTTCAAGCTCAACGTGCACAAAAACGCGCTGCTGAAAAAGAGAAAGCTGCTGGTGAAAAACCACCACGCACTGCTCCGGCAAAAAATAGCACGCCTCGCCGTCGTACTGCAGACAGTGAAAAACGTGAAAATCGTTCGCCAAACCAAGCTGCCAAACCGCGTAAACCTGCCGGACACTCTCCTCAACCTGCATTGAAATCAGTCACTGATATTACGGCATTAAAAGTCGGTCAGTTATTGAAAGTCAAAATTGGCCAGAGCTTAATGGATGCGTCAGTATTGGAAATTGCCAAAGACGGTGTCAGAGTCCAGTTACCGACTGGATTGGCAATGATGGTGCGCGCGGAACATTTAAAGTTCTGATACGGAGGTCAACCTGGGCATGAGCAAACTTCTAAAAGTCGCTTTTGTTTTAAGCCTTGCCACATTTGGCAATGCAATAGCAAACACACAAGCTGTGACCTCAATCACGGCTAGTCAGTTACCCGTGCTAAAACAAGATCCACAGCATGGCATTGTGAGTGAGCGAGTTACCTCACGGTTTACTCGTTCTCATTATCGCCAATTTGATTTAAATGCTGACTTTTCAGCTAAGATCTTTGATCGTTATTTAAACATGTTGGATTATGGGCATAATGTCTTGTTACAGTCTGATGTCGATAAATACGCCAAAGACAAAACAAAAGTGGGACAGTGGCTGGAAGATGGTAAGCTTGATGCCCTGTATGACTTGTTTAATTTATCGCAAAAACGCCGATATGAACGCTTTCAATTTGCGTTAAATCGGTTAAATCAGCCGATGAATTTTGATGGCAATGATACGATTGAGATAGATCGTAGCAAAGCGCCATGGCCGAAAAATAGCCAAGAACTGGATAAATTGTGGGATGAAAAAGTTAAATATGACTGGCTCAATCTCAAGTTAACCGGTAAAGATGATAAAGAAATCAAAGAAACTCTGACCAAACGCTATAATTTTGCGATTAAGCGTTTGTCTCAGGGCCAAAGCGAAGATGTTTTTCAGTTAATTATGAATGCCTTCGCGCGCGAAATTGATCCGCATACTAGCTATTTATCGCCTCGCAGTACCGAACAATTTAACTCGGAAATGAGTTTATCTCTTGAGGGTATTGGTGCGGTATTACGCCAAGATGATGATTATACGGTGATTAATTCGATGGTTCCCGGTGGACCAGCAGCAAAAAGTAAATCATTAGCGGTCGGCGATAAAATTATTGCAGTGGGCCAGCAAGGTAAAGGTATGGTCGATGTAGTCGGTTGGCGCCTTGATGATGTAGTTGCGTTAATTAAAGGGCCCAAAGGCAGTAAAGTTCGCCTTGAAGTCTTAGCGGACAGCAAAAGTGCCAAACCGCGAACCATTACTATTTTGCGCGAGCAAATTCGTCTGGAAGATCGCGCAGTTAAATTGAAGATTAAACAAGTTGGCAACCAAAAAGTAGGCGTACTGGATATTCCTGGCTTCTATGTTGGCCTGACCAATGATGTTAAAACCCAATTACAAAAAATGGCGCAAGATAATGTTTCTGCCTTAGTGATTGATTTACGAGGTAATGGTGGAGGCGCGTTAACCGAAGCTGTTTCATTATCTGGCCTGTTTGTTCCGAGTGGCCCGGTAGTGCAAATCCGTGATAATAATGGACAAGTACGCCAAGATATCGATGAAGATGATGCAGTTTATTATAAAGGACCAATGACAGTATTGGTTGACCGATTTAGTGCATCAGCCTCTGAAATTTTTGCCGCGGCAATGCAAGACTATGGTCGGGCATTAATTGTCGGTGAGCCTACTTTTGGTAAAGGTACGGTGCAGCAACATCGCAGTTTAAGCCGAGTTTATGACCAGATGCTGCGTCCAGAATGGCCTTCATTAGGCTCAGTGCAATATACTATACAGAAATTTTATCGTATTAATGGCGGCAGTACTCAACGAAAAGGGGTCACACCAGATATTGTGATGCCTACGGGTGTTGATCCGGCTGAAACCGGTGAAAGTTTTGAAGATAATGCGTTGCCTTGGGACAGTATTCCTGCGGCAAGTTATGAAATTCAAGGCGATGTTAAACCGATAGTTGCAGAATTGACAGCCAAACATCAAGCTCGGATTAGTCAGAATCCTGAGTTTAAATATATTGAAGAAGATATTGCGCGTTATAAAGCGAATAAAGAAAATAAAGATGTTATTTCTCTTAATTATGCCCAGCGTGAAAAAGAGAATAGCGAAATTGATGCAACGAGACTTAAGCGTATCAATGCGCGCTACGCTAAAGAAGGTAAACCTTTATTAAAATCAATTGATGATTTACCAAAGGATTATGAAGGTCCCGATCCTTATTTAGATGAAAGCGTTAATATTGCGATTGATACGATTAACGCACCTTCAGGTCGTTTATTAACTAAATAGCCTTAGGCGCAGATTAGCAGGTCAAAATACCAGCCTTAAATAGATTGAAGTGAAGGGATTTGCTTCAATCTACCTTTATTCTATTAGCCCATCAGTGTTTATTCAGTGTAGTTAGTTACTCAGTCTAATTCTTCGGTCTATTCAAGGCGTTTTATGCTAACTTTCATGACATTGGAAACAGCAGGTTAAATTCAAATTAGGATAAAATAACGGATTAATAACTCGCTAATTAGTGAGCTTTGTTATCAACTATGTAAAGTTATGTTTATTTTTATGTCTGAGGTGGTAAAAGGCTTGAAAAATTGTGAGAAAGCCTTATTTATAGCATAGATTCTACCGAATTAAATTCGTGTAATATTATTTTAACCAAGGAAAGCAAATTATATGATGCGCATAGCTTTATTCCTGCTTACAAACCTCGCAGTAATGTTTGTGTTCGGGATTATACTCTCTTTAACTGGAATACAGGGCAGTAGTGTTTCAGGTTTAATGATTATGGCGGGATTATTTGGATTTGGTGGTGCGTTTATTTCACTGCTGATGTCTAAATGGATGGCATTAAAATCGGTCGGTGGTGAAGTAATTCAATCTCCGCGTAATGATGTTGAACGCTGGTTGATGAATACCGTACAACGCCAATCACAGCAAGTAGGCATAAAAATGCCTGAAGTGGCGATTTATCATGCGCCGGATATTAATGCGTTTGCGACTGGTGCACGTCGAGATGCTTCGCTGGTGGCTGTGAGTACAGGGTTACTAGAAAATATGAGCCGTGACGAAGCAGAAGCGGTTATTGCTCATGAAATTAGTCATATTGCGAATGGCGATATGGTAACAATGACCTTATTGCAAGGGGTAGTAAATACCTTTGTTATCTTTATCTCACGTATTTTGGCCCAAGTAGTGGCTGGATTTTTATCTAACAATAATGATGAAAATGAAAGCAGCAACGGTAACCCTATGGTTTATTTTGCCGTGTCGATGGTGCTTGAGATTGTGTTTGGTATTTTGGCCAGCATCATCACCATGTGGTTCTCTCGCCATCGTGAATTCCATGCAGATGCAGGTTCGGCACAATTAGTCGGTAAAGAGAAAATGATCGCCGCATTGCAGCGCTTAAAAACCAGTTATGAGCCACAAGAAGCCAGCAGTATGATGGCATTTTGTATCAATGGTAATGGTAAATCATTCAGTGAATTATTTTTATCTCATCCACCATTAGACAAACGTATCGAAGCTCTACGTTCTGGTGATTATTTGAAATAATTGCATTGAATCGCTAAAAAATCATATCGACTGCACCTCAAACGTTGAAATATTACGGATTAGGGTGCAGTTTTTATTTTTAATGAATACAAAATAATTTTGAATCGTTGAATATGATGAATATCATGGATAAATAATTTTATCGCGATAAGCTGCTACTCTATTAAGAGTTAATATTAATAGCTAATTGAACTGTCATATTGGATAAATACACTATATTAGACAATAAGTAAAACCTTGCAGAGGAAGCTTTATGGATACGTTAGTCACAACATTAGTATTCGGTAATGATTTTATTAACGCGGTTAATCCTGCGCGCTTGATCCCGTTTAAATTTGAAATATATCAAAATGATCAGGGATTCTATCATCGTATGTATAAAGAAGTGGGGATGGCGGCGGCTAATCTAGGGCAGGTGTATAAAGTCTGGGCTTTTGAAGAGCAAAAAAGCTGGGAGCACGGAAACAAGCAAATCCAATTAGCCGATTATATTGCACATTGCCAAGATCTTTATGCGGGAAAAGTTAAAGACTAGCACGTAATAGGCCGCGCAAGCGGGGGGGCTAAAAAAGCCCTTTCAGGATAGGTGATGCACTGAAGGGGCTAAAATATCCTATTCAACAAGCAAGCTATTATCTTATTGGCGATAAGCTGTTTTAATTTGTTCTAAGGTGCTTTTATAGGTTTCTGCTTGGCTGCAATCTTCCATTGCGGCAACTTCACGATCCATCTTGATCAATATTTTACCGGCATCGGCTTGACCTAATGCTTTAAGCATATGAGTTAATAGATTTTTTAAACAAGTGACTTCGTCAGCCAATACATTGATATCTGCAGGTGTTGGGAAATTGTTTTTCATTGCTATATTCCTTGAAATTTACTGAATGATTGACTAATTTTACCATAAAAGAATCGGTTAAAATTTAAAAAAAACCAATTAAACATGACTATTAAATTTATCTAATTTATACAGTCTGGAGGGTAAACCATGCTGACGCAAGCCGAAAAAGACTTATTAGCCCAACGATTCCCTTATTTAACGGCTGTTCGCCCTGAAGATAGTAATAAAGGTACCTTTGGCACTTTGGGAATTATTGGCAGCGCTCCACAAATGAATGGCGCTTGTGTATTAGCAGGAAGTGCGGCATTAAAAACCGGCTGCGGTAAAGTTATTATTGGTTTTAATCAAAATAAATTACCCTTAGCAATAGTAGAGAATGCACCTGAACTAATATTAAATATTGCTAATGAGTTAATTAATAATAAGCATATCACCGCATGGGTGATTGGCTGTGGATTAGGAATACAATCAGCTGCGGTTATATTAATAAAAAATATGTTGCAGTATATTAATAATGGAGCCAAAGTTTTAATTGATGCAGATGGGCTGAATATATTATCAATACAGGCTGAAGCGATAAAATTAACTGAAAATTGTATTATTACGCCGCATCCTAAAGAGGCATCAAGATTATTAGCTTGTAGTGTGGAAAAAATACAACAAAATAGAGTTGAAAGTGCAATAAAACTAGCAGGAATATATCATTGTTGGGTAGTATTAAAAGGCCATGCAACAGTGATTGCTGCGCCTAATGGAAAAACTTGGATTAATGAAACGGGAAATTCTGGATTAGCGACTGCTGGGAGTGGCGATGTATTATCCGGTATTATTGGTAGTTTGCTGGCCCAAAATATCCCGCTTTCAGAAGCTGCACAGGCTGGAGTATGGTTACATGGTAAAGCGGCAGACGACTTAGTATCACAAGGTATTGGTCCGATCGGTTTGACTGCACATGAATTAATTAATTCTGTAAGAATGCTACGGAATCAGCTAGTTAGACGATAATGAGTGATTATTTTTGCCAATTAAATTGAATCGTTGTTCATTTTAAAACCCCTCATAAACGTGATATAGTCCACATATATTGCGTTTTCACTATTTTGTTAATGTGACATTTTAGTTTGCAATAACAAAAATGCCTGAAAAACTTATTGATTGTCCGTAGTACACAATAATATCTAATTACTATTGTGTATTTTATATATCGGCTATTACGTTATATATTAAGGGCTAAATATTGTGTGCCATGTTTTACGGATTAAGCAAATAAACTATGAACAATATATCACAGGTTTCTAGAAAAACGGCATGGACTCGGGTTATCGCCTTATCTATTGCTGCTTTTGTTTTTAATACCACTGAATTTGTGCCCGTCGCTTTATTAAGTGATATAGCGGAAAGTTTTAATATGTCAGCGGCACATACTGGGTTGATAATAACTATTTATGCTTGGGTTGTGGCATTAATGTCATTACCGTTAATGTTATTAACCAGTAAAATTGAGCGTCGAAAATTATTAGCGATTTTATTTATTATTTTCGTTATCAGCCATATCGTTTCAGGCTTCGCTTGGAGCTTCGAGGTATTGGTTGGCGGACGCATTGGGATAGCTTTATCACATGCGGTATTCTGGTCGATAACAGCCTCATTAGCTATTAGGGTAGCCCCGCCGGGCAAAAAAGCTCAAGCTCTAGGGCTATTGGCCACCGGAACTGCTTTAGCGACGGTACTTGGGTTACCGATAGGACGAATTATTGGCCAATGGCTCGGCTGGCGAGTTACCTTTTTATGCATTGGTGCTATCGCCTTATTTACTATGATTATACTGGTACGTTTTTTACCGAAATTGCCGAGCGAACATTCCGGTACTTTTAAAAGTTTGCCGATAATTTTAAAACGGCCTGCACTGGTTGGTATTTTCGCATTAACCGTGATTGTGATGACCGCACACTTTACGGCATATAGCTATATTGAGCCTTTTGTACGTGAAGTGGCTCGTCAAAGTGAAGATTTCACCACCTTGATTTTATTAATTTTTGGTGGCGCAGGGATTATTGGTAGTGTGATTTTTGGTCGCTATAGTAATAAATTAGGATTGGTTTTCTTACCGGCAGCGATAGCGATGTTAACCGTGAGTTTGTTATTTTTAATGAAGGTAGGCGGTGAAAGTTGGTCATTAATTCTGCTGACTATTTTCTGGGGAATGGCGATTATGTGTATTGGTTTAGGTATGCAGGTTAAAGTTATTGATTTATCACCGGATGCGACTGACCTATCAATGGCTATTTTCTCTGGTATTGTTAATTTAGGTATTGGTGGCGGGGCGTTATTGGGGAACCAAGTGATCACCCATTTAGGGATGACTAATATCGGCTATGTGGGGGCTGGGTTAAGCTTTCTGTCTCTGTTATGGTGCGTATATATCTTTAGGCGTTATCGTCAGGCGTTTAGTGAAATTACACCACCGGCAGCGAGTTCAACCTCTATTTAAATTAAACTACGTGACGCTGTCACGATAGACTTAATTCCGTACCGTGAGACTTGACGGTCGTATTCGAGTCAAATTTAGTCATATAACCCGAGTTTATCGTGCCTTATTTTATAGGCCATAAGCTCGGGTTTTTTATCTTAATTGTTCTGTAAAAAAATCTTGTGATCAATAAGTGTTATGTTATAACATAATCTAGAATCACATAACTTTATTGACAGGATCAGCTTTCATGACACGTAACTCATTGTTTATATCTTTAGTCGCCTTAGCGGGTAGTGTTTCATTTTTTAGTATTTCTGCATTAGCGCATGGTGGGCATAGCCACAGCCATCCGCCACAAACCGAAGAAGTACGTTTGGCAAGTGAAGGTATATTTAAGGATGATGCTGTCAAAAATCGGCCCTTGAGTAATTGGGATGGAGTCTGGCAGTCAGTTAACCCCTATTTATTAAATGGTGATTTAGATCCTGTTTTACAGGCAAAAGCGCAAAAAGATCCGCAAAAAAACGTGGAGCAATATCGTCAATATTATAAAATGGGCTATGCGACTGATATAGATATGATTGGTATCGAAGATAACGTGATTGAATTCCATCAAGGCGATAAGGTCAGCGCCTGTGAATATCATTATTCTGGTTTTAAAATATTACACTATGCTTCAGGTAAGAAGGGCGTACGTTATTTATTTGAATGTGCTAAAGGCGATGCTGATGCTCCGAAATATGTACAATTTAGCGATCACATTATTCAGCCGCAACAATCAGCCCATTTTCATATTTACATGGGAAATAGCTCGCAGGAAAAATTATTAGAGCAAATGGACAACTGGCCAACCTATTATCCATACTCATTAAATGCCGCACAAATTGTCGATGAAATGTTACATCATTAATATATTCAGCTATAAAAAATAACTTTTCATGATTAAAACCCACTTAAAACAGTATTAAGTGGGTTTTTTATCGTTTTTAGTGCTGATTAAGTGTGTTAAATTTCACCGTGCTTATTATTTGCTTTAATTTTAATATAGGTGAGAATATGAAAGGTCTGGGGCTATTAATTTTATCAATTGTCGCGGAGGTCATTGCTACTACAACATTAAAGGCTTCTGATGGATTTAGTCGATTTTGGCCTTCTTTGATAGTGGTTATTGGTTATGCAGTTTCGTTTTGGGGCTTATCGCAAGTGGTCAAAATAATGCCTTTGGGCATCGCTTATGCCATTTGGTCAGGTTTAGGAATTGTATTAGTTTCTATTGCGGCGATGTTTATTTATCAACAAAAACTCGATCTGCCTGCAGTGATCGGTATGCTGCTTATCATCGTGGGCGTGTTAGTTATTAATATATTATCTAAAAGTGGAACCCATTAATTTTAGATAGCGCGAATATTCGGCTAGCATACGCTGGCAGTAGCAAGCGCAAGTCAGCGGAGATAATAATGAGTCGGTTTACTGGTAATATCGCATCATTAACGGTATTGGGGATAATATTGAGCGTGGTTTCAGGTTGCAGTAATTATTCAGCACAGCAAAAACAACGACAGTATGTCAATCAAGATGCTGATTATGCTCGACAAGTAATTAATTTGGGGCCAGGGATCAACGAAGCCTGTACTTCCGCCGGAGGCATTCCTTCGCTAACTCAGCAGTTGGATGGTGCTAAAACCCCCGTATGTCAGTTTGCCAATGGTAAACGGTGTGATGTTGATGCCATTCAATATGGCAGCTGTTTATAACAGTTCGTAGCAGAATAAAAAATAGCCAGTCTTTGTAGGCTGGCTATTTTTGGAGATATTAATGATTGAGTTATTACTATTAGCTATTTAATTATTGGGGATAGCAAGATAACTGATTATTTCTGCTTAGCGGCAAAAAATTGACTCAACGTAACAATAATTGCCATCAATAAATAAACTGCAAACACACTAATTAACCACTGCGGCATATCCCAGCCTAAAAATACCCATTGTTTGACTGAGCAATCTCCAGTGGCTTCAAATACTGCCGGAACCCATTGATTAAGCGGTAGCCATTCAGGGAAATTGACAAAAAAATCACAGGAGGCAAAAGGTGAAGGATAAAGCTGTAACATGGTATGTTCCCAAGCTAAATCCAGCCCGCGCCAAGCGCTGTAAATCCATACAATAATCGCTAGCCAACGCAATAACCCATTCTGCGGGGCAATCGCACCAATTAATCCTGCAGCAATAATCCCTAATAATGCGATTCGTTCATAAATACACATGACACAAGGCTGTAATTTCATCACATGCTGAAAGTAAAGCGCAGCACATTCCAGCATTAATGCAATAAAAGCCATTAATAGCCATGCTCCTCTTCCTTTTGAGCAGGAATTAAAATATCTGAGCATACTCATTTCCCTAAGTTTATTAATTGCTGACATTCTGCCGTGTTATGTTAAGCAAAAAAAGGGTTATCGCCAGTTTGTCGCCATATTGTCGGTTAATTTACTTAATCTTACGATTGTTATATCGGTGTAAATATTAATTTAAACACCGATATAACAATGATGTAATAACTAATAGCTGGGTTCATTCCCGTTTAAGATAATGTAATCCATCCCATGGTATGCATCCAATCAGAAATGGGTAATAACCACAACTCAACGCCTAATAAACCGACGATAGTCATAACCACGGTATAAGGTAAGGCCATCCAAACCATACGTCCATATGACAAACGAATTAATGGCGAAAGAGCCGAGGTGAGTAAAAATAAGAAAGCGGCTTGTCCATTAGGTGTCGCTACGGAGGGCAAGTTAGTCCCGGTATTAATGGCAACTGCCAGAGCTTCGTATTGATGTAGAGAAACCAAGCCTTCTTTCATCGCTGTAGTCGCTTCATTTATATATACCGTACCAACAAACACATTATCAGAAACTGCAGAGAGTAAACCATTAAATAAATAGAATAACGATAGCTGAGAAGCTTCCGAAGATTGTAGAACAAATTGGATGAATGGGGTAAATAAATGCTGATCAACAATTACCGCGACGACCGAGAAGAATACGGTTAATAATGCGGTAAACGGTAGGGCCTCTTCGAAGGCTTTACCCAATGAATGTTCTTCAGTTATTCCACAAAATGCGGTGGTCAAAATAATCACTGACAGGCCGATTAAACCAACTTCCGCCAAATGAAACGCCAGGGCGAAAATCAACCATAATCCAACAATCGCTTGTACAATCAATTGGGCACGGTCACGACGTGTACGTTTGGCACTGGCTTTTTTATCATGCTGTGTCAGGATATTTCTGACGCTGTCAGGTAATTCTGCACCATAGCCAAACAGTTTAAATTTCTCAACTAAATAACAGACAAGTAACCCACAAACGAATACTGGAATAGTCACAGGAGCCATGCGTAGGAAGAACGTAACAAAATCCCAACCTACATATTTTGCAATAATCAGATTTTGCGGCTCACCAACCATTGTCATTACGCCGCCTAATGCGGTACCGATACCCGCATGCATCATTAAGCTACGTAAAAAGGCGCGGAATTGTTCAAGTGTTTGTTTTTTTTCCGCAGTATCGATATAGCCATCGTTGGTTAAATCATCATTATCTTGTTGATTTGACGCATAATGATGATAAATAGAGTAGAAGCCGACTGAAACACTGATAACTACCGCTATTACCGTTAGGGCATCTAAAAATGCCGACAAGAAAGCACTGGCAAGACAAAAAGCTAAGGATAGGGCGCGCTTAGAGCGGATAGACAGCAATAACTTGGTGAAAGCAAACAGCAGCAGTTGCTTCATAAAGTAAATACCCGCCACCATAAATATAAGCAGCAGTAATACTTCTAGATTGTTACTGATCTCATGGCCTATTTGGCTAGGGGAGGTCATACCAATAATAACCGCCTCAATAGCTAATAGTCCGCCGGGTTGTAGTGGGTAGCATTTTAATGCCATAGCTAAAGTAAAAATAAATTCAACAACTAGCATCCAACCTGCCGTGAACGGATCGACGTGATAGAACACGATAGGGTTGATAATCAAAAAGATAATGATCGCTAGTTTGTACCAGTCAGGTGAGTTTCCAAGAAAATTTCTAAGAAATGCTTGTTTGAAACTGATATCCATTATTATTCATATTCCTCTGGTATAGATGTAAAGCTTAGTGTGGCTATATACTACCCTTAAAATCAATGGAAATTAAGCTTAGATATTCATAGTAAATGCATTAATAGTATAATGTTTTATGATTGATCTCACTGTTTATACAGCACCTAACTATCTCAGATTCAGACAATCTGTTATGATTTCGGCTATAATTAGTAAAATTCAGTTTGGAATCAATCAAAACATGGTTATTAAAGCTCAAAGTCCTGCCGGCTTTGCGGAAGAGTATATTATTGAAAGTATTTGGAATAATCGTTTTCCTCCGGGGTCAATTTTACCTGCTGAACGTGAACTTTCAGAGCTTATTGGTGTAACACGAACCACTCTGCGCGAAGTATTACAACGGTTAGCCCGCGATGGCTGGCTGACAATCAAGCATGGTAAGCCTACAAAAGTAAATAACTTTTGGGAAACTTCAGGCTTAAATATTCTTGAAACTCTAGCGCGATTAGATCACGACAGAGTACCTCAATTAATTGATAATTTACTGGCAGTTCGTACTAATATTGCGGCAATTTTTATTCGTACTGCGTTTCGTAATAACCCCGAAAAATCATTAGAAGTGCTGGCACAAAAAGAGACCGTCGAAGATAACGCGCAAGCCTATAGTGCATTGGATTATGATATTTTTCGCGGATTGGCTTTTGCCTCCGGAAATCCTATTTATGGATTAATTATCAATGGATTAAGAGGCCTGTATACACGTGTAGGCCGTTACTATTTTTCTAATCCTGACGCACGTAAATTAGCCCAAAATTTTTATCAGCAACTGATAAATCTGTGCCGTGAACAATCTTATGAGCGGATTATGGAATGTGTGCGTAATTATGGAAAAGATAGCGGGACAATTTGGCACAGTATGCAAGGCAATATGCCGAGCGATTTAGCCCAAATGAGCTAATAATCCATCGCAGTATAACACTGTATAAATAGCCTTCGAGTGAAGGCTATTTTTTTGACTAAAAATGCAAATTGCTTGCTAATCATTTTTTGCTATCTCGATTCCATTATAATAAACCAATCCGATTGGGATGATATTGGAAATAATAATAACGCAATTTTATTATCTTATAGTATCCAGTTTATAGTTACTCCTCGGCTTACTAGCCTGATTTTTAGGGTGATTTTCTCTGGTGTGCTATTTTTTTGCCAAATAATTATTATGCCAAATAATATATCGTTATTAATCACTATTTAGTGCTGCTTTAGGGATTAAGTCTGTTTTTTATCCAGTAGATAATTCTGTGCTGGCAAATATTTTATAGCCTATTATTCTTATGTTAATGGTTGGTTATAAAATATAGAGGGCAATGATGAAAGTTCTGGTATTAGGTGCAGGCGTTATTGGTGTCACTAGCGCATGGTATCTCGCGCGCCAAGGGCATGAAGTCATAGTCATTGACCGTCAAGATGCGGTAGCTACAGAAACCAGTGCGGCTAATGCGGGGCAGATTTCACCGGGATATGCTACCCCTTGGGGAGCACCAGGTATTCCGCTAAAAGCGATTAAATGGATGTTTGAGAAACATGCGCCTCTGGCTATTCGTCCTGATGGAACATTATTTCAATTACGTTGGATGTGGCAGATGTTGAAAAATTGCAGCGACCAACGTTACGCTATCAATAAAAGCCGCATGTTACGTTTGGCTGAATATAGCCGAGATTGTTTAAAGCAGTTGCGGGCTGAAACCGGTATTGAATATGAAGGTCGGCAAGCGGGAACGTTACAGCTATTCCGTACTCAGCAGCAGCTTGATCACGCGGCTAATGATATTGCCGTTTTGCAGCAGCAGGGCGTGGCTTATCAATTACTAACCGCCGATCAATTAATCACCGCAGAACCGGCACTAGAGCAGGCTCAACATAAGCTAAGTGGTGGGTTACGTCTACCAAATGATGAAACTGGCGATTGCCAAAAGTTCACGCAAAACTTGGCCATAATGGCGCAAGATATCGGAGTGCGATTTAAATTTGGTCAACAGGTACAGGCGATATTGACCGCGGGAAATAAGGTCACTGGTATTCAATGTGACGATGAAATACTCACTGCAGATAGTTATGTGGTCGCGATGGGCAGTTATTCGACCCGGTTATTGACGGATTTGGTGAGCATTCCAGTCTACCCCTTAAAAGGTTATTCATTAACTTTGCCAATTATTGATGCCGAGCGCGCTCCCGTTTCAACCGTGCTGGATGAAAGCTATAAAATAGCTGTAACACGTTTTGACAAGCGAATTCGCGTCGGCGGTATGGCTGAAGTCGTGGGGTTTAATTTACGTTTACCTCCTCAACGAGCAGAGACGTTAAAAATGGTAGTTAACGATCTTTATCAGGGGGCGGGAGATATCGAAAAAGCGACTTTTTGGACCGGTTTACGTCCGATGACACCGGATGGTACACCGATTGTCGGAGCAACACGTTATCAAAATCTGTTTATTAATACCGGCCATGGGACGTTAGGATGGACAATGGCGTGTGGTTCAGCGAAATTATTGGCTGATATTATCTCGGGAAACTGCCCTGAAATTGCAGCGGATGATCTGTCGGTACGGCGTTATATGGACAGGCATTAATGCGGTGAGGCAAGTTCAATAAAGTTGATTTAAGCAGAAATATCCATAATTATTTCTGGCGCTTCGATAAAAAATACGAAAAAATAGCCAATAAAAACAATAAGAGGAAGTCGAATGCCCCGTCCGATCTGTGCAAAAATCCACTTGCCGAATTTTACTCATAATTTGTCGGTTATTCGCCAGCAGGTTGGCACAGCTAAAATTTGGTCGGTCGTAAAAGCCAATGCTTATGGGCATAATTTAGCTAAAGTTTGGCCATTTCTGGCGGCGACAGATGGTTTTGCATTATTAGAGCTTAGTGAGGCGATTCAATTACGCCAAGCTGGTTGGCAGGGGCCGATTTTATTATTGGAAGGTTTTTTCCATTCATCAGATTTAGCGGTTATCGATCAGTATTATTTGACTACCGCTATTCACAGCGAATGGCAGTTGGATGCCTTAAAACAAGCGGATTTACGCCATCCAATATCAATATATGTTAAATTAAACAGTGGAATGAATCGGTTAGGTTTTTCACCAACTGATTATCCGAAGATTATTTCGCGTTTACAGTCGCTAGATAATATTGCTTCAGTGACGTTAATGAGCCATTTTGCTAATTCGGATAATAGTCAAGGTATTGAATATGCTCATCAACAAATTGAAGCCTTTTCAGCATTAAAATTAGCGACTTGTGTCGCTAATTCAGGGGCAATTTTATGGCATCCGAATACTCATTATGACTGGGTAAGAAGTGGTATTTTGCTTTATGGTGGCTCTCCAAGTGGTTGTTGGCACGATATTGCTTGCTATCAAGTTAAGGCCACTATGACCTTGTGCGCTGAAATTATTGCAGTACATCATATTGTGGCCGGTGAATCTATCGGCTATGGCAGCCGCTTTACTGCGACTCAACCTAAACGCATTGCTACCGTCGCCTGCGGATATGCGGACGGTTATCCTCGTCATGCGCCAACAGGAACACCTGTTTGGGTAGATGGTGTACGTTGTCCGATATTAGGTGCCATTTCGATGGATATGTTAACCATTGATATTACTGATTGTCCAACAGCGAAAGAGGGAACCTCGGTGGAATTATGGGGACAAAATTTACCGATTGATGATATTGCTCAGCGAGCGGGTACGGTGGGTTATGAATTAATGTGTGGGTTGGCTCAGAGAGTACCTATTGATTACGAAACATGATTAATTATGAATAAATACGGTAGAATTAAAAATAATTGTAAGCACAGTTAACTAAAAATGTGATTTGGTTGGATTATCCTTGGCACTTAAGGCAGACAACAGTATTATTTGGCCAAATAGTTAATTAATAATCTAGGGTTAGCAATGTCTAAACATGTTAAATTAGTATCAATGGGTATCGCAGTAAGCTTATTATCGGCTTCGTCCTTCGCTGGAACTTGGTCTATTGGTGGCTCAGTATTAGCTCAAGCCTCACCTTATAAAGGGATTAAAGCTAAAGACTATGTCACTCCCGTACCAGTAATTAATTATGATAGCGAAAACTTTTATTTTCATACTTTAGCCGTGGGTTACTATTTGTGGAATGATAAAGTAGATCAATTATCACTTGATGCACATTACTATCCACAATTTTTCAAACCTAAAGATAATGATGACCACGACATGCGTCAGCTAGATCGTCGACGTGATACTGTGATGGCCGGCTTTACTTATAAGCATAATGCACAATGGGGTACCCTGCGAGCAATCGCTTCTGGTGATATTCTGGGTGTTAGTAATGGATTAAGAGGTGACTTCGCCTATTTATACGGTTTCCACGGCGATAAATGGTCTATCATGCCTGGTGCTGGTATTGTATGGACGAGCAAAAATCAAAATAATTACGAATACGGTATTTCATCTAAAGAGTCACGTAACAGTGGATTAAGCCGTTATAAAGCAGGTGACAGCTGGACTCCTTACTTAGAATTACAAGCAAATTACCGTTTCAATCAAGATTGGTCTGTATTTGCTGTCGGTCGTGTTGACCGTTTATCTAATGAAGTTAAAGATAGCCCAATGGTTAATAAATCTGTTTCTGGGATTGTATGGTCTGGCGTGACATATACATTCTAATATGCTGATTTGTAGTCTTTATTAAGGCTATCGATGCAAAAAACTGTAGATGTAATGAAGTAACCCCAATAGTTGGACAACCAATTATTGGGGTTTTTTTATGCCAAAATTTTCAGGTATTATCGCTAGAGTTATTTTTTTTATAACTATCATCTTGAGCGGCATTATCCAAATAGGGATGAAACTCATTATGATCGCGACAGCGCATAATTAATGACATACGTGCAGGCTCGGCATTATCCGGTATCATTGGTTTATTGATACGGGCGGTTTCAACGCAGATCATCTGCTTGTAACCATTATTCGGCATATCTGGCATGCTGCACGATAACTCTGCCCACGGATTCCAGCAAACTACATCACTGTGATGATAATGGTGCATTTCAATAGTACGCTGCCAGCCATCATCTCGAACCAAACTGTACTCATCCGATTCGGTATAAATGCGATCGGTACGTCCATTAACTCTCAGTGTTGACGCATTATATTCTTGCTTATCAGTGACTTTATCTAAATAGTGTGAACCTAAACCATAGACTGCCGTTTTTTGGATATCACTGATATTTAAATAGCTATGCATCGCACAGGTTGCACTGAAATTACCGTAGCTTTCTAATTCAATTTCGCAGGTTTCCCCGAGCTTAAAACGTAATATCAATGTGAAGTCATGTGGCCACAGTTTTTTAGTATATTCATTATCAGACAGGGTAAAAGTGAGGATAACCCCATCATCGTGTTCATTATGAGCGGTAAATTCCCATGGCAGAATACGCGCAAATCCGTGGCTAGGTGTGCCGGCAGGACCAAACCATGGCCAGCAAATAGGAATACCGCCACGAATTGCCGTGCCGGGTTTAAACTCACTATTTTCACTTAACCACAAACAGGGTTTCTGACCGCTAGGTTGCCAAGCAATTAATTGCGCCCCTTGGAAGCTAATAGCTCCGCGTACTTTAGGATGGGAAATTACAATCAGCGGAAGTTCGCCTAACTGACGTTGACTAAGGTAAGGGGAGATCTGTTTTAATACCGGTAAATCAAAAATTTTATCATTCATGATAACTCGCCTATTCATACAACCTAAGGATTAGACAAACAGGATTGTTGTACTAATTAAAGGTCATGGAATACAGAGAAAAATAACATTTCTGTCTATAGAGCTCGAGCAGTATAAAGTAGATACAAAAGAGCCGCCATAATGGCGGCTCGAATATATTCTGAAAACTAATTAGCTATTATTTAGAGATATGAGCAATCAGATCCAGAACTTTGTTTGAGTAACCAGTTTCGTTGTCATACCAAGAAACCAGTTTAACGAAGTTGTCGTTCAGTGCGATACCTGCTTTAGCATCGAATACTGAAGTCAGTTTTTCGCCATTGAAGTCTGTTGATACAACATCTTCATCAGTATAACCCAGAACACCTTTCAGCTCGCCTGCAGCAGCATCTTTGATTGCTTCACAGATTTGTGCGTAAGTTGCTGGTTTAGCCAGACGTACAGTCAGGTCAACAACAGAAACGTTTGGTGTAGGAACACGGAAAGACATACCAGTCAGTTTGCCGTTCAGTTCTGGGATAACTTTACCTACAGCTTTAGCAGCACCGGTAGAAGATGGGATGATGTTTTGTGATGCGCCACGACCACCGCGCCAGTCTTTATGAGAAGGACCATCAACTGTTTTTTGAGTTGCAGTAGTTGCATGAACAGTTGTCATCAGGCCTTCAACGATACCGAATTTGTCGTTGATAACTTTTGCCAGAGGTGCCAGGCAGTTAGTAGTACAAGAAGCGTTAGAAACGATTTCTTGGCCTGCATAAGTATTTTGGTTAACGCCCATAACGAACATTGGGGTGTCATCTTTAGAAGGACCAGTTAACACAACTTTTTTAGCGCCTGCTTGGATGTGTTTACGTGCAGTCTCATCGGTCAAGAAGATACCGGTAGCTTCAGCAACAACATCAACACCAACTTCGTCCCACTTCAGGTTAGCTGGATCTCTTTCTGAAGTACAACGGATAGTTTTACCATTAACAACCAGGTGACCATCTTTAACTTCAACAGTACCGTTAAAACGGCCATGAGTTGAATCGTATTTCAGCATGTATGCCATATATTCAGCATCTAATAAATCGTTGATTGCAACGATTTCAACGTCAGAGCGTTCTTGTGCAGCACGGAAAACGATACGGCCGATACGACCAAAACCATTGATACCTATTTTGATACTCATAGTATTTCCACCAGCTATTTTTTAGTGAATTAAGTTGTATTTAAACTTACCAAAACCTTGCCAGCCGTCAAGCGGAATCGTGTCAATTATTGCAAAATATCAATTCAGAACACACTAATTGATTACTTGTCAGCCATTTTCTTGAGTAAATACACCCAAAATGTATTATCAGGGCAGATTAAAATAATTAAAGATCTTATCAGTAATATATGTGAGATAGGTCACAAACAGAATTCGAAAGCAGCGTCTAATTAGTTTAGAATGGCATTTGACAATTTTCTGTTAAATTTTTGTTTCAACTCAGATTAATTTAATGATTAGCGCGATCTTTTATCACAGCCATACTGATAATCCATATACTGTAATACATATAAGCAATTAATTATATAAAAGTAATTAATCGATATCATGAGATAGTGGGTTCGGGAATGATAATAATTCAGTGAAATTAATTAAATTAATCAGATAACACCCGTTAATACGCATGTTTAGCCAAATTTTCGTTGTTAGCAAAAATTGAAAGTTGCCCAGAAGAAAAACTGACAAATATAGGTGCCGCAATGTCCAAGACTAAAGATAATCAAATTGATCTCTCCAATCTTAGTGAAATCCAGCGTTACGTGACTCAACAAGCCGGAACCGAGCCACCGTTTTCTGGCCGCTTATTACACCTGCGAGAAGATGGTATATATTATTGTTTATGTTGCGATGCGCCGCTGTTTGGTTCAGAAACTAAGTTTGATGCGGGATGCGGATGGCCCAGTTTTTATCAGCCAGTCAATGACTCCGCGATAAAATATATTGAAGACAATAGCTTGGGTATGCAGCGAATCGAAGTACGTTGTCAGCAATGTAATGCGCATTTGGGACATGTATTCCCTGATGGGCCACAACCTACCGGGCAGCGCTATTGTATTAATTCAGCCTCATTGCGTTTTACTGATGACAATCAGAATAAATCGATCGATGGTTAATTAAATAAAAAACAGAGTAACTCATTGATATTAAGGGGGGGAAGGTTCAGCAAATAGAATCTACAGCCCCTATAATCAACAGATCATACAAGCAATATACGGGCTTAACCGTTTCAGCTTGAGTGTGAATTAAGTAATAACGAGGGCTATATAACGAGGGCTATGCCCAAATGGCGAGTATTGACACTAAGCACAGGCGACTAAAATAGGCCAATATTGAAAATACGTCGATATTAAAACATAGGTAATAACTAATATTTTAAGTCAAGGTGGATAATTTAGCTTTGGCTTGTTAAGGAGTGAATGTGAGTTTTGAACCTAAATCGGCTGATGTAGCGCCGCAAGATTTATCTGAGCCAGCGAGTAAAACTCAAACTGAGGCATTAGATCCACAGCATATCGAGCAGTTGCTTTCTGTTATGACCCCAGAAATTTATCAACGTTTAGTTACCGCAGTTGAGTTAGGTAAATGGCCAGATGGGGTTGCTCTCAGTGCTGAGCAAAAAGCCCACAGTTTGCAAATGGTGTTGTTATGGCAGTCGCGGCATAATCACGACCCCGAACATATGACGGTGGGAACAGATGGCACTATCATCATGAAAAGCAAACAGCAGCTGAAATCAATATTTCAACAATCGCTGTTAGCCACCTTAAAGCCGCTGGACAATGACTCGAGTGCTCAGCATTAAGTTTAAATATAAAGTTTGAGTATAAAGAAAAGCGCAATTAAATCAGCGGTTATTAAGCTAACCGCTGTCTTTGTATAGAGAGTTTTTTGGCTAATTTTGTGTACAAAATTGCGCCAGATTGATCAGAGCAGCACCATTATCAGCCATTTCTTGCAATGCGAGTTGCCCATCTTGTGGGGCTAAATTAACGGCACGACAGCCATCGGTAATCACTTTCACGCTGTAGCCTAATCTCAATGCATCTAACACGGTGAATTTAACGCAATAATCCGTCGCAATACCCAAAATAAATAATTTTTGGATCTGCTGCTGTTGTAGCCACGAATGTAGTTGGGTTTGGCTGCGCTGATCGTTATCGAAAAATGCGCTGTAGCTGTCTATTTGTGGATTTTCACCTTTGGTAAATATTGCATCGATAGCAGCTTGGTTTAATTGAGGATGCAGTTTTGCTCCGGGTTGGTTTTGTACGCAATGTACGGGCCACCAAACTTGTGGACGTCCATTCAGTAAGCCACATTCGCCAATATTAGTTCCTGAATTGACTGCAAAACTTAAATGCGTCGCAGGGTGCCAGTCTTGGCTAGCGATGACGTTAATATGGTTCTGTTGGCAATAGGTAATCGCTTGATTCGCAATGTCGATCGCTGTTTCGCTATTCTGGACGGCGAGTGCACCTCCTGAACAAAAATCATTTTGTAAATCAACCAGAAGTAGAGCAGATTTCACGTTATCGTCCTCATTATTAGTCATCAGCGTAACTCAATTCACCGCGTAAATTATTTTGCATTAATTCGCGAATATGTGCAGTAGTAAAATTTTGGCTTAGTAAATAATGTAATTTGGTCAGCGTAGCTTCAAAGGTCATATCATAACCACTAATAACCCCAGCTTCAGCCAGTGCATGCCCAGTGGCATAGCCTTCCATATTAACTCGTCCAGAGATACATTGGGTTAGATTAATCACAATAATGCCTATTTCTGTGGCTTCGCGCAGTAAGCGTAGTAAATCAGGCTGTTGTGGGGCATTACCGACGCCATAAGAACGAATAATTAAAGCTTTTATCGGTTGCTGTAAAATATTATTGATAATATCAATTGATAGTCCTGGGTAAAGCATAATTACGCCTATAGGCTGAGGGGTGATCCTATGCGTGATAAACTCGCCAATTCCGCGTGGTGCGGGGCAGGTAGCAAAGCTACGAATATTAATTCCTGCCTCCATTAATGGCGAACAGTTTGGCGAGGTAAAGGCATCGAACCCGTCGGCGTGGGCTTTTACCGTGCGATTCCCGCGAAATAATTTATTATTGAAAAATAAACTCACTTCGTTTACCGGATAATTAGCGGCCAAATATAGCGCGTTAAGTAGGTTAGTTTGGCCGTCAGATCTCAGGGCTTCCAAGGGGATTTGTGACCCGGTCACGATAATCGGCTTTTGCAGATTTTCAAACATAAATGACAATGCTGACGCGGTGAACGCCATGGTATCGGTACCATGTAAAATAACGAAACCATCGTATTTATCATAATTTTGGTTAATATCATCGGCAATAATTTGCCAATCTTCGGGCGTGATATCTGAAGAGTCAATTAAAGGATGATGTTCACGAAGCGTAAAAGAAGGCATTTCAGGCCGGTGAAACTCAGGCATTTTGGCTAATTGTTGTTGTAAATGTCCCGAGACTGGGACATAGCCAAACGCAGAATGTTGCATGCCAATAGTGCCGCCAGTATAAACCACATAAATTGATTTTTTTTCTACATCTTTTTGCATTATGAAAATCCGACCTGAAGAGAGACAACTAATTAATCTGGATTATAGAATGAATGCAGTATAAATATTAGATAATAAATGCAAATTATTGGTGTAATAATATTAAGGTGACGTATTTGGCGTTATTTTAATCCAGTGGATTGAAGGAGATGCTGCGGCAAACTCAATTAAAAAGAGTATATAAAAATGGAATGAGCTAGCAAGTTAGTCAAGTAATTAAGCGCTCCCAGCTTTAGAACACTGGGAACGCCAATACACGTTAGTTATTAATATAAGCTAATTAATAGATGTGTTAATTAATAGATATCTCCACAGTTTAAACAAAAGGCATAGCGGTTTTGGGGATCGTTCATCTTTAAGAAAAACTGGGCTTGTTTACGAATATCGGTCACAGTTTGTTCTGGTAACAGCGCATGCAAGGTATCGGGCATTATCGCCTGAGCTTTAGCGGTGATTTCTAACATCACTAAATCAAACAATGACAAGTCTGGACGTAACCAATCAATTTTAACATTATTTGGTGTGATATTGGCTAGCTCTGCGGCTTTATCTAGCGCGTCATCAAAATCACCCAGCTGATCGACTAAGCCAATATTCTTAGCATCGACGCCAATCCATACACGTCCTTGGGCGATTTTATCGATTTGCTCAGGGGTTTTATTGCGTGATTGAGCGACTAAATTAATAAAGGTGCTATAGCCATTTTCGATGGTGATTTGCATTAAGTCGCCAAACTCGGAGCTGATCCCCTTGGTGAGCGAAACATCAGCCAACGGTGACGTTGAAACACCGTCAGTATACACTCCCAGCGAATTTAATGAGTCTTCAAAGGTGTTGATAACGCCGAAAATACCGATGGAACCAGTTAACGTACTCGGGCTAGCGATAATGTAGTTTGCCGGTGTTGACACCCAATACCCACCTGAAGCGGCTAATCCCCCCATAGAAACCACTATCGGCTTACCAGCTGCGCGGGTAGAGGCTAACTCACTGCGAATAATATCCGATGCAGTTACGCTGCCCCCTGGGCTATTAACCCGTAAAATAATGGCTTTAATCGCCGGGTTGAGTCGAGCTTTGCGAATTTGGGCGGCAATGGTATCGCTTCCAGCAATACCGGGTGTTTGCGGGCCGTCCATTATTGCCCCTTGCACCACGATGACCGCGATGTTTCCGCTATCTTGTTGTGCTGAGTCTGTACTGGTGCGGTCTAATTGCTGAGAATAATCATAAATACTAATATAATTGAAATGCTGCTGGGTTTTATCCCAGCCAAAGTGAGCTTTCATTTCATTTTCAGCTTGTTCGCGAGTTACCACTTTATCCACTAGCTTTTGTGATAATGCATATTGCGCATTATTGCCATTTACCGCTTTTAGTGAGGTGAGTAATGCATCTGCTCCCGGAAAAATACCTGTTGGCGTGGATTGGCGGTTGTTAGCTAACGTAGTTAAATAATTATTCCACAGAGTTCCCAGCCATTGTTGATCGGCCGCACGCGCTTCGGGTGACATTGCATTGCGCATAAACGGTTCGACGGCAGATTTGTAGGTACCCACACGAAAAATATGGGTATTAATTTTAAGTTTCTCGAGCAGGGTTTTGTAATACAAGTTATTGGTAGAAAAACCGTAAACGCCGACAGCACCTTGCGGTGATAGATAAATTTCATCGGCATAGCTAGCTAAATAATATTGTGATTGATTATAGCTATTGCCCAGTGCATAGACTGGTTTACCTGTGGCTTTAAACTCACTGATAGCTTTACCAATATAATTTAATGAAGGTTGATCTGCGCCAACAAAATTATCTAGTTGCAACACCATTCCAGTAATATTTTTATCATTGGCAGCTTCACGTAGGGTATCAACTAACTCAAATAAGGCATTTTCTTGCATTCGATTGGCAGAAGCGCCCAATAATTCGCGACTCATACGCCCAAGTGGATCAGGGCTTGAGATCTGATCAACTACAATCCCTTGTAGATCTACATATAGCGCACCTTGCTGAGATGTTACCGGTTGTTGATCTGATTTATAAATTACAATCCCAGCGCCGATGATAATTATCAGCACTATGAATACAGCATTAAAAAATAGCTCTCGGGCAAAATTCAATAATCGCCAGCTAAATTTAAAGACTGTTGCGATAATGTTCCAAATTTGGCGCATACTCTCTCCATATTACAAAAATTTTTCTCATATTAATGGCAAGGAACACCTTTTTCTGTCTGAAACCTGATGATTTATCCATAAAAAAAGTTTCAAGATGATTATAAAATGCGGCCATCATGTTTCTCTGTACCGACAGATGATATAATTCAATATATTGATATGTACAGTTATTCGCTACGGTTATTCAAATTAATTACTGTGATAAATCGATATCATCGAGTAATTACGATAATAGTTTATCCCGAAATGGAGATATAGATGGATGCATTAACACTTTTATTGAATCGTCGTTCAGCTTCACGCCTAACGACACCGGCACCAGCAGGTGAGACGTTGCAAAATATCCTTACCGCCGGTATGCGTGCGCCTGATCACGGAGCTTTACGTCCATGGCATTTTATCGTTATGCAAGATGAGGGATTAATTAAATTTAGTCAACTGCTTGAACAAGCTGCGATTGCGGGGAAAATGGGCCCAGAAGTAGAAAAAAAAGCGCGCCATGCTCCGTTTCGTGCGCCACTGATTATTACGGTAATTGCTAAAATTGTCGAGCATCCCAAAGTGCCTGATTGGGAGCAATTGGTTGCCGCGGGCTGTACAGTACAAGCCATGCAAATGGCGGCATTAGCTCAAGGCTTTGGTGGTATTTGGCGTTCAGGGTCATGGACTGAAGATCCCATCGTAAAAGCTGGATTAGGCTGCGCTGAAAATGAAAAAATTGTTGGCTTTTTATATCTTGGTACGCCTGAATTAAAAGCACCAAGTAAAGTTCAGCAACCAGATATGAGCGATTTTGTTAGTTATTTCTGAACCCGGAGACCTTTAAATGCAAGATATTAGACTCACACAATACAGTCACGGTGCAGGATGTGGCTGCAAAATTGCACCAAAAGTATTGGAACAAATTTTGCACAGCGAAAAAGCTAAATTTCATGATCCTCATTTATTAGTCGGCAATGAAACTAAAGACGATGCAGCGGTGTATGACCTCGGTAATGGTATCGGTATTATTAGCACCACGGATTTTTTTATGCCGATTGTCGATTCTCCATTTGAGTTCGGTCGGATAGCAGCCACTAATGCGATTAGTGATATTTATGCTATGGGTGGAAAACCAATTATGGCTATTGCTATTTTAGGTTGGCCTATCAATAAATTAGCGCCAGAAGTTGCACGCGAAGTAATTGAAGGTGGGCGAGCAGCATGTAAAGATGCGGGCATATCACTGGCAGGTGGACATTCAATTGATGCACCAGAGCCGATTTTTGGTTTAGCGGTTACCGGTGTGGTCGATACTGCTAAAATCAAGAAAAACAGCGCAGCAAGCAGTGGATGTCAATTATTTTTGACCAAACCGTTAGGTATTGGCGTATTAACTACCGCCGAAAAGAAAAGCCTGTTGGCTGATGAACATCGTGGTTTAGCAACAACAATCATGTGTCAACTCAACCAAATAGGTAGTGAATTTGCGGCTATTGAAGGTGTTACGGCGATGACTGATGTGACGGGTTTTGGTTTGTTAGGTCATTTAAGTGAAATATGCCAAGGCTCGCAAGTTGCGGCACAAATTAATTTCTCACAGGTGCCTAAATTACCAAATATTGAACAGTATATTGCTCAAGGTTGTGTGCCGGGCGGAACGCAGCGTAATTTTGATAGCTATGGCCATTTGATAGCGCCATTGACTGATTTACAGCGTGATCTATTATGTGATCCTCAAACTTCTGGCGGATTATTGATTGCGGTACAGCCTGACGCGGTGGATCAAGTCACCACGCTGGCAGCGCAGCATGGTATTACGTTAAATGCGATTGGAAGATTGATTCCACAGCAACCTAATCAGCCTTTGATCGATGTTATTGAATAAGCTATGCGTTTATTTATTGCGGAAAAACCGAGTTTAGCTCGGGCTATTGCAGAGATATTACCGAAGCCCCATAAACGGGGGGACGGTTTTATTCAGTGTGGTGATAATCAAATGGTCACTTGGTGTATTGGCCATTTATTAGAGCAAGCGGAGCCAGATGCTTACGATGCGCGTTATGCGCGTTGGGCGCTACATGATCTGCCTATCATCCCGGAAAAATGGCAATTAAAACCGAGACCTTCGGTCGCTAAGCAACTGAATACGATAAAATCATTATTATCTCAAGCCTCAGAAGTCATTCATGCGGGAGACCCAGATAGAGAAGGTCAATTATTGGTTGATGAGGTACTTGATTATCTCAATTTGCCCGCAGAAAAAAGAAAAGCAGTTCAACGCTGTTTAATTAACGATTTAAACCCTCAAGCCGTTGAGCGAGCTGTACAGCGATTACGTGCTAATCGTGACTTTATCCCGTTATGTGTTTCTGCATTGGCTCGCGCCCGCGCAGATTGGCTATATGGTATAAACATGACTCGCGCGTATACACTTTTGGGTCAACGTGCTGGCTACCAAGGGGTACTGTCTGTCGGGCGAGTACAAACCCCAGTGTTAGGGTTGGTGGTGCGCCGTGATGAAGATATTGAAAATTTTGTACCTAAAGATTTCTTTGAAGTTAAAGCCCACATAGTTACGCCCAATGAAGAACGTTTTACGGCGGTCTGGCAGCCAAGCGACTCCTGTATTGATTATCAAGATGAAGAAGGGCGATTAACTCATCGGCCTCTGGCTGAGCATGTGGTGGCACGGATCAGTGGGCAACCGGCAGATGTCACCTCATATCAAGATAAACGTGAGTCAGAAATATCGCCTTTACCATTTTCATTATCGGCTTTACAAATTGAGGCGGCAAAGAAATTTAACTTGAGTGCGCAAGAAGTGCTAGATGTTTGTCAGCGCTTGTATGAAACACATAAGTTAATTACTTATCCGCGTTCTGATAGCCGTTATCTTCCCGATGAGCATTTTGCTGGACGTCATGCGGTACTTAATGCGATTTCAGTCCATCGACCCGCATTAACTGAATTTGAATTAACTGAAATTGATCACAAAAACCGCTGCTGGGATGATAAAAAAGTTGATGCTCACCATGCAATTATTCCGACGGCACGCAGCTCAGCGGTTAAATTAACTGAGCATGAAGCTAATATTTATGGCTTGATAGCACAACAGTATATTATTCAGTTCATGCCCGATGCGATTTATCGTAAGTGCGTGATTGAGTTAGAAATTGCAGGCGGTAAATTTATTGCCAAAGCACGATTTTTAGCTGAGGCTGGGTGGAAAACGGTCTTGGGCAATAAAGAACGCGATGCAGAGAATGATGGTACACCGTTACCTATCGTCAAAAAAGGGGCACAATTATTGTGTGAAAATGGAGAGGTAATTGAAAGACAAACTCAGCCACCTCGGCCATTTACCGATGCCACATTGTTGTCTGCAATGACCGGCATAGCTCGCTTTGTACAAGATAAGTCGTTAAAAAAAGTGCTACGCGAAACCGATGGCTTAGGGACTGAAGCGACGCGTGCAGGGATTATTGACTTGTTATTTAAGCGACAGTTTTTATTTAAACAAGGGCGCTATATTCATGCTTCACCGGCGGGACGTGCATTGATCCATGTATTGCCTGATATGGCGACATTACCTGATATGACCGCGCATTGGGAATCAGTTTTAACTCAAATAAGTGAAAAGAAAACTCGCTATGATGATTTTATGCAGCCATTGGCCGCGACATTACAGCAATTAATTGAATATGCTCGACAAAATACCAATGTAAAAGCTTTTAGAGAATTACCACCTGCTCCCGCGCGCAAAGGTAAATCTAGCGCTAAACCGCGGAAAAACTCTGCTCCAGCTACCCGCAAAAAGTCTGCGAATAAATCATAAAACACTAATAGTCTCGGCCCCATAATGAAGCAATGAACTTATGAATTATGGTGGCCGAGATTAATGCTTATTTGTCGCTAGCAGTTAACTCAAACTCAGCCCATACCGGCGCGTGATCGGAGGGCTTTTCCATCGCCCGGATATCATAATCAATTCCAGTAGCGACACAGAGTTTTGCCAATGATGGGCTAGCTAAAACCAAGTCAATTCGTAGCCCACGATTATCATCAAAACCTTTTGAACGATAATCAAACCATGAAAATTTATCATCGGTATCAGGGTACATTTGACGATAAGTATCGACTAATCCCCAATTTAGTAGCTTGCCTAACCATTCACGTTCTTCGGGTAAAAATGAACATTTTCCACTACGTAACCAGCGTTTCATGTTGTTTTCACCGATACCGATATCTTTATCAGCAGGACTAATGTTTAGATCGCCCATAATTAGCAGCTGTCCGGCGGGGTCAAATGTCTCGACATAAGTTTGCAGATCGCGATAAAACTTTTCTTTAGCTGGGAATTTAGTTGGATGGTCACGGCTTTCACCTTGAGGGAAATAGCCATTGATGACGGTTAATGGCCCATTTTCAGTGGCAATATCTGCCATGATAATACGGCGTTGAGCATCTTCGTTATCGGTAGCAAAACCCTTACGTACTGCTAATGGTGGTTTTTTCAATAATAATGCCACCCCATAGTGACCTTTTTGCCCATGATAATAAATATGGTAACCCAGTTGTTTTACATCATCTAAAGGAAACATATCATCATGAACTTTGGTTTCTTGTAACCCAATCACATCAGGCTGATATTTTTCAACAATTGCAGCTAGTTGATGAGGGCGGGCTCTTAATCCATTGATATTGAAAGATATAAATTTCATGGTAAGGGAAGTGTCCATATTTTAACTGAAAACACTATTTTAACAGATAATAGTATTTATGTAACCATTCAAAATAATAATTTAAAACAATGTAAATATAATTAATTTAATTTTAAATTAAACTGATTGGCTTATTATATTAAATGTAACAATGATAAATAAAGGACATAATAAGAATGTGAGTAATGTTTAAAATAGCTTGCTGTAAAGGTTGAGGATATTTTTTATTTAATACAGATATTACAAATTTTATTCATATAAAACGCTAGATTGGCATGGTTGAGTTTGTTAGAAATTAAGTGCTTTAAGTTATAGGATTATATTATCCATTCGATTTTGGATTGTTAAATTAATTAATTTTTAGTTTCCATGATTGATAAGCTAAAAGCGTTCTAACTCAAATTAACTAATTGATATCTAGGGTTATTATTTAACTGTTACTCTATATATTCTTATTTTATCGTGGTTTTGATGGGGATATAGATATGTTTTTTTCACGCAAGCTAGAAGCTTTCATGGCAGTGGTAGAAAATGGTTCATTAAGTAAAGCTGCTCGAGTAATGAATAGAACGACACCACCAATTGCTAAGTCAATTAAAGATTTTGAAACCATATTAGGTAAACGACTTTTTAAACGTGAAAAGTTTGGGATGACTCTCACAAATGATGGTTTTGAATTATATAATGACCTTAGAGAACTTTATTTGCAGGAAAAAGAAATCACCAAAAAACATTTTACTGGGCATATAAGTAATGAGGCAAATATTTATTATGACTGGGGAAAGGAAGGGCATTTAATTAATTTATATCATTCAGCGAATAAGCATAATGCACAAGTAAATATCTTTAGATTTAATCCTCAAGAATTAGACGATATTGTCGACTACGATGGTAATACATTGATTTTAAGCTCGGAGATGGTGATTAGCGAGCGTTTTAGCCTACTAAAGCAGATTGAGCATAACTCATTAGGTATATACTGCCAGCGTTCACTGTATCAACTGTGCCAAGAGAATATTATCGAGCTGTTACGTAAATATACTTGGCTGTGTGATCCAGCATTATATAAAAGTCCTTTAATGACAAAGCTAATCCATCAAGTGGGAGTTAATAAAATAAAAATCAGTATCCGCCAGATGGACAATATTGGCTGTTGTATTAATTTCATCCAACAAGGAGATTTTATTGGGTTAAGCGATCAACTACCTAAAGAGTGCTGCAGTGATGAGGACATGATATTTTTACCGTTAGATAAGCTAAATATTAATTTAAAATGTTATATTTATAAATCGAAGGCACATTCTAGCGTGTTAAACCGCTTTATTTCGTTAATTGAGCAAATGACATAATGATAAATATAGCCGGAGACAAATAAAATGATGTTATTGAAAATAGTATAGGTCTAGCATAAATATTCATATCGTATAAAGGAGGGGGCTAAAATAGAGAGGGAAACTTAGAGTATGAAATAAATTGTAAATACTAGAATAATAACTTTATGTGAGTATATCAAGGCTAACTGGCGGTTAGCGAAGTGGTGGTGGGGGAAGGATTCGAACCTTCGAAGTCTGTGACGGCAGATTTACAGTCTGCTCCCTTTGGCCGCTCGGGAACCCCACCAAATTTTTTCGCTCGCTATCTGTGACAGCGGGCAGAATCATATCAAATGAGCTGCCGCTGTAAAGTATTAATTGTAAAAAGTAGTTCGAATGCCGTTTTTTTGCACTTTATGGCGGATTAATCAGCTAAAAATTTATTTATAAGATAACTGTTCGATTTCCATAGACAAAAACGCGTTGTGCTAATACCCAATATAGGGCTTGGCTCAGCACGTTTTTTTCAACATCGCGCCCAGCCCGCATCATATCGTCCGCCGTAAAGGTATGATCAACGTTAATAACGTCCTGAGTAATGATAGGACCTTCATCCAGGCTATCGTTAACAAAGTGTGCGGTAGCCCCAATAATTTTCACCCCACGCTCATAAGCTTGATGGTATGGGCGTGCGCCAATAAAGGCAGGTAAGAAAGAATGATGGATATTAATGATCTGATTTGGATAATGCTGCACAAATGCTGGAGTCAGTACCCGCATATATTTAGCTAACACGACATAATCAGGTTGATATTGGTCAATTTGGCTGATCATTTTTTCATCATGTTGCTCGCGAGTTAGCCCTTCATGGCTAATATGATGGAAAGTAATCCCAAATTGCTCAACTAATGGTTTTAGAGTATCGTGATTCCCGATAACTGCGGCGATTTCAACATCTAAACCATCGTAGATGCTCTTCATTAATAGATCACCCAAACAATGGGCTTCTTTGGTCACCATAATAACAATACGTCGACGACCCGCTGCATTAAGCTCACGTTTTGAACCGCTAGGTAATGCATCATCAAGATCCGCTAGCAGAGTTTCATCATTAAAAATTCCTTCTAGCTCGGTTCGCATAAAGAAACGACCAGTGAGATGGTCAACGAATTCATTATTTTGAACAATATTGAGCTGATGCTTGTAGCAAATATTGGTGATTTTGGCGATTAGACCTTTTGCATCAGGGCAAATAGTTCGAAGAACTTTTCTTTGTATATTTTTGTGTTGCATGAAACGGTTAGATCCTTAAATAGTTTCGATTTTAGTTATCGCTGATGACGGCTACATTAAAAATCGTCGATTATTCCCGCGTAATGGCAGAATAAGATTAATTATCACCGCAGCATTTTTTATACTTTCTCTCTGAGCCACAAGGACAGAGATCGTTTCTGCCGACTTTTGGTGTTACCCCATCAATATAGAGCCACTGTTGGCCGACACGCACAAAGCGCGAACGCTCATGAATAAGCTGTTTATGATCAGCTTTTTCATCAATAAAGCAAGCCGAAAATTCGACATAAGCCAGGTCCGAGTTTTTATCATGAGAAGAACTAATGACACGTAACCCAAGCCATTGGGTATGGGCAAAACCATTAATTAGTTCATCCTGCCACTGTTCAGCATGACATTCTGGATGCCATGTTTGAAGCAGGTAATCTGCGTTATGTGTTACATAGGCACTATAACGTGAGCGCATTAATGCTTCAGCCGTTTCGGGAACCTGCTGATGGTCTAAAAAAGGCTGACAGCATACGTTAAATGTTTTTTGACTACCGCAAAAGCAGTCTTGGTGCACAGAATCTTCCATTTTTAGCCTGTATTTTTCTATTTTGAAATAAAATATCTATACTTAGATTACTGTTACCCAAAAAAATAATAGGGTTCGGATAATAGTATCTGAATTTTGCCTCTAGTGACTAGCGATTGGATTTTTTATGAAAAATAAACAGATAATGATAGTCGAAGATGAAATTGTTTTTCGAACTCAGCTTGAGAATTATCTGCGCTCATTAGGGGCTACGGTAATTGTTGCAGGAACAGGTAAGCAAGCATTAGATATGATTATTCATCATGGTGTGAATCCTGATATTATTTTATCCGATATTAATATGCCGTTGATGTCGGGTGAAATGTTGATGACCCAGTTGATCGAAAATAAGCTGTATATTCCGGTGATAATTATTACGGCCACCAACGATTTTACCCAAGTGGATAAAGTGCTTAGGCTAGGGGCCAAGGATGCATTACTAAAGCCTATTCGTGATTTAAATGAGGTTAAAGAAACTTTAGAAATCTGCTTGTATCCAGAGCGCTATCAATCAGGTATTGGTATAGAAGCAGATATGCGCCATATATCTTCCTTATTACAGCATCCATTGCCCAATATCACACCGATGTTAATGCAATTACAGCCGCCTGTTTTTCAAGAAATTAATAACTATAAAGTTAATTATCGCCAACTAAATGATGCTGAGCGTATGGGGCTGTTATTAGATTTAGCCCCATTATCAGTGCATCAAATTGGTTTTTATTGTATCGATATCGAACAATCACCGAATGAAGGAGTTATGGCAGCGTTACTCATTCGGGTTGTATTTAATAATCTATTAAAAAGTGCGGTTAATAATCCGCAACAAAAGTTACCGAAAATTGAATATATTATTCAGCAATTAAATTATTTATTAGAAGACTCTGGTTTTAGTGGCCAATTTCCATTGCTGGTGGGGTATTTTAATACCGACAGTAAAACCGTTATTCTTACTTCGGCGGGATTAGATGTTCAAATACAGACTGAAAATAATTTATATAAACTCAAGCCAAGTTTACCGCTGGGCATCGCTAATCCAACAGATACCGCGCAATTAGCCACTCATGCGACTCAGTGGCAGTGCAAAGTCTCCAATGCAGGACATCAAATTACGTTGATGTTTAACCCATTAACGGATTAATTTTAACTATGACTTATATTAGTGCATGAGTTATATCATTCATTAGGGGATTTATTAATGTCTAATTTTATTATTAATTAATGAATTAATCGGCTTAACTCATTAAATATGGTTAAAAAGTTCTGAAAAAAAGCCAGATCTATTTATCCTTGCTTTATTCCTGCTATACTCCGCAGCACTATTTTATTGGCACTAAAATGCTCCCTATATTATATCGGGGGGAGCTAGTGTTAAGGGAGATTATTTGGTCATGAAAACTGGATTTAAACATAAAGTACATAAAGCAGTCATTCCGGTGGCAGGTTTAGGTACGCGGATGTTACCTGCAACGAAAGCTATTCCTAAAGAGATGTTACCCGTTGTAGATAAACCACTGATTCAATACGTGGTTAATGAGTGTATTGCCGCAGGGATCAATGAGATTGTTCTGGTCACGCATTCATCAAAAAACTCAATCGAGAACCATTTTGATACTAGTTTTGAATTGGAAGCTATTTTAGAGCGTCGAGTTAAACGTCAATTGCTGGATGAAGTACAGTCTATCTGCCCAAGCCATGTCACTATTATGCAAACCAGACAAGGTATTGCGAAAGGTTTAGGTCATGCAATACTGTGCGCCAAGCCATTGATTGGTGATGAGCCATTTGCAGTTATCCTGCCTGACGTTATTCTTGACCGTTATAGTACCGATCTGTCTAAATTCAATTTAAGTGAGATGCTAGCGCATTTTGATGAAACAGGCGCGAGTCAAATATTAGTTGAGCCGGTTCCTGAATCTGATGTGTCTAATTACGGTATTGTGGATTGCAATGGTGTAACTTTACAGCCTGGCGACAGTAAACCTATTTTGCGTATGGTTGAGAAACCACGCCAAGAAGAGGCTCCATCTAATTTATCTATTGTTGGTCGTTATGTCTTAACTGATAAGATTTGGCCTCTGTTAGCTAAAACAGCACCAGGTGCGGGTGACGAAATTCAATTGACTGATGCGATTGCTATGTTAATTGAACAAAATGAACCTGTTGAAGCTTATCATTTGCGTGGTAAAAGCCATGATTGTGGGAATAAACTGGGTTATATGAAAGCCTTCGTTGAATATGGCATGCAGCATGAAGAGTTAGGTGAAGATTTTTCTCAGTGGATTAATTCACTACCTGCAAAATTAAACGTCAATAAATAATATCTATGTCGGTTTGACCGTCTATTTATAATTACTCGCCGATATATTACTCATATATCGGTTTTTTTTATTTTTGTAATTAACCGATATTTTTTACTTTATAGTACTAGTGTCTTTTACTTAAACTTATATTGTAAGTTTTACCCGTCTATTTGAAAGTTATTTTACTCGGAATAAGAGGGAAAAGGAGAGATTATGGATTAAGCTCATCAGGTATTATACCTACTACTTACATGGTATTGCTAAATCACTAAATTTGTTATCAGCCATTCTCGTTCATTCCAATATTGTTCGGCTAGCCAATTTTTATCGTATCGTATGATGAGGCATAGGTTAATCGTCATCTAATCGAATAACGCCATATTCATAAAATTCTACAAATATTATGAGGATTAAATTTCATAAATATTTATTGTATTTAGGATAATAATTATTGAATGAATAACTAAAATTAACTAATTGATTCATTAATCAATCGAGTCATTATTGATAATAATTACACAAATTTACTTTAATTTTCGCTTTTGTATAAAACGTCAAATGGATGTTGAAGGCTGGTTATTTGTTCAGAGTGCCAATTTAGAAAATATCTTAATTTGATATTTGTAATCTGAAATTGTTTTTTAATCAAAGTAGTTAAGTGAATAAATTTGCCTAAATACGTGATAGCACAATAGGGTAATTATCACATTTGGTTCATACTAAATAAGAGTAAGATTATCCTTTGATGAATAAATCATTTATTCAAAAAAAAACGTCCTTAATTAAGGACGTTTTTTAATAGTAAATAAATCAATTAGATTAAGAAATCTTCTAATGATTTACCTTGTTCTTCAATTGCTTGTTTGATGACAGCTGGAGTACGGCCTTGGCCTGTCCAAGTTTTGCTTTCACCATTCTCATCGATGTATTTATATTTTGCAGGACGTGCAGCACGTTTAGGTTTAGCGCTGGTTTTAGTTCCGCCCATAGATTGCAGTAGCTCGTTAGGATCGATACCTTGAGCCAGAATCATTTCACGTACTTCTTCCAGTTTACGGGTACGTTCTTCTAATTCAGCTTGCGCTTGGCTATCTTCTTCACGACGTTCTTCTACAACAACAGTTAATTTTTCCAACATCTCTTCCAGTGATTCCAGAGAAAGTTCTCTTGCTTGCGCACGAAGAGTACGGATGTTATTTAATGCTTTTAATGATTCGCTCATTTTCCTGGTCTCAAATTAATTAGTAGGTTTAAGTGTCTTAATAATAGAATGCTATTATATTTTCTGCAATAGCTAATTTTCCCTATTAGTTTAAAAGTTATCTTTAGTAAAAGCAATTCCTTTACAAAAGGAATATTAACTTTTCACAGATATATATTTCCATTTTTATAAAACTTAGCAGGATATGAATCATAGTCTGTTAATTGCTTAGTTAACACTATTTATATTTTCTTTAGTCGTAAACTTATACAAGCGACTAAAGCTAGATTTTACTGGCTTTACTATCCTCTTAAACAAAATTTTTGTTTTCCATTTCAGTGATAAAGCCTTAAAAAGGGTAATCTGACTTTTTATCATCAAGATCAATTATTAGAATAGGCTCTATTACTCATTTATGTAGTCATTAATCTGATTGTTGCTAATTTCTTATCTGTTTTCTTATATAATAAGATATATCGAGATGATAAATTAATCGACGTTAGTCGGCATTCTAATTTTATCGCTCTATTTGCTCGCAAATGCTTAGTTTGTGATAGAATCAGCCGGTTTATTTTTTCAGGGGGACACGGCTGATGGCTCAGCTTTATTTTTATTACTCTGCAATGAACGCAGGGAAATCGACATCACTTTTACAATCGTCTTATAATTATAAAGAGCGTGGAATGAGGGCGCTTATTTTCACTGCAGAAATTGATACCCGTTTTGCTCAAGGTAAAGTAGTTTCGAGAATTGGTTTATCTGCTGATGCGTTACTTTTCTCACCGCAAACGGATATGGCTGAAGCAATTAAGACAGAAAATAATAATCAAAAAGTACATTGTGTCTTAATTGATGAGTGTCAATTTCTCACAAAACAGCAAGTTGAACAATTATGCGAAATAGTCGATAACGTCGATATTCCGGTATTATGCTATGGCTTACGAACCGATTTTTCAGGCGAGTTATTTTCTGGAAGTCAATATTTGTTGGCTTGGTCTGATAAGTTGGTGGAATTAAAAACCGTTTGTTGGTGTGGCCGTAAAGCCGGGCGAGTGTTGCGGATTGGTAGCGATGGCATTCCGGTATATGAAGGCGCTCAGGTTGATATTGGTGGTAATGAAAAATATATTTCGGTATGTCGTAAACATTACATGGAAGCTATTAATAAAGCCAAACAGATAGCCAACGGTCAGCTGCCAAAAGTCCCTTTTCATTTTGATTAATACTGGCTGAGGCAAATTTCTGGCGAAAACCTTAATGGGTAGCGCTGTATCGCTTATAAGGGTGTTTAATCTATATTCTGATGGTTTCATATCGATTACACTAAAAGTAGCTCAGTAGTTATTGTGCGGCCTTTTAGTGTGATTGGTTTATTTTTTATGCTATCTAATCTCACCAAAATGACAGCTCTTTGAGCTAATATTCACTTATTGTGTAAAGAACAATACCGGGCGCAGTATTTTATTAAACTGTTAATCAGTGATTTAATGCTCCGTTAATCTCCAATAATTCACATCCAATATTCCTACAAAACAGTATTATTTAAAACCATACCCACAAAATTATGGCAGTCTATTTATCAATAGTCATTAATTGATGGCGATAAATAATGATATGTAGTACTGACTAATTATTGCAGATCACTGAATGTGGATGACATAGACATGAAAAATATTGAGTAAAACAGATTTTAAAACGTAGTGATAAATTATAGTGAAAAGATAGAACAGCAGTTTTAACGTCACGTCATTAAGGTTTGTTTGTATAACGAGAGCTAAGGGAATAACAGAAATACAAGAGGCACTGATTTATCATCAGTGCCTCTTGATGGAGGGATTTCCTTTTACGTTAAGTTATACGAGTCGTGTACTTATCGAACATAACTTAATGAGTTAGGGGGATCGCCATAATTATTTTTTAGTGGCTTTTTTACTTTCTTTCGCTGCTTCAACCACATTTTCTGAGTATTCACGGCCGTAGTAAGTATCCAGAAGAATTTGTTTTAGCTCAGCAATCAGTGGGTAACGTGGGTTAGCTCCTGTACACTGGTCATCAAACGCATCTTCAGATAATTTATCAACTTTAGCTAAGAAGTCAGCTTCAGCCACACCAGATTCACGGATAGATTTTGGAATGCCCAGTGAAGATTTCATTTCTTCAATCCATGCCAACAATCTCTCAATTTTCAGTGCTGTATTGTCATTTGGTTGGCTCAGACCTAAATGGTCAGCGATTTCTGCGTAACGACGACGTGCTTGAGGACGGTCATATTGACTGAATGCAGTCTGTTTTGTTGGGTTATCGTTAGCGTTATAGCGAATAACGTTACAAATCAATAAGGCATTGGCTAATCCATGAGGAATATGGAATTCTGAGCCTAATTTATGCGCCATTGAGTGACAAACTCCCAAGAAAGCATTGGCGAATGCGATACCGGCTAAGGTCGCCGCATTATGAACACGTTCTCTAGCTACTGGGTTAGTTGCACCTTCATGATAGCTGGCTGGCAGATAGGCTTTCAGCAGGCTAAGTGCTTGTAATGCTTGGCCGTCAGAGTATTCGTTAGCCAATACAGAAACATAAGCTTCCAATGCATGAGTTACCGCATCTAAACCACCGAAGGCAGTCAGAGACTTAGGCATATTCATAACTAAGTTTGCATCGACAATCGCCATATTCGGAGTTAATGCATAGTCCGCTAATGGATATTTTTGACCTGTCTTATCGTCGGTAACTACCGCAAATGGTGTGACTTCAGAACCGGTACCCGAAGTGGTGGTAATCGCGACCATTTTCGCTTTAACCCCCATTTTTGGGAAACGGTGAATACGTTTACGGATATCCATAAAGCGTAAAGCTAATTCTTCAAAGTGGGTTTCAGGATGTTCATACATTACCCACATAATTTTAGCTGCATCCATTGGTGAACCACCACCTAATGCAATAATAACATCAGGTTTGAAGGCGTTCATTTGTGCTGCACCTTTGCGCACAATCGATAATGTTGGATCTGCTTCAACTTCAAAGAACACTTCAGTTTCAACATTGAATTTTTTCAGAACGCGTACAACTTCTTCAACATAGCCATTATTGAACAGGTAGCCATCGGTGACGATAAATGCACGTTTTGCACCATCAGTAGCGACTTCTTCTAATGCTACTGGTAAACAGCCCCGGCGGAAATAGATAGAGTTCGGAAGTTTATGCCATAACATATTTTCTGCTCTTTTTGCTACGGTTTTGGTATTGATTAGATGCTTAGGACCCACGTTTTCAGAGATAGAGTTTCCACCCCAAGAACCGCAACCCAGAGTCAGAGAAGGGGACAGTTTAAAGTTGTACAGGTCACCGATACCCCCTTGTGATGCTGGGGTATTAATCAAAATACGTGCTGTTTTCATTTTGTCGCCAAAATGTGCGATACGTGATTTCTGATTATCCTGATCAGTATATAAACAAGAAGTATGACCAATACCGCCCATTTCAACTAGTTTTTCTGCTTTTTCGACAGCATCTTCAAAGTTTTTACCGCGATACATTGCGAGTAGCGGAGACAGTTTTTCATGTGCGAATGGTTCTGAATCGTCGATAACTTTAACTTCACCAATCAGAATTTTGGTGGTCGCAGGGACGCTAATACCAGCCATTTCTGCAATCTTAGTCGCAGGTTGACCGACGATATCTGCATTTAGATTACCGTTTTTCAGAATAACGTCTTGTACCGCTTTTAAATCTTTACCTTGCAGTAGATAACCACCGTGAGTAGAGAAGCGTTCACGGACTTGATCATAAATTTTATCAACCACTACAACAGACTGTTCTGACGCACAGATAACGCCGTTATCGAAAGTTTTAGACATTAATATAGAGGCAACAGCACGTTTGATATCGGCGGTTTCGTCGATCACCACTGGCGTATTACCTGCACCCACACCAATAGCGGGCTTACCTGAACTATACGCGGCTTTAACCATGCCTGGACCGCCAGTGGCTAAGATCAGGTTGATATCTTCATGGTGCATTAACGCGTTAGACAGAGCGACAGATGGCTCATCAATCCAGCCGATAATATCTTTTGGCGCGCCTGCAGCAATAGCGGCATTTAATACAATTTCAGCGGCACGATTAGTGGCATTTTTAGCGCGTGGATGTGGAGAGAAGATGATCGCGTTACGTGTTTTCAGGCTGATCAGCGATTTAAAGATAGCAGTTGATGTTGGGTTCGTGGTTGGAACAATACCACAGATGATCCCAATTGGCTCGGCGATGGTGATAGTGCCAAAAGTTGGGTCTTCAGATAAGATCCCACAGGTCTTTTCATCTTTATACGCATTATAGATATATTCTGAAGCGAAGTGGTTTTTAATCACTTTATCTTCAACAATACCCATACCGGATTCTTCTACGGCTATTTTAGCTAAAGGAATTCGAGCATCTGCGGCGGCGAGTGCAGCAGCACGGAAAATTGCGTCAACTTTTTCTTGTGGGAAATTGGCGAATTCACGCTGTGCTTTTTTGACACGGGCAACCAGTTCGTTGAGTTCGGTAACATTAGTTACTGACATAAAGATTACTCCTGATAAATGTTAAACTTTTTAAGCCAATGAGCAGTCATATGGTTAACCAAACCAACAAGATAACTAATATTTCTTAAACGACTAAAACCATAAACTCAGTATATTGAATCAATGACTAGCGTTGGTCGTTCGAAGATCTTGTTAGCGGTACTTTTATACCTCGAGTTACAAGGATAAAAATAATAAAATTAAATTAACCTTTTGAGGTGATAAATTTCAACAACTCTGTTTTATACCGCTTATTGGCTTAAAAAGCTCTTTAAATCAAGGGCGACAGTATTAATTGATGCTTGATACCGCCTGTTTCAATGCAATACAGCTTAGCATTAATGTAGATAAATAAAGTGATCTAAATCACAAAACAGCCATGCTGACACCATTCAGCATGGCTGTTTTATTAATCAATAAAGATATTTATTTACTGTCAATGTCGTGTAAATAGATAAGAAAGATTTGTTAACTTAAAAGTTCATCTATTAACAAAAATTAAGCTTACGGTCAGATCCGTAAATAAAAATAGCAGACATTATAGAGATAAGTTACATTACCTTTCTTCGCGTAAAAGCATCAGTAGATTCGAATTCTATTATCACAAAATTACGTATCACAAAATTAAGACTTACAGAGGACTGTTATTCGTGGGCTCAGCATTACTAGATTTGTCAGGTTACATTAAATTCTTTATTGGGTTATTTGCCTTAGTTAATCCGGTAGGGGTATTACCTGTTTTTATCAGCATGACCAACTATCAAACAATTGCGGATAGAAATAAAACAAATTTAGTCGCTAACGGTTCAGTTGCTATTATTTTGTGTATTTCTTTATTAGTCGGCGATTTAATTCTTAAATTATTTGGTGTATCTATCGATTCTTTCCGGATTGCTGGTGGGATATTGATTGTTACTATTGCTATGTCGATGATTAATGGGAAATTAGGCGAAGATAAACAGAATAAACAAGAAAAATCAGAATCTGCTATCCGTGAAAGTGTCGGCGTGGTTCCTTTGGCGTTACCATTAATGGCGGGTCCGGGGGCGATTAGTTCATCAATTGTTTGGGCGTCACGCTGGCAGGGATGGCAAAACTTTTTAGGTTTGGCATTGACCTGTATTATTTTTGCTTTTTGCTGCTGGCTATTATTTCGTTCCGCGTCCTTATTAGTGCGTTTTCTGGGGCAGACCGGTATTAACGTCATTACCCGTATTATGGGATTGCTACTGATGGCGCTGGGTATTGAGTTTATTGTCACAGGGATTAAAGCTATTTTTCCCGGCCTATTATAAATATTTGTGCTATGGCTAATACCTCTATATGTTGATCTCCTGCTGCGTTTGAATCTCTAACCAGGGTTAGAGCGTAGCACGGAGTTACGCTCCTTTTCGTATTTTTTCTTATTAATAACTGAACATTAATAATGAACAACGATTGAATCCTTATTAGCTTATTTATTTTTATTCTATTGATAGAATATCCTCTCTATACCCCCTCAGTGTGATATTTCACCATGTTTCAATCAAATTTACTTTAATAGTTTTTGATTTTCTGCCTTTTAACTTTTTGCCTTTTAATTTCTTAGCTTTTAATTTTCCCTATCAACTGGCATTTTTTTATGCTGCTCGTCTATAGTTGAAAGAAAGATTAAATAGGGTACTTTTTTATAAACTAAGGGGAATATCTTACAAATGTGTGATGAATGTAAATTTTCACGCTAAATAATTTGTATTATGTTAATAAATTGTTTATTTTCAATCTAATGATTTAAGAAATTAAACAACATTAATTTATATATTTAGTCTTTAAATTTCATATGCCTAATGACATTTTTGAGAGTTATAACGCTTATTCAGTAATTAATAACTAACGAGAAGGTTATCAGTGATTAATTTTTCATTAATCTACTGAATTCTATCATCGGCGTATAATTTAGAGACTAAAACTTGGCTCGGATAGCTGTTCTGATTGAGATGAAGATAATAACGGCTTGATCCTATAGTGATTAAACGGTTATATAGGAAACGAGTTAATCGATTAACATATAATAAAATTTTTAATTACAGTGAGTTATCGTCACTTATTAATCATAAAAATGAACCTAAACAACACATCACCACTTCAACGGCAGTTTATTTATTGGGAGTAATAAGATGATAAAAAATATTAATAAAACTTGTGTGGCTCTGGGGATTTCTGCTTCAATATTGGCGGCGACACAAGGAGCGGCATTTGCGGCCAATGTCCCTGAAGGGGTGCAATTAGCCGATAAACAAACTTTGGTACGCAATAACGGCTCTGAGCCTCAGTCATTAGATCCACATAAAATAGAAGGTGTACCAGAAGCCAGTTTAGCGCGTGATTTGTATGAGGGGGTCACTATTGTTGGACCAGATGGGGAAATATTACCGGGTTCTGCGATTAGTTGGGAAAATAAAGATTTTACCCAGTGGACATTTAATATTCGCGAGGGCGCAAAATGGTCCAATGGTGACCCTGTAACGGCAGGGGATTTTGTTTATAGCTGGCAACGATTAGCTAGCCCTGATACCGCATCACCTTACGCAAGCTATTTACAATATGCTCATATTGAAAATATTGATGATGTTATTGTTGGGAAGAAAAAACCTACCGAATTAGGGGTTAAAGCTCTTGATGATCATACTCTAGTCGTGACGTTAAGTGAGGCCGTACCTTATCTACCCAAATTATTAGCTCATTCTTCTATGTCCCCCGTGAATAAAAAAACTATCGAGAAATACGGTGCTAAATGGACTCAACCAGCTAATTTTGTCGGAAATGGAGCCTATAAACTCAAAGATTGGACAGTTAATGAGCGAATTGTGTTAGCGCGTAATCTTAACTATTGGAATAATGATAAAACCGTCATTGATCAAGTGACATTCTTACCTATCTCTTCTGAAGTAACCGATGTTAATCGCTATCGCAGCGGTGAAATTGATATGACTTACAGTAATTTGCCGATAGAACAATTTAAATCGCTGCAAAAAAATATGCCGAATGAATTAAAAATTAATCCATATTTATGCACTTATTATTATGAAATTAATAATGAGAAACCGCCATTTGATAATCCTAAAGTACGAGAAGCGCTTAAATTATCCATGGATAGAGATACCATAACTTATAAAGTTAAAGCTCAAGGGGATATTCCGGCCTATGGTTTTACGCCTCCGTTTACCGATGGAATGGAGAGTGAAAAACCGGATTGGTATCAAAATATGGATCAGCAACAGCGGAATGATAAAGCCAAACAATTGCTGGCAGAAGCAGGCTATAATGAATCTAATCCATTGAAATTTAATTTATTATATAACACCTCGGATTTACATAAACGTATTGCTATCGCCGCGGCTTCAATGTGGAAAAAGAATTTAGGCGCGGATGTTAAATTAGAGAACCAAGAATGGAAAACGTTCTTAGACACTCGTCACCAAGGGACATACGACGTAGCGCGTGCAGGATGGTGTGCGGATTATAATGAACCATCGTCTTTCTTGAATATGTTGTTGTCATACAGTAGTAACAATACGGTACATTATAAAAATAAACAGTTCGATGCGTTAATTAAAGAAACGTTACGGGCTAAAACGGATAATGAACGAGCCCAGTTATATCAACAAGCTGAGAAATTAGTCGATCAAGACTCGGCGATTGTCCCACTATATTATTATGTGAATACACGTTTAGTTAAACCGTATGTTGGTGGATATAGCGGTAAAGATCCTTTAGATAATCTACATACCAAAGATTTATATATTATCAAAAAATAATAAGATGCCGATTATTGCTCACATTACTGCTACGAAGCCACATTAATTTATTTATGGTGGCAGTAATGTGGGTCATGGCGCTAATAATGAGTCCAAATAATGGATTACCACAGTATAAATTACCACTCTGAATAAGTTATTCAGTAGGAAGGGGCAATGTTAAAGTTTATTATTCGCCGGTTACTTGAGGCGATACCGACACTATTCATTTTAATTACTATTTCATTTTTTATGATGCGCTTAGCACCGGGAAGCCCATTTACCGGCGAGCGAAAGTTACCACCAGAAGTTATGGCGAATATTGAAGCGAAATATCATTTAAATGATCCGATCTATAAACAATACTTTTCTTATTTGGCCCAATTATCTCAAGGTGATTTTGGTCCTTCCTTTAAATATAAAGATTACAGCGTTAATGAGTTAGTAGCGAGAGCCTTTCCGGTATCGGCAAAACTTGGCGCGACGGCTTTTTTAGTGGCGGTATTGTTTGGCGTTTCTGCGGGAGTAATCGCAGCACTCAATCAAAATACTAAATGGGACTTTACGGTAATGGGATTCGCAATGACGGGGGTAGTTATTCCCAGTTTTGTGGTAGCGCCATTATTGGTACTCATTTTTGCCATTCAGCTGAAGTGGTTACCCGGCGGGGGCTGGGATGGCGGTGCGGCTAAAAATATGATTTTGCCGATGGTAGCTTTATCTTTAGCTTATATTGCCAGTATTTCGCGTATTACGCGCGGCTCAATGATTGAAGTTATGCACTCTAATTTTATTCGCACTGCTCGTGCTAAAGGGTTACCACTCAGAACAATTGTTCTGCGCCATGCGCTTAAGCCGGCATTATTACCAGTATTATCCTATATGGGACCGGCATTTGTCGGGATTATCACCGGCTCGATGGTCGTAGAAACGATTTTTGGCTTACCGGGGATCGGTCAGTTATTCGTTAATGGTGCGCTTAATCGGGATTATTCACTGGTGCTGAGTTTAACCATTTTGGTCGGGGTGTTAACCATCGCTTTTAATGCGATTGTTGATGTGTTATATGCCGTGATTGACCCGAAAATCCGTTACTGATCTGGAGTTAAGCTATGTTATTACACTCAAAAAACAGCGATGCTCTGGAAAGTTTCTCCGAGCAGCTCGATATTGAAGGGCGCAGTTTGTGGCAAGATGCGCGTCGGCGATTTATTAATAATAAAGCCGCGTTAGCCAGTGTATGTCTGTTATTTCTAATCACTCTATTTGTGATTTTTGCCCCGATGTTATCACCATTTCTTTATGATGATACCGACTGGGATATGATGTCGATGCCACCAGATTTTGCCAGTGGACATTATTTTGGTACAGATGCCTCCGGGCGTGATCTGCTAGTTCGTGTGGCGATAGGGGGACGAATTTCATTAATGGTGGGCGTTGCTGCGGCATTTGTTGCCGTCATTGTGGGCACATTGTACGGCTCACTATCGGGTTATTTAGGGGGTAAAATCGACTCTTTGATGATGCGTTTACTCGAGATCCTTAACTCTTTCCCATTTATGTTTTTTGTTATTTTATTAGTCACTGTATTTGGACAGAATATTTTACTCATTTTTGTGGCCATCGGAATGGTTTCTTGGTTGGATATGGCTCGTATCGTACGGGGTCAAACGTTGGGCTTAAAGCGTAAAGAGTTTATTGAAGCAGCGTTGGTGGGCGGGGTTAGAACTCGGCAAATTATCTTGCGTCACATTGTCCCCAATGTGCTCGGGGTGGTAGTGGTATACGCCTCTTTACTAGTTCCAAGTATGATTTTATTTGAATCCTTTCTCAGTTTTCTGGGATTAGGCACCCAAGAACCCTTAAGCAGCTGGGGGGCATTGTTAAGCGACGGCGCTAACTCAATGGAAGTCACTCCATGGTTATTATTAATTCCGGCAGCGTTTTTGGTGATCACCTTATTCTGCTTTAATTTTATTGGCGATGGCTTGCGTGATGCCCTCGACCCGAAAGATCGTTAAGGGGATAATAATGAACAATATACAGCCCACATCATTGCTTTCAGTCAAAGAGCTAAATGTTGAATTTACGACACCCGACGGTCAAGTTACTGCCGTTAATCGTCTTAATTTTGAACTTAATGCGGGAGAAACCTTAGGGATCGTCGGTGAGTCAGGCTCAGGCAAATCTCAAACCGCTTTTGCCTTAATGGGGCTATTAGCTAAAAATGGTAAAGTCAGTGGCTCGGCACAGTTCAACGGACGCGAAATTTTGCATCTTAGCGAAAAACACCTTAATCGTATGCGAGCTGAAGAAATTTCAATGATTTTCCAAGATCCCATGACGTCATTGAATCCTTATTTAAAAATTGGTACCCAGTTATCTGAAGTATTGCGTTTGCATAAAGGCATGAGTAAGCAGCAAGCGTATGAAGGATCTGTGCGTATGCTTGACGCGGTGAAAATGCCCGAGGCTCGCAAGCGGATGGAGATGTACCCGCATGAATTTTCAGGTGGTATGCGCCAACGTGTGATGATTGCTATGGCGTTATTATGTCAGCCAAAATTATTAATTGCCGATGAACCAACTACCGCATTAGATGTGACGGTACAAGCACAGATCATGATATTGCTTAATGAGCTAAAACATGAATTTAACACAGCAATTATTCTAATAACTCACGATTTAGGCGTTGTGGCGGGAGTTTGTGATAAAGTTTTAGTCATGTATGCAGGACGTACCATGGAGTATGGCACTGCACGTGATGTATTTTATCAGCCTTCCCATCCGTATTCTATTGGCTTACTTGAAGCGGTACCGCGTTTAGACGGTAACAGTGAAATTTTAGCTACTATTCCTGGTAATCCCCCGAATCTGTTACGTTTACCTAAAGGCTGCCCGTTTGGGCCTCGATGTCAATTTGCTTTTGAACGATGCCACCAGCATGAGCCAACGTTACAAGCATTCTCACAAAATAGATTACGAGCGTGCTTTAAGCACGTTGAGGAGTTGGCATGATCCCGTTAGAACAGCGCCAAGTATTATTAGAAGTTGACGATCTAAAAGTTCATTTCGCGATAAAAGACCATAAACAGTGGTTTTGGCAAGCCGATAAATCACTGAAAGCTGTCGATGGGGTGACACTGCGACTTTACGAAGGTGAAACCTTAGGTGTCGTGGGGGAATCCGGCTGTGGTAAATCCACATTAGCCCGCGCTATCATTGGCTTAGTGAAAGCTTCAGGGGGAGCAGTCACTTGGTTAGGGCGCGATTTATTAGGCATGAATGCCCAACAATGGCGAGAAGTACGCAGCGATATTCAAATGATTTTTCAAGATCCTTTGGCATCATTGAACCCAAGAATGACGATTGGCGATATTATTGCCGAGCCACTGAAAACCTATTTCCCGAAAATGAAATCGGCTGAAATCGAGGAAAAAGTAAAAAAGATTATGATGAGAGTTGGGCTACTGCCCAATCTGATTAATCGTTATCCGCATGAATTTTCTGGCGGTCAATGTCAGCGAATTGGTATTGCCCGGGCATTGATTTTAGAGCCAAAGCTGATTATTTGCGATGAACCGGTATCGGCACTGGATGTGTCAATTCAGGCGCAAGTTGTTAATTTATTACAGCAATTACAGCGTGAAATGGGGCTATCATTAATTTTTATTGCTCATGATTTAGCCGTAGTAAAACATATTTCAGATAGAGTGTTAGTGATGTATTTGGGGCATGCCGTCGAACTTGGCACTTATGATCAGGTGTATAATTCACCGCTGCATCCTTACACCAAAGCGTTGATGTCTGCGGTACCGGTCCCCGATCCTGATAAAGAACGAAATAAATCAATCGAATTGCTAGAAGGTGAGCTACCTTCACCAATCAATCCACCTTCAGGTTGTGTTTTTCGTACTCGATGTCCATTGGCCGACGACGAATGTGGTAGAACTAAACCACTGCTAGAGGGCAGTTTTAAGCATGCGGTTTCATGTTTGAAAATCGATCCGTTATAATTTAGCCAGTGAAGAGACAAATAAACTCGGTCTGTATAGAACAGCCCGAGTTTTTCTGGTTTTAATTGTAATATTAATGAGTTATGACAGTAACTCGGGCAATTATTGACGCCAAATAATATGTGAAAATGGCTGTGATAAGTCCCGGCTTATTAAAATACGGGCGAAAATATCTTTTAGTTCGGCATCTTCATCTTCCGCCAGCCCAATCACTACTTCACAGAAACGTTGACTATCAATCTCTCGGTTTAATTGCTGCTGCCAATCTTCGCTCACATCGATAACTTCTGCCGCGCCACACTGTTCAAATTGCAAACTAAAGATAATTTGATCTGCCGGCTCTAAGTGCTCGCTAGCACCTTCTAGAAATAAATCATACGCGATTTCTAAGGCATCATCTTCAGTAATTAATTGATTGCTAACAGAACTATTCATCTTGGATAACACCTTAACTATTTAGAGTAACGGACAAGTTAGAGTAATGGACTAAAGAAATAACATAAACGTTCTACAATACGATTCCAGAATGGGCGTTGTTCCCATTCTTCAAGCTCCAAGCGGGTAGAACGAGCAATATAATCATATTGAACGATGGTGAGATCGCTACCAAATACTTTGTCATCGATAACGACAGTAATTTCAAAATTGAGCCATAAACTGCGCATATCTAAATTAACCGAGCCGACAAGACTTAATTCGCCATCAACTAATACGCTTTTAGTATGCAATAAACCATCTTCGAATTGATAAATTTTAACACCGGACTCTAATAATTCAGTGTAGAACGATCGACTTGCCCAGCGCACTAAAAATGAATCATTTTGCCGTGGCATAATAATACTGACATCGACGCCACGCATTGCTGCTGTGCATATGGCATGCATTAAATCATCACTAGGCACAAAATAAGGTGTGGTAAAAATCAACTGTTTGCGTGCCGAGAAAATAGCGGTCATTAATGATTGCTGGATAAGCTCATCGGGAAAGCCCGGGCCGGAGGCAATAACTTGGGTCGTATGACCGTCATCACGCTCAAACGGCATAATATTGGTATCTGGCGGCGGCGGTAACATACGTTGTCCCGTTTCCATCTCCCAGTCAAAAGCGTATACAATCCCTAACGTTGTGCTGACTGGCCCTTCCATGCGCACCAACACATCAATCCATTGCCCGACGCCCGCATCTTGTTTAAAGTAGCGTGGATCAACCATATTCATGCTGCCGGTATAAGAAATATAATTATCAATTAAGATAATTTTACGGTGCTGGCGTAAGTCCATTCGACGCAGGAAAAAACGCCACAAGCTAACTTTTAATGATTCGATAAACTCGATGCCTGCTTGACGCATTTGGTCAGGATAGGGGCCGCGGAAAAAGTGCCAACTGCCCGCAGAGTCAACCATAACTCGGCATTTAACGCCACGTTTTGCAGCGTTGATTAAGGCCTCTGTGACACCATCGACTAAGCCTCCCGGTTGCCAGATATAAAACACCATTTCAATTGAATGACTGGCATTATTAATATCATTAACAATGGCTTTTAGTGATTCCTCACAGGTTGTCATTAATTGAATACGATTGCCTTTAACCCCAGCAATTCCTTGGCGTTTTTCACATAGTTGGAACAGAGGTTCAGCAACAGCGCTATTTTCGGTAGCAAAGATATGTTTAGAGTGCCGCAATCCTTCTAGCCAGGTCGCGACAGAAGGCCACATTTGTTGCGCTTTTGCTACCCGTCGTTTGCCCAGATGTAATTCGCCAAAGGCGATATAAGCAATAATCCCAACTAATGGCAGAATATAGATAATTAATAACCACGTCATGGCGGAGGTGACAGGACGACGCTTCACCAATACTCGCACTGTGACAGCGGCAATTAATAGCCAATAAAGGAAAAAGAATAACCAACTCAATAGGGTATACACTGTTGTCATACTAAGATGCTAACCTCGGGGGACGAAAAGTGAAGTGAATGAACATCATCACAGTCAAATGATAATCAACGATTTATACCGATGCTGGCTAAATTTAACAAATATTTAGATTAAAAGCTGCGAAAATGAATAAATAAATCAATAAAAGTTACTGCTATCATTTTATGATTTCATTTTTTAATAAAAATACCATTTCAGCCATTGTTTTCGACGCTTGTTTTTAATGTTTGTTTTCGGCGCTAAATGACTTAAAGATAAATAATTTAATCTATCGAATCAACATGAATTGAAAACTTATCTCATCCCCTTGGATCCCTAGTTTAAAGGTCTATAATATTGCAACAAAATATTATCATTCATATTTTCTTGAGAATTTAAGGGTAAAAGATGAGACGCAGTCGTAATGAAGTCGGTCGTTGGAGAATGTTAAGACAAGCCACTCGCCGCCGTCGCCGTTGGCTAGAAGGACAGTCGCGGCGTAATTTACATATCTACGCAATGCGTAAGATAGATATTTATAAAAGCCGTCGTTCGCTGTTATTTACTGAATGGAACGAATGGGTTTAAGCCATAATTTTGGCACAATAATAAGATTGAACGATAATCCTTATTGAATATGATTGCTATTTGCATTTAAACTATAGCCCATGATGTTTCACGAATAATTTCGGCAGTAGGATAAAATTAGGCTATGCGTTGTATTCGTTGGATTTTTATTATTGTGCTTTCATTAGCTCTGCATGCTGGGTTAGCTATGGCGTGGATGTTTAACCAGCCCAAAGTTACGCCCCCCCCTGAGCCCATGACTATTGCTATGCTGGCGTTTGAATCACCCGAGCCAGCTGCCGAGAAAGCCTCATCATCTGCTGTGGTCGAGCCAGAACCTGAGCCAGAACCTGAGCCAGAGCCCGAACCAGTGACCCCGCCACCCCCGGTAGTTAAACCGGCGATTGCGATTGCAGAAAAAAAACCTGAAGTAAAACCAAAACCGAAGCCAAAACCAAAGAAAGAAGAAAAACGAGAGAAAAAACAGCCTCCTAAGCCGATTGAAAACAAGTTAGCAGATAAAAACACCCAGTCGCTTGAGTCTCTAAACAGTGGTAAACCGGCTGCACAAACGGTAAAAACGGATAACCAAGGAAGTGCAAATTCGTCAAGTAATGCTGCGCGTGGACCAAAAGCCTTACGCCGACAAGCCCCTAGTTATCCTGATAGGGCACGCCGTTTGGGCAAAGAAGGGGTGGTGAAAGTACGTTATGATATCGATACTGACGGGCGAATTACCAATGTGGAAATTATTGAAGCTACGCCTAAAGGATTATTTGAACGTGAAGTGAAGCGAGCCATGAACCGTTGGTTATACGAACAAAAACCACAACCGACAACCGGTAAAATTGTTGAAATACGCTTTAAAATTGACGGAACTGTTAGCCAAATATAAACCAATAAAACACACCGGTGTTTTCAATATTAAAACACCGGTGTGTTTTTATCTATTCATCAAACCAAATATGAATTAAATTACTCGCCATCAAGCCGATAAATCTGAACCTTCTAAGACGAAATTACGTTTTTCGGGCGGCAATAAACGTGGTTTATTTTCATCATTAATAGCCACATAGGTAAAGGTTGCCTCAGTCGCTCGATAACGCTGGCCAACCGGTTCTGTAGATACTTTTTTCACCCAGACTTCAATATTGACTGTGATTGAGCTGTTTCCCGTTTTTAGACAGCGAGCGTAACAGCACACTACATCACCGACAGAGACCGATTTTTGAAACTCAATGCCATTCACTGCCACAGTAACCACACGGCCTAATGCAATTTCTTTAGCCAGAATAGCGCCCCCGATATCCATTTGTGACATTAACCAGCCACCAAAAATATCACCATTCGCATTGGTATCTGCGGGCATGGCAAGTGTCCGAAGTACTAACTCTCCATTCGGTAAATGCATATATCACTCTTTTCAATAAAATGATGGTAGTAATAAAATTATGGCTTGCGCCATCCTAGGTATCGCATTATAAGATTAATTATAATTAACGATATTGTTAACTATGCTGCTGATAATTATCCTTATCGGCAGCTATTTATCCAGTAATTAATGACTAACCCAGTTAGGTTATTCAACAATGATAAACTAGAATAATAGCTAGCGTCACCACTTTTACACTTAAAAACTATCTAAATAGGCCAATTTATAGCTTGTTATTACAATGCTGAATCAATGCGATAATACTTTGGAGAAAAATCTATTTATTTATGGTTATGCAAAGATAGATAAAAAAGCGTACTTAGCGTTGCTGTTTAATCACTAATTTGGTTACTATAGTGATTAAATCTTACCTATTTATTAAGCTATTTTAATTAAATCCACTAATTTTGATTAGATTTCCAATATTGTTCTGGACAGTTGATACGCCAAAAAGAAACTATATGAGTAATATGTGGATAAACAGAGGTTAAGTGATTATGAGACTATTGTTGGCAATATTATTACCGTGGCTACAATTTTTCACTATTGGTCGTCCTTTTGCAGGTATTATCTGCCTAATTTTACAAGTTACCCTAATTGGCTGGATCCCCGCGGCTATTTGGTCAGTTTACGCGCTCTCTCAATATAAAACCGATGAAAAAATCCGCCGTGCATTAGGCCGGTAACATAATATGTATACAGCATATAAAAACACCTGCATTAGCAGGTGTTTTTATTCGAGCAAAGTACTTCCAGTTTGGATTAATAATAGGATTAATTGATGTATTGTTAAAACCTAATTATTTATTGGCTTCTTTAGGCATATATTTATAGATATAAACCACAGAAAGTACCGTAAATAGTAAGGTAGCTGCGGTTAACCCGAATACTTTAAAATTGATCCAAATATCTTCTGAAAGCCAAAATGCGACATAAACATTTACCAGCGCACAGACGATAAAAAACAGTGACCAAGCGATATTGAGTTTAGTCCAAACAAATGGCGGCAATGTTAGCTCTTTACCTAGCATTCGTTGAATGAGGGGTTTATCAGTAAACCACTGGCTGCCAAGTAAGGCTAAAGCAAAAATTCCATAGATAATGGTGACCTTCCATTTGATAAAGACCGCATCATGGAAAAAAATAGTTAAGGCACCGACAACCATCACTACTCCCGCAGTAATTTTGGCACTTTTTTCAATTTTTTTATACATCAAGTACGTGACAAGCATAGCTAATGCCGTCGCAATCATTAAAGCGCCGGTAGCATAAAAGATATCCACTTTTTTATATACGATAAAGAAAATAATGAGTGGAATGAATTCAATCAGTTGCTTCATATTAGTTGTTTCCGATCCTTTGTTGTAAGTCATTTAGCCATCAAACGATAGTCATAAGCTAAGATCATTGATTATGGCTAATTCCATCATATGTTTGCATCGTTGCGGTGCAAATAGCGCTTAACTGTTGGTGTTACAAATTATTCTGGCTATCTTAGCGTAATTTAGGGCGAATGTTAAAACTTTGCGTGTAATTAGACGATAAAATCAATCCAAATGTAATCAACTTAGCACCAATGCCAGTTTATCTGGCCGTGATGCTAGCTTAAGTTATGTGCTTCGGATATAACTTAAGGAACGATGGAGTTAACTGACTAATTGAGTAGGGAATTTTCAATTATGCTAAAGGCGAGGTTATTTAATTGGGCGCCCGGAATAAAAGTATTAGCACAATACAATAAAGACTATCTTAGTGCGGATATTAAAGCGGGTTTGTCGGTAGCGGCTGTGGCATTACCGGTGGCGATTGCCTATGCTGAACTAATGGGAATTAATGCCATAATTGGTCTTTATGCTTGTATATTGCCGATGATTGCCTACGCATTATTTGGTACTTCGCGCCAACTGATTATTGGTCCTGATGCTGCAACTTGTGCTGTCATTGCTGCAGCAGTAACTCCTTTGGCGATGGGGGATGAAAATTTACGTTGGCAATTAATTATCGTCATGAGTTTAATGACCGGATTTTGGTGTATTCTAGCGGCGCGTTTTCATTTGGGCGCATTTGCCGATTTTTTATCTAAGCCGATTTTACAGGGATTATTAAATGGCGTTGCATTGACGATTATTGTCAGTCAATTAGGTAAAGTATTTGGTATTCATAATTTACCTTCAGCATTTATAGAGCGTTTGGTCGCACTCCCTCAGTTACTGCATATTGCACATATTCCTACAGTCATTGTGGCGCTATTAACTTTAGCCATCACCATAGTCATTAAACGATTTCGTAGTCAATGGCCGTCATTGCTTATTGCGATGTTACTGGCAACATTAATCAGCATGTTGATGGATTTTACTCAGTATAAAATCGAAATTGTCGGATTTCTGGGCGAGGGTTTACCTTCAATACCGATGCCAGACTTTCCTCCGGGACTGATCCGTGAGTTAATTATTCCCTCGTTAAACTTAGCGGTGATAAGTTTTGTCAGTTTTATGATGACGGCGCGTAGTTTTGCTAGTAAAAATGGTTATCAAGTCGATGCAGATCAAGAGCTAAGGGCATTAGGGATAGCCAATGTGGCTTCGGTATTATCGCAAGGTTTTGCGGTTAGTGCGGCAAGTAGTCGTACCGCGGTCAATGATATGATGGGCGGTAAAACCCAAATGGTTTCGGTTATCGCTGCGCTGACTATCTTATTAGTTTTGCTCTTTTTAACTAATTTTCTAAGCTATATACCATTACCTGCATTAGGCATGGTATTAATGATTTCAACTTGGTCATTATTAAGTTTTCGCCAAATTTGGTCGATACGAAAACGTAATAGAGAAGCCTTCACTTTAGCTGTTTTTACCTTATTTTCTGTATTAGTCGCTGGGCTAATAACCGGAATAGGGCTAGCGGTATTATTGGGGTTATTACAGTTTATTCGAGTTATTTTTCGGCCAACAGATCAGTTATTAGGTACTGATTTTCAGGGAATGATCCATTCTATAGCCAATGATAATCATATTCACTCACCTGAAGGTATTTTAATTTATCGTTTTAACTCGCCTTTGACCTATTTTAATGTCAATTATTTTAAAGAACGACTACATAAACATCTTGATAATCAGCCTAAGCGCCCAGCTTGGGTAATTGTCGATGCAGCAGTCAGTTTTACTCATAATGATGTCAGTGTTTTCTCAGCGTTGAATGAAATCGTGACCAGTTTAAAAGCCAAAGGCGTGACATTGGTGCTGGCGGGCAGACGCACATCAATTAATCGCTGGTTAGAACAGAATAAAATAAATCGTTGTGATGATGATTTGTTGGTGGTACCGGATATATATTTTGCTATTCGTCTGATACAAAGTAAGCAATTAAGTCAGCAGAAAGAGAAACAAGATACAGTAATTACGCCAGAAATAGGGGAAATAAAGAAAGATTAGAAGGGAGGAGATAATGCCTATTTGTTGGATAAATTTAGCTGTCAGCGGAGATTGTTTGTCTACGCTGACAGCCAAAAATTTTATCATGTTAGTACTATTGCGCCTGCGGTGGTTGCACCAGCATATATAAGCGGAAAAAGTAAATTAGTACAAATGCGGCAATAATATTATTAATAAAGAAAGATAGTCCATTGATAATAATATCAGGTAGTGGGATATGCCCTAAAAGTAATCCAACCAACATTTGGCTAGCCATCCAAATTAAAATCATCGGTAAAATAATCCGCCAATTAGCATAGGCTAGTTTCCAGCTCCGAGCCATTGCACTGAATGGATTAACTTTTTCGGTCATTAAAATCGATGGTGCTAATGAAAATCCAATGGCTAAAATCACACCAGGTAAGATCATTACTGCGGTGCCTAACTGGATCAATAATGAACAAACTAATAACAATATAAACATGCTGACTAATTTGCCGCTTGATTGTAACAGCGCTTGCAGCCCGCTAACTTCCTCGCCTTTAGATAAAGCCAGAATATAGGATAGTGTACCAGAAACCAATAATAAGCTGCCTAGGGTAATTGATAAAATTAGGCCAAAAGAAACCCGCAAAATGCTGCTTTTATCTTGGTCTGATAATTCTTTAATCCATTCTTGTAGTCCTGCATTACCTGATTCCGCCAACTTATTTTGTGCTTCGAAGACGACGGCAATCATCTCTTTATTGGGGATCATCAAATAATAGATAACGACACTAACCACGGTGGCGAGAAGCGATATCGTGAGAAGGCCATTCAGTTGATTTTTGAAAAAATTGACGCTATCACCGATAAGTGAATTGGCCGTAATGGACATGAAACTGCTCCTAATCTATGGGCTGCATAACAATTGGGCGCAATTGTAACTGACTCTGGCTTGAGAAGGTAGTAGCAGAGGCGAAAAGTCGGTGAGTTTGTAGAAAAATACACCGTGAAATGTAGAGAGCTAAATTTATGATAATTAATCAATAGTCAGATAATTATACTTTTAGTAAAGATAATTTTATTAGTCAGCAAATCTATGAGTAACAATTTAAATTGATAACTTACTTATTAGATGATTAAAACATCAAAAAAAATAATTATCGCTATAAGAATTATCTATTTTTAGCTTAACCATCAAAAATTGATTTACATCAAAAATAAAAAATACATCAGTGGAATAATAATTGAAAATTGACGGGGTATGACTCTATTTATTAAAACTTGTGATCTTGATTAGGTCATAAAATATAATTAAAGGGTATATTCTCCTAAGAATAAAAAACACAGGAATGGGATGATAATGAAAAAATTAGCGGCAATCGTATTAGCGGCGGCAACTATTGCGCCAAGTATTTCTTTCGCTCACCAAGAAGGTGATTTTATTTTCCGTGCTGGGACGGCAACTGTGCGTCCAAATGCAGGGTCTGAAAATGTATTAGGAGTAGGCTCTTTTGATGTTAATAATAACACTCAGCTTGGCCTGACTTTTGGTTATATGGTCACCGATAACATCGGTGTTGAGTTATTAGCAGCAACGCCTTTTGAACATAAAGTTAGTTTGGGTAATAAGGGTGAGATTGCAACTGTTCATCATTTGCCACCAACATTAATGGCGCAATATTACTTTGGTGATAAACAAGATAAATTACGTCCTTATTTAGGTGCCGGTATTAACTATACCTTCTTCTTTGATGAAAAATTTAATTCTAACGGTAAAAAAGCTGCTGAATTAAATGACTTAAGTCTGTCTAGCTCATGGGGTTTTGCAGCGCAGGCTGGTATGGATTATATGCTGGATGAAAACTGGATGCTGAATGCGTCACTGTGGTGGATTGATTTAGATACCGATGTTAAATTCAAATCAGGTGACCAAAAAGTTAAGGTTGATACTCGCTTAGATCCATTTGTCTTCATGTTTGGTGTTGGCTACCGTTTCTAATTGATCCGCCGATTATATTATTAGTGGTAATTCACGGGGCGTTCGCCCCGTTTTTTTATGTCTATTATTTCTTAATGATTATCTTCGCTCTATTTGCTTTGATACTAATTTTTTTGATATGTAAGGACAATAAATAAACTAATAAGAAACAGAGAAAATGAAAAAGGTGATTAGAAAATAGATTCAAAATATAAATAACAATAAAATATAACAGGCATTTAAAATACACTTTTACTATAACTTAAAGCTGTATAGCAATCAGATATATAGTTTAAATTTAGATTAACATAAAAATTTTTTAAATATATTTCAATAACCGTGTCTTCTAGACGGCGAATAAGTCTATTTATTGAATAGCTTTGGCAAGATAAAAAATCAGCTTCAATAGAAGCTGATTTTAAAGGGCGGATCAATTTAATGATGGACTATTATTTAGCGTACCTTCATTGAATCAATAACGCTTTGTACTCCGTTAACGCCGCGAGTAACTTGTATTGCACGTTCTGCGGCATTTTTTGAGTTAACAAATCCGCTTAGTTGTACTCGGCCTTTAAAGGTTTCGACACTGATTTGCGTGGATTTTAGATCTTTCTCGGCTAATAACGCAGATTTAACTTTGGTGGTGATCACGGAATCGTCAATATAGCCACCAGTACCTTCTGTTTTTGCACTTGGTGCACAGGCAGAAAGTGCAACAGCCATAAATAATGCGATAAATACTGCAGTAACTGATTTGATTGCTTTCACCGTATCTCTCCTGAAATAGAATATTAATCAAATAAATCTTAGATAATCCAATATTTATTTTTGCTTAAACTTATACCTAGAGAATGAGTTAGTTTGATCTACCTCGATATCAGTATCAATAAAAATCAGACAAAACACAAATTTATTGTTGCTTAATTAATCATTTTTAATAAGTTAGCTGAAAATAAATACAAAAAAATGAAATGTAAAGCTTTAAGGATATGTAATGTCTTTAGATAGGAGATACTAGAGAGCGATAGAATAATGGTTATCTACTGCTCTCTATGGGCAATCTTAGGTTGAATTATAATTGAGTTGCGGCTTTCATTTCGCGCACAAATTGAGTTAATGCGTTAAGCATACGTTGGGGATCAGCCAGGTTATTGGCGATGATGTTAACCACAGCAGAGCCAGAGATAGCACCGGCAGCACCGTTATGTAAGGCTTCGCGCACTTGGCTAGGTTCAGAAATACCAAAGCCTTGTAACGCGGGAGCTGCATTATATTGCTGAAGTTTATTTATTAGATGCGTTAATGGTTGCTCTGCTCGTTTTTCAGTACCCGTTACGCCAGCTCGCGACAATAAATAAGTATATCCCCGGCCATTATCTGCAATTTGTGCGATTAGCGATTCATCCGCATTCGGTGGGCAAACAAAAATCGGTGCCACATTATGTGCGATAGCCGCATCACGGAACGGTTGTGATTCAGACATCGGAACATCTGCCACTAATACCGAGTCCACACCGGCTTGTTGACAGCGCTGATAAAAATTATCAATTCCACGACTAAAGACTAAATTTGCGTAAACTAATAAGCCAATCGGTATTTGTGGGTGCTTTTGGCGAATGCGGGTTAATAATTCAAAGCATAGGGTTGGGGTGATTTGGGCTTTAAATGCCCGCAAGTTAGCGGCTTGAATCGTCGGGCCATCGGCTAACGGATCGGAAAATGGAATACCAATTTCAAGCGCATCTGCACCGCCAGCGATTAAAGCATCTACGATGTCTAATGAGAGTTCAGCATCAGGGTCGCCAAGAGTGATAAATGGAACGAAAGCCCCTTGATTTTTCGCCTTCAATGACGCAAAAAGTTGTTGATAGCGTTCCATTAAATCTCTCCTTTTTGGGTTAAAATATCGTGCACCGTAAAGATATCTTTGTCACCACGACCGGAAAGATTGACAATTAGAATTTGCTCTTTTTTGGGTTCTAACTCAATCATTTTTAATGCGTAAGCCAGTGCATGTGATGATTCTAACGCCGGAATAATTCCTTCTTTGCGCGATAATAATTTAAAAGCATCTAATGCTTCATCATCGGTTACTGAGACGTATTCTGCACGTCCAATACTGTTTAAATGTGCATGCTGTGGCCCAACGGAAGGAAAGTCTAATCCGGCTGAAATAGAATAAGACTCTTCAATTTGGCCTTCATCTGTTTGCATCATGGGTGATTTCATCCCGAAGTAAATGCCGACACGGCCATGCTTTAATGGCGCACCATGCTGTCCTGTCTCGATACCTAATCCTGCGGGCTCAACACCAATTAATCGTACATCGGTTTCTGGAATAAATTCTGCGAACATGCCAATAGCATTGGAGCCGCCGCCAATACATGCCAGAACAGCATCAGGCAGTCGTCCTTCTCTTTGCAAAATTTGTTGCTTAGCTTCTTCGCCGATCATGCGTTGAAATTCGCGGACAATTGTCGGGTAAGGGTGTGGCCCTGCCGCAGTTCCTAATAGATAGTGCGCCTGTTGATAACTGCCAGACCAGTCTCTTAATGCTTCGTTACACGCATCTTTTAAGGTGGATGAGCCACTATGAACAGGGATCACTTCTGCGCCCATTAAGCGCATCCGGAAGACATTAGGGGATTGACGCTCAACATCTTTTGCGCCCATGTAAATCCGGCATTTCATGTCCAAAAGTGCGCAGGCTAATGCGGTAGCAACTCCATGTTGTCCCGCTCCAGTTTCAGCAATGATCTCGTTTTTACCCATCCGCTTGGCCAATAATGCTTGGCCAAGTACTTGGTTGGTTTTATGTGCGCCACCATGCAGCAGATCTTCGCGTTTTAAATACAATTTGGTGTTAGTGCCTCGGGTAAGATTACGGCACAAGGTAAGAGCTGTTGGTCTGCCGGCATAGTTTTTTAGCAGATCCTGAAATTCTTGCTGAAAAGAGGGATCATTTTGCGCATCGATAAATGCTTGTTCGAGTTCGTTGAGTGCAGGAATTAAGATCTCGGGAACATACTGTCCGCCGAATTCTCCGAAATAAGGATTTAATTTACTCATTATGCATCCATCCATTTTAAGACTGTAATAAGGTAAAAACATGCGCAATTTTTTGTGGATCTTTAATCCCCGGCGCGCTTTCTACACCTGAGTTAAAATCTAATCCATTGCAACAATAACCGGCGGCGCTCTGGCAGTTTTGTGCGTTCAATCCCCCAGCTATCATAATTCTGCATTGGCTGGTGGTCGGAATATTTGCCCAATCAAAGGGTTGACCGCTGCCACCCTGGCCGTTATCTAACAGAATTAAATCAATGTTATTAATATCATTAATGCTATCAAGATGGGCTAATTTTTTATCTGCCATATTATAGGCTTTCCAGATCTCACAATCTTCGGGGAGTTGAGTTCGTAACTGAGCTATAAATTTAGCATCTTCATTACCATGCAATTGAACCGCAGATAGGGCCAGGGTATGCGCCAAATGGGCAATAAAATCGACCGCTTGCTGCTGGAATACTCCTACATACTTTAAGGGTGCGGCATGAATAATTTGCTGTGCCTGTGACAACGTCACTCTACGCGGGGATGTATCGGCAAAAATAAGTCCGCCATAAGTGGCGCCAGATTGATAGGCAGCAAGGGCATCTTGCGCTCGGGTTAATCCACAAACTTTATGCTCGCCAATAATCAATTTTTTCAATGCTTGAGCTAAATCATCTTGAGACATCAATGCGCTACCGATTAAGAATCCGTTAGCAAATTGGCTTAATTGCTGAATATGTTGGTGTTGATAAATACCGGATTCGCTAATAATAAGAGTGTCTTCGGGCAGTTTGGGTGCCAATTGACGAGTACGATCCAAATTGATCGAGAGATCACGCAGATCGCGATTATTGATCCCCACAACTCGAGCATTGAGTTTAATCGCCCGGGCGACTTCTTCGTCACTAATAACTTCGGTTAATACACCCATATTTAATTGGTGTGCAACGGCAGCTAAGGCGATATATTGCTCATCATCCAGAACCGAAAGCATTAATAATATGGCATCTGCTTGGTGATAACGCGCCAGATAAATTTGATATTCATCGATGAAAAAATCTTTACATAACACCGGTTGATGCACTGCATCGCTGACTTGTTGCAGATAGGTAAAATCCCCTTGAAAGTATTTTTCATCGGTTAATACTGAAATTGCCGCTGCATAGGGTTGATAGGTTTTAGCGATAGTCGCAGGGTCGAAATCCGCGCGGATCAGCCCTTTAGAAGGCGAAGCTTTTTTGCATTCAAGAATAAATACGGGATGCTTAGCCTCAAGTGCTTGATAAAAATTTCGTTTTGCAGGGACTACCGCATCGATAAAACTGCTCAATGGTTGCAGGGCTTTACGCGCGATTAGCGCTTGACGTTTATCATTGACGATAGTGTGTAATATAGTTGCTTTCATGGCATTACTTCCTTAAAGCCAGGGCAGTCACACGGTCATAAGCCTTGCCACTGCGAATAACATTGAGAGCAAAATCTGCATTTTCAGCCAGATTTTCATGCCCGTTAATTTTCATGAGTAAAGCAACATTTGCTGCCACTGCGGCCTCATGTGCCGGCGCACCTTGCCCTTGTAACAGCTGGCTGAGTAACTGGCGATTGTGCTCAGGTGCCCCCCCAGCTAAATCGGTGAGAGCATATGGTATTAACCCAAAATCATCGGCATTAAGTTGGTAATAAGACAGCTTTCCATGATTAAGTTCAGCCACATCGGTCGGTGCATGCAATGAAACTTCATCCATTCCACCACTGTGTACCACAGCTGCGCGGGTAAACCCAAGCATTTGTAATGTCTCAGCAATGGGTTTAACCAATTCCGCTTGGTAGACCCCAATTAACGCAATCGAAGGGCGAGCCGGATTAATTAATGGGCCCAGCACATTAAACAGTGTTCGAGTTTTTAACTGGCTTCTAACAGGTGCTGCGTGACGAAAACCACTGTGATATTGCGGGGCAAATAAGAAACAAACGCCTAGATCATCAAGGGTATCGCGGGCGTTTTGTGCGCTCATTTCTAACGAGATACCAAAAGCTGCCAATAAATCAGAAGAGCCGGAACGGCTGGATACGCTACGATTACCGTGTTTAGCGACTTTAATACCACATTCAGCCGCCACAAATGCACTGGCTGTTGAAATATTAATACTGTTGGCCCCATCACCACCAGTACCAACGATATCACTGAAGGCATAGTCCGGGCGTGGAAATGGCTGGGCGTTTTCTAAGCAGGCTAATGCTGCGCCTGCGATTTCTGCTGGCTGTTCGCCGCGAATTTTCATACTAATTAATACTGCGGCTAATTGTGATTCGGTCAGTTCACCGCGAATAATGGCATTGAATAATGATTGGCTTTCTGATTGTGATAACACTTGAGCGCCAAATAATTTATTTAATAATGTATTCATAATATTTTCTCTCTATCTAAATTGGCCTTGCAGGTTATTGATATTTATTTTATTTCTGCGTATCGAGTGCCCAAGCTAATGTCTGCTCAAGCAATCTGGCCCCTTGTGTTGTTAAGATAGATTCGGGATGAAACTGAAAACCGCACACTTTATCTTGCTGATTACGGATCGCCATCACCATGCCGTTAGATTCCGCGCTAATGGTTAATGTACTCGGGATTTTGTCGCCCACGAGTGAATGATAGCGCGCTACTGGCAGAGGGTTATCAAGACCGGCAAACATAGCTTGATTATCGTGAGTCGCCAGTGATGACTTACCGTGTAAAATTTCACCTGCGGCAGACACTTGGCCGCCATATACTTCAATAATAGCTTGGTGCCCCAAACAAATACCAATAATGGGATATTGTCCTTTTACCGCTTGCAATACGGCGGGCATACAACCGGCATCTGACGGTTTGCCTGGGCCTGGAGAGAGCACTAATAGCGGGGATTCCATGCTCGCCAGTACGGTGAGAATATGTTCAGCAGAGACCGTGTTGCGATAAATAACCACTTGATGGCCATAAGCACGTAATTGGTCGACGAGGTTATAAGTAAAAGAATCGACATTATCGAGTAATAAAATATTAGCCATTAGAGGATCTCCTCGGTTTGGTGTGCTTTAGCTATCGCGCGGATCACCGCTTGGGCTTTATTGCGTGTTTCATCGGCTTCGTCTTGCGGATTGGAATCCAACACCACACCACCACCGGCTTGTACTGTGGCAATGCCATTTTCGACATATGCCGAGCGAATTACGATACAGGTATCAAAATGACCTTTACCGGTGAAGTAACCGACCGCGCCCCCGTATGATCCTCGACGTTCTTGCTCATATTCTGCTATCAGTTGCATTGCACGAACTTTTGGTGCCCCGGTTAGGGTTCCCATATTCATACAGGCCTGATAGGCATGAAAAATATCTAAATCGGAACGTAATGTTCCCACGACTTGAGAGACCAAATGCATCACAAACGAATAACGATCTACTTTGGTTAAATTAGCCACATAGCGGCTACCAGGTTCGCAAATACGGGCTAAATCATTACGGGCCAAATCCACTAGCATTAAATGTTCAGCCAATTCTTTTTTGTCTGTACGCATGGATAATTCAATGCGGCTATCTAAATCCGCATCAATCTCGCCATTTGCGCGACGCCCGCGAGGACGAGTACCAGCAATTGGATAAATTTCAATCTTTCGGCTGTCGGCATCATATTTAAGCGCGCTTTCTGGAGAGGCTCCAAATAGGCTAAAATCCTGATCTTGCATAAAAAACATGTACGGGCTGGGATTCTGTTGTTTGAGATGCTGATATGCCAATAAGGGGTGTGGGCACGGCATGCTGAATTTACGCGATGGTACTACTTGAAAGATATCTCCTTGGCGAATGTATTTTTTCAACGCACTCACGGCATCGCAATAAACCGCATCGTCTTTATTCACGTTAACCGTAAAGTTGTCGACGGAAACTGCTGGTAATGCAGATAGGAAGGGGCGACAAGCGGAGATAATTTCTTGGTGACGCACGGAAATATTATGATTAATCGTGGTATCTTGACTAAAGATCCCGCTTCTGAGTACCGCGGCTTGGTTTTGATGGTCGATCACTAAATAATGTTCGGCAACATAAAAGCAATAATCAGGGCAACGATTAACCGATGCAACTTCAGGCAAAGATTCAAAGTTGGCGATAAGATCGTAAGCAAATAAGCCACCGACAAAGAATAATTCCGGTTTATCTGATTTTTGTTGGGCTAATTTAGGCAATAAGCGTAGTACGTCCATTGACGAATGGGCTTTGAGGCGGTTATCTTCATCTAACTCTGGCGCAGGCTGTGGAAAAATGACGATTAATTGCCGGGGAGTAATGTTTATGTTCTTACTGTGTGAGGCTAATAAATCGGCTATGAGCGGTAATAATGCCGCACCGTTTTCACTTAGCGCTTCTATCTCAACTTGTTGGCCAAAGGCACGGATACGCAAGGCGCTATCGACAATAAGCAAACTTTGTAAATTAGTTTTTAGCGTGATTTCAGCCGATTCGAGCAATAGGGTGGCAGGCTTATTTTCACACAGATGGTGAAATAACAGTGTTGGATCTTGCTGATAATTAATCGGGCTTTCCAAATGATCAAACTTAACCGCTGTTTCTTTGTGATTTGTCATGTGCCTTACCTTAAAACTGAAGCCTTAAAACTGAGGCTTAAAATGAAAATTTAGCAATAAAAAAACCCACCTCAGGGGCGGGTTTCAGCACGGTAGCATCTCTATTCTATGCACCAGCGGATTGCGCCCAAACAGCGAATTTACGCCACCAACGGTTAAATAAAATAGGTGCTGTCATACCGAGCCTCACATGATTTAGGGTTAATTTATCTAAGGGTTATCGCCCTGACCTGTGTACTAGTTAACTAGATCAAGCTTGGTGTGTCAAGCCGTTTATGGAATACTAGTTAAAATAATTTGAAATTAATTAATATCTATAATTAATACTGATAAAAAGGACTCAACATGTCGCAACAGTTAACTGAACTGCTGGTTAGATATGATTTGCATAGTCATACTACGGCTTCAGATGGTGAGTTAACCCCTGAAGAACTGGTAGAGCGTGCGGCAGAAATGGGGATTAATTTTCTAGCGATCACCGATCACGATACTTGTGCGGCTTTGCCAATCGCACAGCAACATATTGTCGATAAACAGCTTCCCATGGGATTGATCACCGGCGTAGAAATCTCAACATTATGGGAAAATATGGAAATCCATGTGGTGGGATTAAATTTTGATCTCAATTCTCCGGCTATTTGTCAACTGCTCGAGTTACAATCAACCAGACGTTATCAGCGCGGTGAAGAAATAGGGCAGCGGCTAGCTAAAAGTGGTATCGAAAATTGCTGGGAAAATGCTCAGCGATTAGCGCAAGGTGGGCAAGTGACTCGCGCTCATTTTGCTAAATATTTGATAGAAATTGGCAAAGAAAAAACCATCAATAAAGTCTTTAAACGCTATCTAGCGAAAGGGAAAACCGGGTATGTTCCGCCAACATGGTGCTCAATTGAAGAGGCGATAGAGGCTATCCATCAAGCTGGTGGAGTGGCGGTATTGGCGCATCCTTCCAAATATCAGCTTTCGACCAAATGGCTCAAGCGGTTGGTAGACTATTTTAAGCAGCAGGGCGGTGATGCCATGGAAGTCTCGCATTGTCAGCAAACCCACCAAGAAAAACAGTTTTTGTCTCAATTAGCTGAATTTCATCAATTAAAATGTTCTCTAGGCTCGGACTTTCATCGTCCTTGTGGCTGGATTGAGCTGGGTCGTAATTTGTGGCTGCCAAATGATAACAATGCAGTTTGGCAATTGTGGGATAACACGGATAATAATAACGCATTGCTGAGCGCGCAAGTCAGTGTAGAATAGCCAAAATTTAATTTAAACTAGAATTAAATTAACAGTGCAATTATTGTTAATCTATATCCTATAACTCACATTATGAGGTATGGACGTGAGGCATTCACGACCAGAGGATCGCGAGGTAATTTATGAGCCATTTTTTTTATATTCATCCAGATAATCCACAAGCACGCATGATAAGCCAGTGTGTTGATGCCTTAAAACAAGGCGGAGTGGTGGTTTACCCAACCGATTCCGGTTATGCAATGGGCTGTTGTTTGGGCGATAAAAATGCGATGACTCGCATTTGCCGTATTCGCCAGTTGGATTCTAACCACAATTTTACTTTGATGTGCCGTGATTTGTCTGAACTAGCGACTTACGCCCATGTTGATAATACCGCGTTTCGTTTGATTAAAAATAATACGCCGGGTAATTATACTTTTATTTTAAAAGCTACCAAAGAAGTACCTCGTCGTCTGATGAATGAAAAACGTAAAACGATTGGGCTGCGAGTGCCAGCTAATCCAATAGCGCGTGATTTGTTAGAAGCAATGGGTGAGCCATTAATGTCCACCAGCTTGATTTTACCGGGTGATGATTTTACCCAATCTGATCCTGAGGCTATCCGTGATTTGTTAGACCGCCAAGTGGATGTGATTATTCATGGGGGATATTTAGGACAACAACCGACCACAGTGATTGATTTAACTGATGATTCCCCGGTGATTGTACGTGTAGGGACTGGGCCGACTACACCTTTTGAGTAACCGAGGTTTGTTTAGGGCATTAACTGAAAGCTGTGTATAATGCGCAGGGATTTCGATATTTTATCGGGATATCCGCAGCAAGCTATATTAGGCCATATCAAATCAGGCCACATCAAGCCATATTTATAAATCACTGTGTATAACATTGAAGGTGAATGAGTAGGCAGTGCAAAGTAAACAATATTAATGAATATGACGCCTGTGAAGGCGACACATGAGGTATACATGAGCGTTAAAACGCAAAAGACAGAAAAATTACAGAAAGTTTTAGCCCGTTCAGGGCATGGTTCGCGTCGTGAGATTGAAACATTAATCGAAGCTGGGCGGATCAGTGTTGATGGTAAAGCAGCCACATTAGGCGATCGTATTGAAGTTAAATCATCGACTAAAATCCGTTTAGATGGCCGAGTGCTATCTATCAAAGAAGCTGAAAAAGAAGTTTGCCGCGTCATGGCGTATTACAAGCCAGAAGGTGAACTCTGTACCCGTAATGATCCCGAAGGTCGTCCGACCGTATTCGCTCGTCTTCCTCGTTTAACCGGCGCCCGCTGGATAGCGGTAGGTCGTCTGGATGTTAATACCAGTGGTTTACTGTTATTTACCACTGATGGTGAATTAGCTAATCGTTTAATGCACCCAAGCCGTGAAGTTGAACGTGAATATGCAGTACGTGTATTTGGTGAAGTTACTGATGCCATTAAACGTCAACTGACTATGGGTATTCAGCTTGATGACGGCCCTGCATCCTTTAAAACCTTGACCTATAAAGGCGGCGAAGGTATTAACCAGTGGTACAACGTGACCTTAACCGAAGGGCGTAACCGCGAAGTACGTCGTCTGTGGGAAGCGGTTGGTATTCAAGTGAGCCGTTTAATTCGTGTACGTTATGGCGATTTAGATCTGCCAAAAGGCTTGCCGCGTGGTGGTTGGGTTGAATTAGGTTTAGAGCAAATCAATTATTTACGTGAATTGGTTGAATTAGATCCAGAAGTTGTGACTAAAGTGGCGGTTCCTCGCGATCAACGTCGCTTAAAAGCTAATCAAATTCGCCGTGCAGTGAAACGTCATTCGCAGGTGTCAGAACGTACTGGTGGTACTAAACGCCCAAGTACTCGTGCAGGGACTAAAACTGGGGCTAAATCTAGCACCAAACCCGTGACTAAAAGTCGTACCCGTACTTAATTAAGTATACATAAAATAATTTTATTAAAATCAGCCGAGTATTTTCTAGCGGCTGATTTTTTATCATTGCAGTAATATCCCTATATAACCATTAAATACAATAAATTACGCTGCTATTTTATTCTGTATTTTTAATGAAAGTTTGTGATTCCATTTGCATTAATACAATTGAATAAATAAGTAAATGTAATTGTTTGTTGAGATTACTCTTAAATTGAGGTATTTTTACTAAATGTGTTTGCTGAGTCTTAGGTTAAATTAATAGTTAATCAACATATGGTTAGTAAAATATGTTTAGCAGAAATATATTTAAAATAAAGGCTGTCATATTAATTACATTATCCGGATTATGGCTTAGTGGATGTGAGCAATCACTGGAGCCTTTAGCTGAAAATGGGCGTTTTTATTTTAGCTATGATGGTGTAGGTTCACTGCGCTTTAAGATAGATCAGACTGTATATACGCTGCATAATCAACAAACTGGAAGCGTTAAATTAGCGGTGGGATTACACACGCTAACTTTGTCTAATGGCGAAGATATCCGTTTTATGGTGTATCCCGGCAATCAAGGAGGGATTATTAATCCAGCCAAGCAAACCTATTATGCGTATAGTTATTTTCAAAAATTAGATAATCAGCGGACACGGTATCGACTGCCGATTAACTCGCTGAAGGTTAATGATTATCTTGTTTCTGGCTTGATTGAAAGTAGTAATGCGTTATTTATCGATAATTCGTTATTTAAATGTCATTCTCCTATCGGCGAGAAAGTCAGTGAAATAGAATTGGGCACTACTGCTGTTAATGATTTAAAAACCAAATGTTTAACTCACCCAGAATTATTAGATTTGCTAAACAATAATGATACGCTACTATCCCAACTACAGATTACCCGTGATAGCAGCCAAACACTCAATACCATCACCTCTGCTTTCGATTATCGGTTATCTCCCCCTAATTTCACTGATAGCGGATTACAAAAACAAGCGCTTTCAATTATTGAGATTATTAAAAATTTTCGTCAATCACCAGATGCAATGCAAAAAACACATTATTATGATGATTATCATGGATATATTAGCGATATGGCACGTATCTACAGTTTACTTCCAGATAAAAAACAAAATATAGATGATAAACAACGCTATGCAGATTTCATGGATCAGACTGGGGCTATATTTGGCGCTGGCGTATTGGTCATGCAATAGCTGTTTTATAACATTGTTGCTCCAGTTGCTCAAATAGCCACTGATACAATCGCTTATCTGGTTCGTGCTTTTCATCCTAAAATGACGGGCTAAACGGCAGTAAATGGCTTAGCCCGACGTAGTTATTATTTTGAATGATTTTTAGCCATTAGTTTTTACCAGTCGATGCCTTTTTGTGCTTTGATGCCGGCATCAAATGCGTGTTTTACTGGGCGCATTTCGGTGACAGTATCCGCTAGTTCCAACAGGTCGCGATGGCAACCTCGTCCAGTAATAATGACCGTTTGATGCTCTGGCCGCTGAGTTAAGCGTAGGAGAACTTCCTCTAACGGTAAATAGCCATAACTCACCATATAGGTTAATTCATCCAGAACCACTAAATCGATGGATGGATCAGATAACAATGGGATAGCCTGTTGCCAAGTTTGTAAGCAGGCTTGGGTATCATAGTCTCGGTTTTGGGTATCCCAAGTAAATCCGGTGGCCATAACATGAAAAGGGACACCTAATGGTTCGAGCAATGCGCGTTCGCCATTATCCCAACCGCCTTTGATAAATTGGACAACAGCGGCCTTTAAACCGTGCCCAATAGCCCGTGTCACGGTTCCAAAAGCTGCGGTGGTTTTGCCTTTACCATTGCCAGTAAAAACGATTAAAATTCCACGTTCAAGCTGGGCGGATTCAATCCGAGCCTCAACTTTATCTTTCAGTCGTTGTTGTCTCTGTTGATGTTGTGATTCTGGCATCGATTTACTCCGCTATCCCCGGTTTTTTGTTCGGCTGAGCATCAAAGCTGATGCCGCTTTTTCCTTGGCTATCATCACCCATAAGATATACATAAATCGGCATAATATCGGCCGGAGTTTTTAGTGTGAGAGGGTTTTCTTGTGGGAATGCACTGGCTCGCATTTGAGTACGAGTGCCTCCGGGATTGATACAATTAACTCGCAGATTACTTTGTTTATATTCTTCAGCCAGAACTTGCATCAAGCCTTCGGTGGCAAATTTAGAGACAGCATATGCCCCCCAGTTTGCACGCCCTTGTTTACCGACGCTGGAGCTGGTGAATATTAATGAGGCACTGGTTGAGCGTAATAATAGCGGAAGTAATGCCTGTGTTAGCATAAAGGTCGCATTAACATTCACTTGCATGACTTGATGCCATAATTCAGCGGGTTGTTCGCTGATTGGAGCGACAACACCTAATAGTCCGGCATTATGTAGTACGCCATCAAGGCAAGGCACTTGCTGTGCAAGATCCGCCGCGAATGCTTGGCATTGTTCATCGGTAGCGGTTAATAAATCTAGCGTATAAATTAACGGAGTGGACTGATAGGTTTCAGCAATCTGTTGTTGGAGGTCTTTAAGCTTACTTTCGGTTCTGCCCAGCAAAATAAGTTTGGCACCATAACGTGCATAGGTTAATGCGGCTTCTCGGCCAATGCCTGCGCCAGCTCCAGTTACTAAGATAATTTTACCGTTTAATAGGTCACTTTTGGGTTGATAGTGTAACATGCGTTGTTCCTAATCGATTGGCGGTTATTTATCTATTTGTATTAACTGCAATTATTAGCTAATTAAATACAATCGAATTCAGTAGATCCTTGATTAAGAGTAAACTACTCTATAATTTTTGCTAGCCTCATGAATTCATTCATGAGAATATTTTTGTATATATTTAGTCTGAAAGAAGGATTATTTCGTGGAGTATTTTTCTCTGTATGGCTTATTTTTAGCCAAAGTAGTAACCATCCTGTTAGCGATTGGGGCGTTGGTAGTATTAATTTTTGCTAATAGCATGCGTCGTGGTGGGAGTAAAGGCGCATTGAAAATTAGCGATCTTGGTGAGCTTTATCGTGATCGTCAACGTGAAATGCAGCGGCTAAAAATGAATGAAGCTGAGCATAAAGCGTGGTCAAAAGCATTTAAAAAACAGCGCAAAAATGATGCTAAAAAACAGAAGCTTAATGCCAAAGCAGGGCAGAGTGGGGTTAAAAAACCGTGCCTGTATGTATTGGATTTTAAAGGCAGCATGGATGCCCATGAAGTCTCGTCACTGCGTGAGGAGATTACGGCTGTATTAGCGGTAGCCGATAAACAAGATGAAGTGCTGTTACGTTTAGAAAGCCCAGGCGGTATGGTGCATGGTTATGGTCTTGCTGCGTCTCAATTGGGTCGATTGAAAGAAAAAAACATTCCACTAACCGTGGCTGTCGACAAAGTGGCGGCCAGCGGTGGCTATATGATGGCGTGTGTCGCTGATAAGATTGTTGCGGCTCCTTTTGCTATTATTGGCTCTATCGGTGTAGTTGCTCAGGTACCCAATATTCATCGTTTATTGAAAAAACACCAAGTTGATATTGAACTGCATACTGCGGGTGAATATAAAAGAACTTTGACAATGTTGGGCGAGAATACTGATGCCGGTCGTGAGAAATTTATTGAAGACCTCAATGAAACTCATCACTTGTTTAAATCATTTGTGCACGATAATCGACCATCATTAGATATTGAAGCAGTAGCAACTGGCGAATATTGGTATGGAACTCAGGCAAAACACAAAGGTTTGATTGATCAGATAGGTGTTAGCGATGATTTAATTATTGAGCAAATAGAAAATAAAGAAGTGATTAGCGTGAGTTATACACAGAGCAAGAAATTAGTTGAACGTTTTACTGGTAGTATCTCGGAAAATGTGGATAAATTACTATTACGCTGGTGGCAGCGCGGTCAAAAACCGTTACTTTAACCATAATAATCGCTAGATTAGTGGAGTGAAAATAACCACTAATGGTTTTTTAGTGGTTAATTGGATTATTTTTATGGTTTAAATTCAAGCATAAATATAGTCGATAGTTCATTTTATAATATTTAGACACAAGTTATTGCGATAAAGATCATCAGCAGTTTGCTGTTATCTTTATCGCATGCTGATTATTAATCTTTTAATCTATATTGTTCAGATAATGTTTGGGTTAAATGTTTAAACATATTAAATGCGGCGGTACTTTTGGCTGTTGGTACGCCATCTTCATCGAGGAAAAACTCTCCTTTAAACACTAGGGTTGGACCGTGTTGTTCGACAGTGGTTGCGTACATTCCATGAATAAAATCTTCATGTTCTTTAATGATTTTATTCGCTTTTTCTAAAAGCTCATCCCGAGTAATTAGTGTTGGTTGCTTCTGCATAAAACTGACTCCTTAAAAAAATAATTAGTTGCGTATCACCATTTATCAGGTAGAGTGTGTGTTTTTCATTTGCCACTAAACTGCTATTATACAGCAAAAAATATTGCATACTAAAACTCAGTTTCTCTGTGTCTAGAATAGCTCAGTTATTTTTACTGTTTTTGTTCTACCGCAAATAAATTAAAGAAAAAAAGTTGATCTATTACGATTCTTACGCAATATAAGAAAGAGATTTTCAATTTAGTACATTTTAATAATGAATGTACTTATTACAGAAATTAGGTAAAGGTAATTATGGGTAAAGCTCTTGTTATAGTGGAGTCCCCGGCAAAAGCCAAAACGATAAATAAATATCTTGGCAAAGACTACGTGGTGAAAAGCAGCGTTGGTCATATCCGTGATCTGCCTAAAAGTGGATCCGGAACTCAAAAGAGTGCAGCCACATCTACCGATAAGACCAAAAAAGTCAAAAAAAATCCACAAGATGCCCTCGTTAATCGTATGGGTGTCGATCCTTACCATGGGTGGACGGCTAATTACCAGATTTTACCTGGTAAAGAAAAAGTGGTTTCTGAATTACAATCGTTAGCTGCGGATGCAGATCATATCTATCTCGCAACCGACCTTGACCGCGAAGGAGAAGCTATTGCTTGGCATTTGCGGGAAGTGATTGGTGGTGATGATTCACGATTCAGCCGGGTCGTATTTAACGAAATTACAAAGAACGCTATTACACAAGCATTTAATAAACCCGGTGAGTTAAATATTGACCGAGTTAATGCTCAACAAGCTCGTCGCTTTATGGATCGCGTGGTGGGCTATATGGTTTCTCCGCTGCTGTGGAAAAAAGTGGCGCGAGGATTATCTGCCGGACGTGTTCAGTCAGTAGCTGTACGTTTGATTGTTGAGCGTGAGCGCGAAATTAAAGCGTTTGTACCGGAAGAATATTGGCAGTTACATGCTGATTTAGCGGAAAAAACAGTTTCAGCGATCCGCATGGAAGTGACCCACAATAAGGGTAAGCCCTTTAAGCCGGTCACTAAAGCCGAAACTGAAGCTGCAGTGGCATTGCTGGAAAAAGCTAAATTTGAGGTCACTGACCGCGAAGATAGACCAACCTCCAGTAAACCCAGCGCACCTTTTATTACTTCAACTTTACAACAAGCTGCCAGCACACGCTTAAGCTTTGGGGTAAAGAAAACCATGATGATGGCCCAGCGTCTTTATGAAGCGGGGCATATTACCTATATGCGTACTGACTCGACTAATTTGAGCCAAGATGCGTTAACCATGGCGAGAGAATATATTGGTGAAAACTTTGGCGCTAAATATCTGCCTAAAGAAGCCAATATTTACAGTAACAAAGAAAACTCACAAGAAGCGCATGAAGCTATTCGTCCTTCCAGTGTGGATGTATTACCTGATTCCTTGAAAGATATGGAACCAGACGCTAAAAAACTGTACCAATTAATTTGGAATCAGTTTGTGGCGTGTCAAATGACACCAGCCAAATATGATTCAACCACATTAACCGTAAAAGCGGGTGACTTTGAGCTTAAAGCCAAAGGTCGTACGTTACGTTTTGATGGTTGGACGCGAGTGATGTCTGCATTACGTAAAAATGATGAAGATAAAACTTTGCCGCCGATTCAGCCGGGTACGATGTTAAGTTTGGAAGCATTGCTGCCTAGTCAGCACTTTACCAAGCCACCCGCTCGTTACAGTGAAGCCTCTTTAGTTAAAGAGCTTGAAAAACGCGGTATTGGACGTCCATCGACCTATGCATCGATTATTTCTACTATTCAAGATCGCGGATATGTTAAAGCGGAAAACCGTCGTTTCTATGCGGAGAAAATGGGTGAGATTGTTGTCGATCGCCTAGAAGAAAACTTCACTGAATTGATGAGTTACGATTTTACCGCGCGCATGGAAGATCAGCTTGACCATATTGCTAATCACCAAGAAGAGTGGAAAGCGGTGTTAGACGAATTCTTCTCTGATTTTAGTAAGCAACTGGATGTGGCTGAAAAAGATCCGGAAGAAGGCGGTATGCGCACTAATCCAATGGTGTTAACGTCGATCACTTGCCCTGATTGTGAACGCCCGATGGGTATTCGTACCGCATCAACCGGCGTTTTCTTAGGATGCTCAGGATATGCTTTACCGCCGAAAGAGCGTTGTAAAAAAACCATTAATCTGATCCCAGAGAATGAACTGTTAAATATTCTCGAAGGTGAAGATGCGGAAACCAATGCGTTACGTGCCAAGCGTCGCTGTCCGAAATGTGGTACCGCGATGGATAGTTATCTGATTGATACTCATAGAAAACTACATGTTTGTGGTAATAACCCTGCCTGTGATGGTTATGATATCGAAGAAGGCGAATTCCGGATTAAAGGCTATGATGGCCCTGTGATTGAGTGCGAAAAATGTGGTTCAGAAATGCACTTAAAAATGGGACGTTTTGGTAAATATATGGGATGTACTAATGACGAGTGTAAAAACACCCGTAAGATCTTAAAAAGTGGTGAAATTGCGCCGCCGAAAGAAGATCCGGTACCTTTGCCTGAACTGCCATGTGAAAAATCTGATGCTTACTTTGTCTTACGTGATGGGGCGGCAGGGATATTTTTAGCTGCCAATACCTTCCCTAAATCGCGGGAAACTCGTGCACCATTAGTTGCTGAGTTACAACAATTTAAAGATAGATTGGCTGATAAAATGAAGTATCTGGCAGAAGCACCAGCCGCTGATCCTGAAGGTAACCCAACGATTGTTCGTTTCAGTCGTAAGACTAAACAGCAATATGTTTCTTCAGAAAAAGACGGTAAAGCCACTGGCTGGAGTGCATTCTATGTTGATGGTAAATGGGTTGCGAAAGAAAAGTAGTACCCATTTATTGATGTCATATTATTTGCTGAATTATTAGTATATTGACATAGATAAATAAAGGCGCTGGAAATCAGCGCCTTTATTGTTTGGTTATCCGCTAAGATTACCAAATATGTACTCGTTCAGTGGGAGGCAGATATAATTGGTTATCGGGCTTAACATCAAACGCTGAATACCATTCATCGATATTACGTACTACGCCATTTCCTCTGAATTGATTTGGACTGTGAGGATCGGTGAGGATTTTGTTTCTTTCAGATTCTTGGTTCGCTAATTCTTGCCAGGTTCTAGCCCAAGAAATAAAGAATCGTTGTAACCCGGTAGTACCATTAATAATCGGTGGTTCACCGTTCGGATAATGTTCTTTAACGAATTGTTTATAGGCATTTAAGGCAATACTTAGTCCCCCTAAATCACCAATATTTTCCCCCAAAGTTAATTGCCCATTTACGGCTAAATCATTGACTTTAAAATGACTATACTGCTTGATTAGGTCTGTAGTTTTAGCATTAAACTGGGTTTGTGATTGCTCTGTCCACCAGTCCCTTAGGGTGCCTTTGCCGTCATACAGTCGACCTTGATCATCAAATCCATGGCCCATTTCATGTCCGATAACTGCACCTATAGCCCCGTAGTTATAGGCTGGGTCAACATTGGGGTCAAAGAATGGTGCTTGTAAAATAGCAGCAGGGAAAACGATTTCATTTTGCACGGGATTGAAATAAGCGTTGATCATTTGAGGGGGCATCGCCCACTCCCATGCACGGACTTTCTCGCCTACTTTATTCATATCTTGTTGATATGACCAATTTAGAATATTTTGGTAGTTATCAAATAATTGGTCGTCACTTAATGTCAGTTGGCGGGTATCGTTCCATTGATCAGGATAACCCACTTTTACCTTAAATTGGTCAAGTTTAATTAAGGCTTCTTGGCGGGTTTGTTCATCCATCCAGCTATTTTTCTGTAAACGGTCGCGGAAAGTTTGTTTGACATAACTCACTAAATCAATAATTTTAGCTTTTGAATCTGCATTAAAATAGCGCTCAACATACAGTTGACCTAATGGTTCATCTTGCAGTCGGTTAACGGTTTCTAGTGCGCGTTCTTGACGGCTACGTTGCTGTTTAATGCCATTTAATTGGCGAGAATAAAAATTGAAGCGTGCGCTATCAAAATCGGGTGTTAAATAGTTCGCGTTGCTGCTTAATAGATGAAATTGCAGATAATCCTTCAGTGTATTGATATCGGTATCAGCAAAAATCTTGGCAGATTGCTGAACCGCACTGTCATTTTGTACAATAATTTTTTTGAGTTGTTTATCCGAGAGTTTCCAATAATCGAATAGCTCGTTTAATGGATACCCCGCAGTATATTTGGTAACTTCAGCGAGGCTCATTGGATGATATTGTTTGATGGTGTCTCGGTTAGCTTCTGGTGTCCAGTGAGCTTTGGCTAGGGCGGTTTCTAGCGCCAAAACTTTGTGTGCTTTTTGGTTAGCCGAAGCTGAATCTTCGCCTGCGAGTTTCAACAGAGTCACTATATATTCGATATAATTTTTGCGGATCTCAACCATTTGCGGGCTATCATCAAGATAATAACTGCGATTGGGTAAGCCTAATCCTCCTTGTCCCAAATACAGCACATAGGTATCGGGCGCTTTAGCGTCTAAATCAACCCAATACGATATTAAAGAGAAAAAGCCCGGTTGTGCCATTAATTTGGCAATATCAGCATGACTATTGGCTTGTTGTATTGCGTTCAGCAGCGGCTGAGCCGGGGTTAATCCGGCTTGTTTAATTGCCGATTCATCTAGATAGCTAAGGTAGAGGTTACGGATATTGCGCTGATTATGATTTAGCGTATTTTCTGGCTGGTTGAGTAAGTTATCTATTAATGATTGTAACTGCTTTTCGGTTTTGAGATGCAATTCAACAAAAGAGTTGATGCGAGACATTCCGGTAGGAATTTTGGCCTGATCTATCCACTGCTGATTAACATAGTGATAGAAGTCATCTCCCGGGGCAATATTATCGGATAATACGATGGTTTGAGAGCCATAAGTAATATCTTTGGTATAAGCCGAAGGCATTGTTGCTATCGCTGAGATACTAATAGCCAAGGCTAATAACGTTTTCTTCATAGAGCAAAAACCTCTTTTAACTGAGACAGCTAGCGGATTAACCGCACATCTTATCTATCATAAGGTAGGCATAGCTGGTGATTAATTCAATCTCAAATTCTAACATATAGCTGTTAATTATTATTTAAACAATGTTATATTGGTTATATTAACTTATATTTATATTACTTTTTGATATATGTAAGATGATTTAGCTATAGCCAATAGTATGGGCATAAATTTACAGGTTGAGGGTGGTAGAACTATGAAATTGCAGCAATTGCGGTATATCGTCGAAGTAGTAAATCACAATTTAAATGTATCATCGACAGCCGAAGGTTTGTATACCTCTCAGCCGGGGATCAGTAAACAAGTGCGTATGTTGGAGGATGAGCTAGGGATCCAAATTTTTGGACGTAGCGGAAAACATTTGACTCACGTGACGCCGGCGGGTGAAGAGGTGATTCGAATCTCCCGAGATGTTCTGTCAAAAATAGATGCTATTCGTTCTGTGGCTGGAGAGCATACCTATCCTGATAGAGGCTCATTATATATTGCGACTACCCATACACAGGCTCGTTATGCGTTACCCCCGGTAATTAAAACTTTTATTGAACGTTATCCTCAGGTTTCATTGCATATGCATCAGGGATCGCCAACCCAAATTGCGGAGGATGTGTGCAAAGGCAATAGCGATTTTGCCATTGCTACGGAAGGGTTACATTTGTATAGCGATTTAATAATGTTGCCTTGTTACCATTGGAACCGTTGCGTTGTCGTGCCCAAAGACCATCCTTTAGCCAATAAAAAAGATTTAACTATTCGAGATATTGCTGAATATCAAATTGTTACTTATACCCATGGATTTACTGGGCGTTCGGAGTTAGATGTTGCATTTGAACAAGAACAACTGACGCCGAAAATTATCTTTACTGCCACCGACGCCGATGTGATTAAAACTTATGTACGTTTAGGGTTGGGTATTGGCATTATTGCCAGCATGGCCGTTGATCCTGTGCAGGACAGTGATTTGGTTACTATTGATATGCGAGATAAATTTAGCTATAGCACCACTAAAATTGGATTTCGTCGTAGCAGTTTCTTACGTAGCTATATGTATGATTTCATGTGGCGTTTTGCACCGCATCTAACCCGGGATGTGGTCGATAAAGCAGTTTCTTTGCGTAATAATGAAGATATTGAACAGATGTTTAAAGATATTCAGTTACCGATTATTTAGCTGCTATTAAGGCTGTATATTGACAGTGTCTGTTTACTGTTTTTCAGTATAGTACTATTTTTTGATTATAGTACTATTCAGCTACTATGACACTGTAAGCGTGCGTTCTGTAATGTTGTTCATCTATACACTGGATATCTCTATATAAATAAACGGTATAAAGAGGGAGATGAGCAACTATTCGGAACCATATGTAGGGGGATGTTGTGATTGAGTAAGGTGGCGATCAAAAAAGTTATCTGATTTTTGAATCGAACTCAGTAAGTGGCGTTGGATAAATTGCTCAAATTGATGGCTAATTAGTTCATCCTTCAGTGCATCATCATTAAAAAATGCACTAAATGAGGTATATTCAAAATTAATTTCAAAACTATCACTGGAATTACAATTCAAGATTAGCTGGGCATTCTTACGATTAAATAGTAAGTGGTAAAAACATATTTTAGGATAGAATACACTGTTTTGCATAATATTATGTGCTTCTATAACGCAAAATATCAGTGTGGTAGAGAACTGATTAAGATTTTTTTTTAATCTTAATTGAATAGCTTGTTCTTGTTCTTGTAGAAATAGTAAAAATGCGTCTAATCCTTCATTCTGAACATTCAAAATTGTCTCCATGATTAAAGCCAATACACCTTTAGCGATAGTTATTCCTTTAACCTGATGGCTTATTTCCTTTTTTTGTATAGCGGAACAGGTGATTAGAGGCAGTTGCTGTGTTGCATCTAGCCAATTTTTTAATCCAGGCTGATGGGATGAGAGTGTATCGCTAGGGTGATGGGTATTGATATAATGTGTAACAATGGAAATTAAACTAACTAGGTATTTCTTCAGTTTGGTGAGCTTTTCATGGGTGCCTGGTTTTTTATACAGTGATTTGTCGATAATATACTGAATGATGCCATCACTGTCACTATTTCTATGTAGGATAGGCTGAGTTTGCGTTGTCGGCTGCACATCAGAAAGCGTATAGGTATTGTTGATATGCATATTTGCATGGGTATAGGAGTGGATATTCGTATTAGCATAAGAATGTTTGAATCGATGATGATTAAATTTAGTCATAAAATTCTGATCTCATTCTATTGAAAGATAGATAGAATTAAACATAGTCCGTCATCGGCTGAAAGGCTAAATTTTATTAACGAGTGAGAATGTTTACGGGTAATTAATAATATTTTTATGGTTTATGTAGGTCTTAGAGGTGATTTAACTCAGGTTAATAACACGGGCTGAACTGTATTTAACGTTATTTTAAAATTGGCGTTTAACTATTCTTCAATAACGACTTTTCAGTAACTATTTCACATTATTTATACAGAATATAAAATGAGTAGAGAAAATGTGAAGGCACCGATAACTGGTGCCTTCAAGGATTACAGTAAGCCTTTTTCGGCTAACTCTAATGCAAAGTAAGTAAAGATAATATCTGCCCCTGCGCGTTTAATTGAGCCTAGTGTTTCTAAGGTCACGCGAGTCTCATCAATTGCACCGGCCATAGCCGCAAATTTGATTTGTGCATATTCACCACTCACCTGATATGCACCAATCGGTAACTCCGTTCGCTCACGCAGATCGCGAATAATATCCAGATATGCGCCGGCGGGTTTAACCATCAACACATCTGCACCTTCTTGGGCATCAATCAATGATTCGCGAATAGCTTCACGACGGTTCATCGGATCCATTTGATAGGTTTTACGATCGCCTTTTAAGCATGATCCTGCGGCATCACGGAATGGACCATACAGTGCCGAAGCGAATTTAGTCGAGTAGGACATAATTGGCGTATGGTGAAAACCAGCGTTATCTAGCGCTTGGCGAATAGCGGCAACTTGCCCGTCCATAGCTGCTGATGGGGCGATGAAATCTGCGCCTGCACGTGCAGCAGCGACCGCTTGCAAACCCAGGTTATGAATAGTCTGATCGTTATCTACACTCTCATTATGCAATACGCCACAGTGACCATGTGAGGTATATTCACAGAAACAGGTATCTGACATAACTATCAGCTCAGGCGCTGTTTGTTTGGCTATGCGTGACATTCTGGACACCAAACCATTTTCTTGCCATGCATCGCTACCGGTTTCATCTAAATGGTGCGATACCCCAAAAGTCATAATAGATTTAATTCCTGCTTTGGCAATACGCTCAATTTCATACGGTAGACGTTTTTCTGGAATACGCATTACACCCGGCATGCTCTCAATCGGTTGGTACTCATCAAGACCTTCTTCGACAAAGATAGGTAAACACAGGTCGTTTAGTGACAGAGAGGTCTCTTGGAAGATTTCGCGGAATGTTTTTGTTTGACGGAGTCTTCTCAAGCGCTGGATGGATGGCTGATTATTCACAATAGCTCCTTATTTTGTGATCTAGCTGTTTGAGGATAGTGGCTATTTTATGGCAGCTAACGCTCAGTGAGCATAAATTGTAGTGACAGTATAAACGTTATCAACAGAAAGTGAATATAACCGATTGGATGGGGAAACTTGATGTTGATGATAGTTAAATGCTGATGATGGTTAATAGAGTAGCTAATTTAGAAGACCATCGGTTGGATGATCTTCATTAAAAGTATTTATTTGCTAGTACGGGGATTTGTTAAATTTATTATTTATTAAATAATAAATGACCCATTTTTTCGGCTTTAACATCTAAATAATGCGCATTGTTTGGATTACGCCCAACAATCAAAGGCACGCGTTCAACCACATTGATACCCGCTTGTTTCATGATATCTAATTTTTTCGGATTATTGGTTAATAATCTTACTTGGCTGATCCCCAGTAATTTGTACATATCTGAACACAGGGTAAAATCACGTTCATCGGATTTAAATCCGAGTTTTAGATTAGCTTCGACAGTATCCAGCCCTTGATCTTGTAACGCATACGCTCGGATTTTATTCAGCAGGCCAATGTTTCTACCTTCTTGGCGATGATAAAGTAAAACGCCTCGGCCTTCTTTAGCAATTTGTGACAATGCAGCTTCTAATTGAAATCCACAATCACAGCGTAGGCTAAATAATGCATCACCGGTTAAACATTCTGAATGGATACGAGATAGCACCGGAGTTTCGCCAGAGATATCCCCATAGATTAACGCGACGTGATCTTTACCGGTAGCGATTTCTTCAAATCCAACCATTAAAAACTCACCAAATGGGGTCGGTAACTTCGCCTCAGCGACGCGCTTTAGCTGTATATTTTCTTTCATGAATAGATTATAACTCTCGGATAATGATAAAAATGACCGATAAATAGAGTCGTTAAGATTTTCGATTAAGATTAAATAGGCACAGAATTATAGCGTATATTATCTTACGGCGATCTAATTAAGACATTATTTGTACGTTTGTACTCAATCTTAGTTATATTAATACAATAGGTATGATAAAGAATAAACAAATTTAATTAGAAATAATATCAGTGCTAAGGATGACAGAAAATGAAAAAATTTACTTATCCTATTGTGGTTTTTGCGATGATCTTGGCATTGCCGCCATTATTGTTGGTGGCTATGCAGTGGCATTGGCAACCTTTTGATAATCCTTTCGGCTTACCGTTGTTATATATTACTAATACAGCGGGGAAACCGTGGTCAATAATCACTTCTTTGTTGTTATTGCTATTAACACTTTGGCTAATTCGTCCACGAGGAAAGCAGTGGATTAAATGGGTGATAGTGATTACTGGATGTATTGTTATTGCGCAAGGGCTGAAAGTGGGAATAAAAAATAGTGTACAAACGCCAAGGCCTTATGTGTTGTGGCTTGAACAGCAGTATAATATTTCCCCTAACCAATTTTATGCTCAAGATCGCCAACAAAGAAAAGTTCTGATTAAACAATTAACATCAAATGTTAGCGATATTCCACAATGGCAGTTAACTCATTGGCAGAATGAGACGGGGTATTCTTTTCCCTCAGGACACACGTTGTTTGCCGCTGGTTGGGCGTTATTACTGATAGGTCTATTTTGGCAGCGCGGTTATTATTTATGGTCGATTGCGCTAGCGGTGTGGGCTGAAAGCGTTATTGTAAGTCGACTGGTTTTGGCGATGCATTGGCCGAGTGATATTTTGCTATCAATTGCTATTAATGCTGTATTAGCGGTGATCGCATGTCGGCTATTAGCTCAACCGACCAACCGTTAATTGGCTAAATACTAATCGCCAAAGTCTGATTATATTATTGAAATGCGAAAATAAAAATCTCGATAAAACAGGGTATTATTCAGAATGATAGCCAAGGTATAATAGAGAGTGTAATAGAATGTGTATTGCACCGTATCGATAAGGCGATAATTGATATTTTTTGGTATATTACGGATATCGAGTTAGATTTTGTAAAACACGGCCATTATCCGACTTACAGCTGGCAGGTTTATTTGAGAAATTGCTTGGTCTGAACTCAGAGTAAATGCTACCTTATCAGACAGATAATGGATATTTATGTCTATCGACGACAACTGATAACAGGAAATAATGTGAAATATTTTCTAATTTTATTACTGGCAGTGGTGATTTTTATTGTGTCAATAACGCTAGGATCGAGTAACGACCAAGTGATTAGCTTTAATTATCTGATTGCTAAAGGTGACTTCTCTGTTTCTACACTGTTGGCCTCATTGTTTGGTATGGGGTTTATTTTAGGTTGGTTGGTCTGTGGTATTTTCTATTTAAGATCATTGGTTGCTTTGACGAATGCCCGTCGTAAAATTAAACGCTTAGAATCACAATTAACTGAGTCAGGCAAAAATGCATCCGAATCGGCGGTATCTGCTGTGACCTTATCAAATAAGGATTAATTTTCTATGTTAGAGCTGCTATTTCTGCTGCTACCGATTGCTGCCGCCTATGGCTGGTATATGGGGCGTAGAAGTGCTCAACAAGATAAACAACAGAACGCTGATCGTCTGTCGCGTGAATATGTGACAGGCGTTAACTTTCTTTTATCCAATCAACAAGATAAAGCGGTTGATCTGTTCCTTGATATGCTGAAGGAAGATAGCTCTGCTTTTGAAGCTCATCTAACTCTCGGTAATTTGTTTCGTTCTCGAGGTGAAGTTGAACGTGCGATTCGTATTCACCAATCATTAGTTGAAAGTGCCTCGTTATCTTTTGAACAACGTCTGCTCGCGACCCAACAATTGGGGCGTGATTATATGGCGGCGGGTGTCTATGACCGGGCAGAGAATATGTTTTTACAATTGACTGATGAAGTGGATTTTAAAAATAGTGCTTATCAATCTTTATTATCGATTTATCAATTGACTAGTGACTGGCATAAAGCCATTGATGTGGCAACCAAGTTAGTTAAATTGGGGAATAATGCGCTACGTGAAGATATAGCCCAGTTTTATTGTGAATTGGCCTTACAGCAATTGGGCAGCGATGATTTAGATGCCGGTTTAAATTTATTGAATAAAGCCGAACAAGCAGATAAAAATTGTGCGCGTGTTTCAATTATGAAAGGGCGTATTTATATAGAAAAAAATGCCTACGATAAAGCCATTGCCTCGTTGAAACAGGTTTATCAACAAGATCGCGAATTAGTTACTGAAACGTTGCCGCTACTTTATGAATGCTATAAACAACTGGATAATATGCAAGAATGGGCTGAATTCTTGCAACAGTGTGTCGCCGGTGATTCTGGCGCTGCGGCTGAACTCTATTTAGCGGATATTATTGCCCAAAGCGAGGGGCACGATAAAGCATTGACCTATATTAATGCTCAATTGCAACGCCATCCAACAATGCGCTTATTCTATCGTTTGATGGAGTATCATTTACAAGACGCCGAAGAAGGGCGAGCCAAAGAAAGCTTAATTTTATTACGTAAAATGGTCGGTGAACAAATCCGAACCAAACCTGATTACCGTTGTCGTAAATGTGGATTTACCTCACACTCGTTATATTGGCATTGCCCATCTTGCCGTTCATGGGATACGACAAAACCTATTCGCGGGCTAGATGGTCAGTGACACTGTCACATCACATTTTCGTTTTTTTCAAATGATATAAAGGCATAGCATAGAAATGAACTCCCCAACTCAAAATCAAACAATGGCACCTGTCGATCCATCGGTTATTGTTGCTCTCGATTATGATGATATTAATCAGGCATTGGCCTTTGTTGACCGTATTGATCCGCGCGATTGTCGGCTAAAAGTTGGCAAGGAGATGTTTACTTTTCATGGGCCTGAGCTGGTTAAGCAATTAAAACAACGTGGATTTGATGTGTTTCTGGATTTAAAATTCCACGATATTCCCAATACTGTTGCGCGTGCAGTGGCTGCGGCGGCAGAAATGGGGGTTTGGATGGTCAATGTACATGCCAGTGGGGGGACACGTATGATGGATGCGGCGAAAGAGGTATTAATGCCTTACGGTAAAGATGCCCCGCTACTGACGGCGGTAACAGTATTAACCAGTATGGATCAAACTGATTTGGCCGGTATTGGTATCGATGTTTCACCGGCCGAACATGCAGAACGTTTAGCTTTACTGAGTAAAAACAGTGGATTGGATGGGGTTGTTTGCTCTGCACATGAAGCAGCCCATTTAAAACAATTATGTGGCGCTGGTTTTAAATTGGTCACTCCTGGCATTCGTCCCGTAGGCAGTGATATTGGCGATCAACGTCGGATTATGACCCCACAAGATGCAATTGCCGCAGGGGTGGATTATATGGTCATTGGTCGTCCCATTACTCGCAGTGATTCTCCAACCCAAATGCTAAAACAAATTAATGAATCACTGAAGGGGCTGTAATGAAAGATAATAATAGCCGCTTAGTCTATAGCACTGATATAGGGCGTATCGAGGAAGAAAAACCACGTATCGAACGACCTAAAGGCGATGGTATTGTGCGGATCCGCCGTGAAACCTCAGGCCGAAAAGGCAAGGGGGTTTGTGTTATCACTGGATTGGATTTAGACGATAGCGCATTAGCTAAATTGGCTGCTGAATTAAAGAAAAAATGTGGCTGTGGTGGTGCGATTAAAGACGGTAATATTGAAATTCAAGGCGATAAACGCGACTTAATTAAGCAGCTACTTGAAGGCATGGGTCATAAAGTGAAGCTGGCTGGTGGATAAAACCAGTGGATGACGGACGTCGATTTAACAGAAATACAAAGTGACAGTAATATTAATTAATGAATAAAATAATAGGGCGCAGAATAAGCGCCCTATTTATAGTGTTTTTAAGCGGCATTCGCTAATGGTATTATTTTTTAACCTGATGACCAATAACCCCCCCGACAGCAGCCCCACCCACAGTGCCTAATACACTTCCCCCGGTCAATACCGCGCCACCTACGGCACCAATCCCTGCGCCAGCCGCGGTATTTTTATCTCGTTTAGACATATTTGAACACGCAGACAGTGAAAGGATTACGACTGCGGCTACGGCATATGCTGTAATGGATTTTTGTCTAGCTTTCATAATTCAATTCCTCATTTTAATAGTCAATCTACGTTAGCATAGCCCAGTAATTAGCAAATGAGAATAATCGGGGATTTTTATTTAATTACCCCGATAATTTAACTTTAAGTGCGGTTTTTTTCTCGAAGCACCAGCATAATGGACTCTGCGAAACTACGGCTACGCCAATACAAAGTTACTCTACTGAGATATAAGGTTAAATAGGGAAGATTAAGCCCGTCCAATGCAATAATAGGGCTATAAATATAGAAAACAAGCGAGTAAAAATAGACAGGGTAAGTAATTCGATAGGAACAATATAGACACAATAAAAAGCCGGATGATTTTCACCCGGCTAGAATATCGATAATCTAAAATTAGTTGACGGGGCGCGCTACGATATTGCGAGTCTCCATACGGACCTCTGCAATACGTACATCGATAATATCATTCAGTTTATAGACGGGTTCACCCTTAATCAGAACCGCGCCGGTTTCTTGGCTGCATTGAATTTCATCACGCGTTGAATGTAAGAACGTGGCGGGAATAAATGCCACAGCCCCATTATCGACTAGGCGAATACGAATCCCACCGCGTGTTATATCAATAATTTCCGCACTGAAAACCTGATCAGTCCCAGCATATGGGCTAAGGAAGCGAGAATATAGCCAATCTCCAACATCTCGTTCCGCCATGCGATTAGCACGGCGACGCTCAGCTAAATGAAGCGATAACTCTTCTGATGGTTTCTCAGTGCTTGGTTTACCGGCAATAATTGATTTTAATAAACGGTGATTGACGATATCTGAATATTTACGGATGGGCGATGTCCATGTCGCGTAGGCATCAAAACCTAATCCGTAATGGGGCGCGGGTTCATTTTTGACTTCAGCAAATGTCTGGAAGCGACGAACGCGGCTATCCAAAAATTGAGTCGGCTGACGGTCTAAAATGCGGCGAATTTTACGGAAGCCTTCGATGGATAGCAGTGACTCTGCGTCAGTTTCAATGCCATTATCTTTTAATGTTTGTACCACTTGTTCGATATTTAGTGGGTCAAAACCGGCATGCACATTAAACACGCCAAAGCCTAATTTATTTTTCAGCTCTGAGGCAGCGCATAGATTAGCGGTGATCATTGCTTCTTCTACAATTCGGTTAGCTGCACGGCGGTTTTCAGCGACGATATCAACTACCACGCCGTTATCATCGAGAATAAACCTAAAATCAGGGCGATCTTTAAACACTAAGGCATTATCCTGACGCCATTGACTACGGCGTGTAGACATCTCAAATAAGCGTTCAATTTGTTGCTCAACTTGAGGGTTTTCTGGCTGCCAAGTTCCTGTTTTTTCAATCCAATCAGATACCAAGTCATAGGCAAGCTTGGCTTTTGACTCAATCCATGCGGCAAAAAATTGAATATTATCAGCTAAAGTACCATCAGCTAAAATGGTGACTGAGCAGACGAGTGCAGGACGCCGTTCATTCGGACGCAACGAGCATAAATCATCTGACAATGCGCGGGGCAGCATCGGGATATTAAAGCCGGGTAAATAATTGGTATACGCACGGGCTGCGGCAATTTTATCTAATGGGCTGTCTTTAGCGATATAACTGGTGGGATCAGCAATGGCGATAAACAGTTTCAGATCACCGGCTTCTGTGCGTTCAACATATAATGCATCGTCCATATCTTCGGTGCTGGCACTATCGATAGTGACAAAGAATAAATCGGTTAAGTCAATACGTTCTAGATCATTATCATCGCGTTCGCAGTCAACCATCTCAGGGGCAATACGCTCTAATTGGTGGCGGCGTAATGTTACCCACCATGGAGCGTAGTGATCGTCAGCGTCAGTAATAAATTCAGTAATTTCAGCGTTAAAAGCTTTATCGCCTTTAAGCGGGTGACGGCGCATTTCAGCTACGGCCCAATCACCTTGCTTAAATTGATGATCTACGTCTTTGGCAGGGCGACAAAAAATAGCGTCGCGTAATAATGGATGGTCGGGAATAATGGACAGACGATTATCGTTTTCTTTCTTTTGAATTCTACCGACAAATCGAGTCAAAAATGGCTCAACCAACTCTTCTGGCTCGACGGATTCACGGTCTTTATCAGTATGAATAGTTGCGATGATCCGGTCGCCATGCATGACTTTTTTCATTTGTGGCGGGGGGATAAAATAACTTTTTTGTCCGTCAACCTCAAGAAAGCCAAAGCCTTTTTCTGTGCCTTTTACGATCCCTTCCGCTCTCGGCGTGGTCGCGTGAAGTTGCTGTTTAAGCTGTGCAAGCAGCGGATTATCTTGAAACATACTTACCATTTTTCGTGGAGTTTAAAATTTAACGCCCATTGTTACGCAAATCAAAGTTATCGGGCAAGTATAATCTCGCCTGTGTGATAACTTTAGGGCCCGTACTGAGTTAATTTTCAGGATAAACTTTTTGTTTAAATTCGCATAAGTCTTCAATAATGCAAGAGCCACAGCGAGGTTTTCTAGCGATGCAGGTATAGCGGCCATGCAAAATTAACCAGTGATGGCAATCAACTTTGAATTCAGCGGGTACCACTTTTAGCAGTTTCTCTTCCACCTCAACGACATTTTTCCCGGGGGCAAAATTGGTGCGATTACAGACACGGAAAATATGGGTATCGACAGCAATAGTTGGCCAACCGAAGGCGGTATTCAATACCACATTGGCAGTTTTCCGCCCAACGCCCGGCAATGCTTCTAGTGCGGCTCTATCTTCTGGAACTTCACCTTGATGTTTTTCGATTAACATTTGGCAGGTTTTAATCACATTTTCAGCTTTGGTATTAAATAAACCAATGGTTTTAATATATGATTTTAAGCCATCAACGCCGAGTGCCAAGATTTTTTCTGGTGTATTGGCTATCGGATACAGCTTGGCCGTGGCCTTGTTCACGCTGACATCGGTCGCTTGAGCTGACAATAACACCGAGATTAACAACTCAAATGGGCTGTTAAAGTTTAATTCGGTGGTCGGGTGTGGGTCATTTGCCCGTAAGCGGGTTAAAATTTCAATCCTTTTGGTCTTATTCATAGCTCACAACATGTTGATTAGGAGAATAATGCCTGCCATGCACAGACGCCGATAATCGACGTTAATGGCTTGACTGTCCGCGCTCGGTGGATAACTCTGTTTGAAGTTCAGTTTCTTGAGTCTGATTTTTCTTCAGTGAGTTACTGGCATGGCGTAGTTTTATTTTTTCATCAATTAAATATTTTAGTGCTAGCATTAGCCCGAGGCCAATAAAGGCACCGGGGGGAAGCATGGCTAAAAGGAATGGTGAATCGAGATGAATAATTTCAATTCTCAGTGCCTTAGCCCAAGAGCCAAGTAATAAATCAGCGCCATCAAACAGTGTGCCATTACCAAGAATTTCACGCATCGCTCCTAATACCAGCAAGGCAGCGGTTGCCCCTAGTCCCATCGCAAGGCCATCCATCGCTGATTGATAGACTGGATTTTTGGCGGCAAAGGCCTCTGCACGACCAATCACGATACAGTTAGTGACAATCAGCGGAATAAAAATTCCTAATGATTGATACAGCCCAAAAGCATAGGCATTGATCAGCATTTGTACCGCGCTAACTACTGAGGCGATGATCATAACGTAAATGGGGATACGAATTTCTGAAGGTACCCAACGACGAAAGGCCGATACCGCAACATTGGTACAGACCAATACTAAAGTGGTCGCTAAACCCAGGCCCAATGCATTGGTGGCGGTTGATGAAACCGCCAATAATGGGCATAAGCCCAGTAATTGAACCAGCGCTGAGTTATTTTTCCACAGCCCTTGAGCAAATAATTCTTTAGTTTGATTCATTATTATTCGGCTCCACACACAGGATAATCGGCCAGATTATCGGTAACATTTTGCATAAATAAAGCGGTTTTTTTTGTAGCATTGACCACTGCTCGTGGCGTAATGGTTGCCCCAGTAAATTGATCGAACTCTCCACCATCTTTTTTTACTGCCCAAGGTGATAGATTATCAGCCTCAATTTTTTTACCACTAAAATGGGTGATCCAGTCGGAAATCCGAGTTTCAATTTTATCACCTAACCCCGGCGTTTCATGATGTTCAGTGACTCGAGCCCCCAAAACATTACCGTTAAAATCACTGCCAACAATTAAGTTGATAGCGCCGGAATAGCCATCTGGTGCCGTAGATTCTAACGCAGCTGCCACAGGAGTACCTTGTTTACGCGCGATATATAAACGGTGCGGTTGTGCAGTCCCCAGAGCCTCGGGCGCAGTGACTAAATAACATTCTTGGCTAAACTGATTATCGTACATTTGTGGGGGAACCACTTGATCTAACAATTTTTTTTGCTCGATTGCAGCTTGTTCCGCAATTGTCTGCTTAGTCAGAGTATAAACCGCTGCACTTAATCCGGTGGTTCCGGCAGCAAACAGTGCCAGAGTAATCGCATGGCGTCGCATAGTTGTTAACATCTGATTTCCTTATTTATGCCCGTATGCTCGTGGTTGTGTGTAATTATCGATCAATGGTACCGCAATATTTGTTAACAGTACCGCAAATGCAACGGCATCCGGATAGCCGCCGTAGACTCGAATAATCCATACTAATAGCCCAACGAGCCCCCCATAAATTAATCGTCCGCGAGGTGTTGTTGACGCCGTCACTGGGTCGGTGGCAATAAAGAATGCACCTAGCATAGTTGCGCCAGACAGTAATTGGAACAGTGGCGGGGCATAATGACCATCATCAATCAACCAACTGATGGTAGAACAAATTGCTAGTACCGCTAAGAATGAAACGGGGATTTGCCAATTGATCACCTTGCGATTAAGCATGATTAATCCGCCGAATAAATAACCGATATTTACCCATTGCCAACCAATGCCGGCTAATGAGCCTTGTAATATGGGTTGCGCTAAGACTTCGTCAATGGCATGGGTTAATAAGCCGGTTTTAAAGCTGTCGAGCGGCGTAGCTTGGCTCATACCATCAATCCCTAAGCGTAGCTGCTCTAATGTTGATCCGCTAGGTGTGTGCCCGGTCAGAATAATCATTAGGCTATCCCAAGCTGAGGTAGGTATATTTTGTAATGCATCCGGCGGTAGCCAACTGGTCATTTGTACGGGGAATGAAATGAGCAGTACGACATAGCCGACCATGGCGGGATTGAACGGATTTTGACCTAATCCACCATACAGATGCTTGGCAATAATTATGGCAAATACAGTACCAATAACAATTAACCACCAAGGCGCTAAAGGCGGCAAACTAACGCCTAATAATAGCGCAGTCACTAATGCCGAGTTATCTTTGAGCGCGGTGCTTATGCTACGTGTGCGTAATTTTACCGCGATAGACTCGGTAATAATGGCGGTTAGCATGGCTAAAATTAATTGGTATAAAGTACCTATTCCAAAAAAATAAAGCTGCGCGGCAATACCGGGAATAGCAGCAATAATTACCCACAGCATAATTAGTTGGGTATTATGTTGGTCGTGAGTAAACGGCGAGCTAGCGATTTTTAAACGACGACTTTGTTGATTTATGGGTCTAAATTTCATATTTTTTTCGCTATTCTATCGATGTTTCTTCATGTTTTTGCATTTCACGCTTTGCTTTTACGCGAGCAATTGCCGCAGCAACTGCTATTTTACGTGGATCAGTTTCGTCTTCGATGGGCTCATCGGCAGCCGGCGATAATTGATTATCTATTTCCATTTGTAAACTTGGCGTATCAATCTCAATCGCGCTGGCTTGTGCGGCTTTTTTGGCTTTCACTCGGGCAATCGCTGCGGCTACAGCGGCTTTGCGCGGATCAGTTTCAGCCCCGGCTTCCGTTGCAGCTTCAGGTGCTGTGGTTGCAGACGCTGTTGTAGAAGCTACTGTTTCGGCAGCTACTGTTTCGGCAGCCTCCGCCGAGAGATCAGCACCAGCTTGTGCGGCTTTTTTGGCTTTTACTCGGGCAATCGCTGCGGCTACAGCGGCTTTGCGCGGATCAGTTTCAGCCCCGGCTTCCGTTGCAGCTTCAGGTGCTGTGGTTGTAGAAGCTGTTGTTTCGACAGCTACTGTTTCGGCAGCTACTGTTTCGGCAGCCTCCGCCGAGAGATCAGCACCAGCTTGTGCGGCTTTTTTGGCTTTCATTCGAGCAATTGCAGCGGCTACAGCGGCTTTGCGTGGGTCAGTTTCAACCCCGGCTTCCGTTGCAGCTTCGGCAGCCTGCCGAGAGATCAGGTTGCCGCAATGTGCGGCTACAGCGGCTTTGCGCGGATCAGTTTCAGCCCCGGCTTCCGTTGCAGCTTCAGCGTTGTAGAAGCTGTTGTTTCGACAGCTATCGGCAGCTACTGTTTCGGCAGCCTCCGCCGAGAGATCAGCACCAGCTTGTGCGGCTTTTTTGGCTTTCATTCGAGCAATTGCAGCGGCTACAGCGGCTTTGCGCGGATTCAGGTGCTTTTGCAGACGCCCGAAGCTTCCGTTGCAGCTTCAGGTGCTGTGGTTGCAGACGTTTGTTGTTCCGTTGCAGCTTCAGGTGCTGTGGTTGCAGACGCTGTTGTTTCGACAGCTACTGTTTCGGCAGCTACTGTTTCGGCAGCCTCCGCCGAGAGATCAGCACCAGCTTGTGCGGCTTTTTTGGCTTTTACTCGAGCAATCGCTGCGGCTACAGCGGCTTTACGCGGGTCAGTTTCGGCCCCGGCTTCCGTTGCAGCTTTAGATGCTGTGGTTGCAGACGCTGTTGTAGACGCTGTAGTTTCGGCAGCTACTGTTTCGGCAGCCTCCGCCGAGAGATCAGCACCAGCTTGTGCGGCTTTTTTGGCTTTTACTCGGGCAATCGCTGCGGCTACAGCGGCTTTGCGCGGGTCAGCCCCGGTTTCCGTTGCAGCTTCAGGTGCTGTGGTTGCAGACGTTGTTGTAGAAGCTGTTGTTTCGGCAGCTACTGTTTCGGCAGCCTCCGCCGAGAGATCAGCACCAGCTTGTGCGGCTTTTTTGGCTTTCATTCGAGCAATTGCAGCGGCTACAGCGGCTTTGCGCGGGCCAGTTTCGGCCCCGGCTTCCGTTGCAGCTTCAGGTGCTGTGGTTGCAGACGCTGTTGTAGAAGCTGTAGTTTCGGCAGCTACTGTTTCGGCAGCCTCCGCCGAGAGATCAGCACCAGCTTGTGCGGCTTTTTTGGCTTTAGCACGAGCAATCGCAGCGGCTACAGCAGCTTTGCGTGGGTCAGTTTCAGCTCCGGCTTCTGCTGTGGCGGTTTGTGGCTCAGTAGACGTGGATAGTGACTCAGCGGCTTTTTTCTCGGCTTGGCGTGCGCGGGCTTGTGCTTTTCGTGCTTCACGAGCGGCAATCACTGCGCTGTTATCTGGAGCCTGGGTCGGATCGACAGTAATGCTTTCGGCAGCAGACTGCTGTTTTGCTTTTACACGAGCTAAAGCTGCATTAACCGCACTTTTATCATCGCTATCTGGTTGCACGGCGGCTTTTCTATGTCGAGCTTCACGCGCTTCTTTTTCTCTTTCCATACGGATTTGTTTAGCTTCAAATCGCAGTTTAGCCTCGTTAGCACGTCGTTCTTCTTGGGCTATCTCTTTGATTTCTGCTTTTTCTTGGCGGTAATATTGCACCAAAGGAATATTGCTCGGGCATACATAGGCGCAAGCGCCACATTCAATGCAGTCAAATAAATGATGCTTTTGTGCTTTATCGTGCTCTTTGCCTTGGCTAAACCAATATAGTTGCTGTGGCAGTAAACCAGCAGGACAAGCTTCGACACAGAGCCCACAGCGAATACAGGCTTCTTCTTGTGCTTTAAGCCCCATTTCTTCTGCGGTAGGCACTAACAGGCAGTTGCTGATTTTTACGATAGGCACACTGAGGTCGGGCAGGGTAAAGCCCATTAATGGCCCCCCCATAATCACCATTTGTTGATCTTGCGGTTGAAAACCCGCTTGTTGCAATAGATATTGTACGGGTGTGCCTAAACGCGCCCAAAAGTTTCCCGGTTGCTGTATAGCTTCACCCGTCACAGTTACCACGCGCTCGATTAAAGGGTGTCCGTCAATAATTGCGCGTTTAATGGCAACCGCTGTGCCGACATTTTGCATTAATACGCCAATTTGAGATGAACGCGCGCCAGAGGGTACTTCTTTGCCCGTTAAAATTTTAGTTAATTGTTTAGCTCCCCCCGAAGGGTATTTGGTGGGGATCACCCGAATATGGATCAGTGGGTCGTGTTGCGTTAGTGCCTTTTTTAAGGCGCGAATGGCTTCGGGTTTATTATCTTCAATGCCTATTAACACTTGTTCAGGGTTAAGCAAATGGATCAAAATTCGGCAGCCTTCAATAACTTCATCGGCATGCTCTTGCATTAAGCGATCATCGGCCGTGATGTAAGGCTCGCATTCTGCAGCATTAATAATTAGCGTTTTAATCGCTTGCCCTGCGCCAGCTAATTTTGCTGCCGTTGGGAATCCCGCACCGCCAAGGCCGGCAATACCTGCTTGTTCGATATGGAATAATAGCTCGGAAGCCGTCAGCTGGGTATATTCAGGATACGGATGCAGTTCGCCCCATTGGTCTTTACCGTCGGTGGTAATAATTACGCACAGCTCAGCTAATCCGGAAGGATGCGCAGTAACGCGTGGCTCAATAGCACTGACAATCCCAGAGGAAGACGCGTGTACCGGGACGGTTCTGCCAATCCCTTTGGTTAACGGTTGGCCTTTAAATACATAATCGCCAACCTTAACTAATAATTCACCCTCAGGGCCTAAATGTTGCTGTAATGGAATAATCAATTGCGCAGGTACCGCGGCGATACGCATGGGGGTTTGGCTGGATTGTAATTTCATTTCAGGTGGGTGAATACCACCATCAAAATCCCAAATATTGTCTTTCTTCAACCAGTTAAATAAATTAAACATGCGATTCACCCTGAGTCGATCCCTTCGGAGTGATAGGAGTTGTTGGTAATGTAATATTTTTAACCGGAATCGAATTTAAATCCCATTTCCAGTTAGAGGTGGACGTTTTGACCGGAACTAATTCAATGCAGTCTGTTGGGCAGGGAGCCACACACAGATCGCAGCCAGTACACAGATCTTCAATCACTGTATGCATGGCTCGCGTTGCACCAATGATTGCATCTACCGGGCAAGCTTGAATGCATTTGGTACAACCAATACAGTTATCTTCATCAATAATTGCCACTTTGCGCTGAGGATTTAATACGGCTTCATCGCCTTCTAGTGGCTGCGGGTCTACATTCAGTAGCTCAGCAATTTTCAACATCGCTTGCTCGCCACCAGGAGCGCAACGATTGATCATTTCACCATTATTGGCTACCGCATTTGCGTAAGGTTTGCAGCCAGGATAACCACATTGACCACATTGGCTTTGTGGTAGAATATGATCGATTTGTTCGACAATCGGATCTTCTTCGACTTTAAAACGCAGAGATGCGTAACCTAAAATAAGGCCAAATATCAGCCCAAATGCGGCTAATATGCCAATAGCAATCCATAACGATATCATTAGAATTTCACCAAACCACTAAAGCCCATGAAGGCCAAAGACATTAAACCCGCGGTAACTAACGCAATTGATGAGCCCCGAAATGGCGCGGGCACATCGGCGACGGCCAGTCGTTCGCGTATTGCAGCAAATAGCACCATGACTAATGAAAAACCAACCGCGGCACCAAAACCATAGACTGCCGATTGTAAAAAGTTATGGGATTGATTGATATTAAGTAGTGCAACCCCTAAAACCGCGCAGTTAGTGGTGATTAGCGGTAAAAAGATACCTAATAAGCGGTATAAGGTCGGGCTAGTTTTACGTACGACCATCTCGGTGAATTGGACCACCACCGCGATCACTAAAATGAAACTTAATGTACGCAGATAAATGAGATCTAAGGGGATCAGAATAAAGGTGTCCATCAACCACGAGGTGATAGACGCAAGGGTCATTACAAAGGTGGTTGCAAAGCCCATTCCAATGGCGGTTTCGAGTTTTTTTGAGACGCCCATAAACGGGCATAAGCCAAGGAACTTAACTAACACAAAGTTGTTAACTAAAACGGTCCCGATAAATAAAAGCAGATAATCAGTCATTGCATTGCCTGAAACGTGTTGATAAAAAACGAAAAAGAATTAGCGAATTATTAAAAATAACCCGGCTATAATAACAAGCAATTTTAGCGTGGCTTATCGATCTTGTGTGAAAGTCATTTTTACGCGGTATGAACGTTTCATATAGGGCACAAATAACGATGCGGCAAATAATGGCCATAATAGCACTTTTAGCGCCATAGTATCGTCAATCGGTGAAAATGCGAAGGTTTTCAGTCCGAGAACTAATGAAATCATTAGCCAAATTATGAACATACGTGGGAATTTACGTGCTCGAAAAAACATCAATTTAATCACGTGAGCAGTAAAAAGACCCATTAATAACGTCGTGGCTAAAGATAAATACCAGCTAAGTGGTAGAAAGCTAGGCCATGCTCCATAAGCTGAATATAAATCAAAAAACTTTAAAACATATAAAATAAACATGCCGCAAGCAGCAACAAACATAACAACTAGATAGCTCGCTGGCGCTAACAGCCAACCATTAATATGCTGGTAATCATTTAAAGGTTTCATTATAGATATCAACTCAATGACGGGAAATAGCACTATCTTAACATGCGGCTAACGGATAGCGCTATTTTAGTTTAGTTTGCTAATCAGCAAACACTAGTGGTACTTTCTTCTCTAGCTGATTAACATAAATGATTAATTTAAAATCTACCATCTGACCGAGATAAAGAGGTAATTATGACTAAACCAATTAAAGTTGGATTAGTAGGGTATGGTTATGCAAGTAAGACATTTCACGCACCTTTTATTGTGGCTTTAGATCAGTTTGAACTCACCGCTGTCTCAAGCAGCGATCCGGCAAAAGTTAGTGCGGATTTGCCCGATGTTACTGTAGTCTCCTCGCCAGAAGCCTTATTTAATAACCCCGATATTGAACTTATTATTATCCCTACGCCTAATAATACTCACTATTTATTAGCACAAGAGGCCTTAGCGGCAGGTAAGCATGTCGTGGTCGATAAGCCATTTACTGTAACAGTAGATGAGGCTGAGGCGCTGAAGAATCAAGCGGAAAATGCCGGTTTATTGCTATCGGTTTATCATAATCGTCGCTTTGACGCAGGGTTTTTAACGTTGAAAAAACTGTTGGATCAGCAGATCCTCGGCGATATTAAATATTATAGTTCACATTTTGATAGATATCGCCCGGCAGTACGTCAACGCTGGCGCGAATCGTCGGTCGCCGGCGGTGGGATTTGGTACGATTTAGGCCCGCACTTGTTAGATCAAATGTTGCAGTTTTTCGGTAAGCCGCAATCGATCACCGCCGATCTGGCTGAGATCAGGCCGGGAGCAGAAGCGGTAGATTACTTTCATGCGATGCTTAATTATGCCGATAAAAAAGTGGTTCTGCATGCGACAACAGTGGCTGCTGCTGAATCGCCTGTTTATACTGTGCATGGAATGCTGGGCAGTTATGTTAAATATGGCTTGGATACCCAAGAAGATTTATTAAAGACTGGGCATTATCCTGTAGGCGATAATTGGGGTGTGGATCCGCGTGCAGGAATTGTGACGCTGTCACAGGACGATCAATTAGTTGAACAGCCGTGGCCGAATGAAAAAGGTAATTATGCTGGCTTTTATACGGCGATTTACCAAGCTATCCGCGAAGGAGAAGCTAATCCTGTTACACCTGAGCAAGCGATTATGGTCATGAAGTTAATCGAAGCCGGTGTTAAATCGGCAAAACAGCAGCAAACTATTGTTCTGGAATAACAATTTTAGAACAAGTATTTTAGAATAATTCCTTTAAATGGAACAGGTTGGAATGATAGTTTTTATTTAATCATTACTGGCATCAGGATAAGGTGCCAGTAATATTATATTGAGAAGTAATATGCCTTGGCTAAATAAATTAAAAATCGACCCGTTTCTTATTACTATGCTATTGGTGATTGGAATTGCTAGCATTTTTCCTTGCGAAGGTGAGGTCAAAGTAGGCTTTAAATATTTGACTGTTGCTGCGATAGCACTGCTGTTTTTTATGCATGGGGCTAAATTATCGCGGGAAGCGATAATGGCGGGTATTCGTCATTGGCGGCTGCATTTGTTGGTGTTTAGCAGTACCTTTATTGTGTTTCCGATTTTAGGGCTGGGCATGCACTTTATGGTGCCAGAATGGATGTCGCCTACGGTATATATGGGCTTTCTTTATCTATGTGCTTTGCCCGCAACAGTGCAATCAGCGATAGCATTTACTTCGGTAGCCGGAGGCAATGTCGCAGCGGCAGTTTGTAGTGCTTCGGCATCCAGTATTCTTGGAGTATTTTTATCGCCTATATTAGTTGGGATGTTGATGGACGCTGATGGTAGCCAAGCTGTAGATACTTTTAATGCGATTGGCTCAATTTTACTGCAACTGATGCTTCCTTTTGTCGTTGGACATCTGGCGAGGCCGTTAATTGAAAAATGGATTAATCGTCATCGTAAATTAATTAATATCACTGACCGTTCATCGATTTTATTAGTGGTCTATGTTGCTTTTAGTGAAGCAGTGGTTGAAGGGATCTGGCAAAAAATCGATGCTTATTCGTTATTGATGATTTGTGTGGTGAGCTGCTTACTGTTATTGGTGATAATTGTGATGAATATTGCTGCAGCGAGATTACTGAAATTTAGTAAGCCCGATGAAATTACGATTGTTTTTTGTGGTTCAAAGAAAAGTCTGGCGAATGGTGTACCTATGGCGAATGTATTATTTCCGGCATCTGTCGTTGGGGTGATTTTATTGCCATTAATGATTTTCCATCAAATCCAATTGATGGTTTGTGCGGTACTTGCACAACGCTATGCTAATCAGGGAGCTAAGCAAAAAGCCGAATAAGCGCGGGATCTCGGCGTGACTATTTGATGACTGAAAAATAATAAATTGATACATACGCAATAACTGTCTAATACCGATATGTTGTTTAGATTTTTGGAATCTGTTCTGAGTATAGACTTGAGTTCACCAATAGAGCTTAAGCGGTTTAGCGTGGCTTATGATTTGTCAATTTGTCATCACGGTAGGTTAAATTCGTTTAATTTAGTAGGCCATACCATTGACCTACTAAATTGACCGATTCGATTAAATAAGCTATTTACGTTGCGCAGCCATTTCAATTAATTGCTGTTTTTCTGTGGCGCTTAAAAATGCCATACGTAGACCGTTACGCTGTGCTTGTAAAATCTCTGCGGGAGTTAACCCAGCATCTCTAGCCGCAAGTTGATACTCATGGGCTATCTCTATTCCTTGTACTGCCGGATCATCGGTATTAATGGATACAATAACCTGATGGGCTAAGAATTGCCTTAATGGATGCTCCGCCAGAGAAGCTACGGTACTGGTTTGCAGATTAGAGGTTAAGCAGCTTTCAATTCCAATCTCATGGGTAACCAAATAATCCATTAATTGAGGATCTTGTATGGCTTTAACGCCGTGACCAATCCGCTCGGCGCCGAGTTGATTTATCGCTTGCCAAATACTGGCGGGACCCGCAGCCTCGCCGGCGTGTACCGTTATATGCCAATCCGCATCTTTGGCTTGGGTAAAATGCGTATGGAATAACTCCCCTGGGAAACCGAGCTCGTCTCCGGCTAAATCGAGGGCACAGATATGATCTTTATGCGCTAATAATCCATCCAACTCTTGTTGGCACGCCTCGCGTCCAAAAGTTCGGCTTAAAATACCGATTAAATTGATTTTTATGGGATATTTCTTAACTCCCGCTTGAATACCTGCGATTACTGCCTCGACAACGCCATCGATAGGTAATTGGTGTTTCATCGCCATATAATAGGGAGAAAAACGCAGCTCGGCGTAGTCAATTCCTGCATGATAGGCATCTTCTACATTTTCAAAAGCTACACGATAACAGGCGGCTAGATCGGCCAATACTGCTACACCCCAATCAAGTTTTTGTAGAAAACCGAGTAAGTCTGGTTGATTGCTAAGCACTTGAACATGAGGGCGTAATGCTTCTAATTCATCCGCAGGCAGGGCGATATTGTGCTGTCTTGCAAGAGATAATATGGTTTGTGGACGAATATTGCCATCAAGATGTCGGTGTAAATCGGTTAATGGAATAGTGTGATTTATCATGCAATTCCCGTCCTTTTAGTCAATGTAGTGAAATTAATAATAAAAAACGCCAGTCAAAGAGGGTGACTGGCGTTTTAACAAAAAGATTAATGATATAAACAATAATCTAAACTGCGATTATCATTGCGCCGCTGGAGCCTCTTCGCTTACAGCTGGGATTTCAATTTCTTCTTGCACATCAATCTGTTCTTCAGGTTGTTCTTCTTCAGCAGGTGAGATTACATGCATCTTAGTCAGGAAATCAGCTAAAGTAAATTTCTGTCCATTAACGATGATATCGTTGCCATCGAATTTGAATGACATAGTCAATGCATCATCGCTATTCACCATCCAAGGTGTTGGTTTTTGCTTGGCTTTTTCTGCACGTTGTTCGTCAGTTAAGAACATATCTTCGTACGGTGAAGAGAACATATCAGCCGTTAATGGCGCTTCAATTACAGTTAACTCTTGAGTCGCTTGTTCGGTGAAAGCTTTTTTCTCTTCTGCGTTAACTGTTTTGCCTGAATCAATGCTATGCGACTGGGCAATTGCTTCGATAAGCATAGGTTTTGACAGTTTGATGTTCATATCAAAGCTTTTAAACAGTTTTTTCACAGCTTCGTCAGCTTTGTTAGACATTCCTAAGTTAGTTAATTCTTCCGGTGTCCAAGCATTGAAATCCATTGACAGGTCAAAGTTGCTTTCGCCAGCCGCATTTTTCCAAGACAGTGGGGAAATCGCAAACTGTGGATTTGATTTCATCAACTCAGGCAGGCTTGTTGATAACATACGCATCGCTAATTGATCAGCAACATACGGTAGGCTACCATCAGATAAACTTTGTGAAATCGCTTCGTTGTAATCAGCAATGAACTTACCCAAGGCTTCGGCACTTACACGATCCATTGATAATGACATTTTACCTGAGCCTAAGTTTTGGCCGAGAACGTCTAAATCATCAATGCTATAAGTCAAACTACCTTTGGCATTTTTATCTGCAATAGAAGTTGCTGAGTCAACTTTTAAATTTTTGAAAGAGAAGGCAGCTTCGGTACTATTAACATCAACATTTTCAACAATTAGAGCTTGATCTCCAGTGTAAAAACCATAGTCGGTTTTTTTGATATCACTGGTAAACTTCAGACCTTTTAATACCAGGCTTTCTTTTTCAGCATCGCTAGAAATAACAGTATTGTCACTAGTTAAAGAAGCTTTTATATCTTTTAGATCTGCGGTACCTTCAAATACAAATTTTGCACCGCTAAATTTTAAACTGTTACCATTTTCAGTAATATCTAATGGAATAACATCAAATGTTGAATCGATGCCTTTGCCATAACCGATAACTGTAGTACCGTTGATTAATGATTTACCGTCAGTATATTTAAACAGTTTCTCAGTCACTTTGTTGTTAGCCAGTTCAACATGTGTCGCAGCTAATTTTGGAATTAAATTAAATTTAGCCACTTGAGATACTGGGAATGGACCATGATCAATGTTAGTTTTGATCACGATAGCATCAGAGTCGTCCGTAGAGTCTGCGCTGGTGATTAGAACATCTGCATTAGAACTGAAAATACCACGTTGATAATTATCAACTTTTAAAATAATTCCAGTATCTGGCAGGCTAACGGCCAACGCTTGGTTAGATTTCTCAATCACGCGGTTGAATTCAGATTCAACTTTAGAACCCGTGTACCATGATGCGCCCGTCCATACTGCGCCTACTGCGATAATAACGCCAACCGCGACTAATGACTTTTTCATGCTGAACATCCATCCTTTCTGTCCGTTGTTATCACAACGGTATTTAATGCGAATTACGAAAATTTATATTGCCGTCTATTGAAAAATCAATGACGAGTAAAATACAAAGATAATGACTACAAATTATAGGCTCTGGCCAGTTTACCATTGCCATTTATATAAGCTAACTTATCAGAAGCAGGAAGAAAAATAGATTCGCCAGCAATAATTAACAACTCATCATTATTGGATGTTATTTTAATTTCGCCTTCAATACAAAACAGGATTGAAGCAGTTTCATTTTCTATTTTCGTCTGCGTTTGGTTAATAGAATATATACAAAATGCAAAATCTTCTACAGGTATATCGTATTTACAGATATTTCCGGTTATTTGCGGTTCGGAAAATAAAGACTCTACCTCTTTAGGGATAAAATCGACATTAGCAATTAATTCTGGAATATCAATGTGTTTATTGGTTAAACCCGCGCGTAATACATTATCTGAATTAGCCATTATTTCTAATCCGACACCTTCAATATAAGCGTGTGGTGTTCTAGCGTAAAGAAACATCGCTTCTCCAGGCTGTAATTCAATCACATTTAATAGTAACGGTGAAAATAAGCCATTATCTTCAGGATAAAGACTAGCCATTTTTTTTATCGTATTCCAAGGTTCACCTTGACGGCTATTAAGCGCAGATTTTAACACGCCAAGTGCGCGTTCTTTTTGCTCTCCAGATAGACTAAGAATTTGTGCAAATAATTTTGCCAGTTTTTCTTCGGTCGGTTGTTGAACAAATAATTGAATTTCAGGGTGTGCCGCAGAGACAAAATCTAGAAGATCGGCAATTTCAACTAATGGACGGAACGCATTCATCGCTTTAAATGGAGTAAGGGCGTAAATTAATTCAGGTTTATGATTATCATCTTTATAATTTCGATTCGGTGAATCCAGTGCAATTCCCGCGGCATTTTCTTTGGCGAATCCGACTTCAGCATAGGTTTTATTCGGGTGAACTTGAATAGATAGAGGTTGTGCGGCGCATAATACTTTAAATAAAAATGGTAATTGATTGAATCTATTTGCTATTTTCTCACCGAGAAAACCAACCGGATCTGCATCAATCATCGATTTTAAGCTAACTAATTTATCGGTTGTAGTATCCATGACCCATGAGCTGGCTTTGGGATGGGCGCCCATCCATAATTCAGCCATCGGTAAATTATTAGGATTTTGTATGCCATAAAGTGACGTTAAGGCTTTTTTACTTCCCCAAGCATAATTTTGAATTTGATTGGTCATTTTTAACATCGCAAAATCCTCATTATTGGTAAAATCAACATATTTCCTTTTAACTACAATACAATAAACACGCATAAGTCGCATTATTGAAATTAAATTTATGGCATCATATGTTCATCAATTTTTAGTTTTCTGTTCAACAGATTGTTCATAATTTAATTTTTCTGTGTACTAAGGAGAGAGTAATGGCAGCTAATCGCATTGAAAAAGACTCAATGGGACCCATTGAAGTACCTGCTGACCAGTTGTGGGGAGCGCAAACTCAGCGTTCTTTAGAACATTTCCGTATTTCAGTAGAAAAAATGCCTGTTGCATTGATTCATGCACTGGCATTAACCAAGAAAGCGGCAGCCTGCGTCAACATGGATTTAGGATTATTACCAAAGGATCGCGGAGAGGCAATTACTGCTGCTGCTGACGAAGTTCTGGCGGGTAAACACCCAACAGAATTCCCACTGGCTATCTGGCAGACGGGCTCCGGTACACAAAGTAACATGAACATGAACGAAGTGCTGGCTAACCGTGGAAGTGAAATTCTCGGCGGTCAACGCGGTAACGAACGTCTTATCCATCCTAACGATGATGTGAATAAAAGCCAAAGTTCTAATGATGTATTCCCAACAGCAATGCATGTAGCCGCGGTTACTGCATTGCGTGAACAATTACTGCCGGAATTAAAGCAACTTCAGCAGACATTAGCAGCCAAAGCCGAAGCATTTAAAGATATCGTTAAAATTGGCCGTACTCATTTACAAGATGCCACTCCATTGACTCTTGGCCAAGAAATTTCAGGCTGGGCAGCGATGTTATCTTATAATATCAAGCATGTAGAGGAGAGTATTCCTCATCTATGTGAGCTAGCACTAGGTGGCACCGCAGTAGGTACGGGACTAAATACACACCCTGAATATGCGGTGCGTGTCGCGAAAAAAATTGCTGAATTATCTGGTCAGCCGTTTGTGACCTCACCTAATAAATTTGAAGCGCTGGGAACTTGTGATGCATTAGTACATGGCCATGGTGCGTTGAAAGGGCTAGCAGCTTCGTTAATGAAAATTGCCAATGACGTACGTTGGTTATCATCAGGCCCTCGTTGTGGTATTGGCGAAATTTCTATTCCTGAAAATGAACCGGGTAGCTCAATTATGCCAGGTAAAGTTAACCCAACACAGTGTGAAGCAGTTACCATGTTATGCGCACAGGTTATGGGTAACGATGTAGCTATTAATATTGGCGGCGCATCCGGTAACTTTGAATTAAACGTTTTCCGTCCAATGATTATTGATAATTTCTTACAATCGGTCCGTTTATTGGCTGATGGAATGCGCAGTTTCAATGAGCATTGTGCGATAGGAATTGAACCAAATCGTGAGCGTATCGATAAGTTACTGCATGAATCATTAATGCTAGTGACCGCATTAAATACCCATATCGGTTACGATAAAGCTGCTGAAATTGCCAAAAAAGCCCATAAAGAAGGATTAACACTGAAACAATCTGCATTGAAATTAGGTTATTTAACCGATGCTGAATTTGATGAGTGGGTGCGCCCTGAAAATATGGTCGGTAGCATGAAATAAACGTTACCTTACGCTGAGCTAACGTTTATGCTGTTAATGAAAAGCCATCTTAGTTGACTAAGATGGCTTTTATATTATCTGTCTCTATCAATATAATTTTTATCATAAAGTTTGAATAATGATCTTAAGCCGTAAACAGTATTGTTGTGGCTGAATATCAAGATAATTCACGATATAAATTTAACCGAGGAATTAATAATTCTAACGGTTTACTTTTCGGCTTATGCCGCAGCGTAATATTACTGGCATCGTAATCTTTTAAATCACCAATAATGATATTGTTTTCTATCGGCTCAATTAAAAAAATTAATAATGGAAGAGGGCAGGCGTACTGGGTTTGTTTTTGCTGCTCGCTATTCCACACTCGAGCTATCGGCTGCACTTTAACCGGCCGTTGAGTTTTCAGGGTCACTGGCTCCCGTAAACTAGCGATAAGCCGTATTTCTTGATTAATTTGCTCAAGCCACTCCGAAGGTTGATAACCCGCAGGTGTCCGGCTATTCTCGTAGCTGAATTGCAGTTTATCTAACATTTGTGCTTTAGTGATTTTATTAATGATTTTTTTATTTGCCCAACCAAAACGGACGCTATTTGGTGACTTCACATAGGTGAGGGTGCGATAGGCATTTAAGGTAATTAATCCGTGAATATTGTCATGCACAAACTCAAAACGTTTATTCTCATCTACGCCAGAAGCCTTAGTGACAATGTATTTCAGTTGATGTTTTAATTTATTGATTTCATCAATCAGAGCAGTTAATTGTTGATAGTTATCTGCCGAGACGCTAAAGCACAGAGCACCGGGGAGTCTAATCGCAGCTTTACTACTAACAGACTCAGACTTATCAAAGATAAACAGTAAGTTATACAGTTTTATTGCTTTATCTAAGGCTACTTTATTTTCCAAAGTATTAACACTAATCTGGGTTATTTCATCATGTTCTTGGCCTTTTTCTACCTGTGGCAGCTCAAATACCTTAGCAGCTAATAATTTTTGCTGACGCAAAAGCTGACTAAACTCCGCGATTTTTTGTTCTAATTGATTGAAGCACTGATTGAGTTCTAATTTTGGTTTCATTATAGCCATTAGTTACAACATGCAATTGTATGGTAACTAAAGAGTAACACATAAACACCTGAGATAAAATACACGCTAAACAGTAAGGCAAAAGTTAATTTTAGGTGTTCTAGATACAAAGGCAGAAAAGTTACATAACGAAGAGGAATAAAGGAGAGCAAAAGAAACCAATAGTGATGTCGATTGCTGCGATAAAACAGTATCGAGACACCACTATTTATAGGGCGGCTTAGATAGGGCGAATATCAGCTTGTTGTTTTAATTTTAAGGCAATAAATAATCCAAACATTAACATTGCAGCAATAAAATAGACCACACCAGACCAGCCAAAATGTACCCAGAAGATCCCTCCAGCCGTTCCTGCTATACTCGAACCAGCATAATAACTGAATAAATACAGTGATGAAGCTTGACCTCGTGCTCGCTTAGCGCGGTGACCAACCCAACTGCTTGCCACAGAATGAGCAGCGAAAAAACCCGTTGTAAGGATTGTCATACCAATAAAAATCAGTACGATATGGGAAAATAGCGTGATTAAAATCCCGATTAACATCAGTAATAACGCGGAAATTAACACCTTAGACATGCCAAATTTATTGGTCAAAGCGCCGGCTTTTGAAGCACTGTAAGTTCCAGTCAAATAAATAATCGATAAAAAGCCTACTGCTGCCTGACTAAAGTTATATGGGGCTTCAAGTAATCGATAACCGATATAATTATACAGTGTGACAAAACCGCCCATTAATATAAATCCCTCAATAAATAACAACGGCAGGCCTTTATCGCGAAAATGCAGTTGAATATTGATCCATAGAGATTTAGGTTTCAGTGAGCTAGGTCTAAAATGCTGAGATTGCGGTAATAAACGCCAAAAGCTAATGGCTGCAATTAATGCCAATAGGCCGATGATGATGACAGCCACGCGCCAAGAATAATAGTCAGCAATAACTCCTGTTGCTAGACGGCCACTCATTCCACCAATTGAGTTACCGCTGATATATAGCCCCATCGATAAAGCAATATAGCTGGGATGGATCTCCTCGCTTAAATAAGTCATAGCCACAGCAGCAACGCCGCTTAATGATAATCCAACTAATGCACGTACTATTAATATTCCTTGCCAACTTTGCATAACCGAACTGAGTAAGGTAAATAATGCCGCGCAAGTTAACGCGATTACCATAACATTCTTGCGCCCGATAGCATCTGAGATAGGACCAGTAATTAATAATCCTAATGCCATCATTCCCGTACATAATGAAAGAGATAAACTGGCAGCGGCTGGAGAGACATTAAAATCTTCTGATAATAAAGGTAAAATAGGCTGCACAAAATAGAGTAGGGCAAATGTAGCTAACCCTACGGTAAAAAATGATAAAGTGACACGTAAATATAAGGCGTCATTACGCTGAATAAAATGTTTATTTTGCGGTTTGAGCGCCGACGTCTTTTGGCTCGGAATGGATTCTTCAACCCTCGGTTTATCGGAGATATTCACGTATTCTGTCCTTAGATAATCACTATTTTTAAAGTGGAGATCACAGAATAGAAACTTAGTACTTTTTTGTCTAATATATTAATGGTCTAGATTGATATGAAAAGGATCTCAATTAGAAAATGGCTATAGAATTAAGGCACTTACGTTATTTTGTTGCTGTCGCTGAAGAGTTACATTTCGGCCGAGCTGCGGACAGATTACATATTTCACAACCGCCACTAAGTCAGCAAATACAATCACTTGAACAACAAATAAAGGCTAAATTATTAGAGCGAAATAACCGTAATGTTAGCTTAACGCCCGCAGGAGTAATGTTTCTAAAAGAGGCATATCAAATATTATCTCAGGTCGATGCTGCGGTAATAAAAGCGGCACGGATGGAAAAGGGGGAACTTGGAGAACTTTCAATTGGTTTCACATCAACTACGCCGTTTATGAATAAAGTTACCATGAGCCTCAGGCAATATCGAGAAACCTACCCTGATGTGGGTATTCATATGCACCAAATGAATACTAAACAACAAATAGCGCCGTTACTGACCGGACGTATTGATATTGGGATCATGAGGAACACGGAACTTCCAGAACAGCTTGAATATCAATTACTGTTTAAAGAACCTTTTATGCTGGCTGTTTATGAAGGGCATCCATTATTAGCCTATGAGTCGGGCCATGTAGATATTGCGTTATTAGCTGATTATCCTCTAATTTTTTTTGAGCGTGATGTAGGAACAGCGCTTTATGATGAGATATTACACTTATTAACTGCTGCTGGGGTTACCCCAACTATTTCACAAGAAGCAGGGGAAGCGATGACTATTTTAGGGCTAGTTGCTGCAGGAATGGGGATCTCTATCATCACCCAATCTTTTACTCGTATGAAAGTCGATGGTGTTCGTTATCTTAAATTATCTGATAACACAGCAACTTCTGAAGTATGGCTGGTCTCAAATAAACAGCGACCTATTCCTGCCGCTGCGCAAAAATTAACTGATTTATTAGTTAACAATATAGTGAATGCTAAATAACTATTTATGTGATGCTAGTCACGTATTTGATGTATTAAGTTACATCTTGCGCCTAGGTTTAGCATAATTAACCCGTGTTTATTTTGTGGTGCAAATTAATTATGAGTATGGATAATCTAACTGGACATAACGACCAGATAAAACAGTTAAATACAGGATTAATCTACCGATTAATTGATCTGCATGGGCCGATATCCAGAATTAGCCTGTCAAAAAAGGCCAAACTAGCACCAGCAAGTATTACTAAGATCACTCGGGAATTAGCCGAAGCTCATTTAATTAAAGAGATAGAATTTCCCGTTTTAGGGCTCAGAGGTCGACCCGCGGTTGGGTTAGAAATAGAAAGTGAAGGGTGGCAATTTTTGGCTATCCGCATAAATAAACAACAGCTTATTTTTTCACTAAGAGAATTAAATACTAACCTAATTGTTGAGGATGTATTTGCTTTTACCGCTCAGGGTAACACCGATTTTAGTCAACAATTTCTCGACTCTATTAGTTTATTTTTCTCTCGCCATCAAAATTATCTAGAAAGATTAACCGCTATTACTATTATTACTCGAGCAAATATAGATCCATCGGCGGGGATTATTAATCAATTAGATGATTACAATATTAAAAATTTACCCATTACAGTACAGATTGAAAATAAAATAGGCTTACCTGTCTATTTACAAAAAGATATTTATGCATGGACGTTAACCGAAAGTTTTATGGGAGCAGCTAAAGATTGCGCTAATATTTTACATATTATTTTAGATGACCAGATAAACGCAGGGGTTATTACTAACAATCATCTTATTCATGCTGATAATTCACGAACTATTGAACTTGCCCATATGCAAATTAATAGAGAAGGGATTAAGTGCTCCTGTGGAAATATAGGCTGCTTAAAAACAGTAGCGAGTATTCCTAATTTATTGAAGCGTGTAAATATCTTATTAGAACAATATCCACAATCAATACTGCATCAGCAAGAAATTACGATTGAACATTTTTGTCAGGCGATCACGGCTAAAGACCCTTTATGTTTAGAAATTCTTGGTGATTTCAGTCGTGATTTAGGCCGCGCTATTGCGCCATTGATTAATATATTTGGTCCTGAAGTCATTGTTATCGGCTCACCATTAAATACTGTCGCCGAAATTTTTTATCCACAACTAGCCGCTATTATAAAATTAACGTCAGTTCCTAAATATACTTCAAATCTGCAATTTATGTCGGCAAAATATGCGAATACAGGGACTTATAATTCATCAGCCTTAATTAAACAATCATTATACAATGGTGAACTTTTGTTAAAATTGTTACAAGGTTAAACCATTACAACAAAGCAATAACATAAATAGGCTAATTTTCTCAGCTTTCCAACTAAAAATTGAGCTAACGCAAGCTTAAATTACCCTCATTACCATAAACTGAACTTATATCATCTACTTCACCAATTCTGTCATTTCAGGATATAAATTAATTATGGTTACTAATCTATTTGTGACAGGGACAGATACCGATGTTGGCAAAACGGTAGCGACACTTGCGATCCTCCAACTTCTCAATACCACCGGGACTAAAGCCGTTGGTTATAAACCCATTGCCGATAATTGTATTGATACCACCGAAGGTTTGAGAAATAAAGATGCTTTACTTATTCATAAGGCATCACAACTAAATGTTTCTTATGAAGAAATTAATCCAATTCAATTGGGAAATAATTACGAAAGCGATACACAAGTTAACTTTGATAAAATCCAACACGGTTTAGATCATTTAAATAAACAATCGGATACGGTAATTATCGAAGGTAATGGCGGTTGGCGCTATCTGCTTAATAACAACACATTTTATTCCGACTGGGTTAAACAGCAAAAACTAGGGGTTATTTTAGTGGTTGGTATTCAGCATGGTTGTGTCAATCATTCATTATTAACCGCTGAAGCAATTAAACAAGATGGCCTACCGTTAATTGGTTGGATTGCTAACCGAATTAATCCGGGACTAGCGCATTACGCTCAAATCATTAATCGCTTACAAGAACATCTCGAGGCGCCATTAATTGGTGAAATACCTTATTTATTACGACCTGAAGAGAAAGAATTAGCTCAATATTTAGATGCTAATGCATTGCAATCATATATATGTGAATACGCGTAATACTTAGCATAAAAGGAAAGGGCGCAGTACGCCCTTTTTAGTCTAATTATCTAATATAAAAACAATATGGATTATTGGGCCTCATTATTACCGTTAGCAAAGCGAGTATAAATGATTTTATAAGTTTCGTTTTGGCAATGGCCAACAATTTGCCCACCGGCATTATCCGCTTCATCATTAGGTACTGCTTCTAGTTTAAAAGCGTTTTCAGCGACACCATTATTAATGATTTTCTGTTTAATATCTTGGATAACACTTTCACAAGATGCTTGTGCTGCAATAGGTGCAAACATTAAAAATAATACTGAAAATAAAACTTTCTTACTCATAGTCATTCCCCTCATTTCTATCAGAATAAAGCTATCTTATTATTAAGGCTTAATTGGATAGCCAGTATTAGTATCTAAACAGCGTTGAGTATTAGGTTCCCAGTATGCATTTCTATTTAAACTTTTGCGACAGGTATCTTCGTTATCGATAGCTTGTTCCAGCTTATTAAATTCTTTTTCAGTCCGAGAAGTTATTTTACTCCGCAGAGATTTTGTTTCATCCCAATGCTGCTTTTCTTGCCGGGCTTGTTCTTTGGTTAAAGGGTCTTCGACACCATTCCCGACTGTAACGCAGGTGCTTCCCGATGTACAGCTTGCCGCAACGGAGGTTGTTGCCCAAAATAGCGGTACACATAATGCTATTGCAGGAAGCAGACATTTAAACAATGGAGTTGATAATTTCATTTTGGCCTCAATATAAAATTCTAATACCCAAAGTATAAAAACAATTACCTATTTACAGTATATAAGTAAGCTCTTAATTTTCTTTATTTACGCTTAAACCAGCAAATGACTGAGACACCGGCATCATCTCTATCGTGTTAATATTCACATGGGCAGGGAGATTAGCTATCCAAAATACGGTTTCAGCAATATCTTCAGGCGTTAATGCATTGGCACCTTTATAAATATCAGCCGCTGTTTGATTATCTCCTTTAAGGCGGATATTAGAAAATTCAGTCCCACCGACTAAACCAGGTTCAACATCGGTTACTCTAATTTTTTTACCTTGTAAATCAGCTCGTAAGCCAAGAGAGAATTGTTTTACAAATGCCTTCGTTGCCCCGTAAACATTACCGCCTTTATAAGGCCAATTCGCCGCAGTCGATCCAATATTAATAATATGACCGTGATTATTTTTCACCATGATTTGTAATATTTCATAGGTCATATTAACCAAACCTTTAGTATTAGTATCAATCATCGTCGACCAATCGGTAGGGTCAGCTTCATAAGCAGGAACAATGCCTAAAGCTAGACCCGCATTGTTGACCAGCAGATCAATATTTTTTAAATGTTCAGGTAACTGTTCTACCGCTTTAGCAATCGCTGTACTATCGGTAACATCAAGTTGAATAGGGTGAAACTGATCGCCAAATTCTTGTTGTAACGCAAGTAAACGTTCGAGCCGGCGACCAGTACCAATCACTTGCGCGCCATGAGCAATAAATTTTCTGGCAATTGCTTCGCCAAACCCAGCCGTTGCACCCGTGACTAATATAATCATGTTTACCCCTGTATGTTATGTATTAATTATTATATCTCATCATTCTAACGCCATCTTAAATAAGATACAAAAAATGGTTTAGCAACAGAATGAAAAAACACTCGCTTAAAATTAATACGTATTTTTATGTTCGATACCATTATTTGACCGAAGAAATAAACAGTCTGAGTTATGTCATAAACTATGTCTGAGTTATGGCGCCTCCGTAGATGAACCAGAAGGTTTGACCTATACTGGCTTATCATCATAATTTTAATCATTACGAAAGGAGCATCAACATGGATAAGCCGATTAAACACCATCATATTCACAAGCTGGAAGATATGAATATATATACTGATTTAGGCTCAAGCTTTGACCCTATGCAATCGAATCAAGCCAGCATAACCATTCATGTAGCACCAAAAAACAGTGCTATTTATGATTCTCAAGGAGATAAGACAGAACATAGATCTAATTGGGGACATACTTTTATGAGTATACGAGGGCTGAATCCGCTGACAGACAAGTATGAACAAATTAGTATAGGCTTTAGCCCAGGTGACGATTGGGGGACATCAGCGGATAATATCTCCTTTAATGACCATGTCATTTATAAAGATGCATCTACACTGAGCATAACCTCGCAGAATGCTCAGTTTTATCAGAATTTTGATAGTTTATTTACCCTAATGCATAACTATAAAACAAACAATATCCAGGCGCCAAATTATAATCCACTTAGTTTTTCGGGGGATAAAACGTGCGGTAAATTTATTCAATCTATATTAGAAGATGCAGGCATTGATGGAATTAATATCCCATTATTGCCAAATGAGGTTTATGAGCAATTAAAGCATTTGGCTGATAACTATCAAACCCCATTAGTTATTGACTTGAATGGTAACGGTATTCAAACGCTCGCCGATAGTTTTGGTGTTAGCTTTGATTTTTTAGGTCGAGGGACTCAATCGCAAACTGGATGGGTACATCCGGACGATGGATTATTAGTATGGGATAAAAACAATGATGGTCTAATTAATCATGGCGATGAATTATTTGGTAACAATAGCTTGTTGAGTAATAATACAAAAGCCAAAGATGGTTTTATTGCATTATCAGAGTTTGATAGCAATATGGACAATGTTATTGATAAAACAGATAGTCTGTGGCATGAATTGCAAATATGGCAAGATAAAAATTCGGATGGTATAAGTCAGTTCAATGAATTGGCTACCTTAGGCAGTATGGATATCAAATCTCTCGAATTGAATGCAAAAGATACTAATTTTTATGATGGAAATGGTAACTTCCATAAATTGACAACTAAAGTAAATTGGAATGATGGAAAACAAACTAATATTACTGATGTACTGTTCCATCAAAAAAATACTTTAAGTATTCCCTCTAATTTACAACACACATTGGATAAACTTATCGATAATATATCCAATTTTACGCAACAAGATAATGTAAATATATCTTTAATCCCCCTTTCTTTTACTAATATGAATCATAATAACGTTTTATTAGCTGAAAACTATTTATGATGAATACTATGCGTTTCATCTCACTGTTCATTACTCTAGGAGCGTTAATAATGTGCAAACCAACATGGGGAAAGGATACCGATCCTCCTTCTATTCCCCCCCTAAGAGATAGATTATTTACCAAGGATTATAGAAAAATAGAACTACGTTATGATCCTAATTTACCCCAACGGGCACCTTATCCGAAGACGCAGCAACAGGTTATCGATTTATATCACCAGGCATTAAACGAAAATAACGAGGATGATAACTATGTGTTATTTTCTTTTTTCAGAACTGGCTGCTCTGATTTTAATGGTCCTAATTATTCAGTAAATGCACAAGAAGAGTGCTCTTTAGCAAACTTCTTTTTAGCTCGAGTGCTAAACCTTAACCCTACCAATGGATTAGCCTTATTCTATATGGGCCAAACTTTTAATAGTGGTGATGCAGGAGAGATAAATACACCAAAAGCCGTTGAATATTATGAAAAAGCCTATCATCTTTATAGCAATAGCCTTATTCCAGCGGCACAAAATCTTTTTGTTATTTATATGCATGGGATCGGGGGCGTACCGCAAGATTTTGATAAAGCCAAATACTATTTGGAAAAGGTGGCCGCAGATAACCCAAAAGGGATCGAAGCCTATGATCTGAGGAATTTTGATACCCATGTAGACATGGCTAAATTATTGAATGAAAGTGATAGATGCAAACAGAAAGATCCTAATAACCGAGAGTGGAGACTAAAATGTACCGATGAAATGGATAAAAAAAGAGAAGAATATATAAAGAAATATCAAGGCACTGAAAGAGCAAGAAATTGGCAAGAAAACCCTGATCAGGAGTCATCAGAGTAGTCATAATTTGTCGAGCGCGTTAGGTGTGGAGAGCGGTATAACCTGAAATCACCTAAATGCGTTCTTTATATAAAAATGACGACAAAAAAAGCTAATTAGCGTGACGCTGTCACTAATAGTTAATAATAAGCACAAATAGCACTATCAAATAGTCAATTTAGTCTAATTACAACTCATTAGCTCCTCTAAGCCAAATAAAAATGGCAGGTAATATTAATTTATTAAGTATAATTGCCTTAATAAATATAAATAATCAACTATTTAACATGTCGGTTCGGATAATATTATTTTATTATGTTAAATTTACTATGTTAATAACACTGAATAATAGGGGAGTTAATCATACCTATCTTATTGTGCGATATGACACACTAAGTACCGAGTTATGCTAAAAGAATAGGGGTTACCGGGATGCAGAATAGCGAGAGGAGATCTTTACACAGAGTGGGTTATGAAAATCAATTATTCATTATAGAGTGATTTTTTAAAAGCCTATTATTTCAATAGTTTTTTACGAAGTACATTTAAAATTCTATCATAAACATTGTCACATCGTGTGCTGAAAATAATAAATAACTATTTACCCTTATTGGACTCTAGTGTTGTATTACGGAGATAGTATAGAGATAGTTTCAGGATAGCTACAGAATTAACTTCAATTTTGTTATTAACACTTATGGGGATTTATTTTTATTATCTAATATTGATTTGCCAGATTTTCGATAATTATCTTCACTGACTGATTTATACCTTATGAAGTATATTACTAGATAGTAACACTGATATGGTGACTAAGATTCTTATTATTTTGGTACAAGCGACGGTTGCGCTGAGACTAATAATCATCCAGAAAAGCACAATCAAGAGATAAAAAATTAAGAAGTACAATTTACATCCGATATATGAGTTTGATGGTTATATTAAAATTTATTTATTGTGGCAATGATCAGCAATAAATCACTTAAAAAGAACCAACACGATTAACCAGCCAGAACGCTGGATTTCTTCATTTATTACAAAGGTTCGCATAATGTATATTATGTTAAATTGAATCAATTGATCTATTATTGCTGTTGTTGGCCAGTTAGCCAGAGCTATTTCTCCACTACTCTACTCTTTGCTTTACTTCTGTTTTAGTGACGTTATAGATCAACAGCGATTATTTTTTCATTTACCAAATATTGGTTGTAAATGAGTTTTTAGTAATGGCTATATTAACGGATTATTGTTTATAAATTAAAAATCTTTCTTACTATCCAGTTACACATATGAAACGTATTGTTGTTGGTATTTTAGTCTGTTTAATTAATAGGGTCAGGATGCCGCCTTTGTCCGTCAGAGCCTTCCCCTGTTGGTGTGTTTTTAGAGTATGACCGAAATCGAAAAATTATGTCGTTAATCATTCTGTTGGACATCGTTTATTTACTGGAATGAAACCGAAAATCTAACTCATCTAACCTTTTACGCTAAATAATTCATATTTCTTATTTATACTTTTTATTTACAATTATTATGCTTGCTCTCTATGATGATAAGTCACATAGGCAGAAATGGTAGATTTAATATCTGAATTTAGTCCTCCACCTCTTGGGAATATTTCATAAGGAACGGTTACAAACTCATGACTTAAATATGACACATACCCGTTATTTTTTACAAAATCTTCTATTTTCTTTATTAAGGGATTTAAATCTAAAGTTTCTGAACCTCCATAAAAATAGATAGAACCTACTTTAGAAACTTTAATGACATCCTTTATTTCTGGTTGTTTAGCATTTTTTTCATCAATAAATTGATTCATTTTTCACCTGTCTAATTAGTTATTTTTCGTCATAATTATAATGGATCATATTTATATAATATTTGGTTCTATCCATTACCGAATAGCTGCTATAAAGTATCAATCACTGCTATTAGTTATATGATCCTCACCGTAAAAATAGAAAGGCCGCATATCGATTTTTTGTGTCTTAATAGAACAACCTAAACCTTCGCGTGCAGCATTCACTAATAGTCCACTACTATCCTGATCGGCAGTCCATGTCATTAATCCACCTAAGCCTTTATTAATAACGTATTCTCCCTTAGCGAATACTGTTCTTGGAGTATCAATAGATAGCAAGAGTTGTGATTGTGGATTATAAAGATAATCAGCATTTGCCTCAGAATCCGTCAATAATTTAAAACCATTTTTCCCAGTTTGATTTTCAAGATCTAGATAATTATTAAGGATGTCATACCATTCAGTACTGCCAGATTCAAAGGTTCCAGTCGTATGTGAAGCCCCACTATTATCATAATTTCCGGCTAAGGGAGATACTGAAGTCAGAACTGCTCCTTTTGCATTCCGTGAATAACCGGCATAACCAATCATAATTTGTTGAGGAGGAAAACCGATTTTTAGTAAATAGTTGACCGCATTATCTATGCTCCAGATACCCTCTGGAGCATAAAGATTGGTATGATGTGCTAATTTATCTGCCCATGGAGTACCAAAAAAATCGTAAGTCATTAAGTTAATACCCAGACCACCATTGGGAGAACAAACTGTATTAAGATCAAGAACGGATGCTTTCATTAAAGTTTCAGGATCAGCGGAGGCAGCAATGCTGATCTTAATATGACTTAATCCATTTTGTTGAAATTTTTGAACGAGTTCCTTCATTAAAATAACGTAATTTTGACCATCCGCTGGGTCATACGGGTTGTTATTACCCACAGCTCCAGGATATTCCCAGTCAATATCGACCTCAGAAAACATAGGAAAACGTTTTAATATATCCACCACACTAGTACAAAAAGCAGTACGTAAAGTCGGATCTTTGACTAAATCACTAAAAGCATAACTCATCGTCCAACCACCAATACTGAACGATAAAGCTAAGGTATGTCCTTGTGCCAATGCTTTCTTCTGCAAATCTCGTAATCCACCAAGAACCCCTCTGCTAGATCCTTGATTAAAAGATTGTGGCATGGGTAAATCTGCCCAGCCCTCAAATCCACAATTTCTCCAAGATTGACAATCTCCCCATGGGTCAAGAAAGGTAACTTGTCCATTATTAGTACGACCAAATTGAGGAGCAGCTGCATTGATAGCATCTTTTTTCTCACCCAGATCACCAAGGCAACCGGCAAATCCAATAATCAATTTATCGAAAGCACAAGGATCAATGAGTGTTAAGTCCACGCCCCTACCTCGATTTGTTAGTGTCTGATCACCATCCAATCGGCCATCATATTGTGACCAATCAGTATAGTAGCCTATTACTTTAGGTTTGCCTTGTTTGTTATAATTATTAAAATTAGGCTGAACCACGCGAGAAGAAGTATAACTATATTTTATTACTTCTGATTGGGGATCAAATTCATCCATAATATAGGAGTCATTGGTTGCTTTATCATATTTGGTTATTTTAGATGTCATAATAATACCTTTATTTTTTAGATGGAATATATAATGCTGTATGAATTTATTTGTTAATTATCGTGAAAAATATAAGTTACACTTTATTTAAACACAAAGTAACCCGCTGATAGATTATCATTTATAGCATGGATGAAACCATTATTAATGGTCAGAATAATAATTTGTATATTTATTCTTTATTTGAGAGTAAATATTATGAGTGATTTACTCAATATCTTTTGTAGTATCGCCATTATGGAATTATTCTCAGCCCTTCCGATGATTAGTATTTTTTAGCTTATCGCGCAAATTAAGTGACACTGTAACTATGTACAATCAGTATTTTCTAAGTTAATTGTTTTGCGTTTTATTTATTTAATTTAAATAGTTATACAAATTATGGGCTAAAAATATTAGATTATTATCTAATAATATTGATGTGTGTATAATGGAGATAAAAGTGACGTTGTCACTTTTTTTATGTGGTATTACGAATAATTAATACCATTTAATTCCCTGAGCTAAAGTTTATTCTCTACTAACTCTTTATTGTCCACATTTTTATATTTTAACAGCAAGTCATTTATTAATTATGATTTTATAAAGTATATGGATTTATAAAATAGGGTATTTTGATTATGAACAATACATACTAAATTTATAAAATGACTTACTATTAAAATAACTACAACTTATTATTAAACGACAAAATTGATTAACCGTTTTGACGTGTTGGACGAAACAATATCTCATTAATATCAACGTCTTCGGGCTGGCTTATAGCAAACAGTACAGTATTGACGAATGAGTCAGCAGAAATAGCGTTTTCCTCATAGAATTTCTTATAATTACCGGCAATATCTTTTTCAGTAATACTATCGACGAGCTCACTTTGTACTGCTCCGGGGGAAATAATCGTAGTCCGAATATTGTACGGCTTTACTTCTTGCCTTAACCCTTCGCTGATCACCCTGACCGCTGTTTTTGTAGCAGAATAAACCGCGCCACCAGGTTGTACTCGATGCCCAGCAACTGAGGAAGTATTGATAAAATGTCCTGATTTTTGTTTTTGCATATAAGGAAGTGCGGCGGCAATGCCGTAAAGTACCCCTTTTAGATTAACGTCAATCATGGCATTCCAATCATCAATTTTGCATTTTTCGAGTAAAGAATGTGGCATTAAACCCGCATTATTTACCATAACGTCGATACGGCCATACAATTTAATGGCTCGTTCAACCAGTGCCTGAACTTGCTCTGGATGAGTAACATCAGTTTTTATACTTGAATTTTCTGGTAAGTCTAGCTCATTGATTAATCTTTTCAGTCTTTCTTCACGACGTGCACCGAGAACTACTTTGGCTCCTTCATCAACTAAACGGCGAGCTAATGCTTCACCTAACCCGCTGCTTGCTCCTGCTATTACGACGACTTTATTACGGATATTTTCCATTATCATTCCTGTTATTACTAATACAAACCATAAAATTTCTTCAATTGTCTTTATTTAAGAGTAGCAAAGGATCTGACATTTTGCTGTCAGTCTTTATTTTAATTAATATTATATTTGTCATTTTTAGTATAGATAATGCAGTTTTTAAATAGCCACCAGCAATTAAGAAAAAATTAAATCATTCTTTAATCAGATAAGGGTTATTATAACTGAATATTATATAACCCTTTAATTATCATTTATTATTTATAACTGACTCATTAAATACTAATGCTTGATAAGGTTGTAATAAAATTTCACCCTTTTCATTGGTAATTAATTCTCGATTGGATAAGAAAAGATGATGGCATTTTAATGGCAGAGGTAGGATATTTTTACTGAAGTTAGTCACTATATTGACGGACTTTCCGGCAAATTTGCGCTGATAAGCTATCACATCGTCACTATCAATATTTAAAGGAACAAAGCTACCATAAGTAAGAATATCCCCAATTATTTCATTATTTCTTAAGTTAATCAGCTTCTTATAATAATTAACCACTGAATTTGGATCGTGTTGTTGTGCTTTTAAATTAATAATAGCGTTATTAGGATTCACTTTTAACCAGGGTGTATGCGTACTGAACCCTGCATTTTTTGTTTCATCCCATTGGAACGGTGTTCGTGAATTATCCCGACTGCGCTGATTTAAATAACCGATAATTTTTGACTTTGAATAACCTAATTTTTTACCTAAGCGATATAAATTTTTTGCAGCTAAATCGTCATATTCATCTATAGTCATTGGGCAATTTGTCATACCTAATTCTTGCCCCTGATATATATATGGCGTTCCTCTTAGCAGCATATAAAAAGTTGCTAGCATGGTTATACTTTCATAATTGATTTCACCCTTAGGCAGAAACTTATTCAGTGAACGTGGTTGATCATGATTTTCTAAATAAGGTGCGGCCCAGCCAACTTGTTCTAACTCTAATTGACTTTTAAATACCAGTTGACGCAATTGTTTAGCGGATAATACCGTGGTGTTAAACAGTTTTTGTCCATGAATATCGGCATCAGCATAGCTGAAATCAAATACCATAGAAAAGAAACCGTCTTTACCGATATATTCTTCCATGGCTTCTGCTGGAATATCAATCTCTGCTACGGTCATACTATTAGCTGGTTTAAAGGTATTATCGGCTAATTCATTTAAGAAATCCGCAATGCCGGGTTGGTTTAATACCCATGGAACTAACAGCGCAGAACCGTCTTCATGATCGGGTTCAAAATGATGAGCGGATAAGGCCAAAGCTGATTTTTTAATATTGCCTATAGCATCGATTCTAAATCCACGCACCCCCTTTTCAATCCAGTAATTGATTATATTTATAATTTCTTGTCTAAGCGCGGGATTTTCCCAATTTAAGTCAGGTTGTTCTGCGGCAAATGAATGAAAATACCAACGGTCTGAATTAGCTAGCCTTGTCCATACAGAGGTATCAAAATAGCTACGCAGATTGTTCGGTGGCAGGTCTTTATTCCAATGTTTAAAGATATAATAATTAGCGTAAGGGCTATCAGGATCATTAATTGCCGCTTGGAACCAAGGGTGTTGATCTGAGGTATGGTTTAGCACTAAATCCAGCATAATAGCTATTCCACGTTTTTTAGCCTCATCAATTAATTGCTCTAAATCTTGATTGGTTCCAAAAGTGGGATCAACTTGATAATAATCGGCGATATCATAGCCATTGTCTTTCATCGGTGATTTAAAAATAGGACACAACCAAATGACATTAATGCCAAGTGATTGAATATAGTCTAATTTTTGAGTTATTCCGGGTAAATCACCGATGCCGTCATGATTACTATCATAGAAACTTTTAGGATAGATTTGATAAACAATTGCCTTTTTCCACCAGCCATTATCGCTACCAATATCCATAAATGCTCCCCTTAAATTTTTAGGTTCATTACTCGACTAGTTTAAGTTTAGTATAGTTAATATGCTTTGTATTTCTACTGTTTGGTCTATATTTAAATCAATAAAGTCGATTAAAGTATCAATGGTTGGCGTTAAAATCTGAAGTATATAGTCACTGTTCATTATTGAGATTTTATGCTGGAAATAACTTGCTTAGAGTAATTAGAATAAATTTTTGGGCGTCTTGTTGATATTAATTAACGGTACTATTAACAATACTATTGACAGTACTGACGCCCGAAATGTTCTAAGTAAGTTATTTAGTGGGATATAGGATTAACTGCAATAAAGTGTCCCTTCGTTAATTGGTAACGGAGGGATTTCAATGCGTCTCACTTGCGCCTTGTCGTTAGGCTCAGTTAGATTATTATCGCCCTGTGCGCTGGAATCAATAAGTTCAAAGATGGCATTTAACATAGCGGGAACATCCTGTTTAACCATTTCGATATCATGCCCCAGTAAAGCTACAAATGGATCCCAGTCAAAGCACCCCATCGCCGGTTGTTTCTTACCTATATATCCTTGCTTTGACATCCAGCGAATAACACCTTCAAGCGAAATGGTTGAGTTAACGAATAGTCCAGGCAATAAATTCGGCGCTATATTAGGTTTTAGGTTAGGTTCCATATTGTTAGGATTAGAAGCACTGGGCAGCAAAGTGCTAATAAAATCACGTAATGCATTTTCTGCTTTTTCAGCAGCATATCCGCAAGTCAATATACGCGCTTCACTGACTTCAATTCCATATTCACGATGCGCTTCGCAGAAACCACGTAAACGTTCACGAGTATTGTGATCGCTATTACGCCCCCCAATGAATACCAAGGGGTCTAATCGCCCTTGCCGCTGTTGATTATTATGTAGTATACGTGAGGTTAACGCTTTTGCTCCGCTGTAGTTATCTGAAATAACTGAGGTTGCTAGCGTGCCGGGAAGATCGAGGTTTAAGGTAGGCACTCCCGAGGTGGCACAAATCTGCGTAATTTTATCTGGATCGGTAGCGCCGGTCGCAATCAGCCAGTCAACTTGATACGACAGCATAGTTTTTGCTGCTTCGATTTCTAGAGACGGGTCTCTGCGTGTACAAGTGATAATGGGAAATAGCCCACGCTCGCGTGCCATAGCCTCGAAATGCTCGACAATAGAGCCAAAATAGCGGTTATCATATTTAGGCACAATCATACCAATAATTTTTGATTTGTTACTGCGTAACGAACTGGCTTGCTTATTGGGCGCATAATTTTGCTCTTCGGCAATACGAATAATTTTTTGCGCTAATTTTTCACTGATACGTCGTTTTTTCCAGTTACCGTTAAGCACCGCGCTGACGGCGCTTGCAGAAGCCCCAGCCAGTTCGGCTAAATCATAGATAGTGGTTTTCTTCGTTTGTCTGACTTGAGTCACAAATATTTCATCTCCATTTTTGTCTAGCTTGACACCAATTGATAAAAGAGACAATACTGCTACATCGATTGAGCAAATATAAAATCAATCCTCTATCACACTCTAAATCGTAATCTAAGATTGTGAAAAATCATAAAAAGTTACTCTGTTACCCTAAACCGTCAGCGCATTATAAACCTAAATGCTGACAAGCACTCCCGAGGAGAAAAATTATGGCTATCTCATTAGAAGATAAAGTTGCAGCAATTACCGGTGCCGCTTCAGGGATTGGTCTTGAATGTGCGCGTACCTTAATTAAAGCCGGCGCAAAAGTGGTCCTTATCGACCGCGCAGAAGAACGATTAAATCAACTGGTCGCTGAACTGGGCGATAACGCCTACCCACTAGTGATAGATTTAATGCAACCAGAACAAGTCTCTGGCATGCTAGACGGAATTTTAAAACTAACGGGGCGTCTGGATATCTTCCACGCCAATGCTGGGGCTTATATCGGTGGCGCCGTGGCTGAAGGTTGCCCTGATGTTTGGGATAAAGTGTTAAATCTAAATGTTAATGCGGCATTCCGTTGCGTTCATGCCGTGCTTCCTCACTTTATCGCTCAAAAATCTGGTGATATTTTATTTACTAGCTCAATCGCCGGAGTAGTTCCCGTGATCTGGGAACCTATTTATACCGCCTCTAAATTTGCAGTACAGGCTTTTGTACATTCGACTCGCCGTCAAGTTGCACAATATGGTGTTCGTGTGGGTGCTGTTCTGCCTGGTCCTGTAGTGACGGCTTTATTAGATGATTGGCCACAAGAAAAAATGGATGAAGCATTAGCCAATGGCAGTTTAATGCAGCCGATTGAGGTGGCTGAAGCTGTCCACTTTATGCTGACACGTTCTAAAAATGTCACCGTCAGAGATTTAGTCATTTTACCTAATAGCGTCGATCTCTAATTATTCTCTTTTATCACTCTCTGGATGCCGTCGGCAATAAGATATTTGAAGGAAGCCTTATGCATAACCAAACACAAGCCGCAGCGGATTTAGCCAAGCACCACACTAAACGTTACGTGATCGGAATCGATGTAGGTACTGGCAGTGCGCGCGCCGGTATATTTGATTTTTCTGGCACTATGCTGGCATCGGCCAAACAGAATATTACTCTCTATCGTGATACCGAGCATTTTGTCGAGCAATCAAGCCAAGAAATTTGGTCTGCCGTATGTCACTCGGTGAAACAAGCCCTTACGATAGCTAAAGTTACTCCGACAGAAATTGCTGGTATCGGCTTTGATGCTACCTGTTCTTTAGTCGTTATCGGAGATAATGATGCACCACTCTCGGTAAGTCCTTCGGAAGATCCCGAGCGCAATATTATTGTATGGATGGATCACCGTGCGACGGAGCAAGCTGAACGTATCAATCGTTTAGGCCACCCTGTATTACGTTATGTCGGTGGTAAAATATCGCCAGAAATGGAAACGCCTAAATTACTGTGGCTAAAAGAGAATCGCCGTAGCACATTTGATAATGCGAAATATTTTTTTGATTTGGCTGATTTTTTAACCTGGAAAGCCACTGGTGATTTAGCTCGCTCTACCTGTACGGTAACTTGCAAGTGGACGTATCTAGCGCATGAAAAACGCTGGGATGAAGATTACTTCCATCAAATTGGTCTAGAAGAACTGGCAAATGAAGGTTTTTCGCGCATTGGCCAGAATATTATTGATCCCGGTACACCATGTGGTCATGGGCTAACACCACAGGCTGCTGAACAATTAGGGTTAATTGTCGGTATACCCGTCGCTGCGGGCATGATTGATGCACATGCCGGAGGAATTGGCACCGTTGGAGTAAATGGTGATGCTACTCGCAATTTAGCTTATGTGTTTGGAACCTCCTCGTGCACTATGACCACCCAACGCGAGCCCGTATTTATCCCCGGCGTTTGGGGGCCCTATTATTCTGTTATGGTTCCGGGAATGTGGTTAAACGAAGGCGGGCAAAGTGCTGCTGGTGCGGCAATTGATCAACTCATTTCATTCCATCCAGCCGCTGCAGAAGCGGCAATACTGGCTAAGCAACACGGAGTTTCTTTGCCGGTCTTTTTAGCCGATTTAGCGCGACAAAAAGTCGATTCAGCCTCTGAAGCGGTTGACTTAACTCATGGTATCTATGTCGTTCCGGAGTTCCTCGGTAACCGAGCGCCTTTTGCTGACCCTCATGCTCGTGCATTAATCGCGGGCTTAGGAATGGAGCGCGATCTGGATAACTTATTGTCCCTGTATATTGCCGGGATATGTGGTATCGGCTATGGATTGCGCCAAATCATTGACGCCCAACAGCTCGCAGGAGCTGCTATCGATAATATTGTGATCAGTGGCGGCGCAGGACAACACCCTTTAATTCGTCAGTTACTGGCAGATACCTGTGGGAAAATGGTGTTAGCCACTAAAGCTAGTGAACCGATGTTATTAGGTTCCGCGATTTTAGGCGCTGTTGCCGCTAATGTTGCTGATTCAGTAACTCAGGCAATGGAGCAGTTCAGTGAAATAGCCGATCAATATTCACCCTGCGATAAATATACTGAGCGCCATCAACGCGGTTATCAGGCATTTCAGCGCTTACAGCAAACAGCGCGAGAGTTGGCAACTAGTTAGCAGAGAACTGTTAGCAGAGAACTAGTTGCCAGATAGCTCATCGAGTAATACATCAGTGACCATAAAATAGCGGTATAAAAACCTCAGCGGATACTTAAGGAATAACCCACCTTTCGCTATCCGCTTTATGGCTTATCTTGACAGAGTTATCCATTCCCTACCCTTATTCTCTCGGTGAACAGACTGATAGCTGATGGATGTTCATCTAAATGACCCAATATTGTATAAGCGTATCACCATCCCTTTTCATAACTCACTATCTAATTTATTCGCCGTCCAATAATGTGAATAATCTAATCACTATCAAGAGTCTATCCATAAGCGATGATTAGTATTGAAACTATGTTTCATTGTGTAACGCAGGTTAAGTTGTGTAACACTTTATCACCTGGCTTAATTAAGAATAACTATCGTGAGATCGTCGATTCTTGCTATGGTTAGTTTATATCTGGTTGTTTATTTTAAAGAGTACATGCAGATAAATTACAGTATGTGAAACGTAAGGAAATTATTATTATGAACCGACTACACCTTGCATTATTAATTTCTTCTTGTCTCATTAGCTTAAATGCTAATGCAGCCCCTATTACATCCGAAGCGACTGTTATGCCAAACAGCTCGTTAGATAAAACGACTATGCTCACTAATACTAAAGTGGTAGAAAAAATGGCGGGGAAAATGGTCGAGAGCTCACCGCTTGCCACCCCATTAGGTTTAAGCGAGGCGGCAGAGCAATATCACATTTTGTATACCTCAATCAGCGGTATTGATGGGAAATCGCTGCGTGAAGATTCCGGCGCCGTATTCTTACCTAAAGGACCAATGCCGCGAAATGGCTGGCCGGTGGTAGTTTGGACTCATGGGACTATTGGCGTAGCCTCAAAATGTGCGCCGTCACTGAATCCGCGTTCAGCTCGTGATACCCAGTATTTGAATACTTGGCTGTCGATGGGCTTTGCTATCGTCGCACCAGATTATCCAGGATTAGGCTCTGCTGGATTACACCATTATTTGGATGCCCGCGCGGAGGCATGGAGTGTACTCGATAGCGTAAAAGCAGCGCGTGAGAAATTTCCATTAGCCAACCAATTGATATTAGTCGGGCAATCCCAAGGAGCACATGCCGCCTTTGCCGCTGCTGGCTATCAGGCTGAATATGCCCCCGAACTGAATATTGTTGCTAGCGTATTAACCGGCACCCCCTATTTTAAACCAGGAATATCAGCAGAGCGCTTATTTAGTATTGATAACCAGGTCACCGGCGGCGATCCTAAATTGCCTTACGTGATGTACAGTTATCTTTCAGCTGCCGATCAAGATAATAGTTTGCAACCGAATGACTATTTTCAGGACGCGGCTATTGATACATTAGCGCAAGCCAACAAACTGTGCATTGGCGAGCTGACTGAATTAGTGATGAAAAAACAAATGAATGCCGGGAATAGTTTAAAACCTGGCATTGAACGCGTTTTAGCTAAGCAATTACCTCATTTTAGTTACAATACGATTAAAATTAATCATCCTGTCTTTATTGGTATCGGTCTCGCGGATATTAATGTCCCCACCCTTATGCAGCAGTTATTTGCCAAAGATGTGATTGCGGCAGGTACACCTGCCACTGTCGTAGAGTATCCGCAGATGAGTCATGGAGAAACCGTTAACGTTTCGCTACGTGATTCGATTCCTTTTGTTTTGCAAACGATAAATAATCAAAATAAAAGGACTGAATCGACCAAATAATTATTATTTAAAAAAGGCAGATAATTTGAGCTTTAGATTAGATAAGGGATATCATCGCTCTAAGAAGGTATAGCGGTAAAGATATTTTAGTATCAATAACGTTATAAAATAAATTCTAATTACTGCCTTTATTGGATTGCTTATCAGCGTTCTTTTAAGTCAATTCACTTAAGGGACTCGGTTAACCCATATCTATTTTATAGCGCTTAATTTGTTATTTAAGATTGAACCGAAAATCTAATTATCCTAGAATAGCAGCGAATTAAAACTCATGATAAAAATCATTATATCTGCAGAGGTAATTAATCTCGTTACTATTGTTAACTAATTGATAGATATAGATTTAATTTCTTAACTCTATAATTTCACGATTTTTCTTTTCCACTCCTTCTAGCTTAGACATATGAATAAGTTGATCTATTCTGACGCATAAAGAGAATACTTTAATGTCAAAAAAATAAAATTCTGTTTGTATATTATATTGATTGTTTTGTTATTTTTTATTTGCCAACTAACCTTAAAAGGAATTGGAGCAGGCTCATCAGAGGCCAATGCGTTTCTTTTTACTAGTTTAATATTAATACTTAGTTTCTCAAAAAGAACTTTTTGGTTTATCGCATTCCCTATATTTTTAATTCAAGTCGCCTATATTCCTATTGGTTTAGTGTTTGGATTACCCTCTTATCAAAGCATCGCGTCTATACGTTCAACTAATATACTTGAGACCAAGGAGTTCTTAAGTCAAATATCACTTTATAATTTTAGTTATATGCTGTTATTACTCGTAGCATTTATTTTATTTCGTTTTATTTATGTTAAATATAAATTTAGCATGGATTATAATAAAATAATTATCGTGCTATTCACCCTATTTTCTTTTTTTAACCAAGGGTCCGGGGTCTTTTTTAAAGAATCTTATTTTTCATTAAAGAAAATAAGTGATATTGATAAAGATATCCATAGTTACACTAATGAATGGGGTAATGTATCTATAAATGACCATAAGAATCGATACAACACCTATGTATTAGTTATCGGTGAAAGCGCACGTATGGATTATATTAATGCTTTTGGCTATCCGCTAAATAACTCACCATTTATGTCAGGCCAAGGTCTAATCGTCAAAGGCTTGATATCTGGCGGCAGTAACACCGTAGCCTCTTTGAGTAATATGTTGACTAAAAACGACCAAGGTCAAGCTAATTTTAATAAAAATATTATCGATCTTGCGAATAGCGCTGGATTAACAACTTATTGGTTATCTAATCAAGGTTTTATCAGCGATGCAGATACACCAATATCATTAATTGCGACCAAAAGTCAGTACAAAGATTTTATAAAATACGGAGCCTTTAATTCGCAAAATTCCAGTGATTTCGAATTAGTTGATAGATTTAAACAAATAGTAGATAAAAACACAGATCAACCTAAACTTATCATTGTCCATCTCTATGGGTCACATCCTAAACCTTGTGCCCGAGTGAATGATTATCCCGAACAATTTAGAGCGAATAAGAAAGAACAAAAACAGATTGCCTGTTATGTTAATTCAATTAAGAAAACGGACGATGTACTAAAAGAAATCAATTCGATATTAGATGATGATTTTAAGCGAAACCACGCTAGCTACTCTATGGTATATTTTGCTGATCATGGTTTAGTTCACAATGATTCTAAAAAAGAAATTCAATTAGTTCATGGTGAAAGCATTAATAGTTATCGGGTTCCCCTATTCACAATATCATCAGATGATATAGACCATCGACAATGTGATTCAATGAAATCAGGATTGCACTTTATTGATGGATTAGCGACATGGCTAGCGATTAAAAATGACTATTTAGATCCAAGGTACGATTTATTTGATTGTAAAAATGATCCAGCTGCGCAGTCATATTTAGATTCTTTACGTCCTAAATTCAAGAGCGATAATACCGCTATCAATATTGCCCTCTAATTTTCAGTTCTCCAATAAATATACTATAATAAGTCACCGACAAGAGTCGCGGTGACTTGTTATTACTCTTTAAGGTGATTGCTTAAAAAATTGAATACATAAAACACCGGACATCACTAGCCCTATCCCTCCAATTCTTCCCCATGGAATATATTGTTTGGTTACACCAAATAAACCGAAGTAATCAATCAGCGTTGAAATCACTAATTGCCCGGCGATAACCATAATAAAGAAAGTTGTAGCTCCAATTTTAGGTACTAATATTAATGCTGCGGTAATATAAAATACGCCCGCGACACCACCTAGCCACATCCATACCGGTTGCTGAAATAGCGCAATATTAAATGCCGGTTTTGGTACTTTTAACATCAATAATACCGGCAGTAGGACTATAATGCTGGCAAATAGTGAAATTAAAGTTGCCCATAGTGGGTGGCCGATCTGTTTAGCTAATAGACCGTTACTGGCGGCTTGAAAAGGAACTACCGCACCGGCGACAAACGCACAGGCGCTTAATAATAAGGCAGTAAGAGCAAAACTAGACATATTTATTCCTTTCGATAAGTGATCATCCCACCGTATCGAAAAGCCACAGCAAAAAGAAATGAACAATTTTATAAGGCACTATCAGTAAAATGAATAATCTACGTCGATTAGATTTAAATCAATTAGTTATCTTGCACACGTTACTGCGAGAAAAGCATGTTAGTCGTAGCGCGGTCGCCTTACATAAAAGCCAACCGACCATTAGCCATGCATTAAATCAATTACGCGATATATTCCAAGATCCATTACTGATCCGCGAACAAGGACAATATTATTTATCTAGCAAAGCCGAGGCGTTATATCCTCAATTAACCCAAGCATTAAAACAATTAGATCAATTAATTGAGCAAGTGGAATTTAAGCCCTCTGATTGTCAACGTCGGTTTAATATCGCTATGTCTGATTATGGCGCAGCAATTCTAACTCCGTCATTAATCCAACAAATACGTCAACTTGCCCCTCAAGTTGATTTACATCTTTGGCAATGCAGTCGGGAAGAAATGCAATCAAAATTACACGAAGGAAGCTTAGATTTAGCCTTTGGTATTTTTAATTATGTAACTGACGGATTAAAAGTACAGACCATTTTTAGCGATCATTTTATTTCGGTCACAGACTCACAAAATATAAATTCAAGCGTGATGTCGCTTGAACAATGGCTACAGTACCCTCATGTATTAGTCAGCATGAAACCGTATGAAGCTAATGAGATAGACCGCTGTTTAGCCCAGCTAGACTGTTATCGCAGGATAGCGATTTCTCTACCTTATTGGCAATTATCACCGCAGATATTGCATAAAACGGATTTAATCCTGACGGTCGCCTCTCGAATACTTACCTCGCCACTACCTTCATCACTGAGCGCTTTTCCTCCACCGCTGGTACTGCCGAACTTGCATTTCCAGATGCTCTGGCATCAACGTGCAGATTCCGATCCCGCACTATTATGGCTAAAGCAATGTTTTACCCAATTACTGGTTTAACCTGCTAAATGAGTTAGCTTAATAACGGGCTTATGCCAATAGTTATTTAATCGCAATATCGATTTTATCGCGGGTAGAATTGCCGCTGGATAAGATAAATAGCTCGGTGAGTTCACCATTGAGCCGTAAAGTATGTGACTTTTTAAATCCTACCCGTTTGGCTAACTTAATTGACGGCAAATTATCCGGTTCTATCAGACATAAGCATGACGTTATTTCTCGGGTATTTTGAAGCCAATGAATTGCCGCAAGTAGTGCTTCTGTTGCATATCCCTTGCCTTGTGCCCATGAGGCTAATGCCCATCCTGCTTCTGGAATATAACGCGTCGATGGTTCAATATCACGATGAAAATCTGCAAAACCCAAATCGCCTACATAACGCTCCGTCGACTTTTCTTTAATTGCCCAATAGCCATATCCTAACATCGACCACAGACCTAAATAGCTTAACATCCTCATCCATGTTTCACGTGGAGTTGATAATTGACCTCCCAAAATATAACGAGTCACTGCGGGATCACGCCACATTTCAATTACTTGATTGTGATCATCCAAGGTATGTGCAGTTAAAATTAAGCGCTCTGTTTCTAAGCGTGGAATATAGGTATCAGGTGGGGTTATTACCGGTGTAATACACTCTATGTTCAAGCTATTCGCCTCTGTAAAAGTTATTAATCATTAATAAAGTTATTATTGAAATAAAATTAGCCGATAAATGTTCACTTATACGCCTTAACAAATGAACTCTGATCTTAATTGGCTAATTAATGACGCACAAAAACACCGAACAGTATTTTAACCTGATCGGCGTTTTGAAGTTACTCTATATTTTAAGTGCGTATGTAAAACTGAATTAAGCCGTCAGCGCTAATTTAGCGCCAAACATAACAAAAACAGTACCAATACACCCATTCGATAGCGAAGATAAACGTTTATTATGTTTTAACGCATTAGTCAAAGCTACGCCACCAAAAATAAGCAAAGATAAATAAATCATGCTACAGATTTCTAAGATACAGCCCAAAATAAAGAATGGAATACCAGCATTTGCGAATGTTGGATCAATAAATTGAATAAAAAAGGATACATAAAAAATAATCATTTTCGGATTAAGCAGACTTAAAAATACCGCTTTTATATAAGTATCTTCTTTAGTGACTTTAACATGTTCCAGACTAGGTTCATCGGATTTCTTATGAAAAGTCGCATACAGTGTTTTTACTCCTAAATAGAATAAATACAGTGCGCCCACATATTTTATGATCATAAAAAATAAAGGTGAGGTTTTAACCAATGAAGCTACACCTAAAAATGCTAAAAAAATTAATATCGCATCACCGGTAAAAACTCCCAGAGCCGCCTTATAACCATCTTTTACACCATATTTAGCACTGCAGGTCAGTACATATAAAGAATTTGGCCCTGGCACTAAGGTAATGAAAATAACACCAAGCAGATAAGTCCAGATATTAAAGATGCCTAAATTTTCAAACATAAGATACCTGCTAACGTCTTAGTATAAAACGATAAAAAGCATAATTGAGCTGTGTATTAGCTGATCATACATTTTATTTTTATTGTTTGAAATATTAAACCATGGGCAAATATTAAATAAACATAAAAGACCGGATTTATAAATAAAACCAATACACAAAACCAATTTTATGGGTAAGTGTCGGTGCATTAATCTGAATAAAATCATTTGTCAGAATGCCGCTATTTAAGCTTAATTCATTGAAGTTTAGTACTGACAAACAAAATATGGTTAGACTAAATAACTATTAATAGGGTTTTTATGCTTATTTTAGGCAACTTCTCTTTTCCTCAAGACATTTATCTGCAGATAATCTAAGCTGGTAGATGGATGATTAATTTCAGTAATAACATATTGTTAATTCAATAGCGGATGAGAAAGTAAATGATTCAAAATAATTGTTATTGGCGTAGAGATTTGTGGGCGGGAGCGCTCCATATGATGCCACTAAATTTAGCGGTTATCCCTTGGGGAATACTGGCAGGATCTATGGCAGTAGAAGCTGGATTAGATATCTGGCAAAGCATCGCCATGTCTGCCATGGTCTATGCAGGAGCGGCACAATTAGTTACCTTAGGATTGCTTAATACGGGGGCTGGTTTTTTTACTATTATTGTGTCGGTATTTTTTATTGCCTCGCAGCATTTATTATACAGTTTAACCTTTAGACCCTTAGTTAAGCCCTTTTCAACCGCCCAACGTTTATCAATTGGTTTTTTGTTAACCGATGAACTTTTCGCTATTAATGCGGCAAATAAACAATCTCCTACCTTTGCCTACTTATTTGGTGCTGGATTTAGCTTTTATTGTGTCTGGGTATTTGTGAGTTGTTGCGGCATCTTACTGGCCAGTTATGTTCCCGATTTAAGCCAATTACATTTAGATTTTTCTGTCGTGGCAACATTATTAGCTATCGTAGTACCATTAACTAAAAAAACCAGCACCTTATGCGGTGTGATTTTTGCTTTATTAGTTTCGATTATTTTATCTCGCTATGGAATTAGCAGCGCTATTGTCATTGCAGGTATTGGGGGGATGGCCTGTTCGGTGATCATTGCTCGATTATTAAAGGAAAAAATATGAGCTGGAGTTTGATTATTAGCTTAACGGTAATACTTTTTGGATTAAGATACGTCTTCTTAATTCCTTCATTACCAGTTCGGTTACCGTTATTTGTTCGACAAGCATTAACCTATTCAGCCCCCTGTTTATTAACCGCAATCTGTGCACCTATTATTCTACTCGATAAAGGTGAATATCGTGATTTTCCAGATAACGCTTATCTATGGGGGGCTTTATTTTGCATTGTAATAGCCAAGCTAATTAATAATATGCTGTTATCTGTAATACTAACGCTGATATTTTTTTACAGTTTAAGCCATTTATTGGGCTGATATTCCAACTTATATTTAACTGCACCTGGGTAAAATCATAGATAATCCAATATAGGTTATCTATGATTATTTTTATATCAACTATATAGCATGAACCACTAACGGAACGGTGGCTCATCGAAAGTCCGTAATTTGCGTGAATGCAGCTTATCGCCCTCTTGCCTTAATAAATCTATCGCCTGTATACCGATTTGCAAATGTTCAGAAATCGCTCCCTCGTAAAAGCTGTTCGCTTGCCCCGGTAACTTAATTTCGCCATGCAACGGTTTATCAGAGACACACAATAATGTGCCGTAAGGTACGCGAAAACGATAGCCTTGCGCTGCAATAGTGGCACTTTCCATATCGACAGCGACTGCTCGACTTAGGCTGAATTTTCTTGCCGTAGCAAAGAAACGCAGTTCCCAATTACGATCGTCCGTTGTCACCACTGTTCCAGTACGTAATCGTTTTTTAACCTGTTCCCCAGGCATATTACTAACCAATTTTGTTGCATCATATAACGCACGTTGCACTTCAGCGATACTGGGGATTGGAATATAGGGCGGTAATACGTCATCCAAAATATGATCATCACGTAAATAAGCATGGGCTAATACATAATCACCAATACGTTGACTTTCTCTCAACCCGCCACAGTGACCAATCATTAACCAACTATGCGGCCTTAATACAGCCAAATGATCACAAATATTTTTAGCGTTTGATGGTCCCACCCCAATATTAACTAAAGTAATTCCGGCACCATCTTTAGCAATAAGATGATATGCCGGCATTTGAAATTTTTTCCAGGCTAAATCTGATGTCGCCTGTGCAGGATCGGCATTTTCAGCGGTTAAATAATTATGTCCCACACAAGATAAAGCGATATAACGGCTATCAGGATCTTTTATTTGCTCACAGGCCCAGCTAACAAATTCATCGACATAACGATTGTAATTGGTAAATAAAATATATGGCTGAACATGTTCAGGTTCAGTACCGGTATAATGCTTTAAACGAGCAAGCGAAAAATCAATACGTAAGGCGTCAAAGTGAGATAAAGGTAATTCATCCGTGTTTGAGATTAACCCATCGGTAATATCATCACTAATTTCCGACAGGTCAGTAATTGGAAAATGAGCGGCAATACCGTTACTCATGGTGCGATCTAATACTAAATCAGATCCATCCAGGACAAATGGATAAGGAATTTCTGTTTTTGATGCCCGCACCGAAAATATAGCGCCATAATCTTGCTGTAATATTGACAGCTGCTCCGATAAATAGCCTCGAAATAACGCTGGTTTAGTGATGGTCATAGAATAAAGCCCCGGCTTAACAAAACGTGCATAAGCCCGAGTTTTCTCGCAATTTTCTATTTTACCATCCCAATAGACACATAATTCTGGGTAAGAAAATAATCCGTTATCACGTCTAGATGCGCTAGGTACCGTACCCTGATTAATATAATCAGCTATCGCGTTTCTTAATGCCAAAATAGCATTGGCATATAATTGCTCTAATTTATCCAAGACAGCAGGAATCGATAGTTTTTCATCCGCTAAATATTGAGATTCTATCACTTGCGTTACTCCTTAAAATTTTATGCCTAATAATGGCGGGTATCTGTAAGCAGTAATACCCTTGATGAAGATATAAATTGGTATTGTTATCATTTGGGCATTAACGCTAGTTATATCAAATATTTTCGTCGATTTTTGTTTAGGATCCTCGATATTTTTTATCCAAAGATGATTATGAGGATTTTGTTGTTTATAACGTATAACCTTCATTCTTTACTTTTAGTAAGTCAACCATAACATTAAATTTTTTGCGCTAGCCAGCATATCGTCCCTATGAATTATTTTTTGTATATTACCATCAACACTATTGTAGGATTAAGTCATTAATTATTCAGTGATATTGGTATAGATTAACTAGGTAAATTTAATTCATTTACTAAGGGGTGTAGATTTTTTGAGGATGTTAATCGAGTGGCATAGTAATTCGATATTATTAGATTCACTACCAATCAAAAAACTGTCATTCTGAAATGTCATTTTGAGATATCATGCCAAGAATAATGTTAACAGATAAACAATGGCATAGATTATCGTTGATGGAAAATATTAAATAAATTAATAATATACTAGGCGTTGAAATGACCTGCTTTAAACAATATGCGTTACTGGATTTTTTGACGCAGACAAAAGGGAGAGAGCCTGATTATAAATAAACTTAAGATAAGCAAACTGAGTTAATAAACGACTCAGTTTGCTTGTTTAAATAGTAATTAGGATTTATACTTAGCTAGATTTTCATCAATTTTATTTAATTCCACTTCAATCATTCGGTCACAAATATTTGGTAAGCTTTTTAATTTTTGTAGCAATGCCTTTTTCTCATCGTCATTAAGAGTCCAGCTCTCTGCTATGCCTGTAACCAAGTAGTTGTTGCAACCTTCATTATGAGTATCTACCGCTCCTGTTTCAGGATTCTGAGTGTACGTTTTAACTTCATAATTGTAATTTATAATCTTAAACAATTCATTATCAATCAAGTAATTAATCATTTCTGTATTACCAACATAAAATGCATAAAAAATTAAATTTATATTTTTCTTTTTATAAAAATAGGAGTCAATATCATTGATGATTGTATTTTCTAAAATATTACTATCACTCTTAATTTTTTCAATTACGAAAGGTAAATTATTGGTCAATATATTCATTGCCAATTTGTAATCATCATTACTAGGCGGCAATCTGGTTAAAAAATAACTTGCTGCATTCACTTCTCTATATTCTATTATTTTATGATAATCGCTATCTCGAAGATTAACATAGCTAGCAATAGTTGGATTTAATTCAATTAACTTATCTAATCTACTAATATAAATATCACTGTATTCCTTCTTACTTTCATTTGCAATTTCATATACTAATTCCCATATTAATTTTTGTTTTGATTCCTCATCAAGTAAAGTGAAATATTTTTCAGCAAAAAGAACTTCAAGATTATGATTTATCGCTGTATTTCTTGATATTTTCTCATCAAAAAAATATCGGAGGTAGTGTCTACCCTCTTCTATTTTATTAACATCAAAGTTATTTTTATGGAATTGACAACCAAATAAAAACTCTAAAGAGTCAATGGGTACTTCAGACCTAAATGATGCATACCATATATAATCATTTAGTTTATCATCCACTAAGTCACAATTTTCACCTAACTCTTTTTCTAAAGAGTTAGTGTCTCCATTAGCAATAAATGAATATATTTTATTTTCAAAATCAACATTTAATTTCTGAGGAAAATAAATAACATTGTATGCAACAAAAGATATTAAGAATGCACCAACAAATTCACTTGATTTTTTGAATCTAAAAAAAACCAGGAAAAAATTTAAAAATGTAAATATGAAAAATGTGAAAATACCAAAAAACATTTCACCTTTATCTTTAACAAAATAAATTTCAACATCACAATAGTATATAAAATTTAAAAATGGAATGAAAACAGAGGCAATAATCAGACCTCTCCATTTATAAACTTTGCTAATATTTTTTAATTTATTTTTAAAACTATTATCTTCACCATCCTTAGCAAGAAATTTTTCAGAATTACATTCTAAGGTTTTATCCTTTGGTATTGTATCGTTGAAAGCATTTCCAATCGAAATCAAGTAGGTTATACATAAAGTAATTAAGACCACCGCACCGATCGCAACAACATAACCAAGACCATCAAACATAATAATTCTATTTATCATTATCGAATATTAGTGCATAGTCTTACCATTAAATTTACCTTAAGCACATAAGATAAATCTCACTCACATGCTATCCGTTACCTTTGCCAAATCAATAATAACATCGTGCGTTTGGCGAATATGGGCTACTTTTACAAGAAGAACTCACGCTAACGCTTTCTAACAATGTAATTAACGGTGCGTGATTATTGGCAAACCACTCATTATTGATTGCCTTATATGCAATATGCAATATGCAAATAACTGTGCCTGTAAGCTATCTACGCGCTCATTGTATTGCTCTAATATTGCAGCTTCTTTCATAAGTATCTTAGGCAAAAAACCGGATAATCTTTCAATGGGATAACGCTCAAGAACGAGTGTGGCATAACGGGTTTCAAAGCTTTGCTCGGCTTTATTGGTATAGAGGCTTTTAGTTTTGCATTATCTTGGACAGGATCACTTTTAATTAAACACATCGGCAAATTACTAATCTGCAAAAAGTTTCGCCCTTGAGTGGCAATGTTAGATTTATATGCATCGAACGCGTCCTTAAGAGAGCTAAAGCCAGGCACTTTTGAGCCTTTTTTGTACAGATTGTGCGCAAAAAAAAGGCACTCGCCCCCGAGTGCCTTTTGACTACAACTCACTGAATTAATAGGAAATTATATCTATTCAGCGGTTCTGGTACTGGTACGAATTAGGTAATCGAAGGCGCTTAATGAGGCTTTAGCACCCTCGCCGGCCGCAATGATAATTTGTTTATAAGGTACAGTTGTACAGTCTCCGGCGGCAAATATCCCTTTGATATTGGTTTCGCCACGCGCATCTACTACAATCTCACCCATTTTATTGCGTTCTATCGTATCACCTAACCAATTAGTGTTAGGTAGCAAGCCGATTTGGACAAAAATTCCAGCAACATCAAGATGATGCAATGAATCATTGGTTCTGTCTTTATAGGTTAATCCAGTTAATTTAGTTCCGTCACCTTGAGCTTCTGTGGTCTGGGCATTAACGATAATATCCACATTTTTTAAGCTACGAGCTTTGTCTTGTAAGACCGAATCAGCTTTTAATTCGGAAGCAAATTCAAGCACCGTAACATGTTCCACTATGCCCGCTAAGTCAATCGCGGCTTCAATACCTGAATTACCGCCGCCGATAACTGCCACGCGTTTACCTTTAAACAATGGGCCATCGCAATGTGGACAATAAGTGACCCCTTTGGTGCGATACTCTTGTTCGCCCGGGATACCCATGTTACGCCAGCGCGCTCCTGTCGCGATAATAATACTGCGAGATTTCAATACCCCGCCTGAAGCAGTTTCAACCTGATGATATCCACCTTCGGTTGACGCTGGAATTAATTTGGTGATTGATTGACCGTCGACAATATCGACACTGTAGTCGTTAACATGATTTTTTAACGCGCCGGCAAAAATAGAGCCTTCTGTCTTGATCACGGAAATATAATTTTCAATATCAACGGTATCCATAACCTGACCGCCAAAACGTTCGCCGATAACGCCGGTACGAATACCTTTACGTGCGGCATAAATAGCGGCTGAAGCTCCTGCTGGGCCACTGCCGATAACTAAAACTTCATACGGTTCACGTTCAGTTAATGATTTAGCCGCACGTGCATCAGCATTGGTATCAACTTTACTGACGATTTCACTTAGGGTCATACGGCCTTGGCCAAATTCTTTGCCATTTAAAAATACTGCCGGTACACCCATAATATTACGTGAGGTTATCTCATCTTGATACACACCACCATCAATCGCAGTGTGGCTAATATTAGGATTTAATACTGCCATTAAATTAAGCGCTTGCACTACATCTGGGCAATTGTGACAAGATAATGAGTAGTAAGTTTCGAACTGAAATTCGCCTTCAAGCGATTTCACTTGATCTAATAATTCTTGGGCTTCTTTCGATGGATGACCACCGACTTGCAATAATGCTAATACTAAAGAGGTAAACTCATGGCCCAAAGGTGAGCCGGCAAAGCGGACACCACTATTATTACCCGGGTTAGTAATCAAAAATGAAGGTTTGCGCAGTCCAGCATTGTCTTCTTCGCGGGTAGTCACTTGGTCTGATAATGCGGCAATTTCAGATAACAGTTGTTTAATTTCTTTTGATTTTGCACTGTCATCAAGGTTAGCGACTAACTCAACAGGTCGAGTTAGTTTAGTTAAATAGGCTTTTAATTGAGCCTGCATATTGCTGTCGAGCAAATTGTTATCGAGCATAAAGTATTCCCCGGTTATAAATCGGGTGCAGTGCACCCGATAACATTATTAATATCACAAGTAAGCATCATCTACGCTTAGCGTAAATAGTGCTATCAATGTGTTTTTATTAGATTTTACCAACCAGATCCAGTGATGGAGATAGAGTAGCTTCGCCCTCTTTCCATTTCGCCGGGCAAACTTCACCTGGATGGCTTGCAACGTATTGTGCTGCTTTGATTTTACGTACTAAATCTGCTGCATCGCGGCCGATACCTTCAGCGGTAACTTCAAGCGCTTGGATGATACCTTGTGGGTCAACCACGAAAGTACCACGATCTGCTAGGCCTTCATCTTCACGCATATTTTCGAAGTTACGTGTTAATGCACCTGTTGGGTCGCCAATCATTGCATATTGGATTTTACCGATAGTTTCTGAACTGCTGTGCCATGCTTTATGAGTGAAATGGGTATCAGTAGAAACTGAATAAATATCAACGCCCATTTTTTGGAATTCATCATAATGGTCAGCTAAGTCGCCTAATTCGGTTGGGCAAACAAAGGTAAAGTCAGCTGGATAGAAGAAAAATACGCTCCATTTGCCTTCAGTATCTTTCTCTGTAACTTCAATGAATTCGCCGTTTTTAAATGCAGTATTGTGGAACGGTTTGATTTTAGTATTAATTAAAGACATGTGTTTTCCTTATTCCTCTTATTTGGTTGAGGACTAAGTTACCGATTTAGATACCGCTTCTCCAATTAGTTGACTCTATTAATTTGATAGGTATTGCCTTTGGTTAGTTTATTCTTGATAGTTAAGGATTATGTGGCAATCTACTTTTCGAGAACATAAGCCTAAAAAAATGACCGGGAAACCGGCCATTAATGTTATTGATATCGTTAGTTTAAATCTGAATAATTAAGCCATCGAGGAAATGGTTTTACGGAAGCGTAATAAAGCGAAAATAAAGAAGACAGCACCAATAATGAATAGAATAATAAATTGAGGCCAAACAATCGAAAAATCTGCGCCACGATATAGAATCGCTTGCGCTAAGCTAACAAAATGAGTAGTTGGCATGGTCAACATAATATCTTGTACCAGTTGCGGCATACTCTCACGCGCAGTCATCCCGCCGGAAAGCATATTTAACGGCAGTAAAACTAAAATCATCAATAAGCCGAATTGAGGCATAGAACGGGCGATTGTTCCCATAAAAATACCGATAGATGTGGTTGCAAATAAACTTAAGGCAACACCACAGATAAATAATAGGATCGATCCTTCAATCGGCACGTGAAGTAAGGTTTTTACGACTAAAATCAAGGATATTACTGAGGCTAATAATACCACTAAGCCCATCGACCAAATCTTTGACAGCATTATCTCAAAAGGTGTAACCGGCATAACTAATAGATGTTCAATTGTACCGTGTTCTCTTTCGCGAATTAATGCCGCCCCAGTGAGGACAATCGAGAGCATAGTAATATTATTGATTATCGCCATTACTGAACCAAACCATGATTGTGTTAAATTAGGGTTGAAGCGCATTCTAACTTCTAAATCAACGGGTAACACACTGTTATTTCTGGTTTTAGCTAAAAACTCATTCACTTCACCTTGGACGATATTTTGAATATAGCTGTTGCCTAAAAAGGCTTGGCTCATGCGGGTTGCATCAATATTAACTTGAATTTCTGGCTGGCGACCAGCCAATACATCACGTTGAAAATTAGGCGGAATATCAAGTGCAAAGGTATAGGTACCTCGATCTAGTAAGCCATCAATCTGTTCGGGAACAATATCAGCGGGCATTTGGAAAAATGGTGCATAGAAGCTATTAACAATGCGGGTGGATAGCTGGGATTTATCCTGATCAGCAATAGCTATAGGCGCATTATGTAAAGAGCCCGGCGTCACGGTGGCAGACGAATAAATTGATACGGTAAACGCGAATATGATCAGCCCCAGCATCGCTTTATCTCGGCTTAAGCTGCGTAGCTCCTTCATCCCTAAATTAAAAATATTTTGCAGTGTTCTGATAACCATTTATGACTCCTGTTTCTTCAGGAATAGCACGCTTAAAAGAATAACCAGCGGAATAGTGATCAACAATGGGATAAATGAACTCTGTAAATCGAATAATCCCAACGCTTTAGAGAAGATCCCTCGAGTAATAGTCAAGAAATGTGAGGTCGGATAAATCATCCCTACCCAGCGGCCCATCCCTTCTAAGGAGGAGACAGGGTCAATCATGCCGGAAAATTGAGTCGCAGGGATCAGCGTAATAATTGAGGTTCCAAAAATCGCAGCAATTTGGCTTTTCATAAAGCACGAGATAAGTAATCCGATACCGGTGGCAATAGTTATATACAGCAGCGCGGCTAAAGTTAAGCTTAAAAAGCTGCCTTTTAAACTGACGCCGAAGACAAAAACTGATAAGCCGCAGAGCAAGAAGAAATTAAACATTCCCAAGATGATATAAGGAAGCTGTTTTCCGAGCAGAAATTCTAATTTAGTCACCGGCGTTACATACAAATTAATAATGGAGCCAAGTTCTTTTTCACGTACTACACTTAGGGCGCTAAGCATAGCCGGGATCATCATTAATAACAGTGGGATAACGGCGGGGACAATCGCCGGTAAGCTTTTTACATCTGGGTTATAACGATAGCGGGTTTCAATATCTATCGCCGGCATACCTTGCACGCCATGTGATTGACGGCTGGCTATATTGCTTAGCCACATTAAGTGCATGGCTTGAATATAACCGCGAACCGTTTCAGCACGATTAGGCATGGCACCATCAATCCATACGCCTATTTTAACATTATGACCGCGCGAAATATCACGGGCAAAATTAGGTGGAAGTTCAATAGCAACAGTCACTTCACCACTGCGTAATCGTCGCTCTAATTCATCATAATCTTTAATCGGCGCTTGTTCGATAAAATAGCGCGAACCGGCTAAGTTAGTATTATACGCTTGGCTCATTCCGGTTTGGTCTCGGTCAAGCACCGCAAATCGTAGGTTTTCAACATCCATACTAATACCGTAACCCATAATAAACATTAAGATTACGGTACCTAACAATGCAAGTGTTGAACGAACAGGATCACGGCGTAGTTCCATACCTTCGCGAATACTGTAACTGAACAAACGCCGTAAACTAAAGCGACTTTTCAGCGCTTGTTCGGTGCTATTTTGCTGTTGTGGATCTCGAGCCGCAGTAGGCACATGTGAAGTATCTGGTTCGGGCGCCTTCACCGCCTCTTTGAGGTAGGCAATGAATGTATCTTCTAAGGTCGCTAATCCACGTTTTTTCACTAAATTAGCCGGCGTATCACAATCCAACACTTTACCAGCATGCATTAACGAAATACGGTCGCAGCGTGCTGCTTCATTCATAAAATGAGTGGAGATAAAAATAGTGACACCGTCACGTCGAGATAAATCAACCATCAGATTCCAAAACATATCACGGGCTACTGGGTCAACGCCTGAAGTCGGTTCATCCAGAATCAACATTTCAGGGCGATGAATAACCGCAACAGCTAAGGATAACCGCTGACGGATCCCCAGAGGTAAGTCATCTGGCATAGTATCTTGTACTTCACTGAGATTAAAACGCTGGCACATTTCATCGCAACGTGAGCTAATTTCAGCCTCGGGAATATGAAATAATTTGGCATGTAATTCTAAGTTTTGGCGTACACTTAATTCACTGTACAACGAGAATGCCTGCGACATATATCCGACCCGTTTACGAGTTTCGATATCTTTGGGGTCTATCTCCTGCCCGAATAACCATGCTTGTCCTTCGCTGGCTTGTAGCAACCCGGTTAACATTTTCATGGTCGTGGATTTCCCACAACCATTGGAGCCGAGAAAGCCGAAAATTTCGCCTTTAGGAATACGGAAATTGACATGATCTACGGCCACGAAGTGACCAAAACGCATGGTTAAATCTTGTGCTTCAATGGCAATAACATCATCGGCAGATTTATCTCTGGCGGGAATAATCACTTTTTGATGATTTTTTCTTTTATCTTCCGGGAGCAATTCAATAAATGCCGCTTCTAAATCTTCGCATTTGGTTTGCTGTTTAATTTCAGTGGCATGGCCGGTAGCTAATACTTTTCCGGCATCCATAGCGACTAACCAATCAAAGCGTTCGGCTTCCTCCATATATGCAGTCGCTACCAAGACGCTCATATTGGTTTGACGTTCACGTATCCGATTGATTAGCTCCCAAAATTGAGCCCGAGATAATGGGTCAACCCCTGTGGTTGGTTCGTCGAGGATTAATAACTCAGGGTCATGAATAAGCGCGCAGCAAAGCCCGAGTTTTTGTTTCATCCCTCCCGATAATTTACCGGCCGGCCTATCACGAAATGGCGCTAACCCGGTACTTTCGAGCAAGTCATTAATTCGATGTTCTCGTTCCAGTTTTGATTGACCAAATAGGCGCCCAAAAAAATCAACATTCTCAAATACCGACAATGTATGGTAGAGATTTTTCCCGAGACCTTGCGGCATGTAGGCTATTCTCGGGCAAACGGCTCGTCGATGAGCTTTATCGCTCATCTCACCACCAAGCACTACGACCTGCCCGTGTTGTATTTCTCGTGAGCCAGCAATAAGTGAGATTAAGCTCGATTTACCGACGCCATCAGGGCCGATTAGACCGACCATCTGGCGTGCCGGGATTTGCAACGTAATATCATCAAGCGCACAATTTTCCCCGTAATGCTGGCTGACATGGCGTAAATCGATAATCACATCATCCCTTAATCGCGGTTTGCTTGTCATTACGGTATTCTCACCTCAAGATTTTGCGGCCATGCGAGCGAATTATCTAACCGTACATAGGCTTTACCGGGTAAACCTGTTTTTACATATTCAAAGTGTTGCTCTAGTAATTCGGGGGAAATTCTGGCGCGAATACGGAACATTAATTTTAATCGTTCGTTGTCGGTTTCGACGGTTTTCGGTGTAAATTGTGCAACACTGGCCACATAAGTAGCTTTGGCCGGAATGACTAAATTTGGCGCTGCATCCAGAACAATATGTACTTCGCTACCTAACGCGACTTTACCGGCATCTGTGGTCGGCAAAAAGAAGGTCATATACACATCACTGAGGTCGACCATATTTAATACTCGTCCCCCGGCAGATAACACTTCACCCGGTTCAGCGACACGATATTGAATCCGTCCACTGCGAGGTGCTTTTAAGATACTGTCGTCTAAATCTGCGATGATCCTACGCTCAGAAGCAGCAGCAGCCTCAACCCGAGTTTTGGCTTGTACGATACCAGCATGCGCTGAATCAATCGCTGCCGTTGATGCGGCAACTTGTGCTTTAGCTGCTTCAAGTGCAGCTCGATTACCTTGTACTTTAGCTAAATCATCATCCAATTGTTGAACCGAAATTGCATTGGTTTGTACCAACTTTTTAGAACGAACTAAGCGTTTTTGGGCAGCATTCAGTTCAGCCTCTCGTTGTTTAACTACCGCTTGAGCCGCTAATTTTTCACTTTTACGTTGAGTTAATGCAGATTCTGCCGTCATTACCGTGCTGGTGGCTTGTTTTAATTGCGCTTGTACTTCATGTAGTTGCTCTTGCAATGCGCGAGTATCCATTTTGGCTAAAACTTGCCCTTTAGTAACAACGTCGCCCTCTTTAACCTCAATAGATTCAATGCGTCCCGGTGTTTTGGTCGAAATATCAATTTCGGTGGCTTCTATCCGACCATTACTTTGGGCGAATCCAGGGGGTAAATCACTACTCCGCTGATCCCAATAATAATATCCACCGATAATTAAAATAATTAAAACAATAATAAAAATTGTAATCTTGCGCTTATTCTCTGTTTTCATAACAACCTGTTCTCATCTTTCAGGTTAGAGGAAGGATAGCTACAGTAAACTGAATTTATTGGTAAAATATCAAGACCACTAGCCTATTTTAAGTAGCAGATTATTACCCTAATAATTATTACCCAAATACTTATCATTACACCGTAGTATCTGAACTATTTGCAGGTAGAAAATGACATCAGTAAAAATAAAATTAATAAAATGTTCTCTTGATGATAAGTTGCATATTACAGTCCTTAATTTAAGTAATTATTTTGAACATTATTTAAATAATAATTAATTTTTGGCCTACGCCTACATTGAATTGTATTTTCATGGCATAATTTCTGATTAACCATTTAATTTTTATAGCTATATTTTAGCGTTAATATTTATTTTAAAATAGCACATGCATCACAATATTTCAGTTCAAACCAATAAATAGGTTAACGATCCTTGTGTGGCTCAAAAAAAGTTAGTATTTATTAGAATATTAGCGTCGAAAAAAATAAAACCAAGAAATCATCTTAATAATTTTTATTATGCTAAATTATTGTTACTTTTTTTTATGAATTTATCTGTAGAATTATTATCTACGCTCTATAAAACAGCATCAAAATAAATAATTTTCAAGTTAAAGTATTATTTTTCACATATTACTTATTATTACGCAGCTATCTTTATTTAATGCTATTTATTCTGTGTTATCGCTGTAAGCACAGGTTATTAATGCCCCCGTGCTTATATAATAAACTTATTGGATATATTTATTGTGCTGCAGCGATAATCTCATAATGACAGATAAACTCTGCCATCGACAGGCGATGAATATCATTAGCTTCTCGGGATGATTGAATTACGACATCCCCAGATTTGACTATTTGGGGTGATTTTCCATCCCGTGTAATGATAAATGAGGGGGTGGTAGGTGGGACTGGATAATAATTCACTGGCAAAGTGCGTGGAATAATACGAAGGTAACCTGGTTTGGTTAATGCGGTGATAGGATCATAATATTGCTCAGCAAAAATTTTTGCTGAGACCAACATTTGCTCAGTCGCCTTAGGTGAACAATCGGTTTCAATAATCCAATCGCCCTTTTGAGCCGTCACCGTCGTAGTTTGTGCCCCATGGTCTGCTGTTAGCGTGACTGATTCTCCAGGTTTAGCCAGCCGGGCAAAGCGTGGTTTACTTTGCTGAGCTATACCAGTTTTACCGTGCTGTTCCAGATGAGTGAAATATTCAATCGCTTGATATTCAACCATATTATCTTTTGAACTACTAATTTTTGAATTCACTTCCGAGGATGCGGCATAGGCGGTCATAGTCTGTAAGGAAGCACAGGAAAATAAAAGAGTAATTAAAAAAACGGTTTTTTTTATTGTCATCGTGACTGATCTCATCGGCTATTTATAGGTGATTTGTGTCTATTTTTATCTACGTATTGTATCTACGTTAGCTACGCACTGAGAATAAAAATCATCCTATTGGGGGATTGTAACTTGTAAATAGTTCACTAAAGCTCAAATACTATTTATCTAATGCTAATTCACAAGACGATTAGGCAAGATTGGCTGAACCCTATTATTACCCACTATTATTAGATCATAGGATCTAAAATTTAGGTTAATGCAGATATTATAGAAGAGATATGATAACTGAAGATCCTTCAAAGGCGATTAACTTTTCTCACCTTTGAAGGAAAATAGACTAAAATTAACGCGCTTTACGTGCTCGGCGTAAATAAGAGAAAGGAACATTAGCACAGACTTGATCTTTCACTTTCTTTTCTGTCGAGGCGGTGTTAAGTGCCTCTGTATTGGCAGTTTCTTGGTGTGCTAAATCGTCATTAGCCAAATCATTCTCTTGCTTCGCTGTTACCGCAGAATTCACGTTGTTTTCCATAATATGATTAGTTTTTGCCATGTTAGTTATCCACCTCAATCAGCGCTAGATTCATTGATTCTAGGCGCTGAACAGTCTGATTAATAATATTTACAATCTTAACCGACTCATCATTACTTAATTGTTTTAGTACAATTTTGTGCCTAAGTAGGCTTTTAAATCTACTTACGGCCAGTTCTATTTCATCGGCGAACGCATTACCTTGTTTTAACTCACGTGCATATTGAAGTTTCTGTTTAATATTCAATAAGATTACAGCTTGAGTAGCCAAAAACAATTTGCCTTCAGTGGTAATTAAAAATTGTTTGCGTCCATGACTCTGATTTACAGGTTCGATGAATGTTTGTTCTTCTAACAATGTCAGCGTCGGATAGATCACTCCTGAACTGGGGCAATAAAAACCGCCAGTGGCTAGCTTAATTCGTTGAATTAGCTCATACCCATAACTTGATGATCCAGCCAATAGAGATAATACATAGACTCTTAACTCTTTTGGGCTGAACATTCGTCGTGATTTTCGACAACAACAATCTACATCATGCTCAGTATTGCTCATTATTTCCGCTCTTACGCTACATCGACTGCCAATACCATCTTTACGCTCAGAAATATTACGACATCATAAAATGACGAACTAGAAATATGTGAGTATAAACCGATATATCGATTACAACACTATCATAACCCATTATGTGGATAATGCCAGTTTAGATATATCTGATTTTATGCCAAAAATGCTAATGATAACTATTACTATGCTTTTTAATAATTATACATACAATTAATAATCAAAATTCAACTATCGATATATAAAGTTACTGCGAATCAATTAAAATTACGGCACAATTAGTTAAATCAACACATTTCGCTATTAGCGATGCGGGCCCTGCCCCTGTATCACGCGACGGCTTCAATAACATCGAGTAATTAGGACACTTTATATGCTAATTGTTTTTGGCGGATTACCCGGAACAGGCAAAACAACCATCGCAAAAAGGATTGCCCAATCAATTTCTGCTTGTTACTTACGCATTGATTCTATAGAACAATCGCTAATACAAGCATCGACAGTTGATAATAATACTGTTGGTGCCGCAGGGTATAATATTGCCAATATCATCGCAGATGATAATTTAAAGCTGGGGCAAATAGTGATTGCAGATTGTGTGAATCCGCTAAGCATTACTCGTACCGCATGGCAAAATATCGCAGCCAAGGCCAATACACCATTAGTTGAAATTGAAATTATTTGCTCTGATTTAGCCCAGCATAGAACGCAAGTCGAACAACGGGTAGCAGATATTATCGGTCATCAGTTACCTGATTGGGATAATGTAATGAATAGTGAGTATGAATGGTGGGACAGCGCGGATATTGTTATCGACAGTGCAGTTACCTCGGTTGAGCTAGCGGTGGAAATGATCCTCTATCGCTTACAGAAGCTAAAGAGAAAACATTAATCTTCTCCGGTGATGCTTGCTTTTAGCATAAGCGATATAAAGACCTGAATAAATAATAAATAGGATGCTTTTCAGCACCCTATTTACGTTTATTGTCAGTCACATCAGATTTATTACCGCGTAATATATTCAGCCAATATTTGGCAACACATTGAATACAATGGCCAACTGTACAGCAATGACTACAATCCCACAGATAAAGACAAATACTAACGCAGGCGCTCCCCCTTTAACTTGATAATTACGTTCATTAATTGATCGAGATTTAAACGCCAACATACTTGGGAGTAATAACGCCAATATGGCCAAAGAAACTGCCGCATAGCCTAATGCCATAATAAAACCTGAGGGATAAAATAGTGCAAAAATTAACGGTGGACCGAAGGTTAATAATCCAGTTTGTAATCGCCCAGCAACCGAATCTTGGCGTTTAAACAGGTCGGCTAAGAAATCGAATAATCCCAGTGCAACCCCAAGGAAAGACGTAGCTAACGCCAAACTCATAAACATCTGAACCGCTAGCTCGGTTTCACTCGAATTAACAACGTTGCGAATTGCATCGAGTAAACCATTTAACCCTGAGTTTTGCGCTAAGATACCGACAAAAGTATCGCTACTAATACTGCCCAAAGTGGCGATTTGCCACAAAATATAAGCAATAAGAGGGATTGCACTGCCAATAATAAAAATAAAACGCAGTTTTTTTACATCGCCACCCATATATTTAACGATGCTCGGCACACTGCCGTGGAAACCAAACGAGGTAAATACCACCGGGATAGCAGACAGAATAAGGACAGATTCCATCGGTTGAGACAATAAATTTTGTTGTTCAACATGAGGCATCATTAGAGCAAATATCAGCACCATAAAGACTGTTTTCGCTGCAAATAACAGACGATTAATAAGATCAACCGATGTAGTTCCAAAACAAACCACTCCTCCACCAATCACGGTAAAGATAATAATTCCTATATAGTCCGCTAATTCAATCTGAAAATTATGGTTAAGATTAGAGGTGATAATTTCTCCCGCCCCGCTCACGTAGGCCGCAGTCAATGCATACATCAAAAACATCATACTGAAGCCAGTAATAATTTTCCCCGCTGATCCTAAATAACGTTCGGCGATACTACCCATACCGGTTTCATGGGATTCATGTTGATATACCTCAACTAATAATAACGAGGTATAACACATCAACGCCCAAAGAGTGATAAGCATAACAAAACTGACACCAAAACCATTACCGGCTGCTGCGATAGGCATCGCCAACATCCCTGCACCAATTGTGGTTCCCGCGACAATAAATACACTACCAAATGTACGATTCTTCATAATAAACCCTGTCAATAATGAGATTATTAAATTCGCTATTAGGCGAGTTGTTGAGTAGCTAAAGATGTCGCAAGGCGATTTGATTTATTATTTTCATCCACAACTTGCTGTAACTTATTGACAAAAATAGTTTTTAACTCCTGCCAATAGTGCTCGAAGTGATGTTTATCGCGTAAACAATGGGTCATAATTGCCGCACGTAGAACATATAAACTTTGAACTCGTTGCCATTCATCCAAACTAAAACCAGCCTGTTGACAAAAAATAGCAGGGTTATCGCCGTATTCTTCATGGCTGAGTGACGTCGATGAGGTTAAAAAATCATTGGTATAAGAGCGGCCAGTGGCAAAAGAGCACAGTTCATACATCCGTTTATTTAGCTGATTTTGTTGCTGGAGATTGTGATTATCTATTTGTTTGAACATAAAATTAACCATATGAAAATCAGGTGTTTGCATAGCGTAAATTTTAAATGTTCGGTCATCAATACTAAACGGCTCAGTTTGATTTAACTTTTCAGTTAACCAATTCGCGGTGACTATTCCCGCAGCGATCACTTTGCCATACCCGTGAATATTTAATGGCACTAACCGATGAGCAGCCCAAACAGCCGCCGCTGTGGCACCAGATTTCGAGCCTTCCATAATAGACGCCCCCAAAACCACCTGCTGATTCTTAGTTGATGGCGTTTTTTCCGTTACTGATTCAAACACATAAGCGGCATGATAAGAAATTAAATCGACAATCCGTTTATCTTTCATACAAATAGCCCCAGCAGCGTAAGGGATAAATCCCACTTTATGCGGATCTACCGTAATTGAATCAGCCTCTTTTAAGGCTTGAAAACTGCGATATACTTCGGGTTTAGGCCATATAACATCGGTAGGAAATATACCTTCTTGTTGATAACGATGAATTAACTGTTCATATTCAATGAATTGGTTTTCTTCATCTAAAAACATAGCGCATGCATATCCAGCATAAGCAGCATCGATATGAATATAAAAAGAAACACCATAACGCTGTTCGCACTCTCGTCGTAACTGAATCAGGCTATCGACATGATCAATAGCTCCAGTTTCTGTTGTGCCAACTACCGCAATGATAGCTAAAATCGGTTCACCGCGTGCAATGAGATCAAACACTATTGCCCGCATTTTTTGAGTATCAGTACGATATTGCTGATTAACGGGTAATTGAACGATATTTTGTTGCCCCATGCCGAGGATATCCATGGCTTTCATCCAAGAATAATGTTTGGATTGAGGAACCAATAATTTACCTAATTTACTCGACTCAACCCCTGCGCCTCGACAGGTTAAGGCTCTCACTTCTTCGAACCAACCGGCGTATTTCAATTGATCGATAAAATCAAGAACTGTCGATGGTGATAAGTTTAATAATGCTTGTTTTGATATATTTGGCAGCAAGTTGCGAGCTTGTTCATGTTTAGCCATCGCTAACGGTAACGTTTTTAAATTACGAGCTACCCATAATCCTTCATAATTAGCTACCGTTCCGCCAGAGGTGATATGTCCCCAAGAAGTATCCGGGTCATAACCAAACATTCGACACAAATCCTCCCCTGCTTCTAACTCTAAATGAGTGGTGGTCGGCGATGCTTCTTGTGCACAATTATTGGGGTTGTACATCATCGCCATGACATAAGCGAGGTTGGAGATCATTAAGGTATCAGCGTTCATATGCCCGAGATAACGGGGAGAAAACCAAGGCACTGAGGTGGTTTTTAATTTCGATGATAATTGATTAAGAATACCTTCTGTCCGGTATAAAGTATCACGATAATCAGCAGTATAACGGTCTACCGTGGTGATTAATGCGGAATCTTCTGGGTGGAATCCAGAACGCCAATGTAGATGTTCGCAAATAGCATATTCCATCATTTCTCTAAAAAATGTTGCATTTTCAGACTTAGGTCCAAGAAATAAGGCATCAACATTGATCGTCGAATTGCTTTGTTTAATCATTATTACCCTACCTTCAATTTACAACTTTTGTGTTGTCTTTTTATTACAAGGAATTTAAGTTAATTAACTTATTATCATTGGAAGGTATGTTCATTTATCTGTTCCGTGCCATACAAAGAAACCTCAATTAACTCATTGGTATTTCTATATATTTACTATTCCATTAAAATTGTAGGCTAAAAATGACGTGACTTATTGCCAACTTGTTAATAGGTATAATATAAATTTGTTAAAATATTAATATATCAGTCGCAAAATAAATCGGAACTGTGGGCAAGAACAAAATTCAGGAAAATTATCGATAATAAAAGGATCTTCATACAAAAACAGCTTGATGATGTAAATGAATTGTTATAAGTAAAGGTTGATTAATTGATTATTTTAATGGTTAGGGAATGTAGGAATTTATAAATTAACGGTCATCTTTTAATAATAAAAAATGACCGTCAATTTTAATAATACTACGTAGTATACAGGAAGCTAGCAAACGCTCTAACCGTTTAGTAATAGATCATTTATCGCTCATTATGTGTATCCACGACTAATACTATCTTACCGATCAAGTCTCCTGATTCCATGAATCGATGCGCATCCGCGGCTTGATCTAAAGGATAGGTTTTATTAATAATAGGCTGTATTTTACCTTGCTGAACTAACGGCCAGACTTGCTGTTTAATCTGTTGAGCTATCTGTGATTTTTCCTGAATATTTCGCGAACGCATCGTCGATCCAGTATGCGTTAGCCGTTTGACCATCAGCGGCATCATATTCAAATTTTGAGGGTTACCTTTCATCATCCCAATTTGAATGATGCGTCCAAACTTCGCGGCCACCGCATAATTTTTAGCGATATAATCGCCGCCAATCAAGTCAATTACCATGTTCACCCCTTTATCACGGGTTAAAGCTAGGGTGCGAGCGACAAAATCTTCGTCATGATAATTAATCGCATGATCTGCGCCAATAGACTGTGCAATTTGTACTTTTTCTGCTGAGCCGACCGTCGTAATCACCTGTGCGCCAAAAGCTTTGGCTAGCATTATAGCTACACTGCCAATCCCTGATGTTCCTCCATGGATTAATACAGTTTCACCCGCCTGTAACTTCCCGAGTTGAAACATATTGGCCCATACTGTAAAAAAATTCTCAGGGATAGCCGCAGCTTCAATAAATGAAAGATTACCTAAAGGCAGCGCAATATCTTGATGGACTAAACAATATTCAGCATATCCGCCCCCGGCAACTAACCCACAGATTTTATCACCAATTTCCCACTCGGTAACATCGTCAGCTATTGCTACTACGATGCCAGAAACTTCTAATCCGGGGATCGGGGATGCATCAGGTGGCGGTGGATATGCGCCTTTACGCTGAAACACATCTGGGCGATTAACCCCTGCCGCCACCACCTTAACCAATAGATGACCGGAGGTAATGGGTGGAAGAATGACATTGGCAGGCTGTAATTTTTCAGGCCCTCCAGGCTCAATGATATCGATAACTGTCATTGAATCCGGCAGGTCATGGTATGGCTGTCTCATCACAATTCTCCTAGGCGATTGAATACCCAATCAATTTTTTATTTAGTATGCAATTGCAATTAAAATAAAAAATATTATTAACTATAAAGCTATTTAATCATATTATTGAGATAATTATCGAAAGTAATAAATTATTTAAATAATAACTAATATCTTTTAATTTGAATTAATTAATATTTATCCTATAACAATAACCTTATTGGATTTTAGTTTATTATTAGTGGTTCTTTGCATAATGTGCTAAATCAAAAATTGACTAACAGGATAAAAAAGATAAATAAATATAAAGATGAGTTCACAATGAGTTTTTATTTAACTAACAGATTTTCACCGATACTTTAACTCGATGATAACTTAATAGTTTCTCACAATATACTGATGAACCCAGCTCATAAAAACAACACTAATAATCGATGTTCTAATAGCTCTTACTAGTTTACTTATCTTATGTTAAAATTGACTCATATCAATATTTTTAACTTTAATGAGCATTATATATGATCCCAGAAAAACGAGTTGTTCGTCGCATCCAGTCTGGTGGTTGTGCTATTCATTGTCAGGATTGCAGCATCAGTCAGCTTTGCATTCCATTCACATTGAATGAACATGAACTGGATCAGCTTGATAATATTATTGAACGCAAAAAACCGATTCAAAAAGGCCAAACTCTGTTTAAAGCTGGAGATGAATTGCGTTCACTGTATGCTATCCGTTCTGGCACGATCAAAAGTTACACCATCACTGAAGAAGGCGATGAGCAAATTACTGGTTTTCATCTTGCCGGTGATCTAGTTGGATTTGACGCAATAATTAATACTGAGCATCCAAGTTTTGCTCAAGCCCTTGAAACATCAATGGTGTGCGAAATTCCTTTTGAGACACTGGATGATTTATCAGGGAAAATGCCAAATCTACGTCAACAGATTATGCGCTTGATGAGTGGTGAAATTAAAGGCGACCAAGAGATGATCTTGTTGCTTTCAAAGAAGAATGCCGAAGAACGCTTAGCTGCATTTATTATTAATTTATCACATCGTTTTTCTCAGCGCGGTTTTTCTGCTCGCGAATTCCGTTTGACCATGACCCGTGGTGATATCGGTAACTACCTCGGTTTAACCGTAGAAACCATCAGTCGTTTATTAGGCCGTTTCCAAAAAAGCGGTATTTTGAGCGTTAAAGGCAAATATATCACGGTGGAAGATATGGAAAAATTATCTGAAATCGCGGGTAAACTACCGTCTACTATTGCATAAATAAACTTAATTAGTTGTTTATCGCCAAAACTAGGTCATTTATCTCTATGGCCTAGTTTTTTATCGCCCTCTTTTTTGATTATAACTTCCGTATCGCACCAAAATTAAACGATAAATTTGATAAATTATAATTCATTATCCCTCATTTTCATCAGGATAAGAGGTGATGCCGTCAGTTTGTTGTGTTAGATTTAATCATAGCGACATATAAGTTAAATTGTCACGGAGGCTTAATTCAGACTAATGGAATAACCTTAATTAGCGATTAAGCCGTAAACTCCACATCGTAACAACAAAAAATAACGACGATATTTATACAATAACTGTCCAGCCGTTATGAGGAAATCAATATGGCAAACTATCAAAATTTATTAGTTGCGATTGACCCCAATCAGGATGATCAACCGGCGTTACGGCGTGCTGTGTATCTCGTACAGCGTAATGGTGGACGGATTAAAGCATTTCTTCCTATTTATGATCTGTCTTATGATATGACTACCCTGCTATCACCAGAAGAACGTGATGCTATGCGTAAAGGTGTAGTTAATCAGCGGGCTGCATGGGTAAAACAGCAAGCACACTATTATCTCGAAGCCGGAATAGATATTGAGATCAAAGTGATTTGGCATAACAAACCCCTAGAAGCAATTATTCAAGAGGTGATTAATGGCAAACATGATTTATTACTCAAAATGGCGCATCAATATGATAAATTTGAATCGCTGATATTTACGCCGCTTGATTGGAATTTACTGCGTAAATGTCCTTGCCCGGTGTGGATGGTCAAAGATAATATTTGGCCTGATCATGGGTCGATTGCCGTGGCGGTTAATCTATCCAATGAGGAATCTTATCACGATGAGCTAAATATTAAATTGGTGGAAAAAACCCAGGATTTAGCCAAGCGCATCATAAAAGACCCGACTATTCATCTTGTTAGTTCTTACCCAGTAGCGCCGCTCAATATTGCGATCGAACTGCCTGATTATGACCCTAGCCTGTATAATAATGCACTACGTGGTCAGCATTTGATTGCCATGAAAGAACTGCGCCAAAAATTTAGTATTGATGAAAAATATACTCATGTGCAGGAAGGATTGCCGGAAAAAATTATTCCTGAAATGTGTGAGGAACTCAATGCCGGAGTGGTTGTTTTAGGGATTGTCGGCAGAACGGGTTTATCCGCTGCCTTTTTAGGCAATACCGCCGAGCATGTGGTGGATAAATTAAAATGTGATTTACTGGCTATCAAACCCGATGGTTTCGTCTGCCCAATTACTAGCGACGATGAATAATCATTATTAGGCTTAAATTGTCTATTAAGTCAGTATAAAAAACCCCCAGTAATTGGTTGTCCAACTACTGGGGGTTACTTCAAACTACTATAGTACCTCAATAACGGCGATTATTATTGGTTAGTTCGTAATCATAATGCCTTTAAAATGGCATCAACACTGGCTTTAGCATCACCAAATAGCATTTGACTATTTTCTTTAAAGAACAATGGATTTTGTACCCCAGCGTATCCTGTATTCATTGAACGTTTAAATACAATTACGTTGTTCGCCTTCCATACTTCAAGCACTGGCATACCCGCAATTGGGCTATTAGGATCTTCAAGCGCTGCTGGGTTCACGGTATCATTAGCCCCAATGACTAATACGGTATCGGTATCAGCGAAATCATCATTGATTTCATCCATTTCTAATACAATATCATAAGGGACTTTTGCTTCCGCTAATAATACATTCATGTGACCAGGTAAACGACCGGCAACTGGATGAATACCAAAACGAACTTTAATCCCGCGCTCACGCAATTTAGCCGTAATATCATGCACTGGATATTGTGCCTGAGCTACCGCCATGCCGTAGCCTGGGGTGATAATAACTGAACTTGAATTTTTCAGCAGTTCAGCCACTTCTTCAGCAGTGGTTTCACGGTATTCACCCATTTCTTCTGCATTACCCACAGATGAGCCATCAGTACCAAAACCACCGGCAATTACGCTAAAGAATGAACGATTCATCGCCTTACACATAATATAAGATAGAATTGCCCCGGATGAACCGACTAACGCCCCAGTAACAATTAACAGGTCATTGCTGAGCATGAAACCTGCCGCTGCCGCTGCCCAACCAGAATAAGAGTTCAGCATTGAAACGACGACTGGCATATCTGCACCACCAATAGAGGCCACTAAATGCCAACCGAAAGCTAAGGCAATCAGAGTCATAACCAGCATAGTGAAGACTTGCAGACCGACACTGTCAGTTTTAACGAAGATCAGCATCAAAATAAACGAGACGACTAATGCCGCTAAATTGATTTTATGACGATGTGGCAGCATCAATGGCTTAGATGTCATTTTTCCTGACAATTTACCGTAAGCTACGATTGAACCCGTGAATGTTACTGCACCGATGAAAATACCCAAGAAAACTTCAGTTAAATGAATATTTTCCATGATAGGCTCAGCAAATGCTTCAGCGGCCATATAGCTGTTAAAACCGACCAAAACGGCCGCTAAACCGACAAAACTGTGCAAAATAGCCACAAGTTCTGGCATTTCGGTCATTTCAACTTTTTTAGCTAACCGAATACCGATCACCGCACCAATAACCATGGCGATAATCATCCAGCTAATATTTTCGCTGTTTGGTCCGAGAATAGTCGCAATTAATGCAATCGCCATCCCAATAACACCAAAGGTATTACCACGCTGTGAACTTTCATGACGCGATAAACCCGCCAGACTAAATATAAATAGGATAGCAGCAACAATATATGCCGCTGTAACAACTCCGCTCGACATAAGTTACTCCTTACCCTTTACGAAACATTTTTAACATGCGTTGTGTGACGGTAAAACCGCCAAAGATATTAATACTGGCGATTAAAATAGCGATAAAGGAGAAGAAACTCACCCAACCACCACTGCCAATTTGTAATACCGCCCCAATAACAATAATACCAGAAATTGCATTTGTGACGGACATTAACGGGGTATGTAGTGCATGAGAAACATTCCAGACTACGTAATAACCCACCACACAGGCCAGAGCGAACACGGTAAAGTGTGATAAAAATTCTTTAGGTGCGGCATTCGCAAACCAACTGAATAAAATAATCGCTAACGCCATAAACCCATATTTAATTACCGGTGATTTTTTTGGTTTCTCTACTTTAGCCGCAGCTGGTGCAGGTTGTGCTTTAGCTTGTGGCTGAGCAGAAACTTGGATTGGTGGTGCAGGCCAAGTAACCTCACCTTCTTTGACCACAGTTACACCGCGGATAACTACATCATCAAAATCAAGACTTATCTCGCCATTTTTTTCTTTGCACAATAACTTCAGTAAATTGACCAAGTTAGTCCCGTACAATTGAGACGATTGAGTCGGTAAACGACTTGGTAAATCAGTATAACCGATGATTTTAACCCCGTTGTCTGTTACAACCAATTTATCAGCCTGAGTTAATGCACAGTTCCCGCCTGTCTGAGCGGCTAAATCGACGATAACACTGCCTGGTTTCATCGATAAAATCATATCTTCAGTAATTAATTTTGGTGCCGGCTTACCAGGAATCAGCGCCGTAGTGACGATAATATCTACGTCTTTCGCTTGAGCTGCAAATAATTCCATCTCAGCTTTAATGAAGGCCTCAGACATCACCTTAGCGTAACCGTCACCGCTTCCTGCTTCTTCTTTAAAATCAAGTTCAAGGAATTCAGCGCCCATACTTTGCACTTGCTCTTTAACTTCAGGGCGAGTATCAAACGCACGAACGATCGCGCCTAAACTACCGGCAGCACCTATAGCAGCAAGGCCAGCAACGCCAGCACCGATCACCATAACTTTGGCAGGTGGCACTTTACCCGCCGCGGTGATTTGCCCAGTAAAAAAACGTCCAAATTCATGAGCCGCTTCAACAATAGCGCGATATCCAGCAATATTAGCCATTGAACTTAATGCATCCAATGATTGAGCTCGGGAAATACGTGGAACCGAATCCATAGCTAAGGTATTAATATTGCGCGCTTTTAATGCTTCAAGTAATTGAGGGTTTTGTGCTGGCCAAATAAAACTAACCAACGTTGCCCCTGGTTTAATAAGTTCAATTTCGTCTGTTTCAGGCGCATTGACTTTAAGAATAAGGTCAGCATCTAATGCCACCTCGCGACTGACTATTTCCGCACCTGCTTGTTCATACGCAGCATCTTCAAAACTTGCCAGATGTCCTGCCCCACTTTCTACAGACACAGTAAAACCAAGTTTTAACAATTGGCTTACTGTTGATGGCGTGGCAGCAACACGAGCTTCATTGGCAAATCTTTCTTTTGGTATACCAATACGCATAATGTTCCCTTTTAAAGCCTTAAGTAATTTTTCAATTATTTCATAGTTTGAGAATAAATCGATTCCTGATTGGAATATTCCTATTTTCAAACAAAACATCTTATCAGTGTTCTAATAACCTACTGAAAATACGTCTAATGATCCATAATTGATCGCAGTTATATGACAGTAAATTGAATTAATGGCAAAAATCTTAGTTTTAAGTCAATAAAATACTAGATATGTGAAATATTTTGGTAAATATCACTACCAAGTAACGTTTTTTTTACTAGTGAAAATAAAATCATGGGACAAGAGTGTTTAGAACGTGTAATAATTAGCGGCTATGTGGTACAAATATGATTCAGCACGTTTATAATAAATTGCGCAAGGCGGAAGGATTTTGTATGAAGCTGAAAACGACGGTCATCGCTGCCGCGGTGTTATCATTAACTAGCATTACTGCTGCACAAGCAGCTGTGGAACTTACGCCTGAGCAGGCTGCCGAATTTAAACCGTATGAGCGGATTACCGTAACTGGCCGTTTTAATGCGATTTATGAGGCTGCAGATGCTGTATCTCGTCGAGCAGATAAAGTAGGTGCTCACGCGTTTTATATCCAAAGTTTGGATGATGTTGGTGATAGCGGTAACCTGCGTGTTGTAGCAGACCTGTATTCTAAAGAAGCCGAAAAAGCATCAAGTGAAAAATTGCGTGTATTTGCAGGAATGCAAGAGTTCACTAAAGAGCAAGCGACTCAGTATGAACCTTTTGATACGGTAACCGTAAATGGTTTTTACCCTGCTCAACCCGATTTGTATGAAGCACTGGCTAAAAAAGCCAGCAAAAAAGGCGCTGCATCATTCTATGTAGTAAGAAACATCGCTCAAAATGATGGCGGTAATACGTTAGCAACCGCATATATCTATAAAAAAGATGCGCCTAAACGCCAAGTATTGACTGAAGAAGCGGTTATTCCTGCAGATTCAGAGAAAGGTCGGGCATTGTTAGCAGAAGGTGGCGAAGCCGCTAAAAAAGTTAAAATCCCTGGCGTTGCCTCTTCTGCTGAGCCTACAGCAGCGATTGGTAATTTCTTTGAAACTTCGAGCTCATCTTCTGGGAAAACTAGTGTTTCTCTGCCAAGTGGTTACTCTATTGAAGAAGTGAATAAAGTCACAGCAGCACAAATGGTGCCTTTTGATTCAATCACTTTCTCAGGCTATTATACCACGACGCCAGAAGTTCGTTATCAGGTAGCTAAACGCGCCGAGAAAAAAGGTGCGAAGTATTATCATATTACACGTGAATGGCAATCCAATGGTGGCAGTGTCACTATCAGTGCAGACCTGTTCAAGTAATAAATTAATACCATTATTATATTAATAAAAGACGGGTCACATTAGACCCGTTTTTTATACCATAATATGTACTAAATCATATTTATCAGCTGTAATAATATTCATTATATATAGATTGCATAAAATAGCCTTTTTTCTGCATATTTTACCATTGCATATCCCCAGTATGATCCGTAGAATTCACTCTTCATTTTTAATGACATGACCAAACTCTCTGGTTTATTGCTTTATACCCATCAAATATCGTGCAGTAGCATGATGCGTCATTTTATAGCTCGGGGCTATTGAATGAAACATTTGGCGCAATTATTGATTATGTTACTGGAGTTCAGATTATTAGGGTATATAAGTTAAGTGAGTTGCTCTATCTCAGTGATTGATTAACTTTTTGTTTTCATTATTTTATACGTTAGGATCACCTCTTTGAAGCATACATTAAGCCTGACTGCATTAACCGCCTTAGTTTTAAGTTCAATGGTAGGTGCAGGTGTTTTTAGTCTGCCACAAAATATGGCGGAAGTTGCGAGTCCTTTAGCGCTAATCATTGGCTGGTCAATTACCGGGATAGGCATTTTATTTTTAGCGTTCGCTCTATTGTTACTTTCTCGCATTCGTCCAGATCTAGATGGTGGCATATTCACTTATGCTAAAGCCGGATTTGGTGAATTAGTAGGTTTTTGTTCTGCCTGGGGTTATTGGTTATGTGCGGTTATTGCTAATGTTTCCTATCTAGTTATTGTCTTCGCCGCTTTAAGTTTCTTCACCGATACGCCAGAAAATATAATTTTAGGTGAAGGAAATACATGGCAAGCACTGATTGGCGAATCAATATTATTATGGGTAGTCCACGGGTTAGTTTTACGCGGAGTACAAACCGCAGCAGGAATTAATAAATTAGCCACCATGGCTAAATTAGTTCCGCTTGGTTTATTTATTGTTTTAGCCTTTATCGCCTTCAAATGGGATACCTTCCATGCTGATTTCTCAGGGCTTGATCTAGGTATTCCAGTCTGGCAACAAGTTAAAGATACCATGCTAATTACGTTGTGGGTTTTCATTGGTATTGAAGGTGCGGTAGTCGTTTCTGCCCGTGCTCGTAATCGTCGTGATGTTGGGTTAGCCACTGTTTTAGCTGTATTTTCGGCATTAATTATTTATATCTTAGTGACTCTGCTTTCATTAGGTATTATGCCGCGAGCAGAATTAGCTGAAATAAGAAATCCGTCAATGGCTACTTTGATGGTAAGCATGATAGGTTCTGTTGGCGAAATAGTAATTGCTGCAGGCTTAATAGTCTCAGTCTGTGGTGCGTATTTAAGTTGGACCATTATGGCTGCGGAAGTACCCTATATTGCTGCGTTGCATGGATCATTTCCTAAAATATTTAATAAACAAAATAATAATGATGCCCCTTCATCATCTCTGTGGCTAACTAATGGTGCTGTACAATTATCATTAGTGTTAATTTGGCTTAGCGGGAGTAATTATAATACCTTATTAACTATTGCTTCTGAGATGATCCTAGTCCCTTATTTTTTAGTCGGTGCATTCCTGGTAAAAATGGCCATTGAGCGCAGCAGTAAAGCATTATTATTTGTTGGTGCTTGTGCTGCTTTATACGGAATATGGCTTCTTTATGCTTCTGGTATAATGAATTTGCTCTTATCCGTTGTGTTATATGCGCCTGGATTGCTTGTATTTCTATATGCCCGTAGCCAACAACAATCTGAACAAAAAAAATTATTATTAACAGCTGAGAAAATAGCACTCTATCTATTACTGGCGGGCTCGCTCCCTGCCCTGTGGTATTTAATTAATTAATTTCAATAATAAATAGCAATAAAGAACAGATTTTGTGAGTTGTCGAATAATCCATTATAGACTCACGCAAAACTCAGAGGAAAATTTGAATGTTATCGTCAAAAGCCGTATGTGGATTCGATTTTGGAACCAGTAATACTAGTGTAGCAGTGAAAAACTCTGTTGGTGAAGTGGTTTGTTATTCATTTCCCAGTGCGATTTTCTTTGAGTTTGAGACTAAATCCACGTTGTTCGGTGATGAAGCACTAGCCAGTTATTACGATTTGATCCCCGGACGACTATTTACTTCGTTTAAATCGCTGCTGGGCAAAAAAATCTATGATTCAAGCACCATGATCCATGGGCAATTAATTCCTTTTGAAGAAATCATTACTTCGTATATTAGTTTCATCAAAGAGACCGTAGAAAAAGACATTGGTTACTCTTTAACCGCGGTGCTTGCTGGTCGTCCAGTATTCTTTATTGATCAAGATCCCGTAGCTGATGCTAAAGCTCAAGCCGATCTTAAAGGTATTTTTCAGCGTACGGGGTTTGAACTAGTAGAATTTGAATTAGAGCCTATTGCAGCGACCTATTCCTTTTTGAGTCATCACACTAAAGAAAATACCACTATTTTAACCGTCGATATTGGTGGTGGAACCAGTGATTTTTGCTTATTCAATAGTGACGATTTTAGCGCCGGTAAAAAACTACCGATTGAAACTGTAGGGGTTCATTTAGGCGGTGATGATTTTGATAAAGATTTCAGTATGTACAGCGTGATGCCTTTATTGGGCCGAGGTAGTAAGCTTAAACGAAATCCAAATATTACGATCCCTAATCATTTTTTCTACGACATGTCTTGTTGGCGTTCGATTTATGAACAGTATAAATTCAAAAATATCAATGATATTAAACAAATTGCTTTACAAGTCGAAGACAATACCGCACTAGAAAGATTAATAAAGGTACTTAATCAACGTCTCGGACATAATGTATTGAAACAAGTACAAAATGCTAAAGTGACTTTATCTTCAGTAGAAAACACCATCATAGATTTAGACTTTGTAGAGAATAATTTAGAATTACAAGTTTCTCAGGCAGATTTAAATAATGCATTGAGTAAAATTCTCGAGAAGATTTCCGCCTCAATTGATTCGCTATTGTCTACGTTAGCAGTTAATCCCGAGCAAATTGATTATATTGTCTGTACTGGGGGGTCTACACTGGTTCCCGCATTAAAAAACATTTTATATCAAAAGTTTGACCGACAAAAAATTATTCAGCACGATACCTTTAATGCTGTAGCCAAAGGGCTAATGCTACGTGCTGCTGAAATATTACCGGTATAATAAGTACCTATTCTAGTACGTATCTTTGTCCAATCCCCCTAAATACAACACAGATAGCATAATAAAAATAAATGCTGTCTGTCTTAATAAATAGATAACTAAAAAATCATAATTGGCTTGCTAAGGCTATCTAATTTCTAATATAAAAGTTATACCATGTGCATTATCACCTAATAGGTATCCAACGCCCATTTTGATTTTTAATTGATCATCATAAAAATCAATTGGTGCTTCTAAAGAAAGTGATATATTGTTTATAACACCAAATGATAATTCCCTATAATTCTTGCCATAAAACCCACCAATACTATCTGATAAAATCAGATTGAAATTCTTTTCATTTAATTTAAATAAATCCGTCATGACATACTCACTACCAAGTGCCCATGTTCCGGTGTTATTTTTATCTCTAAATCCATTAGCAAACATATATGATATACGTCCAAATGAATTTATTTCATCATTATTATTTAACTTAAAGGTGTTTTTTATTCCAACTTTTGGGGTTATATGAAATGAGTTAATGTCCCAATCTAATAGTTTCTCTTCACGTAATGATTCTTTCATTTGAAAATCACCATGAAATGAAGAATTATTCTTCATATTGGCATACCCAAATTCCAGTTCATTTTCAAAACTAAAATTATCGTTTATTTTATAAGTAACCTTTGGTGAAGTTGTTATACTAAAAATATCCCACCTAGCATGTAAACTACCTACATTTTCAATATGAAATGATGAGGATTTTACTTTAAGATAATTACCTCGTAATTGTACAGAAAAGGAATAATCACCATTAACATAAAGTTCGTTAAAATTATAAGGTAATGAATATTTTTCATAACTAAGTCCATCAGACTTTAATTTTGAAGCGCTGATATCATCAGTCAACGAAAGCGCAAGCAGCTTATTGTAGCCAGTCTTCAAATCTTCCGCCATGGAAGAACCCGATGTAGTAATTATTAAAAATAGCATTCTAAAATATATATGCTTCATTTCCCCTCCATTAAAAAATCATGAAAAATCCCACCAAAAAAGACGGTCTCTATATGACTAGTAGTTAAATAAAATAATAAATAAAACAATAAATAAACTATTTTATAATAATATATCCTTCTTATCTTAAACGCGAAGTAATAACTAATAATTTAATGTCTATATTTCAATCTCTGCATATTCCCAGCTAAAAATTAAATACAAATAAGCCCTCAAAACATCGTGACACTTGACGGTATTGCGATGACTTAAAAAACAATCAATCTACTAGAAACAACATCGATAGGTTAAAAGCTGAGCTTATCTGATGCCCTAGTATCTGAGTTTTCTTGCATCATTTCACAACTAAATAGAGTAAAAAATTAATGTATTTCCATATTAATAAAAGGAAATATTTTGTTACACATCTATGACCACATATCAAAATAATATATAAAGTCATTTAAAAACAATTAAATGCATTCAAATAACCACATGCGAAAATAATTAAAGCAATGTATTTGCTTTTACCCCACCCAAAGAATCAATAAGAAAAGTTGATTTATTGATGATTCTGCCATATAACTAACAAGCGATCACTAAGGTAAATATCTATAATTAAATTGCAACCATTTACCAATAATCAACTTTAAATAACAAAAAAACCTCAAATAACAGAAGATAAGCTAAGGAATACCTCTCATGTCAGATAGCTTCCAAAATGAAGTCCCTAAAGCACGGGTTAATATAAAATTAGACTTGCACACGGGCGGAGCGCAGAAAAAAGTTGAGTTACCCTTAAAATTATTAGCGGTCGGCGATTATAGCCATGGGCAAGATAATCGTGCGCTATCTGAGCGTGAGAAAATAAACATTAACAAAAATAACTTTGATAGTGTGCTAGCTGAGTTTTCCCCCTCAATTAATCTGTCCGTTAAAAATACGCTGGCTAACGAAGGAAGCGAAGAGATCGTCTCATTGGCATTCAAAAATATGAACGATTTCGAGCCAGAACAAGTTGCTCGCCAAATTCCACAACTTCGCGCGATGTTAGCTATGCGTAATCTTTTACGTGACCTCAAATCTAATCTTCTCGATAACGTAACCTTTCGTCGTGAGTTGGAAAATATTCTGAAAGATCCTGCACTCAGTGACGAACTTCGCGAAGAATTGGCCCAACTGGCCCCCAAAAAAGACTAATTTGGATTTAACACAGGATCATGCTGATGTCAGTAAATAATGAATTAACTACAAATACACAGACTACCGTACTGGATGAAACACCTTTTCAAGGTGTTTACGCTTCATTGTTCGAAAAAATTAATCTTACTCCCGTTACAGAAGTAAGCGATATTAACGCATTTCAAGATAACGCAGTTTTAGCTGATGCATCTGCCGATGAACGTGTAACTGTTGCTGTTCAGGTTTTCCTCGATCGGCTTAAATCATCAGGGCAAAAAGTTGAACGCCTAGACCGTAATTTACTTGATCACCATATTGCTGAACTAGATAAACAAATTAGTCAGCAACTGGATGAAGTCATGCACCATCCTGAGTTCCAACAAATTGAATCTACTTGGCGTGGATTAAAATTCTTAGTTGACCGTACCGATTTTCGCCAAAATGTTAAAATTGAACTGTTAGACGTCACTAAAGACGATTTACGCCAAGATTTTGAAGATAGCCCTGAGATTATTCAAAGCGGCCTCTATCATCATACCTATATTGCTGAATATGATACCCCAGGTGGCGAACCTATTGCCGCCATGATATCGGATTATGAGTTTGATCGTAGTCCGCAAGATATTGCCCTACTTCGTTGTATTTCCAAAGTCTCTGCCTCAGCTCATATGCCATTTATCGGTTCTGTCGGCCCTAAATTCTTTGGCAAAGATACCATGGAGGAAGTAGCGGCAATCAAAGATATTGGTAACTATTTTGATCGTGCCGAATATTTAAAATGGAAAGCGTTCCGTGACTCCGATGATGCACGCTATATTGGGCTAACTATGCCCAGAGTACTGGGTCGCCTACCGTATGGTCCTGATACTGTTCCGGTACGTAGTTTCAATTATGTCGAAGAAGTTAAAGGCCCAGATCACGAAAAATATCTGTGGACCAATGCTTCGTTTGCCTTTGCTGCCAATATGGTAAAAAGCTTTATCAACAACGGCTGGTGTGTACAAATTCGTGGGCCACAAGCCGGCGGTGCAGTAAAAGATCTCCCTATCCATCTGTTCGATTTAGGCACAGGTAGCCAAGTTAAAATCCCTTCTGAAGTGATGATCCCAGAAACCCGTGAATTTGAATTTGCTAATCTTGGATTCATTCCATTGTCTTATTATAAAAACCGGGATTACTCGTGCTTTTTCTCTGCTAACTCAGCACAAAAACCGGCTCTGTATGATACGGCAGATGCCACTGCCAATAGTCGTATTAACTCACGTCTTCCGTATATTTTCCTGCTGTCACGTATCGCCCACTATTTGAAATTAATCCAACGTGAAAACATCGGCACCACCAAAGATAGACGCCTGCTAGAGCTGGAACTGAATAACTGGGTGCGTGGTCTGGTTACCGAAATGACCGATCCGGGTGATGATTTACAGGCTTCACATCCACTGCGCGATGCCAAAGTCGTCGTTGAGGATATTGAGGATAATCCAGGCTTTTTCCGCGTCAGACTTTATGCGGTTCCCCACTTCCAAGTTGAAGGTATGGATGTGGATTTATCCTTAGTTTCACAAATGCCAAAAGCGAAAGCCTAAAGGTTATTACGGATGAAAATCTACCGACCCCTGTGGACGGATGGGGCCTTTTTGGCCCCTCAACAATTCCAACAGCAAGCTCAATGGGATAGCCATGTAGCCAATTTGGTTTCCAATATGACATTGGCATCCCCGTGGGGCGTGATCAGTACTGAATTTGATGAAAGCGCATTGACTATTTCTCGGTTAAGTATGCAACGGATGGTGGTTCGCTTTCCTGATGGAACAATAATCGACTCTACACTTGCCGATAATCTTCCTTCAGTACGAGAATTAAGCCAATACGCCGAACACTCGTCTCTGGATATCGTGCTGGCACTCCCCTTGTTACTGGCTAATGGCGGCAACTTAGTACCAGAAGGTGGCACAGAAAGGCCTCGCCGTTTTTATCAAGAGTGGATAAAAGTACAAGACCTTGTTGGTCATGAACAAACCGATATTGCGGTGCTACGTCATGCTGTTAGTCTGCGTTTTGCTCATGATGATAACAGTGCTTATATTACTTGCCCCGTGGCCAAATTAATACGTAATGCGCAAGGGGCATGGACATTTGATCCGCACTTTATTCCCCCTTTACTGTCTTGCCAAGGAAGCCCTGCTCTTGTCTCACTTTTGAGCGAGTTTATGCATCGTTTAGTTGCAAAACGCCGCAGATTAATGGCGTTACGCCGTGAAAGTAATGAGAAAATGGCTGACTTTGTGGTCGCAGATGTTTCTTTATTTTGGTTATTGAATTCACTGAATAGTGCAGAGCCGGTACTCAATGAATTCATCGCATCACTTAATCGACATCCAGAATGTTTATATCGAGAACTGGTTCGTCTTGCGGGGAGCTTATTAACGTTCTCACTCGACCATCAAATTGAAGATATTCCTGCTTATCAGCACGACAAGCCTGAACAGGTATTTCCTCCGTTATTTGCTTTACTCAATACCTTACTTGAAGCTAGCCTGCCTTCACGTATTGTCACTATTGATTTACGCAAAGAAGGACCGTTCTGGAAAGGCGATTTGCACGACGGTCGTTTGCGTGAAGATGCAGATTTTTATTTATCCGTACGCTCTTCACTTCCCACACATTTACTGGCCACCCAATTTCCCTTGCTGTGTAAAGCAGGAAGTACCGATGATGTCGCCGATGTTGTGAATGTCGCACTCAATGGTATCCCGCTACGTGCGCTGACACATGTACCAACAGCTCTCCCATTACGGCTGGAAAATCAATACTTTGTACTTGATATTAATAACCCAGCCGGTGCTGCCATGCTAGATACTGGACGGTGTGCATTTTATGTCCCGAGTACCTTGGGAGAAATTCAACTTGAACTGTTTGCGGTATTACGCTCATGAACAATCATCCCCACACTTCATCCTCGATTGATGCTATTTTTGCGGATACTTGGCTGATGGTTTGTCAATTACGCCAAGGCTCGCCGATTTCAAATGGCAATGTTTTTTACCGCAAAGTTTGTGAGCTTATCGATAAAACCCGACAAAATTTACAGCAACAAGGTTATGACGAGCGCGCGATTGATCATATGCAATATGCTCAATGCGCGTTAATAGATGAAAGTATAATGAACCGTCCTTCTCCTGATGATGGCTATCAAACTTGGCTGCAATCCCCGCTTCAAGCCCGTTATTTTAATACGCTAGAAGCCGGTGATAAGCTGTGGGATCGGGTAAATACGGTACTTAAGGAAACAAATCCTAACCAAGAAGTGCTGCTTTGTTTTCATCGTGTTCTTACTCTTGGTTTTGTTGGGAAATTTCGCCGTCTAAATGATCCTGAACGCGAGCGTATTGTGGCGCAGCTAGATGCCTTACTTCCATCAATTACGCTTTCATCAGCGCTGCCGCTCGTTGTAAAACCCCAATTGCGTTTTAGCCGTCGTCGGCTCTATATGTTGGGTTGGCTGGGGGGAATCCTCCTTTTAGTCGCCCTTTGGTGGGGATTTTCTGCTTCACTAGAGCATTTGCTGCAATCATGGATGATTCAAGGACAGTAATGCGTAAATCGATAAAACCGCTGATCACCCTATTTTCTGCAGGATTATTCTTGTGGCTATTGTGGGAATTTTGGTCATTAGGACGCACTATTTCGATCTTTATAACACTGTTAGTTATCGTAATAACCGGTGTATTTCTCTTTTGGTATCGCAAACAACAATTACACACTATAGATACCCATTTTATCGATGCTCTACCGCCGCAAGATTATCAAGGGGCAATTGTGCTCGTTTGTGGTCAATCAGCGGCACTTTTCGCCGAGCAGCAATCTCGACGAGAAACTGCACTTGGCTGGTATCTTCCAATCCATACCCCCTCAGAGCTAACACATTATGTGCAAACAATTGCTGAGTATGTACCTTCATTATTTAGCCGGTTATCTATTTTATATGCCGTCTTGCCGGAACAAATAATACAGACCGAAACATTAGCTCAAGACGTTCTCGATTGGCGTAGAGCGATTGGAGAAAGCCGTTTAAAAATAAACCATAACCTTCCATTTTGGGTTAGCGTGTATCTTTCAAATTCGGATATTTTAGATCAAGATTTTCTGAACGATAATCAAGATAGCCCATGGTTTACTCTGTTAAAACATCAACCAGAATTTGTAGTTGAACAAGAAGGTACAACGGCTAAGCCATTTTCTGTCTGGTCAGACTCTCCACAATTTAATCATCAACAAATCCTACAAAATTCACTCTGGTTTGATGCCTTATTGGACTGGTTAAACACCATTTTTGTCCCTATGTTAACCACAGCACAAACGGGAGCCCCGATATTAACGCCATCTGCTTGGGCTATACAGTGGTCATCCGTTAATCGTCAACTAAACAATATTTGGCAACAATATATTGAAACTAAGACCGGATTGCCGCTTATAGAAACAGCGCAAACTAGTCATTTACTGCCACTTCCTGACGTTCTTCTGCGCCGCCTAAATCACGATGTGAGCCTAAGTCAACGTGAGCGTTTAATCGGTATTATTGGATTGATTTTTGGTATTTTTTTAGTTGGAGCACTCTGTGGTAGCTATCAACATAATCGACAACTTATCCGTCATATTGGAGAAGATGCTGCCCGTTTCTTGCATTTACCGGATAGCCCGTTATTGCCGAAAGAAACCAGCTATCGACAATTACAAAATGATGCCGCAGAACTGGCGCGTTGGGAACGCGAAGGTATCCCGACAGCTTATTCACTGGCTCTCTATCAAGGCAGTTATCTCCTCCCTTATTTGCAAACATTGTTGAGCAGTTGGGCACCACCATCCTCCCCAACACCTGCACCGGTCATTATTCAACAGGCGCCGCAAATGATCTCGCTGGATAGCTTAGCGCTGTTTGATGTCGGGCAGTACACCTTAAAAACCAATGCCACCAAAGTTTTAGTCAATGCCCTCATCAATATTCAGGCAAAACCTGGCTGGTTAATTGTAGTTTCAGGCTATACAGATAACACCGGTAACCCTGAACTTAATCAAAAAATCTCATTAAAACGGGCAGAATCAGTACGTGACTGGATGATAGAAACCAGTGACATCGACCCAACTTGTTTCGCAGTACAAGGCTACGGACAAAATCACCCGATTGCAGATAATGACACCACTGAAGGGCGCGCCCGTAACCGCCGCGTTGAAATTCGCTTAATGCCACAAGCTGATGCTTGTCGGGCCTTGAGTAATAAAACCGTGCAATCGATGGACGATGGCACACATTCCACAATGAAGGAGAAGTAATTATGGCTATTCCTGTTTATTTATGGCTGAAAGATGATGGTGGTGCGGACATTAAAGGGTCTGTCAATGTACAAGATCGCGAAGGAAGTATTGAAGTTGTCGCACAAGACCACAGCCTTTATATCCCGACAGATAACAATACCGGTAAATTGACGGGTACGCGTATTCATACGCCATTTATTTTTGTCAAAGAAATCGATGCGTCTAGTCCGTATTTATATAAAGCCGTAACCACAGGCCAAACGTTGAAAGAAGCTGAATTTAAATGGTATCGCATTGATGATGCGGGCCAAGAAGTTGAGTATTTCAATACTAAGCTTGAAAACGTCAAAGTCGTCAAAGTCGCCCCTAAAATGCATGACATTAAAGATCCGGGCAAAGAAAAACATAACCACTTAGAAGAACTTGAGCTGCGTTACGAAAAAATCACTTGGACCTACAAAGACGGCAACATCATTCATTCCGACTCATGGAATGAGCGTGCAACCGCTTAATTAATCCTCGCAGGCGCTTGTCGCCTGCTTTTTTATGCTTACTGGCATATTGATGAAACACATAAAACACAATTTATCATTAATACCCAATGAACCTCGGTTAACGGTTATGGGCGGTAGCATGCCTTACTGCGCCTAAAAAATACGTTTTCACCCCCCAATACGAGAGAGAGAATATGGATAATTCATCCGTGATGCTATTACGTCGCCTAAATCCTTACTGTGCCAGCGCCTTAGAGGCAGCGGCTTCGTTATGCCAGACACGAGCACATGCGGAAATCACCATTGAACATTGGCTGCTCAAGTTATTGGAAATGGGTGAAAGTGATCTCACCGTGTTAGCTCGCCGCTACGAATGGGATATTTCTGCTCTTTGGCAAAGCTTATTAAATGAAATCAATAATTTACCGCGCTCCATTCATAGCCGTCCTTGTCTATCTAAACCTCTACTTAATCTAATCCAACAGGCGTGGATAATCGCGTCACTGGATGAAGATATTGAACATATTCGTAGCGTACATTTATTATCCGCCATTACTCAGCAGCCTTCTCTGCTACCTAACGACAACTTATGGCCTTTAATGACGTTAAGTACCACTCAACTTCAGCGCTTAAGGCCCGTGCTTGACGCCCAATCGGATGAGCGTCCAGACCTGCAACAACTTGCTGCACATAATCAAGTCATTGGCCGAGAAACTCCGCTTGATAGCCCATTAACAGAAGAAACGACAACACCAAACTTGATGGGTAATACATTGAACGAAGCTTTACTTGCGGTACTGAATAAATTCACCATTGATGTCACAGAAAAAGCACGAGAAGGTGCGATTGATCCAGTTTTTGGTCGAGATGATGAAATCCGTCAAATGGTCGATATTCTTTCCCGTCGCCGTAAAAACAATCCAATTTTAGTAGGTGAACCTGGGGTGGGTAAAACCGCCTTAGTGGAAGGCTTAGCGTTACGTATTATCGAAGGAAATGTGCCCGTTAGCTTACAAACTACTGCTCTGCGAACCTTAGATTTAGGGCTATTGCAAGCCGGCGCGGGGGTTAAAGGTGAATTTGAACAACGTCTCAAAAATGTGATTGAAGCAGTCCAGCAATCTCCTACGCCAATTTTGTTATTCATTGATGAAGCCCATACCATTATCGGGGCGGGTAACCAAGCCGGTGGCGCCGATGCGGCTAACTTATTAAAACCTGCTCTTGCCCGCGGTGAACTCCGAACAATTGCGGCGACTACCTGGTCTGAATACAAGCAGTATTTTGAACGCGATGCTGCCTTAGAACGCCGTTTTCAGGTGGTCAAAGTCGATGAACCGGATGATGAAAAAGCTTTTTTGATGCTGCGTGGATTAAAATCTCGCTATGCCAAATACCATGGTGTGCATATTACGGATGATGCCGTTAAAGCGGCTGTCACGCTATCACGTCGTTACCTCCCTGGCCGCCAATTACCCGATAAAGCCGTGGATTTACTCGACACTGCGAGTGCACGTATTCGCATGAGTCTTGATACACAACCTGAAGAAATAACGTATTTAAAAACTAAACGTAATGCACTAAAACTTGAGCAACACGCCATTCTTGATGATCTGACCATTGGTAACACCACTAATCAATCTTTACTTAGCGGATTAGTGACTCAAGATGCCCAAATAGCCATACAACTGGCGGAACTAGAACAACGCTTTGAACAAGAGAAAAATCTGATCAGCGAGTTAATGGAGCTACGCCGCCAAACGCAAGATATCAGCGAAATTCAATCTCAGCTAGACCAAGTTCAGCAAAATGAGCCACTGATCACTCCCGATGTCGATGTACGAACAGTTGCTACAGTGATTGCCGACTGGACCGGTGTTCCCTTATCCAGTTTATTGAAAGACCAACAAACGGGCTTATTGGAATTAGAAGCTAATTTAGCCCAGCGCGTGGTGGGGCAAAACCATGCCCTACTTGCGCTAGGCCAACGCTTACGAGCGACACGAACAGGTTTAACCTCAGAAAATGGTCCGCAAGGCGTGTTTCTGCTCGTCGGACCTAGTGGTATCGGAAAAACCGAAACGGCTCTCGCCTTGGCTGACCAACTTTTTGGCGGCGAAAAAGCCTTAATCACCATTAATATGTCGGAATACCAAGAAGCTCATACGGTTAGCCAATTAAAAGGCTCACCTCCAGGTTATGTAGGTTACGGCCAAGGCGGAATTTTAACCGAAGCCGTACGCAAACGCCCTTACAGTGTGGTGTTGCTCGATGAAGTGGAAAAAGCTCACCGCGATGTATTAAACATGTTTTATCAAGTGTTTGACCGAGGCTTTATGCGCGATGGCGAAGGACGTGAAATTGATTTTCGTAATACCGTTATCTTAATGACCGCGAACTTAGGCAGCGATTTATTAATGCAGCAACTCGAAGAATTCCCTGAGTCGACTGACGGTGAACTTCAAGAACTGCTGCGCCCCACCTTACGTGATCATTTCCAGCCGGCCTTACTTGCCCGTTTTCAAACCTTAATTTATCGTCCATTAGGGCAAACGGCACTACGTACTATTGTCGAAATGAAGCTCAATAGTGTAATGGCGCGCTTACAACTGCATTATGGCTTAACCGGCATTGTCGAAGATACGCTATACGACGCGTTAGTTAGTGCCTGCCTATTACCGGATACCGGGGCTCGTAATATTGATAGCTTACTGAATCAACAAATATTACCGGTACTCAGCCAGCAATTATTAATGCGCCAAGAAAACCAATTACTCGCACAAACTCTGACCTTAAGCTTTAACGATGAAGACGGTATTACCTTGAGCTTTAGTGGTGAGATGAATACATCGTCGGCGCAAGATAGCCAACTACTGGAGAATAATTTATGAGATTAACTGAACCCTCAAAAATCTTACTCCAAAACCAAAACCGTTATCATCTTGAAGTACAAGGCTGTGCTGATTATTTCGATGTTGAGCATTTCACGGGGCGTGAAGCCATTAGTGACACCTATCGTTATCAAATTACCTTTACTTGTTCAGCACAAGATCTCTCACCGCAACAACTGTTGCGCCGCAGTGCCAATTTAACCTTTGCTCCCCCCTCAAATCTTGCGGGAGGCGTTATATCCCCAAATACGGTAGCTAAACGTATCCATGGCACCGTTACAGATTTTCGCCGCTTGTCTGGCTCCGCGGATGAAGCGCGCTATCAATTAGTCATTGAACCGTTTTTTGCGCTACTACGCCATGAAATTCGCTCACATCGTTTTTTTATCAACCAATCGATTCCTGAAGTGGTTGAACAAATACTCCGAGAACATAATTTTAAAGGCTGGGAGTTTGAATTCACGTTACAACAAACCTACCCTAAACGTGAGCAAATCAACCAAATAAATGAAAGCGATAAACAATTTATTGAACGTTTATTGAGTGAAGTGGGAATTTTTTATCGTTTTGGTCTACAAGATGATACTCAAACTGAAGTCATTTATTTTACTGATAGCCAACGCGGCTATGTGTATGATAAATCATTACCACTTAATAGCCCTTCAGGAATGAGTGATAACTCTGCTGATAGTGTATGGGGACTTTCACTGCGGCATCAAATTGTTGAAAATAGTGTATTCGCCAAAGATTACAACCATCGATTAGCAGAAGACACCATGATCTCCGCTGTAACAGACATGACGCTTGGTGATGGCGAAGAGATTAATTATGGCGATGTCTATCATTATCGTCCGCGTCACCTAGCACGCGGGGATAAGCTGCATCCTAAAGCTGAAACGGCTAATTTCTGGGCTCGCCTTGACCATGAACGATTCTTAGCTCGCCAAACTTTATTGCGCGGACAAAGCAGCGCTGCCGACCTAACCCCCTTGTTGGTATTAAGTATTCAAGATAATGTTCCTTTATCAAGCTTACCGTCTGTTTTCAAAGCCCCTATTTTGATCACTCGACTGCGCTTTACTGCCAGCCGAGATACCGCCTTAACCGTTCGTTTTGATGCTGTGCCCTATACTGAAGCTCTCTGTTGGCGCCCTATTCTCAAGCCTCGCCCGGTAATTGCCGGAACCTTAATGGCACGCGTCACTAGCGCCAAAGAAAATGATATCTATGCGCATCAAAATGAACATGGATTTTATTGGGTTAAATTCGACGCCGATCGTGATCAAAAAGCCAAAGGCTATGAAAGTATGCCGGTACGCTTGGCGCAACCCTACGCCGGCGATACTTACGGCATGCACTTTCCACTGATCCAAGGCACCGAAGTGGCGATTGCCTTCCATGAAGGTGACCCTGACCGCCCATATATCGCCCATGCCCTCCATGATTCCCGCCATCCGGATCACGTTACTGATAAAAATAATACGCGTAATGTGATCCGCACGCCGGCCAATAATAAACTGCGCATGGAGGATAAACGCGGGCAGGAACACATTAAGCTCAGTACTGAATATGGCGGAAAATCCCAGCTAAATCTAGGACATTTAGTCGATGACAAACGCCAACCACGCGGCGATGGCTTCGAGTTACGCACCGACAGCTGGGGCGCAATCCGTGCGGGTAAAGGATTGTTTATCTCCACCGATAAGCAAGAAAAAGCTAGCGGTAAAGTGCTAGCGATGGAAGAAGCCATTGCTCAGTTAGAACAGGCACAACAGTTAACCGAGTCCCTCAAAGAAGCCGCTAATGTTGCAAAAGCTGAGCTGGCTGATTTACAAACACAAAAAGAGTTTCTGTCTGAAACACTCAATGAACTTCAGCAATCAGCCCTGCTTATTTCCTCTCCAGCAGGTATTGCCCATACATCGCCTAAAAGTATTCAAACATCGGCAGGCGAAAATATTATCAACACGGCTAGTAATAATGCCGATTTTAGTATTGCCAAAAAGTTTACCGTTGCCGCAGGCGAAATCATTAGCTTATTTGCTCAAAAGCTCGGTATAAAAATTTTTGCAAACCAAGGGAAAATCGCTATTGAGGCTCAGCATGATGAAATGTCATTAGATGCCTTGAAGGATTTAAGCATCAGTAGCCATGATGGCAAAGTCATCATCAAGGCTAAAAAGGAAATTATCTTAACCAGTGGTGGTGGCTATATTCGCATTGCCGATGGTACGGTGGAATGTGCCGCACCCGATAAAATCATCGAGCGAGGGGCTGTCTGGCAAAAATTTGGCGGGCAGAGTATCAATGAAGCAATGCAATCATGGGAAAGCTCTGAGTTCGCGATTAAGCCTCAATTGGTTGATTTAGCCGATCTAAATAGCTCCCGTCAACCCAAACCTGTAGGTATTTATGCTGAAGGTACAAAAAGTACGACGACTACTGATACCCAAGGAAATTTATCTGAACATAAGGGCTTAGGGTTAGATCAACTAGACATTAAACTTGATGATAAGTAATGGCTATCTAACGGTCAGCGAAATTATTCTTAGGAACTTTTATGACAGATAAATCAAACGGGTCAGTAACACCCAATGAATGCCAACACGTTTCCTATCACTTACCTCAGTGGGATGAAAATGGAAAATGTAGTTGGATTGACATTAAATTACAGCACAAATCCCTAAATGCCGAAGCGAAGTGTATTGTGCCGCCAACCAAAGTTATCCCTGTTATTTTTATTCCTGGGATTATGGGAACCAATCTTAAAGATACAAAAAATGAAGAACCCATTTGGCGGGCTGACATGTTTATGGGAATGGACACGCTCTATCTGACCCAATTAGATGGAAAAAAAAGGCGAGAAATATTAAATGTTGAGTCTACGCTTGTTGATAATAGTGGGCGATATATGCCAAGTGTATATTCCCCTTTTGGTGATGATGGCAAGATGTTGCCTAAAAGAGAAAAACGCCGTTGGGGAGAAGCACTATTTTTAAGTTACGGTTCTTTTCTTGAAGTATTGCAAGCTTCTTTAATGGATGATTGGCAAAAAGATTTATTGAATATGGTGAAAAATGATGATGCTGAAAAAATACAAAATTACTTTAATACTAAAGGTGCTCTAAGCCAACTTATTGATCATCCTATTGGCGGAACAAATGAAACTTTACTAACAGAGAAAGAATTGAAACATTTTAAGCACTTTTTATTTTCTGTTCATGTTTTTGGTTATAACTGGCTAGAAGACAATGCTACTTCTGCTAATAATCTGACGACCTATATTGATGAGGTTTTAAATACTTATAGAAATGAACATGGATATGGTCTAGCCATTGAAAAAGTCATTATTTTGACCCATTCAATGGGTGGACTGATTGCGCGTTATGCGATGAATCCACCAGAAGGTTCATTTCAAGGATGCCAAGATAAAGTATTAGGCGTTGTACATGGCGTGATTCCTGATTTAGGGTCTCCAGCAGCATATCGTCGAATGAAGGTAGGTGCTGCGCAAGAAGGTATCGCTGGGGCGGTATTAGGCTCTACAGCAGAGGAGCTCATGTCTGTCCTTGCGTTTTCCCCTGCACCACTCCAACTTCTTCCTTACCCTAAATACAAATCCCCATGGCTTACTATCGAAGACCATGGCAGCTATCCCTCTATTGTAGATGCCAATATAGGAAAATTCGATCCTTTTAATGAAATTTACTTACGCAACGATGTATGGTGGCGATTATACGAGCCTGACATCCTCGATAAGAATGTAACAACAATAAATATCAACTGGGAGAATTATACCCTATTGATGAGAAATAAAGTTAAAAAATTCATGGTGCATCAAGAAAAAGGTCAGTACCACCCAAATACTTATATTTTTTATGGCACAGAAATTGAGTCAGACAATTATCTGATTTGGAAAAAAGAAATTGAAGGAAAAGCCTATATGAATCCGTATTCTGGCCGCCCTTATTTTCCAGAACCTAAAGAAAATAACCGACGTGTACTGCGTTATGGTGAAATTGATTCTACTACAGCATTAAAAATGGGTTCCGAAAGCGGTATGTCATATAAGCAATTTATATTGGAATCATCTAAAGGGTCTGGTGATGGTACCGTACCTATAGAATCTTTAGCCGATATTATAAAAAGCCCTTGTGTAAAAAGTAGTTTTGCCACTGACGTGGATCATCAAAATGCCTATGCTGTTGATAATCTTAGTGATATCAAAAAGCGATATGCTATCCAGTTTACATTAAGAGCTATCGTTAAGATGGTGCAAGAGGTAGATATCTGTGCGGCTAACTAAAAACCTCTATTGGGGTGTAGCCACATTTGTCGTGATAATGATACTTGTTGGCCTCATTCTTTTTATGGAACAACAAACCCATAATCAACTAACAGATAAGGAAAGCGTGATGATAGATACTTTATTTCAACAAACCAAACTGCAATGTATTGGGCGTTATGTGATCGATGTTCCTGAATCTTTTAATAACCAGCTTCATAATAGTATCTATATCGGTGACTTTAAAATTGAAAGTCAGTTTATCTACCCGCCGTCATTTAAACAACGCATTGAGTTACGTGAAGCAGAGTTACAGGAATGGAAAACTAGCACAGAAAATGCACCTGTGCTGAAGGAAGTTATTCTACTTCCCGAAGGAAAAGGGGTTATTTTTGATAGAAATCAACCGGGTTCTGATGATGCGTATAGAACACTGGAAGCTCATGTTTATGTGAATCATATCGCTTTTACCATTACTACGGACATCTTAGATTTATCCGCACCTAAATATGAAAAAGAAAAAAAATCTTATATCGAAATATCAAAATTTACGGAAGCGCAAACAAATACTAGATTTACTAAATTAACGGCTATGCAGTCGTTAATTACTCGATTACAAGGGCGTTTAGATCATGAGATCCCAACAGAAAAAGGCGTTTGTATCCCAAATGGTTTTATTTTAGACGATAGCGAGATTCCGAAACAGGATATTTCTTTTGTTTACGATATAGGAGAGTTTATTCTCTCGGTTGAGTCGGACAATCGTTTTGCAGGCTCCAATGATACCTTGCTTAACCGAAGTACTGAGATAAATGCAGCCATACGTCATCAAAATAGGGAAACAATTAAGAAAGGAAACTTATCGCCCAGTAATATCCCTTCACAAGAATGGCTTGTAAAAGGGAAACAAGAAGTTTATTCAAAATCGGAAAATAAAAGGCTCCCCAGTTTGCCATATTATTTCTTTACGTTTACTGCCAATGAAGCTACGGGTTCTTTAACACTTCCTAAATTATATATTATTATGAATAATCGAAATAAATTTACTTCATACAGTGATACACAAATGGTCGAAATATGGGATCGAATTGTTGGTTCTCTGCGTTATAAACCGAATGCGTTTTAATCTTTGCAACAATGATATTTAAACGATTTAAAAATAATAAATAAAAAACATAGGTTCTTATAATCTACTTCTTCATTAAAATGTACGCTTCTAGTTCCACTGAAAATATTCACTTTACTTCTAATAAATAGGTTTATTATGAAAGGATTTGTCTGTCTTGGTGACAAAAATACTCATGGAGGCCATGTGCTCTCGGCTTCATCCACGATGTACATTGATGGTAAACAAGTTGCACTCGTTGGGGATCTTATTTCCTGCCCTAAACACGGAAATAACACCATTATAGAAGGGGCTGATTCCGCTTTTGATAATGGTATTGCCATTGTAGTGGATCAGTGCCTATGTGCATGTGGGTGTCGGGTGATCAGCTCGGAGCCCACAACTCATACAAAATAAGCAGACAAGGATATCGAATCAATGTATTGGAAGATCCCCTCTATCCCAAATAAAAACCCCATAGAAAAACCTAACTATAAAATTATATTCATCTTTTTTGTAACGATTATTACTGCAATTTATACTTATAGTGTCACATTAACGGCAGAGCAAAAAACACGATTATTATTTATTACATTCCCCATTATCGCTCTCCTCTTTTTTACATGTATCAGTTTTTTATACGTTCGTTACCAACATTCCGTGATCACCTGCCACAACTGGGAAAAAGAGAAAGAAATTACAAAAAAGGAATGGCAAGCATGGTGTCAATCTTCCATAACCTCTATCGCGAATGTTATCTATACCCCTGATAAAGACGGTACTGATGTATTTTTGCAAAAAGCTGAAGCTGTTCCGATGTTTCCAGATAAACCTCGTCGTTTATTCAATAATATACAATTAGATAAAAATTTAATTGTGGCAATCGATGAGAAACTTGAAAGACAGTGTCCAAATTATCGATTCTATCTCTCTAAAATATATATCTTCGATAGCAACAATAGTAATAGTAATGAAAATTTAATTTATGAAAATTGGCAGATAAAGCCTATTAAATCACCTCGCTATCAAGATGTTTTTTCTATCTATGACGATATCGAACAAAGTGATACATTTTTAATTGTAACCATCCAATCTAAAGCAGAATATAGCGAATTTATTTCAGCTCAATTATTTTCAACAAACAGTAAAGTTATAAGTTTAAATAATGCACGTATAAAAGTAGAAAGAATAATGGAAATAGATATTCAAAGCATAGATGATGAAATAATAAAATATATTGATTACAGCGAAATATCAAAAAAAAATAAATTTCAGACCTGGATAACAGATAACAAACAAGATTTAGTGGATAAACTTCTAATTACTTACACCGAAAAAAATATTGAGTTTGATAAGCATAATCCTATTCATTCTTTAGCATTATCGTATTCAATACCTCATTCTAATGCATTTTTAACGTACCTTTCACTCGTATCAGAAATATCATCAAAAACAGAAACAGACCAAGTCCTTATTCACCCAAATCCTTATGGTGCCAGTTACGCGGTTTACATTCGTAGGTCTTAATATGAAAAATAAAATATCCGCAAGCTTTCCTCGCGGGAAGCTATTTGTGATCTTTTTAGTCTTATTTATTAGTTTATCAATCGTTTTATATGTAACTTATCAATATAAACCATTTGATTTAAAACCATTCTATATCGGAATACCGACATTAAGTATGATTGCATTATTAGGTATTTATTTTTATCCTATAAAAAATAAATTTTCACAAAAGCAACAACAAAAAGAATTTAAGCCACAGACTAGCTCGGTGGTTTTAAATATTAAAACTAATAATTTTAGTCTATTGTGTGATGAGATTATTCAATCACTGCGTCGTCAATATGGTACATTCTGGCATTCCAAAGTCTCCATTCAGTTGCTCATCGGTTCCCACTCTGCGGTCGAAAAACTGGCTCCGAATCTTACCCAGGAAATCTGGCAGGAGTGTGATGGCACCTTGCTTATTTATGGCGGAGATATTGGCAGAAATTCAATGGATGCATCGGTAGATACTGAGCGACTGGATACCCTAAAACAACTGCGTCGCCGTCGTCCTCTGGACGGGATTATTTGGGTGACTGAAAATAACGTATCCTCTGTTCCGCTGGATAATCGTATTGGATTTATTAACTTAAATACCGCCACAGCAGATATCGCAGGACGCTATTTACATCACTTATTCCAAGCACTCGGCTGGCGTGCTCCCGTGTGGATGTGGAGTGTAAGTGACAATAAAGCGATTGCTGCTGAGAATATGCCTTCCGTGCTATGTCTCACTGAACCTAATATCTCACCAGATACCCTCTCACCTACTTTATTAACCTTATTATCTGGATTAAATACTCAAGGCACACAGGCATTATTGCAGCATCCCGAACACACTTATTTATTGACATTAGCCCAATATTTGAAATCGGGCGGTAGCGAACAACTGGCGGTGACATTAACACCGCTATTTTCAAGGACTCGCGCGCTACCTATTGCAGGCATAGCATTCAGCACACCTGTAATTACCGTGGGAAATCAACGTGTTAATCACAGTTGGCAACCTGATAGCCGGTGGCATAGTTGGCTTGGTATCCAAGCTGAATTAGCCCCTGAGCTAAAACCCGCCGCTTTAGGCCTTAATGGTAAACGTGTATTGCAATACTCTACGGCTACGATAATGGCGTTATGGGGGATTGGAATGATCACTGCTTATATCGCCAATCGTCAGCTTATTAATCAAAGTATGCACAATGCCCAAGTTGCTATTAATCCGCAACTATCTGAATCTGAAAGATTAAATGCACAATATAACTTTCAACAAATCTTAGGACTGTTGGATCACCGAGAGCATACTTACGTTCCATTATGGCTACGTTTTGGGCTTAATCAGAATAATGCGTTATTGGCACAACTGTGGCCTGTGTATCAACAATCGTTGTTGCCCTTGCTGCGAGACAATCTCCTTCAAGAATTAACCCAGCAATTACAGGCATTCGCCCAGCTTCCGCCTGAGAGTACTGAACGTGCTGAAGCTTCGCCTCGAGCCTATCAAGCACTCAAAGCCTACTTAATGATGAGTACTCCCGAGCGTATGGATCCGCGCTTTTTTATTGATGCTACCTTGGGTAATAACCCTCAACAGACCGGAGAGTGGCAAACCATAGGCAGAGAACTACTGATGTTTTATGCCCAGCAATTACCTCAACATCCAGCGTGGGCAATAACACCTAATCGTTCTTTAATCAGCAGTAGTCGCACGTTGCTTATTCGCCAAATTGGTCAACGCAGCGGTGAATCGGCGATGTATCAAAAAATTCTTCAACAAGCTAAATATAACTATGCAGATTTAACCTTAAATGAAATGGTTGCAGAGACTGATGTTAACTTTCTGTTCAGTACGGAGCAGTTTATTCCGGGGATTTTTACCCGCAAAGCATGGGAAGAATCGATTGAACCTGCAATAAAACAAGCAGTTGAAGCACGTCGTGATGAAATCGATTGGGTCTTAAGTGATAGTCAAAAAAGTATAGATAGCGAGATCTCACCGGAACAATTGAAGCAACGTTTAACTGACCGTTATTTTTCCGATTTTTCGGGCAGTTGGCTTAACTTTCTCAATAGTTTGCAATGGCGAAAAACGGAGAATTTATCCGACACTATTGATCAATTAACTTTAATGAGTGATGTTCGCCAATCTCCGGTTATTGCATTAATGAATACTTTGTCATATCAAGGCAAAACAGGCCGGCAACAAGAAAAGCTAACTGATTCCTTTGTTAATTCAGCGAAAGAGCTGATTAATAAAGAGAAAAAACCCACTATCAGCCAAAAAGCTGAGTTTACCGGTCCTCTTGAGGATGTTTTTGGCCCAATTTTAAATTTCACTGATCCACAATCTAGCACCGCAAACAACGATAATTTAAGTTTACAGACTTACTTAACGCGTGTGACTCGTGTGCGTTTAAAACTGCAACAAGTGATGAATGCCCCAGATCCTCAAGCTATGTCCCAAGCGTTGGCGCAAAGCGTATTTGAAGGGAAAACGGTAGATCTTTCTGAAACAAGGGATTATGGCAGTCTGATTGCCGCAGGTCTCGGTCAAGAGTGGCATAGTTTTGGTGAAACACTGCTAGTCGAGCCGATGACCCAAGCTTGGCAGCAATTATTAATGCCGACCGCTGAAGGTATTAATAACGAATGGCAAAATGCTATTGTCAATGAATGGAACAGTGCATTTGGTGGTCGCTATCCCTTTAAAAATACACAAAGTGAAGTCTCTTTACCGTTGATGGCGCAATATCTACGCCCTGATAACGGACGTATTCAACGCTTCTTAGAGACACGTTTGCAAGGTGTTTTACGTAAAGAAGGCAATCGTTGGGTACCTAATAGTACTCACTCTCAAGGATTACGCTTTAATCCAGAGTTTTTAACCGCGCTCGATACTCTTAGCACTCTCGGTGATATCGCCTTTGCCAACGGTGAAGCTCGGCTGTATTTTGAAATGCGCCCCGCGACCAGTAAAAATGTCATGCAAACTATTTTAGTTATTGATAAACAAAAACTAATTTACGATAACCAATCCCCTGAGTGGCAACGCTTTGTGTGGCCTGCTGATACTATTGCATCAGGCGCATCCCTAAGTTGGATGACCACCACTTCTGGCTCTCGGCTCTACGCCGATTATCGCGGAGTCTGGGGGATTATTCGCCTATTAGAATCTGCCACTCTGGCCCCTTATGCCGGAAGCACCAGCAGCTATACTGTATCGTGGCAAACATTCGGGGGGAATACACTGTCATACGTGTTACGTACTGAAGTAGGTAACGGCCCATTAGCGCTCTTAAAACTGCGTAATTTTGTTTTACCTAAAAAAATCTTTTTAGACTAGCGTGTGAAGGATATTGAGCTATGCCCGTATTAACCGCACTACGAACATCGTGTTTTACCGATCATCCCCAAGATGAAAAATCCATTGCTCAACAACAAATTGCTCTTTGGGAGCGTTGGTTATTGCCAATCACGCCTGATTCTCCCGTCGGAGAAGATCCCGGATATGATGATGATTTTGAGCGCATGCGTGAAGAAGTTAATAAACTGTCTGGGGCAGATACTGAACTCATATGTTCACTTGCCGAGAAATTACTCACCACCGTCTGTAAAGATGTTCGGGTGGTTACTTATTATATTTGGGCGCGATTACATAAAGAGGGAGAAGCGGGCTTAGCTGACTCACTGGGTTTGCTCGCAGGTTTTCTAAGTCACTATCACGATACATTATTACCGGCTCGTCCGAACAGTCGAAAATCTGCATTAGAATGGTTAGCGGGTCAACGAGTATTAGATAGCTTGTCACTTTACCCTGAAGTTGATCACAAGGAATTTTCACGTATTGTGGCACTGTTGGGGATAATTGTAGACGAATTCACTACATGGGAAGAAAACTGTCGCCCTCAAATTTCCCCCTTATTACGGGCACTTGAAAAAAGATTGGCTCAGTCAGGGGGCGCAAACAGTGTTGTACCTCAAAATATCAAAGCATCTGATCTCAAAAATGTCTCCTCCACATCCATATTATCGACAAGCCAAAGCTCGATTTCACCGATTCAATCAGGGCGTGAGCTTCTTGATCAAGCTAAAGTGTTAGCGGGCTATTTACGCAATCAACCCAACGGTTGGTTAGCCGGGCATAGATTAATGAAATCAGTACGTTGGGACACGATACATCAATCTCCTCCACAAAATCAACACGGATGTACTCGCCTCACGCCTCCTCGAACAGAAGCTCGAGCACAGCTTAAACGTTTATACTTACAGCAAAGTTGGTTAGAGCTAACCGAACAAGCTGATCGTCTATTTGCTGAAGGAGTTAATCACTTTTGGCTTGATGTGCAGTGGTATTTATACCAAGCGCTGAGTAAATCTCCTTCACCTTGGGATGGCTGGGCCGCCGTTATTGCCTCAGATTTAAAACAGTTTCTTACTCGTTTACCTGGGCTGGAAACACTGGCTTGGGAAGATGGAACGCCTTTCGCTGACGAAGTCACATTAGCGTGGATCAAGCAACATATTTTTGAGGAAAATACCTCAGGACTGCATGACTTACCTTTTCATCAAACTTCGCCCGCAGATGAAGAGTCTATTTTCGCGCTTGAGCAAGAAGCTTTAGTGCAAGCAGATAATGAGGGCATTGATACAGCAATTGCTTGGTTAATTAATCGACCTGAAGTTCGTCACCCTCGTCAAAAATGGTTATTACAGCTGGTCATCGCCCGTGTTGCTGAACAGTTTTCTCGCCACGACTTTGCGCTTAATTTTTTACAAGATTTAGATGAAAAAGCCCGCCACATGCCTTTATCTGACTGGGAGCCGAACTATATATTTGAAATAAAGGCACGCCAGCTACATTTACTCCGTAATAAAGCCCAGCGGAATACAGCAGATAAAAGCGGCTTACATTTACAAATGAAAAATTTACTGGCAGAACTCACACGATTAGACCCTGTAAGAGCCCTCGTATTATATCCTTAATACTTACCGAATAGAGAATAACGAATGGATGATTTAACGCTACGTTACTATGACGCAGAAATGCGCTACCTACGAGAGGCGGCGAAGGAATTCGCTCAGGCCCATCCTGACCGTGCTGCGCTACTAGACTTAGATAAAGCGGGCATTCCTGATCCGTTTGTTGAACGGCTATTTGAAGGGTTTGCTTTTTCCATGGGGCAACTGCGCCAAAAAATTGATGATGATCTGCCTGAATTAACGGAAGGACTCGTCAGTTTATTATGGCCCCACTATCTACAAACGATCCCTTCTTTGTCGATTGTTGAGTTATCCCCTAATATTGAACAATTGAAAGTGCGTAGCGTAATTCCAGCGCATTTTGAAGTATTATCACGCCCTATTGGCCCAAAAAAAACAGTGTGTCGTTACCGCACAACGCGCAATCTCACATTAGATCCCATTAAATTATCTGGTGTTAATTTAACCACTGAACCTGATGGGCGCTCGACACTTCGGCTTACCTTTCAATGCAGTGAAATGATTGATTGGTCACAAGTCCCATTAACCGCTCTATCGTTCTATTTAGCGGGTGATATTCCTACAACATATGCATTACACCTCGCTCTAACAAAGAATATTGCCGCAACCTATTTAAAGCTCCCATCAGCTTCTGAACGTATTGCCTTGCCGCTGTGGTTTTCACCTGGAGGGTTTAGTGAGCAAGACAGCTTATGGCCAAAAGGAGGAACAACCTTCAGTGGTTATCAACTATTACTGGAATATTTTACTTTTCGAGAGAAATTCTTATTCGTCAATTTACACGGCTTAGGCGATGTTCACTTTCCAGAAAATACACGCCAATTTGAACTCGATATTGTACTTAATACCCAATGGGATGATGATTTAGCGCTCAATACTGACAATATAAAATTACACTGTGTTCCGGTGATTAATCTATTCAACGTAGAGGCTGATCCACTTACTGTTAATGGATTAGAAAGCGAATATCTATTACGCCCTCGCCGTTTACAAGATGGCCATACAGAAATTTATTCAGTTGATAATGTTCAAGGTTCAAGACGTAACCAAAAAATTAACTATGTACCTTTTACCAGTTTTCGTCATCGGGGGGGAATGCTACGCCATAATGCCCCGGAGCATTATTATCATACTCGGGTCAAACGAGGAGTATCAGGGCTGCATGACACGTGGCTTATTTTAGGCGGAGAAGATAATCACCTTGATGAAGCACTTGAAAGCCAAACTTTATCACTTCAATTGACGGGAACAAACGGGCAACTTCCTCGCAAATCTTTACAAGGTACTTTGTTAGATAGAACCGAGCAAACACTTCAATTTTCGTTAACTGTACGTAATTTATGCAAGCCAACATTACCGAGTTACCCTCCGGTAGAAGATCGCTTTCATTGGCGAGTTCTAAGTCACTTAGGCGCCAGTTTTTTGAATATGATGGACAATGCAGAAGTTCTGCGCGGTACATTGGCACTGTATGACTGGCGTGATGACGATATGAATAAACGCCAATTAGATGCTATCCAACATGTCGAACACCAACTTATAGAGCGCTTTGAGAAAGGTTTTTTACAGCGAGGTATTGCGATTAATATTACCTTAGACAGCCAAGGCTTTAATGGTGAAGGCGATATTCATCTCTTTGGTGAAATGCTCAATCGTTTCTTTGAACTCTATACCGATGTTCACTTATTTAATCAACTTACATTATTTATTTTGCCCACTGGAAAATGCCTACAATGGACCGAAAATCAATCTCCTCAACGACTGCGGTAATTGAAGCTCTGGGAGAGAAACTGCCTTCAATTAATTTTTATCGTTTTTGCCAATTGATTGAACAAGCTCATAAAACACACTCCCCATTAGGCAGCACGCAAAGCCCGCAAGCAGATCCTATTCGCTTTCGTCCGCACCGTGGAATGGGGTTTCCAGTAACTGAAATCAAAGGGATCGATAAAGATCATCGCTACCGACAAAGTACAATCCCCAATATTCGTACTACTTTTTTAGGTTTATACGGTGTTACCTCCCCTTTACCGACAACCTATCTCGATGATATCGCTCAACACCGTGACGGCACTGATGCACTCACTGATTTTTTGGATATTTTCAATCATCGACTGACTACCCAATTTTATCGTATTTGGCGTAAATATTCTTATCCAGCGACATTTGAAACTGGAGGTATCGACGACACCTCAAAATATTTATATGGGCTAATCGGTTTAGGGATCCCCGGCAGTGCAAATCAGGTACAAACCCCTCTCTCTCGATTTTTGGCACTTTTAGGAACTATGCGTTTACCAACGCGTACAGCCGAGGGAGTCATATCGCTAATTCAGTTATTAGCACCGAATACTACAGCAACTGTATCCCCCTATGATCCGCGAAGAATTGAACAAAAAAATGTTACCACACTATCATGTAAACAACCGATTAGCCTAAAAAACAAGCCCGTATTGGGCCAATACGCGACAGATGTTAATAGTCAAATTTTGATAAAACTTCATACCCAAGATAGTGACGAAGCGCGAGGATGGCTACCGGATGGGAGTATTTATCAAGACTTAATGGCATTATTACATGTTTACCTAGGCGCTAGAGTTAATGCTCGCCTAAGTTTAACGCTTCCTCGAAACTTACTATCGGATGCGACGCTAAGGACCAAATCATCTCTAGGCGTTCAGCTTGGACGTACAGCCGTAATGAAAATACAATCCCCCATTAATCCAACCATAGCCGATATCACGATTAGTTTAGGACATTATCAGCGACTGCCAGCCCATCAACAACATCAGCAACATAATCAATATGCTAACTATCGATTCTAATGCAAAGAGCGACCAGATGAAAAAAAATCACTTTTTAACCTTAACCGGTATCCTATTGCTGGTAACGACAATGTTTAATTTAACCGGATGTGGGCTAACCCAAATCGTCAGTGATGGAACTAGCAATGTGGCAAAATCTATTTTCTATAAACAGATCAAAGTTGTTCATTTAGATTTTACTGCTCGCGATGCCTTGAATACCGATGATAATGGACTGCCCTTATCAACGATAGTTCGCATTTATCAATTGAAAAATATCGATAATTTTAATTATAGTGATTATTCCACGTTATTCGCTAACGATAACGAAGCCTTAAAAAGCGAATTAGTGGCACAAAAAGATATCCGTATTCGACCTGGAGAATCAATCTCTGTTGACATGCCGATGGAAGAAGATACTAAATTTGTAGCTATCGCGGCTATGTTCCATACTCCTGATTTGATTACAAATGATTGGCGCGTCGTAATCCCGAAAAAACAATTACTCCCAGAGACTCCCCGTCATCTCGTCCTTACCGAACATAAGATAACGTTAAGTCCAATAGAGGGCCTAAAATAATGAGCCAACCCTCGCTTTATGAAATGCTAACAGGTTATTTTTCTGGTGGCTTACCTATTGATTCTGTAGATGAAAGTGATCAAGTTATTATTTCTGTAATGGAGAATATTCGTCGTATTTTAAATTCTAGGGCGGGGAGTATTCAACATCTCCCTGATTATGGATTACCGGATATGAGCTTACTCATCCAAGGCCTTCCAGGGACAGCCCATAATATGATGAATATTTTATCTGCTACTCTCTTAAAATATGAGCCGCGGATTAAATCACTTTCTCTTGTTTTACTCCCTCAAAATACCTTTGGTGAGCTACGTTATGCCCTTGATATTGAACTTCATGAAGAAGGCCTTATTCGTTATGGCACAGAGTTTATCCCTGATGGACGCATTTTGCTTCACCATTTAAAAAAGCAATTCAATCAAATTTAGCCTACAAATAGACTTATTAACTTTTCGAGATAACTATGAATTCTGATTTAATGACTTTAAACGTGGGAGGCGACCCTCGTTCCTTTAGCGATTTTGCAGCCTTAAAAGAAGAACTGAATAAACGTTTTCATCCTGCTCGCCCAGATATTGACTGGGCAAGAGCCCACGGATTATGCCTCTCTTTATTCAATCAAAATGGGGCAGATCTGCAAACTGTCGCATGGTTTACTCTGATTCGACAACATCAAGCAGGGATAAATGGCTTAAACGAAGGATTATCCTTACTAGAACGCTTAATTAGCCAACACTGGCAAGCCCTTTGGCCGTTACAAACCCATGCGCGAATTGAGATTTTATCGGCTTTGAGTCAGCAATTAATTTCGGGGTTGCGAGGCAATACGCCTGTTTATAGTGATTTACCCTATTTATATCAGGCTGAATCTATACTCGATAAAATCAGCCAGCAATTACAATTATTAGAATTAAAACATTTATCTAATCTTGAGCGGCTACATAATTTATTAGTCAGCCAAATTAGAAACTTAGAAAGCTGCGATACACCGCATTCTAATTTTACCCCTTCACCGCATATCACTAAAACGACTAAAACGGTTGCCAATACATTTCACACACAAATTACGGAGCCTACTGTATCAATCAAAACCACTTTATCATCAAATACTCAAAAGCCGGCTTTATCCGATAAACGCAGTCAACCTTCCTATCGCCGAGGAATAGGTATTGGCTTTCTGATAGGGATTTTAATCACCAGTGTCTGCTGTGTGATCCTGCTGTATAGCCTATCAACATCGAAAAAGAGCAATGAACTAGTTCAAATATTACCGGCTCTCCCCCAATTTACGCCTAGCATCGCCTCACAGTTAACCCAACAGCTAAAATATAACCACGCCCAAGCTGATTCATTTCCCAATGATAAGTTGAAAGTTATTGATAATTATCTTAGTGAATTAGATGCAATATCGCCTATTTGGGCGCAACAATATGGACTGGAAACAATAAATTACCTGTCCACTCAATTTTCAGAGTCACCTGAAATAAGGCTATTTAATGACAAGTGGCAACAAAATATGCAAATTAATGCCGTATCTGAAAAGCAACTCACACAATGGAACCAAGGGATGGAACAATTAAATAATCTGAGTATACGATTAGACAATTTAGACGGTAAGCCGCGCAGCTATATTACCGGCTCTGAGCTAAAAACGATTATTTTTAATGCTCGGCAGCATTTTAATCAAGGTTTACCGCTTGAGGAAGAGTTGCGTAGGTTGGAGGCTTTGCAGTTAAACGGCATTGTGCCTGAATCAGAATATCTACGAATAGATAATCATTTTAAACAATTACTTAATCGCTACGCGTTGATCAAACAAAATAAATAATACTTTGTCACATTATAAATTGCCCCTAACGATTTTTATAATTCGCTATCTATTTTTAATTTAAAACGCTTTTAGATCAGGCTGGTGCAATATCAAATCAACGACTTAATTTAATTGGTGTGCTATAAATATTAGAGGAAACACTATCAGTCAGAATAAGAAAAAAACTATTCGATATTATTTACTCTCATGCTGAGTTATTCCCATAATTTTCTTATCCAAATTATGGGATCAAGCTTAAAACATAAAGATAATGGTGCTTCTGTTTGAAGAATACGCAGTAATCTAGCATTATCGGCAGGGATGCACTAATTTGATTTTTTTCTTCAGGAAAGTATTATCGTTAATTATTACACCCTATCACTATGAAAATTTAAGCTTTTATCGAGCTAACTTAGCCATAAAGAAGCTGCAACTTTTGTACGCTATAGTCTTTCCATTCACTCATGCGCCCTCCTCTTACTCAACTCAATTGTATCGTTTTTATTTATGCGTTTTATCATTTAGCACTTTAATCGTGGGGCTATATTCCATTCTTAAAGTCCCTCTTTTGATTAAAAACTTAGCACTTAAATAACATGGAAAGCTTTGAGATGCTCATAATATTATCGGTGTTGGCATAGGGTATAAATAGCATGCAATAGTATGTTGTAACTAAAACTGATGGATATAAGATAGACGCCTTAAAAATATTTACATTGCTTACTATTGGTTATTTTGTTTAATTAAATATAATCCAAGGCAATAAAAGCCTATTATTATTCGTTCACTTATAAGTTAAATAATTAATATGAACATTAATATAATAATACTGGTTTTATATTATATATATCTTAAGTGCTAATTATAATAACACAGTGATTATAACTTATAACATTAAACTAATAATTGAATTTAAAAGTAATGTTTAATTGAGTATATCTTGATGTTAACTCAATTTACTTTCATAAATATAGTTGATGATTATTTATAGTTAATTATCATCAACTAAGTAAATAAGCACCTAGTAGCTCGTTAAATAACCTTGTCTATTGTTTGATTATGGATTATAACTGATTGGAACCTACCTATCCCCCAGAGAAAATAATAAACAATGAAAAAATATACTTTATGTGTGTTATCAGCACTATTAATTAATAGTTTCACTACTCATGCTTCAGATGGCCAAATTAGATTTACAGGTTCTATTATACCTAACTCATGTAATGTAGATACTAACTACGTAAATCAAATTATTAGTTTAGGTAAAGTTCCTATCACTACATTTAATGGAATTAATACCACCTCCTCAGCAACCCCATTTAGCATTAAATTAAAGAACTGCCCAACTGAATATAAAAAGATACAGATTAAATTTGATGGTCGTAGAGATAAAACTAATAATGCATTATTGGGATTAAACCCTTCTAGCGGAGGTCAAGCAGCGACAGGAATTGCTATTGGGATTTATAATCAAAGTAGCTTACAGTTGTTGCCGTTAAACCAAGAAATGGAACAACATACAATTAATAAACAACAAGAAGTTGAAGTCCGTTTTATTGCTAAGTATATTGCCACAGGAGCAACCATTACCCCTGGCAATGCAAATTCATTAATCCATTTTAATGTTATTTATGATTAACTAAGGATATTCAAGGGAAACCATGTTTCCCTTGCTATAGGGATATTAAATGAAGATTAGCCTAATAATACTACTATTCATCTCGTTTAATTCAGTAGCAGGAATAACAGTAAGTGGTACACGTTTTATTTATTCCGAAAATGATAATGAATTATCCTTAAGTATAGATAATTTATCATCTGAAACATTATATTTAGTCCAATCATGGATTGAGGATGATAAAAATGTAAAAACAACACAATTTATTCTCACTCCCCCACTATTTAAATCTTATCCTAATAGTAAGAATAAAGTTAGAATAATAAAATTATCGCAACAATTACCTCAAGATAAAGAAATGTTATTTTGGCTACATGTGAAATCATTACCTGCATATGATGATATTGGACAAAATAATTTACATATTATTGTTAAATCAAGTTTTAAATTAATTTATCGCCCTAGTAATTTAAATGAAATAGCCGTCAATGCTGCTGAAAAAATCCTATTCTCACTAAAAGGGAATCAATTGACTGCATATAATCCAACGGCAGTTTATATTACTTTTAGAGATTTATATATTAATCAGCAAGAAATCATGACACCAGGTATGCTCTCTCCTTTTAGTCAGAAAAATTGGACTATAGAAAATCAACCTAAGGCTATTTTATCTTGGTCTGCTCTTAACGATTATGGTGGTAAAACACCCGAGCAAACTCAAACTATTATTAACGATATGACCTGATAGATGAAAAAATTAATTGTAATACTATTATCGTCTTTACCTTTAAATTTATGGGGGCAGTCCTATCATTTTAATCTTGATGCATTAGAAAATATCGGTGATACCCAGCTTGATGTACGTTTATTATCAGAAGATAATCGAGTTCCTGCGGGTGAATATCTGATTGATATATACGTTAATGAACAGCATCTTGGTAAAGATAATATATTATTTATTCTAAAGAATAATATTCTCACACCACAATTCACACGATTACAGCTTCAACAATTGGGCTTGCAATCCTTTATAATCGAGCAGTTAACTCCCTCTAAAAGTGATGGACCTCAATATAATTTGTTAACTCTTATTCCTTATAGTATTTTTTCTTTTTCAGTAGAAAGCTTATCTTTGCAATTGACTATTCCACAAATTAACTTAGCCAAAAAAACAACTGATATTATAGATGAAAGTCAGTGGGATAATGGTGTAAATGTCTTTTTTAGTGATTATTATCTGAGTGGCAACAATAGATTAAAAGGTAACCGAACTAACAATCATTATTTCGTCTCACTTAATAATGGAATTAATCTGTCCGCTTGGCGGCTTAGGCAAACCAGCGCTTATGATCAAGATTATCACCAATGGCAAAATACTCGTTTTACGCTTAGTCGATCTATTCCTAAAATAAAGAGCCAATTAGTATTAGGCAAACAATATCTACAGGCTGATTTTATCACTTCATTTAATTTTGAAGGGCTGAGTCTTTATAACGAAGATAATTTATATACTCAACAAGATAGAGAGTATGCTCCAGTAATTTATGAGATAGCTACAACAGCCGCCCAAGTTACTGTTCGGCAACAAGGGAATATTATTTATCAAACTACGGTTCCTGCTGGACCATTTATTATTGATGATCTGCATCCCTTCTCTACCCAAGGCGTACTCGAGGTTACTATTCAAGAAAATAATCAGATGGTACGAAAAATTGAATATCGTTTTTCTTCTCTTGCCCCAATGCTAAGAAAAGGACAATTTCGATTTTCTAGTAATATAGGCCGCTATTCTTTATCCACAACTCAGTCCTTATTAACTATACAGCCAAATAAATTATTTTTTATACACGGTCAGTTCGCCTCAGGATTAACTAATCATTTTACTGGATATAGCGATGTATTAATTTCCCAGCAATATCAATCTATTTTATTAGGCGGTGCTTTTTCGCTGTATCCTTTCGGTGCTATCTCAAGCGATGTTACACAACATTACAGCCAAAACAAACTGGCTTTAACCTTTCATCTTGAATATCGTGCCACACTGCCAATGATAGGCAGTGACATCAATTTAAGTGGCTATTGGTTTACTCGGCCTTCACTTACAGGTTTTACAACCTTTATTGATAGCCCGATTAATAATGAACAAAAACAAGGATTATTACGATTTAATATTAATCAGCCACTATTTACATTAGGTCTATTAAATTTATCATTGAGTTATCATTCTTATCCTGATAACTCTAGAAACAACCAATTAATTAATCTGAGCTATTCGTCCTCATGGAATAATATCTATTACTCAGTACACTATACGGCAAGATATGCAGCAGATCGTAATGAAAAGGAACGTATTTTAGCGTTTAATTTTATGCTGCCATTAGCTAAATTATTGCCTCAAGGGAATTCAGATTATACTTACTTAAATAATGATTATTTCAATAATAGTAATATAAGTTACCGCAACCAATTTTCAGGTAATGGGGAACAGAGCCATCAAATGATGATTAGTGGTTATCTCAGTCAGAATAACAGCCTGAATTATAGTTATCAGCAAGATCATCAAATCAATCCTCAATCTGAACACCTCATCGATAACCAAGGGTCGCTTCAATATACCCATGAAAATTATATTTTAAATGCGGGATATGGCTATGGAGATAATCAACATCGTATTAATTATAGCCTCAAAGGGGCCATGATTGCCCATACTTCAGGAATATATTTCACTCCCCAACTCGGTGAAACTTCCGCACTTATTAACATACCTGCTATTAAAGGTGTGGCTCTAGATAATCAGGTTCATACAAAAACTGATTATAACGGCCATGCCGTAGTCAGTCATTTACAACCTTACCGGCTTAATTATCTATCATTGGATACGAGTACTTTTCCTGTATCAGTTGAAATTCCTGATAATAATAAACGTGTTATTCCAACCACAGGGGCTTTTGTGAAAGTCAATTATACAGTTTATCAAGGGAATAAAATTTTTTTCAGCCTTAAACAATCGAATAAAAAACCAATTCCCTTTGGCGCATCGGCGAGTGCAATTGTTTTAGTCGAAAATAAGCCACCACGATTAATTAATGGGATAGTTGATGAACAAGGTCAATTATATCTCAGTGGCATGCCTAACCAGGGCAAGGTTACTATTGATTGGGGAGTTAAAAATCAGCAATCTTGTATTTTTACTTATAAATTACCTAGCAATAAAAATAATCAGCTTATTTATACCATTGCTGAAATTTGTCAGAGTCAGTCAGAATGAAAATATCAATCATTCTATTATTAAGCTGCTTTCTAGCTTATATTCCCGGAGTATTATCAGCATCCTGTCAATATATGGCGCCCCAATCCCCTGCGATCACCACGGTCTCATTTGGGCAATTAATTATAGCCGCTGATTTACCTATCGGCAGTATTATTCATCAGCAAGATTTTAATACCCAAGGTCCTTCGGCCTTAGTCGCAATATGTGATGCACCGCAAGCCGTCAGCTGGGGAAACAGTCAATTTAATCGTTTATCTACAGGGGGTAATTCTACTTATGATAGTGGGATAGCAGGAATTGGGATTAGATTTATGTTTAATAAACAGGCGAATACTACCACATCACTGCCTTATCTAGATAATCATCTCTCACGCTGTAAAAAAAGAATTCATGCTTTTGCTTATTGTATTAATAGTTTTAAAACTATCACCATCCAATTAATTAAAACAGCATCTAACACAGGATCAGGGAAAATAGCTGATATTCAGCTGATAGACGCTTCGATTAATCATCTCAGTGTCATACGCTATCAATTATCAAATACCCGGATTATTAGCCCAAGCTGTATTTTATCACCCAATCATATTACCGTAAGAATGGGCAAAGTTAATGCACGTTATTTTAACGGTATAGGTAGCTATTCGCCGGCGTTATCATTTAAGCTTTCGCTACAATGCTCCAACATTAATTCTTTATCGTTAATCTTTCGTGGTAATAGAGCCTCGGATAGCACTATTTTTGAGCTTAATAGGCACCATCATCGCGCTGAGGGAATAGGTTTAGTTATTAACCATCAAGGAAAACGGATTAATATTAATCAAGCGGTGAGGGTTAACCGGTTAGCAGACACCTTATTACATAGCGAATATTTTAGCGCACAATATATACAATACGCCCCAGTAATTAAACCGGGGCGGGCTAATTTAACCGTTACTTTGCAATTACTTTATCCATAACCGTTGCTGTATTAATTACTTTGAAAGGTTAATTGATCGATAGCCTGGATAATCCGTTTATCTGAAATAGGATATGGTGTACCTAATTGTTGAGCAAATAAACTAATGCGCAACTCTTCTATCATCCATCTAATTTGTTTCACTTCGGCTTGTTGCTGCTGAATAGGATTTAATTTAGCAATGTATTGTTGCCATAACTTTTGTACCTGCTCAACACGATTCATTTGAGCGCGATCGCGATTAGGATCAACCGCTAACTTTTCTAACCGGCGTTCGATCCCTAATAAATATCTGCGTGTATCGGCAAGTTTACTCCATCCATGTTCGGTCACAAAACCGCGGAAAACTAACCCGGATACTTGCGCTTTTATATCGGACAATGAATAGGCTAAAGCAATATCTACTCGGCCTTTTAAACGTTTATTAATCGCAAATACGGCAGTAAGGATCTGCTCGACTTGTTGGGCAATATCAACAACCGTGTCATTTAATTCAGCACGAACATACTCTTGTAGCTGGCTAAATTGTTGTTCATCCCAAACATTACCGCCGCGCTGCTCAATTAATTTATCGATAGCGCAAGTAATACAGTCGTCGATTAAATCTAGAACTTTGCCGTAAGGATTAAAATACAATCCTAATTTAGATTTATTCGGTAACTTTTCATGCAGATATTTAATCGGCGATGGGATATTCAGCAACAATAAACGACGAAGCCCTGTTCTCATGGCTTTTTGCTGCTCGAATTCGGTTTCAAAAACTTTAATTGCGACACTATCTTTCTCATCCACTAATGCCGGATATGCTTTAACCGAGTACCCTCCTCGCTTCTGTTCATAGCGTTGAGGTAACTGACCAAAACTCCAAATATGCAAACCGCTTTGTTCAATTCCATCATCGACAACTTCAGAGAGCGTTTGCTGAACTTTAAGTTTTAGCTGTTTCTTTAAATGATCGAGATCTTGACCTTCTGCTATCGTTTTATTTTTATCACCAATGATACGGAAGGTGATTTTTAAATGGGTAGGTAATTGATTTAATTGCCAATCATCTCTATTCACCGTGACACCAGTCATACGACGTAATTCACGCTCTAAGGTATCTAATAGCTGGCCTTCAGGGTTGGGAACTCGCTCTAAAAATGCAGAAGCATAGTTTGGCGCGGGTACAAAGTTGCGGCGGATAGGCTTCGGTAAAGATTTAATCAACGCAATGATCAGTTCTTGGCGTAAACCCGGCACTTGCCAATCAAAGCCATTTTCTTGAACTTGGTTTAGCACCGCTAATGGAATATGAATTGTCACCCCATCGGCATCAGTTCCCGGTTCAAACTGATAACTAACCCGGAATTTAAGCTCTCCCTGATACCAAAAATTGGGATAATCAAGCGCTGACACACTTGCGGCATCTTTTTTAATAAGCATGCTCTTTTCGAAATTGAGCAGTTCGGGATCTTTTTTCGCGGCTTCTTTCCACCAGCGGTCAAAATGACGAGCAGAAATAACATCGTTCGGAATACGTTGATCATAGAACGCAAATAAAATCTCATCATCGACCAAAATATCGCGGCGACGGGATTTATGCTCAAGATCTTCAACTTCTAATAGCAGTTTTCGATTCTCTTTGAAAAACGCATGGCGCGTTTGCCAATCGCCCTCCACCAGCGCATGGCGGATAAACAGCTCACGACATAATAGCGGGTCTATCTTGCCATAATTAACCGGCCTTGCCGCGACAATTGCCAAACCAAATAAAGTCACTTTCTCCGAAGCCATAACAGCGCCCTGAGCTTTAGACCAATGGGGCTCACTGTAATGATGCTTAATTAAATGTTCCGCGAGTGGCTCAATCCATTCAGGTTCAATCGCCGCAGCGACCCGTCCCCACAGTTTACTGGTTTCAACCAGTTCAGCCACCATGCTCCATTTAGGTGGTTTTTTAAACAACCCAGACCCGGGGAACAGCGTAAAACGGGCATTTCGAGCACCGGTATATTCATTCTTATCGCTGTCTTTTTGCCCAATATGTGACAATAAACCTGATAATAAGGAGAGATGAATGGCTCGATAATCAGCAGCCTCGCTATTAATCATAAAACCTTGTTCTTTAATGACTTGCCTTAATTGAGTATAGACATCTTGCCATTCTCTAATGCGCAAGTAATTTACAAAATCTTGGCGACATAGTTTTTTAAACTGGGCGGAAGAGAGCGATTTTTGCTGTTCGCGTAAATAATCCCACAGATTGAGAAAAGCCATAAAGTCAGATTGTTTATCATGAAAACGACGATGCTTCTCATCTGCTGCCTGCTGTTTATCTAACGGACGCTCACGCGGATCTTGAATCGATAATGCAGCCACTATCACCATAACTTCTCTGATGGCAGCATGTTTTCGCGCCTCAATTACCATTCTCGCCAATCGAGGATCAACCGGTAATTGCGCCAACTGCCGCCCCATTTGGGTTAATTGATAGCCTTTTTCACTGTTTGGATGTGCGGATAACGCGCCTAGCTCTTCCAGTAGCCGCACCCCATCTTGAATATTGCGTTTATCTGGCGCTTCGACAAAAGGAAATCCACTGATATCGCCTAAACCAATCGAGGTCATTTGCAAAATAACCGAGGCTAAATTGGTTCTAAGGATCTCAGGATCGGTAAATTCCGGACGAGATAAGAAATCCTCTTCTGAATACAGGCGAATACAAATACCGTCAGATACACGACCGCAACGCCCTTTACGCTGGTTAGCTGACGCCTGCGATATTGGCTCAATCGGTAATCGTTGTACTTTAGTTCGGTAACTATAACGACTAATACGCGCGTATCCAGTATCAATCACATATTTAATTCCCGGAACGGTTAACGAGGTTTCTGCCACGTTAGTCGCCAGAATAATTCGTCGCCCGGTATGCGACTGGAAAATACGATTTTGTTCACTGTTCGACAGCCGCGCAAATAAAGGTAATATTTCAGTATGCCGCAGCTGCAATTTATTTAATGCGTCTGCCGTGTCACGAATTTCACGCTCACCACTCATAAAGATGAGAATATCGCCGGCACTTTCTCGTTCTAGTTCATTGACTGCATCGATAATACCATCGAGCTGATCGCGATCACCGTCATTATCTTCGCCCATCACTGGACGATAACGGACTTCTACCGGATAAGTACGCCCTGAAACTTCAATAATAGGCGCATGATTAAAGTGATCGGAAAAACGCTCAGGATCGATAGTTGCAGAGGTAATAATTACTTTTAGATCAGGCCGCTTAGGCAGTAACTGACGTAAATAACCTAAAATAAAATCAATATTTAAACTGCGTTCATGCGCTTCATCGATAATCAATGTATCGTATTGCAGCAACAGCTTATCGGTCTGTAACTCGGCCAGTAATATGCCGTCAGTCATAAGTTTTATCAGAGTATTTTCACCTACCTGATCATTAAAACGGACTTTATAGCCCACCGCTGATCCGACGGGTGATTCTAGCTCTTCGGCCAATCGATTTGCTACCGAACGCGCGGCCAAACGCCTAGGCTGGGTATGTCCAATATAGCCAGTAATTCCCCGGCCTAATTCAAGGCAAATCTTAGGGATCTGAGTGGTTTTCCCTGATCCTGTTTCACCGGCAATAATAACCACTTGGTTATCACGAATAGCCTCATAAATAGTTTCTTTCTTCTGGCTTACCGGCAGATTGGCGGGATAAACAATTTTTGGCAGATTAATACGTCTATTTTCTATTTTCTGTTGTGCCAAAAGTATATCTTTAGTAATAGCTTCTATAACGGCTTCACGAGATTTTTCATTGCGTATTTTTGCTACGCCATGCAGCCGTTTATTCAGTTGTCGCTGATCACGCAACGATGTCTGATTAATTTCAGCCTGTAAGGCTGCTAAATCGGATTTCACTCTAATAAATCCTTATGGTATCCACAATATGCTGTTATAGCTTAAATAATTACCCAAATAGTATCACACCCCATTTGCGCTGAAAAAAACTTTCAAAATAAGCATCAATCTAAATATTGTTCTCACTGTCTTAAGCACTTAAATTCATCGTTATTATTAATTATTTTCATAAAATTAAGCTATAGCTGAACAACTCAACATAAAACTATCCATATCGGAGCTATTTATTTTTTCTTAAGCCATTGTCCATTTAAGCCACGAACATATTCACCACTACTGGCACGTTCAATTAATTTTGCTCCAGCAATTTTGGCTACCTCGGCAGTTTTTAACTGATTATTGCGCGCGATTTCGGTGTATTTTTGTTGTCGCTGTGCGTTTATATCTGTAACCAATTTAAGCGCCTGTGGATTATTACTTTCAATCACCGCTAAATATCCGGACAGAGTTTCTCCCACCAGCGCCTGATTTTTAGCTTCATCTAGCGTAAGCGCACAGGCGGTATAACTGCATAATATTGCACTTAAAAATACCGCACATTTCCAGCCACGTATCCAAGAGGTCATCATATTATTCCTTAATTGGTGGTTTGTGGTTTAGTTAATACCTCACCAAACAAATCGGCATTATCTTTTAATAGTTCTTCAACTTGGCGATCAACTTTAATTTGGATCTCATGTTCTATTTTTACATTCATATTAATCGTAATCGGCTTATCCGGCGTCGCAACTTCTAATCGTAGACAACCAGATAACATTAATACCATTAAACCCAGCATACCGATTGATGAATAACGGACTTTGTTCATCGCTTATTCCCTATAGGTTTTTCTCAAGCCATTGTTCTAAATTACTGCCAAAACGTAAACTACGCCATAATTGGAACACATTCTCTTCATGATGATAATTGAGTTGCACTTCGCGCTTTTTCTCAGCTAAGGGGTTCAATCCCTTCACCCTAGCACGTAAAGTTAACTGGCCAAGATTAGACAAATTAACCTCGGCTTGGCTCTGACTAATTTCAAGATAATCTAACCAACTCATCGCAGCACCGGCAGAGATATTATCCTGCTTAATTGATTGCATAAATTGTGGATCAATACGCAAAGTTAATGGTCCCCGATTTGTGATCCATCCTTGATGAATAATCCATTCGGGGTTAGTCAGGTAAAAAGGAAGTTCACCATCAACTCTACCGGATAAGGCAAACTGACTAACTTTTAGCGTACTAAATAAACGACTCAATTCAATATTACTGATTTTAATGGTCGCCGGTTCTCGTTGCGGCCAACGTAATAGAGGTAAACTAAGCTGCCCGTCTAATAAACGTAGTCCCACCGCTTTCAGCTGTAATGGGTGGCTGTCACTGGGTGGATAATAACCGCTCAAATCGGCAGTAATATCACTGAGCTCAAATAAATTATTAATCTGTTTAATGCGTAATTGTACCGGTGAATGAATACCCAGTTGCCAAGTGCTTTGCTGCAAGCGCCAAGGCAAAACAAAATCAACACCTTCGATATCGCCATCTTTTAGCCACATACCGGCATTTTTAACTCGCCAGTGTCCCCCCCCAATAAATCCCTGCTCAGCAGAGATAGAAAATGCCGCTTGTGCATAAAAATCACCTTCACGTAGCGTTATTGCCAAATCAGGCGGTATCAATGTTTGGAATGCCGTCATCGGCTGTTTCGGCCAACGCGCCATACCACGTAAACGACTGCCATCCCAACGAGAATAGAACGGAATTGGTCCTACTTGTTGCGCAGACAAATTACCATTGAGGGAAAAATCAGACGGTGATTTTCCGCGTACAGTGGCATTAATAGTGGTCGGCGGCAAATAACTATTCTCACCAAACGTCATCCTCTGAGTACTCAGTGAAAATGCCCCTTTAAAATCGGCGATATCGGCATTTCGTTGCCAAATCAATGGCTCAGTTAATATGAGGCGTGGTTTTGACATCGAAACTAAACCGTACTCAATCCGATTAAAGCCAGTATTGAGGCTATTAACGCTCAGCAAAGAATCGTGCCAAGCACCGCGACCTTGTAAATCCCAATCAGCATTCAACGCGGGCAGTTTAGCATCTCCCCAATAACGCCATTGCCAAAGGCCTTGATTGAGGCTAAAGTTCTCAGCTCGACCATCGAGGTGTAAATTAAAATTGCCCCAATAACGTTCCTGAAATTTAACAATAGCCTGTAAGCGCCCTGTAACCCCATCAAGATCAACAGCTGTTCCCGCTAATGGCCAACGCGCTTCTTGTAATGTCATTGTCGGTGAAAGCTGCCCATAAGCGCGTAATAATGCCTGTGGCTGAAATGTAACTTTCGGCGAAAGCAATGGTCCAGAGAGCCTGGCCGGTAACCGAACATCAACAATCATATCATCATATTTAACCCGTCCATTTAGGCTAAATAGCATCTCGGATTGCAATAGATTAATCGGACTAGGCGCTAAACTTAACACTAGGTTCCCTTTGCCTTTACTTCCCTCGGTCACCATATTGACTCGGGCACTAACACGCATATCGGCCAGTGCATCTTGCCAATTATCCAACTGTAAATTAATACCGCCACGCAGGGGCAATCCGTCCTGTTGCCACTGCCATATTCCTTGCTGTATAGATAGCGTATGTGAATTAATGCGCCATGGAAGCATCGCTAACGGTGTGGATTGTTGCATATCCTTAATCGACAGCATCCCCTGTGATTGTTGCCAGCTCAAATCAACCTGCCACCGTTGTTGGCTTTCCTGCAACATAACCACGCCGCTAACCTCGCCTTGTTGAGGCATGGAGTCAGTCGTGATTGGCAGGGTTAATTGTCCGTTAAGATTAAGCTGTTGATCATCTAATTTCAGCATCAGTTGGTTGATAGTTAACTGATCATTATCAGTAATTTCAGCGCTGAGTTGTAAATTATCTCCCTGAAAAATCAGTTGGCTACCATGTTCTGGTTGGGCATCAATCAATAATTCGCCATGATATTTTTGCCATTCTTCATCTCTAATATCAGTAATATTAAGTTTAAACGCCGGTAAATTAGCCAGCAGTGAATGAACATCGGTTGGTGGATTATGAGTTTCTGTGACGGGTAACTGGTGTAAACAAGCGCTATTAGTTTTAAGATGCGCAATATTCATCGATAATACATCGCTATCGTTTGCACTAAACCCTGAACTAAGCCCTGAAATAGTCGCGCCTTGCAGTTGTAATAACCGACAATCATCAACTTTGAGCTGTAACTGACTAATATCTAAAGCGGCGCGAGAAAAATCTATTTGCGGCTGAGAAAGTGACAGCGTCACTCCTTCAGGAAGATAAGGTTTAGCCACCAATGGGAGCCAATGGGTCACGGTAAGCCATAATGTAATCAGCGACACTAAAATGAGTCCTAAAATACCGGAGAGAATTTTTAGTGTTGGTTTCATTAAAACGGTCCTTTAATTTATCAATTTAATGCGTTGCTTTTATTTTTATAAGTGATTACATCGCGCTGATTATACATCTCGATTTAGTACTATTATGTGTTTTGAGCTATTATTCAAAGTCATTATTCTATACAGTTATTCCATCAGTATAACGTACAGTTAAAGCTATCTCGTCTATAATAACTAGGCTTCATAAACAAGCATCATAATCAATAGCCCCATAATAACGGATAGCCAAAAGAAAATGTTGCCTTTTTTGTTTTCAATCCTTTTACCACTACTAATTTAGAACAGAGTAGTCTATAGCAAAAAAAGATACCTAGAGAATAAATATAGCGCTCGCGATATGAGAAAATATTGCACTACCGCAGTCGATTAGCAATAGCAACATCAAGTTCAAATCGATGGCAATAACTAAAAATATCTTAACCAAGATAAGCTGCTACCCTACAACTTGTAGGCCGATAGGTATATTATATTCAAACAATAGGAATTTGATCATTACACAATTTTAATTAGATTATTTTGTTGTGTTTTTTATTTTGGGTTCCTGATAAGTGGAGATTTACCCATGAAACTCGTCTCGTATAGTACCAAACATTATGACCGCAAATATATGGAGCAAGTTAACCAAAATGCGGGCTTCCATTTTGATATCGAATATTTTGATTTTTCATTAACCGCGCAAACAGCTAAAACAGCCGTCGGTGCAGATGCGGTATGTATATTTGTTAATGACGATGCTAGCCGTGAAGTACTCGAAGAACTAGCCGCGTTAAATATTAAAATTTTAGCCTTACGCTGCGCCGGTTTTAATAACGTTGACCTGCAAGCTGCACAAGAATTAGGTATTCAAGTGGTTAGAGTTCCAGCATATTCCCCGGAAGCCGTTGCTGAACACACGATAGGGATGATGATGTGCTTAAATCGTCGTATTCATCGAGCTTATCAACGTACTCGGGATGCAAATTTCTCTCTTGAAGGGTTAACCGGCTTTAATATGCATAATCGGACTGCGGGCGTAATTGGAACCGGAAAAATTGGTCAAGCTACCTTGCGTATATTGAAAGGTTTCGGCATGCGCTTACTAGCCTATGATCCGTATCCAAATCAAGTAGTTCTCGATCTCGGCGCAGAATACGTTGATTTAGATACGTTGCTATCACAATCGGATGTCATCTCTTTGCATTGCCCATTAACCGCAGAAAATCATCATCTGTTAGATGAAAATGCATTTAATAAAATGAAAAGTGGTGTAATGATTGTCAATACCAGCCGAGGTGCATTAATTGACTCTGTAGCGGCAATTAATGCTCTGAAAGCCCAAAAAATTGGTTCTTTAGGAATGGATGTGTATGAAAATGAAAGAGAACTATTCTTTGAAGATAAATCAAATGATGTAATTCAAGATGATGTGTTCCGCCGTCTATCTTCTTGTCATAATGTTTTATTTACAGGGCATCAAGCATTTCTGACGGAAGAAGCGCTCAACAGCATCAGTGAAACTACCTTGATGAATATTCGCCAACTTAAACAAGGCGAATCCTGCCCAAATAGAGTAACCGCTTAAGCCCACCAGCCGATGGCGACATAGCACCGTTGACGCTGAGGTTGGCGTTAATGTTGGATATATAGCGACAGTTAATCACTAAAGTAGTGTTGAGTTTAAATGAAACGTGTTATCTCTTTAGCGCTGAGTATGCTGGTTCTTTCGGCGTGTCAATCGCCTAAAGTTTCAGCCGATAATCAACTGGTTGAAAAACAGTTGATGCACCATAACTATGTTCTTACCCTAGTCAATGGCCAGCCGGTAACAGTAACACGCGGCGCGCCATCTATCGAGTTTGGTGAAAACATGTTTGTCTCCGGTGCAATGTGTAATCAGTTCACTGGAATGGGGCATATTGTTGATGGTAAGCTTTTCGTGAAACAACTAGCAATGACCGATATGCTGTGTATCAATGAAAATTTATCTCAATGGGATCAACTAATTAGCAAAATGCTCAATCAAGGTGCCAAGATACAATTAACCCAAAATTTATTGGTGTTATCTCAGGGGAAAAATCAGTTAACCTATACCCTCAGAGACTGGGTTTATTAATCCACCAGACGGGCAGATTAATATCGTCAGACGGCTATTTTTTGGCCGTCTGACTTCTATCTATTCCTCTATATAACACATTTGTATTTCACCCAATATTACATTATGCCTAGAGCCCATAATGGCCATTGAGCCAAATAATCTGACGGTAAAATAAAGAAGACTCCATATTTACTCATCAAGTTAACCGTTAATAAACTTGGCATAAACGCTCCATAAGTTATCAGATTATGCTTATATCATTGATATTGACAGAGAAAAATATCTCAATAGAGGCTTATATTATATCAGTCGTTTCTTTTCGTTAGTCTCACCAATTCGAAGGAACATAAATGAATATTACAATAAGAGCAATGACATTAGAGGATACCGCAATGGTAGCGGAATTATTACAAGCTAATTCAGCTACACATCATGGGGGGTTATTTGGTGAGTTTCCGAATGCTAAAGTGGCTAGAATGTATCAATCTAGCTTAAACTCTATTATTGCCCTTGATCAGTCAAGTAGTCATCCTAATAACGTGATCGGTGTATTATTTAGTTTCCCGGTTAATTCCCCATCACTGCCTCCTATCGCCCAAGAAATTAATCGACGCTTTCCTGCAATAAGCCAAAATAATTGGTTTTATGGACCAGTCTGTATCGCTGAACATTATCGCGGGCAATCTCTGCTTATCCGCTTATACCAGCAAATGTGCCAACAAAATAGTGGTCAAGCGGTGGCTTTTATCAATAGCGATAATATTGCTTCACTAAAAGCCCATCAAAAAATAGGCATGCAAAAAGTGGCTGAATTTGAATTATTAAATAAACGTTGGCTGGTAATGCGCGGGGAGTAATGGTCGAGAATATACCGAGAAAGCAGCCTGATAAATAGCTCTGAATACTCACTAATCTGGCAAGTACAACCACCCCATAAGCTAATGAATAGACTTATTGGGGCGGTTATTATTACTCATGTAAAGTTATTATAAAAAAGCACTTTGTAAAACCACTATGTAAAAATTAAACCTACTATTTTTTACGGTGGTTCAAGGTTTCTTCTTTTAAATCTAACTCATGGCGTAAATGGATATAAACTTGTTCACTGATATTTCTATCTTTACGTAATTGAACTAATTTAGCACGCTTAGCCTGTAGTGCTGAACGCGATAATTGTTTCTCCATTTTAACGAATTGTTGAATATCGGAGCCACTATTATCAGCACCATTATTATCTAAATGACGTTCATAGATTTCTAATAAATAATTTCCGACTTCTGCACGTAAAGCCATTTCATCTAAATCGTCACCGGGATGATTAATCTGGTTACGTAAATGGATAATAGCTGCTTCATTTAAAGCAAAACGCGCTTGGATCTCTTCATCATCATACGGCAGATTATGAGTCAAACCACGGGTTAAAAAGGGTAATGTCATGCTAGCAATCAGCAAGGAGCATAGAATAACCCCCATAGAAATAAAAATCGCCAAATCACGATGTGGGAATGCCGAGCCATCCATCATAACCAATGGAAGCGTTAATATACCAGCAAAAGTAATCGCCCCACGGACCCCGGAAACAGCCATTACGGCAATTAAACGCAAATGTAAGCGCGGACGTGATTGTGATTTATCTTTGTTGCGGCGTTGAAACAGAGTCATTGACATGGCTAACCACACCCATACAAAGCGCAGCGCACCAAGCATGAGGGTGATAATAATAACGTAACCAAATAATTCCCATACGTGAGAAACACCAAGAGACTCAGCAACTTGTGGCAATGAACGCCACAGCCGTGGTAATTGCTCTCCGAGAAGAATGAAGATCATGCCATTTAATGCAATCTGAATCGTGTCCCACACTGCTTTACTTTGCACTCGAGTTGCTGATTGCATACGCCCAACTAATCGTTCATAGTGCATCGCAATTCCGGCAACTACTGCAGCAAGGATCCCTGATACATGTAAATGCTCAGCTACTAAGTATGCAGTAAAAGGAATTAATAAACTGATCAGGATTTGAATGCCTGGCTCTTCACCTGTGCGCTTGACTAAAAATTGGTTCAATTGCCCGATACCACAAGCCACCACTAATCCAACTAATCCTCCCCCTAAAGCAACGATAAAAAATTCGCCAGTCGCTGAAGAGAACGAGAACGTACCGGTTAATGTCGCCATAACCGCAAAACTAAAGCATACCAGACCGGTAGCATCATTTAACAGCGATTCGCCTTCTAAAATATGCGCAATACGTGAAGGTAACGGTGAATTAACCGTCATCGCCGAGACTGAAACAGGATCGGTTGGAGATAAAATTGCTGCCAGTGCAAACGCTATTGCTAAAGAAATAGTCGGAATTAACCAATGTATAAATAAACCCATGCCCACAACAGTCACAATCACCAAACCTATGGCTAATGACAATATAGGCCTCATTTCATGAAATAAAGCTTCTTTAGGAATACGCCAGCCATCTAAAAATAATAACGGTGGAATAAATAGTAATAGGAATAAGTGTGGATCGAATTCAACATCAAATCCTAAAGTAGATAATCCTGTACCTAAAGCAATTTGTAATATCGGCAGCGGTATCTTTTCGCGTAAAAGTTTAGAAACAAATACGCTAATCACTACCGCTAATAAGAAAACTAATACGATTGTTACCATGTCCATAAATTTATTACTCTGCTTTGTTAACATTATGCGCAATTAATATTGCGAAAAGTAAACGAGAAAATACGTAGCTTGTAAAGTCAGCTATCCGTATTTATGGGTTAATTGGATTAAAAAATTTGTAAGCAAGCGTATCTTTCTCAGAAAAAGAGTAAATAATAGCCTATCGCAGATTTCTAGTGGTAATATTTTTACTTATTAATAAGGACTACAAATAAGATAATCCGACGCTATTCACTGATATCTTGCTATTCTTCAAATATCATGTATCTAGGATGCATCACACTAATACCGTCGGTTATCTAAAATATCGAGCGAGGATAACGAGCTTGATTTAACCTCTACCACGTGGCCGATTTAAAATATGATCTTCCCAATCAACAACATCTATTTCGCGTACAGCAATATGACGAACAGAAATACCGGCATCGTGCATTTTGGATTTAGAGCCCGCAATTAAGGGATGCCATGCGGGAATAGGCTTACCTTCTGATAATAATCGATAAGCACATGTCATCGGTAACCATTCAAAAGTATTTAAATTTTCACGAGTTAACTTAATACAATCAGATTCATAGCTGAAACGATCTTCATAGTGCTTACACTGGCAGGTTTTAATATTAAGCTGATTACAAGCAACGTTGGTGAAATAAATTTCATCGGTATCTTCATCAATTAATTTATGCAGACAACATTGCCCACAGCCATCACACAATGATTCCCATTCGCTGTCACTCATTTCATCTAAGGTTTTTTCCTGCCAGAACGGTTGAGACATAATTCTTATAAATCCTTAATTAAATAACACGAGTAGTCAGTGATAAATCATTCAGACCCACTCTTAACATATCACCGGACACTAATGGACCGACACCTTCAGGGGTGCCTGTCAGTATAATATCGCCCGGACGTAAAGTGAAAAAACGCGACATATAACTAATTAAGGGCAGTATCGGAGTGATCATCTCTTGAGTATTACCCAACTGGCGTTGTTCACCATTAATTGATAATGATAAAGTTACCGCTTGAGGATCAGCCAAATCATTGACCGGTACAAAACCAGAAATCGGACAAGAACCGTCAAACGCTTTGCTTTTTTCCCACGGCTGTCCGGCCTGCTTAAATTTAGTTTGTAGATCACGTAAAGTTAAATCTAGCGCTACCGCAAATCCAGCAATCGCCCGAGAAACACGATCTTCATCGGCATTTTTAAGCGGCATGCCAATTAATACCGCCAATTCTATTTCATGGTGAACAGCACCAAAATCTTTAGGGATAGAAATCGGCTGCTTAATATCGCACAGCGCAGTTTCTGGCTTAATAAAAATCACCGGTTCTTCCGCAACAACAGAACCCATCTCTTTAATATGCTTGGTATAATTACTACCAACACACACCACTTTATTCACCGGAAACTCAAGTAACGCGCCCTGCCAGTCACGATGTTGATACATTAGCAGCCACTCCTATCGTTAATAATTATTTGATTTTCTGTTCGACACCATCGGCCATCAGGCATACGCTAAGCGCAAAATAATAAGAACGATTCCAATGCATGATAGTCCGGAAATTCTCTGTTACTAAGTAAGTTCGCCCTTGGGGATCATCCGGGATCACCAACCAAGTTGGTGTATTAGCCGTCAATTTTGCGGTTGCAGGTAATTTCACCCCTAAACGCTGCCACTCGGCAACAGTTTTCCCTTGCTGAGTTTTCACCCCTTCTAACTGACGATCAAAACCACCGGGTAAACTGACTTGATAACCCCAAGGAAGGTTTTTTTGCCAGCCTTCGGTAGATAAATAATTGGCAATTGAAGCAAAGACGTCGGCTTTATTATTCCAAATATCCATTTTGCCGTCACCATCACCATCTGCGGCATACGCCAGATAAGAGGTTGGCATAAACTGGCTTTGGCCCATTGCTCCCGCCCACGAGCCTTTGAGCTGCTGCTCTTGAGGAATATAACCTTTATCAATAATTTCTAACGCTGCCAATAATTGTTTGCTAAACAGTGCTTCTCTGCGCCCTTCAAACGATAATGTCGCCAGAGCAGAAATGACATCTTCTTTACCCTGCATGCGGCCAAAGCCACTTTCTAAACCCCATAGGGAAACAATATACTGCACTGGTACACCATAACGAGCACTAATCGCATTTAACAACGTCTTATTTTCTTGGTACTTATCTGCACCAGCATTAATTCTACTGACCGGTAATACATTTTTTAAATAGCTATCTAAGGTTACTGTAGCTCGTTTTTCTGGTTGACCCTGATCAGCTTTTACCACACGCCCAATAAAATGAATATTAGCAAAAGCACGATTAATAGTGGATTCACTAATTCCATTTGCCCGCGCATGCTGTTTTAATAACTCAACATAACCGTCGAATTGAGCGGGTTCACGTTGGCTAATAGGAAAAGCAACATCCAATGCCGTGACTTGTTGTTCAAGTACGGCTTCCTGAGCGGGAGTAATCGTCAACGCAGGTGAATGATTTTTATTAGATGCAGAGCAACTCGTTAATAATACACTGGAGATAAGGGCAAAAATAACCGTCGGTTTCATTTATTAATCCTTTAAAAATAAAAAGGTTTCAGGATTTTCTTAATTTTCTTTTTTTTCGCTAGTTTCTAAATAGTTAGATAATAAGTTTTCAACCGGTGGTGGAAACTGTAAATAATAACCAAATTCAATCAGTTCTGATTTAACTTTTTCGATATCGGCATTTGCCAATTTATCACGGTTTGTCAAGGAGATCTGTAACGCGAACTGTGGTTTTCCAAACTGTTTTAGTAACTCTTCAGGAACGCGAGAAAAGTCATCTTTCTTTTCAATATAAATATAGGTTTGATCACGATTCGGGCTACGGTAAATTGAACAAATCATTATCTTTAACTCTTTTTATTAACACTGTGGCTTGCTTGAAGAATACAGTAACTATAACATGCTATTGTTTTTCAGAATATCGTCACCCGAATTTTGTTTCGGAGAATTTTAATTTGCTGAGTCAGGATAGATGTCACAGTCGCCCATTGAACTAAAAGGCAGTAATTTTACGCTTTCTGTTCTTCATCTTTACAGTGAAGAACCTAAACTCATCAAAAAAGCACTTCAGGAAAAAATGAAGCAGGCGCCTGGTTTTTTAACTAATGCGCCTGTGGTGATTAATGTCTCCGCATTGACCCCTACTGCGAATTTGGTCGCCATACAAAATATTATTCAGACTACTGGATTAAAAATAGTCGGGATTAGTGGCTGTACCGATCCTCAGCTACGTGAACAAGTTACCCATGCTAATCTACCTTTATTAAGTGAAGGTAAAGGACAAAAGGTCGTTGAAGCGGCTCAAGCGCCAGTTGAAACGGCCCCAGAGCCGGCACCTGCTGTATCGCCTAGTGAACCCCAATTCAAAAAAACACGTATAATTGACACGCCCGTACGTTCAGGCCAGCGCATCTATGCACCAAATAGTGACCTTATTGTCACCAGTAATATTAGTGCAGGCGCAGAATTACTCGCAGATGGTAATATCCATATTTATGGCATGATGCGAGGCCGAGCATTAGCCGGTGCCTCGGGTGATACCGAAAGTCAAATATACTGTACCCACTTACAGGCAGAGCTAGTCTCTATTGCGGGTGAATATTGGTTAAGCGAGCAGATCCCGACTGACTTTATTGGTAAAGCAACTAGACTCAGTTTAGTTGATAATAAATTGCATATTGAAAATTTAATTTAGACCTTATGACAAGGATATGATTCCATGGCACGCATAATTGTTGTTACTTCAGGTAAAGGTGGCGTTGGTAAAACCACTTCAAGCGCGGCCATTGCTACTGGCTTGGCACAAAGAGGCAATAAAACCGTCGTTATCGACTTCGATATCGGTTTACGTAACCTCGATCTCATTATGGGCTGTGAACGGCGTGTAGTGTATGACTTCGTAAATGTTATTCAGGGTGATTCAACGTTAAATCAAGCATTAATAAAAGATAAACGTACTGAAAACCTGTTTATTTTACCTGCCTCTCAAACACGAGATAAAGATGCATTAACTCGTGAAGGCGTAGAAAAAGTATTAGATGAATTAGAAGCTTTAGGTTTTGATTTTATTATTTGTGATTCCCCTGCGGGGATTGAAAGTGGCGCATTAATGGCGCTTTACTTTGCTGACGAAGCCATCATAACCACTAATCCTGAAGTATCATCTGTTCGTGACTCCGACCGTATTCTAGGCATTTTAGCTTCTAAATCAAGACGTGCTGAACGTGGCCAAGATGCGATTAAAGAACATTTATTATTAACCCGTTATAATCCAGGACGTGTAAGTCGTGGTGATATGCTGAGCATGGAGGATGTCCTCGAAATTCTTTGCATCCCACTGATTGGCGTGATCCCAGAAGATCAGTCAGTATTACGTTCTTCTAACCAAGGGGAGCCGGTTATTCTTGACCAAGAATCTGATGCTGGACAAGCATACAGTGATTGTGTCGAGCGTATTTTAGGTGAAGACCGCCCTATCCGTTTCATCGAAGAAGAGAAAAAAGGCTTCTTAAAACGCCTATTTGGGGGATAAGTCATGGCTTTACTAGATTTCTTCCTGTCGAGAAAAAAAACGACAGCCAATATCGCTAAAGAACGTTTACAAATAATTGTAGCAGAACGTCGGCGTGGCGATTGCGAACCGGCCTATTTACCCGAAATGAAGCGTGATATTTTAGCGGTTATCTGTAAATATGTACAGGTCGATCCTGAGATGCTTTCGGTGCAGTTTGAGCAAAAAAATGATGATATTTCAGTACTTGAATTAAATGTTACCTTGCCCGAGTCCGATACCGAAGACTGTAAATAATTACAATAGCCATCTGTTATAGATCACCTATTATAGCTCGGCACTAATTAATAAATATACTATTAGCGCCGAGCCAATATTTATAGAACAAAATGTATAATTTAGAGAATTAGAAAATGAAATATGATTCAAAAACTAACGCTAAATATTTTATAATCAGTGAATTATCAAATTAGCGGACTGAGCGAGAAAAATATTGTGATAATGGATAATAATGCATGGTGTTTCTCTCGGCATTAACCATTGCAAAATACCCGCCGTCACGATTAGTTATTCGGTTCTTGCTAACCGACATCGTACCATACGATTTTATCGCCCCTCTATTCTCATTATTATGCCTATTATATGGAACCATGATACTTAGCGTAACCTCATCATTCGCTGTCCAGTTCGCTTTATTATCAAATTTGGCATTCACCAACCTAGCGATAATCCTATTACCGCTGATTTCTGCTTGCTCTCCAATATATAAACCGGCACCTGTAGAGAATCGCTCTACCGGCGTGTTGACTCTAAAGGTTGGTCTAGAGAAACCGGAATCAGTAACAAATTGCGGACGCGCTGAAGGCCCATGGAAAATATCACCATGATCGACCATAAAATCAATCTGATCGGCTTTTATTTTCGTTAATGGTGCAATAAAAATTTTATCTGCATATACCTTGGCGGATTTGATTGCTCGAGTATCAATATCACCAGCTAAAGAGACCGTACCATCTATCGTTCTAATTAAACGTACTTTCCCTCGTTGCTGTGCTTCCACTTTTCCCGCATGTAAATGAAGATCGTTAACCTGACTAAAACTGCATGAATCACAATCAATGCCTTGCGCATTAGCAATAATTAATCCAGCCGGTTTACCTAATATTTCAATCTTACCTTTAAGTTGGGTTTGATTTCTTCCATTTATCTCTGCAATAATTAATGAAGTGGCGCTATCTCTATTCATATTATTAAAATATACCGCTTTATCTTTCCCGACATCTAATTGAGAAAAATAGGTATGCGAACGGCCGTATTGATCTGATTGATTCATATTAATTACCGGAGTATTATCTCCCCCGGAAGTTAAATTAATTTTATTAGCCTGTTCATATTGATTTAATGTAACTACATTAGCCGTTTGATTACGTGCATCATTGGCCAAAATAATAGCTGTATCAGCATCAACTAAATAATTAAACCCCTTTTCATTTAAGGCAGTTATAATCTCATCAGTTCCTTGCTCCGTTGGCTCATTAGCAGCGAGTGCCCCCGAATATACTGCCATCAACACTAATAATCCTACTTTTGTTTTCATTATCGTCCCTCTTAATTAACACTACTGTTATTCCAAAAAATCCGCTTTATCGTGTGGATATTACTGTGTGAATAGTGCCGTGTGGATAAGCCGAAAATTTATTTATTCCACTAACGATATAATGCAGTATAAGTCAGAAAAAATAATCGAAGGATAGCGATTACTTATATTGTTTAAAAAATCAGAGTAAATACAGCACATGATTAATAATCAATGACTAAATTAATAGAAATATTATTATGCTGAGATTGTAAATATAGGACAATAGATATCAATAACTAACGCTATTAATAATCACTCATAAAAATACGAGTTTATGAAAAAGGAAATATAGAAATTAAACCCTCAAAATTAACGCCCGATAAATTAAAGTATTCATTCTTATTCATTGTTCACCCCATAAATAATTATTCACTGTAAATAATTGTTTAATTGCAGTGGGCAGATAAAACAAACTATTATAGTTATCTCCCTTTAGTGGTATAAATCCCAACCGGAAATAAAATTGTCTGGCCTGATCATTGAGGGCTTCCACAAACATTCTAGGAGTACCTGCCTTTGATAAACCACCTTCATAGCATGGGTTACCAGTAGCGTACCCTAGCCTGGGCGCTGAATACTTTTATCAAGCGCTAACCCCCCAAAGTAATGCTAAACATTTTTATATAGCACTCTCTTTTGCTGAATTTTATTCGGCAGATATTCTTTTCCAAACAGCTACCCGATAAGATAAAACAAACTATAATACAGTGAGTTACCTGTTTTTTTGATAAGCACAGTCAATGTCTGGAGAAAAAACCTCGACCGTCAAATCATCGACTTATTGCTCTATTTCTTGCAGACATTTCGCGGCACGCTTCAAGCGGCTATTTGGGCTGGTGGATGGCTTACTGTATCCATAGCCAAGTTTTATGATGCCTCATTGAGGATCAACCGGCGGTGTTAGTCAAACAAAAAGAGGCACAATACGGCCAATTGGCGCAGTGTCCCCCTTTTCTATCATCACAGATAATTATCACGCATCATGAGTATCAGCCCATAATGGATTTAGTAATGCATTTTGTAATAGTTTAATAGTGGCTTAACAATTCCGTAAGTGATTCTGTTAATAACTGACCGCGCCAGCCATCAAGTAACTCTGGCTTACCGGCGATAGATTTTAATCCCCAATGCACACTAAGTAATTGGTTAATTTGTCTTCTCGATGCTAATAACTCAGCATTGAATTTTTCAGCTTCGCTGATCTCTTTAACTCGCGCTTTTATTTCTTTAAATGCCTGTTTGTAACCCGGTTGCTCAATAAGATTAGCCACCGAATCGGGATATTCTGCCTCATCCAATTGTTGAGCTTGCTCGACCATAGCTAACATCCGTTTACCGTGGCAACGGATCTCTTGTCCACTCAAACCTAATGCGTCTAACTCTGCTAACGAACTTGGTAAATAGCGCGCTACTTTCCATAGATTTTCTTCTCTAACCACAAAATTAATCGCTAAATTACGCTCTCTCGCTTGCTGTAAACGCCAACCTGCCAGTATTTTTAAACACGCTAAATTTTGCCCTTTCAGCTGCCATGCGTTAGATATATCGCGATAAGCATTCTCTGGTGAAGTGATTTCCTGCCGGCGTTGCACGATACGGCGGCATTCATCCTTGGCTGATTCTAAATAACCAGCCTCGGTCACTTGTACCATCAATTTTTCAGCTAAAGGTAATAAATACAACACATCAGCAGCCGCATATTCACACTGTTTTTCGCTCAATGGCCGCGCTAACCAATCGGTTCTTGATTCACTTTTATCTAAAACAACATCCAGATATTCGGCAACTAAGGCGGCAAATCCGCATGAAATAGGATGACCAATAAATGCGGCTAAAACCTGCGTATCAATCAGTGGATCTGGGACACAGCCAAAATCATGCAAAAAGACTTCTAAATCTTCACTACCCGCATGTAAAAACTTAACGATATTAGTATCTTGTAGTAATTGTTTAAATGGGCTGAGATCGTCGATTAACAACGGGTCAATCAGAGAAACGCGCTCTCCATCATAGAGCTGCAATAATCCAAGCTGAGGATAATACGTTCTGGTGCGAATAAACTCGGTATCCAAAACCAGCCATTTTGCGTTTTTGGCTTGCTGGCAAACATCTACCAATGCGGCGTGTGTGGTGATTAACTGATCATTCAAAACGGGGTTCTCTTCTATGGTCATTGGCTTATCGCTGCTTTTAGCTTTTAATAAAGCTTTTTATTACTTTTAATAATGTTCGCGGGCTATTACCGCACTTATCTCAATCTTTCTAGCCACTTTAACTGACAATTATTTTAAGCGCTATCTCTGTTATACATATTCTTGCCTTAATGCTAGCTAATGAAAAATCTCATTAAAATTAGGCACGAAAACGCCGGCATAAACCGGCGTTGAATATATTCAGCCAACCGTAGGCTATTAATCTATAATGTTATCAAACCAGTGTTATCACGCTGATTATACTGCAACTTGCTCGGTGTTCCCTTGCGCTTTTTCTTCTTTACGCAATTCTTTACGTAAAATTTTACCCACATTAGATTTAGGTAATTCAGCTCGGAATTCGAAAATTTTTGGCACTTTATAGGCGGTAAGATAACGACGGCAATAGGTTTTTAGTTCTTCCGCAGTTAATGCTGGATCTTTACTTACCACAAAAACTTTCACTGCTTCACCAGTGCTGTTACTTTCTACTCCAATCGCAGCACATTCAACCACCAATGGATGAGCGGAGACTACATCTTCAATTTCATTCGGATAAACATTAAATCCGGAAACTAAAATCATATCTTTTTTGCGATCAACAATGCGAATATAGCCTTCTTTATCTATATACGCGATATCACCAGTTGCCAGCCAACCATCATGCATTACTTCGATGGTTGAATCAGGGCGCTGCCAATATCCTACCATCACTTGCGGGCCTTTAACCCACATTTCACCTGGCTCACCGAGAGCAACTTCATCACCATTATCGTCAACAAATTTGACCTCTGTAGAGGGCACAGGAACCCCAATACTACCACTGTAGGCGGTCAAATTATAGGGATTACCGGTCACCAACGGGGAACATTCAGTTAATCCATAGCCTTCTAACAAGTGGATCCCGGTCAATTGTTGCCACTTCTCAGCTACTGCTTTTTGCACCGGCATGCCGCCGCCAACACTTAAACGTAAATGCGAGAAATCTAAACGTTTAAAATCCTCGTTATGCAGCCATGCGTTGAATAAGGTATTTACCCCTGTAATGGCAGTTATCGGATAGCGGGCTAATTCTTTAACCGTTCCAGCCACATCACGAGGATTAGTAATTAGTAAATTTACCCCGCCGACGTTAATAAACAGCAGGCAATTTACCATCAGCGCAAAGACATGATACAGTGGCAGCGCTGTGACCACTAATTCATGGCCTTGCTGCAATGCAGGGCCATAAGCCGCACGAGCTTGCTCTAGATTAGCTAACATATTGCGATGAGTTAACATGGCACCTTTCGCTACCCCGGTAGTTCCGCCGGTATATTGTAAAAAGGCCAGATCATCACCGATAATATTCGGTTTAACATACTGCATTCGATAGCCATAATGCATCGCTCGGCGAAATGAGATAGCATCTGGCAAGTGGTATTTAGGCACCAATCTTTTGATGTATTTCACCACAAAATCGACCACGGTAGCTTTTGGACGTGATAATTGGTCGCCCATGCGAGTTAAAATAACGTGCTTAACTTTGGTATTAAATACAATTTTCTCTAGCGTATGTGCAAAATTAGATACAATAACAATCGCCGTCGCACCGCTATCATTTAATTGATGCTCAAGCTCTCTGGGGGTATACAGTGGATTGACATTCACTGCCACCATTCCGGCACGCAAAACCCCAAATAATGCTATCGGATACTGCAGAAGATTAGGCATCATTAAGGCCACACGATCACCTTTTTTTAGCCCTAAGCCATTTTGCAAATAAGCGGCGAATGCGCGACTACGCTCTTCTAATTTGCGATAAGTCATCACCTCACCCATATTAATAAATGCAGGTTGATCAGCATAGTTCGCTACTGCATTTTCTAACATTTCAGCTAACGACGCATAGCGATTGGGATTTATTTCCGCGGGTACGTCTGAGGGATAACTTTTTAACCAAAGTTTTTCCAAAGTAATTCTCCTGAATTTACTGTATGCGGCCTGTCACCAACCTAGTCCAATTTAACAAATTATTAACTCAGCGTACCAGTTTGGGAAATACACTGTGCTCAGGTTGAGAACCGCATCACTAAATAAATTTTATTCAGTTAATCCAAAAAACAAAGCGGCCGCAGCCGCTCTATATTTTTTGTTATTTTTCAATTGATTATGTATTAACCGTGATAAAACTAATCATTAATATCATAATTATACACCGAATTAATCAATTGAGGAAAAAAATAACGTTAAAATAGCTTATCAATCAACTACATCGGCTTATAAAACCAACTATTTGACAGTCATATGGCTGCCCCCAGATTATTTCAAATAACTTTATATATTAACTGGTTAGTTAATTCAGTAACTAAAACAAGGTATTTTTGACATCCTCCCTACCCTTTGAACTCCCCCCAAAAGTTGGACTCTTTTAGTCTACTTTGAAGGGAGATTTTCCATGTCAAAACAGACTCTAGAGTTTAAACTTGAAATTATTCAGGCTTACCTAAATGATGAAGATTGAGCCTAAAAGTTAAAACATCAAAACAAGTTTATTCGCCTGAATTCAAATTTTGTGCGGTTCAAATGATCCTAAATGGGCATCTATACATGAAGTTCGCAGACAGCTTGATATCAGTGGTAGGTCAATACTTAGCAATTTGCTGCGCCAATATAAAGAACACAATAAAATGAACGTTTTGATAAAGTCGCCTATTTACGTCAGAGGTTGCTTATTAAAAAAATCACAGATCCTTGATTCAACAAAAGAAAGAACAGGAAAAAATCAAACAGCAGCATTAGTAAGATTGATAACTGAATTGCAGCGAAGAAACCTAATCAAAAATGGGTAACAGATGTCACACAGTTTAATGGTGTGATAAAACAAAGCATGTCACGAAAAAGAAACTGTTTAGATAATGCGTCAATGGATAGGTTTTTGGCATACTTAAACTGGGTGTTTTCACGGAACAGACTTTAAATCGATTGATGAGTTAGAGCAGACAATGAAAGAATCAAGGTTAAATTGAAAAGACTGAGCCCTATAGAATATAGAGCTCAGTTCTTGAAAGCCGCTTAATGAACAGTCTAACTTTATGGGGGCAGTTCATTAGGGCGAGGTTTTACAGCGCACCTGATAAAAATAATATTACTGGGATAAAAGTTATTGAGCTAAATAAGTTTCGACAGCGGCAGAACCAACAGGATAACCATAACCAGGTTCCCAATTCCACGGCTGCTGTGGATCATAAAAATGGGAATAATATGGCGGATAATCATAATAACCGTAACCTAACGGCCCGACAGGAGGAAACATCACACGTTGCATGACATTCCACCGCTGAAGCCCTGTTACCGCAAGTGTAATATAGTTATATGGGATCTCACCGATTTTACCCGCTTTTTCACCGGTAATTGTTCCAACCACAGTGACATATTTTCCTGTGAAATCTGTTGGTTCAAGGAAACTATTTACATAAGCATATAGACGTCCTTCCGAGACAGTATTTAACTCCGGAGCAGCATCATATTTATTTAACGGCATCACGGCTATTTCTAAACGGGTTTTTTCAGGCTCATTAAATACTGAAATCACTTTGCCACCAAAACGCCCTTCCTGACCAATATACATTTCAGGGGCATTACGTACTGATACCAAATTTTCAGCCGGGTTAGGCGACGTTCCTTTAATAGATGCGGGAATAGTAACACATCCACTTAATGCCAACGCCCCCACCAATAATGCAACATGCATCGCACTCCGGCAGCTTAACTTTATTTGCGTCATTTTCATAAACTACCTCCATTTCCTGCATTATAGAAACAAAAGTCAAAAAATTAAGGGTTAGTTTGTAAGCAAATACAACCATAAAATAGGATATATTCCCCAGTATTCATGCGTAGCATGATAGATTACTATTACTGATAGAATGGTAGCATTTATATAATAAATCAACCGCTAAGCCATGAAATACACATTAAGATTAATCCATGTTATATAGATTAATCTTAGTTGATAAAATCAAATTAGGAATAATTTTTGTCGCAAGATGTTTACATCGCTATAGCTTAAAGCTGATTTATTTACAAAAATAGCCTGTAAACTGATAACCCCATTGAAGATAAATAGGGTTATGATAAACCTAGTAATTATAACCACAACCATGGTTACTGTAGTTATGGTTATCATAGTTATAATTTGGAAATCATAGCTATAATTTAATTATAACTCTGTCGCGATTAACGCCCCGGTAATTTTTTCCAAGTCACTTCATTACGTAAGTAACTAGGCTGGGCATCCTCAACCACGCTAGTTTGTCCGTTATTCCATAAAGTTAAAGCGAGAGGAAGCATATCTTCAGCCGCAGGCAATACAATCTCACTGCTAACTAAACTAAGCACATTGTCTGCCATTAATTCAGGATAAGCTGCCCACCCCGTACCCGCGGTAGCCCATGGCTCGGACGATATAGATTCGGACAATGACGGCTCTGGTAATAATTGAAATGATTGTTTAAATGCTGCCGGAGTTAAAACTGCTTCACTATTTTCACCAATCCATTGCCCAAGATTATCTAATTGATAATGCGCACAATAAACCTCAGACATTCTGGCATCAATCGCCACCAGCACATTACGATAGCCATGTACACGATAAGCACCTTGAGCCATTGTCTGGAGTGATGATACACCTATCATCGGTAAATCAGCGCCAAATGCCAATCCTTGAGCTATTCCGACCCCAATGCGTACTCCAGTAAAGCTCCCCGGGCCACGACCAAATGCTAATGCATCCAATTGCTGCAAGGTGACCCCTGCCTCAGCGAGAACGTCATCGACCATCGGTAATATTTTTTGCGTGTGTTCACGCGGTGAAACAGCAAAACGAGATACAATCTGTCCATCACACATTAGAGCAACGGAACAGGCTTCTGTTGCTGTATCTACAGCAAGAATACGAGTTGACATGCCTGAACTCCGGCAATTGAAGAATAATTAATGCCAATATATTACCATAACTCGGCTATCCGATGGCAATATTTGTAACCAGTATCAATCAAATCATTGTATCTCAGCCATTTTTTGTCGCTGCTGCAAAAAATTAATCGCCCGCGATAAACTGCGTGTCCGCGGTGATGGCGGTAAACTATTAAGAAATACCTCGCCATACGGCCGTGTCACTAAGCGATTATCACAGATCACAATCACGCCATAGTCACTTACATCTCGAATAAGACGCCCAACTCCTTGTTTTAAGGTAATAACTGCGTCAGGTAACTGCACATCTTGAAACGGGTCACCACCTTTTAATTGGCAATCTTCAATTCTGGCTCGTAACAAAGGATCATCCGGTGCTGTAAAGGGTAATTTATCAATAATCACACAGGTTAAACTATCACCGCGTACATCTACCCCTTCCCAAAAACTGCTCGTAGCGACTAATACCGCATTACCACTAGCCATAAACTGAGCAAGTAATTTATTTTTACTGGTCTCGCCTTGTACCAATATCGGTAAGGTTAATGACGCTTTAAACTCGATCGCTAAATCACGCATCATTTGATGTGAGGTACATAAGAAAAAACACCGGCCTTTATTTTGCTGAATGAGTGGCGTTAACATTTGCGCTAATTTAACGGCACTGCCTTTGATATTAGTCTCTGGCAAAAAACGCGGTACACACAGCAACGTTTGAGTTTGATAATCAAAAGGACTCAATAATAATAAAGTCTCCGCCCCTTTTAGCCCCAAGCGATCGGTAAAATAATCCAGTTTGTCATCCACAGATAATGTCGCAGAGGTGAAAATCCAGCTCCCTTTTCGTTCTAACATCATTTGATTAAATTTTTCAGCCACGGTTAATGGCGTTAACGCTAATAAAAAATGCCGTCCATAGCTTTCATACCAATAGCTGTAGCCAGGAATAGAAGCGTCTTTTAGCCGATTTAGGCGATTGCGGTACAGCGTCACTCGTTCAAAGATGGCATCCAGCATTTGTGAACGGCCTAGTGAACTTTTGATCACTTCATAACACAGCTCTAATGCGTCATCCAGTAAATTAAGCGCACGTTGGATAGCCGGTTGTGCCAAGAGCTCGCGTAAATTACCGCGATAACTATTTTCTCCCATAATCATGCGGAAATCTAACGTACTGTGAGACAATCGCTCGGCACTTTTTTGCAATTGTAGCTGATCTTTTACTTCAGTTCGGTAAGCTAAAATCATATCGCGGGCTAAATCGAGCAATTGTCGACTGGTGAGCTGTTGACCAAAATATTGACTGGCGATATCAGGAATTTGATGCGCCTCGTCAAAAATCATCACATCGGCATCTGGGATCAATTCGCCAAAACCGGTATCTTTTACTACTCGGTCAGCCATAAACAAATGGTGATTAACTACAACAATATCGGCGTCCAACGCTTTACGTCGAGCTTTTAACACAAAGCATTCTTTATATCGTGGACAATCACTGCCGAGACAGTTGTCATTAGTGCTGGTCACTAAAGGCCAGACCGCATGATCTTCAGAAATTCCATGGCAACTACTAACATCACCACTTTCCGTCTCTATCGACCAGCTACGAATACGTACCACGCTAGATAAAATTTCAGGCTCAAGACTACCGCCTCCTAACGCCTGCTGATCGAGTCGTTCTAAGCATAAATAATTTGACCGTCCTTTTAATAACGCAATATTGCCATCATAGTTAATAGCATCAATAATAGTTGGCAAATCACGATGATACAGCTGGTCTTGTAACGCTTTAGAACCGGTAGAAATAATCACTTTTTTGCCTGACCGCAATGCCGGCACTAAATACGCGTAGGTTTTACCGGTTCCCGTACCTGCCTCTACGACCAATTGTTGCTGGTGCTCAATTACACGATCAATAGCTTGAGACATTTTTATCTGTGCGTCTCGGGGTTGGAACCCGGGGATCGCCTTGGCAAGAGTACCTGATGTTGAAAAATCGTCACTCACGGCAAAAACCTATAATTATATTAAAGATGAAAATAGCGATAGCGATCATGCGGGTTTGGAAAAATACCACTCTGGGGACATAACTCTAACGCCCTAGCCTATTCAAACACAGGTCAATGATAAGCGCCCAGTAACCATTAGTATGAAACGATAAAATGCTGGCAATAATCTAAGCTATAGCAAAATCAATCCGATCAAAAAGAATGAGGGCCACTTTATCATGACTAACAGCTGCTGGCTGTATTCACGCAAAAAATGTTGTTTCAATAAAATTATTTTTGAATTAATCGGTATGAGATAGTTCATATTAATAATTAATATTCAATCTTGATCTCAACTGCTATTCTGAAAGAAACGTATCTATTACCTCTATAGCAATAGCAAGATAGCAAGGAACCTAAAATGACGATTGAACGTATTGATGCAGATACACGCTGGTCAGATGCAGTTATTCATAATGATGTAATTTATTATACCAGTGTGCCAGAAACGCTAGATGGCGATATTGTTGTACAAACTTCAGATGCTCTTGCAGCGATAGATGTGTTGCTGCTACGTGTCGGGTCAGATAAAAGTAAAATTCTTGACGCGACTATATTTCTAGCAGATAAAGCAGATTTTTCTGGCATGAATCAAGCATGGGATGCTTGGGTAGTGGCAGGAAGTGCACCGGTGCGCTGTACGGTTCAAGCCGGACTAATGGACCCAAAATATAAAGTAGAAATCAAGATTATCGCGGCTCGTTAGCCGACAACATTAATTTATTACAAAAAGAGTGGCAGCCTATCCGTGGCTATCACTCTTTTTACTGGCTTTTATTAAGCCATTTTAATCAGAACCATCCCGATTAACAGTAGGCAAACCCCGCCCCAACCTTTGTAGTTAAGACGCTGGTTGAATAAAATCCAGCCGGCGGCAATAGTGGCAATAATGCCGAAAGCCCCCCATAATGCATAAGCGACTGACAACTCAATGCCTTTAACCGCTTGTGCCAATGAACTAAACGCCCCGAGCACTGCCAATAAAGACAATACCCCCAACCAAATACGTTTAAATCCATTCGACATCTTTAATAAGATGTTGGCCAAAATTTCTAATATAACCGCCAGAATTAAGAACGCCCCATGCCACCACTCAAATTGAGATAACATGATTAAGCCTCCTTCGTACGGTGACTCACGGCAGTTGCGGTATTGGCCGCTTTAGAAGCCATACGCTTAACAGTCGCTGTTGATTGTTTTACTGTGGCTTTTTTAGTTCCGGATTTAATCAAACCAATTCCGGCAATTAATAATGTTAAACCACCAATTTTCATCGGGGATAACGATTCGCCAAACCACATCACGCTAAATGAAGTGATAATTAAAATCCCAATACCTTCCCACAGGGCATAAGCGACGCCGAGAGCAACTTTTTTTACAGCAACTGCCAATAAAATGTAAGACGATGCGATCATCACATACATAACATACATGCCGGATATATCGCCACTCACACTGGCATACTTCATTGATAAGGTACCGATAACTTCGGTAACGATGGCTAAACCTAAAAATATCCAATATATCATCATATTTCTCTACTCAAGGCCGCTGCATTAGGAACGGGAAAAACATCCGCAAATAACACCTATTTGGGTAACCCAATGCCAGCAGCGTAATAATCTAAAAAGGTAATGTGGCTGTTATCAAAGAATGATTAAGCCAATGATTATATTGAGAAAAGAAGCTATAATGCGCCGCACCAATAGTATTCACTGGATAAAATGGCGGATAAGAAAAGGCGATGTGTGGTTCTGCGTTGGATCTTGACGCTGTTAGCGCTAAGCATGATATCTCATTCATTTCATCAGATGGCCAATCCATCTAATTTACTCCGAATCCTCATCAGTAGTTGTTTGTAGGATATTTTTAGCATAGGATTTTTATTAAATCAATGAATATTATCATCTTTTTTACGCTGAATAATTAATGACAGTGTTTGAATAGCGATGCGATTCTACTGTTTCTATCCTGCCATTCTAAAATAGAAGTAATTAGTTGATAATACTTACATTATGCCCAATAAATAGTGATTTATCTGGCACAGGAGCGGTGAAGAATTATTGGTCAATATGAAATTAAATATCAATTAAACTGCCGATTTTCTCTAAAATATAAAATAAATCTAAAAAAATGGCGCCCAAATAGACGCCATAAATACTTACTGCTGAATAATCCGCATGATTATCTATTGACTAGCAGTTATTCAAATTCATTCCATGAACGCCCATCACGAGTGATCATCGCTACCGAGGCTATTGGACCCCAAGTACCTGATTGATATGGTTTTGGTGGTTCATTGTCCATCGCCCATGCGTCCATGATTGAATCAACCCATTTCCACGCTTCTTCCACTTCGTCACGACGGACAAATAACGCTTGAATGCCACGCATGGCTTCAAGCAACAAACGCTCGTACGCATCCGCTAAATGGGTTTGATTAAAGGTTTCAGAAAAACTTAAATCCAACTTGGTCGTTTGCAAACGATGTTTATGATCTAATCCAGGGGCTTTATTTAAGATTTCAATATCAATCCCTTCATCTGGCTGCAAACGGATAGTCAGTTTATTTTGTGGAAGATCTTGATAACTTTCAGCGAAAATATTCAGAGCTGGTTTCTTAAAATACACCACGACTTCGGAACATTTAGCCGGTAAACGTTTGCCGGTTCTTAAATAGAAAGGTACCCCAGCCCAACGCCAATCATCGATATCCACACGTAATGAGACAAATGTTTCAGTTTTACTGACTTTATTGGCCCCTTCTTCTTCTAAATAGCCAGGTACTTTTTTACCTTGCACAAATCCTGCGGTGTATTGACCGCGTACAGTTTTGTCACGCACATTCGTATGGTCGATTCGACGTAGTGAACGTAACACTTTGACTTTTTCATCACGAATGCGATCGGTAGTTAAATCCGCTGGCGGGGACATAGCAATCATGGTCAATATTTGCAGCAAGTGATTTTGGATCATATCGCGCATTTGACCAGCTTTATCAAAATAACCCCAGCGCCCTTCAATACCAACCTCTTCAGCCACCGTTATTTGTACATGATCGATAGCACGGTGATCCCAGTTATTAATAAACAAAGAGTTAGAAAAACGCAGCGCCAATAAATTAAGTACTGTTTCTTTGCCTAAATAATGGTCGATTCGATAAACCTGACTTTCGTCGAAATATTTAGCCACTTCATTATTAATTTCTTGTGATGAGGCTAGATCTGTCCCTAGCGGTTTTTCCATCACAACACGGTTAGGCTGTGCATTTAAGCCAGCAAAACCTAACCCTTGGCACATCGAACCAAAAGTACTTGGCGGCATCGCAAAATAATGGATGGTAGGATGCGTATCTTGTTGTAACATTTCAGCTAAACGGACAAAATTTTCAGTCTCTTGAACATCTAAATTACAAAAATCTAAGCGCGCGCGTAAGGTTTCCCACAGCGTTTCATCCAATTCTTCTTTAACAAATTCATCCAGCGCATGCTTAACAAATTTCACGTACTCGTCTTTATCCCACTCTGCGCGTCCCACCCCGATAATACGAGTTTCAGCATGGATATAACCCGCTTTTTCCAGCTGGTAGAGTGACGGAAGTAATTTACGACGAGCGAGGTCTCCCTTGGTGCCAAAAATAATTAAATTACAGGCTTGTGCAGTTTGATTCACCGCCATATTGGTTCTCCTCAATTTGCGGAATTTATTGTAATTTTGTTACAGAATTAGCCAGTTATCTCAATAATGTACTATCTTGCGTATCACCAGTAAACATCCGCAAAGTGCTTTAATTGTTCTTCGATTAAAAAATCGGCCGAGATTGCCTAGTAGTCACCGACGAAATGAAGACAGTCACCTGTAAGTAAATTACAGTGTTGATATTATATTACTGTTTTGAAACTTTGACACCGGTCATATTTTGGTAAAAAAAACCGATTAACACGCTATTCTAGCGCATTAGTTACAGCAAACACGTAGTATATTTTCACTTATATTGAGATAGATTTCTCCTGTTAATGGAATAGCTATAATCCATCACAGAATAAACTAAGCCATGACTAAGCTAGTATATAGTTGACTGACTTAGCATTTTAACGCCATACATCTCGATATAAAGCAACGAATGAGAAAATAGGACTAAAAAATTCTCGTGGAATGTCTGGCTTAATCCCCGAAAACATCGAACCATGTTTGGTTATACCCAATGAGTAATATTATATAGGTGACTTGCTGTTATGAATATATTGGAACAAATGCAACAGAATATGGAAACGTTAAGCAAGTCAGAAAAAAAAGTAGCGCAAGTTATTCTGCATGCGCCTCAGCAAGTCATTCATTTAAGTATCGCTACTCTAGCAAGAATGGCCGCAGTAAGTGAGCCTACAGTTAATCGCTTTTGCCGTAAAATGGACACCAAAGGCTTCCCCGATTTTAAAGTGCGTTTAGCACAAAATATTGCCAATGGTACACCTTATGTGAATCGCCATGTAGAACAAAACGATTCGACGCGTGCATATACGCATAAAATATTTGAGTCTGCCATGGCAGGATTAGATAACGTGAGGCAGTCCATTGATAGTGAAGCGATTAATCGTGCCGTGGATTTATTGACTCAAGCCAGAAAAGTCTCTTTTTTTGGCTTTGGTGCCTCAGCCGCCGTTGCTCACGACGCGATGAATAAATTCTTCCGCTTTAATATCCCAGTAGTCTGCTTTGATGATATTGTCATGCAGCGCATGAGCTGTATTAATAGCGATGAAGGTGATGTATTAGTACTTATTTCTCATACTGGACGCACAAAAGCACTGGTAGATATGGCTCGTGTCGCGCGCGAAAACGATGCGGTAGTTATTGCTATTACTTCTGCTGGTTCACCGTTATCTCAAGAAGCCACTGTTTCCTTACTTATTGATGTGCCAGAAGATACAGATATTTATATGCCGATGATCTCGCGTTTAGCACAGTTAACCGTTATTGATGTACTGGCGACCGGTTTTATCTTACGACGAGGCGAAAAATTTAGAGATAACTTGAAGCGGGTCAAAGACGCCTTACGCGATTCGCGGTTTGATAAAGCCTAAAGAGATTTTTCGCCATTTATTTGCTGTTCTTGGCTATTGCGGCTTTAATAGTTTATTAGAACTGTTAGCATAGTGAGAGAGAAAATGTCGAATTTTGCGTTGCTGTTTCTATTCAGCAACAGCAATTAGCGTAAAAATAAGATTAAGTTGGGTGAAAATGTTTACCCACAATTCATTACCATTACAGGTCAACGGAGTAATACATGTCCAGACGGCTGAGAAGAACGAAGATAGTTACCACTCTAGGTCCCGCAACAGATCGCGACAATAATTTAGAGAAAGTCATTAACGCAGGCGCTAATGTTGTGCGTCTCAACTTTTCTCATGGTACGGCAGAAGATCATATAGCGCGTGCGAATAAAGTTCGTGAAATTGCAGCTCGTTCTGGTCGTAATGTGGCTATTTTAGGCGACTTACAAGGGCCTAAAATCCGTGTTTCGACCTTTAAAGATGGCAAAATATACCTCAATATTGGTGATAAATTTATTCTTGATGCTACCTTAGGTAAAGGCGAAGGCGATCAAACTAAAGTCGGCATCGATTATAAAGGTTTACCCGCAGATGTTGTCCCTGGCGATATCTTGTTATTGGATGATGGTCGAGTCCAATTAAAAGTTATCGAAGTCAAAGGATTACAAGTTTATACCGAAACAACTGTTGGCGGTCAATTGTCCAACAATAAAGGTATCAATAAGTTAGGCGGCGGATTATCTGCGGATGCCTTGACTGAAAAAGATAAAGAAGACATTAAAACCGCCGCAAAAATTGGTGTCGATTTCCTCGCTGTATCTTTCCCTCGCTGTGGCGAAGATTTAAACTATGCACGCCGCTTAGCGCGTGATGCAGGCTGTGACTGCCAAATCGTGGCTAAAGTTGAACGTGCTGAAGCCGTGGCTAATGACCAAATCATGGACGAAGTCATTCTAGCTTCGGACGTAGTGATGGTTGCCCGTGGTGACTTAGGCGTTGAAATTGGCGATCCTGAGCTCGTGGCAGTACAGAAAAAATTAATTCAGCGGTCGCGTCAACTGAATCGTGTCGTGATTACAGCGACTCAAATGATGGAATCGATGATCACCAATCCGATGCCAACACGCGCCGAAGTCATGGACGTTGCTAATGCGGTTCTTGATGGTACCGATGCTGTAATGCTTTCAGCAGAAACCGCTGCTGGACAATATCCTGCCGAGACTGTTGCTGCTATGGCGCAAGTATGTCTGGGCGCAGAGAAAGTCCCTGGCTTATCCGTGTCTAAACATCGCCTTGATATCATATTTGAAAATATCGAAGAAGCGATTGCGATGTCAACCATGTACGCAGCTAACCACCTTAAAGGGGTTAAAGCGATTATGGCGATGACAGAATCTGGCCGCACTGCACGTATGATGTCTCGTATCAGCTCAGGTTTACCTATTTTTGCTATGTCACGCCATGAAAAAACCTTAAATCAATGTGCCTTATACCGCGGTGTAACACCTGTATTTTGTAGCACGCATATTGATGGCATTGCCGCTGCTAATGAAGCAGTTAATCGTTTACGTGACAAAGGCTATTTAGTTACCGGAGATGTTGTGTTAGTTACCCAAGGCGACCTGATGGGTACCGTAGGAAGCACCAATACTTGCCGTATTTTAGAAGTCGAATAATTGAATTAATTAACCAAACGGCTAAATCTAAAACGCTGCCCAGAAAAGGCAGCGTTTTTTTATTGTTTCTAATTATTACTTTTTATGATTGTTTCTAATTCTGATTAATACCGTAAGCCGTAAATAAAACTCATTTGTTCAGCGAGCATCTTACACATAACGGCTATATGCCCGTAAACGCGATATGCCTAAATAATAAAAACGCTTACTAAATAATCTTATTTTAACAGCTTGCGCTTATTTTTTAGAATATAAATCATCACGCTGATAGGGTTCAATTTCACCTTCTTTACGCGTTTTGAGCAATTTTAAAATCCACGTATATTGCTCTGGATTCGGACTAACCAGTTGCTCCAGCTCTTCATTCATACGCCGTGCGATATAATTATCATCTTTGCCATCGATATCATCCATCGGCTCACGAAGATAAATATGCAAACGATGCTCATGATGATCATATACAGGGAACAAAGGGACAATCGCGGCCTTACATACTTTCATTAAACGACCTACCGCTGGCAATGTAGCTTTATAAGTAGCAAAAAAATCCACAAATTCACTGTGCTCAGCACCATGATCTTGATCAGGTAAATAAAACCCCCAATATCCCTGTCGTATCGAAGAGATAAATGGCTTAATCCCTGCCTCACGAGAATGCAAACGCCCACCGAAATGATAACGTGCTTTATTCCATAAGAAATCTGCCACTGGATTTTTTTGATGATGAAACATTGCCGCCATAGTTTGGCCTCGTGCAGCCAGTAACATTGCGGGAATATCAACCGCCCAACCATGCGGAACCATAAAAATCACATTGCGCCCTTCGGCCTGTAATTTTTCAATCACAGCCTGATTATGCCATTCAGTACGGGCTAAAGTTTTTTCTGCACCACGCAAACATAATTCAGCAATCATCACAAAAGATTGTGGTGCCGTAGCGAACATGTTATCAATCAATTGTTCGCGCTGCTGCTCTGTCCATTCGGGGAAACAATACAGTAAATTTATTTGCGCTCGACGACGAGCACTTTTTGCCAATTTACCGACCCATTTTCCAACCCACGCTAATAATGGATCACGCAATCTTACTGGCATATAGGCTAATCCTGCCAATACCAACGCCCCAAGCCAAACGCCCCAATATTTCGGATGTAGATATGTCCGATGGAAACGAGGAACGTAGCCTAATTTACTGTCAGTATCTTTATCTTTATTCATCGGTTACCTAACAAAAAAATTAACACTCTATTTAATCTGCACATTTAAAACTCACCACACCATTGAATATTGCTGTGCTAATCGAGCCAAGAAGCGGTTGTATTGATATCGCTTATTAATAGCGCCTCAGTCATTTGATTTCAATATCGGTATTTAACCATAATCTGTGGGAGATATCTTGGCTTATCAACCTCATTCATCAACAGGATTTTTTACACTTCCCAATTAGCGGTACGAAAACTGTTATTCTAAATAATATTATTCCCAGCAGTTAATTTCCCAAAGAAAACGGGCAGATATTGCTATCTGCCCGTCAGGATTAAGGAGCTATATGTGATTAATTCAGTTTTAATTGCGGTTTAATATCACGCACAGAAGCTAAATATTCTTTACGCTCTTTCCCCATTAATCCACCTGAACTTGGTAATTTGGCGGTCAGTGGATTCACTGCTTGCTGATTAACCCACACTTCAAAATGCAAATGTGGTCCAGTAGAACGACCGGTATTACCTGATAAGCCAATACGATCACCACGTTTTACTTTTTGACCCGGTTTAACCAATAACTGACGCATATGCATATAACGCGTTGTATATTGACGACCGTGGCGGATAGCCACAAAATTACCCGCGGCGCCACTGTATTTAGACACAATGACTTCACCATCACCCACAGCTAATACAGGCGTACCAACAGGCATCGCAAAATCGACCCCTTTATGCGGGGCAACGCGACCGGTTACTGGGTTAATACGACGAGGATTAAAATTAGAGGAAACCCGGAACTGTTTAGCTGTAGGGAAACGTAAAAAACCTTGTTCTAATCCATTACCTTCCGCATCATAAAAACGTCCATCATCGGCACGGAAAGCGTAATAATCTTTACCACTATTTTGTAAGCGAACGCCTAGTAATTGACTTTGTTCATTTCGGCCATCCAACATCTCACGACTTAATAACACCGTGAATTTATCGCCTTTTTGTAATTTACGGAAATCAACCTGCCATTGTAATGCTTTGATGACATCACGAGTTTCAGTACGATTTAATCCCGCCTGACGAGCGCTATTGGCAAAGCTACCATTAATCGAGCCTTGCACTACGTTATTGGTCCAAACACCTTTCTCCAACTCTTTAACTTCTTTAAAGGTATTGGTGTTGCCGACACGAGTATAAATTCGAGTTTCACGACGAGAAACATCCCAAGTTAGGGATTCTAATTCGCCATTAGCCGTTAATGTCCAATTCAGTGTCTGGCCAATATTTAAGTTACGTAGTGCTTTATGCTGGTTAGCTAAAGTGGCAACATCGCCCGGCTCTATACCGAACTGAGTTAAAATACTCGACAGATTATCACCACTGGACACCACATACTCATGCGGTATAGTTGATGCATCATCAGTATCGGTAGCATCAACATCTGCAACGCCTTCATCTGATAATTGATCACTACTGTCTAAAATAACGTCATCAGTCGCGTATTTATCATTAATAAAAGGCGCCGTTACCGGAATTGTTGTTTCGGTATTACTGTCATTCTGTCGTTCATGGATATGAACTGGCCGCCATATAGCGACAGCCAGTGTTGCTGCGGTTAACGTACCTAACATAAATTTATGCGGCTTAGATAGGTTTCCGTAGACTTGGACGAGACTTTTAGCCATCTGCTGCACTTTCAACAATTCCTTCTTGTTTTTAATTCAGGCAGCCCGCATATTGTTCCGATAGTTGCGTTAAAAATTGCATATAGCTATCTGGACCTAACGTTATTCCACTTCCGAGAGGATCTAACGTGCCCATACGCACTCCCGTCCCTTGCGCAACGGTTTGGATCACGGCCGGCCTGAATTGTGGCTCAGCAAAAACACATTGTGCTTTTTGCTCAACCAGTTGTGTTCTTATTTGATGTAATTTCTGTGCCCCTGGCTGGATTTCAGGATTTATCGTAAAATGCCCCAATGGGGATAAATGATAGTGTTTTTCAAAGTAGCCATAAGCGTCATGAAAAACAAAATATCCTTTGTCTTTAGCCGGCTGCAAAATATTAGCAACTTTCTTATCATTTTGCGCCATATTTTCATTGAATTTACGAAGGTTTACGTCCAGCTGTTTCTGTTTCTCAGGATAAATCACTATTAATCTATCATAAATATCTTGAGCTGCCTGTTTCGCTATCTCTGGGGACAGCCATATATGCATATTATACGCACCGTGTGAATGATGTTCGTGACCTAGCTCAAGATTATCACCATCATGAGCGTCAGTATCTTCATTATCCCCTTCATCATTATTTGCCATTAATAATGGTTTAATATTTTTTTGTTCCGCTAAGGGCAGACTTTTGTGCTTAGGCAGCTGTTTTAGCGGTTTTTCTAAAAACATTTCCATTTCTGGCCCAACCCACACAAATAAGTCAGTTTGTTTAATTTTACGCAGATCAGACGGTTTTAGCGCATAATCATGTGGAGAAGCCCCATCCGGTAACAAAACTTGAGTGTTTGTCACGCCATCCGCTATCCCCGCGGCAATAAATCCTAAAGGTCTCACCGAGGTTACAATATCTGCCTGTGCAGCAATAGGCAGAATTCCACTTATTATCGAAGCGAATATTAATTTCCGGGCGAACTGTTTTGATTTATGTATCATAATAGATTAATCCGTGCTTTTTATTTTGAAATGTTATATTATAACGTTTCTTCAATTCTGCAAGATATTTTTCACATGCAAGCATTACTTAGTTTAAAAAATATTTCAGTCTCCTTTGGTGAGCGTCATGTACTGCAAGATGTCACATTCTCGCTGCACAAAGGCGAAATATTAACCCTTTTAGGCCCCAATGGCGCAGGAAAATCGACCATTGTGCGTATTGTCCTTGGGTTAATTCCGCCATCGTCAGGAAAAATAGAACGGACGCGAAACCTGTCTATCGGCTATGTCCCGCAAAAACTTTACCTCGATGCCACTATGCCCCTTACCGTCAAGCGCTTTATGCTGCTTAAACCTAAAGTAAAAACGAAAGATATTTTACCGGCATTAATGCGTGTTAAGGCTGAACATTTAATTGAACAACCGATGCAAAAATTATCCGGCGGTGAGACACAGCGGGTATTGTTAGCTCGAGCCTTATTAAATCAACCTGATTTATTAGTGCTAGATGAACCAACTCAAGGCGTTGATATCAATGGCCAAGTAGCACTGTACGATTTAATTAATCAATTAAGAACAGAGCTGAATTGCGGTGTGTTAATGGTATCGCATGATTTACATTTAGTGATGGCAAAAACGGATAAAGTGTTGTGTATCAATGGGCATATTTGTTGCTCTGGCACTCCAGAAGTCGTCTCATTGCACCCTGAGTTTATTGCCATGTTTGGTTATCGCGGCGCACAACAAATTGGCGTCTATCGGCATCATCATAATCATCAACATGATTTAGAAGGTAATATTATCGCGCCTCATCTGCATAGCAAGGATTGCCACCATGATTGAATTACTGCTGCCCGGCTGGCTGGCCGGTATTTTATTAGCCACCGCCGCAGGACCGTTAGGTTCTTTTGTGGTTTGGCGTCGTATGTCCTATTTTGGCGATACGCTTGCCCACGCATCTCTGCTCGGGGTCGCCTTTGGCTTAATGCTGAATATCAATCCTTTTTACGCAGTGATTGCTGTTACATTACTGTTGGCATTGATTTTAGTTTGGCTGGAAAGACGTCCACAATTAGCTGTTGATACACTTTTAGGTATTATGGCTCACAGCGCCCTGTCCCTCGGGTTAGTGGTGGTCAGCCTAATGTCCAATGTGCGGGTCGATCTGATGGCCTATTTATTTGGCGATCTATTATCAGTTACTTATGAAGATGTCAGCGCTATTCTGATCGGTGTGATTATTGTTTGCGGATTACTTTTCTGGCAATGGCGCGCATTACTATCGATGACTATTAATCAAGAATTAGCTTTTGTCGATGGGGTTAAAATTCAACGATTACGAGTGCTGTTAATGATGGTCACCGCTTTAACCATTGGTATTGCGATGAAATTTGTCGGTGCTTTGATTATCACTTCACTGCTAATTATTCCCGCCGCGGCGGCAAGACGCTTTGCTCGTACACCAGAACAAATGGCAGGCATTGCGATAATTATTGGTATGCTAGCGGTCTCTGGCGGCTTAGCTTTTTCCGCCTTTTATGATACACCTGCTGGGCCATCGGTGGTATTATCCGCTGCCATCTTATTTGTTCTCAGCTTAGCGGTAAACACCAAAAATTAAGCTATCGACGGTGTTTATATGCAAGTATGTATGACGGTATTAGTATTTTAGAATACAGCACTCGAATCCAGTACTGATAACATAATCAAGTAATACATTGATAACTCAATTGATATAAGATTAAATTATAATACCAACCTGCTCTAATGCGATAAAGCACATGAGCAGGTTAATTGATTCTAATTATTAGATTTTGGTGTTAAACCAAAGTGTTGATACGCATGCCCGGTCGCAATACGTCCGCGCGGGGTGCGCTGAATAAACCCTTGTTGGATCAAGTACGGTTCGAGTACATCTTCAATAGTCTCACGCTCTTCACCAATCGCTGCAGCCAAGTTATCAATTCCGACCGGACCGCCCATAAATTTATCAATAATCGCCACCAGCAATTTACGATCCAAATAATCAAAGCCCGCAGAATCGACGTTCAGCATATCTAATGCTAAATTTGCCGTGGATTCATCAATACTGCCATCGCCTTTAACTTGGGCAAAATCACGCACTCGCCTTAATAAACGATTGGTAATACGCGGTGTTCCACGCGAACGTCTAGCAACTTGATGTGCCCCTTCTGGGCTGATATCCAAGCCCATAAAACGGGCGCTACGGGTGACAATATGCTGAAGATCATCGATATTATAAAACTCTAACCGCTGAACAATACCAAAACGATCTCGTAACGGTGAGGTTAATGAGCCCGCACGCGTGGTTGCCCCTATCAATGTAAAGGGCGGCAAATCTATTTTTATTGAACGCGCCGCCGGTCCTTCACCAATCATAATATCCAGTTGGTAATCTTCCATCGCTGGGTACAAAATTTCTTCAACTACTGGAGATAAACGGTGAATTTCATCGATAAACAGCACATCGTGTGGCTCAAGATTAGTCAGCATAGCAGCCAAATCACCGGCTTTTTCTAAAACAGGCCCCGAAGTAGTACGCAAACTGACACCCATCTCATTAGCTACAATACCGGCTAGCGTCGTTTTTCCTAATCCCGGAGGCCCAAAAATCAGCAAATGATCGAGCGCTTCACCACGCAAACGTGCCGCCTGAATGAAAATTTCCATCTGCTCTTTTACTTGAGGCTGACCGACATATTCAGACAAAAACTTGGGCCGTATTGCACGATCGATAGCTTCTTCTTCTTCGCGGAGCACCTCAGCGGAGATTAGGCGATCAGCTTCAATCATAAGATAATTTCCTTAATTTCACGTTATTACCTAATTTAATTAGAGCGCAGCGCGTAAAGCCTCACGGATTAACGTTTCACAATCGTTACCCATTTTAGCCACTTTACTGACCATTCGGCTGGCTTCTTGCGGTTTATAGCCTAGAGATACCAACGCAGCCGCAGCTTCAGATTCAATATCAACGCTACTCTGACCTTGCGGATTAACCGCCGGTAAAGTGATTTCACTGTTTTGATTAAATAGATCGCCATTAAGCCCTTTAAAGCGATCTTTCATTTCGACCACTAAACGCTCGGCGGTTTTTTTACCAATACCCGGTAGCTTAACTAAGGTTACAATCGACTCTTGTTCTATCGCATTAACAAACTGTTGGGCAGACATTCCGGATAAAATTGCTAAGGCCAATTTTGGCCCTACGCCATTGACCTTAATTAGCTCTTTAAACAGAGCTCGTTCTTGTTTATCATTAAAGCCATACAATAATTGAGCATCTTCACGTACAACAAATTGTGTAAAAACAATAGCTTCCTGACCTACATCGGGTAACTCATAAAAACAAGTCATTGGCATATGCACTTCATAACCCACGCCATTGGTCTCTAATAACACAATCGGCGGTTGTTTTTCTAATATAATGCCTCTTAAACGCCCTATCACACTGAATCCTCTTGACCAAAAGTAAACTTATAGCATTATTTTTATAAACACTATTTTATAGATGCTATTCTTACAGTGACTATTTTTAATTACTCGCACCCGGTTGATTTAAAAACCAATTTAGCGCCAATAATCGATAATTTTTCTCTCTGCAAAATATCAGCTGCATTATGATTAACATTATTTATCAGTGAATAATGCGATATACGCCGAGTTTAGTACGGTACAACTAACCGCAATTGCCCTTACTCTATATCATTTGATAATGCGAGAAGTATTTATATCACAAATAAAACTGGATGCACATACAGCATTACCTTAAACGCCCACGTGTTAACACTAATTTTGGATCGCCCACTTTGAGTAAATTTTGATTAAAATGGCAATGAGTGATAGCAATAGCAAGGGCATCGGCAGCATCAGATTGTGGATTGGCCGACAATTTAAGAATGGAGCGCACCATATGTTGAACTTGTGTTTTTTCTGCGGCACCGGTGCCAACAACCGTTTGTTTAACTTGACGCGCTGCATATTCAAAAACGGGCAATGATTGATTAACCGCAGCTAAAATAGCTACGCCTCGAGCTTGGCCGAGTTTCAATGCTGAATCGGGATTCTTTGCCATAAACACTTGTTCGATAGCAAATGTATTGGGTTGATACTGCGTAATAATTTCCATCACACCAGCATAAATACGCTGTAATCGGGTGGGTAAATCATCAGCTTTAGTTCTTATACAGCCACTTCCAAGGTACAGTAACTGCCTTCCCTGTTGGCGGATCACCCCATAGCCAGTAACACGAGAGCCGGGGTCTATTCCCAATATTATGGACACGTTTGTAACCTGACGGTGAATGGATACGGGAGAGCGTTAGAGAAAGCATGCTGATTACAGCACGCTTTCTCTACGCGGGAGAACGGATTATTACAGCTGCTCTGCGACTTCGTCAGAGATATCACCGTTGTGATACACTTCTTGCACGTCATCAGAATCTTCTAACATATCGATTAAACGCATCAATTTAGGTGCTGTCTCAGCATCTAATTCCGCTTTAGTCGAAGGGATCATTGATACTTCTGCAGCTTCTGCGGTAAATCCAGCCGCATCTAAGGCATCTTTAACTTCACCAAACGTTTCTGGCGTGGTGTAAACATCTATCGCACCATCGTCATACGTTTCAACGTCATCCGCCCCTGCATCTAATGCAGCTTCCATCAACGCATCTTCATCCACACCCGGTGCATAAGTAATAACGCCACGTTTAGTGAACAAATAAGCTACTGAACCATCAGTTCCAAGATTACCGCCGGTTTTAGTGAACGCATGACGTACATCAGATACCGTACGGTTACGGTTATCACTTAGGCATTCGACCATCACGGCTGTTCCGCCTGGGCCATAACCTTCATAGATGATGGTTTCCATATCGTCATTGTCATCACTGCCGACACCACGCGCAATAGCACGATTCAACGTATCGCGAGTCATATTGTTTGATAAGGCTTTATCAACAGCTGCGCGTAAACGCGGGTTAGACGCGGGATCACCACCACCAATACGCGCCGCAGTAACCAGCTCACGAATAATTTTAGTGAAAATCTTACCACGCTTAGAATCTTGCGCGGCTTTACGGTGTTTGGTGTTGGCCCATTTACTATGACCTGCCATGAAATCTCTCCAAATACATGAATATACCCGCCATATTTTATGTTACAGACTCACCCATTACGCTGATAAACAGCAAAATTAAGCCAATAATTATGCCGATATTTAACTAACGATAAGCTGCTGCATAAATTATTTGGGGAATAAAATAGTTAATTAGCAAAATTTTTAATCGCCTGAGCATTACTCCAAGATTTAGTTAAAGTGACCGCCTGTTCTGGCGCTAACCAACGAAAATCTAAGTGTTCTGTCAAGTGCGGCGTAAACTCCTCCGGCAAAACCAGGGTAAACCAATGCTCTTTGCAGTGGGTAACTCCCGGCGCATAGCGATGCCGAAAGTGCGGAAAAATTTCAAAGATAACACTTTGATGGCGGTCGCTTAACGTCAATTGTTTGGCAGCCACATCAATGCCTATCTCTTCTTTTATCTCCCTAGCCGCCGCAGCCGCAGGTTGTTCCCCTTCTTCCAAACTGCCAGTGACAGATTGCCAAAAGTCGGGGTCATCCTGCCGTTGCAGCATAAGCACCCTGCCACTGTTGTGGGCATAAATAACAATCAATACTGATTCAGGGCGCTTATATAATTTCATTGAGTTTATTGCTCGTCTTTTTTAACCACAACCTGAATGGCTAACTCAGCCAACGCATCAACGTTTGCATGGCTTGGCGCCTCGGTCATCAGACATGCTGCGGCGGTCGTTTTAGGGAATGCAATAACGTCACGAATATTTTCAGTGCCGGTTAATAGCATCACCAGACGGTCTAAACCGAACGCCAGACCCGCATGCGGTGGTGTTCCATATTTTAACGCGTCTAATAAGAAACCAAATTTCTCACGCTGATCTTGCTCTGAGATACCTAAAATGCGGAACACTGACTGCTGCATTTCATTGCGGTGAATACGCACCGATCCCCCCCCAACTTCGTAACCGTTAATCACCATATCATAGGCATTCGCTACAGCCGCTTCTGGATCTTCTTCCAGTTGCTGTGGCGTAAAATCTAACGGCGAAGTAAATGGATGGTGCATTGCGGTTAAGCCACCGTCACCATTATCTTCAAACATTGGGAAATCAACCACCCACAATGGACGCCAGCTTTTCAGGTCGGTCAGTTCGAGGTCTCGACCAACTTTTAGACGTAAAGCCCCCATCGCATCGGTAACCACATTTTTTGCCCCGGCACCAAACAGTATGATATCGCCATCTTGTGCGTCAGTACGAGCTAATAATTGTTCAACAACTTGCGCATTTAAGAATTTAGCTATTGGGCTTTGCACCCCTTCTAAGCCTTCAGCACGCTGATTGATCTTCATCCATGCCAGACCTTTAGCGCCATATATACCCACAAATTTACCGTAGTCGTCAATTTGTTTGCGACTCAAGGTTGCGCCACCTGGGACTTTTAACGCCACAACACGACCTTTGGGATCGTTCGCTGGCTCAGCAAATACCGCAAAATCCACCGCGTTAACTAAATCCGCAATATCGATTAATTCCATTGGGTTACGTAAATCAGGTTTATCTGAACCGTAACGACGCATGGCTTCAGCGAAAGTCATTACTGGGAATTGACCTAAATCGACCGCTTTGGTTTCTAACCACAATTCGCGGATCATACGTTCCATGATTTCACGCACTTGATCTGCGGTCATGAACGAGGTTTCGACATCGATTTGGGTAAATTCAGGCTGACGATCCGCACGTAAATCTTCATCGCGGAAACATTTTACTATTTGATAATAACGGTCAAATCCCGCCATCATTAATAGCTGTTTAAACAATTGAGGAGATTGTGGTAGCGCGTAGAATTTACCTTTGTGCACACGGCTTGGTACTAAATAATCGCGCGCGCCTTCAGGCGTTGCTTTAGTCAGCATCGGGGTTTCAACATCAACGAAACCTTCAGCATCCATAAAACGACGCACAAAACTGGTGATTTTAGCGCGTGTTCTTAAACGCTTAGACATTTCTGGGCGGCGTAAATCCAGATAGCGGTATTTTAATCGATTTTCTTCAGTATTAACTTGGTTGCTATCCAGTGGCAGCGGCTCTGATCGGTTGAAAATTTCAACGTCGTCAGCAAAAATTTCAATTTCACCGGTCGCCATATCTTTATTAGCTTGGCTAGCAGGACGTGCACGTACGATTCCGCTGATTTGGATGCAAAACTCATTACGTAACTCAGAAGCCTTTTCAAATGCAGCTTTACATTCAGGATCGAAGAAAACCTGCACGATGCCTTCACGGTCGCGTAAATCGATAAAAATCAAGCCACCTAAATCACGACGACGATTTACCCATCCACACAGAGTGACTTTTTGACCTTCATGAGCAAGGCTTAACTGCCCACAATAATTAGAACGCATACAATATCCTTTTACTCAGCTTGTTATTCTTGCTGCGGAAATTTTGGCACTGTTGACAACACAATCAGAATGTCAAAAAAAGGCAGTCATTATATCGGAAATTCAATCTGGACATAAGCCCAAAAAGAATATTAAATCAGTAAAATCAATTTGATGTGTTGAAAAATCAGTTAAATAAATGCTAATTTTATTTATCGGATATATCGCCAAAATCATTCAGGTTGCAAGAAGGCGGCGGCTCACTAAAATAACTCCTGCTCAAAAAACAATAGCGGCTCAAACAAATTATCTTGGCTCGGCCAACACACTGGCAACGTGAAGGATAATAGATATATACAGATACACACACCATTCATGAATAGCATTGATTTTATGTGACTCTTAGCGCTATGTACATATTGAATGTTTTAATTATTATATTCTATGCTTAATCTCAATACATTTAACTGATTAGCCCGCTTATTTTCCAGCCAATGTGCTAGCCGGTGCCAGCTAAACACCCGCATCACGTTCTATTTTCCTCATATTATTGTAATCCAATTGAAGCCTAATTAATCTAACCGTTGTGATTAACCACTGATTATTTCAATTAAAATCAATAGATTATAAATAACCTTAAGGATATTATAAGAATATATAACTGAAATAAAGTGTCAATACAGAGAGAAACAATCAAGAATAATATTAAATATACTAATATTTGCCTGTATGATATCCGATAAAATCTTTAATATTAAAGACTGTTAGTGACAGCGGTAGCTCATTAGTTGTGAGATTTATCACTTACTTAGCCGACTAGGATAATTAATGGAGTAAAAAATGGTCAGCTCTCTGTATGCTGTTTTAGGTGCATTGCTATTAATTAAATTATCGCTCAACGTAGTTAAACTGAGAACACAGTATCGTGTCGCTTATGGCGACGGTGGCTTTTACGAATTACAAACCGCTATCCGCGTACATGGCAACGCCGTCGAATATATTCCGATGTCTTTGTTGCTATTACTGTTTATGGAAATGAATGGCGCACACGTATGGATGATCCACTTGTGTGGTATTATTTTAATTGCGGGACGCATACTCCATTCTTATGGTCTAAAAAATAGAGAATATTATTGGCGTCGTTCTGGTATGACTGCCACTTATCTTTCTATGGTATTAATGGTTATCGCCAATATTTACTATTTACCGTGGGTTCAAATTTTCTCTTTTGATCTCTAATATCCCCGTAGATAATCGCCCTAACGGCAGGCTTTCTGCCGTTTTAGTCTGTATTTTGCAGCATTATTTTTCATCCCACCTTTGAATTGCTTTTCTGCATCGAGTAAATTTCTGCTAGAATCCCCCTCTACTTATTGTTTCTATTTATACAAGCCGTTATGTCAACTCAGGATCAACAACCAAAAGATAGCCTTTTCTCCGCCCCTATTGCTAATTTAGGCGATTGGCAATTTGACGAGAAAGTGGCCGAAGTTTTCCCCGATATGATCCAGCGTTCAGTGCCGGGCTATTCGAATATTATTACTATGATTGGCATGCTGGCAGGACGTTTTGTCACTGATCACAGTCAGGTGTACGATCTCGGATGTTCGCTAGGCGCAGCCACATTATCGATGCGCCGTAATATTCAGGCTAAACAGTGCAATATTATCGCGGTAGATAATTCCCCTGCGATGGTCGAACGCTGTCGTCGTCATATTGATGCCTATAAAGCCGAGACACCTGTTGAAGTGATTGAAGGTGATATCCGCAATATTAAGCTGCAAAATGCCTCCATGGTGGTGCTAAATTTTACATTACAGTTTCTCAATCCAGAAGATCGCCAAACGCTACTGAACAAAATTTATCAGGGACTTAATCCTGGCGGCGTATTAGTATTATCGGAGAAATTTAGCTTCGATGATCAACCGATTGATGAATTATTATTTAATATGCACCATGATTTCAAACGTGCAAATGGCTATAGTGAACTCGAAATTAGCCAAAAACGCAGCATGTTAGAAAACGTGATGTTAACCGATAGCGTAACTGCACATAAAAACAGATTGAAAACAGCAGGTTTTGAGCACAGTGAAGTGTGGTTCCAATGCTTCAATTTTGGCTCTATTCTCGCGGTTAAAGGAACTGGAAAATGATTGATTTTGGTAATTTTTACCGTGAAATAGCCACAGGTCGCTTAAGCCACTGGTTAGATGTTTTACCCGCGCAGCTCAGTGAATGGAAAAAAGAACATTTACACGGTAAATTTAAATCGTGGGAAAAAGTGCTGGAAAATTTACCGGCGATCACTCCCACCACACTGGATTTAAAACATAGCGTGACCGCAACGCGAGAGCCTGAGTTAACCTCGGGCGAATATCGCTGTGTGTACAATATTTTGCGAGAATTTATGCCATGGCGTAAAGGTCCTTTTTCTTTATATGGTGTAAATATTGATACCGAATGGCGCTCTGATTGGAAATGGGAGCGCGTATTACCGCATATTTCTCCGTTAAAAGATCGCTATGTGTTGGATGTTGGCTGTGGTAGTGGCTACCACATGTGGCGTATGCTAGGCGAAGGTGCCGAATTTGTTGTGGGTATTGACCCGACACAACTGTTTTTATGTCAATTCGAAGCAGTACGCACCTTACTGGGTAATGATCAACGCGCGCACCTATTACCGGTCGGTATTGAACAACTTCCACAACTCAAAGCCTTTGATACTGTATTTTCTATGGGGGTGTTATATCACCGACGCTCGCCATTAGATCACTTATATCAGCTGAAAAATCAGTTAGTTTCTGATGGCGAATTAGTGCTAGAAAGCTTGGTTATCGACGGTGACGAGTTCCAATGCTTGATCCCCGGTGACCGCTATGCACAAATGCGTAATGTCTACTTTATTCCCTCAGCGAAGATGCTGAAAGTGATGTTAGAAAAATGCGGGTTTGTCGATGTGCGTATTGTTGATCAAGCGATAACTTCGCTCGATGAGCAGCGCAGTACCGAATGGATGACCACCGAATCACTGGTGGATTTTCTTGATCCTAACGATCAGAGTAAAACTATCGAAGGCTATCCGGCGCCCTTACGAGCAATATTAACCGCGCGTAAACCCTAATATCTACCAGCATATTTGATAATCTAAACGATATTAATGCTCTAACACCAATACTCCTTCTGACCAAAAAGAAACCCACATTAACCTGTGGGTTTTCTGAATCTGTTTTTGGAGATTACTGATTTTTCAGCGTAGTATAACTAAACAGTCTTTGGTGTAGCTAATTAATGCAAATTATTAGTTAGCGACATAAAATCTTTCATCGCTTCAACCGTTAATCCATCAACGCAATAATGTGTAAACTCATCCGTTTCACTGTTCGATGCCATAGTCACACCAACTTTGCGGTAATTCATACTCGAAGAAACCGTCTTACCCGCGGAACTGTGCAGCTCAGTAATGCCCATTTCGATGAATTTAGTCAAATTACTCAATCGAACTCCCGCACCTGCCATAATAATAGGTCCATTAATTTCACGACTTTTATCATTCAACTGCTTTAATAGCGGTAAACCCAATTCTGCATTTTGCTGCTGTCCAGAAGTCAATATTCTGGCGATGCCCAATGATTTTAATTGTTCTAATGCTAATAACGGATTCACGCACATATCGAAAGCGCGATGAAAAGTGACTTCTAATCCACGCGTTTCTCGCATTAACAGTTCCATTCGCGGCAGATCAATTCGTCCTTCGCTATCAAGCATACCAACTACCACTCCCGGAAAACCAAGCTCGCGGATCATTTGCACATCATCTTTTATAACCTCAAACTCCATGGTGTTATAACAAAAATCTCCACCACGTGGGCGAACAATGGGATGCACTGGAATATGAATGTTTTTTCGAGCATGTTTTAAACACCCATAGCTAGGTGTTAATCCCCCTTCCGCAGCGCCTGAACACAATTCTATACGATCAGCACCAAATTCTTGCGCTATTTGCGCACATTCAATCCCAAAGCAACAAATTTCAAGTTTCGCCATAACCGCCCTCCAATAGCTATTAAAATAACGCAAATCGGTAAAAGATAATAATGACACCTATTTGCATTTGCTGACTTGTTTAATATCACAGCTTAAGAAGTTTTTTGTATAAATATTAGATAAAAGCTTTTTTTGTAACCTAACCCTCACTTTCAACAATTTTTTTCAAAGAAAAAGGATGATATTTTAAGGTTATCTTACCATCACTAACCGCTAATGTGGGATTAGGCAAACGTTCGTAATCACCTTTAGGTTGACTTATCTTAAGGCTGAAATTATGAGGTAAAGGCTTGGGTAACAAAGCACTAGCTTGCTCAATTAGCTGCTCTGGTTCAACATCAATAACTGCTTCGACATGCTCCCAACTTTCTTGTGGATAGACTTTATCTTTAGGAAACGGCAGTTCGATAATAGAAACTGGCCAACCGGCAATATTTAACGGTTGAGCGAGTTCAAATAAATAGATAGGGCGCCCGTTGATTGACTTATTGGAGATTAATTCAGCACACTGCGCTAACCCCTCACACCAACGATGAGCGGTAGTCAATTGATGGCAACGTACAGAAATATGATCTATCGGGTAGTCAGCCAAAGAAATGCCTAATATCTCTGCCATTTGCTGCAATCGTTGTTCAAAAAGTGGTAAATCTTCGGCTAAATCGGCTAATTGAGCAATATGGTTCAAAACATTCATACAAATAATATCCTTGGTGGTAAAATACTAGGCTGTTAAATCTTTGGCAGTTATTAAGTGGTTCGATGGGCGATTTTAACCTATTAACGCGACCCACCCAGCTATAACTTGCAGTATAATGGCTATGTTAGGTGGCATGCAAAATAACAATTATGTTATAAATCTCCTCCTTTAAACTTCATGGCTCTTTTCGTGCGTTGTTTGTAATGGCACAATACAACGACTTATGTTCGTAATTTAAGGTAATCCGGTGAATATTCAGGCTATTCTTTCAGATAAAATTAGTGCTGCGTTGCTCGCAGCGGGAGCTCCTGAGGGCTGTGATGCGCTAGTGCGTCAGTCCGCTAAAGTCCAATTTGGGGACTATCAGGCCAATGGCATTATGGGCGCTGCTAAAAAAATGGGTATCCCGCCCCGACAACTGGCCGAAAAAGTCATTGGTCTGTTAGATCTTGAAGGTATCGCCAATAAAGTTGAAATTGCTGGCCCCGGCTTTATCAATATTTTTATTGATCCGCGCTGGATTGAAAAAGGTGCCGAAGTTGCCCTGCAAGATGAAAAATTGGGCATTTCCCCGGTTGAATCTCAGACGATTGTTATCGACTATTCTGCGCCTAACGTGGCTAAACAGATGCATGTTGGCCACTTACGTTCGACAATTATTGGCGATGCGGCAGCCCGTACATTAGAATTTTTGGGTCACAAAGTGATCCGCGCCAATCACGTCGGTGACTGGGGGACTCAGTTTGGTATGCTGATAGCTTATCTGGAAAAAGTCCAGAATGAAGAAGCCAGCGATATGGCATTAGCTGATTTAGAAGTATTCTATCGCGAAGCCAAAAAATGCTACGACGAAGATGAAGACTTCGCTCTGCGCGCCCGTAACTACGTGGTTAAGCTGCAATCTGGCGATGAATATTGCCGTAAGATGTGGCGTAAATTGGTAGATATCACCATGGCGCAAAATCAACAAACCTATCAGCGCTTAAATGTCACTCTGACTGAAGACGATGTGATGGGTGAAAGCCTATACAACCATATGCTAGCAGATATTGTTGCCGACTTACGCGCCAAAGGGCTGGCGGTAGATAGTGAAGGCGCCGTGGTTGTTTATCTTGACGAATACAAGAATAAAGAAGGCGACCCAATGGGCGTCATTATTCAGAAAAAAGATGGCGGCTATCTGTATACCACTACTGACATCGCATGCGCTAAGTATCGCCATGAAGTGCTGCATGCAGACCGAGTGCTATATTATATCGACTCTCGTCAACATCAGCATTTGATGCAAGCATGGACTATCGTACGCAAAGCGGGTTATATTCCCGAATCGATGTCTCTTGAGCACCATATGTTCGGCATGATGCTTGGTAAAGATGGCAAACCGTTTAAAACTCGTTCTGGTGGTACCGTACGTCTGTCTGACCTGCTGGATGAAGCCGTTGAACGTGCAGAAAAACTGATCCGTAGTAAAAATCCAGAATTAAGCGAAGATGAATTACAAAAAGTGGTCACTGCGGTCGGGATTGGTGCGGTTAAATACGCTGATTTATCCAAAAGCCGTACCACCGATTATATTTTCGATTGGGATAATATGCTGGCATTTGAAGGCAATACTGCGCCATATATGCAATACGCATACACCCGTGTGGCATCTATTTTCAAACGCGCAGAAGTTGATCAAACGGATTTGTCATTGCCATTAGTGTTAACCGATGAGCGTGAAAAAGCTTTAGCTATTCGCCTGCTGCAATTTGAAGAAACCATTACTCAGGTGGCACGCGATGGCACACCTCACGTTATGTGTGCTTATCTGTATGATGTCGCGGGATTATTCTCTGGATTCTATGAACATTGCCCTATTCTTACAGCCGAATCTGACGCACAACGTCAAAGCCGTTTAAAACTGGCACTGTTGACTCAAAAAACCTTAAAAACTGGCTTAGAGACTTTAGGTATTCAAACCGTAGAGAGAATGTAAGCACGCTATTATTCTCAATTCGGTTTTAATCCCATTATTAATAAAAAGAGCAGCCTGATGGCCGCTCTTTTTTATTGTCATTATTTGACCTAACATGAACGGGATTTTATACCCGCTCATTACTGAATAATAAACCCGCTACGCTATCCAATTATCGCCTTAGATATTATAACGTTAATATTGTTAGCTTAGATACTGCGCTGCATAAAATCACGTGGACGAAAACCTGAAACATAAAGTGCGGCAAAATAACTGCTGGCACCCAAAATAACCACTAAAATCAAGCGCAGCATACGCATCAGCATATTGCCTTGTTCCCAAGCTGGCATTAGATATAACAGCCCAAATAGCACCGCCACCATCACAACTAGCGCAAACAATAATTTGCCTAAGAATTTGCCCCAGCCAGCTAATGGTTTGAAAATATTACGCTTACGTAACTGCCAATATAGCACTCCGGCATTGAAACAGGACGCCAAACCAATCGATAATGCTAGCCCGGCATGCTGCAAAGGCCCAATAAAGACTAAGTTCATTAACTGAGTTAAAATCAGGGTGGCAATCGCAATTTTAACCGGGGTTTTAATGTCCTGGCGTGAATAAAATCCAGGCGCCAAAATTTTCACCACGATCATTCCCATTAAACCAACGCAATAAGCCATCAGTGCTCGCTGAGTCATCGCCGCATCAAAAGCCGTAAAATTACCGTATTGAAACAGAGCCACCGTCAAAGGTTCAGATAAAATCGCTAATGCGACGGCGCAAGGCAATGCTAGCAAGAAACATAAACGCAGTCCCCAGTCCATTAAACGGCGATATTCTTCATGATTACCACTGGTGAAACTCTTGGCTAGCGATGGTAATAAAATGGTCCCCAAGGCGACACCAAGTACACCTGAAGGTAACTCCATCAAGCGATCTGCATAATACATCCATGAGACTGAGCCTGATTGTAAGAAAGAGGCAAAAATTGTATTGATAATTAATGAAATTTGACTCACTGAAACCCCAATAATCGCCGGTCCCATCAAGCGCATGACTCGCCATACACCGCTATTTTTAAACGATAATCTTGGCAGAACTAACATGCCAATTTTTTTCAAATGTGGCAATTGATAAACTAATTGTAAAATTCCCCCCACTAATGCTGCCCAAGCTAATGCCATTATCGGTGGGTCAAAATACGGGGCTAAAAAGGCCGCAAAGAAGATCATACTGACATTCAATAAGGTGGGAGCAAACGCTGGAACAGAAAAACGATTCCAAGTGTTCAGAATAGCACCAGCTAAAGAAGCTAGAGAAATCAAAAAGATATAAGGAAAGGTAACCCGCAATAATGAAGTGGTTAAGATAAACTTATCGGCATCTTCACTAAATCCGGGGGCAGTCACATAAATAATCCACGGTGCGGCAACGATACCGGCCACCGTGACTAATGCCAAAATTAATGTCAACATCCCGGCGATAAATGCAATAAAAGTACGTGTCGCTTCCTCTCCTTGCTGACTTTTATATTCGGCCAGAATCGGGACAAACGCCTGAGAAAATGCCCCTTCGGCAAAGATCCGTCGCAGCAAGTTCGGCAATTTAAACGCCACAAAGAATGCATCAGCCGAAGCGCCGGCACCAAAAAAACGCGCAATAATGGCATCACGCACAAAACCGAGAACACGCGACATCATGGTCATGGAACTGACCGCCGCTAATGATTTTAATAAATTCATGATTATAGGTACTGAAATTAAATAATCGTGCAAGTTTACCAGCAGTGCTGCCTGCTGACTACGACTGAAATTTCAATTCGGCCGCCTTATTAGTTCACTCGCGTATATTCACTTATTGTTTCGAGAGCAAGCCTAAATAAGCCTGAATTAAAATGAACAAAAAATTGCGGATGTTATCGCGTCCGCGTAGTTAATGCGGTCAATACATGGTCACGCCAAACGCCGTCAATTTGTAGATATTGTTTCGCATAGCCTTCGCGTTCAAAACCAAGCTTAGTTAATAAATTGCCACTGCGAATATTATGTGGCATATAATTAGCCATAATGCGATGAATTTTTTGATGCTGCTGCATATAGCGAATAGTCGCTTGCCCCGCTTCATACATTAATTTTTGTCCCTGCCATTTCTCAGCGATCGAATATCCCACATAACACGCTTGAAACGCCCCACGCAGTACATTACTGTAATTAATCACCCCGATCACTTGATCTTCATCAGGAGCTAATAACAGAAAATGAAATGCGCTCCCTTGCCGATGCAGCTCCGTCATCACATGCAACCGATTTTGCCAGCCTGAAGGTTGGAAATGTGAGTTATCACGCGTCGGCTCCCACGGTTTTAAAAACGCTTTATTTTCACAATAATAATCAGCTAAACGGTACGCATCCCGTTCATAGGCTAAACGGATAACCATTCTGTCCGTTACTAGGCGAGGTTTTGGCGCCCCATTGCGATAACCAAACATTTAACATCCTTAAAAATACGCTAAAATCGCCGAACTATTGATTCAATTTAGTCATTAGCTATGGCTGGTTACAAATTAATTTCCGGATTACAGACTATCAATTATCTGCAATTTTTAACGAGATTGATAAAAATAAATAATCGATAAGCACCTGATGTATCGATTAAAAAATATCATGATCTAGTATCTATTCTGCTGATAATATTCTCAACAATTATTATTGATCTCTCTCCTCCTATTTTTGCTCTTTTTGATGGTGTGTAATGGCACAGGTATCGCAAGCAAGAAGTCTGGGTAAATACTTCTTATTATTTGATAATATGCTGGTTGTTCTCGGCTTTTTTGTCGTATTCCCCTTAATTTCGATTCATTTTGTTGAACAACTTGGTTGGCCGGCATTAGTGGTTGGGTTCGCGCTAGGACTGCGCCAACTCACTCAGCAAGGACTGGGGATTTTCGGTGGGGCAATCGCCGACCGGTTTGGCGCTAAGCCGATGATTATTATCGGTATGCTAATGCGTGCTGCGGGTTTTGCTGTGATGGCTATGGCTAATGAACCGTGGATATTATGGTTCTCTTGTATTTTATCCGCCCTTGGCGGCACTCTGTTTGACCCACCACGCACTGCACTGGTGATCAAATTAACTCGTCCGTATGAACGCGGACGCTTTTACTCACTGCTATTAATGCAAGATAGCGCAGGCGCAGTAATTGGTGCGCTGATCGGCAGTTGGCTACTGCAATATGATTTTCATTATGTTTGCTGGGTCGGAGCCGCCGTGTTTGTATTAGCTGCGCTATTTAATGCATGGCTATTACCGGCTTACCGTATTTCTACCGCCAAAACCCCAATCCGAGAAGGCTTAAGCCGCGTATTGCACGATAAACGTTTTGTTAATTACGTCATAACGCTGGCGGGTTATTTTATACTGGCGGTACAAGTCATGCTGATGTTCCCAATTATTATCAATGAATTAGCCGGTACACCCACTGCCGTCAAATGGATGTATGCTATTGAAGCCACAATTTCGTTGTCGCTGCTATATCCTATTGCGCGCTGGAGCGAAAAGTATTTTCGTCTTGAACAGCGGGTCATGGCTGGATTATTCTTGATGAGTATCAGCATGATCCCCATCGGGCTGACACACTCTTTGCCCCTACTATTTGGATTAATTAGCCTGTTTTATCTCGGGATGATTATTGCCGAACCCGCTCGAGAAACCTTGAGCGCTTCATTAGCTGATCCTCGGGCACGCGGTAGTTACATGGGGTTCAGTCGTTTAGGTTTAGCTTTAGGTGGTGCAGTCGGCTATACCGGTGGAGGCTGGCTGTATGATATTGGGCATCAATACCATATGCCGCATTTACCGTGGTTTTTATTAGGCGTTATTGGTTTTATTACCATCTGGGCGCTGCATCGCCAATTTAACCAAAAGAAAATTGAAACTGCCATGCTTAATGGTAATTAATGGTGTAAAATTAACTCATTAGACGACAAGGAGCATGTATCGATGAGACATATCTTACTGGCCGCAACCTTTGGCCTGATCACCCTACTTACTGGTTGTAACCAATTTAAAGAGTTCAGTATCAACGAAGGGCTGATTAATGACTATTTAGCCAAAAATGTGAACTATAATCATCAAGTTGGGCTTTCTGGTGTGGTTGATGCTGATATCCAATTTTTTAATTTATCTACCGAGATTGGTCGTACCGAACCCAATAAAATTGCGCTCACTGGGCAAGCTAAAATTACGCTAGATAGCTTATTAGGTTCAACCACCGCACAAGTGTCATTAACGTTAACCTCTCGCCCTTACTTTGACGTAGCGACAGGTGCTATCTATTTGAAAGATTTAACTATCAGCAGCTATAAAGTGACACCTGAAAATATGGATGCGCCTATTTCGGCGGTATTGCCGTATCTCAATAGTTCACTGCAAAGCTTCTTTGAACAGCAACCTGTTTATGTTCTGAACCCCGATAATAGCGCGGCAGAAGCTACTGCCAAAAAATTGGCCAAAGGCTTAGAAGTCAAACCGGGTAAATTAGTTATCCCATTAGTCGAGTAATTGACTAACGCTGCTATTGACGATAAAAAAATTCTATAGATAAACGCTAAAACGGACCTTAAGCCATGCTTAGGTCCGTTTTTTTTGATTAAATTATTTTATCGATATTATTTTATTGGCATGATTTTATGGATAATAGTGACAGGGTCACTCAGCATTAGTAAGATCTTCAGACAAATCCTGATACAGCTCCGCCAATGCTTCACGAGTCATAATCGCCAAATTGCGGTAAAAACTGGTTTTGGCATGCGCTTCTACTTTGCCTAAAAAAGTACTGCTCCACGGCAAAATAAAACACTCAAAAAACTGAATCTGCGCATCAACTTCATCTTCTGCTGCTTGATCTTCCAACCAAGATGCCGACAATAACAGCCCGCCAAACGTATCCATCGGCGCTTCACTGGTCATTGGCATGCCGCGCTCAACTAAGAACTCACGGATTGCGCTTTCTGGCTGCACATCGTACTCCGCGGCTCTAAACGGTACCGCAGGATCCGCTGGATTAAATAGCGCCTGATAATCTTGATCCAGCGCCGAAATATCAGCCAGCGGCTGCATACGCTCCCAAAGTTCATCTTGTTCGAGCGGCCACGCTGTTTTTAAGCTGCCATTAGCTATCATATCAAACAGCGGTTTCACCACCTGATCTTCCGGGGCACGCTGAAATAATGAGCCTAGGATACGGCAAACCATTGAAAATTCATTCATAGTATTATCCTTATTAAGTTTGCTCTATTCTCGCTAATTAACCGCCTGAATGTAAAGAAAAACAACCAACTATCAATATCCGCGAGTCATATCCACGACGGCATGCGGCGGCTGATTATTTTCAATCCGTTCAATATTCTCTTTAATGGTATCCATCGCCTCATCTGGACGGGTAAAAGCCGCAATATGGGGAGTAATCGCTACCCGAGGATGAGTCCAGAAAGGATGCATTTGGGACAGCGGCTCATTCGCAAACACATCTAACGATGCCCCTGCAACTTGCCCGCTATCTAGTGCTTGTAGGAGATCTTGTTCAACTAAATGCGCGCCACGCGCTAGGTTAATCACAAATGCACCCGATTGTAACTGATTAAATAACTGACTATTCAGAATTCCTACAGTTTCGGGGGTACTCGGTAACAGGTTAATAATGACTTTGCTACCAGACAAAAATCCACTCAGCTGATCGTTACCATGAAAATTTTGCACTTTGTTAAAGTATTTTTCTGTCCGGCTCCAAGTACGAACAATAAAGCCAAAATCAACCAGTCGTCGGGCAACCGCACTCCCTAGCGCGCCAGCCCCCAGAATACCAATGATAAAATCCTCATGGCGATAGGCTGGCAGTTGTTTCCAGACTCGTTGGGATTGTAGTTGGCGATATTCGTCCATACGACGAAAATAATGTAACACCTTCGCCAGCGCATATTCTTCCATTTGAATTGCCATGCCTGTATCTTCTAACCGCATCAATGGAACACCCGCCGGCAAAGTACCAGGATGGTCAAGCTCTTGTTTAATAATCGCATCCACGCCAGCCCCTAAGGCAAAAATACCTTTCAAATCCTTGCGCGAAGCTAACATATCATAAGGAGGAAGCCACACCATGGCGTAATCCGCAGGCGCATTATCCCCCGGTAACCATTGACGTATGTTAGCCTGAGGTAATCGCTCTCTCATGCCCTCGATCCAGATATTTGCATCAAAAAATGGATGATAAAATATAATATTCATGGCCTTCCTCCTAAGTTAACAGATAGATTGTTCTGAATAGAACTAAGTTTCAAGCGAATATAATTACTCAGCTAAGGCTAAGGTCTAAACTGTTAACTCGTTAACGCTTTTTAACTCAAAAGGTTGCAGTTTCATTAACTTTTTTCTCATCGTAAAAAGTTTAGAGGCAGAATATTAGCCACTATTACCCATTCCTTAGTTCCCCCTATTACGGATATAGCCGCCGTTATTAGAATCTCATAAAAATAACCTAATAAATTTAATCTCCTATATGAAAATATACAGCAAAGAGATAGTGGGGTTAGCTAACAAATGAATAGATATACTTAGCAAAAAATATAATTTCAGTACGGAATACACACAAAAACAGAAAATTCCTATTATCTAATAACTATAATATTTATCATTTTTTATACTTATAGATTAATTATTAACCGCACATCTATATGAGATCATTAGATTATCATTATGGCTTTATTCCCAATAAGAATAGACTTATACTCTTCTCATATATTATTTAAATTAATATATAGATAGAAAAAATTAATTATAAACATTTTATGGAAATAACCTATGAAAGCAGCTGTTGTTGGAAAAAATAAAACCGTTGAAATTATTAATAATAAAAAATTACGTCCGCTAAAATATGGCGAAGCCTTATTAAAAATGGAATGTTGCGGTGTTTGTCATACTGATCTGCATGTAAAAAATGCAGATTTTGGTGATGTTACCGGTGTAATCTTAGGGCATGAAGGCGTCGGTGTAGTCACCGAAGTTGCTGAAGGTGTAACTTCTTTAAAAGTTGGCGATAGAGCTAGCGTCGCATGGTTTTTCCAGGGCTGTGGTCACTGCGAATATTGCAACAGTGGTAATGAAACTTTCTGTCGTGAAGTTAAAAATGCGGGCTATACCATTGATGGTGCGATGGCTGAAGAATGTATTGTCACTGCTGATTACGCAGTAAAAGTACCTGATGGATTAGATTCTGCTGCAGCAAGTAGCATTACTTGTGCTGGCGTAACAACCTATAAAGCAATTAAAAAATCAGAAATTAAACCTGGCCAATGGATAGCAGTATACGGCTTAGGTGGATTAGGTAACCTCGCACTGCAATACGCTAAAAATGTATTTAATGCCAAAGTTATCGCTATCGATGTCAATGACAGTCAACTTAAATTGGCTAAAGAGTTGGGTGCCGACCTGATTTTAAATCCAAAAACAGACAATGTAGATGAGATTATTCAACAACAAATCGGTGGTGTTCATGCTGCGGTAGTGACTGCAGTGGCTAAATCTGCCTTTAATTCCGCGGTAAACAGCGTTCGCGCGGCAGGACGAATTGTCGCGGTAGGCCTGCCTGTTGAAACCATGGATCTTAGTATTCCACGTTTAGTATTAGACGGCATTGAAGTAGTAGGATCTTTAGTCGGTACGCGTGAAGATTTAAAAGAAGCTTTTCAATTTGCGGCAGAAGGTAAAGTTGTACCTAAAGTTACAATGCGTCCTTTGGAAGATATCAACACAATATTTGAAGAAATGGAACAAGGTAAATTTACCGGCCGTATGGTTATTGATTTTAAACACAATCATTAATCCGGCAAATAATAATTTAACAGCTAAACTTAGGTTAATTTAAATCGGCTAATCTAAATCAGTCAATCTAAGTAAGTGCGGGATAAATTATTTTAAAATAGTACAATATGAAATAACATAATAATAGTACGATAAAATAGGATCGCCTCGGCAATATTGAGGCGATTCATTAATTTTATTATATAAACCTGGGTAGACGTCCATCCATCTATTAATATAATAAATACACAGAATTATTTACAGGATCTCGAAATGATACTTTTCGTCCTCCGCCTTTCAATCGATACTTTCCAACAATATTTTACCATCTAACTCTTTCATCCAATATCTTCATTTGTCCATGCCAATATTCTGCCTCAATATGAACAGATTTTTCGCTAATCAGCTATAGCGTCAATAATCTATTTTTTATAGTCACGTTCATTTTTAACGCACTTCAAACTATTTTTGAGTTTTATCGCGGCACTATTGCCGTTTTCTTCAACAAATTGTTTTTTATTTGTTTAAACAACCACAGAAAACAGAAAAAAATCAAATATTCAGTTGACGCTGAGGGTGCTTTTCCCTATAGTAGCGCCCCGTTGCAGAGTGAGTTACGGCGTAAATTAGCGCAAACTAAGTAACACAATTTGTGACCAAAATTGGTGAGGTGTCCGAGAGGCTTAAGGAGCACGCCTGGAAAGTGTGTATACGTGAAAACGTATCGAGGGTTCGAATCCCTCCCTCACCGCCATATTCGATGAGAAAGCCCAGATGAAAATCTGGGCTTTTTTACATGCTAAATTGCTTTCTCTATCACTGTTGATTCTCCACTTACACATCCTTGAATCTATAACCCAATTTGCCCTCGGTTATTATGTTATAATTATTAACGATTATATTGGGTTAGATAACTACATTCTGCAGTTTTTTTGATAAATAACAGCCTCTCGACGATTAAACGGCGTATGATCCTTGTCGTTTCTCTCTTTTCTTAACCACCCTGTTATTCTGGTAGGGGTACAATGAATACAAAAAAAATTAATAGTTTACGTCCATTTAGTGCATTAATTGATTCCTGTTGGAAAGAAAAATACTCTTTCGCTCGTTTTATTCGTGATCTTATTGCGGGGATTACTGTCGGGATCATCGCTATTCCTTTAGCGATGGCGCTGGCAATTGCCAGTGGGGTTCCACCACAATACGGGCTCTATACCGCGGCTATTGCTGGGATTGTGATTGCGATTTCTGGCGGCTCACGCTATAGCGTTTCAGGGCCGACCGCTGCGTTTGTGGTGATTTTATATCCGGTATCGCAACAATTTGGGCTGAGTGGCTTACTTATCGCCACATTGATGTCCGGTATTATTTTGCTAGCAATGGGCTTTGCCCGTTTTGGTAAATTTATTGAATATATTCCGGTCTCGGTCACACTAGGATTTACCTCCGGGATCGCTATCACTATTGCCACCATGCAAATCAAAGATTTCTTTGGTTTAGAGATGGCACATGTTCCGGAAAACTATGTCGATAAAGTTATCGCTTTGGCTCAATCAATGCCAACACTGCACTTTAGCGACACTCTGATCGGTTTAACCACCTTATTAATTTTAATCTACTGGCCCAAACTGCGGTTAAAGTTACCCGGTCACTTACCCGCATTAGTTGGCGGAACGCTAGTTATGGCAATTTTGGCCTATTTTGACCATCCTGTTGCCACCATTGGCTCTCAGTACAGTTATTTTCTCAGTGATGGGACACAAGGCCAAGGTATTCCGCCTATCCTACCGCAGTTTGTCTTACCGTGGGAATTGCCGGGAAATGCCCCACTCTCTTGGGCAACCATCACCGCATTAATGCCCGCAGCTTTTTCTATGGCGGTATTGGGCGCGATAGAATCACTATTATGTGCCGTGGTGCTGGACAACATGACAGGTACAAAACATCATTCAAACAGTGAGTTAGTCGGCCAAGGTTTGGGCAATATTGTGGCGCCATTTTTTGGAGGGATCACTGCAACGGCGGCAATCGCCCGCTCTGCGGCTAATGTTCGTGCGGGCGCGACCTCACCAGTCTCCGCCATCGTGCATTCTATCTTGGTACTGCTAACTCTATTAATTTTGGCTCCGCTGCTGTCTTATTTACCCTTAGCCGCAATGTCCGCACTGTTGCTAATAGTCGCATGGAATATGAGCGCCGCGCCCAAAGTGATCGATTTACTGCGTCGTGCCCCCAAAGACGACATTATTGTTTTATTGATTTGCTTATCATTAACCGTGTTGTTCGATATGGTGATTGCGATTACTGTCGGCATCGTGCTGGCCTCTTTACTATTTATGCGTCGTATCGCTAACATGACACGCATCAGCGAACTCGCCGAAACTAACCCTGAGAAGAAACTGTTGGTAGTACGGATTAACGGCCCATTATTTTTTGCTGCCGCTGAGCGTATTTTTGAGGAGTTAAGGCTTAAAAGCGCCGGTTGCGATACCATTATCATGCAGTGGGATGCCGTTCCAGTACTGGATGCAGGTGGATTAGAAGCTTTTCAGAAATTTATCGATGAAGTGAAAAAAGATACTCATATCGCAGTCTGTGAAATCCCATTCCAACCATTAAAAACCTTAGCTCGCGCTCGAGTTACCCCCATTGAGAACGTGCTCAGTTTCCATAACTCTGTCGATAGTGCCTTAAATACCTTGGCATTAAAATAATCCCTTTGGCTAGCAGCTCTATTAATGCGCTGCTAGCCGCTATAACGACAGTAATACTCGGTTTAACTAGAGAAATAACCAAAATATTAATGCCCAAGTCATTGCAATGATAAGCGTGAGGTTACAAGCATATCATCGCCACTCGGGCATTAAGTTAATGGTAATATAGCTATATTGTGCTGCAACGCTATCGTATTGAAAACAATATTGTATAACCATACAGGCTGTAATTTAAATTATGTAAAGGCTATTCTCAGCTTGGGTAAGTCTCGCTTGGATCAAGCTGTTATATCAACCTGCCAATCACGACCTTCCCAGCCCCGCCCATCAAACCTACGGGTAAATTGCAGCGTTTTTCCACCTAATGCACTAACATTCACCATAACACCATACAGCCCTAAACCGAGAGGTTGACTGGTTTGTTCTTTAATATCCTGCCAATTATCATAGCCATAATGCAAAACAAAAGGCTCTTGAGACTCAATCCAAAGCTCATGACTCACAGGTACTGCGCCACAAGATAAATTATCACGCCAATGACGCGCGCGGGCAACCGGTGGCTGATCGCGATAACGCCCACTGACCGATGTTAACTGCTCGATAGCCACGCCGGTTTTTTGCACATAAATAAGTTTAATCAGTTCTGCATGCGCCCAAATCAATGGCATGGCACTGCCACTAGGTCTGCCAGTAATTAATCCCCGCTCTGGGATGCTTGGCTTATCCCAAATTTGCTCAGGCAACATTCCCCCCGTACTGGCAGAGGCTAAAATAGCGTTCAAATACGGCTGAATATCTTCTTTGCAAGCTGCGGCATAATAACCGCGTTCACCACTGAGTAATGGCCATAATCGCCCCACACCGCTACCATCGAATGCCCGTCCATCGTCATGCTCACCATAACCGTCTTGATTATAACGATAATAATAAGGACCCGCAGGCAATTGAACGCACAGTAATTTATCCACCAGCTTAGTGGTATCTTGAATACGCTTATCTGATGCTTTACGTAACCCTAAGCGCACTAAATACAGATATTCCATCCCTATTAGTGCTCGGGTGTTAATGGTTTCATTATTGCGATTACGCAACATCACCTCACCAAAACGCGCAGAATGGCAATTAGGATTTAAGCGGATATAGTGACCAGAAATAGCTAACTCCCGATCAAGTTGGGTATTGGCTACATACACCCAGGATTCTAAACGCTCATTCCAATCATCGGCTAAATCAAGAGCGTATTGTTTATCGCCTTCTTCAAGAAAGCCCGCTTGTGCCCCTGCCACTAATGCCGCAATTGAAACAGACAAGGTAAATGGATTAATGCCTGAATTTTCTTCCCAGCGATCTTGTGGACTAGCAGGACCATATTGAGCAATAAATGACAGCGCCTTACGCGTCATTTTTATCGCGGCTCCTTGCATTTCGCCAAGTAATCCTTGTTCATGAAGTTTTGCCGCAAATAGTACCGGCAAAGCTACTTCATCTAATTGAATTCCCTGCCAATAAGGTTGGCCATCAGTAAAATTATTCTGCATCCAATGACCATCTGGCTGCTGAATAGCAATTAAATAAGCCATTAAAGCACGGACTTCAGCGATTAAACCACACGCCAACATCGCAAAACCAACTTCAACAGAATCACGAGGCCATACCAGATGATATCCCCCCGGGTCTTTATGAGTATCGCCCCACGGAGTACTTAGGCTGGCCACTAACGCTCCCGGGAAATTACGTCCCTCATGGGTTTTTATAACGGCAATCGAAGTACGAACCGCATCAGATAATTTTTTGGGCAATTTATCCAATCCCGGAAAATTGACAGTTTCATGCCATGCTGCCCATAAATAAGCATATTGTCTCCGTGCTTCTTGATAACCTGCCGCCAACGAGCTATGGGCTAAGGTGGCCGCGCCTTGTGCGCTGTCTGAAAAAGCTAACGCTAATACTCCAGAATTACAGTTAAGCTCACCCATCATAGCAATATTGCCGGGGCCGGCTTGCTGATATTCCCAGCGCATACAACCATTTTGATGAAAATCTTGCCATCCATCGGAGCAACCAACATAGCCAACACTCCCTCGAGTAAAGCCATTTTTTGCCGCTAATATTAAATGATGGTCTTTTTTATGCGCCACTAACCCTTGTGCTGATATTGAGCCGCAATTATTATCGCCATCTCCCGCTAAATGGGGCGCTAATAATGGGTATAGCTTTAACCCTTCGCCTTCAAGTTGGTATTTTATTAACAGTACGTCACGGGCAGGATCAGTGATAATTTCGAGCTCAAGGCGGTAACGTTCATGTTGATGGACAATTTTTGGCAGTGGTAGAGAAGATGATGGAGTGGTTAATTCATATTGATGGACGCGTTTGACTTCTGACCAAAAATCATCTCCTGCAATAATGAAACCTAAATCACGGATCTGCGGGGTACTGCACGAGGGCCAATAAACTTCATTTAAGATGCCATAACCCAGAGTAAACCACACGCGGCCTTGCCCTATTGCCGTCCCGACCATATCTTTAGCGCTACTGGTCCACGTTGCTGTACTTCCTGGCCCACCGGGGGCTTGTTGTTCATTCATTTGCTATTCTCCAATTCGAAGAGAGAACACCATTGGCTACTCTAACGCATAATTATTGATTATGTATCAGATACTTGTGTTCCCACTTTATACCAATCAGGTAGGCCTGGTTACCCAGCTATTTACCTAGAATTAACTCCTCATTGATCTCTATAAATATTGTAAAAAAATCAAGAAGATACGCACGTTCTACCATCAATGGGTTATTGCCCCCAAATTCTAAGCCCACCCAGAAACGCTTTGTCGTTATCGCCACGCCGAACATGCTCAGGGAGTTCAGTAAAATGATGCACATTGCCGCCACCGATCACCACATAATCCGGCATAAGAGCTTGATAAAAAATATCGATGATCTTCAGGACACTTTGGCGCCATACATCATCGCCAACAGACTCACGATAATGCTCACTGGCATAATATTCATAATCATGCTCAAGGTAGGGAAGATGAGCGATTTCCATCGGCTGTAATTGCTGATTCACTATCAACGAACTTCCCAATCCTGTTCCTAGCCCTAAAAACAACATGCTCCCACCTTGATAACTGCCAACGGCTTGCATTGCGGCGTCATTTATCAAACGAATCGGACAAGCAAAGGCTTCGGCTAAATCAAAATCAACCCAACCCTGACCTAAATTTACCGGCTCTTTCAAGATACGATTACCAGAAATAGGCGATGGAAAACCAATACTGACACCATCAAATAAAGCTGGGTTAACATATTGATTAACCTCTTGAATAAATTTTTCCGGCGTCATCATATGCCCAGAAACAAATTCAATCGCCGGAGTATTAGGCTCGGCATACAATTTGATATGCGTCCCCCCTACATCGATAACTAAGATCCGTTGCGTAGTAGGCACATTTGATAGGGTAATCACACTCGATGCTTTATTTATTAGAGACATAGAAGTTGTTATAAACATAGAATTTGTTAAAGACATCGGAATATTTCTCCGCTATTTCAGCTTCGACGATAAATATCGTATTATAAGAAACTCCCTCGCTCACATCGAAATACTCTAGAATAACGATCTCAACGAACAAATTTCTTTCTATTCTATTAATGAAGCAATCTATTATTAATTTCAGTCAATAATTGATGATGTATTTTAATTCTATTTTCATTAATACAAAAAGTATAACTAGAAATAGAGTTAATAAAAGTAAAAATAACGTAAATTAAATAAAACTTAACCCCAGACCTATATTGATAGTCATTAATTGACTCGGTTTTAAATTGAAATCACTTAATAATAAATAAGTTACAATATTTTATTTTATTTATATTTATTATCATCTATGATTATTTTAAATGGAAAAATAAATCATCATATGCGATAAAAAAACACAAAAAAGATCAAAGCATTATACTAAGCTAACCAACTGAAAATACATGCTATATCTAAAAGCATTAAATCCAGGAGATAGGATAAAAACAATGGAGCTGCAATCAATGCAACAACAGATCATTGAGCAATTATTTTCTGGAAATTACCATGATCCATTTTCTTTTCTTGGTATGCATAAATATAAGGAAAAAACTTATTTCCGTGTATTACTTCCTAATGCTCAACAAATAACTATTTTAGATAGATTAACGGCAACACCCGTACTTCAATTATCTTGTATAGATCAACGTGGTTTTTTTTGCGGTTATACTAGCGGCCTAGATACTAACTTTACTTATATTTTGCAAATTAACTGGGGGGATTCCCAACAAATTATTGAAGACCCCTACCGTTTTGGAACATTACTACGCAATACAATAACTCAAAACCACAATCATATATTTTCGTTTGAAATCTTAGGGGCACATTTACGCCAGCTCGAGGATATTGTAGGTACACATTTTTGTGTTTGGGCGCCTAATGCCCACCGTGTTTCGGTGGTCGGTAAATTCAATTTTTGGGATGGCCGTCGGCATCCCATGCGTTATCACCCTAAAAGTGGCATTTGGGAAATTTTCCTTCCTGCAATTCCCGCAGGAACAGACTATAAATATGAAATACTCGATGCAAACGGTGAGATTCAATTAAAGTCTGATCCTTATGCTTTTTGCAACCAATTGCGCCCTGATACCACATCGATTGTTTCTCCGCTTCCGCCCAAATATCAACCAACAAAGCAACAAGCCCAAGCAAATCAACGTAATCAACCGATTTCTATTTATGAGGTTCATCTTGGCTCATGGCGACGCCCACACCATAATAATCACTGGCTGAGTTATCGCGAATTAGCACAAACACTGCTTCCTTATGTAAAACACATGGGATTTACTCATCTCGAAATATTACCTATCAATGAACATCCATTCGATGGTTCTTGGGGATATCAACCATTAGGCCTTTATTCCCCGACCTGCCGTTATGGCTCACCGCAAGATTTAATCTATTTTATTGCTGAAGCACATCGACAAGGTATCAATGTGATCCTTGATTGGGTACCCGGTCATTTTCCCTCTGACGCCAGTGGGTTAGCAAACTTTGATGGGACTCCATTATTTGAATATGCCGATCCCAAAGAAGGTCGTCATCGTGATTGGAATACCCTAGTTTATGATTATCGCAGCCCAGAGGTTCGCCAGTTTTTAGCCGATAATGCCGTTTATTGGATTGAACGTTTTGGCTTCGATGGGCTACGAGTTGATGCTGTTGCTTCTATGATTTATCGCAACTATAGCCGGCCTGACGGTGAATGGATCGCCAATGAATATGGGGGCAACATTAATCTTGAAGCGGTCTCGCTGCTTCAGGATATCAACGAGCAATTACATAAAATGCAATCAAGCATATTAATGTCTGCTGAAGAATCGACTGATTTTACCGGTGTCACTCTTCCGCCCTCTGTCGGAGGATTAGGTTTTAACTACAAATGGAATATGGGGTGGATGCACGACACGCTAGATTACCTGCAACTTGACCCTCTTATTCGCAAGTTTCATCATAATAAACTGACCTTTAGCGTAATGTATGCATGGAGCGAAAACTATATATTACCTTTATCTCACGATGAGGTCGTCCATGGCAAAGGCTCGTTGCTGCGCAAAATGTCCGGTTCTCCCGAGCAAAAGTTTGCCACTTTACGCGCCTATTATGGCTTTATGTGGGCGCATCCCGGTAAAAAACTGCTCTTTATGGGCGGTGAAATCGCTCAATGGCGAGAATGGGATCATGACGGGGCATTAGACTGGACATTAGTGGAGCAGCCAACCAGTCCACATGTGGGTGTACAACGCTTGGTTAAAGACCTCAATTTTACGTATCGCGATACGCCAGCACTGTATGATAACGACCATAATCCTCAGAGCTTTGAATGGCTTATCGTTGATGATAACGAAAATTCAGTATTTGCTTTTATCCGTTACGCTGCTAATGGTGATCCATTATTAGTTGTCAGCCATTTCACCCCAGTGACTCGCACTCAATATCGTATTGGTGTCAAAGTTGCCGGCGAATATCAAATTATTTTGAATAGTAATGCGCTTATTTATGGCGGTAGTGATATTCACAACGACAAAACTATTTTCAGCCAGCCCATCAAATCTCACGGTTGTAATAACTCAATTGAGTTAACTCTCCCACCATTATCAACACTGTACCTTAACCTTAAATTACCGTTAAAAATGCATAGCCAACCACAAAGGAGTGAGGCGTAAAAATGAATGTATTACATGTTTGTGCAGAGTTTTTTCCTTTAATCAAAACCGGTGGTTTAGCAGATGTTGTCGCCGCATTGCTCCCTGCACAGAGGCAGCATGGTGTTGATGCGCGGGCATTATTGCCCGGATATCCTGCGGTTATGAATCAAGTTACTAATAAGCAAAAAGTCACCACACTAAATACTTTCGCTGGTGAAATCACACTTTATTACAGTCAATACCAAGATTCCCCACTGTATATTATTGATGCCCCACATCTTTATCAACGTGAAGGTAGTCCATATCATGATGAGCATCATAATGCCTATCAAGATAACTATCTCCGTTTTGGCTTGTTGGGTTTTGTTGCCGCAGAGCTCGCCAGAGGCGGTGACTCACTCTGGAAAGCCAACGTTGTTCACGCTCACGATTGGCATGCGGCATTAGCTTGTGCTTATTTAGCCGCTTATAATTACCCTGCTCGCTGTATATTCACCATACACAATATCGCTTATCAAGGGCTATTTGCGCCTCATCATATGAATGAGCTGTGGTTACCGCCTGAATTTTATAATGTCGAGGGAATGGAGTTTTATGGTCAACTGTCTTTTATGAAAGCCGGTTTATTTTATGCTAATCACACCAATGCCGTTAGCCCAACCTACGCCAAAGAAATTTTACATCCTGAATATGCTTATGGCTTAGAGGGACTATTAAATCAACTTAATAAAGAACAACGCCTTAGCGGTATTTTAAATGGAATTGATACCGAGGTATGGGCACCGGCTAGTGATGAATTAATTGTCCAAAAATACAACCAATGCAGTTTAAAAAAGAAAGTTAAAAATAAACTCGCGTTACAGAAATCATTCAATTTAAATCAACAAACTGAGCGCCCATTATTCGCCGTGGTAAGCCGCATGACCCACCAAAAAGGCTTAGATTTGATTTTTGATGTTTTACCCAACTTACTTGATTCTGGTAGCCAATTTATTCTTCTGGGTCATGGTGATAAAGATATTGAAAATGCTTGCCGTCATGCTCAATCACAATACCCAGATCAAATCCGCGCACTTATCGGTTTTGATGAGCCATTATCCCATCAAATCATTGCCGGCGCCGATGTATTAATGGTCCCTAGCCGCTTTGAACCCTGCGGATTAACTCAACTTTACGCATTACGCTATGGAACTTTGCCTCTCGTACGCCATACCGGCGGACTTGCCGATACGGTTAAAGATTGCTCATTAGAAGCGATTAAACAAGGAACATCCACCGGTTTTGTGTTTTACGAAAGTGACCCTATAGATTTAAAAGCCGCTATTGATAGAGCCTTGATATTATGGGACTCCCCGGCTCAATGGCAGCAAGTACAAAAAAATGCAATGGCAAAAAATATTGGTTGGTATCAATCCATTGAAATGTATTTAGAGCTATATAACCGGCTATTAAGCGCTCAATAAATCGAGCTCTGTTGCAAAACTTAATTACTATAAATAATCAGGCTCAGTAACTGCATTAATGATATTTATAGTGAAAAACAATACAATGTTATAAGAAATTAATGCTCATAATATTTTGCAACAGAGCAACGTATTTAAACACTGGTAACTTATTAAGTTTAAATGAAATATTTATCTTCTGTTCACTGTATCATCAGTGACAACAGCAAGCTTCTGTCACAGAGTTATACCAGCAGATTATCCGCGGAAAAAAACACCCCCGCGAATAAAAATAACGCCCTAAATCGATAACCCGAATTAGTTGCCCACAGAACTTACTGTTATCAATTAATCATGGTACGCCATTCCATGTGGCTGTCACTTTGACACTCCCACTTCCTGTTACGCTTCCTATCCAATCATCACCATCAATAGACCAATACGAATGACCTTCATTCATCGGAAATGATAAATCTAAATTAGTTCTATAATATGAACCTTGGTCTTGAGCAGGAATATCCCAAGGTGTTTCCTCCCATAAGGCATCATTTAATGATATTTCCTTAGAATCACAACTTGCCCTCTTAGAAATTACTTGTCCTCTATATTTACCTTTAAAAGATAGATAAGCTGAAAATGGAACTTTAATTGAATTATCTGAAGATGAAAAAACACAATATGATTGATTATTAATTATTTTATTATCGCCGATAACTTGTGCTGTAATACTATTAGCTTGTCTAAATCCCGTTGTAGTTACTATATAATTAAATGTAATTGGATTTTTACTACCGACTTTACCTATTTTTTTAGGACTATTATTGAAATCAGCGGATATAATACTAATACCATAGTTGCGTGGTTTTATAATGAGTTTATTGGATGGTGTAAATTCATAATAACCTGATTGTGTAAGACTTGAATTATAAAAAGAAAAAGTGAAAAAATCTTGACTATTAGTTAAATCAACATTTCTATCTATTAACTGTTTTAAAAAAGATTGCGATAAAAACACCGACAATTGGCCATTATTGGTATTATCAAAGACATCAGTATATTTTGTTGTTGGATTATCTTTACGGGTATAAGTATACCAGTTTGAATTAACATTGCCTTGAAACATGACATCATTTACATTTGGATCATACGTAATATAGGTCGGATTTAATTTTAATCCTACACGTAATTTACTAATATCTGATGAGGAAGTATATTTATACTGCACTAAATTACAAACAATCCCGTCACGACCATTTACCGTTGCCGTTTGGCAAAATTCTGACCCTAATCCAATATTTGGCATTCCATTACTATCAATAAAAATTTCTTGTAAAGCATTGGTAGATAATAATTGTAGATGCCCGATTTTTGTCATTACAAAATCATTAGAAGATAACATTTTCCCACCAATACTTTCGCAAGATTCTCCTTGAGAAGGATTATAATCAAATTCGGTCTGACAGGATCTTAAACTTAACGTTATTGTTTTATCTGGCCCCATATCCTTAAAAAAATTAAAGCTATTATCGCTAAAAATAGGTCGTGTATTCGTACTTTGTCCTTTAGTACTATTTTGATTAATCATATAAGCACCAGACTTTTCGATATACTTAGCTGGCCAGATCCCATCCGAAGGGCATTCATCCTCATCATTCAAACACCGGTTACCTAAAAAAGGATTATCAATAGGAGAATTTTCTAGCCAAATATCAACATTATAATCTTTTTTGATACTACTATTAGGAGTCGTCCCCATGTAACCTAAACTTCTTTGCTTAGAAGCATAACGAGTATATTTATTGGAGCCAGAAAACCTAGGATTTAATTTTTGAGAAGTTATGAAATACTCATCATCAACATTATTTTCAATAAAAATAAATGAATTTGAAACAGTCGCTGCAAAATTGTTAGGTATCCATAAAATATTTATGCTCATAGGCAAAAATAAATATAAAAATGATTTTTTGATCATTGATTAAGTCCTTATCTTTGTGCAAAAGAAGATTGTGGTTCGCAAATAATATCACCTAACCATAAAGCACCTTTAGCACCTGATAGATCTAAGTCAGCTTCACAGATTGAATTTTGATTGCTCGTATTGATAACAGATATAATTGGAAAACGCATATCAACATCCATTGAAAATTCACCATTTTTATCTGTTTTTGTCTTCCCTATATGGTTATGTATTGATGCATCGCTAAGTAATGTACCATCAGATGATTTAATACGCCCAAACACAGTAACTAACTGCCGGACATTTGGCGTATAGACAGCAATATTTCCAGGGTATAAAATAACCGATTTATTCCTACCTGCGATAATATCAAAGCTATCCATTGACTCACCACTATTCATTAATTCTATTTTATAATCAGCATAAGGTGAGAGAGGAATAAATGTATTATTTCCTGTGAGTTGATGGTTTTTTCCATTAATCTGAGCTGTCATCGCACCATTACCCTTAATATTCGGATTAATAATAACCCCTGCTCTACCTGATTTACCGCTCACACCAAATAGACTGTCGCTATAAGCAAATGCTCCTCTTGACGTATAATTTCCACTCATACGTCTATTATCAGGTCGGTTTACAGTCAAAGTACCCGAATTATATTTAGTTTCATAAGACGCATAACCCAGCGTAGAAATATTAGATTCACCATTATTTTTATCTCTAAGCAGTTTAGACATTGACCCCCCTGCGGAGGTTATAAATGAATCATCTATCATCTTATTGACAAAAACATTCCCTTTAATATTTCCATTTGATGATGAAACACCTGTACTTAACCAGGTTGATAATGGCAATGAAAAATCTAACGCAATAAATTTTTCATTGGTGTTTTCTTGATCATCATAATGATATTTTTGCACCCCTAATCGTAGCCCGATATTTCCATATCGACCATTATAAAGGTTATTGCCATATTCATAGTTTAGTGATTTACTTTTAGTTCTACGGTCATAACTTTGACTAATAGTAAACGAACCTGCATTATCAATAAAACTATTTAAACTAATAGAGGCCCCATATGAGTAATTATCCGAAGCGTAAATAGGTAAATCAGATTTAACGATTGTTTTTTCTTTAGATGCCCATACTGAACCGATACTATAAGGTATTTGGGCTGATGCAGTAATAATATTACGATTAGTACCACCATTTGACAGTAACCCTTGCCAAACTAAAGATAAATATTTATTTATTGATAAATTAGCACCTGTTTCAATAACAATATTTTTATCAAATGCATAATTAGATACTTTAAAATTAAATCCTGATAATAAATCTAATGTCGTCGCCCCCGAAAACCCGATTAAATAGGTTTTATCTGTAACATTATTATAACTTTTTTTATTTTTTTCCCTATTATTGATAATAGTATGGGGATTTACATAATCAACATATCCCCCATAAGCCTCCCATTCTAATCGATTTAAATTAGCACTAATACCACCAAAGGATTTATTAATTGTTTGTTCTTTGGTTGATACTACATTACCATCGACGACTGTCTCTACTGTGACATCATAAATACCATACGGTAATATACTTGTATCTAGCTCAAAACTCCCCATAGGAAAATTCTGTATATTCAATAGCTTTTCTCCTCTATATATTCTCACCTCACCTGGGCTAGGTAAAAATATATAAATAGGGATTAGTGATGAACTCGATTTATTAATTAAACTAGATGATTTATTACCGAAAGTAATACCATAAATCTTACTGCTAGATAAAGCAGTAAGACTAGCTATTGACTGAAGGTTCCATGTACTTAATAAACCCATGGCGAAACGAAACCCTTGATGATCTCGCTCATACATGGCTCGATATAATTCAAATTTATTATTTGAATTACCAATACCATAAGCTGATGCATTAATATTAAAATGGTTTTCAGCAAAAGCTGCTAATAGGTCAATATTTAGATAGCTATTATTTGTATTTTTACTTTTTTTATCATAGTTTTGATAGGCACCAAAATCATAATTAATCACTGTTGAGATATTTTCTACACTCGAAGGACCTAATTTATCATTTTTCACTTTAGATTTTGCTTCAAATGCTGATTTAGTAACATTCAAATTAAGATTAAATGATAGGATATCAAGATGTAGTATGGCATTGTCACTTATTGGTATTTCCATTTTAGTATCAAAAAAGTTATCCTGACTATGTTCAATCGATTCAAGAACATCTTTAGATAAATTAGCTTCTTGACTATTATCCAAATAATCTAATGAAAGTAGCTTTAACTTCCCATCACTAAGTGAAATATTTGCTGTGGCTATTTTTGTTTGGCTTCGACTTCCTTCATATTGTAAAAAAACAGGGACTGACATCCCTTGTTCTAAGGCTGAAACAAATGCTGCGGGTATTATATTATTGCCTATTTTTATACTACTTACAGGGGAAGAAATAGCATTAGATGTAATACTAAAAAAGCCTAAAAAAATATAATACCCGAGTTTTTTATACATGATGATTACCTACTCAGCCATCAGAATCGATTATTTAGCAATAATAAACTCTTCCTTATGCCAAATACCTATAGTTGTTTTTTTATTTGTTGTATTAACTCGCTGCATTTTAACTTTTAAATTGGGCATTAAATAATAACGCTCACGACAAACCCCATTTTGAGAATGTTTACTTTGTGATGTTAAACAAGGTCCTGAAGCAACAACTCTAAATGAGCTATTTCCCGTGTTTTTAACGACACCATTATTATATTGATAATTAAAATTTTCCAATCTAGGCGCAACAACTAAAATTGTACTGATTGTTGCTGATGTTGTTGCAACTGCCGATTTATTACTTGTTGTTGAACCATTACTACTAACAGGATCATCTTGCCAATTTAAACGATAATAACGTTCAGTATCATCAGCAGGGCCATTATAAATAATTTTAAATATATCCGAGGCCTCACCTGGCAATATAAGATTAGCGGGGGTAGATAATATCTCATCACTACTCATAGTAAGAGATGATCCTTCCTCCATAGGTGAACTTATTTTTTGTACATTTAAATTAACTAATCGAGCTGTTGATACTGTATTTTTAATTTCTTTTGAAAGCATTTCTTTATCTGAATTAATTGTTTCAGTAATATCACCTACATCTATCGCAATCGAAGTACCTAACGGTAAAATCGAAACACTTAAAATAAATATTATTTTATTAATCATACGATAATCCATGATGTTAAAATGAAGATGATTTAATCATCTTCATTTTAATTATTTATAAACTGATATTAATTATTCTCAAGGTAAAGTCCATACTGCAGTAAATTGAACGCTAACATCACCATCCCATGTACCATCACTTAACTCTTCAAAGCTTGTAACTGCATCATCTAATTTTGCGCTAGCAATCACAAAGTTAAATGCACCGCGATCCGTTACACGATCTTTTGATCCAAACGCAGTTTCTTGTCCTAGATTATCTAAACCAGCAGTAGTACCTTTATTAAAATCAATCAGAGTAGTTTCTTCTGCTGTTAATAAGCTAGTGCCATTCCATTTAACTCCCACGGTTAATTCAGAGTTATCAGTTGTGCGGGTTAATTTATCGGTAATAACTTTAGCTGTTAATTGAAAATCGGTTGCACCCTCTTGACCTTGAATAGCAACATCAAATGCACCATTTTGCTGATTAAAGCTTTTTTGGCCTGCAGCATAATTAAAAGTTAAACTTTTTAATGGTGTAACAACTAACATACTTTTAGTATCTTTAATTGCAGTTGCTTGCCAAATTGCTGTTGACGAAGCTTTACGTGTTTCGGCACGTGTTTCGACATCAGCATGTGCGATTGAAACAACTGATACAGCACCAAACAAAGTGGCAACCGCAAGTATTAATTTTGTATTTTTCATATATAATCCTTAGCTAATTATTTAGCTCACCTATTACCATGTTAGGTATATATACTGAGTTCCTTACAATTCCAGAATAAGTATATATACAGAATATCTTCTAACACCAGAATAAGTATATATACAGAATATCTTCTAATGTCAGAATAAGTATACATACGGAATATCTTCTAATGCTAGAATAAGTATATATACTGGATGTCTTCTAATGCCAGAATAAGTATATATACAGTATATTAATTGCAATCTTTAATATATAAATATCTTTAAAGTGCTATGAGTATAAATAAAATATATAAAAAAACAAATGTTCATTTCAATATATTTTATTTTTATATACTATTAAGAATATTCCCAATATGTTAATTAAAAGATTAAAAGGTTAAATTTATGAGAATTGTTAAATTCATGCATTTTTTAAACATTATTAACTTAGCGAAACTTATTGTATTTTTTCACACCCTTATATTTACTTTTAGTATGCCCGCACAAGCCATTTATATTGATAGCGATGTCACTGATTTATCAACAAATAAAAAGTTCCATTCAAAATCTTTTTTTAATAATACAAAAAACATGAACATGTATAACTTTAACATGTATCGCATTGATTATCCTGGTAAAAAAGAAAAATCATTTAACATTGAGAATGGAGAAGTAATTTATACCCCACTAAAAAAAATATTATTACCCGGAGAAAGAGAGTACTTTAAAATTCTTTATAGAGGCGAGGACGATAATCAGGAAAGATATTATAGAATGGTTATTACTGAAACATCACTAGGAGCGTTTGAAGATAAAAAGCAAAATAAAAGCTTTTATTTCACACCAACAATATCATTAGATACTTACTTTGTCGTAAGACCAAAGGATGTTAATTTCAACTATAAATTTAATCTAGAAAAAGGATTAATTGAAAATATAGGAAATACCTATTTTAGAGTTATCATTCATAACTCATGTACAGATAAAGACCCAGATGTTTTTTATTTGTTACCATCACAAAAATATGAAGATGTAACAATGAAAAAAAAAGGAAATAAACTCATTGTATTTATGGACAAATTTATTTTACTAGATTCCCCATGCAAAGAATAAAACTGATTTTTTTTAACATCTATATCTGTTTTTATTAATCTATCATTGCCCAACTAATTGCGATTATTAGTATTAACTTAAAATAATCGCAAATTGGGCATTGAGTTTAATGCGATTCTCAGCTTAGAGTAAATCCCACATATTAGGTTTTATATCAAAAAATTTTATATCATTCATTCTGCCATAAGCATTTAAATACTTATTGAAGTCATTAAATAAAAACAGAAAAATAGTATGATTTTGGCAATAAGATTATAACTTGAATAGAACAGATGACAGTCTAAATCACTGAGCCATCCCACTAGATATCTTTATTGCTATCTTTAGTATCGCGGAACCTTTTCCACTAGATGCCTCTTTTCGTTATGAATTCTCTTTTTTATCTCTTAATATTACATCTCTGATAATAGCATTCATTATCGTTTGATAGCCTGACTTTTGAATCAATGAATTATATCACTATCAGTTCTAACTGGATTGGCTGTTTTCACTGGTTTATAAACTTAATCTCTTTGACCTTTTGATTATACATCAGCTAGTAATTACGGGATGTTGGAAGTAGTGATCCCTAAATCATCAATATCTATAAATTATTTTAATCTTGATTTTTATGCATCAGTGAAGGATAGAACCCCCTAACTTAATCTTAGTTTTGCGCATACACTAACCTCTCATTTTTCGTAGCCTTTCTTGCGTCAATTATTCGAATCATTTCCCCTGCATCATCCTGTTTTACATGTGAGTTCCAGTAAAACAATAATACAGCTACCCACTACCTACATTGTTTGCTGTTTAAACTCCCTATTCTTGAACTTATCTTGTCTTGATATATGGTTAGAATGCAACGTTCGCTACGGCATAAATAGTTAGAAAACGCTAAGTTAGAATATCTCAGTTAATGATAAGTAGATTCTATTAAATAGATAATATTATTACCACTTAATTTATTCAATCATAATAATTAAAACCAAAAACTAATTAATCACTCTAATAATATAAATTTAATTATATACGCATTGGAATAATATGTATATTTGATATTAAAATAAATGACAGTTGCCAACAGGTCACATAATAAAAACAAAAAACCAGAAATGAATTCAAAAAATAACTATTATTAAACGTAATAAATTGCATTAATGTGTTTTTTAAAAATTAATAAATTCTTCTTGTAATATTTTAAATTTATACAACACTTAAAAAGTGATTAAATTAATTAATTTTTTAAGACCAGAAGCAAAGGCATAAATATGAGTATAAGCATAACTATCAAGACGACCTCAGGTGCCGATGCGAATGGTATCGATAAAAATAGTGCAAGTATTATTTTGAAAAACGATAATTCTCTTTTAGATAACAAAGTAGTATTTTTTGAAGTTTCAGATAACGCTCTATTTGCAGATATAGGAACAAATCAAACATCAGTAATGACCAATGCACTAGGAAGATCAACCGTTTACTTGACTGATACAATCTCTGAGATTGTAACTATAACAGCCATTTATAGTGAGGATCACTCAGTTAAAGCTAGTGGCTCTTCTTCATTTTATGATGTTGAAGGTAGCAATATCTTTCCCCCTAAAATAGATGAAGCTGTAAATAATATCATTAATCTCTCTGATATTGATCAGATTGCTCATATACGTATCCCTAAATGGGTAGGCATGAAAATTAATGATAATTTAGATATTTATACAGAAACTGTATTTCCATGGACAATTAATTACATACTAAAAGCTGCAGATATCGAAAATGATATTATTATCGAAATAAGCAAATCGAAATTTTTAGAACCATATCTAAATGATATTTTACATCTTTACTATATTTTAAATTCAACATTAACCTCTGAGACAACTAATTATCTTATTGTTTCAGCATTAATAAATGATATAGAAATAATAGGTAATAGAGGAAATGTAGGTTCATGTCACTCATTAGTTGCAATAAATAAAAAAACCATGACTGTATCCTCGGTTAATTGGCAATATGATAATGATGATAAGATATATAGATCACCTTACTTTACAGATCATCACCCACTGAAAAGAATAAATGTATTCATCAATCCAAATGGAAACAAAATAAAAGTAGCACCTAAAAATATAGAAAGCTTAGGCTATGAAAATAAATCAATTGCTTATATTTTAAATAACAAAGGTAAATTATTTTTTTGGGGAAGTAACTATCCTAGTTGGCTTACCCCCCCCATCTCAATCAGCAGCTTAATGTCTATCGATGGAGTTATATGCTCACCTTATGCAGCCGTAGTTTTGACAAAAGAAAAAAATTTATATGGCTGGGGAAGTAAAGGTAATGGTTCCTTAGATGTACCGATTAATAATGTACTGACTGTTGGCTACACTCGAACAGCATTTTCAGCGATCACTGAAGAATTAAAAATAATTGCATGGGGTATCGCATCAGCTGGTGGGTTGCTCCCAAATGAAATTTCAGCTATGAATGGATTTACTCAAGTTATTGGAACACGCTCTGCTTTTTGTGCTCTGCATCAAAGTGGTAAAGTATATGCATGAGGGGCTGAAAATTATGGTGGAAAAGTACCAAGTACTATTTCTAAATTAAGTAATATACAAGAAATTTTTTCTACCGATGGTGCTTTTGCAGTTTTAACTAAAGATAAAAATGTAATAGCATGGGGACATCAAGATTTTGGTGGAAATCTTCTTATCCCATTAAATAATATAAAAACAATTTCATCAAATACAGGCGCATTTACTGCACTAAATTGCTTAGGTCAAGTATATTCTTGGGGACAATCATTTAATGGAGGATCACTACCTAATAATATTCAACAACTTAATAATATAGTGGCAATAAGTTCCTCTGACGCTGCATTTTGCATTTTATTAAAAAATGGTACTATTCACACGTGGGGAGCAAATAATTTTGGTGGAAAAATACCTTCAGAAATATTACATATTAATAATTTTATCTCTATTTCTAGTTCAACTGGTGGTTTTTCTGCCATTTCAAAATTAAGCACTGTAGTTATGTGGAATAATAATAATTTTAAAATTCAAAAAAATTCCATTATAAAAACAAAAGCAGGATATCAAATAACAAGAGGTACACCACCAGATACATTTATAAGTCTATTTAATAATGGAACACTAAGTATCATTGGTGAAAACAGCGATGTAAGTAATATTAATGATATTCCACAAGAGGTTTATGGAAATGTAAATCACTCTAATTTAAATGAAGAGTCAAAATCATATAACGACAATAAACTTCAACTATCATCTTATATTATAAAAAATAATTCATTAGCTAATGGTATTGATTCAAATAAAATATTACTGACAGTAGTAGATATAATAAATAAAACCCCAATTAAGAACATGAAATTAATAATATCAGCAGATGGTGACGCTTTATTCTTAGAAAACAACAGTTCATTTTTATCTAAAACAACTGACTCAAATGGAGAAGTTAACATTTCAATTATAAATACCACAATCCAATATATTAATATTATTGCCTTTCTTAGTGAAAATGAAAATATATCATTACATAATATAATCATATTTACTGAATAGTTTATTTTAAATTAACATATGAGATAAAAAATGGCAGATCAAAATTTTATAATTACTATACGTGTTACTCAAGATAATGCCCAAGCAAATGGTGCGAGTACAAATATAGTTGAAGCTTATATCCTTGAATCAGAAACCATGCTACCTGCGACAAAGTTAGATATTGTATTTTCAGTTAATGGAAATGCTATTATAAAGGAAAATAATTCACCTTTATTTCGTACTTCTACAGATGGTAATGGTAAAGCTGTTATTAATATTACAAACACAGTTTCTGAATCAATTACGGTAAAGACTTATATTTTAAATGACCCTAATCAACTGGAAACAAAAGAAATTAATTTTTTACCTACAAGTGATAAATTAAAAATAACAAGTATTCATAATAGAAATCATACATTTACTGCCGAACAACCAACAATTGCATGGGCTGGAGCCTCTTTTACTATTGAAACGACTGGAGGCTCTGGAGATCTCGATTGGAAGGTTGAAGGTGCCGTTGCTGAAGTTGATATAGAATCATTAAATAATTCTAGTGCTGGTATTACTATAAAATCACATCAATACCAAGCAGTGAAAATTGTTGTTACTGATAAAATAACTAGTGATCATGATGACTTTTCATTTTTTATAAAACTCTATATCGCACCTAGTTTGGATAAAACAAGAACATTATCTCAAGCCATAAACCTACATGATGATGCTTTATTATCTCCTATAAACTATTTGGATATTCATAAGGAATGGGGGGATCTGACTGTATATCCACAATGGTCACTAGGCACTAGCCCTGAACAAAAAATATTAAGTACGGATATTATAGAAACAGACGCAGTTAATCTTGCTGAGTTTTGGACTAATGAATATAGCACTCTAGGTAAAGCAACTGTGGCTAATATTAAAGACGGTACTTTTCGATACTCTGAACACGGTTCATTTACTAAGCATTTTCACGCATATCGTTCAGGTAGGAATTTAATAAAATAAAATATTTATTCGGCTTTTATTAATCCAATGAAAGCTATTATTTACTTTAAATGTGAGCTAAAAAATGAAAAATACAGATAATGATGAATATAAATGGTCTACTAACATTGCCCCTCTCATCGGTATTCCAATGTATGATAAACCACCTGGAATAGATGTACCGATTGAATTAAGACCCAGGGCGGAATATGATATAAATTTAGAATTATTAGTAAATAAAGTTCAAAATAACTTTAAAAGTGTATTTAATGATATTTTAAATAATGACAATGATAAAAAAATTAAAATCAATAATTTAGTTGATGATTTAATTCATTGTTATGCCTCATTAATAAATAATAAAAATGAAGTGGAGAATGAAAAGATACAATCAATATGGACGAATATTATAAATTTAATTCCTAAAGAAAATAAAGAGTTAGGATTAGATTTATATAACAATTTGTTTAAAATAATAGTAAAACCTTTTGTAGCTGACTATTTACATAATGATGATTTATTTGCATATCAACGCATCGCTGGAGCCAATCCAGTTGCATTAATTGGAGTATCTGATCTCCCTTCAAATTTTCCATTATCTAATGAACAATATCAATTTGTTATGGGAGAAAATGATTCTTTATCTAATGCATTAAAGCAAAATAGAATTTACATGTTAAATTATAGCTATTTATCAGGAGTCGTTGCTGAGGATGGATATACAAAGCCAGAAGGTTCTCCTGGTACAAACCCAATGCCTGGATATTCGTATGCTGCTATAGCATTATTTTCAGTTTCATTAGAAACAAAAGAGCTTACGGCTGTTGCTATACAATGTGGACAAGATCCTGATGATAATAACGAAATGTTTTTAGCAACAGAAGATGTCAATAGCGATAGATACTGGGCATGGCAAAGAGCAAAATATGTGATACAGGCAGCTGATGAATCTGAACATCAGTTATCAACTCATCTAGGTTTAACTCACTTATTAATGGAAGCCTTTGCATTGGCTACATTACGAAAATTACCTAAAGACCATCCCTTACATCGATTATTAATTACACATTTTGAAGCAACTAACCGTATAAATCATAATGCAACTTTAGCTTTATTAGGAGAACATCAATTTGTTGATATGCTTTTTGCTGCTCCTTTAGAAAATATGGCTAAAGCCGTTATTGACATACGATTATCTTATGATTTTAAGGCTCATTATTTCCCTGAAGCATTAAAACAACGTAAAGTCGATGATATAAATGCTTTACCAAGTTATCCATATAGAGATGATGGATTGTTAATATGGCATGCAATTAAAGATTGGGTTAGAGAATATATTAATATTTACTATGTAACTAGTACTGAGCTAAGTCTTGATAAATCATTTCAAGCCTGGGTAAAAGATATTATTGATAATGGTAAAGTTAAAGGGTTTACTCAAATTAAAACTAAAGATGAATTGATTGATACTTTAACTATGATCATATTCACTTCATCAGCACAGCATGCTGCTGTTAATTACTCTCAACCTGGTTGGCTAATGTATGCTCCACATACAATTGGAACAATGGCATATCCAAAACCGACATCTGTCACCGGTAGTACACAAAAACAATGGTTAGATATGCTACCAAAAGTATATCGAGCAAGCCAAAAAATTATTATCTATACTTTATTAGGTGAGTTATATCATGGAAAGCTTGGTGAATATATTGGTTTAAATTATAAACTTGTCTTTAATGATCATGAAATCATTAAAAAAAATGGCCCATTAGATAAATTCAGGAAAAACTTGGCTAATATACAAAAAATTATTCAAGAAAGAAATGGTAAACGTCCATATCCATATGAATATTTAATTCCAGAAAATATTCCTGCCAGTATTAATATTTAAAGGAGTTAATTTAATGAAGAAATCCACCTCGAATAATATAAATTTAAAACTAGAATTAATTAAGGCTCAAGCAGAAGCCAATGGATCTGATACTGCCAAAATAAAAGTTATAACATATGACGGGACAATAGAATTACCTGAAGTTGATATAGTTCTTATTGCTGATGGCAATGCCCTATTTAAAAATGTTAACACCCCGATATATAAAACAAAAACAGGAAAAAATGGTTACACTATTATTGACATAGTAAATAATAAAGATGAAAAAAACACTATTAAATGCCGTTTATTTAATGAGGAGAATATATCTCAATCTATTAACATTTCTTTTTATAATGAATTACCCATATTAAAAATAGATAGTGTATATAATATTAATCATACCTTCGCTGAAAATGAACCCTCTATTTGTTGGCATGGTGCCTTTTTCTATATTAAAACAAAAGGAGGTCATGATAATGGTAGTTTAACATGGTCTGCAGATAATGAGCCCTCAGCATTCTCATTTGAAAATATCTCTAAAAGTGAAGTAAAGGTTACTATTACAAATGAAATAAAGAAAGAAAACATTCTTACTTGTATTGATTCAATCACACAAGAAAGTATTGATTTCTCTATTAAAATAAAAAAATATGTACTTATTAGTCACAATGAAGTTAATTATAAAGATTTAATTAATAAAGCCAAATCTCATAATATTCTTAAGAAATTAGATTATGATTTATTATTTAGAGAATGGGGGATTATGAGCACATACCAAGGATGGGGAAAAGACAAAGAATATTGGACCGCTGAACATAATCAATTACTGAGCAAAGTATATATTTATAATTTGGACAGAGGTTCTTCTCATAATGTTAAAATGAATGATTATAAACTTAATTATTTATTTACCGCCGACGCTACACCACTTTAAGGCATTATCAATAGTTATTGTTAATGCCTTTGATGTCAATAAAGATTAATTGATACGAAAATATAGCAAAAATGATAATGCCTCCATGCCTATGTTAAATAATTAGCCGCACACAAAACAACTTAATGCTACTTAGATCAAAATAAATAGATCTTATTGTCGATATACTGGATAACCACAGATTTTTAGATCGAATTTGTGATCATTGGTAGTATTTAACTCTACTGGCAGTGTATATACTATAAGCTAAACTAATAATGTTAGGTAACTTTGTGATGCATGAAAAAAAAATTCTATATAAATTAAACCATTTAATTTCTTATCTGTTGATAATATTACAATTATTTATATCTATAAGTTTGTCTACGCAAACGGATTTAACAATAAATTTTGAAAAAAAAGAAATTATTTCATTAAAAAATAATCAGATTGAAACTAAGCCATACACATTAAAAATCAATGAAAATACTTCATTAATTGCCAAGCAATATGGATTAACTGCTGAAGAACTAAAGTTGATAAATATTTATCGTACATTTTCAAAACCATTTGAACAATTATCTTTAGGTGATGTTATTGATGTTCCAAAAAAAATATTACCATATAATCAAATTTTAAAACCTAATAATAATGAAATCTCACCAATAAAAATTGAAAATAATATTACGAAGGCAATATCCTTATTGAAAAATAATTCAAATATTGAAGGGATCGTAGAAGATAAATCGAAGGATTATATACTCAACAATGCAAACAAATCAGTTCATGGCTGGCTAAGCAAATTCGGAACGGCAAAAGGTTCATTTACTATCGATAATAATTATTCACTAAAAGGCAGTGAGTTAGATTTATTAATTCCTTTTTATGATTCCGAGCAAATATTATTTTATACCCAATTAGGTGGTCGTTATAAAAATGATCGTACAACTTTAAATTCTGGTTTGGGAACACGTATATTTATTAAAAACAATTGGATGCTCGGTAGTAACATTTTTTTTGATGCGGATATTACTGGACGAAATCAGCGTCTAGGCTTGGGTATTGAAGCTTGGAGGGACTATTTAAAATTATCAGCGAATCAATACATCGGGTTAACTAACTGGCATCAATCTCGTGATTTTACCGATTATAATGAACGACCAGCTAACGGATTTGATATCAGAGCTGAAGGTTATTTATCCTTTTATCCTCACATTGGCGCTAATTTAGTTTACGAAGTATATCAAGGTGATCAGGTCGCTATTTTTGATAAGAATGAACGCCAGAAGGATCCATATGCATTTACACTTGGAGCTAATTATACACCATTTTCTTTAGTTACTGTGGGCATTGATCATCGGATGGGTAAAAGCCATAAAGAAGATACTTTACTTAATCTACAAATTAATTATCGATTTGGAGAGTCATTACAAAATCAATTATCAGGCACTTATGTTGATAATATACGACAGCTTTCCCAAAGCCGTTATGAACTAGTTAATCGAAATAATGAAATTGTATTAGATTACAAAAAGCAAGAACTAATTAAATTATCACTCCCTAAATCTAAAACAGGCCATGGAGGAGATAAAATATTAGTGACTGCGCTTGTTTCATCAAAATATATAATAAAAAGTATCAATTGGGATGACAGTAATTTTCCAACGGGAGGGATCACAACACACACAGGAAAAGAAATTGTTGAAGTAATATTGCCAGACTATGACTATAACGGCAAAAATACTTATCAACTTAAGGCTAATGCCGCAGATATTAATGGAAATAACTCTAATACAGCATCAATGTTAATTATTGTGACCGCGCCTTCTTTAGAGTCATCTATTTTAACACTCAGCACAGACAAAAATAATGCAATAGCAAACGAAAATGACGCAATCATAGCAACTGCTATATTAACAGATAGCAACGGTGCTCCAATTGAACACCAAAAAATAGAATTTAATGTTGATAATGCAATTCTTTCGACCATTGAAGGCGAAACAGACAGTAAAGGCTCACTCACAACACAAATAAGAAGTAATAAAGTTGTTGATACAATAATTAATGCAAATCTGAAAAATATATCAGGAAAAAATGCATATGCAGATATTTCATTTGTTGCCGACAGCACCACGGCCAAAATCGACTCCTTGGTTGTGATCCAAGACAATGCGATCGCCAACGGTATTGATACCAACAGCGTTAAAGCCAACGTGACCGACAGCGCGGGCAATCCCGTCACAGATCAGACCGTCACTTTTAGCGCCACTAACGGTGCAACGGTAATAACCGACTCGGTCCACACTGACAATCTCGGCACCGCCGTAACCACGTTGACCAACACCCTCACCGGTATCAGTCAGGTCACCGCCAGCACCAATAGCACCACCAAAACCGCCGATGTCACCTTTGTTGCCGACAGCACCACGGCCAAAATCGACTCCTTGGTTGTGATCCAAGACAATGCGATCGCCAACGGTATTGATACCAACAGCGTTAAAGCCAACGTGACCGACAGCGCGGGCAATCCCGTCACAGATCAGACCGTCACTTTTAGCGCCACTAACGGTGCAACGGTAATAACCGACTCGGTCCACACTGACAATCTCGGCACCGCCGTAACCACGTTGACCAACACCCTCACCGGTATCAGTCAGGTCACCGCCAGCACCAATAGCACCACCAAAACCGCCGATGTCACCTTTGTTGCCGACAGCACCACGGCCAAAATCGACTCCTTGGTTGTGATCCAAGACAATGCGATCGCCAACGGTATTGATACCAACAGCGTTAAAGCCAACGTGACCGACAGCGCGGGCAATCCCGTCACAGATCAGACCGTCACTTTTAGCGCCACTAACGGTGCAACGGTAATAACCGACTCGGTCCACACTGACAATCTCGGCACCGCCGTAACCACGTTGACCAACACCCTCACCGGTATCAGTCAGGTCACCGCCAGCACCAATAGCACCACCAAAACCGCCGATGTCACCTTTGTTGCCGACAGCACCACGGCCAAAATCGACTCCTTGGTTGTGATCCAAAACAATGCGCTCGCCAACGGTATTGATACCAACAGCGTTAAAGCCAACGTGACCGACAGCGCGGGCAATCCCGTCACAGATCAGACCGTCACTTTTAGCGCCACTAACGGTGCAACGGTAATAACCGACTCGGTCCACACTGACAATCTCGGCACCGCCGTAACCACGTTGACCAACACCCTCACCGGTATCAGTCAGGTCACCGCCAGCACCAATGGCACCACCAAAACCGCCGATGTCACCTTTATTGCTGACAGCACCACGGCCAAAATCGACTCCTTGGTTGTGATCCAAGACAATGCGCTCGCCAACGGTATTGATACCAACAGCGTTAAAGCCAACGTGACCGACAGCGCGGGCAATCCCGTCACAGATCAGACTGTCACTTTTAGCGCCACTAACGGTGCGACGGTAATAACCGACTCGGTCCACACTGACAATCTCGGCACCGCCGTAACCACGTTGACCAACACCCTCACCGGTATCAGTCAGGTCACCGCCAGCACCAATAGCACCAACAAAACCGCCGATGTCACCTTTAAGCGAGAACCAATAGATATAAAGATTGATAGTGTCAATGTGAATAAGGCTGTATATCAAATAGCAACGCCAGGAAATAGTATCTTCCCTAATTCTGGTTTTAAAAATGCAAAATTCCAAATTTTAATTAATGGAAAACCATCTAATAAAAATAAAATATTATGGAAGAGTAGTCATTCTAATAATGCAAATGTAGACAATAATGGATTTGTAACTTTATTACAAAAATCAAATGAGAAAATTACAATTACAGCTCAAGATAAAGAATATCCTAATAATAAAAGTGAATTCACTTTTATTATAAAAAATTGGTTTCTCTATAGCGATACTCCGATGATGATTCTTGATGCACATACTTGGTGCAATAATAATAATTCAGATTTAGTTATATTAAATCGCTTAACTAGCGCGACATTAACTGAAAATAGCTCGCCAGTTCGTCAGCCTAATGGGGTGCTTTGGGATGAATGGGGTAATCTAACCGCCTATGGTTTAACTAGTTATGATCGTTGGTCTTCTGAAGTTTCAGGTTCAGATAGAAGAGCAATAAACGCACGTAACGGATTAATTATTAAAGGACAAGCTAATCCAGCTGGCACTTTATGTGTAGCACGATAATTAATAACTTTTATTATGAGGATATATATGAAAAGAGCCATAGAACGTATTCAATTAGAATTAGCAACAAGTCAATGGCCTCAAAGTGAATGGGAACATATTACTAAAACATTTTATGCGACAGTCTACGATGAAACAGGACAGCCAGTAGAAAATGCTACAGGTACTCTTAAATTTCTTGATGATGCTGGCAATCCATCAACAATAATAACTTTTGAACATCATAATCCTGAAGCTCAAAGCAATAAAAATGGAGTGCTAGAATTAAAATACTATTTATCTAGTTCCCCACCATCAACTCCAGCTGAATCAATTATTATTGATGTTATTGCTATCATTGGTGAAAAAGAATCCAATGCAGTCTTACTTGAATTTATAGATCCGGCTAGATTTTTAGCGAAACCAAATGTTCCTGCGATGTTAGATGGAACCATCGATGACGATGATGTTGAACGAGGTGTTTACGCATATACTCTTTTTTCTGCTTCATCTGAGGCTGAATTATATTTTTGTTGGGAAAATTCAATACAGCAATTCCATATAAATGAAGGGACAGAAACTTTTGTAATTAAAATACAAGAAGGTATTTTAGAAAATGGTCCGCATGAAATATCATTTTATGTTGTTGATGGCGCTAAAAATGCTCAGTTTTCACATATAAATATTGTAAATGTTGAGCGAGTTAATGGTGGAGGCGCTGAAGGTCTTAATGATTTAGGGCCTGTTGTTATTGTTGAAGCTATTGATACTGGGTATGTAAATAAAGTAATGTCTGATAGAGGAGTAACTTTATTTATTACTGAATGGCCACAAGTTACGACAAGTGCAGGTGCAACTGTCGATGCAACAATAGATAACAACAAAACAGGATTAATTTCTTTGCAAGGGTTTAACACTCAAAATGAAAAGATAGGTTCACCAATGTATTATCAATTAGCTCCAACTGATTATAATAATGAAACAAAAATATTTAATAAAATTGAACGTAGAGTTGATCGTAGATTCTTTAATACTATAGGTGAAGGCTCTGTTGAAGTTAAATATTCTCTCAACTTAGTTGAAGATGGAAAATCGCATACAAGTAATCTAGTCTCAAAGTACTTTGTTGATGTAATTCCTCCGGCTAAAAAATAATATAATTATATAGCTACCTTTTTCATGGCAAGGTAGCTTTTTCTAGCTTAATGGGTTAATTATGATAAATAAATCTATATTTCCACCATACTTGCCACAAATGGATGATGGCGTAATAAATTTAAATGATATTGAAATATCTGGTAAGATTTATGTTGAAATTTTAAAATATGAAAATGCTAAAGAAGGTGATGAAATAAGATTATATTTCGGAAATTTTGAACCTTATTTCATCTTAATTAAAGATCCATTAACTGATTTTCCAATTATTTTATCGTTAGATGAGAAAAAAATAATAGATGGACGATATCTGGTTAAATATACAGCAATTGATATTGCAGAAAATGTTAGTTATTCCCCGATATCTTGGGCTATTATTGACCGATATAATCAAGGGGTTCTTCCTCCGCCGATTTTTATTGATGCTAATAGTAGCAATGTGATCATACAAGAATCAATTGATTTAAATAATGGAACTCATATTCATATATCAGCATATCCTAATATCAGTATTAATGAAGTTATTGATATTATGTACTGGACATTAGATAATAACGAAAATATTGTTCCAGGAACGCAATATAATATCTCTCATATAATATTACAAAGTGATATTTCTGACGGATTCGATATTTTAGTACCCAAAGCATATCTTACTATTATTAATAGTGGAAAATGCCAATCTCGATATGTTGTCAATCGAGTTCAACGACAAACAGAATGGTCGCAAATTGGGCATGCTTTGTTAAACTTGAAACCTATAGAAGTATTACCACCACCGATCTTTATCGATAATATTGATGGTTGGTTAACACTCAATGAAGTAAAAAATGGTGTAAGAGTTCGAGCCTCATACCCGAAAATAATGCTTAATGATAATATTAAACTTTTTATCTATGGATTTGATACTCAAGGACAAAGCGTTTCAGGTATTAACTTATCACAAAACGAAATCATAAATGCTAATCATATAAATAATGGATATTTTGATATTATTTTCCCAAAAAATATTGCAATTCTGTTAGGAACAGGTCGCTTTGACTCATATTATACGGTGACTAATGCCACTACAGCATCTTCATATTTTGGCACTGTAAATGTAGATATAAATAATAAAATATTACCACCCCCTACATTTACGCAGGCAATCAATGGAATATTATTACTAAATGATATAATCGAAAATAATGGTGCTATTATTCAGGTTAAATATAATAATTTGATATTAAATGATTCGGTTATTATACATGTATCAGGTAAAGATAAAGATAATTTACCTATACTAGAATCAAATTGGAAAATTCATCACAATATATCCACACAAAATATTATCGATGGTTTTATTAATGTAACTTTACCTTTAAATAACGTAATTTTGGTAGGGAATGAAGGAGTGTTATTCGCTTTTTATTCCGTAGCTTATGCTAATTCACAAGGTTTTAATTATTCTGAAGTATCAGATGTAAAACTAAATATGATTAAGAAACCCGATTTAAAAATATCATTAACAACCGGGGCTCCACCGCATGATTATCATGCGACCCATGTTTATCCGTTTAATTATGGTGTACTATCAGGAACACCCGGGGCAAATATTATAATGAGTTGCTCTCGTCCCGCAGAATTTGCTGAGTCAGGAAGCAGTGATTATAAAGTAACATTAAATGAATCTGGAATAGCACGATTTAAGTTACGCTCACCATTATCTGGCGTAGTCACTGTCGATGGATTTGTACAATCTAACCCAAGTATAGAAGCAAGTGCAGTTACTCAATTTAAATCATATTACGGCCAACAAGGAAAATTTATTGCATGGGCATCATCTACTAATGCATTAGCAGATGGCGTTATGCCCTGTTCTCTCTATTTAATAACCGACATAGAAAGTGCACTTAAAAGACCTATTACACTCGTGAGAGTAGCTGTATCTGGTAGTACTAAGATTGTTGGTTATTTATCTCAAATAGCAGATATTCTTCTTAATGAGGATCAGTCTGCTCAAATAGATCTTGTAAATACTGTTATTGAAGATGTGGTTGTTATATTAACACTCCCAGAAAGCTCCGGTTCTATTATTTCAACTAATGTATTTTTTAAATAATACCAGCCATATTTTGTTGAATTTATTTTCTTTGATTTCCATGTGGGGAGATATATATTTAATTACTAACCATACCTTTTCAAGCCATATTAAACTCACTAAGCACCTCCTATTAATTTAAATGTTTGTCATATCTATATAGTAGCTCAGATTTATATTTAAAATATAAAAAAACAGCTATTAATCGAATGGATAAATTACATAGAACATATATGTCATAATTTATCTATTAGTGAAACCTCTATCATATTAGATTGACTTGAAATTATTTATCATTCTAACTAGATAATATATTTTGTAGAAAATACATTTCATATACAATAATATATTAAAATTATTTCGGTTCAATAAATTCAACTGATGATAAAATAGATAATTCAAGAATTTGAGCATTAATGGTATTAAAATCTATTTTGGCTAAATCTATAGCTCGGAAACGCATATTATTATAAATTCTCAAAGCAAAAATACCATCAGTAAGATTTTTGATCGCCGCCCAGCGAGTTACATCAATTTTACCTTCAATAGATTCGTTAGAATTTTCAATATCTAAAATCATACCAGGAGGATGGTCTATACTATTTAACATATGGGTAGCTGCATTAAATGCATCATCACTATCTTTTAGTTCAATTAAAAAATGTTTTTGGTAAGCAGTATGTACAAAACGCCCCACAGAACTCCCCTGATTTGGCAGAGAAAAACTTCCTCCTCCCTCGAATGGTAAAATTTTATGTTTTCCCATCATAAAAGGTTTCTGAGTATAAGGATGTAAAAATGCATAATTATTTAGATTTTCTAAGTGCCAATCAAACCATGGTTCATTAGTTGATACTCCAACTGGATTATCTGAAATCAACATTTCTCCATTTTTAAATTCAATCACAATAGAGTTCCCCATTCTATCTACAACAGCAAGATAAAATGGAAACAGAAAATCAAGATTTAGATACCAACACACATGATGATCCGGTAGTTTTTTCTTTACTTCATAGACATCAGCATAATTTGCTAGTACCCAATGGCATAAGAGATGAATTTTAATATCACTATTTTTATTAAAAGGTTGTTGGTATTTAGTCCCAGGCATATATAAAAACCCCGCACTTAATCCCATTTCATTCATTCCATCAACAACAATATTTCGGAGGTTAATATCCTTAAGTTTATTAAATAGATCTTTATTTGGTGAGCTTAAACTATTAATATTAATACCTACATATCCATAAATTGAATTCTGTGAAGCTATTCCTCTATTATTTCCAATAAAAAAACCTTCATTAACCAATGGCTTATTTCTCGGGTGAATATAAAAAGCTGGAGACATTAACATTTCATTATCCATTGAACGACCAACAACGATAGTATTATCTTGAGATTTTAAATGAAAATTTGTACACATGATATTTTCACCTTATATATAATCATCATTTTATTTTAGAAGATAAAGATATAAATAGCAAAAAATACAATGAAACTCTAACTTACTAAAAAATATTACCCAATAAAATATAATGCAATAAATTATATTAACCTTCTCTTAAAATAACAAAGTAATATTTTATATAGATATTTATTATTTTTATAAAATCAATACATGTAAATTGACAATTTCAGATTGAAAATATACGACAATGTCATCTTTAAATAATTAATAAAGCCTAAAGTTAATTTATTTTATGTCTTAATCTCTCGTTTAGTAACATGTTCCCAACCTGCTTTCGAAGTATCATTTGGGATATTAATACGAAACTGAGTGATTGAATTAGCTAATTTATTTTTATCGATTGTATTAAGAGAGATATTTGCGACTTTATATTCATCAGTATTAATTTTCGCATCACTTGGCTATTCTCAATCGTAGTCTTTCCTGATTGAACTGCAGTGGCGGCATGGGTAGTATCACCACCCACGAAGCCGCCAGCTATACTTGCGGCTAAGCTTGAGAACGCGCAGCCTGCCTCGACTATCCGTCGATTATCATCACCGCCGACACCCCAGCCTGATTCATTGATTTGCTGCTATTTATCAAAAATAGTATCCAGCTTTTGATATGCCTTATTGGTTTGACAGCATAATCGGTTGATATTTTAACTCTGATTCGCCTTATCGCGGATAATCAGCTGTTCTCTTGCCACCGCCACAGAATACAGCTACCAGCATCCAGCGTATTTTATTCGCGTATGCTGTCCTACTAATCACCGCGCCATCGCGTTGGGTATGATTGCCCATCGTAATATCAAAGCCGCCTTTCTCCGCGTTGATACCTGTTTGCTTATCCACCGATTGATAATTGCTGTGCATCTCAGTTTTACTGGTATTGAAGTTTAATGACTCATCCCCCGCATTAGTTTTAATCGTTTCATCACTCACTTGAGCCCTATTAAGATGGTATCTTTGACACTGTTAAGTGTCAGCTGTTTATCGGCATTGACTTCGGTATCGGTGGGAAACAGATTATTGCCTGCTCAAAACCTTGCCCTTGGCTCACGCTAGCATTAATACTCTGGCCTTGGGCTATTGCCGTCCGCCAATGTCATTGCCGTATTTTTATTATTCCCCTCAACTCTTTGAATATTGAAGACACCGCGTAAATCGATATCATTTTTAGCCTCTAATGTGATAGCTTCAATTGGCATCCCTGAACCGTAAGGTTGCCTCGGCTACGATCATTTTACCTGTGTAGCATTAAGATTAATATTATCACCCGAACTGAGGCTGCTATCGTAAGCCAAATTAGCGACATATTTAGCGTTCAGATTGATATTCCGCCCCGTTTTTAAGCTTAATTGACCATTATTACCGGTAACATAAATATTGGCAGGATCATCAAGCCAAGCAAATTATCCCTCGCCACGCTGCGCGATTTCACTGAGAGTATCGCACTCTGCCAATAATTCAACATCGCCTATCTTATTGATTTTATGCTAAGAAAAATGAAAGGTAAGAAAAAAAATTGCCTATCAAATATTATAACGCGGAACCTTGAGCACCGTATTGTAATAAATATTGATAAATCGCATTCATTCCTAACCAATGGTTTTCACACCATTGTGGGGCTAATAAGGTCGGCGGTTTGGCACTGGCGGAGATTCGATGATAAATAATTTCTGTTGGGGTATGGCGGATAATTTCGCCGGCTATTGCAGTGTAGTCTTCAAGGCTCAAGGTGGCTAAACGCCCATTGCGCCAGCTTTTCGCCATAATGCTGCCCTCGACAATATGCAAAGGATGCAGTTTTATGCCATCTGTGCCACATTCAAGTACCCGCTCTAGAGTTTGTAGATTATCTGATGCGCTTTCGCCCGGTAAACCGGCGATTAAGTGGGTACATACTTTTAAACCTAATTGACGGGCTAACCGTGTTGTTTGCTGATACGCGGCAAAATCATGGCCGCGATTAATTCGATGCAAGGTCTTATCATTCGCAGTTTGTAATCCCAATTCTAACCAAATTTCATAGCCCTGATCGCGATAATTACACAGCAGATCAATCACCGCTGGCGGTACACAATCGGGACGTGTGCCTACGCTCAAGCCCACAATATCCGCATGCTGTAAGGCTTCTTCATACAGGGTTTTTAAGCTGCAAACTTCGGCGTAGGTATTGGTATAAGCTTGAAAATAAGCTAAATAACGCCGAGCACGGTCAATTCGAGTTATCTGGCCGGCAATTTGTTCACTGATAGTACGAGACGATGCCGTCTCATCGGAAAAAGAAGCAACATTACAAAATGTACAACCTCCTCGCCCGAGAGTACCGTCACGATTTGGGCAACTAAAGCCAGCGTGAAGATTGATTTTATAGATTTTTTCACCATATCGGCGCTGGAGATCAGCGCCGAACATGGTTACAACTTGATTAAGCTGCATGGGCTAAATTAACGTTCGGTATCCAGTTCTGGGAAACTTTTGACTAAATCGTCGATAGCTTTAATTTGTGCCAAGAAAGGCTCAAGTTTGGCTAATGGTAAAGCAGAAGGCCCGTCGCAACGTGCATTATCTGGATCTGGATGCGCTTCAAGGAATAAACCCGCTAAACCGACCGCCATACCGGCACGTGCCAGCTCAGCAACTTGTCCACGACGACCGCCTGATGCCGCCCCAAATGGGTCGCGACATTGCAGAGAATGAGTAACATCAAAAATGACCGGGCAACCGCCGGATGATTGCATCATGACATGGAAACCTAACATATCGACCACTAAGTTATCGTAGCCAAAATTTGCCCCACGATCGCACAAAATGACGTTTTCGTTACCGCCCTCTTTGAATTTATCGACAATATTACCGACTTGTCCTGGGCTGATAAATTGAGGTTTTTTAATATTAATCACCGCATCTGTTTTTGCCATGGCCTCAACTAAATCAGTTTGGCGCGCCAAAAATGCAGGTAATTGAATCACATCCACCACTTCAGCCACAGGTTGTGCCTGATAAGCCTCGTGTACGTCAGTAATGATCTTCACCCCAAATGTCTGTTTTAATTCTTGGAAGATTTTTAGACCTTCTTCTAAACCTGGACCACGATAAGAGCGAATTGATGAACGGTTAGCTTTATCAAATGATGCCTTAAACACATAAGGAATGCCTAGTTTTTCAGTAACAGTGACATAATGTTCACAAACTTGCATTGCCATATCACGAGATTCGAGAACATTCATTCCGCCAAACAGAACAAACGGCAAATTGTTTGCGACGTTAATATCACCAATACTAACCACTTTCTGTTGCATATTTTTACCTTTATGTCAGGACAAGGATTGTCTAATAAGAATTGCGTAATAAAATTTGATCAGTGTAGTACCACAGGTTGATCGTTTAACGAATAAATCTGAATTTTAATCATTTCAGCAATCGGATCTTCTGGGCAGTGCTCTACAAAATAGGTTAAATCGGGTAATGCCGCATGATCACAATCGAGATGAGCCAGAATTAAGCCACGATCTCTAATTTCATACGGTTCTTCTGGCTCCAGAAGAAGCAATGTTTCACACACTTTCAGCGCCATTTCCATTTTTTTCTCTTCCATCAGAGCCGCTTTCATAGTGTCGAATAATTTACGAATAATTAATCGATGCTCAGCCTGTTCTAGCGGATAATCGGCCAATTGCACCAACGGCCCCACACTGCCTTTTAACCAGTTATTTAATAATGAACGGGTTAAGGTTTCACCATTTTGTGGATTAATATACCAATCGCTATTATCTTTACGCACTACCGACAAAATAAGTTGGGTCGGGAAAATGACCGGCTTGATGGGTAAATTGAGCTGCTGAGCAATATACAGAAAAATTGCGCCTAATGACGCTGGCATGCCCTGTTTAGAATTTAATACATTATCTAACCATAATACGTCAGACAGAGTATAAACTCCTGAGGCACTGCCAAATAACCAGTCGTGATAAAATAGATCGATCAGCTGCTGGATTTTCTGCTCATAATCGGCAGTTGGTGATAAGGATGCTTTGGCAAGCTCAACCAGTTCATCAAGTTGAGTTTGTACCCGAGCGATAGGAAAATCACCGCGGATCATCTGTGATACCCAAAGAATACCTTCACATAAAGGTACCGTATTAAATTCTAAATCAGCTATGCTTTTCATCACTCTTCCATTGACCTACAGATACTCTATCGCGGAGACCATAATCCTGACAGGTGGCGATATGGTGATAACCATGCAGGTTAAAGAGCTGTCTTACCTGTTCGCCCTGTTGCCAGCCATGTTCTAGCAGTAACCAACCCTTATTCACCAAATAATCACTTGCATGGTCAATAATCCACGCTAAATCAGATAATCCCTGAAAATCGGCCACTAAGGCCGTTAACGGTTCAAATCGAACATCTCCTTGTTGCAGATGCTCGTCTTCCTTATCGATATATGGGGGATTACTGACAATCATATCAAATTGAGTGGAAGAAAGTGAAGAAAACCAATGACTCTGAATAAATTTCGTGTTCTTAATCTGCAATTGATGTTGATTTAATAATGCCAGTTCAACAGCATCAGGATTAATATCTACACCAAGCACTTGATAACCTGGGCGTTCCGATGCAATCGCTAATGCAATTGCCCCGGTTCCTGTCCCTAAATCTAGAATGTTGCCAGTACCATCGGCAGGCAAGCGCATCAATGCCTGTTCAACTAAGCATTCAGTGTCCGGACGAGGGATTAATGTCGCCGGTGAAACTTGCAAGGGTAATGACCAAAACTCGCGTTGACCCACAATATAAGCTATCGGCTCGCCCTGCTGTCGACGCGTCAATAATATCTCAAGTTTAGCCAGTTCATCCGTCGATAACTGAGTTTCATCAAACGCGACAATAAAGGTTCGGCTACGCCCCGTGGCATAGCCTAACAAAATTTCAGCATCCCGTTTTGGGCTGTCACTGGCGACCAAACGCACGGTCGCCTGCTGTAACCACTGGCGAAAATCCATTAATCTTGCTCTGATAATGCAGACAGCTGATCAGCTTGATATTCGTTGATAATCGGCTGAATTAACTCATCAATTTTACCTTCCATCACATCATCTAAGCGATAGATAGTCAGATTAATCCGGTGATCAGTGACTCGTCCCTGTGGGAAGTTATAGGTCCGAATACGGTCTGAGCGGTCGCCTGAACCCAATAAATTACGGCGTTCTGAGGCTTCGGCTTCTTGGCGTTTTTGTAATTCTGCTTGGCGAATACGCGCCCCCAGCACAGACATCGCTTTGGCTTTATTTTTATGCTGTGAACGCTCATCCTGACATTCCACCACAATACCGGTCGGTAAATGGGTAATACGAATGGCTGAATCGGTAGTATTAACGTGCTGACCGCCGGCGCCTGATGAACGGAAAGTATCGATACGCAAATCTGCTGGGCTAATTTCAGGTAATTCAGCATCTGGTAATTCTGGCAATACAGCCACAGTACAAGCTGAAGTATGAATGCGCCCTTGTGATTCCGTTTCTGGTACCCGTTGAACACGATGCCCACCAGACTCAAATTTCAACCGACCGTAGACATGATCGCCAGAAATTTTGGCTACCACTTCTTTAAATCCACCGTGTTCACCGTCGTTAGCATTCATTAGCTCAATACGCCAGCGTTTAGATTCGGCATAACGGCTGTACATACGAAATAAATCACCGGCAAAAATAGCGGCTTCATCCCCACCTGCGCCGGCTCTAATTTCAATAAAGCAATTGCGTTCATCGTCGGGATCTTTAGGCAGCAGCAATAATTGCAGCTGTTGTTCTAATTCTTCATTACGTGTTTTGGCGTCTTTTAATTCTTCTTGAGCCATCTCTTTCATTTCAGGATCATCGAGCAGCATTTCTGCCGTTTCGATATCTTCCTGTACGCCAGTCCATGCTTGGAAACATTTGGCGACATCGCCAAGTTGGGCGTACTCTTTGGATAAAGCACGGAAACGATCTTGATCAGAAATAACACCAGCATCAGACAAGTGCGCTTGAATTTCTTCATAGCGTTCCTGTAATGCTTCCAGTTTCGCGACAATAGAGGGCTTCATTGGTTATATTAGACCTATGATTAAAAAGTGATTATTGATGATCCAGCCCTAGGCTGCCCTTGAGTAGGTTAAGACGCTCCAGATCTCCTTCTCCGGCGGCCTGCTGAAGTGATTTTGTCGGTGCGTGGATCAGACGATTGGTTAACTGTTGAGTTAACTGCTTGATAGTCTGTTCAACATCAGCACCTTGGTGGATAGCGGCTAACGCTTTTTCTGTCATCTGTGCACGAACCTGCTCAGCTTGAGCACGATAATCGCGGATTGTCGATACCGCGGCTTGCGAGCGCAACCAATCCATAAAATGACGGCTTTCTTGAGCCACAATATATTCGGCCTCAATCGCCGCGGCTTTACGGTGCTCTAAATTCTGCTGAATAATTGTTTCTAAATCATCAACAGTATACAGGTACACATCGCGAAGCTTATTGACATCTTGTTCAATATCTCGAGGAACAGCGATATCAATCAATAACATAGGCTTATTGCGTCGAGCTTTCATTGCGCGCTCAACCATGCCCTTACCCATAATCGGTAACGGACTGGCGGTCGAACTAATCACAATATCTGCTTCTGATAGACGAGTATCAATATCAGCAAGCGAGATAACATCGGCGTTAACTTCATCGGCCAGAGCTTGAGCACGTTCACGGGTACGGTTAGCGATCATCATCCGTTTTACCCCATGCTCACGCAGATGACGAGCAACTAACTCTATAGTTTCACCGGCTCCCACCAGCAAAATATTTAAGTGATTTAGAGATTCAAAAATTTGGCGCGCTAACGTACAAGCCGCAAATGCTACCGAGACTGCATTGGCTCCAATTTTAGTTTCGGTACGTACACGTTTAGCCACCGAGAAAGATTTTTGAAATAAACGCTCTAAATCACTAGATAGCGCATGGTTATGCTGTGAAAGCGCAAAAGCTTTTTTAACTTGCCCTAAAATCTGTGGTTCGCCGAGCACTAATGAGTCAAGTCCACTAGCGACTCGCATCAAATGACTGACCGCGTCATTACCCTGATGCCAGTAGATACTAGACTTTAGATCGTTAGGCTGAATATTGTGATAGCGACACAACCAGCTAATTAGTTGTTCATGGGCTTTATCTTGAGCCGCAACACTCAAATACAGCTCAGTTCTATTACACGTAGACAGCACAACGCCCCCGCTAACCTCAGGTTGCTGGAGCAGATCATCAAGCGCATGATCAATTTTATCTGGACCGAAGGTGACTTTTTCACGCAACGATACAGGCGCTGTTTTGTGGTTAATACCAAAGGCTAACAGAGTCATAAGATCACTGGCTTCAACGACATAATTTTGATTGCTGGCAACGGAGACAATTGGCGGTAACCTCTCTTGTTCCCGTGGCTAATTGTTATTTTAACGGATAAAGCCACATTAATAGTCAAAACAGTCAGTAAGTATAATAGCTACAGCCTGTTACTTTATTACTGGCGATTAACGATGCTTTTATCGCATATTTATTAACTTTCTATTTTCTATTTTTAATAACGGATTTAAAAGACCAAATGAGCTTTTATTTTATTAATTAAATTACCCACTAAAATCTTAGTTTAAGACTTGAGCTTAACATCTTGTCTATGGTCTAGCTTTTCTACAATAACAGCACAGTCGAGATATTTCACGTACCGCCACTATTATATAGCATCAGAACTGCTAGATAGCATCAGAGCTTCAACACTAACAACAGCCGAATATTTTACACATCTTTATAGTCTATTACACAATTTTTTGTCAGACATATCAGATGACAAGCTCGTATGAAGCTAATTTTATCCGCTGTTTTTCATCCATTCTTTTGCCTATAATGGTTTTTATCGCACTCGCCAAATTATTATTGCCAAAAATAGGCTGGTAACCTTATCATTCTAACTGGCATTATTCTACTTGATGCCGCCTTGCAATTAAAGGACTGTAACAGCAGCAACCTAGAACTCACGAGTTTGATCACGTAAATCTGCATGAATTTAATCATATTTACTCAAGAACTATTTCGTTCAAAAACTATTTCTCACAACCACTATCGATAGTAACATGCCGATAAAATAATGAACCTAAAACCAGGCATATTAGCTAGCCAACACAGCCAAGTATCTGTAACTTGATATATAATCTTCGGTATATCGCCAATATCAGTCTATAGAGAATATAGGATAATTAATGTCATCTCATTCTGCTCAGACCGCAACTTCCCTAGTCATATCATCGACAATGACCAAAATGTGTCATTTTTCTCGCTTTTGGCGTTTACTGCCACTTGCCAGTGTACTATTAACGGCATGTACCCTCACCGAACAAGCTACCACCCAAGGAACTGGTTCGGTGAACGATCCCCAATGGCAAACACATCAGCAACAATTGAGCCACTTATCGCAATATCAAACGCGCGGCTCTTTTGCGTATATCAGCCCAGAGAATAAAACCTACGCCAAGTTTTTCTGGCAGCAATATACCCCACAAAATTATCGTTTAATGCTCACCAATCCAATTGGTACTCGAGAATTAGAATTGGCAGTTGAGCCTGATTTAGCCACATTGACCACCAAAGACGGTAAAACACATTTGAGCGATGTACCGTCAGAATTAATTTATCAGCTAACCGGTATGGAAATTCCGATTAATGACCTCACGCCTTGGCTGATTGGTTTACCTGGCCGTGCAACCCACTATACGTTAGATGAAAATCACCTGCTCAAATCAATCACTTTTACCCAAAATGGGGTCACTTGGCAGTTAGATTATTTAGCGTATGATACCCAAACTCAGCCAAGTTTGCCGAGCCGACTAGAGCTAAGCCAAGGCGAACAGCGTATTAAATTGAAAATGGATAGTTGGACACTAAACAAATGACGTTAACTTGGCCTTCCCCGGCAAAACTTAATTTATTTTTGTATATCACGGGCCGCCGTGCAGACGGCTATCATGAATTACAAACGCTATTTCAGTTTCTTGATTACGGTGATGAGATTACCGTAACCCCACGTCAAGATAATCAATTGCGGTTATTAACCAATATGCCTGGCGTCGAGCCGCGCAATAACTTGATTTTGAAAGCGGCCTATGCATTACAAAATTATTGCCAACAGCATTGCTCACAACAGGCGCCTTTTGGCGCAGATATCGCGATAAAGAAAATTCTGCCAATGGGCGGGGGTATTGGTGGCGGCTCATCAAATGCCGCAACAATATTAATTGCGCTTAATTATCACTGGCAAACGGGGATCTCAGATGAGACACTGGCGGAGCTCGGTGCAGCATTAGGGGCAGATGTCCCGGTATTTGTTAAAGGACATGCAGCGTTCGCCGAAGGAATTGGTGAAATATTAACCCCCGCTGACCCCGAAGAGAAATGGTATTTGGTCGCACATCCCGGAATTGAGATCCCAACCCCGACAATCTTCACAGATCCAAAATTAAATCGAAATTCTCCAAAACGCTGTTTAGCCGCATTATTACTGGCTCCGTACGCAAATGATTGCGAACCGATCGCAAGAAAACGTTTTCGTGAGGTTGAACAGCTCGTTTCATGGCTGTTAGAATATGCTCCGTCTCGCCTGACTGGAACTGGCGCTTGTGTTTTTTCTGAGTTTAAAACACAAGCTGAAGCCATTAAGGTGTATAATGAAGCCCCATCGTGGGTGCAGGGGTTTATTGCCCGAGGGGTTAATGAATCACCATTGCACAGATTCCGCGCTGGGATAACCCGTGTATTGAACCAATAAGCCTTGGCTAAGTTGGTCAACAATATCTCTCTGGACGCAAGCCTGAGGTTTTTCTCGTGCCCGATATGAAGCTTTTTGCTGGTAACGCTACACCGGAACTAGCACAACGTGTTGCAAACCGCCTTTATACTAATCTTGGAGACGCGGCTGTCGGTCGTTTTAGCGACGGTGAAGTCAGTGTTCAAATTAATGAAAATGTTCGCGGTGGTGATATTTTTATCATTCAGTCAACCTGTGCACCAACTAACGACAATTTGATGGAACTTGTTGTTATGGTTGATGCATTGCGCCGTGCATCTGCTGGTCGTATTACCGCTGTTATCCCTTACTTCGGTTATGCAAGACAGGATCGTCGCGTACGTTCTGCCCGTGTACCAATCACCGCTAAAGTTGTTGCCGATTTCTTATCCAGCGTTGGTGTTGACCGTGTTTTAACCGTTGACCTACATGCTGAACAAATTCAGGGATTCTTTGATGTACCTGTAGATAACGTATTCGGTAGCCCAATCTTGCTGGAAGATATGCTCCAGAAAAATCTGGAAAACCCTATCGTTGTTTCCCCTGATATTGGTGGTGTTGTTCGCGCTCGTGCAATCGCTAAACTGCTAAACGATACTGATATGGCTATCATTGATAAACGCCGCCCTCGCGCAAACGTTTCTCAAGTTATGCATATTATCGGTGACGTTTCAGGCCGTGACTGCATTTTAGTAGATGACATGATAGACACCGGTGGCACGCTGTGTAAAGCGGCTGAAGCATTGAAAGAACGTGGTGCTAAACGTGTATTTGCTTACGCAACTCACCCTATTTTCTCTGGTAATGCTGTTGAAAACATTAAAAACTCAGTGATCGATGAAGTGATTGTCTGTGACACCATTCCTCTTTCTCCTGAAATAAAAGCACTAAACAAAGTTCGTACATTGACTCTTTCGGGTATGTTAGCTGAGGCCATTCGCCGCATCAGCAATGAAGAGTCAATCTCAGCGATGTTTGAGCACTAAGAACTGACACTCTAGCGCAGGTCATCTCGCGCAAGTGTCGCTAAGTTCAGCTGTCTAATACGAGGTTTTTATCGTGAATTATAGGCAGAGTGTTAATTGCGTGAGAATGTCCAATAAAAAACCGCTAAGTTATAACTTAGCGGTTTTTATTGTCTATCTCTCAACGCATTCATCGGCTCACTAAGGCGCGTTCAATGAGCATAATTGTCTAAAACGCATAACGTAATTCATAAATTATATTTATAGATAGCGATGTTTATCGCGACGATACTTATCATCATGATTTTTTAACCACCAATAACGATCACTTACTGTTTCTCGCCCACCGATTTTAGCGCCAAGTAACCACACCATCGCGCCAATAAACAAACCAAATAATGAGCCGTTGGTAATTAGCTCAGACCAACCCATATCAAATACATGTGAGGCTAAATTCACGGCAATACTGCCTATCATCGCCACTAAACCACAGCCCATGAGTAAATTACCTAATATGAACGCCGTTTTACGTTTCATACTTTACCTCCTGCCCATCAGCCTAAAGGAAAATTTAACGTCATATTTAATGCCACGTTTAACGTAATGTTTAACGTAATAGTCAAAAATAATCTTTTACCTGATTACATTATAACCACAAAATAAATAAGGTTTGCGATGGTGCTCACAAGCAATAAATTTTCAATGCTATATTTGGTCTATTTTTGATACTAAAGCATCATTATTATCAAACTATTCAGCCAAAAATGATTTCCCAAGTAACTATCTTCCTCCCAATATTCCGCCACTAGATGACAGCTATTTTGAACTTCGCTCTAATGCGAGGTAAACTAGAGCTAACGCCCACAACTGCAAAATAGTGATTTAATAACAGTGAGTAACATAAAACTAATTGTCGGGTTAGCTAACCCCGGTGCAGAATATGCGCAAACTCGCCACAATGCTGGCGCATGGTATGTAGATCAACTGGCGGCACGCCATAATCAGCGCTTAAAAGAAGAGAGTAAATTTTTTGGCTATACTGCACGTATCAACCTGTGCGGCCAAGATGTGCGTTTACTGGTTCCCACCACTTTTATGAACTTAAGCGGCAAATCAGTATTAGCGATGGCCAATTTTTATCGCGTTAATCCCGATGAAATTTTAGTTGCCCATGACGAACTCGATTTACCGCCGGGAGTGGCAAAAATGAAATTGGCGGGCAGTAATGGTGGCCATAACGGCTTAAAAGATATTCAGAATAAATTTGGCAATAATCCTAACTTTTATCGCTTACGCATTGGTATTGGCCATCCTGGGGATAAAAACAAAGTGGTTGGTTTTGTATTAGGCAAGCCCCCTGCCTCCGAGCAAACATTAATTGACGATGCGATTGATGAGTCTATACGTTGTACCGACATTCTATTACAGGATGGAATAGATAAAGCCATTAATCGCTTACATAGCTTTAAAGCGGGTGCATAGTAAACTAGCGTATAAAACACCCTGAACATGAGTACTACCCGTTAACCTACTGAATATTCTACACCTAGCGGCTCAAAAAGATCGGTATTCGAGAATAGCGAATTTTTGTGTATAATCAGCCCCAATTTGCAGTACAAAGAGTTTAAACATAACCACGGGCAGAAAACTCTGCCCTCTCTATTTTTCTAAGGTGACAAACTTATGGGATTTAAATGCGGTATCGTTGGTCTGCCTAATGTGGGTAAATCCACGCTGTTTAATGCGTTGACCAAAGCCGGCATCGAAGCAGCCAACTTCCCTTTCTGTACTATCGAACCGAATACAGGCGTGGTGCCAATGCCTGATCCTCGTCTTGATCAGTTAGCTGAAATTGTTAATCCACAGCGTGTATTACCGACGACGATGGAGTTTGTCGATATTGCAGGTTTAGTTAAAGGCGCCTCTAAAGGTGAAGGTTTAGGTAACCAGTTCCTGACCAACATCCGTGAAACCGAAGCTATCGGCCACGTTGTGCGTTGTTTTGAAAATGACAATATCATTCACGTTGCTGGCCATGTTGATCCCGCTGATGATATTGAAGTTATCAATACTGAACTGGCATTAGCCGATTTAGATACTTGTGAACGCGCAATTCACCGCGTACAAAAACGAGCTAAAGGCGGCGATAAAGACGCCAAAGCCGAATTAGAAGCATTAGAAAAATGTTTACCACATTTAGAAAATGCCGGCATGTTACGTACATTAGATTTAAGCGATGAAGATAAAGCGGCTATCCGCTATCTGAGTTTCTTAACCTTGAAACCAACCATGTACATCGCTAACGTCAATGAAGATGGTTTTGAAAATAACCCTTATCTTGATACCGTGCGTGCTATTGCCTCTTCTGAAGGCTCAGTTGTAGTCCCCGTCTGTGCTGCGGTTGAATCAGATATTGCCGAGTTAGACGATGCCGACCGCGATGAATTCATGGCTGAGTTAGGTATTGAAGAACCGGGATTAAACCGTGTTATCCGTGCCGGTTATGAGCTGTTAAACTTACAAACCTACTTTACCGCGGGTGTTAAAGAAGTGCGTGCGTGGACCATTCCTGTCGGTGCAACAGCCCCACAAGCAGCAGGAAAAATCCACACCGATTTCGAGAAAGGCTTTATCCGCGCCCAAACTATCGCATTTGATGATTTTATCAAATACCGCGGTGAACAAGGTGCAAAAGAAGCCGGCAGAATGCGTGCCGAAGGTAAAGAATATATTGTCCAAGACGGCGACGTTCTGAACTTTTTATTTAACGTGTAGCCTATCGTTTAGTTTCGCGTTACCTCAGCAAATATCATACCCAAAAAACAGCATGAGATTGGCCTATTTTCATGCTGTTTTTTGTCTCACTGGGTATCATAAAATTCCACTATTTCACTATTTCACTATTTCACTATTTCACTATTCCACTATTCCACTATTCCACTATTCCACTATTCCACTATTCCACTATTCCACTGTCGCTGATGTCGCTGAGCGGTCAATAAACCAATTACTACCCTCTCATTTTATTAAAATATGACAGTTTATAAAACATCATAAGCACACCACCTCATCCAGATAAATATCTTTTATATCCTGCATATAAAATTAATATAACGATAAGTTTGTTTTTATTAGTCATAATCTGTTAACTTAAGGCAAATAGTCTAATATTGACGTGGGTAATCTGACACATAGCACATGCGTTTTATTTCCGGTTGCCACGAATTACCTGAAAGGAAAACGACATGAGCTTATTCGAAACTGTCACCAAACCGCTTCAATCCCATAACCGTTATCAACTGGCTATTCAAGACTGCCATACGCGATTAGATGTTGAGTCTTTCATCGGGCGAGAAGCGATTAGTGAAACCTATCGTTATCAAATTACTTTTACGTCCCCAGATAAAAACCTGCAAGCGCAACACTTTCTTCGCCGCACCGCCCATTTTACCTTTTCATCACCGACCACCCCATTAGCCGCCTTAAGTACATTGAATGAGCCTCAAAAACGTATTCATGGCGTAATAACTCACTTTAAACGGCGGTCAGGCTCTGCCGATGAAGCCCAGTACCAAATTGTCATCGAACCGTTTGTTTCGCTATTACGCCATCAAATGCGCTCACATCGGTTTTTTCTCAATCAATCCGTACCCGAAGTGATTGAGCTTATCTTACGTGAACACCAAATTCAGGGCTGGGAATTTGAGTTTCATTTACAGCATAAATATCCCAAGCGGGAGCAAATTAACCAAATTAATGAAAGTGATTGGCAATTTATTGAGCGCTTATTGAGTGAAGTGGGGATTTTCTATTCCTTTAGTCTTCAAGCTGACACAAAGACCGAGATTATTCATTTTGGGGATAGCCAGCGTGCCTATGTGTATGACCTGCAATTACCACTAAATAGCCCCTCCGGCATGAATGACAATGGCGTAGAAAGTGTATGGGGGCTGTCATTACGTCATCAAGTAGTGGAGCGCAGTGTCACCACCAAAGATTACAATCACCGCCAAGCCACGCAAATTTTACAGTCTGTTGAAACCGATATGACCCGAGGCGATGGCGATGATATTAACTACGGGGATGTGTACCATTATCAGGCCCGCCACCTTGAACGCGGCGATAAATACCAACCCGAAGTGGAGTCTGCGCACTTTTGGTCACGCTTAGATCATGAGCGTTTTCTGGCAAGTCAAACAATGCTACGAGGCAAAAGTAATTCACCTGCCCTGACGCCGTTAATGATCCTCAAAATTACTGATAATCAACTGCCTTCTACGTTACCTACCGATTTTCAATCCGAAATATTGATCACACGTTTGCGTTTTTCAGGCAGTCGCAGCAATGCATTAGTGATTCAATTTGATGCTGCGCCATATACGGAAGTGTTGTGTTGGCGACCCACGTTAAAGCCTCGCCCAGTAATTGCAGGGACGTTGATGGCGCGTATTACCAGTGTCAAAACCAACGATATCTACGCACATCAAAATGAACATGGGTTTTATTGGGTCAAATTTTACTCAGACCGAGATGAGAAGCCGACAGGTTATGAAAGTATGCCGGTACGGCTGGCTAAACCGTATGCGGGTGATACCTACGGCATCCACTTTCCGTTAATCCAAGGAACGGAAGTAGCGATTGCCTTCCATGAAGGCGATCCAGATAGGCCGTACATTGCCCATGCGTTACATGACTCCTACCGACCTGATCACATCACTGACAAAAATAATACCCGCAATGTCATTCGTACCCCAACCAATAATAAGCTGCGTATGGAAGATAAACGCGGCGAAGAACACATCAAGCTCAGTACCGAATACGGGGGAAAATCCCAACTCAATTTAGGGCATTTAGTTAATCAAGGGCGTGAAAAACGCGGTGACGGTTTTGAACTGCGCACCGACAGTTGGGGCGCTATTCGAGCAGGGAAAGGGCTGTTTATCAGTACCGATTTACGTACACAAGCCGCTTCTGAACAGTTGGATATGCGCGAAGCCAAACAACAGCTTGATGATGCGCTGAATTTAGTCAGTTCGCTACGTGAAGCGGCGGAGGTGGCAAAAGCGGAGCTTGCCGATTTAAATGCCCAACAAACACTATTGACCCAATCGATTCACGAGCTACAACAAGCCGCAATGCTACTCAGCGCTCCCGCAGGGATAGCACTAACATCGCCAAAAACCGTACAGGCTAACAGCGGCGAAAACATCACCCTGACTGCCAATAAACAGGCGGATATCTCGGTGGGTAAAAAAATCACCTTAGCCGCAGGTCAAGCCATCAGCTTGTTTGCTCAGAGTTTGGGTATCAAAGCCTTTGCCGCGAAAGGCAAGGTGGAAATCCAAGCACAAAGCGATGAAATGCACCTCACCTCACTCAAAGACATGACCATCACCAGCACGGGCGGTAAAACTGTCGTCGCCGCTAAAGATGAGTTATTGCTGACCTGCGGTGGTGCTTATATTCGTTTAAAAGGCGGGCAGATTGAGTACGGCAGCCCCAGCAACCAAACCGTCAAAGCCACAAACTGGGTGGTTGAAGGAGCGGCTTCAATGGATGTCACTCATCCACAGTTTCCGCAATCAATGCCAAAACAAACCTTGCGCTTTCAACTGAGCTCCTCTCCGCAGAGTCCGATGAAGGCGCGTGCGTTTGAACCGTATGAGCTGTATGCCAATGGAGCACTGATTTTAAAAGGTATGAGTGATGCGCAAGGTAATGTCCAAATTGACCATGATATTCCCACAGATAGTTACCAACTGCGTTTACTGAATGGAGATCGTTACGATATCGATGTTCCACCTTCTGAGCTACAAGATGAAAGCCTGAATGAACCAACACATGCGGGTTTCCGAGCCAGTGCACCAAGCCAAGAGCGTGAAAGTTCACGAATAGGTCAGGCGTGGAGTGACGGACTTTCCCAATTTATGACTGAATGGAATAAGAGAAAATAACATGTCAGGAAATCAATTTGGGGGATTCCCCGCCTCAGTGCAATTACCTATTCCGGCAACCGAACAAAAATTACGCTTACCCGTATCAACGTGTATGGTGCTGCAAATGACCCCCAGTTGGATACCTGAGCGTACCAAATACCCCATGAGCTTATTTGTATATACCCCACTCGTGAATGGGAAACAAACCTTTGCAGCAGTGGCGGAGGCCATTCGTAAAGCGAAAAAAAGTATTGAGATTATTACATGGGGCTTTCAGCCATCCATGTATTTTGAACGCTCAAGTGGAATTAGAGATGGGCAATTTCCTAATATTGCGGAGCTTCTTGAGCAAAAAGCCAAAGAAGGTGTGAAGGTACGCATTCTGGTGTGGTTTGATGAGATAGCTAAGCTGGGTGAAACCAGTTTACCCGGCTGGCGATTATCGACCCATTACACGCCAAGGCAAAAAATTGAGTTTCCGATGGAAAAGGCTATCGCGGCAGGGGCTAAATTAGACTATGAATCTGATAAACAATACCAATTTGATAAAGCGTGGTTACATCGTGCGAAAACCAATCAAATTAAAAATTTGTCGGTTCGTACACGCTCGATGGCGATAAATAACCCCTCATCTCGCTTGACCAAAGTCGCTGAATTAACCAAACACCAATTTGGCAGTGATGACATCGAATTCAGTTTACGTTTAGCTGCCCTTGCAGTGGTTCCTACTCACCATCAAAAAGCGGTTTTGATTGATTATGAAGATCCTGAATTAGCGATTGGCTTTGTGATGGGTCACAACATGCATTCGCAGTATTGGGATGATGATAAACACTCAATTACTCAACATAAAGATATGTCATGGCTAGGGCGTGATGGCCCGACAGCATGGCAAGATACATCGAACTGTGTGTATGGCGAAGTATTGTGCGATCTCAGCGATAACTTTGTCACCGCATGGAATAAAACCGAAGGTTTTTTTACAACGGGTAATGAAGGTTCTCAGCTGTTAGAGCAAAGAAAGTCTCTTATGCGCAGCCAATATACGCCGACCATTGAGTTCATTGATACACTCAATGAACGCTATACCTTTTTAGCCCGAAACCCATTAATTCCAACGTCGGGTAAAATTTGCCGAACTCAACCGGAATATGACGAATACGATATTTTAAAATCTTACGATCATGGTGTTAAACATGCACGTAATTATCTCTATTTTGAAAATCAATATTTCCGGTTATCGTCAATTGGCCGGGATGTACGCAATATGGTCGAGGAGCGAAATAAATGCTTTGCAGAGGCCGCTGCAACCGACCCTAAACTGCAAGGTGAAAAGCTGCCACCGTTCTATTTGTTTGTGGTGACGAACTCCACCACGAAAGCAGAGATTGGCGACTCCAACCACGTGGGGGGTTACCAAACCTATAAAATGCTAGAGACGTTAGGCCGCCGTGACCTCATGCGTGAGCATGCAGCATTTGATGGCACCTTTAAAAATATCATGGTTTCCACACAAGAGAGCTTACTCAAACCCATTCAGGTTGTAGAACCCGATGATATTCAAGAAGAAGAGATCGACGGGTTTAAGAGCGTCATTTGTACCTTGGTTTCGCCCGATTCTGACCGCTGGCAATCGGTGTATGTCCACAGCAAGCTAACCTTAGTAGATGACACCTTTTTAATCCAAGGCTCTGCCAATATCAATTTACGCAGTATGGCATTTGATACTGAAATTGCCGTCGTGCTGCAAGATACAGATATTTTCCCGATTATTAAGCCACTGCGGGAACATTTGTGGGGGATGCATAAGGGAACTGGGAACATATCAAATGATTTGACGGCAGAATTTAAAAATTGGGTTGATATTAGTAGCGATAATGCAAAAATTAAAAATAGCAATCAAAAACCAATAAGTCCGCTTATCCCTTTTGAGGATAAAACAATTGGGTTAGAAAATTCGGATTAAATTATGTCACTAATTAAACCTTGTTTATTACTGTGTGCTCTAGCGCTACTTGCTAGCTGCAAACCTGTAGAAGAAAAAGAGAAAGCAATGACTCAAAAAACAGAACCCGATTTAACCTTCACCTGCGTGTATGAAAAAGACACATTACCTCCCGTTGATCCGGAAGCGGATATTTGGTTTAAACAAGCTCGTGAACTTGAAAAAGTCAATAAATATCAAAGAGATTATACGCAAATTGGTGTTCTATACCGTAAAGCCGCAGAGCGTAATCACCCTAAAGCCATGCTTAATTTAAGTAATTTAATCAGTTACGGTAAGGTGCCACCGATTGAGGGAAAAGGTTCAGCTCAAGAGGTTTGGGATATTATCCAAAAAATGGCTAAATTAAACATCAGTTATGGTTATTACCAAATGGGGCACTATCTTGATACAGGCTATGGAGTTATAGCAGACCGCACAAAAGCCTTAGCCTATTTTCGCCAAGCAGCGGATTTAGGCAGTCCTGAGGCACAAAGTGTGATTGGTGACATTCTAATATCTATGCGATTGTCCGATAAAGACAATCCGGCTTATCGCCCTGAAATTGGTAAGAAAATGCTCGAATGTGCGGCTAATCAAGGAAACGGAGAAGCAGCATATAATTTAGCTTTTTACTTACATACTGTTGATAAAAATTTTGATGACGCACTAACAAATTATCAACGATCCATCAAAAATGGATTCCGAAGGGCTGCCTCAAAACTTAATCAAGCATTTGAGCCTAATACCACACCCCAAAATTACTATTACCTAGCAGTTAAACCAGACCAAGAACGCTCAGCCCGCTATGAATCAATAGTCAACGAAATCGACGCTTCTGACGAAACAGCTAAATTCCCCGATATCGATAAAATCGTTCCACTTCCCCCTGCTGAATTACCGGAATGGGATGGCACCTTTGAATATAAGAAAGCACCACAATAATGGGGATAGGCAAAGTGAAGTATTGGCGAGCATTGAGTGGAATAATGATAGCGATATGGCTATCAGGCTGCTCTGCCAATAGCAAAATAAATAACCAGTTAAAAAACTTCCAATTTACCTGTGTACAAGAAAAAGACCACTTTCCACCGTTAGACCCCGAAGCGGATATGTGGTTTAAGGAAGCTCGGAATTTAGAGAAACAAAAAGGCAAGAAAGATTATGTGAAAATCGGTTCACTATATCGTCAAGCCGCCATGAAAAACCACTATAAAGCGATGGGAAATCTACAGACTTTATTGGCGCAAGGTAAAGTTACACCATCACAAGGTCAATTCCGCCAACAGGAAGTAATTGACCTTGTCGAACGCTTAATCAAAATGGATATCCCGTTTGGCTATTTCATTATGGGCACTTACTTGCAACAAGGGTACGGCATCGAGCAAGACTCCGAAGCGGCATTCCGCTATATGCTTAAAGCCGCCGTGATGGGTAATCCAGATGGACAATATGTGATTGGGCTACGTTTTATGGATGCCACTAAACCACAATCCTATCGGTTGGATTTAGGACAAGCCATGTTGGCATGCTCTGCTGAGCAGGGATATGCAAAAGCCGCTTATACCCTAGGAGTGAACTATAAAAACAAAGGTAACTACTCACGGGCACTTTACTTTTTTCAAAAATCTGCCGAATATAGCTATGAAATAGGAGCTTATACATTAGCAAAAAATTTCAATACTAGTGATCCAACTAATAGACTTGATTATGTGGGGCAACAAATCGATCCTGAACGTGTTAGACGCTATAAGTTGATTGATCAGGAATTAAGTAATAATCCCGATGCCAAATTCCCTGATATCAATAAGATTGTTCCGCTACCACCAGCTGAATTGCTGGAATGGGACGGTACGTTTGAATATAAGAAAGCACCACAATAATGGGGATAGGCAAAGTGAAGTATTGGCGAGCATTGAGTGGAATAATGATAGCGATATGGCTATCAGGCTGCTCTGCCAATAGCAAAATAAATAACCAGTTAAAAAACTTTCAATTTATCTGTACGCAAGAAAAAGATCGTTTTCCACCTCTCGACTCTGAAGCGGATATGCGGTTTAAAGAAGCACGCCATTTAGAAAAACAAAAAGGCAAAAAAGATTATGTGAAAATCGGTTCACTGTATCGCCAAGCCTCCATGAAAAACCACTATAAAGCGATGGGAAATCTACAGGCTTTATTGGCGCAAGGTAAAGTTACGCCATCACAAGGACAATTTCGTCAACAAGAAGTGATTGATATTGTAGAGCGCTTAATCAAAATGGATATCCCATTTGGCTATTTCATTATGGGAACTTACCTACAGCAAGGTTATGGCGTTGAACAGGATTCCGAAGCTGCATTTAAATATATGCTGAAAGCGGCTGTGATGGGTAATCCCGATGGACAATATGTGATAGGGCAACGCTTTATGGATGCCACTAATCCCCAATCCTATCGGCTAGATTTAGGTCGTTCTATGCTAGCGTGCTCAGCTGAACAAGGCTATGCTAAATCTGCGTATACCCTTGGGATTGATTACGATATAGATAAAAATTACTCCACAGCCTTATATTACTATCAAAAAGCCGCTGAATATGGATATCAGAAAAGTACTTATAAGCTATCTAAAGTTTTCAATACCGACGCCCCAAAAAATGAACTGGATTATTTAGGGCAACAAATTGATCCTGAACGCGTTAAGCGCTACCAGAAAATTCATGACGAATTAGATAAAAATCCCTACGCTAAATTCCCCGATATTAATAAAATCGTACCGCTTCCCCCTGCCGAACTCCCGGAATGGGATGGCACGTTTGAATATAAAAAACAGGCAGAGGGGCAGTAGCGATAATGAATCTCTCCTTTTTATCTCATCATCAATCAGTTGCTCGCGGCATTTTTAAATGTAGTGCATTGCTTTGTAGCATGCTAATGCTAAGTGCTTGTAACCCGACGGATAAAAAGGACGTCACTGTGACTCAAAAAACAGAACCCGATTTAACTTTCACCTGCGTGTATGAAAAAGACACGCTACCGCCAGTTGATCCGGAAGCGGATATTTGGTTTAAACAAGCCCGTGAGCTTGAGAAAATTAATAAATATCAACGTGATTATGCCAAAATTAGCGAGCTTTACCGTAAAGCCGCAGAGCGTAACCATCCTAAAGCGATGCTGAATCTCAGTAATTTAATCAGTTATGGCAAAGTGCCTCCGATTAAAGGTAAAGGAGCAGCTCAAGAGGTTTGGGATATTATCCGAAAAATGGCTAAATTAAACATCAGCTATGGTTATTACCAAATGGGGCATTATCTAGACACGGGTTATGGCGTAGCTGCTGATCGTACAAAAGCGTTAGCATATTTTCGTCAAGCCGCAGATTTAGGTAGCCCTGAGGCTCAATTTGTCATTGGTGATATCTTCCTTTCAAAAAGGCTAGACAATATGCAAGACAATCCAGCTTTTTTCCCTGAAATTGGCAAAAAAATGCTAGATTGTGCCGTACAGCAACAACATGGAAAGGCTGCATATTATTTAGCAACATACTATTTAGATGTAGATAAGGAGTTCGACAATGGAATGAAATATCATCAGTTAGCTGTAAGAAATGGTTATCGAGCATCAGCTTCGGCATTAGCTGAAGGTTTTAAGCCTAACGTAAAGGAAAACTCGATGTATTATATTCCTATTAAACCAGATCTCGATCGCTCCGCCCGTTATGAATCAATAGTCAAAGAAATTGACGCCTCTGACGAAACAGCCAAATTCCCCGACATTAATAAAATCGTACCGCTCCCCCCAGCTGAACTCCCTGAATGGGATGGCACGTTCGAGTATAAGAAACCACAGATTAAACCATAAAAGGATCTTAACATGCGCGCACTTGTTCGATTAGGTGACAAAACTACTCATGGCGGCGAAGTGATTTCCGCTTCTGGCTCTGTGATGTACGGTAAACCGATTGCTTTAGTGGGAGACAAAGTCAATTGCCCTAAAAAAGGGCACGGTGTTAATGCCATTTTACCCGGCTCAACGCTCATTTTAATATCCGGTCGCCAAGCGGCATTGAATGGTTTTCAAACTGAATGTGGTTGTACGCTTATTGCAAGTCTATCATCGTCGGGCGAACAATCATGATGAGTTGGAAAATCCCCTCTTTAGAGCATCCGCCTGCACCAAGATCTCCTCGTTTGATACTTTGGCTATTCTTAATGACCGTCATCGGTACCATCGGATTTGGGGTAGGTATTTATTTATCAGAAAATAACATGCTGCCTACTAATATGGGCAATATTAGCTTTCTTTTGCTTTTTATTGTTGTACCTAATTTGCTTATTTTTTCAATACGGTTACTGGTCTATTTGTTAACTTCCTATCACCATCAATCATTTACCGATATGTTAGATGATGCACAACAAGAATGGCGCTATTGGGCAAGTAAGCATCTCGGATTACTGGCTCATTCACGTCTCACTCACATTGATGAAGAAAATAAGGATGAGCTCAAGTTATTATCATTGCCGCCAAACAAAGATAATGTACTCAAACTAGATGGGTTGAAATCACGGCCTTCGTGGGAAAAACAAGAGCAGGTTATCTTAGAATTACTCACACCGATAGCGGAGTATTATCATCAGTATGCATTGACCCAACCAATCACTTTTTATTGGCAAGCTCAAAAGGCAGATACTGATTGGATAGCCCTTATCCAAGAAGAAGCAACTCGGTTATCGCTAAATATCGAATCCATTCAACCCTTACCACAAGAGTCACTGAGTGAATGGCTACTCGCACTTTATGAAGAACCGTTTGAGCCTAAACTTTACATGATTATTTCATGCCACTTAGATGATACTCGTGCCAGTGAAGAAGCGTCGTGTTTACTTCTGACACCACAAGAACTCTATGAGCATTTGCGTGTGCCAGCTAAAGCCAAGCTATTACGCCCTATTTCCACGGATATAAAGTCATTCGATGAAGCATTAAAAATACTGTGTGAATTTCAATTAGCCGGTAGCCAATTAAATGCCGTTTGGCATAATGAAGTCAGTGATAACAATAAAGGAAAATGTATTGAGAGTTATGCACAACAAAAAGTAACCCGCATTTCTGAGCATTTTTATGATGTGGATTTATTTTTAGGGAAAGGAGGAATAGCTAGGCATGGCGTGGCATTATCGCTGGTAAGTGGTGAACAATATCCCCTGCTCATTGTTCACCAAAATGGTAATAATCTGTTATTACAACAGGTACTCATATAGTAAGATATTATTATATGCTAAAGGAGCGATAATTTATTTTATCCCGCGGTGTTCCACCTTATAACCGTTAATACTTACGTTTAAGCTATCGGCATATTATCTTTTTATAGGTAGACTCTATTTACTCTGTTCATTTTTTAATTATCAAATCAATCAAAACTCGATTAAAATAAAATAGACTCAAATTCAATTCGTTATCGGATTAGTATGCGAATATTATTAATTGAAGATCATATTAAAACCCAAAATTGGGTAAAAAAAGGCTTAGAGGAAGCGGGTTTTCTGGTTGATGTTGCTGAAGATGGTCGCGATGGGCTCTATTTCGCTTTAGAACATAATTATCAACTGGTTATTCTCGATATCATGCTTCCAGGAATGAATGGCTGGGATGTGCTTAAAATATTACGAACCTCTAAAAATATTCCGGTTATCTGTCTCACTGCACGTGATGCCGTTGATGATCGAATTAAAGGGCTAGAATTGGGTGCTAATGATTATTTAGTTAAACCTTTTTCTTTTTCTGAGCTATTAGCACGAGTCAAAAATCAATTGAAAATCAATCAGCCTACTTTAACTACATTAACCATTGCTGATCTTAAAATTGATCTAACTCGCCACGATGTAGAGCGCGGAGAGAAAAAAATAATTCTTACCCGCCAAGAGTATTCTCTTTTACTGTTTTTTGTGTTGCGTTGTGATGAAATATTACCTCGTACTTTAATCGCCAGTGAAGTCTGGGGGATTGATTTTGATAGTGATACCAATATCATTGATGTTGCTATTCGTCGGCTTCGAAAAAAAATCGACGATGGATTTGATATTAAACTTATAGAAACCATTCGTGGTATGGGCTATCGACTGAATAAGCCAATAGAATGAAAAAAAGATCGCTACGTTTTAAGCTTATTAGCTTATTTATCCTATTGATGGTTATCAATGCAGGTATTGTGACATGGATGCTGTACCATTCTCTCGAAAATGAATTAGTCTCTCAAGATAATCGGCTACTGGTAAATCGAGCAGATCAATTAGCAAAATTAATTGCTGGTGGCATTGATATTCAAACATTACCGACCTACTTTCAAAGCATGATGGATATGCGCCAAGATATTATCCAGATAACAGATGCAACTGGGCATATTTTAGTAGGCTCAAATACCGAATATCTCGATAGTTATCCACTGCGATTAGTCAATTTTGAGCAATTAAATATTAACTCAATTAACCATTGGCATACCCCTGAAGGCATACCTTTTGCGGCCGTCTATTTTGAGACAGATTCACCTATCGGGCAATTATATGTCGTGTTAGGCAAAGTATCCGTCGATCGTAGTGGTGTTCTTCATTTATATTTGATCCAAAGTTTAATCGTTTCTGTACTTTCAATATTACTCATGGGGTTACTCAGCTTATGGCTGCTGAAAAAAGGACTTTCTGATATTCAATCGCTAAGCCGTATCACTATGAAAACAGATATTCACGCTCTCAATACTCCTATCGATATTGAGCAACTTCCTCAAGAACTCAAAGAGCTGGGGGAATCGATGAATATTATGCGACAACGATTAAAACATGATTTTGTGAAACTAACTCAATTAGCGGATGATTTAGCACACGAACTAAGAACACCGATTAATGCAATTAGGGTACAAAATGAAATTATTTTACGCCGTTCAAGAAGTGTCGCAGAATATGAAGCGGTGATTGTCAGTAATATTGAAGAACTCGATAAACTGGCGCAAATGATCCAGAGTACTCTATTTATTGCGCGAGCTGAAAATAAGAACATTAGACTGAATCGCGAAGAACTCTCAGTATATGAAATTATTAACGAGGTCTATGAACTTTTCGCTACTTCAGCAGAAGAAAAGCACATTACATTATACTGTCCCCCATCGCCAGTGATTATTTATGCTGATTATTTACTATTATCCCGTGTTTTTATTAACTTAATATCCAATGCGATTAAATATTCTCGAGATAAAACTCAAGTAACCACGCAAATAACAACGCAGTCCGAGCATGTTATAATTCGAATGATCAATCACGGAGAGCCTATGTTAGATCATCCTGAAATTTTCACTCGCTTTTGGCGAGGGGATAATGCACGTACGACCGAAGGCACAGGATTAGGATTATCTATCGTTAAAGCTATTGTCGAATTACATAATGGCGAAGTCAGTTTTGCTCATCAGGCAGGTACTAGTACACTTACTCTGCGGTTCCCGATTTCTCATTAAGATGACAAATTTGTCATCTTAATGTCAGTTATTTTTATTGCGCTTACGGTATAACCAATGGTCTTCGTATTTTACTTTGGAGCGCAGAATGAAAAATCCACCCAAAATTCCAACATCCCAAGTTACGTCTGAATCCGTCTTTTTTATGAAACGCCGGGAATTATTGAAAGCTCTCGGTGCCGGCGCGGTTGGTCTGGCTGTTAGCTCCCAAGCCCATGCTGGCTTATTTTCTTGGTTCAGTGACGAGTCACCTTCTGTGCCGGTTACGCCTAGAAAACAACTAACATTTATCCAGCCGGAAGCCTACCAATCATCATTGGTATTAACTCCCGAAGATAAGGTGATCGGCTATAATAATTTTTATGAATTTGGATTGGGTAAAGCCGATCCCGCTGAGAATGCGCATACGCTAATTACAGACGAATGGAAAGTAACTATCGATGGTGAAGTTAATCGTCCATTGACTCTTAATTTAGATGATATTAATCGTAAGTTTCCTCTTGAAGAGCGGATTTATCGCATGCGTTGTGTTGAAGCGTGGTCAATGACGATTCCGTGGATAGGCTTTCCTTTAGCTAAATTATTAGCGCTAGTTGAACCAACAAGTAAAGCGAAATATGTCGCGTTTGAAACTCAATATGCCCCTGAACAAATGCCGGGACAAAAAAGCCGTTTTATCGGTGGGGGCTTACCTTATCCTTATATTGAAGGATTACGTTTAGATGAAGCGATGAATCCACTGACATTGCTGGCTACTGGTGTATATGGCAAAACATTACCCAACCAAAATGGTGCCCCAATTCGCCTAGTTGTTCCATGGAAATATGGATTTAAAGGTATAAAATCCATTGTAAAAATCCGCTTGACTGAACAAATGCCAGAAACTACATGGAACCTATCAGCACCTAACGAATATGGCTTTTATGCCAATGTTAACCCCAATGTAAATCATCCCCGTTGGTCTCAAGCAACTGAGCGTTTTATTGGCTCTGGCGGTTTAGGTCACGTTTCGCGTCAACCGACTTTATTATTTAATGGATATGGCGAACAAGTTGCTAGTTTATATAAAGATATGGATTTACGGAGATACTTTTAATGCCTCAAAAAAATCGGTGGTTAATTTGGCTCACTAAAGGAATAGGACACCTTATCGCCTTATTACCTCTACTTGAGCTGATTTTTTTAATTAGAATGGATCAACTAGGCGCAGATCCCGCTAAAGATATTCAACACTTTACTGGAATTAGCGCATTACGCATACTGATCCTTATTGCGCTAATTCCATTATTAGCACGTTTATTTCAATTTACCGCACTGTTTGAAGTAAGGAAGCTATTGGGATTATGGTGTTTTGTCTGGGCAATACTCCATTTAAGTAGTTATCTTGTACTTGAAATTGGTATAAATGATTTATCTTTATTTTTTGCAGAAGTTTTCTCTCGAGTCTACTTAATACTTGGTGCAATCGGCTGGCTATGTCTATTAGTAATGGCAATTAGCTCATTAGACCCTATTAAAAATAGATTAGGCTTGTGGTGGAAAAAAATTCATTTATTACTCTACCCCACACTATTATTAGTACTGTGCCACTTTATTTTATCGCTAAAAACGCTGACGCCAGAACCCTTTATTTATTTAGCACTAATCAGTTGTAGCTTGATTTATCGTAGATGGAGCATAAAGAGATAACTCACAAGATAAATATCACGGTATTCAACCAAAGGATGCCGTTGATATAAAGTAAAATTAACTTTGCGCCTCTCCTTTGTTATTTTATACATCGATATTGCTTCTGTGCATCTTCCCATCGTAATGTAATATACTTATTAATGGCAATTCCCCCTTAAATGAGACGACTATAATTAGATTATCTGGCTTACAACTTGCAAAGTTGAATAAGAAAAAGTCCATTATACTCAGACTTAAATGGGGTTAGAAATTGAGACATCGAATACACAATATGCCAATAATATCAAACCAGGCGATAAAGAAACGTCCATACTGTAGGAAATCAATATTTTTTATATTCACATATTGCTATATTTATAATCAGTAATTGAACAAATTCATTTGAAGAGCTACAGTTAACCTGTATTCATACTATATTTAATTATATCTAATTCCCCCAGTGAGGTTATTCTCGAAATGAACAACTAATGTGCCATTACTTTATATTTATTTACCAAGAGTAAACGCACATAGTCGTTTGTTGTTCGTGTTGCCTGCTATCCGCTATTGTCTGGTAATTCAAACTATAAAAAATCATCTGTGCGTTGCTGTCTGATAATTATTTTAATTTATAAGGATAAACAATGACGATGCCCCCTTTTTCTTCCGATAATATCTACCGTTACAACCAAACTGTCTGGGATCGCCTTGCTCGTGAAAATTGTGACTGGTCGCGCCCTGTTTCTACTGACGTTATTCAGGCTGCCCGTAAAGGTCAGTGGGAAGTGCGCTTAACCCCGACTAAACTCCCTGCGGGATGGCTACCTGATGTGCGCGGTTTGCGTATTCTATGTCTTGCTGCTTCAGGAGGACAACAAGCCCCCGTATTGGCTGCTGCTGGCGCAGAAGTAGTTGTTTTGGATGCTTCACCGGAACAATTGGCGTTGGATAAAAGGGTTGCAAAGCGCGATAATCTGACTTTAGAAACCATCTTAGGGGATATGCAGGATTTGTCAGCCTTTGCCGATGAGACATTTGATATAATTTTTCATCCTATTTCCAATCTCTATGTGCCGAATATTCGTCAGGTGTGGCTTGAATGTTTTCGTGTTCTTCGGGCGGGCGGTAAATTACTCAGTAGTTTTTATAATCCTGTGGTATTTATTTTTGATCGCGACCCTGATTTAGCGGCTAATGGCCTAATGAAGCCACGTTTCGTTTTACCCTATGCTGATATCACCGATCTGAATGCTGATGATATTCAAAAGAAACAACTTAACCATGAAGCTCTGGTTTTTGGTCATACATTGGCAGATCAAATTAATGGGCAACTAACCGCTGGTTTTATGCTGACAGGTTTTGATGAGGCATTTTAATCCGAACCACGTTTTATGATAGACAATTACATGCCAACATTTATCGCGACATGTGCAATTAAACCTGTTTAGTCTCTAGATCAAACATAGTCTGGTATAAAAAACAGCCTTGTTCAAAAACGTTTGAAGTGCCAGAGCCTATCGAGGTTCTAGTACGAACCCATCCATTAACTGCCAACTCTTTAGCATGGTCAACATACAAAAGCGAGGTTCACATGGCAATTCGGTGTAGCTATGCCTAGAAACAGAACTATGGATTTAAATAATTACTGTATCGCCCGAAAAAACAGAATATACACTAACATTAGCATAAACATACGGCTTAACCGCTTCATAACAAGGTAACGTTCTCCTCGCTTTCTCATCTTTTCTACTCTGTTCGATGCATATTCCCAGATCTATAAAATTATTATTTCAATACAACAATAAGAGATATTGATTCTTCGACAACAACAACCGCAATGAATTGCAGTTACTCTCAGCCAAACAGATGTTCGCCTGTGGTGCTTGTGACCTAAAATCCACCGAACAATGGATTGCACTGTAGCCATAAAGAAAAAAGCAGCATCATAAAAAATAGACAATAAACTATATATATTAAATATAACAACTTATTACTCCACAGATGAAGACGAAACCATGAATAAAACCAATAATTTATTTATCTCATTTATTTCAGTATTTAGCCATGGAATAGATATAAACAATAGGATGCATAAACCTTAAAAATTTTACTAGCTCATTTTATGCTAATGTTAGTTGTTCTGCTCTACGATAAAAGAATAATTATTCGCCTATTTTACAATAATTAAAAACATTTTATCTATGTTAATTAATAAGATAGAAACATGTTCATATACAATTTAGATTATTATTTACTTTCAGCATCAAGAATAAAATCCCAAACCTCAGTATAAGTATTAATTCTTATTATTTTTCTATGATACCGCATAACTCATTAATAATAACGTCATGCTAACTATCACTATTTAAAGATTCCTTACCAAATTTTAATACTCCTCTTAATTATCATTTACAACTTTACGGTAACTTAAGTTATTATTAATAATCATAATAATTTACACATGTCCTAATAACATCTTGATATATTAATAAAGAATAAAAAACAACTCAGTTATGAGGTTCTCATGTGATTTAAATCTATTTTAGCTTTAATTTAAATCACAAAAATAAAAAAATAATATTTAACCCTAGAATAACAAATTAATGACATGCTAGTGATGTAGTTATTTCTACTAAAGTTGCAAATAAAAATATTTACCTTCAAAAAAACTGTATTTTGTATTTAAATGTAAGTTAGATAAAGAAACTATTAAATTGTTCTAGATATTATTTCAGTATGAAATTTCACATTTAAAACAAAAACCAATCAATTCTTATTTTAAAGTTAAAAAAACAAGTAAAATATTATCATATAAATACACTTAACAACTACTTTCCACTGCTATATTGTTTCTCTATTCAATCCAAATGCGATTAAGTGATGTTACTTAATTATTAAATAAACCTAATCTTATGTCATCAATCGTGACATTTATAATCAAAATATTTCATCAATATAATAAGTTCATTATATTTCAAGATCATACAACAATAAGTGTCTTTATTAAACAAATATACAAAAGTAATAATTAAGTTAATTTGGCATCAAATAATTAACATTTAATCAATGTAATTCTCGAAACCACTCATAAAAAGAGTGATAATAGATTAAAATTGAGCTAACATTTAAATCATAAAGTAAATATGCATGATTTTTATCTTAATTATTTAAAACACTGAATCAGTAGTTAATCACTACTTATTACACCCCCTTTTTCAATTTGAATTACAACTTAGTAATTCAAATTGTATTTTATATAAATATTACTTCAGGAATTAAATTATGAAATTAAAAAATAAATTTATCATTGCAGTGTTAACAACTGCAGCAGCAACATCATTCACTTATGCCGCTGGTAACCAAGGCCAAGGTTCAGGTAAAGTACAATTTCATGGATATATTATTGATGCACCATGCACAGTTATTTCCCAAGACCCTATTGAAGTTGAATTTGGTCAAATTTCACGTAAAGTTTTACAACTGAATAATAATACAGGTGAAAGCTCAATTCAGCCATTTGCAATTGAATTAGCTAATTGTACATTTGATGAAGCACGTAAAGATGGAGATGATGTAATACCTGGTGAGTATGTTGGTGATAAAGTGAGTGTAACCTTTTCATATGGTGCAGCTATGGGTGGACAAGATGAAAATGGTGACCCAATTACTTCAGATATGATTGGTTTTGATGGAACAGGAAATATGGGTGCAGGTATTGTTATTGCATCTAACAATACTACCGTTAAAAATGGTGAATCATTACCACCACAAAAACTTCAAACTGGACCAAATACATTAGGCTTTACTTCTTATGTTAAAGGATTAGGCATCCCTGATGCAAAAGATACTCCTTCAATTCAAACAGGGGAATTCTATGCAACAGCTAACTTTACTTTAAGCTATGAGTAATCCATTATATAAATAACTAAAAACAACAAGGCTAACTATATTATTAGCCTTGTTATTATAATAATTGTTTTAAAATTACAGCAATTAGCGTATTTATACTTAGATTCTAGGAAGGCTTATGTTAGCCATACCAAATAATACCTCTTGTTATAAATATAAATTTGTAACTATAGCGGTATGTTTATTTATAGGTACATTTTCTTCTAATATTCACGGCGATAACGATGTTAAATTCAGCGTTAATATGCTGAATTTAGATGACAATGAAAATATTGATGTGTCAAAATTTTCAAAATCTAATTATATCCAGCCAGGCACCTATAACATGGACTGGCAGGTCAATCAATTAAAAATATTAGAACAAAAATTCACTATTTATCAAGATGAAAAAAATACGGATAATACTGTTCTTTGCATTCCCGAAGAATCAATTGAAACATTAACCTTAGATAAAAAAACCTTAAAAAAAATAAAAATGACCCATAATGGAGAATGTTTAGATTTTAATTCACTTCCCGGGGCATCATACAAAGTTGATTTTAGTAATCAAACTCTTTATATAACCATACCTAAAATGTTTATGGAGTATTCAGAGGAAAATTGGGAACCCTCTTCTCGTTGGGATGAAGGTATCCCCGGATTTTTGCTCGATTATAATGCGAATATTAGTTCTACGCATGATAATAGCCTAGCCTCAGAAAATTTATTGATCAATGCGAATGGTGTCGTTGGAATCAATTCAGGTCCTTGGCGATTAAGAGGTAATTGGCAAACATCTAATGGATACGGCAAAAATGCAAATGCCAATAACTCAACCAAGCTTACACAGTTTTATGCTTATAGAGCGATAAAAAACCTTCAATCACGTTTATTAGTGGGAGAAGATTTTTTAGACTCTAATTTATTTTCCAGTTTTAGATTTATTGGGGGATCGATGATGACAGATCAAAATATGATCCCTCCTAATCTGCGTGATTATGCTCCCGAAGTATCGGGCGTTGCAAATTCAAATGCTCTAGTTATTATTTCTCAGAATGATCGCGTTTTATATCAAACACAGGTTCCTTCAGGGCCATTTACCATTACTGAGCTTCCAAGTTATGCTAATGGAGAGTTGAATGTCAGAATTGAAGAACAAAATGGTTCTGTTCAAGAATACCAAGTAAATGCAACCTCAATTCCTTACTTAACAAGACCGGGCAGTTTTCGATATAAAATTTCAACTGGCCGCCCCTCAAATGATGATAGGCAAACTATAGGTTCTACATTTGCTTCGGGTGAATTTTCATGGGGAGCAAGCAACAACTGGTCATTATTTGCAGGTAGCTTAAATAATCATGATTACAACTCTTTTTCTATAGGCTTAGGGCGTAATCTATATGACATTGGTGCAATTTCATTTGATATTACAAAAAATTATGCCAATATCAAACAACAAAATAGTGAAACTAATAAAGGTACGGCTTATAGAGTCAACTATATTAAATCATGGGCAGAAATTCAGTCCCAGCTTCGCATGTCGTTAGTTAAATATAATAATAATTTTTATTCCATGTCAGATTTTTTATATTCTGATGTTTATAATTCAACACAACAAAAGAAAAACAAAGAACAATATTCTGTATCATTAAATAAGCAATTTAGAGATACCAGAATCTCAACCACCTTGAATTATAATTACAAAACATACTGGAATAATGATAAAAGTGATTATCGTTATGATCTCGTACTGACTAAATACATTGATTTTTCTAATTATAAAAATATCTCATTAAATTTTAGTGGTTATAAAGGCCGCAACATGAATTATGATGATAAAGGTTTTTTCTTTAGTGCATCTATTCCTTGGGGAAACTCATCAAATCTAAATTATAATTTTATATCTGATGATAATTATATGAGCCATACTGTTGGTCTCTATAATAGAGTTGATGAAAAATTAAATTATCGTTTGAATATTGGTAGTAATGACTCTAGGGCTAATGTAAATACATTCATAAATTATGATGCTGATAATGTTAAATTAAATTTAGCGGCAAGTTATACTCAATCTCAATATAAATCAATTAGTTTTAACGCTCAAGGTGGAATGACATTAACCAACCAAGGCGGTGCTTTTCATCGGACGGGAATTGCAGGTAATACCCGAATTTTAGTTGATACCGATGGTGTTGCAGGTATTCCTATTAAGGGATATAGCATACCAACTTATTCGAATATATTTGGTAAAGCTATATTGCCTGAAGTTAGAAATTATTATCGAAATAAAATTTCAATCGATTTAAATCAACTACCTAATAATGCAGATGTTATAGATACTGTTGATTTAGCAACAATGACAGAAGGTGCAATAGGCTATCGTAAATTTCAAATACTATCAGGACAGAAAATGATGTCCGTTATTAGTTTACAAGATGGATCTCATCCTCCATTTGGTATAGACGTATTTAATCGTAAAATGCATAATATTGGAATTGTTGGGGAGAATGGTTATACCTATCTTGCCGGTTTAATTCCTAATGAGTCAATTATTATTAAATCAAATGAAAGTCAATGCGAAATTAAATTACCAAATGAGCTTCCGTCGGAAGATAAAACATTATTCTTAGTTTGCACTGAAGTCACACAGTAATAAATATAATTATTTTTGAGGTTTTTATGTATAAGATAATAAAAATTATATCCATTAGTAGCATGTTATCTATTAGTTTTTGCGCACACGCCGCATTATCTCTAGATAGAACTCGGATTATTTTCAATGGCGACCAGAAATCAGTTATATTGAATGTTTCTAATAATAGCAACTCATTACCTTATTTAGCCCAATCATGGATAGAAAATACTGAAGGCAAAAAAGTACCAACTCCTTTTGCTATATTACCGCCTATTCAACGGGTCGAAGTAGGTAAACCGACACAAATAAAAATTGAAGCATTACCCATTATTAAACGAGATCTACCACAAGATAGAGAGAGTTTATATTATTTTAATTTTAGAGAAATACCACCCAAAAGTGACCAGGCAAATGTATTACAATTATCAATACAAACTAAAATAAAACTATTCTATCGGCCAAAAGATATCATTGTTACAGGTACAGATATTAATAATAACCCATGGCAACCAAAATTAACGCTCAGTAAAAATGGAACTAAAATTACCGCTAAAAATCCAACTGCCTACTATACGACAATTATTGGAATAACAGCGGCTAAAAATAAAAAAACATTGACGGATTTCAACGCTTTTATGGTTCCACCTTTTGGAGAAAAAGCATTAAATATAGATTATTCTTTAATGGGTACTTCTCCTATTTTAACTTATATCGATGATTATGGTGGAAGAGTTAAAATGAGCTTTGCATGTAACACGACGAATTGCACCTATATTAAAGATTCTTTAGTAAAATAATGGCAACTTAACCAAAGGTAAATACAATGAAAATAGTATCTCAACTTATTTTTCTGTTTTTAACCTTTTTATATATACATGTATCATTGAATTCTGCCATGGCAGAAAACTTAGGTATTTTACAAACAAGAATTGTAATACAAGGTACTCTTATAGGTAATACCTGTGACATCGAAAATAATGATATAAAAGTAGATATGGGTCGTTATACCAATAAAGACCTTCAATTTCACGATAGGATGCCCAGTGTTCCTTTTGAGATCCATATCAAAAATTGTGGTGCTGACTTCGAAAATGATGCAAAAATTACATTTACTGGCAATGAAAGTTCAGATTTTGATTTACAAGGATTTTTAGCATTAGATTCTACCAGTACAGCCAGTGGATTTGCGATTGGCTTCGAAAATGATACTGGCCGTTTTTTACCTCTCTATCAGCAAAGTAAAATTTATCCCATAAAGGGAGATAGCGGTGTAATGCGCTTTCACGCTTTTTTGAAAGCCAATAAAAAATCAAACAATATCGTTAATGGCGAGTTTTTTGCCACCGCGAATTTTCTAATTGAATATGAATAGAGTTTAGCGCGATAAACACTAAAAATAACGGCGACTCATAGGCTATAATATTATGCTAAAAAAATTTTTATTATTATCTGGCTGTCTTTTCACTGGATATATCAGCGTACACTCCCTTACCGCTCTTGCTGATAATGACTGGTACGTAAGTATCCCTGAATCTATAGTTGATATGAGTGCACCATGGAAAGAACGATTTAAATATACTTCAGTGCTATATTTAACCGAACAAGGATTTAAATCAAAACTCCCACTCCCCTTCGATTGTTCCGTCAAATGCTGGGTGGCGGTAAATACCCAAAATGCAAACAATCCCAGTCAACCTCGTTTTGTCGACCCAGGGCAACCGAATGTTATATTTAAAGGAAATACAAGCGGTGATGCTCTTTCAGCCCTATATCACAATATCGGATCAATGATTTACACTTCCCAAGGTACTGCGCCAGATAGAAGAAACGAAAATATTGAATGGTGTGGCGCTGTTGCTGTATCTCAATCTGGATCAGGCCCTTCATATGTCCTGCTACCTGGTGGTGAATGTGGTCGCCTTCCCCCCGAGTCACTATCATGTGTATTATTAACGCCTGATATTTTAATTGATTATGGCGAATTTCATAAAAGTGATATTTTAGATAATACACTTGATAAACGAAAAAATGGAACATTTAAAATTAAATGTGATAGAGATGCAACTGTTCTATTATCTCTTATCAGTCCAGATGAAGAAAATAGTAGTAATAGAGGAACACGCATTGTTTTTGATACTGATTATGATTTGGTCAGTTATTTAACCGTTAATGATAAAGCAGCTTTAACACCCACCCCCTTTGAGGTAACAGGTGGAGAAAATGGTACCGAATTTAAAGTCACTTCAGAACTAGCTTTAGAAGGTGAACATAAAGTGGTTTTAGGGCCATTTTCTTCCTATGCCTATATTGTTTTATCATACCAATAGTTATTTTAGTGTATTACAATCTAACATAGCGATATTCAAAATATTGCTATATTAGATCCCATCACGAGAACAGTGCCCAGTCCCTTTAAATGAGACAGCTATAATTATATTAACCGCCTATATTTATATCAAAACAGTCCATTGTACTAAGACTCAAATGGGTTTAAAAATTAATACGTAGAATACATAATATGTCAATAAACTCAAACCGAGCAATAAAATCCACGAGAAACAAATGGCCATACAGTAGGAAGTCAATATTTTTTATATTCACATATCTTGAATTATATTAATTAGCAGCTAAATATAACATGAATGACGTCAACAACTAATAATTTCATAGCATAACGAGAGGAATAGTAAAAATAACAGTTAACAATAAATAAGTAATAGATTAAATTGAGCTAATAATTGACAGGTGATCGCAACAATACCAAATGCAATCACAGTATAAATAAGCCCTTTACCACCCCAGACTCTAAACCCTGATCCAGAAAATTTTTCACGGGCTTTTAATACCATAAATGCTGGACAGATAATTGCCCAAATACAGGCGGCCATGCCTGCATAAGCAATCGCAATTAAAAAACCATTAGAAAAAAACATACACAATAATAATGGAGGAGTAAAACATAAGAACGAAGTCTTTAATCGTCCGAGTGAATTATCTTTAAATTTTAATGACGCCAGGATATAGTCGAACAACCCAATTGCCACACCGAGAAATGAACAAAAAACGGCACTAATAGAAAACCATAATACGAACATTTTAATATATTCGCTATTTAATACGGTGTAGAGTGAATCTATAAAGGCATCTAAATTTCCTCCTTGCTGTATTATAGTAATAAATTGCTCTCTGGGTAAGTTTCCCATTGTGCCAATCATCCAGAAGATATAAATAATTAAGGCTAAGACACAGCCAATAATACAGCTTTTAACCACCTTCCATTCATTCTGATGATACAGTTTATATAAACTACAAACATTACCGTGATAGCCGAATGAAGTGATCGCATAAGGAATAACAACAAAAACAAATGGAATTAAGAGTAATTGGCTTTCACCATTAATGGTTTGACTAAAAAGTAATGCGCTTTTAGCATTGATAAATAAACCAGAAAAAGCCAAGATGAATAATATTATTTTAATTGATAAAAATATTGAGGTTAAACGACTAGCACATGTTCCTCCCCACCAGATAGTAGATCCTAATACAATAGTAAATATTATAAATACTATTTTTTGATTAATAATTATCCCATGCAATAAAAAGGCTTCATAAATAACTGAACCTGCAGCCGAGATATATGCGTAAATTAATATATATAATACGAACATCAGTGAAACGTTAGCAAGATAACATACCCATTTGGGTAATAGATGTTTAGATATATGAAAATAATTGGTTCCTTCTCCATATTTTGAAATACATTCAAGAATATAGATACCAGAATGAAACATAAAAAAACAAACTGCTAATAAAATAAAAATAGAGTTAATGAACCAAGCGCCTGACATAATGGTCGGTAAACTAAACATTCCCGCCCCTATCATTGCGCCACCTAGTACAAATCCGCCCACCATAATTGAAGGCTCTTTGTTAATTATAGACGTGCTCATATTTATTCCTTAAAAATATAAGGACAAGGCTCCCATACTGTATGGAAGCCATTATTAGTGACGATTTATTTGATTGGTTTCAGTCGAGCGGTAAAGTGTCTTAATACTGGGGGTTCATATTCAAATTCTAAACCTTTCAGGGTCGCAAATTTTTCTTTTAATTCAATTAATGCATCCGCGATATAATCCATATGATCGTTGGTATACACGCGTCTAGCAATGGTTAAGCGCATAAATTCCATATCGGCATGTTTTTGTTGACCTGTTGCTGGGTCACGACCTAAAAGAAATGACCCAATTTCAACGGCTCGTACACCAGATTCTAAATATAATGCATTAATCACCGCTTGGGCAGGGAATTGATCGCCTGGGATATGCGGAACCAATTTTTTACAATCGACAAATACCGCATGTCCACCAGTAGGATATTGAATTGGAATACCATTTTCACGCAAACGGTCACCTAAATACTGAACTTGTCCGATACGATAATGCAGATAATCCTCTTGCGTTCCCTCTTCTAGACCTTGAACCATAGCCGCCATATCACGCCCAGCTAACCCTCCATAAGTTACAAATCCTTCCATAGGTACGCAGCGTTGACGGACTAATGTAAATACCTCTTCATTATTTTTAATACTGACTAACCCTCCGATATTTAACAGTGGGTCTTTCTTGGCTGACATAGTTAATGCGTCAGCATATTTATACATATCAAAAATAATTTCTTTAATGCTGGCATTTTTATATTGTGGATCACGTTGTTTTATAAAATAAGCATTCTCACAAAAACGTGCCGAGTCCATGACAACAAAAATATCATGCTGTTTAGCGATTTCATAAACTTGTTTTAAATTACTCATTGAAACGGGTTGCCCACCGGCACTATTACAAGTAACAGTAGAAACAATAGCAACCACATTATCCGCGCCATATTCCGCAATATTTTCCTTCAACTTTTGAATATCAAAGTTACCTTTCCAATCATCATATTGCTCAGAATTAAATGCTTTTTCTGTAACAATATTAATTGCTTTACATCCGTTTAATTCGATATGCGCTGCGGTAGTATCAAAATGGAAATTAGAAATAAAGACGGGATTTTCTACTTTGCTATTTTTTTTCTTAATATTTAATAATACGGGAAAAAGAATATTCTCAGCACCACGCCCTTGATGTGCAGGAATAATATAGTCATAGTCAAATAATTCTTTGGCTTTATCTTTTAACTCATAATAGTTTCTTGAACCTGCGTAAGCTTCATCAGCGGTAATCATTGATGCCCATTGCTTATCGCTCATGGCATTAGTGCCAGAGTCAGTTAATAAATCAATATATACAGCATCGCTTGGTAATAAGAATGGATTATATCCAGCCTCTTTGAGTGCAACTTCGCGATCTTCTCGTGAAGGAATACGGATATTTTCTACCATTTTAATACGGAAGGGTTCGACAATTCGTTTAGCCATAATAATACCTTTAATATAAAATCAAATTATTAAACAAACCCATAGTCTTTTATAAAAAAGAGGGTTTGTTAAATTTAAAAAATAAAAAATAAAAAGGATTATCTTTGAGGGAAGAAAAAAGCTAGATCGATATCAATATTAAACCATTTCTTCAATCTGAAGAAACCGCCTAATAGGATGAGAACATTATAGGATGAGAACATACTTTTTTCCTTCTAAGTGAGGAGCTAGTACAGTTAGACTGGATAATATATATAACAGTTAGAGGAATTAAGTAATACTATTAATGTATAAATTGAACAACTATCACACTATTTTTTATTAATACGTTATATTTAAGGCTGAGATCACATAAATTTTATAATATTTATCACAAAGCTAAAATATAACAATTAATGATAATAAATATATTAAACTTTAATAGAAACAAAAATATAATAGTTTCTAAAAATTATATTACTTAATTGAATTATCTTATATTTTTATTATTTGAATATTTAATTGTATTATATGGTGATTGTTATATTATAAATAAAGAAGTGTATAGAAAAGTTAATATTTTTTCATACACTTCAAGCTATATTTATGCCGTAATAAGTTAAATTAGAATACTAATGCCAATGATTATTGAATGCTATAACCACCGTCAATCACTAAATTATGCCCACTGATCATATCGGAGGCATCACTAGCTAGAAATAACGCGCAAGCAGCAATTTCATCAGGATAGGCAAAACGTCCGGTAGGAATTTTTTGTCTCATTGCATCAGCCTTTTCCCCTGACCATGCTTTTTTGCCTAATTCTGTGAGCACAATAGTGGGTGAAATCGCATTGGTTTGAATACCTTTTGGGCTCCATTCCAAGGCTAATACTTTGGTTAAGCCAATTATTGCCGCTTTACTGGCGCAATAAGCTGCGTGTTCAGGAAGAGCAATAACTCCCGCTTGAGAGGCCAAATTAATAATTTTACCGTGCCCATTTTTCAGCATCAATTTTCCCGCGCACTGGCATACTAAGAAAGTTCCTTTTAGATTAACATTCATGGTATTATCCCAATCAGCTTCGCTTAATGATTCCGCTGGTGACAACGCTACCATGCCGGCACAGTTGACCACGATATCTAATGTCCCATAATATTGAACCACGTTATCTATCGCAGAAGTCACTGAATCGGCACAAGTAATGTCACAGGGAATACCCATCGCATGAGTTAATGATGCCGCTGTTTCAATCACCGAGTCTGCCCTATCGAGTAATGCAACTCTTGCGCCTTTAGCGATAAATAATTCAGCAATCGCCAAACCAATCCCTGCCGCCCCGCCAGTAATCACGGCGATTTTCCCATCTAATGAAAAATTATTGTCATAGCCTGTATACTCGCTCGTACTGTTCATACAATAACTCCTTGGTTAGTTATTATGTTGCAGATGAGTCGATTAATAATAAGCACTAAAAAATAACTTATTATTTATATTGAGAGTCAATAATAAAACAAATAACTGAAGTAAATTATTATTGACTCTTAACCGATATTATTAACTATAATAAATGATTGCGGAAAATTCCATTTCAATAAAAAATAAATAAGTTTGTATATGTTTATTATCAATATAAGCAGAATAAAATATAGCAGATATAAAAAAGGATCATGATTTCATGTCATGATCCTTAGATATTAATCTCTAATACCGCGAGCTCTATTTAGCTATAGCTAACTCACTCTATCAGCTAATAACCGATAATTAAGCCGCCACTTCTAATTTTACTGCAATATTCTTATAAGCTGGAATGCCACTTTGTGGATCATAATTATCTAGCGCAATCAAATTATTGGCTTCGGGGAAATAAGTCGCCACTGAGCGGTCGGCCATATCGTAAATAACCACAGTTAAGTTATCTAGGCGTCTTTGGGTTGGCTGTTGTTGCTTATCCAGCGCGATAACGTTGACTTTATCTCCTGCTTTTACGCCTTGCTTTTCCGCTTCGGCAGCACTGATAAATAGCACATCACGCTGACCAAATACTCCACGATAGCGATCATTCATGCCATAAATCGTTGTATTATACTGGTCATGGCTACGCACAGTCGCCAGTACTAATTCACTGTTAACGGCTGATTCCGGATCTTCAATAACCCCTTCAGTGGTCAAGAAATTGGCTTTCCCTGACGTGGTTAACCAACGACGCTGTGCTGCCGCATTGGGTAAATGAAAACCACCAGGCTGTTTAATTCGCTGATTATAATCATTAAAATCAGGCAATACTGCTTCCATCGCATCACGGATCAAATCATAGTTATTGATAAAATCATCCCATTCAACTGTTGAGTTAAGCAGGGTCGCCTTCGCCATACCGGCGACAATAGCACATTCTGATTTTAACCACGGACTCACCGGTTTTAACATACCGCGTGAAGCATGTACCATCGACATAGAATCTTCGACGGTAATACACTGTACGCCACTTTGCTGTTTATCGATTTCAGTGCGTCCGAGCACCGGTAATAAATACGTGTGTTTAGCCGTCAATAAATGCGAACGATTTAATTTAGTCGCTGCATGTACAGCCAGATCTAAATTTTTCATTCCTGCATACGTTAAATCATGGTCTGGCATCGCAACAGCTAAATTCCCCCCCATACTAATCAATGCTTTAGCACTACCATCAGCTAGTGCCTGCATACTAGCCACAACAGCATGTCCGAATTCTTTAGGCGGTTTAAAGCCAAAACGCTGTTCAATCTTGGCTAATAAGCCTGCGCTTGGTTTTTCGGTGATCCCTACCGTTCTATCACCTTGCACATTAGAGTGACCACGCAATGGGCAAATACCCGCGCCTTCACGCCCTATATTGCCTTTTAGCAGCAATAAATTAATCAGTTGCTGAATATTTTGCGTCCCATGCTGATGCTGAGTGATCCCCATGCCATAACAGATGATAGTACTTTTCGCCGCAATATAAGCCTCAGCAATTTGTTCTAATTCGCTGCGCTGTAATCCACAAACCCGTAAAATATCTTGCCAATCTGTCGACAAAATATCCTGTTGTAACTCAGCATACCCTGTAGTGTGCTGCTCGATAAAATCAATATCTAATATTGGTGTCTGGCCCGCATTAATCGCAGCAAGATGTTTCTCAATTACGAGGCGCATCACACCTTTTAGTAAGGCAGTATCTCCCCCAATCCGTACTTTATAATAGCTACTCGCCAAGGGGGTTGATTCCAACGTCAGCATCTCAATCGGATCTTGCGGATAGGTGAAGCGCTCTAGTCCACGTTCACGCAATGGATTGATTGCAATGATTTTTGCACCACGCTTAGAAACTTCTCGCAAAGTACTCAGCATGCGAGGATGGTTGGTACCGGGGTTATGTCCGATACAAATCACTAAATCTGCTTGATCAAAATCGTCTAATAAAACTGTCCCTTTACCTACCCCTATAGCAGCAGCTAAACCCACACTAGTCGGCTCATGGCACATATTTGAACAATCGGGGAAGTTATTAGTCCCATATTCACGGGCAAATAATTGATACAAAAACGCCGCTTCATTAGATGTTCTGCCCGAGGTATAAAATTCGACACTGTTGGGATCTTGATAAGATTGTAATCTCTGGCCTATTTCAGCAAATGCGGTTTCCCACTCAATTTCCTGATATTTATCGGTTTGAGGATTGTATTTTAATGGGTGCGTTAAACGCCCTTCATTTTCTAAATCGTAATCATCCCAAGTGAGTAACTCTGTGACTGTATGTTGTACGAAAAATTGTGGGGTGGTTTTTTTAGCTGTAGCCTCCCAAGCCATTGCTTTTGCACCATTTTCACACACATCAAATGACGCAGTATGTTTAGGATCCGGCCATGCGCACCCCGGGCAATCGAAGCCGTTAGGTTTATTCATATCAAATAGCGCGATAATATCGTGACCGATTTCCATTTGTCCGCGAATAGCTTCAGCTACCGCTTTAACTGCTCCCCATCCAGCCGCAGGGCCAGTATAGTTTTCTATTTTTTTATCCATCTGCATTGCTCTTTTAATAATGAAAATAAAAAGGCGAATAAACCGTTATATAATTTTTTATATGATCTTATTTATACAATCTTTTTTTACGGTCTTATTCTGACATTTATCATATTTTAATTTAAATCCACTAAGAGAGTATAAAGATTGGCTAATTATAGCAACTGGAATAAAGTAAACTTGAGAAATGATATTAATCATTAATTTACAATAATGTATTTATTTATTATTTCAATGATTGAATTATGATAAAATTAAAATATAACAAGAAAATCACCTCTCTGATAAGAAATTTTCGCTAAGCAGTTTTCCCTAAACAAGGCTCACTAAACAAATAAAGAAATAACAAAAAAATAATACAAATGACTATCAATATTATTAATATAACAATTCATTCTATCCGCTCATCAAATCAACCCAAATCAAACAGCTATTTGGCTGTAGCGGGCTAACTCGCCCTTGGCGAATATCAGGTAACCACCAGCAACCATGCTCTGCAATCAATTGACTGCAATTCGCGCCTTGGATCTGCCAATGCCCTTCTAATACATAAATGACACCAGCGCTATTAGTTGGTAATGGTTGGTTTTCGGTGATCACGGTAATTTTCGGCTTCCAACATCCTCGTCGCACCCTAATATTTAATAATAATATTGGACCATCTTGCGCCAATAACTGGGGACTATCCTCACCACGGCAACAGAAGGATTGGCCTTTTTCGGTGAATACATATTCGCTACCAACATCACTAGTGAGCACCAGCGCATTGTCATTAAGCAGCACCAAATAGTAGTCAATATCCGGCATTGTCGGTAACTGGCAAGTTTGGCTAAATCGGTCAATTTGCGCACACCAAGAGAAATCAGAAGCGACTGGCCAACAGACGATTTCATGCCTCTGTTGTTGAGCCTTGGAGGTGGCATTAACCGAACCATCAAAGCATCTTATTTTCATCGTCCCTCGCAAATTGACTGGCTAAAATGACTTACGGGTAATTTAGCAGAGTGACAAATTTTACTTTTTAGCGCAATCAGTTAGGCTCATAAATGTGATTAATCTCGTTTCTCATTCAGTAATTGGTGACACAAGCTGCCCAATATTTTCATCGCTTCCTCTAGTTGCGCGCTCCAAGTAAAAGAAAAGTTGAGTCTAAAGGCATGATTAAATTGGTCGCTGGTCGAAAACATACTTCCGGGCGCAATACTTATCCCCTGTGTTAATGCCAATTGATATAAACGCACTGCATTAAAAGGTGGCTCAAATTCTAACCACAAAAAATAGCCGCCTTTGGGAGTATTTACTTTAACCGAATCAGGCATATATTGTGCGATTGCGCTTAATAAGCGGTGCTGGCGTTGTTCGAGGGTCATACGCAGTTTTTTAAGGTGATTATCGTAACCGCCTTGCGATAAATATTCGGCGATAGCTAATTGTGTCGGCACACTGGCAGAGACTGTGCTCATCATTTGTAAATGTTGAATTTTGGTCGCATGCCGGCCAGCAGCCACCCAACCGACCCGAAACCCCGGCGCTAAACATTTAGAAAAAGACGAACAATGAAAAAAATTATTCAACGTATCTAAACTCTTAGCCGCTACTGGTTGCTGATTACCAAAATACAGTTCGCCATACACATCATCTTCTATTAGGACGATTTGACGGTGATTTAAAATATCGACTAAACGTTTTTTATTCCTTATGGGCATGGTTCCCCCCAAAGGGTTTTGATAATGAGTCATCAACCAGCAAGCCTTAATCGGATAGTTTTCAACCACATCTTCGAGTGCATCTAAATCCAAACCAAAAATAGGATCGGTTTTTATCGCCACTGCTTTTAGTTTTAAGCGCTCTATTGCCTGCAAACAGCCATAAAATGCAGGGGATTCAATCACGACCCAATCACCCGGCTCGGTAACTGATTGTAGGCTAAAACTTAAGGACTCCATCGCTCCAGCCGTGATCACTATTTCATCGGGAGAAACGTGGATCCCCTGCATGGCATAACGCTGAGCTATGTTACGGCGTAACTTTTCATTACCCGGCGGCAAATTAGCCACTGCACTCTGCTTAGTGATGCGTCGAGCAACCGAGGCTAATGATTTGGCTAATTTTGGCTCATTAAGCAATGCTGGCTCAGGAAATGCCGAGCCAAAAGGAATAATATCTGGGTCATTACAGGCTTGCAGCACGCCGAAAATAGAGGCATTAATCTCTACATTTTCACTTAGATGCGACCCCTTGCCCCCTTTCGCCGCCGCAAAACTAGCTTTGCTTTTAGCCACATAATAACCAGATTGTGGACGTGCAATAATCCAGCCTTGGCTTTCCAATAATTGATACGACTGAACCACCGTCATCAAACTTAGCCCAGATTGTTTTACGCTTTCTCGCAACGAAGGAAGCCGGTCACCCACTTGCCAAATATCATCTTCGATTTGCTGACGGATTTGTGCTGCTAATTGCTCGTATCGAGTCATACCTAGTCCTTTCGCCAACTGTTATAGTCAATAACGATAAAATTGTTACTATTATAGCTTAGTCTCTCATGGTCTACTTATCCACACATTGATTGTATTTTTATCTTACCTATTTGAGGTTACTATTTTTTGAGGTCAATATGTTTGGATTGAGTGCCCTGGAATTAGCCCGTATTCAGTTTGCTTTTACGGTCTCTTTCCACATTATTTTTCCGGCAATTACTATCGGTTTAGCCAGTTTCCTCGCCGTGTTAGAGGGCTTATGGCTTAAAACGCGTCACCCCGATTACAAAAAGATGTTTGATTTTTGGGCCAAAATTTTCGCCGTCAATTTCGGTATGGGGGTAGTTTCTGGTTTAGTAATGGCTTACCAATTTGGCACTAATTGGAGTTTTTTCTCTGATTTTGCCGGTTCAATTACCGGCCCGCTGTTAACTTATGAAGTGTTAACGGCCTTTTTCTTAGAGGCTGGTTTTCTCGGTGTGATGTTATTTGGCTGGCAACGCGTAGGTGAAAAGCTACACTTTTTCGCGACCTGCATGGTGGCTTTAGGCACTATCATGTCGACGTTTTGGATCTTAGCCTCAAACAGCTTTATGCAAACGCCACAGGGCTACGAAATTATTAATCAGCAACTGGTTCCTGTTGATTGGCTAGCGGTTATTTTTAATCCATCGTTTCCCTACCGATTATTGCATATGACAACCGCAGCTTTTCTAGCCTCAGCCTTTTTTATCGGTGCTTCGGCAGCGTGGCATCTGCTTAAAGGCCATCGGTCAAGTGCGATGGAAAAAATGTTTTCTATGTCGCTATGGCTGATTTTGGTTTTGGCACCATTACAGGCACTGATTGGCGATGCTCATGGTTTAAATACGTTAAAGTATCAACCAGTTAAAGTTGCTGCTATGGAAGGCCATTGGGAAAATAAACCCGGCGAAGCGACTCCGCTTATTTTATTTGGACTGCCTAATATGGTCAGTGAAAAAACCGAATATTCTATTCAGATCCCATATCTTGCCAGCCTGATTTTAACCCATAGTCTCGATAAACAAGTTCCGGCATTGAAAGATTGGCCCGCAGAAGATCGCCCCAATGTGTTTATGGTGTTTTGGTCATTTCGCGTCATGGTCGGCCTGGGGCTATTAATGATTGCCGGCGGAGTTATTGGTTTATGGCTACGTTACAAACAACGTTTATATCAATCCAAGCCATTTTTACGTTTCATGTTATTAATGGCGCCTTCTGGGCTAATAGCCATTCTTGCCGGTTGGTTTACCACTGAAATTGGTCGGCAACCCTGGGTGGTTTATGGACTACAACGCACCGCCGATGCGGTAAGTGCACATGGTGATATTCATATGAGCGTCAGTTTGCTGACTTTTATTATGGTTTATGCCAGCGTGTTTGGGATTGGATATATCTATATGATTAAATTAATTCGCCAAGGGATAACCGAGGAGAACAGTCATGGGCATTGATTTAGCGCTAATTTGGTTTGTGATAATTGTATTTAGCATCATGATGTACATTATGATGGATGGCTTTGATCTCGGTATTGGTATTCTCTATCCCATGGTCAAAGATAAACACGACCGCGATGTCATGATGAACAGTGTGGCGCCCGTCTGGGATGGCAATGAAACCTGGTTAGTCTTAGGAGGTGCCGGATTATTAGGGGCATTTCCCTTAGCCTATGCGATTGTATTAGATGCCTTATCCATCCCTCTAACCCTAATGTTGCTGGCGTTAATTTTCCGGGGAGTGGCGTTTGAATTTCGCTTCAAAGCCAATCATAAACAGCAGCATATTTGGGATAAAGCCTTTATTTATGGGTCGATCATCACTACTTTTGTGCAAGGTGTGGTAGTCGGTGCTTTTATTCAAGGTTTCCCCGTTGCTAATCGAACTTTTATGGGCGGCTATTTTGACTGGTTTGCGCCCTTTCCGCTGTTCTGCGGATTTGGCTTAGTTGTCGCTTATGCGTTACTCGGTTGCGGCTGGCTTATCATGAAAACTCAAGCCCATCTGCGCCAAACTATGTATAGGATAGCTGGCCCATTAACTTTTTTAATGTTAATCGTCATCGTCATTATCAGTCTATGGACTCCGTTGCTAAACCAAACTATTGCTGACCGCTGGTTTTCACTGCCTAATATATGGTTTTTTCTCCCTGTACCTCTACTAGTGATATTAGCCGCAGCTATTATTCTTCATTCAGTGAAGCAGCAAAAATACGATTATCGGCCTTTCTTAGCGGCCTTATTACTAATTTTTTTAGGTTTTACTGGATTAGGCATTAGCATTTGGCCATATCTTATCCCACCGGTGATCAGCTTTAGAGAAGCCGCCAGCCCACCCGAAAGTCTGGGTTTTATGCTGGTCGGTGCTCTATTTATTATTCCTATTATTTTGGTCTATACCTATTGGAGTTATTATGTCTTCAGAGGAAAAATTAATCCCGAGCAAGGTTATCACTAACGTGGAGCCTTCCCCGTGGTGGAAAAAACTCTCTTGGATGGTAATTATTTGGCTATCCAGCGTGGTAGCACTGTTTGCCGTATCTTCATTATTTCGCGGATTGATGACCGCGGCAGGAATGAAAATTAAATAATCGCTGGAATTATTATTCCCCTTTGCTACCTAACGCACGGTGAAGGGGATCCCATCGTCGCATCCCACCTTCGCTGATGCTGTCTGCTATTATTATGACATTTTTCTATAACAGAGGCTTATAACAGAGACCGATAACAGTTGCCTTAAGTGCTCTAAGGGTAAAATCATCTTGATAATACAGTTGATAATGATAATAATTACCATTATTAAGTAATTAATCAAATTTACCGACCAATCCGTAAGGAGATTGTTTGTGGCAACAGCTAATAATGACCCAAATAGACAACGTCCGATCCCTCCTCAATTAATCCACGTTAAATCAATCATTGATATCTCTCCTGCCATCAGAAGGATCACTTTCCACGGTGAAAATCTAGATACTTACCCTGCTAATTGTGCAGGTACGCATCTGAAAATTTTTCTATCTGCCGATGCAACAATCCCCCCACTATTGCCAGTTCTCGGCCCTAACGGCCCTTCATCGCCTGAAAATCAGCCTCGGCCTAAAGTGAGAACTTATACTGTACGTGCTATTCGCCCAGCAGAAAAAGAAATCGATATAGAATTTGCCATGCACGAGGGTATGGAAGGCCCAGCTTATCAATTTGCGCGCGATGCTTATATCGGCCATTGGCTTGGGATCAGCCGCCCTGGAGGGGCTGATCCGTTATTATCACCAGCTAGTCATTACTTTATGGCAGGTGATGCCAGTTCACTGCCTGCAATTGCAGCATTACTGGAAAATATGCCGGAGAATGCCCAAGGAAAGGTTATTTTACGAGTAGATAATCAAGCTGATATTTATTCATTACAGGCGCCAGAACAGGTTGAAATTGTGTGGATTTGTGGCGATATTTCTACCACAGAGCAGTTAATCAATTGCTTCAAAACCTGGACATTGCCCACAGAAGATATCGTATTTTGGTTTGCCGGAGAAGAACAAATAATCAAACCCTTGCGCCGGTATATTCGCCACGATAAAGGCTATGATCGCCAACATATTCATGCTGTCCCTTATTGGCGCCATGGCTACAATGAAGAAGGCTATCATCAAATGCGCCACGATGTCATGGACAGCGCAGATTAATAACGATAAAAATTCATCGTGTAATAAATGATTTTTATCGCTAGTTCTAATTGATAGCTCTAATTAACAGTGCTAACAGAAAATCTATTTATATTGAATTGAGATACAATCAGCGATTAAGAATATAAACCGACTTAACCGCTGATTTTCTATTTATTGGCTTGAAGAATAACAATTATTTCAGTCAACAAGAAAAATTCATACTAATTATTATTTCACTTTACAGTTAATCGCCTGACGATAACCAGCAGCTATCGCATCCTGCTCAGAGGCAAATAATACGGCATTTTTATCATCCGTAGTTTTATAACCAGAACAGTGAGATAAATGATAAATTTTACTTTTCACATTACCTTTTACTGTCGCATTCTCATTTATTACCGCTTCATTGGCTGAAGGTTTATGCTGTGAAATATCAGAAAATAGCCCAGATGCACTATTTTTATGTCCTAACTGCCATACTTGCTCACCAGTAACAAACGGATTGTGATGTCCCATAATTTTAGCGATTCTATTATCTCGTTCCTGCTCCCAAGCGGTGACTGGGTATTGCTTATCCCAAACTTTTAATAATTTCTGCTGTTGCTCAGACATCGATAAATCATAACGGTCGTGCATATAGAAATATACCCGCGCCACTTGCCCTTTTACACTGTCTCTCGGTTCAAATTCACGCGCTTTAAAATCGATGCGGCTACGGCACTGGCCATACGGATATTCAACATTACCCGCCAGTTGACCATAACTCAGATTACTGCGATCGCCATTAACCTCACCAATCGATGGGGCTAAATTATGTAAATCGGCTTCCATAGTACGAAATACCGGATCGTCCGCGATACAGTTTTTACGTCCACCGTGCTGCCAGCATTGACGTTGATGACCAAAAACCCAAGCAGGAACAATATGTTCCCATTCAATACGTTCTGCTCTATTTTGCTGTTTTCGGACTTGATAACCACACGAGTTAAGATCGACCCGCCCGCCACTGGCGCCCAACCAATCCCATTGGCAACCACAATATAATGTGCCTTCACCCTGTTTAGATTGGTCATGATAAACTTGCGTACGCGCTAATTTTTTAGCTTCATTAAAAGACGATGGCGCAGCAACAGTAGAAAGAGTGAATAGGCTAAAAAAGATAATGGAAGTAAACGCAATAATGCGACTAATATGTGACTGTTTCAAAGTAAATACCATTATAGGGAAAGTTAAATAATATAATTAAGTGGAAGAACTTAAGAATATAGCAATTCATTGCAGATTGTCTTATCAAAAATTGTTAAGGCGACTGAAATATAAACTTTCTCTTCTATCTTTTATATAATTAAAATTTATTTAGCTTAAAATATTTACGATAAATCAGATTAAATATAGAGCATTACTATGAATACATTATTAGATCAATTAATTTCAGAGCTTATTAACGTCACTAAAAAATATTCAGAAAACGATGATATTACGGTGGGCATACCTCAGCTCACTGAAAATAATTTAAAAATTCAGTTTCATTTCGCAGATAAGAATGGTTTAGATATTACATTTAATACCATTAAACTCGCAGAAAACAGCGTATAATCAGCCTGTTCTCTGCGTTTTTAATTAGACCCCGGGGCGTTTACGGTACAACCATAATCCCGGTAATGATAAGCCAATAGAAAGTGCACCGACAATGAATGAGGCTTGTAAAAAATTAGTCACCAGAGTTTCAAATAAGTGTTCGCTATATCCTAAATGCGATATTTTAACCACCGAAATCATGGCGACATAGGCATTAATTCCCGGGAACATAGGAATAATAGCCGCTACCGTAAAGACTTTAGGGTGCGCTAACCACCAGCGAGACCATTGAATGCCAATAATGCCGACTAAAATAGCAGCACAGAAACTCGCCCATTCAATATTTTGACCCAGTTCCATCATCACCATTCGTGAACCATGCCCTATCGCGCCGAGCAAAGCACAATATTTTAGGGCGCGTTTAGGGACATTGAACACCATAGCAAATCCAACCGCAGGGATTGCGGCTAAAATCATATCTTGCAGCAATGCAAATAAAAAACTCATGCCCAATCCCTCAGATCCCAAATTGACATTGCCATCACCACACCAATACAAGTCGCCAACGTGAGCAGGCTTGCCATCGTCCAACGCGCCAATCCGGTATTAACATGCCCTTTAAACATATCAGCCACCGCATTAATTAACGGAAATCCCGGGACTAATAATAAAACACTGGCCGCCATCGAGATAGTCGCCGTCGGCGCAAAATAAGGTAACTTAAGAATTAATCCCGACACACTGGTCGCAACAAAGGCAGTAATACAGAAATTTATCAATGGGTTAATCTGACGCGATGTTAGGACTTGTCGAATATACATACCACAGCCACTGCCAAGAAATGTAACCATTGAACCATCCCAGCCGCCACCATTTAACTTACTAAAACAGGCACATGATAAAGCCACCATCAGCACCATCATCCAGCGCGGATAACGTAGCGGCTTAATAGAATCTAGTTTTTTCTGTACTTGGTCACGGTCTAATAGATGATGCTCAACCAAAATTACTACATGTTGAACTTCAGTCACCACATGCATATTAATACCGCGATCAATGATTTTTCGTGTGGAGGTAATACAGTGATTATCAATAATCGTTGTTAGTACGATAGCATTTGATGAAATCGCACTATCCACTTGATCAGCACCTAATGCTCGACCCAATCGCGTGGCCAACATTTCGACCAACATACTTTCTGCGCCATGTTGTAATAATAGCAAACCGCATTCAATACATAATCGGGTGATCTCTCTTTGCGTCTCAATTGACGTATCTTTAACGCTAGCCACTTGTTCCATCACATATTTACTCAAAGTTAGCCTAATGATTTATTCCACATCATAAACTCGATAATAGAGTTTAATCATATTATTGAATGACAATGCTCAATTCACTTGCACAAACTCAGTTTATCACTCATCCATTCATAGTTAGCTGTATCGTGAGTTATATAAGCCTAACGGCTAAGCCGAAACATCATAGAACTAACCCTATACAGTTAACATGATCTTTCGCAGATTAGCGCACAATAGCGAGTATCATCCTGCGAACCCTTGCCTAAAATCACTCTAATTTCGTCTTTCCCCCTGTCTTGCGACATACTTATATACAGCATATAAATTGATACAGTCATCTATATTAGTATTACTTATTAAGTAAAAAACCTTTTAGCTAAAAAATTCCACAATATTTTCTCACAACTAATGCGTTTTAATAATGCTAATGTTATGCTGAAAAAAATTCATAAATGAAAGCGAAGATACCATGAAAAAATTATTTCCACTGATTGTTGGCTGCGTATTATCACTTTCTGCACTGAACGCGCATGCAGGAAAAAATTGTGACACTTATTTCAGTGAGATGAATAATCTGATTAAGCTTGCTGAGCAAGAAAATAAGAGTGCACCAGAAATGAAAGCCCAAATAGATGCGATGAAAGCTCAGCTAACTGATGCTAAAAAAGCTTTGGCTTCCTACCCAGAAGCAGAGCAAGAAAATGCCTGCGGCCAAGCTGTTGAAGCCATTAAACAAGCAAAAGCTGCGGGTGATCTCGGCTAATCCTGATATATACGTAGTAAATATAAAATTAGAATCTTATTTCTTATAAAAACCACCCCATATATTACATACTATTATGGGATGGTTTTTATTTCTAAACCGCTTATTTCATCCATCAATTAGCCGTTCTTATCCCTTACCTTTCTGACTTTCTATCTCACGACTAAAACAGATATTTTAGCATATGAGACAATCCCCGAAGCATTGGATCCGAGCAAATGAGTAGATATATTAGGGCGGCGAGAACCAATCACAATTAAATCCGCGTTAATTTCTTGCGCCGCAGACAATACTTTATCTCGCGGGGAACCAAAAGCTACGCTAGAGGATAGTAATTCTTGTGGATAATCAATTTGTTGGATTAATTCTTTTAATTGTTCTTCTGAGCGTTCAATTGCCTTTTTTGCAAAAGAAGACAATAAATCATAATGATAGCTATAACTCATCGAGAAACGAGAGATATCAGGTATCGCATGAAATAAATGAATTTTTGCATTTGACATTTTAGCTAAATATAATGCATGTTTCAGCGCATTGTCAGTTAATACATTTTCAGAGATGTCTACAGGAACTAAGATTGTATTGTACATGTGATGCCTCTCATATAATCAATGATGATATTATCGGAAAACCACTTATAAAGAAGTTCTTATTAAGACAAGCATTTCTCTAATCTAATTAAGTTCTCAAGTCATTTAAATTTATTATTGGATGTAATATTAATCTAATCGATTAACGCCAAAAATCTTATCATCCTTACATGTGCTACCCATTACTCGGTATCTTCTAAATGCCATTTATGTAAAATACGATGAATAAAAGGAGTAACTAATAACCCGATAGTAATAATAAATACACTCTGTAAAAACAGACCATAAATAGCGATGAAAAAACGCCCTACTGAAGTCACTGGTGCAGGATTAATTGATTGTCCACTCAACATAGATAATGCATTTAACATGGATTCAGTTAACGAATGCCCTTCGATAAAATAAAATCCTATAATCCCAGGAAGTAGTCCTAAAAAGAAGATCAATACAGATAAACAATAAAAACGTAATACTCTCAAAATAAAATGATCAATTCTGAGTAACTTTTTGGAAAATTTCTCCATATTTATTTCCAACTATTAAAATAAAGTATTCATCTATTAAAAATATATTTAAAGTATACCTATTTTAAATCAGCTAAAAAATAACTCAATAAATGCAGGCGGATTAAATTCAACCTGCATTGTACAGCACGACATTTTATAGAACATTATGATAATTATCGTACAACCAGTACCGATGATTCCGCGTATCTGACTACACCAGCTGCTGTTGAGCCTAATAAATGGGTACTAATATTCGGACGACGTGAACCAATCACGATAATATCGGCATCAACATCCTTAGCGGTATTGATTATTTCATCACGCGGTGAACCAAAGGTGATGGTATAACTAATTTTATCCACTGGCAGATCAATAGTATCCATCAATATTTTCATATCATTTTCAGCTTTAACCGTAGCTCTATCTTTGATTTCCATATATCCCAAGGCATAAGCATTGATAATAGCTGAAGAAATCGGTAAAACATGGATCAAATGCAAATTAGCCCCAGATTGCTTGGCTAGATTTAGTGCATGACGGACTGCTTTACTGGTTAACTCATCTTCAGTTAAATCAATCGGAACCAAAATTGTCTTATACATACATACCCCTATTCATCTTGAACATTCATCTTAAAACCAGCTAAAACAAATGAGAAAAGTATAAACAATTACGATCAATTGTCTTCTAAATCAAGATATAAATGAGACCTATGACAATAATCATTTTAATAACTGTCTCTAATCAGCCTACACTATCATCATAATAGGTCATTGATTAAAAATAAAAATGCAGTATTTATTTTAATAGACTAGTTTGAGGTTTATTTAACTGCTTTGCTTAATAAGCAGTCATCACTAATTGTACAATAAAAAAGACATTATTTTAATTTCTATAAATAATTACTTTACCGCAGTAACAACTTGATAATTAAAATGACCTACTGATATTAAACGAGAAATAGGATTGAATACTCTCATGACCACATAAAACACAACACATTTGTTGTCTTTTTAACCTTATCTGATATAATAATAACCAAATAATAGATGATAATGCCATCGCGTTATCCAAACCGAGAAATATCCATGTTTAATTATCCTGCTACAGTAGAATATGATGAAGATACAGAGTGTTATGAAATAACCTATAATGATTTCAGTGAATTACAAGGGGTTGCATACGCTGAAGAAGATATAGAGCTAGATGCGTCTGATACCCTAATTGCCGGATTAGCAGATTTAATCGCCTCACGTATTCCTGTCCCTGCCCCCTCAAAACCAATAAATGATACTAATATCATTGTTCATTTGCCTCTCTTAGTCTGTTTGAAAATAGCCCTGCATAATGCCATGATCCAAACTGGTACACGTAAAGCAGATCTCGCACGAAAGTTAAATCAAAAAGCCCCACAGATAGATCGCTTGCTTGATGTTAATCATGCGTCTAAAGTAGAAACGCTTGAACAAGCACTGTATTTATTAGGCTTTGAAGTCTCCGTTACCGTTAATAAAAAATCAGATAAATAAAACTTATTTAGTCTAAATATTCGTCATCTTAAATTTTAGTATTTTAATTGGTTTAAATACTCACAATAGATATAGGATGGCGAATACCCAGCCTTCAATATTTTGGCTATATTTATGTTCAGTGTTCATATTCATTCAGGACCTTAATTGATAAATTAATTTTATATTTAATAGCGACTTTCTCCACATAAATAAACTATTTTTTACATTCAATATTAAAACATGAATAATAACCGTAACTTCATTTCTCATAATAGAGTGATTATTCATCACCCCCTAGTTTATTCACGTATTAATACTTAAATAATGCTCATTTTTCACCTACTTTTAAAAAAACAGTGATCTAAATCAATAAATATAACGAGAAAAATATTGCAAAAGTCACAAAAATGAACTTTAGTATAAACAGATTAAAAATAAATATTTAAGGGATGTTATATGGCGTTAAAAGATCTATTTGCTCAAACCGACAAATCTCGTCGTCGTTATGGTGTTGCAATCTTTGTAGGAATAATTGCAGGCTTTATTTCTGCTTTTGTTAAATGGGGGGCTGAGGTTCCACTACCACCAAGGACCTTTACTGGTGGCCGTAATGAATTCAATCCACCTTATTTATTCTTACGTGATTATTTAGGTATTGACCCGACATCAACTGTATATACATTCTCTGAACATATTATCAATCCAGTGATGATCACCCACATCATTTTCTCTTTAGTTTTTGCGATCGGTTACTGTATCGTTGCTGAACGCTTTCCTAAAATTAAAATGTGGCAAGGTGTAATGGCCGGTCTGTTAGCTACCGTTGCAGTTCATGGTATTAGCTTCCCACTGTTAGGTTTAACACCTCCATTGTCTATGCTGCCAATTGATGAATATATTTCAGAAATTTTTGGTCATGCAGTTTGGTTCTGGTCAATTGAAATTGTGCGTCGTGATTTAAGAAACCGCATTACACATCAGCCAGACCCGGAAGTCCCGTTAAATGCCCCATTCAGATAATCAATAGCTAAAAAGTGACGTCCAATATGTACTAATGGACGTCACTATTTTTATCCTCTCACTTTACTTCCTTGCTACTAAACTAGTCAATTAACATTATCTTACTGTTAGATATCATCTTTATTATTTTTATTTCTGTTATTTATCTCGTCTTAATTAGTCATAACTTACAGTATATCCTTCTAAAAAAGATATTTTTGTTACCCTATTTACATTATGTAATGGCTAATCGTATAAATTGATAGTAATAAGCTAGGATTTCTGCCCGATTTAATTTATTATTCCTATTGTAAATACTAATACTTTTGCTTTGTATTAAAGCACTCTCATAGGCTTCTGAGTTTTAATCACTTAGAAGCTTTTTTTTAGCTTAAATTTTCACCGTCATTCCTCCATTGTTATTCTGTATAGACTCACGTTAATTTTCATAATCAAGTCACCAATTAATTTTTATGTGGTTAACAGACGCGATAATGCTCCATAATAAAATGGATCATCAAAGGAATAGCCAAAACACGAACATAAAGGAGGCATCATCTAAAAGATGCTGACTGTGAACCATAAACTATTTTATTCGCCTTAAAGCAGCCATAACTATGGGCGGAATAGCTGTGATCTTTGTTATGCCTGTAGACTGGTGAAAATATATAATGAATGCTAGCTGACACTGTAATCATACCTTGTTAAGCATTCAATATCACTTTGATCTGTAAAGTACCTTATCGGATACTGATACCACTTTAGTCATACAGCTACTTGCAAGCCACATTAGTAAGAAAATAGTACATCGTCATATCATCTATGGCTCTATTAATTAGATAGGACAATAGATTAGGTTATTCAAGCTGTTATTAACAATATTCATAATAACACTTAATTGAAGACTATTAGACTATCCAACTAAATAAATAATATATGGATTAATTTAAACACATTTTGCGGGGAGGTAATGAGAAAAAATGACTTTATTAAATCGTGAATACAAATAATAATTTATCAATAAGTTACAATTAGTGTAACTTATTGATATAAAATTAATTAATTGAAAAGACAAACTTCATTCTATGCAAAATCAGATAAATAACTATTAAATATATTATGGTTGAAATTACGCTTAAAGAACAGTGAACGATAACGACAATTATGCTTTTTCAAATATAGAATCCGCCATGAATGACTTTTAGTAGGTACTAAATAAATCCGTGTCACCTTGTTCCAGTGACTATCATTACGGATTAGCAACAAAAAAACAGATTTTTCACCGAGAAAGCTGCTACGTAGCTCAACTCTTAATTCATTTTGCTGATCTAAATATAAGGTGATATCTAATCGATTAGCGTTATTTTGTAAATCATAGCTTTTACATAAGCTACTGTTTTTAACGCAGTCACAAATATAAGCACTTAATGATTGAAAATCAGATATATTTTTATTTTTCATATTAACTCAAATCAATATAAAGATAGTATTTAAAATATGTATATTCACACTTAACCCTCATAACTTACAATCACAAAAGTTATATAAAATTCAAAACTCATTATTAAAGTAAATAATTCACCTTAAATTAAGATAGCATGATTATATTCAATAGATATTTAACAATTTTTCTTGTAAAAATACAAAAAATTATTTTGTAACTCTAACTTATCATTAGTCAATTGGTTTTTTCTTAGTATATAAGAAATGTAATAAAAGAAAATAGCAAAAAGATTTATTTACCTGTAAAAAAATAACAAACATTATCCAATAAAATCCTGTAATAAAACTAATTATAGGTGATTAATAAATCAGTTTATTAACTATTAATTAATACCATATATTTATTTTAATTCCTTATGTAATAATGATTAGTTTGAACATATGTGCTTACATCCTCTTTAATATCATATAAGTATAGTTAATAATTAGGTTTTCTTTAACGACAGTAGTTGATTAAAAACAATAAATAGTATGTAAACCAAGCATTTTATCTATTCAATTAGTGAATAAATGAAAGTTTTTTATAAAGAAAGTTTAACTTAATCCATTAATCTAATCAGCTATGAGCATAATATTTACCTAATAAATCTTTTCCATTCATCACCAGAAAGTTGAATTAAATATATTTAGTGACAAAAATAAAATCCATTAATAAGTCAATGAAATTCATAGCGACTAGGATTAAACACTTTCTTATTAGCACATTTTCACCAACAGTAAGAGTCTTTTTCTATGCATCATAAACAAATATGGTTTCTTGTTAAGAAGATACTCAAAAAATAATATCTGCCAATAAGGTAAATCTAGATAACTTTTGGTTAATCTATAAGCTATCACCACAAGGTTGTTGTATACTCAGTCACCGTACATCGACGTGGTAAAAGTTATGAGTATCTTCAATGCTCTAAAGATGTTTAATGATAAAAAAATCAAAATAAGCTGCCCTAATTGCACCTATGTTTCAGCACAAAATAAACGTAACATGCATGAAAACATTACGATTATTTGCCCAAAATGCGGCTATTATTTTTTACCTAACAATAAACACAAATAAAATCATGACCAAAAATCGATATTACATTGAAATATAAATCATAGTAATTATCCCTATCCGTATATTGTAAAATCGATAAATCACTCTAATATTTATCTATTTACTATCAAGCACCCTAACCTGTAATGGTTCTGGTTGACAAATATACGGGGATTTATGCCCTTATGGTGATAAATATTGTCTTATAATCATTTTATTCAGCGCCCTTGCGTGATGAGGGCCATTCTCTATGACATTCAATTTATGCACTTATTAATATAGAGATTTATATATTTATTAATGTCGAATAGCATCGAATAGTATCGAAACTCCACGCCCATCTGCTATCATTAGTGCCTTATCTATTTTTTAGCGTAACTAACCTTTGCGTTTTTCATCCCAAAAATTGTTGATTTCTTAGCGTTTAGATTCTCATTCTTAAATGAAATTCACGCCAAAAATGATATCAACTAAGGAATAATCGCAAATGATAATCAATGATAAAATACTTAAATATCAGCAAATTAAATAACAATCAGCAACAATATAGAACAGTAGAAAATGAATATTCAAAAAGAACAATATAATTTCAATAAATTACAAAAACGACTGCGTCGTGATGTCGGACAAGCCATTGCCGATTTTAATATGATAGAAGACGGCGATCGAATTATGGTCTGTTTATCGGGTGGTAAAGACAGTTATACCCTACTGTCGATTTTACAAAGTCTGCAAAAAAGTGCCCCGATTAACTTTTCATTAATAGCGGTTAATCTTGATCAAAAACAACCCGGATTTCCTGAGCATATTTTGCCTGAATATTTAGAACAACTGGGGATTGAATATAAAATTGTTGAAGAAAATACTTACGCGATAGTCAAAGATAAAATCCCAGAAGGTAAAACAACCTGTTCTCTGTGTTCTCGTTTACGTCGGGGCATTTTGTACCGCACTGCTACGGAGTTAGGAGCAACTAAAATTGCATTAGGGCATCATCGCGATGACATTTTACAAACCCTATTTTTAAATATGTTTTATGGTGGGAAACTAAAAGGAATGCCACCTAAATTAATGAGTGATGATGGTAAACATATTGTCATTCGTCCATTAGCATATTGCCGTGAAAAAGATATTGAACGTTTTGCTCAAGCCAAAGCATTTCCTATCATTCCCTGTAATTTGTGCGGATCACAACCAAACCTACAAAGACAAGTCATCAAAGAAATGCTGTGTGATTGGGATAAACGCTATCCAGGACGAATAGAAACTATGTTCAGCGCGACACGTAATGTCGTACCTTCTCATTTATGTGATACGGAACTATTTGATTTTTACCATATCACTCATGGTAGTGAAGTTGTTGATGGTGGGGATCTAGCCTTTGATAGGGAAGAACTTCCGGCGCAGCCAAAGATTGATGAGGATGATCAGCCGGATTTTTCCCATGCTCGCGTTGATGTTATTGAAGTTCAATAAAACAAAATAATACCATAATAACTCTCGATTATGATTTATCTAACCACCGTGAAGTTTTCAATTTACGGTGGTTCATCATATAGATTATTTGTAGGAATAATCAGATGTAAAAAAAAACCGATGTCTGAGATAACATCGGCATTACAGTGATTTATTATTCTGTATAAAAACTCAACATGAGAAAAACTACAATTATGGAGCACAACGTTCATCGCTCAACGTTGCATTCACCTGCGGGGTATATAGTGCCTTAAATAAGTCATTTGTTTATTGATATAGCTCAAACTACCACCTCTTAAGCCTTTCAAACTATAGCCAGCGACTTTTTCTTAACCACCATACAACGATACCAATTAAACAGGTTAGTAATATACAGAACAAACTAAATCCAAAACGAAATTCATTACCCGGTATTCCACCTAAATTAACACCAAACAATCCGGTTAAAAAGGTTGTTGGTAAAAAAACCATTGCCAACATAGACATAGTATAAATACGTCGATTCATCATCTCAGTCATCATGGAAGATATCTCATCCGCAATAATTGCAGTACGAGACACAAAACCATCAAGATCTTCAATACAACGACCTAATCTATCTGAAATTTCCTGCATTCTTAACCGTGATGCATCATCAACCCATAATAATTTTTCAGTAGCTAAACGTGAAAATACATCACGCTGTGGTGCCATATAACGGCGAATAACAATAATTTGCTTACGCAGTAATGCTAATTCGCCACGTTCAGGTATTTGATCATGCAGTAAGCTATCTTCAATAGAAATTAATCTATCGTGCAGAGTATCGGTAAATTCACTAATTTCATCGGTCACCGCATCGGCAGTTTCGACTAACCAATCGGCGGTAGATTCTGCACCATTTCCCATAGAGAATTCACTGACTACCGTTTCAAGTGATTGTACTTTGCGGTGACGACTAGAAATGACTAACCGATTATTAATAAATATCCGAAATGCCACCAACTGCTCTGGAGAGTGCCCGGGATTATTATTTAGAGTTTGTAATGTAAGTAATAAACCATCTCCGGCTCGTAATATTCGCCAGCGACCTTCTTCTCCACTCAGTGCAGCTTTCGCCGTCTCATTCAGTAAATCTGTCTGCTGTATCCATTGTTTACTTTGTTGATTTTTATAATCATAATGCAGCCAAAATGGATTATTTTGCGTCGCGCTCGCATTTAGATCAATCGGTAACACACCTCCCTTACCATCTAATTGAAAGCCATGCACCGGATCTGAATTCTGAAACAGGGAACCATAAATTGTCGCCATTCGACTTGCTTCCTCGCCAATAATTATTGGTGTAAATATTAACAATAATAATAACACTTACAAGCTATTCCCTAGAATTTATTGTATTTAGAATAAAAACATTAAATATAAATCAGAACGATATTATTTAATATATATAAAAACATCGATAATTAATTTTGAAATTGAATTTAATATTGAAATTAATTAAAAAATAACACAAAATACGCAAGCGAAAATTACCTATTCAATTCAAGGATGAATATGAAAAAAACATTAATTATTTCTATGCTCTTACCTTTAATTTATTCCTCTAATGCATTATCGAATGATGCATCATCCCAAAAACATACTTTTAACCTGGGATATGGCGGATATTATTTTACCAATACTCTGTATAATGGCCTACATGGTAGTTATACCTTAGAATTTGATGAGCAATTAGGTATTTTAACCTCATTAAGTTGGGTTAATGGCAAAGCATCATCAAAAGGTACACATAATAATAAAATTATTGATATCAGTAAAAAATTCCACTACCTCAGTTTAACATCAGGACCTATTTGGCGCTTTAATCCTTATGTTTCTGTATACGGTTCTATTGGATTTCATTTAGCTACCAGTTCAGATTTGAAAAAAACAAGTGAACATGGAATAACTAATCTCTCTAAGAACCGTGGATTAGCATGGGGCTCTGGTTTTATGTTTAATCCGATCGAGTCTATCGCAATTAAAGTCGGTTATGAAGGTGCAAAAACCAGCTATAGAAAAAAAGATGAAATACTTAAAGCATTTAATATCGGCATAGGTTATCGTTTTTAATTAGTTAAAGAGTTTAATTGAAAATAAAATCAATTATTAATCTAACTGTTAAATTAATAATATCTAAATTGGTAACGCCATCAACAGACTAATTTATTTAAAATAATAACAGTGGTTATAACATTAAATATAAATCTATTTATTTAGCTTGATATTGTATCGTCATCCATAGCGCGACATTATTTGCCGCGCTATTTAAGCTGAATTAATGCTTTAAAATATAGAAAGTGTGGCTATATGCGGTATCTTCTGGATTTTGGATAGGATATCCCTTGAGCCAAGGCTTAATTAAACGGCCATTAGTATATTGATAAATAGGAGCAATTGGCGCATATTCTGCAATAAGCGCCTCTGCCTGATTGTAATCATCATTTCGTACTTTAGGATCAGTTTCTTTACTTGCCGATTCAATCAATTGATCATACTCATCATGATGAAATTGTGGGATATTGCCATTATGTTTGGATGTCAGCAACGATAAAAAGGTAGAAGCCTCATTGTAATCTCCCACCCATGATGCTCGAATAACATCAAAATTTCCACTATTACGGCTATCGATATAAGTTTTCCATTCTTGATTAACCAATTTAACCTGTACACCAAGTTTTTTCTTCCACATCGATGATACTGCAATAGCAATTTTTTGATGATTCTCTGAGCTGTTATACAGTAAAGTTAATTTTAATGGGTGATGTGGGCCGTAACCTGCTGAGGCCAGTAAAATTTGTGCTTGTTGATCCAACTCTTGTTGTGAATAGCGCTGATACAGCCCCGGCTGTGGCGTAAATCCAGCAGTAACATCGGGAGTAAAATGCCACGCTGGTTTTTCCCCCGTCCCTAGCACTTTTTGAGCAATAATTTGCCTATCAATCGTCATTGATAATGCTTTACGCACTCTGGCATCATTAGTCGGTGCACGCTGAGTATTAAACGCATAATAATACGTGCCAAGCTGATTAGGAATAAACACTTGCTCAGGAATTTCTTGCATTAATTTATGATAACGCTGCTTAGGAAATGATTCGGTAATATCTAAATCACCAGCTAAATAACGATTAGTCGCTTGTGATTCATGGTTTATTGGTACAAAAGTAACTTTTGTGAGCTGAGTATTTTTATGATCCCAATAATATGGGTTCGGTATTAAGACAATCTTTTCATTCACAATGCGGTCGTGTAATTGGAATGCGCCATTGCCGATAATATTACCCACGCGGATCCAATCATTACCATAATGCTCAACTGTCGCTTGATGGACAGGGAATAAACTAAAATTGGTGGTTAACGCAGGGAAATAGGCTACCGGTTTATCAAGTGTAATTTTCAAGGTTAAATCATCGAGCGCTTCCACACCCAACTCGCTGATATTTTTTTGACCATCAATAATCTGCTGTGCATGGTTAATACCCGCTAATGCAGCAAACCAAGCAAAAGGTGAGGTATTTTTAGGGTCAACTAAACGCTGCCAACTATACACAAAATCATTTGCAGTAACTGGCTCACCATTTGACCAACGAGCATTTGGACGTAATTTAAATATCCACTCTCGATTATCTTCACTTTGCCAATGTTCAGCGACTCCAGGTATTACCTGCCCGTCACTATCTTGATTAACTAAACCTTCAAATAAATCTCGCATCACTTGTGCTTCGGTTAAACCAACCGATTTTATTGGATCTAATGAAGCCGGCTCATCTTTAAGGTGGCGAATCACTTCCTGCTTTTCAGCTAATATTGTGCCTGCGGGTATATTGGCAGAATAACTTGGAGTTACTACAAGTAATGAGCTTGATAGCCACCAAGTGAGCGGCAATAGTATGCGTTTTAACATCATGTATCCTGATGAATTTTAATTTATTTATTGCGCTATTATAAAACCTCTCGATCAGATAACAATCAGAGAAACTTGGTTTTTTAAGAAAGTCTTTACGCGCAAAAAATATTATTTTCAGCTAAGCTTAGTTATATATGATTAAGTAACGAGTTTGCTCTATAATTGTAAAAATTATATGAGTATGTTAGTTTTTTTTACTAATTGTTATTTATGTATACTCGCAGGTAGGATACCTGCGTTACTCGAATCAACAATAATATGAGAGGACGCTAATAATGTCACAGACAGTAAAACTTCAAGGTAATGACATCACCGTTAAGGGAACCTTTTTACAGGCTGGCAATACTGCTAAAGATTTTAAATTAGTGGCGAAAGATTTGTCAGAAGCTACTTTAGAAAGCTATCAAGGCAAACGTAAAATCCTGAATATTTTCCCAAGCGTTGATACCGGTGTTTGCGCAGCATCAGTACGTAAATTTAACCAATTAGTCAGTGAGTTAGATAACAGTGTTGTATTGTGTATTTCTGCGGACTTACCTTTTGCACAAGCTCGTTTTTGTGGCGCTGAAGGGCTAGATAATGTAGTCACCCTGTCTACTTTCCGTAGCCCAGAGTTCAGTGAAGATTACGGTGTGGCTATTGCTGACGGGCCTTTAAAAGGTCTGAATGCTCGCGCTGTGGTTATTCTCGACGGTTCTAACAACGTCATTTATAGCCAACTGGTAAATGAAATTACTGAAGAACCAGATTATGAATGCGCATTAGCTGCACTGAAATAATAACAGTAACTAATTGAATTATAGTTAATTATAAGTTCAGTCAAAAAATATAACAGTCAGCCCTCACAGGCTGGCTGTATTTTTAATCACAACTAACTTATCAGTCGCTATATTTTACATCAACTAGATGTACCACCAATTTGTTTGCTTATGAATTTTAGCATGCACTTGATTAATAAAGAGTGGATTATCTTTCATTACCCCGATCAGTGAGTGGGTTATCGCCCCTAATATTTTCATCGCCTGCTCTCCATTTGCAGGACAAAAAGTGGTGACAATATCAATAATCAAATCTCTCGGTTTATTACCATTCTTAACTAAATCTTCCCACGTGAAACGATTCTTTTGCGATAAATAAGTCGCTGCTGCCTTATTATATCGATAAATTTCTGCAGCAGAGGCGGCAGATTCAAGCATATCGCGCTGATAATGACGACTATTTAGGTAGTCTCTAATTTTCATACCAACAATAAAATTAATCACAAAATGATCCATGGCAACTCCTTAGTGTAAGTATGAATATTCAATCCCATTACTGGCTAATATGCCCCCTATCGTTAGCCGCTATTTATTATTTAAGTATAGACAAGATAAAAACACATTCATGGATATTCTGTCGCAATAACTTTGTGAAGATCACATTTTAAACAAAAAAATACCTCAAACGAGCGTTACTCGCTGAGGTATACGTATTAGTTGGATAATTTAGCTGCGTATCGTTGATATAATTAGCTATTTAAACGAATTGGCTATTCATCCTCTTTTTTACTGCTCAATCCATATTCACGCAGTTTATTCGCAATCGCAGTATGAGAAACATTTAACCGTTTGGCTAATTTCCGGGTGCTCGGATAATCACGATATAACATTTCTAAGACAGAAGCCTCATAGCGCTTGGTTATCTCATCTAAACTGCCATTTAAACAATCAACCGCGACTACAGGCGTCATCTCGCTTCCCGGCAACGCAATATCACGCGGGCCAAAAATGCTACTCTCTAACTGGGTTAATCCCTGATAAACCGCATTGCGTAATTGACGTACATTACCCGGCCACGAATAACTCGCAAGGTGAGCCAGTAAATCAGAGGAGAGCGTTGGTTTTTCCATGCCTTGCTCTTCAGAAAAACGTCGAATAAACATTTCCGTTAATGGCAAAATATCAGCCTGTCGCTCGCGCAAAGGCGGAATAGTGATGGTCAATACATTGAGCCGATAATAGAGGTCTTCTCTGAATTTTTTTTGTGCCACCAGCTCCAGTAGATTTTTTTGAGTTGCGCATATTACCCGCACATTAACTTTTACTTCATGCTCTTCACCCACTCGACGGAAGGTACCATCATTGAGAAAACGAAGTAATTTAATTTGCATCTGTGGCGACATTTCTGCAATTTCATCCAGCAGAACAGTTCCGCCATTAGCTTGTTCAAAAAAGCCTTTTTTCCCTTCTAGGGCGTTAGGATAAGCTCCTGCGGCATAACCAAAAAGTTCACTTTCCACGACATCGTCGGGCAATGAAGCACAATTGAGGCCTAAAAATGGAGCATGTCCACGCGCACTACGTAAGTGGCAGGCTTTCGCTAACATATCTTTACCGGTCCCGGTTTCACCGACTATTAATAGTGGCTCATCGAGCATGGAGATTTTTTTTGCCCGCTCAACCAATTGAGACATAGCGGGACTGACGGCGACAATTTGATCAAAACTACGATCGTCATTAATAGTGATTTGTTTAAGCTGCTGCTCGATGCTTGCCACTGATTTAAGCAAGATAACCGCCCCGGTACAATGCGAATGATTATTTTCATCGGTTAGTATTATCGGTGTAGCTTGGATTAAATAATCTCGCCCTTTAATTAACACTTTTTCGGAGTACGTCTGGGGATCATCTAATTCTAACCAGCGGTGTAAACCGTGATCGCTGATCAATTGAGTCAAAGTTTTTTGTTTGATACGATTTTCATCTAAGCCAAATAAGACCAGTGAGGTTGGATTAGCCAGCTCAATATTCATTTTAGTATCAATGGATAATACCGGCTCAGGGAATGATTCGAGCAATGTCCACATGGCTTTATGTTCTCGTTCTGAGGGCATAAATGACACACGACGTACATCGATAACTCCGTTAATCCGCCGGATTTCGCTCATCAATGAACTGAATATATGGAAATCTATTTGGGCGAAATTAAGATAAATCCTTCGCTGGGGCGAAATCTCAATACCTTTCAAATCGATATTTTGCAGAACTAACAGGTCCAAAAGTTCACGAGTTAATCCTATTCTATCCTGACAAATCACTTCAAGACGCATGAATGAGAACCTTATTTAAATAACCATGATGATTATAGCTATTATAGATAAATTCTGGCTAAATGCAGCCTTTGTGTCAAAAAATGTTGACAGCTTTCTGTTGGATGTGTGAATCCACTGAATATAAAGTTAGATTTTCTACTAATTAGTCTATTTAACTGATATCAATCACAGTATATTGCATCGGTTTCGAAAAAAATTGAGGTATGAACTGGCATTACTACTTATCTGTCAAGTAAAAATGCCAGTTAAATATCGTGTTGTATTTTATCTTAGCCACAAAAAAATAGCCTGTTAGAACTCACATTATTTTATTTCACTGCGATAAAAGAAAAATTAAACTTCAGTCTGTTTTTTGGTTGATTTACGCGGCATTGCCGTTTTTAACTGCCCTATGAGCTGGCTACGAAAATCACTCAGGCGTGGTTTATTATCAATCCACGGTAAAGGACGACACAACTCCATCGCTTTAATCCCTAAACGCGCAGTTAATAGCCCCGCCCCAATTCCTTGTGCAGCGCGTGTTGATAATCGTGCCGCTAAATCTTGAGACAGCCAATCCATACCAACTTCACGAATAAGCTCAGATGCACCAGCAAATGCAATATTTAATAATACCAAACGGAATAATCGAATCCGGCTATAATAACCTAGCTCAATACCGTAAATAGCCGCAATACGATTAATTAATCGTATATTTCTCCAAGCAATAAAAGCCATATCAACAATCGCCAACGGACTGACAGCAATCATTAACGCTGATTCAGCTGCAGAGCGACTAATTTCTTTACGTGCTTGCTCATCTAATACGGGTTGAACTAATTGACTATATAGCTCAATTACTTCGCGATCATTATGGCTATCGTGTAACATCGCTTTCCAGCGCTGTAATGCGGGATGCTGTGGCGGTAGAGCCGACTGCTTAGCTAATTTTTCACAAAATTCAGTGCCTTGCCCCATGCCATGACTATGCAGTAATTCGCGCGCGGTATCTCTTTCTTCGGCTCGTTCACGTAGGCGATATAAACGGCGCCATTCCGTGACCAAAGAACCAACCCCAGCCACCACAACCATACTACCCGCCGCCGCGACTCCTAACGCAGTCCAATCTTGAGTTACCCACGATTGATAGGTCCACTGCCCTAATTGAGCTAATACACTGACACCAAAAATAGCGATAGCCGCCGTCACTAAACGACGCCAAAAGCTACGTTTGGGCTTAAGTGCAGCATTAATTAATCCTTCGACTTCACCCTCTTGTTCTTGCTGTTCTAGTTCTGGATTTTGGGGAATAAAACGCTCTAGTGTCTGTGGATCAAATGCCTGCGCCTGTTTTAATTTTAGTGGGCTATCAACATCAACCGCAGATTGTTGGCTAAAATCAACCCGTTGTTTTAAAGGCTCACTCATTTCAATTTATCTCCCAATAAAAACTCCAATGCACTGTCCATCCGAATGTGGGGTAATGGTTGATCTATCATGTTTGGTCGCGGGCGAAAATCTTCGAAGCTAAAACCTTGTTTGTGCCAAAACTCTGCATTAGGTAAGCGCTGAGGTACTTCGCCCGGATAAAATGTCAGCGGTGCGCCATCACTCAATCGGTGGCCTTTTAACGCCGGCAAATGTTCGCCCTGATATTCAACGATGCCACTTTCAGTAGCTTGAATGGATGCTAAGCCAATACAATCCATTTTAATTCCTTCAAATGCGGCATTCTGCCACGCTTCTTGCACCAACTGCTGCAATAAAGAAACTAAATTAGCATGTTGATCGGGAGTAACATGATCGGCTTTACTGGCAGCAAATAGCAATTTATCAATACACGGTGAAAATACTCGTCTCAGCAAAGTTCGCTTTCCATAATGAAAACTGCGCATTAACTGAGTCAATGCCATACGCATGTCATTAAATGCATCCGGGCCACTGTTTAGTGGCTGTAAACAATCGACCAGCACAATTTGGCGATCAAAACGCTGGAAGTGGTCTTTGTAAAAGCCTTTAACAATATGTTCGCAATAATAGTTATATCGCTGTTTTAACATTCCGATATTTGAATGTTTATCCGCACGGGCTAAATTTGCTTCGCCTACTTTATCGATATCCCACCACGGGAAAAACTGCAAGGCAGGCGCCCCAGCTAATTCACCAGGTAGTACAAAACGGCCGGGCTGGATAAAATGCTGTCCCTTCTCTTTGCATAAAGATAAATAACGACTATAAGCATCAGCAATTTGCGCCAATAAACCTTCATCTGCCGGCGCTAATGGATCACAGCTATTACATAAATCCAACCATTCTTGTGCCCAAGCTAATCGCTCGCCTTTTAACAGCACTTTCATCTGACGCGACCAAGTTAAAAAATCTTGATCAAGCATCGGTAAATCCAGTAGCCATTCTCCGGGATAATCGACAATTTCAACATAAATAGATGAAGTTTCAACAAAATGTCGAAAAATAGAATCTTCTGAGCGGTAACGTAATTTCAACCGAATTTCACTGACCCCACGGGTAGGCACTGGCCATTCTGGCGGGGTACTATTTAAGGAGGTTAGCGCTTCATCGTAGGTAAAACGAGGAATGCCAAAATCTCGCTGTGGGATCCGTTTTACGCCCAATAATCGCCCATCACGTACCGCTGAAAATAATGGTAATCGCGCACTACTATGAACATGGAGAAGTTGATTAACCAACGAAGTAATAAAGGCAGTTTTACCACTCCGACTTAATCCCGTGACTGCAAGGCGCACATGACGATCAACCCCGCGATTCACCAAATCTGATAATTCATTTTGCAGGCGTTTCATGTTTCTCCCAAGGTAACAAAGCGGCAATGCGTACTAGCAATGCACTTAATATGGGCTGCATAATCATTAATATCAACCAGCGTAACGGTTTACGCGTGACCACTTTTAGTAATCCTGCCACAATTCCAGCAGGGCCGTAATGGATAGCCACACTAGTGGCTAATTTTAGACCACTCAGAGCTATTTTTTGTACGCTTTTTTTTGCCATCGTTGGTATATGCTCCGCTGAAAAATAAGTGTTGGAATGAGATTCTAAACTATGCCCCAAACTATAGCCTAAACTAGGTTCTACGCCATGCTCTAAGCTAGGTGCTATTTTTAATGGTTGGTTGTTACGGATAAAGCCATTTTTATTCTCATCATTCCTCCAATCTAAAGACAAAGGTAAATCGCTGAGATCCCCTGCATATAGGTTATCTCAGCGGATGTGATGGCCTTACTCTGCGTTATAGCTGGCGAAATTTATTATTAATCGAATAGCTATCTGAAGTTATATAGCGTTCCATCTGACGCAAACGCATTTCGCCTGAATTCAACTGGTGATCAATTTCATTAATTAAATGATTGACCTCTGGCCCACCATCTGCGGTTTGTTGGTGATCTTGCGGTGCACTTTCCAAAAAAAAGCACATGGCCACATAAACAATCAACGTAAGCCCAAAACTCGAGAATAAAGCAATTACCGCTAAAATTCTTACTAACGCAGCCGGCATGCCTAAATACTGAGCAATTCCTGAGCATACACCGCCCAGCATGCGGTTATCGCTTAATCGATAAAGTTTACGATTTTGCAAATTATTCATTATCGCTCTCTCCAATGTGGATGCTCGGCATCCAATATTTGTTCGAGGGTATCGATTCGTTGCTGCATTGATTTAGCCTGTTCAGCTAACTGAACTAGGCGTTGTATTTCACTGTCGGTTAACTGATTTTTACCTTTCCCTTGCCGACTATAATGCAGCCATAACCATACGGGTAAAATAAAAATAATAAATATCAGTAATACCGGCACCAGAAAAACATAAGCCATCACATTTCCTTATATTCAAATGGAGTTATCTATTTTACTTATTTTTCATCTTTAGGCGCTAATTTAGCTTTTAATGCTGCCAGCTGTACACTAATTTCATCGTCAGCTTTTAGCTCAGCAAATTGCTGGTCCAGTGTTTTTTCTTTTCCGAAACTGTAGCTTTGGGCTTCGCCTTCCATATGATCAATTTTACGTTCGAACTGTTCAAAACGAGCCATCGCCGCATCTAGTTTACCACTGTCGAGCTGACGACGAACATTTAAGGTTGATTCAGCCGCTTTTTGACGCAAGACCATAGTTTGCTGTTTAGCACGCGTTTCACTTAACTTTTGTTCAAGTTCCGTAATTTCGCTCTTCATGCGCGTTAAGGTTTCATCAACAATAATCAATTCGTGTTTCAAGGTATCCACCATTGAAGCCACTTTTTGTTTCTCTATCAGCGCAGAACGTGCCAGGTCTTCTTTATCTTTCACCAGCGCTAATTCTGCTTTTTCTTGCCAGTCAGCAATCTGTTTTACGCCCATTTCAATACGGCGCTCTAACCCTTTCTTCTCAGCTAACGTTCTCGCTGATGTTGAACGGATTTCTACCAGCATATCTTCCATTTCTTGGATCATTAAACGGATCATTTTTTGTGGATCTTCCGCTTTATCCAGTAATGATGCAATATTGGCATTAACGATATCGGCAAAACGTGAAAAAATACCCATAATTGTTACCCCTTTTGGATGTTGTCATTCATTAGAGCCTCAACCTAAATCGGGTTTTCACCAGTGGTGATGCTCAGATAGTGTCATTGTTAATGTAATTGGTTGTATTTAATAGTTTGCAAATGCTATGCCAACTTCCCAAAGAAATAATAACATATTGAAAATTAACAAGTATTAGAACTATCTTTCTTTCTGATTAATTTGCTCTATAGTTAATTGATAATGAAAATATGGTAAATATAGCCAAAATGAGGTCAAATAAACCATGAAATCTGTTAGTGATAACATTCTTGCTGTTTCAACTAATTTTATTGAAGTACTGGAGCAAGCCTCAGCGTTGGCGAAATTAAATAAGCCAGTACTGGTCATCGGAGAACGCGGAACCGGTAAAGAACTGGTAGCTAATCGGCTGCATTATCTCTCCCCACGCTGGCAAGAAGCATTTGTTTCACTTAACTGCAGCGGATTAAATGATAATCTTCTCGAATCAGAACTTTTTGGCCATGAAGCGGGATCGTTTACTGGCGCACAAAAAAGACATCAAGGCCGTTTTGAACGAGCGGATGGGGGAACGCTATTTCTCGATGAACTCGCAACAGCGCCACTTTCTGTACAAGAAAAATTGCTACGTGTCATTGAATACGGAGAATTAGAACGCGTTGGGGGTAGTCAATCATTACGGGTAGATGTGCGCTTAGTTTGTGCAACGAATGCTAATTTACCGCAATTAGCGGCGGAAGGTCGTTTTCGTGCTGACTTGCTCGATCGATTAGCGTTCGAGGTCATTCGTATACCGCCTTTACGAGATAGAAAACCTGACATTATGTTATTAGCTGAGCATTTTGCCATTCAGATGATACGCGAATTAGGGCTGCCCTATTTTACTGGTTTCAGTAACTATGCTCAGCAACAATTACTTAGCTATTCATGGCCCGGTAATGTGCGAGAATTAAAAAATGTGATTGAGCGATCGGTATATCGCCACGGCAGCAGTGATACTCAGCTCGATAATATTGTGATCAATCCTTTCGGTGATGCCTTAGCTCCCGTTGGATGTTTAGATCTAAAACCGACGGCGTCATTATCTCACATGACGTTACCCGACCCAGACTTATCTAATGCTAACTCACCTAATACCGACATATCTAACATCGTCTTGCCTCCATTACCTTGTGATCTAAAGCAATGGCAATTGGACTCAGAAAAACAATTTTTAGAGCAAGCACTAATCCAAAGTCAATACAATCAACGTAAAGCCGCCGAATTATTGCAGCTCAGTTATGATCAATTACGCGGATTAATTAAAAAACATAATTTAAGCGGCAATTAGTCTATCGATATATCACTGCTCTCAGTGACGAGACATAGCTTACTTAACCGATTGTTTAGTCGCTGCTTGAAATAAAAGTATTAATTAATATATTGATATTATTCAATAAACTCAGAAATTATCGATTTATGCTTAATCAGCAATATTTAGCTAATTTCGCGAGTTAATTATCTATTTTAGTGGGGTAATTTAGTTAGTAGGTAATTTAGTAAATTAGTTTAGTGAGTTTTGATTTACAAGGCGTGAGAACAAAAAAAAAGCCAGCACCCAAGCTGGCTATAAAAAATACTGGAAGCAATGTGAGCAATGTCGTGTTGGTTGAAATAACTCAGTTATTCAACCGACAAAGCGAATGATAATGGTTATCAATAGTATTTGTAAAGTGGTTTTATGAGAATTTTTCTCATTAAAATTTAATCTATTGAATAACATGGATTTATTTTTTAGAGCATAGCGAATCTCTGTTTATCATCCATCTTCTCAGTATTCAGTGATTTATTATGCTAAAAAAGAGATAATATCTATTCTCAACATTACGACCAGTTTGGGCAGGCGGCGATTTTACGCTATAATACGGCAACTTAGGTTAAAGACATCTTATTTATGCGTCATTTGATATATTGGTTCCTTTTCTTATTTACCGCAGTATCGCAAGCATTTAGTGGTTCCACATCGCTTGATAATATGACTGCGAATACGGTACCTCGCGATATCCGCGCAAAAGGTTTTGTTTACTGTGTCAATGGCATAGTCACCACCTTTAATCCGCAGCTGGCCAGTAATGGTTTAATTATTGACCCGCTAGGCGCGCAAATTTATGACCGCCTTCTTGATGTGGATACCTTTACCTATCGCCTCACTCCTGAGCTTGCCTCGCGCTGGGAAATAACCGATAACGGCGCTACTTATCGGCTGCATTTGCGCCCAGATGTTGAATTTCAAACCACTGAGTGGTTTACGCCCAGCCGTAAAATGAACGCTGATGATGTGATATTTAGTTTTGCCCGCATGTTCGAGAAAGACCATCCATATCACTACATTAATGGTGGCCGCTACCCCTATTTTGACAGTTTGCAATTTGCTGAAAGTGTGCAAAGTATCCGTAAAATCGATAACTTGACTGTCGAATTTAAATTAAAGTCTCCTGATGCTTCATTCTTATGGCATTTAGCCACTCACTATGCGCCGATCCTTTCCGCTGAATATGCCGAAAAATTAGCCCTACAAAATCGCCAGGAGCTCATTGACTGGCGTCCTGTAGGTACCGGGCCTTTTATGCTTGATGATTATCAATCTGGACAATTTGTTAAATTACAGCGGAATAGAGCCTATTGGAAAGGTGAACCTCGTATGGAAGAGGTAGTAATTGATATGGGTGCGGGGGGAACTGGCAGAATTTCTAAATTATTAACCGGCGAATGTGATGTGCTGGCCTATCCTGCCGCCAGCCAGCTTAAAGTACTGCGTAATGACCCTCGTTTGCGTTTATCGATGCGTTCAAGTATGAATATCGCCTATTTAGCCTTTAATACTAATAAGCCCCCTCTTAATCAGCTAAAAGTACGTCAAGCTATTGCCTATGCCATCAATAATGAACGTCTAATGCAATCAATTTATTACGGAACGGCAGAAACTGCGGCATCAATTTTACCAAGAGCATCATGGGCGTATGATAACCAAGCACAAGTTACCGACTACAATCCGCAACGAGCTAAACAGATTTTGACCGAGCTGGGATTAAACAGTTTAAAATTGGATTTATGGGTTCCTGTCAGCTCTCAATCTTTTAATCCTAGCCCATTAAAAATGGCTGAATTAATTCAAGCAGATTTAGCACAAGTTGGGATTACCATGAATATTCGCCCGGTTGAAGGTCGTTTTTTAGAGAATCAATTAATGGATCGCGCACACGATATGACGCTAGCGGGTTGGTCAACAGACAGTAATGATCCCGACAGCTTTTTCCGTCCATTATTAAGCTGTGCAGCGATTAACTCACAAACTAATTTAAGCCATTGGTGTGATCCGGCATTTGATGAGATTCTGCATAAAGCGTTATTAACTCAGCAATTAGCTGCACGTATTGATTATTATCATCAAGCACAGGCTATCTTAGCGCAAGACTTACCGATTTTACCGCTGGCCTATTCTTTGCGATTACAAGCCTATCGCTATGATATGAAAGGATTAGTAATCAGTGCCTTTGGTAATGCTTCTTTTGCTGGTGCTTATCGTGATCTTGGCGATGAAACTGAAGATAAAAAGACCGAAGGGATACAGCCATGATTATCTATTCACTGCGGCGCTTTTTACTGCTGCTAGTGACACTGTTCTTTTTGTCACTGGTAAGCTTTAGCCTAAGTTATTTTACCCCGAATGCTCCTTTAAGTGGCGCATCTTTATTTGATGCTTATGGCTTCTATTTCAATGGATTAATTCATTGGGATTTTGGGGTATCCAGTATTAACGGCGAACCCATCACCGAACAATTAAAAGATACCTTCCCTGCCACCATGGAACTGTGTATTTTAGCCTTTATGCTAGCCTTAGTGATTGGTATTCCTCTCGGTATTATTGCTGCCTTCTGGCGTAATAAACCGATAGATTTTGCCATCAGTACCTTTGCTTTAGTCGGGTTTTCTATCCCCGTATTTGTGCTAGCGCTGCTGCTAACCTTATTTTTCTCATTACGATTAGGCTGGCTACCCGTGTCTGGGCGTATTGATTTATTGTATAATTTAGATACCGTCACTGGTTTTGCTCTTATTGATGCATGGTTATCTGACTCTCCATATAGAAACCAGATGATTATCAATGTATTAGAACATATGATATTACCTGTTTTAACGCTGGCCTTAGCTCCATTAACCGAGGTGATCCGCTTAGTTCGTAATAGTACAGAAGAAGTCGCCAGCGAAAACTATATTAAAGCCGCAGCTACGCGTGGGCTATCACGCTTAACCATTATTCGTCGCCATGTATTGCATAATGCTATTCCCCCAGTTATCCCTAAACTTGGATTGCAATTTTCAACCATGCTCACATTAGCTATGGTTACCGAGTTGGTGTTTAACTGGCCAGGATTAGGTCGTTGGTTAGTTGCTGCCATTCGCCAGCAGGATTATTCGGCTATTTCTGCTGGTGTGATGGTAATTGGTGCGTTAGTCATAACGGTTAATGTCCTGTCGGATATTTTAGGGGCCATGATGGATCCTCTAAAACATAAGGATTGGTATGTCCTCAGATAATTTTTATCGCGAACAAAAAATGCCTTCACCGGCACGTGTTGTGTGGAATTTATTTTCTTCCGATGTGGTGTCGATGATTGGTTTTTATGGCGTATTATTATTACTGCTGTTGACCTTTTTTGGCAGCTATATTGCGCCTTATGTTATCGACCAACAATTTTTAGGCTATCAACTGATCCCACCGTCTTGGTCGCATTATGGCAACGTAGCGTTTTTTTTAGGGACTGATGATTTAGGCCGCGATATTTTAAGTCGCTTATTAATTGGGACCAAATCCACCTTCGGCTCCGCGATTATTGTCACCTTCGCAGCAACTGTCGTTGGATTAGTATTAGGCTGCTTAGCAGGCATGAGCCACGGAATTAAATCAGCAATTTTAAATCACATTTTAGATACCTTATTATCGATTCCATCCTTATTACTGGCAATTATTGTGGTGGCCTTTGTCGGCGCTAGTTTAGAGCATGCCATGCTAGCGATTTGGTTGGCCTTAATTCCAAGAATGGTTCGAACGCTATATATTGCAGTGCATGATGAACTGGATAAAGAATATATTGTCGCCGCACGACTGGACGGCGCATCTAATATCTATATTCTGTGGTATACCGTACTACCAAATATTACGCCTATCTTAGTGACTGAATTAACTCGAGCTCTTTCGATCGCAATTTTAGATATCGCCGCACTCGGATTTTTAGATTTAGGCGCTCAACTTCCCTCTTCTGAATGGGGAGCGATGCTCGGTGATACGCTGGAATTAATATATGTCGCCCCTTGGGCAGTTATCCTACCTGGTGCAGCTATCATGATCAGCGTATTACTGGTTAATCTATTGGGTGATGGTTTACATCGAGCTATTAATGCGGGAGTGGAATAATGCCGCTACTTGATATTCGCAATCTAACGATTGAATTTATGACGGCGAACGGCCCTGTCAAAGCCGTGGAAAGCGTCTCTATCACGTTATCAGAAGGTGAAGTCCGTGGCTTAGTTGGCGAATCAGGTTCAGGCAAAAGCTTAATAGCTAAAGCTATTAGTGGTGTGACTAAAGACAACTTGCGGGTAACTGCTGACCGTTTCCGATTCCAAGATATTGATCTACTTAAACTTAGCCCACGTAAACGGCGCAAGCTGATCGGGCATAATATTTCGATGATTTTCCAAGAACCGCAATCCTGTTTAGATCCTGCAGAAAGTATTGGAAAGCAGTTGATTCAATCCATTCCGGGTTGGACCTATAAAGGCCGCTGGTGGCAACGCTTTAACTGGCGTAAGCGCCGAGCTATTGAATTATTACATCGCGTTGGAATTAAAGATCACCAAGATATCATGCGCAGTTATCCGTATGAATTAACCGAAGGTGAATGCCAAAAAGTGATGATTGCCATTGCTATCGCTAATCAACCTCGATTATTAATTGCCGATGAACCGACGAATGCGATGGAACCAACGACTCAAGCACAGATTTTTCGTCTGCTAGATAAACTTAATCAAAACAATAACATGACTATTTTACTGATCAGCCATGACCTGCAAATTATGTCAAAATTGGTCGATCGTATTAATGTTCTTTATTGTGGACAAACGGTAGAGAGCGCTACTCCGAATGATCTATTAACGCGCCCGCATCATCCCTATACCCAAGCATTAATTCGTGCAATTCCTGATTTTGAAAGCCCTATTCCGCATAAAGGTCGGTTAAATACTTTGTCTGGCGCTATTCCTTCGTTAGAGCATCTGCCCATAGGTTGTCGGCTAGGGCCACGCTGCCCATACGCTCAAAAAACCTGTATCGTTGCTCCGCCGCTACGTAACGTAAGAAATCATGCTTTTGCCTGTCATTTTCCGCTCAATACCGAGGAAAGCTGATGATTGAAACTCTGCTTGAAGTCAGAGATCTGACCAAAATTTTTCGCTTTCGTACCGGATTATTTAAGCGACACCAGCTTGAAGCGGTCAAACCTGTAAGCTTTAACCTGCAAGCAGGTCAAACTTTAGCTATTATTGGTGCTAATGGTTCGGGGAAATCTACTCTTGCACGCATGCTATCCGGTGTAACTGAACCGACCTCAGGAAAAATTTTTATTAATAATCATCAGCTAGAATATGGCGATTATGGTTATCGGAGCCAGCGGATCCGTATGATTTTTCAAGACCCTAGCACCTCACTCAATCCGCGACAACGTATCGGGCAAACACTGGAAAACCCGCTAAAATTAAATACTGATTTAACGGCCAGTGAACGCCAAAAACGGATTATTGAAACCCTACGGCAAGTAGGCTTGTTATCTGATCACGCCGAATATTATCCTCATATGCTAGCAGCAGGGCAAAAACAACGTATTGCCCTCGCACGCGCGTTGATCTTACAGCCCGAAATTATTATTGCTGATGAAGCATTGGCATCTCTGGATATGTCTATGCGCTCACAAATTATTAATCTGATGCTGGAATTGCAAGAAAAACATGGAATTGCTTATATTTATGTCACTCAGCATCTAGGCATGATGAAACATATCAGCGATAAAGTTTTAGTTATGGATAAAGGCGAAGTAGTTGAAAGAGGAAATACCGCCGAGGTATTAGCCGCCCCACTACATGAAGTGACACGCAAATTGATCGAAAGTCACTTTGGCGAGCCGTTGTCTATTGAAGCATGGCGACAAGATACAGTGTAAATTTACCAGTGACTGCTCCGAGCAGACACGCGGATTGCACTTCTATATCAAATACATGTTAAAATAATATTTGATAAAATAACTAGATTTATTAACTACAAAACGTGTAATTCTATCCAAGACCATCGGTCTTCTGATATATTCGCGTTTTTAATCGAAAATATACAAGGATAATGCTATGGGTTTTTTAACCGGCAAGCGCATTCTGATCACTGGTGTTGCCAGTAAATTATCAATCGCATATGGTATTGCGCAAGCCATGCGCGACCAAGGCGCTGAACTCGCGTTCACCTATCAAAATGACAAATTAAAACCGCGTGTTGAAGGCTTTGCCGCCGCATTGGATTCCTCTATCGTTCTCGAATGTGACGTTGCTGACGATGCAAGCATTGAAACGATGTTTGCTGAATTAGGAAAATCCTGGCCAAAATTCGATGGTTTCGTTCACTCAATTGGCTTTGCCCCTGCAGACCAATTAGACGGTGATTATGTTGATGCCGTCACCCGTGAAGGATTCAAAATCGCCCATGATATCAGCGCATACAGCTTTGTGGCGATGGCTAAAGCCTGCCGCCCTATGTTAACGCCCGATGCATCATTGCTCACTCTGACCTACTTAGGTGCTGAACGCGCAATTCCTAACTATAACGTCATGGGTCTGGCGAAAGCCTCTTTAGAAGCCAACGTACGTTATATGGCAAATGCGATGGGTCCTCAGGGAATTCGTGTTAATGCTGTATCTGCGGGACCTATCCGCACATTAGCCGCTTCAGGTATTAAAGATTTCCGTAAAATGCTGGCACATTGTGAAGCTGTCACCCCGATTCGTCGTACTGTAACGATTGAAGATGTAGGTAATACAGCGGCATTTTTATGCTCAAATCTAGCTGCGGGGATCACCGGTGAAGTAGTTCATGTTGATGGCGGTTTCAGCATCGCCGCAATGAACGAACTAGAACTGAAATAATTTCTATTCACTAAATAAAAATCCCCGCCGATGAGAACAATTCTCTAGGTGGGGATTTTTATGCTAGCGATATAAATCAGATATTTAATGATATCCTAATATTCTCTCTTTCATGCTATTTCTAACACTTTATTTTAAACTATACCACTCACTCTTTTATATCTTATCTCGCGCCAGTCTACGACCTCAGATATCGCTATATTAATTATTCGGCGTACCTAATATTAAGTAGTTAAATCATCATCTCAATGATAGGCTGAACAGGACATCTCTATCATCAAGAAGGAGTTCTATAATGAAATTGTATTACTCTCCGGGGGCCTGTTCTTTGTCACCGCATATTATCTTACGCGAAGTCGGTATTGATTTTTCAATTGAACGCGTTGATCTTAAAACTAAAACTACCGAACATGGGGTTGATTTTAATACCATCAATTCTAAAGGTCAGGTTCCATTTTTAGTGTTAGACAGCGGAGATACTTTATCTGAAGGCGCGGTGATTGTGCAGTATATTGCCGACCAAAAACCTGCCAGAAATTTGATTGCAGAGAAAGGAACACTTCAGCGTTATCATCAACTTGAAATGCTAAATTATATTTCTACCGAATTGCATAAAAGTTTTGCACCGCTATTTACACCGGGTACGCCTGAAGAATATAAGCACAGTGTTCGTACTAATTTGATCAAAAAGTTTACCTATCTTGATCAGATACTGGCACAACAAAACTATATTTGTGGTGAACATTTCACTGTGGCTGACGCTTATTTATTTACGGTCAGCGGTTGGAATAAATTGGTTGGAATAGATATTTCGGCATTAAATCATTTACAGAAATATTTGGCAAAAATCAACCAACGTCCTGAAGTACAAAAAGCCCTGCAAATTGAAGGTCTGATTTAAAAATAATTATTCACGCCTCTGGCTAATGAATCGTACTAAAAACTTATGAATCAACAATCTCCAGGTCAAAAGGCCTGGAGAAAGCTAACCTCAGTCGAGTTGTGTAGCACAAAAATGGTGTTCCGGACTGACCATTTTATCTTGGGCAGCAACTAACTGAAGTTCATATTGGTTCATCACTTTGGTCTGTAGCATCACTTCATAAACGGCTGCCGCGACATGCTCTAACGCTTTCAGTAAACTTTCACCTTTGAGCAAATTAACCAACATTAGACCACTAGTTAAATCACCGACGCCTACCGGCTGCTTAACACCAAAATCCACTAATGGGCGGCTAACGTGCCAGCTGTGATCTGCGGTAACTAAAATCATTTCAAATCTATCAGCTCGGTATCCAGCTCGGCTTAAATGTTTAACTAATACTGTTTTAGGCCCTTGCTGGCATAATGAACGCGCGGCATTCACCGCTTGCTCCACGGAACTAATATGTTGATCGGTCAGCGTTTCTAACTCTAATAAGTTTGGTGCAATAATATCACTAGCCGCTAACGCTTGTTGGCAAAAGAATTCAGCAACACCGGGAGCAACAATACAGCCTTTTTCTGGGTGTCCCATCACAGGATCGCAAAAATAAACCGCATTGGGATTAGCTGCTTTAACCTGTTTAACGATATGCAGAATATTTTGTCCCTGCTCCGCTGAACCAATATAGCCGCTTAATACTGCATCGCATTGAGCTAATTGGTTAATATCAGCCAAACCTTGTGCAATATCAGTTAGATGCTGAGCGGGGAATACCATTCCAGTCCATTGAGGATACTGCGTATGGTTAGAAAACTGTACTGTATTGAGTGGCCAAACATCTGCCCCCATTCGGCACATAGGAAAAACAGCTGCACTATTTCCAGCATGTCCGTAGACGACATGTGATTGAATTGAGAGAATACTTTTCATTCGATGCCTAATATTGAAAGTATTATAAGCGGAAAAAACAACCGATAATCCGAGATATTAATATTGAATATGCCCCAAATAATACCGGCTATTTAGGGCATAACGACAATTATTTCCAGTTAATCAGGCAATAATTTTTCTTACCGCGACGGATAAGTGTAAAACGTCCAAACAGGCGATCGGCATCACTGAAAACATACATCGGTTCAGCTTGTTTTTCACCATTGATCGACACAGCATTTGAGCTGATCGCGGTGCGTGCTTGACCGCGTGATGGCACCAATTCAGAATCAACTAATGCTTGCTGTAAATCAGCGCCAGTTTCCATATCAATAGTTGGCATGCCGTCTTGAGCTAACTGCTCGAAATCAGCTTCGGTCATTTCAGAGACTGCACCAGAGAATAAGCTGGCAGTAATGCGTTTTGCTGCCGCCAGACCTTGAGCACCGTGAACTAATTCAGTGACCATATCCGCTAATACGTATTGTGCACGAGGTGCTTTCCCGCTATTTTTATCTTCTTCTTCTAATGCGGCAATATCTTCCAGCGGCATGAAAGTAAAGAATTTCAAGAAGCGATAGACGTCTGCATCCGCCGTATTAATCCAGAATTGATAGAATTTATACGGGCTGGTTTTCTTCGGATCTAACCACACCGCGCCGCCTTCTGTCTTACCAAACTTGGTACCATCAGCCTTAGTAATTAACGGCACCGTCATACCAAAAACTTGTTTTTGATTAAGACGACGAGTTAAATCAATCCCTGAAGTAATGTTACCCCATTGATCAGAGCCGCCAATTTGCAGTTCTACGCTATGCTCTTTATTTAAATTCGCAAAATCATAGCCCTGAAGCAGGTTATAAGCGAACTCAGTAAAAGAAATACCCACATCATCACGGTTAAGGCGTTGTTTGACCGCTTCTTTGTTGATCATCTGGTTTACAGAGAAGTGTTTGCCGATATCACGCAGGAAAGTCAGCACATCCATTTTGCCAAACCAATCATAGTTATTGGCAATTGCTGCGCTATTTTCACCACAATCAAAATCCAAGAAAGGCGAAACCTGATTACGGATTTTTGCTACCCACTCTTGTACTGTATCTGCAGTATTTAATTTACGTTCAGTCGCTTTAAAACTCGGATCACCAATTAGACCCGTTGCGCCACCGACCAACGCCACAGGCTTATGCCCGGCTAGTTGGAATCGTTTTAAACACAGCAAGGGAACCAGATGTCCCAAATGCAGGCTGTCGGCGGTAGGATCAAAACCACAATAGAGAGAGATAGGGCCTTGCGCCAGTCTCTCTGCTAACGCGTCCTCATCCGTTACCTGGGCAACTAGGCCCCGCTCTTGCAATTGTTTAATCAGGTTATTGCTAGACATCAATGACTCCATCAGTTGTATTTTGTCTATTATGTTATTAAGTAAACTTTTTAGTTTCCAGAAACGAACCTATAGCATAAAGCCCGTAACAATTAAGTGCCAGCTAAAAAATCATTTATTTATACCTATTATACATCAAGTTGCAGGCAAGCTAATCAGCTTCTATCATCAGTTGTCATCCAGTATATTAAGGTGCTAAGCGTTCAATATTCCAGCCTAATCCCTCTTTTTGATACAAGAAACGGTCATGCAAGCGATTTGCGCCTCCTTGCCAAAATTCGACACTGTGAAATTTCACTCTAAATCCCCCCCAAAAACTGGGTAAAGGCACTTCACCATTTTTAAATTTTTGTTTTAATTCTAAGAATTTACCTTCTAAAATACCTCGAGTGGATATACGCGATGATTGATGTGACGCCCATGCAGCTATCTGGCTATCTTTAGGTCGGCTATGGAAATATTTAAGCACTTCTAAGGGCGATAGTTTTTCAGCAACGCCAAGAAAACAGACCTGTCGCTCTAACGGATACCACGGAAAATGCAAGCTGACTTTATTATTATGTTTTAGTTGTTGTGCTTTGCGACTGCCAAGATTGGTATAAAAAACCAGCCCATGTTGATCAAAATGCTTAAGTAATACAATCCGTTGATAAGGCTGACCGGTTTCATCGACAGTAGCAACGCACATCGCGGTCGGATCACTCAATTGTGCCTCACAGGCCTGTTTTAACCAATGTTCAAACAACGCTAATGGCTCAGAAGTTAAGTCATTACGGCGCAATCCACCTTTAATGTATTCTCTGCGCATAGCAGTAAGATCGACTTGATGTTCGCCACTCATTTATTGTATATCCTCTCGCTAATCAGTTATCGTATTCACCGGATAAATGGCGCCTAAGACCGTTTCTTGGGATGCCCCGGTGACAGAAGCCAAATTACCGGGCAATCCTGACAGAGTTCTCGCGGCTAACCAAGCAAATGCTAGCGCCTCTAAATCATCACCGCTTAAACCAAATTTATCACTATTCGTGACTTCTGTCCCCGGTAATAAAATAGCCAAACGCTGCATCAAATAACTATTTTTAGCCCCACCACCACAGACAATTAAGCGCTCACAACCGCCTGATAATAGAACTTGTTGCGCCACCGACATTGCGGTTAGTTCGAGTAATGTTGCCTGTACATCAACCGGTGATAAATCAGAGTAGTCAATTAATTGTGATTCTAACCACTGTATATTGAAATATTCCCTGCCGGTACTTTTTGGTGCCGAGCGTGCAAAATAAGGATCGTTGAGCATCTTTATCAATAAAGATTGAGATACTTGCCCTTGCTGCGCCCACTGGCCAGCTTCGTCATATGGACGTTGCTGATGCCGCCAAATCCAAGTATCCATTAACATATTACCGGGTCCGGTATCATAGCCTTTCACCGCAGAACCTGGCAGCAATGCCGTAATATTAGCAATTCCCCCAATATTCAATACGATGCGCCTTTCATGTGGCTCACCTAGCACCGCTAAATGAAACGCAGGTACCAATGGTGCGCCTTGACCACCGTAAGCCATATCACGGCGACGAAAGTCCCCTACCGTGGTGATCCCCGTTAATGCAGCCACCCGATTATTATCGCCCAGCTGCAAAGTGAAAGGAAAGTCGCCCTCAGGCTCATGCCAAACTGTTTGCCCATGACAACCCACCGCCAGTATTTGATCTGCAGTTAAAGCCGTTGATTGCAGTAGTGTATTAATGGCTTCTGCATACAATGTACCTAATTGATAGTCAATTTTTCCTATTTCAGACAATGTCGTCTGCTGTCCTTGGCAAATATTTAAAATGCGTTGTTTCAGTGCTATTGGGAACGGAAAAGATAAGCTGGCTTGCTGAGCAACCATATTGTCGCTAATAGCGGCCATAACCACATCAACACCATCAAGACTTGTACCTGACATAACGCCGATATAACGACCCGATTGCAACATTTTGTTTGTCCTTTAAATAATAAATGTGGTTACCACCATAAAGCGCTTTATTTTCATATAAATAGTCATTTATTGAAACTAATAATCATCACTCTACACCGAGGAGCAATTCATAAAAAGAGTGAGAAATTAATATTTACTATTTTTGAGAAATTTTCCCTAGTGTTTAGGCGATATTTAGATCACAATCAATATTTTAGAAATCACTTATTTCTCTAATAGCGCATGATAAGGCCATACTGAATATGATTATTTACGCGCTGCGATAACCTAATCAGTAAAGTCTAATAGGAGTTTTTATGCTTAAGCAAGTTCTCATTGGTGTGGTTGCTGTGACATCGCTCGCAGGTTGTGTGAATACCAGCACACTTTCAGGTGATACATACTCTGCTGGCCAAGCCAAACAAGTACAAACTGTCACTTATGGTACCGTACTTAATGTCCGCCCGGTAAATATTCAAGCTGGTGGTGATGAAAATATCTTAGGAGCTATCGGAGGCGCTGTACTCGGTGGCCTGCTAGGCAATACTATCGGCGGTGGCACAGGGAATACATTGGCAACTGCGGCGGGAGCAATAGCCGGAGGGGTCGCTGGTCAAAATATCGAAGGTGCGGTCAATAAAACTAAAGGCGTACAGTTGGAAATTCGTCTAGACAGCGGTAAAAATATCGTTGTGGTGCAAAAAGAAGATCCAAGCACCTTTACTGTTGGCCAACGCGTATTAATCGCTAACAGCGGCGGTTCAGTGACTGTTTCTCCTCGCTAAACCTCCCTGCTATCACTCACCTGCATCTACTGCAGGTGAGTTTATATTCTAAATTGTAATTTATTTAATTACGTCTTATTAGCATTTTACTAGACTAAACCTCACGATTCTAAGCCATAACCCTTTTTAGAGCGGTTCAATTAATATTTAATATTTTTTAAATTCTTTGCATTTCATTTCTGATTGGTTTAATTATCCTCCGCCATACTGAATAACGTTTAATTATTAGAATATAATTATTCCATATGCAATATTAAGCTCATTAATTAATAATTTTTTAAAGCTATTTATCACTAAGCTAGTTTAGATGTGATCTTGAGCATGTTTTTAATAGGGATTTAGTATGATTTGAATATATTTTCAGTATGGTATTAATCATTGTTATGCATTGTGGTTTCTTATTTTACATATCATCACTCAATGAACTAAAAGAAATCTTATTTTTATTGTTTAGATAATTATTCACTGATTTAGAGGTTATTTAATTATATGATTGAAATTTGGTACTGGAGGAAACTATTTTATTCGTGTCAATATAGAGTGACGCCCTGTCTTCCTTCATCAATCACCAACAATCAAAGCGCATACATAATAAATCATCGTATGATAGTTCCCATAATCATACATTATGCATACACCATGATTGTTTATAATTTTTTATGCCGTTAATAATATACATTAAATATAATAAATGAATAATTTAATGTGCGTATTATTATTTAAAAAAATAAAACCTATCTACTTTGTAAATGAAGAATATTCTTCTCCAATTTTAATATTAATGATGATAGCGTGAATAATTCTGCTTCTGTGATCCCTCCCAAAATTTCATCCCGAGTAGAACTAATCACATCATCGACTTGTTTTATAAATGGTATTGATTCATCAGTTAGTTTTATTCTTTTAGCTCGTCTATCATTCGCACAGGTATGACGGGTGATAAGTTTCTTTTCCTCGAGTTGATCAAGCGTTCTCACCAATGAAGGTTGTTCGATTCCTATCGCTTTAGCCAACTGAATTTGAGATTGATCGGGCGGTAATTGACTAATATTATGCAATGTCACCCAATGAGTCTGTGTCAGTTTCAACGGTTTTAATCGATAGTCTATCAGAGCCCTCCATACACGTACCAAACGAGCTAGATCCGTTCCTATTTTCGATTCCAATTTTCCCTCCTTAAAATAGAATATCTCAGCCGTTAAAAATTACATTAACAAAAAATTATTTCACAGAATATATAAACATTTATCGTTATATTTACGAACAAAAAATATAAAAATACCTCGTTATAATAACTATCACACTGATACTTTGCGACCTAACACCAATAATCTGATTTCAATTAATATTATTTAATCAAATCCATTTTTTTTATCTATAGGTAATAGTCACGCAGATAGACAGTGCAATAAGAATATCCTTACTCTAAATTCTAATCTATTTATTTTTACATTAATATTATGTTTAATTTACATAAAGTGAATAACATCAAATAAAACACATTTAAAAACAAAGTGGTATAGTTAGTCTTAAAAGCATTTATCTGATTTTGTGAACTTCACTTTATTATACTTATTTTGAATAAATTACAAATAGAGCCAATTATTGCTCTAATTAAATATAATTAATATGCTATTTATTAAAATAAATTTTGTTGCTGTGTATCATTATTTTGTTCTACTGTTTGTTGACGTGTAAAGCGTATAAATCGCTGATGACAAAGACGTAATAAGGTTCTTTTTTGACTATCTGAATAATTAATCCAATTAAATCGCTCATCTCGGGTACGATAACAGCCTCGACAATAACCGTGATCATTAGTTTGACAAATACCCCGGCAAGGACTTTGAAGCTCAAAAAATTCAAGTTGCTCAGCCATTGTCATCCCCTAAAATAAAATAGCACTTATAATGTTATTAATTACACCTCACTCACTTATACCTTTAAAATATCAGGCAGATCAATTGTATTATCATGTGTATACGCGTTATATTAGGAGCTAAATCGATTTTTGATTCAAATAGTCAACATAAGAGAGGGTTATTATGCGCTTACTTCATACCATGCTACGCGTTGGTGATATGCAACGTTCGATTGATTTCTATACGAAAGTATTAGGGATGCGTCTTTTGCGTACTAGCGAAAATACCGAATATAAATATTCTCTAGCGTTTGTAGGCTACAGCGATGAAAGCGAAGGTGCTGTAATTGAGTTAACCTACAATTGGGGTGTTGACAGCTATGACATGGGAAATGCTTATGGCCATATCGCTCTTGGTGTTGATGATGTTGCCCAAACGTGCGCTGATATCAAAAAAGCAGGCGGCACGGTAACCCGTGAAGCAGGTCCCGTAAAAGGGGGGTCAACCATTATTGCTTTTGTTGAAGATCCCGATGGCTATAAGATTGAGCTCATCGAAAATAAAAGTGCTAGTCACGGCCTCGGTAACTAATATTACGCCTAGATTTTATGGGCACGCGTTCTAAGCTCGGAGCCTAACTACTCCATCCGCTAAGAGTGCTTAACTCTTGGAAAAATCGCTATACTGTGATTTTTCTGAGGGTTCTTCAATATTCATCCCTGCAAAATTATGCTGATTTTGGCATAATATGAATTAACCTCAAAAACTGTAAATGAAATTCTAATGTCTGAAAAGTCTGATAAAAATAATTTAAACGCTCTGGTTAATAGATTCAGAGGATATTATCCTGTGGTCATTGATGTGGAAACGGGCGGGTTTAATGCCAAAACAGATGCATTACTCGAAATAGCAGCAATTACCTTAAAAATGGATCATGATGGCTGGCTGAAAACAGACGAGACCTTACATTTTCATGTTAATCCCTTCGAAGGTGCTATCCTTGAGCCTGCTGCATTGGCCTTTACGGGTATCGACCCCAACAATCCATTACGCGGCGCAGTCAGTGAATATGAAGCACTGCATGCTATTTTTAAAATGGTTCGGAAGGGGATGAAAAGCGCTAATTGCCACCGGGCAATTATTGTTGCTCATAATGCGACGTTCGATCACAGTTTTGTTATTAATGCCGCAGAACGCGCGGGGTTAAAACGTAACCCATTTCATCCTTTCGCAACCTTCGATACCGCCGCATTAAGTGGCTTGGTATTTGGTCAAACTATTTTAGCCAAGGCCTGCTTGACTGCGGGCATTCCCTTTGACGCTAAACAAGCTCATGGTGCGCTTTATGATACTGATCGCACTGCCCTACTGTTTTGTGAAATAGTTAATAAATGGAAAAAATTAGGTGGCTGGCCGTTAGCTATTACTGAATAATCAGCGATTAAATAATCCATAAAAAAACCGCAGAGAACATAATATTCTCCTGCGGTTTTTTTATGTTAACGAATAACTTAATAATTACTCAGCTTTTGTTTCATCAGCTGAACGGTATTTATCCGCAGTTTCTTTGATCAACTTAGGCAATTCGCCGCGCTGATACATTTCCATAATAATGTCACATCCGCCGACTAATTCACCATCGACCCATAATTGAGGAAATGTAGGCCAGTTAGCATATTTAGGTAACTCGGCACGAATATCTGGATTCTGTAAAATATCCACATAAGCGAAACGCTCGCCACATGCAGATAGTGCTTGTACAGCCTGCGCGGAAAAACCACAGTTTGGAAGTTTTGGAGAGCCTTTCATATATAATAGAATCGGGTTTTCTTTGATTTGGCGCTCAATTTTTTCAATAGTTGTCATTCTTACTTCCTTAAAACTAATATGTGCTGGTCTGTCAGCCCAATATTGCTGTAATAAACAATATTAAACAATTGTAGATCAAACAATGATGGATCAAACAATTGCAGCTGAATTAAAAAGTTCAATACCTGAACATTGTATGTGTCTTTGTCTATACCGATACCAAACCGACCACATCAGATCCAGTATCTGTATACCTAATCTGTATACTTATAATAGCAAAACACACATTTTGGGCTGCGCCGTTTCAATGCAGGCCGCCTACTCCATGTAATCAAACACACTACCTAGAATATGCATTTTGTTTACAATAATACATTACTATAACATTACCGGTTTAAAAAAGGGATCATTATCCCTGCATTGTGTCTATTTTTAACCCGCCAGATAACTAATCTCAAGATGAATTAAAGTGGACTAATAAATAATATATAAATATTTTATATTATAAGACACTGTGATTTTTATCTAATGTTGTTAATATGATAAGTAAAATAGAGGCAGTTGACCTTAACGATGCTGTCCTTAGAAATAGAACCACCCTTTTGGCTCAATTATCGAGCAAAACCCGAAGTAGCAAACTATAAAATACAATAGTTTAACAAGGAGTATGCAATGTCATTTGAATTACCCGCTCTACCTTACGCAAAAAATGCGCTCGAACCACATATCTCTGCTGAGACCCTAGAATATCACTATGGTAAACACCACAATACGTATGTGGTAAACCTGAATAACCTGATCAAAGGCACTGAATTTGAAGGTAAATCTTTAGAGCAGATTATCAAATCTTCTGAAGGTGGCCTATTCAATAACGCGGCTCAAGTATGGAATCACACATTTTACTGGCACTGCTTAGCACCAAATGCAGGTGGCGAACCCACAGGTAAAGTTGCAGAAGCTATCAACCAAGCATTTGGTTCTTTTGCTGAATTCAAACAGCAATTCACTGATTCTGCGATTAAAAACTTTGGTGCTGGTTGGACTTGGTTAGTAAAAAAAGCTGATGGCAGCTTGGCTATCGTCAATACTTCAAATGCAGCCACCCCAATCTCTGGTGAAGATAAACCTCTTCTGACCGTTGATGTTTGGGAACATGCGTATTACATCGATTACCGTAATGCTCGTCCTCAATATATGGACAACTTCTGGGCATTGGTTAACTGGAATTTTGTTGCAGAAAATCTGGCTTAGTGATTAATAAAGTAAGAGCAGAGATCTCTTTTGGCTCTTACTGATAGATTAAGGGCGGGATAAATGTCTCGCCCTTAATCTAATAATTTCAGTGGTTGGTTTTCGCACACAGACCAATCAAAAAATATGTACCACAAATAAAATAATCATCACTAATGCGCCTAATGCGGTGCAGAGTCCGAATTTAAGATCTGTATCCATGATATTTGCTCCTATTGATATTCCAATAACGTTATATTCTAATGCTATGATATCTAATTATGCTAGCTGATGCTTAGAAATCCCCATCAAATAACTAAAATTGACTAGCTACTAATTAGTATCTCACAGTAAAAATTTAAAACCACGCAATATATCACATGTTATAACATCAATTATTACTTTCGTTTTTGCGCTAGATCAGACAAAATTCATGACAAATCGCTAAATTATTGTCAGACAACCTCTTATGCCTCAATATACTGACAACTTTTAATAAAATTATATTATAAGACCACTTATTGGTCAGGAGTCTTTTTACATCATGGCAACGATTAAAGATGTGGCAAAACGCGCAGGCGTCTCTACCACAACCGTATCCCATGTTATTAATAAAACGCGTTTCGTCGCCGAAAATACTAAGATTGCCGTTTGGACGGCAATTAAAGAACTGAACTATTCACCTAGTGCAGTTGCGAGAAGCTTGAAAGTTAATCACACCAAGTCGATTGGATTACTGGCAACCTCGAGTGAGGCTCCATATTTTGCTGAAGTTATTGAATCAGTTGAAAATAGCTGTTACGACAAAGGATACACGCTAATTTTATGTAATTCGCATAATAATTTAGGCAAACAAAAAGCCTATTTACAAATGTTAGCGCAAAAACGTGTTGATGGCTTATTAGTCATGTGTTCAGAATATCCTGACCATTTGATTACTATGTTAGAAGAATATCGAAATATCCCCATGGTTGTCATGGATTGGGGGGAAGCTCGAGGTGATTTTACTGACACCATTATTGATAATGCGTTTCATGGCGGTTACCTTGCGGGGCGTTATCTTATTGATCGCGGTCATCGTGATTTAGGGATTATCCCCGGTCCATTAGAACGCAATACAGGAATTGGACGCTTAAATGGTTTTAAAAAGGCGATGGAAGAAGCTAAAATCACCTTACGTGATGAGTGGATAGTCCAAGGCAATTTTGAGCCCGAATCAGGTTATTCCGCCATGAGCGAAATTCTAAGTCATAAACACAAACCTACCGCTGTATTCTGTGGTGGGGATATTATGGCGATGGGTGCAATTTGTGCCGCCGATGAAATGGGCTTGCGCGTTCCACAAGATATTTCAATTATCGGTTATGATAATGTACGCAATGCGCGCTATTTTACTCCGGCACTGACCACAATCCATCAGCCAAAAGAACGTTTAGGTCAGATGGCATTTTCTATGCTATTGGATCGGATTGTCAATAAACGTGAAGATGCACAAACTATTGAAGTGCATCCACGCTTAGTTGAACGCCGCTCAGTAGCGGACGGTCCTTTTATCGATTACCGCCGATAATCTTTTATCGCAACCATTCGGCATTAAGTGTTTCGCTGTCGCCCAAATAATCGAGCAGCCAACTTAATGCCGGAGACGCATGGTTCTCGACCCACGTTAAGCAACACGGACTTTCAGGAAATGGCTGGGAAAGTTGTAAATCAACTAAAATCCCTTGTTCACATAACGGCAAAGCCCGATGTTCGGGGATTACTCCCATGCACAATCCCGCTTTTAAACACGCTAATCCATTTTCCCAACTCGGTACTATCATTCGCTGCTGATTATTCAACGCCCAAGTTTCTCTTTTAGGTAAATTTCTTGAGGTATCCTCTAAACATAAACTGGGAAAAGGTCGCAATTGATCATCGGTCAATGGACCTGCCTCACTTGCTAACGGGTGTCGATGATTAACCACACAGCGCCACGGCATAAATCCCATATCTTTGAAACTGTAGCGTTCTCCAATTGGCGAAGCTCGAGTTGCGCCAATGGCAACATCTGCCCGACCGTCGGCTAAAGCATCCCAAACGCCATTAAAAACTTCAGGGTAAATATACAGCTCTACATCGGGAAAATGTTGATAAAAATCTAAAATAAGTTGTTCCGTTCGCTGAGGTTTGACTATCCCATCAACCGCAATACTTAGCTGTCCACGCCAACCGTTGGCAATTTGCTGACAATGGTGACGAGTATCATCCATTTTTTTGATGACAGCGCGCGCTTCTTTAATAAATACCCGCCCTGCTTCAGTGAGTTCAACATCACGGTGTCGCCGTTCAAACAGCGGTATTGCCAGCCATTCTTCCAATTGTTTAACTGTATAGCTAATCGCAGAAGGAACTCGATGTAGCTCAACTGCTGCTGCGCTAAAGCTACCGGTTCTAGCAACAGCATCAATAACTTCCAATGAATACGCTGACCACATAACCTTCCCTTCAAAAAATTTAACAGCATTGTGCAAATATTACCGTTTTACTTTGAAAAATGACAGGCGATACAATGAAGCATCGATTAAATTTATATTCCAAATAATTTGAGTGGCAATAAACCTCGATTCAACACCTGCTCGGTATTCAAATTTAAGCAATAATAAAGACTAAGTAATAAATATTTTAATTAGTCGATTGCTGATAGTGAGTCATAATAAGGTTGAGCTGTCAGTAAAATAAATTCAGCATCAGCCTCTCGATAGCTCATGGATATCATTCAATTTTTCATCTAAAAGATTAATAAAATGACACAGAACGCTGTAAAAAATTCTTCCGGATTTCTATTTTATCTCGCTGGGCTAAGTATGCTTGGCTACCTGGCTATTGATATGTATTTGCCCGCCTTTGGTGCGATGCAGATCTCATTAAATACCTCTGAAGGTGCAATTAGTGCATCACTAAGTATTTTTTTAGCCGGTTTTGCATTTGCCCAACTGCTATGGGGACCACTGTCAGATAAATTAGGTCGTAAACCAGTTTTAATCATCGGGTTATCGTTATTCACCTTAAGTTGCCTCGGTATGATCTGGGTAACTGATGCCACACAATTATTAGTCTTACGCTTCTTACAAGCCGTCGGCGTATGCTCGGCAGCCGTCTTATGGCAGGCTTTAGTGATTGACCGCTATGATTCAACCCAAACGCAAAAAGTATTTGCCACCATTATGCCTCTAGTCGCTTTATCTCCGGCATTAGCGCCATTATTAGGTGCTTGGGTATTAGTCCACGGTGAATGGGAATATATATTTTTAATCTTAATGTTCGTCACTCTACTGTTATTAATACCGACACTATTATTAAAAAATATTCGTCCACAAGCTTATAACCAAGAAACGCAAACCACAGAGCCAGAGCAAAAAGTGTCATTTTGGCAAATATTTAAATCTAAAACCTTTGGTGGAAACGTATTAATTTACGCCTCTTGCAGTGCTGGTTTCTTTGCTTGGCTCACCGGTTCTCCCTTTATTTTGCGCGATATGGGTTATAACCCTGCCGACATCGGCCTTAGCTATATTCCGCAGACTATCGCCTTTATTATTGGTGGATATGGTTGCCGTTTCTTATTAGCCAAAATAAAAAGTGAAACTTTATTTCCCCTACTGCTGATAGGCTATGCCATCAGTATGACGTTGTTATTCGTAATGTCGGTATATAGCTCACCGAACTTATTTGCGATTTTAATTCCATTCTGTTTTATGGCGGCAATGAATGGCGCATCTTATCCTATTGCTGTGGGTAACGCGTTGGGGGCATTCCCGAAAGCCAGCGGGAAAGCAGCTGCATTACAAAACTCACTGCAATTAGGTCTGTGTTTCTTTGCCAGCCTATTGGTTTCTGCTTTAGCTGAAAATCCACTTATCGCAACAACCGCTGTAATGGCTGGTACTATTATTCCAATGATTATTGGCTATATTATCCAATATAAAAAATCCACATCTAAAAATACAATTACTGCCACCGAGCAATAACCAAATAAGATTTAGGATTATTCTTAAATAAAAAGCCACTCATTAGAGTGGCTTTTTTAGCCATTGAGAAATTAACCTTCGGCTCATATACTTATGCCACTTCTTATTTTTACGAAGTGATTTTTGAGTGATCATCATAATAGGTGAATAATAACATCTAAATAATAACGTCTAATCTTGATCGGCCCCATTATCTCGCCTGATTAGATAATAATTGTCTAAATATTAGTCTGAAAGTATCTCGGTTTAATTTTTACCTCTACACAGATAGCAAAAGGTCGCCGAAATAACTCATATAACATCAATAAGTTATGTTACTCGACTTCCTTGGAATATTTAATCATCTCGAAATCCTTCGTGTTATGTTGGAGAGCATATGAGCACTGATGTAGAAAATCCAAAAACAAGCACCGATTCTTGGCAACGAATTGCCAGTGAATTATTAAATCAAGCCGGTATCGAAATTAACGGTACCCGCCCTTATGACATACAGGTGCATAATAATGAATTTTTCAAGCGCGTATTACAGCAAGGTTCATTAGGTTTGGGCGAAAGTTATATGGATGGCTGGTGGGATTGTGAGCGGCTAGATATGTTTTTCGATCGCGTATTACGCGCCAAATTAGATAAGAAACTGCCCAATAACTTAACCGATATAATGAAAATAGCCATGGCTCGGTTACGCAATTTACAAACCAAAAAACGTTCTTGGATGGTCGGCGAAGAACATTATGATTTAGGCAACGATTTATTTTCGCGGATGCTCGACCCTAATATGCAGTATTCATGCGGATACTGGAATAATGCAGATAATTTAGCCCAAGCACAAGAAAATAAACTCGACTTAATTTGCCGCAAATTAGCCTTAAAACCAGGGATGAGGTTATTGGATATTGGCTGTGGTTGGGGCGGACTATCAGCCTATGCAGCACGTCATTATCATGTTTCTGTCACTGGTGTCACTATTTCAAAAGAACAACAAAAGCTGGCACAACAACGCTGCCAAGGCTTAGATGTTAATATCCTGCTGCAAGATTATCGTGATCTCAATGATAAGTTTGATCGGGTAGTTTCCGTGGGGATGTTTGAACATGTCGGTCCCAAAAATTATGCCACTTATTTCGATGTCGTACGTCGTAACATCAAAAATGACGGTCTATTCTTATTGCATTCTATTGGGTCCAATGAACATAAAGTCAATGTCGATGCTTGGACCGGCAAATATATTTTCCCCAACGGTTGTTTGCCCTCCATTGAAAATATTGCCCATGCCAGTGAAGGTAAATTTATTATGGAAGATTGGCATAATTTTGGTGCAGATTATGATCGAACATTAATGGCGTGGTATGAGCGTTTTCTGAGTACATGGGAAGAAATAGAGCAAAATTATACTCCCCGCTTTAAACGCATGTTCAGTTATTATTTGAATGCTTGTGCCGGTGCCTTCCGAGCTCGCGATATTCAATTATGGCAAATATTATGGAGCCCTGAAGGTGTTTCCGGTGGGATCCGAGTCCCGCGTTAACTCATCCCGAGAGAATAATACATTGCCTCATTTATTTAATAAAAATAACTCTCTAGCTCATGCCTGAGAGTTATTTTTTATTCTATCATGACAAAAAAGCTTAATAGCTATTAACTCTTCTTAGTCATTTAAGAATTCAATTTGCCGATTATTCAACGGTATTGTACTGCTGTTGCTGTGCCAACACCCGTTCAACCGTTTCTACGATAGCTTGTGTCTGTGGATCAATTTCGATATTCACAGTATCACCCAAACGTTTAGCACCTAAAGTAGTTCTTTCTAAGGTTTCTGGGATCAAATGCACACAAAAACGATTATTGACTACTTCACCAACGGTCAAACTAATGCCATCAATAGCAATAAATCCTTTATGTAAGATATACTTCATCACGGTTTTATCGTGAACAGAAAACCAAATTTGATGATTATTTTCAGAGGTGAATATTTTTACTATCTCTGCCGTAGTGACAATATGTCCAGAAACTACATGACCACCAATTTCATCGCCGTATTTAGCTGCACGTTCAATATTAACCAATGAGCCTATTTTCAACTGTCCTAAATTAGTTAATCTCAATGTTTCTTTAATTAAATCAAAACTGATATTATCGCCATCAATTTTGCTGACAGTGAGGCAACAGCCGTTATGAGCAACGGAGGCTCCAGTTTCTAGGCCGGGAAGTAATTCAGGGGGTAATTTGATCACATGCGTACGAAAATTTGGTTTTTCTATAATATCAATGATCGGGGCTTTACCCTGCACAATGCCTGTAAACATCACTCTTCTCCATATTGAATCTGCATTGACACAGTTTACCTCACAAATAGTAGAGATCTAGCGTTTAAATGAACTATAAATCGTAATTATCTTTGTTGGCTTAAATTAACAAAGTATATAGAATGCAGCATTAGATTAACCGTTTGATTTATCATAAATCATCGTTATTTCATCATAATAAATTATTCAACAAAAGGTGTATGCGTGCAGAAATACTTTACCGAAGCGCGTAGTTTGCTCGCTCTAGGGATCCCTATTATTCTCGCTCAATTCTCGCAAACTGCGATGGGTGTCGTCGATACTGTGATGGCGGGAAGTGTCAGTGAAACAGATATGTCGGCAGTGGCAGTCGGAACATCTATCTGGCTACCAACAATTCTATTTGGCCACGGTCTGTTAATGGCATTAACGCCAGTAGTCGCTCAAATGAATGGCTCAGGTAGACGCAATCTGGTTGGAAATCAAATCCAACAAGGTTTATGGATGGCATTTCTTTTATCCATCATGGTGATCTTGGTCCTATATAACAGCAAATGGATTATCGGCAATATGCCACATATTGACCCTGAATTAGCTGATAAAGCAGTGCGCTTTTTGCACGCTATTATGTGGGGAGCTCCGGGATACTTATTTTATCAAGTATATCGCAGCCAATGTGAGGGATTATCCAAAACTAAACCTGGCATGGTGATCGGATTTTTAGGATTGTTAATAAATATCCCAATTAACTACATTTTTATCTACGGTCACTTTGGCGCGCCCGCACTTGGCGGCGTGGGCTGTGGTGTGGCGACTGCCTCCGTATTCTGGGCAATGTTTTTCTTTATGCGTTGGTATATTGAAAAAGCCCCTTCACAGCGTGATATCCGTGCCAGCAAAAAATTTGCAGCGCCCGATCCAGTCATGTTAAAACGTATCTTTATTTTAGGGCTGCCTATCGGTTTAGCATTATTTTTTGAAGTTACCCTATTTGCCATAGTGGCTCTGTTAGTCGCACCACTTGGCGTAGTTGCTGTGGCAGGGCATCAAGTGGCACTGAATTTCAGTTCATTGATGTTTATGTTCCCTATTTCATTAGGGATAGCAGCAACCATCCGTATTGGGTATAACTTAGGTCAGGATTCTACCGCTGCGGCAAAAGTATCATCATATACCAGCCTTGGTGTAGGATTAATTTTGGCATGTATGACTGCATTAGTTACTGTGACCTTACGTGAACCTATTGCTCTTATGTATAACAAAAATCCAGAAGTGGTTATTTTGGCCTCGCACCTGATGCTATTTGCCGCTATCTATCAACTGTCGGATTCAGTGCAAGTTATTGGGGCCGGTATCCTACGAGGCTATAAAGATACACGTTCAATTTTCTTTATTACCTTTATTGCCTATTGGATTTTAGGATTACCGAGTGGATATATTTTAGGTTTAACCGATATTATCGTGCCGCATATGGGGCCTGAAGGATTCTGGATTGGATTTATTATTGGTTTAAGTGCCGCCGCTATTATGATGGCATGGCGGATTTGGTGGATCCATCGTCAACCGGATGCATTGGTATTACAACGCTCTATGCGCTAAGCTATTTTCTTAAATGAACCACAATCGTGCATGATTTTTCAGCCACGATTGTGGTTTTTCAACCAGATAGCTGCAAATACGAGCAATCAAACAATAAAGTGCATTTTTCTTCTTGCCAGAATGACAACAGAACGTTAATATTCGTCCCCGTTGTCACCCAGACAATTTAACGATGCGTCCGTAGCTCAGTTGGTTAGAGCACCACCTTGACATGGTGGGGGTCGGTAGTTCGAGTCTACTCGGACGCACCATTTATTATCAGTCAGATGGTGACAATATAAAGATTTAACGATGCGTCCGTAGCTCAGTTGGTTAGAGCACCACCTTGACATGGTGGGGGTCGGTAGTTCGAGTCTACTCGGACGCACCATTTTATTTTTCAATATTTTTCTTATCCCATCCCCTTATTTATATTTCTGTTCATCATCAATTATTAAATATATTATTTACTTAGCTTAGCTTTACTAAAATCTTGTTTTACTAATCCAAAATTTTAAGCTTAATCACAAATAATTCTCTAGATGTCCATTCATCAATTCAATCATTAGCATAATAATCTTAAATCTCCTATAATATTTGGAATAACACTTTTGTGGCGTCAACTAGAGTGATTATCTCCATTAGATTATCTTAAAAAGATAATCATCTTGGTTTGCGCAACAAAATTTAATAACCAGTTACCTAAGCTCTTACTTATTGGCTGTTTTTTTGATAATAGACATTTTTTAAACTGATTTTTTAAATTTTGATTTAACTCACAGAAATTAATGTCTATAATGTTATTCCAGTAGCTGAAAGGTTTCATCAAAGAATAATCAGTAAGTTAGTGATAGTATTGCACGTGAATAACTAAGATTAATAATTTAACTATGTGATCTACATCACTAAAGCAACCCGTTAAAACACCGGCTGCCACCACCCCGTAAGTAGTGACTGTTGCGCAACAAGCCAAAATTTTACATTGCTACTAACGCAAGGTGTGCAGTATACAATTTTCCTTTTAACCTTTAGATAGACTGCCATGAAAAAAACTAAAATTGTTTGTACCATCGGTCCAAAAACCGAATCAGAAGAAAAACTGAACCAACTTCTTGATGCAGGCATGAATGTCATGCGTCTCAACTTTTCTCACGGTGACTATGAAGAACATGGTCAACGTATCAAAAATTTACGTGCTGTCTGCGCTAAAACAGGTAAACAAGCCGCTATCCTGCTCGATACTAAAGGCCCTGAAATCCGTACCATGAAACTGGAAGGCGGTAATGACGTTTCTCTGGTTGCTGGTCAAGATTTCACCTTCACTATCGATACTTCTGTTATCGGTAATAAAGATCGCGTTGCGGTAACTTATGAAGGTTTACCACGCGACCTAAAAGCTGGTGATACTGTACTGGTTGACGATGGTCTAATTGGTATGCGTGTTAAAAATGTCACTGCGACAGAAGTTGTTTGTGAAGTTTTGAACAGCGGTGATTTAGGCGAGAAAAAAGGCGTCAACTTACCTGGCGTTTCTATCGGCTTGCCCGCTTTAGCTGAAAAAGATAAAGAAGATTTAGTTTTCGGTTGTGAGCAAGGCGTTGATTTCGTTGCCGCTTCATTTATTCGTAAACGTTCTGATGTCGAAGAAATCCGTGCGCATTTAAAACAGCATGGTGGTGAGCATATCCAGATTATTTCTAAAATCGAAAACCAAGAAGGCCTGAATAACTTTGACGAGATCTTAGAAGCGTCAGACGGCATCATGGTCGCTCGTGGTGACTTAGGGGTTGAAATCCCTGTTGAAGAAGTTATCTTCGCACAAAAAATGATGATCAATAAATGTGTTGCTGCACGTAAAATCGTGATTACAGCAACTCAAATGTTAGATTCAATGATTAAAAACCCACGCCCTACTCGCGCAGAAGCGGGTGACGTAGCGAATGCTATCTTAGATGGTACTGATGCGGTCATGTTGTCGGGTGAAAGTGCGAAAGGGAAATACCCTATCGAAGCCGTTACAATCATGGCAACTATCTGTGAACGTACAGACCGCGTAATGCATACCCGTATTGATTGCCAAAAACCAGGTCAGAAACTACGTGTTACTGAAGCTGTCTGTCGTGGCGCTGTCGAAATGTCAGAAAAACTGGAAGTACCATTAATTGTTGTTGCTACCTTTGGCGGTAAGTCAGCAAAATCACTGCGTAAATACTTCCCAACAGCGCCTATTTTAGCGCTAACAACCAATGAAGAAACGGCTCGTCAACTATTATTAGTTAAAGGTGTCATTCCTCAAATGGTTGAAGGATTCTCTTCTACTGATGATTTCTATCGTATCGGTAAAGAAGCGGCTCTGAAAAGTGGTTTAGCTAAGTCAGGCGATGCTATCGTATTGATTTCAGGTGCATTAGTGCCAAGTGGAACCACAAATACTTCATCAGTTCATGTTCTATAATAGAATCTGTCTGAGATAGAGTCTGTTGAGCATCGTGCTAATCTAGACTCAATCAATCTAACCGCAGGGAAATTCACTCTGCGGTTTTTTTATACTTATTTATCTGCCTCATTCCAACTTAATTTTTCTGTGCTTATGTACTGTGAATTTTCCCTCTATAATGAATAAAACTCAGGTATTTTTCTGCTATCTTTTGATCATTAACTAATTTCTAGCTGATGAAATTAAAGTATTTCTAGCCAAAATGTAAATTTAGTACTAGCATAAGAAAGAGTAAGTATACGGTACCTGACGCTCAAATATTCTGCGAGTGAGAGGGTAACCAAAATGGGGTTGTTATTTCTATCTTTGTTACTCGGTCAAATACTTACGGCAATAGTTTGAGATAAACCAAATTTAGAGGGTAAAAAAATGATTCGTACTAAACTTCTACTGGGCTCTATTGTTCTAGCTTCAGCATTACTGGCGGGTTGTTCTAACAGCACTGAAGTGCAGAAACTCTCTTCAGATGTTCAAACACTGAATGGTAAAGTTGATCAATTAAGTAACGATGTTCAAACTCTACGTACTGACGTACAAGCAGCACAACAAGAAGCTACACGTGCTAACCAACGTTTAGACAACCAAGTTCGTACTTACAAAAAATAAATCGCCTATTTAAGGCTCATCATTTCATGGGCTAAAGATTATCGGTATGAGGATCCTATTGTAGGATCCTCATTTTTCATCTTAATATTATCAATAATATCAACTAACTGAGTCGATTAATACACCCATTCTGAGTGATAACTAGTCGTTCTACTCGCCTCAACAGCTTTATTAACTTTCACTGGCAATCCCGAACGTCTTTCTACCGCTTGTTGAACTAACTGTTGGTCTATCTGTTCATCTTCGAGAAAGGCTTTGAGTTCATCGGAATAATCAATTGGCATCGTCTGTGGGTCATCAGAATCCGTTTTTGATAACGGCTGATGTACCTCAATAAAATAGCTGCCATCCGGCTCTTTGGAGAATTTTATTGGCTGATCGATGACTTGAACCCGAGTGCCTTTAGGTACGGTATTGAATAACGCTTCAATATCGTCAGGTCGTAAACGAATACACCCCGAACTCACACGCAGGCCAATACCAAAATCAGCGTTAGTGCCGTGAATTAAATATTCGCCATGCCCATAAGATAACCGTAGTGCATATAATCCCATCGGGTTTTCAGGCCCAGCAGGCACCACCGCCGGTAAAGTAATACCTTGAGCCGCATAATTTTTGCGAATATTTTCTGTCGGTGTCCAAGTCGGATCTTTAATTAATTGGCTTACTGAAGTAACCATTTCTGGCGTATCTCGCCCTAACTGCCCTATCCCGATAGGATAAACAATCACTTCGTTACTGCCGGCAGGATAATAATACAGACGCAATTCAGCCAGATTAATCACTATGCCTTCTTTTTCCGTAGGCGGTAGCAACATTTGGCTAGGAATAATTAATTGTTTGCCCGCCTGTGGTAAATAGGGATCGGTTCCGGGATTTGCTTCCAGCATCGCTAACAAACCAATTTGATATTGGCTGGCTATCGCTTCTAAAGGTCGTCCATCGTTAGGAACTGTATAATATTCATTCTCACCAATTAATCGCGCGGTTGTTTCTGGCAATAGATAATTTTTCGCTTCCGCCGTCGGTAGTATGCTGCTAAAAACTAATAATCCGGCAATGGCTAATATTCGTTTCATACTTACTCCAGAGAAAATCAGTAATACAATCAATATGGCTAGAGCGTATTTACAGTAAACCAGCCTTTAGGTGTAACTTTATCCAACCTTGATTTAATAGTATTTCTATATCGCGCTGTATTTTACTGACATGCGATGAATAAATCGAGACAGTCATCATAAAGCGCTTGCTCAAGGGGGTGAATTAAAGACTAAAGATAAAGTTGTGCTAAGTATTCGATAAGCTTAGCTATATAAACCAAATATAAACTATAACCTAAACTATACTTAACTATGGATGAGAGGCAATAGACTCATGGCAATTATTACTTGGTAGCAACAGTAATCCAGAATATGAATGGATCTAAAAAATATGGCTTGGCTAAAAAATTTAGTAGCATAAAAAACTAACGCCAGCCTCAGCCAGCGTTAGTTCATAGATTAGCTAATTAATGATTTATATGATTAATCAACTTATTAGTTCTTGATTAGCGGCGTAATAACTCAGCTCGTTGTAATATCGTTCTGATCATCGCATTCAACCCTTGCGTCCGTGAAGGAGTAAGATGTTGTTCCAATGATAGTTGATGAAAAAACGATTTTACATCAGTCGCAAGGATCTGCTCAGCAGTTTTACCTTGAAATAGAATAATCACTAAAGCGACTAAGCCTTTAACAATCGAAGCATCGCTGTCACCTGCAAATAGGATCTGTCCATCTGCTTGCGGCTCCATAGCAATCCAAACTTGGCTTTGACACCCAGCAATCAGATTATCTTGGGTACGTTGCTGCTCCGTCAATGGTGCTAATGCGCCACCCAGCTCAATCATATACAGATAGCGCTCTTCCCAGTTATGACAACGTGAGAAGTTCCGTAACAGTTTGTTTTCATCTGGTAAAGCGGCCATCACAACATCCTTTAATCAATTTAATTATACTTGTTATCCTAACAATTTTTTAATCCGCTGTAATCCGTTCACCAGCGAATCAATCTCTTCCTTGGTTGTATAAAGTGCAACTGATGCACGACACATCGCCGGTACTGCATAGTGCTCCATCAATGGTAAAGCACAGTGATGCCCGGTACGAATAGCAATCCCGTATTGATCGAGGAAAGAGCCAACATCGTAGGCATGGTGATGACCTAAATTAAAAGCAATTACGCCCTCTCGTGTTGAGGGGCCGTAAAGTTGTAAGCCGTCAACTTCTGCCAGTCGTTGGTTTGCATAGGCCATCATTTCTGCTTCATAAGCAAAAATATTGTCCAAACCAAGTTGATTTAAATAATCAAATGCTGCACCTAAGCCAATGATGCCACTAATATTTGGTGTACCGGCCTCAAACCGCCAAGGGACACCAGCATAAGTAATTCCGTGGGTTAAACTAACTTCAGCTATCATCGCTCCACCGCCTTCCCAAGGGGGAAGTTGCTCTAACAGCGCTTTTTTGCCGTACAAGATGCCAATACCGGTCGGACCATATAATTTATGCCCTGAAAAAACATAAAAATCACAATCGAGCGTCTGCACATCAACAATTTGATGAGTGATCCCTTGAGCACCATCCACCAATACCGCTAAATTACCACCACATTGCTGGGAAATTTCACGCGCTTGCTGAATAAGCGACTGTACGGGATTTAAGGTTCCCAATACATTAGAGATATGTGTAAAACTCAATAAACGGGTACGACTATCGATTAGCGTAGCTAAATCGGTTAATACTAGCTCACCCTCGGTATTAACTGGGATCACTCTAATTTCAAAGTTCAGTGTTTCAGCTAACATAAACCATGGCACGATATTAGCGTGGTGCTCCATACCCGTGATCACGATATTATCGCCCGGCTGAATAAATTTTCGCCCGAAACTATTAGCAATTAAATTAATCGCTTCCGTCGTTCCTTTAACAAACACAATCTCTTCTGCTGAAGCCGCATGAATAAAATCCGCAGCCTGCTGACGAACGCGTTCCATACGTGCCGTCGCTTCGGCGCTTAATGTATGGATCCCACGGTGTACCGCAGCATAATGATGAAGTGTGAATTGGCTTTCTTGCTCCACCACTTGACGTGGTTTTTGAGCACTGGCAGCGCTATCAAGATAAACTAATGGATGCCCATTAATTTCTTGTGCTAAGACCGGAAAATCCTGTCTTATTTGAGCCATGTGATCAGCTAAAGTCTGTTTAACCGGCAATGACATACTTAAACCTCCGCCAAGCGCTTACGGATCTGAGTCATTAAGGTCTCTTTAATTACCTCGTTTTCTACCTGTTCAGTCAATTCCGCAGCAAAAGCAATAATAATCATATGCTTCGCTGCTTTTTCACTAATACCCCGCGAGCGCAGATAAAATAGCTGTTCATTATCAATACGCCCAATTGTCGCACCATGCCCACATTTCACATCGTCAGCATAAATCTCGAGTTGCGGTTTAGTATCTACTTCGGATTTCGCACCTAACAATAGATTATTGTTAGTCATTTGGCCGTCGGTTTTTAACGCCGCAGGTGCTACTTTAATCATGCCATTAAACACCGCTTTGCTATTATCCATCGCAATTACTTTATGCAATTGTCGACTTTGGCAATAGCCTTGATTATGCTCAAGATATGTCCGAGTATCTGCAATTTGATTATTTCTTGGCAGCAGTAAACTATTTAAACTCACGTCAGCATTTTCACCCTCTAACCGCACGCTCGTATGGTGGCGGGATAATAATCCACTGAGTAAAAAGGCGCTGCTGTGTACTTGGCTATCGCGACCGACCAAAATATCATTATGCGCAAAATGCTGACCGAGTGCATTTTCAAAATTTAATTTTAAATGCTGAAAACGGGCATTATCGCCGACTTCTGCGCTCAAACGTCCGCCGGTCAAGTGGACACTATCTTCATTCACACTGGCAAAATGTTCAATCACTTCTGCCGCACTATTGGCACCTAATTTAAAATGATAACGGTAGTGACTCGTCATCACGCTAGACATATCTTCCGCGCCGTGAGAAATATTAAGCACATAAAATGGTTTTGCGGCTATTTTATTCGCCGGCAAATTAATCAATAACGGCTGTTCAGCGAGACTTTCGGTGAGATGTAAAAAAACCTCACCTTTGATTGCCTCAGGTAACTCATCTTTATTATCTAATAAAGACACTTGGAATTCGCCAAAATCGGTTGAGCTCAGCGCTGGAATAAAATGCCCATCAACCAAAACAATCCGATAAGCGTCAATCGGCAAGGCTAAGGCTTCACACTGTGCCTCATCAACAGGCTGACCACTTGGCTGATATTGAGCCTTTAGCACGGATGCCAGCGGCGTATAATGCCAATCTTCATCACGGTATGCAGGGAAACCTATTGCTTGTACTTTTTCCCAATGCGCAGCTGCGTGCTGGGATAACTCGCGATGGCGCAATTTAAATACCTGAGCAAAACTCTGTAACGCCTGTTGATTTAATTCATCAAGCTGCTGGCGTTTCTCTGCTTTTTCACTGTTGGTCAATAAGCCAGCCATATCCTTGCTCCTCCAGTTTCTTAGCTAAACTGAAATCTCCAGATTTGATAATTTTTCCTTGATACAGCACATGTACAAAGTCTGGTTTGACATAATCGAGAATACGCTGGTAATGGGTAACGATAATAAATGACCGATTAGAGTCACGTAGCGCATTAACACCATTGGAGACAATTTTTAGAGCATCAATATCCAGCCCAGAATCAGTCTCATCGAGAATACATAATTGTGGCTCTAACGCTGACATCTGTAAGATATCATTACGTTTTTTCTCACCGCCGGAGAAACCAACATTCACTGAGCGCGTCAGCAAATCTTGAGGCATTTTTAATAACTCAATTTTGTCCTCAATAAAATCTTGAAAATCAAAACGATCTAATGGCTCTTGTTGACGATATTCACGAACCGCATTTACTGCCGTTTGTAAAAAGAATTGATTACTTACACCAGGAATTTCAACTGGGTATTGAAACGCCAGAAAAATCCCTTCGCCAGCGCGAGCTTCAGGGTCTAATTCCAGTAAGTTTTTACCGTTAAACTGAACTTCACCGCTATCGACCTGATACTCTTCACGGCCAGCTAATGTCGCAGATAAAGTACTTTTACCCGATCCATTAGGACCCATAATGGCATGAATTTCACCGGGTTTTACTTCTAACGACAATCCCTTGAGGATCTCATTACCTTCAATACTCACATGCAAATTTTTAACGCTTAACATATCAACATGCCTTCGAACGATATAACGCTCTTAAGAAAATAAATTTCAATCAGCCGACGCTATGCTCAAGGCTGATTGCCAATAATTTTTGTGCTTCCACTGCAAATTCTAATGGCAACTCGGAGAAAACATCTTTACAAAAGCCATTGACGATCATTGAGATAGCATCATCTTCGCTGATACCGCGCTGTAAGCAATAGAACAGCTGATCTTCACCAATACGCGAAGTCGTCGCTTCGTGCTCTAGCTGGGCACTGTTATTTTTAACTTCAACATACGGAAACGTATGTGCACCACATTCGGTACCAATCAACATGGAATCGCACTGAGTGAAATTACGTGCATTCTCTGCACTTGGGAGAATCTTAACTAATCCACGATAGCTATTCTGGCTTTTACCCGCAGAAATTCCCTTCGAGATAATCGTTGACTTGGTATTTTTGCCAATATGGATCATCTTAGTGCCGGTATCTGCTTGCTGGTTACCATTGGTCAATGCTACAGAAAAGAATTCGCCAACCGAATTATCCCCTTTGAGAATAACACTGGGGTATTTCCACGTAATCGCCGAGCCAGTTTCAGACTGAGTCCACGACATTTTAGCATTTTCACCTTCACACAATGCTCGTTTAGTCACGAAGTTAAGGATCCCGCCAGTATCACTATCACCACCCGAGAACCAGTTCTGTACGGTAGAATATTTAACTTCAGCATCTTTATGAATGATCACTTCAACTACTGCCGCATGCAGCTGATAACTATCGCGAACAGGTGCAGAGCATCCTTCGATATAGCTGACATAACTGCCTTCATCTGCAATCAAGATAGTTCGTTCAAATTGTCCAGTTTTAGCCGCATTAATACGAAAATAAGTTGATAATTCCATCGGGCAACGTACACCTTTAGGAATATAAACAAAGGTACCGTCTGAGGCGACTGCTGCATTTAATGCCGCAAAAAAGTTATCGTGACTGGAAACTACCGATCCTAAATATTTTTTTACTAATTCAGGATATTGATGAATTGCTTCACCAAAAGAACAGAAGATCACACCATGTTCCGCTAACTCTTCACGATAAGTTGTTGAAACTGATACTGAATCAAAAATAGCATCCACAGCAACAGCTTTACCTTCACGCACCGGAACACCGAGCTGATTAAAGGCATCTTCAACTTCTGCGGTCAGATAATTGGTGTTCGCCTCTGCGCCCGTACTTTGAGTCGCCCCCTCTTGTGAACTGCAATTATCGTCGCATGAACCACAAGACGGCGCGGAATAATAACTGTAATCTTGATAATCAAGCGATGGATAGTTAGCCTTCAACCAGTGAGGCTCTTCCATATCTTTCCAATGATTATAAGCATCCAGACGGAATTGCAGCATCCAATCCGGTTCATTTCGTTTAGCTGAAATGGCACGAATAACGTCTTCATTTAGACCTTTAGCCATTTCATCTGTGGCTAGTTCAGTAAAAAATCCTTCTTTATAGCGACTGTCGCTCAGCCAGCTTTGAACTTCATCGCCAATTTCTACATTGCTCTGAGACATAATCTGACTTCACTTATACGCCAAAGCTTTCACCACACCCGCAGGCATGTTGGGCTTTAGGGTTATTAAATTTAAACATTTGATTAAGTCCTTCACGAACATAATCAACCACAGTACCATCAATAAACGGCATGGCTTTTTTAGACACAAATAAAAATGCGCCTTGTTGCTCAAACACTAAATATTGATCTGTTGGGTTATCAATCATTTCAAACACATAACCAAACCCGGCGCAGCCTGACTGTTTAACCCCTAGTGAGAGCCCTTTGCTCTTCGGGTTTTGCTGCATCAGTTTACGGATTTGTGCAGCGGCGCTTTCGGTCAGGCTTACGCCTTGCCAGTTAGTTTCATCAAGTGAGAATGTTTCTACGCCCTGCTCTGCGTGCTTATCCCCACTATTTTGTAAGCTCTGAGTCATTTTTGACCTCACTAATCCTATGGTTTTTCAGCCAGTTGCCTATTATTATACCCAATAACTCCATGGTAGCGATAACCGTTATCACTTCAACCATTTGTTTTGAGAGGATATACCTATTTAAGACCATTTTTTAAACAATTAGCGATGAAATTATCTATTTCCTTTGGATGGATATTGTATATCTAAATGAATTAAAAGGATTTATTTTTTATGTTTTTTTCTTTATTCTCGCTGAACTAAATTTAAAAAAAGGCATTAATTAATAAACTGGTATTTATTATACCACTTAATGAAATCAGCGATAAAAAAAGATAATCACAAAATAAATGGGGGTATTAAAGGAGATATTAAACATACAGTGAGGGGATGATGTTGAAGATGATGATGATGTTGAAAATATAGTGCAAATATAGCTTTGCACAGGCTCCCTGTCCGTAAGTCGCACTTAGATACTCACAAAACAGGGAGTTAAATTATGATAACAGCATAAAAATCTGAATTAATCAGATAATACTGCGGTAGTTAAGCGTGAAATACAACATAACCGTTGTTTATCATCAAAAATCTCAATCGACCAAACTTGCTGACGCCGTCCCAAATGGATTGGTTTGGCGACACCGGTAACACAGCCCGAACGGACAGAACATAAATGATTCGCATTAATTTCTAACCCAACCACTTTTTGCTCCCCTTCAGTGCATAAATAACCGCCCATAGAACCTAATGACTCAGCTAAAACCACCGATGCTCCACCATGCAATAAACCAAACGGCTGTTTGGTTCGTTGATCCACGGGCATTCTGGCTTCAATAAAATCATCACCATAAGCGGTAATCGTGATCCCCAAAGTTCCCAGCATGCAGCTTGATGCCATAGTATTAAGTTGTTCTAAAGTAAACTCGCGACGCCAGATCATGCGAGCACCTCTAACAGTGCTTGTAGCGGATGTTTCATTTCAATTCCCTCTATGCGTTTCACTTGGCTGCGACAAGAATAGCCGGTACTTAAACAACGTGCGGGCGGTAATTTCTCTATTGCTGGCTGCCAAGATAGCGCGTATATCCCTTTTGAATATGCTAAATTAGCCGTTTCATGACCGTAAGTTCCTGCCATGCCACAACATCCTACACTAATATTGGCTAATGATTGTCCATATCGGCGGAAAATATTTTCCCACTGTTTACTGCTATTCGGCAATGCGGTTGTTTCGGTACAATGACCAAATAAGTACCATGGCGATTGATTATTGTTCGATGTTTGATGGCTAGAATCAATCTGTGGCGCAGGTAAACTATCTAGCCATTCGTGGGCTAATAACACCGTAAATTGACACTGTTGGCTCCCTAATATTTCACGATATTCATCACGATAACAAAGTACTAATGCTGGATCGACACCGACCATCGGCAATTGTAAACGCGCAACACGATTAAGAAAATCAGCCGTTTTATGTGCGGTTTTAGCAAATTTAGCTAAAAAACCTTTAATATGCTGAGCCTTACCATTTGGTGAGAATGGTAATAATACCGGCTGATAACCCAATTTTTCAATTAAACGGACAAAATCTGCCACCACTTTAGCATCGTAGTAGCTGGTAAATGGGTCTTGTACCACCAGCACATAAGATTGGCGTTGCTGCTCGTTCATTTGCTCTAATTGTTCTAATGTCACCCGTGAAGCCGTGTGCCCAGATAACTGCTGTTTTAGTGAAGGTTGAGAAAACAGCGGTAAATCAACCATACCAATCGTGCGCTCACTGATTTTTTGAACCCATGGCTGTTTTAAAAAGAAATTAAATACTGCGGGCGCTTTCGCCATTAATGGCGCGGTTACCTCAACATTTGCCACAATATGATCACGAGCAGGACGTAAATATCGCCCATGATAGAGCGCCAAAAATTTAGCCCTAAATGAAGGTACATCTATTTTAATCGGGCACTGAGTTGAACACGCTTTGCAGGCTAAACACCCTGACATTGCCTGTTTTACTTCATGAGAAAAATCATATTCTCCGTGACGAGCACGCCAACTATTGCGGGTTTTATCCAACAACCCTTTTAGTGATGGACGCGATATATTAAAGCCATTTTCTAGCAATTGTGGTGTCACCCCTTGTTCAGTCAATAAACGTAACCATTCTCTGACCAAGGTTGCTCGCCCTTTAGGCGAATGTATACGCTGCTGTGAGATTTTCATTGAGGGGCACATCGGGCTTTTCGCATCGTAGTTAAAACATAGCCCGTTACCGTTGCAGTCCATTGCGCCACGGAATGACTGCCGTACAGATATCGGAATAGTTCTATCGTAAGTTCCGCGTTTAGTTGCATCCACTCGCATCATTGGCGCATCTAACCCCGCAGGCGGGCATATTTTGCCTGGATTTAATCGATTAAGCGGATCAAATGCAGCTTTAATTTGGCGTAATTCACCATATAAAATTTCACCAAAGAATTCAGGACTATATTCAGCGCGGAAACCTTTACCGTGCTCGCCCCACAGTAATCCACCATATTTGGCAGTTAACTTAACAATTTGATCAGAAATTTGTTTCATCAATATTTCTTGCTGGGGATCGCACATATCTAATGCCGGACGCACATGTAATACCCCGGCATCAACATGACCAAACATTCCGTAATCTAATTGATAACCATCTAATAATGCGCGAAATTCAGCAATATAATCAGCTAAATGTTCTGGAGGAACACAGGTATCTTCAACAAAAGGAATAGGTTTCGCCGCCCCTTTTGCATTGCCCAATAAGCCAACCGCTTTTTTACGCATTCCATAAATACGGTTAATATCAGCCAAATCATGGCAAGTCTGATAACCGATAACCCCAGCTTGATTGTCTGCCATCAACGCATCTAACTGTTGGCATAACGCGTTCATCTGCGCGTCAACTTGTTGCTCATCGTCACCACTAAATTCGACAATATTCAATCCAAGCAACTGTTTATTAGGCACATCAAGGATCAGTTCATTCACCGAATGCCAGACAATATCTTCACGAGCAAGATTCAGCACTTTAGAATCAACCGTTTCTACCGATAATGCTTGAGCTGTCACCATGAACGGCGCATTACGCAGCGCAGAATCAAAGGAATCATATTTCACATTAACCAAACGGCGCGCTTTGGGGATGGGGGTAATATTCAGTTTAGCTTCAGTAATAAAAGCTAATGAACCTTCTGAACCGGTTAAAATACGCGTCAAATCAAATTGACTCATATCTTCGTTAAAGACATGACGCAAATCATAACCGGTCAAAAAACGATTTAGTTTAGGGAATTTTTTGAGAATAAGCTCTCGCTGTTGGCGGCAGCGATTTAGCACGGTGTGATAAATACGCCCCACGACTGAATCTTCCGAGGCAATCGATTCCGCGATAGCAACTGACATAGCCCGGGTTTCTAACATTACCCCCCCCAGCAGCACAGCCTTCACCCCTAAAACATGATCAGAAGTCTTACCGTACACTAATGATCCCTGCCCTGAAGCATCGGTATTAATCATGCCGCCAAGTGTCGCTCGGTTACTGGTGGATAATTCTGGTGAGAAAAAATAGCCGAACGGTTTCAAATATTCATTCAGCTGATCTTTAATCACTCCCGCTTCAACTTTTACCCAACCTTGCTGGAGGTTAATATCTAAAATACGTTTCATATAACGCGACATATCAACCACAATACCCTCGGTTAAGGACTGGCCATTAGTACCAGTTCCACCACCGCGCGGAGTAAACGTTAGTGCAGAAAATTGTTCGCTACCTGCCACTCGGGTTAATAGCTGTACATCAGCGGTCGAGCGAGGAAAAATAATGGCTTGAGGAAGTAATTGATAGATGCTGTTATCTGTCGCCATAGTAAGCCGTTCAGAATAACGGGTTTCTACATCGCCAGTAAATCCTGCGGCTTCTAACTGTATTAAATAATTTTTAGTTAGTTCGCTTAAGTGAGGTGCTTCTGATATACGAGGGATCATTATTTAGGATGACTCTTGTTAATTAGTGTTAGCATTGCTCGTTAGGACAATATTTTTTCAGCACAATATTTTATTTTCAGTCCAATATTATTAGGTACACTATTATTGGATAGCCTAGCGTCAGATATCATACCGACAATTGTTCAACCGCTGGTCATTCGGCTAATGCATAATGACGAAGAATTATCCTACGGTATCACTCGTGGCTATCAATTATTCAGGAACCACAAACAGCTCATTGACCGATAATCTTAAATCAGAACGCTATAAATTTAGCTTGAGGAAAGTTAATTTGATTAACGTCATCGGATTAACGCCCTTCAAAAACCGAACATTCTGATATTTATTTACTGTGCGCTGTTTAATCATCTCCCATAATTTTAGCTTCGGGAGCTAAAATAACGTTATACGTTGAAATCATGGTGGCTGAATGTCAGGCTTATACTGTCTATACAGCACCATATCATAATAATGTGATTTTTTAAGTGGGAATTAGAATTACATTATTTTTGCCTAGAAAAAACACTTACTGGCAGTATTTTTATTGTTAAAGGATCTCTATTTGATGGAAAAATCTCAGCAACGAACAGATTTACCCAAGATTGTCTTTGGTCTACTGGCACTTTTATTGCTCACAGTAGCCTGTATTTGGGTGTTGAATCCGTTTATTTTGGGCTTTGTTTGGGCCGGTATGGTGGTAATTGCAACATGGCCACTGCTGGAAAAAATCGAAGCACGTGTCGGCCATAAACGCTGGTTGGCGGCGAGTATAATGACTCTATTAATCTTGCTTCTGTTTGTTATCCCGTTTGCTATTTTAATTGGCAGCATTGTACAAAATAGCGGTCCGTTATTTGAACTGGCCAAATCTCCGGGCAATATCACGCTGCCAGATTTAGATTGGCTGCAAAGTATTCCTATGGTGGGAAGTAAACTGTATTACACCTGGCATAGCCTGATTGCCAGCGGAGGTAATGCGATTTTAGCCAAACTGCAACCTTATATTGGACAAACGGCTGGCTGGTTTTTAACTCAAGCCGTCAATGTTGGTCGATTTATGTTCCACTTAGCCATCATGTTGCTGTTTAGTGCGTTGTTATATATGAAAGGTGAAAGTGTCATGCTAGGCATTCGTCACTTCGCGACGCGCCTAGCCGGTATTCGTGGTGATGCAGCGGTAGTGCTGGCGGCTCAATCTATCCGCGCCGTTGCCTTGGGCGTAGTAGTTACAGCCTTAGTACAAGCTGTCGTGGGGGGAATTGGTCTCGCGGTTTCCGGTATTCCTTATGCTGCTATCTTTACCATTATTCTATTTGTTTGCTGTGTTGCTCAGTTAGGGCCTCTGTTAGTAATGGTCCCTTCTGTGATCTGGTTATTTTGGACCGGTGATACCACTTGGGCAATTATCTTGGCGGTATGGAGTGCCGTTGTAGCGACTATGGATGGAGTATTAAGGCCGTGGTTAATTAAAATGGGCGCTGATTTACCCATGGTATTAATTCTAATTGGGGTTATTGGCGGAATATTATCTTTTGGAATGATAGGTCTGTTTATTGGCCCGGTTGTTTTAGCCGTCTCTTATAGTTTGCTAAGAGCTTGGATGAATGAAGTGGCTGAACCTTCAAATGATTTAAGTGAAACAGAAAGGTTTTTAGAACAAGAATTTAAAATGAAGAAATAAATACAGATAAAAAAGAATAAGAGTATAAATTTACTCTTATTCTTTTCATCGTAAAACGGGTAAATACGAAATATTTAGAAACATGATTTAACATTAGGTTATTATTTACTGTTATTTTTAATCAAAATAATATTTTAAAACATTATTTTTTCTTTTAGTTACAATAACTAAGGATTTCATTGAGAAAAATCTTAGTGCTATTTATATTAACTTATACTATGATACAAAAATCGAATACGTAATGTGTTTATAAATTTAAGATAGGGTCGGTAATATAATCTAAAATTTTAGATACTATCTACTAAAAAAGAATTGCTGTGTGTAGTCTTTGCCTGTCAGCCCATGATAGGCTTTTTTTTTATTTATTTTTCTTATATTAAAAACCTCAAGGTATTATATCTCTTCGTAATAAAAAATAAATAGCCGTAATCTCATTCAATATATTGAATAAGTAATAATAATATTTTAATTGCTTACAGCTTGATTAACTGATTATTTATAAAATAATAAACTCAATTATAATTTAAAAATATACTCTAATTATTAATTAGTTAGCCTTTATTAATCGAGCATCATATCGCCATGCTAATGCTAACTTAAGTTAACTTTTTAGTGACTATTTATTCAATTTTTTCAATATTCAATTAGCTGAAACGATTATTTTAGCCACGTTATTGATTCATCTACCAGTTATTTATCCTAAGACTAAACCAATCATATCCATTATTCTCCCGTTCTAAATTACAGTTATCGATTTAGCTTAGATTATCATTTGACTTAATGACTTAATGACTTAATGACTTAATGACTTAAATATAGTTTAAATCTCTTGAATTAAACCTAAATTTAATCACAAGAGCCTAAGGTTCAGCGCCTACATATGAAAAAAGCTCAGCAAACAAGATTTGCTGAGCCAAATATTTATTCATCACATTTAAGCGGGTTTATTGACCAAATATTGATGGATTAATCATTAAATCATCAATAGACACTATCAGTGCTGATTTTCTGCCAGTAATAGCCAAGTTTGAACCACCGTATCTGGATTTAATGACAAGCTATCAATCCCCTCATCCATCAACCATTGGGCAAAATCTTGATGATCTGAAGGACCTTGACCACAAATACCGACGTATTTACCTTGACGTTTAGCCGCACTAATTGCCATCGACAATAAGGCTTTAACTGCTTCATTACGCTCATCAAATAGCTCAGAAACAACGCCAGAATCCCTGTCTAGGCCTAAGGTTAACTGGGTCATATCATTCGAGCCAATAGAGAATCCATCAAAGTGAGCTAAGAATTGATCCGCTAATAAGGCATTGGATGGGATTTCACACATCATGATCAGCTTTAAGCCATTTTCGCCACGTTTCAGACCGTGTTTTGCCAACTCAGCAACTACAGCTTCAGCTTGAGCCACGGTACGTACAAACGGGATCATCACTTCTACGTTAGTCAGATCCATCTCATTACGTACCCGCTTAACCGCTTCACATTCCAGCGCAAAACAATCGCGGAAGCTATCAGACACATAACGCCCCGCGCCACGGAAACCAAGCATTGGGTTCTCTTCTTCTGGCTCATAAATATCGCCACCAACCAAATTTGCGTATTCGTTTGATTTAAAATCAGATAAACGAACAATCACCCGTTTTGGCCAGAACGCCGCCGCCAAGGTTGAAATCCCTTCGGTCAATTTGCTGATATAAAACTCAACAGGATCACTATACCCCGCCATCATGCTGCGGATTTCCGCTTGCAACTGTGGCGATTGTTGGTCAAATTCTAGCAATGCACGCGGATGCACACCAATCATGCGGTTAATAATAAATTCCAAACGTGCTAAACCGACGCCTTCATTTGGCAAGCAAGCGAAATCAAATGCACGGTCAGGGTTACCAACGTTCATCATGATTTTTAACGCTAAATCCGGCATGGTATCAACTTGTGAGCTGTGAATATCAAAATCTAGTTTCTCAGCATAGACAAACCCTGTATCACCTTCAGAGCATGAGACAGTCACTTCTTGACCTTCATGCAGACGCTCGGTTGCATCACCACAACCGACAACCGCGGGGATACCTAATTCACGGGCGATAATCGCCGCATGACAAGTTCTTCCTCCACGATTTGTCACAATGGCCGCGGCTTTTTTCATAATGGGTTCCCAATCAGGATCAGTCATGTCTGTCACCAAGACATCTCCCGGTTGGATCCTATCCATCTCTTTCAAATTATGGATAACTTTTACAGCTCCAGCACCAATACGATGACCAATCGCACGCCCTTCTACTAACACATTACTCTGTTCTTTTAGCTGGTAGCGCTCCATTACTTGTTGATTAGAGCGAACGGTTTCAGGACGGGCTTGTACAATATACAACCGCCCCGTTTCACCGTCCTTCGCCCATTCAATATCCATAGGACGGCCATAGTGTTGTTCGATTAACAACGCTTGACGAGCCAACTCTTCGACTTCGTGATCTTCCAGAGAAAAACGCTGCGATAACGCATCAGGGGTATCTTCAATTCTAACTTGTTGTCCATGGTCTAGGCTTTCTGCGTACACCATTTGTAATTTTTTAGAGCCTAAATTACGACGAACAATCGCAGGACGACCTTTTAACAACGTTGGTTTATGAACATAAAATTCATCAGGATTAACCGCCCCCTGAACGACCATTTCGCCGAGACCATAAGCCGAAGTGATAAAGACCACTTGATCGAAGCCCGATTCGGTATCAATAGTAAACATCACCCCAGAGGAGGCTAAATCAGAACGTACCATACGTTGAATACCCGCGGATAATGCGATCCCCCGATGGTCATATCCTTGGTGTACACGATAAGAAATAGCGCGATCATTAAATAGCGATGCAAAGACATGTTTAATAGCCACCATGACCGCGTCAATACCCCGAACATTTAAAAATGTTTCCTGCTGCCCAGCAAAGGACGCATCAGGCATATCTTCTGCGGTGGCTGAAGAACGAACTGCAAATGATGCCCCCACTGCACCTTCGGCAAGTTGTTCATAAGCGGAACGAATATCTTTCTCTAACTGAGGTGTAAACGGCGTATCAATTACCCATTGGCGGATCTGCGTACCTGCGGTGGCCAGCTGATTAACATCATCAACATCGACCTGATCCAACAGTTGGTAAATACGCTGATTAACTCCGCTCTGCTCTAGAAAATCATTGAATGCTTGTGATGTTGTCGCAAATCCATTCGGCACAGACACACCGAGCTCGGATAAATTAGTGATCATTTCCCCGAGGGAGGCATTCTTGCCTCCAACGCGGTCAACATCGTTCATTCCTAATTGGTTATACCAAAGTACATTAGACGGAGTGCTGCCATTATTGGACATTGAATGCGATCCTTTTAAACAATCTAGTGACAAAGTACAAATCGTTAAAATCCCATTGGCGATATATCGCCGCGTGAAATAGACTAGCACATACTTTTCATCGAGATAGACAGGTGAATCGTTCCACTTATAAGAATATTTTTTTAAATTAAATAAAATATCGGTAGATTATTAATTTTGTTTATAAAACCCTACTAATTTTGAATATTTATCTATATAACTCAAAGGTCACAATATGACTCCCCTGACAAATAGCGTAATTAATGAAACTAATAATACCCAAAGAACTGTTTTTTTCATTTCAGATGGCACAGCAATTACTGCAGAAATTTTAGGACATGCGGTTCTTTCTCAATTTCCACTAACATTTGTTTCTTATACGTTGCCATTTGTCACCACAGAACAACGCGCTGAAGAAATAAAACAAAAAATAGACAGTATTTATCAAAGCACACACACTCGACCGTTAGTTTTTTATTCAATTATCTCACCTTCAGTGCGCAAAATAATTACCCAAAGCACCGGTTTTTGCCAAGATATCGTACAAACCTTAGTCGCGCCGATTCAAAAAGAAGTGGGTTTAGAGCCTGAGCCGATATTAAATCGTACCCATGGATTATCACGCCAAAATTTAAATCAATATGATGCCCGTATAGCGGCAATTGAATATACCTTAGCGCATGATGATGGTGTTTCTTTACGTAATTTAGATCAGGCGCAAGTCATTTTAATCGGTGTTTCACGCTGCGGAAAAACGCCCACCAGCCTGTATTTAGCCATGCAATTTGGTATTCAAGCGGCTAACTATCCCTTTACAGCAGATGATATGGATAATTTGCAATTACCGGTAGATTTAAAACCGCATATTCATAAACTATTTGGTTTAACCATTAGCCCAGAAAGATTAGCTGCAATCCGTGAAGAACGCCGTGAAAATAGTCGCTATGCATCATTACGCCAATGTCGAATTGAAATCGCAGAAGTCGAAGCTTTATTTAGAAAGAATAAAATCAACTATTTAAATACAACTAATTATTCGGTTGAAGAAATTTCGGCCAAAGTGATTGATATTATGGGGCTACAGCGTCGTATGTTTTAAATTCCTATTTTGCATAAAATCTGTAATAACCTATCGCTAGCGGTTGAATTTGACGTGTTTTCGTTTATTGTGATCTCTATCACTAATGCAGCATGGCCTTTGGAAACATATTGAGAAAGTAAGATGCATAAAACTGATGAACTACGAACCCAGAGAGTTGCGAGCCTGATCACTCCGCAAACACTGGCTGATGAATACCCGATTTCCTTGGCTGTCGCTGAAAATGTGACAATGTCACGCAAACGTATCGAAGCTATTTTATCCGGTGATGACTCTCGCCTACTAGTAATAGTTGGTCCTTGTTCGATCCATGATATTGATGCAGCGTTAGAATATGCACAAAAACTCACGGTATTACGTGAAAAATATCACCATCGACTCGAAATCGTCATGCGCACCTACTTTGAAAAACCTCGCACGGTGGTTGGCTGGAAAGGCTTAATTTCTGATCCTAATCTGGATAACTCTTGCCAAGTAAATAAAGGTATTCGCCTAGCAAGAAAATTATTAATCGATGTGAATCAATTAGGCATTCCGACTGCCACTGAATTTCTCGATATGGTCACAGGCCAATATATTGCTGACCTCATTAGCTGGGGAGCTATTGGCGCACGCACGACAGAAAGCCAAATTCACCGAGAAATGGCCTCTGCGCTCTCTTGCCCTGTGGGCTTTAAAAATGGAACCGATGGCAATACGCGCATTGCGATTGATGCAATCCGTGCTGCACGTGCCGGGCATATGTTTTTGTCCCCGGATAAGACCGGACAAATGACCATTTATCAAACCCAAGGAAACCCGTACGGACATATCATTATGCGCGGCGGAAAGCGGCCTAATTACTCAGCCGGTGATATTGCCGATGCCTGTGATAAATTGCGCGAATTCGATTTACCAGAACATTTGGTTGTCGATTTTAGTCACGGTAATTGCCAGAAAATCCATCGACGACAATTAGATGTTGCCCGTGATATTGCCCAGCAAATCAAAGATGGCTCAAGTGCAATCGCCGGCGTTATGGCTGAAAGTTTTCTGCTGGAAGGCACACAAAAAATGATCGCCGGCCAACCATTGACTTATGGCCAATCGATTACCGACCCTTGCCTTAGCTGGCAAGATACTGAGCTGTTATTGGCATTATTAGCCGAGGCAGTCGACAGTCGTTTTTAAAATGCCTACCTTCCCCGCTACGGTACCGTTGACAGCCATATAAAAGCCAGAGGCGCAATTGCTCCCTGGCTTTTATATATCCTACCATCGTAAATTACATACTTGTCCAACTATTGGGGTCACTTCATCCCTAAGTTTTTATTTCGCTCTATACTTTCGGCTATTTTCTGGCGAGTTGGATCAAGAGCCTGATGTGCAATGAGTAGCTACGATATTTATTATATGTTAAATATTAATTCTAGTTGTAAATAATACTTGATGTTATCTCACAACTTAAAGATAATGATTCTCACTATTAGAAAGATTATCACTTAATTTATATCGATAACCTATTAACTTACATTGATAAACTATGGCTGATTTGCATCTTAAACATACAAAAGAAGATAACTCACAGAAATCATCATCTGACGTTGTTGATTATATCGACAGCCATCAGCTATTAGGCAAAACCGGGCGGGTACATATTCGTCATCGTGGTGAAGTTTACCAACTTAGGCAAACCCAGGCCGGAAAGCTAATTTTAACCAAATAGCGACTGTTGTTAACGATTATTCTTTACCTTTTACTATTTATTTTACTCTGCAAGCCACCCAGATCTCCGTATCCAGGCAGCCAGCTTTCACATCCATACAGTTAGGAAAGGATTTCCTATGGAGTTAAAACTGATGTCTGCATTTGCTGTTACGCCTCAAAAAATCAATTTATCTCATGCAGCGCTTAAGCGCATTTTCTCGCATATCTGTTGTATTAAACCCTCTTTAAGGGGCAGAACCTCCATTTCAGTGCTCGCTATTTATGGTGATTAATTAATTTTTTTAATTAAATGTGCCCCCTGTGCAATGGTGCAACTAAACACCGATTGCCACCTAAAATTATGTTATGGAGATCGTCTTAATGTCAGCTACTTTACGTCTTTCAGTACTTGCTGCCGCCATCACCAGTGTACTATCCCCTGTACAAGCTGCGGAAACAGAGACTACAAACTTACACAAAAAATCTAAAGATATCATTACCGTATATGCGACTGGTAACGAACGCGACAGCTTTGAAGCTCCGATGATGGTGACCGTAATCAAAAACAATTCACCACAAACCCAAACTGCTAACACCGCCAATGATATATTGAAAAAAGTACCAGGAATTGATGTTTCTGGTACAGGTCGCACTAACGGTCAAGATGTTTCAATGCGCGGCTTTGGACCTAAAGATGTATTGACCCTGGTAGATAACGTGCGCCAAGGCACAGATACTGGGCATATTAATGGTACCTTTATTGATCCTGCCCTGATTAAACAAGTCGAAATTATTCGCGGTCCTTCGGCATTATTATACGGCAGTGGTGCTATGGGCGGCGTTATAGCGTGGGAAACCGTAGACGCCAAAGATTTATTAAAAGACAATCAAAATTTAGGCTTTAGAGTATTTACTACCGCCGCTACTGGCGATCATAGTTTCGGATTTGGTGGATCAGCTTTTGGTCGTAACGAAAAGTTCGATGGTTTATTTAGCTTTGTTGCCAAAGATGTCGGCAATATTCGCCAAGGTGGTGGCGAAGAAACGACGAACGATGAAACTATCAGCAACCTATTAGCCAAAGGGAGTTGGTTGATTGATGATAGCCAAAAATTAAGTGGACAACTGCGTTATTATAATAACGATGCTTACGAGCCTAAAAACCCACAGCAAGTTAAACAAAATGATAAATCTAATCCTGAGACTAACCGCACAACTCGGCAGCGGGATACTCAGCTAACTTATCAGCTCAAACCCGCAGATCAAGATTGGCTAAATCTCAAAACCACCGCCTATTATTCTGATGTCAATATTACAGCCCGACCAACCGCCAAAGCAATAAATACTGGCTATGAAGGCCGTCAGCAGAAAACTTATGGGCTGAAAGTCGATAATCGTAGCAATGTATATAACTTGCCTATTGCTGCGCATAATTTGACTTATGGCGCAGAAACTTATCAACAAAAGCAAGATCCTTTCGCAAATACCACCAGCTTCCCTAATGCCAAAATCACTTATGGCTCGGGTTTCTTGCAAGATGAAATTACACTTAAAGACCTGCCAATTTCATTTATAGCCGGTACCCGTTACGACCATTTCAAAAGTCAATCGGATGGCAATAACAGTATTACCGCGAATAACTGGTCCTCAAAAGGGGCCGTAAGTATTACCCCAACCGATTGGTCGATGTTGTTTGCCTCCTATTCTGAAGCGTTCCGCGCCCCAAGCATGGGAGAAATGTATAACGATGCCAAACATTTTGAGATCCGTGGCCGAGTTAATTATTGGGTACCCAATCCACAGCTAAAACCTGAATCGACCCAGACCAAAGAATACGGTTTTGGCTTACGATTCGACAATCTACTGCTGGATAACGATGGCTTACAATTCAAAGCCAGTTACTTTGATACTAAAGCTAAAGACTATATCGATACCTACGTTGATATGGCAAAAATGACCACTCAATCGGTAAATATTGATGATGTTAAAATTTGGGGTGTCGATGCCACACTGAGCTATAACACCGACTATTTCAATTGGGATCTGGCATATAACCATACCGCAAGTAATGGTAAAAGCCCACAAACGGGCACACCGTTAACTTCTATCAAACCTGACTCAATAACCAGTACCTTAAATGTCCCTATTCAAAATAGCGGCTTTGCCGTGGGATGGATTGGCGAATTCACCAAACACACTGATTATTCAGATTCAGACAAAATGCAACAGCAATCCGGTTATGGTGTAAGCGATTTCTATCTAAGCTACCAAGGTGAAGGCTCACTTAATGGATTTGGCTCTAGCGTGGTTTTAGGCAATGCATTTGATAAACAATATTATTCATCACAAGGCATCCCACAGGATGGCCGTAATGCCAAGCTGCTTGTCAGCTATCAATGGTAATTCACTTAATATTCAAGGAGACACACTGTGAATTCATCACTTTATGAGCGTTATCAACAGGCTAAAACAGAAAATAAAGCGAAATACGCTCGTGATTTAGCTGCCTATCTCGACGTTTCAGAAGCTGAGCTTCTGTATGCGCGTGTTGGGATTGATGGTGCTAAACGCCTAGATGTAGATGCACCAACCTTGTTAACCGCATTAGAAAAAGTCGGCGAAGTAAAAGCAATCACCCGCAATGAATATGTGGTACACGAACAAATTGGTCGCTATGAAAACGCTCGCTTTAGCCCACATGCAGGATTAATCCTCAATCCTCGCGCATTAGATTTAAGAATGTTTTTTGGTCACTGGGCCAGTGCTTTTGCCTTAACTGAAGCGTCGAAAAATGGGGAACGTCATAGCATTCAATTTTTCGACCATCATGGTGATGCGGTACATAAGGTGTATACCACCGAAAATACGGATATGGCAGCATGGCAGGCATTAATCGAACAATATGCGAGCGATGAAAATCCGCTATTAGCTCTTAAACCCGCGGAGCCATTCACTCAAACGCCGATCAGTGAAGAACTGAAAAATCAGTTAGAGCAAGAATGGCGTAATATGACGGATGTTCATCAATTCTTTAAATTATTAAAAAATAATAATTTAAGCCGTCAGCAAGTGTTTCGCGCAGTCAGCGATGATTTAGCGTGGCAAGTCCCGCTAGATTCATTTAATCAATTAACACAAACCGCATTTGCTGACCAAAATGAAATCATGATTTTTGTCGGTAACCGTGGCTGTACCCAGATATTTACTGGTCGAATTGAGCGTTTGATGCCTTATCAAGCTGAAGGTTCACCGCTGAAATGGCTGAATATTTTCAATCCTGATTTTACACTGCATATGATTGAGAACGGTGTGGCTGAATGCTGGGTAACGCGGAAGCAAACTCAAGATGGTTTTGTTACCAGTCTGGAAGTTTTTGATAATCAAGGAAATCAAATTGTCCAAATGTATGGACAACGCACTGAAGGCACGCCAGAACAACCACAATGGCGTAATCAAGTGACTGCACTTCCAAAAATTTAATCTTCGGAACTGAAAATATGAATAAATGGTTTCTTCTTGCAGTGTCTGCCCTGCTCACTTTTTCAGCCCAGGCCACTGAACGTATTGTTACTTTAGGTGGCGATATCACCGAGATAGTCTTCGCCTTAGGCGCAGGAAAACAGGTGGTGGCTCGTGACAGCACCAGTCGTCATCCACAAGCAGCTTTAGCGCTGAAAGATGTCGGTTATATGCGCATGCTTAATGCCGAAGGTGTATTATCAATGCGCCCGACATTGGTATTAGCCAGTGAGCTGGTCAAGCCCTCCATTACATTGACACAAATCGAAAAAAGTGGCGTCAAGATTATCAATGTGACCGGTGAACCTGCATTAGAAGCCATTCCTAAGAAAATACGTACTCTTGCTGAGGCTCTTGACAGTACCGAGCAAGGTGAAGCGTTGATAGTTAAATTCAATCAACAACTGGCTAAAATATCGACTCAACCCATTGACAAAAAAGTTTTATTTATCATGAGTCATGGGGGCGTTATGCCACTGGCTGCCGGGCAAAAAACCGCCGCCGATAGCATTATCCAAGCCACTGGCGCTAAAAATGCGATGCAAGGATTTACTAGCTATCGGCCACTCTCTCAAGAAGGTGTAATAGCCAGTCAGCCCGATTTGATTTTAATGACCGAAGAAGGAATTAAATCCCTCGGCGGTATCGATAAAATTTGGCAATTGCCCGGCATCGCGCTTACTCCAGCCGCTAAACATCGGGCATTGTTAGTAGTCGATGATATGGGGCTGCTTGGATTTAGCCTCAATACACCGCAAGTTATGCAGCAGATCCGTGGAGCGTTAGAGACGACACCATGAACCGTTTTAAATATCCTGCGATGGGTCTCTGTTTATTGCTATTAAGCTTAATTATCATTGTGTTGATCGTGTCTAATCTGGGCGCCATGTCACTTTCATTTTCAATGCTATGGCAACTGCCAATGTCAGATCCACTGTGGCAAATTTGGCTCAATATTCGTTTGCCGCGAATATTACTGGCCATTCTAATTGGTTTAGCCTTAGCCGTTTCAGGCGCAATAATGCAGGGATTATTCCGTAACCCCTTAGCTGATCCTGGGTTATTAGGCATTAGTAGTGGCGCTGCATTAGCGGTCGCGGCCTTTATTGTGATCCCATTTTCACTGCCCAGCATTTTAGCTAATTATGGTCATCTCAGCGCGGCATTTGTCGGTAGCTTAGCTGTTTCGATGATTATTTTTAGCTTAAATAGACTCTCGAGCGGTAACCTCTCCCGTTTGCTACTCGCCGGGATCGCTATCAATGCCTTGTGTATGTCATTTGTTGGCGTGCTTAGCTACATTAGCGACGACCAGCAATTACGCACCTTTAGCCTGTGGATGATGGGCTCGTTAGGTAAAGTTGATTGGCAATCGTTGTTAATCGCCACTTCAGTAATTTTACCCACCTGCTTTATTTGCTTTTTGCAAGGAAAAAAACTGAATTTATTGCAGCTCGGTGATGAAGATGCTCATTATTTAGGATTACAAGTTGAGCGTACTAAATTTACTCTGCTATTACTTAGCGCCCTATTAATTGGTTGTGCTGTCGCCATGAGCGGCGTGATTGGCTTTATCGGTTTAGTCGTCCCCCATTTAATCCGCATGACTTTTGGGCCTGATCACCGCTGGTTGCTCCCCGGCTCGGCGTTGGTTGGCGCAATATTGCTATTAATTGCCGACACGATTGCCAGAACCTTAGTCGCTCCGGCCGAAATTCCCGTCGGTTTACTGACAGGGCTGATCGGTGGACCTTACTTTTTATGGTTGATCCTGCGCCAGCCTGCCGGAAAAATATAATCATGCATATATCGAATAAAACGTTATTACTCGAAGCCAAGGATCTGCAATTTACCCTTGGAGAACAACAGATTATCCGCGATATTAGTGTGTCGCTTCATCAACACGAGTTGATTGCAATTATTGGCCCAAATGGTGCCGGAAAATCAACATTAATGAAGCTATTAACTGGTTTTAGCCACCCCACCAGCGGACAATGTTTATTAGACAATAAACCACTAACGCAATGGGATAATAGATCATTAGCCTTAAAGCGCGCCGTAATGAAACAGCAGAGCCAACTGAACTTTCCATTCAGTGTCGAGGATGTCATTACCATGGGGCGCTCACCGCATGGCAGTGCGTATTTAGAACAGGCATTGCTGGCAGTATTAACCCAAACAGATAGCCTACATTTACGCCATCGAGATTATCGCCAACTCTCTGGCGGTGAACAGCAGCGAGTTCAATTAGCGCGCGTACTGGCGCAATTGTGGCAACCGAACCCCACCCCTAGCTGTCTATTTTTAGATGAACCAACCTCTGCATTGGATTTATATCATCAGCAACATAGCTTACGTCTGCTACATCGCCTAAGCCGTGAACAACCGCTAGGAATTTGTTGTATTCTGCATGATCTCAATCTAACCGCACTGTATGCGGATCGGGTGTATTTAATCCATCAAGGTCAACTGGTCGCGACAGGTACTCCTACAGAAGTACTAACTGAAACACAATTAAATCGTTGGTATAAAGCTGATTTAGGCGTATTCCCTCACCCTGAATCTGCCGTACCACAAATTTATCTGCGTCAATAATCCATCCATTAATACCCAAAGCAACTCTCAATAGCTCAACCTGCCATTTGCTTCCTAGTCCCCTTTAAGCCAATAAATCTAGCTTAAAGGGGACATACATTTAGCCTATCGATTCGATTTAACAATAATTACGCTGTTGAGCTATACTGTTAGTAATAATCAAAAACAAAACAGTTACAATTAATTCACTGAAAAAAATTTATCATTAATTTCATTAATCGCTAGATTTCAAACGATATCCAGTCATTAAATCCAAATTAATTTATATTTACAGTTAATAATAAAAAACAACATAACTCGATAATCCCGCACTATTACATAGAAAAACAATTCTAATAAAGATAGTTATTAGAGAAAAAAGATTTTTATTCTATTGCTAAATAAAATCGATAAAGATCAACAGTATTTCTGAACAACTCAAGCAATGAGACTGTTACTTAGCCTTGAATTTACTTTAGATTAAAATTAACACATTGATATAAATAAATTTTAATTTAAAAAAATCTTAGCCTTGCTGATATTAAGTTTGGTTTTACCTATCTCAGCAATAATCATTATCGATTTAAAACAGCACGTTCTGCCTATCGATTTCCCCAGAAATTGATAAGAATAGACTGTAATTTCTTACGTTATTATTTATTTTAAATGAGTAATCATCCGCCTTATTAGGAGTCAAATATGTCAGAAAGTATAGTTAACGATATTGTTAAATGGCTGGAAACTCAATTACAGCGTAATGAAGGGATTAAAATAGATTCTATCGCTGATAAAAGTGGTTATTCTAAATGGCATTTACAACGAGTATTCAAAGAATTCAAAGGCTGTACGCTAGGAGAATATGTGCGTAAACGTCGCTTACTTGAAGCCGCTAAATCATTACGCGAAGGTAATTCATCTATTTTAGATATTTCTTTACAATATGGTTTTAGTTCACAAGCGACCTTCACTCGGATCTTTAAAAAACATTTTGATACCACACCTGCAAAATTCCGTCAAAATGGTCAAATCCCTGAATGTAAAGGTTTTATGTCTTGCAGTAACCGACACTAATTTTATAATCAAATAAAATCGTTGATAATCAAAAGTTGATCATTAAAAAACGTAAAATCAAGACACCAAAAAGCTAAGAAGTGAACACTTAAGAAAACAACAATAATATAAGCAGATTAAAGCCGGTCATTTTATACCGGCTTTGCTGTATCAATAATTAACTCACTTGCTGAATCAACCACGCTTCCAACTCGACTAATTGCGACCTGAGATCTGGCCATTGCTGATACATTTGCTGGGTTAATGCTCTCACAGTATCAACTTGATAAGTTTGTCCGTGTAAATGTTGACTTAACCATTCAAGCGGTGACGGATCTAAACTATCAGTAAAAATTTGGCAATCACTAATCACGCCCTTCTCAATATTAAAATGCAACTCAACCCCGCCCCAAGTAAAACGGGTATCTGCTAATTGAGAAAATAGCGGTGTTTGTCCAAAATTCCATGCCCAGCTAGATTGTTTAGCAAAAGTCGCATTAAAATTAGGTAAGTCGGGCAGTTTTTCTGGCGATATATATTCAGGAGCGACGGTTTCACCATAAAAGGCAAAGAAACTATCAATTATTCCTTGGCAAACAGTTTGATGTGATATTTCAGGCATCAATTCAGCTAAATTAGCCACACGACTGCGTACAGAAGTTATTCCTTTCGCTTGCAACTTTTTAGCATCTGGATGCAAATAATTAGCCAAACGGCTCAAATCTGCATTAATCAATACAGTCCCATGATGAAAACCCCGATCAAGTGTTTCACGATAAGCCGAACCCGATATTTTTCTCGCGCCTTCGGTAGTATTTACTAATAAATCGTTTCTGCCTGAAATTTCAGCATCAATACCCACATTCGCTAAACCATCAACAATAATTCGGGTCGACACCGTTTTGTCATATTCAGGCTTACCGGCCATAAACGTGAAGCAAGTATTGCCTAAATCATGAAAAACTGCCCCACCGCCGCTACTGCGACGAGCCAGCTTAATTCCATCTTGAGCCATTTTCTGGGTATTGCACTCTTTCCACGGATTTTGAGCTCGGCCAATAACTACGGTATCCGCATTACGCCAGAGGAACATAACCCGCTGATCAGCCGGCATTTGGCGAAAAATACATTCTTCAACCGCTAAGTTGAACCAAGGATCATAGGATTCTGATATTAATAAACGAAGGGATGACATAAGCTATCTCATAACAATATGACTTTTTTATAAGATAGCATATCAAGGCTGTTTAGGGGATAGCCGTACCGCCAAGAGAACCGCATATTAGAGGCTGGAATCAAATTCGTCGTGCTTGCCAAAAGACTTTGCGCCAATAGACATTGTCCATCGATGAGCGGATCACTCCTTTGCTCGTCGAGGCGTGGATAAAGGTATTATCTGTATCATAAATACCAACATGTAATCCATTTTCACCTGAACCCGTTTTAAAGAACACTAAATCTCCAGGCATTAAATCATCTTTGCGGATTTGTGTGCCGAGTGAAGTTTGAGCAACCGTAGTTCGCGGTAATTGTATAGCAAAGCGATCGCTAAAAGTACGATACACAAAACCAGAACAGTCAACGCCACCTCGGTCTAATCCTCCATAGCGATAAGGCGCACCGTACCATTGTTCTAACTGATCTTTCAATTGAGCAATAGTCATTATAGGGTCTGATAATTGTGTTTTTAATGGCGGAGGCGAATGCTTCGGACCCGAACTACAACCGATTAATAATAAGCTCAATAATAATGGCCAGTGGTGTATTGTTAGTCTCATTAGGCGCCTATTTATCCGTATTGAATGTGATAACCGTCTTGCTAATCATTACCCAAAGTAGGGCCAATAACCGCCCCAGTAATTAATACCCCAACCTCAAGTTTAGTGTCAACTAATCAATATAATGAGTTACTATTTTATCGCTGGGGATTTATCTGGTTTCACCGGTTGGCTTATCAACCAAATACCAAACAGAATAAAAATAATTCCTAAAGTTTTTAAACCGCTGGCTGTCTCATTGAACCACGGTAAAAATACCGCTAACAAATAAACAAAGACATAACTCAAACTAATCAATGGATAAGCTTTATTGAGCGGTATATATCTCAATGCTAATAACCAACACAGCATAGAGAGCACATAAAAAATCAAGCCAATAAAAATACTTCCCAATGCCATTTTATTGGCTAATAACCAGTCAATTTGTAGCCAATGCCAACCTAACTCAAACGAAGGCAGCCCAACTACGCCTATTTTCAGACAAAGTTGTGCAGCAGTCGCCAATAGTACACTACCAATGCCCCAAAAATAGCCCTTCATCCGTTAAGACTCATAAGTAAAATTCCGACCATAATCGCCAACACGCCCAACCAATGTTGTTTACCTGTTTTTTCATGATAAATAAATTGGCCTATAAGGGTGACTAACACAAAATTAATACTGAGCATCGGATAAGCTAAACTTAACGGCATAGTTTCTAGTAGTTTAAGCCAAAATAGCATACCAAAACCGAGCAATAATAGCGCCAGCACCAGCCATTTAATCGCCGATACTGACTTGTTAATACGCTGACCTTGCCAACAAACTACGGCTTGTTTTTGGGCGATTTGTCCTGCGCAGGTCAGTAAACTCACCAACAACAGTAATAATAATTGTCCGATCATTGTTGGTGATACACCGCAAGTGCCATGCGAGAATTACTAATCACTTCATCAGCCGGTGGAATATCCGGTAACGGCTCCCGTTTACGCAGCAAGAATACCACTGTAACTTGCCCTTCTTTACGCGCTTTTGCCAACCACTGCGCAAAATTATCCGCTTTAATTAAACGATGTTGACTATCAGGATATTCCAGTCCATAAGTTAACTCACCGCTGCTATTGTACAGATAAATTTGTGACCGTTTGGTTTCCCATGCTAATCCAGCCGCCAGCCCCACATTATTGGCAACGATATAATGGCTATTCATCAAAATATCATGATTCTGATGAATAAAATTCTGGGGCAGTTTAGAGTCAATTGTATTTTGTGGCAGCGCATTGCCAATACATAGGCTCACCGCTAATGAGCATGCTGCTGCCCATAACCAGTGTTTGGCATTTAAAACTAAGCTCAAATAACCAATAATGCCCCAAATAGCAAAGGCTACTATCCCTAAAACTAATTTCGGCCATTCATCAGGTTCAAAAATAGGATGCTTAACAAATAATCCCATAATAACTAACGCGATAACTGCTAATACCCCAATGCTGACATTGATAATGCCGTTAGCTTTCATTGGGTTCATGTTACCATTACGTACGCAATCAACACCAAATTTAGCCATCATTAACGCCAGAGGTGCCATAAATGGCAGCATGTAGGTCGGCAATTTACCTTTAGATATGCTAAAGAATATGAATGGGATCACTAACCAGCAAAAGAGGAAGAACATTTCAGGATGAGATCTACGCTCCCTCCAGCCTTTAGCTAACGCCCCCGGCAACAATCCTAACCATGGGATAGCCCCTAATAAGATCACCGGGATATAGTACCAGAACGGGGAGGCATGCTGAGCATCATCCGCAGTAAAGCGTTTTACATGCTCAATCCAGAAAAAATAATTCCAATAGTCAGGCTGCTGTTTAGCCACCGCCAATGCCCACGGTAAACTAATTAATACCGCAGAAATAATAGCCAGTGGACCAAATTTTACCATTTCAAGGAATCGTTTCTGGTATAAAGTCACCGGGATCATCGCAATAACCGGAATTGCCAGCGCTAAGAACCCCTTGGTCATAAAGGCCATACCGCAAGCCAGACCTAACATAATCCATGCCACTATTTTGCTGCGCACACTGGAACTTTGCAGTGCCCATAAACAACAAAACATGCTGGCGGTAATCCATAAGGAAAACATTGGATCGAGCACACTATATGTACCGACAGCAAAAACTAAGAACATCGACACATAAATAAAACTGGCGACAAAAGCAATATGGCTATTACGCCACATCATTTTTGCCATTTGATAAATCAATAAAGCACTAATAAAAATACAGAATACTGAACCAAATCGAACCGCAAAATTATTTTCGCCAAACAGTAACTGACTGATATTATTAATCCAATATCCCGCTACTGGTTTTTCAAAATAGCGTATATCCAGAAAATAAGGGACTATCCAGTCGCCACTTTGTAGCATTTCACGACTAATTTCTGCATAGCGAGTTTCATCGGGTTGCCAAATAAGGCGACCATTCAGTGGTAGCAGATAGGTCAAGGCAAAAAACAGAGCCAACAGAAAGGCGCCTACTTTGCTAGCCCGCTTATTCAACATATTTATTTATCCCTTTTGCTGACAGCCTAGCCAACCTTCTCTTCCCGGAAAAGATGAACGCACAACTTTACCGAGCGGAAGCGATTGAATATCATCAGGTAGTAACTCAGTGAGTTTACAGAATTGAATATTTTCTTGTTGTATTTTTTCTAGTAACGCATCAAATTGCGCCGCCTTTGACATCCCTTCCACTTCAGTATGGATGGTATAAACCGGCACGCCCTGATCGTCTTTTATCGCTTGTACGATGTAGTCATTAAAATCATTATCGCTGATAATGGTTCCAACCACTTCATCATAAGTTGGCAATGTCACGGGTATTTGCACCGTACCTATCGAACCATCAGTCAGGATCGGACGGAAAGGATACTGCCCTCGACAATCGCTATTATACTGAAAACCAAAGCCCTGCTTAACATCAAGTACTCGTTCATCAGCACGCCATCCTGCAACCGCGGAGCACATAACTGGCTGCCCAATCGCTTGCTGCAGTGCATCAACACCCAGCTTAACTTGTTGGTTAAGTTGCTGTTCTGACCAACGACCGACTTTCGCCTGCCATCCCTGATGATCCCACGCATGCAGACCGACTTCGTGGCCTTCATCCAAGGTTTGTTTCATCAGATAACCTAAATCTTTAGCGATTTTTTTACCCGGCCACGCAGTGCCTGCCAGTAAAATATCCAGCCCGTACAGAGATGCAGCATTTGACCTTAGCATTTTCCATAAGAATTTAGGCCGTAAGAGGCGCCATAAATGACGCCCCATATTATCCGGCCCAACACTGAAGAAAAAGCTGGCCTGAATGTCATGCTTTTTGAGTGCTTTAAGCAGTTGTGGAACCCCTTGTTTAGTACCTTGATAGGTGTCCACATCAATTCTCAAGCCAACTTTTTTCATCAGTTTTTACCTAACTCTTCTACCGCACCTTGCAAGAAGAAATCTAACGTTTCATCGATAGTATCTTTCATGTCAATAGTAGGTACCCAATCTAATAGAATACGGGCGTTTTCTACGCTTGGTTTACGGTGTTCAACATCCTGATATCCTTTACCATAGTAGCTGCTGCTTTCAATTTCACGGAAGCCAGCAAATGGAGGGAAATATTTGCGTGATGGATGTTTTTCAAAGCTTTCAAGCAGCATTTCGGCTAATTGACGAATACTTGCTTCGTTAGTTGGGTTACCAATATTGATGATCTGGCCGTCACATTTGCCGTCTTTATTTTCGATAATACGGAACAATGCTTCGATACCATCTTTAATATCAGTGAAACAACGTTTTTGCTCACCACCGTCAACTAACTTGATAGGCGAACCTTCAACCAGATTCAAAATAAGCTGAGTAATAGCACGAGAGCTACCGATACGCGCAGAGTTCAAGCTATCTAAACGCGGTCCCATCCAGTTGAATGGACGGAATAAGGTAAATTTCAAGCCTTCTTTCTCGCCGTATGCCCAGATAACTCGGTCAAGCAACTGTTTAGAAACAGAATAAATCCAACGTTGTTTGTTGATTGGACCAACAATCAGACGTGAGTTATCTTCATCAAACTCTTTATCATCACACATGCCATAAACTTCTGACGTCGATGGGAAGATAATACGTTTGTTATATTTAGCACAATAGCGAACTACTTTTAAGTTTTCTTCGAAATCTAGCTCGAATACACGTAATGGATTACGGGTATATTCGATAGGCGTTGCAATCGCCACCAATGGCAGAATAACGTCACATTTTTTAATGTGGTATTCAATCCATTCGGTGTGAATACTGACATCACCTTCGATAAAGTGGAAATTAGGGTTACCAATAAAACGGTCAATTGCCGAAGAACTGATATCCATACCGTAGATTTCGTAGTTACCATCACGTAATAAACGTTCAGTTAAATGGTTACCAATGAAGCCATTGACACCCAGAATTAAAACACGTTTACGGCGTTTGATAAGCGCGGTTGGTTTAGCGCCAACACGGACATCAGTGACGATCCCCATTTCTGTCGCTAAGCGATTACCCTGCATATATAAGCCAGATTCGCTTTGACCACTGATAACTTCAATTATACCTTCAGCACAAACGATGCGTAACGGATTAGTTGAGATAACAGTTCCCGGACGTTTATCGCTATTTTCAGCCAGAATACGTGCACGCCAGATAATCATCTTACGCTCACCGAGGTAAGTGAAGGCGCCTGGGTAGGGTTCAGTAACCGCACGGATCAGGTCATACACTTCTTTCGCTGAACGATTCCAGTCAATCAAGCCATCAGCCGCGGTACGTCGACCGAAATAGGTCGCTTCGCTCTCATTTTGAGCTGTTGCTGTATAAGTCGCGTTTTCAATTTGTGGTAATACACGCGTTAACAATGTTGCAGCCGCTTCACGCACTTTTGCATGCACAGTCAGTGAAGTATCAGTCTCGGTAATAGTCACTTTTTCTTGCGCGACGATATCACCTGCATCAGCTTTAGCGACCATTTTATGCAGCGTTACGCCTGTTTCTGTTTCGCCTTTCAATACCGCCCAGTTGATCGGTGCACGACCGCGGTATTTTGGTAATAAAGAACCGTGCAGGTTAAATGCACCTTTTGGCGCTAATGCCAGCAGCTCTTCATTCAACATATCACGATAGTAGAAAGAGAAGATCACATCAGGTTTCAGTTCACGGATACGCTCTACCCATAATGGATGATTTACATCTTCTGGCGCATAAACCGGAAGCTCCATCTCCGCACTGACACGCGCGACTGATGAATAAAAGTGATTCTCACTAGGATCATCGGTATGCGTAAAGACAGCTTGAATATCGAAACCCGCTTCTTTAAGCGCTTTCAGCCCAACACAGCCAATATCATGATAGGCAAAAACAATAGCTTTCATTAGTTTTCTTCCTGATTTTTGTCGGCTTTAACATCTGTACCGACTACTTTTTGAATAAAATAACGGGGGCGTGCACGTACGTCATTATAAATCCTACCGATGTATTCACCGAGTAGACCCATAGCAACAAACTGTGCTCCTATAAACATAAAGAGTATGGCGAATAATGTGAAGACCCCTTCCGCGGCCCACATTGCCCCAAAAATAAGACGCAGCACAATTAATAATACTGCTAAGAGGAAGCCAGAGATGGCAATCACACTGCCAACAACACTCAGCAAACGTAATGGCGCAGTAGTCAAACAGGTGAGCAGATCATACATCAAGTTGATCAGCTTCATAAAGCTATACTTGGAATCGCCAAATTCACGTTCGGCATGCGCTACATCGATTTCGATAGTTCTGCGCGCAAAAGTATTGGCCAAAATAGGAATAAAGGTACTTCTTTCATGGCATTGTAACATTGCCTGAATAATGTGGCGACGATAAGCACGCAACATACAGCCATAATCGCCCATTGAACGACCGGTTGCACGAGTGATCATTGAGTTGATCATTTTTGAAGCGGTTTTACGGAACCAAGAATCTTGACGATTCGCACGACGTGTACCAACGACATCGTAACCTTGCTCAGCAGTTTTAACTAAACGAGGGATCTCCTCAGGTGGATTCTGTAAATCAGCATCCAGCGTAATAACTAAATCACCGTCAGCTTGATTAAAACCTGCCATAATCGCCGAATGCTGACCGTAGTTACGGTTTAAGATAATAGCAATAACATGATTATCTGGATTTTCAGCCGCTTCGGTTAATAATTTAGCGGAGCGATCACTGCTGCCATCATCCACTAATATTAACTCATAGGTTTGAGATAATTGCTTACACGCAGCAATAGTCCGTTCCAGCAAAATAGGTAGGCTCTGCTCTTCATTATAAACAGGGATAACGACTGAAACTTTTTTTATTTCTTCAAACTCATCTTTAAAAGACACTATTTCGACTCCAAAAGGATTTCATTTATTGCTGTAACAACGCGATCAACATCGGCATCTATCATATCTGGGAACAATGGCAGCGAACATAATGTTGCTGAATTCCATTCAGAATGCGGTAATGACAGTTCAGGATAACGCTCACGATAATATTTTTGAGTATGAGCAGCACGGAAATGTAATCCGGTCCCAATATTTTTTTCTTTTAATTTTTCCATAAAGCTATCGCGATCAATACCGCAACGATCTTTATCTACTCGTACCATCAATAAATGATTGGCATGAATATGTGGATAATCAGGCACGCTTAATAATTGTAATGGCGAATCGTTCAATGCTTCGCGATAACGTGTAGCTAAAGCAGCACGACGAGCATTCAATTGCTCGACTCGCGATAATTGCACTACGGCAATCGCAGCATGAATATCGGAAAGATTATATTTAAAGCCGGGCTCAACTACTTCTGCCTGCGGTTTTCTACCTTGAACTTGACGATCAAACGCATCGACACCTAATCCATGAAATTTTAGACAGCGAACACGGGCTGCGAGTTCATCGTCATCAGTCGCCAATAATCCCCCTTCCGCACAAGTCACATTTTTTATTGCATGGAAAGAAAAAATAGCGGTGCCTGTTTGTCCAATCCAAACATCTTTATAACGAGTACCAACAGCATGAGCCGCATCTTCAATTAACGCCACACCTGCGTTCTTAGCGATAGCACGTAAAGCGTCAAGGTCACATGGCGCCCCTGCATAGTGAACAGGAATAATCGCTTTAGTTTTGGCAGTAATGGCATTTTTAACTGCGTCTGGCTGTACCATCAATGTATCGCGATCGACATCAATCATAACCGGTTCAGCACCCAGTAACGTAATCATGTTGATAGTTGATACCCAGGTTTGTGACGGAGTAATCACTTCATCGCCAGGGCCAATACCCAGCGCCATTAATGCAACGTGCATACCCGCAGTTGCAGAGGCTAATGCGATGGCATGTTTACAGCCATAACGCTGACAAAAATCCTCTTCGAGCTGATGATTCTGTGGCCCTGTCGTAATCCACCCAGAACGCAACACCTGTTCTACTGCTTTAACCTCTTCATCTCCAATTGCTGGACGAGAAAAAGGAAGAAAATTATTCATATCTATGCAGCCTAGTTTTGCCAAATGAAAAAAATATTTTAGCTAATGCTAATTTAACCAAGCATCAACTGTTAATTTATTTTATATAACTCGCTAAAAACCAGTGATTAAAACAACTTTTTGTTTAGCCGTCAAAATTAATTACCTGCCAAAACTGTTTAGTTGATTTTTCACTCAATTTTATCGGGGCACCAAATACGTCTGAAAGATTTTTTTCGGTCATAACGTATTCAGGTTGACCTGATGCTAATAATTCACCTTGCCGCATTAACCATATTCGACTGGCATGCTCGTAAGAGTGATTTAAATCATGCCCGCTCATTATAACGGTTCCTTCTCTATGACAAAAATATTTAATCCATTTATCCAAATTAGCTTGATGAACAATGTCCAAATTATTCTTTGGCTCATCGAATAAAATAAAATGTCCCGCCAAAGAACCCGTTTTCCAGACTTGTAAGAAGGCAGCAATAATTTTTACCCGTTGCCACTCTCCCCCCGATAATTGTTCGACAGATTTAGATAATAATGGATGTATTTGAAAATCATCACATAGTAATTCCAATATCTTACTGTCTAAAGCTATGGTTGAATAACATAACGATAAAAACTGAAACACTTTTAATGCGGGTATTGATGTCGATTGCTGTAATAAATAACTGCGAATTGTTGCCAACTCTGGTGCTGAATATTTAGCTAACTCATGACCGTCGATAAAAATTTGACCTTGATACAATAAATAGCCACTAAGCGCTGAAATTAATGAGCTTTTACCCGAACCATTCGCACCGATTAAATGTATTTGTTCACCAGCGTATACCTGTTGAGAAATATTTTTCAGACGCTGATCAATAAATAAATTAATAATCTCAATTATTATACTTGGCTGTTTAGTTGATTTTCTTGTTGTTTTTATCGTAGTTGTAATAATTGGCTGCATAATAGCTACCTAGCCTCATCTCAACGCCAGTGATTATTGCGTATTAATAAACCGATAAATAAAGGGACACCTAAAGTCGCGGTAATCACGCCAATCGGAATTTCTGCATTAGATAATAATAATCGCGATAATATATCAGCTAATAATAACCCTGCGGCGCCCGCCAAGGCACAAGCCGGTAATAACATCCGATTATCAGTTACTCCCGCTAAACGTAATAAATGTGGTACCACTAAGCCAACAAAACTAATCGCTCCGGCAATCGCCACGCTGAGGCCAATTAAAATCCCACTTATCACAATCAAAATTAAACGCCAATAATATGATGAAACACCCAATTGATAAGCTTGGATATCCCCTAATGAAAGATAATTTAATACTCGACCCTGTAATATTAACCCTAATAAACAGGGGATACTGGCGATCAACATCCAACTCTGTCGCCAATCAACGCCACTAAAGCTACCCATCATCCAATATAATAATTGACGTAAATCTAAGCTGCTACTGAGATACACCATCCATGTCATGATGGCGCCACAAATTACTCCTAACGCCACTCCGACCAATAAAAGACTGGTGTTACTAAAATGCTTTCGACGGGCAAAAAATAATAAAATGAAAGTTAATAACAGTGCTCCGGCTATCGCCCCAAGGCTCAACAACCAATAAGGAGCTATCCCATGATAAAATAAAACAATAAATACTACCGCAACCCCGGCCCCATTACTGATGCCTAGTAATCCCGGTTCAGCTAACGGATTTTCAAACAGCGCCTGCATAACTGCGCCGGTGACCGCTAATCCAGCGCCGACGGTCATAACCGCTAATACCCGCGGTAAACGAATATTCCAAACAAATAACTGTGCCGTATCACTGCTCCACGAAGTCGGCCACAGCCAAATTTCACCAGCACTTAATGCAAACAACATAATAACTAATAAAAAACCGACCAAAAGCAGAATAAAACGACTATCTGCTCGTTTTTGGCGCTGATTAAACTGTTGAATAAGATTTGTCGTTTGCATGGAGAATTAGATGAGTCATCAGTGATAATAAGGAATTGAATTCTACCGCGTATTAGCAAGCGGCGTAAAATAAAAGACCGCCTAGGCGGTCTTTTAACTGAACTCTAACTCAATTATTCTTTTGGTGTTGCTTTTTCTACTCGGCTTTTTAATTTTTGGCCTGGGCGGAAAGTGACAACACGGCGAGCTGTAATTGGAATATCTTCGCCTGTCTTTGGATTGCGTCCAGGACGTTGATTCTTATCCCGTAAATCAAAATTACCAAATCCAGATAATTTAACTTGTTCGCCATTTTCTAAAGAACTGCGAACTTCTTCGAAGAAATATTCTACGAGCTCTTTGGCATCGCGTTTGCTAACACCAAGTTTTTCAAACAGATTTTCTGACATTTCAGCTTTAGTAAGCGCCATAGGTTTAGTCCCTCAAGGATGCTTGGAATCGCTGTTTTAACGCAGCAACACACTGATCAACGGTCGCGGTAATTTCCTCTTCTTCCATGGTACGCTGGGTATCTTGGAAGGTAAGGCTAATAGCTAGGCTTTTATAACCTTCTGCTATCCCTTCACCACAATACACGTCAAACAAGTTTATGCCAACTATATGATTTATGCCAACTTTTTTACATTCGGCTAGCACATCAGCTGCAGCCACATTTTCAGGTATCACCACAGCAATATCACGGCGGTTCGCTGGATAGCGTGAAATCTGTTTCGCGTCAGGCAGTATACGCTCTGCAATCGCATCCCAACGAATTTCAAATACTACTGTGCGGCTGTTTAGATCCAGTTTGCGTTCAAGTTCTGGATGAATAACACCGATGAATCCAATATATTCATTTTCCAGATAAATTCCAGCACTTTGACCCGGATGAAGCGCAAAATGAGCTTCTTGTTTAAATGTAATTTGATTCAGCTTGCCAGTCAATTCTAAAACAGCTTCGACATCCCCTTTTAAATCAAAGAAATCGATAATTTGTTTATCAAGTGACCAGTGCTCTTCAAAACGGTTACCCGCAATGACACCTGCCAGCATTAATTCCTGACGAACTCCATATTCTGCTTTAGTATCAGGAACAAAACGTAGGCCTGTTTCAAATAATCGCACACGACTTTGCTGACGATTTTGATTATAGACTACAGTGGTCAGTAATCCTGTCAATAACGAGAGTCGCATTGCAGACATATCTGCTGAAATTGGGTTAGGTAAAATCAGAACCTCTTGTTCTGGATGGACTAATGCCTGAATTTTCGGATCAACGAAACTGTAGGTAATCGCTTCTTGATAACCACGGTCAACCAGCAAGGTTTTAACACGTTTCAATGGCAATTTAGCTTCTTTATGCTGCGTCATAATTAAATCAGCACGCACTGGCACATCAGGAATATTGTTATAACCGTATAAACGGGCAACATCCTCGACTAAATCTTCTTCGATAGCCATATCAAAGCGCCATGACGGGGCAATTACATCCCATGAGCCCGAGTTAACTGTGACTTGGCAACCTAAACGAGTCAAAATATCAGTGACTTGTGAATCATCAATATGATGGCCTAATAAGCGATCTAATTTTTTGCGAGTTAAAGTGATCGTAGATGCTTTCGGTAAATACTGTTGATGAGTAACATCAATAATATCCGTAGCTTGTCCGCCACAAATATCCAATATCAGCTGGGTAGCACGCTCCATCGCTTTAAATTGTAATTGTGGGTCGACACCACGCTCAAAACGATGAGATGCATCAGTATGCAATCCGTAGCCACGTGCACGGCCAGTGATGGATAATGGATTAAAGAAAGCACATTCTAACAGAATGTTTTTAGTCCCTTTGTTAACCCCTGAATGCTCGCCACCGAAAATACCCGCAATCCCTAACGCGCCAGTTTCATCTGCAATGACTAATGTATCTTGAGTTAACTTAGCTTGCGTACCATCGAGTAAGACTAACGTTTCGTCAGGTTGTGCCATGCGAACAATAATAGCGCCATTCAATTTATCTAAATCGTAAGCATGTTGTGGTTGACCCAGTTCAAGCAGTACGAAATTGGTGATATCTACCACCGGATCAATTGAACGAATACCGCCGCGACGCAGTTTTTCTTGCATCCACATTGGTGTAGGTGCTGTTACATCGATATCTTTAATCACTCGACCTAAAAAGCGAGGGCAAGCTTCTGGGGCATCAACGCGGATAGGAAAATTGTCATTAATTGTCGCTTTTACTGCGGCAATTTCTGGTTCAATCAGCGCCATTTTGTTGGTTGCTGCGACATCGCGAGCCACACCTAAAATGCTTAAGCAGTCGGCACGGTTTGGTGTAATGCTGATTTCAATCGCGTGATCATTTAATTTTAAATAGTCACGAATATCTGTACCTATCGGAGCATCTGCCGGTAATTCTATAATGCCGCTGTGATCTTCTTTAATACCTAATTCAGAAAATGAGCACAGCATCCCTTCAGAGGGTTCACCACGCAATTTAGCCGGTTTAATTTTAAAATCACCCGGTAATACCGCACCAACAGTAGCTACAGCCACTTTTAGCCCTAAACGGCAATTTGGTGCGCCACAAACGATATCCAGTAAGCGTTCACCGCCTACATTCACTTTTGTTACGCGCAGTTTATCGGCATTTGGGTGCTGTCCACACTCAACAACCTCACCGACTACAACACCGTGGAATTCACCCGCAACCGGCTCAACACCATCAACTTCTAAGCCAGTCATTGTGATTTGATCAGATAATGCTTCACTATCAATGGCTGGATTTACCCACTCGCGTAACCAGAGTTCACTGAATTTCATGAGATAATCTCGCCTTATTTAAACTGTTTGAGGAAACGTAAGTCATTTTCGAAGAATGCACGGAGATCGGTAACACCATAACGTAACATGGTTAAACGCTCCATTCCCATACCGAAGGCAAAGCCGGAATAAACTTCAGGATCGATGCCAACACTGCGCAGAACATTTGGATGAACCATACCGCAGCCTAACACTTCTAGCCATTTTCCATTTTTGCCCATGACATCAACTTCTGCAGAAGGCTCCGTAAATGGGAAATAAGAAGGACGGAAACGCACCTGTACTTCCTCTTCGAAGAAGTTATTCAGGAAATCATGCAATGTTCCTTTCAGATTAGTAAAGCTGATATCTTTATCAACAATTAAGCCTTCGGTCTGATGGAACATTGGAGTATGCGTTTGATCATAATCGTTACGATACACTCGGCCCGGTGCAATAATACGGATCGGTGGCTGTTGCCCTTGCATAGTGCGAATCTGCACACCAGAAGTTTGGGTACGCAGGAGACGAGTCGCATCAAACCAAAACGTATCATGATCAGCACGCGCTGGATGATGAGGAGGAATGTTTAATGCATCAAAGTTATGGTAATCATCTTCAATTTCTGGACCTGATTCAACAGAGAAACCGAGCTCACCAAAAAACTCTTCAATACGCTGAATAGTACGGGTGACTGGATGTAAGCCCCCATTTTCCATACGGCGGCCTGGCAGCGATACATCAATAGTTTCTGATGCCAAGCGTGCATTAAGAATATCTGCTTGCATTTTTTCTTTGCGAGCATTTAACACTTCTTGCACTTGAACTTTAGCTTCATTAATCACCGCCCCTGCTGCTGGACGCTCCTCAGCAGGCAGATCACGCAGCGTTTTCATCTGCAGTGTTAAATGGCCATTTTTGCCTAAGTATTCAACACGCACTGATTCTAACGCAGCAACATCCTGGGCTTCCTCAATGGCTGCTTTTGCCTGTGCAACCAACTCAGCGAGATGTGGCATTGTTTCCCCTTTATGACCTCATGGTCGTTTAACTAGTTATCAATTGATAGCAGATATAACCTTCACATTTCGAATTACCACGAGCACAGCATGAAATAGCTGCGGAGAAGCTTATCGAGTTAACTCACTTGCTACTCTGCTATAATTCTAATTGTGTAGATTATATATTAACCACTATACAAACTATGAAAAGACATTCATCTGATTTTAATGCATTTTTACAAAAAACGAAAAATAAAAAAGCCTCCATCAGGAGGCTTTAGCGTAACTTTTCGTTTTTTCTCTTACGCAGATAAGCCCCGTATATCAGGCACTAAAGTAAAAGAAGAAGCGAAAAATCAATGTTTTCATGGGGTTAATCTGCCGTTTCATTTAGCATTTAAAATTAGCATTTGTACCATTAACTTACTGTTAGATAAAGTAAAAGAGGAGAAAAATCTCCCCTCTTTTAACTAGCAGTTACGCTAAAGCACTTTTCGCTTTTTCAACTAATGCCGTGAATGCGGCTTTGTCGAATACTGCGATGTCGGCTAAAATCTTACGGTCAATTTCAATTGAGGCTTTTTTCAGGCCATTAATGAAACGGCTGTAAGACAGACCATTTTGACGTGCTGCAGCATTAATACGTGCAATCCACAGTTGACGGAATTGACGTTTACGCTGACGACGGTCACGATAAGCATATTGACCTGCTTTGATTACCGCTTGAAATGCTACACGGTAAACACGTGAACGTGCTCCGTAGTAACCTTTCGCTTGCTTCAAAATCTTCTTGTGACGTGCACGGGCCACTACACCACGTTTTACGCGAGCCATACTATTCTCCTATCATCTCGAATCGAGTTCGATATATTCTTTAACCAGTTAACTTATGCGTAAGGCAGGCAAGCAATTACCAGACCCAAATCGCCTTTAGATACCATGCCTTTTGGACGTAAATGACGTTTACGCTTAGTAGACTTCTTGGTCAGAATATGACGGAGGTTTGCATGCTTACGTTTAAAGCCGCCACCTGCGGTTTTTTTGAAGCGCTTAGCCGCGCCGCGAACTGTTTTAATCTTTGGCATTATTGTTTCCAACTTCGCATTGTTAATATACCCGGCCTAATTTGACGCGCTGCCCAACGACTCTCTACTCAGCTCATAAGCACTTACGCTGTAAGCCCTTATAAATCAAGGTAAATCATCATAATACGGCGATTCAAACTATTGGGGTAAGCCATGAATTAATCAGGCGAATAAGTGCTCAGCAATTGCTGAACACTTATTACTTGCATGCCTAATTATTTCTTCTTCGGTGCCAACACCATGATCATCTGGCGCCCTTCAATTCGTGAAGGGAAGGATTCAACCACAGCCAGTTCTTCCAGATCAGCCTTCAGGCGATGAAGCACTTCCATACCGATCTGTTGGTGTGCCATTTCACGACCGCGAAAACGCAGAGTGATTTTAGCTTTGTCACCATCTTCTAAAAAGCGAATCAGGTTGCGTAGTTTGACCTGATAGTCGCCTTCATCTGTGCCAGGACGGAATTTAATTTCCTTAATCTGGACAATTTTCTGTTTCTTTTTCTGTTCTTTTTGAGATTTGCTTTTCTCATAGAGGAATTTGCCGTAATCCATGATCCGGCATACTGGCGGTTCAGCATTTGGGCTGATTTCAACTAAATCGACGCCCGCTTCCTCAGCTTTTTCTTGCGCTTCTCGTAAACTGACGACACCGACAGGTTCGCCTTCTAAATCAGTTAAACGAACTTCTGTTGCACGGATTTCATCGTTAATACGATGTGGACGTGCTGTTGGGATTCTTTTTCCGCCTTTAATACTTTATTCCTCCAATTGGATAAAGAGAGCTACGGTATATCATTATTTTTACGCAGCATCTTATATCGCGTTCGTGAGACACTCTCAGGAACTTTTTTATTATGAAAATAGACTGATTTATTTATAGTAATCTATTTTTATAATAAAAAACACAGCTACAATCACACCAATACTAGATATATAACCACTAGCGTGGTGATTTGACCGCAGATTTTAGAACTTATTGCCCGATTACTCAAGCATATAATGCACTAAATATTATTTATACAATCAAATGCGGCAATCTGTTGACGCTAAATAATACAACAATGAGCAACCGCTATTGTTATTTATTCGCCAAAGTAATTATAGATGAAGTGAGTTTTGTGGGATAAAACAGCTTAAATTAAAAGGGGAGACGCATCTCCCCTTGCATTAATTAGCGCTTACTGCGAACAGTTATGCTAAAGCACTTTTCGCTTTTTCAACTAATGCCGTGAATGCGGCTTTGTCGAATACTGCGATGTCGGCTAAAATCTTACGGTCAATTTCAATTGAGGCTTTTTTCAGGCCATTAATGAAACGGCTGTAAGACAGACCATTTTGACGTGCTGCAGCATTAATACGTGCAATCCACAGTTGACGGAATTGACGTTTACGCTGACGACGGTCACGATAAGCATATTGACCTGCTTTGATTACCGCTTGAAATGCTACACGGTAAACACGTGAACGTGCTCCGTAGTAACCTTTCGCTTGCTTCAAAATCTTCTTGTGACGTGCACGGGCCACTACACCACGTTTTACGCGAGCCATACTATTCTCCTATCATCTCGAATCGAGTTCGATATATTCTTTAACCAGTTAACTTATGCGTAAGGCAGGCAAGCAATTACCAGACCCAAATCGCCTTTAGATACCATGCCTTTTGGACGTAAATGACGTTTACGCTTAGTAGACTTCTTGGTCAGAATATGACGGAGGTTTGCATGCTTACGTTTAAAGCCGCCACCTGCGGTTTTTTTGAAGCGCTTAGCCGCGCCGCGAACTGTTTTAATCTTTGGCATTATTGTTTCCAACTTCGCATTGTTAATATACCCGGCCTAATTTGACGCACTGCCCAACGACTCTCTACTCAGCTCATAAGCACTTACGCTGTAAGCTCTTATAAATCAAGGTAAATCATCATAATACGGCGATTCAAACTATTGGGGTAAGCCATGAATTAATCAGGCGAATAAGTGCTCAGCAATTGCTGAACACTTATTACTTGCATGCCTAATTATTTCTTCTTCGGTGCCAACACCATGATCATCTGGCGCCCTTCAACACGTGAAGGGAAGGATTCAACCACAGCCAGTTCTTCCAGATCTGTTTTGATGCGATTAAGCATCGCCATACCGATCTGTTGGTGTGCCATTTCACGACCGCGAAAACGCAGAGTGATTTTAGCTTTGTCACCATCTTCTAAAAAGCGAATCAGGTTGCGTAGCTTGACCTGATAGTCGCCTTCATCTGTGCCAGGACGGAATTTAATTTCCTTAATCTGGACAATTTTTTGTTTCTTTTTCTGTTCTTTCTGAGATTTACTTTTCTCATACAAGAATTTGCCGTAATCCATGATCCGGCAGACCGGAGGCTCAGCATTTGGGCTGATTTCAACTAAATCAACCCCTGCCTCGCTCGCTTTTTCCAGAGCTTCTCGTAAACTGACGACACCGACAGGTTCGCCTTCTAAATCAGTTAAACGAACTTCTGTTGCACGGATTTCATCGTTAATACGATGTGGACGTGCTGTTGGGATTCTTTTTCCGCCTTTAATACTTTATTCCTCCAGTTGATTAAGATGACGACCGCGAATTTCTTCAAGCAATTTAGCCATAAATTCATTGACATCTAAGCTGCCTAAATCTTTACCGCGACGCGTACGAACTGAAACGGTTCCATCGTTGACTTCTTTATCACCGCAAACCAGCATGTAAGGAACACGACGTAACGTATGTTCGCGAATTTTAAAGCCAATCTTTTCATTTCTCAAGTCAGCTTTAGCGCGGATCCCGACACTTTGCAGTTTATCGGCCAATTGTTGCGCATAATCTGCTTGTGAATCAGTAATATTCATCACGACAACTTGCTGGGGCGCTAACCATGTTGGAAAGAATCCTGCATATTCCTCGGTCAGAATACCGATAAAGCGCTCTAATGAGCCCAATACCGCACGGTGGATCATCACCGGAACAATACGTTCGTTATTTTCACCAACATAAGAGGCATTCAGTCGACCCGGTAAGAAAAAGTCTAACTGCACTGTACCGCACTGCCATGCACGATCTAAACAATCATACAGGGTAAATTCAATTTTTGGCCCGTAGAATGCACCTTCTCCTGGCTGATATTCAAATTCGATATTGTTATCTTTTAATGCGCCAGCTAAATCGGCTTCTGCTTTATCCCACAGCGCATCATTACCGATACGTTTTTCTGGGCGAGTGGATAATTTAACCACGATTTTTTCAAAGCCGAATGTCGCATAAACATCATAAATCATTTTAATGCAGCTGCTGACTTCACTCATGATTTGCTCTTCAGTACAGAAAATATGCGCATCATCCTGAGTAAAACCACGTACTCGCATTAAGCCATGCAATGCGCCTGATGGCTCATTACGATGACAGCTACCAAATTCTGCCATTCTTAATGGCAAATCACGGTAGGATTTCAAACCTTGATTAAAAATTTGTACGTGCCCTGGGCAGTTCATTGGTTTAATGCAATATTCACGGTTCTCTGAGGAGGTTGTAAACATCGCTTCTTTGTAGTTTTCCCAATGTCCTGTTTTTTCCCACATCACGCGATCCATCATAAATGGACCTTTAACTTCTTGATATTGATATGACTTTAGCTTGGTGCGAACAAAGGTTTCCAATTCACGGAAAATAGTCCAGCCATCATTATGCCAGAACGCCATTCCCGGCGCTTCTTCTTGCATATGATATAAATCAAGCTGTTTACCAATTTTACGATGATCGCGTTTTGCCGCCTCTTCCAAGCGTTGCAGATAAGCATTTAGCTGTTTTTTATCCGCCCATGCAGTACCATAAATACGTTGCAGCATTTTATTGTCGCTATTACCGCGCCAATATGCACCTGAAATTTTTTGTAATTTAAAGTGATGGCAGAAGCGCATATTCGGCACATGAGGCCCGCGACACATATCAACATATTCTTCATGATGATAAAGACCTGGTTTATCATCTTGGCTGATATTTTGATCAAGGATTTCAACTTTGTAATCTTCGCCACGCGCAACAAAAACTTCTCGCGCTTCTTGCCAAGAAACACGTTTTTTTATCACATCGTAATCTTTTTTAGCCAGCTCCAGCATACGCTTTTCGAGCTTTTCTAAATCTTCCTGCGTTAATGGATGATCAAGGTCAACATCATAATAAAAGCCATTATCGATAATCGGACCGATCGCCATTTTGGTGTTTGGCCATAATTGTTTTATGGCATGACCGAGTAAATGAGCGCAAGAGTGGCGAATAATTTCTAACCCTTCTTGGTCTTTACTGGTAATAATCGCCAAATTGGCATCATGTTCAATCAGCTCACAGGTATCGACTAACTCACCATTTACACGACCCGCGATACAGGCTTTAGCCAGACCCGGCCCGATATCACGCGCAACATCGAGAACTGAAACAGCATGGTCAAACTGACGTTGACTTCCGTCAGGAAGAGTAATTACAGGCATTTAAAATCCTTATCAACAGTGGTGACCCCCACGAAAGATCACTTGTTTGATTATTTTTGTGTATTAATTCAATACGTTAATGACAATCACCTGCTTCACCCTGCAAGTTGTGTACACAACGATGTACTCAAATCTCTATAGATTGTACCACTGATATATTATGTACATTGTCAAAACTCGGAGACCATAATATCACAGCAATCCCACATAAAAAATATATAGCCTTCAACCTTCTAGGCGCTTAGCTTATTAATTAACCCATTCTTTGAAGTGATATTCTAATTATTACATTTATATTCCACTCAGTTTATTCAATTTATTGGCTTATTTTGTAATATTAACATCGGTGATTAATAAGTAATTGACTGAGTTAACGCTATTTTTTGTTTTATGATAGGGGTTTTAAAAACTTATATATTGAACTGGTTTCTGCTAAAAACTTTCGAGTTTACAACCAACGACGCGTCTGTTGGATATAATCAGACCACTGTTGAGAAAAGCATCTGGCGAGCATTTTTTCTTCTTTAGGCACGGTATAATAATGCGTCAATATAAAGAATAATCCACCAGCAATAATAAAATAGGCTGAACAACTAATGGCAGCGATGGCTAAACTAATTAGTAAAAAAGCTAAATACATCGGATTTCTAGAGAACTTAAACGGGCCTGTAGTTATTAAATTTGCGGTGTTTTTTCGGGGATCTGGCGAGGTATTAAAATAAATGAAGTAACCCACACAGGCGAATATCCATATGAGACTTATCAGGATCACTATACCACCAATAATTACCGGTAATGAATAAATATCAATTGTTTGCCATGAATCCGAAGGCAGCAACAAACCAGCTAGTATCATTAAAAATAACCAATTTAAAAAGGGTAAATTAAACAACTTCATTTAGTAACTCCCCCGGCCTAATCATAATTACTGACTATCATCTTATCTCTTCGCTGATGTTATTTAAACCTGATGTTCCGCTGTGTTCGATAAAATCGATTAATACTAAACAGTATGGCTGTAGAGTGTAGTTGTAGAGTACCGTTGTCTAATTATTTAGAATAATCATAATTTATGATCTTCTAAAAAGAACACACTTTTTAACCCCTCTAATTTTGCCATTTCATGCTGGCAGGCACTACGTTTCATTTTTACTGGCATTTGCTCTATTCGCTGGCGGATCAGCTCTAATTGCTCATCTAGCCCATTCATTCCTTTAATGTGTACAATCGCTGTATTAGCCTGTAAATAATCTGCAAAACTGTCTAAATTATTGCCTAATATTTCACATGCACTATTATCCTGCCCCCAATGAGACAACATAATATAAGCAGACTCAGGTAAAATAACGGCTATTCCTTGCTTTAAATAGCTGACTGCATTATCACTCTCTACACCATTATTATTTTTAGCCGGTTGATTAAATAAAAATACTGCACTCAAAAATATGATCACCGCACTACCGATTAGCGCGCTACTAAATAATATTATTTTTTTCATCGTAAAATTGGCCTGAAAACTAAAAATAGACCACTCAATGATAAAATAAAAGGTGTAAATCAATCTGTAAAACACAAATATTTTGTAAAGAATATTAGAGTGCTAGATAATAATAGAAACAGAATTATAGATAGAAAAGACAGAAAACATAAATAAAACAATATCTATTATCGATTAATCGCTATTGTATTTAAACATATGTCATTAGCGGGTTTTATAAAACGTGACATTTATCTTTTTTTATTTACAAAAAAAATAATTAAACAAGATTAAAATTGTTATAAATAACATCACATTTTGATGCAAGGATGCATGAATGTTTTAACAGCCAAATATTTAACATCCTACCAATAGACACTTTTAACCCTTCAATTTGAAGGGTTTTTTTATACCAATAACCTTATTTCCATTGATTTCTTTTCATACGAAAATAGTTTATCCCAGAGATTATTTCTGCCCCAAAGACAAATTAGCCTCTTTTTTAATCAATTTAAATATCCTATTGATTAAAATGAATAAATTTGAGTTATTAACATTAGAGCGCCAGTTTTATCCACAGGAAATGTGTGCAGTTTTGCGATCTACATCAAATAAATGATTATTAATGTCACTCGAACATCTAATATACAGATTAATAACATTTTTTGTTATGATGGTCATAATCAATTAGATCAATATGCTAAATGAAGTGTAGAAATCCCTAAATAAAGGCGTCGTAAAACTATTATGAAAGATATTATTGAACTGTTTCAGGCTGTCGGCATTGGGTTAATCCTGCTACTTCCTCTAGCAAACCCATTGACCACCGTCGCGGTGATGCTGGGTATTTCCGGTAATATGACCAAAGAACAGCGTAATCAGCAATCGTTGATGGCCTGTGTGTATATCTTCGCGATTATGACAATTGCCTTTTATGCCGGGCAATTAGTCATGAATACCTTTGGTATCTCGATTCCTGGTTTACGTATCGCCGGGGGATTAATTGTGGCGTTTATTGGTTTTGGCATGCTATTTCCGAGTAATGAAACTACCGATGATAGTGCCAGTCTTTCAAATGAAGATCCTGCGGTTTCCAAGAAACGGCAAAAAGCGCCAAATATTGCGTTTGTGCCATTAGCTATGCCAAGCACTGCCGGCCCGGGGACTATCGCGATGATAATCAGCTCCGCAGCCTCAATGACAGGCGACGTAGGTTTTTCACCTTGGGTCTTAAAAGTAGCACCTGTAGCGACCTTTTTAGCCGTTAGTGTGGTGGTGTGGCTGACATTAAAAAGCTCAACCTCGATTATGAAATGGTTGGGCTCAAGCGGGATCGATGCTATTTCACGAATTATGGGATTTTTACTGATTTGTATGGGCGTCCAATTTGTGATTAATGGGGTCATTGAGATTATCGCCGACCTACCACATTTAATTTCAGCCCATCAATCTGTCATTGCTAAAGCGTTATAAGCATTTTTGACTTTCCATAAATAACGTGGCGCCTGAGGTGCAGGATGTTTACTCTGCACATGCTGATAAAACTCCTCAGGCGTCAATCGGTTAATCTTATTAATAGCCACTCGCCTATCATTATCGAAGGTGCGTAGCAGCGCTCCGGCTCCATTAACATATGCCACCACCGTGGCATAATACATGGTTTGTGGGTGAGCAATGCCCGTCAGTTGCTGCTCGCGCAATATACGAATATACGCTGTACCTAAATCAATATTAGTACGGGGATCTTTTAATTCACGCGTACTTGGCTCGCCACTACGTCCCTGATAACGAAAAGCATCCCGTCCTGCCGTTGAGGCTTTTATTTGCATTAAACCAACGGCATTTGATTTACTCACCACATCAGGCCTGAAGTTAGACTCAACTTCAATAATTGCACGGATCAAAGTCTCTTCGACTTGATAACGATGGGCAGATTCGCGAATGAATTGGTCATAAGGTGTGCGTGGAAAAGAGGCCAGCTGCGGTGAAGCATTTACCTTATGCGTTTTGCTTAACATCTTTTGAGTTGATGACGGCGTTTTTTGTTGGCTTGAACAGCCAACCAATAACAAAGCCATACATACTCCACCAATATATCTTTTCACCTCTGGATCCTCTGCTAATAGCCCGAATAATTGGTATAACTTTCACCCACAATACACACTCATAATATACGATAATCATGTTAAAAATTTGTATTCGCGAGACGTGTTATAAATAAGGTAATAAACTGTATAAGTAGATAATGCTAATAAATAATACTGATAAATTGTATTCTCCGCAGAGAATAACCAAATGTAAAAAAAATAAAAATATTTTTACTTAACTTTTACTTTAAGACATGTTTTATTCATAGGTAAAATCATTGCTAACGATAGGGTAATTATAATGGAAATAGCCTTGACTTTTCCTTAATGATATTGATAATCATTATCAATTGGTGTTTTTCTTGACCGGTTAGGATATTTCAAAATTGGACCTTTGACCCCCTTCCCTCGGACAAGCAGATAGTAGAACACCTGAGGATAGCTCACTGGCTATAATTGCAGATTATCGCGCAATATACATACCCTAAACAGCACTACCATAAGGCTTAAAATATGAAGAAGAGATTGTCGAGGTTTTCTCCCCCTCTGTTTACCACGTTAATGGCAATTATTGCAATGCTCTTTATTAGTCAGCCCGCATTTGCTAAAAAATTCAAAGTGGTCACCACCTTCACTATTATTCAAGATATCGCGCAAAATGTAGCAGGCGATGCAGCAATCGTAGAATCAATCACCAAGCCCGGCGCTGAAATTCATGATTACCAACCCACGCCACGGGACATTATTAAAGCTTATGATGCTGATTTGATCTTGTGGAACGGGATGAATTTAGAGCTGTGGTTCAATCGTTTCTTTGAAAACTTTAAAGATGTTCCGAGCGTCATTGTCACCACCGGAATTCAGCCAATGTCTATCCGTGAAGGTGAATATCAAGGAACGCCTAACCCGCATGCTTGGATGTCACCCGCTAACGCAGCTATTTATATTGAAAATATTCGTGCGGCTTTAGTTAAATATGATCCACAAAATGCAGCTACTTATAATCAAAATGCCGCAGCCTATGCAGCAAAAATCGCCCAACTTGACGCGCCTCTGCGTGAACGTTTAAATCGTATTCCTGAACAACAGCGTTGGTTAGTTACCAGTGAAGGCGCCTTCAGTTATTTAACTCGAGATTATGGACTTAAAGAAGTTTATTTATGGCCGATTAATGCCGAAGAACAAGGTTCGCCACAACAAGTTAAAAAAGTCATTGATACCGTACGTAAACACAATATTCCAGTAGTGTTTAGCGAAAGTACTATTTCAGATAAAGCAGCCCGTCAAGTAAGTAAAGAGACAGGCGCGAAATATGGCGGCGTACTGTATGTCGATTCGCTCTCATCTGCTGAGGGCCCTGTTCCCACGTATATCGATTTATTAAATACCACCGTAGACACTATAGCAAAAGGGTTTGGTCAGTAATGAGTAGCGCAAGTAACTTTGAAAAACCTAATTTAGTGGTTGATGATGCCACTGTAACTTACAACAACGGGCATACAGCCATTCATAACGCGAGTTTTGATATCACCGGTGGCTCTATTTGTGCACTCGTCGGCGTCAACGGCAGTGGTAAATCCACCTTATTCAAAACTATTATGGGGCTAATTACGCCCTCTCAGGGGCAAGTTTCACTAAATGGTCAACCGATAAAAACGGCTTTAAAAGATAATATAATTGCTTATGTGCCTCAAACCGAAGAGGTTGATTGGAATTTCCCCGTTTTAGTGTCTGATGTTGTGATGATGGGACGCTATGGAAAAATGGGATTTTTCCGCATTCCGAGTAGCGCAGATAAAACTGCGGTCGCAAACGCATTAGCTCGGGTTGACCTCACAGGATTAGGGCATCGTCAAATTGGCGAATTATCCGGTGGGCAGAAAAAACGTGTATTTCTAGCCCGCGCTTTAGCTCAAGAAGGCAAAGTCTTGCTGCTTGATGAGCCCTTTACTGGCGTGGATGTTAAAACTGAAAATGCCATTATTGATTTATTACGCGGCCTACGTGATGAAGGCCATTTGATTTTAGTATCAACCCATAATTTAGGCAGTGTACCGGAATTTTGCGATCATGTTATTTTGATTAATCGTACCGTATTAGCCAGTGGCCCTACCGAAACCACCTTTACACAAAAAAACTTACAAATGACCTTTGGCGGTGTGTTACGCCATATTAATTTATCCGGTTCAACACTTCACGATGATGATGATCCGCGTTCCGTAACTGTTATTACTGATGATGAGCGTGCGGCGGTATTTTATGGTCATGACCACGATGCTCCCGTTCATAAAAACCCACCTAAGGAATAATAATGTTTGAGTTGTTACTTCAGCCTTTTGAGTACAACTATATGGTTAAGGCGATTTGGGTTAGTGCGATTGTTGGCGCAGTCTGTGCCTTTCTTTCGGCTTATCTGATGCTCAAAGGCTGGTCATTAATGGGAGATGCTCTCTCCCACTCGGTTGTCCCCGGTGTCGCTGGCGCTTACGCCCTCGGCTTACCCTATGCTGTCGGTGCTTTTTTTACCGGTATTCTCGCGGCATTAGCGATGACATTCATTCGCCATATAACCCGATTACGGGAAGACGCGGTAATTGGCTTTATCTTTTCAACCTTTTTTGCCGCAGGCTTATTGATAGTTTCATTAAATCCAACCTCGGTGAACGTACAAACCATCATTTTTGGTAATATTCTTGGCATTGCTGATTCCGATGTACTGCAAGTTGAAATCATTATCGGTATTTCATTTGTGGTTTTAATGATGATTTGGAAGGATTTATTAGTCGTATTCTTTGATGAAAGCCATGCTCGTTCTATTGGTTTAAATCCGATGAAATTAAAAATTATCTTTTTCACCCTATTAAGTGCGTGTACTGTCGCCGCATTACAAACGGTTGGAGCAATTTTGGTCATTGCTATGGTGGTTACCCCTGGAGCTACCGCCTATTTATTGACAGATCAATTCAAGCGTTTGTTAATTATTGCCGTTGCGATAGGGACAATAAGCAGTGCTGTTGGTGCGTATGCTAGCTATTTCCTCAATGGTGCCACCGGTGGATTAATTGTGACCTTACAAACGGTTATTTTCCTCATTGCATTCTTTTTCGCACCTAAACATGGAGTATTAGCCTCTCGGCGTAACGCTAGGATAGAATCTGCCAATCTACGCGCTATCCATCAGAAAGAACAGCAAGGAGCGGAAAATGAATGATTTTATTGAGATATTAACCGCCCCATTTATTTTTCCCTTTATGCAAAAAGCCATTATTGCAGCTATCGTAACCGGGGCTGTCTGCGCAGTTTTATCCTGCTTTTTGGTGCTCAAAGGCTGGTCATTAATGGGGGATGCCATCTCCCATGCCGTACTGCCGGGGATTATTTTAGCCTTTGTTGTTGGGATCCCCTTATCAATTGGCGCTTTTATTTCAGGCATATTTTGCGCCTTTGCCACTGGATACTTAAAAGATAACAGCCGTATCAAAGAAGATACCGTGATGGGGATCGTTTTTTCGGGAATGTTTGCCGTTGGTTTGGTGTTGTTCGCTAAAATTGATACTGATCAGCATTTAACCCACATTCTATTCGGTAATATACTGGGGATCACCGATGCGGAGTTTTCCCAAACCTTATGGATTGCAGGAATTACTATTGCCATCATTCTATTAAAGCGTAAAGATTTTATGCTTTATTGTTTTGACCCCAACCAAGCTAAAGTTATCGGCTTGCCGGTTAAATTACTGCATTACGGATTATTATCTTTATTAGCACTAACTATCGTTGCGTCATTACAAGCGGTCGGTATTATTTTAGTCATCGCTATGCTGATATCACCGGGGATAATTGCTTTTATTCTCTGCCGAAGTTTTGGCTGGATGCTGGTAGTCGCAGTTATTGCGTCAATAACGTCTAGTGTAATTGGGACTATTGTTAGTTTTTATATCGATGGTGCAACTGGCCCATGTATTGTTATTACTCAAGCCATCTATTTTGTGATCGCATTAATTTACAGTAAAATTCTGTTAGCTCGTAAAAAAGCCAAATCACATAAACAAGCAATTAATGCGGCCTAATATTCAATATTTATTACAAGGGATATCATTTAATCCGTGATATCCCTTTTCCTTTAAACATTTGTCACTGTTCATTCTGATATCATCCCTATATTATATAAAGACATTGGCGGGCTGAGCGAGGTGGATCATGTGGCAGGCGATAAGGCGTGTATTGAGTGAGCACTGGGGTGAAGCAGAACTACATAATAAGCAAATTCTTTCTGGCGGTGATATTCATCACACTCTAAAAGTTGATTATGGCGGACACACTGTTTTCATTAAACAAAACAGGCGAGAATTTTTACCACACTTTAAAGAAGAAGCTGAACAGCTGGATATTCTCGCCCATAGCCAAACAATTAGAGTTCCGAAAGTCTATGGCGTTGGCAGTAACAAAACTCACAGTTTTTTGTTACTCGAATATATTGAGTTAAAACCCTTTACTCCCACCAACGCATGGCAATTCGGCCGACAATTAGCTCAGTTACATCAATGGGAAGAACAACCCGCTTATGGCTTTGATTTCGATACTCGTTTAGGTACTACATTTCAACCAAATAGTTGGGAAAAACGTTGGAATTCATTTTTTGCCGAAAAACGTATCGGTTGGCAATTACAAATTTCGGCTGAAAAAGGTATGATTTTTGGCGATATTCCACAAATTGTCGAGATAGTCAAACAGCGCCTACAAGGACACCAGCCTCAACCATCTTTATTACATGGTGATTTATGGCCGCGAAACAGCGCAATAACTGACGAATATACTGGGGTTGTTTTTGACCCAGCCTGTTATTGGGGAGATCGCGAGTGCGATTTAGCCATGTTAACCGCTTATAATCATATTCCCATCCAGATTATTGACGGATATCAAAGCATCTGGCCCCTGCCTCATGGTTTCATTGACCGGCAGCCTATCTATCAGCTTTATTATTTGTTGAATAGTTGCAATCTATTCGGCTGTGAAAAGAGCTATTTACAGGCACAATCAATTGTTGAAAACCTTTTAGCTGAATAACATTTATATTGTTATACCGCCTGATCATGATTTGTTCAGGCGTTTTTTTAACTCATTATGAACATTCAATCAAATTAGGTTCAATAAAAAACCATTAAATAAAATCACCAATTTAGTAATTTAAAGCCAAAATACAGAATTAACCCGAAGATAATTGGCCAGAAATACAGTACAAAGATCTCGCTAAAAATACTGTGGCGAGGAATGGTCACTTTCTGTTCTAATTCAGTCTGTGAAATATCATTACCTTTAGCTTTCTCAACAATAACGTGATCTTCTAAACTCTCGCGAATAAATTTAATTTGTCGAAACATACGCAAACCAGAGGCGCTGAGTGCCAAACCAACAAAAATCAGCAAGAAAATAATAATAAAACTAATATTTGCTGAAGAAAATCCCATTTCAGTCGAAGGTACCGGTGAGTTTTCCCAGAAAAAATTCAAAAAAGGTGAACTTTGACGAGCCATCTCTGCCATAACTTTAATAAAATCATTTAATACCGCATTAATGCCCTCCCCCTGAATTCCTTTTATACCCGCCAAGCTAATAAGAGATATCAAAGTAGAGATCAGTGAAAATATAAAGATTATCCAGCCGACAATACGCTTACCTATTGCGATAGAACTCATGGTCTTAAAATTCATGTTTATTCCCCTGTATTTTTCGGCATCATGATAACCGAATTTAATTATATCCTCTACGCTGATATTTACTGTGTCTTGCCATGGCTGACTTTATCTATAATCGACCGAGTTATCTCTGAATAATTCTATGCTAGCTTTCTTTAAATTATTTATTATTAGACGCTTATTTATGCATCAATTTAGTCAAAAATCTAACCACAAACTATTTTTAATAATCGAGTACTTAGAATAGACAATAAATGATAATAAAAGATTTCTGAGCGCTGAATTGCTACACTATCAATTATAAATAACTGTTTCACTGGAGCCCTTTGATGTCTCATAAATTATCAATCCAAGCTGCAATTTTTGATATGGATGGTTTACTGATCGATTCAGAACCTTTTTGGTCACAAGCCACAAAAGAAATTTTAGCCGAAATCGGCGTGGATTTTTTAATGGCCGATCAAATGCCTGACACTCTTGGATTACGCATTGATCATGTCGTTGAGCTTTGGTATCAAACCGCGCCTTGGCAAGGATATAGCCAAGAAGAAGTGGCACAGAAAATTATCGACCGAGTCATTAGCCTAGTAGAAGAAACTCGACCACTGCTACCCGGCGTTAACCAAGCCTTAGAACTTTGCCAGTCACTTAATCTGAAAATAGCCTTAGCCTCTGCCTCACCTCTCTATATGCTAGAAAAAGTCTTAGAGCTATTTAATATTCGTGATTATTTTTCAGCGGTTATTTCAGCCGCGGAACTTCCTCACAGTAAACCTAATCCTGAAGTCTATTTACAAGCGGCACAAGCCCTTGGCGTTAATCCGATTAATTGTGTCTCATTAGAAGATTCATTTAATGGAATGATTGCGGCTAAAGCGGCAAGAATGCGTTCGATTGTTGTTCCAGACCAACATCATTTCAATGATCCCCGCTGGGCACTAGCTGATGTAAAACTGGCATCTTTACATGAACTTACAGCAAAAGACTTGCGATAACCCACTGAGCACTTGCTAACAGATTCCTCTCGTTTATTTCGGGAGGAATATCAATTAATTACCTCTATTCTGTGTATTTCTATTTTTTATATTATTAATATCAAATAATATAAAATTCACCTTCAGCATAAAATATTTCGCTTATTCCTTAATAACTAAACACTTTTCTACTATTCTCCCCCTATCTAAATACTATAAAAAACTTTATACTGGCCTTTAACTGTATAGATTCACAGATGGTATTTTATCCACCATGACAGCTGAAGGACATCTTCTTTTCTCTGTTGCCTCATTAGTTTTGGCACACAAATTAGAAATTACCCCAGAGTTTACTCAGGGCGACTGGCTACACATGCTGCCAGGCGTATTGCTGGGCGCTTTATTACCAGATATTGATCATCCTTCATCAATTATCGGCCGCTTATTTCGCGTTATCTCAGTGCCTATATTTAAATTATGTGGGCATCGAGGGTTTACCCATAGTTTTATCGCATGGGGATTATTAATACTTTTTTGCTATACCGGTATTCCTGCCGAATGGGTATTACCGAACGATTTACTGCAAGCTTTTTTATTAGGTTATTTCAGTCATTTAATCGCCGATATGTTAACCCCTGCTGGAGTTCCGTTATTATGGCCCCTACCTCGGCGTTTCCGTTTACCTATCTTGCGCGGTAAAACTAACAAAAAAGCAGAACGCTTTATTGCCGTTCTTTTGACAGTTTGTGCCTGTTTTATCCCTACGCATATCTCACTACCGTTACAACAGCAAATATCACATATTGTTAATTTGATTAGTAATCAATGAGATAAATAAATCCCAGACCATTTTCTTTTATGACTTAATTGTCCTATTATTAATAATACTATCTAATTCGATTTAATTATAAGTAATGCATTTACTCAACTGGTAACATATAACCAATAGTTAGTTTTATCGCTTTTCTTATAATAGATAATGTCGATAACACTAATAGATGATAAATATAAATCTCAGTCTGGATCTGGAGTGTAGGGATGAATCTACCGTTAATTCTCAATGTGCTAGTTTTTGTAGCATTGATGTTCCTGTTAGCAAAACTAGGGGCTAAGGGTTGGAGCTTATCGAAAAAAGTTCTTACTGGCTTAGTTTTTGGTGTAGCTTATGGCGTCGCTTTACATTTAGTTTATGGCACTAATCATCAAACGGTAAAAGAATCTATTCAATGGTTTAATATCGTCGGTAATGGTTATGTTCAACTGTTACAAATGATTATCATGCCATTAGTCTTTGCCTCAATTTTGAGTGCTGTTGCCCGACTGCACAAAGCTTCATCATTAGGTAAAATCAGTTTTCTGACTATTGGTACCTTACTATTTACCACCGCAATAGCTGCGTTAATTGGTATTTTAGTCACTAATATGTTCGGTTTAACTGCGGATGGACTGGTGCAAGGTCAGCAAGAAAGCGCACGTTTAGATGCTATTCAAGCTAACTATGTGAGTAAAGTATCTGATTTATCTTTACCACAACTCATTTTATCGTTTGTACCTAAAAATCCATTTGCCGATTTAACTGGCGCTAATCCAACGTCTATCATCAGCGTCGTTATCTTCGCCGCATTCTTAGGCGTTGCTGCATTACAATTACTGAAAGATGATAAAACACGCGGTGAAAAAGCCTTAGCAGCGATTGATGTGGTTCAAGCTTGGGTCATGAAACTGGTTCGTTTAGTTATGCGTTTAACCCCTTACGGTGTTATGGCGTTAATGATTAAAGTGGTCGCTAGCTCAAACCTTGCTGATATCATAAAATTAGGTAGCTTCGTAGTTGCCTCTTATATCGCACTGGGTTTAATGTTTATTGTCCATGGATTATTAGTTTCGTTTGCCGGGATCAACCCGATTAAATTCTTCAAAAAAGCCGGCCCATTACTTACATTCGCCTTTACCAGCCGTTCAAGCGCTGCGAGTATTCCGCTGAATGTTGAAACACAAGTACGTCGCATTGGGGTGCCTGAATCTATCGCTAGCTTCTCTTCTTCATTCGGTGCCACTATCGGACAGAATGGCTGTGCAGGTATCTATCCTGCAATGTTAGCTGTGATGGTTGCACCAACCGTGGGTATCAATCCATTTGATCCTCTATGGATTGCTACGTTAGTCGGTATTGTAACTATTAGCTCCGCGGGCGTTGCTGGGGTCGGTGGTGGAGCAACATTTGCCGCCTTAATTGTGCTCCCTGCGATGGGATTACCAGTGACATTAGTCGCGCTACTGATTTCAGTAGAACCATTGATTGATATGGGTCGTACCGCACTGAATGTTAGTGGTGCCATGACTGCAGGGACAATTACCAGCCAAATCATGGGTGAAACCAATAAAGAGATCTTTAATCAGGATAATGAGGAGCAGCTTAAACACGTATAATGTATAAGCTATCTTTAGCCTAGTGCTGTTTGACTAAAAATCAACTCCCTCGCAGACTCAATCAGATTCTCCGAGGGAGTTTTTTATGACTAACTCATCTATTTGCAATTTAGCAATTTAGCAATTTAGCAATTTAGCAATTTAGCAATTTAGCAATTTATAGATAAACATCCACTCACACTGAAATCTATCCCTATTATTTATCCTTCCATCAATCCTCATTACTGACGTATAGATCCCATACAAATAAAATCAATAATAAATATTATTTACCCTAAGGTAAACTATTAGCCTGTATGCATTTATAATTAAGCCATTTAACCTAATTAAAATCTTGCAAAAATCAGCCTAGACGTACAATAATATCTGCACAATAATCCGCCTCTATTTTTTGGTTGGCGGTCAGTTATGGCGGTTTGGGATCCCCCAAACTATTATCATAAACAACAGATTTTATGGTATTAGAAATGACTAATATTCATACGCTAACAACTCAACATCCAGAAAATCCTTGCATAAGCTGTGGTGCATGCTGCGCTTATTTCCGTGTCTCTTTCTATTGGGCTGAATCAACCGAGGGGGACGGTAGCGTCCCTGCGGAATTAGTCGAAAAAGTCACACCATTTATCAGTTGTATGAAAGGCACTAATCAAAAAAATCAGACACGTTGCGTGGCTCTGGACGGTGTAATTGGAGAATGTGTCTCCTGTTCGATTTATACGCAGCGGTCAACGACCTGTCGAGAGTTTGATGCGTCGTGGGAGAATGGCGTACATAATGAAGCCTGTGATCGTGCTAGAGCAGCCTACAATTTGCCTCCGCTACAACCTGCTGATCCAACGAAAATAGCCTGTTAGTTATCAGCACTTGATACTCTTAAGTCACGGATATCAAGTGCTCCATTTGTTACTTCCCTGATATTAGTTATTTTTACCAAACTCTTCTTTATGTTATTAAACAAGTAATTACCACCAACCATATCCTTAACTATGCCACTGGCTATGACTAAATACCGCCCTTAAACATATCCCACACTTGGGAAGATGGATCTTTTTTTCACTTCATGGAGAAAATATGAAGATCGTGCAGACAATATGAGGTTTCAGTCAGTCAGGGTAAATACAGTTGCTGCTTAAATAGAATTACGGGATTATCAAGGCATCAACTACCTAGAGGAAAATATAATGAATAAGATAAAATCTGGTTTATTAGCTGTCGCGTTATTAACCGTTGGTTTTAGTGCAGCGGCTGCAAATTCATGGCATAACGGTCCTGGCCCACACTCTCAACGTCAGCATTCGCAACAACAGCATAATGCGGTTTATCAATCATCAATTCAAACTGAAAACCCGAATGAATCACTGAAAAAATTAGTCGCGGATGCCCCGACTATTGAGCAGGGTAAATCCTATTACGTACGTGTAGGTGTGGCTGATATTAGCGAGCGTAATTTAGCGACGAATAAACCTATCAATGATGCAAAAAATACCAAACAACGCGATAGATCCATGCAATGTGATCAAATGAGAAATAAACATAACTCAGTTTATCAGGCTTCTGTACAAACTACGGATCCTAATGGTTCGTTGAAAAAATTAGTCGCAGATACACCGGCATTAGCTACAGGCAAACCTTATCAAGTCAGAGTTTCTATCGTGGAAGCACGTAATCCACCCGTAATGCCGGCCGCGGTCACTAACTAAATATCGCTATAATATTCATCAGTTTTGCCTGTTATAATAATAAGCACAACCAAATAGCATCCAGCCAATACCCAACTATAATTGTTGAGTAAAGTTAAATATTGTACATGTTCTACTTTAGCCTGTGCATCTGTGCAGGCTTTTTTTTACTTCGAATATCGAAGTAATAGTAATTAACAATCTAGGTTTAAAATAAGATACGTAATAACGCCGTTACTATTGAAGCCGATAACACAATCACAATAAATGGTTTTTGATACCAGGTTAAAATACCCGCCACGATCACCCCAATAATTTTAGCCCCATCAGAGAATTGAGTACCTTCAAATATCGTAGATGTCATCGCTACAGAGAATAAAATAATAATAGCCGCGGCTGAAAAAAGAGTTTTACTGTATTCAGATAAAATAATCCTCCCTTGTAATAACGCTCCCGAAGCCCGCATTAAATAAGTTACCAGCGCTAATAAAAGAATTCCCGCCAGCATTAACCAAGAATTAGGCATTGTATTATCTCCGGACATAGAGCAATAAGCTCAATAATGAAACCAGAACAGGTATCCCCGCAGGCAAATATGGGGTTAAAATGACAGCCAAAATCGCACCAATAATCGCCGCGGCTCTTAAACGTTTATCCTTTAAAGCGGGTAAACACAGGGCCAGAATAATTGCTGGGAACATCGCATCCATACCAAACATTCGAGTGTCATGAATAAATGTTCCCAAAACTTCACCAATAATCACGCCGGCTGGCCAACATAACATAATTCCTAGACCGCATAGCCAAAAGGCGGCTTTTTTGTCTGCCTCTGTCTGTTGCGCTAATCCAAAAATAACACTTTCATCATTCATAATATGGTAGCCCAAATAAGCCTTTGCACCTTTTCCGGTCAACTTACCCACGGCAAAACTAAAAGGGATATGCCGAGAATTAACTAGGATCCCCGCTAATGCTGCGGAGATAGGACTACCGCCCGCAAAAACAATACCGATAAATAAAAATTCTGAGGCGCCCGCCAAAACTAAAATGGATAAGGTTAATGGGACCCACCCATCAAATCCTTGAGAATGTGCTAGCGCCCCATAAGAAACGCCCACAATCAAATCCGCCAAGCATACCAGCGCAATATTTTTAACCGTGTTATGATTTAATGCTATTGTGAACATAATTTTCGTTCTATATATTAAACATTCGTTCATTATGTTGTTATAATTTTATAAAAGCAAGTCAGGAAGGATTGTAAATTGAGCATCTCATCTCCCCCGATTGCATTAATTTCACAGGCGCTAGTACGAGAAAGAAAGAAAAGTGGTTTATCATTATCAGAAGTATCCCGCAGGGCGGGTATCGGTAAATCAACACTTTCTCAATTAGAATCGGGCACTGGTAACCCCAGCATTGAAACACTGTGGGCTATTTGTATTGCATTAGATATCCCTTTTGCCAAGCTCATTGAGCCGGAAAAACAAGAAGTAACAATTATCCGCCACGGTGAAGGCACAATGGTCAGTGCTGAGCATGCTAATTATCTGGTCTATTTATTATCATCCTCACCAGCGAATGCCAGAAGAGACATCTATACTGTTATTGCCCAGCCCGGTAGAGATAGAATCTCTGAGCCCCATATGCAAGGAGTTAAAGAGCATATTATCTTAATGACTGGACAAGCTTTAGTCGGTCCCTTAGATAATCAAACCGAGTTATTTCCTGGCGATTATATTTGTTATTCCGCCGAACAGCCTCATATCATGAAAGCCTTGGTGCCTGATACCATGGCTATTATGATCATTGAAAAAAGCTAATTGACGAGTAAAAATGGCGATTAGTTTGAGAAGATTATTAATAAGGGCAAGAGCAGTAATCAATTGATAACTGATGCAATGATAAAACAATATACGTCTAAATTTTGAGGATATTTAATGAACTACTACGATGAAATTAAAAATAGTGTGGATGCTCGGCTCAAAGAAAATTCAATTACTGAAATGAATATCTTATTAACTCAACTTTCACATGATCAAAAATTGACGCAAGAACAACGTTTTGAACAACAACAGCGTTTAAGAGAAGCTATATTTATTCATCATGAAACCAAATAGTCTAAAACGTAAACATCCGATATCTAAATAACAAAAAACGATTAAAACAACCAAGCTGGATTATCACTATTCAGCTTGGTCAAGCAACCTGTCAGAATGCTGTTAACACTAGATTAAATACTTGGTTAATTAATTAATTACTGAACGACTGAACTGACCATTTTCCACGTTTAAACTTCTATACACTATATTCGAGCCTATACATTCGCACCTATACATTCGCAGCGATATAACAACCTCATAGCTGTGCTTTATGATGTGGATAAAAAAGTAGGTAAATCAAAATATTATGTTGTCTACAATCAATTTCATACAACAATTGAATAAGAAAAAGAATTAATACTAATGGGATAATCAATAAAACGAGGGATCACATAAAATAATTGGAGCGGCCAGTGGGAATCGAACCCACATCATCAGCTTGGAAGGCTGAGGTAATAGCCATTATACGATGGCCGCGTCATTGGTGTTGATCATAGCGCTATCATCAGTAAGTGTAAATAGCATAACACTATTTTTTTATCCTGTATCGTATCTCGCTGTATCAAATAACGGCTAATTAAACCTTTTGATAGCAATAAATAAAAAGCCAGACCAATAGCAAGAGGGTATGCCCTGTGGATCACAACATTCCGCTAGCATGTACTATTCGCGTACTAGATTTTATCTTTTGGCTGGCAGATATACACCCATGCGGGAGGAACATTGCGGTATACTCTCACTTTTTTAAACGTGAAGTAACGGCTTAGCATGCTTTCACAGCCTCTAGTATATTGAAATAAAATAAACCGCCCTGACTCACTCGCCAGCCTGTGATTCGCCTGTTTCAATATTTTCAATCCGCAACGTTTACTCAGTGAACGAAACGGGATCCCTGATAAAATAATATCGTAATTATTGACCAAATACTCTGCTGAAGTATGTTTGACACTCATTCTTGAATCATTAACTTTATTTAAAATAGAAACAAAATTTTCATCGATTTCATAGGCATCTAATAAAGAATGTTCTCCCATACATTCCAATATTTGTTTGGTTAAAACACCATCTCCCGCACCTATTTCAGCAATATTTAAATCTTGCTGCCAATTAATTGGTTTTAACATCGCATCACATAACCAACGGGAAGAAGGCATAATTGTTCCCATACTTTTTGGCTGTGTAATAAACTTTTTCATATATAAAAAATAACTACTAAATGGAGAATACGACAGTAAATCCATACTTATCTCCTTATTATTATGTTTATAATTTCGCTTCCATTACGATACATTTCGCATCCCAGATACGGGATTAAATTCAGATAAAAATCCAAGCCACTAAACACAGATACCGCATTGATTACAATAGCTCAATTTCTTCATTAATCGTGAATTGCAATGGCAACATTTAGCACTATCACGCTCGAATGTATTCGTCGTATAACCATAGCGACTAGCCATTTTTCCATGCTGTTGAGGATCACTTAATTGCTGATATTTATCTGCTTTACGCCCAAACATCATGCTTAAAAACCCCATAATAATAACCCCACTAGCTGCCTGAATTCGAATAACAGTAAACTATAGAGTTACCTTCAGACTCAATAGTAACAGCCATTTATTACAGAACATTACATAATCAAACAAATAAACCAAAAATAATAAAATCACACAATAAATCGAATAAATTAGAATTAAATTAATCCATAATCTTTCTCATATTTTTGATATTACTAGAATATAACCAGAAACAATGGCATGAAATTTAGCTTTAGTTGATTTTAATACATTGAAAGCAACTTACTCTACAGGTTACTTTTAAGGTCTTAATTACATAGCTATACCTGCAAAGCATCACTAGCATAACTTAAATAATATCTATAAATTATTAGACTTCAGTCAGTGGATCCTATAAAAAAATAAAAAGTGTCCCTTATTTAGTACCACAATACGGCGTAACATCTCCTCTATTGAATGATAAATTACTATTTTATTGGAAAATCAACCTATGCCGATTGATAAAAAAACTATTACTATCGAATTAATTCAACATGATGAATATCAACAATGGTTACCTCTTTGGCAGAGCTATCAACATTTCTATCAAGTTACACTCTCTGAATTAACCACTAAAATAACTTGGCAACGTTTTTTTGATACTAATGAGCCGCTATATTGTGCAGTAGCTAAAATGGGAAATGAATTAATTGGCTTTACACACTTTGTTTTTCATCGCTCAACTTGGGCAGAGAAAAACTTTTGTTATTTAGAAGATTTATTTGTTGCGCCCAATATTCGAGGAAGACAAGTCGGTAAACAATTAATTGATTATGTAAAACGCCAAGCATTAGATCAACAATGTGCACGGTTATATTGGCATACCCAAGAAACTAATAGTACCGCACAAAAACTTTATGATTGGGTCGCAGAAAAACCCGGTGTAATTGAATATAGAATGGCACTATAAATAAGCAATTATTATCTAAATATAATACTGTTTTAATAATTAATCATCCCCAGCTCAATTTAATGAAATGGGGATGACAATTGTAAGGAAAATAGTTTTTAAGCTACCAATCTAATTATCTGCCAATATAGGAGCTACTGTTTTAACCCGTTTATTATTCACAAATCCAGGTTGAGGTACTCGAATAAAGAAGGTTAATATACCGGCAAAGATATACAGTAAAGTATATGCCCATACTACCCCTTCAATATCAAAGAACGGCAAAACTAAACTGGCAATCGCAGGCGCAGCAAAGTTACTCAATCCAGCCGATAAATTATAAATCGAAACAGCTGCACCTTTGTGATGAGGTTCAATCGATGGGAAAACTGCGGTCATTGGCACAAAAGCTGCGACAAAAATACCTAATAAAATTGCCGGAATCAATGCGATAGCAAAATTATGACCATAATGCAGTGGTAAGTAATAAAATAATAAACTAGAAACGGCCATACCTAAACAACCAAACCATCTTACCTGACGGATCCAACCAATATGTTCGCCTACAATTCCCCAGAATATATTAGTAAAAATAGTAGTAAAAAAGAATGCTGCCCAAATTTGCAGCCACTCAGAAATTGTAAATCCTAAACGATCAACAAATAACAATGGCATAATAATTGCAAACCCGAATAAAGAAATGGTATTAATTATTCGTATTATCGAAGCCATGAAAATATTGCGATTGGTAAATAAAATCGTGATCGCTCGTGAAAGTTCGGTTAATTTTTCTTCTAGCGGTAAATTAACTTTTGAGCGATCAACGGGTACATTTCGCAGACTAAAATAAGCAATCATTCCGCCAACAGCTACCCAGCCAATTGCCATCCATAGCGTTCCTATTTCACCTAATGCAGGAATAGTTAAACTCGGTAAATAACTGCCGATAACACCTATACCGACAGAATACATGGCCCAGAACCATCCTGTTGCAGCAGCTAAATGACTTCGTGGAATAACTTGTACCAGCATCATCATAAATGAATAAATAAATAATGGGTAAGCCAGTCCACGAATACCATAGAATAATAACATTAAAGTATAATTATGCATGCCTAGGCCAAAAGCCATAAATAAAGTATGCATGACTATCCATAATAAAAAACCAATTAACATTGCTTTTTGCGGTGTAATAATCTCAGCAACAACACCTGATGCCCATGCTGCTATTGCTGCTGCGAGGCCATATACAGTAAATACCATCGCTGATTGGGTTGGTGTAAAACCAATATCCGTAATATGTTTAGATAAAAAAGCCATTTCAAATCCATCGCCACTCATAAAAATAGCTATTGCGATGAATCCCCAAAATAAGTTTTTAGGTAAACCTAACCAATACTGCTTTTCTGTCATAGCAGCGTTCCTCATTATTTGTAGTAAAAGTACAAGGTAAGATTGAATAATTATTTGTTTTGTAATCGGTAATTTTTAATACTCTAAATTAACTAGGGGTAGGTTAAGGTTAAATAACTGCCCCAATTTTTTATTTTTAACTGGTATTGTTGATAAACTATGCGGCACCTTATTTTGCTCAACCGATGTAGCAGTATGTGCAAATTCATTATTTAGTGTCAATTAGCGTTAAAATATTTGTGACCGAGGTCTGAGAATGCAACAAAAAACCTCATGCTCATCACAAATAATTAACCTTAATAAATACGAGGAATTTGTATATTTAATAAAAAAAATACCGATGAAAAATATCAATATGAGCGATATAGTGAATAGGCTACACTTTTATTCATCGATATCGCCCTCGTTATTATTCTGGCAACAATTTCCGAGCCTCAAGCTGTTGCTTATATAGCAAGCGAAACAATGCTAAACGTTGCTGTAAATAAGCTTGATTCGCAGTTTGTGGCTGATATGAATTACTGATGGGCGGTTTTTTACAAACTTGTTGTTCATCACCGCCGACCGCTAGCCATGCGAGCCTGGCCGCACCTAATGCCCCAGAAGAACTGGCTGGATGCGTAACAATAGGAATATTAACAATATCTGCAATTAATTGGGCCCAGATCGGGCTACGCGCACCGCCACCGGTTAAACTACACTGCTTAATATTCGTTTCACTGTTGGATAAGACAGCCATTCCATCCGCCAACGCAAACGCAACACCTTCAATTACCGAATATCCCATCAATGCACGGTTCGTTTCATGTCTTAAAGCAAAAAATGATCCCATCGCATAAGCATCATTGTGTGGAGTTCTTTCCCCAGATAAATACGGCAAGAAAACCGGTGCTCGCTGTTTATCTTGCTGCGATAATTCGGCAATTTCTTCCATTAACTGATTTTCTGTGATCGACAATAAATTGCACAGCCAACGCAAACAACTAGCAGCGCTTAACATTACGCTCATTTGATGCCAACGATGCGGTAGAGCATGAGCAAAGGCATGCACTCCACGTTCAGGCGCTGTCTGTAAGCGATTATTAACCACAAAAATAACGCCAGAAGTACCGAGCGAAATAAAAGCATCATCTTGATTTATCGCCCCTACACCGACGGCAGACGCAGCATTATCCCCCCCACCTCCAGCGATAATTACCTCGGCACTTAATCCCCATTGAGACGCTAACTCTGCATTTAAGCAGGTACTTTTTTCACTGCCTTCGACTAATCGAGGCATCTGTTCGCGAGTTAATTGTGTCGCTGCTAATAACTCATCAGACCAATCACGCTTAGCCACATCCAACCATAAAGTGCCGGATGAATCAGACATATCGCTAATATATTCCCCGCTCATTTTCCAGCGCAGATAATCTTTAGGTAATAATACTTTGGCTATTTGATTGAATATTTCCGGCTCATGCTGTGCCACCCAGCGTAATTTAGGCGCTGTAAACCCTGGCATAATAAGATTGCCGCTAATCGTTAAAAACTCCGGATGATGAGCTAGCAACCATTCACATTCTGCAGCACTGCGTGTGTCATTCCATAAAATACAATTTCTGAGAACCTTCCCTTGACTATCTAATAATACTGCACCGTGCATTTGCCCCGATAAGCCAATCGATTTAATCCCAGCCCATGCCTCTGGCGCACTTTGCCTTAATGCTGCAACCACCGAATGTGTAGCATCCCACCATGCATTAGGCGCTTGTTCTGCCCATTGCGGTTTAGGACGCTGAACCGTCAAGGTGACATGGCTAGATGCTACTATTTCACCTTGATTATCAATAATTAGCGCTTTTAGCTCCGAGGTTCCAATATCAATTCCGAGATACATGTTTGCCTCTCTATAAACAGTTTTTTGGCAAATTATTTTGGCGTAAATTACTGTCTGGTGTCGTTATCCAAGCCTCAATATTAGCCACGGTTTGTTGCATCAATTGATAAAAATCCGTTGATAGAGCTAATTCACCAAATAACGTTTTATCTGCAACGAAAGTAGCTAAATCGCCTTCATGATTCAAAAATGACTGATAATGTGACTGATCCATTACCCCATCCTGATACTCATAAGGGATCTTTTTCTCCGCCCAATAGCGTAAGAAAACAAAGAATAATGCGGGTAAGACAGCCGTTGCTACGGGAATATCACCCTGCGCGTAACGCTCAATAAGTGTCGGAGTAATAAATCCAGGAATTTTTGATAAGCCATCCGCAGCAACACGTTGATTAGTATCTTTAATATACGGATTACCAAACCGTTCTAATACTACATCACGGTAAGCCGCTAAATCTAATGGGCTTGGCGATAGCGCCGGGATAACATCTTGAGTAACATAATTCCAAGCCATCTGACGAATAGGCTCTTTATGTGTACTTTCATCAATATAGTTCAGTCCGGTTAATGTTCCCGCCCAAGCAATACAGCTATGGCTGGCATTTAAAATACGGATTTTCGCCTCTTCCCACGGCAATACCGAACTGACCATTTCGACTCCAACCTGCTCTAGTTTAGGTCGTCCATTAATGAAATCATCTTCAATAACCCATTGAATAAACGATTCTCCCATCACTGGTACTTGATCATCCCAGCCGGTGTGCTGTTTGACACGTTCAGCAATATCAGCGGTTGGACGAGGAGTAATCCGATCAACCATCGTATTCGGTGACACAGTTTGTGTTTTTACCCACTCATACAGGGCATTATCCCCTTTGGCCTGTAAGAAAGAGAGAAACCCATGGCGAAAACGTTCACCATTGTGCCGCAAATTATCACAATTCAATAATGTAATAGGCTCACCCTCATTCTGTGAACGCGCTCGTAAAATGAGGCTCAGAGCACCATAAATTGTACGGCTGGCGCCCGCTAAATCTGCTTGAATATCGGCCTGTTGAAGATCCAATTCATGCTGTGGCGTCAAATAGTACCCCCCCTCGGTAACAGTAAACGATAGAACCCGAGTTTGTGGCTGACAACCCTGCACAATTAATGCACTAAGATTTTCATCCCACGGAAGGATTTTCTTGATTGAAGTAATTTTTTCATAATGACGTTCGCCTTCAGGTGACACGGTTTCTAGCGTATATTCACCGTGCTGAGCAGCTAATTTTTCTAATAACTCATTGGCATCATTACGAATATTTCCCAGCGCGATCGACCAACTATCATCACCTTGAGCGATTAATCGATGCAAATACCAAGCTTGATGAGCGCGATGAAAAGAACCTGCACCAATGTGCATCCAAACAGAATGTTGCTGCGGCATAATGCCTCCTAAGAACCAATTAAACATTTGACCTTTAAAGGGGCATCTGCCCGTTTGTTATAGTTTAGTTAGGTTTATGCTATAAATACTGCGAAGCTTCTCACAAAATAAACATTTGCCCTTTCAAATAGCATCTGCTCACAAATACAATAAGCTCAAATAATTGGGGAATGGCTAATGCAAAAAGAAGAAAAAAAACAGGAACAGGCGGCGCGGGCAGCTTGGATGTACTATGTGGCTGGAAAAACACAGCAAGAGATAGCCCATGAGCTCGGATTATCTCGTCAAGTAGCGCAAAGACTGATTTCTATGGCAAATGAACAAGGAATGGTCAATGTCAAAATAACCCATCCTATTAGTGAATGTTTACAATTAGCTCAGCAATTACAACAAAAATATCAATTACAACTGTGTCAAATCGTTCCTTCAGGACAATTAGATAGCCATGCAGTAAATAACATGATTGCTGTCGCTGGTGCTGAAGTCATGGCTCAGTGTGTTGCTAACGCAGAATCCACCATCATCGGCGTAGGATCGGGTAAAACTTTACGCTCAGTAATTGATGCTCTGCCCCGTTTAAATCATCCGGCACATCAATGTGTTTCGTTAATAGGAGCCATTGCCAGAGACAGCTCAGCAACACGCTATGATGTCCCTTTATGGTTAGCTGAAAAGTTACAATGTAAACACTTTATTTTGCCTGCTCCATTATATGCCGATAGCTTGATCGATAAACAAATGTGGTGCCAACATCGCGTTTACCAAGATGTAACCACCAAAGCATTACATGCGGATGTGACATTTATTGGGATTGGTGAAGTTAATTTAGGTTGTCCTTTAAACTCAGAAGGATTTATTACCGATGAACAAGTCGAAAAAATAAAAAAACAAGGCGCAGTCGCCGAATTACTCGGGCACTTTATTTGTGCCGACGGTACACGATGTCAAACCGAATTAGATGAAACATTAACCAGCATTCCATTAATAGAAAATACCTCTCGCTCTATTATTGCATTTGCTGGTGGTGATAATAAATACTTAGCCATCAAAGCCGCATTAACTGGACGATGGATAACAGGTTTAGTGACTGATGAACATACCGTAAGAAAATTATTAGCAGATAAAAACTAATTATTATTGGTAGATTCTGTATTAGTGTCACTATTTTCTAGATCCCAATTAGCTCATGATAAGAATTAATTGGGATAATATTCAATCCTGTCATGACGACTAAAATTGGTAATCATTTAAACTTAATATGCTTGTCTAACATTAACTTGATTCATCCATGACTCAACGTTACAGTAACGTTGGATTAATCGATATATCCCAATTATTTATTAAGATAGAACCATCTATTAATAGGGGACTGTTAGCCTAGAGTTAACAATTTCATTTATTAACCCACTATATTTCACTTTATTATTTATTTACGGCTCATGTGATTCATCTATTTATGAGCTGAACTTTATTCTTACTAACTAACCACTTTAGATAATCATTTTATGGAACTTACTATACTTGTTTTTTTAGTCGTCTATATCGCGATGGGATTTGGCAAACTCCCCGGCTTTAAAGTCGATCGTACGGGCGCAGCTGTCATTGGTGCATTAGCCATGATGGCCGCAGGCAGTATAACCGCACAACAATCTTGGGCAGCTATCGACTATCGCACTATTGGTATGTTATTTGGCTTAATGGTAGTTTCCGCCTCTTTTGTGGTTTCTGGTTTTTACGATTGGACAGCTCACCGAGTAGCGAACCTTAAAGTCAGTGCACCGATACTACTGGCAGTATTGATTGCTGTTGGTGGCCTATTATCTGCACTCTTGACAAACGATGTGGTGGTAGTTGCAATGACACCGCTGTTGGTCTCTATCACTTTGTCACGCGGGCTAAATCCTATTCCTTTTTTACTCGGCTTTTGCTTTGCTGCAAATAATGGTGCAGCCGGTTCGCTCATTGGTAGTCCGCAAAATATGATTGCAGCGCAGGGATTAGATTTATCATTTGTCGGGCTATTACAAGTTTCAGCCCTTCCTGCATTAGTCTCATTACCGATTATTTGGGCTGTATTAAGTATTATTTATCGTAAACGCTGGTATTTATCTTCAGCCGACAGCGCATTGCCAAGCCTCAATAATCAAGAAAAAACACCGTTAAATCTCTGGGAAACGAGTAAAGCAGGTATCATAACCGCTATTGTCATTGTCGCATTCGTGGTCAGTGATATTCCCCGCGAATTAATTGCACTTACTGCCGCTGGATTTTTATTGCTTAATCGCTCAATTGCCTCTAGTGATATGTTAAAATTAGTTGATGGTAATTTATTATTACTTATCATGGGATTATTTGTTGTTAATGCTGCATTCTCTGCAACTGGCCTTCCCCAATCCCTGTTAAATGACCTACACCATGCTGGGGTAGATCTTAATAATCCTTTAATATTATTCTTTACTACTGGCGTACTCAGTAGCATCGTGGGAAATAATCCGGCAGTTATGTTATTGGTGCCCTTTTTAGCGCCAGATGGGAATGCCGAAGCGCTCGGGGCAGCACTGGTGCTTGGCTCCGGGTTTTCAAGTAATTTATTTGTCTTTGGCAGTTTAGCGGGAATTATAGTGGTTGAACAAGCTGCTGTTTATGGGGTTAAAATTTCCTTTATGGAATTTGCTAAATCCGGTGGAATTGTCGCCGCTATCTGTATGGCAATGGCCGCGGGATGGATAATATTTACTGGCTAGTCAGCCAAATTCAAGTTATTGATTAATTTTCACGGATTATAGATATTAATTCTCTATGAAAATTTTACCAAGATAAAACACGAGAGTTCACCTATAAAATAACGACTTTGAAAAATAGTGTTATTAGGTTAATCAATTGCTAAAACTCTACGGAGAACTGGCCTAATAACGCTAATTTTTGACTAGCGCAGAAAGAGAGTACACTAGGAAATACAGCGTAATAATAGCAATTGAACGGTAATTAGCTATTAGATGTAATCAAGTTAAAAAGTGAGGTAAAAATGAAGCTAACGCCGATAGAAAAACTACAAATACTCATGCTATGTGACATCTATAAGCAGTCAAATATCCAAGGCAGCTTTAATCCGCAACTTATTGAAGATGCCATTCGTTCAGGTAATAGTTGGGTGATTGAAGAAAACTATGCCTCATTAATCAACCAACCTGATATTGATGACAATAAAGTTGCCTTAGTCTTTCAAATATTAGCCATGTATCGAACCATAAAATCTAGCTATGACAAACTGTCAGCCGCAGATAAACAACGATTAAGTGAAAAGTTACAACCTTTTGGTCGAGAAAAGGATCTGCAATTTTGTGGTTTTGACGCTAACTTAGAAGCTGATTATTTTAGCATTGCGAACATGCTCAAAAAAAGCAAACGATTCATCGAAATAACTGGGTTAGATAGCGATTCACATGCTTTAATGTTACCTACTTACCAAAAGATGTTAACTGTCTATATTCCTTTATTTAATACTCGTCATATGGCAGAAAAACTCAGTGTAGAGGATTTAATTCGTATTTTCTCCATCCGTTATGAAAGCCATTAACTCTTAAAATTTATCCCCTATTCCAAGTTACTGGTAACTACCTTTCTAGTAACTTGGTTGGTTAAATAATATAAATAATCACTATTATTAAATTAAAAAAATATAATCACCTCATGGAATAAAATTATTAATTTTATTATTTACCCTCAACAGAATAAGACGAAAAAATTAAATCCACCTTTTAAAACCTCACAATAAATATTAATTTACTCTAAGCAATATAATTATTAAAATAAAATTATTTATTTAGATAAAATATTTCTCATAAAAAAACCATCATCCAATTAAAGCTAAAATATAACCAAAATCTAATATGGATAATACCAATGAATCGATTATTTTTACACTTGAAAAATCAAAATATTTCAACAAATCAACCAACTAATCGCATCATGATGATCAACCTGTGATCCCAACATCTCGTAGCATGAAAAACAATTCATTTATTAACTTCATTAATAAATGAATTGATATGTATCATTAAATAAATAAAATTTTCTGGTATGGTTTACAAACAGGTGAATACTGTTTTAATGTTATGTTTCTCAAAGCCCTTCCTAATTGGAGGGCTTTTTTATGTTATAATAATAAAATATATAAATATCACCTATTAATTTTATTATATGTAATAAAAATAAATATCTATGCATAAAGCATGACATATATAGCTGTTTAGTCTTGATATAGTTTTGATCAACTATATTGATAGCTCACAGAAAAATCCCTTCTTTAGCGCCTGTATTTTTAGGCGCTTTTTTTATCTATCATGATAACCAATATGCAAGCATGAATAATCATCAAAATACTCAAAAGGTACTCTTACTATCCATCACTAATTGGCTGTAGGGGTATTAGATATCAATTAATCAGATTCTTCTTGTTCTCTATCTGGCGCGTCAAAAGCTAATGTTTTAATCCAATCAGCTAACAATGGAGTTGTTTTCTTGGCCTCTAATGCTGCTCGTTCTTGTTTGGTTAACCGAATAACAATAACTTCTGTTTTCATAATAACTAAATTCCATGACTAAAAAATATAATTTGCCATAGAATCTTCATTTTACTATCACAGAACCATCTGATTTACTTAGATTTACCTATTATCTTCATTCGCGTGTAACCCTTCAAAAAACCAATAACCCCCTTAAAGATAGAGGATAAAAATTTATTGATGCAATATGCCCGCTATTCTAGCATATCGTGAATATCCAGCATCTGCCGATGAGCCACATTTAATTTGACGCCTGAATCATCGCAGAGTTCTTGTAATTCAACAGATCCGTAATCACTCGAGAGACAAACATTATTAATAGTAGAGGAGGAAATCATTCTTGATAAATCAATAGCTTGTTTTAATTTTTTAGTACAGGAAACTTGTTCTGTTTTACAGTCATCATGCGCAATTGCAATCACTGCTTTTAATGATAAATGATCAAAACTAACATCAGTAGTATCTTCAGCAGATAAAGCACTACAACTGATCCCTATAGATAAACAACAAAAAATAATATTTTTCATCATGTTAAACCTACTTTTATTAGTCTGTGTTATGCAATTAACGGCGACAGATAAAATTACTCCTTCTGTTGTATCCTTGGTATTTATCCAGCCATTATACTTGTATTGATAAAACAATAAGCTAACGCCACTAGTTTTAATCTTTTATAAACAATTAGTGATAAGTTATTACCAATCGTTAACAAACGCAACAACAAAAGACATTTAAAATGATGTCAAATTTACTCAAAGTAATCTTTTTCAAAAATCAAAATGATTTTAGTGGTTTTTCGCCTTGATGCCCTCTCTTTTACAAAGTAAGACAACAACATGAAAAAAGGCTGAAAATCATCTGGTAAATAAATCAATTTTATAAAAATTTATTTAATCCATTGAATTAAATGAAAATATTATAATATTCCCTAGCTAACCTTAAGAAACTAAAGGTTGATATCCCAAATAACAACGAGTATTCTTCTAGCCATGGATACCTGACCATTTAAGTCAAGTATTCATAGCGACATTACTCACATTGCTTCCAATTTATTATTTAGACCAGCCGATATTTGAGCTGGTCTTTTTTTTATAAAAAAATTATTTTATAATCTATTTTATAAACAATACGAAACTTTAAATCTGCATATTACAGCCTGATTCAATTTGGCTTAATGCAAACTTTGGCCTTAATACTAATGAAGTATAAATATAAATAACTATTAGATTAAATATATAATTGATATACTGAAAAATTATATATTTGATTCTTTTTATGAATATCTAAATTAGTATATTTATTTATCTTGCTTTATGCGTTCTACTCATATAAACATATACTATCAATAACCTTTTATTTATTAGGTGTACAAATTGAATCTTCTAAATTCAATCTGGAAGTTTTTTGGTATCTATCAGACTCGAAAAATACGCGTTATCCATTTACTCATTTTATTATTAGTTATCACTCAAATTGTTATTAGTAACTGGATGGAAATAGCTAAAACTGGTGTGATTGTAGATCAAGGCTATCAATTTTATTGTACTTGGCTACATATTATTCTTGGGATAAGCCTATTTTTTTTAGTTCTCTATTTTATTATTAACTGCATGAAAAATAAAGGAATTCACTATTTTTTTCCTTATCTATTTGGTGACTTATCCCAAATAAAAAAAGATATTAAATTACTTAGTCATTTAAAATTACCAGAAAGCTCAGCTAATGGCATAGCCACTTCAGTGCAAGGTTTAGGACTAGGGGCATTATTTTTGGTCGTTAGTTCTGGATTAATTTGGCTGTTCTTGTGGTTACAAAATTCTCCTTTAGCTGATGAAGCCAAAAATATTCATAAAACGCTGACTGGTTTGATTGAAATATATATCATTGGTCATGGTAGTATGGGATTGTTACATTTTATATTATGGTATAAATATCATTAATATCTAAAAAAATCGAGATTAGAATATCGTTTTAATCTCAAAAAACGATATTCCTTCGATACGATTATTAGGTAATTTAATTATTTTAATATAAAACATATAATAAAAATTTCATTTTAATGATTAAATTAGAAAATAATATCATTCTATAATTTCTAAATTTATTTAACGATCACATGATGATTTATCGCTCGACCATTCAACAAAAATTGCCTTATAGACGCTATCATCTTTACCTACAATCGATATTTCACCCCATTTAGCTGCATTTTTTTCAACTGAACCTAATAAGTCTAATTGAGTTGTTCGAGCTACATAACGCTTTCCTTGCTTATCAAAGGCTTTATAACAACCGCTAAGCCCTGTCAACTCAACTTTACTTTCACCGCGATTAACTACCGTTATCGCTAATTTACGTTCATACAATGCTTGGCCGTTAATCACTAAAGTGCCATTTTTTGAAGAGAAAGTTTCTACTGATAAGCTGTTTTTTTCAATATTTAGCGTCGTGGCTTGCCCACCGTATGAAAGAGACAATAAACATAAAGTTCCGAGTGTTTTTTTCATTCTAATCCTACTATCAATAGTATATTAAATAGTGCTTATTTTATAAGCCACAATCCTTTTTATTTATCACAATAACAATTCTTTTAATAAACAATAGCACGCGTTTTTGATTAGGGGCATAACTAATCACTCTCTATTTATTTTACTACTCACTTTTATCGCTCGGATGCAAGTTCCTCACGACATAACAGAGAAGTGATAGTATCATTGCTGGCTATTATGTGTTTTATTTATTCGGAATTTTCATTGTGACCTCATTTGCTGAACTTAACGCGCTTCCTGCGGAACAACTTACCAACTTAAACGAGCTGGGTTATTTGACGATGACCCCAATACAAGCCGCGGCATTACCGGCGATCCTCGCAGGGAAAGATGTCCGTGCGCAAGCCAAAACAGGCAGCGGTAAAACAGCAGCTTTTGGTCTCGGCCTACTTCAGGGTATTGATGCCAAACAGTTTAAAACTCAATCGCTGATCCTATGCCCTACCCGTGAACTAGCTGATCAGGTAGCAAATGAGTTACGTCGCCTTGCTCGCTATCTGCCGAATATCAAGGTATTAACTCTGTGTGGTGGTACACCTTTTAGTATTCAACGTGATTCTCTACTGCATCCCGCACATATTATTGTCGCTACGCCAGGTCGATTATTAGATCATCTTAAAAAACAAACTGTTGATCTTGATGCTTTACAAACGCTAGTGTTAGATGAAGCCGACCGTATGCTCGATATGGGCTTTGTCGATGCAATTGACGAAGTTATTACTTGCATGCCTACTCAACGTCAAACCCTACTATTTTCGGCCACATGGCCAGAAGCTATTGCTGCTATTAGCCAGAGAATTCAAAACCAACCATTAACAATTGAAATTAATTCCGTTGATGAGCTCCCTGCTGTCGAGCAGCAATTCTATGAAGTGTCTCGCAAAAGTAAAATTGATTTGTTACAAAAGCTATTGAGCCGTGAGCAGCCAGCTTCGTGCGTAGTATTTTGTAATACCAAAAAAGATTGCCAAGATGTCTTTGAAGCTTTATCCGACAGTAACCAGAGTGTACTTGCACTGCATGGTGATATGGAACAGCGTGATCGTGACCAAACCTTAGTGCGCTTCTCGAACGGCAGCAGCCGGGTTTTAGTCGCGACAGATGTAGCTTCTCGTGGATTAGATATCAAAGCATTAGAAATGGTAATTAACTATGAATTATCTTGGGATCCTGAAGTTCACGTCCATCGCATAGGACGCACTGCTCGCGCGGGAGAAAGTGGCTTGGCTATTAACCTATGTGCGCCTGAAGAAGCTCAACGTGCAAATGCATTAGAAGAAATGCTCCAAATAAAACTCAATTGGCAAGCTGTTCCGGGAGGATTACAAATTACTCCTCTCGAAGCTGAAATGGCCACATTATGTATCGATGGTGGTAAGAAAGCCAAAATTCGTCCCGGCGATATTCTCGGTGCCTTAACCGGTGATATGGGCTTAGAGGGTGCTGATATTGGTAAGATTGTCATTCACCCTGTACATGCATATGTTGCGGTGAAACAATCTGTGGTAAAACATGCTTTAAAACAATTACAACAAGGCAAAATTAAAGGCAAAACGGTCAAAGTTAGATTATTAAAATAATCCTCTTTTATTATCCTCCATTTTCCTTCCGCATCATTGCGGGAGGAAAATAGAATTATTCCACTGATATACACCAGTATCTTATTCTAAATAATGAAATTTTAGTCATAAAAAAAGCGACCATTAAGGTCGCTTTTTCTTTTTCTAATTAACTGATTTATCAGTTAAATTTTATATGGTGCCCAGAGCGGGACTTGAACCCGCACAGCCTTACAGCCGAGGGATTTTAAATCCCTTGTGTCTACCGATTTCACCACCTGGGCTAAATTCTTGGAGGCGCGTCCCGGAGTCGAACCGAGGTTCACGGATTTGCAATCCGCTGCATGGCCACTCTGCCAACGCGCCGTCCTTAATCTCAAACTGTAGTTATAGTTGAGATTGGAGCGGGAAACGAGATTCGAACTCGCGACCCCGACCTTGGCAAGGTCGTGCTCTACCAACTGAGCTATTCCCGCTTTAAAACTATTTTATTGACTTATTTATTTTATAAATCATTGCGTTGTATTTTACGCATCTTACACTTCTAGTCAACATAATTAATGTTTATTATCACCAGTTTTAATTTTTCCTTCGTATGTTACGAACGCTGAGAAAATAATCCTGATAATTTTATAAATATACTAGAAAATTTATTTATTTTTTTATCACCGCTATATTGTTTAACTTTAATTATTCAGTTAAAGCCATCCGGTGATAAAAGAAAAATGGACCTTATTGTAGGTCCATTTTCTAATTTTGGTGCCCAGAGCGGGACTTGAACCCGCACAGCCTTACAGCCGAGGGATTTTAAATCCCTTGTGTCTACCGATTTCACCACCTGGGCTAAATTCTTGGAGGCGCGTCCCGGAGTCGAACCGAGGTTCACGGATTTGCAATCCGCTGCATGGCCACTCTGCCAACGCGCCTTACCTAATCTCATTACTTTAGCAATCTGAGATTGGAGCGGGAAACGAGATTCGAACTCGCGACCCCGACCTTGGCAAGGTCGTGCTCTACCAACTGAGCTATTCCCGCTTTCAAACTTATTAAACTCGCTGATTTACTTATTTATTTTAATAAACCGTTGCGTCGTTCGATGCGTTGCATTTTACTGATTTCACATTTCTAGTCAACACAATTATTTAATATTCAGTTCGTTCGGCGATTTTTCAATCATTTCGATCACGCTTCATTCAAATCAGACCATGCAGCCTGTAAATATTGAAACATTGACCAAAAAGTTAAAATTGCCGCGATATATAAAAGAACAATTGCCGCTATCTCAACTTCCATATTTGGCCGCCATAATAACCCGACTAATGACATCATTTGTGCCGTAGTTTTAAATTTCCCTATCCAGGATACCGCTACGCTGCTTCGTTTACCTATCTCAGCCATCCATTCTCTTAGCGATGAGATAATGATTTCACGCGCTATCATGGTGGCCGCCGGCAAAGTAACCCACCAAACATTGTAATGTTCTGTCACCAAGACTAATGCGACAGCCACCATCACTTTATCCGCAACCGGATCTAGGAATGCTCCAAACTTAGTCGTCTGCTTCCAGAGCCTCGCCAAAAAACCATCAAACCAGTCGGTGATAGCCGCAATGACAAAGATAAATGCACAAGCAAAGGGTGCCCATGTATATGGGAGATAGAAAGCCAAAACAAAGAATGGAATTAAGGCTACGCGAAATAGCGTTAACAGAGTTGGGATATTTAGTTGCATAATGCTCGCTAACTTTTTGGCCAGAATAAATTTTCTTAATATGGTGCCTTAAGACACCTACTGTTTCAATGCATTATAAATCTTTTCTGCTAGTGCGTATGAGATCGAGGGCACTTTTGCGATCTCCTCTACACTTGCATTACGTAAGGGTTGCAAACCCCCCATATATTTTAGCAGCATTTGCCGCCTTTTAGGTCCAATACCTTCAATTGATTCTAATGAACTGGTATTTTTAACTTTTGCTCTTCGCTGGCGATGTCCAGTAATCGCATGATTATGTGATTCATCACGAATATGCTGAATGACATGCAATGCCGGTGAATCGGGAGGTAACGAAATCCCCTCTCCTTCAGGTTTAAAAAATAATGTTTCTAATCCTGCTTTACGATCACTACCTTTAGCTACACCAATTAATAAAGGGTGATTTTTATTCCAATCAACTTCTAATGATGAAAAAACATCTTTTGCTTGAGCAAGCTGTCCTTTACCTCCATCAATAAAAATTATATCGGGGATTTTATCTTCATCGAGATGCTTACCATAACGACGCGTCAGTACTTGGTGCATCGCCGCATAGTCATCTCCACCAGTGATCCCTGTAATATTATAGCGCCTATATTCTGATTTTACTGGACCATTTTCATCAAAAACCACACATGAAGCCACTGTCTGGTCACCCATCGTATGTGAAATATCAAAGCACTCCATACGCTGAATATGTTCAATTCCAATCACCGTCGATAATGCACTGAGGCGCTGATGAATTGTTGATTGCTGTGCTAATTTAGTGGTTAAAGCGATAGTCGCATTGGTTCTAGCTAATTTCAAGTAGCGCGCCCGAGCACCTCTAGGATGGGTCTGGATATTAATTTTACGACCTGCAATATCTGATAATGAATTAGCCAGTAATTCTTTATCAGGCAATGAGAAATCGAGTAATACCTCGCTCGGTAATGTTCTATTTTCACTGCCTTGCAAATAGAATTGTCCTAAGAATGTCTGAACAACCTCATTTAATAATGTACCGCTAGGTATTTTAGGGTAATAACTGCGACTCCCCAATACTTTTCCTTGGCGAATAAACAATACATGTACGCAAGCCATTCCAGCATCAAATGCAACACTAATTACATCCAAGTCATCTTCACCGCCTGAAACATATTGTTGTTCAGTTACCGCTCTAACAGCCTGAATTTTATCACGATAACGGGCTGCTTCTTCAAAGCGTAAAGCTTTGCTGGCTTCTTCCATACGAGTAATTAATCCGGACAATACTTGTTTATCTTTACCAGATAAAAATAATCGCACGTAATTTACTTGGCGTGCATATTCTTCATCACTAATCAGTTCAGAAACACAAGGCCCTAAACATCGACCAATTTGATACTGCAGACAAGGCCGTGAACGATTACGGTAGACACTATCCGTACATTGGCGAATTGGGAATAATTTTTGCATTAATGCTAACGTTTCCCTCACCGCATATGAGTTTGGGAAAGGACCAAAATATTCACCTTTTTTATGTTTTGCTCCTCGATGCATCGATAATCGAGGATGCCGTTCGCTGCTGAGAAAAATATAAGGATAGGATTTATCATCACGCAATAATACATTATAACGGGGCTGATAAAGCTTAATATAGTTATGTTCAAGTAGCAGTGCTTCGGTTTCAGTATGGGTAACCGTAACATCAATTTGTGCAATGTTTTTAACTAGTTGTTCAGTTTTTTTACTCGCAACATTGCTGCGAAAATAGCTTGATAATCTTTTTTTCAGATCTTTAGCTTTTCCGACATAAATAACCGTCCCTGAGGTATCGTACATCCGATAAACCCCTGGTTGGCTAGTAACTGTTTGTAAAAATGCATGTGAATTAAATTGATCCGCCACTCTGATAAACCCGCTCTATCGCTATTAATCCATAGCTTATTGCTATATGAGTTAATTCTACATCACTACGGATATTTAGTTTACTAAACATTCTATAACGATAAGAATTAACTGTTTTAGGACTAATTTGCAAACGTTCCGCGATAACAGCAACCGCAGCCCCCCCTGCAATCAGGTGCATAATCTCCATTTCTCGCCGTGAAAGTATCGCATATAAGTCGCATTGCTCAGCATAACTAGCACGGTGTAACGCTAATTTCTGTGCTATATCTGGCGATAAAAATTTTTGCCGCGTATTTACCACTTTTACTGCATCAATAATATCGTCCACGGTGGCACCGATACTGAGTATGCCATGAACCCCAATTTCTAATGATTTCAATAAACAAGCATAATTATCATGTGCCGAGTGTAACAAAATTACTGCATCTGGTTGTAAACGCATCAAGGTTTGTATTTTATCCAAAGAGATAAAATGACACTGATTTGCATTCATTAAAATAACATCCGTATTATGATGTCGGCACCAGATGATAGCCTGGCTCACCATAGGTACCGCTTCCAAAGCTTTGAGGCGTGAGCTCTTCGTGAAAATAGACTGTAATCCATGTAAGATAATATTATTATCTTCAATAATGAGTATATTAATCAAAGAATATCCTTCTTCTTGGTTAATATTTTTTATATCTTTAATAATCAGTCTAAAATGAACCTGATCATCAGATAATCAAATATCTTATTTGTCATGCTAATAAAATGACTGATTCATTAAGCTAGCATTATTAATCAGCAGCGATACACACTATAAATAGAAATAAATATTGAATAATTAAGTATCAAACAAGCTTAATCATACAATAAGCGTTTCATTACAGCATTAAAAGATAGATTAGAAAGTTTATAGCTTTTGATTTATTTAATTATCATTCAAATGAATTAATTTATATTTGATATTCAAATTAATGTTTATTTTGAACCAAATATAAATAGCTATCCTTACGAATAGCTATTTTTATCATATTTATCTGTTTTAGCTACATCATGCCTAAATAGACCATTTAACAGCCACTTGAATAACATCACCCACTAGGCGCGTTTTAATTTTTCCGTATTGGCTAAGTAAAGTGCAATAACCAAAACTAGAATGGCACCCGCGTGAAGCAGTGTCGTCTTTGGGTCGCTATGATCAACAATAATTAGACGAATTATTGCAGTTATTCCTATATAGATAAAATAACGTAATGGGAAATGATAACCTGATGTAAAATACTTGATAATCAGGGCAATAAACTCAAAATATAAAAAGTATGTGACAATACTTTCGAGCAGTTGATAGGATGTTGTCTCCTGAACTTCGTTTAATATATCACCAAACATTAATGATGATAAAATATAGGTTTCTTTAACTAAAAAGAACACTAGCACTGTCGCAAGACAGATCAATCCCAAATTAAGAACCCACTGTAGTAGCGAGGCCATCTTTTCTATATAGTTGATATCTTTCATCTTCATCTATTCCTGCACTACAATTTAAACCACATTATTTTTAAGCTAAATTTTAATGCTATATTTTAAGCCAAATTCCAAGCCTCATTTCCATATATCAGCTTCAGTGGGCCTATTTTTATCGCATCGAACCTTAAAACTATCTTAAACCACCTTAAAGCTATCTTAAATTATGTTACCTCAAATTCTATATTACCTCAGGCCAGGCATTAAAAGCATTGGCCATTACCTAATACCAAAACTATACGCTTTCAATCAATGAAAAATCATGTCAGAAATCATTTAGCTACAAAATATTAAGGTGATATTCAACTTTTTGACTTTATTTTTATCTGTTTACTACAAAAACGTTTATCTAGATCAACATCGCAAATTAAAATTCGATTAAATTCATTATTCTCACGAATAGATTCAATATCTGCATCAGAGTGTGGTGTTTGAGAATGTACAATATGGGATACTTGATAAACAACTGGTGAAGATAAATTGCTAGCAGAAGCTACCGCAGTACTAAATGCAAGGCTGATCGCTATCAGTAAGCCAAAGACAGATTTAGTCCAAAAATCATTTACCATATTTATACTCCAAATAAACAGTTAAGTTATTGTTCATTTAACACCTAAAACTGCAATGGAGTGACAGTTAAGCGTAAGAATTTGCGATTTTCATGTAAAGTTATCAGTAAGATAAACAGTATATAAACAAGAAGGCCGATAAAAATATCACCGTACCTCCTTGGTTTAAACCACGTTGAAGCTAATCAATCAAATAATTAAAAATGATCGACTTTCACAACATCGGAAAAATCAAATTTTCCTGTTCGTGGATATGGCTCAGTATTGGCTTTACCCACAGCAATCATCAGACAAACTTCATGATTTTCAGGTAGCTTGATTAATTTAGCCATCGCATCAAAATCAAAACCATCCATTGGACAGCTATCTAACCCTTGGCCTTTCGCTGCTAGCATTAATGTTTGGGCAAAAATACCGGCACTTCGCATAATTTCATCACGCTGAACTTGAGGGCGATCACGGTAATATTGATCAATTGCAGCAGTCATTAATGATTTAACTTGCTCTGTTGCCCCTTCCCAGACACGCTGTGGTTTGGTTTGCCAACTAGTCACTTCAGCACACAATACAATCAACATAGAGGCATCAGTCACTTGTGGTTGATCCCAGGCAATTTCACGTATCTTCGCTCTTAATGCTGGGTCTTCAACTAACACCGGACGCCAGTGTTGTAAGTTAAAGGCACTGGGCGCATTTTCTAATACTAACTCAATTAATTGCTTTTTTTGGTCTGAACTCAATATAAATTTACTATCGAATTGTTTAGTTGCTCTACGTTGTTTGATAGCTTCTATCACGTTCATCGCTAAACTCCTTGCTAATAAATGGCAAAATTAACCTGACTTACTATCGACAATAATGACAGTTATCCGTTCAATCTGAACTGCTCAATTAGTCACCACTCGGTGATTGCCTTTTAAAATCAATCAGTAATCGCCAACAAAAAAATCCTAGAATGAGTATACCAAGGCACAAAATGCTCCACAGAATATAATGTTGCCATTTCGTATCATTGGCTAAATTATTTTTATTCTTCAATCGATCTGCCCCCCCCAGCTCAATAATATTTTTATCCGCTTCAATTTGATTAAATTGTGCCATCACCTGCTGGGGCGTCAACGAACTCGCTAATAACTCGGTTAATGACAAACTGCCATTTTGAGCATTAATATTTCCCCAGACTAATAAATAAGGCGCAACTCCTTGTGCATTAAAAATAATATTCATTCCATCACGCGTGCCAGAAACATACGGGGGATGTTCCCCCCAACCACCTCTAAGCGCTGTTATACGCATTTTACGGATTATTAAATTATTCACGGTAATCGGTAAGCTATATTTCTGCAGATCATGACCCTCTAATGAATAAACCACATAATTCCCTAAGTGGATCCACGGACCATCGGCATGCGATTGATAATCAATTTTTATCGGTAATACCTGATTTTTTTGCTGTAATGTAATTTTTAGCGAGCTAATCAACTGTTCTGTGGGTAAACGATAAGTAACTTCATTGCGCGTTTCACCTTCATTAGTTTGTTTAAACTTAAATACTTGTTGTCGCGCTTGTACATTTTTATGCTGAGCAATACCGTTCACAGACGTAATTTTTGGCGCTGATTGTGATTTATCGGTATCGATAACTAGTAACCAATAGGCTGATTGAACCTGTTTATTCAGTACAATATTGCGGCTAATTAACTTACCATCAACTGAGGTTAACTCCATTAATGGCACATTATTTGCCAACTGTGTCCAATTTTTTTTATCGCTACTGCTGTACACCGTTGCTTTTGCTTGCCAATTATCAGTTATCGAAGACCAATTGATAATTAATTGGTCTAATGGTGTGGCTAATTCTTTCTCATCTTGAGCCACTAATAAATAGGCTTGATTATTCACATCTGCATGCGGTTCAATCATTGCCCCCGAAACTTTCAGCCAGATACCGTTCTCAGTATTAATCTCTAGTTGTGGCTTATTATCAGTCACACTGTTATTTGTAATAAATTGAGTTTGTACCGGATACAGCATAAATTTTATCGGTGTTTGTACCGAATTTTCAGTGCTATGTTTAAATAGTGAAAATGGGATCTCCTCACCTGCGCTATTGAACACACTAATATCTTGTAAACTGTCTGGATATGCCGAATTTAAATAGGCCTGCTCTGGTAACTGTAACCAATAAAAAGCGTCAGTATATTGGGTTACCAATGGCTTATTTATCGATGAATTATTTATCGATGAATTGCTTATCGGTATCTTTGGCGTAGTTAATTCAGCGCCTTGATAAAAATCATATACCATCCGCGAAGTGGCGTTAGTTTCATCGGCAACAGCAGATAAAGTAAACATCATCGATAATGACATCAATAGCCGAATCAGTGCGGAAAACATAATCCTACTTTTTGGCATCGGATAGCTCTCCGGTTTCTAATGTTGAAATTTGATTTCTCGGTGGTAACGGAGAAAAATAACCCACAACTAAAATTAATACAGCAACCACAATAAATGTTACCGCTTTGATTAGTCCATCTTCATTAGTTATATCAATTAAAAATAGTTTAGCAATTACCGCACCAAGGATAATTGCACCTGCAAACCAATTGATTCGTTGCTGTTTATTGTGAGCCATAATCATGATAATTAACGCAACTAGAGTCCAAACTATCGATAATGTTGTCTGAATAAATCGCGAGTCTAAAATACTAGTGAGAGACCAATATAAATCAAGATAATCCACCAGCCCCCGTAATAAAACACCATTAAACCAACAAACACTTAAGGTAATAATGGCTAAATTTAAACCATTAACTAGGATCTTACGGGTCTTACTTGACAGATTTTTTAATCGTCGAATACAACGCGTAGCACAAATTAATGCCACGATGCTAAATAGTCCTGCCTCATCTAATGGATTAAGTAATGGAATATAAATCCAAAATGTTAACTTTCCATCAAGCAAGTTTCCAGCTAATGAACAGCCAATCATTAATACAATGAGTGGCAATGTAGCTAACCAATATAATTTCTTATGTAAAACCATAGGATTAATACAACTACCTTGCAGCCAATAAAGTATTAATATAATAGCTACCATTGCCATAATATAAATAAAGTAGCCCCATTCCGTCATCCCCCAAGGCAATAATGAAATGAACCAAGATATTTCAACTGCCAAGAAACACAGAATCAGCCAATATGTAGCAATATGCATAGTCGCATAGAACCAGCGAGGAACTTTTTGATAAGAATTAACAATAAATAGAATCAAGCTACCCAATAATACTGGCCAAATCAGTGAACTTTCAGCCTTACCTAAGGGTTCTTGATTATTGATGAAATCTAAGAAAAGATAATAATATCCCACCAGCCATAATAATAATTGGCAATAAAGCAAACTTGTCCATTGGGTTTTCATTCCTACTACACGCCAAAACCAAGCAGATAGAACAACTACTGCCATAATAGTGAAGCTTTCTGATTCTATGCTCCAAGATAAAATATCGGCGATATCGAATAGCCAATTAGCCCATGCACATAAACTAAGCCATAAAAATAGCTGGCTAATAACTTTAGTTAATGGTTTTTCTTGACGATAATAACGGAATAACACACCGGCAAAAGTACAGCATATAATCAATACTGGTACCATATAAACACTGCCTCGACTCCATGTTGTGAAGCCCAGTCCACCGAGTAATGTCATACCACTAACAAAAATCAACAAGCTACCAGCAATAATCACATTTCTACTATTTTGCTGAAAACCAAACCACAGAATAGCCAAACCTTCCACCGCCCAGACAATGGAGGTCCATTCATAAGAAACCGCGAGGGGGATGGCTAATGTTATAAATGCCATTCCTAAAGTAATGTATCCCAACGCTAAGTTTCTGCCTAAAAAATAATAACGTTTATGCGATATGTAGCCGATGAATAAATATATTGCTGCAAAAATTAGTGCTGAAAATGCAGCGCCAAGGTAAAAAGGCTCAACTAATACATACTGCAACATAAAACTAATTATCGGTGGACCAAATAATAAAACATTATCAACCAACATCTGTTGATGTTGACGGTTTTTATTAGCGAATAACTGAGTCAATAAACTAAAGATTATTAAGTTGGCGATTAATAATAGCTGGCAAGAAAGATAATATTCGGGCTGATAGTATTCCATACCCCACATCAATGCGGTGCCATAAGTAAATATAAACCCTATCAGGTTTAATGGCCGCCAAGACTGCCAATAACTTATCACCAATATTCCAAGAGATAACATAAGGTAATAAGAAAACAATACAATATGGCTCCCACCGCCAGTAGATAGTAAGATAGGCGCAGCATAGCCCCCAATAGATGCTAACATCGCCAAGCTTACTGCTCGTTGTAAAATAGCTAAAGTTACACTAGCTGCGCAAATTAATACCATCAATATTAAAGCTGCCATATAAGGCAGCATCAAATACAGTTTACTAGCAGCAAACACGGTAATATATAAACCACCTATCGCCCCGCCCTGCAAAATGAGCGCGTACAATAATTGTTTCTTTTTTAATCCAATCCCTAACCCCAATAATATAATGCAGACAACCGCCGCAAAAATTAACCTAATTTGTGGAGAAATTAACTCTTTTTCGATACTGAATTTTAATAAATAGGCTAATCCCAAAAACAACAATAAAATACCAATTTTAGCTAATGGATTGCCTTTAAATAACCACGAAATAAAATGGCTAACTACAGTGACAACTTCAGGGGAATTATTAGCCTTAGGCTGTAGTTCCTGCGTTGTAAAAGAAGGGATATCAATCATTCCTTGAGTCTTCAAGGAAGGCGTCTCCGCTGCCTCTATTTCACTTTTTGCGCTCGGGGTCGCTTTTATCTGCACATTTGTCGGCGATAATTGCTTTTGTTGACCATGAGTCTGCGAAGCAATAACCGTAGATGAAAGCATCGGTGACGGTGACGACGATGAAATAGGTGGCGCTGAAGATAATCGCAGTTCAAGTTGCTGAATCTTTTGCTTTTGAAGTGCTAATTCTTGCTGTATCCGCTTAGTACGTCCCATCGCAATTAATGCCAATATAGGGGAAATAATCAGCAGACTAACAATCAACAATCCGATAAATAACAGTTCATCCACTCTGGGTTATCTCTCAAATGTAGGGACGGGAAGGTTTCCTCGTCATAGCCATAAACTAATAGGCTGATCAGTAGTTAATAGCGATAACATCAATCTGGGTTTAAAACACTTTTACACTTTTGCCACATAAGTGTCCTATAATCAAATAATCATTCGCTATAACAAGTATAAAACGAATAGTAAATACGCGCCATTAGTGTATTTGCTATTGCATTAATCAATCTTAATGCCAACATCTCAGCCAACCCCTGATTATTTCAGTTTGGGATAAGCGTTAATGACAATCACTCTCACCAAGCAATACTTACGTAAGGTAAATTAGCCATTTCTCACGAAATTTTAAGCCAAATAAATCGTAAATCATACTATTTAAAATCTAATTATTCTAAAAAAACATCTTATTCGAACTAAAAATCTTTCATTTATATTAATATCTCAAAAGTAAATCCCAACTCTGTTTTATAAATAAATAATGTGTATAGTTAATATATTATAATTATAAAAACCTTTATCGTTTACCATAATCTAATAATGGAAATAATAAATAGTTTATTGCGTTTACATGCTAATGTTTAATTTTGATGGCTTTATAATGAACACATCAAAATAGGGTTTTATTAACTGATATTTGAATAATATTAATATATTTAGACTTACCTCGTGAGGTAGAACATGATTTTATTCCAGACAATTTTGGCCGCCTTAGGCCCCATTATTCTAGGCTTAGCCGTTGGTTATTTTTCCGGGAAATACGGTTTCATAAAAAGAGAATATTCCCAAGCCTTTGCTGATTTTGTGGTCAAAATAGCTTTACCTTTTGCACTGTTTTTAGCCGCTGCAACGGCTTCGCCTTCAGTGATCCTCAATATTGATTATTTACTGGCATTGGCTGCCGGCCTAATCATCTCTTATGCTATAGGTTTTATCCTCGGAAAAACTTGTTTTAAACACGATAAAAAAGATGCTGCTATGCAAGCGCTTTCAGTATCCTTTCCGGATATGGCCTATTGTGGTCCACCGGTATTATTAGCCACTGTAGGTTCTTCTGGGCTAATCGCCATGGTACTTGGTAACCTTATCTATACAGTGATTATTATTCCATTTACTTTGCTAATGATAAGTGGCAATAAACAAGGTAAAAGTATTTCAAGTTCATTACTCCATGCTGTTTCTCAACCTTTGGTTTTTTTACCTATTCTTGGAGCTATTTTAGCCATCACCGGGGTAAAACTACCCGAAGTCGTACAGAACTCCGTCAATGAATTAGGAAAAACTGCCGGTGGTGTCGCTCTATTCTTCTTAGGGTTATTACTTTCTGGCATCAAGCTAGTCATCAACCGCGAAATTATCTTTAATGTGGGGATCAAAAATATTATTCAGCCTGCATTAATTTTAGCTACAGGTATGGCACTGGGACTGGAAAGTGATTTACTTAAAGCCGCATTTCTTATCGGTGTACTCCCTACAGCTACCGCCGTACCTGCATTAGCGATCACCAATAAAGCCTATACCGATACCGCAGCAGCAACCGTGCTGTTAAGTACCTTGTTTGCGTTAGTATCGATTATTGTCGGTATTTCAATTGTCGAAATGATGTAAGGTAAACTATCTATCGGGCAACAGCGTCATACAAATATCATTATGCCGGTGTTGCCTAAAATATCTTAACCATCAAGATACCACGACTGAGCTGAATTGATTTAAAATAATAATCTTACCTAGCTGGATACTTTGTCCCCTATTTTTCTCATTTTCTCCACAGTTAAGTTTGCAACCCATTGACTAAAAAAAGTATCATATCCCTATTATTTCCTTCCATTTCTTCACTCGAGAACTAGTTAATCATGAAAATTAGCGATGAACTTGCTCATGCAATCGCTTCCGTTACTGAAGTTGCTGCAATAGCAGCCTATGATTGGGTTGGTAAACAAGATAAAAATGCAGCAGATTTAGCTGCGGTTGAGGCGATGAGAAATCGTCTTAATGAAATAGATTTTCAGGGTAAAATCGTTATTGGTGAAGGCGAAATTGACGATGCCCCGATGCTATATATCGGTGAAACTGTTGGACGCCAACAAAGTAACTCATCGTTAGATATTGCCGTAGATCCGATTGATGGTACTCGTATGGTCGCTTGCAATGAATCAAATGCAATCGCTGTACTCGCAGCTGCTGAAGCTGGCTCTCTGTTGCAAGCTCCTGATATGTATATGGAGAAGCTAGTTGTAGGCCAACAAGCTAAAGGTGTGGTCAGCTTAGATAATCCTCTAGAAACTAATATTAAGTTGCTTTCTTCTGCGCTCAATAAACCCATCGAACAATTATCTATCTCTATTTTAGATAAGCCTCGTCATCAGCACATTATCCATCGACTTCGTAGTCAAGGGGTTAATGTTATAACTATGCCTGATGGCGATGTTTTAGCCTCATTGTTAGCTATTTTGCCGCAACACAATATTGACATGATGTACGGTATCGGTGGCGCTCCTGAAGGCGTAATTAGCGCGGTTATCGCCAAAGCCTTAGGCGGTGATATGCATAGTCGTTTAATTACCCGTGATCAAGCTAAAGGTAATAGTTTAGAAAATCAAAAAATTGCAGAGCAAGAACGTGCCCGCTGTCAACAAATGGGCGCCGAAGTCGGGCAAATTCTCACCTTAGATAACGTCGTGAGAAGCCAAAATATAATGTTTGCGGCTACCGCGATTACCCCGGCATCACCAATGGCAGGAATTTATAATGACTTGTATGTCAAAACGACAGAAACATTATTAATTAATGGACACAATAAATCTTTAAAATTGATTAAAAATCATTATTATCAATAATCAAACAATAATTCCCCCTACGCTGGTGATCTCCCATTGCCAGCGGTTCGTTTCTTATAATATACGAAAAGTTCACTAATTCAGTCGAAAAAAATTAAAAATCAGATAATTAACTTTTTAATTCAATAATCAGATCAGTAGACCTAACTAAACGAGTTAATTCTTTTAATCCGTAAAGTGACCGTGTCACTTAAACATCTACTCACGTTTTTTATAAGTAAATAATCTGTAATCGATAGCACCGATTTTCACTCCCTCCCAGCCTAATTTTTAAACATTTAAGGTTAAATCAATTCTTTTTTGGAAAAAATAGTTCCATTTATACGCAAACTAATAATTTCTGAGCTAATATTTAACAAGTAATTATTATTTTTATCGCATTATTCTGGCTGATATTTCTATAGGGAGACCATTTATGTATCAAGATTTACATGGAAAAGTAGCCATTATTACTGGCGGATCATCCGGTATTGGTGCTGCCGTCGCTGAACGGTTGGGCCAAGAAGGTATGAGTGTGGTAATCAACTACCATTCAAACAAAGATGATGCTCAAAAAGTAGCTAATATTGTAGAACAATCTGGTGGTAAAGCAGTTATTTATCAAGGTGATATTAGCGATGAACTACATGCTAATCAGGTGATTGAAACCGCGATAGATAGTTTTGGTCGGTTGGATTTATTGGTCAATAACGCCGGAATTGAATTTCAAAAACCCACTCATGAAGTTGATTTAGCGCAATGGGAGCAAGTTATTAGCGTTAATTTGACGAGTTTTTTCCTTACGGCTAAAGCGGCGATCAATTACTTTATTAAGCATAATATCAAGGGCTCTATTATTAATATGTCATCAGTCCATGAAATTATTCCTTGGCCGACATTTGTCAGTTATGCCGCCAGTAAAGGTGGCGTGCGAATGCTGACTAAAAGCTTAGCATTAGAATATGCGCCTTATGGTATTCGAGTAAACAGTATCGGTCCTGGGGCAATTGAAACGCCGATTAATCATGAAAAGTTACAGGATGAACAAAAAAGAGCAGCATTAGAGAAAATGATCCCAATGGGTAACATTGGTCAGCCAGAGGAAGTAGCAGCAGCGGCAGCATGGCTAGCCTCTTCTCAAGCCTCTTATGTGACTGGAATTACGTTATTTATTGACGGCGGAATGACTTTATACCCGTCGTTCCAAGGTGGTGAAGGCTAAACCTTCATTTTTAGCCGATTCATTATCTGTATCATGCGTTAGAATACATCAATCAAAAAGGCCAGCGCGAATAATCGACGGTGGCCTTTCTTTTTATACCTTTTCACTTAACGACTGCACTCAGCCGTTCACTCAATCAGGCAGATTAAAAACTAGCGATCTAATGTCATTCTGTTCAACATAGGTGCCGTTATTACCATTATAATTGCGATAACACCGGTTACAATACCAATATTTAAGAATACATCGCTATAGACATTCAAAGAAGCAATAGGGTCGGCAATTTGACCTTCGGGTGCTGCAGTCAGTGAAGCCACATATCCAGCAATAAATGCTGCCGCAGAGCTAGTAAGGAACCATGACCCCATGATAAAGCCCATCAAACGCTGAGGAACTAACTGTGCCACCATCGCCAGACCTAAGCCAGAGATCATCAATTCGCCAATACTTTGTAGCGCATAACAAACAACTAACCAACCGACAGAAACAATCCCAGCATCGGTGGCAAATTTAGCGCCTAATGGCAACACTAAGAAAGCTCCGGAGCACAACAGCATTCCGATGGCAAATTTGTGAGGCATAGGTAAATGGTCACCCAGCTTATTATATAAAGCGGCTAAAATTGGACTCGCCAACATAATCCATAGGGGGTTCAGGGCTTGATACTGCGCAGGTTCAACCGTAATACCAAAAATTTCATGTTCAACGTTATGAATAGCAAAGAAATTTAGTGAAGTTGGCATCTGGCTGTATAGAACAAAGAATACCACGGCCTGCATCATCAAAATAAAAGCTACTATCATTTTACGGCGTGCTGCGCCCGTCAGTGCAAAGGTCTCTTTGGCAAAAATGATAAAGATACCCAGAGAGATAATCCCTAATGCTGCACGCGCAACGCCCATGTTATGCAGTAACCAAGTAGATAAAGCCACTAATGCAATCACACCAATAATTGATGCAATCAATTTTGAAATGACTAATGGCTCAAAGTCAGGTTTAGAACCATGTTCTTTCACCCAATGTTTACAAATGAAAAAGTTAATTAGGGTGATCACTAAACCAACTACACTGAGGGAGAATGCGACATCCCAACCATAGTGTTTGGCTAACCATGGTGTTGCTATCATTGAGAATAATGAACCAATATTAATCGACATATAGTACATGGTAAATGCACCGTCGAGACGTGGATCATTTTTGTCGTAACATGTTGAAAGCAAAGATGATGGATTGGCTTTAAATAAACCATTACCCACGGCTATCGTCGCCAATCCAATATAGACTAATTCTACATCGTGACCAGAATATGCCACTAAGGCATAACCAACTATCAGTACCAGTGTTCCCAGCACAATGACACGTTTGGTTCCGAGGACTTTATCGCCTAACCAGCCACCAATCGCGACAAATCCATACACTAGCGCAGTAAATGCAGCAAATAAGGTAAAGGATTGGGTCTCTGACATACCTAACACTTGGGTTAGATATATTGCTAAGATACCTTGTAGACCATAGAAACCAAAACGTTCCCATAGCTCGATAGAGAAAATTAGGTAGAACGATTTTGGCTGTTTGAATGCATTCAAACTCACATCGTCGTTATTTTTATTCGTTGACACAAGTGACCTCTATTACAACCTGTACATAAATTAAAAGGAGTACTTCTGTACTCTCGGCTTATACTCTCAGTTTGTACTCTCTGCATTATTATTATACCCATCAACATCAGTTCAGGCTTATTGGCTACACACTCAGCTACCCTATTCTCCTAACTGAATGATACCCTCTGCCGCTGGCCTGATACTGTTATATTCTGGATATATCTCAAGAATTAAAACCAAGAAAAGATTATTATCAGATAATTACAGTACTTATTTCCTGCTCATTATTTAAGCTCTGATTGTCGTCTTAAAATATAAATATTTTTATATGCCCATCAGAATTCAAAAATGTCCATCTACTTGCGCTATAGGCAAACTATGAATTTGATGACATTGGACATAGAATTAACACTTATAAATCATGGATAGTAAATTCAATGAGTTAAAGCAATAAATGATTTTTTATTCATCACACATAGCCTGACTTTCGGCTAATATGCACAAATCATCGCAGCAATATACGCTATTTATGCACCAAAAATAAAGATTTAGCTAGTATTAATTCATCACTATGCAGCTTATTATTGTGATAAACCTCACTTCTACAGTTACATGGGGATTGAGTTATTGGCGTTAATTTAACCTTATATCTATCCGATTTTATAGCGATCACACTAATTAGCACAAAATATAATCATTACTATATTAATATTTTATTGTTAATATTTTAGAGGATATATTTTATAAAAGTTAATTTCAGCACGAATAATCAAATAACTGTTAGTGATTTATTATTCTATGATTATTTGATCACACATAAAATTAAAATTACCTATTTAATCTAGAAAGTAAAAACTTCAGTTATGCTAATTACTGGCTAAAATGGATAGTTTTTAATCTAGTATTTAACACAATAACGAAGGCCAATAAGTTAATTTTCAGTGATCGAAAATTAACCTAAATCTAAAAAAGAGACAAAAAAAACCCGGTTTAAAACAAACCGGGTATAATGCATTCTACTCAAGGATTTTTGTTACTACGTTTGAAACGGATTTCAACGTTAGAACATCAAAATCATCATCTCATAGCTGCATTATCGCATTACTTTATGTAAAGAAATGAAAGATGAGGGTAAAAATATGCATTCTTGCAGCAGCAAAAAATCATATTCATTGTTATATATGACTTGGCTTATCTAACAAAGTTCATCTTTTTTTCGTGATTTTTTATAATTACGTTATATTTAAACTCTGCTTTACGAGAGTTAATAATAAATCCTCATTTATCTAATTGAAATTTAAAGAAAAATATAATAAGGCCTGCTGTGAAATATTTTACTGCCAGTATAATGATTATTTTTAGTCTACTCACTGCAGTAGCTACCGCCTCTCCTTTTGTATCATCCGAGATCAATCAGCTTTCTGAGCATGAAATGTCCGAGTTGCTAGCTCAAGCAGAACAAGGTACAGCAGAAGCCCAATTTAATCTTGCAATCTCCTACCAAGCGCAACGACAATTCAAAAACGCGTTACACTGGTATTTACTCGCAGCACAACAAGGCTTTAGTAAAGCTCAGATTAATTTAGCACTACTGTATCAAAACGGTAATGGCAGTGAAAAAAATCCACAACAGCAAGTCTATTGGATGCAGATAGCCGCCCAATCGGGAGATCCGCTCGGTCAACTCAATATGGCTGATTATTTCCTACATGGGGTACCTACAGTATTAGCCGCTGATCCCCAACAAGCACTACAGTGGCTAAACAAATCTGCGCAACAAAATTATCATCCGGCACAGTTAACTCTCGCCTATTGGTATGAACAAGGCATTGCTGTTCGAGCCGACCCACAGCATGCTCAACAGTTATATAAGCAATTAGCCGAAGATAGCAATGCACAAGCGCAATATATTCTGGGTTATCAATTAGCAACTGGGAAATATCAGCCCATTGATTATACGCAGGCTTATAACTATTTTACCCTAGCGGCACAGCAAGGATTAGCCCAAGCAGAATATAGTTTAGGTATGCTGTATTTACAGGGGCGAGGCGTAACTGCTAATCCAGTACAGGCCAAAAATTGGTTAACTAAGGCAGCAAAACAAGGTGAGATTTCTGCACAATTTAATCTTGCCTTGCTTTATACCCGTGGAGATGGCGTCAAAAAAGACAATAATCAAGCCTGCTATTGGTATCAACAAGCCGCACTACAAGGTAATCCTGAGGCGCAATATGCCACAGGAGCCTGTTATCAATATGGGATTGGGTTTGCACAAAACGATAAGCACGCACTTAGCTGGTATAAAGCGGCGGCTCAACAAGGTTATGAGCGCGCAAAAAAGAAAGTATTAATCATCTCCCAGCATTAATCAGCTATGTTACTGTCGAGCCAACTGTTCATTGGTGTTTTATGAAAAATTATTTTCAATTCGACACTATACAGTTCTGTTAGCTCGACAATGTAAGGTTAACAAATGAACTACGGTTGTTTTTTAACCGCGCGATATACCCGTTGTGGGCGGCCTACCCTGCCATATTCAATTTCTGCTTCAATCTTATGTTGACCTGAGCAATATTCTAGATAGCGACGGGCGGTCGTGCGGCTAAGTTTTAATTCTTTAGCGATACTTTCAGCTGTATGCTCCGCTTCAGAATGTTGAAATAATCCCAGCACTTTATCAAGCGTGAGTGAATCAATCCCCACAGGCAACTCTTCTTTTGCTTCGCCTCGCGCATAGGTATTGAACATATCATCAATTTGACTTTGGCTTGTTTTATCATTCGCTTGCAGCACTGATCTGCGTTGAATAAATCGATCAAGCGTTTGCCCTAACCGTTCATAGGCTATCGGTTTGACTAAATAATCAAACACTCCCAATCTAATCGCCTCAGAGACTGTTTCCATATCACTGGCTGCCGTAGTAAAAATAATGCTGGTATCCACCCGCTCTTGAATAAGCTCATGCACCAGATCAATGCCTTTACCATCAGGTAAATAGTTATCAAGCAGAATCAGATCGGGCTTTAACACGTCAATCATTTTTCTCGCTTGAGCTAAATCACCTGCCACCCAAACTTTGTCGCATGCTGGATAGTTTTTGATAAATTCGCCATGCATTTCTGCTAGCAGCATTTCATCTTCCACAATGAGGATTTTAATCTTTATCATTTGGTATCTTCACTTTTGGAATGAAAATTGAAAAAAGTGTGCCGCAGGGGCTATTATCTTCGATAATCATTGCTCCCTGACATCGTTTCACATACGAGGCAATCAAATATAACCCTATACCATGTCCTTCTGGTGATTGTGTTTTTGTCGTTATTCCTCTTTCAAAATAGTTGTCGCGCCCTTCTTCAGGGAACCCACATCCTTGGTCAGCTACTTCTATCACAATCTCTTTCCCTTCGTCCGATAAATATAACTCAATCTGCTTATTTCCTTGCGGATTTTTCAGACTTGCTTCAAATGCATTATTTAACAGATTACCTAATATGGCACAAAATTCTGTACTCGTCAGCTTAGCTGGAATTTCACTCAGTTGACACCCTTCAATAAACTCCAGTTTTAAACCTAGCTCTTTAGCGCGATGATATTTTCCAAACAATAATCCAGCCACTTGTTTATCCGCAAACTTACCTCGCAACGAGTCAATAAGCTGCTGTTGCGAGGCCGATTCGCCTTTGATCATTGCCAGTGCTTGCTGGTATTCACCCATTTGGATTAAACCGCCTAACGTAGACATCCAATTAAGGTGTTCGTGCCGTAAGGTGCGTAAATTTTCAACATATTGTTTAACTTGAGTTAATTGGGTATTTAAAGATTCAATGTCATTTTGACTTCGAAAGCTTACTACTGATCCCATCTGCTGCTTCCCATCCATAATCGCAATACGACTGGAGATCACATTCAATCCATTGAAAGTTGAGAGCTGGTCATACTTAACCTCGGAGGTGTCAGAGAGGAAAAAAGTAACCGGAGTGATTACACTGGAAATATGCCGTCCAATTAAGCTTTTTTCTGGCTCAATAATCGCTAACATTTGGCGCGCATTATGATTAATTGCGATAATATTACCATCACAATCGATAGCAATAATACCTTCAAAAACCGCATCAAAAATTGCTTTTTGTAGCATCACGACCTGTACGATTTGTTGCGGTTCCATTCCCAACATTTGACGCCGAATATGCCGAGAGAAACCCCAAGAAAGAAACAATAAAATCACTAAAATAGCCAAAAACGCACCGGCGGTTTGCACTAAAAACTCTGCCCGTGACACATTGATCGTTTTAGTTAAATAACCAATTGAAACAACCCCAATGACCTTATTATTGGCGTCAAAAATAGGCGTTTTTGCACGTATCGCCCCGCCGATAGAGCCCTCGCCGTCAATGAAATAGCTTTCACCTCGTGCCATTGCGCCTGGCTTATTCCACTGCATCATAAACCCAATTTTTTCACTATTGGGGTGATAAAGTCGAATCGAGTTTTCATCTCCAATCACAATATAATCAAAATCAGAACGGGAGTTTAATTTATCAGCAATAGTTTGTAAGCGGTGTGTATCTTTATTTTCAACCGCGCTCACAATACTGTCCATTGAAGCAATGATTTTTGCCTGATTCATAGCGAGCGTACGGACATTATTGATTAAATTATTCTGAAAACTGTCAGTAAAATATTTACCTAGCACCGCTATCAGCACGACAGAAGCCAACAGTAATAAGATAAACACACGGATCGGAAACGATATAGAGCGGATCTGATGGGCGAATATTTTATTGTCCAAAATTTTCATCGTAATCCTAATATATGTTTGTAATGACTGATTATACATTTATCCAGTGATAACACATAATAAGCTCACTGAGTGATAATCAATATAATCAACCATAAAAAATGCGACAAATTTCATTAATGTTAACAATAACATTTTGTTAACCTATTATGTATTGCATACATAATAATAATTAAACTATTAAAAACCAACCAATAAAATACATATAATTTAATTAAGTTAATAAAAACCATTAAATAAATACAAAACAAAGTTCAAAACTTGAAATAGGTCAAATATATTTTGCCATTAACTACCTACTATAATTAGTAATTAGCAAAGATAATTAAATAAGCATATTTACATTCTAAACATTTATTATTTGAATAATCTTATTTAATTAACTTTAACATTAGCAACATTTAGCATACATCTCTAAATGAGATGCAGGATAACCTATATGTTCGAACAAATTGCCTTCCATCAGGTGAAGCGTCACGAGAACAGAAAAATCATTGAAATCAGTAAGTTTTTACAAGAAAATAATTTAGATATAGATTCCAGTGTTGATGTTTTTATTACCGTCACCAAAAATGATAAATTAATTGCGTGCGGTGGATTGGCAAAAAATATTATTAAATGCGTTGCAATTAGTGATGATGTCCGAGGCGAAGGTCTGGCATTAAAACTGGCGACTGAACTTATTAACCTAGCTTATGAAAATAATATAACGCATCTATTTATTTATACTAAAACCGAAAACGAAATTTTATTTAAACAATGTGGTTTTCACACGCTAACTATTGTACCCGGTATTATGGTTTTAATGGAAAATAGCTGCTGTTATATTAAACGCTATATTAAAAGCTTAAGCGCACAGCGTAAACCAGGCACTAAAATTGGCTCTATAGTGATGAATGCCAATCCATTTACCTTGGGACACCGTTATCTAATCCAACAAGCGGCGAAACAGTGTGACTGGCTGCATTTGTTTGTAGTTAAAGAAGATACCTCACGCTTTCCGTATGCTGATCGCTTAAACTTGATCGAAGCCAGCACCCAAGATATCCCCAATTTAATTATACATAAAGGTTCCGAATATATTATTTCTCGGGCAACCTTCCCTTGTTACTTTATTAAAGAACAAGCGGTAATCGATCACTGCTATACCGAAATTGATATCAAAATCTTTCGTCAATATATCGCGCCCGCGCTAGGGATCACCCATCGCTTTGTTGGCACCGAACCATTTTGCGCCGTCACTCATCAATATAACGAAGATATGCGCTACTGGTTAGAAACTAAAGAGATGCCTTTCCCTGCTATCGAGCTGGTTGAACTTCAGCGAATGGTTTACAACGGCACTGCAATTTCAGCATCGCAAGTTCGTAGACTGCTCGCTAAAAAAGATCTTGCGGCAATCAAGCCTATTGTTCCTGAAGCTACTTATCAGTATTTACAGAAGCTGGTAGCTTCTCGCCCAGTATCGGCACCGAGCTGCTCCGAAAATTCCACTTTAGTCACAGGTGAATTATGAAAATACTCCACGCCGCGGTTGCCGGCACTCTTGAATCCAGTGATGTGATGGTACGCATCGAACCGCTGGATGATCCTGAGGAACTCGATCTGCAAATCACCAGCAGCGTTGAAAAACAATTTGGCGCCGCTATTCGTAAAACCGTGTTAGAGATTCTAGAACAACATGGCATCTGCGGAGCCCAGATCATCGTCGATGATAAAGGCGCATTAGATTGCGTATTAAAAGCCCGAATCGAAGCCTTGATAGCACGTGCTTGTGATATTGATTATCTGCCGTGGGAGGGTCAAAAATGAGCCCTGAAAGAAAAAAACGTACCCGCAGAAGCATGTTATTCGTCCCAGGTTCTAACGCGGCCATGCTTAGTAATTCGTTCATCTATAAAGCCGATGCACTGATGTTTGACCTTGAAGACTCGGTGACACTGCGCGAAAAAGATACCGCTCGTCGTTTAGTTTATCATACATTGCGTCATCCGCTATATCAGGATATTGAAACCGTTGTTCGCGTTAATGCTCTCGATTCCGCTTATGGTGTGGCTGATCTGGAAGCTGTCGTCCGTGGCGGTGCAGACATTGTTCGTTTGCCAAAAACCGATAATGCACAAGATGTGATTGATATTGAAAGCGAAATTTTACGTATTGAGAATGAATGTGGCCGTGAACCGGGCAGCACCGGCCTACTCGCTGCTATAGAATCGCCAATGGGAATTACGCAAGCCGTTAATATTGCTCACTCATCACCACGGTTGATGGGGATTGCATTAGGCGCAGAAGACTATGTACGCAATTTACGTACTGAGCGTTCTCCCGAAGGTGTTGAGCTGTTATATGCACGCTGTGCCATATTGCAAGCTGCACGTTCTGCCGGTATTCAAGCTTTTGATACCGTCTACTCTGATGCCAATAATGAAGAAGGCTTTCTCAAAGAAGCATCTCATATCAAGCAATTGGGCTTTGATGGTAAATCACTAATCAATCCACGCCAAATTGAGTTATTACACAATCTGTACGCGCCGACCCAGAAAGAAGTCGATTATGCCCAACGTGTTGTCGATGCAGCTGAAGCTTCTGAGCGTGAAGGCCGCGGTGTCGTTTCTCTCAACGGCAAAATGGTTGATGGCCCAGTCATCGAACGTGCGCGTTTGGTTCTTTCTCGCGCTGCATTATCAGGACTCCGGGAAGAGTAAGGTAGAATTATGACACAACAAACTCAACGTCAGGCCCGCGTATCCGCATTTGCTCATGATGATGCGTCGCGTCTGTTTAATGATATTGGTAAAGTTCAACAACAAACTCAAAAACCAAGAAACCGTAAACTGTGTACCGATCTCGAAGAGGCTATTCGCCGCTCAGGCCTTAAAGACGGAATGACTATTTCATTTCATCACGCATTTCGCGGTGGTGACTTAGTGGTCAATCAAGTTTTAAAAATTATTGCAGATATGGGATTCCGTAATCTGACCCTCGCCTCTAGCTCGCTTAGCTCTTGCCACTCACCGCTGGTAGAACATATCCGCCATGGGGTGATTAGCAAAATTTATACCTCTGGGCTGCGTGGCACGCTAGCCGAAGAAATTTCACGCGGGTTACTGAAAGAACCAGTACAAATTCATTCTCATGGTGGTCGCGCTAATTTAATTCATAGCGGTGAATTATCTATCGATGTGGCTTTCCTCGGTGTGCCTTCTTGCGATGAGTTCGGTAATGCCAATGGGTATAGCGGCAATGCTTGCTGTGGTTCATTAGGCTACGCCAAAGTGGATGCAGAAACGGCGAATAGCGTGATTATGTTGACCGAAGAATTAAAGCCTTATCCACATAATCCTGCCAGTTTGAAACAAGATGAAGTGGATTATATCGTACAGATTAAGCGCGTCGGGGATGCCGATAAAATCGGGGCTGATGCTACTCGTATGACTTCAAATCCGCGCGAATTATTAATCGCACGTCGTGCCGCTGATGTGATTGAAAAATCAGGTTTATTTAAAGAGGGTTTCTCTCTACAAACCGGTACCGGTGGCGCCTCATTAGCAGTGACTCGGTTCCTTGAAGAGAAAATGCGCCGCCATAATATTCATGCTGATTTTGCCTTAGGTGGAATTACATCAACCATCGTTGATCTGCATGAAAAAGGCTACATTCGTAAATTACTTGATGTACAGAGTTTTGACCGTGCAGCGGCTGAATCCTTAGCTCGCAATCCAAATCATATTGAAATTAGTGCCAACCAATACGCTTGTTTTGATTCAAAAGGTGCCTCCGTTGATCGTTTAGATATCGTGGTGCTTAGCGCTTTAGAAATCGATACACAATTTAACGTCAACGTACTTACCGGGTCTGATGGTGTGATCCGTGGCGCATCGGGTGGTCACAGTGATACCGCGGTGGCCTCAAAATTATCGATTATTGTCGCACCACTGGTTCGTGGGCGTATTCCGACATTAGTCGACGAAGTCATTACCTGTGTTACTCCCGGCTCTAGCATCGATATTCTGGTGACCGATCACGGCATCGCCGTCAATCCGGCTCGTCCAGAATTGAAACAGCAATTAGAATCCGCGGGTATTCAAATCGTGTCAATTCAGTCTCTACGAGAACGCGCAGAATTACTAACCGGAAAACCGGATCCGATTGAATTTACGGATAATGTAGTTGCTGTCGTGCGCTATAGAGACGGCTCTATCATTGATGTTGTTCATCAAGTGAAGGAGTAAACCATGTTTCACCCACTGCCTAACTCACCACAACAATTTGCAATAACACTATCTGAATTGCTGGCAAGTCGTGATGCCCGTCAAGCTCGTCAGCAAACTTGGTTACAGAGCCATCAGGTAACTCTGATTTCGTTTACTGTCGTTATCCCCGGTCCAGTTAAAGATAATCAACGGGTCAGGGATATCTTCAATCAGGGATTATGCGCGCTAAAACAAGTTGTTAGTGAACGGCAGTGGGTGATCATCGCTCAGCAATCACTGGCATTAACCAGTGGCCCTGAATGCTTGGTTGCTGTCAATGCTCCCGCAAAAGAAGTTAAACAACGGATGATCGAAGCAGAGCAACAGTTTGCAGTAGGTCGATTATGGGATTTTGATGTTTTCACTGCCCAAGGACAGCTACTTTCTCGCCAGCAATTAGGGGTAACTGAAAGACGCTGTTTAGTCTGTGACCAACCAGCAAAAGTCTGTGCTCGCCAACGGACCCACTCATTGTCTGAAATTCTTAATCAAATTGAGGTATTGGCTAATGCGTCAATCAACCATTAATCAAGCTGGATTGCTAAGCGCAGAAACGGTGAATTATTTTAGTCAACTCGGCTGGCAAGCGATGTTAGCAGAAGTCAATTTGACACCTAAACCGGGTTTAGTCGATCAATTTAATAGCGGTGCACATAAAGATATGTCGCTGTTAGATTTTCATCGCAGTGCTCAGGCTATCGCTCAGCATTTTCCGGCTTTTTTAACTGCAGGGGCTACCACTGCTCAGTGCCCTAGCCAGCAAATTTTATCATTAATCAGACCGATTGGTTTGGCGTGTGAAAAATCGATGTATCAAGCAACCTCGGGGGTAAACACCCATAAAGGAACCATTTTTTCGCTCGGATTAGTGCTCACTGCTGTAGGTCGATTAATCGCACTAAAATCAATAGTCTCACCATTTGCTATCCATCAGTTAGTGGCTGAATTTTGTCAGGGAATTACTCACGAACTCAAAAAAAGTGACATTTCTCCTACCGCTGGGCAGCGTTTATATCAAGAATATGGTTTAACCGGTGCGCGTGGCGAGGCTGAAAGAGGTTATCCCTTAGTCACTCAATTAGCGCTGCCGCACTATTTGCAGCAATTATCAGAAGGAAAAACACAGTCAGTTGCATTATTAGAAACACTGATCCTACTCATGGCACATAATGACGATACCAATATTGTGAATCGCGGAGGTATGCAGGGACTTTCTTGGATTAAAAAAACTGCGCTCACCTTACTTTCTGCTGGGGGATTAACCAGCGAGGCAGATTTTCATAAAATAAGTACCTTTGATAAGCACTGTATTAATAGAAATTTCAGCCCGGGAGGAAGCGCCGACTTGCTAATCCTTACCTGGTTTTTGGCTCGACTACCTTATTCCGGAGTTAAGTTACAGAATTGATATTAATTAACTCCCAATATCATTTTATTTAAATCATCAATATGTTTTATTGAAAATGAAATTATTTAAATTAAGCATTGAAATAAAGAATTCAAATAAATCCTTGAATAAACATTTGAGATGCAATTGAATTTATTTTTGCTCGATATTGATTTAACCAAATTATAACTTATATCTATTTTAATTAAATACGGATATTAACAAATCCATAATATTAATATTTATTATATATAATATTAATCAAGTTTAGTTTTCTATTAAAGGAAATTGGCCTATGAACAAGAGTAAAATGTGGAAGCTATTATTATTAATAGCTATTCCCATTATTATTGCCCTCATACCCACGCCCTCGGGGTTACCTCATATAGCGTGGTTATTATTTGGATTATATCTTGCAGCCATTGTTGGGTTGGTATTAAAACCCTATTCTGAGCCGGTAATTTTAATTGCTACTATTGCAGCTAGTGCCGTGGTTATTGGTATTACCGGCACTAAAGATATTAAAGTCTCGGCAGTTTTAGGCGGATATGCTTCAGGCACAACTTGGTTAGTCTTTGCAGCCTTCACGCTAAGTGCAGCCTTTGTAATTACTGGTTTAGGGAAACGACTGTCATATATTTTAATTGGCAAACTGGGTGGCACCACCTTAGGGCTGGGTTATGTTACGGCAATTCTTGATTTAATTATTGCACCTGCAACGCCATCAAATACTGCACGTGCTGGCGGAATTGTATTCCCTATCATTAATAGTGTGGCGGTCGCATTAGGCTCTGATCCAGTTAAAAGTCCGCGCAAAGCTGGGCATTATCTATTAATTAACGTTTATATGGTGACCAAAACCACTAGCTATATGTTCCTTACTGCAATGGCGCCAAATGCCTTAGCATTAGCCATGATGTCGGACATTATGGGGATCCATTTAAGCTGGGGTGGATGGGCATTAGCGGCAGCAGTTCCTGGGCTGATCATGTTAATTTTAACTCCGTTGATTATTTATAAACTTTACCCACCAGAGCTAAAAAAGGTCAACAATAAGGAGATAGCCGCACAAGGCTTAAAAGAATTAGGTCCGATGAGCCTCAGAGAAAAACTGCTTGGCGTTATCTTTATTCTGGCACTTTTAGGCTGGATATTTGCCGGTAATTTCGGGGTTGATGCTTCATCTGTCGCATTATGTGTTATGGCACTGGCTTTAATTCTCGGGGTAGTTACCTGGGATGACGTATTAAAAAATAAGGGCGGCTGGAATACGCTTATCTGGTACGGCGGGATCATCGGGATGTCTGGCGTCCTCACCAAAGCAGGATTCTTCAAATGGTTAGCCGATGTCATGGGGCAGCACTTATCCTTTGGTGACCAAACCATGTTGGCCTTCTTCGTCATTATGTTCATCAGCGTAGCAATTCGCTATCTATTTGCTTCGGGCGGCGCTTACGTTGCAGCTATGGTACCGGTGTTCGCGACCGTCGGTATGGTTGCCGGCGCACCTCCAATGCTATTAGCACTTGGCCTACTGTTCTCTAACGCCTATGGCGGTAGCTTAACCCATTACGGAGGCGCTGCAGCCCCTATCATCTTCGGTGCAGGCTACAACGATATTCGTTCATGGTGGATTATTGGTGGAATTATTGCGTTCTTAAGTTTACTGGTTCACATGACCATTGGTCTCGGTTGGTGGGAGATCCTCATCAATATGGGTCTAATCTAATACCGCTATGTTTAATTTATCAAAAAACAATAATGGCGGAATAATCATTACCTAGCCATAGATCAAAAAAGGGACTCTATTGTGAGATTGAGTCCCTTTTTTTAACTTTATTATTCTTGGTTGCCATACTTCACGCTGCAAATTTCGGGATCGACTTCTGTTCTGCAACATGAATTATTCCAGCTAAGAAGCCCAAATAAAAAGAGCAATACTGATGAAAAAAATACCCTGTGTATTAATGCGTGGCGGCACATCTAAAGGCGTTTTTCTACTGGCTGATGATTTACCACAACACATTGAACAACGCGATAAAGAAATTTTAGCGCTAATGGGTTCTGGTCATGATCTGCAAATTGACGGTATTGGCGGCAGCAGCCCTCAAACCAGTAAAGTCGCAATTATAAGTCGCTCAACACATCCTGAGGCCGATATCGATTATTTATTTGCCCAAGTGTCAATTACCGAAAAAATTGTCGATACTGCGCCCAACTGCGGTAATATCTTGTGTGCTGTAGCTCCATTTGCATTAGAAAAAGGCCTTATACCCATAACGGGTGCCACAACCACAGTACGGATCAGAAATGTAAATACCCAAACATTGATTAACGCGACCGTACAAACCCCCAATAGGCAAGTTACTTACCAAGGTGAAACCTCGATTGCCAGTGTACCGGGCACCTCTGCGCCTATCGCTCTCACCTTCTTAGACGCCTGTGGCGCTAAAACGGGAAAGTTTTTACCCACCGGTAATAATATTGATATTTTTGATGGCGGTATTGAGACCACCTGCTTGGATATGGCGACTCCGGTCGTAATTATCGCGGCACAGCAATTGAACAAAACCGGTTATGAAAGCGCTCAAGAATTAGAGTCTGATAAGGTATTTATGCAAAAATTAGAAGCGATTAGATGCCAAGCCGGACAAGCTATGGGATTAGGAGATGTCAGCCATAAAGTGATCCCTAAACCGATTTTGATCTCACCGGCAAGACATGGCGGTACAATTAATGCCCGTTACTTTATGCCGCATAAATGCCACGGAGCGCTTGCGGTCACTGGTGCGATAGCTATCGCAGCAGGAGTAATGTTACCTAATAGCGTTTTGCAGCCATTTTTAGCGAAGAACCACGACCTGCTGCATATCACCATTGAGCATATCAGTGGCGATTTTGAGGTTACATTAAACTTACAAGGCGATTTTCCGCAAGGATTACAAGCCTCAATTATTAGAACAGCCAGAAAACTGTTTGCCGGTGAGGTTTTTATTCCCTAGCCACTATTTATCGAAAATTAGATCAGCCTTATCAAAAATTAGATCTGGCTAACTATTCGATACTTTCTGATAAACAACGAAAAATGGCCTGAAGATCTCAGGCCAAATTAAAGAAATAAACAATTGTTTAATACAGACCTAACAATGCCCCAACCCCTAAGGTAAAGAAGCTGAATAACCATATCCAACCGAAAGAGTAACGTAAATGACGCCCCATATCGGTACCCGCTAATCCCATGGCTAACCAAGCCGCCGGAGAAAATGGGCTAACAAATGTTCCGGCATTGTTACCGATCGCCATCGCATATACTACCGAAGAAGGATCAATACCTGCCGTTTCGGTAATTTGCTGAATAATTGGTAATAGCGCAAAGTAATACGCGTCAGTACTGGTAAAGATATCGAGTGGAACGCCTAACATCCCAACAAAAATATGTAATTTAGACACCCAATGGGTCGGTAATATAGCGGTTAAATCTTCAGCAATAGCGCGTAGCATGCCACCATCACCGAGTATTCCCAAGAAGGCCCCCGCAGCTAAAATAATCGCCACCATACCTAACGCCTGCGGTGCATGTTTAGAAATAATTTTCATCTGATCTTTCGGATTAGGAAAGTTCACCAATAATGCCAAAGACAAAGCAATCATAAAAACATAAGGCGCAGATAATAATCCTAATGCTAAACAAATAACTGACCCCACAATCAGTAAACCATTAAAAATCGGTCTTACTGGTTTTTGGATCTCACTTTGGGTCGCCAGATCATCTTCATCTTCTAGCAGAGAATCCAATTTATACGGCGTAGTGCCCTGTAATTGTGCTGCGGCAATACGACGTTTTTCGCGCATTCCCATAAAAATCGCAAATACTGCGGCTCCCGCTACACCGGCAATTTGTACAGGGATCAATCCTTGCCATAACGTCGATGCATCAATGCCCGTGACTGCCGATGCTCGCCCAAGAGGCCCGCCCCATGGCACCATATTCATCACCCCCATACTGGCACTCATCAGCAACAGCATTAAATAAGGACTCATGCCTAACTGGCGATAAAGCGGTAATAATGCAGGAATAATAATCAAAAATGTCGCCGCACCAGAACCGTCAAGGTGGACTGCCGCTGCAATTAACGTGGTCATAATACACACAATAATTACATTACCTCGTGTCATTTTAACCATCGCACGGATTAGCGGGTCAAAAATATGCAAATCTTTCATCAAACTGAAGAATAGAATTGCAAACAAAAACATAGCTGCAACTTTTGAAACCTTATTTATTCCACTCTCAAAAAAAACTGATATTTCAGATATTGAATAACCTGCAATCAGAGCACCAATAAAAGGAATACAAGACATTGCTATAATCGGGCTCATTTTCCCCATCATAAGCAATGTGACTATCGAGACAATAATTAAAATACCGATTATCGTTAGCAAGGTTATTTCCTTCTCAATATAATTACTTCTGTATCATAGAAAATTTTAATTTCAGCATGAAACCATAAGTCTAGCCTCGCCAAATTAAAGCCAAATATTATTTTCAATAAATATCTACAATGAATAAATCCTATTTGCATTTAAATAAAACTTGCAGTGGTTAAATATAACCCTTATTTAATCGTTCACTAAAAACATCTGCTTTTCATTGTTTAATATGACTATATAGTCTGAACCTTATATAAATCAATCTTATGTTATGCAAGGTAATTTTTTAATTTTTGCCGGCTAGTACACATTTCAATAAAAAAATAACTATAATAATAAATAAAATACTGGTTTTATTATCCATTAACAACATAAAAACCATTAATATATATTTAAACCAATAATAGGAAATTTAAATTATCTAAAAAAAACAACTGAATAATATTAACTATATATTTTTTAATTATCATTTTATTTTAAATTTTAATTATTTTTTTAACCTGTAATTAACAGCTCATCTTTTTAGGTTAGTCTCAAATAATTTTTACTCTCTTTATCGACCTCATTAAATTACGTATGGAATATAACCTGCCATTAAAAAATCACATTACGAATTGACTGATTATTTGATCTCTTGCCACATAAATCGCACAACAATTTATAATTTGCCCGTCTATACTTATCAAAGTACATACCATTTAATAACGATAAGGAAGGGCTAGATGAGTAAATTATTTTCCCCGAGCCGATTAGGTCAATATTCACTGGATAACCGCATCGTTGTTGCCCCCATGTGTCAATATGCAGCCGATAATGGTTTGGCCAATAGTTGGCATGCCCACCACTATGCAAATTTAGCACTTTCAGGCGCATCGCTGGTTATTTTTGAAGCTGCAGCAGTCAGCCCTATTGGTCGGATTTCTGATCACGATCTTGGGCTGTGGGATGACCAACAAGCCACTGAATTGAAAAAAATAGTCTCAGATATCCGCAGCTATTCTTCAGCCAAGTTAGGTATTCAAATTGCCCATGCAGGCAGAAAAGCCTCAACTGAGGTACCTTGGCTTGGTGGACATGGAATCGATGAGCAGCAGCCACGAGGTTGGAGAACGGTAGCGCCTTCTGCCATTGCATTTGGCGATTACCCAAAGCCTGAAGCTTTAACTCAAGAAGCTATTCAGCAGATTAAACAACAATTTGTCGATGCGGCTCTCCGAGCAGAATCCGCAGGATTCGAGGTTATTGAGTTGCATGCAGCACATGGCTATTTGTTGCATCAATTCCTATCTCCGCTATCGAATCAACGCCAAGACCAATATGGCGGTAACTTTGAATATCGCCTGCGACTATTAATTGAAACGTTTACTGCTGTACGTGCCGCCGTTGCAGAAAAGACAGTGATTGGAGTACGAATTTCAGCCACCGATTGGGTAGACGGCGGATGGAGTTTAGCCGAATCTATTGAGCTAACTGAACGGCTTGAAGAATTAGGCTGTGATTATATTCATGTTTCTTCAGGTGGATTATCAGAAAAGCAGCAGATCCCTGTAGGGCCTAATTATCAAGTTCCTTTAGCACAAGCGATCCGCGAGACAACGGATATTCCGGTGATTGCCGTAGGATTAATTACTGAGCCAGAACAAGCAGAAGCAATTATCGCTACCGAACAAGCGGACTTTATCGCACTGGCGCGAGGTATTCTCTACAACCCGAGATGGCCATGGCATGCGGCGGCGAAATTAGGGGCTACAATTCACCCTGCACCGCAATATTTACGCTGTGCACCGCATCTATATAAAAATTTATTTAGTTAATAACAGCAAAATTTATTTAGTTAATAACAGCAAAATTTATTTGGTTAATATTTAGCTAATAACTACCATAAACCCGCCTGTAATATTTAACTTACGAGGCGGGTTTATAAATTTCAAATCAACTATTTTGCTGTTACTATCTTAACGAGTAGAAATAGTACACTGCTGAACGAAGCCAAGCATATCTTGTTCAAAACCACTGCTTGCTTTGCCGGTTTTAGTTAATTCTTCGTCAATACGTTTAAATTCTTTAATACCGTATTTTTCGATAGTTTTATCATAAGCACAGCCACAAATTGCACTCACAGCAGCTTTAGTTTCACCATCAGGATCGCCAGAAGCTTTGATACAACTATCAATAAAAGTAGCTTTGTACTGTTCAATTTCGGCTTTATCATCAGAGCAGCCAGCCAGTAATGTCATAACGCTGGCAATTCCTAATACTAATACGATTTTTTTCATGTTAAACCTTACCATTCTGTTTTTAATCGCTCAATCATATTAAAAATTCATTTTGGACTTTTCATTTTTAGACTAAGCGGCCAGATAAAGAATATATAGATTATATAATAACGCCTAATTTAAAAAAAATCTGGTGCATTTACTCAATTTAACTTAAATTTTTCATTCTATTTTATTTTATCCGGCCGAGTTGAATGAACGCCAGCGATAATAAAATAAAGCCATCAAAATAAGAATACAACCAATGATTTGAATTAATGGCATCCTTTCGCCATACCAAAAAGCGGCAACAAATACCGTCATTACCGGTTCTAAAATCATAATAATAGCGGCATTTGCCGTTGTGGTACTTTTTTGTCCAATTAACTGTAAGACAAAACGTAGGCAGGTTGCAATAACCACACTGGCTAAAAACCATAATAACGTTACTGACGAGAATTCAGCCGTCCAATTTTCGAACAAGACAGATAATATTAATCCAATCGTACCAGTGCAGGTTAATTGAATAGCTGTAAGTGGAAATATCGGAATACTACGTGCATATAGACTGGTGTAACAAAAATAGATTGCTTGTGCTAACGCCGCAGCTAAAAACCATAATTGGCTAGATTTAAATTCAACCTGTGCTTTAAATAAAGTCAAGCATGCTAGCCCCATAATTGCTACCGGTAAAGCTTGCCAAAAATAACGGGCGGGCCTAATTTTCAAAATAACCCAAGCAATTAATGGAACAAACAACATTGATAAACTCATAATAAAAGCCCCTTCACCGATTGAATCGGTGGTAGCGACTGCATAAATCCACAGCACTAAATTTAGGGCCATCCAGCCTCCTGTCATAATAACCTTGGGCAGCTGACGAAGAGGAAAACGGTTCTTTTTACCGCCGCAAAAAGGTAATAAAATAATTGCTGCAAGCAAAAAACGAGTCCCTAAGAAGCCAAAGATAGGCATTCCCTGCACCGCTTCACGAGAAAAAATCCATCCCCAAGCTGCGATAAATGTGGTCAAAACCAAAAATAACTCGGCTTTACGCTGTGGTTGCATTTTTTCTCCTGCCTGCTAACTGAAACGCTATATTATTATCTATAATAGATCGTTTGTGTATTAAACCAATGATAATTTAATTCGCGCTAATATAATTAATATTAAACCGAGTCGAATTAAATTTCATCGTTATGTCACTGCATTGGCATATATTACGAGCATTATAGACATAAAAAAAAACCATTTTGACAGAGAGTAATTAAAATTCCAGAAATAAAATAGGATTTTAATAGTGAAATTTTATTAAATTAATTGCAAATGTTAATAGCAAATATGCCTCAATAAAAAACAGGCTATTCACTAAAATAAGCCAAATAGCCTGTAAAATCTTATATTAATGCTAAATCAATCACCAATAACCCAAGTATTTCCACCACATACTACCTAAAGTGATCCAAATAATTAAATTAACAACGCTCATGATAAATCCTGCTTTCCACCATTCGCCTAGTGTGGCATAACCCGAGCCAAAAATAATCGGTGCGGTACCAGTACCATAATGTGTCAGTGACATCATCAACGAAGAAGAGAACGCTAACGTTAAACCGAGTAACATTGGTGGTACACCTAAGGCTAGTCCAGCGGCAAAGAACGCAGCAAACATGGCAGTAATATGTGCTGTAGTACTGGCGAAAAAATAATGGGAATAAACATACACAAGCACTAATATCAGCATTCCGCCGACCCAGCTCATGCCCATTTGTTCAATCGAGCCACCGACAGTCATTGATAACCATTTTATTAATCCAAGTTTGCCCAAATACGTCGCCATCATTACTAATGCAGCAAACCACACGACGGTATCCCAAGCGCCTTTATTTTTTAATACATCATCCCAGCTTAATACGCCGGTCGATAATAAAATGGCCAAACCAATAAATGCCGCAGTGGTCGGATTAATTGCAAAGGTATTACCAAAGATCATGGCTGGTACACCGGCCCACATCATCAGTAACAGTGCAAAAACGCCAAGCGTTATAAATTCAGGTAACGAGATTGAGCCTAATTCTTGTAAACGTTGTTTAGCAAAATTAGGGGCATTCGGAGTGACTTTTATTTCTGGTGGATAAATAAAATAAATAACCAACGGCATCACAATTAAAGAAACTAACGCCGGAACAAATGCAGCAATTGCCCACATACTCCAAGTTAATTCAAATGCAGATACAGTACCCGCAGCAATCAGACTGACAATTAATGGATTTGGTGCCGTGGCTGTAATAAACATCGCCGAGGTAATTGGATTAATATTATAATTCACCAAGGACAAATAACGGCCAATTTTCTTGGTGGTTCCATCATCAGCTTTTGAACCAAAACTATCTGAAATAGAACGCATAATAGGATGGATAATCCCGCCGCCTCTTGCAGTATTACTTGGTGTTACCGGTGCAAGTACAGTTTCAGCTATCGCCAGAGAATAAGCGATACCTAAAGTGTGTTTACCAAATAGAGAAATAAAATAGTACCCTATTCTCGCCCCTAATCCGGTTTTATTTAAACTCATTGATACCATAATAGAAATACCAATTAGCCAAATTAAGTCATTAGAAAAGCCACTCAGAGCATCAGTAATTGCGCCTTTGGTCGAAGTAGGATTGGTAACTCCAGTAACGGCGACTAATGCTAATGCAACAATAGATACTGCACCTATTGGCATTGCTTTACCAATAATTGCAGCAATAGTACCGACGAATAATGCTAATAAGTGCCAAGCTTCTGGCGTAACACCTTCGGGGACAGGAATAACAAACCAAATAATTAAGGTAATAGCTAGCGAGATAAGACTTGGAATAACTTTTAACGGCGTGAGTTTATTCATCAGGATATCCGTAGAGGTCAGAGATTATTATTAGTTATAAGAATAAAAATTCAGTTATTATGTTATTATCTTATGAAAAATATACTTTGATCGTTATCACTAAGTAATAAAAAAATTATCAACCCACCCATTGTTAATTAAATGTAAATTGTAGTATCTGTATTTTGATCGGTTTATCTATAAATAATAATTAATATATCTATAAACGAATATTCGTAGGGATATGACTATTATAAATAACCGTTAATTACAAGCTTTAAAATTAATACTCCAGTCTCCCCCTGAAGATATTTGGTATTTTTCCGCAAAATTCATCATATTCAAAGCGACAGAAACATTCATTAAGCTATTAATATACACTAATGGTTTTCCCTTATTTACATCACCAAAGGTTGACACAAAAGGTGCCTTACCTTGGTACTTGATCGCTTTATGCTCAAATATTGTGATGCATAATTTGTCATGTTTATTAATATTGGCTTTCTTCAGCATATCAGCAGGAATATTCGTCCAAATATTGCCATAGCGTATATCCAATATAGGAATATTACCATTAATCTGCTGTTCACCCGTTATTTCTGCTGTTTGATAAGGAATGGAAGTTATTTCTTGAGGTAGTTTCGGTCCCACATCATCGAAACGCATTAATCCGGAGGCTAATTTAGCACCGACATAAGCGTAAACATCTCGGCCATGAAAGGTATAAGATTGGTTGGAGTTCTTTAATCTATTCGTCACTTCATTAATTTCTCTGACTTCAGCAATGCCGAATTTTTCCGCTACTAGAGTCAAAGTTCCATTATCTGGAGAAACAAAATATTGCTTATTTTTTGTTTTCAATACGACTGATTTACGCTCTGTTCCAACTCCGGGGTCAACAACGCTAACAAATACAGTTCCTGCTGGCCAGTACTCTGCGGTTTGATATAATCGATAAGCGGCCTGCCAAACATCATACGCGGGAATGTCATGGGTTAAATTGAATAATTGAATCTGATCATCAACGGTAAACGCTACCCCTTGCATTGCAGATACTGCGCCATCACCGAGACCAAAATCGCTCTGTAATACTAAAGCATGATTAGCCATCGAGGAAAAAGAGAATAACGAGCCAAGGATAACTAGCGAAAGTAATCTTTTTTTCATATAAACTAACCTCGAATATAGTTTAAACATGATTATTTACAATCAAATAGTGATATTATTCTATTAGTATGCATTAATTAATGACGATATACTATTTTTTAAATGTAAGTTAATTTATATTTATTAGTCAAATTAAAACAATTAATCCGTTATTATTTTTAAAAAACTATCCATATCTGAACGGCTCTATATTTGAAAATGTGAAATAACTCGCAAAAAAAAATCTTTAAATAGTGTAAGAAATAGATAATTAGGCTGGAGATAGCAAACTCAATTATTAAATAATAAATTCTAATGATAAAATCAATAGAATTAAATTACTCGATGATTTTGAAGAATAATTATTCCAATTAAAAATTACTGCGTAGCCTAAATGAAATCTATTAATCAGCCGTTATAGAGAATGGAAAATATATTTTCACCACCTCAGAATGTATTATCTCGGCCTGAATATGGCCTAAATAACAATCTAGAGAATCAGTCAATAGATGGAATAAGCATCCTACGGCTATCGCTCTTATTTTCCATGAAGGAATAACTAATAATAATCCATAAACGCTAGCTGCCCAAAGAGTATGGAGTGGGTGAAAGCCAATACTACAACGATTGGGATCAAAAATCGGCGTAGCTAATAAATGGTCTAAATCTATTGCTATAGTCGCTATCATTAAAAATGCTGCCATTTTCCAATGCTTCCCCCAAAATAAATAGGCTAATAATAGAGGAACCAAAAAATGGAAACTGTAATGGACTATATTTCTAATTAACTCAAAATTTCCAATCAATTCAATATTTTTAATAAATTCAATATTTTTAATCAACTCAGACATCGCGATAAAATCTCTAACTGGTGAATAGTTTTGTGCCTTTATTGAATATGATTATAACGTAAAATATTAAATAACATCGAAATTCATTATTATCTGAGAAATAAAACTTGAGAGATAACTCTTCGCGCGATTAAAAGCATAATGGAAAATGACAAAATACGAGAGAGATGATAGATAGGAGCCGAAGTTGATAGGTTAAATAGACAGAAGAAGAACTGCAAGCTACTCAAAAATGATACTCTTTTGCATCAGAATAACACAGGTAACTTGCAGTCTTTTATGAGGCATTCAGTTAACGCTAGCAAAATTATCAAACAGCATTATTATGCCCAGTTATCAAACCACATCAATACTAATACGATTAGCTAGCGTTACAACCTATCATGAATTAGCCACAAAATAGTCCGCCGTACTGGCGGCTAATGGTTGATGACCACGAATTTTATCGGCCATTTTTTCAGCGATCATAATTGTCGTGGCATTTAAATTACCGGTTATAATTTGTGGCATAATTGATGCGTCAACAACCCGGAGGTTTTCAACACCATAAACCTTACCAGAACCATCAACAACCGCCATTTCGTCAGTGCCCATTTTACAACTACCACACGGATGGAAGGCGGTTTCCGCACATTCTCGGACAAAGGCATCCAATTCTTCATCGCTCTGAATATGTTTACCCGGCTTAATTTCTTCACCGCGATACGCATCCAGCGCCGGTTGTGACATAATTTCACGAGTAATACGAATAGCCGCTCTGAACTCTTCCCAATCTTGCTCCGTCGACATGTAATTGAACAAAATACTCGGATGTTGACGTGGGTCGCGTGATTTTAAAGTTACACGACCGCGACTAGGCGAACGCATTGAACCAACATGTGCTTGAAAACTATGCTGATTAATTGCATTACTGCCATTATAGTTCACCGCTACAGGCAAAAAGTGGAACTGAATATTTGGCCAATCAAATTTATCGCTAGAGCGAATAAATCCCCCGGCTTCAAATTGATTGCTCGCACCAATGCCCGTGCCTTTGAATAACCATTCAGCGCCAATCATCGGCTGATTGTACCATTTTAATGCTGGATACAAAGATACGGGCTGTTTACATTCATACTGGAGATACATTTCCAGATGATCTTGTAAATTCTGCCCGACTCCCGGTAATACCTGTACCTCAGGAATATTAAATTGTTGCAATACTTGCTGCGGACCAATACCTGAACGTTGTAATATTTGTGGCGAGGCAATCGCTCCCGCACATAGCAACACTTCTTTTCTCGCTTGAGCCTGCACTGGTGTATTACTTTCACCAATAAAATAACGCACGCCTTTGGCTGTTTTGCCTTCAAATTCAATAATATCAGTGGTAGCGTGAGTAACTATGGTTAAATTACTGCGTTTACGCGCTTGATCAAGATATCCTCTGGCAGTGCTAGCACGGCGACCTTTCGGGGTTACCGTTCTGTCCATCGGACCAAAGCCTTCTTGTTGATAGCCATTAAGATCATCCGTTTGCGGATAACCGGCTTGAACTCCGGCCTCAACCATGGCATGAAATAATACATTATTGCCATTTTTTGGTGTGGTCACACTCACGGGACCTTCGCCGCCATGATAGTCGTTAGGGCCAATATCACGGGTTTCTGCTTTGCGGAAATAAGGTAAACATTCGGCATAGCGCCAATCTTCAAGGCCCGGCGTTTTCGCCCAATTGTCAAAATCCATGGCATTACCGCGGATATAACACATGCCATTGATTAATGAGGAACCTCCGAGACCTTTTCCTCGCCCACACTCCATACGACGGTTGTTCATATGAGGCTCAGGATCTGTTTCATAAGCCCAGTTATATCGTGTTCCCTGCAAAGGGTAAGCTAAAGCCGCAGGCATTTGAGTCCGGAAATCAACACGATAATCCGGGCCTCCCGCTTCCAGTAGCAGCACAGTAACATTAGGATCTTCTGTCAAGCGGGTAGCAAGAACGTTACCGGCTGAACCAGCACCGATAATAATGTAATCATAGTCCATTGTTATCTCCTCTGTTTCAGTCATTATGAGTTAATAGATAATTTAAAAAACCGATTCAAAATCTCCTAATTCAACTTGGATAGATTTTATTTGGGTATAATTTTGTAAAGTGACAATGCCATTTTCGCGGCCAACACCGGAGTGTTTATATCCACCCACCGGAACTTCAGCGGGTGATCCCCCCCAAGTATTAATCCAACAAATTCCAGCCTCCAATTGATGGATAACACGATGGGCTTGGGCTAAATCTGGAGTTACAATTCCTGCGGCTAAACCATACAACGTATTATTTGCGCGGCTGATTACTTCTGATTCACTTTGATAGCTTAAAATACTCATCACAGGGCCAAAAATTTCTTCTTGGGTAATTTTCATCTCATCGGTGCAATCAGTAAAAACAGTCGGTGCAACATACGCTCCATGCGCCAATGCGCCTTCTGTTAAACGATGACCACCGCACAGCAATTTTGCGCCCTGCTGTTTACCGCTATCAATATATTGCAGCACACGTTCCATATGTTGAAAGCTGACTAATGGACCAAAATTAGTCTCTGGATCCGTCGGCTCGCCTATACGAATACGCTGTACACGCTCAATGATTTTTTGTTCAAAACGCGATTTTAATGCGTCAGGAATAAATACCCGAGTACCATTGGTGCATACCTGTCCTGAGCTATAAAAATTAGCCATCATGGCGATATCTGCGGCTTTATCGAGATCAGCGTCCTCAAAAATAATCAGCGGCGATTTACCGCCCAGTTCCATAGTGACATCTTTTAAGCTAGAAGCAGATGCACTTGCCATCACTTTTTTACCGGTAACAACCCCCCCGGTAAATGACACTTTGGCGATATTAGGATGCTCAGTTAGCCATTGTCCCACTTGAGCGCCGGTCCCTGTTAAAACATTAAATACGCCATCAGGAACTCCTGCCTCGGTATAAATTTCAGCTAACTTAAGTGCCGTCAACGAGGTGACTTCACTGGGCTTAAAGATCATCGCATTTCCCGCGGCTAATGCCGGAGCCGATTTCCATAAAGCTATCTGAATAGGATAATTCCATGCGCCAATACCAGCTACCACGCCTAAAGGTTCACGACGGGTATAAGCCAAGGTGTTTTCCCCTAACGGGATCTGCTGGCCTTCGAGCATCGGGATCAAGCCAGCATAATATTCCAGCACATCAGCGCCAGTAACAATATCAACCGCTTCAGTTTCAGAAATTGCTTTCCCAGTATCTAATGTTTCTAATTGGGCTAGTTCTTCATTACGTTGGCGTAGAATATCAACCGCACGGCGCAAAATACGCGAGCGTTCCATCGCGCTCATCGCCGCCCAAACTTTTTGCCCACTGTGCGCACTTTCCACCGCATGTTCAACATCTTCAGGCGCAGCGGATTGCAGAGTCGCAATTACCTGACCATTGGCAGGGTTAATCGCTTCAAATGTGTTATGTTCCGGACAGATACTATCAACATAAGCACCATGGATATAAAGTTTTTTTAATTCAGTAACCTGCATTATTTCTCCTTTAAGACTTGCCGTATTTAGCCAATTGCGTGTCGATATAATGATTAGCGATAGTTATCGCCTCATCCGGCTGAAACGGTTTTTTGTTCAATGCACTCCGTAGCCATAAGCCATCGATAAGTGCAGCTAATCCTTTGGCAGCCTGTCTGGCGTGGGGTTTGTCCATCACACGCGCAAATTCAGCGCATAAATTCGAGTAAAGCCGCCTATCATTCACTTGTTGTAAACGATAAAGATTGGGCTGATGCATACTGCTGGCCCAAAACGCTAACCAAGTTTTCACCGCTGGACCACTGGTTTGGCTAGGATCAAAGTTAGCCGCGACAATCGCCCTTAATCGCATCGCTGGCGAACTGTCTTCCAGCAAACGTAAGCGGATAGCAACAGCAAAACCTAATTGATACTGGATATACCGCATACTGGCTTCAAGTAAGCCGTTCTTATCCTTGAAGTAATGGCTAATAATGCCATTGGATACGCCAGCTTTACGCGCAATCAACGCAATACTGGCTTCCTGCATACCGACTTCATTAATAACTTCTAAAGTTGCCTGGATTAATTGCTGTTTACGAATCGACTGAATTCCAACTTTTGGCATGCTTTTTAACCCGAAAAATCATTTTGTCTTACTCCATTAAACTTTTTTTTTATTGAATGTTCAATCAATATTACATATCTTTTATTACAAATGGTTTACAAAGATAGGCTGTTTTGCATCTGGAAATTTAAATGTTTTGATTAATATTCAATAAGTTAATTGAATTTTTTATCTTTTCATTCTTTTACCAACAAATTCAGGAACTGCAAAATGAACACACAGAACAGTTCAAAAAAACCACAAAAGGATAAATTAAATTGCGTGGTGTTTTTTACTTCTGCCGGACTGATCCTTTTGTTCGCATTATTTACAATATTGGCTACAGATACAGCAAATGTATGGATCGTTAAGACACTGGGCTGGGTATCAAAAACATTTGGCTGGTACTATCTGCTCGCTGCAACCTTATATATTGTTTTTGTTATCTTTATCGCGACATCACGTTTCGGTAATATCAAATTGGGCCCCGAGCAATCAAAACCCGAATTCAGTATGATCAGCTGGGCGGCGATGTTGTTTGCTGCTGGGATTGGCATAGATTTAATGTTTTTCTCTGTAGCAGAACCAGTTACTCAATATATGCTGCCGCCCACAGGCGAAGGTGAAACCGTAGAAGCAGCTCGTCAGGCGATGGTGTGGACACTCTTCCACTATGGCCTGACGGGCTGGTCTATGTACGCACTCATGGGCATCGCACTTGGTTACTTTAGTTATCGTTATAATTTACCCTTAACTATTCGTTCTGCTTTGTATCCTATTTTTGGACAGCGTATTTATGGCCCTATAGGGCATACCGTTGATATTGCAGCAGTTATCGGAACTATTTTCGGTATCGCCACCACTTTAGGTATCGGCGTAGTACAGCTCAATTATGGGCTAAAAGTCTTATTCGACTTTCCTGAAGGATTAGCCGTACAAAGTGGTTTAATTTTGTTATCGGTGATCATGGCGATTATTTCGGTAACGTCAGGCGTTAACAAAGGGATCCGTGTTCTGTCCGAAGTGAATGTATTGCTCGCCTTAGGATTAATCATCTTTGTTTTATATGTCGGCGATACTGAGTTTTTACTCAATGGATTAGTGCAGAATGTCGGCGATTATACTAATCGCTTTATGGGGATGACATTAAACAGCTTTGCCTTTGACAGACCAACCGAATGGATGAATAGCTGGACGCTGTTTTTCTGGGCATGGTGGGTCGCTTGGTCACCGTTTGTTGGGCTATTTTTAGCGCGCATTTCGCGCGGACGGACTATTCGTCAATTTGTGATGGGTACCTTAATTATTCCGTTCGTTTTTACCCTGTTATGGTTATCCATATTTGGTAACAGTGCGCTATATGAAATTATGCACGGTAACAAAGAACTTGCAGAAACCGTATTAGCCTATCCTGAACGTGGATTCTATTCATTGTTAGAGCTGTATCCCGGCTTTGGATTAAGTGCCTCAGTCGCCACTATTACCGGCTTATTATTCTATGTAACCTCCGCCGACTCGGGTTCTCTAGTCTTGGGTAACTTCACTTCGGAGCTGAGTGATATTAATAGCGAAGCCCCTAATTGGCTAAGAATTTTCTGGTCGCTAGCGATTGGTATTCTGACGCTCGGTATGCTGATGACCGACGGTATTTCTGCGTTACAAAATACCACCGTGATTATGGGCTTACCGTTCAGTTTCGTGATTTTCTTCGTGATGGCCGGATTGTATAAATCGCTACGGGTCGAAGATTTCCGCCGTGTAAGCTCGCTAAATACCACCGCCCCTACGCCAACGTATGGCAATGGTACGCTGAATTGGAAACAGCGCATTAGCCGAGTGATGAATTTCCCCGGTACAAAATATACCCAACGGATGCTAGATTTAGTCTGTCGCCCAGCAATGCAAGACGTTGCTAAAGAGTTGTCACTGCGCGGTGCGGATGTACAATTCTCTGAATTACCAGCAGAAAACGGCGAAAGACTTTATCGCCTAGAGCTAATTGTCTCTTTAGGAGAAGAGCAAAACTTTGTCTATCAAATCTGGCCACAGCACTATTCTGTGCCCGGTTTCACTTATCGCGCACGCTCCGGTAAATCGCATTATTACCGGTTAGAGACTTTCTTAATGGAAGGCACACAAGGTAATGATTTGATGGACTATACAAAAGAGCAAGTGATCAGCGATATTCTTGATCAATATGAAAAACATTTAAACTTCATTCACTTAAGCCGTGAAGCGCCTGGTCAGACCCTAACGTTTCCAGAAGTAAATTAATTAAATAGGCATAATTAATTGTTATGCCAAAAGGAGAAAAGCATTATAGCTTTTCTCCTTTTTTATCGATATGCGGCCCATTTTTATCGCTGTATCTTATCGTGATAAACCAGTCACGCATGGACTTTTAACTTTTGACTGCTAACTTTTAATTCATCTCGATATGGCGAGATATAGAATTAACCCGCTAGGCTATTAATACCGATGATATAAGATTAAATAATCTGAGCTATTTGGCTTTCTGCATGAATAAATTCGCCTTTAGGCACACCGTGTTTTAATTGGCCTGACTTAGGTGCTATCACCTGAACCTCCATTTTCATCGCCTCCATAATCGCAATCACCTCGCCTTTTTCAACATGTGTGCCTTCTGCCACCAACCAGTTAAACAAGATCCCGGAAATAGGCGCTTCAACCCTATTTTTTGATTCAGAAACTGCACTGGACTGAGGCCATTCAGCTAAGTTATGGCTCGTAGATTGCGCCGCTAGTCCATTCAACAGCAAAGCAGGCAGCGCTAAGCTATGCCGCTTGCCATCAATTTCAATTAATGTATGCGTTAACTGTTCAGCTGATGAAGGTAAATATCGTTTAGCCGCGGGAATTTGCACCGAAAACTCAGTTTCAATCCACTGGGTATGCACCGCAAAATCATGTTTAAAATCTGATTGTTCAACGATGGCTTGATGAAAAGGCAATACCGACGCAACACCTTCAATCTGACACTCGGCTAAGGCGCGACGGGCTCTCGCCAAGGCTTGTTCACGCGTCGCCCCGGTCACAATTAGTTTCGCCATCAATGAATCAAAAGTGCCAGGAATAACTGACCCCTGCTCTACTCCACTATCGACACGGATCCCTGGACCAGAAGGCATTAAAAAATGGGTGATTTTACCCGGTGTGGGTAAAAATCCATTCCCTGCATCTTCAGCGTTAATTCGAAACTCAAAGGCATGACCACGCGGCACAGGAGTTTCGGTGATACTCAATGGTAATCCTTGAGCCACTCGCAGCTGCTCAATAACCAGATCGACCCCCGCGGTTTCTTCAGTGACAGGGTGCTCAACTTGTAGGCGTGTATTCACTTCAAGAAAAGACAGCGTTCCATCTTGGCTCAATAAAAATTCGACCGTACCAGCTCCAACATAACCCGCCTTAGCACAAATAGCTTTAGATGCTTGGTGGATGCTGTCACGCTGGTAGTCGGTTAAAAAAGGAGCGGGAGCTTCTTCAACTAGCTTCTGATTTCGGCGTTGCAAAGAACAATCTCGGGTTCCCACCACCACGACATTCCCCTGCTTATCCGCAATAACCTGCGCTTCTATATGGCGTGGGTTATGTAAAAATTGTTCGATAAAACATTCACCGCGTCCAAATGCAACTGTCGCTTCTCTGACCGCTGAATGATATAGCTCTTCCACTTCCTCTAATTTCCACGCCACTTTTAATCCACGGCCACCGCCACCAAACGCCGCTTTTATGGCGATAGGTAATCCGTACTGCTGGGCAAAAGCCACAACTTCGGATGCATCAGTTACCGGGGCTTCCGTTCCGGTAACTAAAGGCGCGCCAACCTGTAGCGCTATTTGACGGGCTTTTACTTTATCGCCCAAAATATCGATGGTCTCTGGCTCTGGGCCAATCCAAGTTAATCCGGCCTCTTGAACTGCGCGAGCAAATTCCGCACGCTCTGATAAAAAACCGTACCCCGGGTGAACTAGGGTAGCACCCGATTTTTTGGCGATAGCGATTAATTTCTCAATATTTAAATAGCTATCAGCTGGGGTATTACCAGCCAAGCTATAAGCTTCATCAGCCAATTTAACATGCAGTGCATTAAAATCACTTTCTGCATATACCGCGACCGAAGCAAGGCCATAGTCGCGGCAAGCGCGAATAATACGTACCGCAATCTCACCACGATTAGCAATTAAAACTTTATCCGTTGTCACAGAAGGATTGATATTATTCATCATTTGCGCTGCCTTTATTTATTTCATTAAATTGACTAATCGGGTTAAAGCGAATACGGCCATTAATCGGGATTTGTCCTGCTAAATCAAGATGATATTCTGCTACAGTAGCTATTACCGGATACCCTCCAGTCAACGGATGATCATGGAGAAATAACACTGGCTGTCCATCTGCAGGCACTTGGATCGCACCGAGGCACGTTCCCTCACTAGGGAGCTCTTGCGTTTGACTGCGACTCAGCGCATGTTCAGCGGATAAACGTAAGCCAATACGATTAGAGGCCGGAGTGACTTGCCAAGATTGCTGTAATAACCGTTCTAGCGCCTGAGCAGTAAACCAGTCCGTTCGCGGACCGAGATAAATATCCAGTACCGTTATCTCTTCGCTAGTAGGATAACGAAATGCCGGCATTTCAGTTAAGGAAACAGCAGAGAGCGGCGATGAGTGTTGAGATAAAGACCAAACCCGAGAGTTAATTGCTATCTGCTCACCGACTTTTAATGGCGCAGGACCAACATTGGCGAGCGAATCATAAGAACAACTGCCCAAAATAGGAGACACAGCAAAGCCGCCACGTACCGCTAAATATCGACGAACCCCAGAGGTTAACTGCCCCAATATCAGCTGATCACCACAGGCTAAATGCACTGGCTGATAACTGGGCAAAGCATGAACCTGTTGATCTGCCGTGATCAACTCGATAGCACCGGTTGCCCCGGTGATAGCAATCAGCATATCGCACTCGGCTTGAGCACGAAATCCACCTTGGGTTATTTCTAAACACACCGTATCAGGAGGATTACCGACGGCACGATTAGCACTGTGCAGCGCCTGTTTATCCATAGCTCCCGAGGCGGATATTCCTAATGCCGCCTGACCAGCACGCCCAGCATCTTGATATAACGTTTGCAATCCAACAGATAATAAAGTGAGTCCGACGATAGAAGACGGTGTTTCTTTGTCGGTCATCGCGGTATTTTGCGAGGCTGGAGTTGCAGATAACACACGGCTATTTTCAGTTGAATCAATCGTAGGCAAACTAATAGTTGGGGGGGCTTGATCGGCATTATAGAAACTAACTTGATAACCGGGTTTTAATAAAGCTGGCTCGGCGCGATCAATATCCCACATCGCCATATCTGTTTTACCAATCAACTGCCATCCTCCGGGACTGGCCTGCGGGTAAATCCCACTGAATTCTCCCGCTAAAGCAACTGAACCGGCAGGAATACGGGTTCGGGGAGTCTTTCTACGTGGTACATTTATTTGTGCATCCGGCGCTATCATATAGGCAAAACCTGGAGCAAACCCGGTAAAAGCGACCTGATAGAGAGATTCTGTATGGCGAGTAATCAACTGCGCTGTTGTCATACCTAAATATTCAGCGACATCAGACAGATCTTCGCCACAATAATGAACAGGAATAGCCAAATGTTTACCCTGCTTCAGTAACTTTGCGGATAAATCACAGCGAGCAATTTGACGCGCTAAACGCGTTGGCGTAGTGATCCAAGGGGAATAATGGACTAACAATGTTTTTGCCGCCGGAATAATTTGCTCGATGCCGGCTATTGATTGAGTATTTAGTGCAGCAAAAAGCGCTAACGTGTGTTCTAAGTTCGTTAATTCAACCAATAGCGCACGATCATTTATCGGTAAAAAGCGCACAATAACCCCCTAAACATGGTAAGCCGCATCCGGCACATCGGTAATAAACATATAACCGGGAGCATGACTAAGGGCAAAAGGTACGCCAGATTTCATGACCGCAGCTTGTGGCGTCACACCACAGGCCCAAAATACTGGGATCTCGCCAGCCTCAATTCGCACGACATCACCAAAATCTGGCTGCATAATATCGCTGATCCCTAACGCTTCAGGACACCCTACATGCACCGGACTGCCGTGTACTGCAGGAAACCGCCCACTGATCATTACAGCGTCAGCCACTCTGTCGGCGGCAATAGGGCGCATAGAAACCACCAGCTCACCTTGTAATCGCCCTGCGGGTCGGCATAACTGGTTAGTACGATACATGGGGACATTACACTTATCTGTAATATGACGGATTTCAATACCCGCTTCTCGCATTGGCGTTTCAAACGTAAAACTGCACCCTATCAAAAAAGTGACTAAATCAGGATGTTGGTGATAAATATCAGTGGCATCAGTGATTTCATCGACGAGTTTACCTTGCTGCCAAACACGATAACGCGGTATGTCTGTACGTAAATCGGCATCTTCAGCTAATACCGTTTGCCAATTTCCCGCATTACAAACATCTAAAATAGGACAACTTTGAGGATTACGCTGTGCATACAATAAAAAATCAAAAGCCCATTCTTTTGGCAGCGCTATCATATTAGCTTGTGTCATGCCGGGAGCCATTCCCGCAGTCGGCTGATTAAATCCATGGCGAATAGATTCGCGCGCGGCCTTGGCAGCCGCGATTGCCGCTGTACTTGCTTGCATCAGTGCGCTCATTTTGCCTCCTCAACAATGGTGGCAGAGATAAATGAGCCGACAGTAATACCTTGCTGCTCGAGAGCTAGACGTAGCTGACGCGCCATTTCAACCGCGCCCGGGCTATCGCCATGCACACAAATAGAATCAGCCTCTATTGGCGTAAATTGGCCTTCAATAGACATCAATCCGCCTTGCTGCACTAATTGCACCATCCGCTCAGCAACCTGCTGTGGATCATGTAATACGGCCCCAGCCTGTTGGCGTGAAACTAAACGCCCATCGGCATGGTAAGCTCTGTCGGCAAAAGCCTCAGCAACCGTATTTAATCCGGCATCTTTAGCCCATTGCACTAACGGGGAGCCGGCTAATACCACCAGTTCTAATTGCTTATCAAGCGCTAACATGGCGTCGATAACCGCCATCGCCTGACGCTTATCCTGCGCGATGGTGTTATATAACGCCCCGTGCGGTTTAACGTATCTCACATCTGTGCCCGCTGTCGTCGCCAAACCAATTAATGCCCCAATTTGATAAATGACATCCGCAAACAGCTCTGAATAGGACAAATCCATATTTCGCCGACCAAAACCGACTAAATCGGGATAAGCCACATGAGCGCCAACCACGACATTATTCTGCATCGCTGCTCGTAAAGTAGCCAAAATGCCCGTTGGTGATCCCGCATGGAAACCACAAGCAATATTGGCGCTACTAACAATTTTCAGCATCGCTGCATCGTCGCCCATTTGCCATTGTCCAAAGCTTTCACCTAAATCACTGTTTAAATCGATTCTTTTTCTCATTATTTGGTCTGCCTTATTCTGTGTATTGGCTTATTCGCGCCGAGGATCAAATACATTCTGCTGCTGACTACTTCAAATAGTTGAAAATAGCACTGACAGACATCGCGCCCATATACCAAGTCAATACACAGGTAATTACGCCTAACCACAACAACCAGCGTGGGTATAAATATCCGCCCATTAAATCCGCACGTTTCCAACCGACATAGATAAAAATACTTAAGCCAATCGGTAAAATTAAGCCATTAAATCCACCAGCAAAGACTAACAATGCAGCAGGGGCGGTTCCCATCATTAAATAAATCACTAGCGAGATAGCAATGAAAATGATGGTCGCAATACTGCGCTGGCGTTCAGTGATTGAACGATGAAAAACAGTAATAAATGTCATCGAGGTATAGGCAGCACCGATAACGCTAGTTAACGCAGCGGCCCAAAGGATCAGACCGAAAATACGCAAACCAAACTCCCCTGCTGCCGCTTGAAATGCCTGTGATGCGGGGTTTGATGCATGCCCAGAAATATCGATAGTCACCCCACTAGCCACCACGCCTAGAATGGCTAAAAATAAGATATAGCGCATTAAACCAACCACAATGATCCCCTTGGTTGCCGCACTCGATACAACTTTAATATTTTCAATCCCTACCGCGCCCTTATCCAGTAATCGATGGGCACCGGCATAACTGATATATCCGCCAACCGTTCCACCGACAATCGTAGTGATCGTGGCAAAATCCACCTGATCTGGCATGACACTCTGTTTTAAGGCTTCGCCTAAAGGAGGGTTAGAGACAATGGCCACATATAAGGTAAGGAAAATCATAATTAATCCCAACCCAATCATTAACCTATCAATCGCTGTACTGGCTTTACGGGAGGAAAAAATATAAATCGCCAATAAAGCACTAATCATCCCTCCCCATTTGGGATCTAAACCAACTAGTGCATTTAAACCCAATCCAGCGCCCGCAATATTACCAATATTGAATACTAGGCCACCAAAAATAACCAGTATGGCCAATAAATAACCACTGCCGGGGATCGCTGCATTTGCTACATCGGATGCATGCATTTTAGTCAAAGTAACAATGCGCCAGATATTTTGCTGAACCACATAATCAATCACTATTGAGGCGAAAATACCAAAGGCAAAAGCTGAACCCATGGTTACTGTGAACGTGGCTGTTTGTGTAATGAATCCGGGACCAATCGCCGAGGTTGCCATTAAGAAAATGGCCGCAATCAATGAGGAGCGACGAGCTTTTATATAACTGCTGGGGCTTGCTTTGTGTTGAGTTGCCATGTGCAGACTCCTGATTATTTATTATTGTTTGCCGCTAACGCTATGATTGTGTGAGTTATGCACAGCTGGATCTTGCGGTCACTAGGTAGAATAACAGAGGCAATTATCGTGCCATTGTTCTATCAGACTTGATAATTGTTAATTCATTGATGTTATATTGTTGAACAATTAATAGAGTATGATGAATAAATCAGCAATCTAATTCGTTTTTTTAGATTTAAAAATCATACCGCGATCACTTTTTTAACAAAAATAATATTTAATTAACATTATTATGCTTGTTAATTAAGCTAACTTGCTAAGCACTATGGTGGTGCAATTGCATCGTTTTTCACTGTTATAGTGCAAATTAAAAGTGCATCAATGCCAGCTTGCGATACCCTACTTGCCGCGCTCTAGTGAATATGTGAATATGACGCCGTCCCTACTATTTCGCTGTAGTGTTCACTTATCCGGTACTTTTATCCCGATATATACTTCGCCACGCAACTGTGAATATCATGAAAAAACAAAATACTAACCAGCTCTTAGCCGTCACTATCGCAGAAAAAATGCGTAATAAAATTACGCTAGGAGAATGGATACCGGGGCAGCGATTATCCGAAGCCGCATTGAGCGAAGAGCTTGAGATTTCACGCAACACATTAAGAGAAGTATTTCGCGTTTTGACTCAAGAGGGCCTGTTAACATATACCCCAAATCGTGGCGTGTGTGTGTCTATTCCCGATGTTGCTACAATAAATGACATTTATCGGGTGCGACAACTGATAGAATGCGATGCGCTACAACACGCTTATGCCATGCACCCCGCCGTCGAGAAAATGCAGCAAGCGGTAAGCAATGCTCGCGTTCATGCCGAAAATAAATATTGGATAGGTGTCGGAAGTGAGAATATGCAATTTCACATGGCGATAGTGGAGCTTTCTGATAGCCAACGATTAATTAAACTCTATCGTCATATTTCAGCCGAATTACGTCTCGCCTTTGGCCATCTGCAAGATGCAAAATTATTGCATGCTCCTTATATTGATCAAAATGCGCAAATACTTAACTTACTTAATGCAGGAAAAAATCAGCAGGCCGCTGAATCTATGCGACAATATCTTGATTTATCTGAGCGCACTTTACTCGCAGCACTCGCACGCCAAGCCTTATAGCGAATATATCGATCAATATAATAATCTTAATCATAAAGTATAAGGTTTCTTGGAACGTTAAAAAATTAACCCCGCGATAAGCCAACACTATTAAAATTCATAATTATGCAATAATAACCTCAACATAATAGCTGATAATATTCAAAGTGGGTTATTCGACAAAGTAATCTCCGGATATTTATATTTGCATCGAAATAAATCATTACTTTCAGCGTAAAATACCAAGATCATTCTCTGTATTCAATCAAATGACATCTTATTTAATTTATAAGACAATGAGTTAAACCCTTTCTAGAAAGAATTAATTAACCTTATCATTCCTTACCTTTCCATTCCTTATCTCAACTAAAGACTGTCAATTTAAGATTTTTTATTATTCAATAATTTATTATTAATTCACAAAATATGATTGCACAGCCTAAGATACTTGTGTATTTTTATTCACATAAAATGAATAAATAGAGGCTAGTATGTTAAAGAAAATTATTTTCGCGGGATGTTTATCGCTGATGGCATTCTCAGGGGGAGTGGTAGCTAAAGAAACTTATGTGGTTGGATCTGGCGGAACTTATCGTCCCTTTGAATTTGAAAATAGCCAAAAACAGCTGGAAGGATTTGATATCGATATCATTAAGGCTATCGCCCAAGCAGAAGATTTCGACATTAAATTAATCAACACGCCATGGGAAGGTATTTTTGCCACTCTGTCGACCGGTGATAGAGATATTTTAATTTCAGGTATTACGATTACCGATAAGCGTCAGAAAATGGTCGATTTTTCTGCCCCTTATTTCCCAGCAGATCAAGCGATTGTCGTTAGTGAAAACTCAAAAATTGCAGATTTAGAGGGATTAAAAAAACTTAATGTCGGCGTGGTGAATTCCAGTACTGGGGATATTGTGGTATCCGATATTATTGGTAAAAACAGCACCGCAATCAAACGCTTTGATAATACACCGTTATTACTGCAAGAACTGTACGAAGACGGAATCGATGCCGCGGTCGGGGATGTAGGCGTGGTAAAATATTATATCAAAACTCACCCAGAGAAAAAATTCAAACTGATTTACGACCCACACTTTGAGAAACAATATTTCGGTATTGCCGTCGCTAAAGGTAATCGTCAATTACAGCAAAAAATTAATACTGGTTTACAAAAAATCGTTGCCGATGGTACCTATGCCAAAATATATCAGCACTGGTTTGATGAACAAGTCCCCGAATTACCAAGTAAATAATTAAGTTATTAATTAAACCATACTGTGGGTAGATAGGATTTTATCAGGAATGTGTTATGACAGGATTTCGCTGGGAAATTATCGAGGAATATGCGCCTTTATTTGCGGAAGGCGCATTAATGACCATCAAATGTACCATTATTTGTGTCATTTTAGGGACGCTCTGGGGCTTAACCCTTGGGCTAGGCAGAACGGCTAGCGCTGAACAAGGCCCATGGAAACTAGGGTTGCGTATTTTTGTACAATGGCCTGTCCGTTTTTATGTTAGCGCATTTCGTGGTACGCCATTGTTTGTACAAATCATGGTGGTTCATTTCGCACTGGTTCCATTATTTATCAATCCACGAGATGGGCTATTAGTTACCAACGGTATTATGTCGATAGATACCGCCAGAATGTTACGTTCAGATTATGGTGCGTTTCTCTCATGTATTGTGGCTATTACATTAAATTCAGGGGCTTATGTTTCTGAAATTTTCCGCGCGGGTATTCAATCGATTGATAAAGGTCAAATGGAAGCCTCCCGCGCTTTAGGCATGAGCTGGGCGAAAACAATGCGTAAAGTCATTTTGCCTCAAGCTTTTCGGCGTATCCTGCCACCGCTGGGCAATAATGCCATTGCGATTGTCAAAGATTCGTCATTAGCTTCGGCTATCGGTCTCGCTGATTTAGCTTACGCCGCGCGTACTGTTTCCGGCGCATATGCCACTTATTGGGAGCCGTATTTAACTATTTCAGTTATTTACTGGATGCTGACCTTTATTCTGGCGCAGTTAGTTCAATATATGGAAAGAAGGTTAGGCAGAAGTGATTTACGTTAATAATTTACAAAAACAATTTGGTCAATCACATGTGTTGCGTGGCATTTCCTGTGAAATCAAACCTCAAGAAGTGGTTTGTGTTATAGGCCCTTCTGGATCAGGAAAAAGCACTTTTCTGCGCTGCTTAAATGCATTAGAGCGTCCGGATGGCGGCGAGATCATCGTCAATGGTTTTAATGTACATGATCTTAAAACTGACCTGAATAAAATGCGCGAAAACCTTGGAATGGTCTTCCAGCGCTTTAATTTGTTCCCACACATGACCGTGCTGGAGAATTTAACTATGGCACCATTGATGGTTAAAGGATCGAAAAAAGCCGAGGTACTGGAGAAAGCCGAACAATTATTAATCAAAGTGGGTCTACTGGATAAAATAGATGCATGGCCTGCCAGCCTTTCTGGTGGACAGCAACAACGGGTCGCCATTGCTCGCGCATTAGCCATGGATCCATCGATTTTATTGTTCGATGAACCGACATCTGCTCTTGATCCTGAATTAGTGGGTGAAGTTTTATCGGTGATGAAAACATTGGCGACAGAAGGTATGACCATGGTGATTGTGACCCATGAGATGGGATTTGCTCGTGAAGTTGCAGACCGGGTATTTTTTATCGATCAAGGGATTATTCAAGAAGCCGGAACGCCGGAACAGATTTTCAATCACCCTCAGAATCCTCGTACCGCCAGCTTTTTAAGCAAGATTTTATAACTTTTAAGGTTTATCTCTGCGGGGATAAACCTGTTTCCTTGCAAATCGATTCTCCGCCACGCTGAAAACCTATTCTCAGCTATTTTAAACAACATTACTCTATGTTAGCGTAACTAATCACATATAATTAATGTCATTATTATCATTTTTTGAATAATAAACTATTATTATAGTGAAAGAACAATAGTCTTCAAATTATAGCCCTCGGCTAAATCCACTGTTTGCTCTCAGCTTTCCTGATAATAGATAGTCGTTCTGACGCCTATTCGCTGGGATAAGACAAATATCAACCGGAGATACCAATTATGACCGTAAAGATCTTAGGTTATGCCGCAAAATCCGCTACTGCGCCTCTTGCCCCATTACATTTTGAACGCCGCGAACCTCGCGCTGATGATGTAGTTATTGAAGTTCTCTATTGCGGCGTTTGCCATTCAGATCTACATCAAGCGCGTAATGATTGGGGCTTCAGCCAATACCCATTAGTTCCTGGACATGAAGTTATTGGTCGCGTCACATCTGTCGGTAAAAAGGTGACTAAATTTGCTGTCGGTGATATCGCCGGCATTGGTTGTATGGTCGATTCTTGTCGTCAATGTAACCCATGCAAACAAGGATTAGAGCAATATTGTGAAGAAGGCAATATTCAAACTTACAATGGTAACGATCGTCATGACCATAGCGTGACCTATGGGGGATATTCACAATCAATCACTTGCAGTGAAGATTTTGTGCTTAAAATTCCTCAAGGTTTAGAACTGAGTGGTGCAGCACCTTTATTATGCGCAGGCATTACTACATGGTCGCCACTGCGTCATTGGAATATCGGTAAAGGCAGTAAAGTCGCTATTGTAGGACTCGGTGGCTTAGGTCATATGGCTCTGAAATTAGCCAATGCACTAGGCGCTGAAGTGACCTTATTTACCCGCTCTGCCAATAAAGAAGCGGATGCACGACGCCTCGGAGCCCATCATGTGATTTTATCCAACGATCCTGAGCAAATGGCGCAAGTAAACGGCCAATTTGATCTGATTATCGATACCGTCCCTTATACACATGATATCAATGTATACATGCCAACCTTAACGTTAGACGGAACACTCGTCTTTGTTGGCTTATTGGGAGAAATTGATCCGACAGTCAACACCGTATCTATGGTATTAGGTCGCCGTTCGATTGCTGGCTCATGTATTGGGGGAATTGCAGAAACCCAAGAAATGCTCGATTTTTGTGGACAACATAATATCACTTCCGATGTTGAAGTGATTAACATGGCAGAGATCAATGAAGCCTACGAACGAATGTTAAAAAGTGATGTGAAATACCGCTTTGTAATCGATATGGCAACATTACGCCCTTAATTTTCCGAGCTACGTGAACAGAGTAACCGGCTAAATTATCTAATAATTTCACTCGTGATTACCTACCGTCCATACTGATTATGGACGGTTTTTATGGGTTCTACTCCAGATAATGCCCGCCACTATTCTTACAACTATTCTTGCAACCATTCTTATATCTTGCGCCATTGATAATTCTATCGTATCAATAATAAAGCGGTTATCCAGCACATACATAAAGCTTAATCACCGGTAGATTAATGTCAACCTCAACGTACTTATTCAGTTATACACCTCATTTATTTAAACTTTTATTAAATCCGTTGCAGTATTACCTTCAAAAATCGGGATGCCAATATTATCAATATAGTCAATGCCAATACTGCACATTCAACTATAATCAATTTTCATCTCAACTTTACGCTCCCTACTAATCCATAAAAAGAAACCCGCTTAGAAGCCGATGAAATTTATCGTTCTTGTATTCGCTCATATAGTATGTAATAGTACATAATATATTTTTATATAATATAAATTTAAATAATTTATTAGACATAAGAGGTTATAAAATGAATAAATACACTGAAATTACGACTGACATCGCGAAAAACATGGCTGAATTAAGCAAAAATATTCCCGATGTGATGAAAAGCTTTTCAAATTTAGCTAAATCAGGTGCTGAAGCCGGAATTTTGGATGAAAAAACCAAAGAACTAATTGCAATGGGGATAGCAGTTGCGGGTCGTTGTGATGGATGTATTGGATTTCATACAAAAAAATTAATCAGCTTAGGGATCTCAGAGCAAGAATTTTCAGAAATGTTAGGCGTAGCTATCTTTATGGGGGGTGGCCCTTCTGTGATGTATGCGGCTAATGCACTTTCTGCTTATAAAGAATTTAGCCAGAAATAATTGGGCTGATTATAGAACCAATAATAAATCGACTATCTGACAAAAAATAAAATAGCGCCCATAAAATAGTGGACGCTATTTAATACCAGCATGATTAAAACATAGGTTAAATAACTTACTGTGGCTGATTAATTTTAACCACTAATTTACCAAAGTTTTTTCCTTCGAGCATTCCCATGAAAGCACTAGGTGCATTTTCAAGCCCTTCAACAATTTGTTCTTTATAATAAATCTTATCCTGTTCTAACCACGCGCTCATTGCTTGGGCAAATTCATCGTACCGATCAGCATAATCATTAAAAATAATAAATCCTTGTACTTTAATCCGCTTAACTAACAATTGCCCCATCAGCATAGATAAACGATCCGGGCCTGATGGCAAAGATGTCGCATTATATTGCGAAATTAATCCACATAATGGAATTCGCGCACGCGGATTTAAGAGTGGTAACACCGCATCAAAAACTTTTCCGCCGACACTTTCAAAGTAAACATCAATTCCTTTATCGCAGGCTGTAGCCAGCTGTTGTGCGAAATCAGCATCATGGTGATCGATACACGCATCAAATCCCAACGTTTCTACTGCATAACGACATTTTTCTTTTCCGCCAGCGATACCGATAACCCGACACTGTTTTATTTTACCAATTTGCCCGACGGTCGCCCCCACAGCTCCGGTTGCTGCCGCAACTACAATAGTTTCTCCCGCTTTCGGCTGGCCAATATCTAATAAGCCCATATAGGCGGTAAAACCTGGCATCCCCATGACACCTAAAGCCAGTGAAGCATGTGCCGGATTTTTACCCAACTTGATTAAACCTTCGCCGTTAGAAACGGCATAATCCTGCCATCCTGTATAGGCTAAGACCCATTCGCCTTCAGCGAAATCAGCATGTTGTGATGATTCAACTTGGCAAACTGTTGCGCCAACCATTACATCCCCTACGGCCACAGGCTCAGCATAGGAGGCGGCATCACTCATACGACCACGCATATACGGGTCTAACGATAAATAAATACTGCGTAATAGCATTTCACCAGACTTAATGCTTGGTTTTTCTACATTTTCTAGCCTGAAATTTTCTGCCGTTGGGGCACCATGTGGACGAGACGCCAGCACAATGCGCTGATTTTTTGTTAGAGTCGTGTCAGAAGTCATAATATTTCCTGTAATTTTTATCACCGACTATCTTATTATCGAAATACATATTATTGAGATAGATAAATAATAGACCGGTCACTTAGTTGTAGGGTAAAAAATCAATCAATCTGATTTTTAATTAGTATGAATTACGGCGATTACCGTAAATTATAGTTTTAATCACTGTTTGAAGTAATAAACTATTTTCTTTAATCAATTATTGGGTTTCAGTAAATCTTTAGTACTTTCTAAACATTGATGTAGCCCGGACTGATCTTGATATAATTTATTCAAGACACTGGCACCCACCCACAAAAAATACAATTGATGAGCGGTTTTTTGGCTATCACTTGGCTTAATCGAACCATCGGCGATACCTTTTTCAATACATCCAGCAATAGAAGTAATCACTTGATCGGCACCATTACGCAGCGCTAAACGCATTGGCTCTGATAAATCAGACACTTCGGCACTCAGTTTTACGACCAAACATTTATTGGCATTACAGCATTGGTCATCTTTGCCTTTCCAGTATTCAAAATATTCTAATAAGCAATTATAACCACTGCGCTGGGGATGATTAAAAATATTGCTTGCCTGCTCGAGGTAATGTTTAAAATAATCTTGAATAAGCTCGGTACCAAATAACTCTTTAGATTTAAAGTAATGGTAAAAAGAGCCCTTTGGCACATTGGCTAATTTCAGTAACTCTGACAGCCCCACTTTAGTGAAGCCCTTGGTTACAATCAGTTGATAGCCGACATCAAGTATGTGTTGGCGTGTATCATTGGTCGTTTCATTCATAACTTTCATCATTAAGGTTATCGATATCAATTATCATAGAGGGAATTAGACCAATCGTCTAGTCGCGTTGCTCATTTTGAGCATAACTTGCCCCGCATATCAGATTAACCATTTGAATTTAAATGAAAACAATTTTAAATCCCACCATAAATAGCCTTATTCTTAATCAATAAGTCCCGTACCTAAATAAAAAATAAAATACTAGACGACTAGTCTATTTTTTTGTTAGTGTGAATACATAGTCAACATAACCCCTCGAGTTACTCGGTTGATAGTTAATAACATCAGCGATTAATTTAGCCAGTAACCCAGTTTAGGACAATTTAATGCTTAATTTTAATTTCTATAATCCAACTCGTATTATTTTTGGGGCTGAAACCATCGGCCAATTAAATCAACTTATTCCAAACGATGCCCGCGTTCTGTTACTGTTTGGTGGTGAAAGCGCACGACGTAATGGTACCTTAGACGAAATTTATCGCGCATTAGGGCAACGCCAAGTCGAAGAATTTGGCGGTATAGAACCTAATCCAAGTTATGAAACATTAATACGAGCTGTCAGCCAAATCCGTGAAAATCAAGTTGATTTCTTACTTGCTGTGGGGGGTGGCTCGGTAATTGATGGCACTAAATTTATTGCGGCAGCGGTTGAATATGACGGTGAACCATGGGAGATCCTCGAAACTCGCGGTAGCAAGATTACTCGAGCATTACCTTTTGGTTCCGTATTAACCTTGCCTGCAACAGGTTCAGAGATGAACAGTGGTGCAGTTATTACCCGCAAAGCGACACAAGATAAACTGTCCTTTATGAACCCACTGGTTTTCCCACAATTTTCTATTTTAGATCCAACCAAAACCTATACATTGCCGACACGTCAAGTAGCAAATGGCATCGCCGATGCTTTTGTCCATGTGGTCGAACAATATTTAACCTACCCGGCAGATGCCGCAGTACAAGATAGATTTGCCGAAGGATTATTACAAACACTAATCGAGATAAGCACTCAGATTAAAGATGCACCAGAAGACTATGCCGTGCGGGCTAATTTAATGTGGGCAGCCTCTTTAGCCCTCAATGGATTAATCGGTGCAGGTGTGCCTCAAGACTGGTCAACTCATATCATCGGCCATGAGCTAACCGCGATGTACGGCATTGATCATGCAAGAACATTGGCTATCGTTCTGCCGGCTAATTTACAGATACGCCGCGAGGCTAAACGTCAAAAATTACTTCAATATGCGCAGCGTATTTGGGGGATAACTGACGGAACAGAAGAAAGCCGTATTGATCAGGCGATTGAAAAAACCCGTCAATTCTTTGAAACACTGGATATCGGCACCCATTTATCCGACTATGATTTATCTACCGATACTATCGATGCAGTAATTAAACAGCTTGAAAAACATGGAATGACCGCGATTGGTGAACATCAGGATGTCGATTTAGCAACTAGCCGTCGTATTTTACAAGCCGCGCTTTAATTACTCAGCCAGCGTAACTATTAGCTACCTTAAATATAAGAGAGATGCCAATGAATATCCTGCTCATTTTGACCTCGCATGATAGCTTGGGCGATAGTGGAGAAAAAACCGGTTTCTGGCTGGAAGAATTAGCTGCGCCCTATTACACCTTTATTGATGCAGGCGCACAAGTTACACTTACCTCGCCAAAAGGTGGATTACCGCCATTAGATCCAAAAAGCAATCAGCCTGAATTTCAAACGGCTGCAACCGTACGTTTCAGTGCCGATACTTCGGCAATGCAGGCGCTGCAGACTACCCTGCCCTTATCTACAATTAATGTGGCGGATTATGATGCCATTTTCTATGCCGGAGGACATGGTCCATTATGGGATCTGGCCGAAGATCCGTGCTCAATTAGCTTAATCGAGCACGCGATTAAAGCAAATAAACCGGTGGCTGCCGTTTGCCATGCGCCGGGGGTTTTTCGCCATACTAAAGCCGCGGATGGACAATTTTTAGTGCATGGGAAATCAGTCACGGGATTTAGCAATAGCGAAGAGCAGGCTGTTGGTCTTACCGACATTGTGCCTTTCTTGCTTGAGGATATGCTGAAAAATCATGGGGCTAACTACAGTAAACAGCAAGACTGGCAGCCATACGTGGTGACTGATGGTTTATTAGTTACCGGGCAAAATCCGGCGTCTTCAATGGAGACAGCTCAAGCAGTATTAAACTTATTATCAGCAAAAAATAGTGCTGGCGCCGCATAAGGGTGACATCATAGAAATGCCTATCTTTGTGAATAGATTATATTATATTGCCACACTATAAGCACTAACAGAGACAGAAAACGCGGCATAAAATACGGGATAGAATATAGATAAGCCAAGTGGATTAACTCTTTTTGGCTTATAGGAAAAGGGAGGAATAATAAATTATTCCTCCCTTTTTTAATCATAATATTTGAATTAATTATCGACTTATCACGCCGACACTAACACAGCGGTATAACTCCAGTTTGCAGCAGAAGTTAGCATACGATTTATTTATTCTAGTATATGGCTTATATCTTCTTTATATAGAGAAAAGATATACAGCGACTTATTAGAATTTATTCGCAACATTTTACCGTCAGTGTTTCAAATTAGTCTTTTACTATATTAAACCGCTATTATTAAACTTAAAACAGCTATGTTTTGAACAGCTATAGTAAGTATCTATATTAAGCGGCATTCAGCGGCATTAAGCGGCGCTAAACTCTCGAATAAGATGCTGTTTATAATCAGCAATAAACTGGTCAACCTGTGGCTGTTTAATCACATCATTAACCATAAACGAGGGCAGACTCGCCATTCCTAAAAACTGTTGGGATTTATGGAATGGAAAATAAACACCATCGACTCCCTTCCCTTCAAAGAAATTATCAGCATCATTAAAGGCAGCTTCAGGTGCGTTCCAGGTAACTGAAAGCAGATATTTTCGACCTTGCAATAAACCACCACTACCATATTGCTTCGACGGATCTTTACGGGTTCGTCCATCACTTTCATATAATTTAGAATGACCTGCCGTATAAACCTCGTCCATATATTTTTTAACTTGCCACGGCATCATCATCCACCAGCCCGGCATTTGATAAATTATCGCCTCGGCCCATAAAAATTTTTCAACTTCTTCCTCAACTTGATAACCATGTTCAATATCTGTCATTTTAATGGTATGACCTAACTCGGCTAACTGATTACATGCCACTTCATGCAATGTTCTGTTTAATTGCCCACCCGAGTGACCAAATTGATGCCCACCATTTATTAATAATATATTCATAAGCTAATCACCTTACGTTGAACCAATATCATAAACTTTAATTTATGTGATCAGCTTAACAAATTTGACATAAATCTGACAGATTGTTCTAATGTCAGTATTAAATCTCGCACAAAAAGACAATTAAAAAATCATACTGTGCATCCAATTTATTTTCTCTAAAATACAGTGTAGTTAAGATAATAAGCAATACCGATGTAGCGATTATATCTGCAAGAATAAGAATATTATCTACTAAATGATCAGCATTAAATGCTTAATATTCCTCAGCAGGATCGAATTCAATCTTATAAAATTAATTTAATTAGTCATTAAATATCGCAGGAAAAACAACTCCAGCTTTATCAAATAAATAACCTCGAGTTAGGATGTTTTCTTTAATACCTCTTGCACGACTGCAATTATCCACTTCCCGTAAAATGAGATTACTATAATTAGATTTTCTGCCCTATTAGATTTTCTGCCCTAATATTTGCAGAAGTCATTATGAAGAAAGAACGTTTTACTGAAACACAAATCGTCAATATCTTAAAGCTCGCCGATTCAGGTATGGAAGTGGAAGATATTTTGCCTACACCATTAATGGATATTAACTAGGCAAAATTGCATTGCGGCACTTAACAATCCAATACAAACTATAGATGTGAGCGCGGTTGACGCTAAGGAGGGTGAGAAATGTCAATATTCCGCAGGGGCAGCACTTGGTACGCCGACATCACAGTCCAGAGCGGTAAAAGAGTTAAACAATCTCTTAGGACAACGGACAGAAAGCAGGCGCAGGAGTTGCACGACCAATTAAGAGCTAACCTATGGAGAGTGGATAAATTAGGAGATTATCCAGATATAACATTCGAAGAGGCGTGCGTCAGGTGGCTTGAAGAAAAATCAGATAAGAAATCTATTGATACAGATAAGAGCAGTATTGGTTTTTGGTTAGAGTATTATAGTGGGTGCCTGATAAAAAACATTACCTCTGCGTGTTCTGCGCAACTAAATCAGGACACTTTTCTTAAGGAATTTTGTTCATACTCAATGGGGGGCAGATCACCGTTGGCAGTATGAAGCCTTTCTAGGTTGTAATAGCGCATATACGCGATAACATCTTCTTTTATCTGTTTCCTCGTCGGCTGTGGGATTTTCAGTACCCAATCGTGTTTTAAACTGCCAAAAAATCGTTCTACAACGGCGTTATCCCAACAGGCTCCAACATCACCCATGCTTGCCCTAATACCATAGCTTGTTAGCAAGCGGCGATATCGCTTACTCGTATATTGAGAGCCTCTATCACTATGAATGACTAAGCCTTTTTCGGGCTGGCGTAAGTTATACGCTTTCATCAAGGCTTTAGTGACTAAATCTGCCGTCATTCATTTATCGATGTGCCAACCCACAATACGGCGAGAATATAAGTCCATCACGATGGCTAAATACATCCAGTCTTCACCTATTTTTAAATAGGTCACATCGCCAGCCCAAACTTCGTTAGCCGCATTAAGATTAAAATTTTGATTGAGCAAATTATCGGCTACGGCATCACTGTGTTTGCGTTTTGTGGTGACTTTGTAAGCAACGCGCTGAGTGACGACTAGGTCAAGCTGAGCCATTAGCTTTTGAACGCCATAAGCACTCACGCTAAAGCCCTCTTTGCATAACCGTTTACGTAACGTTCTATAACCTAAGCTATTTCGACTCTGTTCAAAGATAGCTTTGGCTCTGCGGTACAGGCTAAGTTGTTCTGCGGTGATCAATTTTGCTGGGCGTTTAAGCCAAGCATAGTAGGCAGAACGACTTATTTTCATTAACTTGCAGAGCTTCAGCACGGGAAACTGTGAAGATAATTGCTTAATCGTTTTAAACGCTACTTGGTTTCCTTTAGCAGGAGGGCGCTGGCTTTTTTGTGGATCTCTTTCTCCATTCTAAGTTCTTTATTTTCCTTTCGAAGCCTTAACAGCTTTCATCTGAATTCAAGCTACTACCGGATTGCCCAGCGTCGAATATTGCTTTCCAGTTATAAAGTAATTTATCGGTGATCCCTAAAGAAGCTGCCGCTTTTGGGACGCTATAACCTTGTTCGGTGACTAATGCGACCGCTTCTTGCTTAAACTCAGTAGTATAAAATCTGTTTGTTCGTTTTTTCATTTAACACCTCAATAATTGGATTATATTCCATTATTAAAGTGTCCTGTTTGATTAAAGCAGATCAGTTGCTGTTGCTTGAGCCTCCAAGCCCTTAGCTTTATTTAGCTCAATGGTTGTATTGTGAAGGTTTTCTTTTGCTGACTTTACTTTGTCCTCAGCCTTCCAAACCTCTTGCGCTATTTCTGTTGATTGTTTTTCTATTTGGTTTTGCGTTCTTTGAACTGTTGACCGAGCTTTTGTTACTTCCGCTAATGTTTTTTCATTGCCTATTGTTTGATGTGCTAGTTCAGCTTGCTTTAATTGGTATTCTTGTTCTTTTTTCAGCACTTCAAGATTTTGAATGCTAGCGGTTTTGCGATCAGCTAAAGCCTCTGCGACTTGCAACTCTGATTCCGCGAGCTTCACAGCCTCTTCCGCTGACTTTCTTTTTTCTTGGATGGATAAAACTAGTTGAGATACCTCCGCTTGATACGCTTCGGCTTGTTTTTGCATCACCTCTGCATTTTTAATCTCTTCTGCTGTGGCGTTAATGGCGGCTTGCGTGTGCTTAATTAGCGATTCTGTAGCGCTTCCTATATTGCCAACATAACCAGCACCCAGTGAACCAGAAACTGTACTCAACACACCAGTAAACCTACTATGCGTCTGAGCCGCTTTTTCTGTCGCTGCTGAATTGGCTCCAATTTTCCCAGACAATTGAGCCATGTCACGAGATAACTTATTTATCTCTGGCATCTTCATGGCTGTACCAACCTGAGCAGCAACTTTATCTAATTTGTTTAGCGAACTTGTGGCCTTATCTGTGCTCTTTTCTACATTATCCATTACTTTGTTAACTTGCTTCTCACCGACAAGTAACTCTTTAATTTCCATGCTTACATCATAGTGGATACCACCTGCTGATTGGCTTTCTGACATATTTATTTTCCTCCAGAAAAAAGAAAGCCCCGTCAATTTGACAGGGCCTATGCGTAAAAATGGCTATTAGTTGAATATCTGACTTATTAAATAATTTAGCTTTCTTTGGTATGAGCCTATTGAGTTTTTAGCAAGTAATTCAGCACTAATTTCATCACTATTCATAAGCGGTTTGTTATCTACAATAAATAATCTTGGGTACACTCCAAGCACTATGCTGTCGTTATGTGCTCTAGTGAATGAGCAAGATGATTCGCCAGCCAAGTCAACACCAAATGAATTCTTGGACTCATAACCTATTGTCACAGACTGAGTGTCAAAAATAACATTTTCTTTTGGGTTGTCTTTTTTGATTTTATTTTCAAAGCTACGGTCTCTTTCACTAATAAATTCATCAGGCGTAGGGTATGAAAATGTTTTATAACTTAGCATCTTATAAGAGCTTGGTGATTTCATTATGCTCTTAGTCATATTAGAACAATGAGACACAAGGTAAAACTCATTAGCTTTTTTCTCTGACACAAAGTTAACTGATACTCCAGCCGCCACACCAACTAAGATAGCTCCTGCGATCAATGCTTTTTTCATTTTCTAACCCTATAATTCATTTCAATTTAACCACGTTAACTTTGCAATAAATATTAACTACCATCTCAAATCAATGACATTCATTTTATGGTTCTTATCTATATTTGTGATCGCTTGTAACCCTGACAAGTACAATATCGGGTCAACATAAGCTATTGCCTCATAGTTTAGCTTTTCGAAGTCATCACGGGTTACATTAATATTTATCAGATAATTACTTTCGTCATCACCTGTATCGTGATTGAACAGCTGAGAATATCCAGCAATGATCACTTTGTTTATTTTAGGGCAACTTAAAAAAGATACAGACATAACCCTTACTACAATTGAGTGAACATGGCGACAATAATCATAATAATACTTACCCACTGATTTGATGCCATCGCCATCTGACACAGGCGTGTCTTGAATTTCAGGCAAATCAATCTGTAGGTGTAAAAAAGTATTTTCTTCATCCAAGTAGAATTCAATCACTGTTTCCCTGCGCCATTCCAATGATAAGTAAACTCTAGCCAAGCCATCAGCTATCGGTTCCCCTAACTTAAGTCCAGCATACTTGGCTATATCATAATGAGTATCAATTATTAACTTCGGCTTACCAGTAAACCCATAATTATAATCATCCTGATAAACGATTATTTTACCGCCAACTTGCTTAACTAAATTTTTATAGCCTGTATTTGCTTCCTGCTCTTTTCTTTGGTTTAGTCTCTCAAGCTTTATATCTCCAGCCTCACTGACTAAAACCTCCCTATTCCCATCCTTGAGTGGCTCAGAAACAATATAAAACCCTTCCATTTGCTCAACAATTTGAGCGGCGCGGTTGTATCCAATCCTGAATTGTCGCTGCACACCAGAAATAGAAACTCGCTGCTTGGTAATGACAAAATTAATTGCTTCATTTAATAATGGATCAAGGTCATCATTCGTATCATCAACCATCTCATCCTCGGTTTTTCATCAGTCTAGTTTCTTAGTGCCGCAATTGTGAGCAAATTATTGCTTTCTGCACTCGGCCCATTTCTCAGTTACTTGCTTATCACCATCCGAAACTGTAAATTCATTTCTTGTATCAGCCATCACATAAGCCATTTTACCTTTAGTTTCAATAAATAGGTTGCCATTTTTCTTTTTCATTTCAGGGCTTTTTATTGTTGTTTTGTCAGGCCTGTTAGCTTTAAAGATATCACCATTAACCTCTACATTAGCAAGCGAGAAGCCTTTCATTTCTCCCATGACACCATTCTTTATTGAAGCTTTAGCATATGTGCATCTGTATTTGACTGAATCAGATGATGAGGCTACAGCTGCTGTTGTTGAAGCTCCAGCTATGGCTAAAGAAGATGCCTTTGAAGCATTGCCTTTATACTTATCAGAGTCATTGCTAGAGCTGCTATATAGATTTGATGAGCTTGATGTGTTACTAGGCTTGTATTTACTTGAACTTGATGAATATCCCGTTCCTATACGGCAAGTCTTATTAGCTGATATGCAGCTATTACCGCAAGGTATTCCTTTTTTGCAGTTTTTAGCCGAAGCAGGAAAAGAAAAAGATAAACTCAAAATTGCTACTGATACTGATGTGAAAATTATATTTCTAACACGCCCCATGCTATCACCATAAATTTAACTTAAGATTTATTGATATTATCAGGGAAATGAAAAAAACCTCAATCAAGAGGCGTAATGTGTGATCTGGATTACAAGACCATCCTTGGGCTATCAACTCACCATCTTTAAGATGGTAACTAACCCAATATTATTAGCATACCTATCAACTGCCCCTCTTTAAGAGGTTCGGCTACTTTGCGCCCCACTAAATGATGACCGCAAATCTCAGGCAATAAAAAACCCACCGGAGTGGGTTAGTCAGACTTAGCCTTGAATATGGAACAGTACTCAATACCTATTCTCTCTGTGCATAATAGCCTTGAATCAAAGTCTCTTGCCCAAAAGCTCAACCAGCTTTCTAGCTCATCAAGTGAGTATTCTTTAGTTGCCATTCCTCTAGCTATCTCCACCACTTCATCTTCCGGCGCAGTTAGCTCATAACCGTTAAGTAATAAAAAAATGTAACCAGCCATCATAGCAGTTCGTTTGTTTGCATTAGCAAACGGATGATTTCTTATTAGGCTTTCAATTAACACAGAAGAGAGAACAAACACATCATCTGTTTGCTCATAATATTTTACTTGGCTTGGTCTTGATTGGGATGAGCTAAGGTTGTTAAAGTTTAATACTTCTATTGGCTCATTGGGAGTTTGTAATTCTATCAAAGTTCTATTGATGTTTATTATATCATCGATAGACAGATAGTTAATTCCTTCAACAAACTCCCCTGTGATATTCAGCACTCACTATACCTTAGCTAATTTTTCCATTGCTTTTTCATAGCGGGCGAAACCGAAGTCAAATGCATTTTTGACTTGATTATCGTGAGTACATTGCTCGCTCATAGCAGCCCTTGGAGCTGCAACTTTACTTTTGTCACGAGCAGGTATATTTAAGCGATTAGGCTTTTGCAGTGCGTGACCCATAATTAACCTCGTTATAAAACAGTAAGTTATAAATTACATCTAGTATACGATGCGTATAACTGTGATTATAATGTAGGTTAAGCTACCTTAAGTCAACGGGTTTGCTTGTATTTTACATTGCCATACGTATAATTCGCGCCCCGCGAGATTAGTACGTTTAGCTCTATCTGCAACCGAATCCATACTTAGAAAATACCCCGCCAATAATAAAAATCACCTTGCCTTCACGCCAAAACACTGCATACATACACAATGATCCCTACTTGGTAAACACTACTTCCGGCTAACCAGTCTACGTTTGCCTGTCGCCAGCTCATCATTGCGCTGGTCATCGGCTTTCATGATCTCGTCGTACTCTTCACGAGTGAAGCCTTTTTCGTCTGGATATTTGGCTTTCAGCATCATGACGAACTCGGTCATTGTCAATTGCTCAGCTTCTTCGCGATTCATGCAAAAGTGAGCACGAGCGGCTGTGATATATTCGATGGCATTGAAGCTATCTGTAAATTCGTTTTTACCTGATCTGCTTTAATCAAACAGGACACTTTAATAATGGAATATAATCCAATTATTGAGGTGTTAAATGAAAAAACGAACAAACAGATTTTATACTACTGAGTTTAAGCAAGAAGCGGTCGCATTAGTCACCGAACAAGGTTATAGCGTGCCAAAAGCGGCAGCTTCTTTAGGGATCACCGATAAATTACTTTATAACTGGAAAGCAATATTCGACGCTGGGCAATCCGGTAGTAGCTTGAATTCAGATGAAAGCTGTTAAGGCTTCGAAAGGAAAATAAAGAACTTAGAATGGAGAAAGAGATCCACAAAAAAGCCAGCGCCCTCCTGCTAAAGGAAACCAAGTAGCGTTTAAAACGATTAAGCAATTATCTTCACAGTTTCCCGTGCTGAAGCTCTGCAAGTTAATGAAAATAAGTCGTTCTGCCTACTATGCTTGGCTTAAACGCCCAGCAAAATTGATCACCGCAGAACAACTTAGCCTGTACCGCAGAGCCAAAGCTATCTTTGAACAGAGTCGAAATAGCTTAGGTTATAGAACGTTACGTAAACGGTTATGCAAAGAGGGCTTTAGCGTGAGTGCTTATGGCGTTCAAAAGCTAATGGCTCAGCTTGGCCTAGTCGTCACTCAGCGCGTTGCTTACAAAGTCACCACAAAACGCAAACACAGTGATGCCGTAGCCGATAATTTGCTCAATCAAAATTTTAATCCTCACGCACCTAACGAAGTGTGGGCGGGTGATGTGACCTATTTAAAAACAGGGGAAGGCTGGATGTATTTAGCCATCGTGATGGACTTATACTCACGCCGTATTGTGGGTTGGCACATCGATAAACGAATGGCGGCAGATTTAGTCAGTAAAGCCTTGATGAAAGCGTATAACTTACGCCAGCCCGAAAAAGGCTTAGTCTTTCATAGTGATAGAGGCTCTCAATATACGAGTAAGCGATATCGCCGCTTGCTAACAAGCTATGGTATTAGGGCAAGCATGGGTGATGTTGGAGCCTGTTGGGATAACGCCGTTGTAGAACGATTTTTTGGCAGTTTAAAACACGATTGGGTACTGAAAATTCCACAGCCGACTCGGAAACAGATGAAAGAAGATGTTATCGCGTATATGCGCTATTACAACCTAGAAAGGCTTCATACTGCCAACGGTGATCTGCCCCCCATTGAGTATGAACAAAATTCCTTAAGAAAAGTGTCCTGATTTAGTTGCACAGAACAATAGATGAAGTTGATAAGAAAGGCTACACTCACAAAAAATCAATATTGATGACAACCTTTAATAGAGTTAATAATTTAGAAATAATTAAGGACTTAATATCTAGAATTAAATAACACCCTGCTAGTGCAGGGTTCAGACTGCTGACAAAGTCCTCGCTTTTTATTGAGGACTTTGATCTAATAAGGTTAGTGCAAATAATGAGCTAACCGGTATGCTAAAAGAACCTTCTCCCCAACAATATCAATTCGAAACCATCACACTTGATGAACTTGTTCCTGAAGACTATCTTGTTCGTAAAGTCGATGCCATTATGGATTTCGAATTTATTCGCGATGCCGTTGCTCACCTTTATTGTCCCAATAACGGGCGACCTGCGGTTGACACTGTTCGATTGATTAAAATGATGTTGTTAGGCTATCTGTTTGGTATCCCATCAGAGCGCAAACTGGTTAAAGAAATCCAAGTTAATATGGCTTATCGCTGGTTTTTACGCATGGGATTAACAGAAAAAGTGCCAGATGCATCTACCCTTAGCCAAAATCGTATCCGTCGCTTCAATGACAGTGAGATTTTCCAACAGATATTTGACCATGTCGTAGAGCAGGCCATCAGTGGTGGCATGGCGAATGGGCGCGTTCTTTACACCGACAGTACTCACTTAAAAGCAGATGCTAACCCGCGTAAAGCTATTAACGAAGAACGTCCCATTGCACCAAGTGAATATATCGAACAACTCAATGCTGCCGTTGAAAAAGACCGGAAAAACCATGCAAAAAAGCCCTTACCCGACGTAAAAAAACCCAACGAAAACAGCGCCGTCAAAAACACTAAAGTGAGTACAACTGACCCTGAAAGTGGTTTTATGCATCGGGACAATAAACCAAAAGGCTTCTTTTATCTTGACCATCGCACAGTTGATGGCAAACATGGCATCATCATGGATACGCATGTGACGGCCGGCAATGTCCATGATAGTCAACCTTACATTGGTCGATTAGAACGACAAATTACTCGCTTCAGCCTGAATACAGTGGCCGCAGGTGTGGATGCAGGCTACTTTACCGCCCCTGTTTGTCACCTTGCGAAAGAAATGAGTATCGCCCTCGTGCCGGGTTATAGGCGACCGAACAAAGGGCAAAATGCGTATCAAAAGAAGCACTTCCAGTATGATGCACAGCGCGATGTATATGTGTGCCCAGCGGGAGAACTTCTGACGTACAGTACAACAGATCGCAATGGATATAAGCATTACAAATCAAACCGTCAGCAATGCCAGCTCTGTGAACATCGTTCATCGTGCACTCAAAATCAGAAGGCTGAAAAAACCGTGACCCGACATGTCTGGGAGGAAGCGAAGGAATGGTCAAATGCGTTAAGGCTGACGAAATGGGGGAAGAAAGTGTATGCAAGGCGAAAAGAGACGGTAGAAAGAAGCTTTGCCGATGCGAAACAGCATCATGGTCACCGCTATGCGCGGTTCCGTGGGCTGAGTAAAGTTCAGATGCAATGCTTATTAGCGGCAACGGCGCAAAATATCAAGAAGATGGCGCTGCTGGCGCTTCTTTTTTACTTTTTTAGGTTAATGCAAAGGCAATTAAAGGCATATAGAACGGAATATAGCTTGAGAAAGTTATTAATGATGGGATTTTAGAAAAATATCGCGATCGCGACCTTCGGTCGCTGAAACAATAAACCCCATGCTGAAAACATGGGGTTCGTCATCAATCTGCACCCTGCTAGTGCAGGGTTTTTTATATCAAAAATTCAGAGTAATAATTCATGCAAATAATCGGATATGTATTACTCATGCTAATACAGGGTTCTGCTGTGCCTGTTACAGAGCAAATATACACACAGCAAGAATGCGAGAGCCGTGCTGGTCAATTAATGCAGGTGCGGGATGTTGAAATTAAGTACGGAGAGGTGTGGAATGAAAATAACAATTGAGTGCAAGGAAGATGAATATTTATTTGCTCTTGAAGCAGCAAAGATAATTATCAGCAATAAACCTGATGTTAACGCATTAGCTGTAGCTACTGGTGATGGAAAATAGCATATGGGAGGAAGTCATACACAGGTAATTACAAGATAACCGACAAAAATTAGATATGAAACTTAAAATATTATATAAGGTTAAGTATATAAATAACTCAAATAACCACTCTAGAACACTCCACATTGAATACAAGCTAGAAGTTATTAACATAAGTGAAACTAATAAATGAATAAAATAAAAATTACTATTTTAACTACGATTATTTTATTGCCAAGCGTAGTAAATGCTGAGCAAAATAAAGATGCAATAGATGTGATAAAATCAATTAACAAATTAGTTAGAAATAATAACCAAGAATACAAATATAAAAGTATCTTAACTAAAGAAGAAAGAAGCTCAGATGCAAGAGGTATGGATAATAGTATAACTATTAGTCCGACAACAAATGAGCCCACATCTAATGGTGATAATGGATACTTCAATAATTATTATAACAACTACTACAATAATTTTTACAATAATAACTATAATAACAACTATAACAATGTATATAATAATAACTATAATAATAATCATCACAATAATAATAACAACAACAATCATAACAATAACGATAACAAGGTGAATAGAAATTAATAAATATACCAGAATACTTAATCTCAAGATTAATAAGCAGAATACAGAGAATGAAAGCTGACTACGGAGGTAGCCACACACCAAAGGAATTGCGTGATAGATGGCAAACTCCCCTACCTTTATTTACAGCATTGGACGCTGAATTCGGTTTCTATTTAGATGCCGCCGCCGATAAAAATAACCACCTTTGCACTCATTACCTCACCGAAAAAGACGACTCGCTAAATTGTGATTGGGAAAGTTATGGCGCTATTTGGGTGAATCCCCCGTACAGCGAAATTCAGCCTTGGATTAATAAAGCCGCCGAGCAATGTAAAAAACAATTACAGCCTGTAGTTATGTTAATTCCTAATGATACATCCGTAGGTTGGTTTAATTCTGCATTAGAAACTGTTGATGAAGTGAGATTAATCACAGGGGGGAGAATTTCATTTATTAACGCAGGAACAAATAAGCCAGTTAGTGGAAATAATAAAGGCTCAATGCTTTTAATATGGCGGCCATATATTAATCCTAGAAAGATAATTAACACTGTTGATAGAGATGAATTAATAAATATCGGCAATCAAATATTAAATGAATGGAAAATAGCATAGGTGAATCATGGATATTATCGACTCAGCAAATGAACTTAATGAATTAAATATAAAAAATGCAATATTAAATCGACCTCCAATAATTAAATCAATTAATGGAATGTGCGTCTGGTGCGAAGAATTACCAGCGGCAACTAATAGCGCATATTGCAGCAAAGATTGCGGAGATGATCATGAGCAATATAAACGAAAAAATGGATGATGTAATACTAGAAAATGGGCGCAGGAAGATAGCCCGTGAATGCCGCAATAAGTTAAAACAACTCAAGAAACTCAGCGATAAACAAAGCACTTTAATTCTTAATCAATACCTGCCTAAATTTAAATTAACACTCACAGATAAACATAAAAATTTCACGCCTAAACTTTGGCTTATTTAGTATGTGAATAATATCGATAAGGAGATTAATGGTGGATCTTAATGATGAACCTCTAACAACAAAAGGCGCATCTTTATTACTCAAATGCTCAGAGAGAGAGGTGCGGAGACTTATAAAAAATGGTGATCTACAAGCCAGTCAAAGAAGAATGAAAGATAAAGATGGGCGTGAAATCATCGGACGCTATCGATTATTAAAATCAGATTGTCTTGCTTATGCGATCAGTATTCATGAAAATAACCTTGTGAATGCTGGTTGTCATATTAAATCAAGGGAGAGATTTAAATCATGTCAATCAAATTACGGCACGGCATCTGGCACTGTGATTTCGTTTCGCCAAGCGGCAAGCGAATTAGACAAAGCCTTGGGACAACAGAGAAAAAATTAGCCGAAGAACTGCACGATAAATTAAAGTCAGATATATGGAAAGTTGAAAGATTAGGCGCAGACCCAGAGTTTTTATTTGAAGAGGCTTGTTTGCGCTGGCTTAAAGAAAAACAACACAAGCGAACCATTGACAAAGACAAAGGGAAAATTAGGTTTTGGAGACAGCATTTTTCTGGCAGAAAGTTAGGTTCAATAACAAATAACGAATGTCAAGATATAGTATCAAGAATGAAAAACAGAGGAGGGAGGGAAGTCTACCCTTCTCAATCTTCTAAATACTCTCACCTTGCATTCATTCGCTCACTGTTAAAGATAGCTGCTAATGAGTGGGGTTGGATAAAAAATGCGCCTTACATTAAAGCCCTACCGCCGCGACAAACAAGAATCAAGTGGCTTACGCGAGAACAAGCTCAAGCGCTCATATCGAATGCTGTTGACTACTTAAAGCCAGTAATAACATTCGCGCTAGCTACGGGATTAAGAAGATCAAATATTATTGGTCTGGAATGGTCTCAAGTCGACCTTGTTCGAAAGGTTGCTTGGATAAATCCTGAGCAATCTAAAAATTACCGAGCAATAGGCGTTTCGCTCAATGACACCGCATGTCAGATTATTCGGGATCAGATAGGCAGACATACAAAATATGTTTTTGTCAGAGAGCGAAAGGAAAAGGGCGTTATAGATATGGTCCCAATGCGAGTTGATGCCAACAAAGCTTTTAAGTCTGCCATGCGAAATGCAGGAATAGAAGGATTTCGTTTTCATGATTTAAGGCACACATGGGCCAGTTGGTTAATTCAAGCAGGAGTTCCATTATCTGCACTACAAGAAATGGGAGGATGGGAATCAATAGAAATGGTTAAACGATACGCCCATTTATCACCAATACACTTGCAAGAGCACGCTAAAAACATTGATGAAATATTAAGTGTCCAAGTCACGAATATGGCACGTAAGATAATTCAACAGTGACATAAATAGCGTAACTCATTGTTTTAATTGGTGGGTCGTGGGGGGTTCGAACCCCCGACCAATTGATTAAGAGTCAACTGCTCTACCAGCTGAGCTAACGACCCGATAAGTGTTATTTAACGCCTCTCATTCTGTACAGTCAATATTTTTCTGCTATTTTTATTAATATGGTTAATCCTAAACCATCTAAGTAAATGCTTTGTCATCAACAGGTTAAGTAATAGTCACTTCGAGCTCTATTAGCAAACTTTTTATTACTAGAACTACAATTTGTGTCACAATAATTTCGCAAACACCGTCACAACAATAAAAAAACACTGTGACAGCGAGTAACAATAAAAACATCGGACAGAATATGGCAGACAATCATCAAGCGACAACTAGCCACCCTGTGGCAGAAAGAAATCAATTGCGGCGAAGCCTTAGCAATCGTCATATCCAATTAATTGCTATTGGCGGAGCGATTGGTACCGGCTTATTTATGGGATCAGGTAAAACCATCTCGCTAGCGGGACCTTCGATTATCTTTGTTTATATGATAATCGGCTTTATGTTATTTTTTGTGATGCGAGCAATGGGCGAATTATTGCTTTCAAATCTTAACTATAAGTCGTTCAGTGATTTTTCGGCTGATCTTATCGGTCCGTGGGCTGGCTTTTTTGTCGGCTGGACCTATTGGTTTTGCTGGGTCATCACCGGAATTGCAGATATTGTGGCGATTACCGCTTATGTCAGCTATTGGGCGCCAAATTTTCCAGAATGGGTGACGTCATTTATCTGCGTGCTAACCTTGTTAACTTTGAATTTAGTCTCTGTTAAGTTATTTGGCGAGATGGAATTTTGGTTCTCAATGATCAAAATTGTAGCGATTGTTTCACTGATTGTTATCGGTGGCACACTAATAGGCATGTCGTTTACTTCGCCTTCGGGACACACTGCTGCGCTAGAAAACATCTGGAATGATGGAGGGATGTTCCCTAAAGGGCTGAGCGGATTTTTTGCTGGCTTTCAAATTGCTATTTTTGCTTTTGTGGGGATTGAATTAGTCGGAACAGCCGCTGCGGAAACCCGTGATCCTGAAAAATCTTTACCAAAAGCCATCAATGCTATCCCTTTCAGAATTATTACTTTTTATGTGCTTTCTCTCATTGTAATTATGGCAGTGACACCTTGGCGCACCATTTTGGCGGATAAAAGCCCGTTTGTTGAGATGTTCGTGCTCATTAGCCTGCCTGCTGCGGCCAGTATTGTGAATTTTGTGGTATTAACCGCGGCAGCATCATCAGCAAACAGTGGGGTGTTCTCCACCAGCCGTATGTTGTTTGGTTTATCAAAAGAAGGTGATGCACCCAAACAATTTAGTCAGTTATCACGTAAAGCAGTACCTGCAACGGGCTTGATTTTTACTTGTCTCTGCCTGAGTTGCGGTATTATCTTGATCTATTTTATTCCAGATGTGATGCATGTGTTTACCTTGGTAACCACGGTTTCAGCTATCTTGTTCATGTTTATCTGGAGCATGATTATTTGCAGTTATTTGGCATTTAGAAAAAAACGTCCGCACCTGCATCAAGCTTCACGCTATAAAATGCCGGCGGGGATAGTAATGTCATGGGTCTGTTTGGCGTTCTTTGCCTGTATGATTATTTTGTTGACCTTACAACCAGATACCCGCCAAGCCTTATTAGCTACCCCGTTATGGTTTGTGGCGCTATTTATTGGTTATAAAGTGGTACAACGCCGCAAACAAAAAGCATAATCGCTGTGCGATAAGATACAGATAAAAAAATAGGCGCTGATAATCAGCGCCTATTTTCATAATGAACCCATATAATTTAGTTTATTACTGTTTCAAGCTACAATATTCTAATGGGTTTTATACTCGGCTTCAGCTTCATCAAAGCGTTGCTGTGCTTGAGCACTCGGAGCTCTAGTCACTAAACTGACCGCAAATATAGCGATTGAGGCCAGAATAAAGCCGGGAATGATTTCATATAATCCAAACCATTTATATTGCACCCAAACCAAGACCGTACCCGCCCCTACTAGCATACCTGCCAACGCGCCGCTTCGGGTCATGCGTTTCCACAGTACTGAAATTAAGACCACCGGGCCAAAGGCAGCACCAAAGCCGGCCCAAGCATTACTAACTAAGGCCAAGACTTTGTTTTCTGGGTCTCGAGCAATATAAATAGCGATAGCAGAGACTAGCAGTACCATGCCACGGCCAACCCACACTAGCTCTTTTTGACTGGCATTTTTGCGTAAGAACGGTTTATATAAATCTTCAGTTAATGCGCTAGAACAGACTAATAACTGGCAGCTTAGTGTACTCATTACCGCCGCTAAAATAGCCGATAATAATATCCCGGCAATCCATGGATTAAATAGCACTGCTGCTAACTCCATGAATATACGTTCATTATTACTATTAACTGGCCCAGCCAATTGTGGATTCATTTCGTAGTAAGCGATACCGAAGAAACCAACAGCAATGGTGCCGATTAAACATAAAACCATCCATGTCATACTGATGCGACGCGCGCTACGAATAGTACGGTGAGAATCTGCGGCCATAAATCGGGCTAAAATATGCGGTTGTCCAAAGTAACCTAAACCCCAGCCTAACAGTGAAATGATCGCCACAAAATTAAGCCCTTTGAACATATCTAAATATTCAGGATTTTTAGCTTCAATAATCGCAATCGATGAATCAAAGCCGCCCACCGACATAATCACCATGATTGGAGTTAAGATTAAAGCAAATATCATTAATGACGCTTGTACTGTATCAGTCCAACTTACGGCTAAAAAGCCGCCTAAGAAAGTATAGGCAATCGTCGCTAACGCCCCGAGCCACATGGCTTTTTCATAGCTCATATCGAAGGTGCTTTGGAATAATAATCCACCGGCAACTACGCCAGATGCACAATAAATGGTAAAAAAGACTAAAATAACTAACGCTGAAATGATACGCAGTATCTTGCTATTATCTTCAAAGCGGCTAGTAAAATAATCCGGCAACGTTAACGCATTATTATTTTTTTCAGTATGAACACGCAGTCGTCCTGCGACAAATAACCAGTTAAAATAGGCTCCAAGACTTAAACCGATAGCAATCCAGCTTTCTGAAATCCCTGCCAAGAAAACCACGCCGGGCAATCCCATTAATAACCATCCACTCATATCGGATGCTCCCGCAGAGAGTGCGGTTACTACGCTTCCTAGACTTCGCCCACCGAGGATATAATCATCAAAACTGTTGGTTGAGCGGTACGCTAGATAGCCGATAAGTAGCATAAAGCTAATATAGATGATAAATGTCACTATCATCGGTGTACTTATAATCATCGGTTTTCTCCATTGAATTTTCGTTGTTATATTTTACAAGTTGCTGCTTTCCGTGTTTTACACGTGTTATTGCTGTGAAACTCTAATTACCTTGCCTATTGTTAATTATTTATCTCTACTAAATTTTAGCGTTTTAACCGCATCATCGAGGCTATTCACCCGGCTTATTGTAGGGGTTATAACCTGGATTTAACCTCTTTTTTAACTTAATTAATAAATAATGTTGCACATAACTATTTAGTTATGTTGCACATTTAGCGATCTAATTAGCTATTTATGTATAACTATAAAAAATATCTAATTAATTTCGATAACCTCAATCCTAGACACTCAATTGATAAATTAACAAGAAATTAACTTATATTTATCTTTAAAACGACGTGTTAATCACATTTATTACTTTTTGACTGCGTGGATTACATCAATTGATTAATTTTAAAAATCAATACGCCACCCAATAAAACAAATAAAATCAAATATATAATAGATAGATTTATTATGTATAGATTTTATTGATAGAAAAAATACGACTTAATTCACATTTCTTCGTTAACTATCATTAACAAAGTTGCACAATGTTGCAACATGACCGATATTGATACTTAACTAAGTAAATTCGTCGACATAATGTTGAAAGGAGCGGGGATGAGCAGTACAACCATGGGTGTCAGACTTGATGAAGCAACTCGAGAGCGAATTAAAACCGCTGCTCGGCGTATTGACCGAACTCCACACTGGTTAATTAAGCAGGCAATATTTAACTATCTGGAATTCCTTGATAATGAACAGATCATCCCTGAACTTTCCGCCCAAAAAGATAGCAGAGAAGACAGTTCTGATGAAGAAAATTCTGTTCCTGAAACCACATTCCAACCGTTTTTAAGCTTTGCTGAGCATATTTTACCCCAGTCGGTTAAACGTTCTGCAATTACCTCAGCTTATCGCACCCCAGAAACACAAGCAGTGCCAATGTTATTACAGCAAGCTCAGCTCCCTGCCCCGCAAGCGGATGCGGCGCATAAGCTGGCCTATTCAATTGCCGAAAAACTGCGCAATCAAAAAAATGGCATAGGTCGTTCGGGATTAGTTCAGGGGTTATTACAGGAGTTTTCGCTCTCCTCTCAAGAAGGCGTCGCGCTAATGTGTTTAGCCGAAGCATTATTGCGTATTCCAGATAAAGCCACCCGCGATGCGTTGATCCGCGACAAAATTAGTCGTGGAAATTGGCAATCGCATTTAGGGCAAAGTGCATCGATGTTTGTTAATGCAGCAACTTGGGGACTGCTATTTACAGGAAAATTAGTTTCTACCCATAATGAAGCCAAATTATCCTCATCACTTAATCGTATTCTCAGCAAAAGTGGCGAGCCACTAGTGCGTAAAGGGGTCGATATGGCGATGCGATTAATGGGTGAACAATTTGTGACGGGCGAAACCATCGCACAAGCGCTAGCTAATGCCCGTAAATTAGAAGAAAAAGGCTTCCGTTATTCCTATGATATGCTGGGTGAAGCGGCATTAACCGAAGAAGATGCCCAAGCCTATTTAGTCTCGTACCAACAAGCTATTCATGCTATTGGCAAAGCCTCAAATGGCCGAGGAATTTACGAAGGACCAGGGATCTCAATCAAGTTATCCGCTCTGCATCCGCGCTATAGCCGAGCGCAATATGACCGAGTAATGCGTGAACTGTACCCTCGTCTATTAGCGCTGACATTACAAGCTCGCCAGTATGATATCGGGATCAATATTGATGCCGAAGAAGCCGATCGCTTAGAGATCTCCCTCGATCTGTTAGAAAAACTGTGTTTTGAGCCGCAACTCGATGGCTGGAATGGTATTGGATTTGTGATTCAAGCCTATCAAAAACGCTGTCCATTGGTCATTGATTACCTGATTGACTTAGCACAACGCAGTCGCCGACGCTTGATGATCCGCTTAGTTAAAGGGGCCTATTGGGATAGCGAGATCAAACGCGCTCAAGTTGACGGCTTGGAAGGTTACCCGGTATATACCCGCAAAGTGTATACAGACGTGTCTTATCTAGCCTGCGCTCGTAAGCTATTGGCTGCGCCAAATCTGATTTATCCTCAATTTGCCACGCATAACGCCCATACGTTATCGGCTATCTATCAACTGGCAGGCCAGAATTATTATCCTGGTCAATATGAATTCCAATGCCTACATGGCATGGGTGAGCCATTATATGAGCAAGTTGTAGGTAAAGTCGCCGACGGTAAATTAAATCGCCCATGCCGTATTTATGCACCGGTAGGCACCCATGAAACACTGTTGGCTTACTTAGTGCGTCGTTTATTGGAAAACGGCGCTAACACCTCATTTGTTAATCGTATTGCTGATAACACCCTACCGTTAGAGGAGTTAGTCGCCGATCCGGTTAGCGATGTACTAGCATTAGCTGAAACCGAAGGCCACATTGGAATACCCCACCCTAAAATTCCACTGCCGCGTGATCTGTACGGTACACGCCGAGTCAATTCATTAGGATTAGATTTATCCAATGAACACCGGCTCGCCTCGCTGTCTAGCGCGTTACTGACCGCCTCGATGAGTCCCAAACTAGCCGAGCCGTTATTGGGCGGAAATTGGCACTCAGAGACACCACTCGCGGCAGCTAAGCCCGTTATTAATCCAGCACAGCAGCAAGATATTGTTGGCCACGTGCGCGAAGCTAGTGAGACCGAAGTTGAACATGCCTTAACCGTGGCGCATCAAGCCAGTGAGATTTGGTTCGCGACGCCGCCTTCAGAGCGTGCCGCCTCGCTGTTACGTGCCGCACAATTAATGGAGCAACAGCTCCAGCCCTTATTAGAGATTTTAGTGCGTGAAGCAGGAAAAACTTATCAAAATGCAATTTCAGAAGTTAGAGAAGCGGTTGATTTCTTAAACTATTATGCTGTGCAAGTGCGTGATGATTTTGATAACAACACCCACCGACCATTGGGGCCGGTAGTCTGCATTAGTCCGTGGAACTTTCCCCTCGCGATTTTCTCAGGCCAAATTGCAGCCGCATTAGCCGCTGGCAATACTGTGTTGGCTAAACCCGCTGAGCAAACGCCATTAGTGGCGGCCATGGCGGTCTCATTGTTGCATCAAGCCGGTATCCCGCGTGATGTATTGCAATTATTACCCGGCGATGGTGAAACTGTCGGCGCGACCTTAGTCGGCGATCCTCGGGTACGCGGCGTGATGTTTACTGGCTCGACCCAAGTCGCTGGCTTGCTGCAACGTAATATTGCCGGTCGTTTAGATATACATGGCCGTCCAACGCCATTAATTGCCGAAACGGGTGGGCTAAACGCCATGATAGTCGATTCCTCCGCATTAACCGAGCAAGTGGTGACCGATGTGGTGGCTTCCGCCTTTGACAGCGCGGGCCAACGCTGCTCTGCCCTGCGCATTCTGTGTGTGCAAGAAGATATCGCTGAACACACATTAAGAATGTTAAGAGGCGCGATGGAAGAGTGCCGCATGGCCGATCCACAACATTTATCCACCGATATAGGCCCAGTGATCGACGCGCAAGCCAAACAAGTTATCGAGCAGCATATTCAACAAATGCGCAATAAAGGCAAAGTGATTTTCCAAGCAGCATTAGACAATAGTGTTGATCAAGCCGAGCAACAGGATGGAACCTTTGTTAAACCGACACTTATCGAACTGGATTCTTTCGACGAGCTAAAACAAGAAATTTTTGGCCCTGTATTGCATGTTGTACGTTATAAACGTGAAAATCTCGACTCACTCATCAAGCAAATTAATGCCGCGGGCTATGGATTAACCCTAGGCTTGCATACTCGAATTGATGAAACCATTGCCAAGATTGTCGCGCAAGCCAAAGTGGGTAATTTATACGTTAATCGCAATATGGTCGGGGCCGTAGTGGGCGTGCAACCTTTTGGCGGCGAAGGATTATCCGGTACCGGTCCTAAAGCGGGTGGACCATTATATTTATATCGCTTATTGGCAGAGCGTCCCGCAAACGCACTGCTCAAAACACTAGAACGTCAAGATAATGAATTGCCAATGGATGCCACTTTGCGCTCGACGTTGTTAGCACCGTTCAATGCTTTTAGCCAATGGCTAAATGAGCAAGCAAATAATGAATTAGCTGCTGTGACAGAAACTTTTAATCATTTGTCACAAAGCGGTACTTGTCGGGTATTACCGGGGCCTACTGGTGAGCGAAACACCTACTCGTTATTGCCCCGGGGTCAGGTCTTGTGCCTAGCGGATAATCGCCACGATATCTTAATTCAACTTGCCGCTGTATTAGCCGCCGGCTGTCAAAGCCTGTGGCCATCATCCGATATTCATCAACAAATAGCGCGTGAGTTGCCTGAGCAAGTGCGTCAAACTATTCAGTTCACTAAACAATGGCAGGATGATCCACTGGCTATTGAAGCGGTGATCCATCACGGAGACAGTGATCAGCTCAGAACCGTATGTCAGACGATTGCCCAGCGTAAAGGGCCGATTATTTCGGTGCAAGGGTTTGAACGTGGGGAAACTAACCTATTATTAGAGCGCTTGGTGCATGAACGTTCGCTAAGCGTTAACACCGCTGCGGCCGGGGGTAATGCCAGCTTAATGACTATTGGCTAAGTGGCTAACGTGCTAAGTAACCATAGATTGAACATGGATAGACCATGGATAGATAAGCCAATAAAAAATTGCTTGATATCTATCAATTAATATCTACAAAGTTGATATCCACAGAACTAATAATCTTGGATATCAACGAATTAATCTAATGATAAGCTCAATATTGATATTTATCGGTATCATGGATAGCAAGGAGCGCTATACAGTATGGCCAGATACGATACAAAATAAATGCAAAATAAATTACTGAGCAGATAAAAAAAAGCGTCGATAAAATTTATCGACGCTTTTTTATTAATCACTCTGATGCTGTTTAGCCGCAGTGATTGACAGCGTGTACAGTTTACGACTATTAGTATTGATAACAACGCATTATTACTAACTTATCGAGATTAACCTGCTGCCTTGACCTCTAAATATTCATCGGTATAGATAACACATCCGATGAAATTAATTAGAGCTCGTATGCCAATTTAAATATTGCTCATATTTACGCAGCGCAATATTGTAATTACTGAAAGCTGACTCAGTTAATTTATCACTGAGTTGCTGCTGGATAACATCGGCAGTGAATTCTTTCATCGAGAAATTAGTTGAAGAAAGTAATTCATCTAAGCGGCGTAGGCGAACAACATATTCACGAACGGTGCTATGGCTCATTTCAGTCTGCTCAAACAGATACTGTTTAAATGACATAATGTCGAAATAATCAGTATTGCTGTTACAGAAAATTTCGCTACAAAAACGACATAATGCAGTAAATTTTCCCTGTAGCTCATTCCATTGTTGTTCATCGACTAACTCGGTCATCTCGGCGATAGCATCTTTATTTAGAATTTTATCGTCAAAAACTAACGAGATACGGTCAAGTGTTTTATGGCAATGTGCACAATAAGTTTGGCTGTGTTTAAAATCTTTGATGTAACGGCTAAGCGGCCGCTTCTTTACATTAGAAACAGACATGATATTAAAGCCCTGTGTGTGAGTCTTAAAATTAAGATAAAATAATATTACTGCTCTGTATTTAGGCGTGCTCGCAATCTTTTTACTGCCTGACTGTGTAGCTGACTTACGCGAGATTCCCCAACATTAAGTACTGCGCCAATTTCTTTAAGGTTTAGTTCCTCCTGATAATACAGGGTTAGAACCATTTTTTCCCTTTCAGGAAGACATTCTATCGCGTCTATCACTCTTTGGCGAACTTCTGCGACCACTAGAGTTTGAAGTGGATTTTGCTCGTCGTCAACCTCTATTACAGGTTCACAGCTCTCACCGTAGTTTTCATGCCACTCTTCATAGGAAAAAAGCTGGCTACTATTAGTGTCGGTTAAGATTTGTCGATAGTCGGCTAAATCGAGCTGTAGATGCTGTGCAACCTCTTGTTCTGTTGCATTTCTTCCGAGTTGTTGCTCCAGTAACTGCATCCCCTTAGAGACTTCACGAGCCTGACGCCGAACGCTTCTTGGTGCCCAATCTCGCGCACGTAGTTCATCCAGCATCGAGCCTTTAATACGTTGTACCGCATAAGTTGAAAAAGATGCGCCCTGCTGTGCATCAAAACGATCTACCGCATTCAATAAGCCGATACTACCTGCCTGAATTAAATCATCCAGTTCAACACTAGCGGGTAACCGGACTTGCAATTTCAGTGCTTCATGTCTAACTAACGGTAAATAACGTTGCCATAGCAAATTTTTATCCATTTTCCCATCCTGGGTATAAACATCATTCACAAACACGCACCTGTATTTTCAGAAAAGTAAGACCATTATCTGAAATACAGCCCAGAGCAATGGGCTGATAAGCGTGTGAAATATCTATTTATTCCGACTAAGAGAAAGGATATTGCTATTTGTAACTTTTAAGTCATCGTTGATATTCGTCTCTATTAGGAAGCGATATTGTAAGCTATCAAGCGCGCTCTTGGCCAAAACAGCCTAGCGCATGGCCTGTAGCGCAATCTCAGTCAAACTATTCGCCATTTGCATCGCTTGGGCGATCGCCTGCTGTTGAATTTTATACCGACTAGCGCTGGAATATGTTTCTAAAATATCCGCTTTCACAATACGAGCATGCGCATCCGCGGTATTGGCAATATTAGTGCTTAAACTTTCAATGTTCTGATGCAGCCCCGTAATCGTTGCCCCTACCGAGCTACTCACTTCATTGATGTGGTCGTACGCCTGTTTTAAACGAACTAACCAGCTATCCGCCGAATTCTTTGGTGCATATTCAGTTAATTTATCCGCGTGCTCCCCAATAACTCGCAACTGAACATCCCGCTGACTTCCCGGCAAAATCATCACTGAGTTAACCTCAACATCATACAATTTTATCTCTGCCGTATGTGGGTCTTTAACCACCATTAACAACGTATTAGCCTCAACCTGTCCCTCGGCATTTACCAGACGACGAAACGAAGCACCTGCCGGTAATGTCTGATGAGGAAATATCCGACTAGGCAGTAATTTAATGTGGCTATCAGCAATCGGTAAAGTATCTACATAGCGCTGTACCTCGGGCTCTATTAGCCTACCCAAGTCACCCACCGAATTAATAGCGCCGGCATGGTGATACTGAGCGTTAAACGTCGCTCCATCAATAATCCCCAGGCTAGTAATGGCGACCTGTGTCACCCCTACATTATCGACGCTGGTTGCCAAATTCAACATAATATAAGCGCTACCTGAACTGTGTTTAATGGCTATTTTATCGGTTACTACCTGCCCTGAATGTTGCTCTAATGAAATAAGTTCTCCAGACATAGCTGGCAATGCATTAAAAATCAAAATATCAAATCCGGTACTACTATCATATGTTCCTCTAGGGCCTGGCCAGCCAGCTGAAATATCAATATCGTGAAGCGGTGTGGCATTATCTGATAGCAAAGGATCCACCGATGTTCTATGGTTTCCGGCAATCTCCACACCGCGAAGAACTTGTTGGTCATAATAACGGTCAGCCTCAGAAAATAGCGTAAACTCGATATCCTCTAATTTCAAACTCTGAGTCGTCATAGACTGAACCTCTAGTGTCAGCGTGTCATTGGCCGAGTCACCAATTTGTACGCTAAACTCACGCGCTTGCTGCATCAGATTAATACCATTAAAATGGCTCTGCTGCGCTTCACTATTGATCCCGCGCAGCAAGGTTTTTACTTCTTGATTAATATTGGTAATATCGCCGATATTATTAAATGAACTCTGCGCTTGAATAGCTAATTCTTGTAATCGAGCTACCCGGGTAGTTAAGCCTTTTAACGATCCCCCCAATACCTGAAATGCCGAAATAGCATCATTGGCATTACGTATTGCTCGCTGCATACCGCGAACTTTATTATGCATATTGCTGCCAATGGTATAACCGGCGGCATCGTCTCCAGCATGATTAATTCGATTCCCAGTAGTTAATTGAGTCAATGCCTTATTCAGCGCCTGATTATTATTTTGCATCTCTCGCACAGTTTGGTTGACTGCCGGGTTAAACCCCAATGTAATCGCGCCCATAGTGTTCCTTATTATGTGTTTTTATCTGTCGCTAACATCATCACATAAGGAGAAAATTGCTGGTTGTAATCGCTGCGTATGGTTTTGTTATTTTTTAAGGGAATTATCCGAGGGATTGAATCTGGCGGGAAAACGCATAAAAATAGACATAAAAAAGGCCGGAAAATCCGGCCTTAAAATAACATAAAAAATAAGAATAATAATTTAGGAATAAGAGTAACGATTAACGCATAGCTTGCAGAGCGATTTCTGTCAGGCTGTTAGCCATTTGCATTGCTTGGGCGATAGCTTGTTGCTGAACTTTACGGCTTGAAGCTTCTGAATAAGTTTCGATGATATCAGCTTTAATGATACGTGCGTGAGCATCTGCGGTATTAGAAATATTAGTGCTCAGGCTTTCGATGGTATTATTTAAGCCAGTAATTGTTGCACCCACAGTGCTGCTAACTTCGTTGATTTTATCGTAAGCTTCTTTCAGTTTACCTAACAGCGTATCTTTAGAATTGGATGCATCATATTGCTTCAATTCTTGCTGATACTCATTACCAACCTTTAATTTCATCGATCTGTGACTACCTGTGCTTATTGATTTTAACTCAGTGATTTCGACTGCAAATAATTTAACCTTCTTAGTGATCGCATCGGTCACTGATAGGTAAAATTCATCTTTTTTAGCCTCACCATTGCTGTCCAACACTTGTTTCAGTTCGACCCCTGTTGCTGCGGCTAAATTCGTTCCGGTAATACCAGCAGCTGCAGTAGGTCCTTCTAAAGTAATGTTAGTAGCCGAAATATCTCGGCTACTTAGCTTTTTCTGCACATCGGCTTTAATAACGTTATTAAGTTCCGCCGCATCAGTAATATCTACTGATGCTCGATAGAGATTCTCAAAACCGGCCTTAGTCATTTCTGCAGTAGAAGTAGCAGAATTAAGGCCCAAGTTAACTTTTGCTACACCGGTTGCATCGACGCTGGTGTCTAGATCTAAAATAATGAATTTAGTTTTGGTATCATTTTGAATGGCAATTTTATCCGTTAGTGCTTTACCATCTTTATCCTGTAAAGCAACCATACTTTCACCATTGACAAATGATGCTTTGATTTCACTTAATTTTTTACCAGTTGCGAAAGCTAAATCATTACCCCCCCCACTAAAGTCTGTAAAAGTTACGGTACTACTAACAGTTGATTTAGCATTAGCATCAAGAACGCCAGCCACTTCGGTATCTTTCCCTTGCGCAATAATCTTACCTGCCACTGAACCTTCTTTCAGATAACGGGTTTCGCTAGAGAATACTGAGAAATCAATCTTATCCATACCCAACGATTTAACCGTCATCGATTCTACGTTTAATTTAATTTGATCTGACGCAGAGTCACCGACCTGAACGGAGAATTCACGCTCTTTTTCCATTAGGTTAACGCCATTGAAGTTCGCCTGTTTTGCATCGCTGTCGATACCAGCAATCAGTGACGAAACTTCTTTTTGGATGTTAGCGATATCGCCAGCACCGTTGAATGAGCTATTAGCCTGAGTCGCTAGTTCTTGTAAACGAGCCACACGGTCGGTCAGACCTTTCAATGAACCGCCCAACACTTGGAATGCAGAGATTGCATCGTTGGCATTACGTACAGCACGTTTCATGCCCGTAATTTTAACTTCCATGTTTTTACCGATGGTATAACCCGCAGCATCATCACCTGCCGTATTAATACGGTTACCGGTGGTCAGGCTGGTCAGCGCTTTATTTAATGAACTGTTGTTCGCTTGCATTTCACGCGCTGCCTGATTGGCCGCTGGATTAAAACCCATATAGATAGATGACATGTTATTTCCTTTTAAGTAATTTTTATTAGGCATCAAGCCTTATTATTACGGGAGTTTCCCGTTGCCAAATTACTATCGTCATCTAGCCAGTGACTCTTTAATAATTATTTTATTATTATTCAATATTATTATACTGGCACAAATTTTACGGTTAAATCTGGACAATTAAATATAGGCTATATTCCATGGCTATTAATAATTGATCAGCAATTACCTATATAGTGCTAACATGACACAGGTTTGTACTAACATGGCATTGGTATATTACTAACATGACGTGGGTATCTGACTAACATACTACGAACGCTAAATTTTTTGTGGGCTTGGCCGATAGAGATAAATATCATTGTTATTATCTAAAGGAATATCCTATGCCTACGATTAATCCTGCCCAAGCCAACACTAATAGTGCGCTACAAAAAACACCCCCTACGATTTATGACGCTAAAACTAAAAGCCAAGAAGTCCAAAATATATTGCACCAAAAAGAACAAAATGCCATTACTGAAGCCCAAGAAAAACTATCTAGCGATGCTTCTGCATCACTGAATAATAATAGCGATTTAAATATTGATTCATTTTTAAGCCATGCAAATAAAAATAAACAATTAGAAATCGATAAAATTCAGCAAACAATTAATAAAAATACGCTTCAATTAGAAAGCTATCATAAATTTGATACTTTAATGCGAGATTTTCAAAAATCCTCTGAAGCACTGGTCTTCTCTAATAACCGCATTGAAATGAAAGCCTCAGTGGATAAAGACACTCAGGATTTTAAAATTACTCCCAGTGCGCAATCTCCCAGTTCGGATTTTAATTTAACTGTAAAGCAATTAGCGATGCCTCATCAGTTAAAAAGCCAAGCATTACCCGCAATAAATAGCTCTTTAGGTGACACTAATACCAAAGAGCGCACCGTTAATATCCTCTTTAAAAACGGGGAAGTATTAGAGCTCAAATTAACTCATAAACAAACATCGCCACAAGAAATCGCTAAGGCGATTAATGCAGCCAAAAAAGGCCTGACCGCGCTGGCTATTCCGAGTGATACCAATAAAAGTTATTTATCAATTAGCTCAACGGATACCGGCAGCCAAGCGGCGATTAGCAAAATTACCGTCAACCATGACTCTCTATTAGCCTTATATTTGGATTATGATGCCACTGCTTCTTCCACCACCACGCCAACCGGCATGCAACAATCGCAAGCCGCGCAAGATTCGAAAATCATGATTGATGGCGTAGAAGTCACTCGAACTAGCAACACCCTGACCGATGTCATTAAAAATACTGAAATTTCGTTGCTCCAATCCTCGAATGAATCTGTCGGCATTATTATTGAACAAGATAACCAAAGCTTTGTTAAAAATGTGACTCAGTGGATTACGGGTTATAACAAATTACGTCAATTTCATGATCAAGCAACGCATAATGATATTGATGCCGATAAACGTGGACCGCTAAGTTATAACAACCCCGCGTCTAATTTGATGACCGCCATAACGCATATTATGCGTAGCCAATTTGGTGAGGGTAAAATATCCCATCTTACTGATCTTAAAATACGGACTAATAATGATAATATTTTTGATATAAAAAAGGAAGATGCGGCAAGTTTCCAGAAAATAGTCACTGAAAACATGGAAGATTTTAAACAATTATTCATCGGTAATGACCAACATCATGGATTAGCCGGTGAAATAAAATCATTTATTGATCACGAATTGCAACAACGCGGCCAAAATAAAAATAGTGCTTTAGAGCAAGTCCAATTTAGATTACAAAAAGATAATCTTAGCTTAAAAAATAAAATCACCAAAGTGGAAGAAACTACCGTTCAAAAAATTGAACAATTAAAAACACAGTTTGCCCAAATGCAAGCCGCGGTCAATCGATTTAAAGATGCTGAAAGTAGTCTTAAATTAATGACAAGGCAACGAAATGACTAATTTATCGGCACAAAAGTTATATCAATCGGTCGATAATGAAAGCCAGATTTTACACTCATCGCCGCAGCAAATTATTCATATTTTGCTAAAAACAGTGATCTCACGGATTAAGCAAGCCAAGTTATTTATTCAAAAACAAGAAATTGTTAAAAAGGGTGAATCGTTCAATAAAGCCATCGATTTACTGCAAACGATTATTTATGCTGATATCGATTTTGCTGCCTTACAACGCGAAGATGCGGCATATACGTCGTTATACCATACAGTAATCAAACAATTAATGTATGCCCATCTACATAACGACGTTTCTATTCTTGAAACCGTGATCGACGAGATGAGTACACATTTGATACTGCGCCAAAGTCAAGAAGAGATACAATGCGGTTAGTAACTGAATACAATGCGGTGGCATCAATTAATGGGCTAGGTCAGTCATTATTGAACTATGCTGCACAGGCACAATGGGAGCGGCTATATGCACAGCAACCGATTTATTTATCGGCAATTGAGCAACTCAGCAAACAATGTGCAACCATAAAATTAACCGCGCAGCAGCAGAGCGAACTGGATGATTTATTAGCCCAAACTCAAACTATTAATCATCAGTTATTGTTACTTAGCCAATCTCATCTCGCACAACTAGCTCGTGGATTATGCCACCAGCGACAGTATTTAAAATTAGAAGCCGCCTACGGGAATTAAAAAAATGGCCTGAGATTACTATCAGGCCATTTTCTATTTTGCAGATTACGTGTTGGTGCTAAATCTGTATATTCATCATATGACGGTAAAGATCGACTATATTAAAAAATACCGAGTAAGATCGAGAATTAACTCAAGCACTGGCTTGCCGTTGAATAATACTATTTGCCGGCAACCAAATACTGGTTTCAATAAAAACGCCATCACATTAATTAATTAGAATGGCAAGCTATTAGCCGCAAATTTATCGATAAAATGGTCATGTATTCAATCCGGTGATTAACCTGTAATATAGGGTAATTTATCGGAGAATATTCATGGCTAAAGTCGATGTAAGGTGCCCATTTTGTCAACAAACGCCCCCAGTGAAAAAACATGGATTAGGTAGCACTGGTCATCAACGTTATCGTTGCCAAGATTGCTGCCGAAGCTTCCAACTCGATTATAAATATCGTGCTTGCCAACCCGGAACTAAAGATAAAATTATCGACCTCACTATGAATAATGCCGGTATTCGTGATACTGCTAGGGCCCTTCATATCAGCATTAATGCGGTTGTTCGTACTTTAAAAAACTCTCGCCTAGACAGGTAACCTCTTTACCTCTTGATAATCTGCACATTGAACTCCTTTGCGAGGTCGATGAACAGTGGTCTTTTGTGACTAATAAGAAGCAACAACGCTGGCTTTGGTATGCGTGGGAGCCCCGCCTAAAACGGATTATTGCTCATACGTTTGGTCGTCGAAACAAAAGGACTCTTCGCCAGTTACTGGCTTTACTGTCTAGGTTTAATGTCGCTTTTTGGTGCACGGATAAGTTCAGTGCTTATGAGATATTGCCCAAGCAGAAACATGTAGCAAGTAAGTTTTATACGCAACGAATAGAAAGAGAGAATTTGAATCTGAGAAACCGCTTGAAGCGCCTTAACCGTAAGACGTTAGGTTACTCGAAGTCACCTGAAATGCATGACAAAATTATCGGGACATTCATTGAACGTGAACACTATCTATTATGATGATCTCTATATTGAATACACGACCGATAAAATAGTATTGTTGCTCTATATTTTATTTGCTCTATATCTTATTTGCTCATATAGACCTCAAGAAAGGTTTATACAATGAAAGGATTCTCAATCAAGGGGAATACTAGAATTTTACGTGGAATAGAAACGGCTTAGGGCGTTAGCTATCCCCCAAGGACAAGCTATCAATTCAGCCATTCACCGGAATCAAAACACATCAATAAATCGTAAGCAATAAAAAAGGCCGATAAACGACCTATTCAATGCTTTCCACTTTTTTTGCTACTTATTGGCATAGTTTGCATACAGTAGAAGCAATATTGGCGTTGCAATAATATCACCAGCAAGAGTAAATGGAGTACTTATGATATTGCCAGCTAAATTACCCGCATTCAATGAGTTATATCTCTCTGTAGTATAAAACTCAACCTTATAGGGTTGGTTTAACTTGCCATTTAGTGTTGATGGAAGAGTAATTCCGTCTCGCTCAAATAAATAACCACTTATTCGGATAGTTTTAACCCAAGACCTATCTTTATCATAACGCGTTTCACTAAAACCAAAATTTTTGAGGCTTCTTTCTTGCTCTGGGGTTAGCGTATATTTTTTATCTATATAAACAAAGTATTCATCATTAAATCTTATCAGCCCTTTACTACGTACATCCGGCTTAAGTTCGACTCTAATCACTCCATCTGGATTATCGAACGCAGACAATGGAATTACTTTTACTAGCTCGTTGAGTTCCATTAGCTCGGCGGAACCCTTAGTTAGTATATAAATATATTTATCGCCTAAGAAACCATAGCCTGAGGTCGGTATCTCAATATCTTTTAATTTTTCATGAGTCAGCTTATTCTTAATGCTGATATCTTTATATTCAAAAACTGAGACAATATTATCTTTTAAATCGACGTGTTCTCTTGTTTTAGTCTCATTCACAGCATTTGATTGCCAAACTATTGCCGTTACACACCCAGTAGAACTTAAAATCGATACACTCAAAAAGCACGCTAGTAATTTATTCATTCCATTTTCTTAAAATAGTTTAGCTTAAGTTCTAAGAATGCTAGGGCAATACTTCATTTAGCGCAATAAAAAACTTACTTATGTGAATTAGTCTGATATGAGTCAAATAATTGCAGGAGAATGATAGGAAAAAACATCAAAAGTGTCTCCTATCACTCGAGGCTAAATTATAATTTTAAACCCAAACGCCCCACTTATCTCCCATGCAATTAAGAAAATAGCTATTTAATATTAAATATTAATATATTAATCGTTCTAAATCTGCATATTCATCACTTCTTGATAAGCCGAAACCAGTTTATTTCTCACTTGTACCGCAAATTGCAACGATATTGTGGCTTTTTGTGAATCTACCATCACGTCGCTTAATTCCACATTGGGCACTTCTTGGGTAAATAAACGCGCTTTTTGCGTCGCATTATTTTGTAATTTATCGACATTCTTAATCGCATTAACTAATTGGGCTGAGAAACCTTCATTTGCTCCCGTTACTGGCGCAGACAACATGCTAATGGGCTCAAATTTATTAATGGATAATCCACCAATACTGTCGATTGCACTTATTGCCATGAGTTATTTTCCTGTTTGATCGTGAATTAGTTGCAGCATAAGCAAGATGGCATAAAAGCTACCACAGACAATCAGAATCAAAGCGGATAATTACACTAAAAATTAAAAGCTTATCTACCGATAAGTAATTTTTTGCGGCGCCATAATACTGCAACATGACACGAAAATATTCGATAGCCAAACAGAGGAGTCTATTTTGTCACGCCACATTATTTGTATTTATTTACACCGCAAGGGCAAAAATTGACTATGAGCGCAATTAATACATCTGTGAGTCCGACGGCTAAATTTGCCGCTATCATGCAGAAAATAAAATCTGACCATAAAATACCGTTAATCGTTAGCAGTGCGATGGCGATAACGATTTTTCTCAGTTTATTTTTATGGCTGCAAGGGACAGAATACCGTCCACTGTTTACCCATTTAACTGATCAGGATGGGGGAGAAGTTGTTACTCAATTGAATCAAATGAATGTCCCTTATAAGTTTTCGGAACATGGGGGAGCAATCTTAGTCCCTTCAGACCAAGTGCACGAAATACGCCTAAAACTAGCACAATTAGGGCTACCTAAAGGCGGTAATATAGGTTTTGAATTGCTTGATCAAGAAAAGTTTGGTTTGAGCCAATTCAGCGAGCAAATTAATTATCAGCGCGCCTTAGAAGGTGAATTATCCCGAACTATTGAATCTCTCGGTGTGGTCAATAAAGCGCGAGTGCATTTAGCATTTCCGAAACCAACGTTATTTGTCAGAGAGCAAAAACAACCAACCGCATCGGTTACTTTAAGCGTGCAAGATGGGCGTGTGCTTGATGAAGGACAAATCAACGGAATTGTTCATCTCATCTCTGGCAGTGTATCCGGATTACCGGCGACAAATGTAACTATTGTTGATCAAGCGGGTCGTTTATTAAGCCACCCCCAAGGGATCGGACAAGATTTAGATACCAGCCAATTAAAATATGTTCAAACCATTGAAAATCGGTATCAACAACGGATTGAATCGATTCTGTCGCCGCTGGTGGGTAAAGGCAATGTGCATGCTCAAGTTACCGCACAAATGAATTTTGCCAAAACTGAAGAAACCTCGGAGCAATATTCGCCTAATCAGCAAACAGAAAATGCCGCCATTCGTTCACGACAAATAAGTAGTAGCCAGCAACAGCATGATTTCCTTGCAAATGGTGTCCCGGGGGCGTTATCCAATCAACCTGTCGCCCCCCCTGCGCCTGAGTCTAATGCTAAAAATGCGCCTTCGGCAAAAAATAGCGCGGAAACCACGCAAAAAATCAATGGTAATCAACGTCTTGATGAAACAACAAACTTTGAAGTTGATCGCCATGTACGCCACACCCAGCACCAAGTCGGCCAACTGCAACGCTTATCGGTCGCGGTAATTGTCAATTATCAAGAAAATATAGCCAAAGGGGCGAAGGATATTAATTTACCTATCCCTACGGATAAACTGCAACAAATTGAATTATTAGCCAAAGATGCCGTCGGTTTCTCGCTTGAGCGTGGCGACAGTCTCAATATTGTTAATGCGCCTTTTGAGCAAATGATCGGCGAAGATTTAATTGATGATATTCCGCTATGGAAAGATCCTATTTTCCTATCATTCATTATTGATATGGGTCGCTATCTACTGTTTGGACTAGTCGCGCTTGGGTTATGGCGAGGAATGATTAAACCACAGATTATTAAACAAAAAGCCGCCCGTATTGCCGCGAGAACTGAAGCTGAACATCAAGATAAATTACGTATCGAGCAGCTTGAACGCCAAAAAATTGAACAAGAGGAAGCCTCTCGTCGTACACAAGCTAAATACCGCGTGACCGCAGAAATGCAGGGTGTGAGATTAAAAGAGATGGCACAGCAAGACCCTCGCGCTATCGCTATGATTATTCGTGACTGGATGGGGAAAGAATAATGCCAGCTAATGGAATGGAAAAATGCGCAGTGATTTTAATGTCACTGGGTGAAGAGCATGCGGCAGAAATATTTAAGCATTTGAATAGCAAAGAAGTGCAAAGATTAAGTATCGCTATGAGTCAATTGCGCCATATATCAACGCAAGAGCTTTCCGATATTCTGATCGAGTTCGAAGATAATACCATGCTCTATACCTCACTTTCTCAGGATAATGACGGTTATCTGCGTAACGTATTGATTAAAGCCCTAGGCGAAGAACGTGCCGATAATCTGCTTGAAGAGATTTTTGACAGCCAAGAGACCACAACAGGTATTGATACGCTTAATTTTGTTGAGCCTCAATTAGCTTCTGAGCTGATCCGCGATGAACATCCACAAATTATCGCCACCATATTAGTTCATCTACGTCGAGAGCAAGCTGCTGATATTCTGGCTTTATTTGATGATAATTTACGCAATGATATCATGTTACGTATTGCCACCTTTGGTGGTGTTCAACCGCTGGCATTGGCAGAACTGACCGAAGTACTAAATAATCTGCTCGAAGGCCAAAATGTTAAGCGCAGCAAAATGGGCGGTGTACGTACTGCAGCAGAAATTATCAATCTGATGAAAAGTCATCAAGAAGAAAATGTTATTGATGCAGTTAAAACCTATGACGATGAATTAGCACAAAAAATTATCGATGAAATGTTCCTCTTTGAAAATCTGTTGGGTATCGATAGCCGTTCAATTCAGCGTCTACTCGAAGAAATCGAGAATGAATCACTCGTCATCGCACTGAAAGGCTGTAAACCTGAATTACGTGATCACTTCCTTAATAATATGTCTCAACGTGCGGCCGAAATTTTACGTGATGACCTAGAATCTCGTGGTCCATTGCGCCTATCACAAGTGGAATCAGAACAAAAAGCGATTCTCATGACTGTTCGCCGCCTGGCCGATAGCGGAGATATCATGATCAGTAATGGTGACGATAGCTATGTCTAATCAACGCCAAATTAACTGGCATCGCTGGCAATTAGACGATTTAAACGCGGGGAAGCTATGGGCTTCCCCCCCAGCGACGGCAGAAACAGCCACTGACGATAGCAACCTAGAAACGCCAGAAATTGACCCTACTTTTTTATTGGAACAACTTAAACAGGCAGCGCGAGAAAGCGGAACCCAAGCTGGGTTTGCTGTGGGTAAAGATCAAGGATATCAAGAAGGTTATCAACAAGGGCTAGAAATAGGTCGTCAGCAAGCACGAGATGAGCAGCGCGTTTGCCAGCAGCAAATCACCGAACAATGGCAAACTAGCTGTGAAAACTTCACACTGGCCCTGCAATCTCTGGATAAACGTATCGCTATCGAACTAACTTATACCGTTTTAGATACGGTAAAACAGCTTATCGGTAATGATAATAGTGAATTACATCCGCATATTATGCGCCAAATAACCCCAATCCTCAGCGCACAGAAACGCCGCATTGAGCACGCTAAATTAGTGGTACATCCTAACCTTATCGCACAGATCCAGTGTCATCTTGGCGAACAATTAGCGACTTTGGGCTGGCGTATTGAAGCCTGTGAGACCATGCACCCACAGGGCTTCAAAGTCATAACTTCAGAAGGTGAAATTGATGCCAGCCTAGAAACCCGCTGGCAGCAACTGTGCCAACTGAGTATGCCCGAGGACGCGCAATGAATCTTCACTCACAGCGTTGGAAGCAACCTTTTGCTACGTTGCCCGAGCAAATCAATCAATTGCCCGCTTACCGAGTTTATGGTCAGCTAACACGTGTCACTGGCTTAATATTAGAAGCCACAGGATTACAATTGCCGTTAGGTGCAGTATGTCGTGTTGAACCTAACCAGCCTCAGGATAGAGATATTGACTGCGAAGTGGTCGGTTTTGATGGCGCTAAACTACTATTAATGCCGTACCATAAAATGGTCGGTGTTATGCCGGGGGCGCGAATTTATTGCCATCATCAGTACTCGCAATCACCTTCTTCGGCTCGAGTATTTCCCTTAGGAGAACAATTGCTGGGACGGGTGATTGATGCACAAGGCCAGCCACTAGACGGTAAAGCGCCCCTAAATCAGCAACATGCCGCTGCGCTACATACACCGCCACTCAATCCATTATTACGCCGTCCCGTCACTCAAACGTTGGATGTTGGCGTACGGGCGATTAATGGCTTATTGACCGTCGGGCGTGGGCAACGTATGGGATTATTTGCCGGTTCTGGCGTCGGGAAAAGCCGCTTATTAGGCATGATGGCGCGTTATACCGAAGCCGATATTATTGTGGTGGGATTGATTGGTGAACGTGGACGCGAAGTAAAAGAGTTTATTGACAATATTTTAGGCGACGACGGATTAAAACGTGCGGTTGTAGTCGCTGCACCTGCGGATGTTTCACCATTATTGCGCTTGCAAGGAGCAGAATACGCGACCCGTATTGCCGAAGACTTTCGCGATAAAGGATTTAACGTACTGTTAATTATGGATTCCTTAACGCGCTATGCAATGGCACAACGTGAAATAGGATTAGCGATTGGCGAGCCTCCTGCCACCAAAGGCTATCCCCCTTCGGCCTTTGCTCGCCTTCCCGCTTTGGTTGAACGCGCAGGTAATGGAATTGATGGCGGCGGCAGTATTACCGCCTTCTATACGGTATTAACCGAAGGTGATGATCAGCAAGATCCCATTGCCGATGCTGCGCGAGCCATTCTTGATGGCCATATCGTGTTATCTCGCCATTTAGCCGATTCCGGTCATTATCCCGCCATTGATATTGAGATTTCGATTAGCCGAGTAATGACTGAGCTGGTAGATAACGATTATTTTAGCCACGTACGGCGGTTTAAACAGCTTATTTCACTGTATCAACAAAATATGGATTTAATAAATGTAGGCGCTTATGTCGCTGGCAGTCACGTATTAATTGATACTGCAATCCGCTTATACCCTCATATGATGGAGTATTTACAACAACAATTAACCGAACATTGTGATGATACGATGGCAAAACAACAATTATGCGAATTATTAAATTTCACATAACAGCCAACTGCTTTTATTACTCATAAAATACAGCAGGAGCGAAAGCAATGAAACCTCGTTCGGCTTTTCTCAATTTAAAACAGATTAGCGCTCGAAAAAGCGAACAATTAGCGTTGCAATTAAAACATCAGAATCAACAAGTTCAGCACTTACAACAACAATTGCAGCAACTGACTGATTATCACGCAGAATATCAACAGCAACTGGGGCAACAATTACTCCTCGGGTTGACATCTGCGACAATAAAAAATTATCACGTATTTTTATCGGTGTTAGAGCACTCAATAGCCCATCAACAACAGCAACTGGTAATCAGTGAACAACAGCGCAATAAAGCACAACAGCGCTGGCTGGACAGTAAACAAAGAGAGCAAGGATTCGCGACATTAGTTCAGCGACAGCAAATGATAGAACAGGCTAAGCATCAGCAACGCGATCAAAAATTAATGGATGAATTCGCACAACGTACAACTTATAGGTTAAGCTAAATATGGAAATTCAATTATCACCTACTATGCCGACAGCAAAATATTCTTCAGCCTCCATAGACGCTAAAAATATAGACACTGAAAACAGAGATACTGAAAATAACGCCCCTAATTTTAGTCAGTATTTGTCCTCAGCTCAGCCTGCAAAGACCAATAAATTATCTAAACAATCTGTAGCAGACGATGAAATATCAGATCTCGCTAATACAAATACGTTTGCATTAGCTGAGACTAAGGCAGAGATTAACCATCAACCGATTAATCCGTTGTCTGCGCCGGATATTGCTGCATTTAATCTGACTCTCAATCAGCAGGATTTCAAATTATCAACACAAGAAAATACCAATGAGCCTAATGATCTTGACGCTAAAATACTTGATTCAAACACATTCAGCTCTCTAAATAATCGGACAATCAATAATCCAAAAACCACGATAGCCTATGGTAATCATGAGATTAAAGGGCTAGCGAGTGATAAAAATAATCTCGATAGCGTACCGTTAGTCGAGGAGCAGAGCCTTAATAATGCCTTCAGTATAGACAAAATATTTAACCGAACGGATGGATTGAATACGCCCCCATCCGTTGCCACTAATAACTTAGCCAGCCAGACTAAGCGAGAAAATATCACCAAAAAAAGCACAATGTTATCGGCTCGTAATGCACAACAAACAGAATTGATCGCCGCTAAAGCCCTGCAATTTGCAACCATTCAATACGCACTAACCCGCAATAAACACGTCGGTGATAGCCAGAAATTAAATGCCGAAGCTTGGGCCGAAAGCTTACCGGCCACAGCTAATAACGGAGGAAAATTATCTGTGGCGGACAGTTTTTCAACTCTGGCCTATGGGGGAAATTACGCATCATCTTCCACCGCTTTAGCCAGCGCACCTTTAACTGCACATTATCAAACTGAAGAGTGGCAAACACAATTTCAACAACAGATTTTACGCTTTAATAAAAGCCAACTGAATCACGCTGAACTTATATTACACCCGGCAGATTTAGGGAGTATCCAGGTTAAAATAAAAATAGAGGCTAATCAGGCAAAATTTGAATTTATTGCTATGCACGATTCGGTAGGTGCAGTAATCAAACAGGCGCTACCTGAATTAAAACATGCCCTCTCCCAACAAGGGATTGAATTAACTCAATCTGATATTATTTTAGATAATCAATCGATGAATAATAAACCTTCTCTAAATTCAGAAAATCCGTCGTTAGCTCAATATACTGCGAATACCCATGAGCCATCAGAAAATCCGTCTTCAGAAAATCCATCAAATAAACAAAAACAAAAGGTTAGCTTGAATAATTCGAATATCTCAACAGCCTTATTAACCAATATAATTAGCGATAAATTAAACAATAATAATTTAACGTCTAAAAACAATATCAGTATATTTATTTAGTGCCGATATCGTAAAGGACAATAAACACTCAATGACGATAAATAACCGTATTTTTCAGTCTTTATTTCCGGTTCATTAGCTAAGAATTTAAGGATAATTAATCCGGTTGTTATTTCATTATATTTGTATTAACTGACCTGAAGGATTCAGGTTATCTAAAAAAAAGGATTTTACCCATGAGCAATACACAAAATACAACAAAGTCACCATTACTGATTATACTTTTCACTATATTCGCCATGACTGGCGTGATGGGAGGTGCAGGATGGTGGATATTACACGCCGAGAAAGAGAATAATAGCCAATCCGTTCAAATTGAAAATGAATTGGAAGTGATGCCGCCGGCTCCTATTTTTCTGCCACTTTCTCCCTTCACGATTAATTTAATTAGTGATGATAATAAAAATCGAGTGATTTATATAGAAATAACGTTACGACTGGCGGATGAAACGACACGCCAACATTTAGAGCAATATATGCCTGAAGTACGTAGCCGATTATTATTATTAATCTCTCGCCAAAATATTTCCGAATTAGCATCAGATGAAGGAAAGCTATCTTTGATGTCTGATATTAAGGAAGTTCTAAGACCTGGTTTGGTAGTCGGTGGATCCGAGCATACGATCACCGATGTGTTATTCACTACGTTTATTCTGCGATGATAATATGAGCGAAAAGATAGTTTCAGAGGCAGATAAAGATAATCTGTCTCTGGATGAAATAAAGGCCCCCGTAATGGGGGTTGAAAATATGGGGATTGATAACCATCCTCAGGAGGTACAAAACCTCATACGCCCTTATGATCCGAGCACCCAAAGACGCGCAATACGCGAACGTCTACAATCGCTAGAGATCATTAACGAGCGCTTTGCCAGACAATTTCGTATTGGGTTATTTAATATTATTCATCGAAATTCAGATATTACCGTCGGCGCGATAAAAATAGAATCGTATAACGATTTCTCTGAAAATTTATCTCCGATGACTAATTTAAATTTAGTGCATTTAAATCCGCTCAGAGGAACTGCACTATTTACATTTGAAAAAACCTTAGTTTATGTTGCAGTTGATAGCTTATTTGGCGGAGATGGACGTTTTCCTGTTAGTCGAGGAGAGCGTGAATTAACCCCAACAGAGCAACGTATTATTAATAAAATGATGCGGCTTGCATTGGATGCCTACCGGGATGCATGGAGTTCTATCGCTAAAATTTCACCTGAATATATTCGCTCAGAAAGTCAGGTTAAGTTTACCAATATCACCTCATCACCAAATGATATTGTTATTACTACTCCGTTTTTAATTGAAATAGGCAATATGGTTGGGGAGTTCTGTATTTGTCTGCCTTTCACCATGATCGAGCCACTGAGGGAGCAATTAATTAATCCTCCCGTAGAAAATAATAAACAAGAAGAGAATTCTTGGTTTGGCGGATTAGTTAATCAGGTTAAATATTCTGAATTAGAATTAGTAGCTAATTTTATCGATCACCCAATGCGCCTGTCTAATATCTTGCAGCTAAATAAAAACGATGTCATTCCAATTGAGAAACCAAACAGCATTTTTGTCCACGTTGATGGAGTACCGGTACTTAATGGCAAATATGGCACGCTAAATGGGCAATATGCTCTACAGATTGAGCATTTAATTAATCCTGTTTTACATCATTTGGAAGAAGAAAGATCATGAGCGACGAAATTAAACACATAAAAGATAGTGAAGTAAATTTAGCAGATTCAACCGCTGAAGAAATGTGGGCGACAACCATAGCACAACAATCAAAACCGCCTAAGCCGGATGATAATGGCCCGGCTATTTTTGATAAGCTTGATATTAAAAATATTGATGGTTCATTTTCAGATATGAAAATGATCATGGATATTCCGGTCAAAATGACCGTTGAGCTCGGCAGAACCAAAATGACTATTAAAAAATTACTCAGCTTAACCCAAGGCTCAGTAATCTCTCTTGACGGTATGGCGGGTGAACCGCTAGATATTTTAATCAATGGCTATTTAATTGCTCAGGGTGAAGTCGTGGTGGTTGAAGATAATTACGGTATTCGAATTACTGATATTATTACCCCCTCAGAGCGGATGCGTCGTTTAAGTAAATAATAATTGTTAGCCGAATAAAGTAGAAATAATAAATAAATTATTTGGGATATTATATATTTCAAAAATTTAAGCTGCTATTTTTTCTCTTTAAGCCAGCAATAAGGCGGCATTCTGCCGCCTATTTTTATTAAAATCCATTTTATAGATACCCATAATGGCTTAATTATGTTTAATGATAGTTTAATAAAAACTAGTGCTTGTCTTATATTTCTAATTACTCTCGCGATAGTCATTCTATGGGCGATGAAACGTTTTATGCCCGAAAAATTTAGTACATCCAAGAACCAGAATATACTAAAAGTTATTAGTCAGCATAATTTAGGCGGAAAAGAGCGCTTAAGCTTAATTGAATTTAATCATCAATATTTATTAATCGGGATAACTCCCCAAAAAATCACTTTATTAGCGACCCATTCAACAATCGAGACTATCAATAAAGAGGATATATTAATCAATACAGATCAAATAAGTTAATAATTTCTTTATTCCTATTCTATTTTTAATTTTAAGCATCCGGCTAACCTAGTTTATACCGCTATTTAAACTATGATCAGTCTATAATGAGTAAAAAGCAATGCGCTATATATTCGCCAGTGTAACACTATTTTTAATCATATCCTCGCCAGCCCAGGCTCATTTACCAACGTTTTATAGCCATGAACTCGCTGATGGTGGTCAATCATGGTCACTACCGGTACAAACATTATTAATGATCACCGCTTTAGGTTTTATTCCCGCGGTGATATTAATGATGACCAGTTTTACCCGAATTATTATTGTGCTTGGATTGCTGCGCAATGCATTAGGTACGCCAACCGCACCACCTAACCAAATTTTATTAGGGCTAGCGCTATTTTTGACTTTTTATATTATGTCACCGGTACTAGATGATATTTATCAACATGCTTATCAGCCTTTTAATCAAGAAAAAATTAGCTTAGAAGAGGCGTTAGATGAAGCTATTAAGCCATTACATCAATTTATGTTAAAGCAAACTCGACAAACAGATTTAGCATTATTTTCTAATTTAGCTAAATCTCCGGAGTTTAATTCAGAAAGTGATATTCCATTACGTATTTTAATTCCATCATTTATTACCAGTGAATTAAAGTCTGCATTTCAAATTGGTTTTATTCTATTTATTCCATTTTTAATTATCGATTTAGTCGTCGCTAGCGTATTAATGGCATTAGGAATGATGATGGTACCCCCTGCAACCGTCTCATTACCATTTAAATTAATGCTATTTGTTATGGTCGATGGCTGGCAACTGGTCATTGGATCCATCAGTCAAAGCTTCTTTAGTTAGGAAATCTACCATGACACCAGAGTTTATTGTTGGGTTAGGCATTGGCGCAATGAAAGTAGCGCTAATCTTAGGTGGCCCATTATTATTAGCAGCATTATTAAGCGGATTAATAATCAGTATATTACAAGCAGCAACACAGATAAATGAGATGACACTGTCGTTTATTCCTAAAATAATCTGTGTTTTTGGTATTGCCATCTTGCTTGGACCTTGGATGCTAGATTATGTTTTAGATTATATCCAACAGTTATACAGCCAAATTCCTAATGTTATAAATTAAAATGATAACTTTAAATACGACTGAACTACTTGCGATATTAAATCAATATTTCTATATTGTGGTAAGATTATTAGCTTTTATGACTATTGCCCCACTATTTAGTGAAAAGGCATTCCCCAAAAAAATAAAGTTATTATTAGCGTTATCAATCTCTATATTAGTATTCCCTAATATTGCGACTAATAAAACTGCAATTCTATCACTTGAAGGTGTGATGATCATCATTTTACAAATGATCATCGGTTTATTAATTGGTTTTGCCTTACAATTTATGATTGTAACCGTAAAATATATTGGTGAGCTTATTGGTATGCAAATGGGGCTTTCTTTTGCTATGTTTGTTGACCCCTCTGGCGGACCTAATATGCCAGTAATCTCACGCTTTTTAAACCTGATATTTATTTTACTACTATTCTCATTTAATACACATTTATGGTTTTTATATTTATTGGTAGATAGCTTTAATGTTATTCCGATCTCTTCAATCCCATTGAACAAACAAGGTATCTGGTTAGTTATTCAATCTGCCGGCTATATTTTCCTGTATGGATTATTGTTCTCGCTGCCATTTATTTTTACCCTTTTAATGATCAATATTGCTTTAGGTATCTTAAATCGTATGACGCCACAGCTTTCCGTTTTTGTCATCGGCTTTCCTATCACAATGCTTAGCGGAATTATTATTATCTTCTTTTCTCTGCCGTTATTCCCAGCTTTTAGCGAACGGATCATCTCATCAAATATGGATTTTATTTTCAAATCTATCGAATATTTAAACTAAAAAAGCCCTGTCTTAGACAGGGCAACGTATCAATTAAAGCACTCTTATTGCTGTATCTCAACCGGCTTATTTAACGTAATTTAAGATATTAACATCTTTCATTAATGAGTAATTTGAATAGGCATATAATAAAGCCGTTTTTATATTCATTAATTCTTGAAAACCTTTAAGAGGATCTAAGAATTGCACCTCGGTTATCCTCTCATTAGTAATATCTGTTATTTGCTTATCCCGTTGATTAAGCGCATCAACTTCTTCTAGTTGTAATCCTATCTTAGCCATCGACAAACTAATATTTTTATTAAATTTATCTAATTCATTTTTAGATTCGTCCAATGCAGTACGCTGTGCATCTCGCGTTGCTTGGCTGGCATTATCCGTCGGAACTTTTAACGCATTAATAGCTTTATCTAATAAGGTGAAAACATCGTCATTACCCACTGAAGTTAATATATCTTTACCTGTAACATTCACTACCGTACTGTGATACTGATCAATTTGCTGTGATTTAGCTTCTCCCCCCTGATATTCTAACTTTCCAGCGACTAATTGATAAGGAACAACATTAGATTTATCGCCAGAAAAAATATATTCGCCACTATTATCCTGTCGGTTAACTTGCGATAACATTTGATTTTTAAAATTAGTTAATTGCTGAGCATAAGTATTTCGCTGCTCGTCACTGGTACCCACTTGATTCATTCCAGAAATAATAGTTTCATTAATATTTTTGATATTTGATGAGATGCTATCCATAGTATTTGATTGAAATTGCATCGCCTCTTTAGCTGAATCACGAATCAACGTGTATTGGCTACGTAAACTTTGAGCTTGTTTTAAACGCATAAGCTCACGATGCCCGGCCGGATTATCTGCAGGAGATAAAAAATTTTTTCGAGCATTAAATTTTTCAGATTGGCTTTGTTGAGCTAAATTATATTGGTTAATTCCTGAGGTTTTCGTTTGGGTCATTAATAATGTACTGAGGCGCATGCTTTTCCCTTACTTATTTTATATTTTCAATATTTATTTTTAGTTATTAAGCAATTTAAACTTAATATCATTTATTATCTTAAATTTATTATTTTAAATTGTTAATTAAAATATCGAATAATTGGTTAGCCGTTGCTAATACTTTGGCATTGGCTTGGTAATATTGTAATATCGTATTTAGTTCAAGATATTCTTCATCCAAATTAACCCCAGAGATTGATTCTTGCTTTGCAAATAATGATTTAGTAATAGCTGATTTATTGGTGTAATCGCTACTGGCTTTATTAGCTTTATCACCTACCGATGTCGATAATGAAATTAAAGATTCTGCAAAGCTTTTTTTACCATTAATACGATGTTCCTGTTGTAAATTAAATATTTCATTTAAATTTTGTGCATTATCTGCCCCATTATTCCGATTAGCTTTTGCCGCAATTTTATCCGGAGAAATAATATTTAATTTAAGATCAGGAATAGCATTTTGAACTGTAATTAATTGATAACTATCACCTTCTTGGCTAAGTGTTCGTGTTGGTGGCGTAACAACTAATCCATCAAATTCAAAATTACCAGAAGCTAATATATGAGGATGAATCTGAGTATTATCAGATAAACGGTTAATTTCCCAATCACTACCTTTACGCGTTATTGTATATTCAGAAGCTTGAACATCACCAATTTTGCTGGTATCAAACGTTACCGTAAAATGGTCTTCCCGCGAATTTTTGCTATTAGCAATAATCTCTGGCTGCCCATAAGTAAACATATCAATACCGGCGGCATTATTTAGATCAAAACCTTTTTTATGTACTTGGTTCATACTTTCAGCAAAAATTAAAGCCGTTTGATTTAATTGATTATTGGCTGAGTCAATAACTTGATTTCTATATTTTAATTCACCCACTATTTTACCTGATCCTAATGCCGCCAAAGTTAATTCTTTGACAACACCTAAATCATTTTTCACCCCAACAATAACTTTGCTACTGTCTGAATTAGAATTAAAAGCAACTAAATCAATATTTTTATCTTGATAAACTAAATCCATTCCATTAGATAAAGATAAATTAATAAAACCATCGACCTCTTCACTTTTCACTTCAACTAATCGACTTAAATCATGTATGAAAATTTCTCGTTGATTCAGCATATCGAAAGGTTCGATACTATTAGCACTTTTAACATTAAATATATCGTGATTTAATTTAGCAATTTGGCTTGCGAGTGTAGAAACTTGATCGGCATAATCCGTTACACGTTCGTTTGAATTTCGCTCTTCTTCGGTTAACTGATTATCCATAAATTTAAATCGATTAACTAAATCTTCTCCATCATTTAATACTTGCAAACGTGAAGTTTGATCGCCTGCATTACCGCTTAATGTAGCAATACTTTTAAAAAATTGATTAAGCTGTGAGTTAATATCACTATCTGATTCGGCAAATAATTTACTTATCTGCTGGGATTGTTGAAAAAACACCTCAGACATGCCCAAGTTAGATAATGATTTATTGTATTGTTTATCAATAAGACTGTCATATTCCCGTTGGATTTTACTAATATGTGCCCCAGTCCCAAGATAACCATCTGCCGTTTTTAACCCATTATTAGCGCTCATAATTGCCGTTTGTCGTTTATATCCTTCCACTTTAGATGAGGATATATTATTGCCAATGGTCGACATTGCGGTATTTGCCGAGTTAATACCACTCATTGCAATATTCAATAAATTATTTGACATGACTGTTCCTAGAAAGATAATTTTATCTTTATTATTTTTAAGAAAAATAAAGATGGAATAGATTTAAGGGCCTAATGTTATATCGGCAAAATATTATTATTCTTAAAGAATGAATGGCGTTTTAATAATTAAATTTCAGTGATTTTATTATTTCGATTTGAATATATTGATATGAATAGACAGATATAATATGGCTATTTAAATACGCTGATTTAAATAGCCGAAATATATTTCATTAATTATTGATTGAATTTTGAGCACTAAAGATAATTATTAAAATAACTCACTCAAATCATATTGTACTGTAGCTTCCTGCTCCAAAGAACGAGTTAATTGCTGAATAATTTGAGTTAACTTTTGGCTATAATGAGGATCAGTTGCATAACCGGCTTTTTGAATTGCCACTGCAGCTTGCTCGGCATTCGGAGCGTTGATAACACCTTGATAACGCTTAGAACGACTAACTAATTGTGCATAATCAGAGAGTGCATCAAGATAGGAGCTATACACTCTGAAATCTTGTTTACATTTTACTTTTTGACCATCAATATACTCAGTTGTGGTTATTCGCGTAGTTTTTCCCGACCAATTTTTGCCACTTTTAATTCCAAAAATGTTATAGCTCGGCTGACCGTTGGGATTAAGGATTTCTTTTTTCCCCCAGCCGGATTCTAATGCCGCTTGGGCTAAAATCAGCATATAAGGAATTCCTGTGTTTTGCCCTACGATACGCGCTGGGACCAATAATTTAGTGAGAAATTCACGGCTACCGGGGGATAAAATCTGTCGTGCTTTAGCCAATAAGGTATTTTGCGACCATGCATCTGACCAATTTTGCTCAGCATGGAAAAAAGCAGACATATGACCGGATGGCGATTGGCTCAGCGGTTGTTGCACGCTATGGGAAATATTCGACGGTGATAACGGTGTTTTTTCTGGTTTAATGGCTAATTGTTGGCTGAGCTGCTGTACAATTTTATCCGCAAAACCGAGACCATGACGAGAGAGATCTTGAGCGATTTGTTGATCATATAATGAGGTGTACAATTTAGATTGTTCACTGCTCATCGCGTCATTTTGTGGCAAGGCAGCACGCATGCTTTTCAGCATCATATTAACAAACACACTTTCTAATTGTTGTGCCACTTGACGCAACCCCTGCTGGGGTTGCTGACTCACGTGATTTTTAAGTTGGTTCAGCGATTGAACATCAAACGCTGCTCCACCAATATCTGGCATGCTCATCCCCGTGTGAAGTGGACTACGCATGATTAAATAATCTCCAATTTAGCATTTAAGCAACCGGCACTTTCCATCGCTTGCAGAATAGACATTAAATCCGCCGGTGTTGCACCTAAAGTATTCAATGCAGAAACTACTTTGTTGAGATCGGCGCTGGTATTAACTTTTTGCAAGCGATTATTGGGTTCACTAATATTAATATCGGTATTACGACTAACTACTGTACTCCCACCTGCTAGAGGTGCAGTTGGCTGACTAACCTCAATTTGACTGTCGACAGTGACCGATAAATTACCTTGCGCAATGGCACAGCTTTCTAAGGTAACATGTTGATTCATGACCACAGCCCCGGTACGAGCATTCAGAATAACTTTGGCATCTTGAATAGCCGTTGGCACTTTAATATCTTGAATTTGTGCAATAAATCTCACTCTATCGCTATCACGTAATGGCAATTGTAATTTAATCGTGCGGGCATCTAAGGCGGTAGCAATGCCATGGCCTTTGAGGCGATTAATACTATCAGTAATATTTTGTGCCTGAGTGAAGTTATCTTCATTGAGTTGCAAATTAAGAAACTCTTTATCTGTGACCGACATCGCAACTTCACGTTCAATCACTGCGCCATTAGAAATACGTCCACCTGCAAGCTGATTGATTTTTACGCTATTTTTCCCTGATTCCGCACCGATACCGCCAACAATAATATTACCTTGTGCCATCGCATAAACTTGATTATCAGCGCCTTTAAGTGGGGTCATTAATAAGGTTCCGCCACGTAAGCTCTTCGCATTTCCTAAAGAAGAAACCACAATATCAACGGTTTGCCCAGTACGTCCAAATGGAGGTAATTTGGCTGTAATCATGACTGCCGCGACATTTTTAAGCTGCATATTAGTTCCCGTCGGGACAGTAATACCCAATTGAGACAACATATTGCTCATACTTTGGGTGGTAAAAGGGGTCTGCATGGTTTGGTCGCCCGTGCCATCTAGCCCCACAACTAGCCCATAACCAATTAAGGCGTTATCGCGGATACCCTGTAATGAGGTTAAATCACGAATACGCTCAGCGTGTAAATTCAGTGGCACAAAAAATAATACGCTACACAACAACAGTCGCAAATATGAAACTACAGTATATAGCAGTAAAGCTGATAAGAATTTGAATTAAAAGACTTTTAATAATAAGAAATGTGACGATTACTTTTTTATGTGCTGCTTTTAACTTATTGATTTCTCTAATTCCATCAGATAGTTTTGGGGAATGAAATTTTTCTCCAATTAGCCAGTAGCACATCATCATGGGGTGTCGGGGGTCGTAGGTTCAAATCCTATCATGCCGACCAAAATTCCCTAAGAAAACCAACCTATTACGGTTGGTTTTTTTATGTGGTAAATTTGGGGTGGGTAAAAGTCGGGTAAAAGTCGGGTAAAAGTCCGACATAGTTACACAGGTTTTTTACCTCTAATTACAGCAACACACTATTATCATCAAGGCCATATTGTTTGCGTTCTGCAGCTTCCTGTTTTGCCCTTTCCGCTTCTTCAGTAATACGATTAGCTTCTTCTTCCGCCACTCGTTCCGCCTCTTCTTTCGCATACGCCTTAGCTTCTGCTTGCTTCTGATTATAGATAGAGTTACTCGGCATATTTACCCGCACATCAATCCAGTGACCTGCTGGGATATCTACCGGCGCACCGTTTTCTAGTTCAACACGTTCATCACCGACTAATTTAGTGAACTCAGGGTAGGTTTTTAAACGCGCACGTTGAACATTCTGCGGTAAATCAAAGTGCTTGCGATAGGAAGTATAGATAACGATATCACCGTGTTCTTCTTGCGGTACCGGCTCGCCGTTGAACGGATGTTGTTCGCCGGCGACTAACACATCATAGTCAACATAAATAAGCGGTAATTGATTGATGCCCGACGGTATCGTGATACCGCCATTAATCCCGCCCCAGCTTGCGTCCGAGTTGAGCCCAAGAACGTGCTTCAGTTGATAAATACCCGTGTGTAAACATTTAAGCTCGACGCCTTCGGATTCATCGTTAAGCTCTATGTAGTCAGCAAACACTTTAACGATCGGCGATGCGGCCTTTAAGTTGCCGTTTGAGTCTTTTGTGGTGTTCCTATTTGTATACAATTTGTATTCGTAGACATTCCCGGGATTACCACCAGTGACAGTGACAGATGTTCCATTATGCGCCGCAGAAATTGCGGTAAACGTATCGCCAGCACGAAAATATGCAATAGTTGCATTCGTTTCCGACATTGGCGTTAATGTCGAGTTTCTAATTACCCTTGTTACAGTACTTTTACTTCTCATAAAACTAGAAAGCTCAATTTCATTCATTGCTATAAAGCTGCCAACACCTCCCCAGCCAAAATCACCCAAGTGCATTAATTCTTTATCATTATGACATAATGAACCATCAGACTTTAAAGCAAGCGATTTCCCCGTTTTTGTGTTCGCTAAAGATACGTCATCTCCTGCGCCGCCCGCACCAACCCAACCACGTGAAACGCCATTTTTTCTGGCGAAGCTTAAATATACAGCACCCAAATCGATTGTATTTTGCAAAGTTAACGCATTGGAATTTCCCCCAATAACCCCGCCCGCCTTATCAAACTTCCCATCCAACTGCTTATCCATTTCTTTCGCTGTCCGCAGTTGCTGCTTGGTGCCGTCGGGTAACGTGACGGTAATTGTGCCGGTTTCCGTAGCCCAGCGATTTAATATGTCGCTGAACTGCACGTTAGCATTGTTCATTGCCACAATCTTGTTTGTAGCATCTGATACAGAGTGCACCATCGTAGTTAAGATGTTATATGTCGCCTCTTTGACGGTTGCCGGTACCGGAAAGCTCAGCGTCATTTCTGTGTTACTTTGAAGAGAGGCAATACTGTTAATGTAAATTGTGGCACCGTTCTGGATTAAGATAACTTGCTCGGGCGAAATGAGTGAGTTGTTATCTTTCCACTTTGTATTAGTGCCGACTACTTTCGTCGTATTTGCTGTGGTTGTGATTTTACCTGTGCTGTACATGCTATTTCCTTAAATTTAGACGTAAAAAAACCGCAATTAAGCGGCATTGATTGAATTGATTGCATTAACTTTTGAATACTAGACATTGCGCGGGAATTTTGTGGATAAGGTGATAACTACTTACATGACCGACAATTTTATATGAAATTGTGGCAGTCTCGTTAGCATAAAGAACACCCGCACCAGAAGTTGACCCAGATGTTATAGCGTAAACGTCATAATTATCCCCGCCTGCACTTCTTGAACCTGTGACTGAAGATAACGGAGAGAACGAGATTATAATTCTATCGTTTATTTTTACCTCTACATGCCAATTTACGTTACTGAAATCAGAGGATTCCATTGTTGATACAGTTAATGCTGGAATAACCAAGGTACGTTCGAACGCTTCGGCAGGTAGTGTGATTGAGCCATCGAAGGGAATAGAATGCACTCTAATCACATCACCCACGATTTTGTTCGCGTAAATAGTCCCCTTTACATCACAGTTCTCATCAATTGTTACATTGCTAAATGTTCCGCTTGTCGCGTTAATCTCCCCCGTTATTTCTGCATCACTCGCAATAATTTTCCCGCTCTCAAAATCCAGCATTAGCCCCTTTTTAGTCACCGGATCCCAATGCTTCGACTTGATAGTCGAGCCAATCAATAGCTTTTCAATTGTCGCTTGATTAATAAACGCCTCATTGATAAACACCTGTCCATTTTCGACAAAGAAAACAGGTTCTAGCTTGCCGCTGGATGGATTTAAAATACCAAAGGTATCCGCGCTAAAACCGATTTGCGTTGTGACTTGGCCATTTTTAACCTCCGCGCCAATGATGAATTTTGCATCATGATATTGTCCGTTCCAGTGAATACCGGCTTGGATTTTATAAATTGCCGATCCGTTACCTTGATGATCAAAGACAGTCTGTGCGCGTTGCTCAATCGCCGCCTGCTGATTATCAAACTCAGCTTTAGTTAATTGGCTAAAATCTGCGAGTGCCCGGTCATTGTCCGCCACCGCTTTTTGCGTTTCACCGATTGAACCCTCAGCTTTCCCTACTCGCGCATTGAGATCCCTATCCACTTTTGCAATCGACTTATTTGTCTCTGCAATCGCAGATTTATTCTCATTAATCAGTGAATTTGTGTCGTCAAAGTCAGATTTGAACTCGGCACGTAATTGCTCTTGCGTCTGCGTGAGCGCCTTTTCATTATCAGCAATCGCGGTATCAACCCGTACTAATCGCGAATTAACATTCTCAAACTGTGCATCGAGCTGAACGCCTTTTTGTACAAAGGCCTGATGATTATCAGCAACAACTTTGTTAGTTTCGGTAATGGATGCTTTCGCATGTAATAGCTCAGAGTTCAGCTTATTCTGCTGAGCGGTTATCTGCATTGAAGTTTCAGCCTGAGACGATTCAATGTTGCTTTGCGATTGCTGAATATTACTAATTGATGCTTCATTATCTTCAAAGCGAGATGCAGCTTGCTCTGTCTTTTCAGTCAGTGTTTTATCTGTCGCTGCAATCGCTTTCGCGTTCGACGTGACGGCAGCGCTAACATTAGCTAAATCCCCCTTGGTTTTATCAATTTCTCCTTTGTTATCGGTAATACCTTTTCCTAGCTCGGCACGGACTTGCTCCGTGCGTTCGGACTGGGCCTTATCAACTTCAGCAACAGATTTACGAGCATCAACAAACGCGGCTTCCGAATCTTCAAATTGTGATTTAACACTCTCTGCTAACTCAGATGTGGCTTTTTTATTGTCCGCTGTTGCTGTTGATATGCGCTTAACTTCCGCATTGGTCTTAGTTAATTCAGCACCTTGCTGATTAATACTCGCAGTATTCTGGAGGATAGACTCAGATAACACAGCGTTATCTGACGCTTGGGTTTGCTTCAAGTCTGCAATCGATGCCTGAGTGTCTTTATACTGACTTTGCTGGGTTTGCTTTATCTCCGTTTGTGTTTTATCGAGCTCAGCAATAGCAATTTTTTGCTCGTCTATGCTGCTACTGACTTTCGATAATTCACGTCCTTTCTCGTCTATATTTTCTTGTAGCTTATCGTCACCGATTTTGATTTCAGCGCGGAGTTGCTCCGTCGTTTTAGCGAGGGCTTTATCTTGCTCGGACTGAACTTCTTTGATATCAGTAATCGCACTTTCTGTATCATTCAATCGCGCATCAATCTGCACCCCCATCACAGCACGGGCTTCGGTCTCAGTCGCAACAGCCTTCTCATTCTTGGTGATCCTGGCTTCTGACTTAAGCTGTTTATCACTCTGTGATGTAAACTGCGCGGCGGTTTGCATCACAGATTCAGACAAAGAAAATAAGTCATTAGACACTGCGGTTTCAATGCGAGTGATGTAACCCATGTGCTCTTCAAATTGCGCGACAGTGCTGCGTTCAAACTTAGCCTGAGCCTCAGTTAGCGTTGCTGTTGCGGATTCAACTTCGGTGACACGCCCAGTTACGCCCTCAACATCCGCTTTTACTTGATTAATTTGCTTCGCACTGGCTTCTTCATATGTTGCTTGTGCTTCTTTCACTGCGAGTATTGATGAGGTATTTGATGCAATAACCGCGCTCGTTTGCGTTTGCCAACGCGCAAAAGCTTCTCTATCAGTGACCTGCACTTGCTTAAGTTCAAATATTTCAGCTTTGCGATCGGCCTTTTCTTCGCTAATTTTGTAACTTAATTGCGTGGTAAAAAGCGTATTCTGCAAAATAGCTTCATTAGCTATGCCAACATCGGTATTGATTTGAACCACTCGATTATCTAACTCAACCGTTTTGCTATCAATATCAATAACTTTCTGACTAGTTTCCTGCTGCTCAATTTCAAGCGCATCAACTTTCTCGCGACTGAAATCAATGTCTTTTTGCATCTCCTCGCCGGCTTCTTTAGACAGAAAGTTATTTCCCACCTCGTCGAGCATGTCTTTTGGTGTTCCTTCCGCTTTGCCAACAGCTTCAACAAAAAGTGATTTCCCGTAGCTGTTAACCGTACGAACATAAAACCAATAATCAGTGTCAGATTTTAAATTCTCTTTTGTCCAAAATTGCCCTTGACCTTGGCGATTGGCTTTAGTGGTCACTTCGGTATCGTTCGTGCTAGCTAACTTCTTATCGCTAAACCAAAATTCAAACGTGTAACCGTGCTGCGCGGTCTCGCCACCGTGTGGAATACACGTCAGCGAAAACATTCCCCCGACCATTTCAACGCTCACTGGCTGCGGCGGAGCTTGGATATCAAAATCGACAATCGCAGGGGAAGACATCGCGCCAGCGGCGTTAATTGAACGAACTTCAGCGCGATAAGCGCCGCGAATAAGCCCCGATAATTCTACTCGGTCATGCGGTGCCTGTACGGATTGGATTACTTGGCCATTTTCAATAATATTAACGGTATGATATCGAACATCAGCGGCCGCTGATTGCCAACTTAAATAGCCCTGCACCACGTCACCAATATTGGTTGGCACGAAGGTCAGGTTAAGCGGTGGAGCAACACTGCCGGTGGGCAATACAGTAAACGGTGGGCGAACAAAAGGCTTGCCGATAACATCTTCGTAGATATAAGCACCGTCCTCCTCGAGGAGAATATCGACGCCTTCTTGCGGATGAAATTTCCATTCAGCCACACGGAATTCCATATTTTGAATACCAATATGAGGCAGATTTAATAAAATCACTTCCCCGGGCCGATAGGCATAACCATCCATATTCATACGCAGTTGAACACGACGGCCTGCTCGTTTCTTACGTAAATAAAGATTAGATAATCTTGCCGCCTGGTATGGACTTGTGACGAATCGATAATCTAAATTCTCCTTGATTTCTAAACCATCTTCATTAATCCATTCATCGATAAGGATAGGCTCAAAATCTGTTTTTATGTACTGCTGCTCTGCATCGACAAAGGTGCCATAAATCGCATTGGTTGCATCGCGTAGCGCCAATTCTGGGGTAATATTGACTGTATCGATGATTTGATTGGGTTCAATGCGTAATACTGCTGGCCCATTATACGCCTGCATCAAAATACCGTGCTTTCCGGCGACATAAGTCGGCTCTGCGGCAATACACCTGTGCATATGATCGAGTATTGATGAAGGTGACTCGGATAACTCATAAGCGCCATTGATAGTATAGCGTGGCTCACTTTGTCCCTCCGGGGAAACTACCGGCTCATTACACAGGTCTGCGGCGACTTTAAAGGCGTCAAAATCAATATCACTATCAGGCACACCCAAGTAGCTACGATAAAAATCGAGAATTACCAGCGCCCCATTATTACTCCAGACAGTTTGATTGGTTCGTGGGTCAAATAGCGGCTTACCCCACACTTCGACTTTGACATTGGGCACACCGTACGGAAATTTCTCAGCATCATATTTCAGCGTTAAACGCAGCCATGCCAGACCATCGCCTATCATGTCCTCTTTCCATGAAGGGGCATTCTTTAGCATGTACGGATCGCAGTCGATACGCCCGTTATGAAACTCATAACTGACCTTATCACCGAAAGTATCTATCAAATCCTCGTTTAACCAAATTTTTCCAATGCGATCTACTTTATGGGCTGCGATTGCAATAGCTAAAAACAATCGCTCATTTTCTGTTTGCTCCCCCTTTTCTTCTTCCGCAAAAAATAGCAATCCGGAGCACACAGTTTTGCCCACAATGATAGTTTCTGGGGCAACCGCAGAGCGTAGCATTTGCTTGCGTTCAGATTGATCGCGATACTGCATAGAGGGTAATTTGTCTTGAAAAATAAACGCACCGGCAGCCTGAACAGCAATGCCTGCAACAATCAAAGCAGTTCCTAGTCCTCCCGTCGCAATAACGCCCGCCACCATTAACCCTGCAGAGACGATGCTTGTGACTGTCTTTCCCATTATTCAACTCTCCACGCTTTAATCGGTTGATGATTGACAGGCATTGCACCGCTTTCGGTCACTGCCCATACTTTATTGGCCCAGATAACACCCAGTGTTTTCCCGTCATCGCCATTGAGCATAACAATATCGCCACGTAAAGCTTTCGTCGGCTCAATCTCAGTAAAGAAACCTGATAATGCAGATTCGAGGTCACCAAATTCTATTTTTAATACTCTGGCTGCACCTGTCTTAGTCTTATACCTGCCTCGAATATTTTTGCAGGGGTCAAAATCACACACAGCAACCACACAGTCAGCAGCAAACAAACAGCAATCATGCTCACCCCATGAAAATGGCTTTTGCATGGCTTTTTGTAATGCTTCAGGAAGTCTTGTTGTCCAGCTTGGGTGTCGCATTTGATGATCTCCAGGCATAAAAAAACCCGCCGAAGCGGGTTTTTTATAAATCATATTATTAATCAGTGCATTGAAATGGAACAATTATCTGAGACTGCATGCAATTACCAAACCCATTTCTTGCTAGACAAGTATTCTTTTGTCCACCAAAGGCTTCTGCTGTCTTGTACCCCCATACTTTGCATTTCTGGGTGGCTTTAATTTGAGCATCATTAAAGTCGACTTTTACTGTTTCAAATGCTCCTGCATCATATGCCATTTCAACTGTACCATCGGCTTTACTTCCACCAACTGCATACATTTGCTTGTTTACTGTACAGGCAGAGACAAGTAAAGCAAAAAAAAGCACTATCAAACTCTTCATTGGATTCATTCCTATATTATATTTCGCAATATGATACAAAAATAATACTCATATATCACTTGTAAATAAAAACAGGTGAATCTTTTTTACTACCCCAGTAAATGGCGCGCTCTGCCATTTGAGCAACATAACGAAATATACGATCATTACCATGTCGTTTTTGCCATGATTCATCGGTGAATCTGTCAGGCAACCCCTGAGACCAACGTTCAAAACGATTTGATACAGTAACGGCAATTTCGCATTGGTTGCCCACGCTCACGCCAATATTACTGATCTGACCCGCAAATAACACCTCAGCGAGAATAGGCTGACCATCCTCGTTGAGCGCTACCATCATTAATCGTACATCACGCCCTCGACTGCGCTCATTCATCACATCACCCAGCAGTGAAGAATCAAAACCACTGAGGGACAAAATAAGCTGCTGCGGGCTGGTTGTATTTTCTTCTGAAACCGTTTCTATCGCACCAAACTGCCCCACCCCCTGATAAACCTCGCCAGCAATAACTAAATTACCCGTCGCTGTATGCACACGTGTTATACCAGATTTAAGATCAAGCTTAGCGGCAATGACAACATAACAACCCCCATTAATTGCTTGGATCATTTTATTTGAAAAAGGATGATAGATCATCAATAAAGCGCCTCCTCAAAAGATAGTGTCGTAGATGTAAATACACCAGGGATCCGCCTTAATCGACCTTGATTGTTATCCGTTAACTTAAATATACCATAGGGATTAACCGCTTCGATTTTTTCGCCGATTGCTGGAGAGGAGCGCAACATAGGGGAAAATAAAAGCATGGCATTTCCTTGTTCATCACTTGTAATATCAGCAGTAACTTTTTTCAATTCATGATTGATAGTGAAATTGTCTGCAGCTCTTAATATCAACGTATTGGGCTTCCAGCCTTTAGCTTGTAGCGATCTTCCCGTCTGGTTAGGCAGGCTTACCGTAGGGGTTCCCATTCCAGTTAGGCCAGTTCGAACCCAATCAAACAACTTAATTCGTCCAGACTCCCCATCCAGCTGCGCAAGAATAACCTCTAGCAGCCTAGATTTTTCATCGGTTAAATTGTTAAGGGTTAAATCACAGCGCCATCGACTGCCGGGATAACGCACAGTCTGTGCGCTTCCGGTAAATGTAGAGACGAAGGTTTTAGAGTTGCTCATTAGCTGCCAATCTAGCGCGGATGGCTCTAACTCTTTAGGCCACATCAAAATATCCATGACTATTTTCCTAGTGTTTTACGTAGCTTACCGTTAGTTTGAAAGTCTCGCATAATCCTAGCCTCCGCCTTGGCTGCCCCATCCTCTGCGCCTTGTCGAGCAGCCTCTCTTAGCGCAGCCTCCAATGCTGCATCCCCATTGCCGTGCACATGTATTTCCTGCTGAACAACCGTGCCACCAGCAGGCTTATCATTGACCGGCATATCTATCTTAGGGAGTTGAGCACGAACACCTAGCGATCCATCTTTACCGCGCGTCAAGGGCATAATAGCTTCAGGGCCCGCCTCGCCCATCAATCCAAGTGATGGGATGCCGCCTTTTGCAAACGGGAAGAATGTCGGAGCATCAACAACCTGACCACTGTAAGCACTTAATCCTGGTGTATTATATAGCCCACCTTTCGCATTTGCGGTAAAGCTTAAATTCCCATACGCTCCTGTTGAGAACGCATTAGCGCTTGAGCTAGAGGCCGCACCACTAGAAGCCCCTCCTGCAATACCGCCAAACAACCCAGTTAACGCATTGGTGATCATTGATTGCATAGCTATGCGGACTAGATCCTGAATAATAGATTGTGCAAGTGATGCCGAAAGCTCTTGAAGTGTTTCAGAGAATGATTTAGACCCCGTTAAAATACCTGTCAATGCATTACTTGTGCGTTGCTCTACTGTTTCAAGAAGGTTCATTTGCATTTGCTGCCAGTTGCCCTGAGCCGCATACAACTCTTTAGCGGCATCAAGCTGTGCATTTTTAGAGCGATTAGTAGCTGCTATCATCAGTTCTTGATAGCGCTCTTGGCTGATTAAATCATTGTTACGATAAGCTTCATATAAAGCCTGTTGCTCGCTTAACTGATTTTGCAGCTTGGCGACAGGATCTACTTCACCAGCTAAATCATAACTTGGCAGCGCTTTTTGGTTTGCCTCTTCGGTCATTTTTTGCTTCACGTAGTCATTATGAAGCTGCAAACTGGCGGCATAATATTGTTGCTCATTTATCAGCTTGGCCTGACGAAGTTCGCCTAACTCTCTTGCTGCCTCTCTTTCCTTGCGAATAATGGCTGCATAAGGATCGTATTTCTCAGCAAGTTCTAGCCGTTTCTGCTGATGATTTTCTGCATTGAGCAAAATCAAACGCTGCATTTCGGCTTGACTGACGTAGCCTTTCTTGTGAAGGCTAGCTAACTTGTCACTATTTTCCTTTTCACTCGCTTGGATTTTTTGAAGGCTTGAAAAATGCTCTGACTCAATAGATTTGCGTAATTGCTGATAATCATTAAGCGCTTTAGTTTTGCCTTTATCCTCATCAGTACTACCCGTTAGTTTTGGTGGTGGTAATGGGGCAGGGTCTTTTTTCGGCAAATCTCCTGAGGCTAATTTGTCTTTGGCTTCATTAATGCGGTTTATTTTTTCTTTTGTTATATCAATGTTTGCATTAGCTTTTTCAAGCTGTGCATCAAGTCTAATTACATCCCTATTTAGGTCGGGAACTTGGTTAAATACATCCCCAAACACCCCGCCCTCTAGCTCCTTCGCCCTGTCTTTTTTATCCCGAAGCTCATTGATCATCTTATTGCGCTCAGTGACTATATTTTGCAAATCATCTTGTGCATCAACAAGCTTTACCGTTAGTTCCTTTTGAGATAATTGCATTAGTGCTTCAGTTGTCTCAAGCACTGCATCTCTCAGGTTTAATGCTCGATCTCTCGCTTCAGTTGCTTTCTCTGAGAAATAGAATAGAGCCCCACCAGCCATCATGGCGACACCAACAGGTCCACCTAATAAGGATAAAGTACCCCGCATAGCGCGAGTGGCATAATTAAGCCTATTTTGTGCGGCAGTCAGCTGATTAACGCTCGCCTCTTCGGCTTTATTTAATGCAATGATTTTTGCGTAGTTGGCCTCTTGCTGAGTTCTAATTGCCGCTCTACGCTCTTCTGTTTTTGCAGCGATAAGTTGAACGCCAAGAGATTGCTGAGTTGAAACCGCATAGGCCTGATCTGCTCGTATTTTAGCTAACGTGATTTCCAATCCCTTGGCTTGCGCTGCATTTAACACATAGTTATTTTTAGCCGTAACAAGCATATTCTTGCCGGCTTCATAAGTGCTTAGGGATAAGTTGCCCATATAGCGTGATAAACCAATCGCAGCTATCGCAGTGCCAACTGATGCAAAACTACTGAAGTTCTCCGTGACCGTTGCCAAAGTTGCTGACATTGAGCGAGTGATCCCCATGCTCGCATTAATTTCACCAAAATAAGACTTGGCAGCATTGGCCGCCTTGGCAAAACCATCTGCAACGGTATTGTCCATGCTGTCCGCTAACGCATTGTTAGCCTCTTTCGCGTTAATCAATGAATTAGTGAATAATGTCATTGAAATGCCACTTTTAGTGGCCATCAACTTAACATCGTTTTCAGTGACTTTAACGCCGCCGCGCATACGTGAGAGTTCTTTAGCAATATCGCCCACAACAGAAGGCATGGCATTTAATACAGAATGCCAGTCATTGCCTTTTAAAACGCCTGTCACCATTGCACGGTTTAATGCTGTAAATGCCGATTCGGTTTGCTGTGCGCTTGTAGCATTTGCGGTAAACGTTGATGATAGCGATTCGATGTAGTCCAGTGTGTTTGCCGTTGAATAGCCTAGCTCTTTCATGGCTGAGGCTGAACCTACATACAATTCTTGAGTGGTTTCTATGGCTTTACCGTTTCGGTTACTGACCGTTAAAAAGCGCTGCTGGAGTTCTTCGTAACGACTGACGTCCCCTTCCACTGAAGTGAGTGCCATTTTAATGCGCGCGGACATTTGCCCCCAATCATCAACAGCGGTGATCAAGGTTGAAACCGAAAAGAAACCAGCTAACGCACCCGACATTATCTTGGCAGTGCTGGTCACGGATGCTAATTGATTGTTGATATCATTCAACGCTTGTTTTTGTGATCTTAATTCTCGCTCAAAACGACGGCCATTAGCACTCATCGTTTTGTAATACTCATTACCCGTACGGGACGCCTTAGCTATTTCTGCCTGATAGCTCGTTGAGTTAGCGGATATCTTAATAATAAGTTCGCGGAGTGTTGACATAATTGACCTGCGTCCTGACGAGTGTTGATATTGATTACGCGAGTGAGGCAAAGAAATTCTCTAACCCTGCTCCGTCGCTCTCTTCTTCCTGCACGCTCTCAGTGTCCCACTGGATCAACGTGTCATTAATGGAGGTTTTCACGCCCTGCGCATTAAAAATAGCCGCGGTAACTTGTGCCGCATGTACGTCTGAGCGTGCGTCACCAATGGGATTTATCGAATCAAATGCCCACCAGAGTTGTAATTCACTGGCGGGCATAGTACCGATTTCAGAGAGAGTTTTTCCTAGCCGCAATGCTAGGGTGAGCAAAAATTTTAGTGCAGGTTCACGGACTTTTTTTCAGCGTCATTGGCACCCATGATCAGCTCAAAGGCCTGATGAACGAGCCGAGCATGAACAGGCCCATAAATGGCCAGCACGGTGGCCTTATCTTCCGGGCTAAAAATAGGCTGATGTTTCTCATCCAGTAAAACGTTAATGAGAAAATCAACATCTGCTTCAAGGTTACGTTGAACCATTTCCTCTGTGCTGAGTTTATCCGTATCACCAAGGTCACGATGCTCTTTCAGCCATTTCAGCCACACTGTTACGGACGGCTCACGCAATACCACATCAGCATCCCATTCGGAGACAGTGACCTTTGTTGTACGAAATGATTGTGCAGCATTCAGTGCAATATCGCGTAGATTCATTACTTTTTTTGCCATGATGTTTATTCTCCTGCTGCTTTAATTGGGGAAGGCTTGCCTTTCATGCGTAATGTAAAAGAGGCTGATACCACGCCATTACCCGCAACCGACCAGCTATTTTGACGCACCTCTGCAAGGAATGCGTAACCATTACCGGAAGGAAATTCCACTTTAAACGCATGAACGGTATCGTTGTCATAGGCTTGGCGTAATACCTCTTGCCCCTCGGCATCCGCTGACCAGTTACCATTAATCGACACCTCGCCGGGTGCGGGTAAACCATTAATCATTTCCTGTTCGGTAGAGCACAATGTCGTAACATCAATATCTGCTTTCTGCCCTCCCGTGTAGCTAATTTCTTTCGTTGTACAATCAATTGACAAAAAACTTGCATTTGATGGGTTAAGTTCTGTTGCCGGAAGTTTTGAGACGCTAATTTTTGTACCTTGCGTTCTTTCATGTTTAGCTGCCATATCAATTTCCTATAGAAATAAAAAAGCTGCCGAAGCAGCAGATTAAATTTGAGTGTAATTAAAGATTATTGCCAGACTTGGCATTCGAGGGTGATACGTCTGAGTTTCTCATCCGGCTCGTATGTTGGGCGCTCAGTAATATTAGTAGGATAAAGCGGCTTAATGGCTGATCTGATTTTCACCATTAATTCACGCGCTGCCCTTAAGGTGTCGCAATAAACATCAATTTGAATATTGATCATCTGCTCAGCTTGACCGCTCAAGACATCACTATCAATACGGTAGATTGATAATATGCACCAAGGCGGCTTAATCGGCGGCGATTCCAGTGGAACAATAGACGAAAATACCTTGTCCGGCAGTACAGAGTCGAGATAAGGTAAAATATCCGCTTCAGTCATTTTCGTAATACCTCGTCGATGGCTTGATTTAGTTTGCTGATCGCAAAAGCGGCAGCTTCATCCGCTTTACCGTCGAACGCCGGTCGAATAAAAGGCTGAGGTGACATCTTTGCCGTGCCATTTTCCAAGAAACGCCAATAATAAGCGTTGTTAGGGTGAACCGCTTTCATACGGTTATCGCTATTGGTACCGTCTTTATTCGTACCGCGAACATAAACCCCCGAAGACACTTCACCCTGCTTGCGATTGCGCTGATTACTCACTACGATATTTTTAGCCAGCTTCCCCGTTCGTTTAGGCGCTTTAACTCTGGCCTCGTCGCGCAAAATACTTGCCGCTGCATACGTCGCTTGCCGCAATACCTTGTTGCTTTCCGCCTTGCTGAGTAAATCCAATTCTTTATTGATATCCAGCAGGCCACCAAAGTCAATGCTCATATCAACCATCAGCAGAGACTCCTTGCTTGCACAATAATTCAAGACGGGTAAACTTGACATCAGGGATCACGGATTGGATATCATAAATAAGTCCGCGATAAATCATGCGACAGGTGGAATTGATATCCGATCGATAACGCATCCATACCCGCACCGTAACTTCGGACATTTCAGCCCCAGCTGAAAGCAGCTCTCGCCCACTTATTGCCCTAACTTCAGCGCGAGTCACGGTTATATTTGTCCACTTCTTCTCTCGCTCACCGTATTCACTCTTAACCATTTCAGTGCGTTGAAATATCACTCGATGCCGTAAACGCCCCGCTTGCATAATACCCCCTAGAGACCATAAATCCGGTAAGGTTGAAGTAGCGCCTCAGTTGCAAACGGCAATGCAGAGGTGATATTGCCGATATTGGTCGCTTCGCGGTTTTCATACCATTGACCAATCAGCAGTAACATGGCATTTTTGACATCATCACCCAGCAACAACGGTTCGGGATCGGCCTGATAACCTTCTGATGATCCGTTTTCATACAGCTTTCGGCGCGTGTAGTTTTCTACATACCTGACCGCAGAGCCGATATAAATGGCTAGCAATTTATCATCATCAGTAAAATCAGTATCAATATTGCAATGTTGTTTAACTAATTCCAGAGAAAGCATTATTTCCCCTTTTTAGTCTTAGTAGCCTTTTCGTCTTGCTGCTCTTGCTGCTCTTGCTGCTCTTGCTGCTCTTGCTGCTCTTGCTGCTCTTGCTGCTCTTGCTGCTCTTGCTGCTCTTGCTCTTTAGCATGATCGCCTTCCATTTCAATTGCATAGCCTTTTTTAATTAATTCACGCCCATGCAGATCGCCCGTTTCGATGATCTCACCTTCAACAGCGACGTTATTACCGAAATAAATGGCACGTAATATTGTTAATTTCATATTGCACCTCAAAAGAAAAAGCGGCCATAAAGACCGCTTAAGGAGATTAGTCGCCAGATGTTGGCGCAGTGAAATCACCATATACAAAGGCTTCAGGCCGTTTAACGGCTAACGCAAGTCGCTCCTCACAGCGAATTGAAATCATGTTCTTTTCAAAGTCATCACTGTTTTCAGTGGAAATAACAACATTTGTCTCTTCACGGTCAAACAACTGAGCACCAGCATTAAAGGCACCGGTTAAGAATTTCCCTTTGAACGCTGCTGTTTCCGTCACCACAATTGGCAATCCCCATAATGTTGGCCCAGTTAAACCTGATGGATTCGCCAGAATATAACGCCCCAGAGAATCTTTCAGTAGTTCGATCTTCGCCCAATCAATGAAGTGTAGAACGTGACCAGTTGCTGGGAAGCGAGCTAATTGCGCTTGCAGCATCGCTAAACGTAAATCATCAATACCGTTTTGTTTATCAACAGCAAATTCTGGTTTGTACTTCGACGCTTGCGGGATGATGCCGTGCAAATGCGCACCTGAGCCATCACCGAATAAAATCTCTTGCTCTTCGACAAACTTCAAGCCGTAGCGCATTTCAGCATCCACTAACGACTGCAACTGTGCGAAGTCATCCAAAATCTGTTTGGAGGCTTTGAACATATGCGCAATTGTGGAGACGGGGGTCATTTTTGTTGCAAACTCAATATCACTGTACGGCTTAGCGGTATTCTCAGGCACCACTTTTGCGGCATTGGTAAAGCCGGTTTGCTGAACCCAGAAAATAGCTGGTGACGTCGTTTTGCCTGGTGCAATCAAATCGCGAATAAATAAACGTTGTTTAGGGGCGGCATCAATCCCCGGTAAACGCTGAGGCTCAACCACGCCTTGTGCCACATCAACCGAGGTCAACGCCGCTTGAACCGCAACCGAAATACGCTTACTCGCCTGCATGCTGGAATTGATATCTTTCAGTACATCGGCAGAGATCACTTGCTGACCAATAGACTTCGCCGCATGGACTGCATTTTGTAGCGGCATTTGTGCCACATGCTGTTCTAAATCGCCCAACGACGCTTTCAGGGTTTTTTCAGACTCACGCAGCGCATTCAATTCCGTTGCCATTTGGTCAACGGCAGCTTTCGTTTCTGTGCTCAAGCTACCCACTTTTTGTGCTTCTTTTAAGGCTTCTTCAGCCTTAGCGTTAAAGTCACTGTTCGCTTTTTCAATTTTAGCAGATAGGTTTTTCAGTAATTCATTTGTATCAGACATGATGTCTCCAATAATTATTTTATCGTGGCAAAAGCGGCAATGGCCTTTTCCAGTTCAGAGAGAGATTCGGGGTTAATTTTAGCGGTAGCGCTCGGCGTACCATTCGGCGTGGAAGTAGCGCACGGCGTACTTCCGGTTAAAGCACTGATAAGTTTTCGACGCTCCGCGCGGGGAGTGTTTGATTTGGCTAATAACGCATCGAGCTTTCGCATTGCGGCCTGTGGACTTTCATCACCATCGTTAATCACATCTGCTGACAGCAGTCTGTCTGCAAATCCTTTATCGATAGCATCACTAGCGCCGATATAGGTTTCGTTATCCATCATTTGGCTGACTGCTTCACTCGATTGCCCACTGCGCGCCATGTAAATATCACACATCGACTTATCAAAGGGCTCCATATCTTGAGCCAGTCTCGCAAGATCATGACGATTCCCCGCACAAACGCCCCAGCAGTTGTGGATCATCAAAAATGCACCACGTCCCATATGGATTTCATCCCCTGCCATGGCAATAATGGAGGCCGCAGAGGCAGCAATACCCAGCACATTAACGATGACCTTGCCGCTGTGTGCACGAAGTTGGTTATAAATCGCCAGTCCCTCAAACATATTTCCACCGGGGCTATTAATATTCACGACAACGTCGTTATTACCGATCGCACGCAATGCAGCAGCGATACGTTTGGTGGTCACGCCTTCACCCCAATAATCTTCGCCAATCACATCGAGGATAGAAATTGTATTGTCGGAGCTTGCCGCCTTAATGCTGCCATCCCATTTATTTAAGGCATTTGGGGTTAATTCATAGCTGATTGACGCGCAGGGGCTCCCCTCCAGCGCAACTGGCAGATGACTTTTTTTCATTTAATTTACTCCTCGGAATGAGGTTTTTTTGGTGGAATTGTTGGATCACCCTCTGGAAATAGCCAGCTAGTGATTTGTGCCTTGAGCTTTTCAGCCTCATTGCCAGAAATATCTTTTCCTAGCTGATCAATCGGGGTTAAGTTGAGTTGAACAGTGTAAATATCACCGCCATCAATAGGGGGGAGATTTTCAAGACGCCTCACATCATTACGACTCATCCAGCCGTTTTGTAGTGAAGTCGTATAATAAGCGGCGCGGCCTACACTATCAGCTCTAAGTAATCCTTCAACAGAGAATTCAGCATAATAATCATCATCACCACTTAATAAGCAACGACTAATTTCTTGCTCAATATTCACAAGTAGTGGCCTTAGTGTATTGGTAAGAAACTGCATGTTCATCCCTTCTACACTAGCCCCCCAACTGCTTTGCTTATCCATATGACCAACCATGAAGGGTGGAACGCGAAACCAGCGGCAAATTTCTTCAATGCTAAAGGTTCGACTTTCAAGCATTTGAGCAGCTTCGGGATTCATGGTGACATTGTTGTATTTCATCCCCCCTTCAAGAACCATCATTTTCCCAGCGTTTTTTGAACCGACAAAGCTTAAAAGGTACTTTCTAATGCGTTCACGCTGCTCGTCATTAAGGGCTAGTTCTGATGATAAGAATCCAGAGCTCTGTAAGCCATTCTCAAAAATTTTAGCCGCAGACTCTTCAACTGATAAAGCCGAGCCAATCACATCTCTCCCCATTTGAACGGGGATCATTCCGCAAATGCCATCCATCCCAAAACCACGAATATGCATCATATATTTTAAATCAATATTTCTTTTTTTCTGCGTCAGCGGATCGGTATATTGGTACTCAAGCATTCCGTTTTTATCACTACGCTTCACAACCATGTTTTGGGGTAATAAAGGGTGTAAAGCAACTAACTTGGACCCTATGTATTTTTTTTCTATGAAGCTATTGCCTCTCAAGCACAAACTGGCCACAACCATTAACATAAACCGAGACGGCGTCATTTCAATGTTGGGTTGCTTACAAAGCAAGCGATGAACGGGGTGATCTTTTGCTAAGCTTCTAGAGCCATCACTTTCACTCCTGTAAATTTTTATTGGAAGCGTTGATATCGACTCGCTAAGCAACCTCACACAAGCCCAAACGGCAGAAAGCTGCATGGCTTTATCTGCAGTAACAATTTTCCCACTACTGCTTGCCCCACTCCATTCCTGCAAAAAACCGCCATTGGTTAGCGATATTGGTACGCCCAACCAGTTAAGTAGCGCACTTTTTATGCGCCCCGGCTCCTTATTATGTTTCATCAGATACCTACTATGATTGGGTTGTCTATAAATCCTGAGATATCAGGGGTATCATTTCCACCGCCCACCAATTGACGGCTTTTTGCGGTAAACATCGCTACCGGCCCATCGATTTTATTTTCAGGGGTCGATTTGTTCGGAAAGATATTTTCGTTTTTGTCGGGCTTGACTGTGACATTTGAAAGCATCCATCCCATCATTGGGTTGTGATCATGATGAAATTTACTGGCATACACATCTGCCTGAACGCTCTTCATGGCTTCAGACATGTTTTTTACCGTCTGTGCAACTTCCACCAGAGGCACGCCCTCTTCAGCTAAACGACGAGAAAATTGAACCGCGCTCCAAGGGTCAAAGCCCAACTCACGGACTTCATCACCTTCACACCATTTAAGAATGTCATCCTTAATAATGTCATGATCAATAACTTCGCCATCAGTAAGCTCTAGGTACCCCATCTTCGCCCACTTGCGATAAAGTTCCGCAATATGCTTAGGTGCCGTTTCAATACGATCCTCAGGTATCCAAAATTTGCACTTGATATGCGTTTTACCTTGATTGTCCTCGTACATTTTGATTGCTGCAGCAACATCAATTTTGCTGGCCAAGTCCACACCAACCCAAACCGGATAATTTTTCAACTCATCATCGGGCGCATTGACGGGGCATTTTTCCCACTTGCCCATATCCATCCAAACTGATTCGGCATTTACCCACTTATTTAAATGCTTAGTCAGAAAATTGGGCCGCGCAGCAACTTGCTCTTTGGCTTTTTTAGCGAGCCGGCGCATATCATCAAACCGCTTACAGACACCCAGCCCCGGATTGGCTTTTATCCACACCGATTCATCAAAATCATCATCCTTCTCATCAAGTGTATAAATGATCGCGAAAAACGTATCATCTTCAACAACCCCCGTGAGCACCTTGATTGCGTAGTCTCTCAGCTCGTAACAAATCCCTTCTTTATTAAATCCCGAGGTAGTAATGGCAAAAAGCAGAGACTGCAGACGTGCACCGGTTGCTGTTTCTAAAACATCCCACACATCGCGGGTTTTGTGTGCATGCAGCTCATCGACAATACCGCAGTGGATATTTAAGCCATCGAGGTTATTTGCGTCACTCGATAACGGTTCAAATTTAGATGCTGTTCGCTCCTGGTATATAGCAAGTTTGTTGTAATCAAATAGGCGTCCAAGTGTCGTTTTTGCCTTTTTAACCATATTTTTGGCGTCTTCAAACACAATTCGCGCCTGATCCCGCGTTGTTGCCGCTGAATAAACCTCAGCACCACCTTCACCGTCTGCGCCTGTCATGTATAACCCGATGCCACTTGATAAAGTTGATTTAGCGTTTTTTCGAGCAACCTCATTAAAAGCCGTTCGAAATCGACGAACAAGCATCGTATCGCCATCATCATCAAGCACTTGCTCACCCGTTAACTCATCAATTAGCGGGATCACAAAGCCAAAAATATTAATCAATATAAAGACATGCCAAGGCATTAAATCAATGGGCTTTCCGGCTAATGCCCCTTTGACGTGAGGAATAAAATTATAAAAGTCGAGTATGTGCTGTGCGCGTTCTTCAATGAAATAGATACCACGCTCAGGGCCATGCTCTAGATCATTTAAAAACCGCTGGCACGCTAAACGCACCAATTCGCACGCAACAATTTCTCCAGCGACGACCTGTTCGGCGTACTGAATTCCATCTGTTACGGTTGCCATTCATCATTTGCGCTTTTTCAAAAATACATCAAGTGGATCTTCCTGTTCAGGGCCTTTTACATTCACCTTGGTTCGTGCTGATGGGGTCATGCCAAACTCGCTAAGCATTGCCCTTATTCGCTTCCATACATCAGCCTTCATAATTGCGGCTGGATGCGCTTTGATCATCAATCCGCTTTCAGTGTTGTTTTTATAAGTGTATCCCTCTTCATCAAGCACTTCACAGTGATGACGATACTCAACATAGGCTTCCACCAACAATTCAAGTGCCTTAGCATCAAGTTGACTCATCACACCTAATGCGTTGAGCTCTTCCCCAATCTTCTTAAACCAATACTTTCCGCGCTTATCAAAATACTTCGGCGTTGGGGGCACCCCTGACGGGGGTTTCGGTTCATTTTTATTGATAGGTCTTTTGGATGGGTTACCCCTCACTAACTGCAGGTGTGACGGGGTTTTTGGCGGTCCTGCCATGATAGACACCTCCTATTAATGAGTGATAGGGAAACCCCAAAAAAAGTTTTCTAACCTGCGGCGATATAACAAAAGGTAAGGCGGCGGTACTTTAGGGCGAGAGTGGTAGAGATTTTACCCGCCCCTCCCCTATGGTGATAGTTTCATTATGTAATCAATCTAAGTGAATGTCGGGAGCATCTTCTACCACTGATGGGCGCCACGCAAACTCAACAACCACAGAATTATTTTCACCCAGCGGGGTTGTGGTGAGGCTCAACTCTTTTTGGTTGGATAACAACTTCCCATCAACTGTAAGTCCGTAGCCAACCCAACGCCCGTTCTTAAACAATTTTGATAATTTGACTTGCTGTGCTTTCATTTGATCCTCTCCCTTGCGGTCTTACGTTTATGACATTGCCAGCAGAGTGATTGAAGATTGCTATCATCATCGGTACCGCCATGTGCCTTGGGTTGGATGTGGTCCACTGTCTTGGCTTCTGTTGGTCGCCCTGACTTCAAGCACTCCTGACACAGATGCTTGTCACGCTGAAGTATGCGAGCACGCCTTTTATCCCATGCAGTTCCATACCCTCTTTCATGTCGGCTTTTACCCTGTTGGTGAGACTCCCAGCCTGTATTCATGTGCTCATCACAATAACCACTGCGATCTGTGGTTGTCTTGCTACACCCATGCTTACGGCATGCGCGAGGGATACGGGGTGGCATAGATATCTCCATAAATGAAAAAAACCACCAGTGATTAGCTAATGGCTAGGTAGAGGCACCCCCTCGGGAGTACCTTTTGAATTTCTCACAGAATTAATTTATTTCATTGATTTAAAGCTTCTTGGACACGCTGGACCACTTCGCGCAATATCTTCAGCAATCGTCTGCTTGAGAGCTTGAGCCATCGATTTTTCCTGCTGCCCTATTGCTTGCTTTAAGTTGATGATAGATATTGCATTAACGCTACCTTTCAGTCTTGCTTCTTCAAGTTCATTGGTTAGCTGTGCAATCTGCAGCTGTAGACCTGATATAGACTGTGCGGTTGCATCCCGAATGCTTTCTAACTGAAACCGCGTATCATTACAGCTTGATTCAATCTGCTGCTTAAAATGCTCACAGTTATTATTAACACCTGTAGTTATTGTCATTGTGGTAGTGGGTGACTGTTTGGCTATCTCTTTAACCGCTTCCTTGGCTTTATTATTCATTAACTCTGATAATTGCCTAATACTTGCAGCGCTAATGCGCGGCTCTGGTATAAAAACACCACCGCCTTGACACTTGAATACACCGAACGTATCGGCAATAAACCCGCCACTTGCTGGCTTCTTCATACCTGTACTGACAAGTAGATCATTAATGCGCTTTAGCTGGGCTTCCAGCTTATCTAAATCAGTGCTATCAACTGATATCTTTATAGATAGGGTAGCTATTTCTTTTTTATCTGACATAACTGTATCCATAAATGAAAAAGCCCCGCTATTGCGAGGCTCGTTGATATTTTTTATTAAAGGCGATGATTAAATTTTCTTCACATAGCGCCCCTTGTAAGACAAACTGACAGTCAGTGCAGCTTATTTGTGATAATTTTAGTTCCATGCTGCTGTCCATTGATAGCCCGTCAGGTGAATCACATTCCGGACATCTCCCTAGCTCATTCACATACTCAGCGTATTCATCTGAATCCTTATATGAGTAACAATTAGCATGATGTGATTTAGGAATGAATGGCGTTAATGTACCGCAACCCACACAGAAATTACCTTCTTCACATCCCCCTAACCATTTAAGCTTTTTGTCTAAATCTTTAAACTTGTTAGGATCTACAGGGACAGAACCAAATATTTTGATAAGACTAAATTGCTTTCTTTTCATTTCACCACCTGTCGTTGTTGTTCAATTTCCCGTATTGCTTTCTTGTCCAAGTTGCATGCTTTAATTACCGACATCAGCTCAATGTTGTATTCAGCGACATCGCCCCACGTCATTTTGTCGGGGATGTCAGGTATTTGGCAATCGGCTAATAGGTTTGCAGGGATTGGGATGTGAGGTGCTAATATATATTCAGTCTTTGTATTGCCGCATCCTGTCAATAAGGCTATCAGGAACAGCAACGGGAGCGCAGTCATTACCCACAAGAATAGTTTTGACATCCTTCTTGGTTCCCTGTGCGTCCAGTGTATTTTGTTGTTTAGCATCAATGGCGACTCCAGAGATACGGTCAAAGATAGATATTGATGTGTAGGCGTTATCGATGATTAGTGATTGTTGCACTAGCGATTTTGTTAACTCGGCATTTTCGCCATTTATCTTATCAAGTTGATTTGTGAGTAAATAAATGCCGATAAATAAAGAAATAACAATCGCAATAAATAATTTTTCTGTAAGACTCATATCACCCCCGATAATGACTTAGTGCAACTTGGCAACGCTTTTCTAGCCCCTGCTGATCATTGCGGCAGGTATCATCAATCAATAAATATGCGCCCGACCCAATAAACAAAATAAGATAGGCAACCAAACAGACTATAAGCTTCCAAGGCATACTGCATTCTCCACTTCTCGCCTTGTCATTAATCCTTTCCACGGCTTGCCCCCAGCATATATCCAGCGTTTAAGTTCATTACAGGCGCCAGTTTGGTCACCGGCATTGAGTTTTTTAAGTAGCGTAGAACGGGAGAAGGCACCTGTTCCTACGTTATAAGTGAATGAATAAAGTGCTGCCCTGGTATAATCAGGAATATTGACTTTGATTAGTGGATTTACAGCTTTAGCGACGATAGCCAAGTCTTTTTCTAACAGCGCATCACACTCGGCTTTTGTATAGATTTTCGTGGGGATAATGTCTGCGCCGGTGTGCCCATAACACACGGTAAGAACTCCAACCACATCACGATAAGGTTTGGGCTCATATCCCTCGAACTGTGTAACCATTGAAACAGTTAAAGCCATCAAGCCACCAGCAGCGGCCATTTTTATTTTATTGGGTATCTTTGGCATGACCTGCTTCCTTACGCTTATCTTCTTTCCGTTTGAAATATAGATTTGTTAGGAAAGTTAATAAGCCGAAAAGTAGGCTTCCCAATACACCAATTGCTGCCCACTGCTCAGATGAGAACCCATCTAATAATTGTTTTAGCCAATAGAATGTTGAACCCGTAGAGGCAGCATACGAGGCGCCAGTTGTTAATTTGTCCATACGCATATACCACCCCCTACGGAGTGCCCGAAATTAAGTTAGTGGAAAGCCACCAGCAATAGCAGCTAGAACTGAATAGGTGACGGGCGCAACTCCGCCTTGTGCGCAGCTATCGATTTCTCTGCATGAGGTTTTCGATAAGTTAATGAAATACTGATCGCCAATAGGCTTTGTATTTTGAGCGGGTTAAAAAGTAATGAAATGACCAGGCTAAACTTAACTGTTCCTTAGTCTTTCCAGACAATTTAATGCATAGATTAATAAATATATTTTTCATATTATCTCCAATAAAAAAGGTCACCTAAGTGACCTTGTCATTTATCGAGATGCCTTAATATAAATCCCCGATAAACTTTGCTTCTACTTCAATCATGGTTTCCGGCATCCCTTGAACGCCACCTCTCAATATGTAACCAGTAGGTGTGGTCAATGTAAATAAGCCAAGGGTAAAATTGCCAACATCACCAAACACAGAGGTTACTGACTTGTCATGTTGTTCTAATTGCAAAATAACATCATTTGCTAACACTCGACCTTTGTATGAATACACAAAATCGCCACCATTAACTTCGTGATTTCTAACGACTACCGTACCATTCCCAAAATCTTGCATATTACTTCGAAAAGTAACGTAGTAAATCCCATCTTTCATATATACCTCATGCAGTAATTTTAAGCTGAATATCAGCTATGCAAATTTACTGCAAATAAGTAAGTTAGGCTAATATATTGAAGCGTTCCGTCTTACTTATCTAATATTTCATTTGTAATACTTGAATTTTTATTACCATATGAAATGATGTCTCTTTATTCTAAAGCAGGATGAGAAATGGAATTATTTAAATACTGTGATAAAAAATACAATGTGCTGTCAGGTTCAACATTGCGCCTAGGAGCTCTTCACCATTTTAGAAAAATTGAAAATGACTCACTTCGAGATGAAAAAGAAGGCACATTTACAATTCAAATTGATTTTTCTGATGGGATCGTCCTTCCAACAAAAATTGCAAACCTATTTTTCCAGTCGATGATTGGATTTGGGGATACTTCAGAACCGATACCTCACTTCAACGGATCAGTTTCCATGCATGCTGATAAGATTGAAATCGATCGTGTGATGCCTAACGAGGTTAAATTCAAATCAGCAAAAGTAACTATAGAGCGTTCAGGGCTTGATAGTTATATCTTTTGCTGTTCCATGAACCCTATCAAACCTCAATCTTTTGGTGAGTATAATGACCACTGGAAAATATCAAATGATAAAATTGAGCAATTCGGTATTAAAACTGCCCAATTAATGCTTGAACAGTTAAAATTAGCTGATTTTAATTTCTTTCCCGCTAGAAATGGATCACTGTCCGAATTCGGTTTTTCAATTAAACTCGAGCACCGGCCAATAAAATATATCGACCGAGTGCTACATATAACCCAAAACAACCTTCCATCATATGATGAATTTATTGACTTAATAGAAAATATGGACTTTTATAAACCATCAAAATTCAAAGATGAAATGGAATATAGATATAAATTCATCATTCACGATAACGGACAGATCTATCTTCCTCGAAAAAACTTTATTGACTTGAATGCAAATGCATTTAACTTAGTCATTAGTTAAGCCTTTCACTAAAGATTGATAATTATAGCGTCGCAAAGGAACTATCCGGAAATTCCGGATAGTTGATATTGTAAGAATTAGTTACAAGTTAGTAATCTCTTCTAACTCTAACTTCGTCTGTTCAAACCGCTCTGACTCCAGCTCAACCCCAATAACTCGTCGATTAAGTTTCAGCGCTGCTTTAATCGTTGCACCCGATCCCATAAAGAAATCAGCAACGACATCACCCTCTCGGCTACTACTATTGATAATGTGTTCCATCATCGCGGCTGGTTTTTCGCATGGGTGTTTACCGGGGTAATATTGTACTGGTGCATAAGTCCAAACGTCCGTATAAGGCACATCAACGGTAACAGCAAAAGGACGGCGTAATAATTGATACCGTTCAGCCAGTTCGTGATATTCACGTCTAAGCGTGTTTTGCTCACTCATTAAGTCAGCATGGTCACGGATCAGGAAATTGTCGCTGAACTTATCTAAAGCTATGCGCTGAAATAGCGCTTGTAACTTTCTATAATCTTCTTCGTTCGGTAATTGCCATTGACTATAGCCAAACCAATGAGAAGTCATTTGCTTTCCCGTGGCCTGATGAATCTCCTTAGCCGTTATGCCTAACGCGTCTCTCGCTTGCTTAAAGTACTCAATCAATGGCCTCAGTGTGTTTTCTTTCAATTCTCTGCGTCGCTGAAGATACCCACTGCTTTTACCTTTATAAGGGCTTTGATAGTGTTCAGCAAAAATAATACGTTCTGTCGCAGGGAAATAACTTCTCAGGCTTTCTTTATTTTGTCGTCGCCATGGTCCTGACGGCTTAGCCCAAATAATGTGGTTAAGTATATCGAACCGCTCACGCACTAATAATTCCGTATCAGCCGCCAGCTTTGAACCGCAAAACATATATAAGCTACCGTTTGGCTTTAGAACACGCCAAAATTCAGCAAGCATTTCATCAAGCCAAGATAAATATGAAGTGACATTTTCCCACTGATTATCCCAGCTACAGTTTTTAACTTGGAAATAGGGTGGGTCGGTTGCGATTAGGTCAATACAATTATCTGGAAGTGTTTTTATATAGACGAGTGAGTCGTCATTAACTAAATTAATACTGTTTAAAATTACAGTGTTTTTCATAGATCAGGAGAACCTTTTTTGTTAAGCTTCACCCGCTTTGTGCACATAAGCAGTGGGCTTTGGTTTGTCCGTGATCCGTTTCAGAACGGGCGAATGGCTGGTAAGGTGCTACCAACACCCACCAGCCGCCCATTTTCACAGTGCTAGATAATTTGATATGTACTTTCTTTGGCGTTTTCTTTGATTAATCCAGCCATAACAAGCTGTGTCAGTATTAATTGGCAACTAGGGGGTGTTAATTCAACAAACTGTGAAACCTCACCTGCCGTGGCTGGTTCATCTGTAACCGCATTAAAAACAAGCCTTGCCTTTTCTGTCATATCTACATGTTTTAACATGATAATTTCAAACCTTTGGTTAGTTATTGTGCATAACTACACATGTAACTCTGACCGATATGAACAGCAAGTCTTATGTTTATTTTAGGCATAAAAAACCCCGCACAAATGACGAGGTTATATTCTATAAGTTAGGTGACAACGTATTCACTCTTATCACATTAACACCCAAAATTCGTTACGAAAAGCATTAACTATTACTTGTTGATTTATTTACCCACTCATCCATCTCTAAAACAGCGCCAGCCATAATCAAGCATGCATCAATAAAAGTCTCAGCTATCATTAATTTTTGTCTAATCTTCCCCTCTGAGCACTTCATATCTCTTGCTATCGCTGACTTTGAAATGTCTTTTATATAGTGTCGTTCTATTAATTCATATTCGTCTTTTTTTCCTGCTTTGATTAACTGGCCAACTGCTGCATCGATAATTATCCCGTCATCATCACAGCATGATGATCTTGTGCCATTTGTATCTGGTAACAAACCACTAAATCCCGCCGCTGTAGATGAATACCCTATACGGCTTTTACCCTCAGCGGCCCAACCACCCCATTTTTCTAAAACTAACTGAATATCTCTCATGACATCAACCCCACCGCGTTCCGCACAACGCATTAACCAAATACACCTAGACCAATAGACCGATCGAGAAATTTAAATAACAAAACTAACTGGCTACCGTGCTCCCTTTCCCATTCCTTCGGATCTTTGTGTAACTCACTGTGGTGAACCCGACATAAAGGGATCGTGAATAAGTCATGCGCTTTTGTCCCGATACCGCCCTGCCCGTGCCCAATAATATGATGAGCATCATCAGATGTAGCCCCACACACGCAACACGGTTGTGATTTAACCCATTGCAGATATTTCACACTCTCCCAGCGCTGAAGCTTTGGAAATTTCATAAAACTGGCTGGTGGCTCGGGATCTACAGCTAAATCTAATACTTGCTTTATCTCTCCAATATCTTTCAACTCGTCGCTGAGGAATGATTGAGATAGAGAGATAGGTCCTACTGATTTATCGCTTAACGATTCCGGTACTGGGATAATTAACATGCGGCCAGCAAATTTATGTAATTCGCTAATTCCTGGTCTAAAGATTGCTAATCCAAGTTCTGGTACCGTACTTGCTGTAAGAATTGAAGTTTCACGCATATGCTTTGTGCTCCATCCATTGACCAGCTATCCAATTAACTCCCTTCGCTGTAAACCGTGCTTGTGCAAACGCATACTCAGTTCCTTGCGTAACACCCGTTTTCATTTCAAATCGTCCAGCGTCTAAATGCTGTTGATATGGGGTTAATATATTGTTGAGTCGGTACATGATTCTTTTATCAAGTAAAAAACCCCTAAATTCTGGTTCTTTCACATCAAGTAGCTTGCAGACTTGTCTAAATGTCATTGCACCAGTAGCGGAGACGTATTTATCAACAAATTCAACCTTTGGAGCGGCTTCGATTAGTTTATTTTCAAGCTGCCGTTTTTCTTCTTCGAGATCCGCAGCTAAACGTAGTGCTTCTGAAAATGTTGTCGGTACCAGCTTTTGGTTTTCTAACTCTTGCCAACGATCCACCAGCCTTGCTGTAAATTCTGGTGATAATTGAGCCACGACCACATAACTGTCACGTTTGTTTAATTGATAAACTTGCACCGTCTGGTTTTGATGGTTTTTAACCTCCCCCAATGGGGGAAGTTGAATTGTTCCTCGTGTAGCAAGCCTTTCGATTGATTGCTTCACTTTGTCATGACGAGACTCAACTAACTCTGATATCTCTACGCTGGACATTGTTAATGCTTTTATCGCTAATTGGTTCATGCTATTACTCCACGTTTTACGCAACCGCATTTGCGTTTTCATATATGCTGATCGTGATTTCAAACCGACCATCTTTTACGACTTCACACCACTGCATATCAACATGCTTCACCTGATCATCATCTTTCCAGATATTCGCATGTGTTAGCGCATCAAATGGCGCTTTTAGATAGTTATCGATATCTCTTCTATGGTTAGTTGGTGGGTACATCTTTATAACTACCGATACCTTTTCCGTGATAGCTTTTGGTCTTCTACGTAACTGCTCATAAACAGCCGCGATCGCATTAGCTCGAAACGTACGCCCTTTTTCACTAATAAGCATTCGGCCTTTAACTGTCCGCCAGCAAGCATTAACACTTGGAGGAAAGGGTAAAATTAAAAATAGCGCCTTACTCACCGATTACCCCCTTATTCCATACACTGACCGCCGATGGCTTATCATTAACATCGGGACCTTTAGCACCACAACAGTGACAGCGAACATAAAACCAGGTCCTATAGCTATGACTTTCCACTGTCGTATTTTCACTTCCGCAATAACGACAAGGCTGAATTTCTGATATTTGGTTTTTCATCTATTTGCCCTTACACTAGCAAGCAGATCATCAAACATCTGCATGATTGGTAGCTTCGGCGGCTGCGGCAGGTTTCTAACCCGTCGTGCCGATGGATTTTTTCTAAACGCTTCCAGCTCCTGCCTACGCAATATCACTGCGCGCTGCTCTTCATCGATGATGTTATTGAGTATTGATAATGCCCCACTCACGGCCTGATAAGATTTTGTTCGGGCATCAAGCATATGAATCAAGCCTCTTTTTTTCATACTCGTGATGACATTGCTGGCTGGAGAACCATCAAGCTCAAAATCAACCATCACATTTTCACGATTAAAAGATGCGCCAGCATAATGAGTGAGAATAGACTTATAGCGCTCAAACTGGGCTTTACGTTTACTCGACATATGTCACCGCCATTTTTTCAGCAAGCCATTGCGCCTGTTCAATAGCTAACTTGCCAATATGCTCTAATTCTTTACGTTGGATGTTACCTACCTTCTCGCCGCGCCACTCTTTATCAAAAACAACTATTGCACCTGCAAACATTGCACTTGATGGCTTTTGTTTTTCATCTGCTGGGTTAAACCATTTAGGAACGTCAAAACCTATTCGGCCTTTGATGTAACAAATGTGATCTGCATGGTCAGGCCACCATGCTTCGCTTGTTGCTACTTTCAATAAAAAAACATATCGCCCACCCTTTTCACGCATTGCTGAAGCGTAATTCATGATATGGCCAACACCAGTGACAGCTTGTTTTTCGTGATAAGAACTGCGCGAATACGGTGGATTGCCAAAAGCTGCACCGCCAACTTCTTTTAATTTTGCTGACCAGTCCTGCGTGAGCGCATTATCTTCCGCGGTGTAAAAATGCGGGGCTTTGGTGTTATTGCCATCGGTGAATAGATCTAAAGTAAATGGACCGAATTTAGCGTTAATCCCCCAAAATAATTCCTCAGGGGAGCACCACTGATCGCCAATCTCTTTTAAGTTATGTGCTGACTTAGCTTTAAGCGCATTAAGTTGCTGAACGTAGTTATTCATTACGCTGCCACCTCTTTCGCTGCTTGCTCTGTTGCTTGCTTCCAGATGTTGATCCACATCTGACGGCCTTGAAACTCTTTTGCTGTCCTGATGCCCGTTTTACCCGCCAATTCAGCGGCAATTTCCTCGATGCGCGTTTGTGGTTTTGAGCGTGAGCCAATGATCCGGGTAAATGCTTCGTCACGCGCTACGGTGTCAATAACTGACTTGGAATGCTGATAACTCGCTGCTGTACGTAACCAGTTGTTTAATGCGTGATCCCAAGCGGCAAATTTAGAGGCTTTACTTAAGTGATAATCAACAAACTTTAAAAACTCAGCATCCAAATCAAGATTTAACTCGGCAGCTAAAACTGCATGCTGATCGCTGGGTTTAAAATCATCAGGTAAAAATATATTTTTTGGTTTAACGCGTTGCGCGTTATCTTTTGGTTCTTTGACTGGTTCAAAAGAGTGACTGGTTCTGGTGCTTTCTGACGGCATAGGGGGTGTGCTTTTTGACGGCATAGGGCTGCCACCCTTTGGCATAGCTATGCTTTTTGACAACATAGGGGCTATGCTTTCTGGCGGCTCAGGGCAAGATAAATCTAAATAGTAGATATTCGATGTATTACCTTTCCCATTGTTCACGCCCAGACGGTTCTCTTTAATTAAAAAACCCATTTCTATTAATGCATCAATATGCGAACGAACCGCACTTTTGCTACACTCACAATGATCTGCAATGTGCTGATAACTCGGCCAGCACTCACCTTTATCATTTGCATTATCAGCAAGCTTTATCAGCACGAGTTTACGTAGTGGATTGCCGACTTTAATCGACATAGCTTTCGCCATTAATGTCATGCTCATGCATTCACCGCCTGTGCCTTTTGGTTCATATCATCTACTAACCATTCCACAAATTTGTAGTTTGTTTCTTCATAGCCATCTGGTACTTTAATTTCATAAACGAAACGACCATTACGCAGTGAAGCCCGTACTTGCGTTCTGCTATGAAAATTCGTTACACTGTTCACGCTAGTTACTCCACACAAGTTGTTATTAGCACTCGACGCTCGGGACCGCATATCCTGAGCGTCACCCTTTCTAGTACTATTCATCATGATCGTCACCATATAAAGCGCCTAGCGCCTCGTAATAACCCTCTACTCCCGCAAATAAAATCGCTCGTTTTTTTGCTAACTCCTTGCGCTCCCTCTTGGTTAATCTGCCATCGCTTAGGCTTTCATGAGTCAGCAAGGCTAATTTCGCGTACAACGCTGATAACTCAGTTCGCATATCATGAAGTTCAACAGCATCAAGTTTTGCGGGATCAAATTTTGCAGCAGGTACCATGTCATGACGATCCATGTGGTATTCCACCAGCAACTTAGTGCCTGATAATTCTTCCATCGCTTCTAAATCATCATGCTCAAAGAATCGGCAACCATTTTTCTCATACAGCTTGTTATTAAATGACGCTTCCGAGATACCCAGCGCACCCGCCATTGCTGAACGTCCACCAGGCATCGCTTTGCACATTTCTTTTACGACTTCTTTTACTGTTTGTTTGCACATAGCTACAATTCCGTATTTTTATTAGTAGTTACTTGAAATTACTAACGCTGCTATCTTTGGGTAAACCATCAAATTCATTGGGATATAGATCAGGCCTTAATTGATGTGGACAAAAAGACCATTTACCCATCTGACAAAGTTGAATAACCCTTTCGGCAGGAACTTTGTTATTTTTAATCCAGTTAAATACAGATTGAGGCGAACTAAATCCAAACATGCGGGAAACAACTGAAGGAGTCCCCACAGCACGAATAGCCATCTCAGTAATGTTTTCTTTATTCATAAAATATCCCCTATTCACAAACCACAATACTACTTAAAGTAGACAATAAAAACAACCTAAAATAGAAATGACAATTACCTATATCGGCGATAAACTTCTATCTATGGTAGAAAAATCAAAGTATGAAAACTTTGCTAAGAGGCTTACCGAGCAGATGACTATCACCAACATTGATGTTAAGCAGTTATCTGAATTGGTTGGAGTATCTTACGAGATGGCCAGACGCTACACATTAGGCACAGCAAAGCCTCGGGATGATAAAATGGCACTGCTCGCCAATGCAGTGAAATCATCGCCGGCATATCTGGATTATGGCGTTTGCGTCAATGGCTCTCAAAGCGAAATAAAACCAAAAGATACTGTAACAGTAAGGCAAGTCGAAGCATTTGCCTCTGCTGGGAATGGCTACATCAATAATCCGTTTCCTGAGATTATTCGCTCAATTGAAATTCCTGAAGATCGTGTATATGAGTTATTTGGTAGACGTTCTTTGGATGGGGTTATCATAATTAATGCAGACGGTGATAGTATGATACCGACATTAAACCCTAAAGATCTTCTCTTTGTTGATACTAAAGTTTCTTGTTTCAACGGTGATGGTATCTATATTTTTAACTTCGAAGACTCAACCTTTATTAAACGCCTTCAGCGCGTAAAAGGTAGAAAATTATCAGTTATATCTGATAATGATTTCTACCCGCCATTTTTTATAGAAGATCATGAAATGCATGAAGTTTATTTTCATGGAAAGTTAATAAGAAGCCTGCCCATGGCACTTAAATATTTTGCTTAATTTCTCTATATGAACCAAGCCAACTATAATGTTGGTTTTTTTTCGCACTTAAAATCTACTTTTAGTAGTTGACAGCCTCTACTTTTAGTTGCATTATTTATTCTAAGAAACACAGCTTAGGAGAAAATCATGCAACTCAATTCAAATGAACCAATCGTTAGTTTTAGTGTGCCAATGCAGCAAGAAGATGTGCATTCATGGATCTTGGAAAAAGCCCAAGCGCTAAGCAAGCTCGCTTTGCTGAAACAACGTCAGGCTGATTTGCAAAGCCAACTCGAAAAACTCGATGATGAAATTTTCGAACAAACAGAACTCTGCCGAGTAACTGTTGCTGCTTAATTAGATTTAATGTGTGGGGTAATGATCAACTGTGTGGAGTAACGGATATGGGAATACTTGTTTTAACTCGTAGAGCTAGTGAAGTGCTAATTATTGGTGATGATATAAAAATCACTATCTTAAGCATTAAAGGAAACCAAGTGCGGATTGGTGTCGATGCGCCTAAAAATATACCTGTTCATCGTGAAGAAATTTATCAGCGCATTCAAGCTGAAAATATCGATGCTGCTAATTAGTCATTATTGATAGTTTGGCGGTTCCTCACCGCCCTTTTTACACCATACATAAAGCCACTGATATTTCATTCGTCTATATCAGGTAAATATACACATTATTTGTCAGTGGCTTTATTTATTGTGTGGAGTTAATAATTATGCGGAGATTAATAAATGAAACGTTTTCCAATTACTAGCGCAGTTATCTTTAAAGCTGAGTTACCCAGCGCCGAAGTTTTAGAAAGACATTTAAAAGAATTACCTTTTGTTGATATTTTAGAATCACACGCTATTAGCTACGGATTTATCCCTAATAAAATTACAGGTGAATTAGTCACGCCAATCGAAGGTGGTTATATTATTACTTTTCGTATTGATGAAAAAATACTTCCTAAAGCGGCTATCGCATTTGAAGTTAATAGACGCATTGAAAAGCTAAAAGAGCAAGGTATTGATAATTTCCTTGAAGTTGAAATAAAACATATAGCAATAGAGGAAATGCTTAAGGTTGTCTTAACTAAAACAAAAATTATCACCGCGCTTTACCATGTTAAAAAAGGCTTTCTGTTTGTATCCACAACAAGAAAACCAGAACATCAAGCCTTACTAAGTAGCTTAGTAAAAGTTTGTGGCACTGTAAAAACAGAAACCTTTAACATTGATGATGCTAAAAATGGCATTACAGCACGACTATCTAACCATATTGATAATCTTCCACCAGCAGACTGCTTTGGTAATGACCTTTACCCGGGGAATTTTCTTTTACTGCAACGTAAATTTGATAAAAAACTAGAAACATTAAAGTATGACGCTGAACTTAATTTAATACGCGACCAAGTAAAGGACTCTATTGAAAATAACTTTAAAGTTAACTTAATTGAATTAAGTACATTTGATATAAGCTTTAAGCTAACAAATGATTTTGATTTTAAAAGCATCAAGCCACAAACAAAATTTGAGTGTGATGGTGATAAAGCATTTTGCTACAGACATACCAATGCAGTATTTATGTTTCATATGGTTAATACCATCGAGTTATTAATTGAATTATTAAAATACAAAGAAAAAACAGAATAACTATTTAGTCAACACCAAGGAATTTAATTCTCTTTATTAAGAGACAGATTTTTATTATCTAAATTTTGTGTGGAGTATTAATTATGTCGAAAGAACTAACATTAAGTGAATTATTAACTCAGCGTTGCGTTGAGTTTGCAAATAGCGAACAAGCCGTAGAAATTATTGATAAAGGTATTACCAACTTGTTCACAAGTGTTGTTGATGATGCTTTTCGTTCCTATGGCGATTTTGGTAAATCATTTAAAAAGGCAATGGAAAACGCCTTACCTACCAGCATAGAAGATATGGTTGATTTAAAAAAATACAACACATTAGTTGTTACTAAAATACGTGAATCTTGGGAAAACTCAGGTATCGAAGCTGATTTGCAGGAAAAAATCACTTCTTTGGCCAAAGATTTTATTAGTGACGCTGAATGCCCTAAATACATAAAAGCATCTGAGCTATGGGAGGCGTTTATTGAAGACAATGCTAGTGATGCCATAGAAAGTAACTGGGATTGTCCGCAAGTATTTATTGATGATGAACGTGATGGATTTATTCGCGTTAGCTTACACCCAGAAGAAGCAGGATCTTCATATCGCTCAATAGGTGAGCATAGCTGTGATTATAAACTCTTTCTCACCGACGTGCGTATTGATGGTTATAAAAGCGAATTACTTTTACATGACGGTCATCAGGTATATGAGTTATTTAGTGGTAAGGTGAAAAATAATGTCTTAGGTAAGAGCATAATAAAACCATATTCCACTTTCGATAAGTTAATTATGAACCTCTATTACGGCGGTAGCTTATTAGTTTGGGATGAATCACCAGCAGATCTTTGTTACAGCAATGATTATTAATAACGGGGGCGTGAATTATGCAGCTTAACCAAATTAATTTAATTTCTGCTATTTTGGCTGAAATAGAAAATCAAATCCCCGGCATACCTGCTGAACCTCGTTATATGAATGCCGTTATTAAGGCTGCAAATTTGGTTTGTGATGAATTCAAAAAGCCGCTTGTTAAAGCTTCTGAAGGTATGGGTCTTACTGCGTGGCTTGCTAGTGATGATGTAGGGGCGAGTTCAAAATATATGGCCTCCGTTCTTTCTGGTCAATTTAACGCTCCACATCATTACCCTTGGGATGGTGCTGATTTAGGTCGCTGCATTCAATTACTGGAAGCAGTGCCAGAGCTAGCAAGCCAATTACATGAAATGAAAGCATGTTCACCTCAGTGGTCTGCTGTTATCGATAATTGGGATAAATGGAAAGAGCTTTACGAAGCAGGTGAAGGAAAAGAACTTTATCAAGAAATGAAGTCTGCCTATAAATCAATTGAAGTAAATAAAGGTATTTAATTATGTCTATTAAACCTGAATTAGTAGAACGCGATGAACTTGGCTACTGGGCTCACTCTCAAATTCCTGTAAGTGAAGACGGTGAATATTTAAAACAATGGTTTGATAACAACTGTCTTAAAATCTGTAATGTCTATATGGATGGCGATATTGATGAAAGCCACCCAACATTCAAACTCTATTTTGAAGATGGCCAGTGTGATATTTCAGGATGGGTGCCTAGCAAACCTCACGGTGATGGTTGGTTTATCGGCGGTATTTTTGAATCAGAAGACGGACCTGTTTGTTCATGGCTAAGGCCTGATGTGGCAAAACTAAAAGAAAAATTTCTCAGAGCACATAAAGAAGCTGAAAAAGCTGCATTTGAATATTTCTGCGCCTGTGATGTTGGTGATGAACGTATTCAAGCTAGTGAGGTTTATGAACGCATTAGAACTGCTACACGCATAGGTGGCTGATATGAAAGAGCGCGGAATTATTTTTAACTCAGAAATGATACGCGCTAGATCAAAATACTCAAGTTTGCTGGTAAGCAGCATAATGCCTGAGCTGATGCAGTCCATCAGGCTAAATATGCACCTATTATCCACCAGCATTTGATTAAACCAGTTAACGACGATATTTAATTTTAAATCTGTATGCGGCAGATGTGTGGAGGTGATTATGTCTAGAATGGTGTCTCTAGAAGCGTGGGCAAGATTGGAATTTGGTGAAGATGCACCCAGCAAGCAAGCATTGCTGAAATACGCAAAAGCTAACATGATGGTACCGCCGGCGCAAAAAGTCGGTAAGAAATGGATGGTAGATCGTGATTCTCGCTGGGTTGGAATTACATCCAAACCGCAATTACCGAGTAATGCAAGCGATAAATTATTAAGGATCCTATCAAATGGCAGCAAGACCGCGCACTCATAATATTACCGTTCCCAATCTATACCGAAAATTAGATAAACGTAATGGTAAAGTTTACTGGCAGTATAAACACCCTTTAACCGGAATATTCCACAGCCTCGGCACGGACGCCGAGGAAGCTGCATTAGTTGCTTCACAAGCAAATACAATAATTGCCGAACAACAAACAAAACAGATTTTAAGTATTAATGACCGGTTATCAAATATTAAAAATAAAAAGATTGGTATCAGTGTTACTAACTGGATAGATAAGTATTTAGAAATACAAAAAGAGCGTGTTGATTTAGGTGAATTAAAACTTAATTCATATAAACAGAAAATAAAACCATTAAATTTATTTAAACAACACTGCGGATTATTTTCACTTCAAGATATTACGACTCTAGAAATAGCAAAAATAATTGATTCAGTAAAAGCATTGGGCCATGACAGAATGGCTCAGGTCGTACGCATGGTTTTAATCGATGTATTTAAAGAAGCTCAGCATGCTGGACATGTTCCACCTGGTTATAATCCTGCCCTTGCGACAAAACAGCCACGCAATAAAGTCAAGCGGGAGCGACTGACATTTGAAGAATGGAAAATTATTTATGTACAAGCTGAAAATCACCCGCCTTATTTACAATACGGAATGCTTTTGGCACTTGTAACTGGGCAGAGAATTGGTGATATAGTCAAAATGAAATTCTCAGATGTTTGGGATGACATGCTTCATATTGAGCAAGAAAAAACAGGATCAAAACTAGCAATACCATTATCAATTAAATGTGACGCCATTGATATGACATTAAGACAAGTGATCGCCAAATGCCGAGACGCTGTTGTTAGTAAATATATGGTCCATTATCGTCATACAACCTCCCAAGCTAAACGCGGTGAACAAGTCACAGCCAGTACATTAACTACTACATTTAAAAAAGCCAGAGATAAGTGCGGCATAACATGGGAAAAAGGAACGGCGCCAACCTTTCATGAACAAAGATCTTTATCTGAAAGACTTTATCGAGAACAAGGGTTAGATACCAAAAGATTACTCGGACACAAATCACAAAAAATGACTGATAAATATAACGATGATCGCGGTAAAGATTGGCAAATTATTGCGGTATAAATCGCTTAATTTTTATTCGGTTTTGGAGAGGGGTTTTGGTGGGGTTTTGGGGAAGATTTAAATTGTACGAAAAACAAACGGGAACTGATTAGTTTCCGTTATTAATTTTATAATATTATTAATTACACTCGCTTAATAACCCAATCGAAAAATAAACCATATTTCAATAGGTTATTGTATTTATATTGATATAATAAGTCATAAGTAACTATCTTATTTTCGATAACACCTTCTATTCTATTAATAATTAGGTCAGCGGCTTCCGTCCATCCAATGTGGAACTACACCATTTCGCGTCGATAAAATCGCAAAGCTACGCATAGAGATTTCCTAATTAGAAAGGAGAAACATTTAAAAAGAAACGCTGTAGCCAACCCATATTTTGCGCTTCATTAATATAGCCATCACCAACATACTCGATGCGCGCATCTGCAACCTGCATCGAGTTCACCGTATTATTTCCATTGATGGTTCTTGGATTCACCACGCCCGAAAAACGGATATATTCGGTTCCTTGATTAATCGCAATCTGCTTTTCACCCACCACGCGTAAATTACCGTTAGCCAATAATTGGATCACCGTAACCGTAATTGTGCCTTTAAAGGTATTTTTGGCATTAGCGCCTCCTTTGCCTCCGAACTCACTTTGCCCTTCCATCGACATATCGACCGTATCGCCTGCAATTAATTTTTTTAGAAACTTAGGCGTAATCCCGGCACTAAAGCTGCTTTTACCGTTTCTCCCTGCATTGGCCGACGAATTTTTGCTAGCACTGACATCTTCTTGTAACGTAATCGTCAACGTGTCGCCGACATTCCGGGGTCGCCTATCTTCAAATAAAGGTTGATAAGCATAATAAACAGGCTGACTTAATTGATAAATTGCACCGGTATTAATATGCTCTATCGCTGCCGCTGGTTGAGCGGAAGTTGGGCCATTAACCAATGCCTTTTTAGGGATATACGCACATCCCCCCGCTGTTATAACCATAATGAGAATAATAAAACGCCACATTGCAGTAATCTTTCCTTAATATAAGCAAAAAGAGTGCAACGGTTATTCAGATAATAACCGCAGTACACTCTTAGCTACTTTTTTCAAAATTAGAGGGAATGAATTTATAGCTGGGTTAACTTCTGCAACATCTGATCTGACGTTGTAATCGCTTTGCTATTTATTTCATATGCACGCTGAGTTTGGATCATACTAACCAATTCTTGTGCTACATTAACATTCGATGTCTCAACATAACCTTGGTAGAGAAACCCTGAGCCATTAATGCCCGGTGAATTTTCAACTGGTGCACCTGAACTGTTAGTTTCCAGGTACATATTTTCACCCATACTTTCTAAACCGGCGTCATTAACAAATGTCGTCAATGTCAATTGACCAATTTGCTGAGAGGCAGAGCTGCCAGCTAAGGTAGCACTAACAATTCCATCACGGCTAATTTCAACTTTATCAGCACCATCAGGGATAACCATTGCCGGTGTGATCACAAAACCACTGGCAGTCACTAATTGACTATTTTGATCAATCTGAAACGATCCATCACGAGTATAAGCATCAGAACCATCAGGCAGTTGAATATGAAAATAACCATCGCCTTTAATCGCGATATCGGTGGATTTATCAGTTTGAGATAAATTCCCTTGGCTATGAACACGTTCAGTCGCGGTAGTTCTGACCCCCGTACCGATTTGCAATCCCGATGGTAAAGTAGTTTGCTCCGACGATAACGCCCCAGGTTGGCGAACGGTTTGATACATTAAATCTTCAAACACCGCTCTTTGGCGTTTAAATCCGGTGGTATTTACGTTAGCCAAATTATTGGCAATCACATCCATATTGGTCTGTTGAGCATCAAGACCGGTTTTAGCAATCCATAATGAACGGATCATTATTTTACTTCCTATATTTTAGCTAATTAATTAACGCTATAATTTGCTTGTAGTAATTAGTTTATTGATAATAATTGATGGCTACGCTGGGCGTTTTCATTTGCGCTATTAATTACTTTCATTTGCATCTCAAATGCCCGTGCATTACTTATCATGGCAACCATAGCTTCAGCCGCATTTACATTACTGCCTTCTAATGCGCCACTTACCAGTTTGATTTTATTGCTGTCTTCAATCTGTGCACCTCGGGCTAACGCTGCCGGTGACAGTGTAAATAGCCCCTGATCACTACGCACCAAATCTTCAGAATTCGCAGTTACTAAGCGCAACTTGCCAATCTGAGTTAGTTTTGTTGGCGGCTCAGTGGGTAAAAAACCGGTTATTGTGCCATCCGACGCAATGGATAATTGCGCATTTGGCGGTGTTTGAATTTCAGCACCCCCCCCCATCACCGGGCGACCATTAATGGTCAGTTGCCCCTCAGCGGAGACTTGAATATTGCCATTGCGGGTTAACGCTTGCTGGCCATTTTCAAGTTGTACTAGTAAATAACCTCCATCACTGAGCGCAACATCTAATGAGCGCGCAGTAAAATTAATCGGCCCCGCGCGATTATCGCTGCCCGGTGTCGAACTTAATGGAAACATTCGCGTGGCTTGCCCGTGAGGATCGGTGACTTCAACCGTACGCGCGGCAGCTAATTGCGCTTTAAATCCATTCGTTGAGACATTGGCTAAATTATTACCCACAATAGCTTGAGCAGATAATGCCTGCTGTACACCGCCCATCGCGGTATAAATTACACGATCCATCAATTACCTACCTGATTAACGCAGACTGACTAAGGTCTGTAACATTTGGTCTTGGGTTTTAATAGTTTGCGCGTTCGATTGATAATTACGTTGAGCCACTATCATAGTTACTAACTCTTTGCCCATATCTACGTTCGACGCTTCCAAAGCGCTTGAGGTCAAGCTACCCAGTGATCCCGTTCCCGCCGAACCAATCAACGGGCCGCCAGAAACACCGGTTTCAGACCAGACATTCTCACCTTTAGATTCCAATCCATTCGGGTTAGCAAAATTAGCCAATACAACTTGCCCCAAAATCTGTTTTTCTGAATTAGAATATTTGGCTACGATGCTGCCGTCCGGCTCAATAGCAAAAGAGTTAAATTGACCGGCTAAGTAACCGTTTGGTGTGCAACTATTAACATTAGAAGCATTAACCCGTTGCTGCACCGTATTAGCAAAATTAATATTAATTTGATTAGTTGCAGAGCCATTATTACCTTCCAAAGTGAAATCCATGGAACTTGGCTTGCCGCTAACTAATCTGCCTTGCTGATTAAAATATAATTCGCTGGCTGTCGGTGCTGCGCTGCTAGCGGGATCAACCACATAAACATTCCACTTAGTTTCACTACTCGCTGCTGTCGCTGGACGACGTGCAAAATAAGCTTGTAGATCGCGCTTATTACCCAAGCTGTCATAAGTCGTCATCGGTGTAGAATAGTTATAGCTGTCAGTATTTGCGGTACTAAAAGATATTGTGCCATTATCAATTGCGGTTTCACTGGAATTTAAATTTACAGATAGCGCAATTTTATCCGTGGCTTTCGCATTCATCATCTCTGCTGGGATCTTAATCGCAGTGGGCGCAGCTCCTTTTTGTAACGTCATCACGCCGTTTATTTCTGTCGCCGGATACCCAGAGAGTCTCAAACCTTGAACGTTGGTTAAATAACCAGCAGTATCTTTGGTCAATTGTCCATTACGCGAATAAAATACATTCCCATTCGAGTGTTCCATACGGAAAAAGCCGTTACCTGAAATAGCCAAATCGGTCGGTTTACCGGTTCCAGTAACTATACCGTCGTTAAAATTTTGCCCAATACCTGCCAATTTAACCCCAAGCCCAGCCCCTGAACCGGCCATCATATCGGCAAAAGTAGCAGAGCCACTTTTAAAGCCAAAAGTCCCTGAGTTGGCAATATTATTACCAATCACATCTAAATGGCTGGACGCCGCATTTAATCCACTAATTGCCTGAGAAAAAGCCATACATTTTCCTTATGTTAATATTCAGTTATAAGATCTCTCGGACTTCATCCAATGAGATAGTTTTATTAAAGCCCACGGCTAATTGTGTGCCCTGCGCGTTATTACTGACGGAACTGACTCTGCCATGCATTAATGGAACCGTTGCAATGACTCCATTTTCATTTTTAGCCGTAATTGAAAAAGTATATTTACCCGGTGGATGTACGCTGCCATCAAGCCCTTCGCCATTCCAGCGATAATGATAAACACCTGCGCTCATAGGAAGGTCTTCTTCAATATGCTGAACTACATTTCCTTGTTTATCTTCAATAGTGAGCATAATCTGTTGGGCTGGAGAAAACAGTTCAAAACCAAAAGGCTGAGATAGAATATTGTCTCGACCCTCGGCAGTCATCTGCCCTAAGGTGATACTGTTTCCTCTAAACATTACGTCTTTGTCCTTTAAGGCGATAGCATCCAAATACTTTTTCGACTCTATTTTTCCGGCTAAGTTATTAACTGTCTGATTTAAACTTTCAATTCCCTGAACCGTTTTAATTTGTGCAATCTGAGAGGTCATCTCATGATTTTGCATGGGATTAGTGGGGTCTTGGTTTTTTAATTGGGTCAATAACATATTGAGAAAATTCTGCTCGAGAGATTCTTCTTTTACGGCTTTATTATTTTGAGTTGACTCGCCAATATGCCCATTGCTTCGTACTTCATTAATACTTGCAGCAATTCCCATATTTTTTCCTTATTGCCCTAACGTTAACGTTTTTTGCAATAACGATTTAGACGTGTTCATCACTTCAATATTGGCTTGATAACTTCTGGAGGCAGATATGGTATTAATCATTTCGGCCGCGACATCAACGTTAGATTTGCGTAAATAACCATTAGCATCAGCAAATGGATGTCCCGGCTGATATTCCAACCGAAAAGGTGACGCATCACGGATAATCTGTTTAACTTCAACACCACCAATATGGCCCTGATAATCAGGCTTAACTTGAAAAACTGCTTGTCTGGCCTGATAAGGATTGCCATTCATATCGGCAACACTATCGGCATTCGCCATATTACTCGCGCTAATATTTAAGCGTTGAGATTGCGCCACTAATGCCGAACTACTAATATCGAGAATTGATAATAAAGCCATCATCTTGTCCTATTGTAAAACCGCTAACATTTTTTTAATTTGGCCATTAAGCATAGTAAAACTTGCCTGATATTTCAGTGTGTTATCTGCGAAATTACTTTTTTCAATATCCATTTCCACGGTATTGCCATCTAAAGAAGCTTGATAAGGCACGCGATACAGCAAATCCATTTCTAATGGTGACATCGGTGCCGAGGCTAAATGCTGAGACGAAGTCACCGCTAACGTCAGCGATTTAGCGGCACCAGCCTGCAGTTTATTTTGCAACTGTTGACTAAAATTAATATCGCGCGCCTGATAACCAGGCGTATCCGCATTAGCAATATTGGCTGCCAATATAGTTTGGCGTTGATGCCTTAATGCAACAGCTCGTTGCTGAAAACCAAGCATCCCATCGAGTTTATCGAGCATCATCTTCCTTACATATATTTAACCTGACTCATAGATTAAGAAGTCAGCAAAAATAATGTTTGTTATATTTTCTAAGGGCTCACTATCTGGGCTATTTGCTTCAAACTATTTGCTTCAAACTATTTGCTCCGAACTATTTGTTCCGAACTATTTGATAGTAAAATGATAGTAAAATAATAGCGCAGCATAACCAGCTCTTAGATGAGTTGAATTTAATTTGGCGTTAGCTTAGCGCGAATAAAAAATAGTAAATGATAGAAAAAGAATGATATTTGGGCTTATTTATCACTATTTAGAAAAGGGAAAAAACGTAAACTTAAATATGATAAATATCATGAAAAAATAAGCTCTCGGAGAGAATATTGATTAAATTAGTCTCATTTTGTTTGCTGGTTTTAACCACAGATATTTATGCCCAAGAATATGTGTTAAACAGCGATTATTTAAAAAATAACTCGCTGAAAGATTTAGCTACCGAATATTTTGAACAATTAAATCTAGCGCAAGATTCAGTCAAGGTTCATATCAATAATTCGCAGGGATTTCCTAACCACTGCGATAGATTTTTTATAGAACGCACTTTCTATAAAATACCTTGGGGAAAATTAACTTTACCTGTTCGCTGTAATGAAAAAAAATATTATCTTCAAATTGAAGTACAAGTCACAGGGGGATATTGGGTAACTAAACAGAAAGTGGCGAAGAATAGCGTATTAAAAATCACTATGCTGACCAAAAAAAGAGGATTAATCAATCGATTACCCAGCGGGGTCATACGCCAAAAATCGGCTTGGGATGGCCAAGTAAGCTTATACTCATTACCTCAAGATAGCCCAATAACTCATACCATGCTCAGAAAACCTTGGCTTATTCAAGCAGGACAAACCATCACCGTAAGTACATCAGGCCAACAATTTCAAATTAACGCGACAGGACAAGCACTAAATAATGCGACCACAGGACAAAGCGTAAGGGTTCGTATGAATAACGGCCGTATAATCACCGCTATAGCTAGCCATCAGGGCATGGCAACGATTTTATCCCTGCTAGACTAAAGTTTAGATTTTCTCTGCCGTTAATCTAGATGTAGCAATTTATATCATATGATAACAGGGATATTACTATGACAATTAACAAAACAAACTCACTGACCTCAGCGTCATCTATCAAAAGCTATCAGCCTGATGAGCAACGCAATAAAGTCGCGACCGTACGCGAATTTCAGCCTGAAGTGAAAAACCTCAAACAAGAAAACTCGGTTTTTATTACTGAGGATGCACGTCACTTACAGCAAGATTCTCAAGATATTAATCAACAAAAAATAGAGCGTATTAAGCAGGCGATTAATAATGGCAGTTTTACTATCCAAGCAGAAAAAATTGCAGATAAATTAATTAATCAAACTATTTTAGATCTTAAAATAAATAAATAAATCGATGAATAATGATTTTCTTTCGTTTCACCAATCACTCACCGAAGATCTGGGGCAATTAGAGGCGGTATTATTGCAAGAAAACACACTTCTCTCGCAAGCGCATTTAACCCCCAGCTCACTGCAATCTATTGCTGAAAAAAAACGTCGTCTGATAGAAACTATTCAATATCGTTTAAAACAAGCTCAATTAATTCCTACGGATTCAAGCAGCAAAGAAACGATAATCAAACAGCAGCTACAAAATAAATTAACTCGATTACAAACAACAAATCATCATAATGGTCTATTACTCGAAGCTAGAATGATGCTTAATCAATATAAACTTGATTTTTTAGCCCCTCATTATTTGCCTGAATATTATGGTGAGCAGGGTTATACCCAACCACTTATCCACAAACGTTATGAATCTAAAGTATAACTCATCTTATTTATTAAATAATTCAGTAATAATTAATCCATAAATTTGGCTAAAAATTAAAATATGCTCTCAATAACCGCTTATATTATATAAGTGGTCATTGACTTGTTTAATAAAACGTAACCTAACTTATTAGCTGGCAACGAGAAAAATCACCATTATCCATTGATATTATTCACTTTTATGAATCTTAATGATGACTACTAGATATCATTTATCCGTATCGTAGGTAAATATCATCTCAGACAATCGATTGCTTTGGCTTTTTCTATACATCTTCCTAAAATCCCCTTCAAAAGAAATAGCTCACAATTTCTGTGGATAATTCCTCGAAAGGGCTGTGGATAACTTACTGTGAGAGCATCCCCATGCAGCTTACCCATCATTGAGCAAAAAACAACCAGCACCTGTATTTGATAAAAAAATTCCCGCTAATTCGCTTATCGATCTGCTGAGCGATATCCGAATGAACGGGACTAATCTAGCTTACCTCAAAATAAGCTATTTATAATTAGATCAATGCAAAACAATAATTATTTAATTATCTATTAAAAAGAAAGTTATTGAGCCATTATCTTGATTTAAATAACTATCAATTACCGATTTGTGCCGTCACTTGCACTCGACGATCATTCACCAATTCGAGACTCGATAATACCGTTAACTGAGGCAATGTACGGCGTAAAAAACGCGAAAGTAATGATCTCAATGGATGATTAACTACTAATACTGTTGGTAAACCGGCTAATTGCTGCTGTTGCATCGCGGCTAATGCTTGCTGCTCTAAAGTTTCGGCTAATCCCGGTTCAATACTGCTACCGGATTGGAATGCCTGCATTAACATATTTTCAATTCCCTGCCCTAAACCTATTAATTGTAATTCTTTACTATCAGAAAAATACTTCTGAGTAATTGCCCGATTTAATGCCACGCGTACAATCGCCGTTAATTCATTAACATCTTTCTGCTCTGGTGCATATTCCGATAATGTATCAATAATGGTCCGCATATCGCGAATAGGAATTTGCTCATTTAATAAATTTTGCAATACTTTATGGAATAAAGTTAACGAAATAATATCAGGCATAAAATCTTGAGTCAGTTTCGGCAAGGTTTTACTTATCTGCTCAAATAATTGTTGTGCTTCTTGGCGACTAAATAATTCACTGGCATGTAAATTTAACAGATGATTAAAATGTGTCGCTATTACTGTACTGGCGGCAACCACGGTATAGCCAAAGACTTGTGCTTCCTCTTTTTGAGCTTCATCAATCCACACAGCAGGTAAACCAAATGCGGGTTCTTCCGTTGCTATTCCCTCTAGCTCAGCTTCGGCACCACCGGGATTAATTGCCATCCATTTCCCCGGATAGGATAAACCTCGCCCGACTTCTGCACCTTTAATTAAAATTCGATAACCTTCCGGACTCAATGACATACTGTCACTAATATGCACAACTGAAGGTAAAAAACCCATTTCTTTGGCGAATTTTTTACGAATACCACCAATTCGATTTAATAATTCGCCGCCTTGAGCTTGATCAACTAAAGATATTAGACGAAAACCAATTTCAAGCGCCAGAGGATCTTCAGGTTGCACATCATCCCAACTGGCTTCTGTTGGCTTATAGGCAGATTCAAGAGTAGGTTGTTCAAAATCATCAGTTTGCGAGGATTGTTGTCCACGTTTAAATAGCCTCCAACCTAAAAAACCAAGTACCGCAGTAAATAGTAAGAAAATAGTATTCGGCATACCCGGGACTAAGCCTAGCATGCCTAAAACGCCAGCAGTAAGCATTAATACTTTAGGATTATCAAATAGTTGGCTTACCATCTGTTCACCAACATCTTGATCTGTCGCAACTCGAGTTACAATGACTCCGGCAGCGGTGGAAATAATCAATGCTGGGATCTGTGCTACTAGGCCATCACCAATGGTCAGCAGAGTATAAGCACTTGCTGCATCGCCCGCCGCCATATCGTGCTGCGCCATACCTATTACTAAGCCACCAATAATATTAATCGCCATAATCAGCAATCCAGCCAGAGCATCACCGCGGACAAATTTACTGGCGCCGTCCATCGAACCATAAAAATCAGATTCTTGGGTTACTTCCTTGCGACGAGTTTTAGCTTCATGTTCATCAATGACTCCGGCATTCAAATCAGCATCAATCGCCATCTGCTTTCCGGGCATTCCATCGAGAACAAAACGTGCACCAACTTCGGCAATACGTCCTGCTCCTTTAGTTATTACCATGAAATTAATCACAATAAGAATAATAAAAACGATGATCCCAATAGCAAAGTTTCCCCCCACTAGAAAAGAAGCAAATGCCTCAACAACTTTTCCCGCTGCACCGCCTCCAGTATGCCCATCCATCAAAATAATCCGAGTAGACGCAATATTTAGAGAGAGGCGCAGTAACGTTGAAAATAATAAAATGGTCGGAAACGCGGCAAATTCTAAGGTGCTTTTAGTAAACATAGCCACTAATAACACCATAATTGACAGCGCTATATTAAAAGTAAAAAAGAAATCTAATAAAATAGGCGGGAGCGGTAAGATCATCATTGATAAAATCAATAAAATAAGTACCGGTCCGGCTAATATTTGCCACCGTTTTTTTGATATTGCGCCAGGTAATGACCATCGCGAGGTCTGGTTAACCATGTGTATTTTTCTCTTCTGCAAAATCCAGTGCGCGAGGCACCGGTAAATTAATAGGCTGCTGAGGTTTTAATCCTCCACGCCGTTTCCAATGTTTTAATTGATATATCCAGGCCAAAACCTCAGCCACTGCGGCATATAACTCTGTTGGGATTACCTGATCAATTTCGCTGTGCCGATATAATGCACGCGCTAAAGGCGGTGCTTCTAATACAGGGATCTGATGTTCTGCGGCTCGCTGTTTAATATTTATTGCCATCAGGCCTCGTCCTTTTGCCAGAACTTTTGGCGCTTTCATTTTTTGGCGATCATATTGTAATGCCACCGCATAATGAGTCGGATTGGTCACAATGACATCAGCTTGTGAAATATTTGACATCATACGCCGCCGTGACATTTCCTTTTGTTGTTGACGTAGCCTGGCTTTAATTTGCGGGTCACCCTCGCTCTGTTTATATTCATCTTTTATTTCTTGTTTACTCATCCGTAGTTTTTTCATATGCGTTCTAAATTGGTTATAAACATCAAAACCAATCATCGGGACAGTAATAAAAATAACCATGAATACCATTAAAAGTACCATGCTAAAACCAGATGATAATGCTAATTGCAATGGTCGAGTAACAAGTTGATTAATCGCTGAGAAATTATAAATAATAATAAAATATAGGGCAGTTAGAACTAAACTAACCTTTAATATATTTTTAAATAATTCAGCCAACATATTTTGGCTAAACATTCGCTTTAATCCTGAGAATGGATTTAATTTTTTTAAATCAAATTTAAGTGGTTTTTTAGGTAATGAAATACCGCCATATAATGCAGGTCCAATAAAGGCAATAATCATTAAACCACCTACAATCGGTAATAATCCTTTCATTGTATGTTCTAAACCATGCTTAATTTTTTGCGGTAACAAATCAGAATGAACTAAAATTTCACGTTGAAAAACCAAATTTTCGGCTAATACAATCCATAATTGATCAATGAGATAATCTCCTCCGACCCAAAAAAAAGCGCCACCGCTCAACATCATCAAAAAAGAGCTCAGCTCTCGTGAGCGTAAAACTTGTCCGTCATCTCGTGCTTTTTCTTTCCGTTGGGGGGTCGGTTCTTCTGTTTTTTCTACATCACTATTTTCTGACATATCACTATGTTACCGACTAAATTTAACCATTAGGCGTGTAAGGATCACATAAATCAGTTAGATCAAAGAGAGGAAAAAATGCATAAAATAGGGTTTATTAGCATCTTCAATTATTGAAAGTTAAGAATAAGTTTTGATAACAAAAATAACATATTAAAGGATTAATTTAGCCTAATGAAAAAATTAAGTCTATTTAATCTCATTTTTCTGTTATTAAAAATAAAAATAGATAATTTAAATTATCCTGCTTTATTTTTCGCCTAATAAATAGATGATTTAGGATTTATTAACGTTTCATCCTGTTCATAACACTTATATACTTAGTAGAAATATATAAATAACAGTTTAAAATAGGATGAATTATGAAAAAAGTATTATTAGCTTGTGGTTTAGGTTTATTAGCACTGACCATTACCGCATGTTCAGAAGAAGAAAATAAATCGCAAATTGCGGGCGCAACTGAGACCTGTAATGCTTATTTCAATGATGTCGATTTAATGATCTCTAAAGCCTCTGAAGACCCACGGACGAAAGCTCAGCTAGACGCAATGCAAGAACAATTAAATGAAGGTAAAAAACAGATTGCTGCATTACCGAAGGCTCAGCAAGATGTAGAATGTCAAAAAGGTATCGATACAATGAAACAATTGAAAGCTGCTATAGAAGGCGCTCAATAAGATATCAATTAGTGATAATTTATACCCGAAATAGTAAAAAATGGAATTAACCTGCAAATTAGACTATTCCGGGTATATTTTTATCTATGGTTCACTTTTTACTGATTAAATAGCATTCTTTTTTTGTATGGCTATTTGTCGCTTTAAAATATGCTCTTCAGTCTCTTTATTTAATACAATAATAGTAATTCTACGGTTTTCCGCAGCCCCACCATCTGCGCTAATAGGTAAGGTCGATGCCATGCCTATTACCTGTAATATTTTTACATCATCGACGCCAGCTTTAATTAATGCCCGACGCGTAGTATTTGCTCGATCGGCTGAAAGTTCCCAGTTACTGTATAATCCACGTATATTAGAAAAAGGTCGGTTATCCGTATGCCCAGAAATACTTACACGATTAGGATAGCTGTTAATGACCGGAGCAAGTGCATACAACGTTTTCTGCATTTTAATATCTAATGATGCGCTACCAGAGGCAAACATCGGTCTATTTTTACCATCGGTAATTTGGATCTGTAGCCCATCCTCAGTTAACTCAATCAGCAGATTTTGTTTCATCTCTTTTAAGCGCGGATCAATATCAATGATTGACTCTAAATCATTCTGTAATTTATGAAAACGTTCTTCTTCATCATCAGGAACACCTTCGTTATTAGCCCAAAAATCTTCCATCGTTTGATAAAAATCACCTTTAATCTCATTAGGAATAAAATTTTCAGTATCACCCATTTGTTGCCCATCATGGATTGAGGCATTAATTGGTATACGAAAGTATTCGGCTAACATTTTTATTTCTTGCGGACTAGAAATTGAAATAATCCACATGACGAGAAAAAAAGACATCATTGCGGTCATAAAATCAGCATACGCAATTTTCCACGAGCCGCCATGATGACCACCATGGCCTCCGCGCGATTTCCTTTTTTTTATAATAATTGTTGGTTTATTATTTTTCATCGGTATCAATCTTAAGAATTATTGGCAGAAGAAGAAACTTTTACTTTTCTGACATGCTCTTCTAATTCACTAAATGAAGGCCTATCATCTGAAAATAACGTCTTCCGACCAAACTCCACGGCTATTTGTGGTGCATATCCAGAAAGATAAGACAGCAATGTCACTTTAATGCACTCCATCATTTTTATTTGTAAATGACTTTTTTGGCGCACTAAATTAGATAATGGTGATACAAATCCATAAGCTAATAAGATCCCGACAAAGGTTCCAACCATTGCATTACCAATTAGAATACCTAATTCTACCGCGGATTGATCCGCCGAACCTAGCGCATGTACAACGCCCATAACCGCGGCCACAATACCAAATGCTGGTAATGAATCTCCTAACATGGCTAAGCTCGTTGCAGGAATATCACTTTCACGTTCAAACGTATCAATTTCTTCATCCATTAATGCTTCTATTTCATGAACATTCATATTTCCAGTGACAATTAAACGTAAATAATCTAATAAGAATGTCATCAAATTTTGATCTTTAAGTAATCGAGGATAATGCGAAAATATTTCACTATTTTTAGGATCATCAATTTCTTTTTCTAACGATATTGCACCAGAAATACGTACTTTAGTCATAACTCTGAACTGTAAAGCCATTAAGTCCATATATAAAGCTTTATTGTAATTAGAATTAGCAATAAGTTTAGGGATAATTTTGACCGTTGCTTTTATTGCCCGCCCATTATTTGCCACAAAAAAGCCGCCAATACCTGCACCTAAAATAATTAAAAATTCGGCAGGCTGATATAATGCTGCTAAATGTCCGCCGACAAGTGTATATCCGCCAATAACAGCACCAACTACACATAAATAGCCTAAAAATACAAACACATGACATTCCTTATAAAACATAAATGACGGGATAGGCCTGAATTATCGGGAATGCTCATCATTCCTGTACATTGTCTTTTTACATCGTATATTGAGAAGAGAAATTCAGTACCTGTAGATCAACATCGGCAATATTATGCGAATGTTTACGTCTTTTTATCGCTCGTGACGGTGGCTGACATAAACTACAAATAAAGCTATTAATAGGTTGATGCGCATAAGTAACAAAATGCCCTTTACAACAACGACAAGCTGATAACTGTAATAAATTACTGTCAATAAAACGAATTAATGTCCATGCACGAGTTAAACCTAAAATAGGCTCTTCACCTTCAACTGCAGGGCATTGTTCCAAATAAAGTTTAAATGATTTGATCACTGCATCAATACCAGTTTCCTTTGCACTATGAGTTAAATAATAATAAATATTATAAAACATCGAGGAATGAATATTGTGCTCCCAAGTCATAAACCAATCTGTAGAAAAGGGTAACATTCCTTTTGGTGGCGGATAGCCTTTTAATTCTTTGTATAATTTAATCAGCCTTCCACGACTTATTTGTGTTTCACTCTCTAGCATTTGTAATCTAGCACCTAACTTAATTAGATCTATTGCTAAGGTGATATCTTTAGCTTCTTGAACAATACTTTTTACTACCACTTTATGCTCGCTTTTTATTTGCTGTTTTTATTTTCAATAAATCATGATGTAAAGTTGTTGATAATAAAATACCGGTATGAATTTGCTGTAAATCGTCAACTCTCGAATCTTTAGTTAGTTTTTCAATTAATTCATTACTAGCAAATCGTAACTGACAAATAAATTGGTTGGTTTCTGCCAATTTAATTAATTGACTTAAAGATAAATTTGATAATGTAGCAGCCATAGTATCTGAAACTCCTAACCTAAACATGGCTGATGATTTTTCATCTTTAATCAATTGTTGTGCCAAAAGTAAGTAGGATAAATTCATATCATAAATTTGTTTAAGAAGCTCTGCAGTATTCATTATTTTTCTCTTATTAAAAAATAGGTGTTTTATTTATCAAAAATATTAATTCTCTAATTTAAATTAAATGTCTTTATTATTTTTAAATATAGTAAAACCCCACAATATTAGCTTTATAAATCAATGACTATAGGCTAGTTAATTAAGGGCGGATTTTATATCAAAAATAGTCGTCATTTATTATTAAATCTTATGGATAATTATTTACCATTAAATAACCTATTGATAAAAACAACTCTTTTTTGTACGAAGTATATCGTTAGATGTTTTATTATTATCGATATTTAAAATGTAAAAAGACAAACTTAACTAAACAATGTAATTAAACACAAAAAAAAGCAGCGTAGTTGCTGCTTTTTGTGTATTTTACAACCAAGTATTAAATCGTTTTATATAATAACGTTTCATTAATTGAGCAACTAGACAATAGCTAACTAATGTCAATACTAACCATGGAAAATAACTTAATGGTAAAGGCTGTAAGCCAATCAATGGACCAAATGGAGAGAAAGGCAAATATATCCCTAAAGTAACTATTATTATGGTCGTTAATAACACAGGCCATGCAGCAGTACTTTGAATAAAGGGTATTTTTTGAGTTCTCAACATATGTACAACTAATGTTTGAGATAATAACCCTTCAACAAACCAACCTGACTGAAATAATGATTCTCCAGCCAGAGTATTAGCTTGAAAAACATACCACATTAACCCAAAAGTTGTAATATCAAAAATAGATGAAGTTGGCCCAATCCATAGCATAAAGCGGCCAATATTTTTAGAATCCCACTTACGTGGGCGTTTTAAAAATTCTTTATCCATTTTATCCCATGGCAATGCCAATTGAGAAATATCATATAATAAATTCTGGACTAATAATTGAATAGCTAGCATCGGTAAAAATGGAATAAAAGCACTGGCTATTAATACAGAAAATACATTACCAAAATTTGAACTAGCAGTCATATTGAGATATTTAATAATATTACCGAAAGTTTCTCTTCCTTTAATAACTCCTTGCTCTAATACCATTAAATCTTTTTCTAATAAAATAATATCTGCTGATTCTTTAGCAATATCAGTTGCTGTATCCACTGAAATACCCACATCTGCATCTCTTAATGCGGGAGCATCATTTATTCCATCCCCTAAAAAACCGACAGTATGGCCATTAGCTTGTAATAATTTTAATAGTCTCGATTTTTGCAATGGAGTTAATTTACAAAAAACGCTATGTTGCTCGACTTTTTGACTTAATTCCTCATCAGGCATATCTGCTATTTCAGAACCTGTTAGAATAACACCAACATTAATACCTACATCACGACAAATTTTTTCAGTAATTACTGCATTATCCCCTGTAAAGACTTTTACCATGACTCCATTTTCACGCAAGGCTGTAATTGCAGAAATAGCACTTTCTTTGGCTGGATCAAGAAAAGTTAATATACCTTGTAATTCAAGATGCTGTTCTGAAGCTACCGTAAGTGGTAATTTTATCTCCTCGTTAGACATCGGACGAGTAGCTAATAATAACACTCTAAACCCATCCCGATTATAACGATTAACTAATGCCATAATGTCTGTCTTAGCTTGTTTATCAAGCATTCGACATTCACCATTAATGGAATAAGTTTGGCAAACGGATAGCATTTCTTCCGCAGCACCTTTACATATTAATAAGTTTTTCCCTTCTCCCGTACTGACAGTAACCGATAATCTGCGACGAATAAAATCAAAAGGTAACTCATCGAGTTTATAATATGCTGGCAACAATGCTTCAATAGCTTTTTTGCCTCGCCCACGGCGAATAATAGCCTGATCCATCATATTTTTTGTGCCGCTTTGATGAAAACTATTTAACCACGCTAGATGTAAAATAGTCTGATTCTCATTGCCTATGCTGTCGAGATAATGCTCTAATATAATACGATCTTGAGTTAATGTTCCCGTTTTATCGGTACACAATACATCCATGGCTCCAAAATTTTGAATAGCATTCAATCGCTTAACGATGACTTTATGTTTAGACATCGCAATTGCACCTTTAGCCAGGTTTGAACTAACAATCATCGGCAGCATTTCAGGTGTCAATCCAACAGCAACCGCTAATGAAAATAGCGTTGCCTCAAACCAATCGCCTTTAGTAAAACCATTAATTAGCAAAACAATCGGTACCATAATCATCATAAAACGGATTAATAACCAACTTACACTATTAACACCACGATCAAATGACGTTTGTGCTCGAGTTCCAATAATCGATTTAGCCAATGAACCAAAATAAGTATCAGCGCCCGTTGCAACCACGATCCCTCGAGCCGTACCACTACTTACGTTAGTTCCCATCAGACAAATATTTGATAATTCTAGTAATTCAGACTCAGACTGACCATGAGATAGTGGTTCTGTATTTTTAGCTTTGATCTCACCCAAAGTATCATATTTTTCAATCGGGATAGATTCGCCAGTTAAAATAGCTTGGCTAATAAATAAATCTCGAGAATCTATCAGTCGTAGATCAGCGGGGATCATATCTCCTGCAGACAATAGTACGATATCCCCCGGGACTAAGCATTTAATTGGGATTTCTTTACGGATTGATTTACCTGCGTTTTTCTCTCGACGTAATACTGTCGCTGTTGTTCTTACCATGGATTTTAATGCTTCAGCAGCTTTATTGGTCCGATATTCCTGCCAAAAACGTAATAATCCACTGAGGCACACCATAGTTATAATGATAATAACCCCGGTTAAATCAATATTTTCATTACTTAATGAGGGAATATAATAATCAGTAATAAAGCTGATAGCAGCTAAGATTATTAGTACATAAATAAATGGATTATTAAATGCAGCTAAAAATTGTTTCCATGCAGGAGGGACCTTTTCATGGGCAACCTCATTTTCGCCAGTCGAAATTAACCGATCAAGTGCATCTGTATCAGTTAAACCCAACAAATTAGTATGATAGTCGTTGAGTGTTTGCTCTAAACTTTTTATCGCTTGCTCTCCCACAATGAATGATCTGCGGGTGCGTTTAGCTGAGCTACGCTCTTTAGCTTTTTTTTCAGTCATAATCTCAAACTCAGGCTTTTACATTATCAGCATAATGTAACGTCATTGCTTTACTCTCTGACTGAAAAATAGCTTTGAATATTATCTATAATTCAGTCAGATAGCGCTGTTTATACACCTCGATGGAGGGTGATCGTCCATTTAAATCTCCTGTTAATGGGACAAATAATTTCTATGCAGGAAGCTCCGATGCGATTTTCCAGTTAATCGCACTGACACTTTTTTCAATACTAATTCGACAAACTAAGGCTTCAATTTCCTTCTGCTCGGCAGGCGTCGCAAGTACTTCAGCTCTCACCTCTAATCGCTCTGGTTGTAACATATCTTTGCTGCTTAATGAACGTAATCGAATATGTAGTCCATTTAAAGCTTGTAATATCAAAGTTCTAACTAAAATTTCATCATTCTGATGGCAAGTAACATGGATCTTGTAACATTGCTCTATATCAATAGCTTGCTGGACTGGTTGTTTATTAATTCGTTGCGCTGCTTCACGTAATAAGATATTGGCGCATAAAATAATTAACGTCGCGGCAGTGGCTAATCCATATTGACTTAAACCACATAGCACACCAATTCCCGCAGAACACCACAGTGTTGCAGCGGTATTCAAGCCGCGAATATTCATGCCTTCTCGCATAATTACTCCAGCCCCTAAAAAACCAATTCCGGAAACAACTTGAGCAGCAATACGTCCCGGACTGTCCGGTGAGGTTGTTACTGAACTTAAAATAAATACCGCAGCGCCTGTTGCTACCAGCGCATTAGTACGTAATCCCGCCATACGCTGACGCCATTGGCGCTCAGCCCCAATCAATGCGCCTAAACACATAGCAGCAATAAGATTTAAAATATATGGAGTTAATAACATGACTTTTCCATCCAATAATGGATTAATAATCATGTGCAGCAAAATTGTGCACACAGCAAAACCTAAATAAAATTATTCAGTGGCTATGCGTCAATGCCCGGAGGAAACAAGGTATGGCTGGTATAGATATTGGAGTGGATACTAGTATGGAGATAGCACAGCATAACAATCGTCCCGTAAAACTTTACTGCAAATAAACCAATAGCAGATAAGCTCCATCATTAGAGATAGAATATATATTTTAGGGAGTACTAACTGGAATTCAGAAAGGTACTGCCCGCCGAGTGGCAAGCAGTTAAATCAATAGAGAATTACTGGCTTGCCTTAAAAATAAGCTGTTATATGACAACTTTGACTGTCCAAGTATTATTCTCCAAAACAAAATTTCCTGAAGTATATGAGCGGATTTAGCATAAGTAAAGCTAAAAATCATCGATAGACACTAATTTCTATTCAGCTTCATTATCAATCGGCGTAACGAAAATACCCTCTTCGCCTTCTTTTTCATTAAAAAACCAAATACCACCGGGATAATCAGGCAACGAAACTAAATACATATTACCTTCACTAAACGGCTCTATCAGTAGTATGGTCCCTTGGCGAATATGTTCTCCGTCGGTTTTAACGTAAACACGATCATTAATTTTCATTGTTGGCTTACCCCTGAGAAAAATTTATAAACTAAATTATATTCTAGCCATAACGAAAAAGCCCGTCACTAAGAAGTGACGGGCTTTAGAAATTAGTATCGAAGCAGAGCTTAGATAGCAGTTACGTTAGCAGCTGCTGGGCCTTTAGCGCCATTTTCAATTGAAAATTCAACTTGCTGGCCTTCTGCCAGAGTTTTAAAACCATTGGTTTGAATGGCTGAGAAGTGGACGAATACGTCTTTGCTACCATCAGCTGGAGTGATGAAACCGAAGCCTTTAGACTCGTTGAACCACTTAACTTGACCTTTCATTTTGTCAGACATTTGACTTTTCCTATATAACATCAAAAAAACTTGCCGTTTGGCATAGATACTGGCCAGAGTCGACTATTTAATCGAAAAAACACTAAGAAGGAAGCGGTCAAAAGCTATCAAGGATAACATTTACACAACACACTAAACTCAGTAATCGTACATCAAATAGGACTGTTTTTCAGGCCGTAACTTATTAACTCACGAGTGAAGAATAATAGCAACTACTTTTATTATTAATATTAAAAAAAAATGAATAACTTTAACCTTAGTCACTTTTATAAAAATTTTTATATAGAAAAACATCTTATTCTATATCTGGTTACAATAAACTAATCATCGTATTAGTTTCTATTATCTATCATTTTCTGCCATACATTCATCAAGCTTCTAAATAAACATGACTATGGAAGAAGCAGTCAACATAATACAATCTAGTACAATAAAAATTGCAACTGATATATAACAATTTATAAACCCCATGATATCCTGATTACATGTGAACACATTGGCGCTATAAAGAATTAGGTAAAATATTATGGATAGCATACAAACAATCTTAACCGACGAACTAAATAATATAAATAAGAAAGAACATCGTACCGGGAAGCCTTACTTCAATAGCCAGTTTATCGTTAATCACCCTATTCTCTGCTTAGGTATGCTATTAGCTTATATACCTTTAGCATTTTTGATTTTATATGCACCTTATTTTGGGCTGTCGTGGCTAATTGGCTTTACGGTACTGTTTATCCTACTGGCGGGTATTCTATTGTTTGATATTAAACCAATTTATCGTTTTGAAGATATCGGCGTGCTGGATTTACGCGTCTGCTATAATGGCGAGTGGTTTGTTGATGAAATGATTTCTGCTGACTGTTTGGATAAAATCCTTTCTTCTTCAGAAGTTAACCCTCAGATGAAACAAGAAATAACCCGTTTACAGGCCTTAAAGAGTGAAGTGTCTTTTTATGATATCTATCATATCGCCTACCCTGAAATATCAACGCCAGAAGCTCGCGTATCCATGATGTAAAAATCACCAATTTTCAATGAAATAGAATAAAAGTTAACCACAGTGAACACTGTATAGTCAGTTGATAAAAATAGTTATTTTTATCGTTGACAGCACTCATCGAACTCGTTAATATTCGCCTCGTTCTCAGGAACACAGCAATTCCTCCATAGTTCAGTTGGTAGAACGGCGGACTGTTAATCCGTATGTCACTGGTTCGAGTCCAGTTGGAGGAGCCAGATTTAGAAAAGCCCGCTTTATGCGGGCTTTTTGCTATTTATTATTGGCTATTTCCTAACTATAGTCATTACTCCCATACTAGCCAATATTTCAGCCTCAGCCAATCATATCTACCTCACCTCCGTAAAACTATTCCCTATAAGCAGTTATTTAAAATCAGCATAACTTCGCAATAGTACGGACATAAGATCAAATTCAATAAGCTTATTCTCTGGTTATTTTTAACCGACAACCTATTTTTTAAATTATATATGTTGATCGCAATCGAGGAATGATCTGCTCATCAAAAAATCACGATAATATTTATTGCGTTTTTTTTGTACCAAAGTCATGGAAAACAGACAAAAAATCATCTTTTTGAACATTGATTAGCCAGTCAGCATTTTTTTGTATTTTAATGCTTTACAAGCCAAGCAATGATCGTTAATATTCGCCTCGTTCTCAGGAACACAGTAATTCCTCCATAGTTCAGTTGGTAGAACGGCGGACTGTTAATCCGTATGTCACTGGTTCGAGTCCAGTTGGAGGAGCCAGATTTAGAAAAGCCCGCTTTATGCGGGCTTTTTGCTATTTGTCATTTAGCCTAATAGCTATTTATACTAACAGTACTGTACTAACTGTATTTTCTAATTTGTGAAACACAGATTTAGTCATTAATTTTCAAACTAATCACCTCGTATATCCTCCCATAAATTAACAGGGTGTTTTAGCATTGCTATCTAACTAAGATCTCTAACTAAGCTACTATCTAACTTAACGAGTTAATAAAAATAGGCAATTAAAATAAAATTCTCTGCCGCTTTTGACCTGTTCTTTAGCTAACCGATTAATTTTGACCAAACAACCAGCAATAAGAACAGAAAATCACCAAACGCACTTTTTTTTCTTTTTCTCCTTTGACTTTCCATTCTGAGAACGTTAATATCCTTCTCGCTTTGAAGCAATTCCTCCATAGTTCAGTTGGTAGAACGGCGGACTGTTAATCCGTATGTCACTGGTTCGAGTCCAGTTGGAGGAGCCACTTCAAACGCATCATTATATTTTCTTCATTAAAACTCTCTAATCCAACATATCTTAATTATTACTTTCATTGCAGCTATTCCAATAACATACTAATTCTTTATTTTCATTGATCATCTTATGATCACATTATTCTTTATAAAGAATAATAGCTATTTTAGTTATTTCAATTTATCATCCTATCCCGGCCTGAGCACCCTGCTCACCTATAATTATTGTTCTGATAATGGAGCCGGTTCTATGACTATCCCTGCAACGACTTTAACCATCCGCCGTCCTGACGATTGGCATGTACACTTTCGTGATGATGAGATGCTCAAAACAGTGGTTCCTTATACCAGTCAATTTTTTGGCAGAGCAATTGTGATGCCTAATTTGGCACCTCCCATCACCACAATTCAGGCAGCTAAAGAATACCGCACACGTATTCTACAAGCCGTACCACAAGGTCAAAATTTTACTCCATTGATGACCTGTTACCTCACCGACAATACCGATCCACAGGAGCTAATTGACGGTTTCACGCAAGGCGTGTTTACGGCTTGCAAACTTTATCCAGCCAATGCCACCACTAATTCTACTCATGGTGTGTCTGATATTAAAAGGATTTATCCCGCACTAGCTGCGATGGAAAAAATAGGCATGCCACTCTTAGTACACGGTGAAGTTACCGCAAGCCATATTGATATTTTTGATCGCGAAGCATTCTTTATTGAACAGGTCATGGAGCCCGTAAGAAAGCAGTTTCCACAGCTTAAAATTGTGTTTGAACATATCACGACTAAAGAAGCTGCCGAATATGTGCTGGCAGGAGATAAATATATTGCCGCTACATTAACGCCACAGCATTTGATGTTTAATCGTAACCATATGCTAGTAGGCGGAATTCGTCCTCATCTATTCTGTTTACCTATCCTTAAGCGTAATATCCATCAAGAAGCTTTACGTAATGCTGTTACCAGTGGTTGTGACCGATTTTTCTTAGGTACCGATACTGCACCTCATCTTAAACACCGTAAAGAGTCTTCTTGTGGTTGTGCTGGCGTTTTTAATGCACCTACAGCACTGGCTGCTTATGCGACTGTGTTCGAAGAAATGAATGCACTTAATCATTTTGAAGCATTCTGTTCACTCAATGGTCCTAAATTTTATAACCTTCCAATCAATGATGGTCGAGTTAAATTAGAAAAAAAAACCACCATTGCGGTAGAATCTATTCAATGCGGTGATGACCAACTGATCCCGTTCCTGGCTGCCGAAGATATTCACTGGACAATCAGCAACGTAGAGTAATTATTTGTCTGCCGGCGATCGATTTATCTATCGTCGGCAACTCCCGTATTACTGCGTTCATTCCCGAACACTGTTGAATTTCTAGCTATTCAACTATCCCTTTTGCCCCCCTCATTTTACTATCCTAATCTAGAATTCTTTTTAAAAGATAAAATTTTTCTCTTTTCTATTATTGAAATCTCTCTATACTGGCATCACTTATTGTTATAAGTGCCTCGCTCTTAGTCAGTTCACGATATTAATAATTATCACGTAGTTTGATTAGGAGGTTTTATGGATAGAAAAGATGATGTTATTCAAACTCATCCTGTTGTTGGTTGGGATATCAGTACCGTCGACACCTATGATGCTATGATGCTACGTTTACACTATCTTTCAGGTCATACTGAAGCCGCAGAGAATGCGACTATTGATAAAACAATGTGGCTTACTACCGATGTAGCAAAACAACTTATTCATATTTTACAAGCTGGAATAGATAAGATAGAGTCCAGTGAATATAATGAGTTAGATCATAAAAAGCACTAGCGAAAATAATGGGTATTCAAGCAATGAATACCCATTACAATTACTTGCAATATAATTAATAACCCTAGTTATATTAATCCCCGCACTAAAAATCATCAAATTTACAGACTGGTTTTATCTACTTAGTCAGATTAAATACTAAAACATCAATGGATTAATTGTATAGAATTAAATTAATTTAAAACACATAGAAATAATAAATCATATATTTTTCTTTATTTAGTTGACAGTAATATCAAATTCCATTTATTGTAATCTCCATTAAAGGACAAGGATGTTCAAATGAAGATATTAATCATTGATGAGTGTTATTACACACGTCTTGGTATTACAGAATATTTATCAAAAAATGACTCTCTTAAATTTGTGAGCGTCAACAACATTACTGATGCAACGGCATATGTAAAGAATGACAATCCTACAATTATCTTGGTAAATTTAACTTATTATTGTCATCATTCAGATTTTTGCCCACGGTTGCAATCTTTATTTAAGGTGGCTCAAAATACTCGTTTTTATATTTATATTGACGCCCCTTATCCTTTTACTGATAAACCAGTGTTATTAAAAGATAACTTTTTCTTAATGTCCAAAAATATTATTGAAAAAACGCTGGATAAACTGATTTTTGATTCTTCTCAAATAGAACATATTACTCAGTTAACCCATGAGTTAAATTCATCAGTATTTAGTTATCAAGAACAGTGTATAATTAATAGCTGGATGAATGAGATCCCTAATCATGTTATTTCTAAACGATTAGGTATTAGTAATAGTACCGTTTATTCTCATAAAAGACATATTACAGCAAAGGTATTTGTTAAAAATAGAATCGAATTATTTTTTATTTATAATATATTTAAATATTTATATTAATAATAAATTTAACTATTAAGGTGAAAATAAGACACCGTATTAAATTAAAAAATAATACGGTGCTTTTTATTCTATTTTTCTGGATTGATAAAACCTGCAGATAAACGATGACGTGATTTATTAAAAATCTTATTACTAACTTCACGCCCAGCACGACGGCTACGCTGCTCTTCTTCAGTCAGTTTAGATTCTTCTTGGCAAGCCACGCTACAGCAACCTTCATATTTTTCGGCGCACGTTGGGCACTGGATAAATAACAAATGACAACCATCATTTTTACAATTGGTATGAGTGTCGCATTCGCTACCACATTGATGACAATGTGCTAAAACATCTTCGGTGATCCGCTCACCCATGCGATTATCAAAAACAAAGTTTTTGCCTTTAAAACGCAAAGGTAAACCTTGTTCTTTGGCTTTACGCGCATATTCGATAACGCCACCTTCGACATGATAAACATTATCAAAGCCGTTATGTAGCATATAAGCGCTGGCTTTTTCACAGCGAATACCGCCGGTACAATACATAACTATTTTTTTATCTTTTTGATCTTTGAGCATATCTACAGCCATCGGCAATTGCTCTCTAAAAGTATCCGATGGAACTTCCACTGCCTGCTCAAAATGTCCAACTTCATATTCGTAGTGATTACGCATATCAACAAATATTGCGTCCGGATCGTCTAACATCTGGTTAACTTGTTCAGCTTTTAGATATTGCCCTGTATTTGATGGATTAAAACTCTCATCCGTGATCCCGTCGGCAACCACGCGGTCACGAACTTTCATGCGTAATACCCAAAAAGATTTACCATCATCATCGAGTGCGATATTTAAACGCAAATTATCTAGCTCCGGTGAGATGCTATAAATCAGTGCACGCAGTGCCTCAACCTTCGAGGAAGGCACACTTATTTGTGCATTAATTCCCTCTTTTGCAATATATACGCGACCAAAAACCTGTAACTCTAAAAACAGTTTATACAAACGATCACGAAACTCTTGTGGGTCAGCAATGGTAAAATATTTATAAAACGAAATCGTGGTCCGTGGCTCAGTCTCCGCCAACATTCTTTCTTTTAATACTTTATTTGAAACTTGATTATGTAACACTGGCATGGTGTTCTTAATTCCTTTGTAACTAGCTAATATTTATACGTTTAATATCAAGAATGTCCACGCAGTGTCCACTTTTGATGGTTATTGAATATTATGACCCAAAATTGTCAAACAAAAAACCATGCTAATTTAAAGGGTTTAAACCGCTAAATGAGCCATTAACCGATAAATCTTCGATCTAAAAAAGAAAAAAGGAGAATTTCTTCTCCTTTCATAATTACAAATTAAATTTTTATATAATGTTAAACACTATATCTAACTAATTAACTCTATTTTTGCCGGTAATCCCTGCCGTACAGAAGCGCCAGAGACCCAATCTAACCAGGTATTAGTCACTTCACGCGTTGGATCAGCAAAACCAAGATCATTTAAATTGATGCCTGAAGCATTCGCTTTGTTCATCGCCATCGCTTGGCCATCCAGATAATGTTGGCTGGCGCCCATTTCTTTGTGCCCATAGCCATGTTCAATCGCTAGCACGCCAGGCATTACTCCATCGAGTAAGCTAATTTGCGCTTCAACCGTTCCTCCCGGAGTTATGATTTTGACCCAATCACCGTGTTTTACTCCCATTTTCTCACCCTCTTTTGGATTTAAAGCCACTAAATTGGTCGGTTTAACATGGCGCAAACGTTCAATCATCGTTGTCGAGCTGCTCATAACATGCGATTTAAATGACATCAATTTGAGCGGCCACTCTTGAGGTAAATAAACCTGATCAATATCGTCGCCATTTGATAAACGAGGAGGATAATAGGTTGGGCAACCACTGTAGCGCTCACCAGTGATGGCATGGCGATTAGCTGCGACTGTTGGATTCCAAATTTGCAGCGATTTTTTCCACTGAGGACCCGTTGCATCGCCATCCCACGCTTTTTCATGCGGAGCAAATCGGCCCCCTCGGCTATAAATATACGCCACACGCAGCTGTTCATCCGGTTTTAAAATCTGAGTTATTGCTGGCATAATGCGGTCAACACCACTGATTAATACTTCTTGCTCAGTTAGTGGTGCGACCGGTTTTTCGCCCAACATAGCCATGTTAGCCGCAATGCGTAAATAGTAGTCTTCTGCGGTATTTAACGGGTATTTATTCCCTTCGGTATCTTCAATCGCATTATCACCAAAGCCCGGTAAATCCAGCTGCTTAGCCACTGCAATACAAAATGATTCCATCGAAACAGGCTGGCCATCTGCCGTTTTTACCGTACGAGATCCCACCACCGGCCAACGGGCAGTACTGGCTTTTACTTGAACCCCCGCCCATGGCGCACTAAACCCCCAACTTTCAAAGTTATGGGTATCAGGAACAATATAATCAGCCAATGCCGTAGTTTCGTTCATGAAGGCATCAATGCCAATAATCAACGGCAAATGCTGGGGATCTTTCAGCTTTTCTTCCATGACCTGACGAATACCCGCAATACCATATAGCGGATTAGTCATATTAGTGATCCACGCCTTCAATGGGTACGGATACCCAGCTAAAGCAGAACCCAGTTGTTCGGTCAATTGACCTTTAGCGAAAGGATACCATGGTGCTTTAGCCGGATAAGGCGATTGCCCTGCGGCGACTCGCGTCTGATATTCGTCTGATTTTTCATACACTTCATTACTGCGTGAAAGCACCATACCTTTTGGTTTTATTTTGCCCGCAAAACTGTCCATTTTATAACATGGGCCATCGGTCGCACCATTGAATTTACCGCCACCAACAGACACGCCGCCTTTAAGATTTAAGTTACCAATCAATGCGTTAAGCATTACTACTGACCATGCGGTATAAAAGCCGTTGCCGCCCATCATACCGCCATGAGAGATAACTGCGGCTTTACGCTGATAAGAGGTTAGTGCTTTACCTAATGATTCAATAGTGGTGACAGGTACCTGACAACGCTGGCTATATTGCTCTAGTGTCATACGTTGTGCTGATTCTTTTAAGCATTGGAAGCTGGATTTCACGGTAACTTCACTGCCATCGTGCAATCTAATATTACGCGTGACAAACAAAGCGGCTTGCTCAACCTGATCAGCCGGTTTTAACTCGCCATTAAGGGTTTCGACTAACCATGCGTTTTCATCATCGCCTTCACCGCTAAGATGCGAAGCTAATAATAATTGCCCTGCTAAGGGGTGTTGATCATCGGTTATGACTAAATGAGTCGCGTTAGTCCAACTTTTTTCACCGACCGCGTGCATTGATTTTTCACTTGGCACCGATAAATAACTGGCGTTATAGCGTTCATTTTCAATGATCCAACGGATCATACCCATCACTAATGCCGCATCAGTTCCCGGCTGGACCGGTACCCAGTGCCCATGATCATTGGCTAAAGTAGTGGTCAATGGCAGTGCTGGCGCCACTACCACATAATTAAATGAATCGCGCAAACGTGCATTGGCTAATTGGCGCCCCTGTCGCTTAAACGGATTACCGGATTGCGCTGGAGAGGTTCCTAAAAATAGTGCGAAACGGACATGATCCCAATCTGGTTTAACGTGGGCATTTTTATCCAAATCATTCATCAATGCCCCTGAGCCGGCACGATAGGCTAATCCGCAATATGATCCATGCGCGCCAAAGTTTTTACTGCCAAAACTATTTTGAGCAAAGCGACGAATAAAAGTATCACGACCATCATCACCGGCATTGGTAACTAACAACTGATTAGCTTTAGGTCCCAATTTGGGCTGATTAGGGTCAATCGGCGTATTGAGGTCACGAATTGCACGTAAGCCATCAATATGGCCTTCACCGAATAAGTTTCCGCCTTCAACCACTTCAGTGATCAACTGTTCAAAACTAATCCGTTGCCACTTACCTTCGCCACGTTTACCGACCCGTTTCATCGGCTCAAGAATACGTTGCGGGCTAGTTAGCCCTTCCATTAACGTTGCCCCACGCGCACAAGCGGTTGAGCGACTTTCTAGTCCACTTTCACCGGACATTTTATTAAATGCGGTTTCCAATGGCATGTTATAAGCAAAATGCTGATCTTGAGATAATGGATGATACGGATTGCCGGCTATTCGAATAACATCGTTGGTTTCACGATCAATACGCGCTCGGATACCACATTGCGTCCAGCAGCCAAAACATTGTGTCATGGCAACCACTTGCTGTGGATTGGGTTGCCATCCGCTAATGCCCGTAGCCTTCCCTTCTGGGATCAACGAGTTACCATTAATTCTGTCCAGTGTGACTTTACCCGATGTTCCATTGACTAAGCCATCAACCGCGCGTTTTGCGACATCGCGATAACTCACGCCGAAGGCGGCCAATCCCCCGAGAACTAATCCGCCTTTCAGCCATTGACGTCTTGTAGTTTTAGCCATGTTGCACTCTCCTAACACACCAGCGAATACCTTCACGAAAAATAATAATTAACGCTATCCATAGACAGAACGTACCGATAAGCCCCTGTAAACCATCGGTTCCTAACGGGAACACATAGGGATTATAGAGGATGTTATTTTTAGGTACGGCTTGGACTTCCATTAAGAAGACCCAACGTAATGACCAGGTTAATGCCATAGAAACCAAGGCTAATACGGTGATATAAACCACTGAGCGGGTTTTGCTCATATTGCTAATCGACATAATTAATGCCATCAGCCACAGTGCGCACATCCCGATTAACATCCACCAGCCTGGGCTAGCAAATTGCAGCTGCTCACGAATAGCAATACCGGAGATCGTATCGCCCGCTATCCATAAAGCAAAACTGACTGCCAGTAATAGCAAGGTCACAGTTTGCCAACGCGCTAATAAGTTCTGATATTGAGGCTCACGGCGAGCGCCTAAGCTAATCAGTGCTGGGAGCGCTTGCATCGCACTAAGGAACATTAATACTGGTACCCACCAACTAAACCAAATCGGCCTAGCGCGAATAACTGAGGCTTCACGCCCGGTATACAGTAATAAACCGATAGCTGATAATGCCGCCAATAATGCTATCCATCGTGTGGCTTTAAATTCTTTATGCCACACCTGTTTTACCACCAGTGCCACGAAATACAGGCCGAGAAAGGTGGTAAACATCGGCAGTAACACCGAACCCCATGCCATCCATGACCATGGCGTCGGATACGCATAAAAATGCCAAACACGTGCGGTTTGATGCAAGTCAGCGGTCAAGGCTAAAGGGGCAGTTATCCCCATCGTGATAGCAATAAAAACCGCTATCATTTCTAAGCGCTGATTCTGTGATTGTCCCATCCAATGCTGCCAACAGGCATACAACACTGCACACGCAGAAATGCCAATAAAGAAGAAATATTGCACCGCCCACGGTAGCCAAAAGAACTCCTGCGGCTGTGCCATAATTTCAGCGATGGTTGTGACTTGTGAGTTCATCAAAATACCTCCTGCCATAACTCGGGCTGGCCTTTGCCCACCAGTGGCTGTACAAATGCATCATCTAATCCGAGATAGAAAACCTGCGGTAATGTGCCCTGTTCAGGTTTTAATACTTTAATTTCAGACTCATGCTGTTTTAGCATTTGGCGTAATGTACTGTTTGGATCTTTTAAATCGCCGATAATTCGCGCGCCACCAACACAAGATTCAACACACGCAGGTAACAATCCAACTTCTAATCGGTGAGCGCAAAAAGTACATTTATCAGCGGTTTGCGTAGAATGGTTAATAAATCGTGCATCGTATGGGCAAGCTTGAACGCAATAAGCGCAACCAACACAGCGCTCATTGTCGATCACCACAATGCCATCTTCACGCTGGAAAGTAGCTTGTACAGGGCAAACAGGAACACAAGGTGGGTTATCACAATGGTTGCACAAGCGCGGTAATAATACGTTAGTGATCCCCTGTTGACCGTTCACTGATACTTGATATTGATTCACCGATGTTCTGAATTGCCCTTGCGGGGATTGGTTTTCCACCGAACAACTCACCGTACATGACTGACAACCGACACATCGACGCAAATCAATTAACATGCCGTAACGTCGGTCTGGGGAACCTTCTCGTCGAGTTGGGGAGAAATTAATCCCCGCCTCTGCAATCGGAACTAATGATGCTCCTGCGGTTAATGCGCCGAGCTGTTGTAGAAATTTACGTTTACTCAGATCCATATTTGGCTCCAGTATTACACTGCTAATACAAAATATTTAATTAAGAATTTGATGGTTAAGGCCATCTTCTGCGGCCTTTCGATCACTCATATACTGATACGGTCGATAACGCTGTTATTTTCATTTTTGTTTAAATTCGGTATGTTATCGTTACTCCGTTCCCCGATGAGCTCAGGTTGTATTAACTGCACCAGAGGCCGAATGGGAATAGCTTCATTGTATGAAACCGATACTTGCTCTCCCTATTGTGGTTTACCACATACCCGAACTAGACTTGATCTAAAACAAGTAATAACTCAAATATGATGAAAATAAATATCAACAAATCGCATCGATGGTCGGTAATTTTACTTATGTTATGCAGCTTTTCTCTGCATGCCGCAGAATGGACGATCGGCGTGCTGGCATTACGCGGTTCGGTATTAACACAAAATTACTGGCAACAATTAGTCGACACACTTAATAAAGATATTCCCACAGAACATTTTCGTTTAGTGCCACTCAATTTAGATGAAATGCGTCAAGCCGTTGAAAGTCAGCAAGTGAATTTTTTATTAACTAATCCCGCACAATTTATTCAATTGGATAGCCGCTATAATCTGCGCTGGCTGTTATCATTGCGTTCGCCACGGGAACCCAATAACCAAACACGTAATGTGTTAGGCAGCCTGATTTTGGTGCGCAATGATGACAGTGTGAACTCACTAGATGATTTAATTGGTAAAAATGTTGGAGCTATTTCTCCAGATGCTTTTGGCGGTTATTTGTTGGGGTATAAAGTCATTCGTGATAATGGCTATGATCCGAATAAAGACTTTAGAATGCAGTTTTTAGGCTTTCCGGCGGATGCTTTGATTTATGCTTTAAGGGACAAAACATTATCTGCAGCGATTGTGCCCAGTTGCCTATTAGAAAATATGCAAAAAGAAGGGTTAATTAATCCACAGTTGTTTCGCCCATTGATCCAACATCCGGCCTCATCTTCTTGTCTTACTAGCACCGAGCTTTATCCTAATTGGTCTTTCGCCGCGCTAAATAATGTGCCCGATAATTTGGTAGATAAAGTGACCCGTATATTATTATCTTCTGACAATGATGGCTTACTCTGGGGAGCGCCCTCTTCAGTTAGCCAAGTTGAAGCCCTGCTGCGCTCGGTGAATCAACATCCTCAACAACGTCAATTTTGGCGTGATATCGTCAGTTGGATTGTGCAATATCAACTGGCTATTAGCGGTATTGCGCTGATTTTTATTCTCTTAGGCATTAATCATATTTGGATTGCCTTTCTGGTGCGGCGTAAAAGTCGCCAATTAGAACAGGCTCATAATCAATTACGTCAGCAAGAAGCCGATTTAGAAAAGGCTCAGCGCCTGAGTATTCTGGGCGAAATGGCATCGGGTTTTGCTCATGAACTCAATCAACCACTATCGGCAATCCGCAATTATGCCCAAGGTAGTGTTATCCGCCTGAAACAAGAATCCGAGCAACATCCACTGATCCCAGCCTTAGAAAAGATAGATACTCAAGCACAACGCGGAGCAGATATCATACGAAATCTGCGCTCATGGGTGGGTAAAACACATCAAGATCAGCCAATAAATTATAGCTATCAACCGATTATCCAAACCGTTCTTCATCTCTGGCGGCTGCTGCGTATTGAACAGTATTATCCTAAAGCACAACTATTTTTACCCACAGGTGACGATATCGAATTACATCTACCAGATACACTGCTAGAACAATTATTATCCAACTTAATTAATAACAGCTTGCAGGCAGGCGCTGAAAAATTACGCCTTGAATTACATCCGGGTCCCAATCACTTTTTATTGATTTTACAAGATGATGCAGGCGGTATGAGCGATCAACAATTACACCGTGGCATCATACCTTTTTCGACCACTAAACAAGATGGCTTAGGCTTGGGATTAGTTATTTGTCAGCGGTTAATTCGTAGCCAAGGTGGTGATATTCGACTAGAAAATCAATTATTTGAAGACTCGACTGATAACATTGTTGATAATAATGCCGCAGAAGAACAAACCGCAAATAAACACCTAATGGGATTAAGAATGACGTTAATTTTCCCGCAAGATTGCGTTCATCAAAAAAATAATCCGCTATAAAAGATAGGCGTATTTTTACGCCGTTCTCTACCACGGAATTATTTGATATAACTGATATAATACATAATTATTTTGCTCTAAGGGCCAAACCAGATGCCAATCATTCACTTAGTTGATGATGACCCGGATGTCACTGATGCCTGCCAATTCCTACTCGAAACACTCGGTTACGAAAGCCAAGTTTGGAATAACAGTAAAAATTTTATCGAAAATGTAGATCTATTAACTGAAGGCATAGTGTTGTTAGATATGAGAATGCCAGAAATCGATGGCCGTCAGGTCTACAAAAAATTGCTAGATGCTCACAGTACTTTAGCGGTCATTTTTTTATCCGCGCATGGTGATATCCCGATGGCGGTCGAACAAATGAAATTTGGCGCCATTGATTTTCTGCAAAAACCTATTGATAGCCAATCGCTGATCAACGCGCTTGCACATGCAGAAATAGCCACTCGTAAAGCTACTCAGAAATATATAAATATGCAGCGTTATCATAACCTAACGCCACGGGAAAAGAATATTTGTGCCTATGTCATCCAAGGAATGCTTAACCGTGAAATTGCCGATGTAGCTTGTGTTTCGGTACGTACTGTGGAAGTTCACCGCTCTCGCGTGATGGAGAAAATGGCGGTGAAAAATATTGCTGAGTTGGTAAATATCATGCAATCGGTTAATATTTAAAATTATTAGTTTGTTATAATTGATGGTTTTGCTATAAAAAAATGTGTTACTGATGACTATCAGGCGCATATACAGTAAATAGATTCGGAAACAGATGACTAAGACTCCCACTTTTCAAGCCCGTTTTTTGCATCCTCGCTACTGGTTATTATTACTGGGTATTGGGCTGCTTTATATTCTAACGCTTTTGCCTTATCCAATAATCTATTGGATGGGAACACGCCTTGGGCGCCTTTCGCGCCATCTGTTAAAATCTCGCGTTAACATCGCTGATAGAAATTTAGCGCTGTGTTTCCCTAATATGAGCCTCAGCGAACGCCAAAAATTAATTCAACAGAATTTTGAATCGGTAGGAATGGGTATTTTTGAAACCGGAATGGCTTGGTTTTGGCCCGATTGGCGTATTCAACGCTGGTTTACCATTAAAGGCCGTGAAAATATTCAGCAAGCACAACAAACTGGCCGAGGCATTTTAGTCATTGGGGTGCATTTTCTGACCTTAGAACTCGGAGCACGGATTTTTGGTATTTTAAATCCCGGAATCGGTGTCTATCGCCCTAATGATAACCCATTACTCGACTGGCTACAGGCGTGGGGACGCGTGCGATCGAATAAGAGCGTTATCGATAGAAAGGATGTCAAAGGCATGGTGCGTAATCTGAAACAAGGGGAAATCCTGTGGTATGCCCCTGATCATGACTATGGTCCTAAAAACAGTGTATTTGCGCCTTTCTTTGCTGTCGATAAAGCAGCTACAACCGTGGGAACTTCGATATTACTGCGTTTAGCCAATCCGCTGATCATTCCCTTTACCCCGCGCCGTTTATCTCATGCCCAAGGGTATGAATTAATCATTCAACCGGCGGTGGAAGATTTTCCAATGAAAGATGAAGTCACTGCGGCGGCATTGATAAATCAAGTGATAGAAAAAGAAATTATGCAAGCGCCTGATCAATATATGTGGTTACATCGCCGTTTTAAAACTCGCCCCCCCGGTGAACCTTCTTTATATGGTAAGCTCGATAAATTACACGATTAACCGGCTGATAGTTATTCAAAAACCAATAAATATCGGCCATTAACATGTAGCATGAGGTCTATGGTCAGAATATCGCAAAATACCTATTGGAAACGCAATTTATATGTTGTCTGGTTTGGTTGCTTCCTTACAGGCGCAGCTTTCAGTCTGATCATGCCTTTCTTACCGCTCTACGTTGAAGAACTCGGCATAACCGATCCCGGCTCGCTCAGCTTATGGACCGGGGCGGTATTCAGTATTACTTTCTTATTCTCCGCTATCGCTGCTCCATTCTGGGGGAAACTCTCTGACCGTAAAGGGAGAAAATTGATGCTATTACGTTCCGCCCTCGGTATGGGGATAGTGATGGTATTGATTGGTTTTGCGCAAGATATTTGGCAGTTACTTATTTTGCGTGCTTTGCTAGGGTTACTTGGCGGTTTTGTTCCCAATGCCAATGCATTGATTGCTACACAAGTTCCGGTGAAAAAGAGTGGCTGGGCATTAGGCATTTTGTCGACTGGGGCGGTTAGTGGTGCATTAATTGGCCCTTTAATTGGCGGTATATTAGCTGACCATTATGGCCTAAGACCGGCCTTTTTTATTACAGCTACCGTATTATTTATCTGTTTTTTAGTCACTCTTTTTTATGTTAAAGAAAACTTCACCCCAGTTTCGCGTAAAGATGCACTTAGTAATCAGCAAGTTTTTGCTTCATTAAAAAACAAACGTCTAGTCATCAGCTTATTTTTCACCACTATGATTATTCAAGCGGCCATGGGGTCAATCAATCCTATATTAACTCTATATGTCCGCGACCTCTCCGGATCTATCGAAAATCTAGCCTTTATCAGCGGTGTTGTCGCCTCTATTCCCGGCGTTGCCGCCTTAATCAGTGCCCCTAGGCTCGGTAAACTCAGTGACCGAATAGGTCCGGACAAAGTACTACTCGCGGTATTAGGTGCCTCAATTTTTGTCTTATTCCCGATGGGATTAGTCAGCAATTACTGGGAATTAGGCGCACTACGCTTCTTACTCGGGGCATTGAATGCCGCCTTATTACCAGCGGTACAAACACTCATTATTTATAATATTTCTCATCAAGTTACCGGACGGATTTTCAGTTATAACCAAGCATTACGCGATATAGGTAATGTCACCGGCCCATTGATGGGATCACTGGTCGCAGCAACTTATGGATTTAGAGCTGTATTTTTCTTCAGTGCCCTATTAGTATTAATTAATCTAATTTATTCTTGGTATTCAATAAAATACCAAACAAAAAACATATAATTACCACGAAAAATTTACGTTATGTTGATAAATATATCTGTCAATTTATCTCAATTTAATCCAAATCGACTAACTAGCTTATATAATTAATATTCTCAAGCTAAAAAAATCAACTAACTTATTGTTTTATTAAAAAATTATATTCCAATCTCTTTCATATAATATTTACTCTTTCTGTCAATAATAAAATGTGTTATTACAGGTAATACATGTTTAAAAATGAGAGTTCCCTCGAACTTTCATCTAAAAAACACATAAAAGCCTAGAAATATGTTCTCTATCGCGGCACTTTTATAATAATGTGTGTTGCATAAATGTATACATATATGGATATCTGTATACATAAAATTAACGTTCTTTATAAGGATATTTAGTAGCAACGTTATTTTATAACCTAAGTAACCCAAGCTGCGGTTCATTACGCACATTGGTGTTCTCTGGGTATATTGCCAGCTACAACCTCATTGAGGTTATTGACGAGAGTATTCAGATGGAAAATTCAGTAACGAAAACCAAAACTTTTTTTGGTCATCCTTATCCACTCAGCTCATTATTTCTCACCGAAATGTGGGAACGTTTTTCTTTTTATGGTGTTCGTCCATTATTAATCCTATTTATGAGCGCCGCGCTATTGCAGGGCGGGATGGATCTCCCAATTGAACAAGCCTCCGCTATCGTCGGTATATTTGCCGGTGGCGTGTATATTACCTCTCTCCCCGGAGGATGGTTAGCCGATAACTGGCTCGGCCAACGCCGTGCCGTATGGTATGGCTCATTAATTATTGCTTGTGGTCACTTATCGATTGCATTATCGGCATTCTGGTCCGATACCTTCTTTTTCATTGGATTATTACTGATAGTACTCGGCACCGGCTTATTCAAAACCTGTATTACTGTCATGGTCGGCACCCTGTATAAAAAAGAAGATACCCGCCGTGATGGCGGTTTCTCACTATTTTATATGGGTATTAATATGGGCTCATTTATTGCCCCATTAATTATTGGCCCACTGCATGAAAAATATGGCTGGCATTTAGGCTTCGGATTGGGCGGGATAGGCATGTTAATTGCCTTACTAATTTTCCGTTTTTATGCTGTGCCACAAATGCGTCGTTATGATAAACAAATAGGCTTAGATTCCAGTTGGGATCATCCCACCGTGCAACGTAAAAATGTAGGTCAGTGGGTAACCCTAGCCATGGCGGCATTAGCTGTACTGGTCGTGCTGATTAGCCGCGGCATAATTCCATTTAATCCATCGATTATCGCTAAAAGTTCGGCTTACATTATTTCTATCTGTGTCGGATTGTATTTCTTGTTTATGTTCTTTTTAGGTGGGCTAACATCCAGCGAACGCTCTCGATTGTTGGTATGTTTCATTTTATTAATTGCAGCAGCTTTCTTTTGGTCGGCATTTGAACAAAAACCGACTTCTTTTAATATTTTCGCTCGTGACTATACCGACCGCCAGTTAGGAAGCTTTGAAATCCCGACTATCTGGTTCCAGTCAATAAATGCACTATTTATTATTATTTTCGCACCGATTTTCAGCTGGTTGTGGCCTTCGCTGGCGAAACGTAGCATGAATCCAAGCAGTATCAGCAAATTTATTATTGGGATCTTATTTGCAGCGGGCGGTTTTGCCATCATGATGTTTGCTGCCAATCAAGTCCTTGCGACCCAAAGCGGCGTGTCTCCCGGCTGGTTAGTGTTCAGTATTTTACTGCTCACCATGGGGGAACTCTGCCTCAGTCCTATCGGGTTAGCCACGATGACCTTATTGGCGCCACAAAAAATGCGCGGGCAAGTGATGGGACTATGGTTCTGTGCCAGTGCATTGGGTAACCTAGCCGCAGGGATTATGGGTGGGAATATCAATAAAGAACAATTAGGCTCGATGCCAGAACTGTTCTCTCATGTTTCTATCGCGTTAGTTATCTGTGCCGCTGTATTGGCTTTACTAATTATACCCGTACGAAACATGCTTAAAAATGCAGATCAAAAAGAACTCACACCTCAATAATTAGCCACTAAATATACAGCGAGGCACGTATTTTAACCCGTGCCTCGTTATTTTAAATCTTACTTATTTCGCATCTCAGTCACCACAGCTGTTGCTCTAGCCGCAAACCAACGTTCACGTAATTTGTCATACACCAGATTATAAATATAGGTATAAAATAAGAAAAATGTAAAGAAACCAATCTCTAGCATGAAGGCATCAAATAATGTCATATTAAGCAATAGTGCAATAACCGGAATACCGATAATCACAAAACTTAATTCAAACCCTATTGCATGAATGACTCGTATCACGGTCGAGCGAGGTCCTTTGGATAACGGCCAAAAATAATCAAAAATCATGTTATAAACTACATTTAATATCATGGCGATAGTTGATAAAATAACCGCCACACTCCCCATCTCAAGCATCGAACGGCCTAACATGAGTGCGCTTATCGGCGCAGTAATCGCTATCGCAATAACTTCAAAACATACCGCATGAAGGATACGCTCTTGCAAAGACTTTTTATTAATACTCATTTAGTACCTCAAAAATTATTCTCAATTTTGTATAAAATAAGTCCTGCTTTTCAATGCGGAGGGTTAACCTAAATAGTCCTCTATATCGCATCTTACTTGAACTCTGATTGCTAAAGTGCAATTATCATCGGTTCTATGTATGAATACAAAATACCAGCCATCGATAAAACCGATACTATGATGAATTATTCGTTTGATACATTACGTACTTTCGTTGAGGCCGCAGCACTAAAATCTTTTTCTGCCACCGCGCGTAAACTAAATAAAAGCCAATCAACTGTCAGTACGCTGATTGCAAATTTTGAAACCGATATAGGAGTCTTACTGTTCGAACGCCAAGGTCGCCAATCAATTCTTACCCCAGCGGGGCGAAAAGTTTTAAGTTTAGTTGAAGATATATTGTCTGCCAATGAACGCTTACATGCGTTAAGTATTGAGTTAAACCAGCAGGTAGAATCTCGATTAAGCTGCTGTTTTTCTGATATTTATCAGCCTCCACATACCGACTATCTCATGCAAGAAATGGATGCAAAATTCCCACAATTAGAATTTGAATTTATTATTGCAGAAAGTGAAGATACATTGTCACTGCTACAAAATGGTCACGTGCATATAGGTATGATTGACTCTCGTGCTGAATATCCACCAGATATTGCATCGGCACGATTGCCTAAACAGGGGGAAATGGGGCTGTATGTCATTCAAGATCATCCCCTAACTAAAGTCACTAAATTAACCCATCAGCACCTAACTATGACTCGCCAATTGCATCTGAGTAGCAAGAATCAATTAATGATCAACAGTGAAAAACTGTGGGTTGCTCCCACCTATTTATTACTATTAGAAATGGCAGAGCAAGGCATGGGTTGGTCAATTTTACCTACTTGGTTAGTAAAACAATTTGGTCATGATAAATTAGTCAGCTTGCAATATGCACAGTGGCCTAAATTAATTGATGTTGATCTGGTCTGGTCAAAAACTAATCCTCCCGGGCTAGCAGGTTATTGGTTAATTAATCAGCTGCTGACAGAATAATGAAATATTCCGCAAAAGCATATTAACATTATGACTCTATTATTTATTCTCTAATAAAACCGTTTCACTGATAAGAAGAATAATCTATGACTGCTTCTACTTTTCCCATTTATTACGTTAATGCTTTTACCGATCAATTATTTAAAGGCAATCCAGCCGCGATTATATTACTTGATGAGTGGCTAGATGATACGTTATTAATTTCTCTTGCCGCAGAAATTAATTTGTCTGAAACCGCATTTATCGTCGATCGTCATATTCGCTGGTTTACGCCCAAAATAGAGGTTGATTTATGTGGTCATGCTACATTAGCCGCCGCTTTTATTATCGATAAATTATCATCAACCAGCCAACAACCGATTATATTTCAATCGAAATCAGGGGAGTTAATCGTCACCCGAACTACTGACGGATTTACGCTGGATTTCCCCCAAATGGCTTGTTCAATCGCTCCCTCCGAATTAAAAGACCATCTGAGCAAAATTATTCATACCCAAATTGCCGAGTTGTACTTAGCGAATGATCGTTATATTTGCTTTTTATCTCATGAGCAAGATGTCGCTTCTTGTTCTCCTGATTTCGATGCAATAGCCCAATTACCGCTCCCTGGCTTATGTATTACCGCATTATCTCAAAATAACACCTGTGATTTTGTATCGCGCTATTTTGCTCCCGCGAAAGGTGTTAATGAAGATCCGGTAACGGGAACTGCCCATTGTGCGATCGCACCGCTTTGGGCCAAACGATTAAATAAAAATCAGCTTACCGGACATCAAATATCTGTACGTGGCGGATTTGTAGATTGCAAAATTATTAACTCACGAGTTCATCTCTCTGGGCGAGCCACTTTATTTCTGACCGGAACGATTCAACTCGAAAATTATTTAGATAAAAAATAACAGGCTAGTATAATAAAGGCCATGACTATCAACTAATAGTACCGGTTCTATTTTAACTTATCGTATCTATGCAATGGCTAATCCCCCTCAGATCACGGAAATTAAAATCATAACTCGGGTATTACCAGTGTAGATAATTAATCCTAAGGATGTTGTATGGCTATAGAAGTACCAAAAAAAGATCCCGCAGAATGCTCATTAGAGGCAAAAATATCATCATCAATAACGAGGGTATCAAAAGTTATTTTTCCGACCACCACCAATCATCATGACACCTTATTTGGTGGAACTGCGCTAGCGTGGATGGACGAAGTCTCTTTTATTACTGCGACACGTTTTTCTCGTAAACGATTAGTCACTGTTTCAACAGAAAAAATTAACTTCACTCACCCCATCCCTTCTGGCACCATTATTGAATTAATCGGTAAAGTTATCCGCGTAGGGACCACCAGCCTGACCGTTAATGTATCTATTTTTCTTGAAGATATGTATTCCGAAGGCCGCGAAGAAGTTATCCATGGGCAATTTAATTTTGTAGCGGTTGATGATCAAGGTAAGCCAGTAAAAATACTGGATAATTAATTTTTTATTCCTCATAAATATACAATGAAAATAACCAGTAAAAATTATATTTAATAGATTTTTAATTCACCACTGGTTATTTTATTTTTTGTTGTACAGCAACATATTTTTCTGATTAACCAACAAAAATTCAAAATATATTTTTATTGTATTTTTATCTAAAAATAACCGTATTTGGTCTCATTATTAAAATTTTAAAATGGGTATAATAGCTCAAACAAGAAAAGGAGATCATATATGTATAAAACAATATTAGTGCCAATTGATGTTTCAGAAGATGATTTAACCGAATTGGTTATTTCTCATGTTAATGAGCTACAAAAAATTAGCGGTGCATCAGTTCACTTTTTAGCAGTCACCGCCCCCATTTCGACCTACTTCCGTTACGGTAGAACGATGATCCCTACAGATTTTCCGGATGATGAAAAACAAGCTGAAGCCATAGCTAAAGAGTTAAAAAAGAAAATAAAATTGTTTTCTATCCCTGAAGATAAAATTCACAGCTATTCATCGATTGGGTCAGTCAAAGACTGTATCCTCGATACCGCTGAGAAAATCAATGCCGACTTAATTATATTAGGTTCACGTAGACCAAGCATGAGTACCTATCTGTTAGGTTCAAATGCAGCATCGGTAGTTCGATATGCTAAGACCTCAGTCATGATTATCCGTTAGAGTGTCATTATCTAATGATCTTAATGAGAAATATATGCACACAATTTGTGTGAGTATTTCACATCTAAATAGGTTAAATTAGAATTTCATAAACATTTTTGTGATTTTTCACACCCTGCTATATTAGCAGGGTTTTTTATGTCAAAATCACTATCACTTAGTTTATTCCTCGCTAATTTTGTTTCTTGGTTCTCATTTCAAGCTATCTGGCTACCGATTAAGAAATATAATGACTAAAAAAAATCAGTATAATTTTCCAATATTACCAATTAAAAACGGACTTCTGCATGAACAAGTTTATCACTCATTACGCGATGCTATTCTTGATGGCCGGTTACACCCGGGTAATAAAATTCCTTCCAGCCGAGCAATGGCTGAAATTCTATCTATCTCACGTAATTCAATCATCGCTGGTTTTGAACGCTTACTTGATGAAGGCTATTTAGTCACCAAACGAGGTTCAGGCACCTATATTTCAGACATCATCCCAGATGAATTAACCAAGGTTCAAATTCCCACCACAAAGAGTGAGATTTATTCCCCCGTAGATTTAGAAATAAATCCTAATATTTATGCCATGCTAGATATATGGAAAAAACTGCAAGCTTCACTAGCCAATAATAGTTTATTTAATATCGGTATCGGCTGTGCAGATTTATTCCCCCATCAAACTTGGGGGAGATTATTAAAACGCGCATGGCGTCAATATCAGCACAGTCAAATATCCCATAATGATCCTGCCGGTTTTCAACCATTACGCGCCGCAATCAGTCAATATGCACGCGCAACTCGCGGATTAAATTGCACAGAAGAACAAATCATCATTGTTAATGGCACCCAACAAGCGATCAACTTAGCCACTCAGGTTCTAACACAGCCTAGCAATAATGTTTGGCTCGATGATCCCGGCTATGATGGTGCTTATGGTGTTTTTCTGTCTGCGGGAATGACAGTTAATTCAGTCACCAGCGATCAGCAAGGAATGGATGTTTTTTACGCTATCAAGAACTTACCAACTGCCAAATTGGTATTTACTGCTCCATCACATCAGTTTCCACTTGGTGGTGTCCTGAGTTTAGAACGTAGATTACACTTGCTAGAATGGGCCGCTGAGCATAAGAGTTGGATATTTGAAGACGATTATAATAGTGAATTTCGCTATTCTGGCAGACCACTTCAGGCGCTACAGGGCTTAGATAAATATCAGCGCGTTATTTATGCTGGTTCATTTTCTAAAATGATGTTTCCTGAGTTTAGATTAGGATTCATGATTGTCCCTACGCCCCTGATTGATGCCTTTAAGCTAGCAAAATATTATGCTGATTCAAGCAGCTCATTTCTAGAACAAGCTACTTTAACCTTATTTATTACAGAAGGACACTATGCCCGCCATGTAAGACGTGTTCGTCGTGCTTGTAATGAACGAAAAAAAGCCCTTGTTGATGCCATTGAGCGGTATTTAGGCGATAAATTTTGCGTCCATCCAGCAGATTCAGGTATCCATCTTGTTTGCTGGCTACGCCATGGCCTAACGGAGGATCAAGTCATTGAGGCTTCACAAACGTTGGGCTTTAAAATTCAGCCGTTATCACGATATTGCCGCCAACCTCCCGAGCACCCCGCCGTTTTATTAGGTTTTGCCGCTCATTCTGCCGAAGAACTAATCGCAGGAATTAAAGCACTCGCGCTGTTAATCTAAATATTATTCTATCCTATAAATGCAGATACTGTTTTTTATCGTAATATTCTTAATGGAATAGACTAAATTAAAAACTTATTCAATCGATTTAACAGGGAATATACTTATTTAGGGCAAATAGTTGAGAGATGAGTTAGATTTTGCTGTTCCTGCACAAAGCTAACATGGCTCTCATTATTACTGGTTTTCTCAATGCGAATAACATAAATACTGTCAAAATCGTCACTTTTCCATTTAGGTACTTGCTCAGAGTCTCCCCCTAATTGCTCCATAATAGCTTTAGCAGTTTTGACTAAATTATCATGCTCCCATGCCACAAAAATTACTGAATCTGCATATTTATCATTCAATAAAGACTTCTGTAATTCCTTAGTCTCTTTAGCATGATATTTAAGATTAATTGGCAATGATAAACGGATCGCCGTCGGGCTAATAGTCTGTAACGCACGCAATGAATGCCCCAATTTATTTTGTTTTGGTGCTGCCGCATAAATCGCCTGTGGGATCCCGTACTTATTAATTAAAATATCAGGCAATGCTAATGAACGATTCAATCCTTTGCAGGTTAATTGCCCACTATCATTATCTGGTTTTTCACCATGACGAATAAATACGATTGTTTGTGAGGAATATGCCATTTGCCCTAAACTCGCGATAATTAAATTTAAAATAATGAATAATTTACCCATGATAATTATTCCAATTTTTGAAAGCAGTTTTCGAGAAGAAATATTAAATTTATCTTCGGCTATTTAAGCTAATCTATACGATGATAAATTAGCTCGCAACTCGAATAATGATCATATATTCAATAACACATTAGCCATAAAGTCATTTATTTCCAACCACTAATAATAACGCCAGCACCAATGATCACGATTAAAGCCCCCACCCAATCCGTTGTCGTAAGAACTACGCCATCGACAAAACGTAACCATAACAATGCAGTAACAATATAAATCCCTCCATAAGAAGCATAAATCCTGCCACTTGCCTCGGGATACAAACTTAAAAGCCAAACAAATAACATCAAGCTTAATACCGCAGGAAGTAATAACCAAATACTGCCACCTTTTTTTAACCATAAATAAGGAAAGTAACAGCCAGCGATTTCCGCGATTGCTGTGACTACAAACAGTAACGTAATTTTTAATGGCATTTAACTTCCTTTGTTATGTTAAATTCAACCGATAATAATCTCTGTTATATAGCTGAAATAACATAAATCAGCATAGGCCTTAATCCAATGAAATTACAGATTAAGGCCTGAGAATAAAGCTAGATTTAATCATTATTAAGCAAGATAACGCATAATATGCTTATCAACAATTATTGTTACAAATTAAAAAGTAACATTAAGCTTTGCCCAAAATGTGCGTCCAGGTTCATTAATCGGTTGCTCAGAAGAATAACCAAATCCACTATTTCCGGCTAAATTCAAATGCTCGCTATAAGTTTTATCAAACAGATTATCAACGCCAGAACTGAGCTTAATATAATCATTCAATTGATAGGCAGCATTAGCAGAGAAAACAGCGTAACCCGCGCTACTGTCAAAATCTTTACCAACCACATTTCCTTGATTAATAGCAATGCGCCCTTGACGACTGACTAATCTTAGTAACCCGGTGCTGCTCCATTTATCTTTTTGCCAACCTAAAGTTAAGCGTGTTTCTAGTGGTGGCATTTGCGGTAATGCATGATGGTCGCTGGTATTTTCTCCCCAAGCATAAGCCAGGCTGGCATCCGTTTTCCACGTATCCGTAATCTGATAGCTCATCCCCATCTCCCCGCCCATAATTGTTGCATTGATATTATCAACCTGGCTGATACGTGCATTATGAGCGTCATAACGGAATAAAATGAAATTATCAACTTGCCCTATATAAGCTGAAATCCAACCATTGATCTGTTTGCCACTATATTGTGCACCAATATCTAATTGACGAGTTTTCTCTGATTTCACTGCGTTAAAGACATTATGAGTGCCGCCTGGTCCATAAGTTGGTGAAAACAGTTCCCAGTAATCAGGAAAACGCTCCGTATAACCTATACCGGCATATAACATAATGAGTTTCTCTGCCAATGTATGTTCAAAACGAATAAATCCAGCAGGTAGCGTATCAGTACGTTCCGCGCTATTCATCGAGGCATATTTATTCACTAATACTCTATCTACTCGTGCACCGCTAATCAGTGAGCTTTGCTCTGTAGCTTTCCATGTTAGCTCACTGAAAATTCCATAATCCTGAAAACGGGCATCTTTATTCCACTGATTATTCCTTTTCGAACGATGAGTATTGATCTGCATATCTGCTCCACTTTGCAGCTCAAAATCAGACCAGATCCAGCTTCCCATCATTCGTCCACCGACTATTTTGCGATCTAGCTCCATCGCCATCGGCATTTTCATGCTCATAGAATGCCCAGAGTGTTTCGCCGAAACCATTGGCATATGTCCCGTTATATGTCCGGTTGAATGTCCTCCGCTATGTCCCCCCATCATCTGACTAGGAGAACGCAGCGAATAATTATCCATCACATGATCGGCATAATTGTAATAAATATTGGCCTCAAATTTATCAAATACTTCGCCAATATTGGATTTTTCAATTCGTAACCCTAAGCTATCGCGCTTAAATTGGGAGCCATCCATACCACGACCAGCATAACGTGCTTCACCATCGCCCTTACCTGCTGTTAACTCCAATAATGTATATTCGTCCGGCGTCCAACCTAATGCAATATCCGTATTCCACTTACTCCATTTAGAGGGAACCGGATGACCATCGCCATCTTTATAGTCATTGGCATGGGATTTATTGCCCGTTAAACGCAAATATCCCAATTGGTTACCCATACTAATATCGGCATTCACATCCCAACGATCATTTGAGGCGGCTAGCGCACTTGCTGTCCCTTTAATATCCGCATGTTCAAAATAAGGACGCTCTTGCTCAAAGCGAACAGTACCCGCCGAGTTTCCTGGCCCCCATAATACTGTTTGCGGGCCTTTCGTCAGTGTCAATAAATCAAAACTTTCCGGTGAAATATACGAACTCGGCGCATCCATACGCGAAGGACAAGCACCTAACATCTCACTATTATTGGTTAGTATACGTAAGCGAGAACCAAACATACCGCGAAAAACAGGATCGCCATTGGTTCCACCATTTCTAATTTGTGAAAATCCGGGAATAGTTTTTAAATAATCCGACCCATCACTCGCAGGTACAGGTTGTCGCGGGGTTTTAGGCGAGCTGATAATTGTCAGCGGTGATGATGTTGGTGCCGTCACGGTCATAACTTGAAAGTTGTTTATTACTTGACTCTTTTTATCTGCTGCAATCACCGGTGTGGAAAAAATAGCCATAATGACTAAAGTGGCGACTGGCGTACGTGAAAAACAATTTGCTTTCATTAATATTTCCTACGATAGGATAAACATGATTTTCTTATTACATGGTGATCTATAATTTTACTTAGGGTTATTTCAGGCAAAGAATTGCCGTAGCCGTAAATAAGCTATTAATCACGATATAGATTATTATTAATTCTATTATTTATTTAGGATAAGGGAATGCGTTCAGGAGGAGCTCGAGCAAATTGTAATGACCAAGGACGACGAGATATCACCGGATAATGATAATCATCAAAACATTCAACGCGGGTACAAATAATTAATAGCCAAAGGAAAATAGCTAAAAAGAATAGAATGAAAGGAAGGCAAATTAATAACTGACAATACCCACAAGCAATATCTTCCATCGGTGACTGACCAATATTAGACATTAATATCGTGTGTATTGTTTTTAATTCATGGCAGTTTTCATGTTCGCCCTGCGCCATATCATGATGCATAGACATATTATGCATAGCAACGAATGGCTGGTGATGAGAACATGCTGTATTTTGCATCAATGATTTTGAGATCACAGGAGCAACAAACAACATAATCACCGAGAATAGAGCTAACCAAGCCGCGATAGGCGGAAAAAACGTAGGCTTACAAAACGTTCTCACCTGCAATCGTATTCCATCATTTATATAATTCGGCCTGAATTGTATCTTATATGATGAACAATTGTTACGGTTTTTATTCTAATTAACGCTATTTTTAACACCATCCATATACAGTATTCCATAAATACATTAAACGAATCGTTACTTTTCAATCCTGCTATAGCTAATTATTATATAGTAAAAGGAGTAATTAGAAGGTAACTCATATTTTAGCCATAAAAAATGAACTGTATTTAATATATTTAGCTTTAATGCATTTTTATAAATACAGTCCATTATTTAAAATTAAACAAAATCAGCTATTAATTAACCGATTTAATTCCCCAAATAGCCTCAGCTACCGGAATAGTAGTAAATTCTTTAATAATAGTGTTATATGTTTCACTTGGATTTAAATCAGAGAATTGATTGGGATAAATAAATTTCGCCAAATACTCTAAGCCTACAATATTATAAGTGTGATTATAAAAGTTATGATATACACCGTATAATTGATTATCCGCTACCGCACTAATTTGATTAAACCCAACACGATTCTTTAAGCGCTCAAAACCAGCGGCGGTTTCTTGTGTTGTAACACCATAACCAAACGGAACCGCAATATTCTTTTTATTTACCCAGCGAGAGCCTGTCACAATATAAACATCAGGTTTAGTACTGATGACTTGTTCCAAAGAAACGGTACCAGAAGATCCCGGTAAATAATGACTACCGATATTATCAGCACCCACAGCTTGGATCATCCCCCCCCAACCCGCATTGTTATGGGTAAAACAGCAACTGTCTGAACCATTAGCTCCGGCTTTTGCTTCAACAAAAACACGAGGTTTAATCACTACTTTTGCTGTTTTGATTTGTATATTATCTAAATGCTGCTGATAGAAATCGGTATATTGCTTAGCTTGTTGTTCTTTATTTAGTACCAAACCTAATAAACTCACGCTCGCTTTGGTATTTTTGACTGGTTCCAAAAAGGTATCGACGTAAATAATCGGAATGTTAGCTTGTTTTAATTTACTCACTACGCCTGAGCCTTCTAAAGCCGGCTTAGCTCGTAATTGAGCTATCAACACATCTGGACGCTGCGCAATAACTAACTCGGTATTAACTTCACCTTTGTCATTAAATCCCATATCAGGAATATTGTTCATTGTTGATTTCCATTGACTTTCTAACAATGAAACCGCTTGAGGATCAGATTTTTTTAAATTGTTATTCCAAGCAACAACTCGCTCAAAAGGATTATCTCTATCGAGCAATGCTAGCGCTAAGATATCTCGACCATCTTGTAAAACAATACGTTTAGGTTCTTGCTTTAATGTAATTTCTTGCCCATCAGTATCTGTAAAAGTAACTGGATAAGTAGTCGCGGTGGCAGAAAAGGCTAATGATGCCAGTAATGATGCTGAGAGCAGGTGATATTTTATTTTCATGTTTTACCTCTGTATTAAGAATACAGATGTTAACAGTTATCATTATCACCAGCAAAGAAAAATGCTATTATTACTTGCGGATTATGTTAATTTTTAACATTATCATCATGCAACCTCCCTCTACCATATCACTACCATCGAGTAACCATTAAAATTGCGAGCTATCTGGTCAATTATTTGATAACTTTTAGTAGTTATTAATGGTTAACATAGAAATTGTCCTTAATGTTTAATCTTCGATAATATAAACTGCTGAGTCTTGCTGACTATCTCCTGCCATTGCAGTAATTTTTCCGGTGTAAAAATCACCTCAACAAATACCCCTATTTCAGGCATGACAAACATCGCTTCACAGGTGTAATATCTTTTTTTAAGCGGTAACCACATGCAGTCAAAAACCACCGGTATACGCCCGTCTATTTCCGCCCAATAGTAATTATTAATATTTTCATCAAAAAAATAGCGACTACTTCTATCCGCAAGCTTAGAGCGGACTGATTTTTTAGTCACCTTAACAGAATAGAGATTTAATTCCTGATGATACATCATCGGATCAAAACGTTTATCCTCACGTTTTTTAAGATAAAAATTACGCATATAAGTTACATCAGGATCAGTTTTTTGTAATGGCTCAACACTAATGGTTAGCCCATCAAATCCCCGTTTTTTTTTCCACCATTCTTCCTGATCTCCGGCCTGCATATCTGGCCAATTGATGATCATCGGCAATACTCTAAAATTCGCCTCACAACCTTTTTTATTATAGATAAAATCGGGGTTCCAAATACTGGCACCTTCATATTCTGCCCAATAAATAATATAGTTCGCCGGAACTTCCATCACATGACCATTAAATTTACCGCACACAAAGCCAGGTCTATTATCGGCAAAAGTTAATGGCGATAACATTAATAATACTATTATTATATACTTTAATTTTATCGTGAAACCGAATAGATTACTTGCCTCACTCATAATAACAACCTCAGAATTATAATTAACTCCTACAATAATAAATTACATTCTTACTATATAAACAATAGTTAATATAATAAATAAAAAGATATTACATAGGAAAAATGAAATCAACCATAATCAAAAACAAAAAACATCTACTGAAAGTAATTAATAATCTATTAATATGAAAGGTATGAGAAGTAAAAAAGGATAAGTCATCGCCATGGTAGAAAAATAGCAATCAGACCAAATACAAATAATAATTCAACTTACTAAACTCATAAAATTAAATAATGTTACAATAATACCAATATCACATTATAATGATGATTAAGCACCCGCAATAAATTCAAAATAATATTTACTTTGATTTATTACGGGCAATGAATAAACTCAACGTTCAGATAGCGCTTGTTTCATACGTGTAATCGGTTTAATCAGATAGTCAAACACACTTTTTTCACCCGTTTTAATATCTACAGTAGCTATCATTCCAGGAATAATAGCCATCTTATTCTGGTTTTTATCTAATAAATAATTAGTATCAGTCTCAACAATAATACGGTAAAAAACTTCATTAGAATTCAGTTTTAATTCACTTCGCCGTGTATCATTGCTCAATGTATCTGGGCTAATCATAATTAGTTTACCTTTTAATCCGCCATAAATAGCATAATCATAAGCACTAACTTTAACAACAGCAGGCATTCCTGGTCGTAAAAAAGCCACATCTTGTGGTTGAATATAGGCTTCCACCATTAGCTTGTCATCTAATGGGACGATCTCTAAAATATCTTGCCCGGTATTAACCACACCACCAATTGTAGTGATCTTGACATTCTTTACGATACCACGAACAGGAGCACGAATTAATGAACGCCCGACAGGATCTGCTCGCATTTGCATATTTTCTCGGGCTTGCGCTAATTCAGATTCTATTTTAATTAATTCTGCATTAGCCTCCGTCAAATAATTATTTTTACGCTCCGCTATCTGGGTAGTTAATTCACTAATTTGTCGTTCCATTCTTAATAATTCGACTTGTGAGACCAAGCCTTCTTGCGCTAATGGACGAGTTATTGCAACTTCTTTTGCTAATAAATTTTTGCTTCTTTGTAAGCCTGAAATCGCATCATTTAATCCATTCTTTTTCGCGTTAAATGCTAGCATCTCACGCTCAGATAACTCATTATCTGGAATAGCTGAGAAATCGGGGATTGTATTACTGGCTTCAGCTTTTAATCGAACTGCTATCGCCTCTAAATTTTGTACTTTAGCCTGACTTTCGCGATAAATAGCTGAAGAACGAGTGTCATCGAGTTGTAAAAGAACTTGATCTTTTTCAACAATATCTCCCTCTTTAACATTCATTACTTTAATTACGCCAGGATCAATACTTTGAATAATCTGTTCACGGCTACTAGGAATAATCGTACCTTGTCCTCGTGTGACCTCTTCTAATTTACTGTTATATGCCCAGATAATAAAAGTAGTTATTAGCAAAAATAAAAAAATAATCGGTAAGAAAAGAAATTTATGATTTTCTTTTTGCATAGCAGAATTTAAATCATGAACTAATTCAATATCAGCATGATTAATTAATTCATCATCAGAATGGCGTTTTTTATTAAACATACTATTTATCACCTACTTCTGGTTGTGGTTTTTGATGAGATATATTTGAAATAACTTGAATACGCGTAGTTACGTTACTTCGTGGTACTTTTGCCACTGAATGAGCTGGTTTTTCTTGCGCTAATAATTTATCAAGTACCTGTTTTTTAGGCCCATCTAAAATAATTTTACCGTCATCCATAACAATGATGCGATCTACTATATCGAGTATTTGATATTTATGTGTAACCACAATTAATGTTTTATCTTTTGTCCATTGGCCAAGAGTATTTAATGCCTGTTTTTCCGTTTCTTTATCTAAACCGGTGGTAGGTTCATCCAGCAATACCACGCGAGGTTTTCTCAACATTAATTGAACTAAGGCGATAATTTGTTTTTGTCCCCCAGATAATCCCAGCCCATCTTCTCCTAAAGGCATATCTAAGCCGGCAGGATGTTGTCTAATTAATTTATCTAAACCAAAAGCACTTAATGCGGTAATTAATTCATCGTCACTGGAATAACTGTCGATACGTGCTAAATCTAAATTTTCACGTAATGACCCATAAAAAAGACGTGGACTTTGACTTAATAATGCGACTTTATTACGCAAATAAATAGGATCAATTTGACGAATATCGAGATTATCAAGCGTTATATTTCCCTGACTTTGTTCATATAACCCAGTTAATAATTTCAATAAGGTACTTTTACCACTACCAATTTTACCCAGAATAGCCACTTTCTCACCGGGTTTAATAATTAAATTTAATTCCTTTAATGCTGCAGGGCTGTCTTTATCATATTGATAACTAATATTCGATAATTCTATAGCGCCCTGAATTTTTTCCGGCGTAATATATTTTCGTTCACTATTTCGTTCTATTGGACGAGAAATAATAGCATTCACCCCTGCCAATGCCATTTTTGCAGATTGAAAACGTGTCGCTAAACTGGCTATTTGCCCTAATGGGGCTAACGCACGGCCAGAAAGAATAACACTAGCAATCAATGCCCCCATTGTAATACGCGAATTAACATCATCAGAATGAATTAAATATGTACCAACAAACACTAAAGCGACAGTATTTAATTGCTGTAATGCCGCACTAAAGTTGATCATAAAGTTAGTTAGATTTCTTACTTTTATTGAGGTCAGAGAAGTTCGTGCAGTAAACATTTCCCAGCGTTGCTGTGCCCATGTAGTAGCATTATTAACTTTAAGTGTTTCTATCCCTTCAATAGCCTCAACGGCTAATCCTTGACGCTGAGAAGATTCTTTCATTGATGATTGAATACTGCGCGCTAATGGTTTTTGAATTAATAAACCTACAATTACCACGATAGGTAAAATAGTTAATGGGACGAATGCTAAATATCCCCCAATTAAGCTAATAACAAAAATAAATAAAAAAATAAATGGTAAATCAACCACTGCTAATAAGCTAGCACTGGTCATAAAATCACGAATAGCTTCAAAATCTTTTAAATTATTAGCATAAGAACCTGATGAGGTAGGTTTTTTATCAAAACGCAATAACATCACGCGTCTAAATAATGCGGAACTAATTAACATATCTGCTTTTTTACCAGCAATATCTAGCAAATAAGCACGTAACATTTTTGTAATAAACTCAAAAATGATAGCTAAAATAACACCAATTGATAATACCCATAATGTTTCATACGCTTGGTTTGGAATAACCCTATCATAAACATTCATTACATATAATGAACTAATCAGCGCAAGCGTATTAATGACAAATGAGGCGATGATCACTTGATAATAATATTTTTTGAAGCGTCCAATAATTTTCCAAAACCAACGCTTTGGCAAATGATATTCAGGAAGTTCTGAGCGAGACTCGGGATTAACAGTTTTTTTAATAAACCAGCAATATCCTAAATAATTAGTGACTAGATCATTATACGTAATGATTTTTTTCAATCCGCCAGAAAGAATAACTTCATATTGTCTAGATGTCTTCTTTCCTTCGATTCGATTAACAACCACAGATTCATCATTTTTTAATAAAATAACAAAGGGAGTTGCTAGCGATGGTATATCAATAATATCACGCTTAATTAATTGATTATCTAATCCATGTAGCTTTAATATCTCTTTCAAAGATGATAAATCAATAGACTTATCTGCTTTCCGCTCAATTTGCGACCATAATACCTCACTAGCAATCGGCGCCCCGAGCATTTTAGTAACTAACGATATATTCTCAATAATAGAATTCATAATTTTTTATTTAGTTAAATGTGTTCTGGTTCATCCATGCAGTAATTTTTGTCTGCACGGCCAAATAATTAAGGGTAGAGTCGCGAAAATCATTTTGACTAATCACCGCACTAGTTTTTATGCTCGCGAGCTCATTGTAGGCATCCAGCAAATCAATCAAACTGCGTCTTGCGATAACAAACTGTTTTTCATAATTAGTTACGACTTGTTGCTGTTGTTTTATATATTCAATAGCAATTTTATTCTGTCGTTCACTTTGAGTCATATTAATTGCCGCTGACTCACTCATCTCTTTAATATCTAGTAATGTTTTACGGAGTCTGGCATTAGCCGCGGATAATGCATATTCTTTCTGAGAATGGCTATAATAAGTAACTTGATCAAAAATATTCCAAGAAACCCGAATAAAAACCTCTCGATTATCTTTAGTCGCATTTAATTCTAAATTAATCGCAGGTTTTCGTTCAGCACTACTCACTACCAAATCTGCTTGTAAGCTATTTTTATCGGCTAACTGGGCTTGATACGTCAGATTATTTTCTGGTGTGCTATCTTGAAAAGTCTGTAAAATTGTTAAAGCATCAGTATTTCTAAATGGATCGATTAACTGATCAACTTGTAAATTACGCCCTGTCAATATAGATAATTTTTTCAATGCTAATAATAAGTTTCTTTCGGTCTCTGCATAGCTCATATCGACTTTTAATATCCGAGCTTTCACTTGAGTTAATTCACTCATCCGCCCCGGATCATGTTTAACTATAGTTTGCAGTTGATTTAATATTTTTTGATGTTGTTGTCGATTTTCATTAATAATAAGTAAAATTTCTTTATTTCTTAATACTGATAAATATAATTTACCTATTTCATCACTAACATTTTCATTAGTTAATAAAACATGATCATTATAATAATTTTCTTTCTCTCGTTCTCTATCGATACTCGCTTCAATTCCGCCCCAAGCATAAATATTCATATTAGCTCTTACACCTAAATGAAGGTTTTTTTCTAATGCATTACTGTCATATTTATGTTCTTGAGCTAATGGCTGGGTTCCCATCAAGCTTATAACGGGATAATGGCCTGCTTGCGCTTTTTGTACATTACTTTTAGATGCTTGATAATTAGCGATAGCTTCTTGAACTTGTGGAGTCTGACTTAATGCTGATTGTAGAAGCGTTTTTAATTCTACAGGCTCGGTAGAAAATGCCCAGATAGGTATAAACAAAGTAACTATACTGATTAATAAAGTGTATTTTTTATATTTCATTTTCAATATAAATAATCCATTATTTTTTTATGTTATTAATAAGGAATGACAGACGCCACATATAATATGCAGCGTCTGCTTTATTACAATAAGTTAAATTTAAAATAAGTATTTAAATTACAGAATTTTGTTCAACCTGTAACATATCTAATTGTGAAAACATTGATTGATTATTATAACTGTAAGATGAGTCATCAAATTCTCTTGCATCATTTTCGCGACTAAAGTTCATTACTGGCTCTGTTGATAATAAATTAATATCATTATAATCAGCAATAAATTTTACTGTTTCAGCTTCAAGTGGCTTAACATTTTTCAGATCAATAGTAATTAATGATTGAACTGTATCACCCTCTTTATCTGCTAAAATTAAAGTAAATTTATCTTCGGTTATATCTGAAGGTCGTTTAAAACCTGGCTTATAAGTAAATTCACCATAACTCTTTTCGCCTAATGATATAAATAACTCTCCCCCTGCATTAGTATTAACATGCAGTAGCCCTTGCCCTAAATCAGCCCATTTATTAGCACTATCACTTTCATGGGATAATGTAAATTGATGATCTTGTACATTATAAGTATAAGTGACACCATCAACCTCAATACTGGTTGAACCCATTCCATCAGCACCAAAAGAGATCAGATTATTACCATCTTCATCTTGTGCAAAATTACTTTTAACACTTCGATCATTAGGAATATATTGTTCTAAAGTATCTGATAGTTTAGACATATCGGTTAATACAATCAGATCACTACCATCATTATCCAACCGCTTCACCCCATCATAAGCGATAGGTTTTAAATATGTCTTACCGTCAACGTCCATATCGGGGCCAATACCAATAGCTATCGCACGTATATTATTTTGCTCAAGGAACTCTTTCCATTTATCCTCGCCAATATCAACATTAGAGGCTCCTGGAATATAATGACTAGAAGATTCAGCTTGAATACCTAAACCATTATATTCAGAGTAATAATCACCTTCATTATTTTCATTAGGTATGCCATCACTAATAAAATAAAAAGTATTATCCACACCATTTTGAGTGACTGGTGCTCTATTTTCAAATGCATCTTGATTATAAATACTTACTATTTGTTGTAATGCTGCATCATAGTTAGTATCAACACCAATATCGTTCCAATCTGGTTGTAATGTTCCATCTCTCAAACCTTCAATAATGGCTTTAGCCTCCGTAAGAGTACACCAGAAGGGCTGATCTGCCGGATGATCACTTGAACCACCAAGAGCAACTGCGCTTTTAGCAAAACCATTAAGGCTTACACGAACATCACCACTATCAGCACTCTCTAAACGAGTTTGATAATTATCTAATAAACTTTGCATAGCATCGAGAGCTGCGTCATAGCGAGTTATTTGTACGCCATTTTCAACTATTCCACTATCTGAGGCATACATACTAGAAGAAAAATCTAAACTGATAATAATATTCGCATAAAAGGTATTTTCTATTCCAGTTTCAACTGTTGCCGATATATCTTCTGATAAAGGAGCATCATCTTTAATTGATATTTCGCCTTTAACAATATCGGTTTCACTTTGAACTGAGAAATCAATTCGCACTTCATCCGTTGATTTTTCATGATCAATGGCATCATGCAATTCAACTTGATATTTAATCGAAATTTCGCCACTATTTGCTTTTGATTCTGTCAACTTAATAGTAACAACCGTATCACCATTTTCTGTTTTCCCCACTAATTCTTGAGGGGATTCTTCCCAAATAATATCTTTTCCATGAGAGGTCAGCTTATTTTCTGGTTTTACTAATTGAATATTGAGCTCTGCAACTGGTTTATTATCTGGATTAGAAATAATAAACTCACCATCAGCCCTAGTATCTGCGGTATTAGTATGAGAGCCGTCAGGTAATCCTGATTCAGAAACCGTCACTTTACTGATCTGTGTCTGAGATATTTCTACGGTTACCGTCGCCGGCTGAGAAATATTGCCTGCTTTATCCTTCACCGTATAAGTAAAAGTGTCCTCACCATGCGCGCCCGGATTTGGCGTGTAAGTGGCTTTACCAGTGATGGGATCAATAACCACTTTCCCTTGGCTTGGCGGCGTCACCACGGTCACGCTGGTCGGATCTAAATCGCCGTCTTTGTCACTGTCATTGTTCAGGATATCGATGGCAACCGGGGTATTTTCTTGGGTGCTCGCGCCATCGTCCTGTGCATCAGGATTGGCGCTGATATGGACGGTCACCGTCGCCGGCTCGGAAATATTACCTGCTTTATCCTTCACCGTATAAGTAAAGGTATCCTCGCCATGCGCGCCCGGATTTGGCGTGTAAGTGGCCTTGCCAGTAATCGGATCAATAACCACTTTCCCTTGGCTTGGCGGCGTCACCACGGTCACGCTAGTCGGATCTAAATCGTCGTCTTTGTCGCTGTCATTGTTCAGGATATCGATAGCAACCGGGGTATTTTCTTGGGTGCTCGCACCATCGTCCTGTGCATCAGGATTGGCGCTGATATGGACGGTTACCGTCGCGGGCTGAGAAATATTGCCTGCTTTATCCTTCACCGTATAAGTAAAAGTGTCCTCGCCATGCGCGCCCGGATTTGGCGTGTAAGTGGCCTTGCCAGTGATCGGATCAATAACCACTTTGCCTTGGCTTGGCGGCGTCACCACGGTCACGCTGGTCGGATCTAAATCGCCGTCTTTGTCGCTGTCGTTGCCTAAAACATCGATGGCAACCGGGGTATTTTCTTGGGTGCTCGCGCCATCGTCCTGTGCGTCGGGATTGGCGCTGATATGGACGGTCACCGTCGCCGGCTCGGAGATATTGCCTGCTTTATCCTTCACCGTATAAGTAAAGGTGTCCTCGCCATGCGCGCCCGGATTTGGCGTGTAAGTGGCCTTGCCGCTGATGGGATCAATAACCACTTTGCCTTGGCTTGGTGGCGTCACCACGGTCACGCTGGTCGGATCTAAATCGCCGTCTTTGTCACTGTCATTGTTCAGAATATCGATGGCAACCGGAGTATTTTCTTGGGTGCTCGCACCATCGTCCTGTGCGTCGGGATTGGCGCTGATATGGACGGTCACCGTCGCCGGCTGAGAAATATTGCCTGCTTTATCCTTCACCGTATAAGTAAAGGTGTCCTCGCCATGCGCGCCCGGATTTGGCGTATAGGTGGCCTTGCCAGTGATCGGATCTATGGCGACAGTGCCTTGCGCCGGCGACTTAACTATCGTCACGCTAGTCGGATCTAAATCGCCGTCTTTGTCGCTGTCGTTGCCTAAAATATCGATGGCAACCGGGGTATTTTCTTGGGTGCTCGCGCCATCGTCCTGTGCGTCGGGATTGGCGCTGATATGGACGGTTACCGTCGCAGGCTGAGAGATATTGCCTGCTGTATCCTTCACTGTATAAGTAAAGGTGTCCTCGCCATGCGCGCCCGGATTTGGCGTATAGGTGGCCTTGCCAGTGATCGGATCGATGGCGACAGTGCCTTGCGCCGGCGACTTAACTATCGTCACGCTGGTCGGATCTAAATCGCCGTCTTTGTCACTGTCGTTGCCTAAAACATCGATGGCAACCGGGGTATTTTCTTGGGTGCTCGCGCCATCGTCCTGTGCATCAGGATTGGCGCTGATATGGACGGTTACCGTCGCCGGCTCAGAAATATTGCCTGCTTTATCCTTCACCGTATAAGTAAAGGTGTCCTCGCCATGCGCCCCTTTGTTTGGCGTGTAAGTGGCCTTGCCGCTGATGGGATCAATAACCACTTTGCCTTGGCTTGGTGGCGTCACCACGGTCACGCTGGTCGGATCTAAATCGCCGTCTTTGTCACTGTCGTTGTTCAGAATATCGATGGCAACCGGGGTATTTTCTTGGGTGCTCGCACCATCGTCCTGTGCGTCGGGATTGGCGCTGATATGGACGGTCACCGTCGCGGGCTCGGAGATATTACCTGCTTTATCCTTCACCGTATAAGTAAAGGTGTCCTCGCCATGCGCGCCCGGATTTGGCGTGTAAGTGGCCTTGCCGCTGATGGGATCGATGGCGACAGTGCCTTGCGCCGGCGACTTAACTATCGTCACGCTGGTCGGATCTAAATCGCCGTCTTTGTCGCTGTCATTGTTCAGAATATCGATAGCAACCGGAGTATTTTCTTGGGTGCTCGCACCATCGTCCTGTGCGTTGGGATTGGCGCTGATATGGACGGTCACCGTCGCCGGCTCAGAAATATTGCCTGCTTTATCCTTCACCGTATAAGTAAAGGTGTCCTCGCCATGCGCGCCCGGATTTGGCGTATAGGTGGCCTTGCCAGTGATCGGATCGATGGCGACAGTGCCTTGCGCCGGCGACTTAACTATCGTCACGCTGGTCGGATCTAAATCGCCGTCTTTGTCGCTGTCGTTGCCTAAAACATCGATAGCAACCGGGGTATTTTCTTGGGTGCTCGCGCCATCGTCCTGTGCATCAGGATTGGCGCTGATATGGACGGTTACCGTCGCGGGCTCAGAGATATTGCCTGCTTTATCCTTCACCGTATAAGTAAAAGTGTCCTCGCCATGCGCCCCTTTGTTTGGCGTGTAAGTGGCCTTGCCAGTGATCGGATCAATAACCACTTTGCCTTGGCTTGGCGGCGTCACCACGGTCACGCTGGTCGGATCTAAATCGCCGTCTTTGTCACTGTCATTGTTCAGGATATCGATGGCAACCGGGGTATTTTCTTGGGTGCTCGCGCCATCGTCCTGTGCATCAGGATTGGCGCTGATATGGACGGTTACCGTCGCGGGCTGAGAAATATTGCCTGCTTTATCCTTCACCGTATAAGTAAAAGTGTCCTCACCATGCGCGCCCGGATTTGGCGTGTAAGTGGCCTTGCCAGTGATCGGATCAATAACCACTTTGCCTTGGCTTGGTGGCGTCACCACGGTCACGCTGGTCGGATCTAAATCGCCGTCTTTGTCACTGTCATTGTTCAGAATATCGATGGCAACCGGGGTATTTTCTTGGGTGCTCGCGCCATCGTCCTGTGCGTCGGGATTGGCGCTGATATGGACGGTCACCGTCGCCGGCTCAGAAATATTGCCTGCTGTATCCTTCACCGTATAAGTAAAGGTGTCCTCGCCATGCGCGCCCGGATTTGGCGTGTAAGTGGCTTTACCAGTGATTGGATCAATAACCACTTTGCCTTGGCTTGGCGGCGTCACTACGGTCACGCTGGTCGGATCTAAATCGCCGTCTTTGTCACTGTCATTGTTCAGAATATCGATGGCAACCGGGGTATTTTCTTGGGTGCTCGCGCCATCGTCCTGTGCGTCGGGATTGGCGCTGATATGGACGGTCACCGTCGCCGGCTCAGAAATATTGCCTGCTGTATCCTTCACCGTATAAGTAAAGGTGTCCTCGCCATGCGCGCCCGGATTTGGCGTGTAAGTGGCTTTACCAGTGATTGGATCAATAACCACTTTGCCTTGGCTTGGCGGCGTCACTACGGTCACGCTGGTCGGATCTAAATCGCCGTCTTTGTCGCTGTCATTGTTCAGAATATCGATGGCAACCGGGGTATTTTCTTGGGTGCTCGCACCATCGTCCTGTGCATCAGGATTGGCGCTGATATGGACGGTCACCGTCGCCGGCTCAGAAATATTGCCTGCTTTATCCTTCACCGTATAAGTAAAGGTGTCCTCGCCATGCGCGCCCGGATTTGGCGTGTAAGTGGCCTTGCCGCTGATGGGATCGATGGCGACAGTGCCTTGCGCCGGCGACTTAACTATCGTCACGCTGGTCGGATCTAAATCGCCGTCTTTGTCGCTGTCGTTGCCTAAAATATCGATGGCAACCGGGGTATTTTCTTGGGTGCTCGCGCCATCGTCCTGTGCATCAGGATTGGCGCTGATATGGACGGTTACGATCGCGGGCTCGGAGATATTGCCTGCTTTATCCTTCACTGTATAAGTAAAGGTGTCCTCGCCATGCGCGCCCGGATTTGGCGTGTAAGTGGCCTTGCCGCTGATGGGATCGATGGCGACAGTGCCTTGCGCCGGCGACTTAACTATCGTCACGCTGGTCGGATCTAAATCGCCGTCTTTGTCGCTGTCGTTGCCTAAAACATCGATGGCAACCGGGGTATTTTCTTGGGTGCTCGCGCCATCGTCCTGTGCATCAGGATTGGCGCTGATATGGACGGTTACCGTCGCGGGCTCAGAGATATTGCCTGCTGTATCCTTCACCGTATAAGTAAAAGTGTCCTCACCATGCGCGCCCGGATTTGGCGTGTAAGTGGCCTTGCCGCTGATGGGATCGATGGCGACAGTGCCTTGCGCCGGCGACTTAACTATCGTCACGCTGGTCGGATCTAAATCGCCGTCTTTGTCGCTGTCATTGTTCAGAATATCGATAGCAACCGGAGTATTTTCTTGGGTGCTCGCACCATCGTCCTGTGCGTCGGGATTGGCGCTGATATGGACGGTTACCGTCGCCGGCTCAGAAATATTGCCTGCTTTATCCTTCACCGTATAAGTAAAGGTATCCTCGCCATGCGCGCCCGGATTTGGCGTGTAAGTGGCCTTGCCAGTGATCGGATCAATAACCACTTTGCCTTGGCTTGGTGGCGTCACCACGGTCACGCTGGTCGGATCTAAATCGCCGTCTTTGTCGCTGTCATTGTTCAGAATATCGATAGCAACCGGGGTATTTTCTTGGGTGCTCGCACCATCGTCCTGTGCGTCAGGTGGATTCTGAACTATAGATTCCTTTTTTGATCCCCCATTTTTACTCAGTGCAATACCACCTGCCGCTAGAGGCAATAACGCTGCTAGCCACCATGGATTAAATGCCCATACCGGAGGGAGCTCAACACCACCAATAGCTTGCCCTGCTTGATGATTTTCAGCTAATTGACTAATTGCATCATTTTCTAACGTGCTTTCTGGCACATACGGATAATATTTACCATTTTCATGTTGACCAATAATTAAATTAGTCTGATTTACAGCAGAATCTATTTCACCATCAACAGCAAAATAATTATCAATAATAAGATCTGGCGCATCAATGTCCGCACCTTCAAATGCAATATATAAATTATCACCAATACGTTTTGTTGCTATATTTTCTGGTGCATATTGAGTATCATTATTAATAAGTAAATAATTAACATTTTTTTGTGCTTCAATATGTAATGGTTGGCCTTTAGCTCCAATACCATTGAAGCCAGCAGTGAATGAATAATCTTTAATAGTTTCACTATTATTATTGATTTTTATTGTAATGTTTTTGCTAGTCATGAACTATCCTTTCATCTGATATATCAGATAAAATAAAATGTTATTAAGTTATAATTAAATTAATTTATGAGCAATTAGCTGCAGTATTAACACGAGATAAAGTATGAGATTGCTCTTTCACGCTTCCATTTTCATGAGGAATTTCTGATTTATCAATCTTAGAAAATGTTAATTTATCTGGCTCAGAATTAGATTGTTCAACCATAAAAAAGAGCGTTTCTTTTCCTGTTAAATTAAAGTCTATTTTAGTATTCAGTTTAGTATTATAACGCTCGGTAACATCTGTTTTATAAGCTGTAAATATATTTTCACCTGAACATAATTCAACTTTCTTTACAGCTCCCGGAAGTAAAGAAGTTAAGTATTGTTTATTCACAAATATATTAATAGTCTTACCATCAATATTATTATTCTTACGATAAAATACAACATTGACTTTATTTTTTTCACTACTGCGATCATCATGTAATACAGAATCTTGTAAATTATTCCATTTTTCTATTGAATGAGAATACATTACATTACGACTACAGCCAGAGATTGCTGCACAAACAAAAAATAAACTAATAAAGAAAATCTTGTTCATCGAGCCATTTTCCCAAGGATTGAAAACATAAGTAATAGCCTAGGTATATCAATAAAATATACCTAACCCAAAACTATGATATGAAATTTAAGTTAAAATTTTTATACTAAAGATACCAAAACATCCAGCGTTAACAATAAACAAACAAATTTACAACCCGAATTATAGATCCAAATGTTGTTAGTTCACTATATTTAACTCATATTGATAAATTCTCATCAAACATTGACGTACATCAACATTTTTGGTGTTTTTTTATTATAGAATAATGGAAAATCTAATCAATATATCCCTATGGCTCATTAAATATTGTAACTACATCTTTATTTGATCTATAAAAGAGACTTGCATCTCATTGAGATAAAACAATTATTTCTAGGTTACACATATAAATCATTTATTCCAATGCAGAATAATAACCTTCTAAATCAATAAATATAAAACCAATAACCTTAGTTTCATTATAAAAAGCAAAACTTTTCACTGAAAAATCAAAAAATACAATAATAAAAACCAATTGTTTTGTATTCAAAATCAATAAATATGAGACTCAAGTTTCTTTTTTTTGATGGAAACCATATTTAAAGTATGGTTTAAAGCTCGATTTTCTAACTATAGATCTATTATTTTCTTATACCCTTTTATTTTCACCATCCTTATTTACTAATTGCATATTCTAATTATCCATTATCTACATATTTAACATTGTTAATATTTTAACTTTAAAGTTGTTGTAAAATAGTTAATTTCATTACTATCTCCAAACTTAAAATCTAGAAATATAAGATTTATCTTATTAACTTTTTACATTTAATGATAATTACCCTATTGAATCTTGATTTCATCAAATTCTATTTTGTTTTAACAAACCTCTATCTATTTATAAATATTCTAGCACTCTTATAACTCACTCAAAAAGCAGCAGTGTATCGACTTTTATCGCTAAAAATTCACGTGTATACGCCTCAATAATATTTAATTTTCTAAATCGGTTACCAACGCATAGCGCAATCATACATAAAGCCCCCCATTAAAATTTCGATATTTTTTCGACTATCAATATTACAGTATGAGTTTTTAATGAGACGCTTTAAATTTAAACCTAAACGATAATAATAAAGACGATAAACTTTTTTATGATTAAAAAGATAATCTTGAAATCACAGTTGATACTAGTTTTAACCAAATCTAGCTTGCGGTGACGGGGTTAAAATATATGGTATGGCATCGATCACCATACGTTCATTCCCCCCAACCTAATCACTATTGATAAAATGTTACTCAGGATAACAAAGTTAACCGACAAGCGTTAATGGTTGACAAGATTACCTATTTTAATAGCTAAGCACGGAACTACTTCTCAGTAGTCCCCATTTTTAAAAATAACATCTTCACCGGATGATTTTCGAGGCTCACTTTGGTAAACATTTTTTAAACTTAGTATTATCTTCTTCAAGCTCGTTTAAATATTTAACACTATTACCTGCCATACCTCGGTATTGCTAATCCCATTTTGACGACAAATATATTCGGCGCTCATAACTGGATCATCAAGCTTTAAGCCATTAAATATTTTAGTTTCAGCAAAATAAACTTTTTTTATAATAATCTATTTAAGTTGTTAGGCGGAATAATCTAATTATAGCTATCTCATTTTAAGGGGAGTGTATCGGAAATTTCACCTAGATAAACAAGCCTTAATAAATCCTAAAAAGACAATTTTAAAATAACCAATTGATATAAAAGGATTTTTTTATTAGAGATATAAAGATAATTAGCTTTATATTTATTCATATTAATTTCATGTAATCTCAGAAGTTTCAGTGGATAAGTTTTTATTTACTACTAATAAAGATGTTTTTTAGTTCTTTAATCCATTTTTTTTTGATTGGCTTATTTTGACTGGCTCTTTAATAGACTGTTCTATATAGATATTTTAATTTATCACCTACACCTCACAAGGGTAAATTTAATGCTACTTATGAATTTTTCACCTTTATGGTGTTTGATTTTTTTTTTATAGTCTTTAAACTAATCACATATTCATAAAGCAGCTATTTAATATATTTTTTCATAGCTTTTTAATTCGGTGATGAATTTATAAAATAAATAGTGTATTTATACTTTAATAAATTAAACTATAAAACCCAATAACTCTAATATTTAATTAGTGGAATTAGCAATGTCTATAATTTAATAAAATAACATTTATTGTCATTATTAAAATAATCAAAACGCTATTTTCATTTAATTTTGCTATTAGCGTAGAATAAATAGGATTAACATAAATACCACTTGTAAGTTATTTGATGTTTTTCAATGGGATAGAGCCTGATTCACTGGCATCCCACAGAAATGGAACCCTCTAATCATTACACTATTAAGGGTTATTTTCTTATTCTATTATTTTAAATTTACCTAACGTAATAAAATTAATTTATAACAAAATCATCTGTTCTATATTTTCATATATTAAGCATTATATTTTTTATAATTTTAAATATCTTAATTTTAAAACCTCTTACTGCTTACAATGTAAGCTTACTTTTCAATCAACTTCAATAAGGCGTTATTATGATTTTAAAAAAAAGTTTATTATCTATTGCTGTATTAACAGCCACAATAGGTTTTAGTTTAAATGTAAATGCTGCTGATAAAAATACCGCAGATGTAACACTCAGCGGTCTTATTTCAGCTGTAACATGCGATATTGATGTCAATGGTGTTTCCGGGGGAACCACTGTCGACACCGGGAGGCATATCACTAGTGACTTCGAAAAGAAAGTAAATAGTGTGGTAGGCACGCCTGTTCCGATGGTTGTTACGCTGAAAAATTGCGAGACTAAAAACTCAAAAGTAGGTAGTGGAAATTTATATATTTCAGGCACCACAGCGCCTAATGGTAACAACAATATTTTTGTAGGAAATAACCCTAAGACCGGTTTTATGGTCTTAAAAACTGACAAAGTCACTTCTGCAGATGCAATAAAAAATGACGAGCCAGTTCCTTTAAATATTACCGGTTATACTGGCGATGAAGGTCCTGGTACCAATGGCGGCGCGTCATATACTTTTAACGTAGCAATGGCGTCAACAATTGAAAATCCAACTGCCGGTTTATACACCGCACCTATCATCATTTCGTACGCATCAGAATAATTTTTAAATCAATAAATTGTAAATCGGATACGGCAGTGAAATGCCGTATCCATTTCGAATATATCCATATGATTTATTTTATTTGTTAACAGGTACCGGGAATATGAGCATTTCTTTTCATCAAACATTACGCTATACCGGCATCATATTAGTTATGGCTCTATGGTCGGCTCCTATTGTTGCTGGTGTTTCACTTACTGCCACACGCCTCATTATTTCTGGCGTAAACGAAACACAGGAAGGGGGCAGTAGCATAGGTGTTCGCAGTGACGAAAGTTCAATGCATCCCTTTTTAGTTAAAGCGCAGATTTTTCGCGATATTGGCGGGCAGGATACGTCAGTACCTTTTGTTCTGTCCCCTGCACTTTTCCGTCTAGAGCCGGGAACTACCAATCAGCTACGTGTAATAAAGAAAGGGGCCCAATTACCTCAAAATAAAGAATCTCTTTTTTATCTTCGCGTAGCTGCATTACCAGCGACACAAGCATTACCTCAAACGGAATTTGTAGCTCCGGAAGGAACATTAAATGTAGCGACCGGTAATATTATAAAGCTGTTTTATCGCCCTTATGGTTTACCTATCACGCAAAAAGAAGCCATGGGGCAGCTGCAATTTACCGTAGCGGATAATCGCCTAAAAGTAACTAACCCAACACCTTATTATATTACCCTCGGTAGCCTGACAGTAAACGGTAAGCCTGTAAATATTCGCGGTGTCCGTGAGCAAAATATGATTGCACCGTACGGGGAAACTCTTTTTGCGAACCCTCAACTCAAAGGCAAGGTTCACTGGCAGGCTATCAATGATTATGGTGGTCAAGAAGGTTTTTATGGCTCAATACAATAGCTACTATCTAGTCTTTATCAGTGCGATGCTGCTTTCCTCCGGTAATGTTCAGGCGATTACAGGTATTCCGGTAGGATCAGCTCATACGACAAATTTTATTGCCACAATTACTGATGGTAGCTGTACTCTGGATTACTCCAGCAAAGAACTGGTTTTTATGCCACGTATTGCCGCCGATTTTTCGCCGGGAAAAACAGTAGAAATCCAGCCGATAGTTGCCAATGTTAGTTGCACTTATGCTGCTACCCCTCAGGTGATGATCACGGGTACAACCCCGTATGCATCAAATACGCGGATTTTTCTCGATAATGATGTAGGAAACAATGGGGTTGGTTTTATGATTCAGCCAGCCACTTCGGCAGCTGCGCGGGATACCCCGCCGCCACTAAGTGATTTTTATGCTCGTGGATTAACAGGTAAAGCTATTGAAAATGGTAAAACGATGGCATTACTTCCTCTGAATGCAAGTAACAATTTTACTGAACGCCAAGTGTTATGGGTAGGTTTAGTAGGAATGACTGACAGCAGCAATATTATCCCCGGTGTTTTTCAGGCTAGGTTAACCATCACTGGAATAATCCCGTAATTCAATGGAAATCAAAATGATATATTTACCCGTACTCCGGCTGTTGCCTTGGTGTTACGCTGGGCTTTTTCTGTTAAGTACTGGAGCCATAAGTATGAATGCTAAGGCGGGAACAGCTTCTCAGACATTCCGCTTTTCTGCCATTTTTGTGGCACCTACATGCACAATGAATGTATACCCAAAAAATATTGATTTTACACCGACCGGCGAGGGAGTCCAATCTTCAGAACTAATCGGTGAAGGATTGGAAGCTACCGGCGGAGTGACTATTTCCTTTAGTGATTGCAGTAACTACGGTATGACAAGACCTCCGCAGATTCAAGTCACGGGCAGAACAGTACAATTAGGCGGCAGTGACTTTTATTTTGCTGATGCCCCCGAACCGGCCGGAGCTTACCCCGCGAACGGTTACGGGGTGAAATTGTCGCTTAATGGCCAGAAATTGTTTGAGGACAGTGCAAATATTGCTGTGACTGAGGGCGGCGGGGTAATTAAGGCAAAAACAGGAAGTACTATTGAAGCATTGAATGGTAGCTCTCTGAATTTGAATGCTCGATTATCATGCGGAAGTTACTCACCGTGCAGCAGAGCTCCGGATCATCAGACTGGAGCATTTAAAGCCACTATCCGGTTTCAGCTAGCTTATGACTGATACAGGGAGAAGACACATGAGAAGATTTTGTGGATTACCGACAATATTATTGATCGTATTGTGGGGATTCAGTCCGTTACTCAAGGCGGCAGAGGGTCTTAAACTACCCCAGACACGCGTAGTTTTCCATGCAGAAGATAAAAGTACAACAGCCGGTATCCAAAACCTAAGTAACCAGCCGTATTTAGTCAAAACTGAAGTTTTGAATGTTCCAGGCCAAAATGAGCAGAGTGTAATTCCTTTCAGTGTGACTCCTCCCCTATTCCGTTTAGAGCCGGAAAGTCAATATATGGTACGTATTTTACCTCAGGGGAAAAAAGACCTTCCTATCGATAGGGAATCAGTGTTTTATCTGAGTTTTTTGGCTATCCCTCCGGGAACCAAACCTGGGCAATCAGAAGATACGGCTATCTCACCTAGAGTATCTGTGGGCGTTCAAACGTTAATTAAATTATTTTACCGCCCGGCAGGATTAGCAATGACTGCGCGCGAAGCACAAAACAAACTGGCATTTTATGCCAATCAAGATAACGTCATCATGGATAACCCGACGCCATATTATCTAACGTTAAATACTTTAACGCTCAAAGGGCAACATATTGATCTGACAAAAACAGGTGCCATGATCGCCCCATTCACGCAGAAAACGTATCACGTATTGGGTAAAACAGAAACTGTAAGCTATACCGTCATTAATGATTATGGCTCTGTGAGTCAACCCTATAACCAAACTATCACCGTCCGGAGAAATCAGCCATGAGATTGAGATTATTCCGGTATGCGGTAAGACTATTAAACTGGCTAAAAGTAATAATATTGCTGCTTTCAAGCAGTACATATTCCCTAGCAGGAAATGTAAACGAATATAGTGGCATCACGCTGCCATCCACCCGTATCATTTATTCCGGAAAAGAAACTAAAGGAATAACATTTGCTGTTACTAATAACACACCAACACCTTATTTAATGCAATCGCGTGTAACAACATTGCCAACTTCGCTTGTCGAGGAGGCTCATGATACCCCTTCACTTGCTACATCGCCGTTTATTGTTTTGCCTCCATTGGTAAGGATAGAATCAGGAGAAACAACGACACTCCGTATTCGCCTGATCCAAAACACACTGCCAACCAATAAAGAATCTGTCTTTGCATTTCAGATCAAAACAATCCCAAGCAAAAAAAAACGTGAAGATAATGCCAAAGAACAAGCACATATGACCCTAGCATTACAAAACACATTAAAAATGTTTTATCGGCCGGAAGGGTTGCCTCCATATAAGGTACAAAATGTTGCTCAGGCACTTCAATTTAAACGTCAGGGTACACAGATTACTGTCACTAATCCCACCGTTTTTTATGCCACTTTTGCCGATTTGTCCGTAGGGAAAAGCATAATTGGGAATAAGGCGTTGTTAAAAATGGTTCCTCCTCTGGGGCAGCAGACATACTCTTTGCCGGATATTGAACCTTCTGGTGATGTCCGCTGGCAGTTACTCAATGAGTATGGCATCCCGACAGAGCCGATGACGCGACCACTTGATAATCAAAAAAAATAATCACCGGGGATATGCAGGTATGCTCAAGAGTTATTGCTTTTCACTTACTAATAACCTGTCAGCTAAAAAACAGTACGCTTATCATCCATTAGTGCTTGCTTTATGTCTAGGGTGCCCTACGGCATTGGCAGAGGATTACTTTGATCCTGCTTTTTTGGGCAGTAGCACTTCTGTGGATTTATCCGCTTTTTCCGAACCTGGGGGTGTGGCAGAAGGCGAGTATACCGTAACTGTCTTTATGAACGAGCAGGCAGTTGGGGAATATACGTTAGATTTCCAAAAAAATTCGCAGGGACAGGTAGCTCCTTTACTTACACTGGCTCAAATGGAGCAATGGGGGATTGATGTTAACCATGTACCTTCACTGAAAGATATTCCCGCACACACAGTGATTGATAATTTGGCAGCCTATATCCCTCAGGCAACTACCAGACTGGATCTGGCGCGTCTACGTTTAAATCTCAATGTTCCACAAATTGCGATGCAACCGTCTTACGGCAACTGGTCAGCCCCCAGCTTATGGGAAGATGGTATTCCTGCGCTGATGGCAAACTACAATATTAGTGCAGGTCGATCAACAAATACGTCAGGACAAAAAAAGACAAATAATGATAATTTATTTGCCTCATTACGTATGGGGGCCAATGCCGGCCCATGGCGGCTACGCAGTACTATGACTCATTCCCGCTCAAATAACAGTGGCGGAGACAATATATCGTATAACAATTCGAGAACACAGTTCTCAAACACCTATTTATCCCGTGATATTAAAGGCTTGCGCTCAACCCTTTTAGCAGGAGAAAGCAGTACGAGCAATGAGGTAATTGACGGAATACAATTTAAAGGCATACAACTAAGCTCTAACGAACAAATGTTGCCGAATCAATTACGAGGCTTTGCACCGGTAATCAGCGGCGTTGCCAACAGCAATGCCCGCATCACTGTGCGCCAAAACGGAAATATTATCTATGAGACTTATGTAGCTCCAGGGCCTTTTGCTATTAATGATATTCAGCAATCAGGAATGTCAGGTAACTATGATGTCACCGTGACAGAAGCAGATGGTACTGAACGCCAATTTATTGTGCCCTACTCCTCCCTACCGATGATGTTACGTCCCGGCGGATGGAAGTATGAACTAACTGGCGGACGTTATAACGGAAGTTATACCAACAGTTCACGAAATGCCGATTTTATGTTACTGACCGGAGTATACGGATTACCGAACGATATCACGGTATACGGGGGGGTATTATTATCTAAAAATTATCGTACTGCCAGCGGAGGGGCGGGGATATCACTGGGTGATATTGGTGCTATTTCTGCTGACGTCACTCACTCTTCAGCCCGTTTTGAGCAAAAAGGTCGCCAGACTGGACAATCTTACCGCTTGCGGTACTCAAAAAGTATGTTATCAACAGGAACATCCATCGATTTAACTGCATTACGTTATTCAACAGAAAATTATTACAACTTCAGTGAGTTTAACAGCGAGGGATACCGGCTAAATGATGCAATAAGTCCATGGACGATACAGCGAAGACGAAGTAGCTTTCAGACTCAACTGAGTCAACAAATGGATAATTGGGGCTCACTGAATTTCCGTGCCAACCGTGATGACTACTGGGGTAGTGACCGGACTCTTACGGGAGTATCTTTAGGTTACAATAATAATTTCCGCGGGATTAACTATGGTATTAATTACAATATTGACCGCGTAAAAAGCAGTGCTGGGCAATGGCCTGAGAACCGGCAGATTACACTAAATACCAGTATTCCGTTCAGCATATTCGGATATTCCCCCATACTGCAATCCCTTTATGCAACAACGTCAATCACTCATGATAATCATGGTAGGACACAAAATCAGGCTGGGCTGAGCGGTAATTTACCGAATAGCTCGGTAAATTATAATATTTCCCAAAGCTGGGGGAATCAGGGACAAACAGCAAACAGTAATCTTAATGTAGGATATAAAGGCAGTAAAGGAACATTAAGTGCAGGATACAGCTACAGTAATGAGTCCCGAAGCATGAATATGAATGCTAACGGGGGAATATTGGTACATTCAGAAGGTATTACGTTATCTGAGTCACTAGGAGACACTGTCGCACTTGTGAGTGCTCCGAATGCTCCTGGTGTTCATGTCAATAACGGCAATAGCGTGACTGACTGGCGGGGATATGCGGTCGCTCCATATCTTTCAGCATACAACAAAAATAGTGTCGGGCTAGATCCCAGTACCTTACCAGACGATGTTGAGTTAGTTCAATCTAATATCAATGTGTACCCGACAAAAGGAGCGGTGGTTAAGACCAATTTCTCCACACGTATCGGCTATCAGGTATTGATAACATTAACGAATAATAAGACAGCTATTCCGTTTGGTGCGGTTGCTTCTTTAATGGAAGAAAAAGGCAACGAAGAAAACAGTGCCATTGTCGGAGATAACAGTCTGGTCTATATGAGCGGATTACCTGAATCTGGAAGCATTCTGGTGAAATGGGGGAATGCCTCTTCGCAACGTTGTACTGCATCATTTAATGTAAGCAAACTAGTTCTCAGTTCCGATATGGGGATCCGACATATCACACTAAAATGTTTACCTGAAAAACCGGCAAGCGAAATAGCTGAGACCACAAAACTATCTCCGTCTATGCAGCCAGATGAAATAACACCAGTAAAAACAATAGAAAAATCAAGTGATTATCGTTGGTTAACAACTAAAAGACCGGAGAGCAAATAATATGGCAGCACTTTATACTACCTCCATATCCGTTGACTATTGTCGGGTTTATCAGCCAATGCTGATATCACTATGATTCTAAGATCACCAGCTTACCGTAGAATATCATTCGTGGGTAAGCTCTCTTAGATAAATACAATAAGAGTTAATATTTTAAATACAATAATACCCATTTATTAATTTATATGAATAATTAAAGTTATATAAATGTAGCCTAAATATAAATTATCACACTGTGAAAGGTAATATATTCATGAATAGAAATAAGATATTAATTAAATCTTTTATTATATATTTAATAATGATGAATAATGCTTTATCTGTAGAGTTACGTCGAGGATTTAATGAATTAGGTGAAACAACTGTAAATATAGTCGGTAATTCAGGTACAAGTTTCTCTAAAGGTGATTGGGATGGACTAGCCTTTAATGTAAGTAAAACGAACAATAGTACTCAGTGCCGCTCACTAAATCAAGAGATTCCGTTAACAACAATCGATGGGTATACCGGATATGAATTTAAGACAGGTTTTTTATTTGTTTTATATTCGGGAACATTAAGCGGGTACCGTGGTTTTTCTGGAAAGGGTTCTACTAACTACTCATATTCATTTAACTCAAATGGTATTTTATCTCCTGCAACAGATACAAAATCTGCCTGGTGTGCTGACCCTAGAAAAAATAATAACTATGGACTTATAGATTTATCCGCCCCAGAGGGAAATACAATAGGTTCTGTAAAATCTGGTATCTATGTTTCATCAACAGTTCAATCTGGAGCTTCTGCGACATTGCCCTCTCTTTATATAAATAGAGGCCAACCAAAAAATATTGGACAAGCTGGCCCACAAATAACAGGGACCGGAATAACTTATTCTATTAATGATATGAAGTGTTCTATATCACCACCATCACTAATAAATTTTGGTGAAGTAAATGTAGTACAGACGACTAATGAGGTAGCTTTAGCATATGAATCAGGTAATTTAAATATTCAGTGCGATGGTAATGGTTTAAAAAAATCAGCATCAATTAGTGTAACTGGTGATATAGGAAGATATACAAATACATTAAAAATGAAAATGAAAAATTCAAATGATAAAGCCCCGGCTGAAATAAGAGGATTTATTGGCCCTAATATCGAAAATAAAACAGTATGTGACCATAATGACAAATATCCAGGATGGATACAATTTGATCAGACAAAAAATCAAGTAATCAGTATAGGTAATTTATCTTCAGGATCAAATCAAATCCCCTATAACTTCACCTTGTGCTCAAATGGAATAAAAACGTCAGGAGAAGCCGATGCTTTAGCAACAATAAACTTAACATGGAATTAATTCTATTATATGAATTTTCCCATGTTACTAGAGGATACAGGCTGTATAATTATATATGATTATACAGTCTCTTTTGAAGTGAAGTGGCGTAACTCCTTATCCGGTTGGCAATCCACTGCGATTAATACCAAACCTTCACCAGTTTCTTATGACCGAACCGTATATTTAGATATGCCGACGTGGACGTTAATTGATGATCCAGCCGAAGTGTAATAATTCCTCTATACACATTTCCCATAACGTTGCTATCTCCTCAAGGGATGGACCGATTGCTAATAGATCTAACGCTAACATTCCTTCGGGGACGTCAAATAAGTTTAAATTTTCGATTGCACGTTTTGTATTGCGTATCGTCCATGGTGATACTGATCTGCTTTAATCAAACAGGACACTTTAATAATGGAATATAATTCAATTATTGAGGTGTTAAATGAAAAAACGAACAAACAGATTTTATACTACTGAGTTTAAGCAAGAAGCGGTCGCATTAGTCACCGAACAAGGTTATAGCGTCCCAAAAGCGGCAGCTTCTTTAGGGATCACCGATAAATTACTTTATAACTGGAAAGCAATATTCGACGCTGGGCAATCCGGTAGTAGCTTGAATTCAGATGAAAGCTGTTAAGGCTTCGAAAGGAAAATAAAGAACTTAGAATGGAGAAAGAGATCCACAAAAAAGCCAGCGCCCTCCTGCTAAAGGAAACCAAGTAGCGTTTAAAACGATTAAGCAATTATCTTCACAGTTTCCCGTGCTGAAGCTCTGCAAGTTAATGAAAATAAGTCGTTCTGCCTACTATGCTTGGCTTAAACGCCCAGCAAAATTGATCACCGCAGAACAACTTAGCCTGTACCGCAGAGCCAAAGCTATCTTTGAACAGAGTCGAAATAGCTTAGGTTATAGAACGTTACGTAAACGGTTATGCAAAGAGGGCTTTAGCGTGAGTGCTTATGGCGTTCAAAAGCTAATGGCTCAGCTTGACCTAGTCGTCACTCAGCGCGTTGCTTACAAAGTCACCACAAAACGCAAACACAGTGATGCCGTAGCCGATAATTTGCTCAATCAAAATTTTAATCTTAATGCGGCTAACGAAGTTTGGGCTGGCGATGTGACCTATTTAAAAATAGGTGAAGACTGGATGTATTTAGCCATCGTGATGGACTTATATTCTCGCCGTATTGTGGGTTGGCACATCGATAAATGAATGACGGCAGATTTAGTCACTAAAGCCTTGATGAAAGCGTATAACTTACGCCAGCCCGAAAAAGGCTTAGTCATTCATAGTGATAGAGGCTCTCAATATACGAGTAAGCGATATCGCCGCTTGCTAACAAGCTATGGTATTAGGGCAAGCATGGGTGATGTTGGAGCCTGTTGGGATAACGCCGTTGTAGAACGATTTTTTGGCAGTTTAAAACACGATTGGGTACTGAAAATCCCACAGCCGACGAGGAAACAGATAAAAGAAGATGTTATCGCGTATATGCGCTATTACAACCTAGAAAGGCTTCATACTGCCAACGGTGATCTGCCCCCCATTGAGTATGAACAAAATTCCTTAAGAAAAGTGTCCTGATTTAGTTGCGCAGAACAATAGCAAGTGCGGGTATATTTTACACATTCGGTCCGTGGAATATGAATAATCCTATTACACAAATATTGCCTGCCTTCCCCGAATTCACACCGAATATTGCCTCACAATTAGACCAACAATTACAACCCAATCCAAACCAGCCAACGTCTTTTTCTAATGAGAAACTGAGTGCTATTGACCGCTATCTTACCGAACTGGGTGCAGTATCACCGATTTGGGCACAGCAATATAGCTGGAATATGATCAATTACCTGGCAACCCAATTTAGCACTCAGCCTGAAGTGCGCGTATTGAATGATAAATGGCAATGTCCACTTCCCCTAAAATAAGACAGCTATAATTAGATTTTCTGCCCTAAAATTTGCAGAGGTCATGATGAAAAAAGCTCGTTTTACTGAAACTCAAATCGTTAATATTTTAAAACTCGCTGATTCTGGTATGAAAGTGGAAGATATTTGCCGCCAAAATGGGATCAGCAACGCCACTTATTATAATTGGAAATCAAAGTATGGTGGCATGGAAGCGAATGATGTTAAACGATTAAAAGAGCTTGAAGATGAAAATGCGAAACTGAAAAAGCTCTTTGCGGAAGTTAGCCTTGAAAACCACGCGATGAAGGAGCTTTTCGCAAAAAAGGGTTGGTAGTGGCTGAAAAGAGATCCTGTGCTCAATCATTAAAAGAGGCAGGCTTATCAGTCATTAAGGCTTGTAAGCTAACGTCGTTGTCACGAGCCACGTTTTACCATCAGCAAATAGATTGGCGTAAAAAAGACCAAGTAGTGATCGATGCCATACAATCTGTGTTAGCGAAATCACCACAATCGGGATTCTGGAAATGCTATTTCCGACTGAGATTTCAAGGCTATCCTTTTAATCATAAACGAGTTTATCGCGTTTATTGTCGATTAGGATTGAACCTGAAACGACGGGTTAAAAAAGTGCTTCCGAAGCGTGAAAAAAGACCATTAGTGATAGAAAAAGTCCCGAATATTCAATGGGCATTGGATTTTATGCACGACAGTTTATATTGCGGTAAGCGCTTCAGAACTCTCAACATTATTGATGAAGGAACGCGTGAATGCTTGGCGATTGAGGTTGATACGTCATTACCGGCTGAACGCGTCATCAGGGTGCTTGAACGTTTAAAAGCCGAAAGAGGGTTACCGAAACAGATCCGAGTCGATAATGGCCCTGAACTCATTTCAGTTAACTTATTGAATTATTGTGAAGATAACCAAATTTTACTGTGCCATATTCAACCGGGAAAACCGCAGCAAAATGGGTTTATCGAACGTTTTAATGGTTCGTTCCGTCGAGAGTTTTTAAATGCGTATTTATTTGAATCATTAAGCCAAGTGCGAGAATTAGCGTGGTTTTGGCTGCAAGATTATAACCAAAATCGAACCCATGAAAGTTTAAATCACCTCCCACCGGAGGCCTATCGTCAACAGTTAGAAAACTCTAATTTAACGTGTCTCAATTAAAGGGGAGTGGACAGCAACAAGCCATGCAAGTCAATGCCATTTCAGCAACGCAAATGAGGCAGTGGTCTCAAGGAATGGAGCAGCTTAATCATTTAAGTGAACGATTGGACAAATTAGACGGTAAACCTCGCAGCTACATCACGGGCTCTGAATTAAAAACGATTATATTTACTGCTCGCCAGCATTTTAATCAAGGTTTACCTCTTGAGGAAGAACTTCGCCACTTGGAAGAGTTACAAGCACAAGGTGTGGTACCTGAATCAGAATACCAACGTATCGATACCCACTTTAAACAATTATTGAATCGTTATACGTTGTTACGCTATGCGCAGGAAAAATCATGAATATCATATTACTTATATTTAAGCCAGTTGCTTTCATCCATGGAGTAAAAATAAACCATGATTATCATTTTTTCTTCTGAGGAACTTCATTAAAGTACAATACCTTGAATTAACTTTGAACAATATGAGAATACGCAGTAACAATCTTTATTAAAAAACACATCATAAAAAAGTTGGTGACAATCATGGTTTATGATAAGGAGATTATTTTCTACTAGATTATCAATTCGAAATTTACCCTGTAAAAAACGAGATAAAACATTGTGCTTAATATTATTGATGTCAATAGTCCACCAGTCTTAAGTCTGGCATGAATTAATATAAGTGAGAATAAAAACACGATGGGGATATTGTAAAAAAGATAGCTTATAGGTACATAGGAATTTAGGATTTCATGCCTAAAAATAAAGACTGTAAATATAATAGATGGAACAATATAAACAATTTTTTTTCCTTCCTTGATAAAGGCATTCACCAACAGGCCTCTGAATACAATCTCTTGATATAATGGGATCCCTATATATACAGGTAGGTATAAAAGTACGATTTGAATAAATAATGGTTTCCCTCCTGCATAAATCTGCCCACCTAAATAAATATTATCCAAATCTAACCATCTCACCAACAAAATGATTGAAAGCAAAGCAATCATTGTCAGCAATGAATAAAAAGAATATTTATTATTACTACCCAGTAATTCAATAGGTGTTAAATTTTTTTTTGCAAAATTTAAAGCAAAGAGCGAAAGTGCTATACCAATTATGGCATTAATCAAAAAGCCATAAAGATTCGGATAAAAATATGCATCTAACCTACTATTTACTATTAAATCACTAGATGATTCGCTAATAAAAAGCACTAGGGCAGCCAATATAAGATAGACTACAGTTTCATTTTTTTTATACATTAACACTCCATGACTCTAAATAATAATTGTTCATTAGCATTCATAATAAAATCAACGGAATCTTCCAACATCAGTCCAAAATTGATTAATGCTATAATGCGGATTATATATATTGTCTTGTTGCTTAATAATTTTTGTTGTTTCTTCAAATGGGCTTGGTATTTCCATTTTGCGAATGGTAAAAAAACGATAAGTTATACTTTCACCTTTACCTACAGTTTGAATATCATGCACAAAGTAGGAAAAAATAGTATCATCAACTGGGATATACCAATAGGGATGAGGTGGCATTGGCAAGTTTTGATATGCATGCGCTCTACAGTTGCATAGCCATATAGCCCTATTAAATGCTGGTTGCCAAATCTGAGGTTGTAATTGAAGTCGTCGTTCATGAGGATGATTTGTAAAATCATTTCTTAATTTTGCAGCTTCCTCCCATATATCATCTAACCACCCCCACTGTTTTTTTAATATTGCTATTTTTTCCGAATAGACATTTGCTTTATTAATTTGATTTCGAGCATCGTAAGGATAAGAGAAGATAACTTTTCTATTCTCGGAATCTTCAGACGATTTAACATCTGCTAACTCCAATTTATATTCGTAATATTTTTCACCTAGCCAAATAAAATAACTATCTAAATGTTGATTTAATGTTCGTACATTTACCCAGTTTTCCGGTATGCCCTTTTGGTATTCTCTAACCCAAGATTTCACTGATTGTCTTGTTTTTATTAAGCTTTTTTGATTGCCTTTTACACTGTCCTTCATGATAAAATATGTTGCTATATCTGTATCTATTTTATCTAATTTACAAAATTCTGGAAATGGAACACCTGATTTTTCTGCTGTTTCATACATTTCAATCAACGTGCATAAAGATAATTCTGAGCTTGGTTTTTGTTCATCGGCTATTAATCCACCACCGACGTCTTCGCTACACCCTGGTACTAATTTCTCTTTATGATTTTCATCGTTCTTAAGCCCCGTTCGATAAACAGGTCGCCATAAACGGCGCTCATGCGCAGCAATAAAATGAAGAGTTCGTTTTACACGTTTAGGGACGGCTAAAGAGTACCCTATTGATTTTTCACCCATTAATGTACTTACTGCGGATATTTGCGGGATCAGAGAAACAACAAAGTCCAGTCCATCATCGGAACTGGCTGCAGTATGACGAGAACAATCAAATAACCCCATAAAAGGTATATCAACAAAAACTCCTTGATACACTAACCTATCATCGTCATCTTTTTCACAAATATTATTTATGATTTCATCAAGGAATTTTCTCGCTATAGCCCCACCTAAATCGAAACCAAAAAGCGAAACTGAAACTAATTTAAGCGGAATTTTCCCCTCTTTTCGTGCTTTTTCAATTGATTCAATAAACTTTGATTTAGCCGTTGCTAAGCGGATATCGACCCCTGATACCATCATATCTGAAATAAAAGGATTATCCCTCAACCATGACGTGGCTTCAACGCCGGAAATACCCGCAGCCTTACTGGCACTTTTAGCCGCTAATAAAGCCCACTCTTTTGGACTAATAAGATTACCTTTGATATCTGACAGTACTTCATACCACGATTTCCCTTTAAGAATATCTGCGCCCGCATCAGTTAACATATCGCTGGGTAAACTCTCAATATCATCACTAAACGAGGCGTTACTTGAATCCATTACTGCTTGTAATTTGTCTGTTAGATTGTCGTTAAAAGTTGTACCTAATCCTGAAAAATAATGGGCTAAAAACTTCTTATTATTTGTGTCTTGTTCTGATGAAGGAAAAGCTCGATAAAGCTTTGCAATATTACTTAAACGGCTATCTGAAGCATCTTGTTCAATATTTCGCCCTGTACCATCGAAAAAATACCCCAAATGTAAAACTCTGTCGCAGTTACCCAATTGATACTCGTCTGCTTGTTGAGCTCGGTTTGTTGCTGCAATATATTTATCTAAATTCAACCCAGCATTTAAATTATTTGTTGATGTTAAATTATCCATTTTCTTACCTCATCAATAATTGTTTATTGCGCTAACGCCCAAGCCAACTCTTCTTTTGACATTCCGTGTTTCCACGGCGTGATAAGTCCTTTTCCCCACCAAAGAAGTACTTCATCATTCGGTAAAAAGAACACATGTAAATTATTTTCGCCCCGTTTTCTAATGGGAAGAGGGACTGTAGTTTTTCTGGTTTCTTTTCGTAAACCTGCATCATATTGAGCTCGTGTTGTGCTCAGCGTCCAAATAACCTCAGCAGTATCGCCACTGATTGAACCACAGCAGGTCGTTTTTCCACCGTCCCCTGCATAAATATTACTGGGGTCATAAGCAAAGGCATTTCCTCCTGCCACACCATTAACGCTAAATCCAAGTATAGGTCTGTCTATTTGAGTATGAATAACCAATGACACCCCACCTTGAGGTGGCCCCCATAAAACTAACCAGGCAAACCAACTGAATAAAGCGACAATAATTAAGGTATATAGGTATTTTTTATATTTTTTTAATACATTTAGTCTGTTCATTTCTTAAATTACCCATTGCAAGGATCATTTAATAGAAAAAGCAAATCGATATCATTACGCTAACGCTCAAGCCAGCTCTTCTTTTGACGTTCCACGTTTCCACGGCGTGACAAGTCTCTTTCCTCACCAAAGAAGTACTTCATTATTGGGTAAAAAGAATACATGTAAATTATTTTCGACCCGTTTTCTAATGGGAAGGTGTAAGTTTTTTTTATGTATTTCAGTACGCAATCCTTCATCATATTTTACTTGCCCATACTAAAAAAATAAGTAATAAGAATGTTAAAAGCCTTTTTATATACTTTGCTGAAAAATGATAGATGCTCAGAATGCGCTGTTTTTATATTCATAACTAACCACCTGATATTACTTTTTCATAATCGAAAAGAACGCGTTGTAAACTGAACTTGCCTTGGCTAATCTGCTCTAATTTAGAGGCTACAAAATCAGAAGTTAAAATCAATTTTTGACCATCAAGGTAAAGCAATGCATAGAGTTTTTTGTCAGCCCCATTCCGCATACCTGCCCCACTCGCTTTCTGTAATGCCTGTATGACTTTCTGCCGCTGAATACACGGCGGAAAATGCTGGCTCATCGGCATCTGTTGCCATTGGGCTAAAACACTTTTGACTTCTGGGTCATCATCAATTTGCTGCCAAGTCTTCTCATCCAAATACACCGTTCTATCGTGGGTTTTTGGCTGTGCTTTGGTGGCGATATCGGTCGGTTGCCAGCCCGACAATGTCTGGTGCCACCACGTCGTTGTGCCTGAAAATAAGTAATAGTGCCAATCTTCTTTCTGGCAACGGGCTAACACAGGCATCACCGCATGAACATAAAACCGGCTCACTATCGTTTCGAGATCGGGCTTTACCAAGGTGCATCCCCATGCTAATTGCATCGCCAAGGATTTGAGTTCTAATGAGGAAAAAATCACGGTGACAATTTGCGGAAATTGCGCCATTTCTTCTGCAATATTTGCGTTGTTTTTCACCTGATACAGCCACGGCCCTACCCATTTAGCTTCAATTAACTGAGGGTGCTGATAAAGGGAATACAGCGAACGGGGATTTTTTTGCTGAAAAGGCTCAATGGTCTGTTCTGCAAAGGCCCCGCCCTCGATTAACAGGTAAATATGCTCTTGTGATTGCTTCGCAACTTTAATCAAATTTTCCATGGCTAAAATTTCCTCAGGTCTACACGGTTATCATTGCCTGTTATGGCATTGAGCAGGCACGGAATACAAATCGGTAAAGACAATGCCGGAAATTGTGCCATCTTCATCGGTAAGGTATTGGGCCCTGCAGTAGCCATCTTCGGCACTTTGCGCAAATAATCCCCCGAAGTACCGTACTCAATTTTGCCGTTCTCCAGCTTGAGATAACTGCCACCACCGTTCAGGATAATACGCTTTTTGCCCGTGAAATTGATGTCTGCGGCAGAGGTGATGGTTTGCTTTTGTTCACTGAAAATATCTAAACGGTTATTCTGCGCTTGAACTGTCAGTGGACCTTCACCTGCAATCACACCCAATTTCCCGGTACGCGTAAACACCCCCAACTTATCCCCCGTGGACATCGTCATATTGCCGATAACCCCCACGCTGATATCGCCATCTGCATTGATGGTGATATTTTCACTGGCCGCCAGTTGTAAATGTTCGCCACTGGTGAACGCCATCCCTTGTGGTGCGGAAAATAGCAGGCTTTGGTTTAATGGCTCCAAACGTTGTTGTAACAGTTTCTTTTGGCTTTCGATATCGGCTTGCAGGGCTTTGGCTTGTTTGGCAGCAAGATTAAGTTGCTCGCGCTGTTGTAGTAGATGAGCGATTTCTTTGAGCGCAGCTTCCATGTCCAGCACATCGCCTTGGGCTTTTGGCTGTTCATCGGCGCTGATAAACAGCCCTTTACCGGCTCGAATTGCCCCCCATTCGTCGGTACGCAGTTCAGCCCCCGTACCGCGTATTTTCCCTTGTGCATCAACGAGGTGACCTTGGTTGAGCTGGGTTTTACCGTACTCCGTCGCCAATTTGATGTGCGTTTTTTCCCGCTTTTCTTCCATGCGTAATTTATTATTGGCAGGCGTGCGCAGCACATTGCGGGTATGGTTATCACGGTTAACGTGGTCAGGGTGTTCGGAGTCATGAAAGGCAAACGCAATATAGGGTCTATCCAGATCGCCATCATCAAAGGCAATGGCGACTTCCGTGTTGGCAATCAACGGTGTATGCAATCCGTAGGTCTCCCCCGCATACGGTTTGGCTAACCGCAGCCAAAGATACGCATACCCTGATTCGCTGTGATTGCGGTCAAAATCCAACTTAACGCGATAACGCCCTTGCTCATCCAGCCATGCATAAATGTCATTGTCATTACGGCTTTCAATGCGTGCAGGCAAGGTTCCGGCGATTTTCGGACGGTGAATTTCAGCAGGGCGATAGGCGTATTGTTCACTGTAAGGCATGCCCTTCAGAGTCATCTGTAAAGAGGCATCACGCGCTGCACGATACGTGATTTGGGTGATAAATACGCCGTCTTTCAGTTCGTTAATCGGCACATTCGCGATATCCAGCACACTGCCCGTCATCAGGTAAAAAGCGTTGGTTTGTAGCTCAAATTCAGCGGCGGGATTAAGAAAACGCTCTTGACGTAAACGACTATAAAACGCACCACTTTCAGCATCAAGTGTTTCCGCGTTTTCATCACCCATCTGTAAATACGGCGGTGCATAATGGTATTCATCACCCAAGGTTGTGTTGCTTAGCGAATGAGGCGTGCTCGTTTCCATCGGTGAAAGTGCGGTACGGTAGTTGTAGTCTTTGACGATCACATTGCCTGTCACCACTTGGTGAGCCAGTTGCCCATCCCACACCGCCAATTGCCCGTGATCATTTTGACCTGATGGCAGTTGGTACGGCAATTTTTCACCGAATTGGTAGTTGAGTTGGCTATCGAAAAAGACCACTTTGTCATTGTTGGTTTTTGCCGAGTATTCAAGGCGGTAACCAATCCCCACTTCGGCGAGCAAACGTTGGATAAACGCCAAGTCAGTTTCACTCCACTGGGTGATCAGCTCGCGCTCGGGGTATTGATGTTCTAACTTAAATTCGTAATCTGCCCCTTCAAAACCGTGGAATTGCAGTACTTTTTCAACCACTTCAATCACCGAGGTATTTTGGTAAATAGTACTGCGCTGAGTATGACCAAGTAACGCTAAACGTGGTTCCAATAAAACGGCATAGTGGGATTGGTCGGCGCTGGTGGATAACCACTGCAAGCGAGTGATGACACCCGACACTCGCTTATCGGAGGCTAGACTGAACGTGGCGGGCTTTAAGAGTATTTGCTCAGGAGTGATTGAATCGGACGTTGAAGTAAATTCAATCTGCCATGATGAGGGGACATTGAGTTTTTCAACGCCTTCAAATTTCAGAATATCGATATCAAACCCGGCATCCTGGATTTGGAGTTGATAGGCTTGAAGTGAAAAAAATGGCGCTAATTTTCCTGTCATGACATTAATCCTTTAACGGTAACAATCTCAGCCAGCCATCACCCAATTCAATCACGCGTGGCTTATCAGCATCTAAGTCTTCACGGTTAATCACCAGTCGCCAGGTATTTTCTGATAAATCGGGATTGCGAAACATGCCAAGTACCGCGACAAATTGTGTCTCTTTTTCAAGGGGCTCATTAAGGAAAACTTGCCCTTGAGGCATCACCATGACCGAAGTGGCATTGAGGGTGTCTTTTTTTAAGATCTCATCCGATTGCGTTAATAGTGCTTGATACATCGCCCCTTCTACTGTTTTTTTGTCTTTAAGTTGATACACCCACACCATGGTAGCCAGCGGAGTTTGGTCTTCATCGGCATTCAGCCCAGAACGCGGGGTGAAATCTAAGCGCAGTGTGGTAATTTTTTTATAAAGAATTGCGTCTTTCATGCTGACTGTGCCTTCTTTTACCGCCTGTGCGAGCCCACAGCCTGCGAGTATCCCGCACAAGCAAATCACCATGAGTTTTTGGCTAATGTTTTTCACGGATGTGATTTTCCTTTCATGGGTTTTATCCCTCATTTGTTCACGCTTATTCAAAACGATAATCCCCTTGCTCGGCTTCAGGTCGTCCTGCATGTTCAATACCGTGGTAACGCCCTAGATTGACTGTCAAGAATTGGCGATTGTCACTGAGTTTGCCGTCCTTTAATCCTAATAGCCCTGTTCGCCCTAATTGAATACGAGACGTTTTTTGCAAACGAGGCTCAGGTAATACCCTGACAGGGACAGTCAGTTTTAAACGTGCATCACTGCGATAACCCAAATACACCCGCAGCAGTACTAACAGATCCGTATGCAGGTGCCCCCCCGGCAACCAGCCTTGTGCCTCTTGGGGATGGTGTGTGGTGAGGGAGATAAGAATTCGGCTTGTGGTGTCGCGGGCGGTTTTACCCAGTGTCGCCCGCGTTACCAATGAAACACGCTGATAGCGAGCTAAACTCGTTCGTTCGTCGACGGGGACTTTAACGATATCGTATTCATTAATTATCGCTTGGGTATTCGGTGCCAGCAAAGAGATCAGTGCTTTAACGCCTTCACTGTTGCGCGTGGGTAATCGCATGGTGCTTAGCAGGGCCAAAAAGCGTGATATCGGCGTGGCGATCCTCTCCGCACTGCCGGGGATCCCCAAGCCAATCAATCCTAATAAACATTGGGAGGTAGCATCCGTGCCACCAGCCTCAAACGTCGCGGGATACGCATATTTGCGCCAGATACGGTAATACTGGGTAGTGATCCGGTGGTTGAAAATATCCAGAAATTCGGTTAAGGCTTCCGTCCCGTCATGCCCTTGCGCAATCTCATCCAAATAGCTTGTGGGCAATGGGGAATCCACACCATACAACCCTAAAAAGTTGGTGCGAACGGTCAGTGGAATATTGGAATTATCGGGATTTTTTTCGACGGTTCTCAGCTCTCCCGCCGGAAAGCCCATCCCAGGCCAAGGCCGGAATCGAACCGGATCGTCCTTGATATCATTCGTCTCGCCCAGTAATGGCGATTGAGGCGCGGCTTTTTCCAACAATTGACAAAAGCGGTAGAAATTCGCACGCCAAATCGTCGGCTCAATCTGCTCTATCAGCCGGGTACGTGTTGACTGTGATTCTCTTTCCATCTCAGACGCTTTCCTGTGGGTTGAATAACAATAGTTAATTGGTTAAACAGGTGGATATCCGCATACAGTGAAAAGAAGCGCTGAAGCATTTCGCCAAATAAATTGATATCTCCCTCACCTGCGAAGTTATTGCCGTTTAGCGTGATTTCAATATCGACCCCACGCATCATGTAGCCTTGTTCGAATCGGCGTATGAGTGTGTGTTTGACCCCCACGATCGCTTCCAGTCGGCGACGATTCATTTCATCATCGGTCCAATCGTACAAGGCTAAAGTGCCACGAAGCACTTCCGGGTTATCCATCATGCTTAAAAAGTTAGATCCCAGATGGCTCATGACCCGCCAGTGAAAACGGTCGTTCGCAGGCGGATATAACGGAATGGTGGGCGAGGTAAGATTACGGACATTGACGGGCACTTTACCGGCCTTTAACACACTGTCTAACACCGTACTTTCAAGGGCTTTACGGGGGAGTTGCCCGTTGGTGCCGGTTAAACGGATGGATAATAATTCAGGCTTTTCCGAAAGCTGAGCCAGTTCAAATTCTTTTCCGCCTAAAATAAGCCACGTATCATACAGTCCGGAGGGTCCTCGTTTAATCCGCGTATGGAAATAGCGTTCGGGCGAATCGTGGCGCATCATGCCCCCACGATGACGAAAGCTGCTAAACGGCACGTATTTGGGTTTACCATTTTTAATCGAGCCGTGTATGCTGTCCACGCTGTAGATTTCGGTGTGACCGTCTTGTAAGCGCAGAGGACGAAGCTGGTATTCATTCTCCAGCGGATTGACAGTTAACGGATCCCCCTCTAACGGAAACAGATTGATGACCGGCGCACAATGCAAGCGGAAATTGTCAGTTTCAAAAGGTAAGTCTGCCGACCAAGTTTCGCTGAGCACGATATCAATTTCAAACCAGGTCGTCGTTTCCGTAAATTTGGCTTTCTCCAATCCCTGTAACGCCACAAACATAAATTTATGGCGGAAGCTGAAGTATTCCAGCAATAACTGATAGCCACTAAACGCGGTATCCCCTTTCGGCCATAAATTGTCGTCATCGGAAAAGCCCATCGGTTTAAACCAACCGTCAAAAGGAATACGCTCCTCGTCTGTCTCTGCATGGCGAAGATACATGCCATGCACTTGGCGCGTCATCGCAAGGTGTAATGCAGAACTGATCGGTGCATCGGCACTGAGAAAAATCGGCAGGCTATCAAGGTAGGTTTTCGACCAATCGACTTTTTCAGGGCAGGCAAAACGTAATCGAATGGTGGAGCGCCCGTTCGGTTCGGTCTGTAATTGGGCGTTGGCAATAGAAAGTGGGCGTAATAATACGTCTTGCGTAGTACGGTATTGGCAACGCGTACGTTGAGCGCTGATCGGTCTTGATACCACCCCAAATCCTGCGGGTAGGCATTCAGCTTGGCGTAAATGTTGCCACTCGGGCGCAAATTCAACAATAGACAGTGACGGAATAGTGCGCAAATAATGAGGCCACAGTAAGCTTACCAGCCCTTCTGTCAGTTCAGGCAGATCATCATCCAATTTTTCCCGTAAACGCCCCATCAAAAAGGCAAACCCTTCAAATAAACGTTCAACATACGGGTCGTTCGCGCCAGGTTTATCTAGATTGAGCATGGCCGCTCTATCAGGGTGCGCATTGGCAAATTCTTTACCCGCTTCTTTCAGATAACGTAATTCAGCTTCGTAATAGCGTAGCGTCAAATCATCCATTTTAGGACTTCCTAAAACCAATTAAAAAGTGAAAATAGCGGAGGCTCTTGAGCGAGCCTCTCATAAGTTAAGTCAAAGAGGATCAATTAGGTCATTCACCGCATCGGGTGTGTTCAGAAAGATTTTTTCCGGTAAACGGAATTGTTGGAGTTTTAATAAGGCTAACGGCCCATTATCGAGTTCACTGCGTAAAATAAACCGTAACGTTTCGCTACCTTTAGTGCGCCACACCAGTTGATAACGGCTGCTGTCGAGTTGCGTGACTTCGGCTTGCTCTAATAACCGCATCAGTCCCCAATTACCTTGATAGTTTGCATAAATTTGCATTCCCGAACGCACACTTTGCCAGTTAAGCGTCACGCCCGGATAATAACTTTCTCCCGGCCAGATAAAGCTTTTCCAACTTTCCATCTGGTTAAAGTAATTCAACTTTTGACCATCAAGAACAAGCTGAACTTGAGCAACACCTTTGGAAGGTCTCGCCATCAATTCAAAATGAATATTGGCATCCCCTTGTGCAAAAACAATGTCAGAAATATCTGCTAATTGATTGATGGCTTTGAGGAATTCAGGGTTGATAGTTAAGCCTTGGCTCATAGAAGGGTCAACTACCCAGCGGTTGCCTTCTTTATGAACAATGCCCCCCAGATTGGTTTTGATAAATTGATCTATACGCCCTGAATCACTGCGTAAGAATTGGGCGAGTAACGGCAATGAGGCATCACTCCCTGTCGCTTTGAATGGGTAACGCCCGGCAAACGCTTTATTCCATTGTGCCACGATAGTCGTTTGCCAACGGGTGTTAAGATTATCCGCAGCGGGAGACAAGATTTGTCGCCACGCTTGTTCTAACGGCTGCACAAACAGAGACTGCCCAAAGCTGTTCCACTCTTGTCCCAAACTGGCTGCCACTAAGTTGCTGTAATCCAAGGTATCGGTTAAATCGATGGTTTTACCTTGAAACACCGTTTGTGCTAACATTTTCGCCATCGCTTGCGGATCGGACGCATTACTGACTTGCTGCAGTTTCAGACGGACTTGGGTGACCCGTGCCAGCCACGATTGGAAACTGAGATTGCCATTTCTCCCTATACCGTCCTTACCTTCCATCATTTCAAGGAGCGGGCCAAATACGTCATCCAGCGGGCCTTTTGGCGCTTGGTTTTGTTCAATAAATTGTTTAACTTGCTTTTTCTTGTCTAACAATTTCACCGCAGAATCCACAATATTATCGGCGAGCGCCTCCGTTTTTTTCCCCGTCTTACCTTGCCACGCTAAGGTGTTCATCAACGCTACCAGTGGGGATTGACGTACATCCGCTAACACATTCAGCTGCGCAATTACTTCCGATAATGAATCCGCTTGGTGCCATTGAATACTGTTGATCATATTGAGCCAACTGTTTCCGAAGTCCACGAAGTAGCGTTCTGTGAGTCGGGCTTTTAGGGCTTCAGGTGAGACCTCGTTATCCACCGTTTGGGTCTTATCGGTTAATACCCAGTCGATTTCATTACGGCGTTTATTGACTACCTCATCGATGGCAGCTTTGACTTGTTCTTCCCACGCTTGACGGGTAAATACGCCAGGGACTATTTCATCGGTGCTAAATAACAGTTGGGCATCGGTATCACCAACCAACTCCATTAAGGTTAAATCCGGCCAATTACTGGCAACTTGTTTTAAGACTTCTTGATACAGACCCGCTTCTGCATTTTGTTGACCGATTTGTTTTAGCAAAATCTTACGCGTGGTGTTCACTAAAGTCATATCGGGCTTTAGGGCTAATTCAGGATGCTGGGGAAGATTGTCTGCCCAGAACTGAAACAGGGAGGGGGCGAGATGCTGCCATTCACTTTTTAAGATATCTGCACGTTCTGGCCAAATCGTCAACAGATGTTGTTTTAGCCAAGCGGGATCAACGTGATCGGTTGAAGCTAACATCAGATAAAGCTTTAAAGCATTATAGGCTGGCTGTGTATTTTGTTCCCGTTCACTGCTCGCTGGCGGTAATGCGATATACGCCGCTAATTGTGTTTTTAGCTCCTCCATCGTCGCGGTTTTGATTAACGCCAGATGGTTTTGTGTATATAACGGCCAAAGCATCGCTAACGTTTGGCTATCTTGATTTAATCCAAAGCGGGTGTACCACGGTGCGCCGTGCATCTGACGGTATTGGAGGCGAGCCAGATATTCTTGCAGTACATACTGATTTTTCAAGCGTTCCCCGAGAGGAACTTGTTTATCTACGGCAATGTGAGCGGTTTCTTCTGCATGCCGGATAGAGGTTTGGTTCACGATGAATGACGTGATTGCGCCCGCGCACCAAAACAACAATACCGCAAGAACGGTAACCTGAGCGGCTTGCCTTGCATTCCAGCCTAATTTTTTGACTTTGAGGCCTGATGGGATATTGAAAAAGGTTTGCCAGACAGGCGAACTCCCAAGCGCATTAAGCTGACGATGAGAAAAGCGTTGCTCTGGGCTGAGGATCGCCCCTTGAACCTGTAATGCCGCAGGCCCTTTCATGATGTGTTGGAGTAACGCGCCCAGTTGAGATTGAAGTTGCTTTTGTAACAGCTCACTGACACGTAATAGCCAACCCTGCTGAGGTGATTGCAATAGCGCTGCCATGCCCGCTTCTCGCAAAGGTGTTGTTAAACGAGTTAAGTCCGCGATAGCGTGTTCAGGTGTAGCACCTGACTGAAAAATAGCCCCAATCGGCGATATTGAACCGCTTTCTTCCGCCCATAGCTGCTTGTCAATTAACCATAACCAAACAGGGACACGCCAGCCCAGAGATGCATACAGTCGCTGATGGCAGCGCAGAACGTTATCGCGCTCAATCTGAGTGGGCAGTGATGGTAAGTCAAACACAAGAACGCAGCCCTCTAATGGACGCGCGGGGCTCACAGCTTGAATGGAGGCAAGGTATTCCTCGGGTAAATTTTGCTCCGGTGCACCGCCGTAAAATAACACTACGCCTTCATTTTCTTGCCAGCCTTCTTGTTTTAATCCCGGTGTCGCTCGTTCAATTTCCGCATCTTGCCCCTGCACTAGCAATAATTTGACCTTACGTCGCCAAAAACGACCATAGCGTAATCGAAGATGTTCTTGTACCATTGTGGCATCAATGACCGCCTCGCCTTGCTCATCACCGAACTCAAGCACAGAGGCATTTTGTGATAATTGCTGTTGCTTATTTTTACCCCATTGAACATACAGCCCTGATTTTCCGGAAACATCAAATAGTTTTTCGGTGATCCACCCCAACAGCAAAACAAAGATAGCCACCAAACAGCTCACGGTTAAAATGCGGTCGCTCTCATACGGGCCTAATACGAGTGATGAGGCCATCGATTCAGGAAAGGCATAAAACAAGAAAGCCACAATAATCACTAAAAAAATCAACACGACGGCGGTGGCACCCATCACTGTTTTTACTTTCACCTTAGACATGCGTTGCGCTTTCCTTATTATTGTCTGTTTGGCGTGAAATCACCGTTATCCAAATGTCGTCATTTTCTCGTTGAGGTTGAACTGCGATAAGCTGCGCGTTGGGAGAATTATCTTGATTTAAACTGGCGTCGGCCAAGGCAGTGGCTATCCAAGGCGCCGTTTTTCCTGTATTCCCTAAAACCGGATCAATCATTTTATTGGCCTTAGTCATGCTAAAGTGCAACTGATTCTGTTCGCAGGCTTGGCTCCATCCCCCGCCTTCGTCAATATCTTGCCCGGCAACCCACGCTGCGGTTATCGTTTCAGGAGAGATGTTCCCCCAGAGTATGGCTTGTGATAAGCCGTGCGACAGATTGCCTGGGTGACTTTTTTCTGGACGATGAAAGCGAGTTGCACAAGGGATATCGCGGGATGGTCGATTACTCAGTAGAATACAGCCAATCGCCTCACCGTCATCATTCACAGGCGTCGAGTTATAGCCAATAGATACAATCAACAATAGGGAAGGAATATCCCAACGGGTATCTAACCATGCGTCAATGGTCTCCAGTCCCTGCCCCGGTATTAAGCGAAAGGTGTTTGGGCTTTGTTTTTTTAAGGTATCCAGCAGGATTGGCTCTGCTTGTCGTTGTAAATCATTGTCGATTTCTAACACGCAGTAACAAGGGATATCATCAGGGATTTTTTGTAATATCGGTTTAATTTTTACCGCGATGTTATTGATGCAATCGGTGAGCATCAACGTCGAGTCTGGCTGGTCAAACACCGCTAAAGGCGCATAACGAAGAGGCTGAGAGCCTGAACGAGAAGGTTGCAAAGCCACAATGGGAACCGATTTATTGATGGCATCGAGGTTGCGACTCGCACCTTGTCCCGCAGGAGTCTCGATATAAGCGTCCAGTAAATAAGCAAATCGTTGACCACGTTTGATTTCAGATTTAATCAGTGCTTCGCGTTCGCTATTCCACGTGCTTGCAGAAACTTGCTGCATCTTATACGCCATCCGCCGAGCACCGAAGGCTAACCCCCAACCACAAATAGGTAACCCCACGGCGGTAAACCAAAAAATAAAGCCGGTTCTGTCTTTTGTCCAAAACCATAAGGTCAGCGCAAAACCCATAAATAGGATAATCAACAATGCCACTAACCAGCGGCGTGAATTGGGACGAGGCACTTTCGCGGCAGCAGGCGGAATGGTATTGAGCCAAACCGGCATATCAGCCTACCTTGGCAGGTGAAAAGGAGCTGATTAAGGTGCAGCCACAACCGCATTTATGCCCCTGAAAAGCAACAGGGATACCGTTGTCGAGGTAGTTAGGGTTCCCTTCAATAATGGTGGTCGGGCCGTGCCCTTTTTTCGGGCAAGAAACCTGATCGCCTTTACGAGCCACACCAATACCGCCAAATTTCATGGTGTCAGAGCCTGTTAGCACGGTGCCACCGTGAGTGGTTGTATCGCCTTTTCGAATAATTTGTTGCATGGTTTTAGTCCTTTAAGAATTCAACTGATTAGTAGCCTGTTTCTTCAATAAGCAGTAAGTGCGTTTGTGTCTTCATTTCTTCAAATAAATAGGTTGATGACTCCATTTCTTTTTCCGCAACTATTTTAACTCTCTTGTCAGTCATCCATTGATAATCGAAGGTTTCATAGCCTTTCGTTTTACTCTCGATTAGATAGCTTAGATTTTTAGTTGGCAATTTATTTTTAAGTCCGGCATGTCGATAATCATCAAGGTTTATCAATGTTATATAAGCTTGTGATAGGGTTTGGTTAGGAAAATAACAGGTATATTCTAAAGTACCGTCATATTCCTTTCCTTCGTCTAACTGTCGGCAATAGGATGAAAATGTTGCATTCTTTGATTGAAGTTGCTTTGCTTCAAAATTATGATTATTAGCAAAAGCTTGTAGTGGAAAAATTAATATAAAAAGAGTCCGGATAAATTTTTTAACGATAAGGTAATGATTTCCTGCATCCATACTTAATTAGTTCACTTCAATTATTTGACATTGGTTATATTTAATTGCGTTATGAATTACAATATAAGCTTTTACTCAACTATAGAGAATTCACCATTAGAGAATGAATAATATGATTTTATTTTTTATTATCATTAGCTAAGTTCCCCTCGGTATATAATAACCAGCTATTTAAATTGAATTCTATTTTTAAATCATCGATGTAATTCGTTACTAAATACTTATCAGAAAGCATTGCTACAAATAAACCTGAACTAATATCTAAATATAATTAGAAGTTACCTAAGTACCAAATACATAATTACAATTCTTCTTCGCATATCCTAAAATAGGTGACAGTTAAAATAGGCGACAGCAATACAATTCCCCAAATTAGTTTTTGCCTTTGAAGTAATTGATTAAATTATAGGTATATTGCATAGAATATGTTATTCATTTTCATCAGATGGCCCTATCCCTGTTCCTGTAGGGGTTGTCCACTTCCCCTAAAATAAGACAGCTATAATTAGATTTTCTGCCCTAAAATTTGCAGAGGTCATGATGAAAAAAGCTCGTTTTACTGAAACTCAAATCGTTAATATTTTAAAACTCGCTGATTCTGGTATGAAAGTGGAAGATATTTGCCGCCAAAATGGGATCAGCAACGCCACTTATTATAATTGGAAATCAAAGTATGGTGGCATGGAAGCGAATGATGTTAAACGATTAAAAGAGCTTGAAGATGAAAATGCGAAACTGAAAAAGCTCTTTGCGGAAGTTAGCCTTGAAAACCACGCGATGAAGGAGCTTTTCGCAAAAAAGGGTTGGTAGTGGCTGAAAAGAGATCCTGTGCTCAATCATTAAAAGAGGCAGGCTTATCAGTCATTAAGGCTTGTAAGCTAACGTCGTTGTCACGAGCCACGTTTTACCATCAGCAAATAGATTGGCGTAAAAAAGACCAAGTAGTGATCGATGCCATACAATCTGTGTTAGCGAAATCACCACAATCGGGATTCTGGAAATGCTATTTCCGACTGAGATTTCAAGGCTATCCTTTTAATCATAAACGAGTTTATCGCGTTTATTGTCGATTAGGATTGAACCTGAAACGACGGGTTAAAAAAGTGCTTCCGAAGCGTGAAAAAAGACCATTAGTGATAGAAAAAGTCCCGAATATTCAATGGGCATTGGATTTTATGCACGACAGTTTATATTGCGGTAAGCGCTTCAGAACTCTCAACATTATTGATGAAGGAACGCGTGAATGCTTGGCGATTGAGGTTGATACGTCATTACCGGCTGAACGCGTCATCAGGGTGCTTGAACGTTTAAAAGCCGAAAGAGGGTTACCGAAACAGATCCGAGTCGATAATGGCCCTGAACTCATTTCAGTTAACTTATTGAATTATTGTGAAGATAACCAAATTTTACTGTGCCATATTCAACCGGGAAAACCGCAGCAAAATGGGTTTATCGAACGTTTTAATGGTTCGTTCCGTCGAGAGTTTTTAAATGCGTATTTATTTGAATCATTAAGCCAAGTGCGAGAATTAGCGTGGTTTTGGCTGCAAGATTATAACCAAAATCGAACCCATGAAAGTTTAAATCACCTCCCACCGGAGGCCTATCGTCAACAGTTAGAAAACTCTAATTTAACGTGTCTCAATTAAAGGGGAGTGGACAGGGTCAACCGATTTGGCTCTACCCAACCTTCGATAACTTTACCTTTTTTATCTAAGTACATTAGAAAAGTAAAGTCACTATAGTCAAAGTAAGCGTTCGTAAGATCACCTTCGATTAAGAATAATTTATTTATTTTACAGTTAAAATTAGGCTTTACCCTTACCAATAACCTTGTAACCAGATTGAGAACTATCAATTAAAACTTTTTCTTTATCAGATATATAATCAAGTTTTTCACAGATATTCTCATCCGCATAATTATTAAAAGAAGTTAAAATTAATATCGATAATAGTATTATTTTCATAATTAAGATGTCTTGCCTAGCTTGCATTTTATATGCTCTTATCCATTTAAATAATTAACCTTACTTAAATCCGTATAGAGGACTACGGTTTTTCAGGGTAGTATTCAAATAAAACAGCTCGTATTTTATCCGATGAGTCAAGGCAGAAACTGAGTTTCATATCAAAATATTGGTAGAATCGACACTCATTCTCAGAATTCAATTTACTTTTCGTCCCATATTTTGCAGTGACTGTACTCCAATCATCGCCAACTTTTACACCACGTGCAGTTGCATATTTGCTATCTACAAATGCAATTCCTGATACATATGTATCGTTATAACCGAGTCTTTTCTCAATGATGTCATTTGATTGAGATATGGTGATCAATTCATTTAAAATGGTTAATGTCCAGGATTCAATCCCGTAATTAAAACCGTGGTTTTCTGGCTCAGGAAGCTTTAACCCTGATTGTTTTACCCATGTATTTAGCTCTGGAGTTGCTTTTCCGAGTAAATAGACATTTTGTCCATTTATTCTCCATGCAAAATCTGAGTACGATAACCCATCAGGCTGATCATTATCGGAAACTATATCTTCACTCCGTACCCATCCATCAACAATCGCCCCCTTTTTATTTATATAATTTATAAACGAAAAACCATTTACCTCTCTATATTTGAGTAATTTATCATTCTTTATTAAAAATGAATTTGTTTTACATTCATTTTTTGGCAAAGAAAAAAAATAAACTCGACCATTTGATTGCACCTTTTCGGGGGTTAGATCTTGGTTTGTGTTGTAGGAATAATCGGCGCTGCTTGGTGTGCAACTTATTATGGCATGAGAGTTGAATGTGAATACAAATAGTGATAATAAGATTGTTATTTTTATCTTAAGTTTATTCATAACGTTTACTTACAGTAAAACGAGCCTTTATGGATAATTAGGCTAATAAACTTTAAAAGAAAATGGCAAATGACCACTATCATTTAATTTATTAACACAATCCCTTTATGACATTTCACATCTTATCAAGTTATTGTCATATTAATTTTTATTAACGTAAATTTTGACATTAGCAATTCAATTTATTACACACTTAAATATAAATGAGTTAATGCATGCACCCTAACGCACTCCCCTTATCACAATCTAGAATATTTAATAATTCATCTAATTTATCGATATGTATTTCATTACAATCATAATTATATTCTTTATTAACATTTAAATCTGTCACTTGTAACCCACTATTATATTGACCATCTTCGTAATTTTTATATATTGCATAATCCACATTATTACTTGAGTAAGTAACCCTATAATACTCTGTATTAAACCGAGAATAATGATTATATGAGTAATTTCTTCCCTCTAATAATTTGGAAGAACGTTCAATAAAAATGGAGTTATTTCTTATTGTTAACTTTAAGTCTTTACCAATTAACTCTAAGTTAATTGTTCCATCTTTAGTGGCACATTGAAAGAAAGTTTTACTATTTGCAAAAGTACTTAGAAGCAGCAATATCATAAGAAATAATTTTTTAAATTTCATGATTATTATCACTTGATTTTCAACTAGTCAGGTAATATTAAAGACTCATCACTATTATGTCTAATTGATAAGATGTTGTATTTTTTTATCATCACGGCATTGTTTTATTTTCAGCAGATCAAAAGAGTATATATTTATTATTGTTTTTGATTTATTATCAACTTCTACAGATAAACAGGCACACCTGATACCATAGTTACCGTTAGTGTAAATTATCTCTGAAGAGTCAATAGAATTATCAATAATTTTCTCAATTCCTTCTGATTTTCGTCCTCCTTGCTGAGATATATTCCATTCAGCATCACGATCGATAAGCCAAAGATTTCCTGGTGTAGGATTATCTAACCAGCCACAACGAATTTCTTGCCCCTGCACAGAAAATTGTATAAATAGAAGGAGACATATCAAATAATTTTTTTCATGACAATAAACCATTGTTTAGCCTGATTAATCTGTTAAATTATACTTAAATTTTATTCTTTACTTATTAAAATTTCATTTTTTTTCATCCATTTTATTATATATCTTCCGGTACTAGTTTTATATTTTATTTGAATGAATTCCCCATCATCTGATATATCAACCAAAAAAAATATATCACCTTTAATAAGATATGCATTGGAGATACTGTTATCGTTTGCATTATTGTATAGTTTTGCTTTTTCAATAGTAACCTTCCCAATTAATTTCTTCCTGAGAGAAAGATTATCACCATCTGATAATAATAATTTTTCATATGTCCCATCACTATTAAAATATATTCTTTTCACCTGCCCACACCCAATGCATGAGTCTTTAAATAATAAAACCCATTTATCATCAGGATTGATTTTATATATATCTTCATTCCATCTTCCTTGATCTCTCCAAGAACTAATTAATTTATCAGTATCAATAGAGATATTACATATAGACTCATTAATACCAATTGAGGGAACTGATTCCACACTACCATTATTTATTTTAAATAAAATAGAACATTTATTTATATCACTTTCACTTGTTACAACTAAATATTCATAATTATTTATTTTTTTTATCTCAATATCTCCATACCCACTATCTATAATACTTCTTACTGAACTTGGAATATTATAATTTTCATATTCTGTTGCTGCTTTAACTTCTGCATGACCTGTGCCTATATTAGTCAACACTGTAAAAGTTAAAATTAAATATATTTTTTTTAGAATCATTCTAGCTTCCACTCTTTTTTTATTTTATTAAATATTTGCTTTCTTTCAGCTAATCCATTCCTACCACCGTTAACGGCCAATGTTATAAGTTCTACATTATTTTTATCGTTATCAACTAAAATATTTATATCTCCTTTTGCATTATATTTATTGGAAATACCACCATTTTTTCTCCAGAACCATGCTGAAGCTTTGATCGTATTTCTCATATTATTAGCAACAAGTTCAGGGTACATAACAAAATCATCACCAGTATATTCAGAAAACAATCTATAGTTTTTTTTCCATGTTAATTGAATTAAACCTCGCCCCCTATATTTTGGACCATCACCAACATTGGTATTCTCATATTTTATTGCGTCTTTATGTTTTTCAGGATCATAGCTTGTCCCAGAACCAAATTCTAATGTGGTATCTAAATAGGCTGATTCATGTAAACATTGTGAAAGAAAATGAGCTTTATGATATGGCCCTATAATTTCATATTCAAACATGATTTCATTCAACATGTTAACAAATGTTAGTTTGTCAAATTCAAAAACATTAGGATGATTTTTCTTGAAATTTTCAGCAAATAATCTACCGCCTCTTATTCCTGTAAACCACTTATTTTGATGCCCTAACAATGTTTCAATTAACTCAACAGTAATTTGATATTTTTCTTCATTCTTCAACGCCAGTGCCGCACTAAATGCGATGGGATGCATATGCCACACATTCGGACCTAATTTTTCGCTGGCCACATCTTGCATCCAAACCATACTATCAAGAAACTCTTCGCTGTAAGAACGCCATAGTGGCGCTTCTTCACTCAATATGTTTAGAAAATTTTTCCAGACGCTATCACTTTTCTTGTAATACCAATCACTAGGATGTTTGACTATAGTTTTATTCACGATATGGGAAAACATCGGGTTATGAAAAGCACGTCGGTATTCCTCAGGTGAGTAAGTTTCCTTTTTGTCCGATTTAATCTTATTGATTAATCGCTGATAGTTATGAGCAATAATCCCTTTCTGCGGTACAGATGAACCCGTTATCTCCGCTTTAATTCTTTCATAAACTGAACTGATAAATTCGACTTGGGGTTGTACATAACCATTTAAGTGGTCAAATGCATCTGCATTGGCAACTAATGCGTTAAATCCTAGCTCTGCAAGGTCGTATTGGGAAAGAAACTTTGAGTATTGGGCGATATTGTCTTTAATCAGCTGGTCTTGATGCCCCAGAGTTCCTAACTCATTTTTTTTCTTACCTAAAGCGCCCAAAGTAGACTCTTGTGCTTTTTGTTTATCAATTTCGCTGAGTTCATTTAACGCTATTTTAGGTATTGCACCCAAGTATTCAGGCAATAAATAAAATTCATTGCTATTTTTGTCTTTTTCGACTTTTATTTCACTGAGCTTAAAGATTTTTTCCCACTCAACAATCCGTTCTGTTTTTATAAAATCATCACCTTGCTTATTCCATAGCATTAAACCGGGTAAACATTTTAAATACTGAGGCTTATCATGTCCGACTTTGTCAGGATTTTGCAAAAATTGCGGTAAATTTTCATCGGCACTTATGCACTCAATATGCACCTGATAACGCGAATCAATCCCCTGTTCTTTTGGCGCTTGATAGAAGCCCATATGGCCGATGCTGTCACCTGCTTTAATGGCTATTGGCGTTGTTAAACTGACCACCTTATCAAATTGCATCATCTCTTTAGCTGGACTGGCTAACTGTTTCCACCAACTCGGCTCTATTTCAGGCAAAATATTATTGTTATCTACCAACGCCCAACATTGGTCTCCAACGTTTAATTTTGATGTGCCGGCTAACTTATCAATCGTCACCAAACCATAAAGCCGCCCATTAGCAGCTTTAAGTTGACGTTGGCTATCCTTTTTATCCCAAGCGACGATAGAGCCTTTTGGTAGCGCATCTAATTTATGTTGGTCTTTATAGGCCTGAGTCCCTGCAACTGCTTTCCATTCGGGGGCGTAAGTCGGTAGCTTATCTTGCACAATCCATGTCGGATTGGCTTTATAGGCAGAATACGGTGCCAGATGCATATACAGCGTATAAAAATGCAGTCCACTCTTTTGTGTTTCACCTGGTTGGATATAGTGCCGCACCAATACAAACGAGCCGGATAAATTTAAGCTTCCTGTTTTCCAATTCAAGGGTAAATAATCTTGATTCACTCGATAAGCAACAATTTCACCATCCGCCATACAGCGAATTGCTTGCTTCCCTTTATAGGGAATAGGAAAACTGGCCTTTTCTGTGATGGAGTTTCCACTTAATGCACACCAAGGCGTAGTCGCATTGGTAATATGGATACCGCTATGCCACATTCCATTACGACCCAGCAAGTAATTTCCGGTTGATTCTCCGTTCACATGCGCCATGATTTCATCAAGGTTTGAGAACTCTTGACCACGTTCATTCTTAGGAATGGGATAGACTATTTTTATTAGTTTGGCGCCGGTTTTTTCTTCTTTTTTTTCGTCTGCGGGTTGATTGCCAGCGTAGCGATATAAAACATAAGGTGTTCTTGCGTTACGGTAAGCTTGAGCTGAATAAAAGCCATTCATTTGTTTAAAATCAGAAACCCACTGTTCACCATTAAACATAGCCATATGCCCATCTTTATGACCAGCTATACTTTGAATGACGACAACATCCCCCTTTTTCTGCCCAATTATTGAAATTGAATCGAGAGTAGTATTTTGGGAAGGGTCTTGAACAGCAACAAATCCATTTTCTAGCAGCCATGGCCCATAGTCTTTTGCTGATTCAATACCAGAATTTTTTATTGAAGCGCCACCATAAATTAACGCATTTTTGACGAACCTAGCACAATGCCTTTCACCATATTTTAATGTTTTATCTTTTCCGCTTTGAAATCTTATTAAGTTTTCAGATGCAACTCTATCAGCTTCACTATTTAATAACATTATTGATTTATTTATATCAATCATAGGGCTCTCCAATATTAATTATTTAACCAACTTATTAAAACGCTTAAGAAGAACCACGTTATCAATTTTCCAACCTGATGAGCTTTTCAATAACTTAATTTTATAAGTTGATTTACATGACTCATTACCTAGAGCAAGCTTCATCTTCGCTTTATTATTTAGCATTTCAACTTGCTCTACTTTTATATTTCCCATCCAAAAATCGCAAATATCTTGCGCATCAATATAATAATCCCAATCAATGTCACTTTCGTTAACTTCATTTATTAATCGCTGCGTCACATAAATATTAATAGCGTTGTCACCCATTTCAGTATCACTAGTATTAATCGCTATTAAATAATTATGATAAAAATTTTCAACAACTTGTTCAGGTGATTTTTCTGAAGTTGAACTTTTTATATTTTCATTAGCATTACATGCAAGCGGGAATAAAAATATTACAAAAATAAAAATTTTCATTATCTTTAACATTTTATTATCCTTTTAATCATGCAATGCGCGATTAATAACCAACTTCTGTGTTTCAATATCCGTCACATCAAACTGCAACGTTTCACACGCGATATCAGCCCCCGAGCCAGGCACCACATAATTCGCGGCTTTGATGATGTAATCTCCTGAAGAACCGTGCTCAACCCCTTGACCGCTCAGCTTTAAGTATGAGCCGCCACCGTTAAGGGTCAGGGTTTGCGGTGTCGATATCACAATTTCATCTTCGCTGCTGGTGATAGTGATTTGCTGCTGGGCAAATAAATCCATCGTATTATGTTGCGCACTGATTTCAACCGCACCTTGGTTAGCAATGACTTTCACTTCGTCTTTGTGTGCAAATAGGCCTAAGGCTTTTTCAACCGCAACCGATAGGTTTTGCATGGCACCGATATCAAGATGCTGCCCCGCATTCACCATGGTATTGCCTTGGCTGCTCATTTGAAGGTGTTCACCGGACGTTAATGCAATCCCTTGCGGCGCACTGGCAAGTAATACGGCGGATTGTAACTGCTGCAAGCGAGAATCTAAGAGGTCAATTTGCGATTGAACATCGGCGGCGAGTGCACTGGCTTTTTCCGCTGTTTGAGACAGCGTTTGCATCTGTTGATTCGCTTGCTGGATTTGCTGCACAGCTGGGGTCATATCTAGCACTTCCCCTTGTGCTTTTGTTTGTTCATCTGCACTGATAAACAACCCTTTACCCGCACGAATAGCCCCATGCTCATCTGTCCGCAACTCAAACCCTGCCCCACGTTGTTCACGTTGTGCGTTAACCAAATGACCTAGATTCAATTGGGTTTTGCCGTACTCCGTCGCCAGCTTGATGTGCTCTTCCTGTCGCTTATCTTCCATGCGCAACTTGTTATTGGCCGGCGTTCGCAATACATTGCGAGTATGGTTGTCTCGCGTCACGTGATCGGGGTGTTCGGAGTCATGCTGTGCATAAGCGATATACGGTCGGTCAAGGTCACCACCGTCAAATTGCACCGACACTTCAGTCCCATCCAATAATGGAGCATGCCAGCCGTAAGTATCTCCAGCGTAGGGCTTGGCTAAACGTAGCCATAAATAAGCAAAGCCCGCCTCAGACGACTCTCTATCAAAATCCAACTTAACACGGTAGCGTCCGAATTCATCGAGCCACGCATAGGTATCGCCTTTTTCACTACTTTCCACTCGTGCGGGTAACGTCCCTGCAATGACAGGTCGAGGGAGTAAAGGCGGTCTGAAGCAGAGGGCTTCACGGTAGAGTTGCCCGGTAAACTGCACCTGAAGGCTAGAATCCCGAGCGCCCCGATGGCGAACATGGGTGATTAACACACCGTCTTTCGCCAGCTGAGGAAAGACCCCTGTCATTTCTAAAACTTGTCCAGGTGCCAACATTGGGCTGGTTGAATGCCCTGATACCCATGATTGGGCATTAAGAATGCGTTCATGGCGTAGCTGAGCAAAAAAAGCGCCACTTTCTGGGGTATCAATATCACCGACATTCAAGAAAGGCTCTGCGTAGTGGTACACTTCCCCAGTAGTGACTCCCTCAAAACCTGAAATTGCTTCAGTGCTATCTTGAGGCGTTAATGCCTGATGGTAGTTATAATCACGGGTTGCGACCCCCTCACTAACCACCTGATGCGAAACCTGCAATCCCCAGACACTGTCTTGCCCATTATCACTCAGACCTGATTCATGGCGATAAGGGAGTGACATGCCAAACTGGTAGTGTTCTTGTGTGTCATGGAAAATCACTTTATCCAATTCTAATTGAGTGTCCATTTCCATGCGCCAATAAATACCGACTTCGGCAAGAAGTCGTTGAATAAAGACTAAATCCGTTTCCCGCCACTGTGTAATCAATTCTCTGACCGGGTATTCACGGGAAAGTTGAAACTCAAAGTCTGCCCCTTCCAAACCATGACGGCGCAGTACCTTTTCAACCACTTCTGTCACCGATTGATTTAAATACACTTCACTGCATTTGGTGTACTGAAGTAAGGCAATACGTGGCACTAATATCAAGCTGTACCGAGTTTCATCCGCGGACGTTTTCAGGTGTTTGAATTCACTGATAACCCCATACACCGTTCGTATCGATTGATTAGGAAAACCGGGCAATAATGGGGTTTGATAGGTAAATGCGCCCGACTTGAGTAGCATCTGCTCGGGAGTCATGTGCGCATTGGTGCACGTGACTGTCACTTCATATCGCCAAGGTTGACTGAGGGCTTCTTCAGACTCGAAACTGAGTACATCTAAAAAATCAGTGCAGTCTTGTACCGTTAAATGAAAACGGGCATGCGAAACTGCGTTCTTCACCGTTTGTGTTAATACATTGATGACTGAATTAGGCATATTCTATTCCCTCAGAAATGGACAAGAAGTGAAAGTAAAGACGAGGCGATTACACTGCTGACCACAATTGATTGAGCCACGTTTGACCGCCCCAAGTAATGGCGGTAATACCAATAAGCAACAACGCGGTCCAGAAGCTGAAAGAGCGTATCAATTTCAGGCTGGATTTTTGCTGATGATGGATGACTAATGGAAAAGCAGATTCAGGTAGAGAAATCTGTGCAGAAAGTTTATCTATCAATGATTTCCGCTCGGGACTCAGCGGTTCCATGGTTGCTGTATGGACGTTAAAACCGAGTACCAAGACGCGGTGAAAGCAGGTTAGTACAGTATAATCTGGATGAGTCTGCCCCAGCACTGACCGGATACGATCCCATAATGCGTCCCCTGCATCCAACGATGAAAAATAGCGAGCTTGTAAGGGGGCAACTCGCCAAGCATAGAATGCGTCACCTTCTTCATCACCCCGAGCCAAGAGTTCCATCGCGGTTTTATCCAATAATGCACATTGTGCATAGATAATGTGCTCAATATTCTCGGGAGCGAGTTTTGTTTGGCCCAATGCATTTTTTACAGCATCAATTTGTTGACAGCACGTATCATAAAGAGACCCTGAATCCGGGTCATACCGACCGTATTTTAGCTCAGTCACCGTCAGCCAGGTTTTTGCCATGAGTTTGTCGATATCAATGTATTGGCTCATGAGCGTAATACCGCAAACAGTTCTAACTCTAAGAAACCAAATAAAGAGGGCACATATAGCATGCAAACGCCTTCTTCCAGCATTTCACGCATCTCCGGCGCCTCCATATCCAGCGCAAAATACTGGTTTTCCATGCGCACAGGCAATGCTGCAGGCACTCGGTCAACGGGGGTGAGCGGAATACCATTTAATGCCTTACTATAAAGCGTGTTAACGGTATCGGGCGCACCAATTTTACACAGTGTCGGGAATTTTTTAGCAATTTCCCACGCCGTTTTATCTGAACGGACAGACAGGTAAAAATCGGCTTCCTCTCTGAGTCTAAGATCATGCAATGAGGCTCGCCAGGTTTGCGGATCGGGGTGTGTCATTTCAAGTGCAATTACACGAGACGGCAAGCTGGTTTCCAACAAGGTACTGAGCAAGTCAAACAAAGGCGGGAACGTATTTTCTAGATCGTCATGGATATAGGCAGGAATGGTTGCAAGATCATGCTCTAACGAAAAAGTTAACAAACTCCCCGCCAAGCGTGTTAATTCGGCCCAAATGATTTCAGGGTGGCGTTGTGGGTAGCGTTCATAACTGATGAGAACATTCGCATGAGAGTTTAAAGCGTTTAACAACCAAAATAAGGAAACATCCGCGACGGCGAAATCGGCTAAACGCTCATTGCTTTCACGACGCATGGCCATCAATCGTTGGCAACGGGAGCGTATTTGGCGATTAAGCAATGCTAACCGTTCCTGTAATTCTCGGCTGGCTGAAAATTGCGTCATGGGTGGAATGAATGTTCTGTCTAGTGCCCACCCTCCCTGACCATCACGAGTTAGGCGCGCAATGGGACACGTTTGCCACGCATCATTATTTTCATGTTGAAAACGGACCGCAATATTAAATCGGGCAACCGCCATGGATTCATCATCCTGACCAAACACATCAGGCACATTCACCCACTCTTCCTGATACCGTAATGCGCGTTCTGAAAAAGTCCCTTTTTTTTGCACATTCACAATCCCTGATTGAAGGAGCGGTAAAGCCAGCACCAGCACAAGACTGTCTGTTTGTGATAACGCAGCTGAATTTAACTCTCGCGGCTCAGGAGGGATATCACTGACTTGCGTATCCACCAATGTCCCATCCGGCAACCACACCCGTAATTGGTGAACTTGTAAACGACCTGACGACAAAAGTGACTCATCTAATTCAACTTTTTCGACTCCCCAAGTAAAAGGAGTGGATAAACCGGAAACACCTTGATTTGTAAATGCCTCCCATTGCGCTTGTTGTTGAAATTGTTGTGGGGAGAGCAATGCCCCTTCATTCCATAATGGGCGATAAATTTTCATTCGATGATCCTTTTATTTAAGCAAAGGCAATTGGCGCTGTGACTTTAATCCTAAACAACACGGCGGTGATATTCGGCATTCAATGAAACTTGGAAAGTAAAATATTTCTAACGATTTGATACGCTACCGCCCTTAACCGTCACCCAAGGCCCATAAGGTTTAAATACGCTAATACTGTTCTGACAAATCAATCCGGATTAATAAAAAATGGCACTCAAAAATAACCCGTAGCTCATCAAATGATGAATGCAGTAAATGGGTAGCTTGAAGTTAAACGTCCATATCCTAAATACATCATTCAAATTATAGATATTAAGAAATATTTCAGCAATTAATTTTATAAATTGTTTTTATGTGGCTATAAATACTCATAAAGAGAGTCATTAATCAGCCGAACTGGAAATAAAATGTATTGAGAGGTAATAGGATGAAATAATCTGGAGTGCAAACGAATTTAAGGAGATATGTTGGTGGATTCAATGCTGTATTGTATGTTATCGATAAGAGATGTAACGTAAGGAAATTTAATGGTTATCATCTGTTTGATAGACAGAGAGCATTCCTTGCCTGTTTGTCAATTCGATACTGACTGTCATGAATTGTCTCATTGTCGCGTGAAGAGCATAAGTGTTCTGCGCAACTAAATCAGGACACTTTTCTTAAGGAATTTTGTTCATACTCAATGGGGGGCAGATCACCGTTGGCAGTATGAAGCCTTTCTAGGTTGTAATAGCGCATATACGCGATAACATCTTCTTTCATCTGTTTCCGAGTCGGCTGTGGAATTTTCAGTACCCAATCGTGTTTTAAACTGCCAAAAAATCGTTCTACAACGGCGTTATCCCAACAGGCTCCAACATCACCCATGCTTGCCCTAATACCATAGCTTGTTAGCAAGCGGCGATATCGCTTACTCGTATATTGAGAGCCTCTATCACTATGAAAGACTAAGCCTTTTTCGGGCTGGCGTAAGTTATACGCTTTCATCAAGGCTTTACTGACTAAATCTGCCGCCATTCGTTTATCGATGTGCCAACCCACAATACGGCGTGAGTATAAGTCCATCACGATGGCTAAATACATCCAGCCTTCCCCTGTTTTTAAATAGGTCACATCACCCGCCCACACTTCGTTAGGTGCGTGAGGATTAAAATTTTGATTGAGCAAATTATCGGCTACGGCATCACTGTGTTTGCGTTTTGTGGTGACTTTGTAAGCAACGCGCTGAGTGACGACTAGGCCAAGCTGAGCCATTAGCTTTTGAACGCCATAAGCACTCACGCTAAAGCCCTCTTTGCATAACCGTTTACGTAACGTTCTATAACCTAAGCTATTTCGACGCTGTTCAAAGATAGCTTTGGCTCTGCGGTACAGGCTAAGTTGTTCTGCGGTGATCAATTTTGCTGGGCGTTTAAGCCAAGCATAATAGGCAGAACGACTTATTTTCATTAACTTGCAGAGCTTCAGCACGGGAAACTGTGAAGATAATTGCTTAATCGTTTTAAACGCTACTTGGTTTCCTTTAGCAGGAGGGCGCTGGCTTTTTTTAGGATCTCTTTCTCCATCCTAAGTTCTTTATTTTCTTTTCGGAGCCTTAATAGCTCAGCTCTCTCATCGGCATTCAAGCTGCTACCGGATTGTTCAGCGTCGAATTTTGCTTTCCAGTTATAAAGTAATTTATCGGTGATCCCTAATGAAGCTGCCGCTTTTGGGACGCTATAACCTTGTTCGGTGACTAATGCGACCGCTTCTTGCTTAAACTCAGTAGTATAAAATCTGTTTGTTCGTTTTTTCATTTAACACCTCAATAATTGGATTATATTCCATTATTAAAGTGTCCTGTTTGATTAAAGCAGATCAGCTGTCTTATTTTAGGGGAAGTGGACAATTATACAAACCGAGCCTACCGCCAATGATTATGGCGTTATCAAATAAAACAAAGTTTATCTCGCGAGGAAATTGTTGGGATAATGCACCAATAGAATGCTTTTTTAGAAGCGTAAAAACAGAGCGAGTACACTGATAGGTTATCGAAGTTTTACTGAAGATTAGCAGCAAATAATCCGTTATATAATTGGATATTACAGTCAACTCAGACCCCATCAATATAATGGTGGATTAACGCCCAATGAATCGGAACGATTATATTGGAAAAACGCTAACCAATTTTTATTGACCACTACAGTCTCAATTAAAGGGGAGTGGACATAATTAATAGACTAGAATGAAGCATCTATTATATAGTTTTTTATTTTCATACAATATTATTAAATTTTAATCTGCTCTTTGAAAAATCAATAATTTAGATTTACTTCCTCCCTTTATGTCAATATTTTTATATATAATTATATAATTATATAATTGCTAATAATTTTTTCGTTACAAAATATTATATATTTATGATTTGACGTTGATGTGTTGATTCGTTAAATTATATCTTTATTGATTTATGGTTGATGATATTCTATTTCGAATTAAGTTTTGTAGTAGAATGAAAATAAACCAATTTAATTATATACAATCTATTATATAAAGGGTTTTATATCTAATTTAACGATTCACAAAAAAATAAAAAATCATTCTTTAATGATGGAAATTTAATAGCTAAAGAAATAGGCAAAGAACTTAGTAAGTTAAGACGGCGTATGAAATTAACAGGATATGAAGTGGCTGGTTATTTGGGTATTTCACAGCAGCATCATATCTAGATATGAATATGGTATTTGTTTAATTATGATTGATTATTTATTAATATTACTACATCACTTAGAAGCAAGGGTTGATGTTTTTTTAAATGTGTCTTCAAATATCTTTGAAGAAAATAAAGATATTTCATTGCAGTATTATAACCTATTTTTTCTCTTGATTATAATGTTAAATACCCATTAGTAAAATAATATTTCATCAATTTAATTTTTATTATTTTAAAATACAATGAGTTTGTAGATATCAAACTTTAAATGTTCTATGTAAGTGCTCAACTATCTTTCAGGATAATTGAGCACTTATGGATCCACTATAGCGTGGCGTTCATTACTTCAGTTATTAATATAATAAAAGAGTTTATCACCTACTCTCAGCTTTGAAGATGTCTATTTTATTTTTCAAAGCCTATTTATTCATAAAATAAATCGCCTTATACGTTAAATTGTCTATTATTTACTTAGCCAGTATAAAAACATCAATTGCACCTGAATAAGTGTTACCTGCCTCAGGCCGCCCATCACTACAAAGATCCCACTGCATAATGAAACTCCCTGCGTTACTTCCTATTAATGGTGTTTCACCATCGAATAGAAAGTCACCGCCGCTACAGCCTGGAGGGGTATTTTTTAAACTGCCTGTGATATAAGGCCCTATTTGCGTATTATTTAGAAATAGTTTTCTCTTATTGATATCTGTAATACCAGAAGATACCTTAGAAAAAACTGAAATCGCATTCAACCCTGTTTCACAACTATAATTGAGTGTAGTTGATTTAGTGCCATAGCTAGTGCCCTGAACGGGTTTAATTGCAACATTCTTCCACTCTATGACAGCGGGATTATTAACAGTACAAGCAGGACGAACTAAAAAAGAGTTAACTCTTCTAGACTGTTCTGTTGTGCCACTAGTGCCTGTAGGGTCTATTCCTGGATGTAAGGACTCTCCATACGTGGAAAAAACAATAATATCATTATTACCATTATCTTTGATTGAGTAATGTCCTGGGTCGGCCCTTCCTATGCTATATATCCTATATTTAATATTTGAAGTTTTTTGTCGGCCTCTAGGAGGGGTAGATTGTCCACTCCAAAGATTTAAATATACAGCAATATTAGGGTAGGTTTTTGGGGTTAACTCGAGTCTTTCTGTCTGGGATGATAATCCTACTTCCATTACGCCAGAAACTAAAACCAAGTATAATTTAGGTGGTTCATTAGGCGAATCTATATTAATTAAAGGAATACCATACATTCCTGCATTAGGGATAGTAACAATATTTTTCAGATAAAATTTTAGTGTGAATTTATCGCAACCACCATAAGATGAGCTAGCGCAGTTATTAGATGGTGGAGATATCGATGAATTAATATCACTTAATAAATATTCTGGTGTAACAAATCCATTAGATACAACAGCGCCAATATTATATTGTTCTGCAAAAGAGCAGCTTGAAAGTAATGTCAAACCGATAGTCATTTTTTTTAAAAATGAGTTAAATTTGTTTTTTAACCTAATCATAAATCACCGTGAATAAAATCAAATACAATTTACATTCAATTGTTTAATAAGTTCATCTTCGGATGAGTTATCAATAAATTGATAGTGAGCAGTACATTGTTGTTCTTTTTTATTACCCCATTTTATCGAAATAATTCCTTTTTCTTGTAAGCCACTTAAATATAATTGACCTAATTCTCCGACAATACTTGAATATGATGTAGGTAACTCTTTGTTATTATCAATAATAGTAGCAATAGCTCCAAAAGGAACAAAGCCATCACGGTAATTGACAGTTAATAATGCCTGATAGCCAACATTAGTTTTAAAATGAGCTTTTACTACAGCTCCTTTAGTTGGATAGACATTCACCGACGTATCTATAAGTGTTGTATTTTCGGGTAATGTTGTAGGGTCAATACTTACAATATTTTTGTTATAATCAGATAAATAGGATGAAACAGCAAATCCATTAGAGTTTACTGTGTTCCCATTCTCAACTTGAGCACCTTGAGCACCTTGAGCTTCAACAATAGCAATTGAAGTGCCAAGCGTCGGTGATAATATTATTCCATTTTTATGAATAACGGCTCCACCATTACCACTAAGGTTTACGCTACGACTACTCTCCGTATAATTATAACCGGATGAGATATTTCCTTTATTACCAGTATAGCTTGCATTTAATGAACCACCATAGTTTTGGTCTTTATTACCCCAACTTTGGTTAATGCTATAAGATAAAGTATTATTCAATGCGTTCCCACTAAGCCCAACAGACTGCGTCACTTTTCCATTATTAGAATGTGATAATTGATAACTAGAATAGATATTTTCTGCTAACTCTGAGTGACTAAATAAACTAAATGGTACTTGAATACTTAAAGATAGCTGTTTATTCTCAGGCCATTTTCCATTGGTATCATCGGTGCGACTAATTGAATAAGCAGTATTAACATTGACGCCTTTAATGTTTGTATTATAGGATAAGGATAAATTTGTGACTGTTTCATTACGATCCCAAAAATCATCACGAGATGCCATCAATGAAACACTACCATACTTACCAATTGATTGGCTAAGGGCAGTTTGGAAACTATTTTTTTTACGTGATGATAACCATGGCATAATTCCTTGGTTAACATCATATCCAGTATTATTGAAATCACTAAAACTATAGTAGTCTTTTGTTGAATATCTTAATGCTGTTAAATCAACAGAGGTACCGGTGGATAACAAACTTTTTGAATAACGAACCCGATATGATTGTCCATTTTTAGTATCTTGATGATTAAACTTAACTGACGATATTGTGATATCAGCAGAAAAAGCTCCAAATACTCCGATAGAAAAACCGGTGCCTAATGTACCTGACATATATTTTTCAGCGAGTAATGTTCCACCATATAAGGTTAAATTTTTAGGCAATCCATAAATTAGAGTACCTAATATAAAATTACTTTTCCGGGAACCATTAGTAATTTCACCATTATATTGACCAGAGGAAATTTCATATTTCATTTGGCCATTTCTAACCATAACGGGTAAAGCTGAATAAGGTTGGTTAAAGGTTCTTACCGTACCATCTTCTTCTGTAATTGTAATAACTAAGTCCCCACCCATATTAGTAGGATATAAATCACGTATACTGAAAGGGCCAGGGGCAACATAAGTTTGATAAATAATCGTTCCATTTTGAGAAACACTGATGCGTGCATTCGACTGAGCTATCCCATTAATCTCTGGAGCAAATCCTCTTAAACTATTTGGTAGCATTTGTTCATTTGAATTAATTTTTAGCCCTTTAAAGGGAATGCTGTCAAATATTTCACTACCCGTATTGATTTCACCAATGAATAGTTCTGAGCGCCATTTTCTAATTTCTCTCATTACATAGCTATTTGAAAATGTAGTTTTTGAATCTGTAGTTTTTGAATCAGCGCGATCAAATGTATTTCGTGTATAAGTTGCAGTTGAGCGTAATCGCCAAGCTCCTAAATTTATACCTCCATTAGCAGTTGCATAAAAATTATCACTTGATGTTTTTTTTGAGTAACGAGTACCATCTTGCCAATTTTTTCCACCACTAAATTGATAATTAAAAATAGCAGCAGGAACGCCTTCACTAAATAGATTAGGGTCAATATATCCACCTACTTGATGCTTCATATCAATTTGTGGAATGCTTAAGTACAAACTTAATTTAGCAAGATCAAATCTATAGGAAAAATCAGGAATAAAGTTATTAATATCTGAGACAATTTCATTATTTTTTAATGATGATAACCCTTTAATAATTTGAGTATTAACACCTAGTTCATCTAAATTTTCTTTAGTTAATTCAGGGTAAACTTTACCATCTTTGTTTTCAATGAAATTAATTTCTTTTACTCCTGACTCCTGTTGATTAATATAAATGGTGACTAAATAATGCCCAGGAGAAACAGCTCCGGATTTAGAGAAAATACTTAAATCAATATTGTTACGATCACTACTATTAGGAAATGATAATAGATTCGGATCAAAGTAGTCATCTGCAAAACTTGAAGATATCATTGAGACAAGTAATGCGACAATACCTTTTTTATGTAAAAATAAAACCTTATTTTTTTTAGTAACCAAAATTTTTTTCATAATAATTTTTTCTTATTTTAGCCGCATTTAAAAATCTTGCTCTATAAATGCCGTTGTTCCTGATAAATCATTAATTAATGACCATCGGATTTTTCCTGATGCATTTTGAGGTAGTAGATATTTTTGACTATTATTAGGTGGTACCATTCTCATTAATTCATTTTCAGATATTTTATTTTCACCAATATATATATAGTCAAAGGCCGCATGTAAAGGTGAATTATTTTTCACGATTAAAGCCCCCCCCTCCTTTTTAAATTCTAGCCTATCGACTATGTTATTGATTTTTTTTATCTCTAAGCTATTTGGTCTATAAAAAAGTTTAAAGACTAATACTGTGTTTATAGCTATTTTACTGTTTACCTCTTCGTTAAATGAAGGTATTATTTTTATATATATATAATAAACACTTTCATTTTTCTGATTAAGGATCTTGTCTTTTTGAATGACTCTCCAACTCATACTTTCATAGCCATTAATTATTTTTAAGGGAGGCAGTATGATAAAAGGTGAGCTCTCATATTTATAATCATTGGAGCTATTTTTAATTGAGATTGGAGATGTTTCTGAAATCCATGCCTGCATTAAATAATTATTTTTAGAGCTATTTTTTATTGATAAACTAATTCCTGATTTGTCTGATTCATTATAAATTAATCTAGTGCTATAAAAATCAAACCCACTGTTAATTTCAGTTGTATGGGATACATTTATAGACAAAAAGAACACAAATAAAAATGTAATCAATCGCATATCTTAAGCCTATTTTTTGAATATATACTGATAATTATCACTAATGCCACCATAATCATTAATTAATGACCATTCGATAATATTTATTTTACTGTAAATTGATATTAATTTTTTTTCATCAGGACCAATTAGAGTGTCAAAATCGGATATTGGTTTGTTATTTAACTTAAGGCTAGCAAATGTTAAATAATAAGGTGATGGATTGTAAATCTCTAATTTATTATCATCTGTTAATTTGAATTTTAAATTATTTTCGGACTTTTTATAACTTATAGGTAGATTTTTAGGTCGATAAAATAGCTTGATAACACTTCGGGTTGAAATTGTAATTTTAGCTTGCATACTATTATCTTCATTTGTATTACCATCAATATTTTGACTAGAAGGAATAACATTTGCAGAAAAATAAGCAATAGACTCTTTATTATTAGGTAGAGATTTCTTTGATTTTAAAATAATCTTTATTGTGTTTTCTTTATTTGGCTCTAACCTAAATAAAGGTGGGATAACATAAAAATTGTTATCTAATCCGCCATTAGGTGAAATATATACACCTGCTTGAACTAAGTAAGCTTTATCATCATTATTAATGATTGTTATTGTTTGTTCTTTATTATCTTCATTATATACAATGCGAGTTTGCCCTAGAGCAACACCAGAAACTGCATAGCTTTCCGCCATTATAAGCATTGATAATGAGAAAAAAATAATTTTTTTAAATTGAGTAAACATAAAAGTTACCGATACTCAACTTGAAAAGTCATCGTCGCATTAAGTTCTGTTGCCTTTATATCTGCGCTTTTTTGACAATTTATACAGAAGATATTCGATTTAAATGTTTTTTCTGAATAATCAGTAGTACCATCATCCTTTCCTGTCCATACAATATCCCCTGGTTTGAATCGTTCACCATTGTCTTTCAAAAGTGCAACGCCGATATTCTGATCGACAAGATTATTAAATAGGGTATTGTTACCAGATAATGTTGTGCCTGATAATTGGATAGAAGGAGTAACAAGATCAATATTTTGGCAGTTACTTAATTGTAATGTTATTTCTTTAGGAGTAACCCGTTCATAAATAATATTTGTGGTGATCACTTTTCCAAAATCGACATCACCTTTTACTTTTTTATCATTAAAAACTGAAATATTGCAAGAAGCTGCAACAAATGTTGCTTTAAACTGAATTTTTGCTGTATCAGCAGAATATGAGTATGTCGATATTAGTAATAATAATGGCGATACTTGACAAGCTTTCTTTATAAATTTCATGGAATATCTCTTAAGGATAAATAAAATCAAAAGTAATAGTTGCAGTAGCTGAGCCACTTGATATTTTCTTTGCAGCATTTTGGGATACAAATCCCACGGTCATATTTATTAGCTTTTCTGTGGGTTCTATTTCTATTTCACTATTATCTTTCAATGGTTTGATTTTGTTTTCATTAAATTCTGAAGGAATGATGTCACTATTTTTTATTTGAAAACCAACTCCTTTTGCTGTACCTGATGTGAAAAAAGTTTCTGGATCATTATCTGGTGTGCTTCCATTAACTTTTATTGAAGGATTTATTCCCTCTGCGAAACCTTCACATTCATATAATATTTTTAAAGGCTTAACTCTAGCTGCCAAATTCGCATTTTCAATAAAGTCACCAAGGTAAATATCTCCAAAATCAATATTGCTCACAATACCAAACGAGCAAGCACCTTTGATAATTTCTGCTTTAAATCCTATTCCTTCATCTGAGTAGCCATTAAATGACATAGATAATAATAGAATGAATAAAGTTCTATTTTTGAATGCTTGCGCTATAAACATTTTCACCACCTATATCATTAATTGCTATCCAATATACTTTTCCATTAGAGGCTTTAACGTTATATGTCTGTTGACTATAGGGTGCTATCATTGAATTTCCTTCTTCAACAGAAGTTTGAACTTTTTTACCAGCGATATTTAAACTCGATATACTTACGTAGTACGGCGAGTTATTAATCATTTCTATGCCTTTTGAAGTTGACTTAAAAGTTAATCCTTTTTGGGCTTCTTCTGGTGTTGAAGCTAAATTACTAGGTCTATAAAATAATTTTATTTTATTTGCAATCGCAATGTTGATAGCACCACTAACCATATCATTATTATTTTCATTACCTAGTTTTCCTCCAGGAATAGCAGTTCCAATAAAATAGAAAAGTGATTCTTGATCCTTTGGCAAATCAATATTATTGTTTTTAATTATTTTAACTTGATTTGTATTACCCTGTTCTAGTCTGAATATTGGTGGTATAGTTTCGAATGGTGATTGTTTATCATCCGGCATTAATACTTTAGTTTGAACTAAGTAGGCGATATCTTTAGTTGTATTTCTTATGCCAACTGTTTTCGTTTTATCATTTTCATTATAAATAATGCGAGTTGCATTAATGCCAAAACCTGCGGAAAAAGCATAAGAGGTAATTAACATAAGTATAACAGCTGAAATATATTTAAACATTTTGCAACTCACCGATATTTTTAAATATTATTTAAAAGCTGGCGATCACGCCAGCTCATGAGACACATATATATTAGTTATAGGTATAAGTGAATGTGATTGGTGCTTTAACATCACTTGATGGAATAGCAAAATTTTCTTTGGCTTTAGATGCTAATTTTGCAGTGAAGGCAACAGTTTGCTTAGTGCCATTATTAGATAATTTGATACCTTGATTATTTGTAACTGGAGTATTGGCACTAGTTCCTTCATATAAAATAACACCGTTACTACCTGTTGAGGCTGAGCTAAAAATTTCATTTGTACCAGATAATGTTGTCCCTGTAACTTTTAACTCTGCCTCACCTTTACCTTCTACTGTTTCTGTTGCTGGTTGGCCATCTTCACCTATTACAACTTGAGTACCATACTGACACTGAGTTAAAGCAATCTCAAAATTTTTATTGCCCCCTTCCAAGTACTTTGATTGGCCCATAATAAAATCAGACATAGGGATCCAGCCTAGATCAATGCTGGTCTCACCAGAAATACCTAAATCAACATCACATGTTGCTGAGCTAATTTGACCAGTAAAATCAATGGTCATTTTATTGTTTGCATTAGCAACAGATGAGAATAGTACAACTGCTGCAATTGGTGCTAAAATTACTTTATTACTTAATTTCATGGATGTCCTCTAATATTTTAGTGTTTAGATATATATTTTTCTTAAGTTATATAATTTATAAACGTTCAATCACGTTTAATTAATTATTCATTTTTCCAAGTGATCATTTGTATATGCAAGTATGTTTTAGGATCTAAAAAAACACTTTTATTTAAAATCTTCTCATTAGAACATTAAAGGATTTATCCTTTTTAATATTTAGATGTATTATTTAGATAACACTTATAAATACATTTTAAAAAATAACCATGCTCATATACTGATATGATTAGCAAGCTCTTTTTTATCATTGATTTTAATATTATTAATCAATAATTTTTTACCTAAAGAATGTATAAAAAGTCTTTTAATATCATATTTTGATAGGTCTTATTGTGAATTTCACTCCCTGAAAATTTCACCCTTACATAATTATTTTATATGCATAAATAAATTAAAAAACTCTTAATTTTAATTAAGAGTGATTTTACTTGATAGTCAGTTAATACCTGGAATTCGTGTATATTAAGAGGTTAGATATTTAGTGTCAAGTAATTGTGAAAATGGAAATAGTATAATAACAAATACTTTTACTAACTGTTTTAAATCAAATTTTTTCATGATGTGTAGGCTAGATAAGGATTCATTTAAATAAACTAAAATAGATGGTCCTATTTAGATGGTTTAAAGATTTGAGTTATAATCCATATAAGACTTTAAAATAAAATAAAACACTGAAATTAATATAATGACATAGTTATTTCAAATTAATTTCATTAAAATAAAAGCATAATTAAATCTAAATTAATAATTACTGAAATCAAAGAGTTATAATTTAATCTTAAAAAAGAGAAATTATTTTCTAGTATCCGATTGTCTTTTTTTGGCTACTGACTTAATAAATATTAAATATCCTAATGATTATTTATATTATCTATAAATAGTAATATATGCTTAATTTTAATGCTCTTTCCTGAATTGATTGTTTTATGAGCTAATAATGGTTAGCATTGATGACTAGTCTCTTTATGTAATGAATAAGCCCTTGTATTTTGTGTGTGATTTAATTATCAATATAAAATTAAAACACATATTTTTTACTATTATATCTTTTTAATTAAATTAATAGTTATTAATTCTGATTTGGCATTACCTATCCTTAAGGTATATTTTATTTGATGGGATAAATATCTTCACATGATTTTTTATTTAATTTTATTAGATTTATTTGTTTCATGAGTAAATCTAATGTAACCCATATTAATTAACAAAAAGAAGTTTTTTAATTAATATATCAAATAAGGAAGGGTAATTGAGCGCTTATATTATTGCGTCTATAGAGGCGACCTACATAAACTGTAGTGGTTTAATAAATTTGGCCACCTGAATAGAGGTGATATGCTCACCTCATAACAATAATGTTCTGCGCAACTAAATCAGGACACTTTTCTTAAGGAATTTTGTTCATACTCAATGGGGGCAGATCACCGTTGGCAGTATGAAGCCTTTCTAGGTTGTAATAGCGCATATACGCGATAACATCTTCTTTCATCTGTTTCCGAGTCGGCTGTGGGATTTTCAGTACCCAATCGTGTTTTAAACTGCCAAAAAATCGGTCTACAACGGCGTTATCCCAACAGGCTCCAACATCACCCATGCTTGCCCTAATACCATAGCTTGTTAGCAAGCGGAGATATCGCTTACTCGTATATTGTGATCCCCTATCACTATGAAAGACTAAGCCTTTTTTAGGCTGGCGTAAATTATACGCTTTCATCAAGGCTTTGCTGACTAAATCTGCCGTCATTCGTTTATCGATGTGCCACCCCACAATACGGCGAGAATATAAGTCCATCACGATGGCTAAATACATCCAGCCTTCCCCTGTTTTTAAATAGGTCACATCACCCGCCCACACTTCGTTAGGTGCGTGAGGATTAAAATTTTGATTGAGCAAATTATCGGCTACGGCATCACTGTGTTTGCGTTTGGTGGTGACTTTGTAAGCAACGCGCTGAGTGACGACTAGGCCAAGCTGAGCCATTAGCTTTTGAACGCCATAAGCACTCACGCTAAAGCCCTCTTTGCATAACCGTTTACGTAACGTTCTATAACCTAAGCTATTTCGACTCTGTTCAAAGATAGCTTTGGCTCTGCGGTACAGGCTAAGTTGTTCTGCGGTGATCAATTTTGCTGGGCGTTTAAGCCAAGCATAGTAGGCAGAACGACTTATTTTCATTAACTTGCAGAGCTTCAGCACGGGAAACTGTGAAGATAATTGCTTAATCGTTTTAAACGCTACTTGGTTTCCTTTAGCAGGAGGGCGCTGGCTTTTTTTAGGATCTCTTTCTCCATCCTAAGTTCTTTATTTTCTTTTCGAAGCCTTAATAGCTCAGCTCTCTCATCGGCATTCAAGCTGCTACCGGATTGTTCAGCGTTGAATTTTGCTTTCCAGTTATAAAGTAATTTATCGGTGATCCCTAATGAAGCTGCCGCTTTTGGGACGCTATAACCTTGTTCGGTGACTAATGCGACCGCTTCTTGCTTAAACTCAGTAGTATAAAATCTGTTTGTTCGTTTTTTCATTTAACACCTCAATAATTGGATTATATTCCATTATTAAAGTGTCCTGTTTGATTAAAGCAGATCACTTGATGAATTTGAAAAAACCTATACATCTTTAAGTACCTTATTAAGACTTCAAAATACCACAGGGTGGGTACCTCTCATTACTCAGCATTATCGTGAATTGATGGAGGAAAATATGCGTTCATCCCATCTTTTATCTTCACTACATATGTATCTATATCGATTTAATTACGACAAAGGTTTATTAAAGGAATGTGCAGAAACGCTTATTCATTATGCCAATGTGATTACCCTAAAAAAAGATCGTATAGAACAATACACCCTAGCGATTAATTATTTAAAATCGATGATATTTAAAGGAGACTTTCCTTCCACTAATCATACTGAAAATGAATTTAAAAATTTAAAACGTTGGTTTGAAAAAAGAGCAGATATTTCCTTATTAGCTCCCTATGCTAAACTCACTGTAATCATCGATTTATTACACAATAAAAAACTTGAAGAAGCGTATCAACTGACGCATGAAATGTTATCTGAAGAATTACCTTACGGATATTTAAAAGCAACCTTTGCAAACATTAGCCTCGCATTGAAAATAAAGCTACAGAAAAACACAATAAAAAATGGGACACTACTGCGTTTAATTAATCCGATTTTAAATTCACAAGGTGAATACGTTGATTTTACTCTGGGTTCAGCAACATCACTAAATAATCCCATAATCACAGACCCGAATAATTTAACAATCCTTCGAGCAATTAAAACCTACAATACACTCATTACTACAATTACCCCCGCTGAAGATAACGAAGAGATTGAACGTTATCCACAAACTATTTCAGGCTTATTAAATGAGGTTAATACCGCTCTTGAAAAACTTGATGACCAACTCTCTTATATTGATGAGATTTGTAGCGAACATTTTGCCGATGTAATAATTGAACAAAAAGTACTGACCCGTCGAGAGCTCACTCAAAACCTAATTGGCATCTTAAATCATTGTACCCTAACTAATTGTATTGGCTGCTTACCCGTGTTAATGAAATATCTGAAGGCACCAGATGAAGAACAAGAAGCTATCGCTTCTTTTATGGGAATATCAGAAGACAGTGAACTCGAAAGAAACTTATTAGTAGAAACATTACACATCGTGCATGAAAAGTTAGATCAGCAAACCAACACGCAATAATTTTTCTACAATACACTTATGGCTCCGGCTACAATGGCTATATGTAGCCGTTGTTGCCGGGGGAGAACATCATTTTTATTGCATCCCATTTCGTTTGCAGAATAATATTAACTTATACAGGCAACCACAATCCATCATCCATCATCCATCATCCATCATCACACTATTTTTGATGTTACACATGCACTATTTATCAGCTTTCCAGATTATAAAAAAAGAAGAGTGATCCATTTAATACTACGTTGGATCGTTGAGAAATGACGTATTATAACATATCATTCCGTCAGCAATGGAAATAATAGTCAGATAAAAAATATTATATTGATAAAAATGCCAAATAAATAGATTATCTATTTTATTTTATTTTATTTTATTTTCATTATTACCCATTCAATAAAGTATATTATTTTTCATAAAATTTAAGGCACATACAAAAAAAATAACACTAAAAAGTACTTGTGTCGTTTTCATTCCTACTTATCACACAATAAATAAGTGTATTTTGATTGGCATTACCGATAAAAATTAAACTAGTGACCATTATACATATTTTTATTTTCATCAAAAATAGAAATTTTAGCCTATACCTATAATAGATTGATAAACACCTAAATATTATAGCCAAAACTATATAATGAAAAGAGAAAAATATTATTGTAAGCTAAAAATTAACAAAGAACTACTAACACAATTGGTACATTATATTGATAGCGTATTTAAGCCTTACGACACATTAATTATAAGAGAGTTCTATGATTTGAGAAATAATAAACAGAAAATAACTTAGCTCATACAATGCTGTCAATCGTTGGGGATAATGATGAAAAATGAAATTAGATAGACAACATGAAATTGCATTACAACAAGGAAAAATATTAGGACGACCTGAAGGAAGTGTTTATAAACAAGCTATTTATGAAATGAGGTGCAAAGGATATAAACAACGAGAAGTCGCTAATTATTTTAATATTAGCCTTTCTACCGTGAAACGATATTGGAAAAAAAGACTATTCGAATAGCACTAACTACAGAGTGATTATTTATCAACCAATTCAGTATTGGTGGGGTATTATCGATATTATTGATGTTGGAAAGGTAATATATATTACCAATAACACAACCTGAATAACTAACTAATATAACTTACACCGTGGATATCAATATAATCCAATACTGACTATAACCTAATATCAATAATATCAGCTTAGCCAGAGGTCAATATCTAAATAAATACGTCATTATTAATCTATAGATTAATAAATCTATGCCTGTTAAACAGGAATAACACAATACTCAATAAACTATAAGGGATCAGATAACCACATTATCTGTCCTTTATCACTACCAACATTCATACGAAAGAGTCATTCCAAATGACCCTAAGGGATCATTATGTCTAAAAAAGAATACAACCCGGGTTACCAAGGCGCTATTGCTGAAACTTTAGATTGTGCCTTACAAGCCTATCCTCGTATCACGGTAATACGAGTAGATCTCCATTTCCCTATGATGGATGAATATGGTGATATGCCAAACTGTTTCCCTAACACAGAAGGCTCTCCTATCACCCGTTTTATGAACTCCTTAAATGCAAAGCTTAAACACGACAGTCTACGTAAAATAGGTCGAGGGATACGCGTTTACCCTAACCGTTTACGTTACATCTGGGTAAAAGAACTCGTAGATGGATATCTCCCTCACTACCACTGTGCATTTATCTTCAATAAAGAAGCCTACTATCATCTAGGAGACTATGACTTAAATATACCTAGTTTACGGACGATGATTACCACAGCGTGGTACAGTGCGTTACAGCTCGAATTAGACCCTATTATTGATACAGGTCCATTAGTTCACTACCCTGAGAACTGTCGGTACTGTTTAAATCGAGAAGCCTTATCCTTTAGCGATGACTATAATACCGTAATAGAACGATTAAATTACCTAGCTAAAGAATACTCTAAACACTACAGTTCGAATTACCGTACGATAGGCTATAGTCAGTATTAATAATACATATGGTGGCCTTAGGGCCACCTATACAATTAGGTAACATTCACACTGGCAGTACTGCGTAATCTATTGTTATAACAAGCTAATATCACACTCAACGAACACTACTATCCAATGCTGAAAAAAACAATTGGACTCACTTCTTTCTAATCCACTTCAATTCGAATATTTTGAGTAAAAATCATTACAATGATAGTATAAGCGACATTGATACATCAAACTAAACAGTAAAAAAACAATGAAAATCAATTTATTAATAATAAAAAATACATAAACAACACTAGCGACTACTAGCTAATCATTGTAGCCCGCTTAATAAGTGAATATTAAATACGTATCAGCGACATAATGTGAGAAATCTGACTAGACCATGTTTTTGTACAAAAACACGCTACGAATACTTAAAAACGCTAGATAAGCTATGTTAATTATTTAGTTACGAGCTGAATCAATCATTGTAATGTTATAAACTACAAATCTGTCATCTAAAGGTTAAGGGACCCAAATGGCCATTAAGAAAAACGAACTATACTCCTCACTATGGGCCAGTTGCGACGAATTACGCGGTGGGATGGATGCCAGCCAGTACAAAGATTATGTACTAACCATGCTGTTCATGAAGTATGTATCTGATAAGTATAAAGGCGACCCATACGGTATGATTGTTGTGCCCCAAGGTGCCAGCTTTGATGATATGGTTGCTCTTAAAGGCGATAAAGAAATCGGCGATAAAACAAACAAAATCATCAGTGCGTTAGCCGAAGAAAACGATCTCAAAAGTGTCATTGATGTCGCTGATTTTAACGATGAAGATAAGCTAGGCAAAGGCAAAGAGATGATTGACCGCCTTTCCAAGCTGATAGGAATATTTGAAGGGCTTGATCTCTCTTCCAACCGCGCCGATGGTGACGATTTATTGGGTGATGCTTATGAGTACCTTATGCGTCACTTTGCGACTGAGTCTGGTAAGTCCAAAGGTCAGTTTTATACCCCGTCTGAAGTTTCGCGTATTCTTTCGAAAGTGATTGGTATTGATAGTAATACCCCACAGGACGCTACCGTTTATGACCCAACTTGCGGTTCAGGTTCCTTATTATTAAAAGCGAGTGATGAAGCACCGCGTGGCTTGAGTATTTTTGGCCAAGAAATGGACAACGCCACCAGCGCCTTAGCTCGTATGAACATGATCCTACACAACAACGCCACCGCGAAAATCTGGAAAGGTAACACCATTTCAGATCCACAGTGGAAAGAAGCCAACGGACAACTGAAAACTTTCGATTTTGCTGTCGCTAACCCCCCTTTCTCCAATAAAAACTGGACTAACGGCATTAATCCTCAAGAGGATGAATTTGATCGCTTTAGCTGGGGTATTCCTCCAGAAAAAAATGGTGACTACACCTTCTTGTTGCATATTATCAAAAGCTTAAAGAGTACAGGTAAAGGCGCAGTCATTCTGCCCCACGGTGTGTTATTCCGAGGCAACGCCGAAGCACGTATTCGTGAAAACCTGATTAAGCAAGGCTATATAAAAGGAATTATCGGTTTACCAGCCAACCTGTTCTACGGCACGGGTATTCCTGCCTGTATTATCGTGATCGATAAAGAACAGGCGCAGGCGAGGAAAAGTATTTTTATGGTCGATGCCAGCAAAGGCTTTATCAAAGATGGAAATAAAAACCGCCTACGTAGTCAGGATATTTATAAAATTGTTGAAGTATTTACCAAACAATTGGAACAACCTCGTTTTAGCCGGATGGTTCCATTAAGCGAAATAACGGCTAATGACTACAACCTGAATATTCCACGTTATATTGATTCCAGTGAACCAGAAGACTTGCATGACCTCAGTGCCCACTTACAAGGCGGTATTCCCAATCGTGATATCGATGCCTTAGAACGCTACTGGCAGATATTCCCGAGTATTCGTACGACCTTATTCAAACCAGCACGTGAAGGTTATAGCGAAGCTTTAGTTAAAGCCTCTGAAGTGAAGAATACCATTCTAAACCATGATGAATTTAAACAGTTTGCGACGAATAGCTTGCAGTATTATCACGCTTGGGCTCGCGCATCTAATTTAGCTGAGATCGGCGTAGGTGATCAACCTAAAGCGTTAATCTCTGAAATTGGTGAAAGCTTGTTGCAAGGCTATTCACAAACCCCTTTGCTAAGCAAGTACGATATCTACCAGATCCTGATGGATTACTGGAGTGATACGATGCAAGACGATGTGTACGTACTGGTACAAGATGGTTGGTCAGCAGGTAAGGTATTGCGTGAGTTAGAAGTCAAAAAAGGTGAAAAACTGAGAGAAACGCCTGACCTAGTGATTGGTAAAACAAAGTATAAAGCTGAGTTGATCCCTCCAGCCCTTATCGTGGCACGCTATTTTGCCGATGAACAAACCAAAATCGATACCTTGCAAAGCGAACTTGATAGCGCCAGCCAAGAGTTAGAGGCCTATCTTGAGGAAAATAGCGGTGACGATGGCCTACTTAATGATGCATTGAATGATAAAGATAAAATCACCAAAGTGACAGTCATGGCACGTTTGAAAGTTGCCATTGACCCCGATGAAAAATCGGCATTAAAACAAGTCAAAAAGCTGTTTGATAATGAAGCTGATGCTAAAAAAGCGCTGAAAGAAGCCCAAGATGCCCTCGATTTAGCGGTGTTTAAGCAATACCCGAAACTGAGTATCGACGAAATCAAAACCTTAATAGTGGATGATAAATGGTTAACGACGCTGCAAAACAACATTGAGGCCGAAATTGAGGGTGTGACTCAGCAATTAGCTAATCGAGTTAAAGAGTTAGAAGAACGCTACAGCGAACCATTACCGGATATTAGTAAATCGGTAGAAGACCTGAGTGAGAAAGTCGCAGGCCATTTAAAAGCGATGGGTTTGGAGTGGTCACTATGAGCGTTGAAGTAACAGAAACGGGTTTAAATCTTATTCCGGCTGGCTATAAGCAGACGGAAGTTGGGGTGATCCCTGAGGATTGGGATGCTGTATGTCTCGGAGATATTTCAGAAGTTCGCATGTGTAAACGCATACTTTCAGGACAAACTAAAAAGATAGGCGCTATACCATTTTTCAAAATAGGTACATTTGGAGGTGAGCCTGATGCTTATATTACACACTTTCTTTATAAAGAATTTAAAGCTAAATACTCATTTCCAAATAAAGGTGACATCTTAGTTTCTGCAGCAGGAACGCTCGGGAAATCTGTAGTTTATGATGGGAAGCCTGCATATTTCCAAGATTCGAACATCGTTTGGCTCGAAGTTAATAAATATAAATTACTTAATGAATACTTATATCATTACTACAAGATAATCAAATGGGCGTCATCAGAAGGCAGTACTATCGCTCGGTTATACAATGGAATCATTCGTGCATCAATAATTGCTCTACCTAAAATTAACGAACAAATCGCCATAGCCACTGCACTATCCGATGTTGATGCGCTGATTAGTAAATTAGAAAATCTGATCGCAAAAAAACGGGCTATCAAAACTACCACTGTGCAGCAGCTCCTCACAGGCCGTACTCGTCTACCACAATTCGCACTACGTGAAGATGGTTCGAAGAAAGGTACTAAGCAAAGTGAGTTGGGTGAGATTCCTGAGGATTGGGAGGTTAAAATGGTCTTTGAACTGGCTGACTATCAAAAAAGTTTATTTGATGATGGCGACTGGATTGAAGCTGAGCATATTACCAACAAAGGTATTAGGCTAATACAAACAGGTAATATAGGTGTTGGTCGATATGTTGATAAAGACACAAAAAAATACATCTTCAAAGAGTCATTTGAAAAACTAAAGTGTAAGGAGTTACACGAAGGTGATTTGCTAATTTGTCGTTTGGCAGAGCCTGCTGGGCGAGCTTGTATATTTCCCTATATAGGTGAGGACAAAGTGATAACTTCAGTAGATGTCACTATATTCAGACCATCGCATGAAGTAACAAGTCGAGAATTCTATAATCAATATTTTTCATCATCAGATTGGTTTAAATCTGTTCTCGAGCAGGTTGGTGGTACGACACATAAAAGGATTTCTCGAGGGGCACTTGGACGGATTAGAGTGCTCTATCCCAATATAGAAGAACAAACCGCCATCGCCACTATCCTTTCCGATATGGATGAAGAAATTCAAGCGTTGGAACAACGCCTTAGCAAAACTCGCCAAATTAAACAAGGCATGATGCAAGAATTACTGACAGGGAAGACGAGATTGGTGAATGACTGAAGAAAATACGCATTACTTATTAGAAGAACTTGCAGGCTTTAGTGACCAACAATTACTCGAAGCGCTCAAACGTAATTGGCGCTACGACCCACAAAAGCCGTTGGATATTATCGGTAAACTAAAAAAGATTACTACAGATACCAACTCCTTCTATATTTTAGAAGAATTGCATAGTATCCATGATGGCTCTGCTTTAGTTTATCCATTACAAAGAGAGGATATCCATCACACTGTATTTGCGGGAGCTATTAAAGAGCACAGCGTTGAGTCTGGCAGTTGGGTGAAAGTAAGAGTCACTCTTTCTCCTGAAAATGAGCGTGTAAAATGGAATAACCCATTTTCGCTTAGAGTGGAGAACGGCTATGTCAGCCTACTCAATGCGCTACCGGAAACTGCCGACAATAATCAGTATCTTATTGATGGTAAGTTCCATGTTGAAAATTGGATAGTCGATTTTTATCTCTCTAAAAATAACAAAAAAATTCAAGAGGATGAAGTTCGTTTATTAGAACAATACGCTCAAGAAAAAAAACAAGTAGAACAAAAAATTCATTCGTTAAGTGTGACGGAGCAGTCCTTAACCAGCAAAGTCGATAAATCTCAACAAGTGCTGGCTAAAAATATGCAAAGTTTAGAGAACCTACAGACAGAAATGGCGAATCAGCAACGAGAGTTTTCTAAGCAACAAACGGAATTGGAGTATAAATTGAACAAACTAACTGAATACGTTAAGAATACGGCTTCAATGCTGCTCGATCTCGATCTTATATCACAAGCCGATGTTGATACTTTATTGGGACAAAGCAAGGTCAGTGAACGACTCATCGGTCATGATTTTAAAACCGTTTTTGATAGTGATCAAAAACTCGCTGTTGGTTACATTCAAGCCTTTATGTACAAAAAAGACATTATGTACCAACGTTATGTATTAGAAGATTTTTTTGCATTGGTGTGCACCAATGACTTGATTGTTTTAGCCGGTGATTCGGGGTCAGGTAAGACGAATTTAGTTAAGTCTTTTGCCGACGCAATTGGCGGCAAAGCCGTCATCATTCCCGTTAAGCCAAACTGGACCAGTGCTGAGGATTTACTTGGTTATTATAATCCACTCGAACAAAAGTACCTCACAACCCCATTTCTCGACGCGTTATTTGAAGCAAAACAAAACCCTGATATTCCCTATTTCATTTGTCTGGATGAAATGAACTTAGCGAGAGTCGAGTACTATTTTGCAGATTTCTTGAGCCTGCTTGAAGAACGTCATTACAGCCCTGAGATTTCACTTTATTCAGACTCAGAGTCAGAGCATTTATTGAGTGAGGCGCGCAATTTTTTAGCATTAATAGAAGATTCAAAAACCAAGCTTAATAAGTCAGATCTCACCAGCTTCCTCGACTTAATGCGTGATGAGCAAGTTAACGCTAAACTCCATGAGTTATGTGGCTTCCATGAAGGGGATTCACTTCTAAAATACCATGCCCGGCTTCGGAAAATGTTACACAGTTATTTAGGCACGCCAGCTAAATTGGAATTACCTGCTAATGTTCGCATTATTGGCGCTATCAATGTTGATGAAACAACACATTATCTTTCACCTAAAATTCTTGATCGGGCACATTTGATGCGATTCACTAGCCCATTATTGACTGACTGGGATGAAGTTGAACGAGAAATTGAATCATTTGATTTGGATATGTCACAACCCGTAAACCTTAAACCAAGCGAATTAGGTATTCGTCAACCCTATCCACCATTTGATAGAAACGATCCCCTCGTTAATAAACTTCTCTATTTAACTAAAGAGTACTTAGACCGCCTAGGTATTGAATTTGGTATGAGAACAATTCGTCAGGCGAGACTCTACCAAAATGTACTCGCTCCGTTTGGTGCGAGCGAAGAAGTTATTTTCAATAACCTCATTCTCCATAAAGTTCTTCCTAAAATGATGTTTGATGGCGATAAACAACTTGAAGGTGACCTACTTCGTAAAGATTTATTGGCTTCCTTGAGGGACTACCTTCAAAGCGAGTTAGACAGTATTGCGAGTAGCTCTGTCACTTCCTGTATTGATGAGCTAGATCGCATTATACGAAATGCTGCAAGTAATGATTGGATTGTTAACTACTGGTCGCGCTAATGGAATCCATCGACATCCGGTATATAGATATAGTTTGGAATGCAGATCGTTCAGTATTGAAAGTTGAGGCAAGTTCTCACCCCATTGAGCTAGAAAGAGTCGAGCAGCATTGGGTAGGCAATACGGTCGCCTACCCACAAAAATATTTTTATATTGGAATATGCATTGCCGATAAACTTATTTATGAGCCCTATTTAAAACTGCCAAATAATGGTTCTTCTCCATTGATGCCAATTAAGGTTCCAGGAGAAGATAAAATCTGGTGGGTTCAAAAGGGAAATTGGGATACAAAGCACAATAAGTACTTTTCGACCATATACCATACCGCAGGCTGTGTCGAAATTAGCGTGCAGAATGAAACGCTAATTCTAGAAAACCATACTGTAAATTTTTCTGTTTCAGATCTTGAGTACTATTTATCAGATCTTAAAAACAAACTCTGGATGCTGATCCTCGATAATAAAAGCGCAAGCAAAATCAAGATTCAAAATGAAGCCCCCTCCATTTTTTCAGAGGATATCGTAAAATTATTTGGCGAGCTAACGTCGAGCTTTGAGGCTATCGTTAAAAAGCCTCACGTCATTTTATCTGAAGTACAAGAGAAACTACCTAAGCGCTTAGTAAAACCTGTCGCTAAAACCTTTCGTGAGATTGTGACTCAACCCCATTCTAAGCGTTTGACAAGTCGATCATATAAGGAATCTTACGATATTCCAGAAAACCGCTTTGTGCATTATTTGATGCAAAGAACTTTATATTTACTCAACACCCTGAGTCGGCTTGCATACCATCAAGTGAACGCTATGCACGATCGAGTTGAAAGAGACGAACATTGGCTGAAAACAGAAAGCAGAAAAGAAACAAAGGTAGTCGATCCAGTCATTTTTGATAATGAGATCCAAGCGATTACTTCAGAATTGGAAAATCAGAGCCTTATGTTGAATAATGTAATTAAGGCACAGCAAATAAATCGTGGTGATGAGAACTTTATTGACCAAACCTATACGGTTACATTAAATAATACCTATGGTAAATCTGATACTGATTACTTTGTACTCTCATTAAATGGAAAAATCATTAGCCAAGATTTTGATACCTATGTCGTTTTCTCATCAGGGATTAATTTTAAGGAGCTATGTAATGAAAAGAATTTAACTGCATACGAATTTCGAATAACAGGCTCAGGAAAAAAGTATAGCGATAAAAACAGCAATGGGAAAATATTCTATCGGCTTTGTTTTACCAACATACACGCTATTGATATCTTACGCTCCCCCCTGACTCAAGAGCTTACCCATTTAAAATCAACCCGTGTCAATTTGGCAAATAATGAATGGGTCACTCATTTAACTCCCGACGAGCAGGAAAGCATTCGTAATCAAATACAGATCACACAAGCAAGGCTCGATGCTATTAAGGATGTACTAAACCAGTTGAGTGAATTCAACTCGCACATTCCTTCTTTAATTACCCGTGTTAAAAAATCTATACAGTTTTTCCGAACACACAAGGTAAAACAGCAACAAAGTCTCCCTAATTCTATGATTTTTGTTAAGAACCCCTTATACACCTCCGTAAAAAGTGCATATCAACAAATTTCAAATCTAGAGGGAATGGATGACTCGCTGTTAAATGACATGATGACCATTGATGAAATAGGGCTCGTTAACTTACCGAATCTTTATGAAAGATGGTGCTTGCTTCAATTAATTATTGTTATTAAAGATATTTATCGCTTTCAAGCTCAACACAATTGGCAGCAAAAGCTTATTGATAGCATATTGAAAAACGAAAGAAATATTGAGATATCATTTTCATGTAAAACGCGGCAACTCGCCCTAGTCTTGACCTATGAGAAGGAATTAGATTCAGGTAAAAGACCTGATTTTGTCATCGACTTACATTACGAAACTTACTTTTCGAAGCCGGACACAAATGCTTTTTCAAGCGAGCACTCAAACCAAATCCAATGGTATATCAATAAACATAACATTAAAAGAATGGTGCTTGATGCTAAATTTCGTGGGAATGTAAGTGAACACCATATTAATAATTTGATTGATGATCTTTACGGCGATAAAAATTACAGTGAGGATAGAAATAATTCGGTATTCATTGTGCACCCTGTTGCCAACGTGATTGACATACGAACCTCGCCGCTAGCGTGGGGAAAATATTGCAATTATGGACATGCTCGTCAAATCAACCATAAAAAAGGTGCTATATATTTGAGCCCTAGTCGAGAGCACCGAAATTCTATTGAAAATTTACAACGTCTCATTGGTATGTTTCTTCAAAATCATACCGTCATTCTCGATGATGGTAATAGAAAGAATATTACTTGGCATAATAAAAACTGCATATCATGTGGTAGTAACGATCTTATTATTTCTTTAGGTGAAACTAAGGCTGGAAATAATGTGAATAAAATTCACTGTAAATCCTGTGGTCAAAATACGATCGAAACACTATGTGCGTCTTGTCGAAGACCTTTATATAAAAATGGAATAAACTGGACTTATCATCGTACTCGAGCTACACAAACAACCAACATCGTCTGCCCAGAATGTGAGGCATTTTTATCAAGTAATGGCAGAGGATCACAAACGTTTAATGCTTCTTAACAAACAAGTATTTTTTAAATACGCAAAGGCAACAAGCATCAAATATATAAGAGACTATTATGAGCAACGTAGGTCAGCGCGAACGCATCACCCAAAATCGTATCGTTCAGTTTTTTCAAACTGACTTAGGTTATCGCTATTTAGGTGATTGGCAAGATCGTGCAAATAATAAGAATATTGAAGTTGAGATCCTTGTTGATTGGTTAACAAAGCGTGGTGTAAGTGAAGCGTTGATCAATCGCACAATTCGCCAGCTAGATGCAGCCGCCGCACTGGGTGAAGGGAAAAAACTCTATTACGCCAACAAAGAGGTTTATCGCTTATTACGTTACGGTGTGAAAGATAAAGAAGGTGCTGGCTACCAAAATGAAACTGTTTGGTTGATTGATTGGAATAATCCCGAAGCCAATGACTTTGCAATTGCAGAAGAAGTTTCAATTAAAGGTGAAAATAAGAAACGCCCAGATATTGTGCTGTATGTCAACGGTATTGCGCTGGGTGTGATAGAGCTTAAACGCTCATCTGTCTCTGTTTCTGAAGGTATTCGCCAAAATCTGGATAACCAAAAGAAAGATTTTATTCGTAATTTCTTCACCACGATGCAATTGGTGATGGCAGGCAATGATACTCAGGGACTACGTTACGGCACAATTGAAACACCCGAAAAATTTTATCTTGAGTGGAAGGAACCGCTAGAAAATAATTATGACTATAAACTCGATTTTCACCTAAGCCGTGTATGTAATAAGGCGCGCTTTTTACAAATTATCCATGACTTTATTGTCTTTGATGCAGGAACAAAGAAAACCTGTCGCCACAACCAGTTTTTCGGTGTTGAAGCGGCTAAGCATCATATCGCAAAGCGTGAGGGAGGCATAATCTGGCATACTCAAGGCTCAGGTAAAAGCTTAACGATGGTGTGGTTAGCTAAATGGATACGGGAAAATGTCACTGATGCTCGTGTGCTGATTGTGACTGACCGAACTGAACTTGACGAACAGATTGAAAAAGTGTTTACAGGTGTTGACGAAGAAATTTACCGCACCAAAAGTGGTGCAGATCTTGTGGCCACGTTAAATCAACCTAACCCGTGGTTGATCTGCTCATTAGTGCATAAATTTGGGCGACAGTCTGATTCTGAAAGTGATACCGCGACCGATGAATTTATTGAAGAACTGAAAAAATCACTGCCATCGAGTTTCAATGCTAAAGGAACATTGTTTGTCTTTGTGGATGAGTGCCACCGTACTCAATCTGGCAAGTTGCACAATGCAATGAAGACCATTTTACCCGAAGCCATGTTTGTCGGTTTCACCGGCACTCCCCTGATGAAAAAAGACAAAAAAAAATCAGTTGAGATATTTGGTCCTTATATTCATACCTATAAATTCGATGAGGCTGTAGCCGATGGCGTAGTATTGGATTTACGCTATGAAGCAAGAGATATAGACCAACACATTACCTCCCAAAAGAAAGTTGATGAGTGGTTCGAGGCAAAAACTCGCGGATTATCTCGAATAGCTAAAACGCAGCTCAAACAAAAATGGGGCACAATGCAAAAGGTGCTATCCAGTAAATCACGCTTACAGCAGATTGTGAATGATATCTTGCTGGATATGGATACTAGACCACGTCTAATGGATGGCCATGGTAATGCAATGTTAGTCTGCTCCAGCGTTTATCAGGCCTGTAAAGCCTATGAGATGTTTAGCCAGACCGATTTAGCGGGTAAGATTGCCATCGTCACCAGTTTCCAACCAACACCTGCAAGCATTAAAGGTGAGGAGACTGGGGAAGGCTTAACAGAAAAACTCTTTAAATACGATATTTACCGCAAAATGTTAGCAGACTACTTCGAACTACCTGAAGACAAAGCAGCTAATAAAGTTGAGGATTTTGAAAAGGAAGTTAAAAAGCGTTTCGTTGATGAACCCGGGCAAATGCGCCTGCTGATTGTGGTCGATAAATTGTTAACTGGCTTTGATGCGCCTTCTGCCACTTATTTGTATATTGATAAGCAAATGGCAGATCACAGCCTGTTTCAGGCAATTTGCCGAGTTAACCGTCTAGATGGTGATGATAAAGAATACGGTTATATCATCGACTATAAAGATTTGTTCCGTTCATTAGATAAAGCTATTTCTGATTATACTCAAGGCGCATTTGAGGGCTATGACAAGGAAGATGTGGTTGGTTTACTAAAAGACCGATTAGAGCAAGCGAGACTCGATTTGGACAGTGCTCTGGAAATGGTTCGAGCATTATGTGAACCAGTAAAAGCACCACGAAATACAGAGGATTATATCCATTATTTTTGTGGCGAATCAGGCTTAAATCAAGATGAGTTAACCGAGAAAGAGGCACTACGTCTAACCTTATACCAGAGCGTTGCCAAGTTACTGCGGGCATTCGCAAATATCGCCAACGAAATGCCTGATGCTGGTTATTCTGCTCATGATGTTGACTCAATTAGGTCTGAAGTTTGCCACTATGAAAAAGTTCGCGATGAAGTGAAGCTTGCAAGTGGTGATCTCGTCGAAATGAAGCGCTTTGAGCCTGCAATGCGTCATCTGCTAGATATGTATATTCGTGCCGATGATAGTGAAGTCCTTATGGACTTTGAAGAGCTCGGCTTGATTGAATTAATCGTCGAAAAAGGAGTCAGTGCTGTCGATGCTCTGCCCGAGGATCTGCGTAAAAATCCGGGAGCCATGGCTGAAACTATTGAGAATAACGTTCGAAAAATCATTGTTGATGAAAACCCGGTTAACCCTAAATACTATGAACAGATGTCAGTTTTGCTGAATGAACTGATCGAACTTCGCCGACAAAAGGCCATTGAATATCAGGATTACCTAGAGAAAATACGTGAACTCGCCGCTAAAGTGGTACGCCCTGAGCAAACAGCATCTAGCTATCCTGCATCGATGGATACTAATCCCAAGCGTGCTTTTTATGATAACTTTGGCAAAGATGAATTGCTTGCCACCAAAATTGATAGTGCAATTCGTTATACGAAGAAGGCGGACTGGGTTGGAGATCGTTTTAAAGAACGGGAAATTGCCAATGCTATTCGAGAAGAAACGGCCGGTTATGAATTGGATATTCAAGCTGTAATGGAACTCGCTAAAGCGCAAAAAGAGTATCAATCATGACGATGATTGAAATTGGTTCAATCGCAATACAGTTGAATCGTAAAGCAATCAAAAATTTACATATCAGCGTGTTACCACCAGATGGTCGTGTACGTGTATCTGCACCTGTATCTATGACAGAAACAGCTATTCGTATGGCGGTGATCCGTCGTATCCCTTGGATTAAACAGCAGCAGAATAATTTTATAAAACAACCCCGCCAATCAGAACGCGAAATGGTCAGTGGAGAATGCCATTACTTGTGGGGTCGGCGCTATCGCCTCAATGTTGTAACACATATAGGAAAGCATGAAGCCAAATTAGGCCGTGGGCGATTACATTTGTATGTAAGCCATACTGCAACTGCTGAGCAAAAGGCTTTAGTTCTCACTAAATACTACCGTGAAGCACTTAAAAAGCGAATAGCTGACTTGTTACCTATTTGGGAAAGCAAAATAGGTGTCACTGTCGACGCTTGGGGCGTGAGAAAAATGAAAACCAAATGGGGCAGTTGCAATACGCAAGCAAAACGTATTTGGTTAAACTTAGAACTCGCCAAAAAACCACCAGAATGTTTAGAATACATCCTAGTTCATGAGTTAGTTCACCTACTTGAACGTAAACATAATGAACGATTTAAAGCCTATATGGATAAGCTACTTCCTGACTGGCAAGAACGCAAAGACTTGCTGAATAAAGCACCGTTGGCTTACAGCCATTGGTTGTACTAACTTTAGCCCTTATAAAGAACTCAACTAATCTTAACCACTACGTTAAATAATAATTTAATTAAAATACGTTATTCGCTAACAAATTGAAGGTATGGTATACATCAAATGAATAAGTTGATAAAGACGTTCACCATACCTTAGCAAAATACCACAACTTGAAGCCTCATGAGTATAACTCTAATGTGGCACTATTCACTGTTCACTATTATTTCGCAAGCCACTCTATTAAGCTCAACAAATTCATCCCATGTATACAGATTGGTATAGTTAAGTGCATACTGTTTATCCACTCTACATATATCCGGCCGCTCATGATAAATAGTGCATAGCAAATTCGTTTCATTATAGTGCTTACAGATACCATCACCACGATCTAGAAACTGAGTTTCCTCCGCGCGGTCTACATGGCGGCAGCAAGCACCACATTTATCACAAGGAAAGCTATGTTCAAGCGTTAGCGTCATAAGGAATCTAACCATTCGTCGAATGAATTTTCATTATCGACATCATAAGGTAAAGCGATATTATTACGCTTGATTTCCTGATCAAGGATAATTTTACGTTCATATTCTGAATTGGTCGCTTGTAATTCATTCACAAATAACTGCATTTCAACGACATCAAAATTAAATTCCAATTGTGACAATTCAACTAAATATTGATCTAAAGCTAAATTAACCTGTTGATAATACTGCAATGTTAGCTCAAATTTATCACGAAATTTATTTAAAAAACGCCAGACCTTATTCATTAGCTCACTGTGTTCTAAAAAATAACACATCGCTAATGTAACTAATCCCGAAACTAACGCCCCTATAAATATCGAGACATCATTTCCAAAAGGAAATGTTAATATACCATTTAGCCATGTTGTCAGCGCTGAGCCTAATATGACAGATATACTTACAGAGATGATTTTTATTGCTGATTTCAGCAAATCACCTAACGCCAAATTTTCCGGGTTAAAAAACAGTAACTTAACCGCTGAAACTAAGCTATTCCAAGATTCACGGATTAATTTACCCACCAGCTTTGTTGAGGTGAAAAATATATTTAATAAAGTGTTAGTGACGCTGGCTAATAAACCACCAAATAAACCATTTTTAAATTCCGTAAAGAAATCTTTAAAACGAACTTTCAATCTTTCCCAAATGTTAGTAACTACATTTCCCAAATCTTCTAAAAAAACTTTAAATTTAAAATTTGATTTATGGCTATTGATCAATTTTGGGATAGCATCTTTTAATTCAAACCAAAGCTCTGCAAATACAATCCCTAACATCTGCCTAGCCCCCATTCTGATGCCTGTATTGACAGCAGACAAAGCTGTATTAGCAAAAAATTTACTACTGCCATAGTACTTACTGCTAACTTCAGCGTCATATTGCTTTCTAGCTGATTCATCGACAGCCTTCATCGCATCAAAATTGGCCTTTTCTTTATTCTTCAGCGTCCTTAATTTTTTTAATTCAACATCGGTCAGTTGTCCTTTATTTTCTAATGCACTTATATCTGCTTTTATTTGAGCTTGCTGAGATTGCATACGCAAAATAAAATCAGCCATTTTGCTGGCTTTTTTCGATTTATTTATTGTTTCATTAGTAAATGTTAAATTAAAATCGCGATTAGCTAAATCAGCTCCATTAAGCTCCGCTAAAACCCGAGCTGGGTCATTATGTACTTCATAAGCAGCAATGATATGGTCAAGGTTAGTCACATCATGTTGACTAAATGTCTCACCGGTATAAGAATCCTTTAGCTCGCCTGCAAGCTTTTTTTGCTTTCCTTGTCGATTTGTTTCTTTGTAATTTTGATGGCTATGATATTCATGGGAATCATATTCTCCGCGATTTTCATAGCGTTCTTGCTCTGCCTCTGTTGCCCAAATATTCTGCCTAACGTTATGTATGGTATCAACATCCCCACCTTTTTTATCCTTTAATAATAAAAAATCCAGACCAAAGGAAGTGACTAAACTTTGAACAATTGTATCGTTAATTTCTTTTTGCCAATTATAATTTGACTGTTGCATATGCCTTACCTATAAAGTAGCCGCCTAACACGGCTACTTATGATTTACTACGCGTCATCAACATTAAGCATTAAGAGAGAGTGAAACGTTCTGTTTCATCTAACTGCTTATCCAGGCTATCCTGATTTAGCACTTTCAATCCATTGCTATCAGTTTCAATTTCAATGACTCCATCAACAATAGTCGCTTCATTATTTTCATTCAATTTTGGTTTAAATAGTGGAGTTGTTATTAGATTGGTCATAATTGACGCAAGGCTATAACCATTTTTCATGATGAGTCTCAAGTCATCCGTAATAACTTTACTATTTGGCTGTCCTGATGCTTTAGCACGTTCAATAAGTTCATTTGCTTCAATCAGTTTAGATAAATAAGGTTGGAATATTTCAAATTGAGCTTCCAAGACTTGATAAATAGCAACAACATATTCTTTGGTTTTGGTTAAATTTTCTTTAGCGAGTGTCATTTTATGGACTGCATCACGCACTTCAGAACGAATTTTTTGTGCATTCTCTAATGCTTTCTCAGCATGAGAATTATAAGCCCAACCTGCAATTGCCAGAATAGGTGCAACAACAGCTCCGCCTAAGACCATTGCACCGCCAGCCATGCCCCATCCCCCAGCTGCCAATGAACCTCCACCAATAGCAGCCATTGTTGCATTATACGCTGCTGCGCCAGACAGTGCTGCAATTGGTGTACCTGTAGAAGCCGCAGCAAATGCCATGACTCCACCATAAACAGCAAAGCCAGCAGCTGCACTTGATGCACCAGCACCAACTACTGTTCCAAGATACTCTGTCGCTGAAATCGCTAAACTTTGAATTTTATCAATTTCATGTTGAGGAATAGAAACCGTGATATCTTGACCTGACTCACCAAGTTTTTTTAAAATAGCTTGAGCTATCGTGTTGAATTTATTGAAATTATCACCAATATTTAATTCCAATGTACCAAGCTTTTCTAATTCAGATGTTGTGCTGACATTAATATCTTCTAGTACTTCTTTATTTTCATCGTAACGATGTTGTGCTTTTTCTAAAATTTCATCAGCCTCTGACTTTGTTTGATAACCGTCATATGCTTTTTTCCCGCCAAATGCAGCTGCTGCAATAGCAGCCCCAGCAATAATAAATGGAATAGCCATAGTACCCTCTTAATTTTTATGACATTGAAATAATCGACTATAAACGTTTAATATAGTCGTATAGATTTCGTTCAAGTTTTAACTTTAACCATTCGGGCTCTAATATCTTAATATTAGGTAGCCAGTATTGAATTAAAGGTAATATTTGTTTGTCACTCATTGCTACACATGAAATAGTGAAATAATTTTCATTCTCCTCAATAATAGATTGCCGAGGAAAGATATCTCTTCTTTTAAAATATTCTGCTATCGAAGATGATATCTCCATTCGGACATCAAAATAGCTGCTTGTTGTCCATGGATCTTGACTATTCAATAACATACCACTAACACTGGCATCAAATTCAAATGACTCTTTACTTACATCTAACCATTCAATTCTATTTAATGAAAATGACTTTAATTGATTATCTTCAGTTGCTTTCAGGTACCAAATCGTATTATGGCAAACTAGTTTATAGGGAGTTAAAATACGATTTTTACCTTTATATAGAACTTGTAATTTTCTTTTGTTATCAATTGAATATCTGATTTTTTCATAGTATTTGCTGAGATAACTTTTAACCCTGTGTTCAATACCATTAAACTTAATGAGAACACTTTTACTTTCAATTGTTTGTGGGATACTTCTCAAAAATGACTGATTAAAATCAGGGAGGTATTTATCTATCCCCAAAAAAGAAATCATTTTGTAATATTCGACAACCATCGAAAACCCATAATTAGAATTACCTTTATGCTCAAGAATTAAGCTTAATGAATTTAAATCTCGATAAATCGTTCTCTCAGTAACTTTAAAACGAGATGCCAATTCAAATTTATTTACTTCACCATAAAGATATGTATCAAGAATAATTGTTGCTAATCTGACTCCCTGATTTTTTTTGTAATCATCCATGTTTATCTCACGTAAATTTAAGTTAAGAATAATTATCCATAGAATAACAAATCAAGTGACAAATAGCGTCAGTACCAAACAAATTCACCAATAGGATAAATCTTATTTTTAATAGATGTATACTTTGTTAATTAATTTTATATCAGTGTAATTCGTAACAATCATCAATTATCGATAGATTAAGCATATATATAACCCATTCATTGATTAATTTACGTATTCTCCATATTTCATGCTAACTATAAGTTCCTACAGGTCCATCTTAAATTTAGATAAATCGTAACCCATTGTTTATAAACATACATTTGTCTACAATAAAAAGAGTAAGCCGGCTTTAGCTTACTCTCCACATAAGGCTCTTAATTATTTGTTCAAATACAGAATTAACTAGCAAAAAAGCCCCCTGACAAATGGTTGCTATACATTATTAAGATGTAAGTCAATCATGAGATATTTACAGAGTTTCAACTCACTAACAGAAAAAATCTCAGATATATATTATCTCCTTGACGGAATAGCTATCATTTTCTTTTATTTCAAGGAGTAATATGTCTCAGCACTCTCACTTTAACCCCCCCCTATCGACTCTACCGACTTCATTCCAAACCTCTTTTTTCAACCAACTCAGCCACCTAATCAACTACTCTCCCATCATCGGTCTGATGGGTAAAACGGGAGCGGGAAAATCCAGTCTTATCAACGCGCTGTTTCAATCACCCCTATCACCTGTGAGTGATGTCTCTGGCTGTACACGCCAAGCCCAACGCTTCAATATGACAATGAACAACCATACTCTCACTTTTGTAGATTTACCCGGCGTGGGGGAAAGTATCGAACGAGATAAAGAGTACCACCAGCTCTATCGCAACTTATTACCAGAACTCGATTTAATCATTTGGGTACTCAAGGCCGATGACCGAGCATGGTCTTCTGATGAACAGTGTTATCGCTTTCTCACGAAGAAATGCGGTTACCAACCTAATCAATTTCTATTTGTCTTGAACCAAGCCGATAAAATAGAGCCTTGTCGCCAGTGGAATGAACACAACCACCAGCCATCCTCAGAGCAGGCCTATAACTTAAAATTAAAGCAACAAGCCGTCATAACCGCCTTTAAGCCGCATTATCCTGTGATAACAGTTTCTGCGGTCGAAAACTATCAACTCACTGAATTAGCAGAGCAACTCATACAGGCGTTACCGGCGCAAGCCAGTAGCGGAGTAGCTAGGCAACTGAACAGCCCTCACCGGACGCAATCGGTGGAGAACGCCGCACGTAACGATTTTGGTCAATGTGTCAGTGATATTGTGGATACCTTAATCAATATCATTCCCTTGCCGCCATTGATAAGAAGTACGGTTAGCACCGTTAAAAACAGTATCGTATCCGTCGCTAAATCCCTGTGGAGAATGTTCTTTTAACCTCTTACATTACCCCATCTCAGCGTCAGTCCTTAACGGGATTGGCGCTTTTTTATTTCTTTTTCTTGGAGTATCAACTGATGAATAATACAACTGGATCCGCTATTGCAATGACACTTGTCCCCGATGAACAACGCCTGGATTTTTGGCTCAACCACTTCGGAAGCGTGAAAGGCTGGACCACCTTTGAAGTGGTCATCTTTACCACTATGGGGCAGTTTTGTGATGACTATCAGGGGGGGTATTGGGAATATTGCACCTTATCCAATGGTGGCGCTTTTATTTATCCCGATTTACCTCAAGAGACACTGACGCTATTCAACCCGCATAACGGCAATGAAGCGAACGTTAGCTGTGAAGCGGCAGGCATTGCCGTGTGTTTGATGATGTACAGTTTATGGTTATTTCAAACTGAAAGTGACACCCTCGTCGATCGCTTTTATCAATTGCGTGATTATGCCGCGCAACACCCAGAACGTTCCGCCATTTTCCATCTAATCGATTAACCACGTCCTTATTTACGCCTTCGTATTATCTATCTACTTTATTTTAAAGGAAATTCATTATGACTCGCTTAGCGTCCCGCTTTGGTACGGCGAATAGCATTCGCCGTGACCGCCCGTTAACTCTCGAAGAGTTATTTCGCACCGTACCCAGTGTGTTCTCTGAAGAGAAACACGATTCTCGTAGCGAAAAGTATACTTATATTCCTACGATTACCTTATTGGATAGCCTGCAAAAAGAAGGCTTTTATCCGTTCTTTGCATGCCAAACTCGTGTGCGAGATGACAGCCGTCGTGATCATACTAAGCATATGTTACGGCTCCGACGTCATGACCAAATTACGGGTAGCCAAGTGCCTGAAATCATCTTACTTAATAGCCATGATGGCTCCAGTAGTTATCAAATGTTACCGGGCTTTTTTCGCTATGTTTGTCAAAATGGGCTGGTTTGTGGCAATACCTTTGGGGAGGTCAGAGTTCCCCATAAAGGTAATGTCGTCGATAAAGTGATTGAAGGGGCTTACGAAGTGTTAGATACGTTTGATGCTATCGCTGAAAAACGTGAGCAAATGCAGTCCTTACTATTACCGCCACCAGCACAACAGATCTTCGCCCAAGCCGCTCTCATGTATCGTTATGGCGAAGAACATCAACCGATCAATGAAGCCCAAGTGTTACAACCTCGCCGCTTTGAAGATAAGAAAGACGATTTGTGGACCGTCTACCAACGTTTGCAAGAAAATTTAATTAAAGGGGGATTATCCGGTAGGAATGCTAAAGGTAAACGCGCTCGCACGCGTTCAGTGAATGGGATAGATGGCGATATTAAGCTCAATAAAGCGTTATGGGTACTGACAGAGCAAATGCATGCGCACTTTTCTGGATGCGAACAACTATAGCCACAGTATACGTTAAATAATTGGATCTTACGGTGAACGCGATGAAATTATCAGAACGGCAACTAAAAACCTTGAGTAATGTGAAACTCAATTATGGCTCACTCTGCAACAAAAGGACACTCAACTCGCTGGAGAAAAAAGGAATGATTCAATGGAATACATCAAACCATTGGGTCTTAACGGAGTTCGGTTTTCATATCTATAACATGAGTAAACGGCGTTGCTTATAAAGCGTTAGCGCTAACATAAAGACTTATCCCGTATTTTGGTGCTTGATAATATCGAGCATACCAACCTATTCAATAAAGGAGAGCATTCTTTAAACATCATTTTATTCCTGTCCATTTTGACTAACTCCGTCATCGACTCTTTTTCTTATTTAAGTACCAAAACAACAGTTGATCGATTACACCGTTCGATAACCGTTTATTGATAGTTACTATCGATATTGCCGTTCGTATTTTAACTATTGATAGGTTAACAGATCGATTAAGTTAAACTATCTCACGCAAAATTATCTTTATGTCAGTGATATTAAGGTGATTGAGTCAAATCTCTCATGCCTTCCACTGATATAACGCGATTCAACCATACTTAATGTGATATTGATTAAAAGGAAATCAATCATGAAAAAAGCGTTTATTGTTTCCGCCCTAATGGGGTGCATTTCATTACCAGCATTCGCTAACACGGATGACAGTAAAACGGGGCTTTATGTCACGGGTAAAATGGGCGCATCCATTGTGCAAATGTCTGGCCAGCAGTTTGTCTACAGTGGCTATGCTGATGCCGGTGATAATGGTACAAAAAATGGAGATAGCCATCGTACTGGCGTATTTGGCGGTGGACTTGCGTTAGGTTATGACTTTTCCAATCAGTTTGATATCCCTGTTCGCGCTGAATTGGAATTTATGGCGCGTGATAAAGCGAATTCAACCTACAACATCCGCGACCGTGTGCGTAATGGCGTACATCAAACTCGTGATATTAAAAACCAAATCAAACTCAATACGTTAATGGTCAATGGGTACTACGACATTAAAAATAGCTCAAATTTCACGCCGTATATCTCTGTCGGGCTAGGCTATGCGGCCGTGGATTTTAAAACCACCCGCGCTGATTCTTATACTCCAGGACTCTCTCTGCATGATACTCACACGCATACCGCCAATAACTTTGCCTGGAGTGTCGGTGCGGGGGTGAACTATGCCATCAATGACGATTGGGATATGGGTCTAAGTTATCGCTATTTAGATGCTGGAAAAGCCGACATCACGACAGCGGTAGGCGATGGGGAAAACACCTCAAAAATCAAAGTGAAGGCCAATGACATCATGCTTGGTTTGACTTACCGATTCTAATCTCTGGCATTCAGCCTTATAGATTACCCTCAACTTACCTAGCCAACATGCCTTTTTGATGTTGGCTATTTTACATCCTAAAAAGGCGGTTACATGAACTCATCTTATTTTATTAAATACCTGCTAATTGCTTTTGTCATTAGCGCAATTGTCGTTGTTTATAATTGGATTTCGCCTACCGGTCATATCTACGGTATTTGGGCGGGGATTAAGTTTTTCGTTGTCATGGGATTAGGCACCGGAGTGGGCATGTTTATCGGTAATGCTATACGACTCGCAATTATGCCAGATTACATCACAACACGCGAAGGTGCGATAGGGCTGATACAAGCCAAGCTCTTTTGGGCTATCGGCCCTCAAATCATTGGCTGGTTTGTCGGGCTGATCCCTGTGTACTCTTTCTTTTATGGCTGAATATCCAATGAAAAATCGCAACCTATTTCGTTTATATCTGCTTATTTTAAGCTTATTCCTGATAACCAGTTGTTCAGATTCGCCCAAAGAGGTTTTTATGCATCAATGTGTTAACAACAGTAATGCCTTTAATAAACAGGAATGTGAATGCGCATTCACTCTTCTGACTAAAAAATTCCCTGAAGACAAACTCGCCCAATTTATGGCATCAAAAATCAATACGGCACAATCATTAACGGAAGAACAACGCCAATATCTCGGTTATTCCGCCAAAGCGCTTCAATATTGTTCTCGACATCGTAGAGGTTAAATGATGATGAAAAAAATACTATTAGCCTGTGTTCTCATGAGCGGCTCACTAAGTGCATTCGCTATCCCCAATTATTGGTCGGCAACCTTCGCACAAGGCTATATGGAGTACGCCATCAGTAATGATAAACATCTCAGTGTTATTCTTGCCTGTAATATTGCTGCTGATGAGGAATATGATAATGGCGTTTATCTTTATCAAGATGGACATCCTATCGATACAAACAATATCGCCTTTGTTATTGACGATGAAGTCTATTACATTCCGGAGGAAACCAAAACGCGTAGTGAAGGTAATTCCTGGACTCTCTTTACGCAAGCGATAACAAAAGCGAACTCATTTGCAGTGTACGCCAATGATAAACCGATTGGTCAGTTTACCCCCAATCCTAAAAACAGGGCAAAAATTTTTGCCGACTTTGATTGTAATGCCGTATTTTATCGCGATATTGCCCGCTGATCCCCCTTCTATTTTGTTTATCGGCCCATCAAAATTGGGCCATTTTTCATTGATATCAATCATCTCATTCATTATTATTTCAAGAGATCAAATAAACAGGTCTCCATATGGATCCCTGCCCTTTTCGAGATCATATTCTCAAAAAAGAGACCATTTTGGTGCTCGGCAAATACCATTTTAAAGCTGAGGGCACAATTGAGGGTATAAATTAAACAGAACTAAATTAATCACTTTAAATATATGATGTTATGATGAAAAGTCGATTCCCAGTCCGCTACCTTTATTTCTACAGTGGCATCCTCAAGTCAAGTAAACTCCTTTATATTCCTTGTATTATCACTCATATAACTTCACCGAACTCAGCACCTGACAGATACAGACTGCCAAACCTAAAGACAAAGAGTATAAGCTCTCTGATGAGCGAAGACTTTACCTTCTCGTTAAACATAATGGCACTCGTTAGTGACGAATGAAATATCACTTCGCAGGTAGAAAGTGTTCAGAATTCTGTGTCACTTTATTTTAATAATTTACGATCTATTTGTATTTGACCCTATATTTCCAGACATTTCATATCAATCTCTTTTACTTAAAGAAAAATAGCTCTCTTTCTCAAAATATCCCCATCAATTAAACTCAATACATCAATAATAGGACATGAATATGCACATGACAGCAACGGCTTCCTCATGCCTAAAATCAGGGATTATCTCTGTTTTTATTACGAATTTAGGAAAATATAACGAAGGCGAACTGGTCGGTGAGTGGCTTGAGCTTCCGGCAACCTCAAAAGAAATAGAACACTGTTTAATGCGGATTGGCATTGATGGTATTCACTATGAAGAGTATTTCTTGACCGACTATGAATCCTCAATTGATGGCCTTTCGTCCTACATTTCAGAATACAGCCTTTTAGATGAGTTGAACGAGTTAGCCACACAATTAGCCATGTTATCGCCTGATGAAATTGACCTTTATCAGGCGGCAATTGAAATCGGAGCTTCAGCGAGTTCAATCCATGATTTAATTCATTTAGCGGATAATTTAGATTCTTTCCAGCAATTAGCGGGGGTCAATAATGAATATGACTTAGGTTACTACTGGATAGAAGAAAGTGGTTGTTATGATTTAGCACAACTTGGGCATTTATCCCATTACTTTGACTATGAACGCTATGGACGTGATGTTTGTCTTGAGCAAGGCGGAATTTTTCACAGTGGAGGATATGTTTATCATACGGGTGGGTAGATAGGACAACAACATGAGAGTCAAACCGCTTTCATTCCTTAAGGCGGGAAATAAAGAATGTCGTGGTTCCCCAATGACATCCATAAGCTAGAACGTTAATCAAACTAAACCCTACTTTATGCCATCTTTATGGATATCCGTGAAGATGGCTATTATGGTATTCTTTTTTTATTTAATTCAAACCATTAAATGGATATTTATCTTACTGTGATGACAAATGCACTAATAGAAGCAAGATAGCCACATATTGGCTTTCAACATAACACCCTATGCACCATACCCCTTGGCGTAAGTAGAATGGACGAGTGTTAATCAGGTGGCCTTGCGCACATTGCAGTTTCAGCTTTTGGTTGCCCTCTTCAGGGTTAAGCCATACACCACCCTAGACCGCCACGATTTGGGCTATTTTGGCCTTAAGCTATTCAGAATAGGCTTGGATACTTTGCCCCACATTACTGGGCCAATGCACAATCACAGCAAGAAAAGCATGCTGTTGTTCCGGCGGCGCATGACGCAGAGCAAAACCCGCTTTTTCGGGTAATTTAATGAATGTCATTAGTTACCTGCTAATCATATCATCGTGACTCGTTATCTTATTAGTCAACTTAACCGATATTTTCATTATTGGCCGACGTTTGATGTTAAGTCGTTGGTTGAAAATATTGTGTATAAATTAACATTGTCTTCTCTTTTAAAACACCGTGAGTCACCTCAGGCTTAAAAGGACTTTTAGCGAAAATCTCACCACTGCATAACATGATGTTAAACCCCGCAATCTCAGCTAGCTCATCATGAGAAAGGCAATAAACCATCCGACCTGATTGACTCCATACCATCGCACCGGAGCACATACAACAGGGCTCACAACTGGTATACAGCGTGTACTCAGATAAATTCATGATTTTATGTAATGAACGCATCCCATCTAACTTGACTAGGCGCACAAAAGATGAGCAGTGAGGTGCGGAGCCTCATAGATTTCCGGCATCATAGTGCCCGATACGGGATGCATAAAGCTCCCTCAGACTGGAGACTCCACAACATGAAATATACACCGATTGGCGTTGATATCGCAAAGCATTTGATCCAAGTTCACTTCATTAATGAATATACAGGTGAAGTGTTTGATAAACAGATCCGTTGTCAGGATTTTCTGACGTTCTTTAGTAACCGGGAACCTTGCCTGATTGGCATGGAGGCCCGTGGAGGCTCACAGCACTGGGTGCGTGAGTTGAAAAAACAGGGTCATGAAGTGCGATTATTGCAAGGCCGTTTTGTAAAAGCATTCGTCATGTGTCACCGATCATATCAGTATCAGACCGTATTAATCGCTGATACTGATAAACATTAACGCTTAAAAAAGGGTGAATACTGAAAGGTTGCTCTGGTGGCCAGCGTGATGACAAAGACAGGTAAAACCGGGACTCACTAAACCTGAATGATTTTTTGAGCTTGAAGCTCGCAGAGGAAATGAGGTGTGAGTCAGCGAATTACATAGGGGCTCGCAGCTTTATGGCTGCAAAAAGTCGGATATAAAGCTGCAACCTACCCGTCAATGTCAAAACAATGAATGCTGTTGCAAACGGGATGCGTTCATATAATAAATCATGATTAAATACGTATTCATTTTCATGACTTTTTGCCTCAATTTTACCGCGAGCGCCTTTAACACGAATGTATTTGATACCGCCATCGATAAAAGTGGTTTTACACCAATGTGTAATAACCAAGCGATTGCCGATAAGGATTGTCGTGTTGATGATTACCTCGAGGGACGTTATGTCGTCACGAGCACAGTGAATCTGGGCGCTAAATGCGCCTTCGTGATTGCCGAAGTGATTGATAGTCAAACAAACCAACTATTCAGTACCTCGACTGGCGATTGTGAAGACGGCCCTCTCGATACCTATTACCGCTTATCCCGTATTAACAAAAAAGTGTGGCTGGATGCTTACAGCCAAGGAAAACACATTGACCATGTGGAGGTTATCTTTCAATGAAACATCGCGCATTAAATAGCCTTCCTTTCGTGGGAATTATTGCTGTCATCACGTTGAGAATTTATTACGGCGAACAAACTAAACCAACTTATCGAGATTGTGTTGAGCTCAGCTCCTGCCAATATGCTTCAGATTTATGAGCAACCTGATAGAACGTCCAAGTCTATCAACTATCAGCTCACATCAGGAAAAGAACAATTCTAGATCGCTAAACGAACGGATGATAAACAATGGGTACAACTCTACCATGCCATAACACTTTTTGATGATTTACCTGAATCGGCTAAACTCGGATGGGTCAGTGCCAAGAACATAAACACATTGGGGATAGTTGAGTGCATGACTAAGAATTAGAGCTCATGATAAAATAATAATCGAAGGTGGGTATTGTTACCATTACTTCACCTTTATTATCTTACTAGTCTCAATTCGAACTCGTTATACCCAAATTGAGTCCAATACTAGCCAATACAATCGGAGGGAAGCCAAAATAAAATGGCATACTGGATGGCATACTCATAAAACCTAAAAAACAAAAACGCCATGCTAATCAATAGCATGGCGTTGAATTCTGGCGGAGGAGGAGAGATTCGAACTCTCGGATGGTTTCCCATCGGCGGTTTTCAAGACCGCTGCCTTCAGCCGCTCGGCCACCCCTCCGCAATGACGAGCACTATAAACATCTCGCCTATCGATGTAAACCCCTGATATGTTCAAGTGATGTAAAAATATGCGGTTTCTGGTTCAATGGATTAAAATATCATCAATGCAGTGTGAAAAACTTGGGTTCTCAGCCAAAATTTGCTAGATTTCATCACTCTCTACTGTTGGATTAAAATTATTATGTTGGTGTTTGAAGGTCAGGAAATTGAAACTGATGCTCATGGTTATCTTATAAATAGCGAGCTATGGCGTGAGGAAATGGTTCCTCTATTAGCTGAAAGCGAAAATATTTCGCTTACTAATGAGCATTGGGAAATTATTCGTTTTGTACGTGAGTTCTATCTGGAATTTAATACTTCACCAGCTATCCGTATGCTAGTAAAAGCTGTTGCAAAGAAATTTGGCGAAGAAAAAGGTAATAGCCGTTATCTCTATCGACTGTTTCCTAAAGGCCCAGCAAAACAAGCAACAAAACTCGCTGGATTACCAAAACCAGTTAAATGTATTTAGTCTGCATCAAATGCTCCTAAGCGCACATCTTTACTCAGTGGCGGACTGTAAAATCTGCCACGACTTCAAGCTCACCGTTCTCTGCAAAATAGTGTTCTATTCTTGCGCCAAAAGGTCCACCAGATTTTAGCCATTGTTCCGCTTGGCGTATATCATCCTGAGTACCATAAATAGCTAATTTTACGCTACCATCTTCACGATTCATCACATAGCCTTTTAGTGCCTGTTTTTTTGCCCAATGATACGCTTGGTAACGAAATCCAACGCCTTGAACCCGCCCATAAATATAGAATACCCGTAGGCTATTTGTCTCTGCCATATTGCCTCCAATGATTGGCTCCAATAATAGGGTAATGCCCTAAAATAGTAGTATTAAATATAGTAGGAGATAAATTACTGTCCATAAATCTGAATGATCCCACTATTGTATTTTAATCATTCTACGGATAGTCTGAAGGAGAAGTTACTGCTTTTGTCTATAAATACGATCTATTGCGTTGAAAATATTAATAGGGTTGATAAACAATTAAATACTATTAACTTGAAATTATGATTCATCTCCCCCATATCTAAGACGTATAATATGATTATTAAGCAAGGCTGTCTGGAGGTGGCTATGATGATCACCAGTAAGTTTGGAATTGGACAACAAGTAAGACACAAACTCCTTGGGTATCTAGGCGTTATTGTTGATGTTGATGCTGAATACTCGCTCGAACAACCACAAAATGATGAAATTTCATCAAATGATACCTTACGTAATGCGCCTTGGTATCATGTTGTGATGGAGGATGATGACGGTGAAGCTATCCACACTTACCTTGCGGAAGCGCAAATCACCTATGAAACTTATGGAGACCATCCAGAGCAATCTTCGATGGATGAACTCGCTGAATCTATCCGGTCTCAGTTACAGGCGCCGCGCTTGCGTAATTAATCCGTCAATATTGGATCTAAATCCCGTGTAAGGCAGACTTTCTGCCTTACTTGAATATTATCCTATTAAATATAGAGTAGAATTCAAATTGTTTAGTTTAAATCTTATTTATCTTAACCAAGATTATATTAATCCAATTTCTCTAACCCCAATGCTTTAATTTCTTTTTTTGGACATTTATCCATCACACACTGCATCCCTGCTTGCAAGGCAATTTGTTCAGCCTCTGGGCTGATCACCCCCAACTGTAACCATAAAACTTTGGCATTAATTGCTGCTGCTTCCACGGCTATACCTGGCGCAGCTTGTGCATTTCTAAAGACATCAACAATATCAACTGGTTGTGGGATATCTTTTAATTGCGCATAAACTGTTTGTCCCAATAATTGTTGCCCTGCTAATTTTGGGCTCACAGGGATCACTGTATATCCTTGCTCTAATAAATAGTGCATCACTTCGTTGCTTGGCCTGGATGAATTGTCACTAGCACCGACCAATGCAATCACTTTTGAATGCTGCAAAATTTGTTTAATTTGTTGTTTTATCATATAAAAGCCACTCCAAAAACAATAAGCTATTGATAGACACTATCATATATCTGCATATTTGAGATTATAACGATAAATCATATACCGCTATATAGTCACAATGCTATCTACTTATAGGTATAATATTGATGATAATCTAAATATAAGCCAATTATAGTAACGTTATAATTTATAATGATAAAATATAATTATCACTACTTATAGCTATCTCACTGAGAGGATCTCCATGGAATCAACAACTCGTACCCTGCAAACACCTAAAAATATTGCTCTTGTTGCTCATGATCACTGTAAACCTTCGTTATTAGCTTGGGTAAAACATAATCTAGAGCAGCTATCTTCGCATAAATTATTTGCAACAGGCACTACAGGAAATTTAATTAATCAGCATACTGGACTGCAAGTTACTGGGATGATGAGTGGTCCTATGGGGGGCGATCAGCAAATCGGTGCGATGATTGCAGAACAGAAAATTGATATTTTAATTTTTTTCTGGGACCCCCTGAATGCCGTACCTCATGACCCTGATGTAAAAGCCCTTCTGCGTCTAGCTACCGTCTGGAATATCCCCGTAGCTACTAATGCTGCTACCGCTGACTTTATCATCACATCACCTTATTTTTCAGGCAGTATTGATATAACCATTCCTGATTATGCACGTTACTTGACAGATAGAACTCAATAAAACTAGCCGTATATTGCTAATTTTACTACCGCAGCAGTGTATTCCATTCAATAATCTGTGTGTTCTATTTAATAAATAGTGCACACAGCAGTTAATTTAATTGAAACTAAGGTTTTCGCTGTTTAACTGCACCCAAACTGACCAATTCTTCAACAAAAACAGATGGATATTGCGGGTCAAACATCAACCACACCTGATGTTTTGTACGTGTTAATGCCACATACAATAAACGACGTTCCTCTGCATCAACAAAACTTTCTGGTTGTGGTAACAATACTTGTTCGAGTACTGATTCACGTGCTAGTGCAGGAAAACTCTCTTTATTCGAACTTAATCCTAAAATAATCACATAATCAGCTTGTTGGCCTTTAGCTGCATGAATGGTCATAAAATCGATATTTAATTTTGGCCAACGTGTCTCAGCTTTAGCTAAAATTTCGGGTTTAAGATGATGATAGCGCGCAAGCAGTAGGATCCGTTCATCATCTCTTACATACCCACTCATTTTATTTAATAACGCTTCTAATTGTTCTTCAGGCAGCAATACGACCGATTTTTTATTTCCCTTTGCCAAACTATTCAGAGGTTTATTTAACTGTGCAGGATTCTGTAAAATAAATTGGTTGGCAATATGTCCAATACGCTGATTAAAACGGTAGGTGGTATCGAGCATACATATTGCTCCCACGCCAAAATATTGTTCAAACTTTCTAGTTAAATTCAATTCAGCCCCACTAAACCTATAAATAGCTTGCCAATCATCCCCCACGGCAAAGAGTGAACTTTGTTTATTTTGTTGCCGAAGAGTTTGTAATAACTTGGCTCTTAATGGTGATATATCCTGAAATTCATCGACTAAAATATGTTTCCACGGACTGACAAAGCGGCCTTTTTCTAGTAAATAAATGGCTTGATGGAGTAACCCCGAAAAATCGACAGCATTATCTGCTTTTAATGCAGCTTTCCACGCTTTTAATAATGGTGCCATAAGACGTATTCGCTTTTGAAACAACCCACTAATTTCGTCTTTCGCTTCTTCTATCATTGCCTTTTGACTGCCGCCATGCATTCTCATTAAACCTAACCAGTTATCTAAACGACTGACTATGCGCTGGCTAATCGATGGGTCTTGCCAAAAATCACCTTCTGGGATCTCCCAGCCTAATTCTTCAGTAAGCCATTCTCGCCAGCCTTTAGCTTGTGCTTTTTTAGCGGCACATTGTACCCGCCATTCATCGAGTAATAATTGATACTTTTTTTGTTGATCCGTTTCTAATTCACTAATTATAGGTGGTTTTTTTCCACATTCTCGAATGATGTGCAGCGCTAATGCGAGAAATGTCTTAGCATGAATATCTTGTTGATCTAATCGTTCATTAATCCGTGTATTCATTTCGATCGCCGCTTGACGCCCAAAAGCTAATAATAAAATTTGGTCTGGCAATGCCAGCTGACGAGCTAATAACCATCCTGCCCGAGCGACTAGCACCGATGTTTTACCGCTGCCCGCTCCGGCCAACACAAGCACATTTTTTTCACCGTTAACTACAGCATGGCTCTGGGATGTATTAAGCGGAGTAGTTTCAATTTGTTGAAAAAAATCAGCATATTTTGCTAATATCGAACAGCTCCATTGCTGATTTACTTGATGGCGTTTCTGCTCACCTTCATTCAGCCAAGATAAACAATATAAATAATTTTCATGACATTGATTAAATTCAACTAATCGAGTTATTGGCAAAGGTAAAGCGGCAAATTTTTGTTCTATCAATTGCTGAATACTGACTAAACTAGATTGCTCAAGCCAACTTTGTTGCTGTAATTTTTGCGTAATCGAATCCACCAGCGCTGACAATACTACCGCGCTGATTTCACTCATTTCATTACTCCATAATTGCCATTTATTTTTTAGATAACAGTAAAAATGTTGTGTTTCTTTCCATTCTGTACCATGTAAACGAACGACTTGCTCATCGGGTAGCTCAAATTCCAACTCTCCCCAAACAAGACCCCGCTTACAATGTATATTCAACAACTGATTAAAAGGGATCAAATACTGATGTTTTTCACCACTGACTTCGATGCCTGCATTAAGTAATCGCACCTTATTATAAGGGTGCTGTGCCAAACGCTGTCCAAGTTGTGTTGATTTCAGTTCCATTCGCGCTACACCGTATTTTATCAATTGAACAACGAAAATAACGACTGCTTGATTTCAGGTGGTTTTTTCTTACCGCTAAACACGCTATCCTATAAAAATTAGAGACTTTTTGTCCCCTTTTAGAGGTACTGTGTGCTTACCCTGCTCTCCGGCTATCGCCGCATTCTATATAACAGTCATTTTTTGTATTATATCCGAATCCTAATTTCACTTACAGGAACAACATTGGTTCCTTGGTTGTTAGGTCAAGAACCAAAAACGACGATCCCCTTAACCTTAGGGGTAGTTGCCGCAGCATTAACCGACCTTGATGATCGCCTCACCGGGCGGCTTAAAAATTTAGCCATCACATTGTTATGCTTTTTAATTGCATCAGTTTCAATAGAGTTGCTATTTCCTTACCCCTGGTTGTTTTTGTGCGGATTAGCACTATCTACCGGCGGTTTTATTATGCTGGGGGCTCTAGGACAACGCTATGCCACTATTGCCTTTGGTGCATTATTAATTGCTATTTATACCATGCTGGGTGCGCCTATCTTTGATACTTGGTATCAACAGCCAGTACTGTTACTTACAGGGGCTATTTGGTACAACCTGTTGACATTGATTGGCCATTTACTGTTTCCTGTGCGACCGTTACAAGATATTTTAGCCCAGTGCTATCAGCAGTTATCTTCGTTCTTAGATGCAAAAGCTAACTTATTTGATCCCGATATCGAAGAAGATCATCAGCAATCTATCTTTGACTTAACTATGGCTAATAGCGCGTTAGTTAATACGATGAATCAGGCTAAATTAGTGTTACTCAGTCGCTTAAAAGGAGACCGAGGACAACGAGGTACACGCCATACGTTACACTATTATTTTGTGGCGCAAGATATTCATGAACGTGCAAGTTCTTCACATATTCAATATAAAAATTTAAGCCATTCATTCCGCCATAGTGATATTTTATTCCGGTTTCAGCGTTTATTATCCATGCAAGCTCGCGCTTGCCAACAAGTCGCACAATCAATCTTGCTACGTACTCAGTATAATCATAATCCGAGATTTGAGCATTCATTCAATTACTTAGAAGCTTCATTACAGTTGCTTAAACAGCAACATCCGGCAAGTCATGAAATTAATGCATTATATAATTTGCTAAAAAATCTTAAAGGAATCGATATTCAATTAAAGGGGCTGAGCCTAGAACAAGAACCTAATGATCTTGAGAATAAAGATAATATTCAATTATCTGATGAATCACTATCAGGATTTAGAGATATTATCGAGCGTTTCAAACGCCATTTAACGCCTAAATCAGCCTTATTCCGTCACGCAGTTAGATTGTCTATACTGCTGTGCTTTGGCTATGCATTTATTCAATTATTTGATTTAAATCGCGGATATTGGATTTTATTGACCAGCTTATTTGTCTGCCAGCCTAATTATAATGCTACCAAACGGCGATTAGCCCTGCGGATTATCGGAACGCTAGCTGGCGTACTGATCGGCTTACCTATTCTGTATTTCGTTCCTTCTATTGAAGGTCAATTAGTCCTTATTGTTATTTCTGGTCTACTATTTTTTGTGTTTCGAAATAGCCAATATGCTCAAGCCACATTATTTATTACCTTATTAGTCCTATTCAGCTTCAATTTACTTGGTGAAGGCTTTGAAGTGGCATTACCACGGATTATCGACACATTAATTGGCTGTGGAACAGCATGGCTTGCGGTGAGTTTTATCTGGCCTGATTGGAAATTTCGCCAACTACCTCAAGTCATTAATCGCACTATGGAAAATAACTGTCGTTATCTAGATGCAATTTTAATCCAATATCATCAAGGCAAAGATAACCGTTTAGAATATCGAGTGGCTCGCAGAGATGCACATAATAGCGATGCTGAATTTGCTTCTGTGGTCTCCAATATGGCGACTGACCCCAAGTCTTATCACACCACACAAGAACAAGCTTTCCGTTTACTCTGCTTAAATCATACTTTACTAAGCTATATATCTGCGTTAGGGGCTCATAGAGAGAAAATTGAGAATACACAAATCTTATCCATTTTAAATGATACGGTTTGCTTTGTAGAGTCATCCCTTGCCGGCGATAATAGCGTCATAGAAAAATCAGATAATCTGGCTCAAAGCTTAATTCAACGGATTGATCATTTTTCTGTGCATGATAATGACAAGGCGCTGCTTATTATGGAGCAAACTCGGCTATTACTTGAATTATTACCTGAGATAAGCTCATTAATTCAAAGTATTAAATCGCAGCAGTCATAATCAACACACTAATACAAAAAAATCCGTGTGTAATTAAGAGGGAAAATAGGCAACTCCAGCGTATTTTCCCTCGCTCCTGTTATTTTTTTGATTAATTAATTTATACTTATTATATGTTATTCTGAACAGCTACAATCAACGGTGTGATACCAGCGTATCAACTCTTGCTTCAGATCATGGGGTAAAACTGAACTATGATAACCAGCAATCGCACCCGCTAATTCAAACAGTAATTTAATCCCTAAGCGATAATGATTATATTGCCTTAATTTCAGATAACAGGCTTTTGCTCCAATCAATTTTAACTCTGCAACGTGATAAATTCCTACTTTACCTAGCGCTCTCTCTGACGCCATATTCATATTGGGTAAATCTTTTATACGCCCCTCAACTTTTTGTTTTAATAACTGTTCTTCCATAGCAGCTTGATAAGTAAGATCAACATAAAATAAAAATCGACTTTCATACTGCCAAACTTTATCTGGTATACAATAATATCTGAGCTCAAGAAGAACTCCTTTTTTCTTATAAATTAATTTCTTAAGTCCGATAGCTTCAAAGTGATTTTGAGCAAATAAGCACCCCCGTAAATAAAACTCACCATCAATAACCAAACCAACGATGGCATGATCAATAATCAAACAATAACCACCGAAGTGATTTTTTCTTTTCATTTCGCCATATTTACTAAATAAGCGCGCTAAATAGCGATATTTTTGTTCTGGTATCATCATTAGCTCAAATTCCTTTTTGAGATTAAATCCATGAGATTAGTTCCCTACTAAAAGTTTAATTTTTTTATTTTTTACAATTAATTAGATAATTATCACGTTGTGATACTTCACTAAAAGTTCTGTACAAATTGCCGTTATAAACATTGAAATTTGCGAAGCACTTCGTAAAAATAATCTTGATATTGTATAAATATACAGTTACTGTACATATATACAGTGCATAATGGTGAGGTAGATTATGAGCATCTATTCATGGAATGATACAATTGAATATTCTCTGAACACACATGTGAAAGGGTTAGTTCATCAACAAACACAAAAATCATCCTTGACGGAAGGCATGATCAGTGAATTAGTCTATAATGATCAGCACCCGATTGTTGATTATCTTTTACTTCCTTTATTACGGCAATTTGGTGACCAGTCACGCTGGTTACTATGGTTAAGCCCTAATAAAAAATTAAGTAAAAAATGGCTAGCGCAATCTGGGCTCCCTTTACATAAAATTATGCAACTGAATCATATTGATTCAATTACGACCATCGATGCGATGGAAAAAGCATTAAATAGTGGAAATTACAGTATTGTTTTAGGTTGGTTGCCCGAACTCGAAGATCACGATTTTGCGCGTCTGGAAAAAGCTGCGCTATTAGGGGGGGCAATAGGACTAATTATGAGGCCTCAGATTATAAATAATATCGTTAATCCCTGTTCTCGACAGCTAAATCTCTTAAAAATTCAGCCTAATCGTTATCATTAAGCTAGATTAAGAATTTTCTTACTAAATTTAACACTTGGTATTAAATGGGTAAAATACATACTAAAAATCAATTTATATCAAAGAGATAAGCAACTAATCACAAAAGCAACATTCTCTTTTATCTCTATGATTTATCCATCAAATTTTATTTTTTTATCGCTATTTTTGCACTGTCTACTTGTATCTTTTCGAGTTCGTTGTAGACTTTAGCTTGTTAAGGTAGTGCCATTATATTTACTTTTGATGTTTTTTTTCACATAATGCACTGTAAAACTTAGCAAGTATTTTAAACCAATGGCTAATAATAAGGCTCATTGAAGCCATGCCAAAATTGGATGATAACGAGGCGTAAAAAATGAAAAAGACAGCTATCGCAGTAGCAGTGGCACTAGCGGCGTTTGCAACTGCAGCGCAAGCAGCTCCAAAAGACAACACTTGGTATACCGGTGGTAAACTAGGTTGGTCACATTACGAAAACACTAAATTCACCCCTTCAGATTTCGATTCAGTAGGTAGCGGTAAAACTGACCGTGATCAACTGGGTGCGGGTGCATATGCTGGTTATCAGTATAACCCATACTTAGGTTTCGAACTGGGCTACGACTGGTTTGGTAAAATGAAATACAAAGGTTCAGATAACAGCGGTGATCTGAAATCTATGGGTGTTTCTCTGACTACCAAATTAAGCTATCCAGTAATGGAAGACTTAGACGTTTATACACGTCTGGGTGGTATGGTATGGCGTACAGATGTTAAAGCTAACCAAGGTGGCGAACGCTTTAAAGAAAACGATACTGGTGTTTCTCCAGTCTACGCTCTGGGTGTTGAATACGCAATCACTCCAAACTGGGCAACTCGTCTGGATTACCAATGGGTAAGCCATATGGGTGATAAAGACAACCTGGGCGTTCGTCCAGATAACGGCATGCTGAGTGTTGGTCTGGCTTACCGCTTCAATCAAGAAGCAGCGCCAGTTGTAGCTCCAGCTCCAGTTGTTGAGCCAGCTCCAGTTGTTGAAAACAAACGTTTCACACTGCGTTCAGACGTTCTGTTTAACTTCAACAAAGCAACTCTGAAAACTGAAGGTCAATCAGCTCTGAACGAACTGTTCTCTGAACTGAGCAACATCGACCCAACTCAAGGCCGTGTAGTTGTTATCGGTTATACTGACCGTATCGGTTCTCAAAACTACAACCTGCCTCTGTCACAGAAACGTGCTCAGTCAGTTGTAGATTATCTGGTAGCTAAAGGCGTTCCAGTTTCTGCAATCTCTGCAGAAGGCCGTGGTAAAGAAGATCCAGTTACTGGCAACAAATGTGACGATGTTAAAGGCCGTGCAGCTCTGATCGAGTGTCTGGCTCCAGACCGTCGCGTAGAAATCGAAATCCAGGGTACAACTGAAGTTGTTACTCAACCAGGCGCTTAATATTAATTAAGTTGTTCTAGGTATATTTCGAAAGTATCTCAAAAAACCCCATGAAAATGGGGTTTTTTATTGGCGGCCATAAATAGTAGTAAAAATAGTTGTAAGAAAAGGGAAATCACTCTCTATCGTTTTTAGATTCACCCAATATTTCCTGAAGATCATGCTTTAAGCTGCTCATTTTATTCTCATATTTCTCTTTATGCTCAGCATCTTCAATCAATTGAATAATAGTTTCTGACAATGTATTACCGCGCCTAACCGCCAAATTAGATAAGCGTTGCCAAACTAAAAAATCTAGGTCAATCGACTTTTTACGAGTATGGGGTTGCTCTGCATTAAAATGTCGTTTACGTCGGGCACGAATACTCTGTTTCATTCGATTATCGAGTTTTGGATCCATATGCTTAGCTATCCAGTGTAAAACCTCCACTGGGTTAGTTTCTAACTTTAGTAAATCAGAGATAGCTTGTTCTTGAGCACTACGTTCGATATAACGGGTGATAGATCCGCCTTCTCGTGCTTTCTTGACGAGGTAATCCCACTTCCAACCACATTCAAGGTTTTCAAGCTGTTGATATTTCATTATTTTTCTCTGTGACAATGTAACTTGTAGTCATATTAGCAATATTTGAAGCAAAAAAAAGTAATCTAAAGTAATTTTTCATTGTAGAAATAAAATAAGTCGAAATTATCCAGTCTAAATATCATACTGAATCACACAATAAGATATAATTCCATTTATAATCTATTTTCTCCCCTTCTAACAACACTCTGTTATTTTTTACTCCATAGAAATATTCCGCGAAAAGAGATAACACCATCAACATAACTGTAGTAGAATTAGTATTCATTCGTAACAAATATAATAAAATTAATGCTAAATTTTGACCACATACTCCTTATTTATGGTATTGGTGGAGTTATCTCTGCACTGATTACACTGCTTCTCACCAAAGATAGTTTTTTAATACGGCTATTAAGTGCCTTATTAATTGGCTTTTCTTGGCCTATGTCTCTTCCCGTAGTATTACTGTTTTCTTTATTCTAGTCGCCGTCAGTTTGTACTGCATTCGATAAAAAACACCTCAAAAATGAGTTCAATAATTCCCAAAAAATTAGATGCCAAATCATCGTGTTAAATCATGCGATATTATGCTAATTAATGCTGGCACTAATTTGATCTGGCGCTAATATATAGCCCAAATACTAGAGCTAAAAAATGTGAGTGAAAATTTTGATATACGGCTCCATAGTAAAGATTTGGGCAGAGTAAGAAACTTATATTAATAAGTTAGTTAGATGATTGAAAACTGCTACCATCGTCACCACTTGTACTATAGCGGGTATAAAAGCTTTGTCTGCGAATCAATAATATACTCAGCAGGATTATTATTTTTCTATAGCTATCAAAAATAATAAATAATATTTCTGCCAGCATGATAGGCTGTCGGGTTTCACCATGAAAGCACTGATGCCAATAGCAGGCTGTTATCTTCCACCTCATTGAAAGTAGACTAAATTATAGTGATCAATAAAGAACTAACATGGCAAGGCCTGTTACCTGATTTTACGCCATATGAAACAATATTGACGTCATCAGCAACACTCCCTCCATCTTCATTAGCTGATATTCAACCCCGGTTATTTGATAGCATGCAGCGCTTTGTCGCGGAAAACTCTCGCACACGCTTTATGTTCATCAAAGCGGATGAAAATGAATTCTATTTAAAAACCTTTGCATCGGCGATCGAACCGCTGTTAACGGAAACACATTCTATTGTTGGTGATTATCAATTGTCCGATGATCACTCAACCTTAAGCTGGAACAGCGAACTCCACGGTAAATTTTCTGCTACACATAACATCGCATGGCGAGAATGGATTGAGCCAGAGCAACTGTTTGGTTTTATTACGTCAAAACAGCAGGCAATTCCTGGATTACTGCATAAAATTAATGGTGGTATTTTACTGCTCTCTGCGCGTACCTTACTGGCTCAACCTCTGATGTGGGCGCGATTGAAGCAGATGATCACCCAGCAACGTTTTGAATGGTTACCTTTATCGGAACTACAAGCGTTACCTTTTGTAGCTGATGCGTCACCTCTAGATCTCAAATTAATCATTATTGGTGACAGACTTAGTCTTGAAGAGCTGGAGTTTGCAGAGCCTGAACTGTTTGAGCGTGCGTTGTATGGCGAATATGAGTCGCTGATGTTTTTTGAAGATGAGCAGCAGCTCACTTTATGGATGAGTTATGTTAATACACTCATCGCTGAGCATCAGTTACCTAAAATAGCCAGTAATGGCTGGGCAGCATTGCTTACTCAAGCCACACGTTATTGTGAAGACCAATATACGCTACCATTCGATGCCTTATGGCTACTGCGTCGTTTAACTGATGCAGCACATTATAAAAATGATCAAGGCTTATTGGATAACAACGCCTTTACACAAGCACGTGAAAATCGTCTTTGGCGACATCAGTATTTATCCGAGCGTGGGCAGGATGATATTTTACAAGAACAGATTTTAATCAAAACCGAGGGCGAAGTAATCGGTCAGATTAATGGGCTGTCAGTATTGCAATTTCCTGGTCATCCTGAGCCTATCGGTGAACCTTCACGAATTACCTGCGTCGCTCATCTCGGTGATGGTGAATTTGTTGATGTCGAACGAAAAGCCGAACTTGGCGGTAATATTCATGCTAAAGGTATGCTTATTATGCAGGCTTACCTTAACTATGAATTAAAACTAGATCAGCCTCAGCCATTCTCTGCTTCTATAGTCTTTGAGCAATCCTATGGCGAAGTTGATGGCGATAGCGCTTCTCTTGCCGAATTATGTGCTCTCATCAGTGCCCTTGCATTACAACCGATTGACCAGCAAATTGCCGTTACTGGGGCTGTCGACCAATTTGGTTATGTTCAACCTATTGGTGGTGTAAATGAGAAAATTGAAGGTTTTTTTGATATTTGCTTTCAGCGCCAATTAACGGGTCAGCAAGGCGTCATTATTCCTATGGCCAATGTACGCCATCTGAGTTTAAAAAACGAAGTCATTGACGCAGTTAAAAATGAACAATTTCATATTTGGCCGGTTGAGCATGTCGCACAGGCGATTACACTTTTAACTCGTCAGCCTTACTATGAGCAGCAAAGTGAAGAAGAAAGTGAACATCTGTTAGCTATAATACAAGAACGAATTAACCAGATTAATAATCATGAAAAACCTAAGTTTCCATGGTTCTTAAGATGGTTAGGTTAAAAAATAAATATCAGATCGGAGTTGTTCAGCGTACAAGTGTAAGCTATCCTGTTGTCTTACACTTGATTAAGGCTATCTGAAAAAATGGTTGATAAACGCGAATCTTATACAAAACAAGATCTGGAAGCTTCTGGACGAGGCGAGCTTTTCGGTGAGAATGGTCCTCCATTGCCATCTGGCAATATGTTAATGATGGATCGCGTCACTAAAATGTCTGTTGACGGTGGTGAATTCAATAAAGGCTTTGTCGAAGCTGAATTTGATATAAACCCTGATATGTGGTTTTTTAGCTGCCATTTCGTCAATGACCCAGTCATGCCTGGTTGCCTTGGCTTAGATGCTATGTGGCAATTAGTCGGTTTCTATCTTGGCTGGCTAGGTGGTGAAGGTAAAGGTCGAGCTTTAGGTGTCGGCGAAGTTAAATTTACCGGACAAGTCTTACCTACAGCAAAAAAAGTCACTTATCGTATCAACTTCAAACGCGTAATCAATCGTAAATTGATTATGGGATTGGCAGATGGTGAAGTATTGGTCGATGGTAAGCTTATCTATACTGCAAAAGATTTGAAAGTGGGTCTATTTAAAGATACCAGCTCATTTTAATTGAGTGTGAATTAATTAAGTAAATTTTAATTAATTCACCAAAAAAAGTCTTTATAGTTCCTATGAGAACCTCCGCCCTTAGCGGAGGTTAATTTTTCTTTATTCAGTGTTGTGGAGTCGATTGACTAGGTTTATGGTTTATTGCTTATCTGACAATTAACACATTAACTCTCAACGTTCGAATATAAAAAATACCTACATAGAGAGTTATTTCTAAGAACTTAATGCTATTTTCTTAGCGCTAAACCCAGTAAGTCATGAATATTCATCAGCCTTTAGGCTATAACGGTTCTATCTTCCATAGCCTGACGCCACCCCCCTAACCAATGTGAACGTACATCAATAGTTTGGTAGGGACATAATTCTTTTGAACGCCCGGCTAATCCTGCTTTATAGCCTTTCGATAGTGCTCTCGCTAAACGATCTCGTTTCTGTCTTTTCATGCCTTACTTCCCTCATCATTAAAAATGGAAAAGAAAACAATGACGGTTTTTCAACCAGCCACATATTAGAAATACCTTTCTGAGGCAGGAAAAGCAAGTAAAGAATCTAGGAGAAATGTCAGAAATGTGACTTATATTCTCAAGTTATATTTAATCTATTGAATCGTAACGAATATAAATACATTAACCTTATAAATCACATGGTTAGTTCTAATTTATTTTCTATTTTTACTTCATCAACCTAATATTTTAGTTTTTTCAACTCGTTATCTAGCACCATAATCTATTTTTCGTGAAAACTATTTAGTTTTATTCTTATCTCACCTGACAGTAATAAAAAAGGTGGATATCGATAATGATCAATATCCACCTCTATATTTGACTAATTAAGGCAAAAGACTCACTCGCCTAAAATTAGGCTCGCATCACGGGCGAGAACTGCTTTCAATTTCATTCGCTATAGAATTAGCAACTTGCTGCCAACCCGTTGATAATGTTCTCACTAATGCAGGATATCCATCTTCTGTTTGTTCTAGTGCTAAATCAAATGAACGACGAATAATTTGGCTATCATGTGAAAAGGTCCAATATCCTTGAATAATAACGTGCCCATCATAGCGTCCATGGAAACCGGTTAAGGTGATATCTAAGGTATCTGGCTGACTTTCTAACGGCTGTAAAGCCACCAGTCTATTTGGTAATGCCGTAGATAAATCAACAACTAATGCCTGAGCCAACTGCTGATCTAATGGGCTTGCCCATACATGACTGGATGCATTAGTATAGCTGACATCAGTCGTCTGATAAGCAATACCATTTGCCGCCAACATATCAGATAACGTAATCCGTTGAACCCAAATTTGATTACGCCCAGTTGTATTCGCTTGCTCCTGAATTTTGGTCGCATTAATCGGCAACTGATAATACGCCTTGTCCGGTGTGCTGCTACATGCAGCCAGCATAAATACTGCAATAAATGCCAGATATCTCATTATTTTTTCGCCCTTTTAGGTTCTGGATCCTTCGTTGGTTCCGCTTCAAAGACTAACGCATTACTCTTATTATTTAAGGTTCGTAATACTGGCTGAACCTCGCGCAATACCTGATCTAAGCGCTGCATATTATCCACCATTTTATTGTAAGCGGGTGAACCCGGCTGGAATCCTTGCATCGCTCGATTCATTTCTTGTAGCGTTTTTTGCAGATCTTTAGGCAGATTTTGGAAATCTTTATTCGCCATCATGCTATTCAGCTCAGCCAATGTTTTCTGTGCTTCCTGAATAGTTTTTTCACTTTCAACTAAAGTGCGCGTAGTTTGATTCAACATCGGTTCAATCGGCATATTATTAATCTTATCTAATGCCGCAATAACTTTTTGTTGGATCTGCGCTAAACCACCACTAGTAGTTGGGATCACTTTATAGCCAGCAACAACTTGCTGTCCTTTCCACTCGCCCATATTCGGATAGAAATCCAAATCGATAAACAGAGCACCTGTCAGCAAATTACCAGATTTTAATGAAGCTCTCAGGCCATCTTTCATCGCGAGCTGAAGTTCTTTTTTCAAATCAAAGTCTTTACCGATATCGTCAGCAAATCGTTGAGGCTCGATATGAATAAGAACAGGAATACGGAAATCATTATCTAAACGCTGATCAAGTCCTTCGGTATAAAATGGTACTTGAGCTACGGTTCCTAAACGAATACCACGAAATTCAACCGGCGCGCCAGGCTGTAAACCGCGGACAGAATCAGAGAAGAACATGACAAAATCTTGATATTCGGTATACAGTGAATTCTCGATACTGCTTTGGTTATCATACAGTTTGAAAACTGTTTTTTCTTCAATAGGCGTTCCTGGTGACCAGCCTTCTGGGACATCGAAACTAACTCCACCAGTTAACAATGTCGATATCGATCCCATTTCAACATGTACACCCTGTGATGACATATCAAATGCAATCCCGCTGTCTTTCCAGAAACGAACATTTGAAGTAAGTAATTTATCGTAAGGCGCATTAATAAATAATTGATAGCGCATATCACGATTATTCATATCAAAATTACTGGTTTCAACGGAGCCAACTCGATAACCACGGAACAAAATCGGATCGCCTGCATTCAATTGCCCGGCTTGCTCACTGGTTAAAATCACCCGTAAACCTTTCGCATCAGGAGATGCTAATGGAGGCGCATCCAATAATTTAAACTCATTTCTTTCTTTGGTTTCTGTACCTGGCTGTAACTCAATAAAGACACCAGAAAGTAATGTGCCTAATCCGGTCACACCATCACGACCAATCATCGGTTTTACAATCCAAAAAGCCGAATCGTCGCGTAATAATTCGCTCATGCCACTATTTAAGCGAGCTTTTATCACCACACGGCTAAAATTATCATCCAGTGTGACACTTTCTACCATACCGATATCAACGCTGCGGCTTTTGATTTTGGTTTTACCCGCCTCAATACCTTCCGCATTATAAGTAATTAACGTGACTTCAGGCCCTTGATGGCTAAAGTGATAAAACAAAATCCATGCCCCGATGAGTATCGTGACAATCGGAATTATCCAGACTGGTGACCAGCTTTTCAGTTTACTTACTTTCGCCTCAGTCTGAGGTGTATCATTATGCGTTGTCACCCTACAGCTCCTTCTTGTTCCACAACTTTATCCGAGTGTTTTCTGTTACAGCGATCCCAAGTAAGACGTGGATCATAGGCTATCGCCGATAGCATAGTTAAAATAACCACCATACCGAACAGAATAACTCCCGGAGCAGGTGTAATACTCATCAGTTGTCCCATTTGGACTAACGATGAAAGAATTGCAATTACAAAGACGTCGATCATTGACCAACGCCCAACATATTCAACCAGTTCATAAATAAAATGCATTCTCGAAGGGTCACGATTGCCATACCCCTGTGAATCTAAGCATAACCAAGCAATAGCGATCATTTTTAACGTCGGTACCATAATACTGGCGATAAAAATAACTAAAGCTACGGGATAAGAACCGTCGCCCCACAATAAAATAACTCCGTCCATAATGGTCGAATCTAGCTGACTCCCGAGGGTTTCGGTCGTCATTACAGGTAAAATATTGGCGGGAATATATAACATAATCGAGGTAACTAATAACGCAACGGTCCACTGTAGGCTGTTGTTACGTCGTACATGACCATGGGAATAACAACGCGGGCATTCCCCCTGCTCTACCGGTAAAATCGCCGTACAAACCCGGCACAGGCGCACACCTTGGCTTATTCCTGTTTTCCCGGCGATTAAACGGCGAGAAACCACGGGTGCTGCTTCAATTTGCCCCCATAACCAGTGACGATCAAGGCACTGAAAAGCCCTCACTTGGAGTAAACAAAATAAGCAATAAGGTGCAAAACTAAGCCCTAATCCAATATCACCATACGCCATCAATTTAACAAAACTGACTAATACGCCGGCAAGAAAAATTTCTGCCATGCACCATGATTTCATTTGAAATAAGATACGGCAAAAATACACTTTTATTGGCTTAGATATCTTCACTTTTAATCCCAGCAGCATAATAATAATCATGCAGAATGCGGGAATAATTAATACAAAAAATAAAAAAAATAGCGCTAATCCACTGTATTTTGTCGCGAATATGATCTCCATAATTCGAAACAATGAAATACTATTTTCTATACCCGCTGCGCCCATACTCACAAAAGAGTACAGGCAAGCGATAACCAGCATCACTAAGGCACTGAAAGCATAAGCCACAGGCTGTTTATACGGATAACGCCATTTTGCCGTCAATAATGTATGGCAGCGTGGACACGTTGCTTTAGTGCCCTGAGCTAACTCAGGGACAGCAACTAACATATCACACTGTGAACATAGCACATGTTCATGATGATTATGTGAGCACAATGTTTCTCTCCTATTATTTAGGCGTTCGGCATTTATCCGTTCAGCTATCATGACTCAATTATGCGTCTGGAGAACCGTTTCTTAATAACTCCAGCTCTTGCCAACGATCAAAAGCAGTTTCTAGCGCGTTCTCTTTCTCTGTCAATGTCTGCAATACTTTTTCAGTCACATCATGAGGTTGATTAAAAAAGTCTGCATCGCCGACTGCAGCCTGTAGCTGGGCAATATCAGCTTCTAATTGCTCAAGTTGGGCAGGCAGCTGTTCTAGCTCACGTAGCAAATGATAACTCATTTTATTCGGGCGCTTCGCTGGCTCTTTCGGTTTCTCTTGTTTTTCCACTATTAGGCTATTTTTTTGAGTACTTTTATTTAAAGCAACTGTCTGCACACGTTGTTGCTGAGCGTCAAAAAAACCACCAACATAGCGGTTGATCGTACCATTACCTTCGAAGATCCAACATTCAGTCACACTATTATCAACAAATTGACGATCATGGCTGACTAATAATACCGTGCCTTGATAGCTATCCACCAACTCTTCGAGCAGTTCAAGTGTTTCGACATCTAGGTCATTGGTGGGCTCATCGAGGATCAGTAAATTGCTCGGCTTTAAGAATAAGCGAGCTAATAACAGACGGTTACGCTCTCCACCAGACAAAGCGCGAACCGGTGTCATGGCTCGTTTAGGGTGGAATAAGAAATCTTGTAAATAGCCTAATACATGGCGAGGTTTACCATTCACCATGACTTCTTGTTTACCTTCGGCTAAGTTGTCCATCACGGTTTTATCTGGATCAAGCGTTGCACGATGCTGATCAAAATAAGCCACTTCAAGCTTGGTTCCACAATGGATCTTTCCGCTATCCGCTTTTAAATCACCTAACATCAATTTAAGTAAGGTGGTTTTACCACATCCATTTGGGCCGACTAATGCAATTTTGTCGCCACGCTGTACTTGAGCACTGAAATTATTAACCAGAATTTTATCATCAATCTGGTAATTAACATTTTCAATTTCAAACACAATTTTGCCTGAACGTGCAGCTTCTTCGACCTGCATTTTGGCAGAGCCTAACACTTCACGGCGTTCTGAGCGTTCCATACGTAACGCTTTTAAGGCACGCACACGGCCTTCATTACGAGTACGGCGGGCTTTGATACCTTGGCGGATCCAGGTTTCTTCTTGTGCTAATTTGCGGTCGAATTCTGCATTTTGTTGTTCTTCAACGCGCAAGGCTTCTTCTTTACTTTCGAGATACGTATCGTAATTACCCGGCCATGATGCCAATTTTCCACGGTCAAGATCGACAATTCGAGTCGCCATATTACGGATAAATGAACGGTCATGAGAAATAAAGACGATACTGCCCTTAAAGTCTTTGAGGAACTCTTCTAACCAGACAATCGTTTCGATATCTAAATGGTTGGTCGGTTCATCTAAAAATAGAACTCGCGGATTACAGACTAACGCACGCCCTAATGCGGCTTTCCTTAACCATCCCCCAGAAAGAGATGAAAGTTGAGCATCCGCAGGCAATGCTAGTTTTTTCAATACGTCACTAATGCGTGCATCCAACAACCATAAATTTTGCGCATCCAAAACTTCTTGCAGTTCTGCCATGCGATTTAGGTTTTTCTCACTTGGATCTTGTTCTACTTCGCGCGATATCTGATGATAAGCTTTTAAGTATTCCGCTTGTTCTGCCACCCCTTCAGCGACGAAGTCAAACACCGTGCCTTCCACATTACGCGGCGGATCTTGCTGTAGGCGAGCAACGATTAAACCTTGCTCATACAATACTTGCCCATCATCAAGCGGTTGTTCTTTAGTCAACACCCGCATTAAGGTGGATTTACCCGCCCCATTACGACCGACTAAACACACACGTTCATTTTCTTCAATATGTAATTCGGTATTATCCAGCAGCGGAGCATCACTGAACGCCAAATACGCGCCGGACATATTCATTAAAGCCATTTATTTACTTCCTTTAGTCTGCATGGCGGATCAACCAGCAGTTGTGGATATGACGGTTACGGGCAAAATCTTCAGATAATGTTTTAGCGGTGATTTCATCACCTTGTAATCCGAGTTCTGCCAATGCAGCCAGATCCATTTTAAATCCACGTTTATTATTCGAGAACATCAAAGTTCCGCCAGGGCGTAATAATTTTTTCAGATGTTCCATTAGTTGGATATGGTCACGTTGAACGTCAAACGTCCCGTCCATACGTTTAGAGTTAGAAAACGTCGGTGGGTCAATAAAGATCACATCAAACTGCTCATCGGTCTGCGCTAGCCATGTCAAGCAATCAGCTTGAATTAAACGATGCTGACGCCCTTGCAGCCCATTGGTTTGCAAGTTACGTTCAGCCCACTCAAGGTAAGTACGTGACATATCAACTGAAGTAGTACTGCGTGCACCACCTAATCCTGCATGTACAGTTGCCGTACCGGTATAAGCAAACAGATTTAGAAAATCTTTCCCTTTGCTCATTTGTCCCAGCATTTTACGAGCAATTCGATGGTCAAGGAATAATCCAGTATCCAGATAATCAGTCAAGTTAACCCAAAATTGTGCGTTGTATTCATGCACAATAAAAGAGTCATCTTTTTGGGCTAATTTTTCGTACTGCTGTTTGCCTTTTTGGCGTTGACGCGTTTTCAACACTAATTGATTAGAGGTTAACCCCAATACATGTAACGTCGAAGTTACTACATCGAATAAACGCTGACGGGCCTTTTGCTCATCGACAGTTTTTGGTGGCGCATATTCTTGGATAACTACTTTATCACCATAGCGATCAACCGCTACGTTATATTCAGGTAAATCAGCGTCATAAATACGGTAGCAGTCGATTTTTTCCTGCTTAGCCCATTTACTGATTTTCTTCACGTTTTTACGTAGTCTATTAGCATAATCTGGCGCAATTTCACCAATTGCAGCCGCGGTTTTATCCGATAACTGATAGTTTTTCTGCACACACTCTAACGGGCCATTCTTGGCTTTGAATTCACGTTCTGAGCGTAATTGTAAGCAACTTAATAATTCAGGCGATGCACTGAAAATAGATAAGCGCCAGCCCGGGAAATGCGCTTTAGCCACCCGACCCAACTGGCTATGTAACGCGACTAATGCCGGTTCACTTTCCAAACGCTCACCGTAAGGTGGGTTACTAACAATGGTTCCTATTACACCAGCTTCAACAGGATTTTCTAAACTAGCTGCATCACCTTGTTTTAATGAGATAATACTTTGTAATTCAGCACGGCGCACATTCGCACGCGCCATATCCAGTACTCGGCGATCTATATCTAAACCATAAAAACGTGAACTTGTCTGCTGTAGTCCTTGGCGAAAACGCACTTGCGCTTCAGCCACTAATTCGCGCCATAGCTCAGGATTAAATTTTAACCAAGCATTAAAGCCCCAGTGATCTCGATGTAATCCCGGGGCACGATCCGTCGCCATCATGGCGGCTTCAATCAATAAAGTACCTGAGCCACACATAGGATCGACCATTGGGGTACTCGGCTGCCAACCAGAACGGGTAATAATCGCGGCGGCTAGTGTCTCTTTTAATGGCGCTTGACCGGCTAAATCGCGGTAACCTCGTATATGCAGAGAATCACCGCTCAAATCTAAGGCCACACTGACTTGATCGCGATTCAAATATACATTAATCCGAATATCCGGCTGTTGTTTCGCCACATCCGGACGCTGATCCATCTTACGTTGGAAGCTATCAACAATAGCATCTTTAACTTTTAATGCGCCGTACTGACTATTTCTAATCGTTTCATTGGTACCGCTAAAATTGATCACAAAAGTATCATTGACTGAGAAAATCTCAGTCCAATCGATAGCTTGTACACCAAGGTATAAATCAAGATCACTATAAACTTTGAACTCATTCAAAGGTAATAGAATACGCGATGCGAGTCTGCTCCAGAGCAAACTGGTATACATCACGCGTTCATCAGCTTGAAAATGAACGCCTCCCTGAGCAATTTTGCATTCTATTGCCCCTAATGATTCTAGTTCAGTTTTCAGTAATTCTTCCAGCCCACGCGCTGTGCTGGCAAACAGAAAATTCATTGTATTCTTACCATTTGAATGAAAAATTTTTGCGCATTATAGCTAATCTCACGCACATGTCATAAAGTTGCAGAGTAAATATTATTAAGGATTATAGAATGATCAAGCTTTCACGACTGTATACCCACCCCGTTAAATCGATGCGTGGCATTCGCCTCTCCCATACTGTAGCCAGTAAGAGCGGCGTCACATTTGATCGTAACTTCATGATAACTACACCAGAAGGCAAATTTATTACTGCGCGAAGATATCCGCAAATGCTGCTTTTTACCCCATCAATGCTCAATCATGGACTTTATCTGCAAGCACCTGATGGTGAAAGTGCGACGATACTATATCAGGATTTTGAAAATGACCAACGACCAACCGAAGTCTGGGGAAATCATTTTAGCGCAAAGATAGCACCAGAAGCGATTAATCAATGGCTATGCCGTTATTTTGATCAACCGGTACAATTAAGATGGCTAAGTGAAACTCTATCACGCCGAGTCAAACATTTTCCACAAATCCCCTTATCTTTCGCCGATGGTTTTCCTTATTTATTGATAAATGAAGCCTCGGTGCAAGAATTACAACGCCGCTGCCCTGCGAGTATCAAACTGGAACAATTTCGCGGTAACTTAATTATTACGGGAGCCCCGGCTTTTGCAGAGGATAGCTGGCAAACAATTCAAATCGGCGAGGTGATTTTTGATTTAGTCAAACCTTGTAGTCGCTGTATTTTAACCACCGTCAGCCCCGATAAAGGCATTAAACATCCTGATACAGAGCCACTAGCAACATTACAAACCTTTCGAACGGATGAGCATGGGGAGGTGGATTTTGGACAAAACGCGTTAGCGCTTAATAGTGGAATTATTCGTGTTGGGGATACGCTCAAAATATTAACGACCAAAACCGCTAAGCACTATTTATGTAAAAATAAGCCAGCAAAAATACATAATGCCACCAGCTCGTTATCCTCAATATCTATTACCTTCAATCAACAAGCTTATCCCGCAAATAATCAACATGTAATTTTAGAACAGCTTGAAGACCACGGTATCTCTGTACCCTATTCTTGTCGTGCCGGTGTTTGTGGTTGTTGTAAAATAAAACTACTTAAAGGCCAAGTTACTCCATTAAGAGAAAATGCAATAAAAGATGATGGTCGTATTTTAGCCTGTAGCTGTATTCCTAATGGAGATATCACATTAGAATTATAAAAGAATTAATAAAGTTATAGATTAACCAGCAATATGGCAATAGATTAGATTACATTACCGTATAATAAATGAGAAGCCTGTGGCTGATACCTAGTCATGCGATCATTCATTATTTTAATCGGATCACAAAATGTTAATGAGCGATCCGATAAATCAAATTGCGGTTGAGCTAATAAACATAAACTGGCAGAGGAGCCTGCTTCAGCCACGATAAATATTCCATTTTTTTTAGTTTCTTTACATGAAACTTGAATTAATTGCCCTAACAATGGCTCAGTTAATTGATGATAAACATCAAAATACCAACTTTTAGGCATTTGTGGTTTTAGAAAACGTAATGCTATTAGGCTATTTAAAACTAATTCCGCATGTTGCTCATTAGGTAAATTTAATCTTCTAGCTCGTTCATCAAAGATACTATAATAGCTCGCGTCATCCACCGTAAAAGGGGTAGTTTGTCGCGCAAATGTCGTTAGCATTTTTGACGGGAAAGATGACCTAAATAGCATTCCATTGGCAAGGTCTAACATCATACGATCATGATTTTCATCAAAATACCAGCGCCAATGGTCATCAGGTTTTATTTTCATTTTCGTTCCTTACACCACGTCATTCTTATAATACACTTAAGCGCAGAATAACTGACCTTATTCAGGGGGCTTCATTACTCAAAATGTTATAGATAAGATGTTACAAAGATAACAGTATTTATGCTTTATCCGTATAATATCTAATAATCAATAGCTCGTTTTCTATGACCATATTTCTATGACTATTATTTCTATGAGCATAGATAAAATAAACTAAGTAATATTATCTGGCGATATCATCAAATTAAAACGATAAATAACTCAAAAAACAACCAATAAGGCAATATAGGGTAAATCGCCAAAGAATGAAAGCCCTGCGAAATATATTTACACACTTCTGTACTATGTCACTAATACTTGTGATCTATACCACTCATAAAGCGCTCTAATACAGAGCTATGATATAGAGCTCGAGTAACTCATCTATATTAGTGATTTAAATCATTGGGAAAAGGTCTTAAATGGAACATATCCAGCTTTATATTTAATCTTACGATATTTACTAAAATGGCTATTTATCACAATAGCCATTTATTACAGTTAAATATTCGATGGGGTAACGATGTTATTCACCCAGTTTACTTCATCAATTAATTAAAGATGATTAACAATATCTTTAATTAATTTTGGCCCATGATAGATAAAACCGGAATAAATCTGAATTAATGAAGCACCTGCATCCATTTTTTCACGGGCAGCAATTAACGAATCAATTCCACCTACCCCGATAATCGGTAGCTTTCCATTTAATTCTTGAGATAATAATTTAATCACTTGAGTGCTTTTCAATTGAACCGGACGACCGCTAAGACCCCCTACCTCATTGCAATGATTTAATCCCTGAACCAAGTGGCGATCTAAGGTGGTATTGGTTGCAATAACTCCATCAACTTTATGACGAACAAGACTATCAGTGACCTGTACAATCTCATCTTCGGATAAATCAGGCGCAATTTTTACCGCAATAGGTACATATTTTTGGTACTGATTATGCAGTTGCTGCTGTTTCGATTTTAGCGCACTTAATAAATCATCCAGTGCCTCACCATATTGCAACGTTCTTAAGCCCGGAGTATTTGGGGACGAAATATTAATCGCAATATAACCGGCATGCGCATACACTTTTTCCATGCAAATCAAATAATCGTCTTTTCCTTGCTCGACTGGCGTATCTTTATTTTTACCGATATTAATGCCGATAATTCCGCCATAGCGGGATTTTTGAACATTCTCAACTAGGTTATCAACCCCTAAGTTATTGAAACCCATTCGATTGATCAGACCTTCTGCTTCTACCAAGCGGAATAATCTCGGTTTATCATTGCCATCTTGCGGACGCGGGGTCACTGTACCAATTTCAATTGCACCAAAACCCATCGCGCCAAATGCATCAATGCATTCACCATTCTTATCTAATCCCGCAGCTAACCCAAGAGGGTTACTAAAGGATAACCCCATACAAGTCACGGGTTTAGTCGCTACCGATTGACGGATAACATATTGTAACGGTGAATTGATTAAACGCTGAAGTTGGCGAATAGTTAAGTCGTGGGCTTTTTCAGGATCAAGCTGGAACAGGGCTTTGCGGGCTAGAGGGTATAACATATCAAATAACCTACTTTTCTGTAAGAAAGCGATAAGTGACATAATAAACCGGGCATAAAAATAGTCAGTGAGGTCGATTCAGCAAACCATTTTTGACGCAATTTATTTTGAGCGGCCAATGCCGAAACATACCTCAATTATTCACTCGTGCGCGATAAATTAAAGTATAACCGACACAAACGGCGCATAGATTACCCGATTATGCCCTGCTTGATCTACAAAAAATCCTATTAGCCACAAACTTTGACCGTAGATAGATTATCTCTAACTTTATTTACGCTATAAAAAAGCCCCTTAATACCAGATTAAGGGGCTCAAATATATGTCAAAAATCAGACGGTTAATCCGCGAGTGCTTTGGTGATTTTCTCGAATAAATCGCCTGATAAATCATCCAGTTGCTTCAATTGTTCCAACGACTGTCTCATTAATGCTTGGCGATGTTCATCGTAACGTTTTAAACGAATTAACGGTTCGATCAATCTAGATGCCACTTGTGGATTACGACGATTTAAATCCGTCAGGATTTCAACCAAGAACTGATAACCACTGCCATCTTTATTATGGAAAGCCACGGGGTTATTAGCCGTAAATGCACCAATCAGTGAACGAATACGGTTCGGATTTTTTAGGCTAAATGAACGATGATTTAATAACTCACGCACAGTATCTAGTACATTTTCTGCTGGACTAGTACCCTGTAATACAAACCATTTATCCATCACTAGACCATCTTGATGCCAACGCTCATCAAATGCCTGCATCAAAGATGCACTGCATGCCAATTGGGCGCTTGACGCTGCGGTCAATGCCGCCAAAGCGTCCGTCATATTATCAGATTGCTCAAATTGAGCAGTCACTAATTGATTGGCTTTCTGGCTATCATCTCCGGCTGCAATATACAGTAAGCAAATATTTTTTAATGCTCGTTTGGCAATATCAGCATGATCTACACGGTAGCCGTCGATATGGATAGAATGGTATATCGCACTAAATTCATCCGCCATCTCTGTCGCCAACGTATGGAACATAAATTCGGCCACAGCATGAATAGCATCAGGGTCAATAACTGTAAATTGCTCTGCAAATTCGTTTTCTGATGGCAAAGTTAATATAAGTGCCGCTAATGCTGGATCAATCTTTTCATCTAACAGTACCGCACGGAAGGCATCAACCACATGCTCTGGTAATTCTAATGCTTCATTATTCTGAAAATGCTCAACATTTCGTTTGGCATAATTCATAATTAATAATTGCGCGGCATCCCAACGAGAAAACTCATTGCGGGCATGTTTCATTAAAAAAGCTAATTGCTGATCGCTGTACGGATAATCTAATTTAACTGGCGCAGAAAACTCACGCAGTAGTGAAGGTACGGGATGTACACTTACATTATCAAACACAAAACTCTGCTGCGCTTGCGTCACATTCAGAACAGAATTAACTTCACTGCCTTCTCGATATAGTGGAATAATTGAGCCATCAGAATGATAAAGCTCAATATCTAATGGAATGTGCAGCGGTTGTTTCTCTGTCTGATCAGCTGTCGGCGGCGTCATTTGGCTCACATGCAGCGTATATTGTGCCGTCTCTGGGTGATATTCATCACGAACCGTTAGAATCGGCGTACCTGACTGACTATACCAACGACGGAATAATGATAAATCAACATTTGATGCATCTTCCATCGCCTGTACAAAGTCATCACAGGTTGCGGCGCTACCGTCATGACGCTGAACATATAGCTGAATGCCAGCTTGAAACATCTCTTCGCCGAGCAGCGTGTGGATCATCCGAATCACTTCAGATCCCTTTTCATACACAGTAAGTGTATAAAAATTATTCATTTCAATAACTTTTTCTGGGCGGATAGGATGAGCCATCGGGCTAGCATCTTCGGCAAATTGTGCAGCGCGCATCACTTTAACATTATTGATTCGATTCACTGAGCGAGAACCTAAATCAGAGCTAAACTCTTGATCACGAAATACTGTCAACCCTTCTTTTAAGCTGAGTTGGAACCAATCGCGACAAGTAATCCGGTTACCCGTCCAGTTATGAAAATATTCATGACCGATCACCGCTTCAATGCCCATATAATCTTTGTCGGTGGCGGTTTCGTTTTTCGCTAACACATATTTAGAATTAAAGACATTCAAGCCTTTATTTTCCATAGCTCCCATATTAAAGAAGTCAACCGCCACAATCATATAAATATCAAGATCATATTCTAACCCGAAACGTGTTTCATCCCATTTCATGGCATTTTTTAGCGATTGCATCGCCCACGGGGCTCGGTCTAAATTACCTTTATCGACAAACAGTTCAAGCGCAACTTCGCGACCGCTGCGAGTGATAAAAGAGTCACGTAGAACATCAAAATCGCCAGCGACCAATGCAAACAGATAGCTTGGTTTTGGAAATGGATCTTGCCATTTAACCCAGTGGCGGCCGTCTGCTAATTCACCACCATCAATCCGATTACCATTAGATAATAAATAAGGGTAATGTTTTTTGTCTGCGCGGATAGTCGTGGTGTAACGGGCTAATACATCGGGGCGATCTAAATAATATGTAATGTGGCGGAAGCCCTCAGCTTCGCATTGGGTACAGAGCGCATCACCAGAGACATACAAACCTTCTAATGCCGTATTTTGTGCGGGACTAATTTGATTGACAATTTTTAATGTAAATTCAGCCGGTAGTGATTCTATGATCAGCTTATTTTGTTGTTCTTTATAATGTTCCCATGGCTGACCATCAACTTCGATACTGCATAACGTTAAATCTTCGCCATCTAAGACTAATGTACTGGCTTGTGGATTTACGCGCTTTATTTGACTGATAGCGGTTACCACTGTTGTCGTTGGATCAAGCGTAAAATCAAGATCAATACTGTGAATGGTGTAGTCAGGAGCTTGGTAATCCTGACGATACTTCGCTTTTCGCAATTGAGTCATAGCTAGCCTTTTATCCTTTATCAATCTTTCTTTATGCGATTAATATTATCGCAATTTTTTATCTATCTATTTTCACACTGTTTTTACACTACTATTTTTTAGCGTTTTATGCACATGATATGCAACTAGTCGGTAATAGCATGGAATATTATTAAATAATTCGCGGGCTTGCTCTCATTATATTAAGCTAATATGCTTAATTGTTAATATCATGTTTGCTTATTGGTGCTATAGCACTCCCAAATAGTTAAGAACATGATAGTATCGATAGAATATATTCATGCTATACCAATAAAGTTGTAAAAGATTGACCGTTTAACACTTCTATCTTTTGCTAAAGTGGGTATACTTTTGCAACTTTAACGATTTAGCTAAGATCTATATCGAAATAAACTCAGTTGTTGTGGGGTGTTTTCTATCGGAAAACATCACATTTTGATAAACTTACGCCAATAAGCTATCCAAATGAGCATAATTAGTTACTCGCTCGGATAACCACGGTGTAAAACAAAATCACTGCAACTTAACTATTGCCGGTATATAAAGCTCCGTGAGGATGTCTGACGCACAATGACATTAGACGCTAGACCTATTATAACATCACTGTTAGATACGGATGCTTATAAGCTCCATATGCAACAGGCCGTATTTCATCATTATAGCCAAGTTCCGGTGGTGGCAGAGTTCCGTTGCAGAAGCGACGATCTTTTGGGTGCCTATGCTAACCAAGTTCGCCAACAGATCCAATTAATGGCCGAGCTCTCCTTGAGCGATGATGAATTTACTTATTTAAGTGGCTTGCCTTTCTTTAAAACTGATTATTTAATCTGGTTGAAATCGTTTCGCTTCAAACCAGAGCAAGTGAATGTTTCAGTCACCGATAAAGGACAGCTGGCTATCCGTATTAGTGGACCGTGGAGTGAAGTGATTATGTGGGAAGTTCCGCTTCTCGCATTAATCAGTGAGATAGTCCACCATCACCGTAATCCGCATGTGACTTCGGAAAATGCAACCGCACAGCTGCATAAACTAATCGCGCTATTTCATCGCGAAGCCCAAGCGCAACAGATTGATTTATCCCAATTTAAATTAATGGACTTTGGCACACGTCGCCGCTTTTCTTATGACGTTCAATCTGCAATTGTTGCCACGCTAAAACAACACTTTCCCTATTTAGTCGGCACCAGTAACTATAAATTGGCACAACTGCATAATTTAGCACCAGTAGGCACACAAGCGCACGAATGGTTTCAGGCACATCAACAAATCAGTCCTGATCTCGCTAATAGCCAACGCGCAGCATTAGAATCTTGGTTAGCCGAATATCCTGATCAATTAGGCGTTGCTCTCACTGACTGCATCACTATGGATGCATTTTTACGTGATTTTGATCAACGTTTAGCTGAAAGCTATCAAGGATTACGCCACGATTCAGGAGACCCGATCGAATGGGGTGAAAAAGCCATTGCTCATTATGAAAAGTTAAATATCGACCCAATGAGCAAAACATTGGTATTTTCCGATAGCTTAGATTTGCAAAAATCTCTCGATCTTTATCGTTATTTTCATCAGCGTATTAATCTGGTATTTGGCATCGGTACACGCTTAACCTGCAATATCCCTGGCGTTGTCCCACTGAATATCGTGATTAAATTAGTTGAATGCAATGGCAAACCGGTGGCTAAATTATCAGATAGCCCGGGTAAAACTATTTGTGAAGACGATGAATTTGTCGATCAATTGAGAAAAGCCTTCGACCTGCCAAATATGGCTCAAGTCTGCTAAATTACTCCCTCACGATAACATTCCTAACATTGGCCTAAGGGATGTTATCGTGAAAAAGTCACTGACTTGATTTCTCTAGTTTAAAATCAATCGATTAAAGCACTTTTTCTTTATCTTTTTAGCGATTATCATAGCGTACAAGCTGATTTGCAGTGCGACTGCTCCGGCTAAATAACCCCCGATAAATCTGTTGATAAAGCAATGCTGCATCTCGCGCATCGCGCCAACCACCGAATTACAGCGATATCTCCGATTTATTCATCGATTAAACTGTTATTTTTTACTTGTTTCCTAACCATCAACAAGTAACATAGGGCGCTGGCTCCCATTTATTGGGAATTAGGGTAAATCCAAAAAACAATCGTTAAATAAGAAGAGAGCATTTTTATGAAAGTAGCGCCTGTAGTCGATGTACTGCAAGGTCAAGTAGCGGTTGGCAGCGAAGTCACCGTTCAAGGCTGGGTCCGTACAAGGAGAGATTCAACTGGTTTCTCATTCCTCGCCGTCTATGACGGTTCCTGCTTTAATCCGTTACAGGCCGTTATTAATAATAATTTACCTAATTACACCAATGAAATTCTGCATCTAACCACCGGTTGCTCTGTTGAAGTTACCGGGACAGTGAAAGAATCTCCAGGTAAAGGCCAAAGTTTTGAGCTTGATGCTACCGCGGTTAAAGTAGTTGGCTGGGTTGAAGACCCAGATACCTACCCAATGGCAGCCAAACGCCATAGCGTTGAATATCTACGTGAAGTTGCGCACTTGCGTCCACGTACCAATATCATCGGTGCCGTCACCCGTGTACGCCACACATTAGCGCAAGCATTACATCGCTTTTTTGATGAACAAGGTTATTTCTGGGTCTCTACGCCACTGATCACTGCATCTGATACCGAAGGTGCTGGTGAAATGTTCCGCGTTTCTACCTTAGATTTCCATAACCTGCCACGTAACGACAAAGGTGAAGTTGATTTCAGCCAAGACTTTTTTGGCCGTGAAGCTTTCTTAACCGTTTCTGGTCAATTAAATGGCGAAACGTATGCTTCCGCATTAAGTAAGATTTATACTTTCGGCCCAACGTTCCGTGCTGAAAACTCCAATACTAGCCGTCATTTAGCTGAATTCTGGATGGTTGAACCTGAAGTAGCTTTTGCCGATCTTAATCACGTCGCCGGTTTAGCTGAGCAAATGCTAAAATATGTATTTAAAGCGGCATTAGCTGAACGCAGAGACGATTTAGAGTTTTTCGCTCAACGTGTTGATAAAGACGTTATCACTCGCTTAGAAAGCTTTGTTAACTCTGATTTTGCTCAAGTTGATTATACCGATGCGATTAACATCCTAGAAAACTGTGGTGAAAAATTTGAGAACCCTGTTTACTGGGGCGTTGACATGTCTTCTGAACATGAACGTTATTTGGCAGAGAAACACTTTAAAGCGCCAGTGGTAGTTAAAAACTATCCGAAGGATATTAAAGCTTTCTATATGCGCCTAAATGAAGATGGTAAAACCGTTGCGGCAATGGATGTTTTGGCACCGGGTATCGGAGAAATCATTGGCGGTTCACAACGTGAAGAGCGTCTGGATATGCTGGATAAACGTTTAGACGAAATGGGCATGAATAAAGAAGATTACTGGTGGTATCGTGATCTGCGCCGCTATGGTAGTGTTCCTCATGCTGGTTTTGGTCTAGGTTTTGAGCGTTTAGTCGCTTATGTGACGGGTGTACCGAATATTCGTGAAGTAATTCCGTTCCCTCGGACTCCACGTAGCGCAACCTTCTAAGTTAGCAAACTTTAAACTCGTCTATTCTAAACAAGTGGCACGCTATTCAGTGTCACTTGTTACAGTGCGGTGACTTTCTGCCGCACTGTTTATTCTATTTCACTTTATACTTTACTATTGTGTTATAACCCTGCGAGTATAAGTCTCTGCGGTTATAAATCTCTGCGATTCTTGCTCATATCCTTTCTGGCTCATATCCTTGCGGTTAATATTTTTAGTAGCCTGTTTCATTCTGTTTCTCGTCAGATCATCTTTTTTATTGATGACTATCGTCGGATAAATCTCATTTTCTTCAACCATTATTAAATAAGCCGCCGATAAAATTTTTGCACAATAAAATCAGTCGCGGGCATAAGACCAAAATCATCTTAAATGGTTCAATTTTCTAAGGTGATAAAACGTAAAAATTTCATGTTTTTTTTATAACTGGTACAATCAGTGGTTAAATAACTCCCTATAATTTACATTTTGTAATACTTTTTTTCCATTTGTTACAGAATCTTCGTTTTTGTAGCATATTGGGGGTAGATAAATTTATTTAGCAATGGAACACTGGACGCCGAAAACAGACGACACTAAACTTCAATAAATAGTTCAGAAAATAATTAAGAAAATTTTCGAGAAATATTATTAGCAGTGGCAAGTGTCCGAATAACACTAATGAGGGTAATAATAATGATGAAGCGCAATATTCTTGCAGTAGTTATCCCAGCATTGTTAGCTGCAGGCGCAGCAAACGCAGCTGAAATCTACAACAAAGATGGCAACAAATTAGATATCTACGGTAAAGTTGACGTTCGTCATTACTTTGCTGATAGCAAAAAAGATAACAACGGTAAAAGTGAAGACGGCGACGATTCACGCGTACGTGTTGGTATCAAAGGCGATACTCAAATTACTGATCAACTGACTGGTTTCGGTCGTTTTGAGTGGGAAACCAAAACCAACAATACTGAAGACTCTAACAAAAATAAAAACCGTTTAGCTTATGCTGGTTTGAAATTTGCTGACTTCGGTTCAATCGACTACGGCCGTAACTACGGTGTTATCTATGACACCAACGCATGGACCGACGTTCTGCCTCTGTGGGGCGGCGACTCTATGTCTCAGACTGATAACTTCATGACTGGTCGTAACCGTAACCTGTTAACTTACCGTAACACTGATATGTTCGGTTATGTTGATGGCCTGAGCTTTGCCCTGCAGTACCAAGGCAAAAACACCGCTGACAACAAATCTGGTTGGAAAGCAGAACCGTTCGAAAATAATGGTGACGGCTACGGTTTCTCTACTGCGTATGATTTAGGCTGGGGCGTTACTCTGGGTGGTGGTTATTCTAACTCTGCTCGTACTGAAGAGCAAAAAACTAAGACTACTGCTACTGGTAAACGTGCCGAAGCCTGGAACGTTGGTGGTAAATTCGATGCAAACAACGTTTACTTAGCCGCTATGTACGGTCAGACTCTGAACACTACTGTTTTTGGTAAAGATGACAACGTTGCAAATAAAACTGAAAACATCGAGTTAGTTGCTCAGTACATGTTTGCTGACTACGGTTTAAAACCATCTTTAGCATACGTTCAGTCTAAAGGTAAAAACTTAGCTGGTTACAATTACTCAAACAAAGACCTGATGAAATATATCTCAGTCGGTTCTTACTACTACTTCAACAAAAATATGTCTGCAGTGGTTGATTACAAAATCAACTTGTTGAAAGACAACACCTTCACTGAATCAGCTGGTATTGCAACTGATAACGTAGTTGGTTTAGGTTTAGTTTACCAATTCTAATTATCGCTTAGCGATAGTTTGAATATCAGTAAATTTTACGAAAAGCAGTGCTTCGGCACTGCTTTTTTATGCCTATGTTTATAGCTATTTTATAAATGCCTACTTATTGTGGTTGGTATTCAGCTAACTTTTTATATTTTCCCTAACCCCTCAGTGTATTTACTTGCTCAAAATAAAAATAGTTGATATCACTCTTGTCTGTGCTATTTTTCATCGCTCTGAACGCATTTTCTATCCACCTCACAAGATCCTATCAATTTTCAGTAAAATGGTTGGCAAATCGATAGCATCGCGTTAACCTGATATCTCAGCATTATTGGGCTTCACAACTGAGCTTTGGAATCGATAACATGTTTGAGAAAATTACTGCAGCACCCGCAGATCCTATTTTAGGATTGGCAGATACCTTCCGCGCTGACTCTCGCGACAATAAAATCAATTTGGGCATTGGTGTTTACAAGGATGAATCAGGTAAAACTCCCGTTTTAGATACCGTCAAAAAAGCAGAGAAATTCCTCCTCGAAAATGAAAACACCAAAAATTATCTGGCGATAAGTGGTCTGCCAGAGTTTGGTCGTGTCACACAGGAACTGCTGTTCGGCAAACAACATGAAATTATTACCAGCAAGCGTGCACGTACAGCACAAGCCCCTGGCGGTACCGGTGCTTTACGTATTGCAGCAGAATTCATTGCCAAGCAAACCCATGCTAAACATGTTTGGATCAGCAACCCAACTTGGCCCAATCATCGCAATATCTTCGAAGCCGCAGGCCTAGAAGTCTTAACCTATACCTATTACGATGCAGTAAATCGCTGCTTCGACCTTGACGGCATGTTAAACAGCCTGTCAGCCGCTCAGCCGGGTGATGTAGTCGTTATCCATGGTTGCTGCCATAATCCAACCGGTATCGACCCACAGCCTGCACAGTGGGAAAAACTCTCAGCCTTCTGCGCTGAAAAAGGATTATTACCGGTATTCGACTTTGCTTACCAAGGATTTGCGACGGGTTTAGAAGAAGATGCTCAAGGTTTGCGTATTTTCACCAAAGATAACCCAGAGTTAATTGTTGCCAGTTCTTATTCTAAGAATTTTGGCTTATATAATGAACGCGTAGGTGCTTGCACTATTATCGCCAAAGATAGCGATAATGCCGAGCGTGCATTTAGCCAAGCTAAAGCAGTTATTCGAGCTAACTATTCTAATCCTCCTGCCCATGGTGCATCGGTGGTTACTATCATTTTGTCAGATGACGCACTAAGAGCTGAATGGATACAAGAACTAGCTACAATGCGCGAGCGCATTAAGCGTATGCGTCAGTTATTTGTAAATACATTGGCTGAGAAAGGCGCGAAACAAAACTTTGATTTTATTATTAATCAAAATGGCATGTTCTCTTTCAGTGGACTGACTAAAGAACAGGTTGAGCGTCTGCGTGAAGAGTTTGGTGTTTATGCGGTCAGCTCTGGCCGTATCAATGTCGCTGGCCTAACATTAGAGAATATGGTTCCACTGTGCGAAGCTATCGTCAAGGTTCTGTAAACAGAGCGATAAGTGGCTTGTATCGTCACAACGCTTTGTAGCTGTTTCGGCATGATAACTCGGTTAGGCATAAAAAAACCGCCCCTTAATTAGTGGCGGTTTTTTGTGTGCTATTTATGACGATGCTTATAGCGCCCTTTGTCTGTGCTTTTTATCAGAAAAAAGGCTAATCAACGCAATTAATTACCAAACGGGCATTTCATCTTGTAAAAATGGATTAGTTTTACGCTCATGGCCTAAAGTTGACATAGGTCCATGCCCCGGAATGAAATGATAATCATCGCCAAGCGGTAACACTTTGTTTTTAATTGAATCAATCAGCGCTTGATGATCACCACGAGGGAAATCACTGCGACCTACTCCACCTTTAAACAGCACATCCCCCATAGAGATTAATTTGTCTTGGTGGTTTACAAAGATAATATGTCCCGGTGTATGCCCAGGGCAATGTAAGACAGAAAATGTAATAGCACCACAGGTCACTTGATCGCCTTCTTCTAGCCATCTGTCTGGCATAAAATGCGGACAATCTTCGACGCCAAACATTTGACTTTGCTCTGAGAGACCTTCAATCCAGAATAGATCTTCTTTTTGTGGGCCATAAATAGGCACAGAGAAATGTTTAGACACCGCAGCTGCGGCTCCCACATGGTCGAAATGCCCATGCGTAAGTAAAACTTTAGTCAGTTTTAGACCTTGTTTTTCAATCGTAGAAATTAGTTTTTCTGCTTCGCCGCCCGGATCGACAATAACCGCCTCTAACGAGTCTTCATCCCACAGGATAGTGCAATTTTGCATAAAACCGGTGACAGGAACAATTTGGTATTTCATCTCACGATAACTCCGAATTCAATGTTACATCTCAACAGGTTACCATGTTCTCGCCGGACCTGTATCGATATGGACAAAATTACTCTTCGGATAATACCCCACGCCACCCGCTTTCATTTTTAACGCCGCTTTGCGAATTTGACTGAGTTGGATACCTTGAATATGGAAGTCCATTGCTTGGCCTCGGGTATGATAACTTTTTTTCGCCACACCCGAGCTTTTACGTCGCAATTCATTATTGCTTTCCAGCGAACGATAACCGGAGATCAACTGAACCGGCTTATTAATGCCCATCATCAGCTGCAACATATAAATTTGATCAAATAGTGCTGGATCGATTGTTTTAACTTGGTTATTACGGTGATCGCGGAAAATTTTATTTAGGCGGGCGAGTTCTTCTTTATTATAACGACGACCATCAAAAAATTCTGTCTTTAAAAATTCCCCGGTGTGGAGATTTTCAAAACGCAGAATTCTCGGACGTGGCGTAGTTAATGCAGCTAAAGCTTGATGCGGTAATAAGCTTAGTCCCAGCGCAGCCGCGCCGAAACCGAGAAAATTACGCCGGTTTTTATCAATGATATCCATAGTGAGTGATCCGGGGTTTAATTGCGACCAAAAAACGACAACATATTCCACTTAGTTTAACAAAAACTTGTAGATTTGATTGTATAATTATGTAAATAAACAGCTATAAATAAGCCATACGCTTATTTATCACCATAAAATAATTATGCTCAATAATACTCACAATATATTCATTCAATGGCTCAAAATAAGCACATAACTGTGTTTATCACAAACTATCTTCAGTGCAAGCGCCCTTAGCCTTCTTTACACATAAGCTTGAAGCCACGCATCTTTTCGCCATAATTCACTCTGTTTATTTTTATGAAAATACTAAAAATAAAGGAGCCATCAGGCTCCTTTATAAAAAATATTATTCATACCAGCTCTTAATGTAATGCCATTTTTATCGCGGGTAAATACTTCTCAGCGGCACCAATACTGGTATCATATTGATAAATATCTGCACGATATTGCGGCTGTTCACCTTCAACCCAAGCCGTTTGATAATACAAATAAACCGGTATGCGGTCAGGGATATTAACGTAACCGGTATCGCCTTGTTTAAGTTTACCGTCAATTCGTTGTTGATCCCAACCTGCATCGCCCAATAATATTGAGGCCAATTCGCTGGCTTTATTCACTCGAACACATCCTGAGCTGATAGCCCGAGCATTGAGATTAAACAAGCTATGATTTGGCGTATCATGCAGATAAATTGCATCAGAACTTGGCATATTAAATTTATAGCGTCCTAATGAATTAGTGGGTCCCGGAGCCTGACGGATACGATAAGGAAAGTTTGACGGTGAAATCTCATCCCAATTAATCGAATAGGGATCAATCACCGAAGCATCGTTGCCCCACCCCGAATAAACCGTGTATCCGCGGCGACTAAAATAGCTCGGGTCTTGCTTACCTCGTGGTGCAATATCCTTACGTGTCATGCTGGTAGGCACATTCCATGGCGGATTAATAACCACATTATTTAATGCACTGCTCATAATCGGCGTTTTACGGTCAGGACGACCTACAATCACTTTTGAAGATAATATTGATTGATCATTTAAATAAAAATTAAGCGTAAATGCGGGAATATTGACTAAAATCCCAGTACCTTCACTGGCTGGAATAATCCGTAAACGTTGAATATTTAATGCCATTAAACCGGCTTTTTGTTGCGGCGTGGTATTTAACCACACTTTTGTTCCACGCCCTATCAAGCCATCAGGCTCTAAACCAAACATGGTCTGAAATTTTTTCACTGCCGCCACTAGCTCGGGATCATAACGATTAGCTTCTTTACTACTCGGGCTATTTGCTGCTTCCGACGTATTTATTACATCATTATCTATCGCATCCGTATTTGCTTTAACCGCTACCGTAGAACTAGGTTGTGAAGCAGACAATAAATTATAACGAGTCAAAATTTCTCTTAACGCAATAATATCATCTGATGATTGCCCCGGCTTCAGCGTAGAAGTACTCGTCAGTACTGGCCATTCGCGCTCATCAGCCAACTGTTTCAATAAAGCCTTGTGCATTGGCTGATATAAAGGATGTACCGGCGTCAGGCCACTTACCCATTCACTAAGATGCCCCTCTTTAGCGGCAGTTAACCATGGTTTAATTTGGGCATCCGTCGGTGCGGATATTTTATAAGGCTGCTTTCTGTATAACCAATATTCGCCATTTTGTTTCACGCCAGATAAATAATGTAAATACCCCAGCATGGCATCAGAAAGCAGTGCATCACGGCCTAATTCGCTGAGTTGATTATTTTCCAGCGCCACTAACCATTCACCAAACTGTGGCTGAAAACCGGCCAATGCTAGCTCAGCTAACTGCTGCTGAAATTGTTGAATGGCGGTTTCATCTTGCCAAATTAACTGCATTTGGCGATCAGCATAAATTTTGGATAATTGCCCAGCAAACACCGGTTTTGCTCCAGACGACAACGCGGCTTGCAGTTGTTCTAAGCTCTCTTTGGTGCTAACAACTGATTTTTTAGCCTCGACAGGCTGTGTTTGATTGGCCTCTGTTTGAGTTAAACTCACGCTATCAGAATGGGTTATTTTAGCACTCTCTAGCTGTGCTAGAGCTGGAAATTGTAACAGTAATGCACTAAAAACAACCGAGACATACAGAGTTTTCACTCTTCCCTTCGCCATACATCCACCTTTATTCATTCATTTTTATTATTTTCGTGGTCAATATTCAGGTCGCTTGTTACTGATTTATCCTAAATACGCCACTGGACTTTATCATCCACTGCTATATTCTTTGCTGTAAATCTCTTTACTGCCTACATGCGAGTTATTGCATATCAGTTACTGCAATATTAGTTGCAACAATCATTACTATTCTATCAATCAGCCACCTGAGATATGGTAGTTTTATAGTTTATAATACAGTGTATAAAATTAGTGACAAATTGTTATCAAAATTAATCAATAATTTGATTAAAACAGGATAGCAGATTTTTTTTAAATAATTAAAATGAATATGCAAAAAATAAAAAAAGGCGCCATTGCGCCTTAATTAAGAATTATTATCAATCAATAATCTATTTTATATAGGTAACCCAAAATATTTATATTTAATATTGAGAATTAATCACTACTTCTTCACCAAATTGACCGGCTTTCGGCAATGGTTGATAAGATGAATTCGCCGCACGCAAAATACGAATACCACGAATATTTAATTCATGAGCTGCTGCAATATCAGCATCGGCATCACCATAATAGATTTTCAATTGATGATCACGCATCCAACTGACTTTATTGTTTTTACTGGCATCATCGCCAGCGAAAATAACCGGGTTCATTTTATCCGCCGGGATAGCCAAACCTTGTTGCAAATATTGTGTGACAGTTTCAGTTTTGGTCTTGGTACGCCCAGTGATAAAGTAAACATTATCACCACGCTTTAAATGCATATGAACTAGTTCAATGCCGACTTTTTTCGGCATACTAAACTTATCCCATTCATTATTCATTTTTTCCCAAAACTCAGCATTTTTCAAATAGCTGTAATCATTTGGTGAATATTCTAATTTACCGCGGTAGAAACCTGGACTAGAAAACATCACGGTATCATCGATATCAAATCCAACCGCCATCGGTGGCTGCCCAGCTAAACTTTGTTCAATTTGTTGAATCGAAACCCAATGTACTGGCTGTTGCTGAGCCAATTCAACCACTGTGACGCCTGAGCTAACAGTTTCTGGCAACGGAACTTTGGCCTGTGAGGGAGCAGTAAAACTTAATGCTAAGACGAGAGCGCTGAGGGTCAGAGTTATTTTTTTCATTTTAAACCTTACATTATAATTAGTTCACAATATATTGAATCATATAGTTTTCATTTTCATAAAAATGAGATTAACTGCACAGAATAATGAGTTAAATAATTACTATTTATGATACGTAATTTAAATCAATGCTAAGTGAAATATTTAACATAAAAAAACCGATATTATTATTCATAATATCGGTCAATTTATTATGCTATCAAATAGCTATTTTAGCTGTTTATTATTCCTCAACTTGCGAAATAATATCTAAATTATCGTCATTAACAATAGATGCATTTTCTTGACCAAAACCTTTTAAGCCTACAACATGCACATGTTCATGATTACCGAAAACTTTACGCACCAATTTATAAGTGGTCCCTTTCTCTGGGCTAATATTTTCTGGTGCCGCAATAATTAATTGCATCTGTAAACGTTCACAAAGTTCAAATAACGTGGCAATAGATTTAGCATCCAGACGCGCGGCTTCATCGAGGAACAATAAACGGCATGGAATAATATCTTTCGCTCGTAAGCGACGAGATTCTTCTTCCCAACTTTGAACAACCATAACCAAGATTGACATACCGGTACCAATCGCTTCACCGGTGGATAATGCACCACTTTCAGCTTTTAACCAACCTTCTGAGCCACGATTAACTTCAACATCTAGCTCCAAATAGTTACGGTAATCCAGTAATTCTTCACCAATAGTCTGCGGTAAACGTTGCCCCATATCGACCTGAGGATTTAAACGTTGATACAGCTTCGCCATGGCTTCAGAGAAAGTGAGGCGTTGGCTAGTAAATAAATCCTGATGCTGTTCATGATCTTCAGATAACACATCCAGCAGTAAAGCGTGGCTATCGCGCACATTAACATTCAAGCGTACCCCTTTGACCTGACCGAAGGATACTGACTGTAATCCCTGATTCAGCAGTCGAATACGGTTTTGTTCGCGTTGAATAGTTTTGCGAATAATATTAGCCACACTTTTCGCGCTAATCGCCAGTTTTTGCTCACGGGCCGTTAGCTCTTCTGTTAACCGCGCCAACTCAATTTCCATCTGCTCGATGGCATCAATAGGGTCATCAGTACGAATAATATCCTGACGGATACGCTCACGCAGATGCTGATAAACAGCGATAAAGAACTGAATTTTGCGTTCCGGACGCTTTGGATCTTCGGACAAACGCAAGACATCGCGTAAATGTTCGTTATCCGCAACCGCTTGACGCAGTGCTCCTAACGCTTTATCCGACATCGAACGCAGGCTATCGCCATCTTGATAAGCCAACTCGCGACGATGCAAGCGACGTTCTACACCGTTATCTTTAACTAAACGCATTACTGCACACCAGCCCGCCTTGGCAGTAACAACTTGTTGGCGTAACTGATAATAATCGCGTTCAGCTTTACGGATACGTTTCTGTAAATTATCCATCTCGGCTTCACACAGAGTCAGTTGTTTTTCCAACTGATTTATCCGTGTACGGTTACTCATCACCGCTTGATGTAACTCATCACGACGCTGACGCGCTCGCGTTTCTGTTTCAGGGTCAGATTTAGCACCGATAGCCGACATCTCGTCCATCAGCTCTTTCAGCATATCTTGCTTAGTTTCATACGAGCTACGTAATGAGGCTAAAACTTGATTAAACTGCGCTGCCTGAGATTGATGATGGCGTAATTGCTCACGCGCTCGGCTTCTATCTGCTTCGGCATGTTCCAGACGCTGGCGTAATTTTTCATTTAAATCAGTATTCTCATTAACCATACCTGTTGAGTCGCTGTAACTGAAATGCGCTCTACGCTGCACCACTTCAATTAAAGAAAATGCCTGCTGTTTAGCTAATTGCTGACTGTGTTTAGCCCCTTCATAATCATGCTTTAATTGTTCATATTGTTCTGGGTCACTCTGTAACACGGATACAATAGGTTCAAGTTTAGCCAGTGAACGCGCATGTTTATTTAAGAAATCAGCGGCTTCTTCAGCTTCGGCTAACTCGTCTCGTACTTCTTCTGTGCGATCAACCAAAGTTTCATCCATCAATAGGCCGATCAGTGGGATCAGTCTATTCAGTGCCGCCAGATTCTCTTTACCTTGCGTAAACTGTTGACGCTGCTGCTGTGTTTGTTGGTCAAACTGGGTAAATGCACGTTCTAATTCAGTACGTTTTTGATTTAGTTCCCGCAATGCGGCTTCAGGATCATCCTCAAAAGCTACAGAAATGTGTTTACCAATAAAGCGGCTAAATAATTGATGTAAACGCTGAATTTTTTGTACATCAAATGACAAGGTAGCATAACGTTCAGCCAAGCTATCTCGTTGTAAACTTAACGTTTCTAGCTGATTTTCACGCGCAGCACGACCAAACAGAGGGACTTCAGGATAGCGAGAAAAACGCCATTGACGCTCTGATGACTGCACTAATACCGCATTATCAAACTCTTCGGCATTAAATACACTGTCATCAAATGATTGCGGATCGCCTTCAATAAAATAGATATCTTCTGGGCAATCTTGCAATGTATCGAGTAATGGGCGAACAACCGAGAGATCGGGAACCACAATACCATGACGGGCAGGACCATATAATGCCGAGAAATAAGGCGCATCATCAATGGTAATATCGTCATAAATCTCAGACAATAAAACACCACCAAAGCGCTCGGCCAAAGACAGCATGCGGCTATCATCAGCACCGCTTGGTTGGCTTAAACGTTCAATTTGTTGTTCCAGCTGGCGTTTTTGTGCGGCAATTTCATCGCGATCAACGGTAATTTCACGCTCACGTTCAAGCAATTGCTGCATATATTCAGTGACTTCATGACCATCACTAAAATATTGTTGCGTTTGTTCGCTGAGTTGACTCAATGCATCCTGTGCCGCTAACCAAATAGGCGCTTTTGCCGTTAATTGCTGCACTCGCAAACTAATTTGTTCAATCTCTTGGCGCATTTGCATTCGATGCTCGCCACTGTCACTGACCTGTAAGCTTAACTCTTCTTGCTGTGCTTCGAGCTCAGCCATCAACTGATCTAATTCATCCGGCTGATAGCGTTGGCCATGGCGTTTACAAAACTCATTAAGTAAGCGCTCGGCATTTTGTTGACTATTCAACCGTTGTTCAAGCTCAGATAACTGCATACGTAGCGGTTGGATACGTTCAGCTAAATGGGTCTGAGATGACCAATCACGCAATAATTCACGGGCTTGTTGATAAGCTTCACCGCGGGTTACTTCCCCCACAATACTTTTTACTAGCTGGTATGCCTGTTCAAATTGGCTATGTGCAGCATTAGCTACACTCATTTTTTGTTCTAAGGCTAATAATGCGTCAGTCGCTTGCTGTTCTTTGGCTTCAAAGGTTTCTAGCCACTCAGCCGCATTATCTACTGATAAATCAGCTAATCCACACAACTCACGGGCACGTTCAAGCGCCTGTAACGCTTGTTGGTATTGAATAGCACGCGTCTGTTGAACATCCAATGCTTGTTGATAATCCGCCAATTGATTTTTTAATTCATCAACTTCGGCTTCTGCCGCTTCTGATCTAGCTTCAAATTCAGCATGCAGTGAGTTTGCCTCTTCAACAACTTCAGCTTGCTCTTCAAGTCGGTATGTCAGTTCTTCGATATCAGATTGATAGCGGTCGATTTTTTCTTGCTGGCGTATTGCCGTTTGTACCAGCCCTAAATGATCACAAGCGCCTTGATAATCGGTTTCTAAATCACTCGAAACGGCGCTTTGTTCATTCAATTCACGCGCCATTTCGATATGACGGATTTGTTCATGTGCTAACTGTTTGCGGCTAATAAATAATTCACTACGTGCCGCTATCGCAGCATCTAAATGAATACGGCGTTCATTAGCATGGCGCATATAATCAGCAGAGACATAATCTGTTGCCTCACTAATTAAATGTTTAAATAAATTTCGATCGGACTGGGTGACGCGAATGGCCTCAAGGGTCATCCGATTTTCACGTAATGCGGATTCCATATCCTGAAAGGCTTTACGTACACCGCTATTTTCTGGCAATAAATAGTCGCGCAATGAACGGGTGATCGCACTGGAAATCCCACCGTATAATGAGGCTTCAATCAGCCGATAATATTTACTACGATCACTGGCCGAGCGCAGTTTACGTGGAATAACCCCTAAATCAAATAAGGTAGAATGGTAATCTGCAATCGAGTTAAACTGTTTGAATTGCACGCCTTCGGTATCATCAAAGCGGTCTTTTAGCTCATTTAAGGCAATAACTCGCGCCTGACGCCCTTCAAGCAGTTCGGTTAGAATTTCCGTTGGTACCACGGCAGTCGGTAACCCTTGGATCATGAAAGGTTTAATATCGACTTTTTTATCACGTCCCGCGACTTGCTGTAGACGAACCCCCACCAGCACACGTTGATGCTTAGAATTGACCACATCTAGGATGGCATAACAAACGCCCGGACGCAGTTTACCGTGCAAGCCTTTATCGCGGGAGCCCGAGGTTGCCCCAGCTTCGGTGGTATTGCGGAAATGTAACAATGTTAAATCGGGGATCATTGCCGTAATAAAGGCGGCCATAGTGGTTGATTTACCGGCACCATTGCCGCCAGAAAGGGTGGTGACCATCTCGTCTAAATCAAATGTTCTGGCAAAAAAACCATTCCAGTTAATCAGCGTCAGTGAGCGAAATTTTCCGCGTTCAATCATAACTGTTCATCCTCCGCACCTGCCGCTTCATGGTTTTGGTCTTCATCTTCATCAATATCTAGCGATAATTTACTTTCTAACGATATCGCTTCGCCGTCACGGATCAGACGTAATTGAGCATCGAGTGGATTATCACCACTGCGAACATCGGCACCAAAACGAAAAACTGATTCCATGATAGTAAATTTGCTGCTGTCATTTTGTAGGAAATGCACCATACCTAACCGCCGTAAGCGATTCAATGAGGTACGTAACTTTTCCTGTAATTTTTGTTTATCGAGATCAGAGCCTGTTGAACGCTGATTAATGAACTTGAGTAATTTATTTTCATCAGCCAACGAAATAACTTCTTCAAAAAGTTCTTGTGAAGTAAATATTCCCTGATTGGCTAATCGCTCTGGGCTCAGATAAAGGTAACAAAGAATTTTTCCGACCATCATATCTAGTTCAGATAATACCGAACGTGGGATAAGCGTGGTTGAGCGCGGACGCAAATAGAAAAAGCCTTCAGGGGCTCGGATTAATTCAACATTATAGCGGCTATAAAAATGCTCTAATGACTCCTGAAAATCCATCAAAAAAGCATGATTATCTAAATCATCAATGCTGATATGGCGCCCAGATCTAAGTTGGCTATCTAATTCCGGAAACAGTGAATTAGCTAATGCCTGTGCCAGTTTTACTGACATAAATTGTTCAATATTTGTCGATGACATTTGCCTGTACCTTGGCTCCGTAATCATTAATCGCTAACCATTCCGCCGATATTCCTGACAGATCAGCCTCTGCTATACCTAATTTGACTGCCTGATCAATCACAATACGGGCAACATCAAAATGCCGTTTCTGAGGATATTGTTGTAGGTATTCCTGTAATACCTTACCAATATCCAGCGGTTGCTGAGTGCGTTTATACACCGCCAATTCAGCTTCCATCAGTGCAGCCAGTTGTTCATTTACTTCGCTAAATTCTTCGAACTCAAGCTCATCAGGTAATTCACCTGTGACCTCTTCATCTCGCAACATTAGTTCTTCATCGCGCATATCTAACAAGCGATCTGCGTTAGCATAAGTTAATGCCCACGGGCTATCAAAATAATGCTGGACAGATTGTCTTAAGCGCTGCGAGAAAATACGGTTTTTATCCATATCAATCGCGGTACGAATAAATTTGTGAACATGGCGGTCGTAACCAATCCATAAATCGATGGATTGTTGCCCCCAACTTACGATGCGGTCGAGTTTATTTTGTAGATCAAACACTAACTTATCGACAGGCTCAGAGAATTTTGGCGCGTTCATATTAGCTTCTTGAATACGCAATAAATTAGCCTGTAATTTATCACCGGCGGCCTCTAAGGTATCTTGTAACTCGCGCAAGGTAATGGAGGTTTCAGAAAGTAACTGTTCGCAATTAGCAATCGCCGCCTGCCAGTCTTGATCAAGCAGCGCTGCGATATCATTTTTAACGCTATTTTGCTGCTCATCCATAATACGTTGAGACATATCAATACTGTCGAATATTTCAGCAACCGAATATTTTAGCGGTGCAAAAACATGGCGATGCCAATGATAATCATCTCCGCCTTCTTCTGCCGACTCAGCCGCATTTAATAATTCACCTGCGACTATTGATAGCTGCATGGATAAACGTAAGGTCGAAAATTCACGCTGACGAATATAGTAATCACTGATCCCCATACCCAATGGCGTTAATCGGTAAATTGAATTACCTTCAATAATGTCACTGTTAAATCGATTAAACAGTTTTTGGCGCACCATATCATTGATGGCATTATTGGCTCTAACCGCTAATGATTCTGTGGTTTGTTCGAACCCTTTACATACTTCACGAAAGGCGTCGATCAATTCAGCTTCAGTCATTTCACCATTAATTCGTTCGCTATTCAGTACCGCAACCGACAGTAAAAAAGCTAAACGTTCTGGGGGAAGCGAAAGCGAAAAATCATTTTTGCGTGCCCAGGACACGAGCTCGGGGACGGTCTGGGAAAATTCACTCATATTTCGTCCTTTCTATTTATTTTTTTTGCCATCACATGGATATATCGCCCAAGGCTGATATAAGGCTCCTGTCGACAGTAGCGTTGCTCTAATTCGAGCAGCGCAGAAAAATCTTTATTCTGCAATTGGCGGCTCTGTAAATAATCATGGAATACCCGTACTCCACTTTTGCCGGTAATTTCTAGCGTAAACTCTTCTAACCACTGATAAACCTGTTCAGGCATCAGCGGATATTGCGGCGATAACGAACGTTTACGACGGCGCTGGATATTCGGCGTGGCTAAATGAAAATTACCCAAAATAGCATTGCGCATCACTAAACCGTTGGCATTATAAAACATAATAGACAAGGCGCCTTCGGGCTTAATTATATCTGTCAGAACTTGAATTGCATATTTTTGATCGCTTATCCATTCAAGTACTGCGTGGAACAAAACCAGATCAACCGGAGCATCAAGATGTTGTTGAATATCCTGTACCGCACTATGAATAAAGCGCATTTTCTGGCTAACACCTTGTTCATCTGCCGCCAGTTTAGCCCGTTCCAACATCTCTTCGGATAAATCGCAAAGTATTACTTGATGACCAAGTGCGGCTAATTTTCGCGCAAAATGACCTTCACCACCGCCAGCATCTAGAATACGCAATGACTGCGCAGGAAATTCAGTAGCTAACAAATGTTCTAGATCCTGCCACACTACCGCTTCACGAATTTTACCTTTGGTAGTGCCATAAATATTGTTTGAAAATTTTTCCGCGATATCATCAAAATTGCGATCTGCCATGTTCTACCTAATTATTATTCTCTCGATACTTTTTCGGTATCATCTATCTCTGTTATATTTCATGTTATCAGCATGCTGGCAATATTTATTCGCTCTTTACAACGCTAATTCAGGATAATTTTATTTACAGAGATTATTATTTAAGTCAATCCAAACAGTCAATTAGCTTACTAACTATGCTTATCTCTCTGCAATAATAAACTTAAATTATAAGCTCGGGTCAATGTCTCCCTGCCTCTATCATTGTCATTGAATCCCAGCAAACAAGGAACACTGATTAATCAGCCTATAAGCAGAAAGTAAATCGCAATATATCGTCATTATTACCGCGATGGCGGAAGATAAATTATCAACTGTTGAGAGTTCAAGCTACATAGATAAAATACGACGGGATATATTGTTAATTCTCGACATATTGGCAGCTCGAATTATGTCAAGTATAACAGATAATAACGTGCATTTGGCACCGGCGAGCGCCGATTACTGCTAGATACCCGACTGACTGATGATAATTCCGACAAATAAAGGACACTGATGTTATTCATTCTAAAAAAATACCTTGGCTCACTGCTGATGCCATTACCTTCGTTACTAATTATCGGGCTTATCGGTCTGATTTTACTCTGGTTTACCCACTGGCAAAAAAGCGGAAAGTGCTGTGTAACCCTTAGTTTAGTGTGTATTTTATTGCTCGGATTACAGCCAGTAGCGGATAAGTTGCTCGCCCCAATAGAATCAGGTTATGAAAAACGTTACGAGTTATTAGATAACCATCCCGTCGCTATCAATTATATTGTGGTCTTAGGTGGCGGGTTTACCTATAATCCTGAATGGGCACCCAGCTCAAATTTATTCAATAACAGCTTACCCCGTGTTACCGAAGGTATTCGGTTATATCTGCAACACCCTGGTAGTAAATTGATTTTCACTGGTGGTTCGGGTAAAAATAGCCTGAGTAGCGCCGAAGTCGCCGCACAAGTTGCTCAGTCATTAGGCGTCCCCGCATCAGATACAATTGCGCTAACTCGCCCTAAAGATACTCAAGAAGAAGCCTACGAAGTAGAAAAAATAGTCGGCAAGCAACCATTTTTGCTGGTTACATCAGCCAGCCATCTGGCACGGGCAGAACGCTTTTTTCTGGCTCGAAAAATGCAGCCTATCGCCGCCCCAGCTAATCAGTTAGTCATCAATTCACCACTCAATGCTTGGGAGAAATATCTTCCCTCCGCCTATTATTTTGGCCATGCAGAGCGCGCTTGGTATGAGACTCTCGGCAATATTTGGCAACGATTTAAACCTGATAATACCCAAAAATCTGCACCTGAACTGTTATTAACAACACCAGAAACCATTACTGCGGAGTAGCTTCTGCGGAGTAGCTTCTGTGGAGTAGCTTCTGTGGAGTAGCTTCTGCAAAGTAACTGTTATAAAAATGCTTCTTTCTCCAGTCGCCGGCTGAAATTTAGATCAAAAAAAGGTGTGATAAAAATCACACCTTTTTATTTTTTAGTCGATTATTTTGGCTATTTTTTATTTTTTCGAGGTTGTATTAACGCTATCGGTCACATTATCTGTTACGTTTTTATAGCAATAATCTAAGCTAACTAATATCAGCTAGACCTAACTCACTAGCGCTCGAGCTATCCTCTCACAAGAAACTTAAATTCAGATAAATTACAATGCCAATAACTGAGCAAATATTTTACGTACTGAGTCTAAATCTTCTGGCGTATCGACACCCGCCCCCGGCGCTTGGGCCGCGACAGCGACATGGATTTTCTCTCCATACCAGAGCACTCTTAACTGCTCTAACATTTCAATATTTTCTAACGGACTGGCCGGCCAAGTAACATAACGACGAATAAAGCCAGCACGATAAGCATAAATCCCAATATGACGTAAAAAGTGGTCGCCAATAATCTGTTTATTGACCGCAAACTGATCACGTTGCCAAGGGATTGCTGCACGAGAAAAATAGAGCGCATAGCCCGATTGATCCATCACTACTTTTACTGCATTCGGGTTAAATGCTTCTTCTGCATTATTAATAGGTACCGCTAGGGTGCCCATTTCAGCCTGACTAGTAGCTAAATTATTAGCTACTTGGCTAATAATCATAGGAGGAATTAAAGGCTCATCCCCCTGAACATTAACAATAATCTCATCATCCGCGAATTGGTATTTCTCAATAACTTCAGCTAAACGCTCAGTACCAGAATGATGATTTGAATCCGTCATGCAGGCTTCACCGCCCGCACGTTGAACTGCATCAACTACCTCTTGATGATCAGTAGCAATAATAACCCGTGAAGCCCCAGATTTTAATGCTTGTTCCATCACCCGAACGACCATTGGCTTACCATGGATATCGGCTAGTGGCTTGCCCGGTAAACGTGTCGACGCAAAGCGAGCAGGAATAATAACTGTAAACACGGTTTATTTACCTTCATCCATCGGTAATTCACGGGCTTCATTTTGCAATAGCACGGGGATCCCATCACGAATTGGATACGCAAGATGATCGATTTTGCAGATAAGCTCTAAGTTGTCTTTATTATAACTTAACTTACCATGACAAACGGGGCAGGCAATGATTTCAAGTAAACGGTGATCCATGTTTTCTCCCAAATGGATTTAATTCATTTTGGGATCAGAATATCACAAGGTGCTATCACCGTTAACTTTAATCTTTTTGAATCTTTTTGAAATGGCTTTCCTTTCTGTTTTATTGCCCAAAAGTTTTTATTTACTAAAAATTTTGTTGGTAAGAAAAGAAAGCATTTGAGAGGTCTGTTTTAATTAAAAGGCGATAACATCAGCTGCTGTTATACCTGTTGATCCACGAGTTACAGAAAACTCGACATTCTGACCTTCCATTAACGATTTGATTTTAGTATTCGCAATTGATTTACGAGTTACATATATATCATCACCACCATTAGATGGAGAAATAAAACCATAACCCTGTTGCTGATCAAACCATTTAACGCGGCCGAGATGTAATTGTAAATTCATGATAAAGCTCCTTTTGTGCATCTAGCAATAATTCTCTTTATTGCTTTGATGTGACTACTCTTCCATTAAGCCCCACTATTTTGCCGATTTAAATTTAATATATAGAGTAGTTTTTGTATTTATTATTCAACAATAGTTTCTGATAATAATCAGATAACTATTCTTATTTTTTTATTTAAGCTATTATTTTTTAAGCTTAGTTAAAATCCACGCTCTTGCATAACTGCTTAAGATATTAACAGTAAATTTTGACATTTATATGACAATGCAGACTGTATCAAAGAGTAATGCTGGAATGTTTTTATGTTTCACATGTTATTAGACTAAATTACATTATTACATTTACTTGTACTGGTCACCGAGGTTTTACCTTTTGGATAACGAGTATTGCAAGTAAACCAAAGTAATAAAGTATCATTTAAGATGGTTATTTTAAGTCCTAGAACTTAAATTTCAAGCCTTAAAACAAATATACTGCGAACACGATGTTGTTATAAATATCATAGTAAAAAAAAATACTCAAGTTTTTTTATATGATTCTATCTTTTTTTCAATCTCAGATAACATTTTTTCCGCTCCCGGAGAGGCTAAAGAGGCGCTTACCGGTAAGTACCACCAATTTTTCTGCGCGAACGAATGGCATTTTACCGCATCTTTTTCAGTCATTAATAATACTTGAGAAGGTGAGACTAATGCTGATAATTGCTGCTGTTGATACATTTGATGATCGGCAAAAGAATATTCTGCAATTAAGTTAACCCCTTTATTCTTTAATGAAGCATAAAATCGTGGCGGATGTCCAATTCCTGCCATAGCTACTACTTGTTGTAACTCACTAACCAGACGCTTTTCACCAGTAACTATATTTATCGCTTGATCACCTTCCAGTACCATCGATATTTCACCACTCTGGGGAGAACCGCCATTTGTAATTAATGCGTTTACTGTATTTAAGCGCCCTTCGTATTCGCGCATGGGTCCAGCCGGCAACCACCAACCATTACCAAAACGACGCTGACCATCGATAACTACAATTTCATAATCACGAGCTAAAGCATAATGCTGTAAGCCATCATCAGTAATGATAATATCTATATCGTACAATGATAATAATTCTTTAACAGCATCGCTACGACGTGGAGCAACTACGACAGGAACACCCGTACGCTGATGAATTAAAACTGGCTCATCGCCGCCTTCTGTGGTGGCAGTTTTATTGGTAATAACTAAAGGATAATGCGCCGCTTTGCCTCCATATCCGCGGGATACCACGCCGACCGAATAACCTTTTTGCTGCAAATTCTCCGTCAGCCAAATAACCACGGGAGTTTTGCCATTTCCCCCTGCGGTTAAATTACCAACAATAACCACTGGTACTGGAGCCTTCCATGAACGCAATATCCCAATCTTATAACACAGTCGACGCAGCGTCGTTATCATGCCATACAGCAATGATAACGGCACTAGCAAGATATATAGCCATGAGCGGCCAGCCCATATACGCTCAATCATTGGCTAAACTGGATCTTGTGTAACTGTGCATAGGCACCGTCTTGATTAATCAAGACTTTATGATTTCCGCGTTCAATAATTTGTCCATCCTGCACCACTAATATTTCATCTGCATTTTCAATTGTAGATAAGCGATGGGCAATAACCAGTGAAGTACGATCTTTCTGTAATTCATCTAATGCGGCCTGAATCGCACGTTCTGATTCAGTATCTAACGCAGATGTGGCTTCATCAAGGATCAAAATAGGTGAGTCACGCAATAATGCGCGGGCTATCGCGATACGTTGGCGCTGACCACCAGATAACATCACTCCGTTTTCACCGATGACAGTATCAAGTCCATTATCCAGCTTATTGATAAAGTCCATGGCATAGGCCATTTCTGCGGCTTTCTCTATTTGTTCATGACTAAAACTGCCATCTGTCGCATAGGCGATATTATTAGCAATGGTGTCATTAAATAAATAAACGTGCTGAGAGACTAATGCGACCTGTTGACGTAATGAGGATAACGTATATTCACGAATATCATGATTATCAATAGTAATACTGCCTTCATCGATGTCATAAAAACGAGTGATCAAATTAGCAATGGTCGATTTGCCTGAACCTGAACGACCAACGAGAGCGACCGACTTACCCGCAGGAATAGTAAATGAGATATTTTGTAATGCTGGGCTGTCTTTAGATGAATAAGTAAAAGTGACATTTTTAAATTCAATATCACCGTTGGCTTTCTTCAACACCCGTTTTCCATCGTCTTTTTCTTGTTCCATATCTAAAATGGCAAACAAGGTTTGACATGCCGCCATACCGCGCTGGAACTGTGCATTCACGTTAGTTAATGATTTTAATGGACGCATCAATGCAAACATAGAAGAAAAGACAACACCGATAGTCCCTGCCGTTAAAGTATCCATAATTTCAGGAAAACTAGCTGCATACAGAACAAAAGCCAATGCTAACGAAGCGATCATCTGAATAATAGGATCAGAAATTGCCGATGCAGTCACCATTTTCATTGCTTGACGACGCATATTATTACTAACTTTGTTGAAGCGTTCAGTTTCAACTTTTTGACCACCAAAAATAAGAACTTCTTTATGGCCTTTTAACATTTGCTCAGCACTGGTAGTGACTAGCCCCATACCGCTTTGCATATTCTTACTAATATTCCTAAAACGTTTGGAAACAATACGAATAGCGATAGATACAATAGGCGCAATTACAATCAAGATCAGTGATAACTGCCAGCTGTAATAAAACATTAAGCTGAACAAACCTATAATATAAGCACCTTCGCGAATAATAGTAATCAGTGCACCAGAAGAAGACGATGCTACCTGCTCTGAATCATAAGTAATACGAGATAGTAGCGTTCCGGTAGATTGCTGATCAAAGAAACTTACCGGCATCCCCATCATATGACTAAATAGACGCCGACGCATGTTCATAACAACTTTTCCTGAGACCCAGGAAACGCAATATGTCGATACAAAGTTTGATAAACCACGAATTAGCATCAGCCCAAGAACAGCTAAAGGTAACCATTTTAATGTGTCAATATTAGACTTACCAAAACCTTCATCTAATAAAGGTTTTAATAAGGAGATCATAAATGCATCGCCTGCCGCATTTATGACTAAAGCGATTGCTGCAACAATTAAACCTGCTTTAAATGGCACAATTGATGGCCATAAACGACGAAACGTTTGCCACGTTGAAAGATCTTTATCATTCATTCTAATTTTACCAAAACTTAAAATAAGCGCCCTATTCTACTCGGGAATTGCTATTTCACCAAACCACTGATGAAACCAGCGCGGTTGAATTTCAACTCGATAACTTGATTTTACTATTTTTTCCCTATTAAACCATAAAGTTATCTGTCCTTGCTGAGATGTATTCAGCCAATCTATATTCGCTTTTTGGTACCTATCTCGCACTTTAGGAGAGGGAATTTGCCACTGACTATAGCGAGCCGATGAAACTAAAGCTAAATTTGGCATGACATTGCGTAAAAATAATCCGGTAGATGAGGTATTGCTACCATGATGTGGAACTTGAATAATATTTGAAGTTAAAGCCACTTTATCTAACGCCACTAACTCTCTTTCTCCTCGCTTTTCAATATCACCAGTTAATAATATTTTGTTATATCCATCAGTAATTTGAATAACACAAGAATCATTATTATGTGATAATTTCTTCCCATTAACTGGCCATACCACAGTAAATACGAGATCTTTCCAACGCCATTTTGTTCCGCGATGGCAAGGCAAATGCCCCCCATCACCAAAATTACTGCGTAATGAAACTCCCGGATAATGACGCCGTAAGGATACTACTCCGCCCGTATGATCAAGATGGTCGTGACTCAAAATAATGCCAATTGGTTCTAATTGATGATAGCTCAAAAAAGGAATGATATGACTCAGTGCAACGTCACCACCTTGCCAACTTTTTCCTGTATCATAGATTAAAGCTTGGCGACCTTGCTGCATAATAATAGCTAATCCGTGACCGACATCAAGCATGGTTAAGCGCCATCCTTTAGCTTCGGGTTGCGGGTAAATACCAATAACTAAACAAAGAAAGCAGATAATTAAACTGCAGTATGAACCGTACCAACCAAAAATATAAATAATGGGTAATAACCCACTGATAGCCACTAACCACGGAGAAATAAATCCTCCATTTAACCAAAACTGCGCTAAAAAAGGTAATGGGGATAAGCTAATTGATAAAATCGTATCAATAAACTCAAATACTATCGACTGAAGATAATCAAACGGTAATAAAAAAATTAGTAATAATAACGGAATGATTAAACAAGAGATCAATGGGACCAACCATAAATTAGCCAATAATCCGGCAGGATTAAACCCGTTAAAAATAATTAATTGGATTGGAATTAATAATAAAAGTAAGCCAAATTGCAAATGTAATAATTTAATCCATTTCAAACGCCAATCGACATAAATACTACGATTGAGCTGAATTGTCGATCCCCAATAGAGAATTGCTAATACAGCAATGCATGAAAGCCAAAAACTATCCGAGAGAATTGCCAGTGGATCAAATAATAGGATCAGCCCCATACTAAGAATTGCCCATTGCCACGGAAAGCAATAAAAAGGCTGTTTTCGTAAATAAATAGCTAATGAAAGAGCGAATATAGCCCTAATAGCCGGTATAGATAAACCTGATAGCCAGCTGTAAATTACAGCTGTTAATAATCCTATAGATACCGAAAAACCTAAATAAATATATTTATAAGCAAAGAAAAACTGTATAAATCGAGCTAAATAAAAACCAACAAAATAAGCAATTCCAATGTGTAATCCTGAAATAGCTATTAAATGGCTCACGCCTGTTTTTTGTAACCATTGTGATTGTTGTGGCTCTAATAATCCTCTTTCACCGAACATCAGCGCGTAAATAACTCCGCGATTAACTTGCTGATTAATATGTATTAAATAATAATCAATTGTTTTTTGACGCCAAGAACACGAGGAATCAATCAGCTTTTCACTGGAATTTTTCAATCGACCTAATATACGCTGAGCAATATAATGCCGCTGGCTATCAAATCCACCTTCATTTAACAAAGAATGTACCGGGTATAATTTACTCTGAAATTGCCATCGTTGCCCCGCACAAATTTTAATATCTGATTTTTTTGCTGGATACCAATAAGCATAAAGTGCTGGAAATACATCTACACTATCGAGAGAATCTATTCTTACTTTTATTCTTTGCTGTTTTTTATTCTCGATAGGAACAGTAATTACCGTTACCTGAGCATTATGCATTCCCATACTAAACTTATTTATATAATTAAGTAGTTCACTCGCATGCCACCCCCCCCATAACAGAGACATAGCAATAAATATAAAAAATTTAACGTATTTATTTACCGTATAAAATAGTAATATTGCAATCAACAATAATATAATGAAAATATAAGTAGTAATGTTAGGGATATTATTTAAATACAACAATGGCAATAATCCAATAAATAATGCTACTGATGCATAATTTATATTTAACTCACTTTTTGATTTCACTAGTAATAATACGTTATTAATTATCGCCATCAGCATCCTTGCTGTTTAATTTTTACCTTAGGTATTGATAATACGATAGTTTTGGGGGGAACAGACAGAATAAAAGTTATTTTTAGATTATGGATTATAATATTAAATGTAACAAACAAAAATGATTTTTATTTTTGCAAAGTGGTTCACAATTAATTTAATCTAAATAAAAAACACACAATAATATATAAAATGAATTGATTATTTATACTATCAACAATATCACTATACAAAATGAAATCATAACTAAGAAGATAATAAATAATAACTGATAGAGCAATTAATAATGGAACTAAGGCTAAATACACTAATGAAATAATAAAATAATAAAAATTACTGCTAAACAGAAAATAGAAGGGATGAATAATGCCAGAAAAAAGAAAAAATAAACGACACCGATTAATAAAAATCAAAGTGTCGTTTTAATTTACATAATTAAGCCATAATGCGTGCTAGCTATTTGATTCTTGAAAGCACTCATTCACACGGTCACGTAATTCTTTGCCAGGCTTAAAGTGTGGAACGTATTTACCTTCCAGCTCAACTTTATCACCCGTCTTTGGATTACGACCAACACGTGGAGCACGGTAGTGAAGAGAAAAACTGCCGAATCCACGAACTTCAATACGCTCTCCACTAGCCAATGTATCTGCCATGTGCTCAAGCATTTCCTTTACAGCATCCTCGACGGTTTTAGCTGAAAGATGAGATTGATGGCTAGCAAGTCTTTCGATTAATTCCGACTTGGTCATAGTACCTCCCTAAACTACCGTTATAACAAGGGTAATCATCGACTACCCTAATATCACTTAATTACTCGCCTTTAGCTGCTTTGAAAGCTTCAGCCATAGCGTTGTTTGCAAAGTTAGTATCTTCCTGTTTGTTGTTCACAGTAGCGATAGCATCTTTTTCATCAGCTTCGTCTTTTGCGCGAACAGACAGGTTGATTACGCGGTTTTTGCGATCAACACCAGTGTATTTAGCTTCAACTGCATCACCAACGTTCAGAACTTGGGTTGCATCTTCAATGCGGTCACGAGTTGCTTCAGAAGCACGTAAGTAACCTTCAACACCGTCAGCCAACTCAATAGTTGCACCTTTAGCATCAACAGCAGTTACTTTACCGTTTACAATAGCACCTTTCTTGTTAACAGCCAGGTAGTTATTGAATGGATCTTCAGCTAATTGTTTAACGCCCAGAGAGATACGCTCACGTTCTGCATCGACTTGCAGTACTACTGCAGCGATTTCGTCGCCTTTCTTGTATTCACGTACAGCTTCTTCGCCAGTAACGTTCCAAGAAATGTCTGACAGGTGAACCAGGCCATCGATTCCGCCTTCCAGACCGATGAAGATACCAAAGTCAGTGATAGACTTGATTTTACCTTCAACGCGATCGTTTTTGTTGTGAGTTTCTGCAAACTGCTGCCATGGGTTAGATTTGCACTGTTTCAGGCCCAGTGAGATACGACGACGTTCTTCGTCGATATCCAGAACCATAACTTCAACAACATCACCAACATTAACAACTTTAGATGGGTGAATGTTTTTGTTAGTCCAATCCATTTCTGAAACGTGAACCAGACCTTCAACGCCTTCTTCGATTTCTACGAAGCAGCCGTAATCAGTCAGGTTAGTAACGCGACCAGTCAGACGAGTGCTTTCTGGGTAACGTTTAGCGATTGCGACCCAAGGATCTTCGCCCAGTTGTTTCAGACCCAGAGAAACACGAGTGCGCTCACGGTCAAATTTCAGAACTTTAACGTTGATTTCATCGCCAACATTGACGATTTCGCTTGGATGTTTAACACGTTTCCAAGCCATATCAGTGATATGCAGTAGGCCGTCAACACCGCCAAGATCAACGAATGCGCCGTAGTCAGTAAGGTTCTTAACGATACCTTTAACTTCCATGCCTTCTTGCAGGTTTTCTAGCAGTTGATCGCGCTCTGCACTGTTTTCAGACTCGATTACAGCACGACGAGAAACAACGACGTTGTTGCGTTTCTGATCAAGCTTGATAACTTTGAACTCTAGCTCTTTGCCTTCCAGGTGAGTAGTATCACGCACTGGACGAACATCAACCAGAGAACCAGGTAAGAACGCACGGATACCGTTAAGTTCTACGGTGAAACCGCCTTTAACTTTACCGTTGATAACACCAGTTACAGTTTCTGCTTCTTCGTAAGCTTTTTCCAGCATTAACCATGCTTCATGGCGTTTAGCTTTCTCACGAGACAGAACAGTTTCACCGAAACCGTCTTCGACTGCATCCAGAGCAACGTCAATCTCATCACCAACCTGGATTTCTAGCTCACCCTGAGCATTTTTGAATTGTTCTACTGGAATTGCAGATTCAGACTTCAGACCTGCGTCAACCAGAACAACGTCTTTATCGATAGCAACAACGGTGCCGCGTACGATAGAACCCGGACGGGTTTCAATATTCTGCAGGGATTCTTCAAAGAGTTGAGCAAAAGATTCTGTCATATTAATGATCTTCAAGAGTTTATATTTTAACGTCCATTTAGCATCCTGCCAGATGGGGTTGTTTCACATACCCTGCAACATTCCTTGTCAAAGGGTTATTTATAGCGGGTTCCTATTTCGAGAACGCACTAATAGAGTTGTATATTATCTAATTATAAGCTAAAACAAAGCCAATTACTTAGATAAATTAAGAATTTTTTTTGCGTATGTCAGCGTTTTTTCGATAACTTCATCAATTGACATACTGGTCGAATCCAGAATGAGTGCATCTTTAGCCGCCACTAACGGCGCGACAGCACGATTCCTATCACGGTAATCACGTTCCTGAATTTCGACTAAAAGACGCTCAAAGTTAACATTAAACCCTTTATCCTGCAACTGTCTCATCCGGCGATGAGCACGTTCTTCTGCTGAAGCATCCAAAAATATTTTTACGGGTGCATCAGGAAAAACTACTGTGCCCATATCTCGACCATCTGCAATCAATCCCGGTAGAATACGAAAAGCCCGTTGACGACGTAATAAAGCTTCTCTAACTCGCGGAAAAGTCGCGGCTTGTGACGCGGTATTACCGACTGTTTCGGTTCTAATTTGGTTACTGACATCCTCCCCTTCGAGGATAACTTTCAGTTGGTCACCTTCAGGCACAAAACGTACATCTAAATTTGCCGCTAATGGAACTAAAGCATCCTCGGACTGGATATCAACATGATGATGGAGGGCAGCTAACGCTAAAACGCGATAAATTGCACCGGAATCTAAAAGTTGCCACTCCAGTTCTTTTGCCAGCGCCTGACAAAGTGTCCCTTTACCCGCTCCACTTGGCCCATCTACAGTAATTACAGGGGCTATCGCCGCCATAGGGGTCTCCTTTTGTACGCAGAATAGTTTATCTATTCTCCGTCGAACAATACTGTGCCCCGTATTATACTCACTGCAAGATTTTGTGAAACCTAGAGGTTTTAATGAGACAAAAAAATTTAATATTTTCTATTTAACTAACTGTAAGTTAGCGCTATTTATTAGCTATAAAATAAAAAACCGGCTTATAGTTATATCAACAATATATCGATAACGAAAAACCGGAATTTATCTGTTAATCATACCACTTGACTGACTTCATTAATGCGTTAATTTTTCCAGTTGTTGGAAATAAGTCGGAAACGTTTTAGCTGTACAACCTGGATCTAAGATAGTTACCGGCGTATCTGATAGTGCAACTAATGAAAAACACATTGCAATTCGGTGATCGTTATAAGTTTCTATCTCTGCATGCCGCAGCTTTAATGGTGGAGTTATACGAATATAATCATGCCCTTCTTCTACCTCGGCCCCGACTTTACGCAATTCTGTCGCCATTGCATATAAACGATCCGTCTCTTTTACTCGCCAGTTATAAATATTCCGAATAATAGTTTCGCCTTGAGCAAACAGTGCAACCGTACCAATAGTCATCGCTGCATCAGGAATAGTATTCATATCCATATCAATACCTACCAATTTACCGCGCTCACATTCGATATAATCCTCGCCCCAACGAATAATTGCGCCCATTTTTTCTAACACATTGGCAAATTTAGTGTCGCCTTGTAAGCTATTTTTACCGATACCTGTAACACGAACAGTTCCGCCCTTAATCGCTGCAGCTGCCAGAAAATAGGAGGCAGAAGATGCATCGCCTTCAACTAAATATTCGCCTGGTGATTGATATTGCTGCTGGCCTCTAATTTCAAAAGATTGATAATTTTGATTTTTAACATTCACTCCAAATGTTTTCATCAGGGCCAATGTAATATCAATATAAGGCTTAGAAACTAAATCGCCATTGATCGTAATTTTGCTATCGTTGTTCGCCAATGGCGCAGCCATTAATAACGCGGTTAAAAACTGACTGGATACTGAACCATCAACTTGGATATTACCGCCAGTAAATCCTCCAGAAATTTGTAATGGGGGATAACCTTCCTGCTCAAGATAATTAATCTTAGCACCACCTTCGCGTAAAGAATCAACCAAATGTCCAATAGGTCGCTCTTTCATTCGTGGCTCGCCGGTTAAAATAATCTGGTTATTTCCTAAGGATAATGCAGCAGCTAATGGGCGCATTGCAGTGCCAGCGTTGCCCAAAAAGATTTCAAGCATATTTTCAGCCACTAAAGCATGTCCAATACCCTCAACGGTACAGCGCGTTCTATCTTCAGAGAGTTGATAACTAACGCCTAATTGAGTTAATGCATTCAGCATATGGCGAATATCATCACTATCTAATAAGTTAGTTAGATGCGTAGTACCCTGTGCCATCGCCGCTAATAATAACGCACGGTTAGAAACACTTTTAGAGCCGGGTAAGTTAACGCAGCCATTAATATAAGTAATGGGTTGTAGTGTCAGCGATTGCATAAAAAGCAGTCTCTCCAAATTGTTATTTATATACCTAATTTTTTAGATCTCAATAATCCTAATACTCGGTGTAATAAGCCCAATAAATTATAGCTATTACAAACAATACATCAGTGAGTTAATTTTCTGTAAATAAGCTCGAATGACTCAATATTTGGAGCCAACTATTTTAGAACTAGCTATTTTGGAACCAACTCGGATTATATTTAAAAAATAGTTATTTATTGTTTTAAAATTAATAATTAATAGCCGAAAAATAAAAAGTAAAAATTAGCCAGAGATGTTTCTGGCTAATAGTAATTTATCAAAAGCGTAACATTAATACGCTATATAATAACGATTTAACTATTACGGCGCTCGAAATCTGCCATAAAATCAACCAATGCTTGTACGCCAGCTAATGGCATAGCATTATAAATCGAGGCGCGCATCCCACCAGAAACACGGTGGCCTTTTAAGGATAATAAACCAAGTGCTTTAGCTTCTTCCAAAAATTTAGCATCCAATGATGGATCAGTCATTTGGAAAGGAATATTCATCCAAGAACGATTTTCGCCAGTAACACGGTTAATATAGAAATCGCTATTATCAATAGCACGATATAATAATTCTGATTTCTCAAAATTACGTTGCGCCATTTCTTGCATTCCCCCCTGCTCTTTTAGCCATTTAAATACCATGCCTGACAAATACCAAGCAAATGTTGGGGGAGTATTAAACATAGAGTCATATTTAGCTAATACAGTATAATCAAGAATCGACGGTGTCTGTTTAGCAGCTTTGCCTAATAAGTCTTCGCGAATAATCACCAATGTTAAACCGGCCGGGCCAATATTCTTCTGTGCACCCGCATAAATCATACCATAGCGAGTAATATCGATAGGTTTAGATAAGATAGATGAAGAATAATCGGCGACTACAATCTTATCTTCAGGGAAATTAGGTTCTTCATGAATCGCGATACCATCAATGGTCTCATTTGGACAATAATGCACGTAAGCTGCATCATCACTTAATTGCCATTCACTCATTGGCTTGATACCAACAACGCCATCTTTCTCAGTTTTAACTTGGATAATATTCGGCGTGCAATATTTTTTTGCTTCTTCTGCTGCACACTCTGCCCAATATCCACCAACAATATAATCCGCAGTGGTTTTATCTCCCAATAAATTTAGAGGTAACGCTGAAAAATGCCCACGCGCACCTCCATGACAAAACAATACTTTATAGTTATCGGGTATAGCTAAAAGATGGCGCAAATCTTGTTCTGCTGTTTCTGCCACCGCAATAAATTCTTTACTACGATGACTAATTTCCATGACTGAAACACCTAAACTATTCCAGTTACAAAGTTCTTGTTCTGCACGACGCATAACCTCTATCGGTAGCATGGCGGGACCTGCACTGAAATTAAATACCTGACTCATTGACCTCACCCTATCTTCACAATGTTCGTTAAATTTAACTCATGTCATTAAAGTTGTATCATCAGGCGCAATTTGCTGCAATGGTTATATCGGCTCAGATTAAAGTTTCTTTTCTTACTAATTTCCCACTGTTATGTTCCCGAGATGTATTCGAAGCATGCTCTCTAAACTATCATCGTAAGCCTATCGTCAAAGATTTAGATTAATACTGATAAACTTAATGATAATAAACATTAATTGTAACTGGTGCAGAAAAAGCCCCCGGTCGAATAACCGCATTATTATTATATAGTCGAGCACTAAATGAAGCGAAACTCTTATATTTTCCGTTTCTATTCATAATAATTCGATGAACTTTATGCGGTTGATTAAATTTAACCGATTGAGCATAACCATCCATCGGTGTTAATGCGATACTTAAACCGTTATCAAGGCTAAACGCATTATCATAATCCAACCTATTCGGCGTAGAAAAATAGATATCAACATTATAATCTGGCAACTGGTTCAGTGAACAACCCGATGTAATATCGCGAGTAAATTCCAGCGAAAAGTTTTTTATTTTTTCAATCGGGTGATCTCCACTAAAAGTAATCACTCCAAAATCAATGTTTGCCGGTAATATCCTCATACTTAAACCAAGTTCACAATGTGGAAAACTAATCAATTTCATATTACGAATAACGACTATTTTTTCCGTTACTCCCGCACTAATATCATCTAATTCACCAATAGATAATTTAATTTCCACCATCGATGGATGGTTACTCAGTATTTGGTGAGGGAAATTTGTCATACGCATGATATAGAGATAGTTTAAATCAATAGTGTGTGTTTCTCCGGGTAAAATAGATGCTTGAGGAATCAAACTATCCATACCTGCTATATATTGTTGATTTTTCATCTGTAATATAAAATCGACTTTATCTACATTAGGATTATAGTTATCAATAATATTTTTATCATATCTTATGTAAACATTTTTAGGCACAGTTGAATTATTGGTACATATGATGCTGATATTAACTTTATCTGAACGAAAGAGATCTCTGCCAATTAAAGTATCTGGATAAAAAAAACTAGTAAATACATCACGCTTTAAAATATTTTGCCCTTCTTGACTGGTGCAAGTTAATGCCTGAGAGAAAGAAGAAAATAATAATAAAAATATAAATAATATTTTCTTTATCTTATTCATATGGCATAAATACATTGTAAGTTTCATTTACTTAGCCTTCATTTTGTAAGGAGTATCTTTTATTTTCATATAAATAAGTAAATAACCTTAGTGCACCATAATCATCAATATAGCCAATTTGAAATTTATCACTTAATTGAGATGAAAGAATAAATTCCTTACTAGAGAATGGTGCGAGCATGTTATAGCCAACATCGATAATAATCTCTCCATTTTTATCTATAACATCAGCAATATTAATATAGTACGCAGTAGGGTTAATCAGTGTAAGTGTTTTATTCGCATAAATAACAGTTATTTCTTTTAACCATGACTGTTCTTGTTGAGTTAAGATGTTTGTCGGTCGATAAAAAATTTTCAATTGGCTCTGTAATGCAATTTGAATAATATTACCTTCTATAGGTTTAGGGGGGATTTCCTTTATTTTTAAATAAAATAAAGATTCTTGATCTTCTGAAAGTAATTTATGACTAACTGACTTTAGTATTTTAATTTGATTTTTACTATTAGCTTCAATTCTTTGAATAGGCGGAATAACTACAAAGTATTCTGATGATTTTTCTCCTTTTTCATTTTCAATCCAAGCCTGAGCCAAATATGGATGTTCAGCATTATTACTTAATGTCATGCTTATAGCATCTGTCTTCTGTTCAAAAACAATCCGAGTTCGATCGACATTAATTGATGCATAGCAATAACTGACTATACTAGAAAATAAAAATAAAATAACAGTTCTTATTATCATAAAAATCTCATTGGCAATAAACTATAGAGGAGTTATCTTCTGTGAATTTCAATTGGCATGACTTTTTGTTTAAATTAATAATATATCTTTTGTTTTTATTTATTCCTGTTAAATAAACCATTCCTTCATCTCCGATCATACCTACTTCACGCCCAGTGATAGCATCAAGAACTAAACTACCTAATGGAGGTGATTTATTAGAAATAAATTTAATCATAGAAAATATATTTTCGCCACTTACTGAATCTAATTTATAATAACCAATAGCCCCCTCAGTTAATGTTTTTGAAAATATACTTTCGTTAACATTAGTATTCTTGGGAAGTTTATTAATATCCACTTTGAATTGAGAAGGCATGAAATTATTTGCTGATGTTATTACTCCAAAACCTTTTTTATTAGTTACTGTTTGATTGTTATTGACAGATATTCCCTGTATACCATTAGCATCTATCATCAATCGTGGGTAATGACCGGCTGAATAACGATGTAATGCTAGACCATGACCAGTTATAGTTAATCCCCCTTTCAGGCTAGCTGTAAATGAACGATATTGTTCTGGTTTCTCTGAAAGGCTAGTATAAATATCACCATAAGCTGAGTTATAATTGATATATCCACTGACTGATGGCTCTAATGTTCTCTTGGTAATCTTGGTATTATTTATTGATAATCCAAAGTTACTATGATTATTTATATTTTTACTGTAATTAATACTATTGGTATGTGTATTTTTCGTTAAATCATAATATTGGTTATAACTCACTCTTTCTTGCTGTCTTAATGGTAATGAAAGTGATAAAAATAGTTGCTGCTGATTATTTTTTGTCCCTTCGGTATGATTAAAATTAAGCGTAGTTGAAATGTTTTTTATTTTTCCTAATATAAAACTTTTATTAAGGCTCAATGAATATCGCTGCTGTTCATCTTTTTGCCAATACTGAGTACGTGATGCTGTTAATGCCATTGATAAAGATAAAAACTCTAGATATTGGCGAACAGATGCTGAATAAACTCGTTTTTCTTTATCGCCATTTTTAGTTCTCTCCTGTAAATATTGATGCATATTGATATAATCTTGATCACTAAAAATTTGAGCATTAAAAATAATATCTGTTTTTGTCACATCTAAATGATTTAAATATCCAACTCGATAGCGATTGCCACTATATTTTTTTTCATCGTTTAATTGATGTTGTAAATTTGTCACATCAAAGCTTAATCCACCTAATCTATCTAAGCTTTGATTAATACCTAAGGTTAAATGCTCATATTTTTGGATACTAATCGAAGACAAAATCCCGGAATATAAGGTTGTTCTATTATTTAAGCCAAAAAATATTTCTCCGTTTAAAAAATAAATATTTCTTTCGGAGGTTTTATTAAATAAATTTGTTTTTCCTGAAGATAACGAATAGCGCCATTGCCCGGGCCTCAGCATAGTAGTTACCCCAGAGATATAAATATCACGAACATCTTTGCTACCATTTTCAGCTTCAATAATTACTTTAATGTTGCCGTTAATATTCGCCGGCAGGCTATCAAGACTAAAGGGTCCCGCAGGCACTTGAATACGTTGAATAATAATATTATTTTTTTCAATTGTAATGATTGAATTTGTCGATGCTATTCCCTCTATTTTAGGGGCATAACCACGTCCTGAAGGCGGTAACATTCTCTCATCACTAGATATACTCATTCCCGTAAAACGAAATGAATCTAATAATTCACTGCTAAGATGACTCTCTCCTAGAATTAATTTGGCACTTATCTCAGGAATAGCTCGATAAGCATATACTTGTGTTAACTGCAGATTATATCTATCACTCTCACCTTGTTTATAATATTGCCGTGAATAATAAAATTGATAATCTCCACGCAGACGCCAAGCAGAAAAATTAGCCCCTAATGTACCAAAATTACTTAATTTATACTGTTCATTAGCTGATTTAGTATCTAGATAATTAAAATGCCAATCATAATCAATCATGATGCCTGGTATTCCATTATCCCACTGATGATAATTAATCCAATTTTTTTCTTGATTAATTAACCATGCTTGAGGAACTGTAATATCTAATTGATGTAATAATTTATCAAAATTTATTTTTATTTCATGGTGCATCGATAAATCATAGCAATGCTTGATTTTCATCTTTAGTAGTGATGTAATAATATCATCTTTCAACCTAAGTTTATTAATTAATTCTTCAGTAATACATGGATAAGTGTTTCCATTTGATTTCTCTTTATATTTAATAAATTCTTTTTTATTTATAATATCCCCATTAATTTTCACTGTTAAATAATAATCACCTGGTTGATTATATTCCTTATTAGAAAACAAACTTAAGTCAATATTATTTTTTTCTTTCAAATTCAAATGCTCAATATTAAACTCAAGAGAATAACTATTAATTGATATAAATAGACTCGGAAAAAACAGCAAATAGTTTTTTATTTTTTTCATAATTTCAGAATAAGCAAGAAATAAAAAAGGTGGCAATATTTGCCACCTAGAGTGTTACTTGTAGGCTATTTCATAAGTGGCTGTAGAGGTAAAGTTACCATAAGTTAATTCTTTACCCGTTAATTCAATTTTAGTATTAAAATTAATATCAATATTATTGGTTGTTGCGCTATTAACAGCTGCTGCAATCACTCCCGTACGAATATCTAAATCATTTTTTAAACTATCTAATAATCTAATACCAATACCTGAAGCAGCACCTCTTACCGCTAACAATTCGGGTTTATCTTGGTCAGAAGTTCCCTTAAATTCTACGACAGCACGCGATACTTGCTTTGGTAATTTTGAATAATCCGCAAAATTACAATTTTCTAAACTGATTTTTGCTGATTTAATCTGGTCCATACTCTCATGTCCCATAGATATATCACCAAAATCAATCTGGATATCTTTTGTTCCTGCGGTAATATTACATGGCGCAGCAATTAAGGTTCCAGTAAAATTTACTGTTCCTGTCAGCTGATTGGCCATGGCTGAAACAGATATTATCGATGCGATGACTGCCGTTAAGATCACTTTTGACTTATTCATTATTACATCCTTGTATTTACTACATGTATATTTAATATTATTTATGGCTATCGTTCTATCAATTAATCGTAATTAATGAAGACTCCCTGATAGCGATTATTATCCTAGATAATAATTAGCATGCTTTCAATGTTTATTTTAATTTTTATTGAAAAGATAAAATAAATCAACTTTTAATCTAATTTCTATTAATTATTTAGATAACATTATTAATTCATTAGTTTATATATATAAATTAAAACATATGTACATATTTAATCCATACCAATAAAAATATGATTAATACATTAAATGCTTTTAATTTAATATGATTTAGAAATAACAATAGATATTTTAAATAAATATAAATTTCAATTAAAGAAATAAATTGATTAATTATATCTTACAATAAAAGCTAAATTTATTTAATAAAGGTGGATGTTTTAATGCAGACTTCAGTTTTTAAAATATGCAATAGGTAGGCTTTCGCCTACCTATGAGTTGACCGTGAAAATAATTAATCAGCAATAACACTATTAACAATATCAATAGCTTCGCTTTCAATTTGTTTTAAATGCTCTGGCCCACGAAAACTTTCGCAATAAATTTTATAGGCTTCTTCTGTTCCAGATGGACGAGCAGCAAACCAACCAAAATCTGTCATGATTTTTAATCCACCAATCGCTGCCCCATTACCTGAAGCTTTAGTTAATCGTTGAGTAATTTTATCACCCGCTAAGGTGTCAGCAGCAACCATTTCAGGAGACAGTTTACTAAGACGAGCTTTTTGCGGATGCGATGCCTTAGCTTGAATACGGCTATAGCATGGTGCGCCAAATTTTTCGGCTAATTTATTATAACGCTGTTGAGGATCTTCCCCTGTCACTGCTGTGATTTCCGCCGCAAGTAAGCATAAGATAATGCCGTCTTTATCCGTTGACCACGGTGTACCATCAAATTTTAAGAAAGATGCTCCAGCGCTTTCTTCACCGCCAAAACCAAGCGAACCGGTGAATAAGCCATCAACAAACCATTTAAAACCGACAGGAACTTCAACTAAATCACGCCCCAAATCATTTACGACGCGATCAATCATAGCACTGGAAACTAACGTTTTACCGACAGCGACTTTCTCATTCCACTGTGGACGATGGCGGAATAAATAATCAATCGCAACCGCTAAATAATGATTAGGGTTCATCAGGCCCGCAGGAGTAACAATTCCGTGACGGTCATAATCAGGATCATTGGCAAATGCTAAATCAAATTTTTCTTTCATTTCTAATAGACCAGCCATTGCCCAAGGCGAAGAGCAGTCCATACGGATCACACCATCATGATCGAGTGGCATAAAACGAAATGTTTGATCAAGCTGTTCATTTACTAATTCAATATCTAACTGATAATATTCAGCAATACGTTTCCAGTATTCAATACCCGAACCACCTAATGGATCGACACCTATTTTTAATCCCGCTTTCTGGATAGCTTTCATATCAACTACTTCAGCTAAAGCAGCAATATATGGTGTAATCAGATCGTGTGCGCTCACATAACCACTCTCTAACGCTTGCTCATAACTAATACGATTAACACCAAGCAAGTTATTCGCTAATAATTCATTAGCACGTTGTTCAATCACTTGGGTTAAATCCGCATCGGCAGGCCCGCCATTGGATGGGTTATATTTAATCCCACCATCCTCTGGAGGATTATGAGAAGGGGTAATAACAATACCGTCGGCCTGCTCATTATGAGAACGATTGTGAGTTAAAATAGCATGTGAAATTGATGGTGTTGGTGTGAAGCCATTATTTTCTTGAATAATAACAGCAACTTGATTCGCAGCTAAAACTTCAACGACAGAAATAAACGCAGCTTCTGACAATGCATGAGTATCTTTACCGATATAACATGGGCCAGTATTACCTTGCTGCTGACGCACTTCTGCAATAGCTTGGGCAATCGCCAAAATATGATTTTGATTAAAGCTTTTACGTTCGGCGCTACCACGGTGCCCAGAAGTACCAAATTTTACGCTATGCGCAGGATTATTAGCATCGGGCTGTAAAGCATAATATTGAGCAGTTAATTGAGCAACATTGATCAAATCGCTCTGATGCGGACGCTGGCCCGCACGTTCATGTATTGTCACTGGTTCTCTCCTGAGAATGACAGCTACTGTCAAATACAGAGCTGCATAAGCCGGTTAGATAGTACTACAGACTTTTTCGATTACATTAGTTGGAAACCGCATTTCTTGCATGATCAGCTCCACCATATTACGCTTACGACCCGTATTAGTATTGGTAATCACCCAATAGGGGGTTCCAGGAATATGGCGCGGTTTAGACTGCTTACCCGCTGACAATAATGTCTGCTCATCACCAGCAAAATAAATTCGTGTACGACCATGCATCGATTCGGTTGCAGCAGCAAAGCTGGCAGCATCTAAGCGATATAACGTCGATAAAATTAGCATAAAGCGATCTATTGCTTTATTTTTTTCTGCATAAGCGTCTGAAAGTAATAATTCACGGATCACTCGAACGGGATTTAACGACTCAGCCGACGTAGAGATCACTGGTGCAGCCAAAACTACTGATTCAGTCTCAGGAGCCAGTGCTTTAACCGGCTGCCCGGATTTAAAATCTAGCATACGACGTAAAATATCCGATGCACTTTCACCGATATGTTGTGTATGACTGGCAATATAGCGGTAAAGCTCTTCATCAACCTCAATAATTTTCATTTCGTTCCAGTACTGTATTTGACTAAAATTTTCTTACGAATTATAGGATAGTTTTAAATAAAACAAAACAATTAAAATTTCAATAACTTAAAGTGATTTAGATCAATAGTACCCATGAATTTTTTGAGTATTAAAAAAACAATCCGTTATAAATTATTGATATTTTAGCCAGAATCTATTGATTCTATAGCGCATATTAAATTGCGCTATCATGCTAACTGGCAGATTAGATTGCAAATAATCCACCGCAATAAGACATTATACAACAAGCAGCTATTTGGTTTCTGAGCTTGCCCATGTCATGATATCCCATATTTCATTAATTGATTGAAGCACTCATTTATGAAGACATTATTAAATTATATTATTCATCAGCCTACTTCCCCTGCCTCCTCGACACCAATTATTCTAATCCATGGACTGTTTGGTGATCTTAATAATCTTGGCGTACTAGCGCGGGATCTTAAAAATCACTATATCACTTTGCAGGTTGATGTCCGTAATCATGGCGATTCATTTCGCTCAGAAAGCATGAATTATGCTGAAATGGCTCAAGATATTATCGATTTAGTCACTGGATTGGGCTATTCAAAAGTTATACTTATTGGCCATTCCATGGGGGGAAAAATTGCCATGGCGGCTAGCGCAATTAAGCCTGAACTGATTGAAAATATTGTCGTTATCGATATGGCTCCTGTGGCATATCAGCAGCATCGCCATCAGCATATATTTTCTGCTCTGCAAGCAGTACTAGATAATCATGCCACCAGTAGGCAAACTGCGGCCGTCATCATGCGCGAATATTTATCCGAAGAAGGCGTTATTCAATTCTTATTAAAATCGTTTCGTCAGGGTGAATGGAAATTCAATCTTCCCGTGTTAATTCAACAATACGACAATATTATTGGTTGGCAGCAATTACCCTCTTGGTCAGGCAAAATTTTATTTATTCCCGGGGGAAATTCGTCTTATGTTAAACCAGAATATCGCGATATTATTGCCGAACAATTTCCTAATGCATCGGCTTGGGTTGTTGCTGGAGCCGATCACTGGGTACATGCTGAAAAACCTGAGACCGTTTTACGCGCGATCCACCGTTTTTTAGCCGCTTAATTAGTCTATAAAATTTTTCTCTGATAAAAACTAACAATAGACAAATATATGATGATATTTGTCTATTATTTTATATGACTAATTACATAAATAAAACTTCATAAATATAAATTTCGAATATATAACCAATTTAATATTAAATATATTATTAATCTAAGCATAAAAAACAATAAAATAGGATAAAATTCAATATATTTAAAAACAATAACTATTGTAGCATGAGGCTCCTAATTAATTATTATATATATTGTTATTAATTATAAATAACTCATCGGCATACAATATGATAGATAAACAACAGTCAGATACCCTTAGCTTAATCGGGATAATTATAAAACTCACTAAAGATATTGATATAAATCAGTTTAATTCAGTGATATCAGAGAGTGAAAATTTCAATTTTAATTTAAAAAACATTAATCATCATTATCACGTTAAGTGCCAAACCAAACAAAGTACCAATAAGGATATAAAAAAATTATCAGCTCCATGTATTATTTACGATACTGATGGAACCTCATGGTTATTAGCTAATTTTAATAATGAACAGGTACTTATTCAGCCCGCAGGTAATGCTCCCCCAGAGATTTGGGAGATGCAAGAATTTAAATCACGTTGGAGCGGAAAGTGGCTTTATGTAAAACAACAACAAAGTAAATTTGATATTAGTTGGTTTTATCCTGAATTTGTTAAACATAAAAAAATAATTGGACTCATTTTATTATTTTCATTTATTTTACAAATATTAGCCTTAATATCTCCTATCGTTATGCAAGTTATTATGGATAAAGTAATGGTCCATAACAGCCTAACGACTCTCGATGTTTTAATCATCGCATTGGTTGTTGCTGCTTTTGCCGAGGTTATTTTAAAGGGCTTCCGAGAATATATTTATCATCATACCGCCAACCGAATTGATATTATTCTTGGATTAAAATTAGTCTCTCATTTATTGTATTTACCGGTATCATTTTTTAAATCACGACAAATAGGAGCTATAGTTACTCGAGTTAAAGAGCTTGAAACCATTCGAGAGTTTTTAACTGGCAGTTTATTTACTCTGTGTGTAGATGTCTTATTCTTATTCGTATTTATTTACGTTATGAATCTGCTATCAGGTGTATTAACCCTAGTATTTATCCTATCAATTCCAGCTTATTTATTGGTCGCATGGTTACTTACCCCCAAAATAGAAGCCGCGGCACATCAACAATTTATGCATACGGCGATTAATACTTCATTTTTAACTGAGAGTCTCAATGGTGTTGAAACAGTTAAAAGCTTATCTATTGAGCCACATTTTAAACGTCGTTGGGAGCAACAAACCTCTGACATGAGCCAAAGTTCTTTTGTTGCTCAGCAAATTCATTCGCGCTCTGAACATTGGGTCATGTTTATTCAGAAAATAGTATTGGCAATTATTTTATGGATGGGCGCATCTGAAGTACTGGCGTTAAATATGACCATTGGACAGTTAATTGCTTTTCAAATGATGGCCAATCATGCCAGCCAGCCGTTAGTAAAAATGGTTCAATTATGGGGTGATTATATTCGTACCCGTGTAGCCATCGAAAAACTGGCTCAAATTATTAACTTACCGACTGAGCAACATCAATCGGGACTCAAAAATCCATCGAATGGAGATATTTTATTTAATAATCTGTCATTCCGTTATCAACCTGATATGCCCTATATTCTACAAAATTTTAATTTATCTATTCCACAAGGAGAAACCCTAGGCATTGTCGGTACTTCGGGATCAGGGAAAAGCACCTTGGCACGATTGTTATTAAGACTTTATGCGCCAGAACAAGGGCAAATTACAATTGATAATCAGCCTCTTTCAACCATTAATATGACCACATTGCGCCAACAAATTGGCATTGTTTTGCAAGAGAACTTTTTATTTCATCAATCGGTGTTTGACAATATCGCGCAATCTAAACCAAATGCGTCGTTAGATGAGGTCATTAATGCAGCAAAAATGGCAGGAGCTCACGATTTTATTCTTAAATTACCGTTAGGTTACGACACCTTAATTTCTGAAGGCGGCTCGTCTTTATCCGGTGGACAACGACAAAGAGTTGCGATTGCTCGTACCTTATTATCTAATCCTAAAATTATTATTTTTGATGAAGCCACCAGCGCATTAGATGATGAATCTCAGGCTATTATTCAAGCCAATATGCACCAGATAGCGCAAGGTCGAACCATTATTACTATCGCCCATCGATTATCGACTATCCGTAACCATCAACGCATTATTGTCATGCAGCAGGGTAAAATAATAGAACAAGGAAGTCATGATGAATTACTCATGCTGAATAAACAATATAAACATTTATGGACTCTTCAGCAGTCGCTGAAATAAAAATATGGAAATAAATAATGGATATTAAATCTACATCATGGTTACAACGTATTAAAGCTAAATTAAAGAAGATAAATCATGCTAAACATTATGAGTTTCTACCCTCTCATTTAGCGCTGATAAAAAGCCCACCATCTCTTTTTGCTATTATCACCGCTGTTACATTAAGCGTTGGAATTATTGCCACATTATTATGGGCGTATATTGGTAAATTGGATGTACAAGCCACCACAATGGGTCGATTAATTGTTTCCGGCCATTCTCAAGTTATTCAAGCTGTCGAACAGAGTCGTTTGATACATTTATATATAAAAGAAGGACAGCATGTCGAACAAGGCGAACCTTTATTAGGCATGAATGTCCTGGGTGTTAGTCAGGACATATTAAGTTTAGGTCATCAAATTGATTTTTATACTAACGAAAGTCTATTGTATTCGGCATTATTACAAAAATCGCCACCTGAAACTCAATCTGCATTTAATATATTATCATTAGAGCAACAGCAAAAACTATCAAGTAATTATCAAAGTATAAAAAATGAGTTTGATTCAGCCATAACTGGTATTGATATTGAAATAAATATAGCCGATACAAATATTAATACTAAAAATAATGAACTTAAAATTCTGTCCTCATTACTGCATAATATCCAACAGCGCTTGGATGCACATAAGCAATTAAGTCAAAAGAAAATTATTAGTCAAAATGAATATCTGGAAAAAGAAAAGGAGCTATTGCTAACTCAAAAAGAGATCACCCAGAAAAAATCTGAAAAAATGATTTTAAATGCACAAAAAGAAGGTTTAATCGAAAAACTTAATTCAATACGCATTCAGAAAGCCCAAGAATGGTATGAAAAACATAAACAATCTGAATTTCAGATTATTAAGCTAGAGCAAGAGTTTTATAAAACTGAAGAAAGAGAACAACTAGAAATTATACGTTCTCCGGTTACCGGAACGATTCAAGAGTTATCCATTTATACCATTGGTGCCGTATTACAACCGGCGCAAAAACTCATGGTTATTGTCCCCGATAACGATGTTCAAATCGCCGAAGTGAAAATTCTAAATAAAGATATTGGTTTTATTCGTGAAGGACAAACCGTAACAGTAAAAGTAGATACCTTCCCTTATACCCGTTATGGCACCATTGATGGAAAAATACTGTCTATTTCTCGAGATAGTACCCACGATGAAAAATTAGGCTTAGTTTTTATTGGTCAAATCAGTTTGGATAAAAATAGCTTAAATGTTGAAGGTACAAAGGTAGAATTAACTCCAGGGCTATCGATTGTGGCAGAAATAAAGACCGATCAGCGTCGAGTGATCGATTATGTATTAAGCCCCGTCAGAGAATATATGTCCGAAGCCATGAGGGAGAAATAATCAATGAGTAACATGGATGATACATTGATTCATAATCAGGGACTTAAAGTACTTATCTGGGTTGCTGACTATTATAAAAAAAGTATCACTGAAGATCAGTTGATACATGCTCTCGGTATGAATAGTGATATTCCGACTGACTGGCAATTACGCGAATGTGCAGATCTCATCGGTTTAGAAACAGAATATGCGCTTATTAATCAACATCAATTTGAACATTTACCGCTTCCAGCCGTAATAAAAATTGATCATAGCTGGCAGATCTTAATTAAGAATGATGCCGCGCAATTAATTCTGATTAAATTTACTAGCAATAACCAACCAGAAACGAACCTATTTAATCCAAATAATGAAGATTATTCTGTTTTATTAATTAAAGACAAAATAGAGAAACCTAAAAAACAACCTTTTGGTTTATCTTGGTTTATCCCCTCAATATTTCGTCAGCGCTTTCAATTACGAGATATTTTTATTCTTGCAGCTGTAGTTCAAGTTTTTGCCTTAATAAACCCACTACTATTCGAAAATATTATCGATAAAGTACTGGTTGGGCGAAGTATTTCTAGCCTACATGTTCTTGCTATTGCCATGGTAGGTATTGCTATTGCCGAGCCATTATACAGTTTTATTCGTAATAAAATTTTCGGTTACATGAGTGTACAAATTAATGCAGAGCTTTCTGGTCGCTTATATCAACATTTAATGGCATTACCTATATCCTATTTTGCTCAGCGTCAAACGGGTAAAATTATTTCGCGCATCCGAGAAATGGCTCAAATTCGTCAATTCCTGACGGGTTCGACATTAATGCTATTTATTGATTTAATTTTTGTGATTTTATTTGTGGCCATTTTATTTTCCTACAGCGTTGTCATGTCAGGAATATTAGTCGGTTCATTGGTAATATTTTTTATATTATGGCTAATCCTAGGGCCTATTATTCGCCAGCAAACAGAAAAAGCCTATCAATCTGATGAAAATACTACCTCGTTTTTAACCGAATCTATTACCGGTATAGAAACAATCAAGACCACAGCTACAGAAAAATATTTTATTCGCCGTTGGGAAAAACTATTAAGCCACCAACTAGTCCAAAACTTTAAAGTCTCAACACGCGGGATTACCGCTTCTCAACTTATGATGTTGATCAGCAAAATTACCGTGGCTCTTTTATTATGGGTCGGTGTGAAAGAGGTATTGGAAAATAGAATGACCGCCGGTGAGTTAATTGCTTATAATATGCTCAGTGCACATGTTACTCAGCCTATATTACGATTAGCTCAAATTTGGCAAGATTTTCAGCATACCTTAATTTCTCTTCGACGCGTCGGTGATATTCTAGATGAACCTATAGAAAATGAACGTCAAGGTATTGTCAGCGCAGCTGCTGTACAAGGTAAAATTGATTTTCAGAATATTCGTTTTCGCTATCAACCGGATACTCCCGAAGTACTAAAAAATCTCTCCTTATCGATAAAAGCCGGCGAGTTTATTGGAATTACCGGCCCTTCTGGCTCAGGGAAAAGTACCCTCACCAAATTGCTACAGCGATTATATATCCCACAACATGGTCAAGTGATTGTTGATGGCATGGATTTAGCTGTCGCAGATACTGTGACATTACGTCGGCGCATGAGCGTGGTTCTACAAGAGAGTATCTTGTTTGTCGGCTCAGTAAGTGAAAATATTCGATTAAGCCAACCTGATGCCAGTGATGAAGAGGTGATTCATGCGGCAACACTGGCTGGTGCATTGCCTTTTATCGAGGAGTTGAAGGGCGGTTTTAATTATCAACTTTCTGAGCGAGGATTAAATTTATCGGGTGGTCAACGTCAGCGGATTGCTCTAGCTCGAGCCTTACTAACCAAGCCAGATATTTTAATTCTCGATGAAGCGACTTCCGCATTGGATTATGAATCACAGGATGTGCAAATATTGATTAACGATTTATAGCTTGCAAAGCCGCACTACAAGCCAGCCAGCATTTTTGCGATTTGCTAATTTTTGCCTATTTTTACTTATTCCTCTCATTTTTGTGTCACAATTTCGGCACAGTTTGTCACAGTCACCTTGCTGGCAATTATTAATATAAAGTCGACCAATATTGATATCATCAGCTACATATCTCAAATATCATGCAGCCTCATAATAGGAGGTCACATGAATGCCACTCAATTATTTTTAATTGCCTTAAATTCCATCAATGAAAATAGAGAACCATCTCACACTGAGCTATCAAAAATTTATGTTTTTTATAGAGCTGAGATAGAAAATAAAAACATTTCGATTAATGAATTTATACTTAACCAAGACTGGCCACTTACTGATGGGCATGATACTCAAAAAGTGCTTCACTTCATTGAAACTTATCTTCATCTATCATTAATAAAAGCCAGCGCCAGAAAGCAATATATACAACATGAATCTTAATTGATTTTTTAATGCTTGTATGTTTCTTGGAATATATCAACCTCGGATATAGCAATAAACTTAACTATATCCGAAGCTGAATATATAAAAACTAGGCCAAATCCTTCTGACTTTCCAATACAGCAATCTCACCTTCCGACTTACCCGCCTCCTCTCTTGCCACTCGTTCCGCCTCTTCTTTCGCATACGCCTCGGCTTCTGCTTGCTTTTGATTATAGATAGAGTTACTCGGCATATTTACCCGCACATCGATCCAGTGACCTGCTGGGATATCTACCGGCGCACCGTTTTCTAGTTCAACACGTTCATCACCGACTAATTTAGTGAACTCAGGATAGGTTTTTAAACGCGCACGTTGAACATTCTGCGGTAAATCAAAGTGCTTGCGATAGGAAGTATAGATAACGATATCGCCGTGTTCTTCTTGCGGTACCGGCTCGCCGTTAAACGGATGTTGTTCGCCGGCGACTAATACATCGTAGTCAACATAAATAAGCGGTAATTGATTGATGCCCGACGGAATAGTAATGCCGCCATTAATCCCGCCCCAGCTCGCGTCCGAGTTGAGCCCAAGAACGTGTTTCAGTTGATAAATACCCGTGTGTAAGCATTTAAGCTCGACGCCTTCGGATTCTTCGTTAAGCTCGATGTAGTCAGCAAACACCTTAACGATCGGCGATGCGGCCTTTAAGTTGCCGTTTGAGTCTTTTGTGGTATTCCTATTTGTATACAATTTGTGTTCGTAAACATTCCCGGGATTCCCACCAGTGACAGTGACAGATGTTCCATTATGCGCCGCAGAAATTGCGGTAAACGTATCGCCAGCACGAAAATATGCAATAGTTGCATTCGTTTCCGACATTGGCGTTAATGTCGAGTTTCTAATTACCCTTGTTACAGTACTTTGACTTCTCATAAAACTAGAAAGCTCAATTTCATTCATTGCTATAAAGCTGCCACTACCGCCCCAGCCAAAATCACCCAAGTGCATTAATTCTTTATCATTATGACATAATGAACCATCAGACTTTAAAGCAAGCGATTTCCCCGTTTTTGTGTTCGCTAAAGATACGTCATCTCCTGCGCCGCCCGCACCAACCCAACCACGTGAAACGCCATTTTTTCTGGCGAAGCTTAAATATACAGCACCCAAATCGATTGTATTTTGCAAAGTTAACACATTGGAATTTCCCCCAATAACCCCCCCCGCCTTATCAAACTTCCCATCCAACTGCTTATCCATTTCTTTCGCTGTCCGCAGTTGCTGCTTGGTGCCGTCGGGTAACGTGACGGTAATTGTGCCGGTTTCCGTAGCCCAGCGATTCAATATGTCGCTAAACTGGACGTTAGCATTGTTCATTGCCACAATCTTGTTTGCTGCATCTGATACGGAGTGCACCATCGTAGTTAAGATGTTATATGTCGCCTCTTTGACGGTTGCCGGTACCGGAAAGCTCAGCGTCATTTCTGTGTTGCTTTGAATAGAGGCAATACTGTTAATGTAAATTGTGGCACCGTTCTGAATTAAGATAACTTGCTCAGGCGAAATGAGTGAGTTGTTATCTTTCCACTTTGTATTAGTGCCGACTACTTTCGCCGTATTTGCTGTGGTTGTGATTTTACCTGTGCTGTACATGCTATTTCCTTAAATTTAGACGAAAAAAAACCGCAATTAAGCGGCATTGATTGAATTGATTGCATTAACTTTTGAATACTAGACATTGCGCGGGGATTTTATGGATAAGTTTATAACTACTTACATGACCGACAATTTTATATGAAATTGTGGCAGTCTCGTTGGCATAAAGAACACCCGCGCCAGAAGTTGACCCAGATGTTATAGCGTAAACGTCATACTTATCCCCGCCTGCACTTCTTGAACCTGTGACTGAAGATAACGGAGAGAACGAGATTATAATTCTATCGTTTATTTTCACCTCTACATGCCAAGTTATGTTCATGAAATCAGCGGATTCCATTGTTGATACAGTTAATGCGGGAATAACTAAGGTACGATCGAACGCTTCGGCAGGTAGTGTGATTGAGCCATCGAAGGGAATAGAATGCACTCTAATCACATCACCCACGATTTTGTTCGCGTAAATAGTCCCCTTTACATCACAGTTCTCATCAATTGTTACATTGCTAAATGTTCCGCTTGTCGCGTTAATCTCCCCCGTTATTTCTGCATCGCTCGCAATAATTTTCCCGCTCTCAAAATCCAGCATTAGCCCCTTTTTAGTCACCGGATCCCAATGCTTCGACTTGATAGTCGAGCCAATCAATAGCTTTTCAATTGTCGCTTGATTAATAAACGCCTCATTGATAAACACCTGTCCATTTTCGACAAAGAAAACAGGTTCTAGCTTACCGCTGGATGGATTTAAAATACCAAAGGTATCCGCGCTAAAACCGATTTGCGTTGTGACTTGGCCATTTTTAACCTCCGCGCCAATGATGAATTTTGCATCATAATATTGACCGTTATGTAACACTCCGGATTTAATACTAAAATAAGAACGTGAGTTACCCAGCTGATCAACCGATGTTTCCGCGCGCTTCTCAATCGCCGCTTTATTTTCACCGAGTTCTGATTTTATCAGCGCATTAGTTTCCGCCTGTGCCCGCTCATTGTCCGCCACCGCTTTTTGCGTTTCACCGATTGAGCCCTCGGCTTTCCCTACTCGTGCATTGAGATCCCTATCCACTTTTGCAATCGACTTATTTGTCTCTGCAATCGCAGATTTATTCTCATTAATCAGTGAATTTGTGTCGTCAAAGTCAGATTTGAACTCGGCACGTAATTGCTCTTGCGTCTGAGTGAGCGCCTTTTCATTATCAGCAATCGCGGTATCAACCCGTACTAATCGCGAATTAACATTCTCAAACTGTGCATCGAGCTGAACGCCTTTTTGTACAAAGGCCTGATGATTATCAGCAACAACTTTGTTAGTTTCGGTAATGGATGCTTTCGCATGTAATAGCTCAGAGTTCAGCTTATTCTGCTGAGCGGTTATCTGCATTGAAGTTTCAGCCTGAGACGATTCAATGTTGCTTTGCGATTGCTGAATATTACTAATTGATGCTTCATTATCTTCAAAGCGAGATGCAGCTTGCTCTGTCTTTTCAGTCAGTGTTTTATCTGTCGCTGCAATCGCTTTCGCGTTCGACGTGACGGCAGCGCTAACATTGGCTAAATCCCCCTTGGTTTTATCAATTTCTCCTTTGTTATCGGTAATACCTTTTCCTAGCTCGGCACGGACTTGCTCCGTGCGTTCGGACTGTGCTTTATCAACTTCAGCAACAGATTTACGAACATCAACAATCGCGGCTTCCGAATCTTCAAATTGCGTTTTCACGCTTTCAGCTAATGCCGCCGTAGATTTCTCATTATTCGCTGTTGCTGTTGATATGCGCTTAACTTCCGCATTGGTCTTAGTTAATTCAGCACCTTGCTGATTAATACTGGCAGTATTCTGGAGGATAGACTCAGATAACACAGCGTTATCTGACGCTTGGGTTTGCTTCAAGTCTGCAATCGATGCTTGAGTGTCTTTATACTGACTTTGCTGGGTTTGCTTTATCTCCGTTTGTGTTTTATCGAGCTCAGCAATAGCAATTTTTTGCTCGCCTATGCTGCTACTGACTTTCGATAATTCACGTCCTTTCTCGTCTATATTTTCTTGTAGCTTATCGTCACCGATTTTGATTTCAGCGCGGAGTTGCTCCGTCGTTTTAGCGAGGGCTTTATCTTGCTCGGACTGAACTTCTTTGATATCAGTAATCGCACTTTCTGTATCATTCAATCGCGCATCAATCTGCACCCCCATCACAGCACGGGCTTCGGTCTCAGTCGCAACAGCCTTCTCATTCTTGGTGATCCTAGCTTCTGACTTAAGCTGTTTATCACTCTGTGATGTAAACTGCGCGGCGGTTTGCATCACAGATTCAGACAAAGAAAATAAGTCATTAGACACTGCGGTTTCAATGCGAGTGATGTAACCCATGTGCTCTTCAAATTGCGCGACAGTGCTGCGTTCAAACTTAGCTTGTGCCTCAGTTAGCGTTGCTGTTGCGGATTCAACTTCGGTGACACGCCCAGTGACGCCCTCAACATCCGCTTTTACTTGATTAATTTGCTTCGCACTGGCTTCTTCATATGTTGCTTGTGCTTCTTTCACTGCGAGTATTGATGAGGTATTTGATGCAATAACCGCGCTCGTTTGCGTCTGCCAACGCGCAGCAGCTTCTCTATCAGTGACCTGCACTTGCTTAAGTTCAAATATTTCAGCTTTGCGATCGGCCTTTTCTTCGCTAATTTTGTAACTTAATTGCGTGGTAAAAAGCGTATTCTGCAAAATAGCTTCATTAGCTATGCCAACATCGGTATTGATTTGAACCACTCGATTATCTAACTCAACCGTTTTGCTATCAATATCAATAACTTTCTGACTAGTTTCCTGCTGCTCAATTTCAAGCGCATCAACTTTATCGCGACTGAAATCGATGTCTTTTTGCATCTCCTTGCCGGCTTCGGTTGATAAAAACTTATCGCCCACGGCATCTAAAATCGCCTGAGTATCAGCGCTTGATTCACCAAGAATAATATCCGACCAAGGTGACTGATTTCCGGTTTTATCAACAAGCCTAGCTCTAAAGTAAAAACGGATCCCTGCCTTCAATCCAGACATGCGGTATGACTTAAGAGGATAAGGAACATCAGCTAGCAGCTGCATGGAGTCAGGCGTACTTTCGGACGAATATTGCAGCTCAGTTTTTAACGTGTCGCTCGTATTTGCAGCAAAGCCCCAGTCTAATGTAATGCCCCAAATTTCTGTGGTTGCACGTAAATTTAATGGCTTAGGAGGGTTGCCTTGCTTTCCTGTTAACGCAGTTTCTTGTGAGTACGCCCATCCGCTTGATATTTCAGCAGCATTAATGGCTCTAACTCGACTAAGATAACGCCCGGTATAAACGCCCTGAATTTCAAATGAGGTTACTGATGACCGGGGCACATTAACCCAGTTGCCATCGTTTCTTCTCCATTGTGATTCATATGATATTGCATTGTCTGTGGGCTCCCACTGACACAATAGGGTTTCTACGCTAATCCCTTGATTAACTGATGAATAAGAGCTAATAACAACATCTTTAGGCGTGCCTTGTACGCTTGGAGGTACAACGCTGATTGGACGCTGCTCTATCATCGCGCCCGTGTCTATTCGAGCGTACTTATCCGGATCATGCTGAGCTCCCGTTATAGAAAAACTGCCGTCGTCATTTTCCGTGATGCCGATTACCCGATATTGCTGTGCGTATAGTTCATCAGCATCAATAACCCACACTAATTCAGCTTGAGGAGTCTCTTTATACTCAGTTGTAACTGTGACTTTATTGTCATTGATAGCCTGAATTGTTCGACTTTGTGACTTGCCAGATGGTAAGTTAATAACCAGTCGATCGCCTTCTTTGGCGTTAGGCTTTCTATCTAGAGTCAACACTCGACCACTTACAGAGCTAATTCTTCCACCCATGATTCGGCCTGATATCAGCTCATCAGCTACAGAAACTATGTACCCCGGTTGAGGTATATTGCCATCCAGCCCTACACTAAAAGAGACCATTCTATCTTTACTGTTAGTCAGTATCCCCCAACGCCCTTTTCTATTTGCCTCAGATTGCCGAGTGCAGCCGATAGCCGTTATCTCTAGCTGATTAAAGCCATGTCTAGACACTAAATCATGTTCAAAAACAGGCTCCATCGCGTCAGAGTAGGCATTGTCTGGATCTGAATAAGAGACCAATGCAGTAGTGTAGCGACTCTTACTGCCACTGTTTGAATAGACGAACTTACCATCAATGACATTTGCAGCAGTGTATGCGTAATCAACATCACGCGGCATATCAGCTAAAGCGACTAACTGATCCCCTCCCCAATATGTCATTCCTCTGAAAATTGCCGCAAAATCACGAAGAACGGCAAATGCATCATTTCTATCTTGCACGTAGATATTGCAAATATAGCGTGGCTCTAACTCATCCCCTCCCTTTCCATCAGGAACTAGCTGATCACAGTATTGTGATATTTCATATAGCGTCCATTTGTCGATATTGAACGGCTTGATTCTATCACCCAGCCCAAATCTGTCCTCTATGTTAATATCGTAAAATATCCACGCGGGATTATCAGTCCAAGCCCATTTAAATGATCCATCCCATACGCCAGAATATATACGTGTTTCTGGATTGTAATTTGATGGTACGCGAATAACGCGGCCTTTTGGCTCACATGAGATCTGAGGAATGGAGCCACCGAACTGACTAGAGTCAAATTCAATATAAAGCAATGCGGTATGTGGATAACGTAACTTTGCGTCGATAACTTCAGCGAAGCTCTCAATAACCATCTTATCGCCGATTTTAGCGCTGTTGGCATCTGGTGTTATCTTTGTAACTCGAACATTCCAGACCTTACCATCTTGCGGTAAGTTTATTCTGTGGCTTTTTTCATAGCCTGCTGTTGACTTTCCGGGTGCATCATCATCGACTGCGACTTCCCATCGCCCGCCATTAGTTTGCAGTTCAATTTTATACTTAACTACGTAGCCGTTTAGATCACCGTTATCCTCTTGCTTAAATAGCGATGGAAACTTCAAGCGCAGGCGAATAGCTGACAACTGAGTGTTTGTAATTGTACGCGTCCATGGTGACCCGCTTTTTATCTCATTTCCTACCGTTATTTCATTCTCACTACTTGGCATTCCTTGAATATAATCTTGTGACTGAGTGCCCGATCTGAACTCAAATTTCACGCCCTCAAAGTTAGACGACCCATCATCATTCTCAAGTGGCGTTCCGTCTAAAAAGATGTTTCTTGCGTTAACCTCACCCGCGAACTCTCCCTCCCCCAAAGCCAGTAAAATTTTAGCTTTAGCTGTTGATAGTAAGTTGTCTCTCTGCTCGACCGGTGTCCGTGGCTTCGAGCTTCCGCCTTTACCGCCTTTAATCTTTGCCATTTTTCACCCACAAAAAAACCGCAATTAAGCGGCATAGTCATTTATTTGGATTTATTGCTGATCTTCTACGTATATTCCTGCTGAGATGACAGCGCCGCCTATTCGCCTTTTCCCATACAGCAAGGGAACAGGTAATCCCTGTGCAGTTGTATTAGTTACCCCGCCAAATGCATAAGATGGTTTATTATCAGGGTCTTGATTCATAGCGAGGCCAGCGGGTTGCGGCGAAAGCATCTGAATAACACCACCGAGCATCATAGTTCCGCCAGCAAGCATTGCATACGCCCCCCATGACTGACCAAAGCCAAGCATTGCGATAGCCCCGACCGAAACGAGAACAGCGCCGAGAATCGTTTGTAGCACTCCAGCTTTGCTTCCAATTATTACAGGAACAATGCGCACCACTTCGCCACTCACGGGAAAACCAAGTTCCTCTAGCCCTATATTCTTTTTACCTCTAAATACAGCATACGTTAGCCCGCGTTGCTTGCTCGTATTTAGATATTGCTCAAAACCTTTAATCGTCTTGCTTAATGCGTGTGCGGCTTCGCTTGTTTTACTTATTTGCCTATGATGGACTTTGCCGAATGTGCGACCTAGTACACCGCCAAGCTCAATGCGAGTCATTATTTCAGTCATGGTAGATCCTTATGTCTAAGTATTTTTATTGTTCGGTCGCGCCAGTACCCACCATATGGAACCCTATTACTAAGCTGACCATACATGTGATGAAGTAACATGTTTCCCTCAAGGATGATTCCGGCGTGATTAGCTACGGGCGCGGATACTTGCATAATGACCATATCGCCAGACTTAGAATTGCCGTTGAACTCACGAAAACCGCACTCATACCAATTGTCAAAATAGAAATTTTCTTCGCCGGACTCCCACCACTTATAATCAACTCGATAATCTTTCAGCTCAATATTGTGCTTTTGCTTAAAGTAAGTCATCACCAAGCCCCAGCAGTCAGTATGTCCGAGCACAAAAGGGCGCCCTATAAGTGGCAGATCACCGCGCGGCTGAATTGTTCTTATGTCGCCATCAGGCCAGCTAACAATATGCCAAGGTACTGAGGTAGTATCACATTGAGCTAAATCTAATTCACTGGGCTGAGTTGTCGCGTCAGGATGGCTATGAACAATCCCTATAACAGTTCCCCAGTCTTCAGCAAGTGCGTAATCTTCAGGGGATAAGCTAAATTGCTCAGTTGGGTTTAATGATAAGTTTCGACAAGGGAAATACTTTTCTACTCGTGATTTTTGGGCGATAACACCGCATGATTCGTTAGGATATTCCGATTCAGCATGACGCATAATTGCATCAAGTGTTTTTTGTCTCATGGTTAACTCCTGATTAAGCTTGTTCCGGGAAAACCACCGAATGGCAGCTGCTCATTTTCACCAAATCGTACTTTGCATCCGGTTGATAGTAAGCCGGAGCACTCATCCTTTGATGGATCATCGACTGGGTTACCGAATTTATCGAAGTATTTGTCACCGGCATAATCACAGCCATCACCAGATCGATATTTGCCGCGAATACACCAAGTGCACATTGAGTGCATTTGTCTTGTTGGTAATTTAAGTCCATCAAGATTCATCGGCGAGGATAAGGTGAACTCGATTTCAGTGTTACTTTCCGCGCTCTTAGCATCGATGTAGTAAACCTTGATCTTCTCTTGCAGAGGATCGGCCTTCTGATTCCCTTCGATAAAGTTTCTAGCGTCTAGATAGTGAGCTAGCGTGTCATGTATCGTTACCTTTGCTTTTAGTAAGTCATCATAAGCTAAGCATAATGCCGTGATAGATGAGTCGATATTAGCAACTGATAACTTTGGCGCTGCACTACTGCCATCCGTTGAGGTGTCAATGCCGGTAACTTGATATGGCCATGCTTTATATTCAACGCCTTGCCACCAAATAGACTTAGCCAACAACTTTGAGTCATCACCATTTGCTGCCGTTATTTCTTCGTGCGAGTGAGGGATATTGTAAGCATGAAATCTCAGAATTTCAGGCACCCCAAACGACGAGCCGTCCACCTCGATCAGTCGTACCCCGCTGCCTGCTTCTAGTTTTTGATAATCTGAATGTAAACTCATGAATTAAAGGCCTGTACAAATGTTGCATTTATCGAAAATCTCGCTGCTGCTTGAGCTATCACCTTATATTCCTCGCATCGCCATAATCCGTTTTCCTCTAGCGGGGGCTTCCAGATAAATGACTTCCAGCCTTCGTGCTCGTCAAAAAAATCCTTAATCGGCTTCATTTCTGCTTCTGTTCCCTCAAATGACAAGCTCCAGTTCTGCGACCGATTATTAAGGCCATCGCCAGATACTTGCGTGTATCCGTCACCGAATTGAGCTTTACGCACGCGAAACGATACGTCAGCTGGGGCTTCAGTGAGCGCCGCCCATATAAATGTTTTCATTGTGATTAACGTCCGATTTTAGCAGTTACAAAATTTGAGATTTTGCCAGATTGCCGAAGGGCTTTATCCAGTTGCTCAGATACAATTTGAATAATTTCATTCTTAATAGCATTAGCGCCGCTTGTTGCGTCATGCGTTGAGCTTTCTGTCTGCTCTTTGCCGCCAATAATAAATGTATTAGTAATTGTGACCTTATTTAAGCCACCGCTAGTGCTGTTTGCAGGGTTTATATACTTCATGGCTATCTGGTCACTTTTTAATGCATTCTGAGGGATCTCTCCTTCGCTCATCATTCTATTGAGATTTTCAACGCCAATTCTGCTTGTTGCTTCTTTGGTGAAAACGAATTCGCCAGCATGAACAATTCCTCGCGGATCATATTTACTGCCATTTCCCGTGTAACCACCCGTTGCAAACCCCGCCATTCCGGCCGCTGACGTTGCCATTATTGACATGGCAATAGGTTGAGTTGCTGCCAGTGCAGTTGCCATAGCCGTTGGAGCTAGAGCAGGTCCTATTAGTGGAATTGCGGCGGTGGATGCGTAAGCATTAAGCCCAGCCATTTGACTCGCAGCCTGAGCATTGGCTCCAATAGCTGTCGTCTCACTTGATTGCGTGGTTTTTGATACTAGTAGCTGAACCGCTTGATAGACAAGCCACTGAGCCGCCATCTGGGTTAATTGTTGAATAACTGCCTGTCCCATGCCAGTCGCCATATCCCGGAATGCGTCACCGACCGACTTGGTGCCATTAATCATATCTGCAAAGCCAGCACTAATTGTACTCGTGGTACTGTTCAGAATATTGGTTACTGAATCAGCGGCAATTTGGTTGTAGTTAGTCGCCTCATCAATATAATTTAATAAAGATTCCTTCATGCCCATTTGCCAGTTTTCACGCAAAGTATCCTGTTCTGCGTGATAGCCCTGCATCATGAGAATGCGCTTATCAAGTTCATTCTTAATAGTCTGAGTTTCTTTTGCGTACATTTCTTTTGTGATGCCAGATGAGGCATCATTATATTGAGCTGTAAGTGCTGCTTGTTTTTTCTGAAACTCATCCTCTACTCGTAACTTTTCCTGCATCCTACTACGTGCCAAATTACCCATACCGGCACCTTGAAGCTCCATGTTATAAGCTTTTTGTGCTTGCGCGGTTTCTTCCATAAGTTGCTTGTTATAAGCGGCAATTTTGACTTCGGCTTCACGATGCTGAATTGTTTTCTCAATTTCCGCATTGCGCTTCATCTCAAGGGTGATCAGTTCGGCATTCGCAAGTAGCGATTTCTGATCTGCGGTGAGGGTTTTCTTAGACTTTATATCGGCGAGTTGCTGCTCCCATTTAACTAATGCTTGTTGCTGGCTACCTAGACTGCCGCTGGTATCTCTCTGCTGAATTAATACCACCTGCTGTTCTTTGAGGCTTGAAAGCATTTTCTGAGCGGCTGATTCTGAGTAAGTAGTGGTTTTGTTTAGCTCTTTTTGAGCTTCATTCTGGCTATAAACTAATGCGGCTAAATCCTGTAAATTGCCTATAGCTCTTTCGTCTGTTTCGCCTGCATCTTCTGCCGCATACTTCGCTTGTAACCTAGCGCGTTCTTCACCTGTTTTCTTCGCTAGTGCTAAATCACGTTCTAATTGCTTCTTAAGCCTTGCACCCCCATCACTAAAATTAATCTGTAATGATGCAGCATTGAATTTGCCTAAAGCATTAGCGGCTGTATTTACATCGAAACCAAAGCTTTTGAATGCTGCAGCGCCATTTGGGAGAGTTGTTTGTGTATGGGCTCTTAATAGGTCAGCACCTTGTTGTAGCGTGCCATTCAAATCAGCTTGGATTACTTTTGCTGTATTTTGTGCTCGGCTTAGATCATCCTTAGCCACAGAAAGACTTGCAGATGCGGCCTCATATTTCCTTTGCGCTCGTTCGGCTTCCTCAACAGCCTTTGTGTGCTCTCTAGTGCCAGCGGTCTCTTTCTCTATCGCTTGAGCCTTACCAAAAGTTCCCCTGAAAGCCTCCGCCTTTGCTTGCTCTGCCTTTCTTATTGCAGACTCTAAAGCGACATAGGAGTTTTCAAGATCACCAATCTTGATAAGCTTTTGCTCACGAGTCATCTCCTTGAGCTTTTCAATTAACCCACTAAGCCCACGCGATAAATCTATTGCATCAGCTTTTGCCTGCTGCATGCTTGTTGCAAATGCATACATGCCACCTGCCGCCAACATAGCTAATCCAACAGGGCCACCAACTAACGCCAAACCGCCCTTAACTAGATTATTGGCAACACTCAACCTGCCCTGCGCTGCTGCTAACTCAGTAGTTGCAACTGTTTCTGCTTTGGTTGCTGCTGTAAGCGCTGCTGTTTGATTAGCTAATTGAGTTTTCAGTGAAATTCGCTGAACTTCTGTAGTCGCGGCCGATTGTTGCGCTTTTGTAGATTCAACTGCTGCAATCGCTGCCGCTCTTTCATTTTGCGCCTGTATCAGTGTGGCTCTTGCGGTATTAACTTTATCAACAGCCAGCTTACGATTCGTTAATGCATTCTCAGCGGCTTTTTTGGTTGAATCATAAATACTGTTAGACAGATTACCAAAGTAACGAGCTGCGCCAATACCAACAATGCCAGTTAATACCGTAGAAACCGAACCAAAGTTATCACTGACCGTTGCCAGACTAGCCGATATGGCACGAGTTATTCCTAAGCTCTGATTAAGCTCACCATAATAAGCTTTTGCCGAGTTTGTAACACGAGTAAGACCATCAGCAACGGTGTTATCCATTGAATCAGCTAGTGCATTGTTGGCATCTTTAGCTGCCATAACAGCATCAGCAAATAACTTAAATGAGATTTTACCGTCTGCTGCAAGCTTCTTGACTTCCATCTCGGTTACTTTAATGCCGCCGTTTTGCTTTTCTAACTGTTTAGCAATGTCACCCAACAAGGTAGGCGTAGCGTTCATTATAGAATTCCAGTTTTCGCCAGCAACTTTACCCGCAATTTGAGCTTTATTTAATGCGTTCTGCATCGATAAAACTTCATTTACACTAGACGCATTGGCAGTCATTGCAGATGAAAGTGATTCAATATAATCAACTGTTTGTGTTGTACTATATCCCAGCTCCTGCATTGAAGAAGCCGCGCCAATATATAACAATTGCGTATCAGCAATATTTTTACCATTGCGATTGCTTATCGTTAAAAATCGCTCTTGGATAGCTGAGTAGTTTTTAATATCGCCTTCAACTGATCTCAAGGCGTTTTTCATACGAGCCGCAACCTGCCCCCACTCATCAACTGTTTTAATCACTATTCCAACCGATAAAGCCCCTGCGGCTGATGTTGCTAATCGTTTAAATGAGAACCCTAGTTCATCAGTAGAGCCAGTGGCTTTTTCACCTTGAGTGGTCAGTCGCTCTAACGATGTTGCGAGTGTGTCTGCACTACGCTTTGCGCCTGTGCTATCTAAAATTATTGCTAGCCTTGATGTCTGCTCTGCCATTTACTATCTCCTAGAACGAAAAAACCCCGCCAATTGGCAGGGTTTATTTGATTTGTTTGTTGGTTGGTTATTTATTAAAAATAACTGTTAGTTGGTGAATATTTCTACTAGGTTCTACCCATATCCATACTTCTGATTTTCCATGACTACTTTCTGATTCTTCTTTTATACTATTGCAACTATCTGATGATTTACATTTATCGGAGATACTAGTTAGTACATCTTGGTTAAAACCTATAGATTTTAAATAATTTATTTCTTGATTAAGCTTATTTTCAAAGTCTTTAAAATCAGGCAGATAATCCTGCCCACCAACAAACATCGACTCCACTTCAAATAACCCATCTTTGTTAAACTTTAATGAATTGTAATAAGAAAGCTCACTAAATGGTTGTTCACCACCGAATACACAAACTGTTTCGTCTCGCTTCTTCTCACAATCACCATCATTAATAAAACTGACACTCTCCATGCTCTGCCCCCACTTCAAGCCGAACGGGGCTTCTGGCTTGCTGTCACAGCCTGTAATCAATACAGCCAGCGCTATTGCTGCTAATGTTCTTTTCACTATGTTACCTATCGATTAGTTCGTTTAATTCATGGTAGCTAATCAGCGTTGCAATTCCTAGCAAACATTAGGTGTAAAAAAACCTGCCGTGGCAGGTTAATTTTCTTTAACTTTTTGATTGTCATTTATTTTACTAAATGCTTTTTCTGCTTTTCTTAATACCTTATACGCTTCTTGCTTCGTGAATTTTTTGTTAATAAAATAATCAGCCTTCACCCTGATGCTTCTTGAAGATATAAGGTAATCTGCTAGAGATTTTGATAACTCAGAATCTATAGCTAATAGTTTTTGTATAATAATTTCATGCGTACCAACGATCCCAGAGCAGTCAATGTCAACATGCTCATCATCTACTATTTCTTTTGATAGATGCAGCATAGAGTAATATGCCATCCTTGCGCAATTTCTATAAGCTAATTCAGGATTTCCATTTATACATGCAACATCAGAATTTCCATCATGCAATATGGATGCAAAATTTAATATCTCAAAAGGAGTTATCATTACTGATCACCTTCATCTACGAATAAGCTATATGTGACTAGAGTTTTTATTCTTGACGGATAATTAAGGTTAGATATCTCCTCTATTAACTCATCCTCAAGACAAATAGCATCATCTACACTAATATTTTCTGACAAAAAGAAAACAAATGAAATGAACTCATGACCATCATCAATATAATTCTCAACATCAAATACAGATATCGGAAGCACACCAAAATCTTCAATTAATCTTTTTGATATTTTTCTTGAGATAATATCCAGCGAATCAATGATGTATGATGATATGCTGGTTAAATCATTTTTATTATTGCACAAGAACCTAAATGTTTTTTCCACATTATCTTCTATGATACTGTTTTTGCTGTACTCTTCTTTGATTCTTTCGTAGCCTTTTAAATCACCAGAAAATAAGTACGATTTAATACCTAACGAAATCATAATTTCGTTAAATAAAGGAATGTCATACTTCTCCAATAAGTTATGAATTTCTCCAAACCTAAGTGAGTTTCCTAAAGCCGTAATTATATTTCCTACCAAAGGCAAAGGCACGCTGTCTTGGTAGCTCATTAAATCTTTTATGGCTTTATTAGCATGATAAAGCAAGCCATCAATATCTGACATGATTGAGTAATAACATGTTAACACTATATCACTTCTATCATCATGAGATTTATTCATAGAATCAATCAATTGAATAGTCTGCGCCATCTCAAACTCAGAAAGCATCCGACCTTCTTCTATGGCCTTATTGATTATTTTGATCACTTTGCTGCTAGACTTCAACGGCACAGGATTGACCATACGAGCCTCATAAATGGAAAATATAGAATTAAATGAAAATATAGTTAGCCAAATAATAAGCCCTTTAGCTATAAATCACAATAATTAAGTCCTTGGCAAAAACCCATCATCGCACCATGCAATGAAATCACTATATCACTTCATTATTATTTATAATAACTTGCCTTGTTATATGAACGGTAAAAACCTCAATCAAGAGGCGCAATGTGTGATCTGGATTACAAGCCCATCCTTGGGCTATGTGAGACTAGAATAACTTAGCTAAGTTAACATCATGAACAGCTTTCCAAGCTTCGGCAGGCCATGATTTTACTGATCCGTACCTATCGTCATGTACTTCCATTGGTGTAACGTCATTTTCCTTGCACCATTTACGTAGTGGTTGCCATTTAAACTTTTTATCGAGCTTCTTCTCTACAGATAAGACAGTGGCATGCTTTTTACTTTCGCCAATTTTTTCAGCTAGCGCATTCTTTTCACGAACAGCCTTTGATGCAGTAGCCATTGCTGTTGCTTGGCGCTTATCACCAATCCACGCTTTGGTTTCTACTGCGCGGTCACGCTCGGCGGCAATTAACGCTTTTTCTTTTTCAGATTGAAGTAGGTTTTCCAAAGCTTCGATATAGTTAACAGGTAAGCCAGAATTTTTACGTGATGAAAAATAGGTTTCTTCCAGCAGTTCGAAATAATCCCAAGCCTGATCTGTCTCTAACATTTTAGCGTGACGTGATGCTCCGCGCTCAGTCCATAGAATTAATTGACTTGTATGTTTACTAACCACATCTCTTAAAGAGTTTAGGTTCTTCATTTGCTTTAGTTCTTCACCATCAATAAGATAATAGTGTTTACCTTCATCAAAACGCATTTTATTGCGATTGAAGTTATTAATTAACTGCTGGGTTGTTGCACCGTAACCAATGGCTAATGATTCAGTAGTGATCACCTTCTGTTGACGGTAGTAAACCTCCGGCACCTGAAAAGAGTTCTGCGTGACAACTGAATTATAATTTGTTAATGTAATTTGACTCATGAAACTTTTCCTTCTGGTTTAGTTTGGGATTGGCCAACAGGTGCGAACTGTTGGCTTTTCTGTTTTAATGACATCCGATATTTCTTTTTTTGTTACCACTAATCATCACTCCTTTGTCTTTACCTTCAAATACTACGTTTGCACCTCCCAGTCTTGAGCCAATATCAAAGTTATCTTTCAATCGGTGTAGCATTTTCTTTGTGTCCATAAACAGCTCTTCAATTTGTACTGCTTGTTTGGCGCTGTTGTGTAATGCATGAATACGAACTTTTGCACCAGTAACATCAAAGCCATCACGCTCTAGTTGCTCAATCAGATCAAGCTCTGGCGCAGGATTTTTGTTGTCAATCAGACTGCTAGGTGTTAGCCATGCATTCTCAAACTTACGGTTATGAACATCAGCAGATTCAATTGGGTAGTGATAATTGGAGGTTGTTACCCTATTAAAATAATAATCCTCCATCACCTCAAAAACGTCCCATGCTTTGTCTGTTTCAATCATCTTAGCGTGCCTAGCCGCACCTCTTTCAGTCCACAAAATAAGGCTCCTTGTCATTGGTGAAATTTGTAGGTTACTTAAAGTACCTCGCAAATTTTTTAGGGCATTGCCAACAACCTTAAAATAATGTTTCCCTTCTATAAAACGATTAGCATTGCGTGAATAATTAACTTTTATATTATTCACCTGCGTCCCATATAATTGAGCTAATGTTTCGCTTGTTACCACAAGAACACCATCATGTATGATTTCTTGTAATGCTTGCACTGAATTGCCTATATCACATATTTTTGCTACATTATTCATGTCTTATGCTCCTTCGCGGGATTGTTTGACAACAAGGCCTTGGTTGTTCGTGCAACTAAGGCTTTACTTTTTTTGCTAGTTCATGCACCGCATTCCAAGCAGACATAACACTTTCTGTTCTTTTTTCTTCTGTAGCTATTTCTTGAGTTGTGAATTCTGTTTTAACTGAGAGAGTTAATACAAATAAAAGCGCATCGTTAAATGGAACTTTGAAAAACTCACCATCTTTTTCGTGCTTACTCAACTCTGATAAAATAAGCTTTTCATTGTCCTTATAATTAATATGCGAGCAACTCACCCATAACCGACCTAATTCTACATCGGTACTTCTTAATCCTCTTTTTAAGCCACTCATTCTTATATAAGGATCAGCGGTGCATCCAATTTTAGTAAATCCATTTGAAAGTTGTAGGATGTAGATATATCCACGCTTGAACTTATCTACCTTTGGTGCATGTTTACTAGAAAAAATTACTGATTCTCCATCAAATACTGAACTCATTACCTTAACCATTTCTACCTCTCTTTTTTTCTATGTTTATCGGCAAGATTACTAACGTATAAACTCTTCACCCTTACTTTCAAAATCCATCACTTTATCCATGATAGTGTCCAGTACACCCTGAATTGATCTATGCGTATTTTTCGCATGGTTAGATAAGAACTCTTCGACCTCAGGGCGTAGGCGGTAACTAATCTGCTTGCTCTTAACTGTATTTTGCTTCATTATTCACTCCATTATGTGTTTTTGAATTTAATATACTCATTGATGAATTATCATCATACTCAAAATTCAAAATGAGTCAATGATTTTTAGGTGTGCATCCATGAATTTTAACGACAGTTTTCCTAGAAGAGTTGCCGCAGCAAGAAACTCACTAGGCCTAACTCAATCTGAATTAGCAAAAAAGGTAGGAGTTGTAACAAGACAAATTGCAGCTTACGAAGGCGGTGAGGCTCGCCCACGCATTAATGCATTGAATAATTTAGCTGCCGCCCTTGGAACCACTCCTGAATGGCTAGCCTCTGGTGTTGGAGAGGCTCCTGATATAGCGAAGGTTAGATCAACTATAACCCTACCATTAATTCCTGTTATCACTTTCGCTCAAGCCGCTAATCTTACAAGTGATTACGATATTATGGGGTATGATTATATTCCTGCCCCAATGATTGCATCAGATTCTGCTTTTGCATTAAAAATAGAAGGTCATTCTATGCAATCAGATAGAGGGATTAGTTTTCCAGAGGGAAGTATTGTTATTTTTGACCCTAGCCTAGAGGCTCACCATAATGATTTTGTCCTATGCAAACTAGATACCTATAGTGAGATAACATTTAAACGGCTAATAAAGGATCAGGGTGAGCTATATCTAGCTCCTTTAAATGAAAGATACCAAATAATACCTATTGGTAACAATTGCACTATTATTGGAGTTGCAATCCAATCAATATATGACCTAACCAAATATGTTCATGAGAACGCTAGAATGGGCACCACGCCAGACTGGATGAGCACGATAAGTGAAAGATTACCAGATTATTTAGATGAACAGCCTTCTCTCTTTGATAGCCCAGACAAGCTAATCGATGAGCAAAAAAAAGAAAAGCCAATAACAAACAAAAAAATTGCCCAACGCTTAAATAAGATAGAATCCATGCTAGAACAGCTACTCAGTAAGAAATAACCACCCAGCCCAAGGACGGGCTCATATCTCACCAAGTGTTATCTCAGCGAGAGTGCAAATTCTATTTATTATCTGATTTATAATTAGTGACACCAATAACACCACCAAAGGGGACCTTCATTACTGCAAATTCAACAGAGCCATAATTTGTCTTTATAATTTTCTTCATGCTTTTATTTTCAAAATCACGACAGGATTTTTTATACTCTGTTAATTGCGTCGTATCGATACCTAGACTTGATAAATAGTTAATCTCTTTAGGTATGTTGCCACAATCACTCTTTTTAAACTCACTCACAGGATATGAGTTCACAACTGATATTAGCTTGTTATTTTTAAACGTCAGCATGGCATTACTAGTCCATGGCATGAAAGGTTCTTGGCCCTCCAGGAAGAAATCTATCTCACACGCTTTATACCCACGCATGCTTTTGCAATTACTTAAATCAATATCTTCAACTTTCTCAACGTCTTCAAAACTTTGTCCCCATTCCAAGCCAAACGGGGCTTTGGCCTCAGTACTTGCCTCTATTGCATACCCATTAAAACAAGCAAGTGTTAATAAACCCGCAATAATTCCCTTTTTCATACATCACCATATTTTAGTTAAGTACGTAAATATTAGGATAGATGCAGATTTCAGGCAATAAAAAACCCACCGGAGTGGGTTAGTTGATACCATTAGTATCCTGGGTGTTTACCGCAGCCGCTTGACAGTATCCAAGATAGAACTAGATGATTTCAGTAGAATCACACAGTAAATTATTCAATTTCATCATGTCATCCTTATGTTGTGCTAGTTTCATCACTATCTTCATGTATGAGATTAAGTTCAGGCTCTTTTTGTGGAGCTATAAATAATATATAACCTTCTCCGGGAAGGGTCAAACCTTCAATTGGAGAAATTATCACTCTCGTATACCCATCTGCATCAACGTATTTATCTGGACGTGACTTGGGACTCCCTACTGAACCCGTTGGAACTATCTTTACGTCACAATTAGTGGATTTGTGTCTTACCGTTAAATGCTGTATGAATTTACTATTATTTACAATAGTAAGCGGGTCGTTAATGATATCTTGCGTTTTTTCGTAATACCTTTCCAGTATTTTGGATTTCCGATCATTTTTTAGATTGATTGTGACAGTAGCGAAGATAAAGTCTTCTCCGTTAATCTTTATGTTTTCCCTTTCAACGCAGTTGCTTATATCTACAATTTCATTGTCCACATAAATTGCCTTTAAATCAGACTGTGTTCTATAAACAATTTTATGGATTATATTAGCGTCTTCTCTATTGTTGTTGATTACAACCCTATGGATAACCCTTTTTTTAATTCTCGCTGTCCTTAGATCGCTTTCTAGTGTTATGTCATATATTTCAGTTGTTTCTTGAAAATAATAATGAATGTCGTCGTTAAAATATCTTTTAAGTATTTCATTGGCCACATCTTTATGAAGATCACCAGCTGTTCTTTGTAGTAAAAAGTGCGTTAGTGTCTTCCATTTACTAACTAGCAAATCTTTCGGGACGCTTTTTTGCGGGGAATAAAAAACATCGTAAATACGGTCTTGGAAAAATTTTGTGTATTGTGACGTCTTGGTTATAGCAAGGAATAATGAACCACCAAGCAACGCCATTCCAAGACTTGAGACCATGGTAAAGAATTTAACCCACACATCATAAGCAATCATCACCTGACCTAAAAACAAGAAAAATATACCAGATAAAGGAAGGATAGCTACCGCATGTAAATCCCACAACTCAAACAACCTAGATAAGGAAAATTTTTTTGCATTATTATTCATAGTAAGTTTTTGATTAACGATATTGTATTTATGGATGTTAATTCATTACAAAAATAATTTAAACTCAATTAATCACATGCGCCAGATTATAACTTGCGCTTAACTTTTATTTATATTCATCAAACCACTGTATACATATACAATGATGCCTACTTGGTGCGCATTGGTACTAGGGCATTGCTGCCCTATTTTTTATCCTTCCTTTCCTGCTCTTTCATCCATTCTTCACGGAATAGATCATCAAGCGCAAAAATAACCGCATCAAACTCTTTGCGGCTTATTGCTGTAGGTTTTGATGTAATATACTGGTCGATGTCGCATAGAGATAATGGCAACGGGCAAGCGGTCATTCCAGCATACCGACGATTACGCCCGATAATACTGTAAGCCATTAAAAGCTGGTTTATAACACCATCAAATTTAGGCGCAGGAATATCGGGAAGTCCTAATTGCTTTCGTTTCCACTCGGCTTTTTCTCCCTGTTGACCACCGAACTCAGAAAGCCACCTCTGAGCGTCTAGTGCTTTTTTACAGTGTCCGCTATTTGTTCAGACTCTTCTTTACTCAACTCAATAGCGGCATTCAAGATCTTCCAATAGAACTCAGGGTGTTGTTTTAGTAAAGTAGCACCACGCTCTGGGGTGTATTCAATTGCGATTTGCTCACCTTTTTCGTTTCGCTCACCAACACCTTGCCAATCTTTCAGTAAGTAACGCGCTGTCGTTGCCATAAGCAAATCATCTGGTGTTTGAGTAATATCGACCTTAGTGATATCAAACTCCGGCGACCCTACATTCATTTTGTTATCAAGTCGGTCAATGTGGCGATAGATTGTTGCACTTGTTGTCTGATAACGCTCATCACCAATAGAGCCTATCAGTAATTTCACGCCTTCTTGTGGCTCAATCCATTTTGTCATTTCTAATTTTGCATCTTTATTAATAATTAACATGTACTTTCCTTAAGCTATAAAAAAGCCCGAATTATCGGGCAGAGATAAACCTACTCTTCATCACCAACTGGCGGAATGCGGGTAATTGTCGGTGGCTTGTCGGCTGCAGTAATGTTGAGCTGCACTTGGATGATGTCAGTGTTACCACCATCCGGCCAATCACCATCGATCTGCACTGCTGGGAATAAAAACGTATAGCCACCTTCAGCATTTTGAAGCGTGAACTCAAATGGAATAGTTTCACCCGTTAGTGTTTTCTTCCAAATTTCCCACGCCGCTTTAGACCATGAGAGCGTAATGCTTCCTGAAGGCGTAAAGGTTGTTGGAATATTTGCGCCGGCAAACGGCGAACCCGTCCCAATACAACGCTGAGTTTGCATGTTGTTATCAAAGCTCAAGCTAAATGAGTCCACACAAAACCCGCTACCGCCCTGAATGCTGTTAAGCTTAAGATTGGTAACTTCCTTGAAGCTATATCTTAGCTTTCCTGCATTATCTACTGGTTCAGTGTGATATTTAGTGCCGTCGCCTTTAGATTCAAAATCCAATCCAGCAAATGTAACAGTGACAGTAACGTCACCGTCAGCCGGTGTCTCAATTTGCATTGCGCCTACCTGACAGCCGCGAGCAATAGATGACACACCGATATCAGAAGCAAAAGTCGCCAGTGAGAATGTAATTCGCTCATTGCCCATTGTTAATAGATTGCCAGCCCACTCAGCACCGAAGCACGATGCAAGAAAATCATCATGCTGAGCATAGCGAAACTTAGCGCCGACATCACCGCCAACGTCAACGGTAGTTAGCGATTTACCCTGCGCCATTCTAGAGCCACCGATTTCATCATTATCTGATGTATTTTGTGTGGGCTTAACACCATAACTAGTGCGCGTTAATAAGCTCCACTTTCCTGACGGCGGAGTTACTCCTGCTGTAGCCTCTCGAATAAAGGCCGTAATAATTTTAGCGCCTGATGACATTTAAGCCCTCCTACAATGCGCGATATGGGATATGTAAATTCATTTGATAAAAACCGTTAACCTCACCACCCTCAACCAAGTCAACTGCGAAATAATCCAGTGATCCATCAGTTTTAAACTCAAAAAGCTCACGCAGTTTATCTGCTGTTTCATAGAGTAATCTCGTGCCTTTACCTAACGCTGAATACAGTCGAATGACAACAAGCCCCCCACGCTGAACAACAGCCCCATTGCCAATTTCTACAGCCCCGCCCATGCTGGAAGTTGCCGTTAATTCAGCCCAGATACTTTTGTTTTTGGTGTCAAACGTTTTATCGTTTGGATAACGAATATCAGATTTAGGAATGGCGGTTTGCGTGGTTACTCGGGTGATGACGGCGTTTCTAATTTCCGTTAGTGTCATCGTCTACTTTGAATCACCTCATGAAATGATGGTGCGTAAATTCCATCTTCTGCCTGCGGTTGTTTTGAAGCGCCATTTTCAAGCTTGATTGCATATGGCAGGTTATTTTGAATATAGAGAATAGTGAATGGCTTTGATTTAGCGATTGCTGCTACGCCTATTCGTAACGTTTCATTACCTGATTTTTCTCTGATACTTTCATCATATTGATTATCAGGCGAGCCCTCACTAACTCGGTGATTGCCTCGAAATGTACCTTGGTCAACAGGCGATTTAAGGATAACCGCTTGAAACATTGCCCCTGCCGTTCGCTTCATCTCAGTACCGACATCATCAGAAACGATATGAGCAAAATTACTGGGTGGGGTACTCCATCCTTTTGCCATTAACCTCCCCTTAACTGAATGTCGTAATGAGCACCAACTGGGTCTATTTGAACAGAGATGACCTTGTAACTCACATTATCTATCGTGATTTCGTGGTCAACAGCAGGTTTTTCCGTGACTTCATTCGCTAAAGCAATTAGCAGCGTGTCATTACTTAAGATATTAATCCCATCAATACGATTCAGGTTATAGTTATCTAAAATGCCACGGCCTGTATATTCGACAGTAATATCATTCCCCGTTTCTGTAACCGGATCCCAATCATCACCCTCGATAACATACGAGCCAGTAAACGCTTTTACCGCATCAGCTAAATCGCTATCAAATGCCTCTGCTAGCTCTTTCTGTATTTCTGACCTCATATTACACCTTCTTCAAAAAAACAACGCTAGGGCGCTTTGAATACGGTTTTATTAGGTCTTGGATGTATTGCTCTGCCGCATTCAATTCATAGCTTCCATCTTGGAATGTTTTACTTACCTCGACAGAGCCACCCTTGACCGTTTTAGCCTTTAACTCCTGAGATTGACCTTGATACAACTGCTTATTGATGATCCCTTTGATAATCTCGTATGAAGCCAGTTTTAATACCACTGGCACATCATCTGTGTCATTATACGGCTTAACGTTTCTTGCAATTAAATACGCTTCACTTTGAGCCAATAGCCGAGCCTTATCACTTTCCGTTTGGCTAGTCCAAGTCTCACCTATTGCCTGTTCTGCTTCTTGTTCAGTGATAAAGGCCATAATTACTACTCCTGAAGAAGAGCCAACAAGTCAGCTTTTTTCGCCTTCGCGTCGAACTCAATACCTTTTTCAGCAAGAATAGCTTTGAGCTCATCAGTTTTAAGCTGACTATAGTCTTGACCTTCTTGCTTCTCATCTGCCTTATTGTTTTCAGATTGAGCAAGCTTTGCAGTCGCCTCTCTTCGCATTCGGTTGAATGATGCTAATCCCATAATTACCTCAAAAAATAGCAGAGCCGAAGCCCCGCCCTTAATTACGCCAACTTGTGATTAAAAGCTACCAAGCGAATTTGTTTTGGCTCGTACACGCGCTCCCAGTTTGTACCGACAGCAAGCCCAGCATTAGCAGGCGCGATACCTGCCGCACCAGCCCATTTCACACCGCGAGGATGTAGAACAAAATGACGGCGGTTAATTAAGATGTCCGTGCCGGCTAATGAGTCACGGTCTGTTTCAACGCCAACCGGTGCACCAACATCTTGGAAACCAATTGCGCCCGCACCAAATAAGTAGGTTGTATAAACACCTGCTGCATGCGGCATTCCATCATCAACAATGACGCGTTTATCCATGAATGTGCGATACATAATCACACCGTCAGCATCACGGATGGTTTCGATTAGGCCATCTTTAGCTAGCTTGGCCATTGTTGCCGAGTGCATAGCAACTGCGGTTAACTTATCAACTGAGTCGCCGAGCTTATAAGCCGCATCAACGAAAGATGATCCACTAATAACCGCTGCGGCGTCAGCCTCAGTTGAAATATCAAGCATGTTTCCCGTCATTGAGGTTGCACCAAATACACCTTTTAGTGTTCCTAGTGTCATTTTTTGCATTTCTCGCGCCCAGTAATCAGCCGCTAAATCTGCAATCGCCCCCATAGGATCATCACCAGAAAGTGCTTTAGCTAAATCATTTACCCCCCAAGCCTTGCCGCGAGCATGCAGAATAGCTAAGTCTTGTGCTGCGGTGATAGCATTGACAGTTAACGCGCCAGAGTCAGAAAGCACCTCTGAATCGCCGCTTAAGTCATTCCAGAAAGGTAGGTTCGCAGTCGTACCACCTTTAGAGCCGAATGCAATATCAACATCCAACTCACCAACCACGCCGGAGCCCCATAATGCCGATTTCTCAGCAGTTTTATTAATCACGTACTGAGTAAATAACTCAGGTACGATTACGTCGGAAATTTTAGTATCAGCCATCTAATAGCCCTTATTTTTTCAAATTATGTTTTACAGCAAGTTCGTTGTATTGCTGTGGATTGGTTACTTTTAGCGCACCAAGCTTGGTCAAATTAATTGAGCCATCAGGGTTAGTGACATCAGTAGCCCCTTTGCCTTTCTCACTGCCATGAGCACCAGTTCCCTGAGCTACAGGCCAGAAGTACGGTTTGCTTTCACGGATAGTTTCAACCCACTCCTTAGGAGTAAGTGGAGTTTTCCCGTCTTTACCGATAATGACTTCGCCATTTTCATCAAGCGCAACAGCGTTGCCATTGTCATCTAGAGAAAATTGAGACTGAGCCAAGAAAGCAATGTCACCTGTAGCCTCTTTCAATACGCCATTCTCAATAGCCGCCTGAACAATCTGGCCTTTGACTACGGACTGACGAAATTTGTTAGCGTAGTTTTCAGCCTTGTCAGCTCGTTTTTTTTCAGCAGTGAGTTTACTTTCATAGTCATCACGTAAACGCTCAGTGCGCTTTTGAATGACTTCATCTAATTTGCCCTCGGCAATTAATTTAGATTCTTCATCCATATTTGCTTTTGATAACAAATCTTTCACTGCCGTTAGATCGATGCCGCCAAGCTGGGTTTTCAGCGAATCTAGTTCATCTTTCAACCCTTTGTTTGTGCCAAGCAATTCATCACGCTTAGACTTTAAGCCAGCAACCTGATCGCTCACTGCTTTATCAATGATGACTTGCATTTCAGGTGTGATGGTTGTACCACCACCGCCTCCTCCTTGTGACCCATCGTCAATCTGTGAGTAATATTTTCGACCAATATTCATAAATAACATGTAGTTCCCCTTGGGATTTGATGCGCCTAGCGCGTTGAATTAACTCAGCCCTAAGCCGAATTTAGTAATAAAAAAGGCCACCGAAGTGACCTTGTTGATTAAATATTGCTATAAGCCAAGTTCCTCGAACGTCTGCTTATCCAATAGTTTTAATTGATTGAGTGTGTACATCTTGCCTTGTGGGTCTACGAACCTATCAATGTCATAATTGCCGTTTTTGTATAGCTCATAACGATTTTTACCCAGCCATTCTTTTTGAAAGCTAGTAGATTGATTACCAAACCATGATGAGTAATCTGTATTCGAATTAACTTGCCCGATTACACCATCGCGATCATCTTTAGGTATTTTGCTCACTGGCCTTGTATCGGCGACAAATGGGCGTCTGCCGATTAAATTACCGTCTTTATCGCAGCCTACTAAAATAGTGCGGCAGTTGGGGTGATATGGTGGGCGAGAGAATGAATCACTGTGATGATAGACTTCACCATCTTTCGAAGCGCACACCTTACTTGTTCTGCCGTCTAATGTTGCAACTACTTTCAAGTAGTCATACCCGAGTTGAACAAAAGTATCTTCAACGACTTGATTGCTTACGTGACTTCGTATCGTTCTCACATCACGCTCTATAGCGCTTCGTGTCGAGTTCAATATTCCATCTTGATAGTTGAGCCGCTTAGTGCCTTTAATGCGTTGTACTATCTGCTGAGTTGTATCGCCGTTAGTTATTCCACTGCGTATTGCATATTCAACGCGTTGCTTTGCGTCATCAGCTATCTTTGAAAACAACTCATCAACTAAAGCGCCACCAGACATGGGAATATTTTTAGCTTTAGAATAAAGCCTTTCGCCCGTTATGACTTTTGCCAACTTTTCGCCTGCCAACGCTGCGGTATAGCCTGTTTCATATGCGGATAATGTTGCGGCACTAGTTGAAACGCCTTGCTGAGCCTCATCTCTCATAGAATCACGCCAGCCATTAATTAACTCACGGACACGCCTCAATTCAGGTGTGGTATATTTCCCACCGCTTAGCGCGATGAGTTCCGAATGACTCAAATTATCAAGATAATCACGCAGCTGGTTAAGCATGTCGCCCGACACGATATTAAACTCACGAAGAATTTCATTAATATTTTGTGATGATGCGCGGTACAAATAAGCTTGATGCCGAGTAATTGCGTCTAGGAAAGCTAAGTTAAGTTTCTTCTCGCTCATAGATAACCTCGGTTACAGTGCCATCATTCTCCGCTTCAACTCGCAGTAATTCCTCTTTATAGTCAATATCTGGCAATTTCCCAGTGCCAATATATTCCCAGTAAGTTTGGAATGAGTTTTTCCCAGCAAGTGCGCCCTCATAAAGTTGCTTGGCCAACTCGATATCATACGTCGAATTATTAAAATCAGGCTTCACGGTAAATACGTAATCATCAAATGGAAGCTTCAACCACTGAGCCATGTATTTGATACCTTGCTCAATAGCCTCTGCTGCACAAGTGACAATACTGTGTAAACTTGCATGCTGATCATCTTGCCTTGCACGCCTAGCCTCACCAGACTCTTGCGCTCTCGTATCGATAACCTTAGCGCCTGCCTCTAGCGCTGCGTTCTTTTGCGCGTCCATCTCAACCTTTGTTTTATCAATGCCAGTGCCCGTGATTTCTAAGTAGCCACACTCTGAGTCTTTAGGTAGTAACCATGCAGCCATAACGCCCGTTACTGTTATATCGTCACCATCACTCAAATTAGATACCCACGGCTGAGGATGAGCTGTGTGATGCAAAGATTGATAATAATCAGCACTTAATTGATATGACTTAAGAGCAGCTTTAGCCATTGTTAGCAATGGGACGGTGCCAACATCAGAGGCGTTATCTGTCGTGCCGCAGAAAATAAATGGCGTGAAGGTTAATAAGTCACTACCTAAGCTTGGTGTTCGATCTTCAATGGAGCCCCCATCATAAAGACTAACAACTAACTTGCCGTCAACCAGCTCAAGCACACGGTGAACTGTCTTAGTGTCATGCCCGAACTTATCTTCGCTATTGCTGAATTGCTCTTCTAGCACAACGAGATTTAAATCTTTGCGACCACCGACGCTATTTTCTTTCCAGTTAATAATTGAAAGTGCGTCATACAGTGCAAAATAGGGAATGCCCTTCTGATCAACATCAATAAGTAATCCACAGCGACCATATTCCAGCAAATTAAGCACTACACGAATGAATAATTGCTTTAAACCAAATCCGTCACTAGTCGCGTTTTCTTCTAATCCTTGTAACTGCTTATTTGGAATGCTAATTTCTGGCGCGAGCTTTGAGACTAAGCCGATCATTGTTCGGAGCGAATCCTGCACCCACAAAGGATACTGTGCGCGGTTAATGTAGCCTTCGTAGATTTTCTTTGCGCTATCACCCAGCTTTTCCGCTTCAACCATTCCGGCTGATTTGGGTAGGTAGGCTTCACCTGATTGCTTTATCTTTTCTTCGCCGGCTATAGCATCTTGCATAATTTGCCAGCTATTTTTAGCCGCGATATATTGCGGATGTTTGTCTGTAACTGCCATATTTCACCTTATGCCATGCCTGCAATGCGTTTGCGTTTAAATACTCTTGATTTTTTATTTCGCCTACTTACTGCAAAATATCTAAACCCGTCAGCATCATGTGATGTGAAGTCGTGCAGCGGTTTATCTTTCCAGCATCCAAGTTTGTCATTCCATTCTTTGCGGTAACCTTCAAGGTGTGCGATGCCTTCACTACATTTATGCTCATCGAAAGCACAAAGCGGAAGGATTTCACGCACCGCCTCTATACCTTCATCGATAGATAATTTCGGCACCACTTCGAATCGCATTGAGTAATTTTCACCGTCAATCTCATAACCCTCTCGAGCTAGCTCTCTGCGTGATTTAGCATCAGAGCCAAACTCTCGGTTATCAATATCATGTGGGCCATTGTGACTAGCGTAGGTGTAACCTCTATCTTTCAGCACTTTCATATAGTGCCGCAGACCTTCACCGCTGTTTGAGTAGTGATCGATAACGTGGAACTCTTCACCGACCTCACGAATAAACCAAATAGCCGTGGAGTCACCCACACCGATATCCCAATAGGTATGTACTGGTAAGTGTGAATTATCAGGAAGTGTGCCAATGCGTTTATTTTCGTACAGGAAGCGAAATTGTTTAGCGTAGTAAGCGCCTTCAACAGATTGCTGAAATGCCTCAGATGGTATTGACGGGTATTCACGCTTCATGTCATCGCCAAGTGTTTTCTCTTTAGCGTAATACCAAGCTTTCTGACGCTCGTTTAATTGAACACCATGCTTACTGGATATTTCATCAAAGTAATCAACTAATCGCTGTGGTAATTGCTCAACAGGGTCGATTGCATATTCGGGATTCTTCCACCACGAGAAGAAAAAGAATTTCCAGTCTAGGTTAGATAATCGCTTATCCTGGAGTTGTGATTTTTCAGCCGACTGGCAGTAATCATAGAAATAACCTGCTCGGCCTTCCGCTGTACTTTCAATCGTCGTGAAACAATCGCTTGATACTGCCTCAAACGCACCAGTGACAATCTCGCGGGCTTTATCAGGATACTTAGCGCATATCTTGCCGAACTCAGATATATGCAGGTAACGAAGTGTGCCGCCACGAAACGAGGTGCTTACATAAAGCGAGCCGCCATTGCTAAAAACTAATTCACCAACTGAATCATTCTTGGCTGGATTTGCTCGGCGAATCATTATCGGCAGGTTGTCGTATGCGTATTTAACCTTTTCCCTAAATAATCGCTTAGCATCATTTAAGGTATGGGCTATCAATGCACACTTAGCTGACTCAAATAAAGCGGCATCCAACTGAACAATGCAAACAAGTGTCGTGAAGCCAAGCTGACGAGCCTTTAGAATGATATTGCGTGTATGCATGCCGCTAAAGTATTCATACTGCTCAGGTGTCATTCTAAACTTTACTTTTTTACCTTTTTTATCAGTAATGAAATAAAGATTATTTAGACGCCAGAACCTATCTTTGAGGTTCTTTTTTAGCTCTTCAAATTGCTGATTTTTTGCAGCCATATTATGACTCCGATGATATCTCTTTCAGCAGTTCTGACATTTGCTCATCCATTGAATGTTCGATTTTCTTCGGTGGCTCCCAGCCCTGCATATCAGCTAATTGCTTAATGGCCGCTTTCGGGTCATGAAGCTTTAACTTGATACCGTCTTTACCTGCGGTGAGTTCAGATATTGCCGCTAGTGCTTTCGAGTCTTGTAATGCGGAGTCTTTAAATTTCCACACTGCTTGAATAACAGGGTTGCCGTCATCATCAACGCCCATCTTATGCTCACTGAACTCTACCATTTCTGATACTGAGCTACGTCCAATTGAAGATAGCCGCTCTAGTGCTTCCTCACGCGTCATAATTGCGCTAGAAATGGCGGCCTCGTTCATTGAATCTAGGAATGCTTTTACCCTAAGATTTCCAAAGATTTGACTTGCCGAAACGCCAGCCGCTTTTTCACTCTTAGCCTTGTATCCAGCCTGTTTGTAGGCATCTGTTTGATTTAATCCTTTCAAGATGCCTAACGCGAATTGCTGTTGCTGTTTCGTCAGGGCATCAAAAAGAACTTTCTGCTCATCTGTGAGCGTTGGTTTTTTCTGAGCCATTTTTTACCTCAATCAGAACATTTAACTGGTTATGTTTATATATGCTCGGTAATCAGTGATACCTTTGACGATATAAACTTATATAAATCTCTATTAACGCCACTCAATGAATGACGTTTGTAGAATTTTATAAAACTAAGCTTTCATCTCGGCAGGGGATAACTCCCCCTCTTCAAACCATGCATCCTGAGCGCGGCCATCAGCAGATAAATAATGGATGTAATATTGATTTGGACCATCTTGATATTCAGCGCGAGCTTTAACATTACCTTCCTCACCACTGATAGTTACTTGTACTGCTTGACCTAATTCATGTTTAAACATGGTATTTCTCCATTAAATAGCCGGCTCACTCGAACCGGCTTTGTGACTTGCAATAAAAAAGGCCGCTGAGCGACCTATTCAATATTTGGTAAGTACATCTGAGCTTCTTTCACAACTCGCTCTCTTGCGGTTAGTAGTAATTGCTTCCTGCCACCAACTCCCCAGTTAGCCATTGTCCTTGCGCGGCTACTTACGTTTTTAGTTTCAGCATTAATAACGTAATCCAATTTATTCAGTCTAGTCATTACATCAAGGCCTTTTCTTACTACCGACTGAAAGATTTCATACACTCTAATTTCAAACGCCGGATTTAGCCAAGCTGCATATCTAATAGCAATCAACTCCAGTCCCCACGACCCTTTATTGACCCCCGTCCTAACAGTTTCAACTGATGCGATTTTTTTCGCATCACTCAATGCTTTGATAAATCGCCTAACCTGCTTTGTTTTTAGAAATTCACCGGGTCTCTGTGACTCAGTTGCCTTTCCGTCTAAAACGGCGGCTGCATGCAAATCATTTAAATTGTATCGCCCATGACTATCAACGCGAACTGATACGCTATCAATGCTTACTCTTGGATAACTCATAGTGCTTACCTTACTTAGTAATGAGCCTTTGCCACATAGGAAAATCAGCCCATCGAAGCGCACCAGCTATAACTGATCACCTCAAAGACTCATTACCTAAATATTGGCTCGATGTTTTTAGATGTGTGTGTGCATGTGGTGCACAGGGTGAAATGCGATTTTTGTAGGTATTAAAAAGCCCCTGATTTCTCAGGGGCTCATTTTTGTATGCTCTATTCCGTATTTGCTTACAATTAAACTCAAATATTAAAAAATAAGTCTATATGCTTAGCGCGTATTCAATTTATTTTCTCGCCTTGCCCCGATAGCTGGGGCTATTTTATTTTTGTGCGCCTCAATTTCCCGTATTGCTTTCTTATCTAAAATATCCACTTGCAGAGATAAATCAAACCTTCAATTACTCCCCATCCGAGCACCGCACACACAAACCCAAGGAAGAGGAACGCTCCCGATCCGGGTAGGTTATTAAACATAATTACCACCTTGTTATTTACTATGCCTAGCCGCCTCAATCTCTCGAATGGCTTTTTTATCTAAGTTGCACTTTGCTATTGAGTTCATCGCATCAGCCAGTAGTTGAGGGAAGTCTCCCCAATCTACTTTTTCTGGAATGTCGGGCTGAGGACAATCAGCGGTTAATTGCGCTGGTATCGGTGGCGACTGAACGGGAATCAATACCTCTTTTGTATTTCCGCAGCTCACTAATAACATCATCGGGCACAGCAGCATTAGCGCACTCATTGTCTTTGAGTACTGTTTTGATAACAGTTTTAACTTTGACATGTTCTGAGTCCTCTAATTGCTCTGCTTTGATGTTGGCTTGAGATATGCGGTCAAATATAGAGAGCGTCCGATACACATTAAAAACAACGCGGTTACTCTCTATAATCTTTTGGTCTTTCTGGTTGCTTAGTTCTTTCTCGTGAGCTAATGCAGATAGAATCCAGAGGGAGAAAAATAGAAACGCAGCAAGCCAACCAGTGATTGGACTAGTTATCCATTTCATATCACTTCACGCCGTTATGCTCTAACGAATAGTGATTGCCATCATTGAATCGACCGCCCCACGTACCACCGATGGATTCCCAATACTCACCTAGTAACTTATGATCACTTGATGCTGTTAAGTACTTGCCATCTTTAAATAGATTGAAATCAACCGCTAGACGTTGAGTATGCAGGCTATTTTTAATGCCGGCGCCAGATTTAGCATTTAATGCCGCTTGTTCTGGTGTTCGATACGCTTCTGAGAATGTAAGCTCATAGCCGTTGTCATATGCGAAGATAATTAAATCTGCAATCATTCGAGTAAACTTGCGTTGCTTTTCACCTAATGTCACTTTCTACCTCCTGAATATTTAGCCCAAAAGAAATCCAGCGCTAGCGATCCCATCGCGCCGCACATTCCTGCTGCAAATACCGTGTAATAGAAGGATGCGTTTAACTCGACAGACAACACCCCTCCCATAATTCCAGAGAACCCAGATACCATCATTTGCATTACTGCGCCGAGCCAGCTCCAGCGATAACCATTGCGTTTGTTCTCGATGATATATCTGGCCAAGCCCCCATACAGCGAGATGGCGAATATGACACCCCACGCCGTGGCGGTGACTTTAATTTTTTCGTCTTCCATTTGTGCCATACCGCCTCCTGTTGGAGGAATTTAGTTAATGAAATGCCGCGCACAATCTCTATGCGTCAATTAAGTGTGTGATTAGAATTCTGTGGCGGCGTATTTGAATTAGTGACGGGCGCAACTCCGTCTAGTGCGCGTTCATCGATTTCTCTGCATGAGGTTTTCGATAAATTATTGAAAAACAGCTCGCCAGTAGGCCTTAGATTTGGAGCGGGTAACAAAGTAATGGAATGACCAATCTAATTTCAGTTGCTCTTTTGTTTTTCCTGAAAGCTTCATACATAATTTAATCATTAGGTTCTTCATATTTTCTCCAATAAAAAAGGCCGCTTCAGCGACCTTGATTGATATCGGAGAGTTAATTGATTACTTCCCCGATGAACTTAGCATTAATTGAAATATTCATTTGTTGCATGCCTTCTATATGGCCTGCTAAAACATAATCCCTTCCGGAATCAGCGATGTTTAAAATTAAATTGAATTTATCTATATCACCAAACACTGAAGTAGCAGACTTATCATGTCTTTCTATTGTTAACGTGACTTGAGTGTTATTCGCTTTACCTCTGTACAGGTAAGCAAAGTCACCGCCATTAATAACGTTACCTTTAACTACTACTGTGCCATTTCCAAAATATTGAGAGTTACTTCTGAATCTTACAAAGTAAATACCATCTTTCATAAATACCTCATGCAGTAATTTTTAGCTGAAAATCAGCAAAGTGACTTTACCGCAATCTAGTAAATATATCTAATGAATGGCGTATACGAAAAAAGGCCGCACTAGCCGACCTCTTGAATGTGAACTATCCGGAAATTCCGGAGAGTTGAATTAGCGATATGGGGATTCCCATAACGGAATAATATCAATACGTTAGATTATGCTACCCTCATTGATGAGGGAACCAAAACCCTCGAATTCGGGGGAATTAAAATCCTTCGAATTCACCAAGCATATAAACCTCTAAATGCAAAAAGCCCCTACCGGAGTAGAGGCTCTATTTTTCTTTCCGAGAGAATAAATTGCAAAACTCCCACTATTAGAGTCAAGTTACCACAGAAAAGAGATTTTTGCAATTAGTCATTAGGAATATTAGATATTAATTAGTTACCTTTTTTAGTATGCAATCAGCGTTATTTTCCGCTTTTTCGCACTCGTTAATTAATAAATCATAAAAAGGTTTAATGTTTTTTTTCCACGTAGCAATGCTAATGTCCGGTGTGTATCTAGCTACAACAGCAAACGCCTTACTTGCAGGAACTCGCTCATAACCACGCCCACAGCAACGTTTGCAGGTTTTTTTGACTACTTCGCCAGTCTCTTTCATTTTTACTAAATCAATGGATTCTCCACGGCCTTTGCAGTCATTGCACGCACAAGAAATAACCCCCTTCCCATTGCATTTATCACACATGACCTGCTCAGCATCGTCAACTAACCTGATGGATCCCTCAACTACCTTTCTTACTTTGATGGCCTTGGTTTTGAACCCCTTTCCTCGACAGCATTTACATTCGGTAACGCTTGCGGCAGACCTGCAATAATCCTCATATGCGAATTTTGCGAGAATTTGCATCGCCTTTGCTTTAACCTTTCCATCTAGTTTGCGTAAGGCTGCAACCTTATCGCAATGTTTCAAAGCATATTGAGTTAATAACTGTACCGCTCTCACCTTGTCATTCTGGCTAATCTCCATCTTTCCAGAGAACGCAGAAAAGCCGAATGACTCCTTACTTTGGCAATAGCCGATAGCCCCCATCACATCAGTTCCTGTTAGCGAATCTGGTGATGTAGCTCTGGGTGAATCAGATATCGAGGTAGACTTGGCAAAATGATATTTTACTGTGCTTTCTAGGTTCATCTTACCTCCGGCAATACAGTGTGATATCTATCCGAGTGAGTAGTGTAAGCTACGTGCTGCCGACCTTTGGTTGCTCTGCTATGCGCTACGACTTTTAATATGTTCCCTTTCCTCTGGATAACGGCATAATGAAAGCCGTGATCTAAATGGCAACCTCTAGCTTTTTGTATTGCGTCACATAGGTTAAGCGCTAGCATCTTCTATCTCCCATATCGTGATATCCAAGGATCCACCATTAACTTTCTCGCCACGCCTTATGCGGAAATCATCTATCTGCTCGTCGTCATCCCAAAAATTGGCATGAGTAAGGGAATCGAAAACAGCTTTAGGCAGGTTATCGAGGTCTCTTTTACGTTTATCAGGTGGGTTTGCAGTGATGACTATTTTGATGCGGGAAGTGGTTTTGATATCTAGGTTTTGCTGCTCTATATAATCGGTTATTTTCTTTCGGTAGTTTGTGCCTTTGGGTGATATGTAGTGCCTGCCTCTACAATGTCGCCAATACGTGTTATTGCTCGGTGGCCACGGTAGTTTAAGGTGATATTCATTCATGCCTTAATCTTTCCCTCCCTTAGCAATACATCCTGTGTTCGCATTACGCCCTCTAGGTGACATTGCCTTGCGTAGCCAGAGTCAACATAATGAGTTCTGCGGTCAGTTTCGTCATGGCAAGCACTACACGCCCAAGCTATAAACAAATCGCTAGGCTTACACCCCGTGCCGCATAATCCTGCCATTCGATAATGAGCACCCACTACAGTTTCAGAATTGCCATTACATACCGAAGGGATCCTTACTTGGCACTCTCGACCTTTTGCCTCTTTACGTAAGTTAGCCATACATAACCCCCATCGCTAAAGTGACAATCGAAAAGAGTATAATCACATGTCGGGTTCTAATCATTTTATCTGCCTCATAGTCAGCCCATAGCCAAACACCGCACCAGTGTCGATATACTCTTGATTGGCTCGCTTAACTGTGCCTTTAATCATTGGTGTGTGCCCAAATAGAAACAGATCAGCGCCTTTAATTTCACGCACATTCTCGTCACCAATACGCTCACGGCTCCAAATTACATACTGTTCATCTACTGGTTTGCCGAACGCGTATTCATCGGATGGATAATCAGCATGTGCAATGACCGTCTTTTTATCGTTCACATTGACCTCGATAATTAGTGGTAGTTGCTTCGCTTTAGCTAGGCAGGATCGGGATAAAACTTCGTTATCGTAGTCCTGCATGAAAAACCAATCGCCGCCGTTATAGAGCCAGTTATGGGAAGGCGCTCCATTAAACAAAGCATCAATAGCCATTTGCTCATGATTGCCACGCACAGCCCTGAACCATTTTTCATTAATCAAGTCTAGGCATTCGACGTTTTGATCACCCCTATCTATTAAGTCGCCCACTGAAATTAATAAATCTTTTTCTTTATCAAAATCAACTCGATGCATGTTTCTTTTTAATAGATTGAAACATCCGTGAATGTCGCCAACCGCCCAAATATGCCGATATTGATCACCATCGATTCTGAGATAAATTCCGTTGCGTTCTTCGCTCACTTTCTCGCCCTCCGCTTCTTGGCTGCTCGGTTTATCTTTGCGTGACCTGTGATACGATTAGTTGATGTGGGGTAGCTGTAAACTTGGCGTTCATTCTCCATAACCCACGGGATAAATGGCTCGGGATTTGAGACTAACGATAACCCTAACTTAGCGCCTATCCCTGCTATCGCTATTTGTAATCTGTTCATTTAATCTCCCTATCAATATTCCAGTGAACTATCATTTTTTAGCTCATGTTCTGCGCAAAATTTCTGCCAATTCCTTTCAATGCGCTTGCTCATAAATTTAACTCTGCAAGACTTTGCGTGATGGATTGTCACGTAAAGACCATCGTTCATTGGTCTATCTGCTTTGAATCTTTTAGCTACTGGAACGAGAACCAAATGTAAGTATTCAAACGTATTCATCGCTCTTGCTGCTCCTTGAGTTTCATGTATTCCGAATTGCTTGGGATTGTCACGAGACAACCTATACCGGCCGCCCAGCATTCAACCTGCTCCATGAAGTGGAACATTTCACCTGTATCTAACTTTGATGTTTTTCGTAGCGTCCTGACGCGCTCTATATCTTGCGTGGTGGCGTCTATCATTTCAGCGACCTCATAGCCTAGGAATGTATGCTTTAACATCTCCTTGACGGTCTCAGGCGTGAAATTAGACTTTTTCTTACACAGATATTTACTTATCTCTCCGCACCACATATGGAAAGCGGCATTCTGAGATAGTGATCGCGTAGACTTCCAAGGCTTGATGATGATTCGGTGTGGTTGGTTTGTTGCTAGAGCTTCTTTGAGGTGTTGCCATGCTGTGGTTTTGGTTGATTCGTGGAAGAGGAAATCTGCTTCCAAGTTAGTCTCCTATAACAACGGCTCCCGTAATCCTGTTTTCACATATTTGATATTGTGGGCAACTAAAATCTCCCACTCGTCATAATCGTGACCAAAAAAATGACCTCCAGCCCAAGCTCCATCATTATCTTGGTCATTCAGTATGAAATCCCATTGCTCATCGTTGAGTGCCACAAGCCTGTCAACGTTGGCGTCAAATACCTGTTGCTTAATCATTCGTGCAAGTGGTGATTCCATCACTCACCCTCTGGCATTGGTGGTGAGTACCACTCAGTTACATTGCCCAATATTCTGCTTTTCCCGTTTCTACTAAAGTGAATAAAAACTGGCTTTTTCTGCTCATCGTAGATAAATATAGCTCTAGTATTTGCACCATTGTTTTTAGTCAAAACTACTGCGTAATCGTTAGGCAATTTCTCACTCACCTTAACCCAATTAGTTCCCTGCATTAGATACCGCCCTAGTCATAAAAATAATCCTGCTGACATAAAGTTAATAACCGAATGAACGCCTTTCCGCGTGGGATTAACTTCTTATAGTTAATTACTGTCTCACGAAAAAATATGTCGTACCCGGAAGTGCCTGCCAAAGAGGCAGCACTGTATTTTCTCTGAGTTAATGTCATCGCTTGATTTTCGTATGCATCATTCAGCTCTGTTAACGTTGTTCCTTTCATCACTCACACCTCTAATTAATATTGATATTCTTAGTGCAAAACTTAAACATCCACCTTATTAGGCATGTCATCACTAACGCCTGAATAATCACTATTGGCAATGCCCCTAGATAAACATGAAGATTAAACTCGCCTAACTTATCTATCGCTATTAGGAGTGATACTAAGCCCCAAGCGATAAGTTGAAATAGAAATGCCAGCGTGTTGCTACTAAATATCCTGACGAGTGCCTTCTGATGCCATTTCATCACTCAACACCTCTACCCTTTGTGGCTGTAAATTATTGACATAGCGACAATTGATAGTAAAAAGTTAGACCACCATGCGCCATATTCACTTGATGCCGTCATAATCAAAATGTAAGTGACGGCGATTAGAAATAACCAATCTGACATCTAGAAGTCCTTATGATTTGGTGTGTTACACGTCTGCGCCTTGGAATCGGCGTTGCTGGGGTTTACTGCTTTGCAGACAAGCATTAGCGGCTTCCATCTGGTCCACATCCATAAAGTGGCCATTTTTAAATCGCTGGTACACGGTCCCCGTTTTCCCAAAGCGGTTTTTAGTTACGATCACTTCAGCATATGGGGCCGCTGATGAGTTCTCATTGTAAACCGCGTCACGATAAAGCATGACGATCAGGTCCGCATCTTGCTCAATACTGCCTGAATCCCGTAGGTCACCGTTGGTAGGCCGTTTGTTAGGGCGCTTCTCAACTTCACGAGATAACTGGCTCAGTGAGATAACTGGGGTTAGCAGCTCTTTAGCCATGCCTTTTAGGTTTGAAGATATATAACCGATCGCCAAATCATTACGCTCTGCTTTCGGTTTTTCTATCAGACCCAAGTAATCGACAAGGATTAGTGCTAGTGCTGGGTATTGCTGCTTATGGCGTTTTGCTATGGCTCTTATTTGGTCCACATCTAACTTACTAGCATCAACAACCCAAACATCTAAATCTTGAACTTGCCCAATTCCACTTGAAACTCTAGCCCATCCTTCATCGTCCATTTTTGCAGGGTTTCTCAGTGATGAAACTGACAGGCCAGACGCTCCAGCAATTTGGCGCTCAATAATTTGGCGAGAACTCATTTCCATTGAGAAAATTAAAACGCCTTTTTTTCGGCCCGTTTGTTTATCAACCTGTGAGGCTACTCCTTCGGTGATCCGCAGAGCCATTTCTGTTTTTCCCATTGCAGGACGTGCAGCGATAATCACTAGGTCAACAGGGTTAATGCCGCCTGTAATTTCATCAAGCTCATGAATACCTGTTTTTAGCGTGTCGGATTCATCGCCATTGGTTAGGCGTTGCTCCAGTACCTCTGTAAAATCAGCTATCAGGTCCTTGGTGTGAACAGGTTTAATCTCATCGTTAGCGGCCCGTAGCTCATTGGCCTTTTTGATGAGTTGGTCCATTGCTTCGGCTGCTGCGTCAATTGTTCCCGATTCGATAACGTGGCGATGCTGATCCATCAAACTAATCATTTCACGCCGGTTGTGATTATCGGCTACCATCGAAGCATAGCCTTTCAAGTTTGCTGCGCTTGGGCAGTCTTTAGCAGCTTGCATGATATCGGCGAAATGTTTATCGCCCATAGCCTCGGCAACCATCATTAAATCAATCATGCCGCGAGTCTTGGCTTGCTTCTGGATAACTTTGTAGGCTTCACGGTAGAAATGAGATCCGAATGCTTCAGGTTTCAAGGTGGCTAGCACATCTGATGCGTTGAGTGTTAATCCTTCGAGTAGCAAGCCGCCGATCACGCTAGCTTCGATTTGGTTGTTGACCATTAGAATCCCCTGTCAGCAAATTTCCCTTCACGAACCCCTGTCAGAGTTGTGTCTCTCAGTAAATAATCAATATCTGCGGTCCAGCCTGTATTATTTTCACCAAAATAAAATGGCTTAGCCATTCTCACAAAGGCTCGAACATAGGCCCGCCACCCATCAACATTTTGCGTTGCGAGGTTTTTGATTATTTTCCTGATCCGAGTTTTACGTTTCTCATTGGCTTCAACAGCGTGAGGTAATCTATCTCCAACTTCCTCGTTGTAGGCATTGAGATATTCGTCGTAGTTAACTGGTTGAGATTTTCGCTTAGAAGGTTTAGTCAATTCTCCCCCTTTCACCTCTTGAGGGGTAAGGGGTGTATTACTTTCTTTCTTTTCTTTTGAAAGAGTTTCTTTTGTGTTTAGCTGACTTGGCTTATCCTTGTTAGCTACTTTAGCTAATCTTTCATTAGCTGACTTGGCTAATGTTTCGCTAGATTGGCTAATGTCAAATTTCCACTCATTGAATGCCTTGTTAATTCCTATTTGATTACCTGATGAAATAACAATATTCATAGCTATCATTTCATTTTTGGCCTTGCATACATGAGTGTGATGAATGCCTGTCATTGAAGCTATTTGAGTATTTGTGATTCGGTCCAGTTTTTTACTAAACCCATATGTTTTTCTAACTATTGCCAGAAATACTTTTAGTTGCCTAGCCGTCAAATCAGACGACATAGCAGCCTCAAGAAGGTCATTAGCAATTCTGGTATAGCCATCTTCAAGGTTTGCCACTTTCGGCCTCTCTTGCTGTCGTTGGTTGCCAAAATCAGCGTATGCAACGTTACCCATGCTGTTTCCCTCCTGTGACTTCCTGACGATGCTCAAGCCGTAATTTTGCATCTTCCAATGCTGACCTGAGTGCCTTAGCTCCCTGCTCAGTGACCGAGCGATTAGCCCGATCACGCATGACGTTTTTATGCGCAGCGCTGTAATTAAATTTATTTCTCATGTATAATTACTCCTGCTTACTAAAGTTAAATAAGTTCCATCTGAGCCTCATCGGTTGCCGCCTTTGAGGTTTTTCTTTTTGGGTATCTGATATGCTCTAGCATCTGAATTAATGCCCTAGCCTCATCACCCTGAATAATCACATCTTGAATTGGTGCATCGAACCCTATTGCGTCCAACAGTCTTGCCGCCTTCTCAACAAAGCCGTTCTCAGCTTGCCATCTAGTGATTTGAGATTCGTGTACTCCAACAGCCTTAGCTACTTGCTTAGGGGTGGTTAAGATGATTCCTTTACGAATACGAGCCTCAATTGCCCGTACATTGCGTGTAGTTGCGTAGTCCATTGTTTATATTCCTTCATAGAAAAACAGTTATTCCGTTGCTCACGATCCTGTGAGTTGAGTTTTGAAGTGCGCGTTTTTCAGCGCAGAGGTGTTAAAGAGCGGTAAAGTTATGCAGCTTGAGGTGGGAAAACGTCATCTAATGAGCATTTCGCACCAAGTTTCTGTAATGCCTCAACGATTACTCGACAATCATTAAGGCTAGGCGTTCTAATACTTAGCTCGTAGTTTGCAATACGAGATTGACCCCATCCGATTGATGAAGCCAAAACAGCCTGAGAAATTCCTAATTTTTTTCGCTGTTCTGCGATGTTATTCATTGTGTGTATCCTCCATGTCTACAACCCCTATTACACACAATATGTGATTAACTGTCAATCACGAATCGTTTAAATACTTACATCACGTTTTGTGTTAAAAGATAACCATGAAAAAAATAAATGAAATAATTGGCGAGAGACTGAAGTCTATTCGTGAATCTAGAGGGTTAAGTCAAGCGCAACTTGCAAAGCTGTGCGGATATTCCGCAGCCTCTAGAATTGGAAATTATGAACTTGGGGAAAGAAAGATAAGTGCTGATGATGCTTTAGTTATCAGCGAAGCTTTAGGTGTTTCACCTGCGGAATTGATGTTTGGTGATAGAAGTGATCAGGTTGTTAGCAACTATGAGTACCCTCTATTTTCCAAGGTGCAAGCAGGGGCTTTTACTGAAAATAGCAACGCATACACTAGAAGCGATGCCATCGCATGGATACCAACAGCCAAGAAGGCAAGCGATAGTGCATTCTGGTTAGAAGTTGAAGGTCACTCGATGACAGCCCCACAAGGTGGGCGTCCTAGCTTCCCTGAAGGGATGCTGATACTTGTTGACCCTGAGCAAGAGGTTAGCTTTGGTGACTTCTGTATAGCTCGCCTGATGAACGATGAGTTCACATTTAAGCGTCTAATTCGAGAAGGTGAAACAGAATACCTTGAGCCATTAAACCCACGGTTCGAAATGATACCGATTAATGGCAACTGCCAGATTATAGGCAAAGTGGTTAAGTCTCAGTGGCCTGACGACACGTTTTAGGGTGTGGGGAATAAATAAGTTGGATTTTTATTGACAGAAAGATAGGGAAGTTACCATAATGGTAAATCGAAAGATTTTAAGTCAGTATAAAAACTCGCCACCTGCGGACGGTGATGCTAGGAAGATATTAGGCGGCCCACTATACACTGAGGATCAAGTCATTTCAGCGGTTCAAGCCATTCCTTGGACAAGGAAATGTAAAAATGATACTGCAAATCTTCGTTTAGATAATGATGAGTTACTTAGTCTAATTAAGGATGCGGTTACTCTTGGTAGGTATAAAGATTCAGAGTGGTGTACTGATAGACCTGACGGAAATTTTGTAGCATGCGATTCATATGTTTATAAAAAAAGAGTCTGGTCAGATAGCCAATCTAAAGAAGTTATAGATGAGTATTTTGTTAAGTTTTGCGTTGGTCAAAACGGTGTGTTGTTGCTTGCTGTATCTTGCCATCTATAGCATTGAGGTGAATATGAAAAAAGAAATATGCCCTGTGTGCGGATTGGGCCACCTTAGTTCGACAGTGGAATCTGTTGAATTTGAATACAAAACCATAAAGAAAGCTTTAAATACTAAATATTCTATCTGTGATGAATGTGGTTCTGAAATAGCAACTGCTGACGATGCTAAGTTTAATAAAAGGTCTGTTACTGCTTTCCATAAGCAGGTTGATGGCTTATTAACTGGTAAGGAATTAAAAGAAATTCGCAAAGAATTAGGAATAACTCAACAACAAGCATCCGCAATATTTGGTGGCGGGCCTAACTCATTCACTAAATATGAGCATGACGATGTTATTCAGTCAGTCGCTATGGACAAATTCATCCGTACCGCTTACAAACATGAGGTTGTTTTCTTAGACCTGTGTGAACAGGCAGGAATATCGACTAGTAAAATGCACTTAAATAAAATAATAAAAGCCTCTATACAAAAAGAAGTTCCGAGCCAATATATAGAATTCTCTCATTACTCGCATGGCAAGTCTGCAAAACAATTAGTTTGCTAAAATAGAGATTACCAATGGATATTGAACTAACGCACAAACGAGTTGATCAGCTGACAATGGAGTCCCTTACAAAGGGGCAGATTGAACAGGAGCAACCAATTACTGTTAATATAGGCTCAACGGTTTACGCTCATGATCAAGATAAAAAAATGGTCAGAATTAATTATCCTGTGATAGTTACAGTAAAAGATAATGTCACCATTTCAATAGGCTACAATTTTTATTTTAAGCTAAGCGAAAGTGTTGCTGATGATTTCCACAAATCAGAAGTTGCACGTAAAACAGCGCCAGCACTAGCCTATCCATACATAAAATCATATATAGAGAGCGTTTTGCTTCTATCTGGATATAGAGATTTCAGCATCCCATTTTTGGACTTCAATAAAGACCCATTTGATTTTTTTGAATAACCATACCCCCAGCCCTCCCCGCGAGGGCTTTTTTGTGCCCGCAATTCCCCGCCAGTGTGATCTCTGACACAAACCGTGTCTATAAATAAAATATTTTCCATTTCAAATCATCACGTTAATTCAATAACAATCAAATAAACACATTTTGTGGTTGACATTAAAATCACAATTTGTGAATATACTACTCATCGAAGGCAAGGAGCCATAGATAAACAGGATGTTAGCTCTTTAAGCAGATAGCGCTGTAAAAGCGCAAACCAAAGACAGTATGTTTTGGGATTGGTCATCGCTCCGCTAAGCGTGAATGGTAGATGAGTGCGCTACCACCAATCACCAAAGCAAACTGTAAGGAGAAAATCATGTGTAACTTTCACGGCTATAACAACGCCAGATCACGCAGAATGGAACGCAGAAAAGCATTGCAGGAAGCGCACGGATTAACTGAAAGATTAAAAACTGCAATACATGGCGAATCAGTAGAAGAAATAAAACGCCCTGCCTTATCACTAACACGCAAACCAATTAGCCGAGTTGAAAAAGCAATTTCAGTTCGCAGCACTAAAGTTTATGACACAGCAGATAATACCTGCTTGCCAAATTCTAGTATTTACTCAGCTAAATATCGTAAGTCAGGAACATTATTAGAGTCTGGAGAAGTCACAGCGAGGGCATAACGTGAAATTCATCATCAACTGTCCGGTATGTCATAAAGATTTCGACACCAGAACGCCAGCTATGCATATAAGGCAGCATCATAAAGACGCTACTGACCATGAACTGGTGAAGATTAGAAACGCTCGCAGGAATGCGACACACGCAAGCAACCACGGCTACGCAAGCCGATTATGAGTGATGGAAGCATCACAGCGAGGGGATAGATATGACAACAGCTCAATTACACGCACAAGAGTATAAAGAAACGCAGCGTAAATATATGGCGATGGCAAAAGTTAACCGTCGTTGCGATGTAACTCGAAAAATGGCAGTAGATATGGCGCTGCTTAATCGCAGATATTCTAGAGAATGGGCGGCGATAAACTAAAAGTTTAAAGCCCACGGATGGGCTAGTTAATCATGGAAGCCAAGTTTATCTTTTGCTGCCTCTACAAATAGTTTCGTAGCAATGCCTACATTAGCGAATGCGTAATCAACCATGCGACCAATAACAGCATCAGAACCTTTCTCTTTGATTAATTGAAGTAATGATTTTTTCTCTGCATCAGAGATATCAGAAGCCTTAATCATTGATTCTAATTTATCAAGTGTGTTTTGATGTATTTGAATGTTAACAACATTAAGCTTATTACCGATAGCGTCAGCATTAGCGTAATCAACGCCAGCTGCTGTTAATGAAATGTTTTCTTCATCTAAGAAAAAGCCACTTGTCTTACTATGAATTATAGCTTTTCTATCAACGAGCCCAGCTTGAACTAAATAGTATATTTCATTAGTTAGAGCGTCCTCACCAATTTGCTCGATTAATTCATTATATTTTTCTTTACTCATCGGACTCATTAAAAAGTCTCGATTATTAATTGTATTGATAATCATATCCTGCCTCTCAGAAAGCACTCGCATTTAGTTTTCCTTTTCTTTTGGTGGGGTGAATACATTGTAACCGATTTCTTTGGTGGGGACTAAAGAAACCACTGACGCCCTAAGTGGATAAATAAACGGGCACAGTTAACTAATTACAGCCCATCAAGGTGGGCTGTGGTGAGTTGATTAATAGATAGGAGATAGAGATGGGAAGCTTTGGCATTAGCCATTCATTCAATAGTAAAGCTGAGAAAAAACACATGCGAGATGTTGAAGTAAAACGCTTAATGGCTCTTGGGCATACAAAGAAATTTGCTAGACAAGCAGCAAGGCGTGTTTAGTTAATAACGGATGGAGTATGACATGGGAAAGATGACATTCGTAGTTGAGTATGAAGATGGCAAGGAGCCGTCTGTAAATGCTGGCACGGAGATACTAGGCGGTAAATTGTTATCGGTTGGATTTGGTGATTGCCATGACGGGCAGTTAACTCAGGATGAAGTTAGCGCCTTAAATCACGCAATTAACTTTAACGATTTGAAAGAAACCTGCAAAGACTTTGAAGTTAATTATGACGAAGTTGTCGCTAAACTTTAGGGGGTGATATGGACAATAGCAAGGCAATAGAGACAATCACAAAGGCAATTGATTTTCACACGAAGGAAGGAGCTAAAATGCTCGCTAACGGCGCTAGATGTGGATGTGAATCATTAATTATAAGAGGTCACCTTCATGAGGTGATGGCTGAGTCGCTTTCTGAGGCTCGATATTTATATGGATATCACTTTCTAGGTGACGGCTCTAGATTGCGTGAAATGCAGGAATATAGCTATTTTGATAAAAGAGTCAAAGCAATAATCAAGTTCGCAAGAGCCCCCGGTCAGCAGTAACCCACCACTTAATCATTCATATCGCTATTAATAGTGAGGAATACGCACATAAGGAATTAATTATGGGTGATGTAGGAGATGATTTTCGCGCATACAAGGAAATGGTAAAAGAGCGAAAAGCAGCACGACTAAAAAATAATACGGAGCAACTAAAGGATATAGATATTCCGTACACGAGAGATTCAAGTGGAACTATTCACTTTCAAACAAAGAAAGGAAAGGTTCTATTTTATCCGACAACAAACAAATATCAGCACAAGCGAAGCGTCAAACGAGGCGGATTAAATAAAGCTGTTGAATTAGCCAAAAGCCTCGGAATCTAACCCACCGCACCAACACCAGACCCCAAATAACTATCGCTATCGAAAGATACGTGAGGATTAATCATGCATACAAATCAGAAATATAACCGTGCAATGCGAGATGGATTCATGGTTAAGCCAAGCAAACCGCAAGCCACTCGAGCCCCTATAGCAAGCAAGCGTCAAACAAAAAAAGATGAGCCAAGTTGGAAGCTCTACTTTGCAACGATAGTGGTTATGACTTTTATCTTACTCCCGTCTTTTTTGAACTAGGAGCCATTTATGGCCGTAACAATTAAACATGGAGGAGCCTACACCAAGGACGGTGAAATAATCATCGAATCACGCGATGTAATAGCAGTAACCGGCGACACGGACGCGCTATTTTTGGCTATGGAAAGCCCATTTGAAGGAGCAATTAGTCATGCAGCCAAGCATGGATCGCTAGCTGAGTTATTGGATATGGTGCAAACGGAAATTGCGAAGATGGCCAAGGAGGCAGCATGAGAATTTCAGAGTATGAAAATTTCGTCAATATTCCAGACCATGAGCACCTAGCAAATCAGGATGATGAGCTAACTAATGAAATGGCTCAGCGGTTTTATGATGCCCTTCCCTCATCGGTCATAAGGAAAATGACCACTCAAGAATCAGATGAAGCATGGAACGCTTTTTTTGAGGCTGCAAAAAGCGAAAGGAGGCTATTGTGAGCACAGCAGTTCAAAAGGTATATGAAATTATTAACCCGCTTAAAACGGAGTTTGAGCAGGTATGCAGCGAGCCAAGCATAGCATTTAAAAGGGAGTCTGAATTTGCTATGCAGATATTTGCTAATAATGACTTTCTGGCAAATGTCGCGGTGAATAACGTTGTTTCAGTTCGAAGTGCTGTAATGAATATTGCGGCAATTGGCATTAGCTTAAACCCAGCGCAAAAACTAGCTTACTTAGTTCCTCGTGATAAGAAAGTATGCCTAGATATTAGCTACATGGGATTAATGCATATAGCCCAGCAGTCAGGCGCTATCAAGTGGTGCCAATCAAGTATTGTACGCCAGAATGATAACTTTCAGCTCACCTCAATAGATACCGCACCTCGCCATGAATACAACGCCTTTGCCACACAAGAGCAAAGAGGCGAAATAGTCGGCGCTTACACGGTAGTCAAAACAGAAGATGGCGACTACTTAACTCACACAATGGCTATTGCAGATATCTATGCAATCCGTGATAGGTCATCAGCTTGGAAAGCTTGGATATCCAAAAAGGCAAAATGCCCTTGGGTTACAGATGAAGAGCAAATGATACTGAAAACTGTTGTTAAGCAAGCTGCTAAATACTGGCCTCGCAGAGAACGACTAGACCAAGCCATTGACTACGTTAACACCGAAGCTGGTGAAGGCATCGACTTTAAAAATGAACAGTCACAGCCTCGTGATGTTACTCCCGCTAGTGAACAGCAAATGAATGAAATCACAGCGCTCATGATCAAGGTAGATGGCGAATGGAGTGATGCATTTATGGAATTCATTAGCAAAAAATTCAAGCGCACAATATTACACCCTACTGAGATAACCGCATTTGAGGCAAATGTGATCATTGACATGCTAAGGAAAAAGGCAACAGGAAAATGATTAGCAATGACATCATTCTAAGCAAAACAGGTATCGATTTAACCAAAGTAGAGCAAGGAAGCGAAGAGTGGTTGTCAATCAGGTTAGGAGTTGTAACCGCCTCAGAGGCATGGAAAGTTATCTCTAAACCAAGGTCCGGCAATAAATGGCCAGACACAAAGAAAACATATTTAAACACCCTTATTGGTGAAGTCTGCACGGGAGTTTACAAGGAAGTATCAGCGAGGACGCTGGAATGGGGTAAAAACTACGAATTAGAAGCAAGGATGACATTCGAGTTTTACACCGGGTTAACGGCAAAGGAAGTGCCAATAATATTCAAAGATGAGCAACTACGGATAGCTTGCTCACCGGACGGAATTTGTAGTGATGGCTCAGGATTAGAGCTTAAATGCCCAAATAACACGGACGTATTTATAGACTTAGCATTGAATGGAATCGATGCAATGAAAAGGGAATATGTGGCTCAAGTTCAATATTCCATGTGGGTTACAGGTAAGGATATCTGGCACTTTGCAAACTATGACCCTCGGATGCCAGCAGGGAAAGAAATCGCATATTTCCCTGTCGTTCGTGACGAAAAAATGATGAAAGAATTCGACGAATTCGTACCCGAGTTCATTGAAGTAATGGATCAGGGTTTAAATAAATTAGGTGTTCAATTTGGCAATCAGTGGAGTAAGCCGTGCTAAACGAAGTAAATATTATTGGTCATCTTGGTAATGACCCTGAAATTCGATACCAACCTAGCGGTGACGCTATCGCAACTATGTCTATCGGATGCTCTGAACGATGGAGAGATAAAAAGTCTGGTGAGCAAAAAGAAAAAACTGAATGGATACGTGTTGTTGTGTTCGGAAAACTAGCCGAGAACGTTGGTGAGTATCTTAAAAAAGGTTCACTAGTTTTTGTAAAGGGAAAATTCAGGACTAGAAAATGGCAAGACCAATCAGGCCAAGATAAATATTCGACTGAGGTCACTGTGGGCATGGACGGCATCGTGAAGTTTCTAGACAAGAAACCACAGTCACAATCAACACAGCAACAAGGTGGATGGGGGCAACCTCAACAGTCACAGCAAAGGCAACCAGCTCAGCACAACGAACCACCGATGGACTTCTCAGATGACATCCCATTCGCGCCTATCGGACTCCCCTACCCGCGCCACGCTATTTATGTGATTTAACCAAAGGATATAACCATGCCTGTAACTACTGAGGTGGCAAAAGTCTATTACTCGTCAACTAGGAATAGGCGATATTTCAGCAAGGAAGCAGCAATTAAAGCTGAAGCCAAAGCGAGAATATTCAAGAAGTATCCGTCTGAGCCGTATGAATCCGACACTGGATATGCTGGCTACAATATTTGGGATGATAGACCTGAATTCTATCAGCGAGCATTACGTTTTCTTTCTTACCTAATTAAGAAAAATATCAAATAACCAAAGGATATATTTGCAAGGATGCAAACAGGAGATAGATATGAAATTAAATAGCTATATTGATATCGAATTTGAAGGCGAAGCAAAAGAAATAAGAATAGGAAGATTTAGTGACGTTCTAGAAATAGGAGAAAACACAGGAAACCCCAACTTTGATTATATAAACATCCCAAACCAATATGCCAGACCATTAATTCGTGAACTGGTAAAGCTATATCCAGATTGGGATAAGGAATAAATCAACTCGCAGGGATGCAATGAAGAGGAATGAATATGGATAAGCAGATGTATTTGCATGCAGCCACTAATGCTGTCGGATCTGAATGCTCAACTGAGCTAGATATAACAGAGGATGAATGGAATAAATTATCACTTGAACAGCAAAATCAGCTTATCGGTGAGTTCATGGGTAATGTCTGTGAATGGTGGGTGAAACCAGAAGAGTAAGGAGAGATTTTGACAGTGGATTAGTCACATGGATGTGAGTATGATTCCTGCTTTAAATAAGGAGGGGTTATGAACGAAAGAGATTGGGTTGATTGGATCGTTATTGGAGCAAGTGTATTATCCTCCTTCGGTATTTTGGCCACTATTGCTGTTTATTTTTGGCAAAAAAAAGATAATAAAAGTAAACAAAGAGAGATAGATAGAAAGTTACTTTATTTTGTTAATATAAAGGCTAACGACTTCCTAGAAAAAATTAATAATGTTTTACACCTCATTGATAATGAGAAAAAATACCAGCAAATAGAAATGCAGAAAAACGACTTGTGCTATATTGAGGTCTTAGAGTGTGATAACCCTTTATTTTATAAAATAAACCTTAGATTAAATAGTAATGAATTCTTAGATAGAAATAATATACATGCGAGTTTGGATTTATTTAAGTTCATCCTAGAGGTTGATTCGTTAAATGAAGAGTTTTTTAATAAAACTTCACACTATATTATATATGCATATATGTATGGTCCCGATGTTCCTGATGAGTTTTATCACTGTACAGATAAAAATGAATTAATTAATTTCTTACATAACACCAAAGATAAAATAAAAGAATATTTAAATAGTTCGAGCTATTAACTCCCTGCTAGTGCAGGGTTTTTTATACCTAAAATTCAGAGTAACAATTCATGCAAATAATCGGATATGTATTACTCATGCTAATACAGGGTTCTGCTGTGCCTGTGTCTGATCAAATATACACACAACAAGAATGCGAGAGCCGTGCGTGGCAGATAATGCAGGTGCGGGATGTTGAAATTAAGTGCGGAGAAATATTCAGATGAGCGAAATTAAATCACTAGCGGACGGCGATAATTTAAATAACGAAACATGGAATGACTTTATTGAGCGGCTTAAATATCACAATCAAGGCGAAGGTGTTAATTATCATGCAACTGCTTACCCTATATTCACTGTAAGAGAGAAAGTAACCGTCACTGGCAGCGAAGACAATAACGTGGGTATTTGTTGTGAAGGTGAATACTTCGATGATGTTAATGATGCGTTCGACTGGCTAGACGAAGAGACCAAAAACACACTGAAAGCGCAAGCGAAAGAAGATGCTAAGTGTGAATGGAGCGATTTAAGCGACTACAGTAAAGCGGATGCAATCATTGATGTTGTTGACGACTCACATATTTACTACTGGAAATGGGATTGCAGGGCAGTAAACTCGCATCTAACCAAAGAAGCCGCAGAACGATTTATTAAGCGTAAGCAACACGACTACGGCAAATTATCAATATATGTCGAGTCTGCTTATTGGTGTTGGGAATTGCGAACAATAATTGACGCAATGATGAATGGTAAAATTAAATACGTTGGTGATAACAATGAAACAAGTTCAAGCAATGACGACGCTGGTATTAATTGATGGCGTTACGTATCAAATAGCATTACCAAAACAATATGTTTTACTGCAAGCAAAGCAAGCATTGATGTTTGCTCAAGAGTTCGGTGGCTTAGTTCTTCCATGTGAATTTACTAGTATAAAACCAATGGAAGCCGACGGATTGCCATTTAATATAAGTGATAGCAAGGATGAAGACTGACTACGGAGGTAGCCGCACACCAAAGGAATTGCGTGATAGATGGCAGACTCCCCTACCTTTATTTACAGCATTGGACGCTGAATTCGGTTTCTATTTAGATGCCGCCGCCGATAAAAATAACCATCTTTGCACTCATTACCTCACCGAAAAAGACGACTCGCTAAATTGTGATTGGGAAAGTTATGGCGCTATTTGGGTGAATCCCCCGTACAGCGAAATTCAGCCTTGGATTAATAAAGCCGCTGAACAATGCAAAAAGCAATTGCAGCCTGTAGTTATGTTAATTCCTAATGATACATCCGTAGGTTGGTTTAATTCTGCATTAGAAACTGTTGATGAAGTGAGATTAATTACAGGAGGAAGAATTTCATTTATTAACGCAGGAACAAATAAGCCAGTTAGTGGGAACAATAAAGGATCGATGCTTTTAATATGGCGACCGTATATTAACTCTAGAAAGATAATTAACACTGTTGATAGAGATGAATTAATAAATATCGGCAATCAAATATTAAATGAATGGAAAATAGCATAGGTGAATTATGGATATTATCGACTCAGCAAATGAACTTAATGAATTAAATATAAAAAATGCAATGTTAAATCGACCTCCAATAATTAAATCGATAAATGGAATGTGCGTCTGGTGCGAAGAATTACCAGCAGCAACTAATAGCGCATATTGCAGCAAAGATTGTGGAGATGATCATGAGCAATATAAACGAAAAAATGGATGATGTAATACTAGAAAATGGGCGTAGGAAGATAGCCCGTGAATGCCGCAATAAATTAAAACAACTCAAGAAACTCAGCGATAAACAAAGCACTTTAATTCTTAATCAATACCTGCCTAAATTTAAATTAACACTCACAGATAAACATAAAAATTTCACGCCTAAACTTTGGCTTATTTGGTATGTGAATAATATCGATAAGGAGATTAATGGTGAATGACTCGTATTACACGGTAGAAGAATACTCAAAGCTATTAAATCTATCAAAAGGCACCATATATAGAAAGCCATCAAAATACTACATGTTTAAGGTCGGTGGATCTTGGCGTGCAAACAAGGAAAGCCTGAAAAAGTTTGAACAGGCGCAGTTTAACGACAATAATGTCTATCGGCTGGCTGTAGTCGGTAGTGGGAGAAAAGCATGCCGATCTACAAAAGAGGTAAAAAATACTGGGTTGACGTCGCAACACCAAGCGGAGAGAGAATTAGAAAATCTGCTTGCACGGAGGATAAAGTCAAAGCTCAGGAATATCATGACAAGTTAAAACATGAACTATGGCAGATGGAGAAGTTAGACAAACTGCCTGATAGGTCATTTGAAGAAATGATATTACTCACCTTAAAGGACGCAGAAGGCCAAGCCTCATACCAAGTAAAACTTGCTTATGCAGACTACTTTCTGCAGATCTTTAGGGGGAGAAAAATATCCACCATAACCAGCGATGAGATAGCTCACTCTTTGCCACTGTACAGCCCTCAAACAAAGAGAAAGCTATCCAACGCTACGCAAAATAGATACCGCTCATTTATTATGCGTGGTTTTTCGTTGGCTCACAAGATGGGATGGTTGCTTAAATCATCCTATATACCCAGAATGAAAGAGCCGACTGTAAGGGTTAGGTGGCTAGAAAAGTGGGAAGCTGAGCTACTCCTCTCTAATATTAAAATTAAGTGGATGAGAGATCTTGTATCAATAGCACTCCTAACAGGGATGAGGAAAAGTGAGATCATTTCTCTGAAATGGAAAAGTGTTGATGTGGCTAGACGGGTGGCCCATGTTACTGCTGATAATGCCAAATCAGGAAAAGCTAGACCAGTTCCTCTAAATGATGTTGCCATTGAAATACTCAATAGCATTGAAAAGGAAGGCGACTATGTTTTCTCCAATAACGGAATGAAAAGAGCTGGGTATTATCGGGAATGTTATGACAAGGCATTAGCTGACTCAGGCATAACAGATTTCACTTTTCATGATCTAAGGCACACATGGGCAAGTTGGCATGCACAAAGTGGAACGCCGCTCATGGTGTTGAAAGAAATGGGAGGATGGGAGACGTTAGAAATGGTTCAGAAATACGCTCATTTCAGCGGTCAACATTTAACCAAATATAGTGAGCACGTCACAATTTCGACACAGTCGAATAATAAAGCCAGTCAAAAGCCACATCTAACTCTTTTAACTGGCTGATATGTAAAGGTTAAATTTACACATCCAACAATAAAAATCACATCGACTTTAGATTATGAATCTGAAGCTGCAATTATGACTAATATGGCAGAAATCACCGCCGGTAGAACCGTAATTAGTATCGCACATCGGCTAAATACTCTACGGTATACCGACAGAATTTGCGTTATCCATAATGGCGAGATTGTCGAGTTTGATAATCATCATAATTTGCTACAACAACAAGGCTTATATGCGCAATTATGGCAACAGCAAACCCGTTAATTAGTATCAGTAGTTAGAAGTTGCTGTTTTTTTATTCGCTCGGGATATTTTTTTAAATAAGCGCTGATATTTTAATCGATAACAGCGCTTCATCGCTCCGCAATAGTAGCGATATGCAGGCAGCTAAGGTATGATTGCGCGCTGGATCCTTGGTACTCGCCCTTTAACACTTACTAGATATGGCAAAAGAACAAACTGATCGCACCACTCTTGATTTGTTCGCGAACGAACGTAGGCCTGGGCGACCGAAGACAAGCCCGTTATCACGGGATGAACAATTAAAAATCAACAAACGCAATCAATTAAGACGAGATAAAGTCAAAGGATTACGTCGGGTTGAACTAAAATTAAATGAAGACGCCGTTGCAATACTGAACCAATTGGCAGAGCAACAGAACATCAGTCGCAGTGAACTTATCGAACAGATATTGATGGCTCAGCTTGAGCAGTCACTTCTGCCGGCGAAAGATTAAACGTCATCATCCACAATGCTAACCACACAAATTTGACAGATTTATCCTGATAGTTTGGCCAAAATAGAAAGCACAATGCTATCATTAATGGTAATCATTCAGCACAAATTTGGCGTCAGAAACTGACTGACAGCCCTGACAGAAACAGAAGAGGTTGACTCACTTTATGGCAATCGTAGGTATTTTCTTCGGTAGTGACACAGGTAATACAGAAAATATTGCCAAAATGATCCAGCAAAAACTGGGTAAAGATGTGGCAGAAGTTCACGATATCGCAAAAAGCAGCAAAGAAGATATCGCTGAATTTGATATCCTGCTACTGGGTATTCCAACCTGGTATTATGGTGAAGCTCAGTGCGATTGGGATGACTTTTTCCCTACGCTCGAAGAAATTGATTTCGAGGGTAAATTAGTCGCTCTTTTCGGTTGTGGTGACCAAGAAGATTATGCAGAATATTTCTGCGATGCAATGGGCACTATTCGTGACATTATTGAGCCAAGAGGCGCTGTTATTGTTGGTCATTGGCCAACTGAAGGCTATCACTTCGAAGCCTCTAAAGGACTGGCGGATGATAGTCATTTTATCGGTTTAGCCATTGATGAAGACCGGCAACCTGAACTCACTGAAGAGCGAGTGGATGCATGGGTTAAACAAATTTCTGACGAGATGTCTCTCTCTGAAATTATTGGTTAATATCACATGTGGCTAAACACACATGTGGCTGAGCAGAAAGTTACTCAACATAATTTTAACTGTAGATGAACTACAGTAAACACGAGTCGCAGTTGGCTATTTTTTCGACTATTTAATGTTTATTTTGGCGCGATATACAGCAAATGCGATATACAGCAAATAATGTAACCAACGACCAATAAATAGCATCGTAAACATAGATAGAACGCGAAAATATAACCTAAAAATTGATTCAATAAACACGGCGACTGCAATTTATATGATGTTGGGTATATGGTAATAATGAGACATGATTGGTTTCTATTTACTCTCACTAAGCCTATAATTGTGAAATCGTTTAATAGAAATCTCTTTTTTCTGTTAATTATGTTTAGTTATTATTAAATTCATGAATTAAGTTACAGGATAAATCCGCATGACCGACAACAATAAAGCATTAAAGAATGCTGGGCTGAAAGTTACACTTCCACGCTTGAAGATACTGGAAGTGCTTCAAGATCCTGAGTGCCATCATGTCAGTGCGGAAGATCTCTACAAAAAGCTGATTGATTTAGGCGAAGAGATTGGCCTCGCAACAGTGTACCGTGTATTAAACCAATTTGACGATGCTGGAATTGTGACTCGCCATAATTTTGAAGGTGGTAAATCTGTCTTCGAACTAACACAGCAGCATCATCATGACCACCTTATCTGTCTTGATTGTGGCAAAGTTATTGAATTTACTGATGAATCAATTGAGACTCGTCAGAAAAATATCGCGGCGCGCCACGGAATTAAATTATCAAACCACAGCCTGTACCTGTATGGTCATTGTGCTGATGGTGATTGCCGTGATAACGGTGATGCTCATGAAGCGAAAGGTGAATAGTACCTTTTTATTGGCTCTGTAACTGCATCCTATAGCTTGCCGCACAACTTGGCTATATCGGTGTTTTGTGCTCTGGTTATGATCTGTTTTAGTCATATGCATTACTTTTAATGTCCAGTAAGTAACCAAAACGCTACGGAGCAATTAATCTAGTCAATTTCCTCTGAAATCCGTATGTGCAAACCACATGCGGATTTTATTTTGCCTCTCATTTGCGTTCTCTAACCAATAAATTTGATAATCACTCGACGTAATATTACACTAATCTCTAGTATCAAAAATCACATTAAAAGACCGCTTAAACAATCAGTTTTCAAAGACTAACTATCAAAAATTAACGTTCAAAAGAACCCGTATCTAAGAACGATCCCCCAAAGACTAAACGCAGAAACAACAAACAGAACAAAGTAAGCGAAATGAGAATACAATGATATCAATAGCGACTCATTGATTTCTCATCATAAATATCGCGCTAATTGATTGTTGAAGGATGAATGAATGAGTCAAACGGAACAACCCAATCGTGGCGGTTGGAGCACATTACTTACAGGTCAATATCTTTGGTTCACCTTGGCGCTAACCGGAGGGATCGTTCTGCATGCGGTCAATGTCTACATCACTATTACGACCTTACCTTCCGTAGTACGTGATATTGGCGGTCTAGATTTTTATGCTTGGAACACCACGCTGTTTATTCTGTCATCCATTATTCTCTCGGCTCTGACTTCTCGTATTTTATCCCGCCTCGGTCCGAGAAAAAGTTATCTTATCGCAACACTGATTTTTATTATCGGCACGATTGTTTGTGCCCTCACCCCCTCGATGCTACTCATGTTACTAGGACGTATAATTCAAGGCGCTGGCGGAGGAATTTTACTCACCTTATCTTATTCCATGGTTCATCTTGTTTTCCCACAATATCTCTGGTCAAGGGTACTGGCAATGATGTCGAGTATGTGGGGGATGGCAACACTTTTGGGGCCAGCATTAGGTGGTTTTTTTGCAGAATATACTCTTTGGCGCGGGGCATTTTGGTGTCTAGCTATCGTTGGGCTGCCCTATATGTATCTTACATGGCGTGTATTGCCTAATCAAAATCATCGCAGCACCGTGCAAGAAAAAATTCCCTATCGCCAATTATTGCTGCTTTCGATGGCGGTTTTGGCTATTTCTCTCGGCAGTCTCAGCCAAAAAATATGGGTGCCCATTTTAGGACTTATGGCCGCTTGTACATTATGTTATGCCCTAGTCAATCTTGAAAAAAGAGGAGTAAACTGCTTATTTCCACAAGATACTTTTCGGCTATCCGCTCCTTTAGCGCCAATTTATTTGACCATGGCGTTATTAGGTTTTAGCGTACAAACAGAAGTTTTTGTTCCTTATTTTTTACAAGTTCTGCATGATGTTCCTCCCTTAGCCTCGGGATATCTCGCGGCATTAGTCGGAGCCGGTTGGTCTTCTAGCGCAATTTTAGCCTCCGGAGTAACGCCAGTAATCGCCCGCAAATTAATCTGCCGTGGCCCTACACTCACACTATTTGCCTTAGTTATTCTCGCGCTGTTTATCACGAATATTATTGAGCTAGAAAATTATCAATTAATAATAATTTGCCTCGCATTATTTTTTGCTGGCAGCGGAATAGGAATGGCATGGCCCCATTTACTGACGCGGATATTAACCGTTTCACGTCAACAAGATGCGGATAAAGCCTCTGCGGCGATAACTACGCTACAACTATTTTCAACCGCCTTTGGCGCATCCATGGCTGGCTTAATCGCTAATTCAGCAGGGCTTTCGCTCCCCGGAGGAATAGATGGCGCTAAATCAGCCGCCGCTTGGCTATTTATATTATTTGCAGCAGTCCCTCTATTCGCATTAATTAGCGCTAATATTGTGGTTAAACAAGCGAATAAGCACTAGTCAATCGCAAAATTCTCTTTTAATTCAGTTGATTATTAATTATGTACAAAAAATAATAAAACTATATTCCACATTATATTCAAAGCGATATTTAAAACCATGTACAGCTATCGAGCGCGTTGTTGGCTAAACAGTAAAAAGCATAGAGAGAATAACAAAAAGTCCGTATCATAGGTTTTCTAAAAACATCATTATCAAGTGACTGACATGACTCAAACATTTATCCCTGGCAAAGATGCCGCCCTCGAAGATTCGATAGCCTCGTTTCAAGATAAATTACACTCTCTAGGATTTAATATCGAAGAAGCCTCCTGGCTGAATCCTGTACCTAACGTCTGGTCAGTACATATTCGTGATCGTGACTGTTCGCTGTGCTTTACCAACGGTAAAGGCAGCACTAAAAAAGCCGCATTAGCCTCTGCTTTGGGTGAATATTTTGAGCGTCTCTCAACCAATTATTTTTTTGCTGATTTCTATTTAGGTAAAAACATCGCGGACGGTGAATTTGTTCATTATCCTAATGAAAAGTGGTTTCCTTTAACCGAAGATGACAGCTTACCCGACGGAATTTTAGACGCAGGTTTATTAAAATTTTACGATCCTGATAATGCCCTAGGTGGCAGCCAATTGATTGATTTTCAATCCGGCAATACCGAACGTGGGATCTGCGCGCTACCATTCACGCGTCAATCAGACAATCAAACGGTATATATTCCAATGAACATCATTGGTAATCTATATGTTTCAAACGGCATGTCAGCGGGAAATACCGCTAACGAAGCACGAGTTCAGGGATTATCTGAAATTTTCGAGCGCTATGTTAAAAATCGTATTATCTCTGAATGTATCAGCCTTCCGCTGATCCCTGCTGAAGTAATGAATAAATACCCAAGCGTGGTAGAAGCAGTAAATACCTTAGAACAAGAAGGCTTTCCAATTTTCTGCTATGACGCATCATTAGGGGGCGAATATCCAGTTATTTGTGTGATTTTATTCAATCCAGCCAATGGTACATGTTTCGCTTCGTTTGGTGCACACCCCGATTTTGGTGTCGCCCTAGAGCGTACAGTGACAGAATTATTACAGGGTCGTGGTTTAAAAGATCTCGATGTGTTTAATGCACCGACGTTTGACGATGAAGAAGTGGCGGATAATACTAATCTCGAAACTCACTTTATTGATTCAAGTGGTTTAATTAGTTGGGACTTATTTAAAAAAGAGGCTGATTATCCATTTGTCGAGTGGTCATTTAAAGGGACAACTCAAGAAGAATTCTCTACCCTCATGGCTATTTATAATCAGTTAGATGCAGAAGTGTATATCGCTGATTACTCTCATTTAGGCGTCTACGCATGCCGTATTTTAGTGCCTGGTATGTCCGATATTTATCCTGTGGAAGATCTGCATATTGCGAATAATACCATGGGGGCACATCTGCGCGAGGTGATTATTAGTCTGCCAGAGAGCCAATGGTCAGCTGAAGAATATTTATCATTTATTGAGCAACTAGATGACGAAGGCTTAGATGATTTTACCCGCGTACGTGAATTATTAGGTCTGGCAGTAGGCAAAGATAATGGCTGGAGTAATTTGCGCATCGGAGAATTAAAATCCATGCTAGCATTAGCAGGTGGCGATTTAGAGCAAGCGCTTATTTGGGTTGAATGGACGCAAGATTTTAATAGTTCCGTCTTTACCCCTGAACGTGCCAATTATTACCGTTGTCTACATACTTTATTGCTGCTTAATCAAGAAGATGAAAGAGATCCTGCTCAATATTATGATGCATTTGTGCATATGTATGGCGCAGATACCGTAGATGCAGCATCATCTGCCATCGCTGGTGAGAATTGTTTTTATGGCTTATGGGCTATCGACGAACAATTATCCTCGCTTCCCGCACATCAGGCATTATTAGCAGCCTATGAAAAATTACAAAAAGCAAAAATAACCGCTGCGAAATAACCATATTAATACAATGGTTTAAGAACAAATAGCTGTTATAAAGTAAAAATCAGGTTAATAAGTCAATCATCAATAACATTAAACTGACATTTTAGCCTGATTTTTTACTTTTAAGATGTTACTAGAGGGTATTTTAAAAAAATCATACAAATATTAAAATTTATTTTTTCTTTTATTTTCATTAAATTACAGCTTAATTTAACATAAATTAAACATAAAAAGCTTAAATCTACGCTGAGTTTATGATCCACATCAAAAATCTATTTCCCCCCCTTTGCTACTATAATTGCGTACAATAATTAATTAACTTTATAAGAGAGTGTTAGTATGAAAGCTGACAACCCTTTTAATCTTTTACCTCCGGCTATCATGGCAAAAGTTGCTGACGATGCTTGTGTGTATAAAGCTAACAAACATCCGGCAATTACTTATTTGTCAGCCTTCACCGCCGGGATTTTTATTTCTATTGCTTTCGTTTTCTATATTACAGCAACTACAGGTGCCTCTACCGCTCCTTTCGGATTTACTAAATTAATTGGCGGTATCTGTTTCTCTCTCGGTTTAATATTGGTGGTTATTTGTGGCGCTGATTTATTTACGTCAACAGTATTAACCATTGTATCTAAAGCCACCGGTCGAATTACTTGGGGACAAATGTTCCTCAATTGGTTTAATGTCTATATTGGTAATTTGATTGGCGCATTATTCTTTGTTGCACTTATTTGGTTCGCGGGCCAATATACGGCAGCAAACGGTCAGTGGGGATTAAATGTATTACAGACCGCTGATCATAAATTACACCATACCTTCATTGAAGCCGTTTGCTTAGGTATTCTAGCCAATATGATGGTTTGCTTGGCTGTCTGGATGAGCTATTCAGGCCGCAGTCTTACTGACAAATTATTAGTGCTTATTTTACCTATCGCGATGTTTGTCGCTAGCGGCTTCGAGCATAGTATTGCTAATATGTTTATGATCCCTTTAGGAATTGTCATAAAAGAATTTGCTCCTGCTGAGTTTTGGGCTCAGATTGGTTCAGCGCCAGAGCAATTTTCTCATTTGACTATCGGACATTTTATCTCTGACAACCTAATTCCGGTCACTATTGGTAATATCATAGGTGGTACGTTGTTAGTCGGTTTGATTTACTGGTTTATGCACTTACGTGATGATAGTCATCAATAAGACTCTTCATCATGTAGTTGAAAAGTTTATTAAGATCCTTAAAAGATCCATTGTTAAAAGGTAAAAGTATCATGACCGAATTAAATGAAAAATTCGCTTCAGCATGGCAAGGTTTTACACAAGGTGAATGGCAGAACGAAGTTAATCTGCGTGATTTCATCCAGAAAAACTACACCCCCTATGAAGGCGATGAATCCTTCCTGACCGGTTCTACCAAAGCCACTGATGCTTTGTGGGACAAAGTTATGGATGGCATCAAAATTGAAAACCGTACACATGCGCCGGTCGATTTTGATACTGACATTGCTTCGACTATTACCTCTCACGATGCGGGTTACATCGAGAAAGATTTAGAACGTGTTGTTGGCTTGCAAACTGATGCGCCACTGAAACGTGCTCTGATCCCATACGGTGGTATTCGTATGATTGAAAGCTCATGCAAAGCTTACAATCGCGAACTTGACCCGATGGTTAATAAAATTTTCTCTGAATATCGTAAAACCCATAACCAGGGTGTATTCGATGTTTATACACCAGACATCATCAAATGTCGTAAATCAGGTATCCTGACAGGTCTGCCAGATGCGTATGGCCGTGGCCGTATCATCGGTGACTACCGTCGTATCGCGGTATACGGTATCGACTACCTGATGAAAGATAAAGTTAAACAATTTAATTCTTTGCAAGCAAAAATGGAATCCGGTGAAGATCTGGAAATGACCATTCAGCTGCGTGAAGAAATCTCTGAGCAACATCGCGCACTAGGCCAAATGAAAGAAATGGCTGCTAAATATGGTTGCGATATCTCAGGCCCTGCTAAAAATGCTCAAGAAGCTGTTCAATGGACTTACTTCGGTTATTTAGCCGCTGTTAAATCTCAAAATGGCGCGGCAATGTCATTTGGTCGTGTATCGACTTTCTTAGATATCTACATCCAACGTGATATGGATGCAGGTAAACTGACTGAACAAGAAGCTCAAGAACTGATTGACCACTTGGTCATGAAACTGCGTATGGTTCGTTTCCTACGTACACCAGAATATGATGAACTGTTCTCTGGTGACCCAATTTGGGCAACGGAATCACTAGCTGGTATGGGTCTTGATGGCCGTACTCTAGTGACTAAAACCACTTTCCGTTTCTTGAACACACTGTATACCATGGGCCCATCTCCTGAGCCTAACATGACTATCCTGTGGTCAGAAAAACTGCCTCTGAACTTCAAAAAATATGCCGCTAAAGTTTCTATCGATACATCATCTATCCAGTATGAAAACGATGACTTAATGCGTCCTGACTTCAACAGCGATGACTATGCTATCGCTTGCTGCGTCAGCCCAATGATTGTTGGTAAACAAATGCAGTTCTTCGGTGCTCGCGCTAACTTAGCGAAAACCATGCTGTATACCATCAACGGCGGTATTGATGAAAAATTGAAAATGCAAGTGGGTCCAAAACACGAACCAATCCTCGACGAAGTTCTTGACTTCGATGTAGTGATGGATCGTATGGATCACTTCATGGATTGGTTGGCAACTCAGTATGTCACTGCACTGAACATCATTCACTACATGCATGACAAATACAGCTATGAAGCTGCATTGATGGCACTGCATGACCGTGATGTTTATCGTACTATGGCGTGTGGTATCGCTGGTCTGTCAGTTGCTGCTGACTCACTGTCTGCTATCAAATACGCTAAAGTTAAACCTATCCGTGACGAAGATGGCATTGCTGTTGACTTCGAAATCGAAGGTGAATATCCACAATTCGGTAATAACGATTCACGCGTCGATGATATCGCTTGTGACTTAGTTGAACGTTTCATGAAGAAAATTCAGAAACTGCGTACTTACCGTAATGCGGTACCAACTCAGTCAATTCTGACTATTACTTCTAACGTTGTATACGGTAAGAAAACAGGTAACACTCCAGATGGACGTCGTGCTGGCGCACCATTCGGACCAGGTGCTAACCCAATGCACGGACGTGATCAGAAAGGTGCGGTTGCATCACTGACTTCTGTTGCAAAACTGCCGTTTGCTTATGCGAAAGATGGTATTTCTTATACCTTCTCTATCGTTCCTAATGCGTTAGGTAAAGATGATGATGTTCGTAAAGCTAACCTTGCAGGTCTGATGGACGGTTATTTCCATCACGAAGCTTCTATCGAAGGCGGTCAACACTTAAACGTCAACGTTATGAACCGTGAAATGCTGCTAGATGCTATGGAAAATCCAGAAAAATATCCACAGTTAACCATCCGTGTTTCTGGTTATGCCGTGCGTTTCAACTCACTGACTAAAGAGCAACAAAAAGACGTTATTACTCGTACATTTACTGCATCAATGTAATGACTTGCTAACGCAACACCCAAAAGATTCAAGGGTCACAATCTATAATAACCTGAACTGGATAACGTAATTAACGCGACAGTTCAGGCATAAAAAAGAATGTAGCCAGTCAATGTACAACTTGAACCCCTATTGGTGTTACAATAGAATAAATTAAAGGCCCCGCATTTGGGGCCTTTTTATCTCGTCAGTTTTGGGAGTCTTCTGTCATGTCCGTACTTGGTCGTATCCACTCTTTTGAATCCTGCGGTACTGTTGATGGCCCCGGTATACGCTTTATCGTATTCTTTCAAGGCTGCCTAATGCGCTGCCTATACTGTCATAACCGTGATACCTGGGATACCCATACAGGTACTCAAGTTACCGTTGAAGAATTAATGAAAGAAGCGGTGACTTATCGTCACTTTATGAATGCTACTGGTGGAGGCGTTACTGCCTCAGGTGGCGAAGCTATTTTGCAAGCTGAATTTGTACGTGACTGGTTCCGTGCTTGTCAAAAAGAGAATATTCATACTTGCTTAGATACTAACGGTTTTGTTCGCCGTTATGATCCAGTGATTGATGAATTACTGGATGCTACTGACCTGGTGATGTTAGATCTCAAACAGCTGGATGATGAAATCCATCAAAAACTGGTTGGCGTATCCAATCATCGAACCTTAGAATTTGCTCGCTATTTGGCGAAACGTAATCAAAAAACATGGATACGTTATGTGGTCGTTCCCGGCTGGAGTGATGATGATCACTCGGTACATTTATTAGGTGAGTTCATGCAAGATATGAAAAATATCGAAAAAGTTGAACTGCTTCCTTATCATGAGCTGGGTAAACATAAATGGGAAACCATGGGTGAAGAATACAAATTGAATGGGGTTAAGCCTCCGTCTAAAGAAATTATGGAGCGTGTTAAATCCATTCTCGAAGGCTATGGCCTCAAAGTAATGTATTAAGCCTTCAGCGTCCCCATCGATTAACCATCTCATCTAAATCTGATTAATAATAGGCAGAGCCGGTACAAATATCACCACTCTGCCTGTTTATTCTCAAGTAGCATAATATTTATCAGTTTCTTTCTTTACTATACTTTGACTATACTCTTTATAGTGATAAATATTTCTATCATATTCTTTTTAATCCTACCGTATCAAATCATACAAATCATACAAATCATACAAATCATACAAATCATGGTATAAAAAAACCGCCGGTTTTTAACCAGCGGTTTATCATTTTCTAACTCAAGCTATCAGTCAAGATTAACCAATATATTCTAAACCTTTCATATAAGGACGTAGAACTTCTGGGATCTCAATACGGCCATCTGCTTGTTGATAGTTTTCCATAATTGCCACTAAAGTACGTCCGACAGCTAAGCCAGAACCATTTAGTGTATGAACCAATTGTGGTTTCTTATCATTTTTACCACGGAAGCGAGCTTGCATACGACGCGCTTGGAAATCCTTCATATTTGAGCAAGAGGAGATTTCACGGTAAGTATTTTGCGCTGGCAACCATACTTCTAAATCGTAGGTTTTGCATGAACCGAAGCCAATATCACCGGTACATAACAACACTTTACGATAAGGTAAGTTTAATAATTGTAGAACTTTCTCTGCATGGCCAGTTAGTTCTTCAAGCGCTTCCATCGATTTTTCAGGATGAACAATCTGTACCAACTCAACTTTATCAAACTGGTGCATACGGATCAGACCACGCGTATCACGACCATATGAGCCCGCCTCAGAGCGGAAACACGGGGTATGCGCTGTCATACGTAATGGCAATGACGCTTCATCTAAGATTTCACCACGCACTAGATTGGTTACCGGTACTTCTGCGGTTGGGATCAACGCATAGTTACTTTCACTTTCTTCTTCTAATGGCTTGGTATGAAATAAATCTTCGCCAAATTTAGGTAATTGTCCGGTACCGTATAAGGTTTCGCGGTTTACCAAATAAGGGACATACAGCTCTTGGTAGCCATGCTGTTCAGTATGTAAATCGAGCATAAACTGAGTCAAAGCACGGTGTAAACGCGCGATCTGACCTTTCATCACGACAAAGCGTGAACCTGTCAGCTTAACGGCTGAGGCAAAATCTAATCCCCCTGATAATTCACCTAAGCTCACATGATCTTTCACTTCAAAATCATAGTGGGCTGGCTCACCCCAACGGCTAACTTCAAGATTTTCAGTATCATCTTTACCATTAGGGACACAATCATCAGGAATATTAGGTATGCTCAATGCAATATCACGGATTTGGTCTTGCAGCTTATCTAATTCCGATTTCGCTGAATCCAATTTCTCACCTAATTGGTTTACTTCCTGACGCAGCGCATCAATATCTTCACCGCGTGCTTTAGCCGCGCCGATAGATTTCGATCGGGAATTGCGTTCTGCTTGCAGGGTTTCAGTTTCAACTTGTAAAACTTTGCGGCGTTCTTCTAATTCACGCAGCTTTTCCACATCAAGGGTAAAACCCCTGCGAGCCAGTTTTTCAGCAACCGCGTCTAGCTCTGTACGCAGTAAATTGGGATCGAGCATGCTTATCCTGTGATTCTTGTTGTTTAAGTGATGAGATAGAGCCCTGTATTTGATAGATCAAGTAGTTACTCCTGTTTATTACTGAAGTATCTACTGAAGCATAATTTTGCTACATCATAAAAATAGATAATGCAGTTAAACATGTTTCAATGAGTCTATCGTAAAATTATTTAACTCTGCCTTTAAGCCGAGTAAAAAATAAAAAACATACAGGATTTACAATATTATTTTTTCTAAACAGTTTAGTTGCGATAAATAGCTAGCTTGTGTTTTTGGTCTATATTTTAGGCCTACATAATAGACAATAAAAATAATGCACCATTTGTATACAAAATATTCCAACTGTATACCAAACGATTATGATAAAACCACGATAACAAATAAACCAACAACTTAAACTATCTAAGCGATACTAACTTATAACCTTACCGTATAGCTATAATTAACGATAGCGTTTTATTGAGCTATTTTGATCCTGTTCAGTTAACCATGCTAATTTATCACTAATTTTACTTTCTAATCCGCGGTTAGTCGGAAAATAATAATGGGTCTCTTTCATATCTGGCGGAAAATAATTTTCGCCCGCAGCATAGGCGTTAGGTTCATTATGCGCATAACGGTATTCTTGCCCAGCCCCTAACTGCTTCATTAATTTAGTCGGCGCATTGCGTAGATGATCAGGAACATCATAATCCGGCTGTTCTCTGGCATCAGCCAAAGCAGCTTTAAACGCAGTATAAACCGCATTACTTTTGGGCGCGCAAGCTAAATAAACAATCGCTTGAGCAATTGCTCTTTCACCTTCTGCCGGCCCGACGCGGGTAAAACAATCCCATGCCGAAATAGCCACTTGCATCGCACGGGGATCAGCGTTGCCCACATCTTCAGAAGCGATAGCCAATAAGCGACGAGCCACATATAACGGGTCGCCACCGGCAGTTATTATTCGAGCATACCAATATAAGGCTGCGTCGGGCGCTGAACCACGCACTGACTTATGCAACGCCGAGATTAGATCATAATAACGATCGCCTTTATTATCAAAGCGTGCACTGCGCTCTCCGCTAACTTCTTTCAATAATTCAGGCGTTAAAACACGTTGCCCTTGCTCATCAGCATTAGCCATATCAGCCATCATATCTAATAAGTTGAGCGATCGTCGGGCATCGCCATTAACTAATTTAGCAATCAACGTACGTGTTGAATCTGGCAAAATAATATTTTTACCGCCTAACCCATTGATAGAATCAGTCATTGCCTGTAATAAGACTTCTTCGATATCATTTTCATCCAATGATTTCAGTAAGTACACTCGGGCTCGTGACAATAAGGCTGAATTCAACTCAAAAGATGGGTTTTCGGTCGTAGCACCGATAAAGGTGATAGTGCCGTCTTCTATGTGTGGCAAAAATGCATCTTGTTGGCTTTTATTAAAGCGATGGACTTCATCAACAAATAAAATCGTCCGTCTACCTGCATTACGATTTTGACGCGCTTTCTCTATCGATTCACGAATTTCTTTAATTCCTGAGGTCACCGCAGATAACCGCTCAATATCCGCCTGGGCATAATGACCAATAATCTCAGCTAATGTCGTTTTACCGGTACCTGGTGGTCCCCATAAAATCATCGAATGCAGATGCCCTGCCTTGATAGCTCGAGGCAAAGGCTTTCCTTCAGCCAAAAGATGCTTTTGACCAATATAATGTTCGAGATCAACTGGACGCATGCGTGCAGCTAAAGGCTGAAATTCATTTTGCGAAAAATCGAGAGACAGATTACTCACTACGCCCTCTTATTTATTTGGCTGAGCGTTGATCATCCAAAGCCACACCCTGCGGAATTTTTAAACTAAATTTACTTTTATCCACCGGACCATTTTTCTGTGCATTCAACTGATAAGCACTTACTTGACCATCTTGTTCTATGGCTGAAAATTTCTCTATTGTGCCATCAGGGGAAACTGTGATTGAAAAGCCTTTAAGTGTACCGTTAAGCTGCTTAGGTTTCAGATCAAAGCTATTACCTTGTTGAATAATAGAATATTGCTTCCAATCCTGAGGATTATTACGCGTAATCAACATAAACGGGGTATCATTAGTCGCATCGTTCAGTGACGTTACCGTTACCTGTTCAACGAAAGGATTATAAAACCATAAATCTTTACCATCTGAAATCAAAACACTTTCATCAGGCGACGTCATATTCCAGTTGAACAAATTTGGTCTTTGTATCCATAATTCGCCACGACCTTCTTGAATTAAATCACCTTCGGCGCTGGTGACTTTTTGACTAAAATTAGCATGGAAGCTATTCACTTTATTTAGACGGGTTTGCAGGTCTTGACTAGCATCTGCCAAAGTCATCGCTGAATACAAGCTCACCACTAAAGCCGCGCCTAACAATATCATTTTTTTCATTATTCAATGACCTTTTAAATACACCCAAGTGAATGCTTTTAAATCGATAACCTATATGTTCAAAAAATATAGATCGTAAATTATCTACACTATCTAGCCCCATAACTAACTGAATATTCAGACAGATTAACAATAATCCATCAATAATATTAGTGATCCATAGACGGTGGGGCTAATACTTCACGATTACCATTATGTCCCGGCTCACTGACAATTTGTTGGGCTTCCATTTGCTCAACAATTCGTGCGGCACGGTTATAACCTATACGGAATTGACGTTGCACACCAGAAATAGACACTCGTTGTTTTTCAACCACAAATGCCACCGCCTGATCAAATAACGGGTCTAATTCTTCAGCTGCACCATCAAAACCACCTGCACCATCAGATTCATCACTGCATTTAGTAATACTTTCAATATATTCAGGGCGACCTCGTGCTTTCCAATCATTAACCACTGCATGAACTTCTTGGTCCCGTACAAAGGCGCCATGAACACGCATTGGAATAGATGAGTTTGGTGGCAGGTAGAGCATATCCCCCATTCCCAATAATGATTCTGCGCCACTTTGGTCGAGAATAGTTCGAGAATCTATTTTACTCGATACCGTAAAGGCAATACGGGTTGGAATATTAGCTTTAATCAATCCGGTAATAATATCCACAGAAGGTCGCTGTGTGGCCAACACTAAGTGAATACCTGCTGCACGAGCTTTTTGTGCCAAACGAGCAATTAACTCTTCAACTTTTTTACCCGCTGTCATCATTAAATCAGCAAACTCATCGACCATGACAACAATATAAGGCTCTTTCTTTAAGACCGGATGTTCGGTTTCCATGCTATCACCCGGCTTCCAGAATGGATGAGGAATAGGCCGGTTCATTTCTGCCGCTGCTTTAATTTTTTCATTATAGCCCGCGAGGTTACGTACCCCTAAAGCTGACATTAATTTATATCGACGTTCCATTTCATTAACGCACCAACGTAAAGCATTGGCTGCGTCTTTCATATCGGTAACTACTTCAGTTAATAAATGCGGGATACCTTCATAAATAGAAAGTTCAAGCATTTTAGGGTCAATCATAATAAAGCGAACATCTTCGGGTTTCGATTTATATAAAATACTGAGGATCATTGCATTGACCCCAACAGATTTACCCGATCCAGTTGTCCCCGCAACGAGTAAATGAGGCATTTTTCCTAAATCAGCCACCACCGGTTCGCCTTCAATATCTTTGCCTAATACGATAGTTAATGGAGACGGATCATTACGGAATTTATCGCAATCCAGGACTTCTCTGAGATAAACCGTTTGACGTTTTTTATTCGGTAATTCTAATCCGACATAAGGTTTACCCGGTATGACCTCAACAATCCTTACCGCAGTTGTCGACAAAGAACGAGCTAAATCACGGGATAAATTGGAAATTCGCGCAGCTTTAACTCCCGGTGCTAAATCTAGTTCAAAACGCGTGATCACCGGTCCTGGAGAAAAACCGACGACATCGGCTTTAACACGATAATCATTCAGTCGAGCTTCAATTAGTCGAGATGTCTGCTCAAGAGCAAACATATCCACCGGTTCTTCTTGTGCCGGAGGGCTGCTCAATAAATCTAGCGATGGCATTGGCGTTGTCGGTTTCGGCAACGGCTGATCGTTACGCACCAAAAATGGATGGAATAAACTATCTTGCTGCGGTTGCTGCGGTTGCTGCGGTTGCTGCGGTTGCTGCGGTTGCTGCGGTTGCTGCGGTTGCTGCGGTTGCTGCGGTTGCTGCACAAAAGTATGTGTTGTAGGAGTAGTATTGTCTAGCGTTGCCGCAGGATTATTTTCCCTTGGTTGTTCCTCTACTCGCGAATTAAACGACGGCATGAACACCGGTTCAGCCGGTTGATCATTAAGCAATTCTTCCGCCGATGAGATTGAGTCTAATGCGGATAAACCGGCAAAAGGATCCTCAATATCGGTAGCTTTACTCTCGCTAGCGTCACCTGCCCGCAAATCATGTTCTGGGTGATGACCACCATCATCATCGTACAGCTGATGTCGATGCTGCGAATGACTGTCCTGCTGAGGATGCCGCGATTGATAGTCAGATGATTGCGGACTCATATTTTGCGATAAATCTTCCGCAACTGTCGTCTCAGAATCAGTCGCAGAGAAAGAAGAACCATAATCTTTTGTGGCCGGTGAAGCAGATGGCCAGCGATGAATATTCTCAGGCTGAGTGTATACAGGCTGTTGTTGCTGAGATAAGTCAATAAATGAGTTAGTTACCGCAGATCCTTCCTCACGCGTAATCTCACTGTTATTCTGCATCATACTGTTGTTCTGCATCATACCTTGTTCGTTTGATGCAGACGTAACTGTTATTTCAGCTTCAGTTTCTTCAGCAGAATGACGATTTTCAGTAGGATCCTCTGCGGTTGATTCACCATAGCGCTCGCGTTGTTGCTGTAAGAACTGCTGGCGTAATAATTCATCTTGCTCTAAATCTTCCGCAGTTTGGCTATCGTCAGCATCATTCCACTGCCCCATAGCCTGTTGACGCTGTTTTTCTTCCTCTTTACGGCGCTGAATTTCTGCCGCACGCTGTGAAGGAATACGAACACCATATAGCTCTCTACGTGTCGGTAATCTGACTGGATTTGGGCGAGGTAATTCGGGGCCAATACCTTGTTTTACTTGAGCATGACGCTCAATCGCTGCCGCAGAAATTCCCGCGGCCATTAAAGCAGCATTATCTTTGATTGACGCGGCTTTATTTATCGATGACGTTGATGAGCTCGCTGTTGAATATGCAGACTCAGGAGAAGCGACATTGGTCTGGTCTAAGTGGTTGCTTGCCGAGGTAATACCTGTAAATGCATCTGATACTGTGTCAACAGGTGTGTGTGTATCTGCTGCCGGTTGCATTGTTTCTTGATGGATAAATGCACTGCTCGATGTTATCGCTGTCGGTATTGGCGTTTGCATATCATCGTGAGCGTTATCTGTTGGATACTGTGTTGTTTGCTGCGACTCAGAAGAAAATACTGGTTCAATTATCGACTGAGCAAAATCACCAAGCACCGGTTCTTGATTTATCTCTGATTCAGGCATTTGTAGATTGTAATCAGCATATTCTTTCGGTACATCAAAGCGATAATGTTCAGGATGCGGTTCTGGTGCCTCTGATGTCGCCGAGAAACTAGGTAGATGCTCTTCTTGCTCAGAAATTTGAGGTTCTAATTTTTGAGATTCTAGCTGTTGCGCAGCGTCACGATGATTAGCTGCCAGTGGTGCTCTTGACGTATCTGTTGAAATAGCAGGATTTTCAGCCGCTGGCGCAGTATTAGTAACCCCGGAAGGAGTTACCGTCATTGACGATAACTCGGTACTGGCTAATTCAATAATTGAAGGAGATGAAAAAAGGACATCATCAATATCTAGTTCATTTTTATTCGCCTGAATATCAGACGCTTCAATATGGCTGGCTAATGCCGAAGCAGATGCAGATGCATCAATAACATCAGACGAGGTAGATTCAACCTGACTATCAAATACTGGTTCAGCAAATACTGGTTCAGCACTATAATCACTAGTTAATGCTGTTTTATCAAGTTCATAGTCTTCATCTTGTTCATCGTCGTAATAATCATATTCATCACCGCGCGCTCGATTAGTGATTAACGTTAGTGGAATCAATATTCCAGCACCAATTTTTTCGGCTATCGTTAACCACGACCACCCAGTAAACAACGTAAAACCAATCGCCCAGAGAAAAATCAATGCCAAAGTCGCGCCAAGCGAATTAAACCACGGCATGATGGCATTACTAAACACGCTGCCTATTACCCCACCAGATGAAAAGTTAGGTAAATCATCAAAATTAAGCGCAGCAAGACCACAAGAACTGAGTATCAGGGTTAATGCCCCAATAACACGCAAGGAAAGTGAGAAAAAATCGACATAACGCTGTTGGCTTTGGGAATGATAGATCCCCCAGCATCCGAGAATAAGCAGTGGCGGAATAGCAAAAGCCAACATGCCAAACGCCGAAAATAGAATATCAGCGCTCCATGAACCGATACTACCCGCTAAATTCTTAACTGGCTCATTCCATGTAGTTTGTGACCAGCTTGGATCTGAAGGATTAAAACTTACCAGTGCGACTATCAAAAAAATCGCGCCGAGCACAATGGCAAGTAAAATGGCTTCGAGCAAGCGCCGACCAGTGCTTAGCTTCTTAAATCTTATATGCTTATCTTCTGTGTATTCCTGGCTCATTATAATTACTTTGTTGATTTACCTAATATTTCATGACTAAACGGTAAGATGAAGATTAACAGTAATTAGTTCGATAGCTTATGATATCGTTCATTTGATAGCGTTTATTTAATCGCGCTGATTTAATATAGTTGATTGATTTTATAAGCTTTAATACAAACTTTCTACTTTAAACTCAACTCTGTATAATTATTCTTGCTTAATACGATAAGCGTTGTTAAACGTCTCCCCTACTCGGGTATTTCTATCTGTATTATTTGTACTTTCATTTTTTGGTGCTATTTGGTCTATACATACCATCTAAAATATCACAGCACAATACATATGTTTAAAAACACAGTAGTTAATGGTTAAATAATATCTTTAATCAACACTATCATTTATACTTTTTTGCGCAAATATTATCGCTATCTTCCTGTTCTGAAAGGATTGAGCTTGCTAGTACATAATAATGCTCATGCCAGAATTCTACCATTTTTTATCTGTTATTGCTTATCTGAGTTAGTGGATTTTATTCATTTTTAGCATTCCACAAGATGATTTAAGTTATCCAAGATACTTTAGCAGTATAGCAACCATATTTAACCCACATTTTCATTTTAACCACACTCAGTATTTCATCTTAACTACTTTGATTCAATTTGTATTTATGGACAAAACTCTTAATTTTTGAGAAAGGAAATATAGGATAAATTGCCAGAAATTATCAATGTAATATACGGGGTAATATAGTTCCAATGAAGTTATGAGTGAAATTGTGCTGGAAAATAATACGGAAAATCACCCATCGCAGAAAAAAACTATAATTCAGTAGGTTTATCAAGTTACCCACCAAAACGGAACAACGCTGGCATAACCAGCGTTGAAACTGCAGTGCATTACACAGGAAAAACCTGCATGGCACTTATGAGATAATAAGAAACGTATTAACGCGTTTTAATGACTAAACGGTTACTTTGTTTAACTTCTTCCATCACCACATAAGTACGGGTATCGTTAACGCCAGGCAGACGCAAAAGCGTTTCACCCAGAAGTTTACGATAAGCTGACATATCAGGCACACGCGTTTTCAACAAATAGTCGAAATCACCAGAAACTAAATGACATTCCTGAATTTCCTCAAGCTTTTGAACCGCTGTATTAAATTGTTCAAATACATCTGGCGCACCACGGTTTAGCGTAATTTCCACAAAAACTAATAATGATGCATCTAGATAATGTGGGTTTAATAATGCGGTATACCCTGAAATAAACCCTTGACGCTCAAGGCGACGAACGCGCTCAAGGCAAGGAGTAGGTGACAATCCGACACGTTTAGACAGCTCTACGTTAGAAATACGACCATCTTTCTGTAGCTCATTCAAAATGTTCCTGTCAATACGATCAAGATCTTTTCCTGGACGCTTTTTATTATCGATCATCTCTTTATCTCTCTTTCTCTAATTGTATTTTCCACACCGACTTACACCTTTACCCATCCTCAATCACTTTGGAGCGGCAGAAATGTCTTAGGCCAGATTTATCTCTGTATTTATTAAAAATCTGCGTGATTTACAAAAAATAAATCACAATGGAGTATCCATTTTTATTAATATTTGTAGTGTAAGCGTTATCGCTATCTTTTCTGTTCAATTTTAACTCAATTGTATTGACCGGATAGATGATTAACTCTTACATAGATGTTTTCGCAAATGCACAGCCGATTGTCAAAGTAAATGAGTAAAAATCAGAACAACATTTGGTGGTTTTCCCTAGTTAAACGTTTCGATGACATAGAATCAAGAAAATTCTTAAAAAGATGAACCCTATTTAACCAGTAGTTTTTAATCAATTTTATTTTTTGATAGCTTTGCTCGATGATTAAAATAACCATAATCTCAGCAGATTTCCATGCAAAATGCTTTTTTTACCCCACTAATTCTCCTACAATCGCTGAATAGTTATCCGAGAAATAGATTGAGTTGCAAAATCTATTGTATAAAAAGGTGGCCTAATTATCCGGTATATTAATTATTACTAATTACTTTAGCCATTAATCGACGTTACTTACTGATAAATTAGTTGAAGTACCTAGTGAAAACAATCTATAGCAGGCCATCAATTTGCAACTCTAACCACAAAAGAGTTATTTAATTCTAATAAAATGAGGTATCCATGAGCACAGCCAAACATCGCCAGTTGATTATTCTTGGTTCGGGGCCAGCAGGCTATACTGCTGCAGTTTATGCAGCTCGCGCCAATTTGCACCCAGCCCTGATTACCGGTGTTGAGAAAGGTGGCCAGTTAACCACTACGACTGAAGTTGAGAACTGGCCTGGTGATCCAGAAGGTTTAACAGGGCCTGGATTGATGGATCGGATGTATGAGCATGCGGCTAAATTTAATACTGAGTTTTTTGCTGACCAGATTCAAAAAGTTGATTTAAGCCAGCGTCCTTTCCGCCTATTCGGTGACGAGGATCAATATACCTGTGATGCATTGATTATCGCCACTGGTGCTTCAGCACGCTATATCGGCTTACCTTCAGAAGAAGCATTTAAAGGTCGTGGCGTCTCCGCCTGTGCGACCTGTGACGGATTTTTCTATCGTAATCAAAAAGTTGTTGTCGTTGGTGGTGGAAATACCGCGGTGGAAGAAGCGCTGTATTTATCAAATATCGCTGCTGAAGTACATTTAGTTCATCGTCGCGATAGCTTCCGTGCTGAAAAAATCCTGATCAATCGTCTAATGGATAAAGCCGAAAATGGCAATATTATCCTACATACCGATAAAACTTTGGATGAAGTACTCGGTGATGAGATGGGGGTAACCGGTGTTCGTCTGCGTGATACAAAAACAAATACCACTGAAGAACTCGCCGTTATGGGCGTATTCATCGCAATTGGTCACAGCCCAAATACAGCCATTTTTGCCGAGCAATTAGAACTGAATAACGGTTACATTAAAGTGCAATCAGGCACCCAAGGTAATGCAACTCAAACCAGTATTCCGGGGGTATTTGCAGCCGGCGATGTAATGGATCATATTTATCGTCAAGCAATTACCTCTGCGGGTACCGGATGCATGGCTGCCCTCGATGCAGAGCGCTATCTGGATTCTTTAAGCGATAAATAATAATTAAAGAACATTAAATTTTTCTAGGCACTATTTCGATAGTGCCTTTTTGTCGGTAACATATTGTCTATAACTAGGTATAATAGAAAACGATTATCATTCTCTACTGCACTATATTCCGTTACAGCTAATATTCAGCTATAGATGATTGGCTATGCGGTGATGCTAATACAGACTATCCAAATCACTTATTTCACACTAAGCTAGCGGGATATCTTGATTAATGGTCATTCTATAGCAGTATCGTTTTAGATAAGCGCACTCGGTTTTAGACGCCTATTCTGTTTATTTAACCTCTCCGCTCAGCTGGCTTTATATAGTTCTATCGATAATTATTGCCACAACTGATGTTTCTATGAGGTTAACGAACGCCGTATCCACCAACTAAGGACTCATGCCTGTACACTGAATCATTATGGATAAAACAAGACAAAATGAACTGGTTCGCTGGCTAAAACAGCACAGTGCCCCTGCGAAGCGTTGGCTACGCTTATCAATGATGTTAGGCATAGTCAGTGGATTTTTAATCATCGCCCAAGCCTGGTTTTTAGCCGTAATCTTACAAGCGCTGATTATGGACGGTATCCCGCGAGAGCAGTTAATTCTACCCTTCGTCTGGCTTCTTATTGTGTTCGGCCTACGGGCTATCGTCACGGTTATCCGTGAACGTGTCGGCTTTCGTTGTGGTCAAGTTGTACGCCAACAAGTTCGTAAAATGGTGCTTGATAAACTTGAGGTTCTTGGTCCGGTTTGGGTTAAAGGGAAACCAGCAGGCAGTTGGGCAACTATTATTCTCGAACAAATAGAAGATATGCAGGACTATTATTCGCGTTATTTACCGCAAATGTATTTAGCCGGCATTATCCCTATTATGATCCTCATCGCTATTTTTCCGTTTAACTGGGCCGCCGCATTAATTTTATTTGCGACAGCACCATTAATCCCTATTTTTATGGCATTAGTTGGGCTCGGCGCTGCAGATGCTAACCGACGTAACTTTGTTGCTTTAAGCCGTTTAAGTGGCAGCTTTTTAGACAGCTTACGCGGATTAGATACTCTGCGACTGTTTTTCCGTGGTCAGGCTGAAATAAAACAAATTCAAGATTCAACAGAAGATTTCCGGGCTCGCACCATGGAAGTCCTGCGTATGGCCTTTTTATCTTCCGGCGTACTAGAATTTTTTGCTTCTATTTCAATTGCTGTAGTCGCGGTATACTTTGGTTTCTCCTATTTAGGCGAATTAAACTTTGGTAGTTATGGTTTGCCCGTCACTCTATTTGCTGGTTTCTTAGCGCTAATTTTATCGCCAGAGTTCTTCCAACCTCTGCGTGATTTAGGCACATTTTATCATGCTAAAGCCCAAGCTGTCGGTGCGGCAGAATCTCTTGTAACTTTGCTCACTAGCGAAGGTGAACAAGCACCCGCAGGCGGTGATAAAACGCTCGGTACCGGAGATTCGCTGTCGATTCGAGCTAAAAACCTCGAAATACTCTCTCACGATGGGCAAGTATTAGCTGGCCCTCTCGATTTTGAACTTAATGCGGGTCAACGTATTGCCTTAGTCGGCCAAAGTGGCGCAGGTAAAAGCTCTCTGCTCAATCTATTACTGGGATTCTTACCCTACCGTGGCTCAGTAACGCTACGCAGTACTAGTCATCCACAAGGAACTGAACTGAGTGCGCTGGACCCGAGTGAATGGCGTAAACTCATCTGTTGGGTCGGGCAAAACCCGCATCTACCTGAACACACTATTCTCGAAAATATCCTTCTTGGTAAACCTGATGCCAGTGAAGATGAGGTTCAAACAGCGATAGATTTAGCTTATGTTTCAGAGTTTATTAACTTACTTCCCGATGGAATTCATACCCAGATTGGTGACTACGCAGCTCGACTTTCGGTCGGTCAAGCACAGCGAATCGCGGTTGCTCGCGCCCTGCTCTCACCCTCAAAATTATTATTGCTGGATGAACCTGCGGCCAGTTTAGATGCTCATAGTGAACAACGCGTAATGCAAGCGCTCAATCGCGCAGCTGAGCGCCAAACTACCTTGATGGTCACTCATTTGCTCGAAGAGACTCTCAATTATGATCAGATTTGGGTCATGTCGCAGGGAAAAATCATTCAGCAAGGAAATTATTCTGAACTCAGTCAATCCGCGGGGCCATTTGCCCGTTTATTGGCACACCGCAGTGAGGAGCTTTAGTGATGCGTGTATTATTACCGTTTTTGGCATTATATCGCCGCCACTGGTTTTTAATAAGTTTAGGTATGGTCTTAGCCATCATTACCTTATTAGCAAGTATTGGTTTATTATCACTTTCTGGCTGGTTTTTGGCGGGCACAGCGATCGCTGGTTTTCCCGGAATTTACTTTTTTAACTATATGTTACCGGCGGCAGGTGTACGTGGCACCGCAATTTTCCGCACCGCTGGACGTTATGCTGAACGTCTTGTCAGTCATGACGCAACCTTTAAAGTTCTTTCTCATCTGCGTGTCTTCGCATTTAGTAAAGTCTTACCTTTATCTCCGGGCGGCATCGCGCGCTTCCGCCAAGGTGAGCTATTAAATCGATTAGTCGCCGATATTGAAACCTTAGATCATCTGTATTTACGCGTATTATCACCGCTGTTCTCTGCTTTTGTAGTGATTATCGTCCTCACTGTCGGCCTAAGTTTTATTGATTTACGACTCGCGTGGACTCTCGGCGGTATCATGATGGGGCTACTGTTTGCCCTGCCCTTTATTTTTTATCGAGCAGGCAAAAACATTGGTCAAGATTTAACCCAGTTACGGGGGCAGTATCGCTCGCAGCTCACTCGCGCATTGCAAGGTCAAGCTGAATTAACTGTCTTTGGTGCATCGGAACGCTTTCGCCAAAATCTAGCAACAATAGAAACCGATTGGCAGCAACGTCAACAGCAGCAAGCTAATTTAACGGGCGTATCACAGGCCTTAATCTTGTTTTTTTCCGGCGTAACCGCAACGCTACTTTTATGGCTGGCAGCAGATAATATCGGCGGTGATCATCAGCCAGGCGCCTTAATTGCACTATTTGTGTTCTGCTCACTTGCTGCCTTTGAAGCATTAGGTCCTGTTGCAGTTGCCTTCCAGCATATGGGACAAGTAATTGCTTCGGCAACACGGGTTTCACAATTGATCGATGCTAAGCCTGAAGTCACATTTGCCACTACAGGCCCCGCTTCAGAGGTATCAATAAGTATCAATATCGACAATATCAACTTTACCTATCCCGAACAGCCGTTACCGGTAATAAAAGGTGTTTCGTTATCTTTACAACCCGGTGAGCATGTTGCCCTATTAGGTAAAACAGGCTGCGGGAAATCTACCTTATTACAATTAATGACCCGAGCATGGGATGTCGATAGTGGTACTATTTCACTAAATAATCATGCCATCAGTGATTATGATGAACAAACACTGCGTGCAATGATGTCAATTGTTCCACAACGTGTGCATGTGTTTAGTGATACACTGCGTAAAAATTTATTAATCGCCCAACAAAATGCCACTGATGAACAGCTAAAAGAAGTGTTACAAAAAACAGGGCTGGGAAATTTACTCGATAATAAACAAGGGTTAAATGCTTGGATGGGCGAAGGTGGCCGCCAATTATCCGGTGGGGAGCAACGTCGTTTAGGCATAGCACGCGCGTTACTGCATAACGCACCACTATTTCTACTCGATGAGCCTACCGAAGGCCTAGACGCAGGAACAGAACAGCAAATATTACAGCTACTCAAGCAAGTTTGTGCCGATAAGAGTTTGATTATTATTACTCACCGACTGCATGGATTAGAGCATATGGACTGTATTTGTGTCATGGATGATGGCGAAATAATTGAACGAGGTTCGCATCAACAATTGCTGAGCCAACAAGGACGCTATTTTGAATTCCACCAGCGTTATGCTCAACACTCGTGAGTTTAAGGTAAGCCATGTTCAAGCTCGATGATGATAACGTGCAATTTCCTCCCATTGAGCTCGCGATGCGTGAGCCTAATGGCTTATTAGCTATGGGCGGAAATTTATCACCCGAGCGGCTAAAAGCCAGCTATTATCAAGGAATATTTCCGTGGTTCAGCCCTAATGAACTGCCGTTATGGTGGTCACCAGACCCCCGAGCTGTATTATTGCCGAATGAGCTGCATATCAGCCGTTCGATGAAAAAATTAATTAAACAACGACCGTTTACTATCAGCCTAAATAAAGCGTTCGATGAAGTGATAGATGCCTGTGCAATACGTACAGAGGGTACGTGGATTGTTCCTGAGGTTCGTGCAGGATATAAAGCCCTCCACCGGCAAGGAATTGCACATTCTGTCGAAGTTTGGCAACAGGATAAATTGGTTGGCGGGCTGTATGGGGTCAACGTTGGTAGCATATTCTGCGGCGAATCTATGTTTAGCCGTACGAGTAATGCATCTAAGTATGCATTTATCTCATTCTATTTTCATTTTTTAGGCTATAATGGACAGCTGTTTGATTGTCAGGTGCTAAATCACCACACGGCGTCTCTGGGCGCAAAAGAAATTTCACGAAAGAATTTCTCTCAGATGCTTTACCATTGGCGTGACAAACAAATAAATAGCGCCTGTTGGTCTCCACAATTAATTGATTTATAGTCAATATTTATAATTAAGGATATTGACTAAGGTAGAATGTTGCCATTTCAGCGGAATAAAAATCGCTTTAAAATGCGACATTCCTTTACATATTGAGGGTTTTTGGGCATTATCTTGCCCGTTGAAAATCATGGTTATACACTTAGAGGATTAGATGGCCAAAGAAGACAATATTGAAATGCAAGGCACTGTTTTAGATACACTGCCAAATACAATGTTCCGTGTTGAACTGGAAAATGGTCACGTTGTTACTGCCCACATTTCTGGTAAAATGCGTAAAAACTACATTCGCATCCTGACAGGTGACAAGGTTACCGTAGAATTAACCCCATATGACCTGACTAAAGGCCGTATCATCTTCCGTAGCCGCTGATTTTCTCCTTTTAGGCAATGCCTAATGATCACCACAGGTGAGGCATCTGCTATTCACCTGTGGTGTTGCCTAGAATTGTTGCCTAAAACAGTCGATTAACAGCGCAAGCTTTCGACTAGAAAACAGCGCCTTCCGGATCCGATTTATATACACTACTGAAATGGTAAGTCAGTTTGTTGGTATCTTCGTCCAAATCAATACTGACCGATCCGCCATTAACCAATGAGCCAAACAGTAGCTCATTTGCTAGTGGTTTTTTCAGGCTATCTTGAATAACTCGCGCCATCGGGCGTGCTCCCATTGCTTTGTCATAGCCCTTAGCGCATAACCAGCGCTTAGCTGCTTGACTGACTTCCAGAGAAACGCCTTTATCATCCAGCTGCGCTTGCAACTCGACAATAAACTTATCCACGACCTGAGAAATAATTTCCGTAGATAATGAATTAAACCAAATAATGCCATCCAGGCGGTTACGGAATTCTGGCGTGAACGTACGTTTAATTTCAGCCATCGCATCGGTAGAATTATCTTGATCGGCAAAACCAATAGCACGGCGATGGGTTTCTTGCACCCCTGCATTAGTGGTCATAGCGATAATTACATTACGAAAATCTGCTTTACGCCCGTTATTATCGGTTAATGTCCCATGATCCATCACTTGCAACAAGATATTAAAAACATCGGGATGAGCTTTTTCAATCTCGTCCAGCAAGACTACCGAATGCGGATGCTTGATTACGGCATCGGTCAATAATCCGCCTTGATCGTAGCCTACATAGCCTGGTGGTGCCCCAATTAAGCGGCTTACCGTATGTCTTTCCATATATTCAGACATATCAAAGCGCAATAGCTTAATATCCAAGGCTTTAGCTAGCTGAAGTGTTACTTCTGTTTTACCGACCCCTGTAGGACCTGCAAACAAGAATGATCCCACTGGTTTATTTTCTTGCCCTAGCCCAGCACGACTCATTTTTATCGCTTCAGTCAATGCGTTAATCGCTTCATCTTGACCAAAAACTAGCATTTTCAAACGAGCATCCAGTGTTTTTAATCGGTCTTTATCGCTCGAAGAAACTGTTTTCTCTGGAATACGAGCAATACGAGCCACCACAGATTCAATTTCAGGTACGCCAATAGTTTTTTTACGCCGACTTACTGGAATTAAACGAGTACGCGCTCCCGCTTCATCAATCACATCAATGGCTTTATCAGGTAAATGACGATCAGTGAGATATTTAACTGATAAATCAACCGCAGCTTTAATCGCTTTAGCGGTATAACGTACATCATGATGCTGTTCGTACTTAGTCCGTAATCCATTAATAATCTGTACGGTTTCTGCTACCGTTGGCTCGACAACATCAATCTTCTGAAAACGACGTGCAAGTGCTCTATCTTTCTCAAAAATACTACTAAATTCCTGATAAGTTGTAGAACCAATCACTCGAATACGCCCACTAGATAACAACGGCTTAATCAGATTTGCCGCATCAACTTGCCCACCTGATGCTGCACCGGCACCAATAATCGTGTGAATTTCATCGATAAATAGCACACTTTTGCTGTCTTTCTCTAGCATTTTTAATAATGCTTTAAAGCGCTTTTCAAAATCACCACGATATTTAGTTCCGGCCAATAGTGAACCGATATCTAGCGAATAAATCGTACAGCCTTTCATAACCTCAGGAACATCATCTTGTTCAATACGCCAAGCCAGTCCTTCAGCAATCGCTGTTTTACCCACGCCAGACTCGCCGACTAATAACGGATTATTTTTACGCCGCCGGCACAATACTTGAATCGTTCTTTCTAACTCAGCTTGACGACCAATTAAAGGGTCTATCTTCCCTTCTTGCGCCAACTGATTTAGATTGGTAGTAAAATTCTCCATCCGATCATCGGCACTAGTTTGCTCTTCGTTAGGTGCGGGAGCTCCAAAGATACCCATCTCATCAGAACCATCTTCTTCATCTTTCACCGTGCCGTGAGAAATGAAATTAACAATATCTAAACGGCTCACATCATATTTACGTAATAAATAAGCTGCCTGCGATTCCTGTTCGCTAAAAATAGCGACTAAGACATTCGCCCCTGTAACTTCCTCTTTACCAGAAGATTGAACATGAAACACAGCCCGCTGAAGTACGCGTTGAAAACTGAGTGTTGGCTGAATTTCACGGTTATCATTTTCAGGCAATAAAGGCGTTGTTTGTGAAATAAAATGTTCCAGCTCTTGGCGGAGCACGGATAAATCAATCTTACACGCCTCTAGCGCTTCACGCGCAGATGTATTGCTCAGTAACGCCAGCAAAAGGTGCTCCACAGTCATAAATTCATGTCTGTTATCTCTTGCTTTAGCAAAAGCGACGTTAAGACTAAGCTCTAATTCTTGATTGAGCATAAGCACCTCCAAAGGTAGTAGTATTCAGATTAGACCTTCTCTATTGTGCAAAGCAGCGGATACTCGTGTTCACGGGCATAGGTATTGACTTGTGCTACTTTGGTTTCTGCAACTTCAGCAGTAAAAATCCCGCAAATGCCTTTTCCCTTAAAATGAATATCTAACATTATCTGTGTAGCGTGTTCTTCATCAAAAGAGAAGTATTTTTGTAATACCTCAACCACAAAATCCATCGGTGTATAGTCATCATTATTCAAGATAACTTTATACATTGAAGGTGGTTGTAAAACCTGTTCAGTCTCATCTTTATAAGTAATATCCGTTTTAAACGAATTCAAAAAATCATTCATTGCTATCTTGCTCAGTATTCAGTTTATCTGCTTAAGCATAGCCTTTCTTGTTGATGATTCCTATCAAAAGACAATCATAACGGCCAACATAACTGTATATCATGGTTATTTAGCCTTCAGCTATAACCACACCATATTATTTAGTATTTAATTTTATTTAAATCAATTAGTTACCATATGCATTTAACTCATAAAATGCTGAATATCGTTAGCTATATCAAAATTCAGTCATTAAAAGATAAAAGCGTTATTTCATCACTTGACGTCAGCGTCAATTGCTCTACAGTATATTTTGTGAACAGAAATGTAGGTGGTTTCACTTATTCTTTATATGATGTTTACGCTAAACGTTAATCAACAAATCTGATGACGAAGGACGATGTATGGAGACAGGTACAGTAAAGTGGTTTAATAACGCAAAAGGTTTTGGTTTTATCTGCCCAACGGACGGCGGCGATGATATTTTTGCTCACTATTCCAGTATTCAAATGGATGGCTATCGTACCCTGAAAGCAGGTCAGCAAGTTAACTTCAGCGTAAACCAAGGACCTAAAGGCAATCATGCCAGCCTTATTATTCCACTCGATAATGAGCCATTAAAGACTAAAATGGATAATAACCAGAAATAGCTCGGTTCAGTGATAGTATAAAACTTAAATTAATACCCCAGAAAAAGCTATCTGGGGTATTTTTAGCTTTAGGAATTTTAGTTTTGGGTATAAAAAAGATTAATCTATAACCTTTGCTAAGTTTTAAAATATTCCTGCGTATGTGCTGTATATCACCGTACTTTACTATTTATGCATTGCTGTACATAGTCTACGCTGAGATTACAGCTTATGAGATTACAGCAGCTTAACTTAAATAGCGCGGCTTAATAGTGCGGCTTAATAGTGCAATTCACAACATGCAGATACCTCAACTTATTCCCGCGCCAGCGCATCAATAGGGTTAAGTTTCGCCGCATTACGTGCGGGCAGAAAACCAAAAATAATCCCAATTGCCGTAGAGCAAATAAAAGCAGTAATCAACGCCATAGGATCAAATGTTAATTGCCAGCTTGGTAATGCTAATTGCGCTAATAATGCAATGCCATAAGAGAGCCCAATACCCAATACTCCGCCAATTAAGCAAACTAATACCGCTTCAATTAAGAATTGCTGCATAACATCACTGGCCCGTGCACCGACCGCCATTCTAATACCAATTTCACGCGTACGTTCAGTAACTGACACCAGCATAATATTCATAACACCAATACCACCAACCACTAATGAAATAACCGCCACCAGCGTTAAAAATAATTGCATCGTACGAGTGGTTTTTTCTGCGGTCTTAATAAAGGTATCGATGTTATAAGTGAAAATATCTTTTTTACCGTGACGTAAGGTTAATATGCGTATCAATTGTTGCTCAGCACTTTTAACATCATAACCATCTTTTACTCTGACCACGATATTATCGATATAAGGGCGATTAGTAATTCGGCTTCTGAATGTAGTGTCCGGCAGCCAAACTTCTAATGAATTAGTAGGCCCAAACATGCTTTTCTTTTCTGCCAATACGCCAATTATTGTCGCCGGCATATTGCCAATTAATAAGGTTTCACCCACCACATTCTTTTGATGTGCAAAAAATCGGCGCTTAACATTAGCATCAATAATAACTACCTGTGCCTGCCTCTCCATCATATCTGGTGTAAAATTCATTCCTTCAGAAAACTTTTCTGCGTATACCGCAAAGAAATTACGGCTAATACCTTGAATTCGCCCAGACGCATCTAAATTACCGTGGCGTAATCTCGCTGCCCCCTCAGTAACACCAGAGACCGCTTGTACATAAGGCTGTTGTTCCAAAGCTAGTACATCTGCAGGCTTTAGCGCCTGTATATTTTCAGGATCATCACTGCCAAAATCTTCGCCGGGGAAGACAGAAATAGTGTTAGTTCCTATGGCTTTTATATCGTTCAGAACCATTCCCTTGGCCGCATCGCCAATCACCATAATCGAAACCACGGAGGCGATACCAATAATAATTCCTAGCATGGTCAATAAGGAACGCATTTTATTAACCACCATGGCACGCCAAGCCATCAATAGCGCTTCATTAAACCGGCCGAATATTTGGCTTATGGTTGTTTTATTTTGAATCGGGGTAGGCAAAATAACATGATGATCTATTGGTGCACGTCCGGGATCATTAATGATTTCACCGTCTTTGATTTCAATAATCCGCTGAGTCTGCGCTGCGATTTTAGGATCATGGGTTACAATAATCACCGTATATCCCTGCGTGCAAAGATCTTTCAGTATTTTCATTACTTCTTCACCCGACTGGCTATCCAATGCCCCTGTCGGTTCATCTGCTAAAATAACTTGTCCACCGTTCATTAGCGCTCTAGCAATACTCACACGCTGCTGCTGTCCGCCGGATAATTGCCCCGGCCGATACGCAATTCGGCTTTCTAAACCTAATTTATTAAGCAGGCTAATCGCTCTCTGGCGACGTTGTTCTTTGGCTGTACCGGCATAAATCGCGGGGATCTCAACATTCTGCTCAGCCGATAAATGACTGAGCAAATGATAACGCTGAAAAATAAAGCCAAAGTGTTCACGCCGTAATGCCGCTAATTGATCACTATCTAATGCCGCGGTATTCTGCCCATTAACCCAATACTCCCCCGTCGTTGGCTTATCGAGACAACCAAGAATATTCATTAATGTTGATTTACCCGAGCCTGATTGACCAATGATTGCAATCATTTCTCCGGCATTAATACTCAATGAAATATCTTTCAGCACCGTAATCGTTGAGTCACCCGCAGGATAACAACGGGTTATGCCTTTTAGCTCTAATAACCCAGCCATAATTATTCCTCTACGCCACTGCTAGTAATAACGTTATCCCCTTCATTTAAGCCAGAGGTAATTTCAATCACTACATCATTACGCGCACCGACAGTAACTTGTTGCTCAACCGCGTGCCCTTCTTTAAGAATATTTACCTTAAAAGTCTGCCCATCAATTTGTTCACCTAAGGCAGATAATGGCAATAACAACACATTATCACGGCTGTCTAAGGCTATTTTTACTTGCGCTGTCATTTGTAATTTTAATAATTGTTGGGGATTGGGAACTTCAAACTGAGCATAGTAAAAAATAGCATCATTAATTTTTTCGGGAGTTGGCAAAATATCTTTTAATTGGCCAGTAAATATTTTTTCTGGCGCACCGAGAACAGTAAATGACACCTTTTGGCCCGGTTGCAAATAAATTACATCAGCTTCAGAAACTTCGGCTTTGACCAGCATGGTATTTAAATCGGCTAAGGTTAAAATCGTTGGTGCTTCTTGAGCCGCAATTACCGTTTGCCCTTGTAATGTTTTGATATGCGTAACAATACCTTCGATTGGTGCAGTGATATTGGTATATTCCAGATTAGTTTTAGCGGTATTTAATGTCGCTTGGTAGCGTTTAATTTGGGCTAAATAAGTATCAACTCGCGCCTTTTTAACCTCAACGTCGGTTTGAGCTTCATCAAGTTCTTGGCGAGAGACAGCCTGTGCTTGTGCTAAATTAAGTCGGCGCTGATAAGTGGTTTTCGCCAATTTGAGTTCAGCTTTAGCTAATGCCAAATTTGCTTCTAATTCATGAATATTTTCTTGCGCTTCCGTCACATCATTTTTAGCTTTTTGTGGGTCAATAACCGCAAGCAATTGCCCTTGTTTAACTTTATCACCTTCTTTAACATACAACTTTTGCAATTGCCCACTAACCTGAGCACCGACATCCACTTTACTAACGGCATCTAACTTTCCAGTCGCCATCACTTGTTTATCAAGAGAACCTCGCGTTACTTCTACCGTCTGATAATGGATATCCGCTGATGTTTTTGACCAAAAATAATGGCCAGTAATGGCTAATACCAAAACAATTAAAACAATTATTGTTTTTTTATAGTAAAAGATTTTCATTAATACTCATTCCATTAATGGGAAAAATAGGATCACCCACGATGAGGTGACCCTTTAGATATTTTAACGGGCGAGGATAATAGATATAACCTATTGAAGTAGGAAATAATCCCTATGCTTTCCCTCGAGCCAACCATGCTACACGAGAAAACATATTTTTTAATACAACAGGAATTGAATCTGGGCCTTTTTCAGCGGCTCGATTAGCCACTGCAATCGCTAGATCAGGTTTTGACGCCCGCTGGATAGCTTTACTAATTACCCGACGAGTAGATAATTTGGCATTATCCGGAATACCAGCAACATCGTGATAAACTTGGCTGAAACCTTCTCGATATAAAAAATGCTCCATATCTGGCGCCGATAATTTAGTTAGCCTATCCCGTTCTTGGTCACCCATTTTTTCAGCAAAACTTTTCACTGTAGCAGCATATTTTTTACCCGCCTCATCACCGTCGACTAGCGTATGCCATTCGATCCCCATTTTAGTCGCAAATTTTAGTAATGGATTCAAACCACTTTGAGCAAATTCAATAACTTTGATACCTTCTGTATCAAAATAATAATTACACTGTTTAGCCAATTCATTCATTAACCAAATTTCGGTTTCACCTTCAACTAATAACCATGTCCGAGCAAACAATGCTGAAGGACGATTAAAGCGAATATGAAATGAGATGCGCCTTGATTCAGTCGCCGTAAACTCATTGTCACGCAAACGATAGGCCGAAACTTTATTTGAATCTCTCACTAATCGGCACAAGTTTTCAATCGGTACTTGCGATAATAACTCTCCAGAATTGGTTGTAGTTATCCGTTGTAATGAGAATAAATTCAGCAATCCCCAAGCTATCGACAGCATAATAGGATGTAAGCGAGTTTCAGGATCTTCAACAATAATTAGTGGTCGCGCATGTTTATCTAACGTTATATTGCCTTTAGACTGCAACATAGAAGAGAACATCCCTAAGATGATCAGCCGAATATTACGTTGATTCGGTTTAGCAATAATCCGATTAATGCTGCTCAGTGCATTCCAGCCTCGACGCTTAGGTTCAATATGTTCAACTTGATGCAATTCCCGATTAAAAATATAGCTGCCCTGCTCTGCAAAATAATGGCCCAATAACTGCTGCATGGCATCTATCCCCTCATTAAGCTCGTCATCAGATAAATTTTGGGGGTTATTAATCAACTCTTGGGTCAATTGCTGAATTTTGTCATTATAATTTTCTCGGCGTACTGCTGAGCCTTTAGTAATGACTTCGGATTTTAAATCTGGTAAAAAACGCGCATCTCGTAAACGCAAGACCGGATAAAGTCGAATAATTTCATTAATATATTTATTAGGATTATCGAGAGATAATTTATTACCGCCACCATTTAAAAAATTACGTGTAACACGAATATTGTCATTATCATCTAACTCTGCATTTACCTGATAAAAAATATGTTTTAAATTATCGCCATTATCGACCCAAACTGAAGCTAGATTATGAAAACGGTATGATTGATGGCGACCAGGGCGAGTTTCGCAGAATTTAAGAATAATGTGTAAATTACGAAAACGAGAAGCATCATCTCCCGCAGGATGATGAAAATCTGAGAGACTAAATTGATACGATTGTTTTTCTGGTGACAATAAAATAGTTAATGCATCCAATAAACTCGATTTACCCCACGCATTTTCACCAATCAGCACGGTATTATTATTTAACGACAAGGAGAGCCGGTTAATTCCTCGAAAACCATAGATTTCCACTCGTTCCAGATACATATATTCCCTCTTCTTATTTTTGTTTAGAATTGGCGTCTATCTGGCCTACATGATCACAATACTAAAAAGACGTCAAACCTAGACTTGGTAATTCATCGGTACTTAGCGAAGTCGGCGCAAAGTGACATTCCGTAAATTAAATCAATATATTACTCCAGTAATACCATAATATTTGTCTCTTAACCTATCCAAAATATATTAAAACGTTACTTGTCGAACAATTTACTTGTTGCAGAATAAATAAATCGATTTAATCAGAAGCAGAGATAGCTAGGTTGAGCATCGTGAGAGAGTGTTATAAAATAGTTAATCTGTTTTTTTTAGTTATTTGAGCTATTTTTAATCATCAGTGCCTAATAATTAAATCAACCACCCAACAATTGAACATTATCGTTCGGCTGTCGTAAATGACACCCAAACAACGTGAAATATAACGGCTAATAAGGATGCACCATGTACTCAGGATTACTCATCATTCTATTACCGTTGACGGTAGGCTATTGTTTATCAATTAAAAATCAAAAACGGCTTGAGTTTATTCATCGACTTCTTAATTCGATGGTTTATGTTATTTTATTTTTAATGGGGATCACGCTTTCCCTATTAGAAAATTTAAGTGAGCATTTAGTTTCTATTTTAATTTATGCCGTTACCTTTTTTATCTGTATTTTTACTCTTAATCTCGCCGCATTATTATTGCTTGATAAAATTGATCCTTGGAAAGTACCTCAGCATAAACAGGCTAAACCACCTTCTAGAATTAAAATGATTTTTGAATCATTGCAATTATGTGGCGTATTACTGCTGGGCTTTTTACTCGGGCTAAGTGGCTGGGAATTTTTATCTTACGCCGATAAAGGCAGCCAAGTTGCGCTGATGCTATTGTTATTTTTGGTCGGAGTTCAACTGCGTAATAGCGGCATGAGTATTCGCCAAATTTTAATTAATCGGCGCGGTACCATTATTGCTTTGATAATGGCCATAAGCGCACTCGCTGGCGGGATTATTGCCGCATGGTTACTCGATTTACCCACCAAATTGGGCTTAGCTATGGCATCAGGATTCGGTTGGTATTCATTAACCGGAATTGTGATGACTGATGCTTATGGCCCTGTCATTGGCAGTGCTGCATTTTTCAATGACTTATTCCGTGAACTAGCGGCCATTATGTTGATCCCAATTATGGTCAATCGCTTCCGTTCAACCGCATTAGGTATTTGTGGCTCAACATCGATGGATTTCACCTTACCCGTATTACAACGCAGTGGCGGTGTCGCTATTGTTCCAGCCGCTATTGTACACGGCTTTGTGCTCAGTTTAGTGACTCCCATTCTAATGGCATTCTTTACATAACCAAAATTTCGGTCACAATGCTCATCCTGCGGGTTTAGTCTTAATAAATAGTGAGGATTGATGGATAACAGACAACGTATTTTAGTCTTGGGCGCCAGTGGCTATATTGGACAAAATCTAGTCCCTGAGCTGATTAAGCAAGGCCACCAAGTAACAGCTGGTGCGCGACGAGTCGACTGGATGCTGTCTCAAGGATGGACTGACACTCGTTGCCTGTATGTCGACCTCCATGCGCCAGAGACCCTTATCGACATCATGAAAGAGATTGATATTGTCTATTTTCTGGTGCACAGCATGGCAGATCAGGTCAATCTAATTGAGCACGAACGTGCCGCAGCATTAAATGTGCAACAGGCACTGAATAATTCCAATGTAAAACAAGTTATCTATTTAAGTGCCTTGCAACATGGGCATGCTTATTCTCCACATTTAGTCGCTCGACGCCTGACAGGCGAAATATTGCGCGAAAGCAATGTCCCAGTAACTGAAGTTCGCGCTGCAATTATTGTCGGCTCCGGCTCTGCGGCTTTCGAAATTATGCGTGATATGGTTTATAACTTAGCCATACTTACGCCACCACGCTGGGTTCGCTCTAAATCAGCGCCTATAGCATTGCAAAATATCCTTTATTATCTTACCGAACTGATTTCTCACCCTACAGCAGAAGACCGTATTTTTGATGCTGGTGGCCCAGAATATCTCAGTTATCAAGAATTATTTAAACGCTTTATCAAAATTAGTGGTAAGCGTCGTCTACTGATCCCAATCCCAATTCCGGTGAGTATGATTTCAACTCATTTTATAAGTCTGGTCACCTCTGTTCCTCCATCGATAGCTAAAGAGTTGATTCAAGGACTACAGCATGATTTGCCTGCCAACGATGCTGAATTAAGAAAATTGATCCCGCAACAACTCCTCTCTTTTGATGAAGCAACGCGGATGACCTTGGCGATAGAAGCTGAAGCGATTGATACCGCAGATTGGGGATACCATCCTGAAGTTAAAAAACGCTGGCGTCCGGGTTATGGTTTTTATCCCAAGCAAGCAGGATTTACCATAGGCACGATAGCTACAAGCCAATCCTTGTGGGAGGTTATCCAGCAAATCGGTGGAAAAGAAGGTTATTTTTACGCTAATTCATTATGGAAAATTCGTGCGGTTATGGATGATATGATGCTAAATAAAGTAAAATATGGCCGCCCTGATCGCCCAGAATTACAAGTTGGCGATATGATTGACGGCTGGCGAGTTATTAATATCGACCCAGAAAAACAGTTAACCTTACTTTTTGGTATGAAAGCACCGGGGCTTGGTAGGCTCACTTTTACTATCCATGATAGCGGTGAACGTCGCTCTCTTGATGTGCGTGCATGGTGGCATCCTGCTGGTTTTTGTGGATTACTTTATTGGTTTGCGATGATGCCTGCCCATCTATTCATATTTAAAGGCATGGCAAAGCGTATCAGTGAACTCGCTTTTGCCCGTGACAAGCAGAAAAAACAGAATAGTTTATCAACTGAACATGTTGATAATGCTTAATTTGAGCAGAATAATTAACTTTTTATGCATGAAACATTGCATAATTATTCCCATGAGATTACTATCTCTACTAGATTATAGCCATTCAGAATATTAGCATGAGTATTCAATTAAAAAACATAAACTGTTTCTATGGTGCTCATCAGGCACTGTTTGATATCAACCTAGAATGTGCCGCAGGTGAGACCATGATTTTACTCGGTCCTAGTGGCGCAGGAAAAAGTTCTTTGCTACGGGTCCTCAATTTACTTGAAATGCCCCGCTCCGGTGAGCTTAATATTGCGGATCAACATTTTGATTTTACAGCTAAACCTGATGCCAAAGCTATTCGCATGTTACGTCAAAATGTCGGCATGGTTTTTCAGCAATATAATTTGTGGCCGCATTTGACGGTAATGGATAATTTAATTGAAGCACCTTGCAGAGTATTAAAAATATCTCGCCAGGAAGCCCGGGCCAAAGCAGAAAAATTGCTCAGCCGCTTACGTTTATCACCGTTTTCTGAACGTTTCCCACTGCATCTCTCCGGTGGACAACAACAACGAGTCGCAATTGCTCGAGCGTTAATGATGGAGCCTAAAGTCCTGTTATTTGATGAACCCACGGCGGCACTAGATCCAGAAATCACAGCTCAAGTTGTTGATATAATAAGAGAATTATCAGAGACAGGCATTACACAAGTGATCGTCACTCATGAAGTGGAAATTGCCCGTAAAGCCGCCAGTAAAGTGGTTTATATGGAAAATGGTCACATTATAGAGCAAGGAGATGCTAGCCACTTCACAGCACCTCATACTGAAGCGTTTGCAAACTATTTATCACATTAATCGATATAGGAATTAGCGATGAAAAAAATATTATTAGCAGCGCTACTGGGCGCCATGACATTATCTGCAACTGCGGCAGAAAAAGAAACTATCCGCTTTGCAACAGAGGCGACGTATGCGCCGTTTGAAATGTTTGATGCCAACAATCAAATCGTCGGCTTTGATGTTGATTTAGCTAATGCAATGTGTGACAAAATTAATGCCACTTGCACCTTTACTCATCAATCCTTTGACAGCCTAATTCCTAGCTTAAAATTCCGTCGCTTTGACGCATTAATGGCCGGTATTGATATTACGCCAGATCGTCAAAAACAAGTCGATTTTACCGACACTTATTATGCAAACTCCGCTGAGTTCATCGCGGTTAAAGATAAAATAACGTCACCAGCTCAGTTAAAAGGCAAAAAAATTGGGGTTCAAAACGGTACAACGCACCAAAAATATATCATGGAGCAGCTAAAAGACATGAGCACCGTGCCTTATGATAACTATCAATCAGCTATTTTAGACCTGCAAAGTGGACGTATTGACGCAGTTTTCGGTGATACAGCCGTGGCTGATGAATGGTTAAAAGCAAAAGGTAATGAAAATCTCGCCGTGGTGGGTGATAAAGTCACGGATCCTGAATACTTCGGTATCGGTCTCGGTATTGCGGTACGTAAAGGCAACAAAGACTTGCAAGACAAGCTGAATAAAGCAATGTCAGAAGTCAAAGCGGACGGTACCTATGACGTCATCTATAAAAAATGGTTTGAATAATAGTCGACGAGTTTAATGAGTAATTTTCTATTTTTAATCAGCGCCGCCGGTTTAACCGTCGGCCTTGCTGTTTCTGCACTGATACTTGGTCTGATCCTTGCCATGCTCTTTATGGCATGGGAATCGGTTAGGTTTAAATCAATTGCATTTTTAGGCACTTGCTGGGTCACCCTGATCCGTGGTTTGCCGGAGCTATTGGTGGTGCTGTTCGTTTACTACGGCACATTACAAATGGTAATGCTGTTGGGTGACGGTATTGAGTTAAATCTCGGCTTCTGGCAGACAACGCTGCAAATCGATCCTAGCCTATTTTTCGCAGAAAGTGGCGAGTTTGATGTTACTCCATTTGTATGCGGGGTGATTGCCTTATCTTTATTATATGCAGCTTACGCCTCTCAAACCTTACGCGGTGCTTTAAAATCAGTTCCTTATGGTCAATGGGAAGCCGGTTTTGCTCTTGGGTTAGATAAAAGAACGATTTTCTTTCGTTATATTATGCCGCAAATGTGGCGGCATGCTTTACCGGGGTTAGGTAATCAATGGTTGGTATTATTAAAAGATACCGCATTAGTTTCATTAATCAGCGTTAATGACCTCATGCTACAAACTACCAGTATAGTGAATCGGACACACGAGCCTTTTACTTGGTATTCAATCGTGGCACTAATTTATTTAGCCATCACGCTTTTCAGTCAATTCATTCTTAAACGTATTGAGTTACATACCACACGTTTTGAGCGGGAGAGCGCTAAATGATTGATTTAATTATCTCTCTGTTACCGGGCTTACCGACCAGTCTGTCGTTAACCTTCAGTGCACTGTTTGTTGCCTTTATATTAGCTATCGTATTTACGCTGGTACTTTCATTAAAAACACCGGTAATTTCACACATTGTTCGGGTTTATATCACGCTGTTTACCGGTACTCCTTTATTAGTGCAGTTTTTCCTAATCTATAACGGACCAGGCCAATTTGAATCACTAAAAAATTATCCCCAATTATGGGAAATAATTTCAACTCCTTGGATCTGTGCGATGGTCGCATTAGCGCTAAATAGTGCCGCTTATTCCACACTGCTGTTTCATGGGGCAGTAAAAGCGATTCCAGCCGGTCAATGGCAATCCTGTCAGGCTCTGGGAATGTCTAAATTACAAACCATGCGGATCATCTTACCTTATGCTTTTAAACGTGCTCTATCGTCCTATTCTAACGAAGTGGTACTGATATTTAAAAGTACCTCGCTCGCCAGTACAATTACTTTGTTAGATGTTATGGGCTATAGCCGCCTAGTCTTTGGGCAGACCTATGATGTGATGGTATTTGTGGCAGCAGGGATTATTTATTTATGTGTCAACGCATTACTGACCTTAATTATGCGGATAATTGAACGCCGAGCACTGGCATTTGAATACCGAGATTAATGTGTATACAGCAAGTAATATCGCGGATTAAATATCTTGTTTTCCCGGCAATAAAAAAGATGCGTAAATGCATCTTTTTTATTGCCGAAAGTGTCGCCAAATATAACTTAATACTTTTTAACAACTCATAGCGCTATATATCATATTAAATAATGGCCCTTGCTTGATCTAATAGCTATATAGCCGATTAATATCGCAGGCTATTATTTGTGCATTATAACTGGGATCTAAAAGATAAGCAGGACACAAAGTATCCAGATAATTGCATAACATTTGTCCAACATCTCGGCGCGGCAGATTCATCAATATTAATTCAGATACTTTATGTTTTACAGTAGCGAATCTGATTGAATCAAAACCTTAAAAATCAACATCCTGTAAACCGATTTATGTCGCAGATTAACATGTATCTTTAATCACGGGTCGATTAATTTCAATCCCGGTTAAACTCATTTTAGGTTGTTCGCCATGCAGATAGCATCGAGCAGTACCACAAAAAAGATCTCGCATTTCGGTAATATTTAGCGCTTGGTTTATTATTCTGCAGCTCAGTTAGTAGTCTTTATTGCTCACCTTCCATAATAACCATATGTACAGGTTGAATATTGGCAGAAATAATCGCTAATTATGGTAATTGTTACTGTCACCAAGATAAAACGAACCTAATTTTTTTCTCTGAACCAAAAACAAAGCGTAGCATGATCCTGCCATCGATTCGGCTTTCAGTGACTATAATTATTTTAAACTCGCTCTTTCTACGCTTAATATTATATGGCGTTAGTCCTGCATGAGCGATAAAAGCTTTTAATGCTGCGAATATCGGCACAAAAGAAGAAGAATATAATAGACAATCACCTACCCATCACGCTGAATAATGCCGAATACTGGTTTTTCAACACTGCCAGAAATCACCATTTGGCTTTATTGCGAAAAGCCTACTCAGGGCCGGTAACCGGAGATAAAAATGACATATACCCGCTATATATTTTTCACAATACATATTGATTACAGCGTAGAATACAAAATAAGAAAATTAAACGATTAATTAATGAATAATAACTGGCTGATTATCTGAATTATCCGGTTCTTCTTCATCAATCTCTTCTTCCATATCTTCACGATTAGAATAAAGTAAATTATTACTATGGATTTCAAAAATAATTGATGAAATCTGATCTTCTGCTTGTTGAACAAAATGATTGAACTGATTGTAAGTCATCCCCGCATCTAAAGAAAAAGATTGACTAACCACTAGCTTAGGCAAATTTTCATCATTAATTTCAAGAAAAACTTTTGCGGTTAAAGAACTCGCATTGATCTGACTAATATTAGCTAATAACGTAATAATAGCGGTTGGTTTTACTTCGGCTAACGCTGATAACACTAAAACATTATTCAAGATATCTAATTTAGCATCAAAGATACCATCAATATTTTGCATATGCGGTAAATGAAGCGCAGAGCAAGCATCACATTCAAAATAAGAAGTTTTGAGTTGGTCTAGCCATTCACGTAGCTTGGGGATGTCCGGGTAACAAATAGATTCCATGAAAATTAACCTTATTCAACTCAAAATAGCCAGTGCATAGCTTACGGAATTCTGGACTAATTCGCTATGCTAAAAGCGCAAAAAACACAAAAAATCGCTAGATATGTTAGCTTATCTACTCAATCTTATTTAAATTATTACTATGGCCGTTTTTTAGGACTTTTATTTCTTTCTTCTGTCGATTTTTTATTATCAATCCCAATAAAACTTAAACTATGAATAGCTCGCCAAACAATATTCACAGCAGCCGGCATTAAACAACCAACCCCTACCATAACTAGCGAAACAAACGCACTTTGTGACATTAAAAATGCGGGTAAACTAACGTAATCATTCATCGCAAGAAAAACTAAAATTAAAATCAGCATCCCAATAGCCTCTAATATAAGTACTATTTTAGGCATATCAGAAAGCGAACGCATCATTTGTGGCTGTTTTTTATTCATATCATCCTCATATTTTGCACACTATACCTTAAAATTAACCCAAAAATCACTGTTGCCTACGATTTCGACCAAGCATTGCAAACAATATAAGCATCTTATTAATAAAACTCTCAAAAAATATTGTACCAATAGATGCCGTTTAATTTAGCTATAATTTTAAACAATAAGAGTAAAAGGTAAAACCTGCTTTTTTTTCCATGCATTCACAGGCATAGTAGATAAATAGATCGCAACTATAGTTCAGTTTAAAATAGCGATAGCATAAAATTTGCTATCGCATAAAATAGTACCAAGTACCTTAATCGCAAGATTATTAGAATTTCATTTAGGAGAAGCTATGTTTACAGTAATTTTTGGTCGTCCTGGTTGCCCATATTGTGTCCGCGCAAAAGAATTAGCTGAAAAACTGAAAAATGATCGTGACGATTTTGATTTTCGTTATGTTGATATTCAAGCTGAAGGTATTTCTAAAGCTGATTTATCAAAAACCGTTGGTAAACCAGTAGAAACTGTTCCTCAGATTTTTATTGATGAAAAACACATTGGCGGTTGTACTGATTTCGAAGCCTATGCTAAAGAACACTTAAACCTGTTCAATTAATAACTGATTAATATGTCATTCAGGTTGCGGTATAATTTTGACTGCAACCTAATAATTTCCTTTATTTTTACCGTAAATCCCACTATCTAGCCGCGTTATACCCATCTTCTGTTAGTTGGTCCATTAAATTATTGGCTTTATTCCCGCACTAACACAGATATCAATCTGTAAAAGATAATACTCTTTTTGGTTATATAATATGTAATACATAAAATTTAGCTTATTGAATGAACTTTCTTAAAAAGTTGCAGTCTGAATAAGTGCCACTGCTTTTCTTTAATGTCCGAATATTGACGAACCCGATAGTTTACCCTCATGGTTTTCACACTATCGGGTTTTTATTTGCTCAAAATACACTCGCAATATCATTCTTGACTACATAGCTAATCTCAATCACCTCAACCAATTAAGGTATCTAATCCTCATTACTCGCCATGTAACGTAACTACAATTTTCCGAGCACCACCATTATCTCGGTGTTCACATAAATATATTCCCTGCCAAATCCCCAGATTAAGTTGCCCTCGACTAATTGGAATATTAAGACTACAACCTAAAATGCTGGTTTTAAGATGAGCCGGCATATCATCACTGCCCTCATAATTATGACAATAATACGCTTGATCTTCAGGAACTGCTCGATTGAAGTAACTTTCAAAATCTTGTCTTACTGTTGGGTCTGCATTTTCATTAATGGTTAATGATGCAGAAGTATGCTGGATAAAAATATTCATCATTCCGATATTAATATTAGCTAATTCGGGAAGTTGGCAAATAATAGCCTCAGTGATCAAATGTGCGCCACGAGACCGAGGCTTTAATTGTAATTCTCTTTGTATCCACATAATAATTTCCCCATCATATTCACCAACAATTTGGTTATTAATCAATAATTATTGTATCATTTTCATACAAATTAAAAAGTCAGCTTATTTTATAACACAATTATTAGATAAAGAGACTTTACCTATACCAAAAGAGCTATTACTCTCTGGCCTCTGCGTTTGTGAAACAAACTGGTGTTTTTCTGTGAGGCTCATACCGTGTTAGAAGAATTCAACCTGAATTTATTCCATATGATTAATGCAACCCCCGATACTGCGGAGGGAACATTAGCACTGGCAATTTTTATTGCTAAACGTCTAATTTTAATTTTTCCAATAATTGTGGCGGCTTGCTGGCTATGGGGCTCAACCAACAATATGCTGCAACAACGCACTTATGTGTGTAAAACTGCCATTGCCTTGATTATAGGTTTAATCATCTCGGGTTTAATTGGTGCTATCGCTCCACATGACCGTCCTTTTATGATGGGGATTGGCTCTAATTTTCTAGATCATTCACCAACACCTTCATTTCCTAGTAATCACGGTACCTTGGTCTTTACTTTTGCTTTTGCCGCATTATTTTGGCTTAGAAAGTGGTTTGGCTTAATTTTATTTATTCCTGCCATCACTATAGCTTGGTCTCGTATTTTCTTAGGAGTTCACTGGCCTCTAGATATGGTAGGTGGCTTTATTTTGGCCATTATTGCTTGTGGCATCGCCCAAATTCTATGGATGTTTATCGGTACGTGTGTATTGCCTAAGTTAATCAAAATTTATCGTCTGATTTTCGCTCCGCTCATCCGAAAAGGATGGGTTCAAGAATAAATCTTATACAATAATTGTTCCTCAATTAAATACGGATAATTAATTATCCGTATTTAATTTTTAATATAACGAAAAAGTAATCCGGCTAATTTATATCACTATAATGACCTTTATCTAAAATAGATAAATTTTACTTTTCAAAAAGTCATAACATAAAAACAACAAAAATGAATATTATATTTTCTTACAATTTTTAATCTCAATAAATTATTATCCTAAATTTACTAACCAGCCGGTTATTATTAATACAATATAATTATTGAATGAATAAAAAAACTCATTTACCTTAAAGATAAAACAATAATTGTAGATTATAAAACACTTCATAATCATATAGTTAACAGCATTGATTGGATTAAATATTATGCAGAAATTTCATTTTTTGATTTTAATCAAAATTAACTAAAGTATAAGTCAAACTTAATTGGAAATTTTATTAATATAATAACATTTACTTTCATTGTTAAAAACACACCATCTATAAATGATAAATTTATTATTCTTTATAACGAATTAAAATATTAAATTTATATTTTCACTTCATTTTTATTAACATTTTCATAAAATATTGCTTTCTCAGGACTTATATGGTTACATTCGGCTTTTGAGAGCAAGATCACGGCATTTTATTCTGAAAAACTATAGATTATCGACTTCAAAATCCATTATTCAAATTAATGTACAAAAATAACAAAACTGATTGAAAATGAATCAATATTTTAATTATTTTCAATCAGATTGTTAAATGAGGTTAATAACTGACACTTTAACCACTTGGTTATTTAATGCTCAAACACAAATATTAATCTGTGTTATGTGAAAATTGAACGCTACACCAGATCGTTTTATTTTTTATTTTATTTTATTTTTTGGCTTTAATTTCGGAGAACATTATGGATACAACTCAAGTTGGTTCCATCAGCAGCCCAGTCGCTGACAACAGTAAAGCTTGGCGTAAAACAGATACCGTTTGGATGTTAGGTCTGTATGGTACAGCTATTGGCGCGGGTGTATTATTTTTACCTATTAATGCGGGGATGAGTGGATTAATTCCAGTCTTATTAATGGCTGTTTTAGCTTTTCCTATGACTTTCTTTGCCCATCGTGGTATGTGCCGTTTTGTTTTATCCGGTTCAAAACCAGATGGCGATATTACAGAAGTTGTTGAAGAACATTTTGGTCGTACTGCGGGAAACTGGATTACTCTGCTCTATTTCTTTGCAATTTATCCTATTTTATTAGTGTATGGTGTTTCTATCACCAATAACGTAGAAAAATTCATTACAGAACTTCTCGGATTCAATGCACCGCCACGCTGGCTATTAGCATTAATTCTGGTTGGCAGCATTATGGCTATCGTCTCTCTTGGCGAAAAATATATTGTAAAAACCATGAGTATGCTGGTGTTTCCTTTTATTGCTGTACTGCTTATATTTTCACTGTATATGATCCCACATTGGAATGGCGCAGTACTGGATACCTTATCGTTCTCTGGCGTAAGTGATGCTGTAAATAGTCAAAGCATGCTAGTCACTATTTGGCTAACTATTCCAGTAATGGTTTTCGCTTTTAACCACTCGCCAATTATTTCCGCTTTTGCCGTCGCCAAACGTGAAGAATATGGTGATGAAGCAGAGCAAAAATGTTCACGTATTTTGGCTTCTGCACATATTCTGATGGTCTTCACTGTGATGTTTTTCGTCTTCAGCTGTGTATTTACACTATCACCTGATGACCTGAGATTAGCTAAAGCGCAAAATATTAGTATTCTCGATTATTTATCTGGTTATTTTGATAAACCATTTATTAAATTTGCCGCTTCAATTATCGCTTTCGTTGCTATAATCAAATCATTCCTTGGTCACTATTTAGGCGCACGTGAAGGTTTTAATGGGTTAGTTGAACGCGCATACCGAGCAAAAGGTAAAACGGTTAATGTCAGCAAACTAAACCGCGGAACAGCTATTTTCATGCTAATAACCACTTGGATTGTTGCAACATTAAACCCAAGTGTACTGGATATTATCGAAAGTCTCGGTGGCCCAATTATCGCTATCTTACTGTTCCTGATGCCGATGTATGCTATTAGCAAAGTCCCAGCCATGAAAAAATATTCGGGAAAATTAAGTAATATCTTTATTGCTATTATGGGGCTAGTTGCTATTTCAGCCGCCATTTATAAATTATTTATGTAATTTCTGTCAATTTTTAATCTTACGATGATAAATATCTATCCCGTAGCAAAGTAATACACCATGGCACCTGATAAACTTTCAATCTGCGAACTAGTAAAAAAGTAAGTTAGGTGCCAGTAATTAAAAATAAAATAATTAAATAGCCGCAGTCTCTATAACTTGAAGATAGATAGGTCTACTCTCAGGGTTGCTATTTTTCATCCTCACCTTGAGCCCGTCATTTATCCCCTATCTGTAATTTCAAGTTCTTTCAACATAGAAACATTGACGCCTTTAGATAGGAAGCGATAAATATGGTTAGTGTATTCGATATTTTCAAAATTGGTATTGGTCCATCTAGCTCACATACTGTTGGTCCAATGAAAGCAGGTAAGCAATTTATTGATGATTTAATAAACGAAAACTTATTAACTTCAATTGACCGAATTGCCGTCGATGTTTATGGCTCACTTTCATTAACCGGTAAAGGCCATGCCACAGATACAGCAATTATTATGGGATTAGCTGGCAATTTACCTGATACTGTAGATATTGATGCGATCCCTCAGTTTATTTTAAATGTCGAACAAACTGAAAAATTACCCTTAGGTGCTATCAAACACCAAGTTGATTTCCCTCGTAATGGCGGGATGAACTTCCATTTTACTAATTTACCATTGCACGAAAATGGTATGACTATCAGTGCATTTCAGGCTGATAATTGTGTCTATAAAAAAACATATTATTCCATTGGCGGTGGCTTTATTGTTGATGAAGCACATTTTGGCCAAAAAGAAGCCCAAGCGGTTCAAATCCCCTATCCTTATTCTTCAGCCGCTGATCTTCAACGCCAATGCCGCGAAACTGGACTTTCACTGTCTGCGTTAATGATGAAAAACGAATTAGCGCTGCATAGCAGAGAAGAAATCCAAGCGCATTTAGCCGCTGTTTGGGATGTGATGAAAAGCGGAGTGGAACGTGGTGTCAATACCGAAGGTCATTTGCCAGGTCCATTACGTGTACCTCGTCGTGCCTCTGCACTGCGTAGAATGTTAGTCACCAGCGATAGTACCAATACCGATCCTATGGCTGTTGTCGATTGGATCAATATGTTTGCACTCGCAGTTAATGAAGAAAATGCAGCCGGTGGCCGTGTCGTTACCGCACCAACTAATGGCGCATGTGGCATAATTCCAGCCGTATTATCTTATTATGATAAATTTATTCGCCCTATTAATGAAAACTCTTATACCCGTTTTCTAATGGTTGCTGGAGCTATTGGCTCTCTTTATATTATGAATGCCTCTATTTCCGGCGCAGAAGTTGGCTGCCAAGGCGAAGTTGGTGTCGCCTGTTCAATGGCGGCGGCAGGATTAACCGAATTAATGGGCGGTAGCCCGGCACAAGTATGTGTCGCCGCAGAAATCGCAATGGAACATAACTTAGGCTTAACCTGTGACCCAGTCGGCGGACAAGTCCAAGTACCATGTATTGAGCGTAACGCCATTGCTGCAGTTCAAGCGGTCAACTCAGCACGCATGGCTCTACGCCGAGTAAGCGATCCCCGAGTCTGCTTAGATAAAGTTATAGAAACCATGTATGAGACAGGTAAAGATATGAACTCAAAATATCGTGAAACTTCTCAAGGTGGATTAGCCATTAAAATTGTCAGCTGTGATTAATTAATTGACCTAAAATCAGCCGATCCTATCTCTTTGAGAACGATCGGCTGGTTATTTTTAGCGGTGATTTTAATCTACCGAGAACTGATTAAGGCTTAAAAAATACGGCTAAATGATGATTGGATGTCCGTAATAATTGATACTGCTTCAGTTTTAATATCTTGAACACCTGCATGTAACTGGGCTACAGCCGATTGAGACTCTTCTTTGAAGCAACTAATGCTACTAATTAATCCGCCAGCGACATCATTCGCCAGTCCCTCTATCGCTTTTCCATCCACATCAACGTTTATCTCTGCGCTTGAAATATCGATTTGTTGGTTTGTCACACTATAGCTATTTCCACCTTGAATAGATCCGGTGTTAATCCCTATATTTCTTGCTCCACCTGCTGTTATCGTGCTCGCTGATTCTTCACGGCTCATGGTTTCAGTTTTTAGGCTCGATTCAATAAGTTGCTGAGGTTTAAGATCTTTTAACTCGGTGACTGTCGTTTGTCCATTCTCAGACTGATCTTTAATTACTTTAAGATTTTTTTCTAATTGACCTAATTTCTCAATATAATGCGCATTAGAAGTCTTAATCGATTGTAGCTCAAGCGTGGTCTTTCCATGCTCTAATTTTTCTTTTTCCAAAGATGCTTTAAGGTCATTACGCTTATTTCTTATATCTTGTAATTCGTTTTTAATCTCGGCAGCTTGCTTTTCTTTTTCTTTCAACTCTTCAGATTTATAACATAATTCATTTTTTAAAAGTTCTACTTTTTTAGTTAATTTATCATTAACTAACTTATTATCTTGATCAATTTGTTGCTCATTAGTATCTAATTTAAAGCTAATGTTTTCTAACTCATCTTTTAATTTCTTAATTTCATTTTTTTTATCACTTAATTCTTCTCTTAATTTCTTAGCTTCATTTCGTTCACTTAAAAATTTTTTATTAATAAGATCAATTTCATTACCTTTGATTTGCAGACCGGTTTCTAATTTTAAAATATCACCAGCTTTGTTTTCCAATTCTTTTTTTAATGCAATTAATTCTATTTCTTTATTCCTACATTCTAATTTAACTTGGCTTAATTGTTTTCTGGTTTTATCTAAATCTTTAGTAATAAAATCTAATTTAGATTGAGTCGAGGCTGAATCTTCTTTTTGCAGTGAAAATTGATGCTCTTTTTCTTGAATAATACTTTCCAACTTTTTGATTTGTTTGTTTTTATTTTCTATTTCTGTCAGTTCAGCATCGAGGATCAACTGAATTTCTTTATACTCTTTCATGCCCGTTTGTAAGTCTCTGTAAGCCATACCACCTTGTAAAAAAGAGTCTTTATCATTGACTGCATCTTTTTCATTAATTGCCGAACCAGCTTCTAAAATTTCATTATTGAGACCGCGATTACGACTTAAACCACCTTCTACATCTCCTTGGTTTACTCCAAGATTATGAACATTTCCACCAAGCATAATTGATTTATTCACATTTTCATTGACTGAGTTTCCTCCTTTAATTTCACCAGCTCCACTCCCAACATCAGTAGCATCACCACCAGACATAACGCCAGTATTACTGCCAGAATTCGTTACAGAACCGCCTTGGACTTTATTACCGCCAATAGTATCCTGTGGTTGTCTTTTTTTTAATTCATTAATTCTGTCTTGTAATTTACTGTTCACTGACATAATACAATCCTTGTATTGTTTTTTTTAAGAGGTTTTATGGTTTAATAAACGTTAATTTATATAACATATTTAATTATTACATGAAATATTTATTCCAAATTAACGATTAGGAAATGATATTATATCAATTAGCAAATAATACAATTGAAGTTTGTCTGCAATTATTTGATTAACAACATCAACAGCTAAAAATAATAAATAGCTCGCTAATTATTATTATATACAAATAAAAAAGCCCTTTATATTAGATATTGATATAAAGGACTTTAATATAAATAATACTGAAATAAATTAATAACTATTCATTAACTAAAGATAGAGTTCCACCAGCCACTCACGGTCTTAACTACATAATCCCAAATTTTACTCAAGAAACCACCTTCTTCGACAGCTTCTTTAACCACTAATGGTCTTTGTTCAACGATTTGATCATTCAACATAAAATTGACCGTTCCCACCACTTGATTTTTAGTTAATGGGGCTTCGAGTACAGGATCTGTCAATTCAAAACTGGCTTTTAAATTATTTAATTGGCCTTTAGGTATCGTTACTGCCGCATCCTTTTCGACGCCCAATGGCACCGTAGATTGATCACCAAACCAAACTTTTTCTGTCACTAACGTATCATTTGCTTTAATTGGGGTGACTGTTTCAAAAAAACGAAAACCCCACGTCAGTAATTTTTCACTTTCAGAAAAACGGACTTTATCACTAGGAGCACCTAATACCACCGAAATAAGACGCATCGGACCTTCTGTCGCCGATGCGACAAGATTATGCCCCGCGCCACTCGTATGGCCAGTTTTCACCCCATCAACATTTAAATTTTGCGACCACAATAAACGATTACGATTATGCTGACGGATTTTATTAAAGGTAAATTCTTTCTCTTTGTGTAAGGCATATTCGTCAGGTACATCACGGATCATCGCTTGGGTTAATATCGCCATATCGTGCGCAGTACTGTATTGTCCATCGGCATCTAGCCCATGCACTGTTTTAAAATGGGTATTTTTTAAGCCTAATGTTTTAACATAATTATTCATCAATCCAACAAATGAATCTTGGCTACCAGCCACATAATCCGCTAAAGCAATACTGGCATCATTGCCCGACTGAATAACAATTCCTCGATTAAGATCTAACACTGAAACCCGATCTTTAGGTTTTAAAAACATTAATGATGAGCCTTTCAGTACTGGATTTCCTGTTGCCCATGCATCTTCTCCAACTGTTACCATATCCTCAGGTGTGATTTTCCCCGCTTTTATCGCCTGACCAATCACATAGCTAGTCATAATTTTGGTTAAACTAGCTGGATCAAGTCGCTCATCTTGATGACTAGCCGCTAAAATTTTACCACTGTCATAATCCATCAATACATATGCTTTAGCATCAATTTGCGGTGCAACAGGAACCTCTGCAGCATAAACACAAATATTGGCAGCAAAAAAGAGACTCATCCCTGTAGTCAAACATCGGACTTTCATCGACAGTGTTGTTTTGAACATCAGTTACTCCTTAACAAAATACTAAATTTAGTTTAATTCCTTATTAATATAGGACTTTTTTTCCGTAGACACCATCAAGAATGAATAAAGATTGTTCCTATTATAGGTTTACACTATCTTAAGAGAGTGTTTATCACAAATACAGTGAGTTACAGTTAAGTAAAAGAGACTCAGTTAGCCCAAAGAGCGTTAATTACCATCTCTGATATCTAAACCGTGTGAACACGATTTATTTAACACTTTTCTGCAACAATTAATTACTGCAATTGATTGTTTATTATTTCTTAACGGGAGGCAAAAATGCTGATTGTCTGGGGCCGTAAAAATTCATCAAATGTCAAAAAAGTGCTCTGGTGTCTAGAAGAGCTAAATCTTAGTTATGAGAGAAAAGATGTGGGTGGTCCTTTTGGTGGCCTAGATACACCCGAATACCGTAAAATGAACCCTAATGCGACCATTCCAACGTTACAAGATGAGCGTTTTACCTTGTGGGAATCAAACTCAATTTTACGTTACCTTACTGCAAAATATGACCAATCTCACTTATTAATCTTCAACGATGCGCAAGATATGGCAGCTGCAGATAAGTGGATGGATTGGTCTGGCGCCAATTTATTTGCAGTAATTAAAGAGATGATGAATAAAATTGTTCGTGTCCCTGTCGAACAACGAGACCCCACGCAAGTCATTAAAATTTATCAAAATATTGAACAACTATTGCAAATAGCCGATGAAGCCTTAGCCCAACAAGAATACTTCTCTGGCCATAAATTCGGTATAGCCGATATCGCAATTGCTCCGCTATTTTATCCTTGGCGAGAACTTGCGACTGACAGGCCTGAATTCCCACATCTGGAACGCTGGTATCAGCAGTTACAAGCTCGACCAGCATTCCAAAAAATAGTCATGTTGCCAATTAATTGATTTAAATCGACATAGGCATTTTAGCCGGGTCTGGGTATTGATATTCAAATCCCAATTGTTTACAGATCCGGCTGCCATCAATCACTTTTCCGTGAGAATTATCCGTAGCTATAAATTCTGGAGGTACTAACTGTAAATTACGGGCTGCTTGCTGATAAAATGTCGCTTTATCCGGATGCTCTGGCGCACACAAATTATAAATATGCCCACCATTAGGTCGTTTAATTAATAATCGAATTGCATCAATAACATCATCCTGATGAACTAAATTAATCGGTTGAGCCCCTCCAGTGAGCGCTTTTTTTCCGGCTAAAAAACGTCCTGCATGGCGTTTATTGCCGACCAATCCAGCTAAACGTAGAATATCAATCGATACATTAGGTAACTGATGTAACCAACGTTCAACCTCAACTAATGCACGGGCAGATTCCGTCTCTGGCGACAATGGTGCATCCTCGTTAATTAGCCCGTTAATGCTGCCATAAACCGAGGTGGAGCTAATAAACATGATTCTAGGTACATGATAAGAAAGCGCACTATCTACCAATTGCTGAATTGCTTCAATATAATTAGACGCACCTATTTTAGAGGGGGGCAACATGATTAATAAAATATCGGTATCTTGCATTAACTGTGCTAAATCATCTGACGCGCACTCGACTGCCGGTGTTAAATTAAGATAATAACACTCAATTCCGCTATTTCTAGCCGCGTCGATACCGTCTGGTGTGACCTTACTACCAACCACTTGCAAGCCATCGCTGACCAGCGCATTGGCTAAAGGAAGTCCTAACCAACCTAAACCGATAATTGAAATTTTTTTCATCTTATCCTCCCCCTACTATTTATGAACCGCATATTATGAACCGCATGGCTTTTTATGAGCTACATGACTATCGCAAATTTTTATACTTTGCACCATTTTAAACTTTCATTAAGTAAAAGAAATTATAATTCCCTATAAAACAATAGAATAAAAATATTATTGGTTATTTTGAAAAAAAGGAGTTGCTTTCTAGTCGTTAAATCGGCTAGCTTTAATGCAACGGCATTATTTAATCAAAATATATTTAATGCGATCTTAATCGCTAGAAAATTAAAGAGAATATTATGAACTGCATTCAAATCAACCATCATCACCATCACCCTGACTAGTCTTTCAGGCGATGAGTGCTGGAAGACGGTTTAACGGCCTTCCGGTGGATTGAGTGCAAAGAAAACCCTCGGAAGATTATCTTCCGAGGGTTTTTTTATTATACCAACAAATTAAATACAGACAGGCAGGGTAAATATTATGTTAGATAAATCACGTTTAAGAATTGCAATTCAAAAATCAGGCCGTTTAAGTGATGAATCACGAGAATTATTATCACGTTGTGGGATCAAAATTAATTTGCAGCAACAACGCCTAATTGCCTACGCAGAAAATATGCCGATTGATTTACTGCGTGTACGTGATGATGATATTCCGGGTCTAGTGATGGATGGCGTAGTTGACCTCGGTATTATTGGTGAAAATGTACTGGAAGAAGAACTACTTAATCGCCGCTCGCAGGGTGAAAACCCTCGTTACTCTACTTTACGTCGCTTAGATTTTGGCGCTTGTCGTTTATCTTTGGCTGCACCTTTAGATTTTACTTATAGTGGTCCTGAATGTTTTAACGGGGCACGTATCGCGACCTCTTACCCTCACTTATTAAAACGTTATTTTGATCAACAAGGTCTAAGTGTTAAATCGTGCTTGCTTAATGGTTCCGTCGAGGTCGCGCCACGTGCCGGCTTAGCCGATGCTATCTGTGATTTAGTCTCAACTGGCGCAACATTAGAAGCCAATGGCTTAAAAGAAGTCGAAGTCATTTATCGTTCTAAAGCCTGCTTGATCCAGCGTGATGGTGAAATGCCAGCCGAAAAACAACAACTTATTGACCGTTTAATGACCCGTATTCAAGGAGTTATTCAGGCGCGAGAATCAAAATATATTATGCTGCACGCACCGAGCGAATGCCTCGAAGAAATCATTGCACTATTACCAGGTGCCGAACGTCCGACTATTTTGCCATTAGCCGGTGACAGAAATCGGGTAGCGATGCACATGGTCAGTAGTGAAACTCTGTTCTGGGAAACTATGGAGAAACTTAAGTCTCTAGGAGCAAGCTCTATTCTGGTGTTACCGATTGAGAAAATGATGGAGTAATGGCATGCAAAAGGGTTTTAATCAATTGATTCGCTGGGCTGAATGCAGCCCCCAAGAACAGCGCGACCTATTAACGCGCCCCGCAATGGCTGCGTCAGAAACCATTGCTACCGCGGTAACTCAAATTTTAGAGTCAGTAAAATCTCGCGGTGATGATGCTCTGTATGAGTTTAGTCAACGCTTTGATAAAACAACAATTAACAATATCAAAGTGAGCGAAGATAGTATCAAGCAAGCAGCGAACCGTTTAGGGGATAAAATTAAAAATGCTATCACCCAAGCGACCGATAATATTCGCCAATTCCATTTAGCTCAGCAACCTTCGGTGATCACCGTAGAAACTCAGCCAGGTGTAGTTTGCCAACAAATTACTCGCCCAATTGATTCTGTAGGTTTATATATTCCGGGCGGCTCAGCACCATTATTATCAACGGTGATGATGCTGGGGATCCCTGCAAATATTGCCGGCTGTCGTAAGATTGTACTCTGCTCTCCTCCCCCAATCGCAGACGAAATTTTGTATGCAGCCTCGCAATGTGGTATTCGTGATATTTTTCAAATTGGTGGCGCACAAGCTATAGCAGCAATGGCTTTTGGAACTCAATCCGTTCCATCTGTCGATAAAATCTTTGGACCAGGTAATGCTTATGTTACCGAAGCCAAGCGTCAAGTCAGCCAAACAATTGACGGTGCCGCGATAGATATGCCGGCAGGGCCATCAGAAGTATTAATTATTGCCGATGAACGGGCAAATCCAGCCTTTACTGCTGCTGATTTACTATCTCAAGCGGAACATGGGCCGGATTCACAAGTAATACTATTGACCACCGATGAACAAATGGCGCGACAAGTTATTGCTCAGACTGAACAACAGCTGGCTCAGCTTTCTCGTGCTGATATCGCCAGACAAGCGTTAGATTCGAGCCGAGTAATTATTGCTGATTCCTTAGCTCAATGTGTTGAAATCAGTAATCGCTATGGTCCAGAGCACTTGATTATCCAAACTCGCGATCCTGATGAACTTGTACCTGCTATTACTAGCGCTGGGTCGATTTTTCTCGGAGATTGGTCACCTGAATCTGCCGGTGATTATGCCTCTGGCACCAACCATGTGCTACCGACTTATGGCTATACCTCGACTTATTCAAGTTTAGGTTTAGCTGATTTCATGAAGCGCATGACGGTACAAAAGCTAACCCCACAAGGGTTATTAGGATTAGCAGGCACCATTGAGATACTGGCACAAGCGGAGCAATTGACCGCTCACAAAAATGCGGTTTCTTTACGTGTCGCCGTACTTAATGATAGCGAGGAATAAGCCATGAGTCAGAAATTTAATGCCGCCCAACTGGCCCGCAATAATGTCAAACAAATGACTCCATACCAATCTGCTCGGCGTTTGGGCGGTAAAGGCGACGTTTGGCTGAACGCTAATGAATATCCGCTAGCCCCTGATTTTTCATTTAATAAAAAAGTCCTCAATCGCTATCCTGAATGCCAGCCAGCCGAAGTTATCGAAAATTATGCAAAATACAGCCGGCTTGCACCAGAACAGATACTGGTCTGTCGCGGTGCTGATGAATCAATTGAATTATTAATCCGCGCTTTTTGTGAACCAGGAAAAGATGCGGTAATGTTTTGCCCACCTACTTATGGAATGTATAGCGTCAGCGCCGAAACCTATGGTGTGGCACAAAAAAAAATCCCCAGCTTGTCCAATTGGCAGCTAGACCTCGAATCTATCCGTGCTAATTTAGCCGATGTAAAACTAATTTATGTGTGTAGCCCCAATAATCCTACTGGCAATATTATTGATAATGCCGCATTAAAGCAGGTTTTAGAGCTGGCAGCAGGACGGGCGTTAGTGGTGGTTGATGAAGCCTATATTGAGTTTTGCCCTGACTACAGTGTCAGCCAATGGATGGATCAATATCCGCATCTAGTTATTTTACGTACTTTATCAAAAGCCTTTGCCCTTGCTGGATTACGCTGTGGATTTACCTTAGCCGCCCCCGAAATCATTGAAATTCTATTAAAAGTAATTGCGCCCTATCCATTATCCACACCAGTTGCTGACATTGCTGCCCAAGCATTAAGCGCCGAAGGTATCGCATTAATGCAACGCCGAGTTGCAGAAATTCGAGCCAGCCGTGAAGGATTATCCGAGGCTTTACGCCAATTAAGCGTAGTCGAGGAAGTTTATCCCAGCGAAACCAATTATATTTTGGTGCGTTTTACTGATAGTAAAAGTGTATTTCGTAACTTGTGGGAACAAGGGATTATTTTAAGAGACCAAAGCAGTCAAGCAGGATTGGCCGGTTGTCTACGCATCACTATCGGCAGTCAAACTGAAAATTTACGCGTTATCGAAGCTATCTCGGCCTTTGCTGAAAATTGCCAGATTATGGAGACACCATGAGCCAGAAAATCCTTTTTATTGATCGCGATGGTACTTTAATTAGTGAACCACCGGTTGATTTTCAAGTCGATAGACTCGATAAACTCGCTTTTGAAACTGGCGTTATTCCAGCATTACTGGCGTTACAAAAAGCCGGTTATCAGCTGGTCATGGTCACCAATCAAGATGGTTTAGGCACAGAGAGCTTTCCGCTGCAAGATTTTGAACCACCCCATAATCTCATGATGCAGGTGTTTAATTCGCAAGGAATAATCTTTGACGATGTACTCATTTGTCCACACAAGCCCGAGGATAATTGCCCCTGCCGCAAGCCTAAATTAGCCATGGTCAACGGTTATCTGGAGCAAGGCAAGCTAGATACAGCCAACAGCTATGTTATCGGGGATAGAAAAACTGATATTCAATTAGCGGAAAATATGGGTATCGATGGTATTTTATATTCAGCTGAATCAATGGATTGGGCCACAATTACCGAGATGCTAACCAAACGCGACCGTTATGCCAGCGTCAAGCGCGTCACTAAAGAAACCGCTATCCGTGTCAATGTTTGGCTAGATCGAGAAGGTGGGAGCACCATTAATACTGGGATTGGCTTCTTTGACCATATGCTCGACCAAATCGCTACTCATGGTGGCTTCCGGTTGGATATCGATGTGCAAGGTGACTTAATTATTGATGATCACCATTCGGTCGAGGATACGGGGCTGGCATTAGGTGAAGCGCTACGTGTAGCATTAGGCGATAAACGAGGCATTGCCCGCTTTGGCTTTATGCTGCCGATGGATGAATGTTTAGCACGCTGCGCATTAGATATTTCTGGCCGTCCTCACCTTGAATATAAAGCAGAATTTAAATATCAGCGTGTTGGCGATCTTAGTACCGAAATGATCGAGCACTTTTTTAGCTCACTCTCTTATGCGATGGGATGTACTTTACATCTCAAAACTAAAGGCAAAAATGATCACCATAAAGCAGAAAGTTTGTTCAAAGTTTTTGGTCGAACATTGCGCCAAGCTATCCGCGTAGAAGGCGATACGCTCCCTAGCTCTAAAGGAGTCCTATGATGAAAGTAGTCATCTTAGATACAGGCTGCGCTAATTTGGCCTCGGTAAATTATGCGGTGAAACGATTAGGCTATCAAGCAGAAGTCAGCCGCGATACCAATACCATTCTAACCGCGGATAAAATCTTTCTTCCCGGTGTGGGAACAGCAAGTGCAGCGATGCAAAATCTGCAACAGCGTAATTTGATCCCGCTGATCAAAAGCTTAACGCAGCCGGTGCTGGGGATCTGCCTCGGTATGCAATTATTAGGCATGCTCAGCGAAGAAGGCAATAATGCCCAAGATATCAGCGAAATCCCCTTGCTCGGGTTAATCGATAGCAAAGTTTCTAAGCTTGAAACTCATGGCTTACCCGTTCCGCATTCAGGATGGGATCAAGTCAAACCTTTAGCAGGCCAGTCACTGTTCAAAGGTATTGATGACGATGCTTATTTCTATTTTGTCCACAGCTACGCCATGCCAATTTCAAAATATACGCTGGCAGAAACTGAATATGGCCACCGCTTCAGCAGTGCAATTGGTATGGACAACTTTTTTGGCGTCCAATTTCACCCTGAGCGTTCAGGCGCTGCCGGAGCTCGCTTGATTAAAAACTTTCTGGAGATGTAATTGCCATGATTATTCCTGCACTCGATTTAATCGACGGTAACGTCGTTAGGCTACATCAAGGTGACTATCAACAGCAGCGTGACTACGGTAATGAGCCACTCACACGCCTACAAGATTATGAAAAGCAAGGGGCTAAATTATTGCATTTAGTCGATTTAACCGGCGCTAAAGATCCACAAAAACGACAAATAAGCTTGTTAAAAACACTGTTAGCGGGCGTCTCCGTTCCGGTACAAATCGGTGGTGGTATCCGTACTGAAGACGATGTAAAAGCCTTACTTGATGCCGGAGCTAGCCGCGTAGTTATCGGCTCTACCGCAGTGAAAGAGCCTGAAATGGTCAAATCATGGCTACAACGTTACGGCGGAAATGCGATTGTTTTAGCTCTTGATGTACGAATTAATCCACAAGGGGTTAAACAAGTAGCTATCAGCGGCTGGCAAGAAAACTCTAATGCAACATTAGAGCAAATTATCGATATTTTTCGCCCGGCGGGCTTGCGTCATGTTCTGTGTACCGATATCTCAAAAGATGGCACATTAAGCGGTTCTAACGTCGAGTTATATCGTGAAATTAGTCAAAAATACCCGGATATCACCTTTCAGGCATCGGGCGGTATCGGCGATTTAAATGATATCGCGCAACTCCCGGCTTCGGGTGCTGCGGGTGTCATTGTTGGACGCGCATTATTAGAAGGTAAATTCACCGTTTCGGAGGCTATCGCATGTTGGCAAAACGCATAATTCCTTGTTTAGATGTCCGTGACGGCCAAGTGGTCAAAGGAGTACAATTTCGGAATCACGAAATTATTGGCGATATCGTGCCATTAGCACAACGCTATGCCCAAGAAGGCGCCGATGAACTGGTTTTTTATGATATTACCGCCTCATCCGATGGCAGAGTGGTCGATAAAAGTTGGGTCGCTAAAGTCGCCGAAGTCATCGATATTCCGTTCTGTGTCGCGGGAGGAATTAAAACCGTCGAGGAAGCCGGGCAGATCCTTTCATTTGGCGCTGATAAAATATCGATTAACTCGCCAGCACTGAGCGCCCCGTCACTAATCAGCCGCTTAGCCGATCGCTATGGTGTTCAATGCATTGTGGTCGGTGTTGATACTTGGTTCGATGAATCAACCGCTAACTATCAAGTTTATCAATTTACCGGCGATGAAAAACGCACCCAACAAACCCAATGGAAAACGATTGATTGGGTCAAAGAAGTCCAACAACGCGGCGCAGGCGAAATCGTATTAAATATGATGAATCAAGATGGAGTACGCCAAGGATACGATTTAGCTCAGCTCAAAAAAGTTCGAGCCGTATGTAAAGTGCCACTGATTGCTTCCGGCGGTGCCGGTGAAATGTCGCACTTTTTAGACGCCTTCACTATCGCTGGCGTTGATGGCGCATTAGCGGCTTCAGTATTTCATAAACAGATTATTAATATTGGCGAGCTCAAAAGATATCTTGCTGATCAAGGAGTGGAAATCAGATTATGTTAACAAATCAACAAATTGACCAACTAGACTGGGAAAAAGTAGACAATCTGATGCCCGTAATAGTGCAGCACGCTATCTCTGGTGATGTTTTAATGCTCGGCTATATGAATAATGACGCGCTAAAAACCACTCTAGAAAGCCAAAAAGTCACTTTTTATTCTCGGACTAAACAGCGTTTATGGACTAAAGGCGAAACTTCGGGAAATTTCCTCAATCTAGTGGATATATTTACTGATTGCGATAACGACAGTTTATTAGTTTTAGCGCAGCCTATCGGACCAACCTGTCATAATGGGACTGAAAGCTGTTTTAATCCAGCTCAAAGCCAATGGGGTTTCCTGTATGAATTAGAAAACCTGTTGAAATCACGTAAAACGGCGTCCCCTGAAAGCTCATATACAGCCCAATTATATGCCAGTGGTACTAAGCGTATTGCGCAAAAAGTCGGAGAAGAAGGCGTAGAAACCGCATTGGCCGCGACGGTTAATGACCGAGAGGAACTGACTAATGAAGCTGCCGATTTAATCTATCACTTGCTAGTTTTACTGCAAGATCAAGACTTAGACCTATCCGCAGTTATCAACTGTTTGAAACAACGCCATTAATTACTCTGAGCTCTAATGCGGCTTATTCATCATCGTTGAATAGGCTGCTCAGGTTAATGTAGTCTCTTCCTTGTGGCTGATTTTGCTCATTTATTGTATTAAATAGAGTAAACTTGGTACCATCATGCGATTGATGATTAATCAGCCAGAAGGAATTTATTTTGTTAGAAACCGATATTTTTATCCAATTAACTGAACTATTAACCCAGCATCAGGCCAAATTCCGAGTTGTCGAGCATCCCTCCGCCGGCAAATCTGTCGATGTAGCGAAAATCAGAGGCACTCAGCTGGGACAAGGGGCGAAAGGATTGGTCTGTCATGTTAAAGGCAATGGCGTACGCCAGCATGTCTTGGCGGTATTACCCGCCGATAAACAAGCCGACTTACAGAGAATAGCCGCCGCTATCGGGGGGACTCGCGCCTCACTGGCCAGCCCCAAAGAAGTGTCAGAACTGACACACTGTGTTTTTGGTGCTATTCCTCCCTTCAGTTTTCACTCTGATTTGATGCTCATTGCCGATCCTTTATTATTTGAACGCTTTGATGAATTAGCCTTCAATGCCGCCAGTTTAGAGCGCTCAATTATTCTTAATACTATGGATTATCAACGAGTTGCTAATCCGCGTATGGTTAATTTCATTCGAACAGAATCTGAATAAATAAAAACAATACCAAAGTGAATAATTAAATATCACCTTATCTCAGCAATTAAATAATCTTGTGCTAAGCTTAATATACCCTATTGCTGTTTTTAGGGTTACCGATGTCAGTATTGATTCATGTAATAGTTTAAACACCATTAATCTATTGAAAAAAGGTTTATTGCTTAATATTTTATTAATTAATAACTAAGGAAAGAAAATGGGATTATTTGAGAAAGCAGAAGATAAATCAAAAGAAGCCGTAGGTACTTCGCAACAAAAATTTGGTCAAGCTGTTGATTCGCCAGAACATGAAGCCAAAGGTGCAGTTAAAAAATATACCGCACAAGGTTGTGATATTTTGCACGATAGCGTGGATACAATAAAAGCTAATCCAGTTGCCACTGTGGCTGTTGCTGCGGGCATCGGGTTTGTGTTTGGTTATCTGTTAGGCAAAAAATAACCGTATTCGCTTGAGTCGATTGATTGAGTCTTGCGGTAAAATCATTTATAGCAGCAAGATTGTTAATTAATAGGCTATTATTTCTAGACTAAAGATTATGAGCCTGATAGATATCAAAAAGGGAGCTGAAAAAATCAGCCCCCTTTTTCTATTAACTGTCATTATTACCAATTCAAAGGATAAAAACTCGAGTTAATCAATCTAAATTACACAATTAATGATAACGCAAATCACTCCATCCACTCAGTGTGGAATACGCCGTCTTTATCAGTACGTTTATAAGTGTGTGCACCAAAATAGTCACGCTGAGCCTGGATAAGGTTCGCCGGCAATACCGCAGCGCGATAGCTATCATAATAAGAAATAGCTGCAGAGAATGTTGGCGTAGGAATACCATTTTGGATACCGTAACAAACCACATCACGCAGTGCCTGCTGATATTCATCAGCAATTTGCTTAAAGTATGGCGCTAACATTAAGTTAGCTAAAGCCGCGTTATCATCATAAGCGTCAGTGATTTTTTGCAGGAACTGAGCGCGAATAATACAACCTGCACGGAAAATTTTCGCAATTTCACCGTAATTTAATGTCCAGTTATACTCATCTGAAGCCGCTTTTAATTGCTGGAAGCCCTGAGCATAAGAAACGATTTTGCCTAAATACAGTGCACGACGAATTTTTTCGATAAATTCTTGCTGATTAGCAGAAATCGTTGTTACTTCTGGGCCAGTCAATACTTTAGATGCCGCTACACGCTGATCTTTTAAGAAAGACAAATAACGAGCAAAAACAGATTCAGTAATCAGTGTCAGTGGAATGCCTAAATCAAGCGCACTTTGGCTGGTCCATTTGCCGGTGCCTTTGTTGGCAGCTTCATCAAGAATTACATCAACTAAATAGTTACCTTCTGGATCTTTTTTACGGAAGATATCCGCAGTGATTTCGATGAGGTAGCTGCTCAGTTCGCCTTTATTCCACTCTGTAAAGGTATCTGCCAATTGTTCATTAGTCAGGTTTAATGAGTTTTTCAGCAATGAATAGGCTTCAGCGATAAGTTGCATATCACCGTATTCAATTCCGTTATGCACCATTTTAACATAATGGCCCGCACCATCAGCACCAATGTAAGCGACACAAGGTTCACCATCTGCTTTAGCTGCAATTTCTTTTAGAATTGGAGCAACTAACTCATATGCCTCTTTTTGTCCGCCCGGCATAATTGAAGGGCCTTTTAATGCCCCTTCTTCACCGCCAGAAACACCCGTACCAATAAAGTTAAAACCTTGTGCTGACAATTCTCGGTTACGACGGATGGTATCTTTAAAGAAAGTATTACCACCATCGATAAGAATATCGCCTTTATCTAAATGAGGTGTCAGAGAGGCAATTGTTTTATCGGTAGCTTCACCCGCTTTTACCATCAACAGAATACGGCGCGGTTTTTCCAGCGAATCAACAAATTCTTCAATGGTATAATTAGGAACCAGCTTTTTACCTGGATTTTCCGCAATAACTTCATCTGTTTTTTCTTTGGAACGGTTGAAAATAGAGACGGAATAGCCACGGCTTTCAATATTTAAGGCAAGGTTGCGCCCCATTACTGCCATACCGACAACGCCAATCTGTTGCTTTGACATGAAAAAACTCCTGTCTGATTCTAATCAATCCAGCTAGAAAAGCTGGCATTCTGTTAACATGATCACATGTTAACTCAGTCTTCCGCTCGGTGGTAGTTATTGATGCAATCGTTATCCTAAACATAACATTTTTTATTATAAATAGGCTGAATGGGTAATTTTCTATTGAAATTTTAATCAACAATCCTCATTATTCCTCTGGCGGCATATGCCGTTATATCTAAAGGTAAAATAAACTGTATGGAATGGATCGCTGATCCGACGATTTGGGCTGGACTGGCAACCCTTATCGTTCTAGAAATCGTTCTAGGGATCGATAACCTCGTTTTTATTGCCATTCTGGCCGATAAACTTCCGCAAAAAATGCGCGATAGAGCACGTATTACTGGCCTGCTGTGCGCGCTAGTCATGCGAGTGATATTGCTGTTTAGCTTATCTTGGCTCATTACACTGACCCAACCGCTCATTATCTTATTTGAGCATCCTTTCAGTGCCCGTGACCTCATCATGCTTATCGGTGGTTTATTTTTACTGTTTAAAGCCACAATGGAGCTAAATGAACGGCTGGAAGGGGCTGATGAACATGGTAATGGGCAACGGAAAACCTCTAATTTTTGGGCGGTAGTCGCGCAGATTGTAGTCCTCGATGCGGTATTTTCTCTCGACTCTGTAATTACGGCCGTTGGGATGGTTGACCATGTCGGGGTTATGGTAGCGGCGGTCATTATTGCAATGGCATTGATGATCCTCGCTAGCAAGCCATTAACCGCATTTGTTAATGCTCACCCGACGATTGTTATTCTGTGCTTAAGCTTCCTATTAATGATAGGTTTCAGCTTAGTTGCAGAAGGTTTTGGCTACGGAATACCTAAAGGCTATCTGTATGCCGCGATTGGTTTCTCTATCTTAATCGAAATATTAAATCAGCTCGCACAATTTAACCGCCGTAAATTTTTGGTCGGTGCACGCCCATTGCGTGAACGTACCGCTGAAGCTGTTTTACGTATTTTAAGTGGGAAACACGAATCGGCAGAACTAGACCCTCGCACCTCTGACCTTATCGCAGACAATACCGATGTCTTCGATCCGCAGGAACGTCAGATGATTGCTCGAGTGCTTGGTATGGCGCAACGTAACGTTGAAAGTATCATGACTTCTCGCCATGATGTTGATTATGTTGACATAAACAAACCATCAAGTGAATTACTTTTACTGTTAGAAAAAAACTCACATTCTCGTCTAGTTGTTATTGATGGAGAGGTAAGTGATGAACCAGTGGGGGTAATTCAAGTTATTGATTTGGTGAAACAACAACTGAATGGTGAGCAACTAAATCTGAAGGCTTTGATTTCACAACCATTAATCTTCCCCGAAGGTTTATCCTTATTGAAAGCCTTAGAACAGTTCCGCAAAGCTCATACTCATTTTGCTTTTGTAGTTGATGAATTTGGCTCTGTTGAAGGGGTGGTCACACTGACCGACGTAATGGAAACTATCGCGGGCAATTTGCCGGTAGGCATGGAAGAAAATGATTCTCGCCATGATATTCAACAGTTAGAACATGGTCGTTGGGTTGCCAATGGTTTTATGCCACTTGAAGACTTAATTGCTTATATTCCAATGACGCTGGATGATAAACGGGAATATGAAACTATTGCCGGTTTATTAATGGAACATTTACAACGCGTTCCACAAGTTGGTGAACAGATCATGATTAATAACTGCCTATTTGAACCTTTAGAAGTTATTAATCACCGAATTAATAAAGTGCTGATCACACCGCAAAATACCTCTGATGATGAAGAAGAGTATGAATAATTAAACGACTAAATTAGGCCTGTACGATAGATAATATCGGCCACCTCAAAAGTTAATTAGTCTGTTCGTTCCTCAACAAAAATAGCCGCTTAAAATCAAGCGGCTATTTTTTATCTCTGTACAGCAATAAATAATTTACCTGAGTCTTTAGTTCACTGCGCTATGGCTATAAAGCCTGGTTTTTGCTTGGTTTAGCTATAGCTGATATCTAAAGTGATATCGGCTAATTTAAAACGCATTTAATAAATTATTCAATTGCTGTTGTTCTTCTTTCTTCAACCAGTTACCAATAGCTTGTTTAGCTTGTATTTTCAACTCATCACGTACTAATCTTTCTACATTCAATTGATACTGCAAATTAACCCATGAGCCATAAATTCGCAGCGGGATACTGATTGATTGTAATTGTTGAATAAAACGTAAATCGCCTCCCCAGCCTTTCGTAATCTGTACACCAAGGTTAACATCCAGCGTTTCAGACGGAAGATTCAACCAACCATTACCGGTAATGACCACTAATTCAGAAGTTGCCTTCAGTGCCGAAAGATTAAAACGACCTTTATTTAATTGTCCATTCGCCGTTAATTGCTGAACTTGAGTCACATTGCCACTATCTGCCGGTGCATTAATCTTATTAGTGACGCGAGATAATGACTGCTGGATCAACACAGGAATATTCAAGCCACTCAACTGGGCATTACGTAGCAACAGAGCTGCATTACCCTGCCAGAGGTTTTTTATCGCGTTAGCATCATAACCTGGTCCCGAGAAATCACCTTTAACGGTTAAAACACCGCTTAATTTTTTTGGTAACTCAAACGCCGCCAACAGTGGAGTTAAATTTACATTCTCAAAATCCGGCTGCGCCTTAACTATGGCAGGAGTTTGGGCATAATTTAATTCAACCGGTAGCATAAAGGTTCCACCAAATGCTTCACCACTCAATTGTGATACTGTTAACGTTGGCGCCTGATTAACCGCGTTAAATATAACGTTATTAACCACCATCCCGCGATAGGTCAGCGTTTTGATAGTCGCGTGTGTCTGCGCAGTAAAGTTGGCTAAAGCAGATAAATTATATTTTTCTTTCCGGGTACCTGAAATAACCGGTTTTACTCCGACGCGAGTAGCACTGCTACTATTTAATGAGTTTTCCGATACACTCGCTTCATTTTTTTTAGTCGTTTGAGCGCCATCATTATTCATGGCAATCCCTGTACCAAATAGTGAATCTAAATTGAGTGTAGATGAGGATAATTTCAGTTTAAAATCTGGGATATCGTCCAAGGTTGCAGCCAAGTGTCCATTAAGATCACTGTCATTGGCGGTTATCATCAGCGTATCTAAATTTAATCTGGCTGGCGAAGTATTCAAATATTCAACGTTAGCACTGATTTTCCCGCTAATTCCTGCTTCAGGTAAATCAACGCCAGTAAGTTGATAATCAATCTGTGAAATTTGCCCAGTAATCTGCTGTGATAATTGTGATAAATCGATTCCAGCTTTAGCATCAAAGCTAAGTTCTTGCTGGTTTTTATTCAAATTACCACTGAAAGCAATGCTCAATTGTTTATTGGCACTTTTCTTCAATAATAGATTGATATTGCGTAGATTAAATTCGTCTTTTTCTGTCTGCCATATAATCAAGCTGTTAGATATCTCAACTTTTTCAATATCTAATAACCACTGATTTGACGATGCTTGATTAGGTGTAGTTTTTATTCCACTGGGAGCAATAGGCTCTTTACTGACGATATTATGGGGTTGGCTTTCTGGTGTATGACGAACAACAGCACCATCAAGAACGATCTGCTCAACCGCTAAGTGGTGTGAAATCAATGGCCATAACTCGACATCCAAGCGCATATTTTCAGCACTAATCGCAGGTTGGGTTGCACCTTCGGCAGTTAATGAAACCGGACCAGTAATAATGCTCAAAGTTGGCCAGACATGCCAACGCATATCTCCTTGAAAAGCCAATTGATAACCACTTTTTTGAGCTACTTTTTCAACTAAATAATGGCGAAAATCATTCGGATTAACTAACATCACTAATGCAGTTAAACCGACAACAATCACCACCAATAAAATAACCAGTGTCGTTAATAACCGTTTCATCAATTCCCTCTCTTTTACAGTATTCACGCCATACTTTTTAACTTTACTGAACAGCATTCAGTAAAGTTAAGACAAAACAGCCACCCTCAACTATTTTAATCGACTATTCAAATTACAAGCGATTAACCGCGCGCGGAAAATCATCGATTATAATTGACTATATTTATAGCAATTTATCATTGTAGCGACTTATTACTATATTTATAGCATCATATTTATAGCGTCTATAACGACCTACGGTAAATTATAGTTATAAATACCTTTAAATCTAGCGAGTCATGCTGCTTAATTTAATCCCTTTAATTGATAATAGATAAATATCGATTACGGATAAACTAAAGCCTGTTGTATAGCGACGTGACTTACAATCAAATAAATCGCGCGATGCTGCCCATATCCCTGAAAACTTGATGGATTATCATAAGCGTTCGACTAAACGATTAATCATCAATATCGATGATAATCGGCAAAATGCCGATCATATTATTATGCGTTTAGTCTTGGCTAATCCGACTGCCTACTGCGCCTTGCTGATTTTTATATTTGGCATCTTGACGACTATTATAAGGGCGATCTGCCGATCCTGAGAGCGGCTCAAAACTTAACGCCCCAATCACCATACCTGGTCTTAAGGCCAACGGCAATTTACCCGAGTTATAAAACTCTAATACAATTTGCCCGCACCAGCCGGGATCGATACGGTGTGCGGTAACATGTACCATCAAACCTAAGCGGGCTAATGATGAACGACCATCAAGCCAGCCCACTAGATTATCCGGTAAAGTGACTGATTCTAATGTAACCGCCAAAGCTAACTCACCCGGGTGTAAGAAAAATGCCTCACCGTCAGGTAATACAATCTCATCACTCATTACCCGATCAAGCGCTGAATTCACTTGATCTTTAGGTCCACTAAGGTCAATAAATGCGGCTGTATGGCCACGGAAAACACGAAACTGATTGCCCAAACGAACATCTGCCGTTGCTCCGCTTATCCGTTCGATAGGCGGTCTTGGGTCAATGACTAATTTTCCATCATCAAGCCACTGTATAATGTCTCGGTCACAAAGACGCATAATTTTTCTCCCTTACGTGGATAAGAAATACCACTAATCTGGTATAACTACTGACAAAATTCGCCAATTTTCGCTTTCAAAATATCAATAGCCACACGGTTTTTCCCTCCGCGAGGCACAATAATATCGGCATATTGCTTCGATGGCTCAATAAATTGCAAGAACATTGGACGGACCGTTTTATTATATTGCTCAATAACAGAATTCAGTGTCCGACCACGCTCATTAACATCGCGCTTAATTCGACGCATTAAACAGATATCTAACGGCGTATCGACAAAAATGGAAAAATCTAATTCTTCTCGTAAACGCTTATCTGTTAATAACAGAATACCTTCAATAATAATAACTTTTTTTGGTCTGAAATTTATAGTTTGAGGTTTGCGGGTGTGTTCGACATAATCATATTGAGGGAGTTCAATGGGTTGCCCAGACTTGAGCGTTTTAATATGCTGATAGAGCAAACTATGATCCATTGAATTAGGATGATCATAATTTACTTTTAAACGTTCTTCCATCGACACATCGGATTGATCTTTATAATAGCAATCTTCTGCAATCACGCCGATATTATGATCACCGACCTTTTCTCTTAATTCTCTATATAAGGTATTCGAGATAAGGCTTTTGCCCGATGCAGAAGCGCCCGATATACCTACAATGGTACAGTGATGTGCTGTGTCAGTCATGATAATTGGTAACCTGGTTTAATATAATGACAAAGAAATGCATAACATAAAAAATGTTATAATTGGCGGAATTATAGGAGGTTCTGGCGCGCTATTCCAGCACCATCAGGAATTGTCTTATAAAAAATGTAATTAACTCTATCAAAGAGCATCAGATAAACAATAAAATACACGCTGGTCATAGTCCTAGAAATACTAGCGCTGTATTAAAACCGAAAAGAATGACCTTGCGAGATTACACGGACGAAAGATCATATTTTGATTATAATGTTTTGCGCCCTTCTAATGCTGCAATCCGATTTTCTATACTAGGGTGTGTAGAAAACACTGAATCCCCTTTATTAAAAATATAGGCCGCTTTACGGTAAGCTTGCCCAGTACTTTGATGTTCATACTGGTTTGTTTCATGCTGTCCCGAAATTTTACGTAATGCACTAATCATTGCCTGATTATCCTGCGTTAATTCAACCGCAGCGGCATCTGCCATATATTCACGGGTTCGTGAGAGATAAAAATAAAGTATTTGAGTTATCCAAGGTAACAGGAAGTTTAAGAGCATTAATAAAGCACGTGCTTTATTCGCGGCATCATTGCGCCCTCGCCCAGAAAAGCCAATAAATAACTGACTGAATATATTGGTTACCGTCAAAATAACATTGGCTAATATTCCAACATATAGCGTTAATTTGGAATCGCCGTGAATAATATGTCCAACTTCATGGGCTAATACTGCTTGCACCTCTTGTCTATTTAGGTTTTCCAGTAATCCTCGCGTTACACCAACTAACGCATTCTGTGCGGACCAACCGGCTGCAAATGCATTGGGTTCATCAGTATCCAAAATATAAAGACGCGGAATATAGCCTAATGATGCACTTAAACTCAGCTCTTCGATAATATTACACAGTTGGCGTTCCTGAGGATTTAATTCACCGTCAGGGGATAACTGTTTAGCATTCATGCCTGCCAACATCAGCTTATGTCCCCGATAATGAATATAAATCAATCCTATAAGCGTTAATCCCAAAATAATAAAAGTCGCAACAGGTGTTTGTGCCAACGTAACAAATGCCCACATATTCATTGCAAAGTCTAAATAGGGATCAGGGTGGGTTGCGGTATCTGCCAATAATCCCACCAATAACATGATGACGATATAGCTTATGATAACCAGCTTAGTACGAAAATTATTTTTCCGAATAACTTCTCTGAAATCCATTTTTCTACCTGTTGCTTACTTTTAATTAATCGAAATTAATGCGACGAGATTCTTCAGCTTTAATCGTCGATTCGTCTAAACGCCAATAATCTTTATCAATCTTTAATGCTGGGAACATTTTAACGATAAATAATGCCGGCATTGAAGCAATATAGGCGCGATATTTTTCTAATGAGCTGTTATAGCCGCGTTTAGCAAAGGATAATTTATTCTCTGTTGATACAATTTCTTCCTGTAAATTGGCCATAATAGCATCAGACTTCAGCTCTGGATAAGCCTCAACTGCAACATTAATGGCACCGCTTGATACCATTTTAGACAATTCATCTTCTGCAGCTTTAGCCTCTGATGGTGCTACTGCACTCTTAGCTTGAGTCCGTAATTCAGTAATTTTAGTAAATACTTCGGATTCATGGCTCAGGTATTTTTTAACGGTCGCTAATAAACTATCGAAGACCTTACCCCGGCGATCTAATTGTACTGAAATTTCTGTTTCACTGGAGATTACGGCTTCGCGCATAGCCACAATGCGGTTATAAAAATAGAAAACTGCAATCGCTATCACGATGATTAAAATCAAAAACTTCATAATTATCCTTAATGACTCTTAACTCAGAAAATGAAATAAGCAGATTATTTCAGTACCAGACTATTTAGTACCATTCTACTGTATATCTACAATGAAGATATAGGAATTTAACTTAAGATATAGGTTAAAAGCTGGTTAAAATACGCGTTAAGATAAAAGCTAGGTAACTTATTAAAATATCAGCCTAAAAAAATGGCTTACTATAATAAGTAAGCCATTAAAGTTTAGCCGTATAATGAACAATAAATAAGTAAAAAACTATCTTATTGTTTTATCAAGAAAAAACAATTTATACTGCGCGGAAGGAAATTTCCGTTGGAATTTTATCCCCTTCCCAGAACATCTCAGCAGAGATGTTAGAAGCAATTTCGCGATAAATATCAGCAAATTCACCTTCTGGGTCACGCATTACCGTTGGTTGACCACGGTCTAAATCTTCACGTAATGAGATATGCAAAGGAATTTGACCTAGCAAACGAGTATGGTATTTCTCTGCCAGCTTTTCCGCACCGCCAGTACCGAAAATAGGTTCGACATGACCGCAATTACCACAAATATGCGCGCTCATATTTTCAACGATCCCCAGAACAGGCACATTGACTTTTTTGAACATCACAATACCTTTCATCGCATCGACTAAGGCAATATCTTGTGGAGTTGTCACCACCAGCGCCCCTGTAACAGGAATATTTTGTGATAGCGTTAATTGAATATCACCGGTGCCTGGTGGCATATCGATAACTAAATAATCTAAATCTGGCCATAATGTATCTTGCAGCATTTGCATTAATGCTTTGCTGGCCATAGGACCACGCCAAACCATCGCATTATCATCAGTTACTAAATAACCGATTGAATTAGTTGCAATTCCATAAGCCATAATAGGAGCCATATGCTGACCATCTGGCGATGTTGGACGTTCTAGCGTCGTCCCCAACATATTGGGAATTGATGGACCATAAATATCTGCATCAAGAATACCGACTTTCGCGCCTTCTTGTGCTAACGCTAAAGCAAGGTTTACCGCAGTACTTGATTTACCAACGCCACCTTTACCCGAACTGACGGCTAAAATATTACGTACGCCATTAATTCCCGGTAAATCATTCGCACGTTTTAGCGTCGTTATTTCGTGACGAAGTTTCCACTCAACCGCTTCAGCACCGGTGATTTTACGTAACTCTGCTGTTTTAGCTTCAATGAGTGCTTGTAACGGACCACGCCAAACAAATGGCATCACCAATTCAACATGCAGTACATTATTAAGCATGGCACAATGATGTAAAGCTTTGATGGAAATCAGATTGCGTTTCAGTGTGGGGTGTGTAAATGAGGCCAAAACACTGGAAACCTGTTCGGTTAGCAGTTCTGGATTGGTCTGCTCGGGGGATTTATCGCTCATCCCGGCTCCTTTATTTTTTCTTTATTAACCAACGATTAGACATTTGCATATCATAGCAGAGAACAATAAAAATAGAGATAAACGGATGCAGCAAAAGCCACGAACGGCAAAAATAGATTTTTCAGAATAAATGCCGATTAATGTTTCTCAGCCCTAGCAGCAATTGATTTGTTAGGTTAACATCAAAGACCCTTTTTAACTAATGGAAGTAAGATCCTTACTATGTCTCAAGTCGCGAATAAATTACTGGTAACCTGTGCGTTACCATATGCTAACGGTTCAATCCACCTCGGTCACATTCTGGAACACATTCAGGCTGATATCTGGGTCCGTTATCACCGAATGCGCGGCAAAGAGGTTCACTTTATCTGCGCAGATGATGCTCACGGCACCCCTATCATGCTGAAAGCTCAGCAATTAGGCATTGCTCCTGAAGACATGATTGCAGCAATGAACCAAGAACATCAGCAGGATTTTGCAGGTTTTGCCATCAGTTATGATAATTACCATTCAACTCATAGTGTTGAAAGTAAACAATTATCAGAGCACATTTATGGTCTATTAAAGAAAAACGACTATATTAAAGACCGCACAATTTCACAGCTATACGATCCAGAAAAAGGCATGTTCTTACCCGATCGTTTTGTTAAAGGTACCTGCCCAAAATGTAAAGCTGAAGATCAATACGGTGATAACTGTGAAGTCTGTGGCGCCACTTATAGCCCGACAGAACTGATTAATCCACGTTCTGTGGTTTCTGGGGCGACGCCTGAAATGCGCAGTACTGAACATTTCTTCTTTGATTTACCTGCATTTAGCGAAATGCTACAAGCGTGGACACGTTCAGGCGCATTGCAAGAACAAGTCGCCAATAAAATGCAAGAATGGTTTGATTCCGGCTTGCAACAATGGGATATCACCCGCGATGCCCCATATTTCGGGTTTGAAATTCCTGATGCACCAGGCAAGTATTTCTACGTTTGGCTTGATGCCCCTATTGGTTATATGAGTTCATTTAAAAATCTGTGCGAAAAACGCCCAGGATTAGATTTTGATGAATTCTGGAATAAAGAATCTAAAACCGATCTGTACCATTTTATCGGCAAAGATATCGTCTATTTCCACAGTTTATTCTGGCCAGCTATGCTAGAAGGCAGCGGCTACCGTAAACCTACGAATTTATTCGTGCACGGTTACGTGACCGTCAATGGCGCAAAAATGTCTAAATCCCGCGGGACATTTATTACTGCTCGTTCTTATTTAGATCAATTAGATGCTGATAATTTGCGTTATTACTACGCTGCTAAACTGTCATCCAGAATCGACGATATCGACTTAAATTTAGAAGATTTTGTTCAGCGTGTTAATAGCGACATTGTTAATAAAGTGGTTAATTTAGCCTCACGTAATGCCGGCTTTATTAGCAAACGCTTTGATAATAAATTGTCGGATAAATTAGCTGACCCTGCACTATATCAACAATTTGTTGCAGCAGCTGAGACTATTGGCGAAGAATTTAATAAACGTGAATACGGTAAAGCTATCCGTGAAATCATGGCGTTAGCCGATATAGCCAACCGCTATGTTGACGAACAAGCACCCTGGGTGGTAGCAAAACAAGAAGGTCGCGATCAAGATCTACAAGATATTTGTTCGATGGGTATTAATATGTTCCGTGTATTAATGACTTACTTGAAACCTGTTTTACCGGGGCTTGCGAACCGTACTGAAGCTTTCTTAAATATCGAATTAACGTGGGATAGCATTGATAAACCCTTACTCGGTCATCAAGTTGCTCCCTTCAAAGCGTTATTTAATCGTATTGAAATGTCCAAAGTGGAAGCTATGGTTCAAGCCTCAAAAGAGAGTATTAAACCCATTAGCACCCTAACCGGTCCATTAGCGGATGACCCGATTCAAGAAACCATAAAATTTGATGATTTCGCCAAAATTGACTTACGCATAGCGCTTATCAAACAGGCTGATTTAGTTGAAGGCTCAGATAAATTGCTTAAATTACAACTAGATATTGGTGGGGAAACTCGTCAAGTATTCTCAGGGATCCGCTCAGCTTATCCAGATCCTAAAGCATTAGAAGGCCGTTTGACTGTCATGGTAGCCAACTTAGCACCACGAAAAATGCGCTTTGGTATGTCTGAAGGTATGGTGATGGCCGCGGGCCCTGGCGATAAAGATATCTTCTTATTAAGCCCAGACAGCGGTGCTCAACCAGGAATGCAAGTTAAATAAACCTATGATTTGAAGCGGCGGGTGTATTTATTATCAGCCACCAACCGCCGAATAAATTAAGGTATAAAATACTAAATTTCTGAAAGAAATAAGTTAAAAATTAAATTAAAGCGGAGTTAATTTTAATTCTCCGCTTTTTTTATGGGCTTTTTTATGTGATCTATAGCGCATTTGCAAAGTTAATTGTATGATAAATGCATCTAAGATAACAGGACCACCATTATGTCACTCAAACAAGTGCTGATAATCGGCTGGCAATATTTGCGGGCATTTGCACTACTTTATCTTTGCCTCATTATCGGAAATATGATCTCCACATTGCTCCCGTTTGCGATACCTGGCAGCATTGTTGGTATGCTGATTTTATTCGCATTATTAGCACTCCAGCTTGTCCCCTCCCATTGGGTACAACCGGGATGCACTCTGCTATTAAAAAATATGACGTTATTGTTTGTCCCTATTGGCGTCGGCATCATGAATTATTATGGCCAAGTGAGCCAACAAATTGTTCCTATTTTAGTTGCTTGTTTTATAAGTACTTTTGTCGTTATGGTGGTCGTTGCATACAGCTCACATTATATTCATCGTGAGCGGCCAATCACCGGAGCTAAACCTGATGAAGTTCCATTACCTCCTGAAACTCCTGAAACTCCTGACCTTAATGAAATTACTGAAAGCCTGTTGACTGACAGCAAAAATCCACAAGAGAACAAAAAATGTTAAGTCATATCTGGTGGTCACTACCACTCACAATTATTGTGTTTTATCTCGCGAGAGCATTGGCAATAAAAGTTAAATTACCCGTTTTAAATCCGCTATTAATTGCGATCGCGGTCATTATTCCGGTCCTCATACTAACCAATACTCCTTATGAGCACTATTTTGCCGGAAGTAAAATTCTTAATGACCTACTGCAGCCCGCAGTCGTCGCACTCGCATTTCCATTATATGAACAGCTGCACCAAATTCGCGCGCAGTGGAAATCATTATTCAGTATCTGCTTTGCCGGTAGCATTATAGCTATGTTTACCGGGACCTCTATTGCTTTATGGCTGGGAGCAACACCAGATATCGCCGCCTCAATTTTACCTAAATCAGTTACTACCCCGATAGCGATGGCAGTAGCAGATTCGATTGGGGGGATCCCTGCAGTCAGTGCAGCTTGTGTTATTTTTGTCGGTATTTTAGGTGCAATGTTTGGCCATTCATTATTTGATACTTTACGTATTAAAACGCATGCATCGCGAGGATTAGCAATGGGAACGGCCTCCCATGCCTTAGGGACTGCCCGCTGCGCTGAAGTAGACTATGTTGAAGGTGCGTATAGCTCACTGGCATTAATGACCTGCGGGATAATTACTTCATTATTAGCCCCGTTCATTTTCCCGGTGATTTTACATTTATTTAGTTAATCGCATTTAATCCAAGATACTTATCAAGGGATCTCGGCTTCTGGATATTAATTTTAATGCTAAATCTACCTATAACAGCTATAAATTTGAGATACATCTCTCAATTATGAAACAACAAAATCTAATTTCATAATAAAAGTGAAGTAGATCACATTTGTTTATATGTAATATTGCCTAGAATGGTTGCAACTTTTTTGGGAGGGAATATTATGCACGCACGTTTTCAGTCAGTCTGGCCACAATTACCAGAGAAATTACAATCAGCTCTAAAACCTATTATCGATGATCCTGATTTTTCTGCCATGCTGACAGCTGAGCAAGTTCTACAGATCAAATCTGCATGCCAGTATCATGATGACGAATTAGCCTTTGCTTTATTACCTCTAGCCGCTGCTTGTGCAGTAACTCCTATTTCTCATTTTAATGTCGGTGCGATATCTCGCGGTGTTAGCGGTAATCTCTATTTTGGCGCCAACATGGAATTTAGCCACTGTGCATTACAGCAATCAGTTCATGCTGAACAAAGTGCAATTACTCATGCGTGGCTACGAGGCGAAAAGCAAATAGTCGCCATGACTGTCAACTATACTCCTTGCGGCCATTGTCGCCAGTTTATGAATGAATTGCGTGGTAACGAAAGTTTATCCATTCATTTACCGGGACGTCAGCCGGCCAAATTACATGATTACTTGCCTGATGCTTTTGGTCCTGTCGATTTAAATATCACCACATTATTAATGGATGATATTCATCATGGATATACCATTGAAAGCCATGACCCCCTAGTAAAATCAGCATTAAATGCAGCAAATCAATCGCATGCACCTTACAGCCTATCCCACAGTGGTGTCGCGTTACAGCATAAAGATGGCTCTATCTTTAGTGGAAAATATGCTGAAAATGCCGCATTTAACCCAAGTTTTCCCCCTCTGCAAGCTGCATTAGTTTTGATGAATTTATCCGGTAAAAAACTAGAAGATATTGAACGAGCAGTATTAGTCGAAGGCAAAGATTCAATTTTATCCCAATGGGCGACCACTGAGCTAGTATTGAAAAATTTAGGCTGTCAACATATTGAATTACATCATTTAGTTTAAGAAATAATAATATTTTTCAGTCGCCGTTGATATAAAATCAAATCAGTTTGATATCAACGGCAATATTCAAAAGCCCCCTAAATTACACTGCGCTAAATTTAGTCGTCATATTGTTAAATTATCTATAAAACCAACTAATTCAATATTATCAAATAGATAAGCTAACTTAATCTTCTATTAAATAATTAAAAACCATAATAAAAATTAATACATTTAATCACTATAGAATATATTGAATAATTTCCATCGGATTCATTAAATATATTTATAAGCTGAATCGTAACAAGAAAACTAATTTATATATTTATCTCCTTGTTAATATAAAATTAAACCACTTTAACTCCCAAGTTTGGCCTATCATTAGAACTTGAACTATTTCTGGTGTATCATTAAGCCATTATACTGTTTATTGTTTTATTATTATTTACATCATATTTCGAATTGCTGGTGCATTGACTATTTTTTCTGCATCCGCAATTAGCTCAGCTTAACGGGCAGTATTTTTGATTTCCTGGCTGTCCTACGAAATATTGCGGCTATCACAAATTATTTACGCTTATTTATCAACATTCACTGTACATATTTTTTGTTTATCTTAGGATCTAGGTGAATTGTTGTTTTTATCCGTCCGAAGAGTGATTATTCAATGGAACTTGAACACGAAAGTAAACGCCCTCTCTACATTCCTTACGCTGGCCCTATTCTGCTCGAATTTCCTCTATTAAATAAAGGTAGCGCCTTTTCAGAAGAAGAACGTGCTAATTTCAACCTTTATGGCTTATTACCTGAACAAGTCGAGACAATAGAAGAACAAGTTGAACGTGCTTATCGCCAATTGATTGACTTCAAAACAGATATTGATAAGCATATCTATCTAAGAAATATTCAGGATACCAATGAGACCCTGTTTTATCGTCTCGTTGATGAGCATCTGACTGAAGTCATGCCGATCATCTATACACCAACGGTAGGTGAAGCATGTGAACACTTCTCAGATATTTATCGTCGCGCTCGTGGATTATTTATTTCGTATCCTAATCGCGAATATATTGATGATATGTTACAAAATGCCACTAAACAAAATGTAAAAGTAATTGTTGTGACTGATGGTGAACGTATTCTGGGGCTCGGTGACCAAGGTATCGGCGGTATGGGTATTCCTATCGGAAAACTATCTTTATATACGGCTTGTGGTGGAATTAGCCCCGCGTATACCTTGCCAGTAGTTCTCGATGTAGGAACAAATAATCCGCAACGCTTAAATGATCCTCTATACATGGGATGGCGCCATCCTCGAATTACGGCTGATGAATACAATGAATTTGTTGATGAATTTGTCCAAGCGGTAAAACGACGCTGGCCTAACGTATTGCTGCAATTTGAAGATTTTGCACAAAAAAATGCCATGCCGTTACTGACCAGATACCGTGATGAACTGTGCTGCTTTAATGATGATATTCAAGGGACAGCATCTGTTACCCTTGGTAGTCTGATTGCTGCCAGTCATGCTGCGGGACGTCAACTAAGGGATCAATGTGTCACTTTCTTAGGCGCTGGCTCCGCAGGTTGTGGTATCGCTGAACAAATTATTGCTCAAATGAAATCTGAAGGCCTTAACGATCAAGAAGCACGTGCTCGCATCTTTATGGTTGACCGATTTGGCCTACTGACTAATAAACTGCCTAATTTATTAGACTTCCAAAGTAAATTAATCCAACACAGTGAAAATCTAGCTGATTGGGATAATACTAACGACGCTATTTCTTTACTTGATGTCGTGCGTAATGCCAAACCAACTATTTTAATTGGTGTCTCTGGACAAGCAGGTTTATTCACAGAAGAAATCATCAAAGAGATGCATAAACACTGTGAACGTCCTATTGTTATGCCATTATCTAACCCGACCTCGCGTGTTGAAGCTCGCCCAGAAGATATTATTGCTTGGACTAATGGTCAGGCTCTGGTCGCTACTGGCAGTCCGTTTAGTCCCGTGGTGTATAAAGAAAAAACCTATCCTATCGCACAGTGTAATAACTCTTATATTTTCCCTGGTATAGGTTTGGGAGTAATAGCTTCAGGTGCTAAACGAGTCACTGATGCGATGTTAATGGCGGCAAGCCGTGCGCTGGCTGAATGTTCACCATTAGCCAAAGAGGGTGAAGGTTCTCTACTTCCCTTGCTTGATGATATCCAAGAAGTTTCGCGTATAATTGCTAAACAAGTCGCTAAAGAAGCACAAATCCAAGGCGTAGCAACCGTTACTTCAGATAAAGCGCTAGATGAGGCGATTGAAAATAATTTTTGGAAACCGGAGTACCGTATTTATAAACGAACTTCATTCTAAGAAATATAGCCAACATTGTTCTTAAAAAGCACGCTTATTATGGTTTAATGCTTGTCTGTTAAGAACAAAATGGAACGGTTCCCTTGTTCTGTAAAAATCCGTGGTCTTCCTAAGATTACGGATTTTTTATGTTATTTAGTTAAGTTCTTGATACTGTTCTTTCATTTTCACCAAAAAAGCTTACCTCTCTTTCTGCTCTCCTTTCGCTTATCGAGGAATATTTGCTCCATAATGATGTTGTCGCTGTACGGAAATGTCGGCTTCCAATAGAAATTATGGCTTGGGTTGTCATTGGAGTATCAATTGTTCAGTTGTTTCCCATAGCTCAGCGGGTCTTACATCTCAATATTATTTTTTACCCAATAAATGATCTTATATCACACCAAGCGAGGTTATTCTGGCTCGACAGCAACTGGATGGTCATGTATTCAATCCGGTGATTAACCTGTAATATAGGGTAATTTATCGGAGAATATTCATGGCTAAAGTCGATGTAAGGTGCCCATTTTGTCAACAAACGCCCCCAGTGAAAAAACATGGATTAGGTAGCACTGGTCATCAACGTTATCGTTGCCAAGATTGCTGCCGAAGCTTCCAACTCGATTATAAATATCGTGCTTGCCAACCCGGAACTAAAGATAAAATTATCGACCTCACTATGAATAATGCCGGTATTCGTGATACTGCTAGGGCCCTTCATATCAGCATTAATGCGGTTGTTCGTACTTTAAAAAACTCTCGCCTAGACAGGTAACCTCTTTACCTCTTGATAATCTGCACATTGAACTCCTTTGCGAGGTCGATGAACAGTGGTCTTTTGTGACTAATAAGAAGCAACAACGCTGGCTTTGGTATGCGTGGGAGCCCCGCCTAAAACGGATTATTGCTCATACGTTTGGTCGTCGAAACAAAAGGACTCTTCGCCAGTTACTGGCTTTACTGTCTAGGTTTAATGTCGCTTTTTGGTGCACGGATAAGTTCAGTGCTTATGAGATATTGCCCAAGCAGAAACATGTAGCAAGTAAGTTTTATACGCAACGAATAGAAAGAGAGAATTTGAATCTGAGAAACCGCTTGAAGCGCCTTAACCGTAAGACGTTAGGTTACTCGAAGTCACCTGAAATGCATGACAAAATTATCGGGACATTCATTGAACGTGAACACTATCTATTATGATGATCTCTATATTGAATACACGACCAACTGGATGATGATATTGTTCAAAAAGTATTTGAAAAAACAAATAGTTGATAAAACAAGTCAGCCTAGGTTTAAAAAACTGCCTTGATCGAACTGGAACGGATTAACTGTGATAACCGTAGACGAAACACTTTGGAGCACACCCAATAGCCCCGAAAATAATGCAGCTTTCAGGCAGAAAGCAAACGAATACTGTTGCTCTAACTGCCCTCGGCTCCGGATAGTTTGTCAAATGGAAGTGAATAATCATCTATTGTCCGGAGCTCATTTCGGCAGTGTCTCATAGGTCAGAGAGGTTTTTCTTACAGCAAGATTGATAGATTTAACTCCCGTTAACTCTCTGATAATAATCGATAAAAAATTTTATATACTTGGTCTATAGTATCATTGGCAAACATCAGAGCTATAAAAATACGGGATGAATCTACATCACAAAGGCTCACAATATTAGGTGCAGGAAAATTAATGCTAGCAAGTTAGAAATTAGATGCTGGGAAACCAGATACAGAAGATGATTTAGTTGAGCTACGGCTAGCACGACAAGCAGGGAAACAATGAGCAAATGCACCAATAGCGTTAAAAGAAAAATTGATAAATAAAGAAATTAACGGAAAGAACATTCAGGTACTGACATCCATGGGCAATCGATTGTGCTAGCCTTTAGTGGATATAGCCACCGCCTATAGTCATTGTTGGGGAATAATCTATAGTTTTAGGAAACAAAGCAGCATAGGCTGCTGAACAATAAACCCACCCTGAGGGTAAAACTCCGAGGCTAGTGAATAAAGCTGGGTTTATAGAAAGTAGTTTTGGCGTATAATCTGCTGCGATTTATGATGGTACCAATGGATTATAGCTTAAAAGATACTACACCATATCAAACTGAACCCATACCAAATAGGATTTAAGCAAACAGCATGATACCTCCGCGGCCAACTCAGTATACTATCGCCTGTTGCTATAGAAAAATCCCAAAAGAAAGTAATAAGTAACACATTTACTATGTCAGGTAGCTTTATTCTGACTGTTCGACTATAAAAATATTCCCCCGAGCAGTAAAAAAAGCCGCAACAATATGTATTGCTGCATTATTGGACGCTTAATTGACAAGCATTACACCTATTACGATATGCTTTTTTATGCCCTATTTTTTATTCTATTATTAAGAAATATGAACATAAACTCATGACACAAATAAATTTATCGACATCATAATCGCACTGCATAAAATAACAAATAGAGTAATCAATTGGAAAGTGCGCTCAGATAAACGTAATAATAGATACTTCGCTAATGGCATGCTAAAAACAGCCCCAATACACAAGATAAGCGCCAACTCAATATCTGTATGTCCATCTTGCGCGTATGCAAATGCAGAAGCGCCGGATAATATAGTAGTGACAAAAATAGAGGTTCCGATCGCCTGTTTAATATTTAACTGCATATAACGTAGTAATAATGGCAAAACAACGACTCCCCCACCAACCCCCGTCGCCCCCAAAACGACCCCGGCCATAACTGCCGGTAATAGTAATGACCTAATATTATGCTGTTTGGTATCAGGCTTTAAAGGTAGTGAGAAAAACAATCGCTGAAGAAATAAATAAAGCGAGAAAAGGATAGCTACGGTCACTAAAGCATTGATCCCCCATTCTGTCTGTAATTGATATTGGGGAAAACTAGCTATCCATGTTACCAATACGCTGGCTAATAGCGTGCTAGGTAACATAATAGCGAGGACAATCATCGCTCCTTTAAAAGGAATATTTCCCATTTTGAAATGCATATACGATGAAGATATCTTCATCAACATCGAAAGGAAATTAGCGGTAGCCACCGCTTCAAGGGCATTTAAACCAAAAAAATAGGTTAAAATAGGCAGTACAATGATACCACCTCCAACCCCGGTAGTACTGATGATTAGGCCAACAATGGCACCAACCAAAAGCTCAGTAACAATCATTTTTGGATTCCCTATAAAACGACGTGGCGCTTTGTAATAAAGATATTATTCACATTTATAACAACAGATATTGGTACTGCATATCAGCGACAATCGGCTATCAAATTATTGATTTACGCCATACCAAATATATTATTCTCCGCTTAGTTTATCTGTCTTAGATAAGACCTGAAACTCTCATATCAAATTACATAGGTAGTCAGCATACATAATAAACGCGATCTAAGCGGATACCTTGGTAAAAAATGAAACAAAAGTTTATAGAGGATAATTGACTACTAACATAGTAAAAATTTAGTTTAATCAAATAATAAAATATAATTTAATTTATAGACATAAACTAAATTATGGATTGTTAATATCAGTTATATTACTTCAAGTTGCAACTATACTAATTAGCACGCATTATGCTGTTTGCTATAGATTATCATAGCGATTAAATTATCTCGATTGAAGGTATTCCGCTACGCTCGCTCTTGCTTCGATAAATGAGGTACAGTAGCCTAGTCATTAATTGTTATTTTGAGTAAAAGGCAAAGACAATGAGGAAACGTCTTATATACGGTCTATTGATCGTGGCAGGGATCGCTATAGCAACTATTTTTTTACTTGATCGTTGGGTGAGCTGGCAAACATCATCAGCGATTTATGAAAATGTTGAATCACTGCCGGCCCGCGATGTCGGAATGGTTTTAGGCACCTCCAAATATTATGCGAATGGAGCTCTTAATCAATATTATTCTTATCGAATTCAAGGTGCAGCAAATGCTTATCACAGTGGAAAGATAAAATATTTACTGTTAAGCGGTGATAATGGCGAACATAGCTACAATGAACCCATTACCATGCGTAAAGATCTCATTAAAGCGGGAGTTCCGGCCTCTAAAATTGTTTTAGATTTTGCCGGTTTCCGAACACTGGACTCTGTCGTTCGTACTCGCCAGGTTTTTGATACCGACAATTTCACCATTATTACCCAGCGTTTTCATTGTGAACGCGCACTATTTATCGCCATGCAAAAAAATATTGATGCGCAATGTTTGGCCGTACCTACGCCCAAAAATATGCTTAAAGTGAGAGTCCGTGAAATATTTGCCCGCTTAGGTGCTTTAGCTGATTTATTTATTTTAAACCGCGAGCCCCGTTTTCTAGGTGAGCAAGAATCCATTCCTGCCCCAATAAAAATGCCCGAAGGGATCAAAGGTTATCCGGCTGTTTCACCAGAAGAAATTGATAAGCTCTGATATAGCTTAAAATACAAATGCGATATTAAGATGATATTATAATTTTAATGTTAATTTTCGCCACATCCACTCAACAGGGCCTTGTGAAAAATAAGACAACCATAATGAAGAGAAGGTAATATTAGTCAACCAAATAGGAACAATAAATGCCAATAATTCAAGTCGATTAAAATCGCAAAAATAATCTAATTGATAAAAAATCGTCGTACAAATTAAGGTTTGCAATAAATAATTGCTCAATGCCATACGGCCAATATTAATTATCCATCGACTAAATAGTGTTGCCTTTATCTGCTCCCAATAACCATAAACTAGTGCTATATATCCTATCGATTGGAACGGGATCACTATTTCATTGACAATATATCCAACAATACTGGTTGAAAAATAACTCCACTGAGCTTGTTGTTGCCAATAAAGACAAATAATTTGAACTAATATTGCAGGTAAAATAAATACTTTACTTATAAATTGATAATGCCCTTCACTATATGCTCCCAACAACCAACCATTATTAATTAATATCACGCCACCTAACATCAGCGCTAACAGCTGCCAGCCATATTGAATAAATAATGACACTATCATGTTGCTGACTTCATGATAGCGATAAGCAATGCCGGTCATTCCTCCGGCTGTTTTCAATGTTATTTCATCAATAATTTGTGATTCAGTAAGAACCCAATAACCTTCTGCATCAATATGATAGCCAATAAATAATAATATCAACAGGCCGATAAGATAGATTGATATGGCGATCTTGATTAATTTTTCTGACGAATAACGATAAATAAGCGTAATAGCTAACATGCCTGTAATTGCGTAAGGTAATAAAATATCGCCTTCCCACAATCCAATACCGTGGATCAGTCCAATTAATATTAAAATAATCAGTCGGCGATAATTCCATTCTTGCCCTTTACGAACTAACAAAGCCAAAGTTGCGCCAAATAATAATGAAAAAATAGCCAGAAATTTGCCTTGGGCAACAATATTCAATACCGACCAAACCACAATATCTGAAGTGCTCACCGACAACGTATACGCTGGGTTCATATAAGCAATTTGCGGTAAACCAAAACCGTAGATATTCAGTAATAGAATACCTAAAATCGATAGACCTCGTACGGCATCAAGTTGCTCAATACGCCCTGAATGAACAACTGATTTCATGAAAGATAATTATAAATGACGAACAGCACGTAAAAATTCCTGACGCGTATTTTGGCTAGATTTAAATAACCCGCCTAATGAGGTAGTTGTAGTACTACTAGTCGCATCTCGAATACCACGCGCTTTGACACAATAATGAACTGCATCAATAGAAACCGCTACATTATTGGTACCTAATAGTGTTTGTAATGCCGTCAATATTTGCTGGGTCAAACGTTCTTGAACTTGTGGGCGCTGAGCAAAAAATTGTACGATACGATTAATTTTAGATAAACCAATCACTTTATCTTTAGGGATATAAGCTACAGTGGCCTTACCGTCGATAGTCACAAAATGATGCTCACAAGTACTGGTCATGGTGATATCACGCACCGTAACCATTTCATCAACTTTCATTTTATTCTCGATCAGCGTAATTTTAGGAAAATTAGCATAATCAAGCCCCGAAAATATTTCATCGACATACATTTTAGCAATTCGGCGCGGAGTATCAGCTAAGCTATCATCAGTTAAATCTAAATTGAGTAGCTGCATAATTTCTGTCATATGCCCTTCAATCAAACTCTTACGCTCTTCTCGCGGAATAGATTGAATACGTAAAGGGGTTTCTAGTCCCCGGGCTTCCAGCGCCGCATGAACCAGTTCGGCTTCTTTACTAAGAGATGACATTCACTTCTCCAAATATGAGTTTCAATATCTTCTATGGATATCAATAGCAGGTGTTATCTAATTACTCTAAAACAGCGGATGCAAATAATCCAGTGTTAGAATTTCATGTTATCTGGACAAATCATCATTCTTAGTTGAATAAAAAATTTTATGCTTAATAATCAATTAACTTACTGTAAAAACCTTATCGAATATAGGTTATAACTTATCTCTAACCTGTTAATTCGTGAATTCTAAACTATCTACCAATGGAATAAATAACTTATTGCTTATTTTACGAGCTTCACAGCATCAATTTATCTAGTATAAATTAAATGATACATTCTCTTTGCCAAGCACTACGCAAAAAAAACTAAAATCCACGAATAGCCACGCTAATTGATTCACCCTATAGTTCATCTCTGCCATAATAACTGTCATCATTCACAGCTCAACTAATACCTCTTAGCAGATCGTTCTATTGGGAGAGTTTGAACCCTAAATTAAATAATAATAAGCCCCAAGGAGCCACCATGGACCATTGCCATACTGCAGGTTTGATTTCACTTGAACTAGCTCTTGAAAAACTACTCGAGCATCCACAACCCTTGCATGAAACAGAAACCATTTCTCTTAATGATGCCGCTGACCGCATTACGGCCACTGATATTATTTCCCCTATTAATGTTCCACCATTTAATAATTCAGCAATGGATGGATATGGCTTATGTTTCGAACAGTGGGATGGTCACACACCAATGCCTATCGTCGGTAAAGCATTTGCAGGGGCTCCTTTCCTCTCGTCACTTCCCGCCGGTAGCTGTATACGTATAATGACAGGAGCCCCCATTCCTACAGGTGTTGATACTGTGGTGATGCAAGAAAATACCGAACAAACTGAGCAAGGTATTATATTCACCAAGCCAATCCGCAAAAATGATAATGTTCGTATGGCAGGTGAAGATATCGCCCAAGGAGCCATTGTATTACCCGTGGGTACTCGCTTGTCCACCGCAGAACTGCCTCTAATAGCCTCACTGGGTATCGATAAACTGACTGTCTATCGTCGACTAAAAGTGGCCGTATTCTCTACTGGCGATGAATTACAATCGATAGGTGTACCACTGCAAGATGGTCAAATCTATGATACCAACCGTTTTGCGGTACGTTTAATGCTTGATAAATTAAATTGCGAAGTCATTGACTTAGGCGTTATTCCTGATAATCCAGACCAGTTAAAACAAACCTTTATTAATGCCAATAAAATGGCTGATTTAGTCATCAGTAGTGGCGGTGTTTCTGTCGGCGAAGCCGATTATACCAAACTGATTTTAGACCAACTCGGAGAAATTGGCTTTTGGAAATTAGCCATTAAACCGGGTAAACCATTCGCCTTTGGTAAGCTTAGTTCTGCTTGGTTTTGTGGCTTACCGGGTAATCCAGTTTCCGCAGCATTAACCTTTTATCAATTAGTACAACCGCTTATTGCTCGTCTTTCTGGTCACGCACAGTGGCGTCCGGCGATAAGATTTAAAGTAAAAACTGTCTCTGATTTGAAAAAAAGCCCCGGACGTTTAGATTTTCAACGCGGTATAATCTCAACCAATGAACAAGGTGAATTACAAGTGGCAACTACCGGCCATCAAGGTTCTCATATTTTCAGTTCATTCAGTCAAGCCAATTGCTTTATTGTGTTAGAACGTGAGCGTGGTCGTGTCAGCGCAGGTGAAACCGTTGAGGTCGAAATGTTCAACTATTTATTAAAAAGTGAGTAATTAAGTGCTTGAACTCAGCCATGAAGAAATGCTCCGCTATAATCGCCAAATTATTTTGCGTGGATTCGATTTTGATGGTCAGGAGAAACTCAAAGCAAGTTCAGTGCTCATGGTTGGATTAGGTGGCTTAGGCTGTGCAGCGGCACAATATCTTGCCGCTGCTGGCGTTGGCAAATTGACTCTGGTCGATTTTGATACGGTATCTTTGTCAAACTTACAGCGCCAAATCCTACATCGTGATAGCACTATTGACATGCCAAAAGTGTTATCCGCCAAGACTCAGCTAAATGCTATCAATCCATACGTACATATTAATACAATCGATGCGTTATTAGACGACCAACAATTGATTGAATTAATTAATCAACATCAGGTCATCGTTGATTGTACTGATAATGTCGCCATCCGTGAACAGTTGAACCGCCTGTGTCTTGCTAAGCAAAAACCGCTGGTCTCAGGTGCAGCTATCCGCATGGAAGGGCAGTTAAGTGTATTTACCTATCAACCAAATACACCTTGCTACCACTGCCTCAGCCGGCTGTTTGGTGATAATAGCTTAACTTGCGTAGAAGCTGGAGTTATGTCACCTCTTGTTGGAACAATTGGTACATTAGAAGCTATTGAAACTATTAAATTATTGGCGGATTATGGTCAAGTGAACAGCGGAAAAGTGCTATTTTTTGATGCGATGTCGATGGAGTTTCGTCAATTCACTCTGAATAAAGATCCACATTGTGAAGTGTGCGGTCAAAAAGCTCTTCAAGCGACGCAAAATAACGCTTAATTTAAATTAATAATATGGCAGAAAGCCCAACAAAACTATTTTTCTGCCATATCATGATAATCTTTAAAACTTTAATTTTATAATAGTTAAGTGTTTTTGTTATTCATTTAACTCGTTATCTAAGCTATTATTTAGCCTAATTATTTAACCCACGTAGATAGAGATAAATACCGTGCCTGATATTATATTTTTCCGCGAACTATTAGTTTCAAGTGTTGGCGTACTGCAATTAATATTAGAGACAATTTCTGTTATTTGTGTGGTGGTTGGCTTAGCTAAGACCTTATTTTTATTGGTAACGCTGAAACAAGGTTCTGCTGCTCGCTTCTGTTTTGGTAATTGGCTAGCGACCGCACTTGAGTTTCAATTAGCCGCCGATATTTTAATTACTACAGTAGACCCTGATCTTGATGGTCTAATTAAACTAGCGATTATTGCGGTGATACGTACTTTCTTAAATTATTTTCTCACCAAAGAACTTGAACAGAAGCCGTTAAAGGAATAAATATAATTACTCTAACTTTATTCCTTATGTTCTATTGGCTATCGGTGCTCCTGCACACGCGAATAATTGAGTGTTTCAACTGTCACCTTATCTTTATATGCAGAATGTAACCAATACGATTAATACGCCATATACCTCATCAATGACACTAAAACGCCCATTTTATGACGTTTACTCGGCCTTGGATCAAGCTTTATTTTTGCAGTTCATTGCCAGAAAAAGCCATTGGGTTACATTAGCTGATCTCAATTATGCCAAACGAAGCAAGAAAAGCTAGGTAGCTATACCTCACTTTGGCGCACAATTCGCCTCAGGAAATCTCAAAGATACCTCACTTAGTCTGCTTTCTGGCTATCGATTTACATTGAATAATTATCAGTATCTATCTTTGGATTTATTAGGAGGGGGATACGTTATTGGACATTTAATAGTGACTTGTCTCTCAACAATTATTCCATTTCTATGTCCAAAGATTGTATTGAGCTTGTGATTGCGAGTCGATTCCGTTATCACCTCACTCCTAAGATTTCATTAGTTGGCTATATTGATAGTTCTCTTTCGCTGAATAGCACAAGCAAGTTGGCAGTGGAATACACGACTGAATTATGATCTAACCAACAATACAACAACTATCCGCCGGTTATAAAAATCAGCGGATTAGCCCTGAGCTATCAAAAGAAACTATTGTCAGTAAATCACAAGGCATATTAGTTGGATTTTCATCTCATTTTTAAAGCATAACTTAACAATTAAACACGAAAAAATTATTAAAGATAAATCTGAGGTAAAATCAGATTCTGAATACCACGCTGAGCTAATAGCGAAGCAAAATATTCAATCTCATCTTTAGTTGCCGATGCCCATGTACTTGCTGTACCAGTCACACCATGGGTTTGAAACGCGTTAATTTTAATTCTGGTTTCAGTCGGTAAAGTTAACAAAAAAGCTGACAATTCATCAATATATTCAAGATAATCAGTCTGATCAGGAATATACAGCAAACGCACCTCATACAGCTTATCAGCGCGGGCTAAAAATTTAATACTATCAATTACTTTTTGGTTATCGCGACCGGTTAAATAAAGAGCATTCTCTGATTTCCAGGCTTTTAAATCAATCATCGTGCCTTCAGTATAAGGAATAATTTTTTTCCAGCCCATTAGTGATAAATGACCATTACTATCAATAAAGCAACTAAGATGCTTTAAATCATCGGCATTTTTGATGGCCGAAAATAAAGCCATAATAAACGGAAGTTGCAGTGTTGCCTCACCTCCGCTCACCGTTATTCCATTAATAAATACCAAATACTGGCGAATAATAGCCAGTATGCTATCTAAGGAATATTGCCCAGTCATCGGGGTGGAATTTTTAGTACATGTCTGTAAACAGGTATCACATTGCTGGCAAATGTCACTTTCCCAATGCACCCTATTATTCTGAAAACTCAGTGCACCGTGAGGACATGTCGCGACACAATCCCCACAGTTATCACAAAATGTCATGGTATAAGGATTATGGCAATTTAAGCAATTGAGATTACATCCCTGTAAAAAAATTACCAACCTATTTCCCGGCCCATCGACACAGGAAAAAGGTAGTATTTTATTTATCGTAGCGCATCGCTTGTTCACGACTAATCACCCTTGGCTGACGATCTAAAATATGACAATTTTTTGCAGCTTCATCCCCTAGCCACGTTGTATTTATGCGAGAACCTGATTGTTTATATTTATTAATATCAGATAATCTCACCATATACCCGGTAATACGCACTAAATCATTACTATCAATATTAGCCGTGAATTCGCGCATCCCATGGGCAAAGGCTCCTTTGCACAGCTGCATCATCGCTTGAGGATTTTGTTTGATAGTTTCATCAACCGTTAAAATATCGCTAATACCCGAAGTGTAATATTGATGATGAGGTGCAACAGTCATAATATGTTCAACCGGATTAGGTTCTTCACCATAAGGAATCCTCACCCCTGGCGTCGTCTGCAGATCTGAGCTAATTCCTGATTGCGCATGCAATAATGCCCGATGATTAAAACCGTAAGTGACCGGTGTATTAACTACATATTCACTTAATTGTTGACTAATTTTATACGATAGCGCTGAGGCTTGGGCATCTTGAGCATATTTAGCCTCAACACCTTCTTTTTGCATTAATAAATTAACCGCTTCCGCCATACCATAAATTCCAAACATTGGTGCAAAGCGCTCTGGTTTAATTAATCCTTCGTGGACTAAAAAGCTGGTTTGGAAAAATTGAGAATCTTCATATAAAAATTGTGTTCTGATATTAATTAATTCCATTTGAATCGCGCAATATTTAGGTAATTGATGTGACATAAAATCATCAATGTTACTACTGCGTAACGCAACCTCACGTAAGTTAATACGCGATAATGTACTACCTCCGCCATTTATTGGTAATGAGTTATAACAACTCACCACACCATAGCCTTTCTCATCAAAGGCGCCGGCATGAATTTCATCATTAGCAATATGTGGCTTACTGCATTCACAAATATTTTTCACTGTTTGCAGTAATAAATCTTCTGGCGTTGTATCGGCTCGATAAACAAAAGTAAGATTAGGTGCTACTTGTTTTAATTCGGCATCTATTTTTAAAATTAAACGGCAAATAATATTATCTTCTGGTCCTATATTCGCATGCATAAAAGCATCCGGTAAGGTTCTATCGAGCATTATCCAGAATCGTTTTAATTTTTGATAAAGTTGCTGTTCAGTTTGCTGCCCAATATAAGGCATCAATAATCTATCCAAATAACCTAAAAATACCGGGATCCCCGTTACCGAAGGTACATGATTATAAATAATAGTTAACATATTTAAAGCATCATCAAAATCTTCAGCCGGAGATAATTCTAAATATTCTGAACCTTGTTGCAAATAACGTGTGTAATCGGGTAAAACATAGCGTGGTTTATAAGGTGCATTGCCTTCATACATGTCACAAATAACCCGCTCCACTAATGCGGTTTCAGCCTCTGCACTCAATGAAAGATAAGGTATGTTATTTTCGGCCTCTAGTGATAAAAAATGTGCTTTTTGTTTCGGCGACAATATCGGGTCAGTTACAATAGCTAAACAACGCGACTGATAATCTGATAATGGCTGTTTACGATTCATTATTTATTATTTCCTCTTACTCTTGAAGATGCAGCATTCCCTAGATAATTGAGCTTAGCAGCCATTATCTGGAATAGATTTATAGCAATAAGAAAAAGCTTGCCAATGCCGCACTCATTAAATTAGATAGTGTTCCTGCACATATCGCTTTAAACCCTAACTGCGCTACATCTTTTCGACGATTAGGCGCTAGACTACCGATACCTCCTAATAGAATAGCGACCGCGGCAATATTAGCAAAACCACATAATGCAAATGAGATTACTGCTTTTGTATGTTCTGAAATAACCTGTAACCCCATAGCAGCAACGTCGGCATCAGGTTGTAAATAAGGACTTAAATTAGAGAAAGCTACAAATTCATTTAAAATAAATTTTTGTCCAATCAGAGAACCCGCAATATGCGCATCCTCCCAAGGGATGCCTAATAAAAAAGCCAGCGGGGAAAATATCCAACCTAATATTAATTCCAAAGACAAACCGGTATAGCCAAATACACTACCGACATAGCCTAATACCCCATTAATTAACGCTATTAATGCAATAAATGCTAATAACATGGCACCGACATTTAATGCTAATTGCATACCAGAAGCGGCACCACTAGCTGCAGCATCAATCACATTTTCCGGTTTTTCCTCAGCCATTAATTTATTTGATAAACTAATAGGCTGAGGTTCTTCCGTTTCAGGCTCAAGCAATTTAGCAAAAAATAATCCGCCCGGTGCAGCCATAAAGGATGCGGCAAGTAAATACTCTAATTGAATTCCTAATAAAGCATATCCAGCTAAAATTGAACCAGCAATAGATGCCGCACCACCACACATAACCGCAAATAATTCAGATCGTGTCATGGTAGAAATATAAGGTCGAATAACCAATGGCGCTTCTGTTAACCCAACAAAAATATTTGCAGTTGCCGATAAAGATTCAGTGCGTGACGTCCCTAATAATTTGTGTAAACCACCACCAATTAAATTAATAATAAACGTCATAGCACCTAAATAATATAAGACAGCAATTAAAGAAGAGAAAAAAACAATCGCAGGTAAAACTCGTAATGCAAAAATAAAACCACCACCGCCAAATAATTCAAACATTTTATCTGAGACTAAGCCACCGAATATAAACTGAGTTCCTACTTCACCATATGCAATGATATTAGAAATACCATCAGATAACGCAGCTAATACCTTTCGTCCAGCTGGGATATAAAGAACAAAAGCACCTAATGAAACTTGTAATAAAAAAGCACCAATGACCGTTCTTTTATTAATTGCTCTCCGATTATTAGAAAAAATAATCGCTATAACAATTAAAGTTACCATTCCTAGCACACTCATCATTGAAGCCATATATAGCCCTTGCAACTAATTAAATATTAGAATCATTTTATTTAAACAAAGATATAATCGTAAACTGAGCTGGCTGACATTGATAAAAATCAATAGAAACAGATAATTAGATAATTAGCGTGTGATATTGTGAAGTAGATCGTGATTATTTTTTATAAAAATTTTCACTAGGGCTGTTGATCTTTTTAGCATGTTAATTAAGTGACATGATGATTCGATATAATTAGATTCACCACAAAACAAAAATAAACCACCATGCAGAGAACAATGTTAACAGATAAACAATAGCATAAGCTCCACAGCCTGCTGATGAAAAGTGACCGTGTATACGACAAAAGTGAACACCGGAGGAGCTTAGAATGGCTCTTTTATCGGATGCGAATGGGTTGTTCGATGGTAAGCGCGTTTAGTAGGGACAAGTAACCGATGTTCTTTCAATAAAGAAAATAGTCGGTCTCGGCCAATAACTAATTGTTTTTGTTTTAAAATAAAATATAACTTGCGTCCTCCCAATCTGGGTTGAAAAATGCGTTCATCTTTAACAGCACCGACAATAATGGCGTCTGTTTTTTTTCGTTCTTCAGACGTATCTTGGCGTTTGTAATAGGTTTGCCGACTAATTTTCATCAAGCGACATGCGGTCGTTATTGTGAGTCTTTCAACCGTTTTTTCTTCAATAACTCGGCTTTGCGCTTTTTTGACAAGCGGACGCAGAAATCTCTATCCATAACTTTAACAACGGCTTCAAAGAAATCGGCTTTAAGCTGAGCTTCTTCAAGTTCTTTTTCGAGCGCTTTAATGCGTTGTTCGGGTGTTTATTGCTCAGAAGATTGGATCATAGCAGCACCTTTATAAAGAGCGTTGGGCGTATCTTTCGACCAATCTAATACCATGTTTACGAAGCCAAACCAAAACGGTAGAACGATCTTGTATGCCATATTGATATTGAGCTTGTTTATAGGTGAATTCGCCTTTTTCTACTTGGTCAACGACCGTCAATTTAAAGGCTAGGGGATAATCACGTTGAGTTCGTTTACTTGTTGGTTTCATTACACTCTCCAATTTTAAGTTGGAAAAATGTCAACCTTATTTAGGACGGGTCAATAACTATAAAAAAAGCCCCTCAAGGGGACTTTTTATGCGTAAATATTGATTATTCAACCACGCCTTGACTGGCCAAATATTCACTATACGTACCTCTGAAATCAATTACTTTATCTTCTTTGATTTCGATAACTCGACTAGCAAGTGAACTCACAAATTCACGATCATGAGAAACAAAAATTAACGTCCCTTGGTATAACTCAAGAGCCATATTTAATGATTCAATTGATTCCATATCCAAATGGTTGGTTGGCTCATCCATAATAAGAATATTTGGCTCTAACATCATTAGCTTACCAAATAACATCCGGCCTTGCTCTCCACCAGAAAGGACACGCACTTTTTTCTTAATATCATCTTGGCTGAATAATAAACGACCAAGAATACTACGAACCGCTTGCTCATCATCACCGGCTTTTTTCCACTGGCTCATCCAGTCAAATACGGTTAGATCGCAATCAAAGTCTTCTGCGTGATCTTGAGCATAATAGCCAATTTGGCTATTTTCAGACCATTTTACTGTGCCGCTATCCGGTAATAAAGAACCGACTAACGTTTTTAAGAAAGTGGTTTTACCAATACCATTGGCACCGATAACCGCGACTTTATCGCCAACTTCAACCAACATATTGACATTTTTAAACAATGGACCTTGATCATAACCTTTGGTTAACGCTTCTAATTCCAAAGCATTACGGAACAATTTTTTCTCTTGTTCAAAACGAATAAATGGATTCTGGCGGCTAGACGCTTTGACTTCTTCCAATTGAATTTTATCAATTTGACGAGCACGCGAGGTAGCTTGTTTTGATTTAGAGGCATTAGCACTAAAACGGCTAACAAATGATTGCAGCTCAGCTATTTGGGCTTTTTTCTTTGAGTTATCTGCCATCAAACGCTCACGCGCTTGTGTTGCTGCAATCATATATTCGTCATAGTTACCGGTGAAAAAGCGCAATGCACCGTAATCTAAATCTGCCATATGCGTACAGACTGTATTCAGAAAATGTCTATCATGCGAAATGATAATCATAGTGCAACTACGGTCGTTCAGTACTTGCTCCAACCAACGGATAGTATCAATATCCAAGTTATTAGTCGGCTCATCTAATAACAAGATATCTGGATCAGAGAACAGAGCCTGAGCTAACAGGACACGTAATTTCCAGCCAGGAGCAACTTCGCTCATCATGCCATAATGCTGTTCAACAGGAATACCGACACCTAACAGTAATTCGCCAGCGCGAGCTTCAGCACTGTAGCCATCCATTTCACCATACGCAACTTCCAGATCGGCGACACGATAGCCATCTTCTTCGCTCATTTCTGCCATCGCATAAATACGATCACGTTCCTGTTTAACTTCCCACAGTTCCGTATGACCCATGATGACGGTATCAAGCACCGTAAATTCTTCAAAAGCAAATTGATCCTGACGTAATTTACCAATACGCTCATTTGGATCAGTGGTACTGACATTACCCGCTGAAGGAGTCAGATCGCCACCTAAGATCTTCATAAAAGTTGATTTACCTGCACCGTTCGCACCGATAAGGCCATAACGGTTGCCCGTACCAAATTTTATGGATATATTTTCAAACAGTGGCTTACTGCCAAACTGCATAGTGATATTATTTGTCGTTAACACATCTACACTCTTTTACTTGACCCCTAGCGGGATCGAAACATCATCAAATAGCGGCGCATTATGCCACAACCATCAACAGAGATCTCCCGCTGATTAATCAAACAGAATGTTTCACTATATTTCACCGTGTTTAGCTATCAAACTACGTGCTAAAATTGACTTGTTCGGGCGTAAAGATGCTTGTCTGTCGACATGCCAGCATAAATATGATTGATACTAAACTGCTATAATAAACTCGTTTAATAGCTTATTTTATATTTATCTCAACATAATAAAATATAGAAATGTTTATTCTAAATTTAATAAATATTTCTCAACGTGGTTATTAATATAGCTTATTAATAATAATTAACTTAATTTGTAATAAGATAAAAAGAAGTATATTTAATATACCTCTCTTAAATCTAAAAAATATTATTTACTGTAAGTTTTTACTGCGGGTGCAATATAAGTTTCAAACTGATCAAATATTCGGGCCGGATTATCGTCAACAATCGCCATATGACGATATTTTTCATGCAGAAAACCTTCATCTGCCATTTTGTTAGTCATATCAATTAGTGGTTGCCAGAAATTATTAATATTTAACAAGGCACAAGGTTTAGTATGTAAGCCAATTTGGCTCCAAGTAAATACCTCGCTATACTCTTCCAATGTACCATAGCCTCCTGGTAATGCCACAAAACCATCAGCCAACTCAATCATTTTATTTTTACGCTGGTGCATGGTATCTACTTTGTATAATTGGGTCAGATTATTATGTGAAATCTCGCGTTCTTCTAATAAGGCAGGAATAACGCCAATCACTGTTCCGCCTAAGCTTAAAACAGTATCGGCAATCAGTCCCATAATACCCACGCTTGCACCACCATAAACCAGAGTAATATCCCGCTTAACCATCTCTTTAGCAAAAGCGATAGCCTGCTGTTGATAAATCTCAGAATTACCCAAACTAGAGCCACAATAAACAGCAATGCTGGTTATTTTTTTCATTATATCCTCACGTTATGTTGTGCAATTTTACTTTATTATACGTTAGCAAACGCCAAGCTCAATCAATCATATTTAGGCCATTAAATATTACGATGAGGAACAAGATTAAATCTACCGTCAAACTTGACTCATTGACAGGTCAGTTCTAATGGGGGAATTTTCTTTGATGGCTTTAGATTTATTATCGTGAACCTAAATCTCAATATTATCTTTCATCATTTTATGGCATAATCGGCAAAATTTTTGCTAGCAAAAATAACTTAATTTGTTTGAAATTTCATAGCGCTATTTCTGATGGTTTTATTTTTGACAATTCTTTTTATGAATAGTCAGTATCATCATTTTACAATAAATAAGCTATTTAATATTATATCACTCAGCTTTCGAGGCTTTGTCATACATGTCAGCCAGTTGGAAAAAACGTCTTACTCCGCTACTCCCTGTGTTCTTATTGCTCATTGCAATGATGTCGATTCAAAGTGGTGCGTCGCTTGCAAAAACGCTGTTCCCTATCATCGGTGCGCCCGGTGTGACAGGGCTACGTTTATTACTCGCTACAATTATTCTATGTGCAATATTCAAGCCATGGCGTCTAAAATATCGAAGAAATTCTCTATTTCCATTATTCGCTTATGGTCTTTCTCTTGGGATCATGAATTATCTGTTTTATTTATCGTTAGAACGAATTCCTTTAGGGATTGCTGTCGCACTTGAGTTTACCGGGCCACTGGCTGTCGCAATGTTTTCATCACGTCGTCCTATCGATTTTTTATGGATTGGGCTAGTTATTGCTGGTTTACTCTTTCTATTACCTATTGGCGATAATATTCAACAACTTGACTTACTTGGTGCGCTCTATGCATTAGGCGCAGGTGTCTGTTGGGCACTATATATTATCTTTGGTAAACGCGCTGGCGCAGGTTATGGTACCGCAACCGTCGCTATCGGATCATTTATTTCTGCAATGATTTTCTTTCCTCTTGGCTTAATGCAAACAGGGGCGGAATTAATGTTTGATCTGTCTATATTGCCTTTAGCATTAGCCGTTGCTGTATTATCAACAGCATTTCCTTATACTTTAGAAATGATTGCGTTAACCAAACTGCCTGCAAAAACCTTTGGCACCTTAATGAGCTTAGAACCTTGCATGGGAGCATTTTTAGGCATTGTATTCCTCAATGAGCATCTTACAATGACCCAATGGCTAGCTTTACTCTGTATCGTCTGCGCCTCTATTGGTTCGACATCCACAGCTAGAACCAAAACTAAGATTGAAGAAATTTAAATTATTCATAAATAGATCCATTTCTGTAAATATGAAATATCTTGTATTTACAGAATTTTTTATAAATATTATATATATATGAATTATAAGCTCATAAAATAATAAAGAATATAACTCATAGATTTAAATTTATGTTTATAATTATATTTATGTCATTAGTTTGTAAATAAGCTTAACTTCCCTTGATATATTATCTCTTTAATAGCATGGTGTATTCATATTTATCTTATTAATTTTAAATATAATCAATTTTAGCTATCAATTTAATAGCATATAACTATATGACAAATTAGCTATTCGGCATTATATTTATTCACAGATAAATAGTTAAATCACTTATTCATTAAGTAAGGGAGAACAATAATGAGCACCGCTAAATTAGTTAAAGCACCACAATCCGAAATGCTATATACCCGTAACGATATTGAAGAAAGTGTCAAATTAGAAACTATCGAAATTCTTAACCATATGTTGGTCCAGTTTATTGATCTTTCTTTAATCACGAAACAAGCACATTGGAACATGCGCGGCCGTAATTTCATTGCTGTACATGAGATGTTAGATGGCTTCCGCAGTACTATCGTTGATCATCTGGATGAATTTGCTGAGCGAGCAGTACAATTAGGTGGAACCGCGCTAGGTACCACACAGACTATCAATAAACGCACAAGCTTAGAAGCGTACCCAACAGATATTCATGATGTCCAACAACATATTAAAGCTCTTGCAGACCGCTATGCTGTTGTTGCTAATGATATTCGTAAAGCGATTGAAACAGTCCGTGATGAAGATACTGCAGATATATTTACAGCAGCATCACGCGATTTAGATAAATTCCTCTGGTTTTTAGAAGCCAATATTGAATCATAATCGTTAATTGATTTTTATCTAATTTTTTCATTTAAAGCCACACTTTAGTGTGGCTTTTTCTTGAATAAAACGAATGCGACAATAGAAGAGTATAACTTATATAAATAGCCTACTCAGTGAATTTTACTAGCTTAAAAATAATAACCTAGACGTGATAGTCGAATCTTAGTGAATCTAGTGCTATATTCTGAATTATTTTATTATTTATCATCGCTAATTTTAATCATACAAAATCATCAATAGTGATATAAATAGTACTTATTAATAAGTTTTCCTTCCTAAGCTTTATAAAATAACTAAGTTTGTTTATAATCAACATTTAACCATTCAAAGTTTAAGGATAAAATCAATGGATTTCGACGTTAAAGACAGCAATGGCACGGTATTAAATGATGGCGATACCGTACAAGTAATCAAAGACCTGAAAGTAAAAGGTACATCTAAGACATTAAAACGCGGGACAACGATCAAAAATATTCGCCTGACTAATCGTGAAGGCGAGATTGAATGTAATGCGGATAAAATTAAAGGATTGGTACTAAAAACCGAGTTCTTGAAAAAAGTATAATTGTTTCTATGAAGATGAAAAAAACCGTTCAACTGATTTTTTTCATCTTTTTTATTCTAATTCCAATAAACTCAATCTTTAGGTTTCGGCATTTCTGCCCGCTCAATCGGAAAAATAGGCAGTGAGTTTAGTAATCTCTTCCCATAATTTTTTGTCACTAACCTCTTATCGTAAATAACTATCTCACCATGACAATGATGGCTACGAATAAGACGCCCAGTCTGTTGTATCAAACTAAATGACGCGCTAGGCAAACTCTGTACTTCAAAAGGATAGCGCTTAAGTGATTTCAACCATTCACCCTCCGTAATAATGACTGGATTAGTAATAGGAGGGAAAGCAATTTTATGAATATGCACTTGTGTTAGATAATCACCTTTTAAATCAAGTCCTTCAGAAAAAGATTGTAGCCCAATCAATACACTGGTTTGGCCCTCATCGATACGCTGACAATGAGTTTCGACTAAACGGTAACGGGGTTGATCGCCCTGCACTAATAATTGTAATCGTAGATCGGTCACATGAGTTAGAAAGCCTTCCATCGCCCGTTGACTACTAAATAGCATTAAGATCCCACGATGTTCGCCCTGCGCTAACGATGCGCGAAAATAGGCTGCCATCTCCTTTAAATGTTCTGCTTCATTATGAATTGTTGGCTCATTAATCATTTTAGGAATAACTAATTTTCCTTGATTAACATGATCAAAGGGGGAATCTAAAGTAATAAAACGGTCATCGCTATGCTCAGATAATCCAGTTAATTCCTGTAATCGAGAATAGCTATTAAGCGATCGTAGCGTGGCAGAGGTCACCACCACATGCGGTATTTTTCGCCATAATAACTGATTTAACTGATCACTCACTCGAATGCCGGCACAATGGAAGAAAATGCGAGATTGATTTTTTTCATAACGTCGGCTTAACCATTTTGATACCGGTGCCCCCGAGGCTTGCTCTAAACCCGCTAAACGCCATAATTTAGCCATATTTTCAAAATAACCGACAGAGCGACTCGTCAATAAAATAGCTCGATGTAAACGAACAATATCTTGCTTCGCCGTTTGTTCATTTAAATCATTCAATATTGCTTCTGCTAAGCCACGAAAACTGTCAGTTAAACGAAATAATAACTGACAACAATTCTGTAATGTTTCAGGTAATTGACCAAGAGCAAATAAATATTCATTCTCCGCGCTGGTTTCTGGCAAAAAGGCATTAGCTAACATCGATAATTCATTAAAACTACTACGTAATTTTTCTGCATGATCGTGTAACTTATGGGGATCACTTAATTTTGGCGGCTTAGCGGGCTGAAATTGTGCAACATATTGACTAACATGCAGGGTAAAACTGTCCAATTGTGCCAATAAATGGGGGAGCGTAATTTCAGCTTCGACTTCTAATGCATCACGGGCGACATCCGGAATATGATGTCCTTCATCTAAAACCAGCAATAAATTTTTAGCTTCAGGTAATACTGAGTCATTTTCCATCGCGGCCATAACCAAGGCGTGATTAGCAACAATTACATCTGCATTTTCTATTTCTCGACGGGCCAAAAAAAATGGGCAATTTTGATAATATTGGCAATTGCGCCCCAAACAGTTCATTTTATCAGTACTAATTTTGCGCCACAAACTGTCACTTAAAGAGCGTTTATGATGATCTCGCAATCCGTCCCATGCAAAACTATGAAAATCGTTTCGCAGTTGCTGGCACAGTGTACGCTCTTCGCTACTGGCAATTTCAGCTTTATCCTCAACCAAAAACATTAAATCAATTTGTTCACCCTCGGCAGCACAAATCGCCGCCATATTACGTGGGCAAACATAACGAGCACGGCCAAATGCACCGGTAAACTTAAGATCTGGAATGATTTTTTTAAGTAATGGCAAATCTTTACTGAAAATTTGATCTTGTAATGCCACATTTGCCGTACTCACCACTAAAGGTTTTTTTTCTTCACGGCTAACCGCAATACCGGGGATCAGATAGGAGAGTGTTTTTCCTACTCCAGTTGGTGCTTCAATCACCAGATGACGTCCTTCTTCACTGGCAAACGTTTTAGCGACCTCTGCTATCATTTTGCGCTGAGGTGCTCGAGGGATAAATCCGTCTATCTGTTGTGATAACCCTTTATACCATTCGGTTATCTGATCTTTAACTTTTCCGGAAAGAGGCATAGAACTCGTTGAATATTCAATATTGATAAGAATGGCATATACCATTCTCAATTAAGAAGACAAGAAGTAATTTCTGCTCAGCATGACGCAAAACTACTGTATTAAAAACCATTATGCCATAAATTCACGCGCCCATTCGCAATTTATCTATGGTGTCTTAAAAAGTCAGCGGATTAACTTGTTTGTAACAATGATAACGATATACTCATACTTTATTTTTATTTTAGGTCTGCTGATGAAAAAAGTATTTATTGCCCTTTTCGCTCTCTGTGCTCTTGCCTCGATTGGTGGAACAATGCTTGCCGGTATGAATATCTACACCCGTTCAACTACCCCAATTGAACAACAGCCATCACAAGCAGAACAGCCATCTATATTACCTGCGCCCAATCAACACTAGCCCTTTTATTGAGTTACTGGTTTTTATTGCTATGATTTTATTTCCACCGCTAATACTTTCCCGGCGTATAGTTTGCACCACTTATACTTTACATCGCTGAGATTTTATCCGGCCGCCGCAAATCAAGGCCCATATCGCGAAACAAGAAAACCAGTTGGCCGTCGGGTATCTCCGATGGCTCATCAGTTTTATACTCTAATAAAACTATGTTCAAATATAGTGAGATATGATGATATATAAATAAAATATCTGCACGCAGCGGCTGGAATGGATAAGGAGCTTTATTTATGTACCAAAATTATTTTGTAACCCCAGAATGGTTACATGCCAATTTATATAATCCGGATATTATTGTACTGGATGCCTCTTCTGCACCTCCAACAGCACCTGCGGATTGTCGTCAATTATGGCTTGCTGAACATATTCCTGGCGCCCAATTTTTTCACCAAGATGAAATTGCCGATACCCAAAGCCTTCTTCCACATATGTTGCCAGACGAACAAACCTTTAGTGATGCCGTGGGTAAAATGGGGATCGGCCCTCAAACCCAAGTGATCATTTATGATCAAGGCAATTTATTTGCTGCACCACGCGCTTGGTGGACATTTAAAACATTTGGCTGCCATCAGGTTAAAATCCTTGCTGGAGGGCTCGCTGGCTGGAAATCGGCCGGTTTTTCAGTTGATTCTGGTGAAGTTTCTGCGCTACCGGCTCAAGAATTTACTGCCGTTAAACAACCTAATAGCGCACTTTCACAAGCAGATATAATTGATATCGTTGAGAAAGCCAATAAACAGATAATTGATGCACGTTCTGCAGACCGTTTTCAAGCCTTAGCACCCGAGCCTCGTCCCGGATTACGAATGGGACATATTCCTGGCAGTAAAAATGTGCCTTGGAATCTATTGGTAGAAAATGGCCAATATAAATCTCCCGAACAATTAGCCTTGATATTTAAGCAACAACAGATAGATATTCATGCACCTTCAGTAACTACCTGCGGCTCAGGCATGACTGCTGCTGTTGTTTTATTAGGCTTAATATTATTAGGCAATGATCAAGTACAACTTTATGATGGATCGTGGGCCGATTGGGGACAAGATAATGGTTTGCCTATAGAGCAATAATTGTTGGGTATAAAACACGATTAATAACTATAAAAAAGCCCCTGATATTTATCTATTAGGGGCATATTTAATCTATTAATGTCACTTTGAATCAAAAAAACAGCTTTTAGCTTGAAAATACACCAGCTAAGAATAAAACAGCGATAGCACCAATAACTGCAACAATAAAGCTGCCGAAATTAAAGCCATCAACTTTGCCTTTGCCGAAGAAAGTACTAATATATCCCCCGACAACAGCACCGACGATCCCCAGTACAGTCGTCATTATAAAGCCAAAATGGTAGGTTCCAGGCATAATCCATTTAGCAAGTACACCCGCTATGAGACCAAATATAATCCAGGAAAGAACACCCATCATTAACCTCCGGTTGGTTATTTAAAATAAATGATTACTATAAAAATAATTACTATAAAAATAGTTACTGTAAGTATTCATCTGCAACACTTAGTAATTAAAGCTTTAATGTGCATATTTTGCAAATTTACAGCGCAAAATTATGACTAGATGAATCTGAAAATAATATGATATCGACTGATTAATAAATAAATAGCCGATTAATAATAGGTAGCCAATCCAATAATGACTATTTGATGTGGGGTTAACATATGGGGTAATTGAAAAATATAAAATGAGTATAAATAAAGATATAAATATACATATAAAGTGAAAAACACTGTTTTTATCGTTTTAATATCATTTAAAAATTAATAACTTAAAATTGCTTGGTTAATTTCTTGCGATGTTTTTAATGATCTAATTTCACTAAATAATGCATCTGCTTGCGTATATTCTTTACGTAAATAACCGAGCCATTGTTTAATTCTCGCCATATGATAATCACCAGAATCTCCACGTTTTTCTAACTGGGTATATTTACGTAATATCTGCATCACGTCATCCCAATCCATTTTAGAGTGATTAAACTTAATAACTCGACTCAAATTTGGTGTGTTCAATGCACCTCGACCGATCATAATTGCATTACAGCCCGTTACTTCCATGCATTGTTGAGCGCTAGCATGATCCCAAATTTCGCCGTTAGCAATGACTGGAATCGATAATCGCTGACGGATTTTTCCAATTTTCTGCCAATTAATACGTTCAGAACGATAGCCATCTTCTTTTGTTCGACCATGGACAGTAATTTCCGTCGCTCCAGCCTGTTCAACAGCATCGGCAATTTCATAACTTAATGAATGGTCATCCCATCCTAAACGAACTTTTACTGAAACAGGTAAGGATTGAGGAACCGCACTGCGCATCGCCAAAGTAGCTTGATAAATAAGTTCAGGATTTTTTAATAAACTGGCACCACCACCATGACCATTAACTGTTTTGGAGGGGCATCCACAATTTAAATCCACGCCGTAAGAGCCTAAATCAATCGCTCGGTTGGCATTTTCAGCCAACCACTGCGGATGTTGTCCCAATAGCTGAATCCGCACCGAGGTTCCCGATGAGGTTCTGCTATTGTGATTTAATTCAGGGCAAATACGGTGGAATGTCTTTGCGGGTAATAAGCTATCGACAACACGAACGAATTCCGTGATACACAAGTCGTAGTCATTAACTTCAGTTAATAACTCACGAACCAGAGAATCTAAAACTCCTTCCATGGGCGCTAGCAAAACACGCATTTATGCTTCACTGCTCCGAGGCTTACGTCTAGGCATGCTCATTTTTTTATTCCCTGATGGGCTTGCTGGACGAGACTGTCCACTTCCCCATGGAGAATTTGAGCTGCGTGGATTTGCACCACGAGGTTTTGATGCAACACGTTCTGTTCTGCCGCGCTGTTTACCATTAATAATGGGCTCAGCTTTGATAGAAGGATCGGGTTCATACCCCGGAGTTTCCATACGTGGAATTGGTTTTTTCAATAAGCGTTCGATATCTTTCAATAATTTAGCTTCATCGACACACACTAATGAAACCGCTTTACCGGTAGATTCCGCACGACCAGTTCGACCAATACGATGCACATAGTCTTCGGGAACATTTGGTAATTCGTAATTTACAACATACGGTAATTGTTCGATATCGATACCACGGGCAGCAATATCGGTTGCCACTAATACTCGTATTTGGCCCGATTTAAAATCGGCCAGTGCACGGGTACGAGCCCCTTGACTTTTATTACCGTGGATAGCCGCAGATTTAATCCCATCATGATTAAGATTTTCAGCTAAGCGGTTAGCGCCATGTTTGGTACGAGTAAATACCAGCACTTGCTGCCAGTTATCACGGCCAATCATATAAGATAATAATTCAGCTTTTCTTTTCTTATCAACTAAATGAACAAATTGCTCAATTTGTGATGAAGCTGAGTTACGTGGGGCAACCTCAATCGTCACTGGCTTATGTAAGATTTTATTCGCCAGTTGCTTGATTTCATCCGAAAATGTCGCCGAGAATAATAAATTCTGTCGTTTCGCCGGTAATTTACTGGTGATACGACGAATATCATGGATAAAGCCCATATCAAGCATACGGTCTGCTTCATCCAATACCAGAATTTCTACTTTGGATAAATCCACCGCATTCTGGTGTTCGAGATCTAATAAACGTCCAGGGGTCGCGATTAGAATATCTACGCCACCGCGAAGTTTCATCATTTGAGGGTTAATGCTAACACCACCAAACACCACTAAAGAGCGGATTCTTAAGTGTTGGCTATATTCTTTAACACTTTCAGCAACCTGAGCAGCAAGCTCACGAGTTGGTGTCAAAATTAAAGCACGTACTGGACGACGATTTTTCGGGGCGTCAGTATTTTCAATCAATTTCTGCAAGATAGGCAGTGTAAAACCTGCTGTTTTTCCGGTTCCTGTCTGGGCACTTGCAAGCACATCATGGCCAGCAAGAACGGCAGGAATTGCTTCTTGCTGAATAGGGGTTGGGGCTTCGTAGCCCTGTTCATGAAGTGCACGCAGAATATCTCCGTGCAATGCGAGAGAATCAAAACTAATCAAAATAAGGTACTCCAGACTTCGCCACTCTGATAAATCAGATGCAGTTCAATGGGGAAGGATCACATAAAAATGGATAAAAGCGCAAACTGCCAAGCATAATAGAGATTAATTCTAACACCATTAGTAGATAACAAGAATATTAATTTAGTTAATTATCTAAATTAATATAAAATGGCACAAATATCGTATTAATAACTATTTGACGCTGAAAGCAATCAAATTATGCCTTCAATATCAGTAATCTGACCGGAGAGTCAGTGTATAGGCATGGTTAATTTTTTATTCTTTATTTGAGGAACGACTATGACAGCCACAACATCAGATTCAATCATACCCCAATTGCCCACAGTGACGACTCCAACTACGGCCTCAACAGTTAGAGGGGAACACGCTAAATACCAATTATTACGAGCTGCTGCTGATATCTATGGTGAACTAGGTCTTGATGGTGCAACAACCCGAAAAATATCGCAGATTTCTGGTCAAAATATTGCCTCTATCGCCTATTATTTTGGCTCTAAAGAAGGACTTTATCTCGCTGTTGCACAACTTATTGCCGATTCGATTAAAGCCACGTTTAGTCAACTACTCCATGAAATAGATCTATATTTATTACAATCAAATGAAAATAAACTTCCTGAACAAGCACTTAAGTTAATTCAGCAAGCCTTAATGGATTATAACTATTTTCAATTAGAGAAAAACAATCTCAGCTTTTCACGAATTTTAGCCCGGGAACAACTTAATCCAACTGAGGCTTATACCATTATCCACGAGCAAGCATTAGGCCCTATTCATTCACGTTTGAATCGGCTCATTGCAATATATATTGAGGCTGATCCCACTGATTTATCTACCTTAATCCATACTCATGCCATTTTAGGGGAAATTTTATCATTTCGTATTGCTCGAGAAACACTGTTACGGCAAACCGGTTGGCAGCATATTAATGAAGATGAATACAAAATTATTAATCAAGTTTTAATTCAACACACCAGCATATTATTAAATGGATTACGCCATCGCAAGAACGCAGAAAAGTGATATGATTGATAAATATAAATTATGATTTAAATTGTTTTATGAACGATCCCTTGACTATTCTGACCCATACCGCGTATTACGTGCTAGTCCAGTACTGAGTTCATAATGCCGGCCACTCAATAGACTAGGGATTTAGCCTGATTTTCTGAAAACTAAGGTTAGCAATGAACAATAAACGCAACTCAATTTTCATTCTAATTATTGTTATATTAATCGGTATTGCGCTGAGTGGTTATTATTTCTATCAATCACAACAGCCCAAAACATTAACATTATACGGCAATGTAGATGTCAGAACGGTTAACCTTAGTTTCCGTGTTGGCGGCAAACTTGCTGCATTAAACGTCGATGAAGGCGACCAAGTCACTACCGGCCAATTACTGGGAACATTAGACGATAAGCCTTACATCAATGCATTAAACAAAGCCAAAGCCGTTCGTGATAGCGCGAAAGCGACATTGACCATGATGGAAAGTGGCTATCGAACCCAAGAAATCGCACAAGTCGAAGCTGAGGTCGCACAACGGCAAGCTGCATGGCAATATGCAGATAGCTTTTATAAGCGACAACAAAGCTTATGGGCGCAGAGAGTGATTTCCGCGAATACACTCGATGATGCAAAAAACAATCGTAATCAAGCACTTTCAGCACTTAAAGCGGCTCAAGATAAACTTAATCAATATCAATCTGGGTTTAGAAGCGAAGAAATTGAAGCTGCACGCGGGGAATGGCAGCAAGCTGAAGCTGCGGTTGCACAAGCCGAGCTTGATTTAGCGGATGCTAAATTAGTCGCCCCATCTACGGGAACCGTATTGACGCGAGCAATTGAGCCGGGCACTATTTTAGCCTCAGGAAATACGGTATTTACCGTCACTCTCACCCACCCTGTATGGGTAAGAGCCTATATTAGCGAACCTAATCTTGGTCAGGCTATCCCAGGACGTAAAATCTTATTGTATACCGACAGCCGCCCTAATACCCCATATCATGGTCAAATTGGCTTTGTTTCACCTACTGCCGAATTCACGCCAAAAAGTGTGCAAACACCGGATTTAAGAACGGATTTAGTCTATCGCTTGCGTGTTATTGTTGATGATCCCGACGATGCTTTAAGGCAAGGAATGCCAGTGACACTGCGCTTTTCTGATGCTCATAATGCACAATAAGGAGTCATTATGGCGGGCTCAAGCTACCAAATTCGGCTACACAATATTGAAAAAAACTTTAAGGGATTAGCTTCGCCCGCTGTCGCCAAGTTAAATACGGTGATTACTGGCGGTTCAGTCACTGGGCTAGTTGGACCTGATGGTGCAGGGAAAACCACGCTGATCCGCATGCTCGCCGGATTATTAAAACCCGATCACGGTAGCATAGATATTTTGGGGCTAGATCCAATCACCGATGGCGTACAGTTACGTGCAAATCTAGGTTACATGCCGCAAAAATTTGGTCTATATGAAGATCTAACCGTACAAGAAAACCTTGATTTATATGCAGATTTACGTGGGCTAGTCGGGCAAGAACGTAAACAAACTTATCAACAATTATTATCATTTACCGATTTAACTCGTTTTACTCAACGTTTAGCGGGAAAATTGTCCGGTGGAATGAAACAAAAATTAGGCCTCGCTTGTACTCTATTAGGTAAACCTAAAGTTCTGTTATTAGACGAACCGGGCGTAGGCGTCGATCCAATAGCCCGCAAAGAATTATGGCAAATGGTGCATTCACTGGCCGATGAGGGGATGTTGATTTTATGGAGCACCTCTTATTTAGACGAGGCAGAACAATGCCGTGAAGTGCTACTACTTAATCAAGGACAGTTATTATATACCGGGCAGCCAAAACAACTCACTCAAAAAATGGCTGGCAGATCCTATCTTTTAGATATTCCCGCCCAGTACCGACGTGCCACCTTACAAAATGCTTTAGTGTTGCCAGAGACCACAGATGGCGTTATTCAAGGCCGTTATGTTCGGCTTATTTTACGCCCCGACGCCGATAAATCGGCTCTTTTACAAGCACTAAAGATGCCTCAAGCCCAGCTGATTGATGCCGAACCGCGTTTTGAAGATGCATTTATTGATCTCCTTGGTGGCGGGCCGTCGCATCGTTCAGAATTAGCTGAAATCATGCCGCAAATCCCTCCTGCACCGCATGAAACAGTAATAGAAGCACGCAACTTAACCAAAAAATTTGGTGATTTTGCAGCAACAGATCATGTCGATTTTCAGGTTAAGCGCGGGGAGATTTTTGGCTTACTCGGTCCCAATGGAGCGGGAAAATCAACTACGTTTAAAATGATGTGCGGGTTAATGAAACCCACCGAAGGCCATGCGTTAGTGCTAGGAATGGATTTAAAAACCAGCTCAGATAAAGCGCGCCAACATTTAGGCTATATGGCGCAAAAGTTTTCTCTGTATGGCAATCTAAATGTAGGGCAAAATCTCAAATTCTTTTCGGGCGTATATGGGCTAAAAGGTCACCAGCAAGCAGCAAAAATCAATGACATGGTCACTGCCTTTAATTTAACCCCGATGCTAAAACAACTAACCGATGAGTTACCTTTAGGGTTTAAACAACGATTAGCCTTAGCTTGCTCATTAATGCATGAACCAGATATTCTTTTTTTAGATGAACCAACTTCTGGAGTAGACCCACTCACTCGGCGTGAATTTTGGTTACATATCAATGGAATGGTGGATAAAGGTGTGACAGTCATGGTTACGACTCATTTTATGGATGAGGCCGAATATTGTGATCGTATAGGCTTAGTTTACCGCGGTAAAATTATTGCTGCTGGCACACCGGATGAACTAAAACAGCAAGTAGCCAGTAAGGAAAATCCTGATCCATCAATGGAAGATGCCTTTATTGAACTGGTATTAAATTACGATAAAACGTTGCAGGAGGCAGAAAAATGAGCCTTCAACAAGCTAATAATGTGCATTTTTCATGGCGGCGACTCAAAGCGCTATGCGTTAAAGAAACTAAGCAAATTCTGCGTGATCCTAGCAGTGCATTAATTGCGTTGGTTATTCCATTAATGCTGCTGTTTATATTCGGCTATGGAATTAACTTAGATTCTAGCCGTTTAAAAGTCGGCATCTTGATGGATCAACAAAGCCAATCCGCCCGAGAATTAGTGGATACGTTTACGGGATCTCCCTTTATTGATGCTACTATTAGTGATAATCGACAAGCATTAACCGATAAAATGCAGGCAGGTGAAATTCGCGGCATTGTAGTTATTCCCGTTGATTTTGCTGCACAATTACAACGCACTGATGGGCATGCTGAAATTCAAGTTATTACCGATGGCAGTGAACCCAATACGGCAAATTTTGTACAAGCCTATACACAAGGTGTCTGGCAAACATGGCGGATTCAACAGGGTGAAAATAAAGGGTATTCAACATCACCATTAATTGACGTTGATATGCGATATTGGTTTAATCCGGCAGCAATTAGCAAACACTTTATTATTCCCGGTGCCATTAGCATTATTATCACGGTAGTCGGTGCTATTTTAACTTCGTTAGTTATCGCCCGAGAATGGGAGCGCGGTACCATGGAAGCGTTATTATCTACCCAAGTGACTCGCAGCGAATTATTGTTGTCTAAATTACTGCCTTATCAATTTCTTGGCTCTCTGGTCATGCTGCTCTGTATGCTAGTTACTGTATTTGTTTTAGACATCCCTTATCGAGGTTCACTGTGGATACTGTTTATTATAACTAGCCTTTATCTCGCGACAGCGCTCGGAATGGGGTTATTAATATCGACCCTAACCCGCAATCAATTTAATGCAGCGATGGTGGCATTAAATGCCGCATTTTTACCGGCGATTATGTTATCTGGCTTTATTTTCGAGATTGACAGCATGCCGGCCATTATTCAAGCCGTAACCTATTTCATTCCTGCCCGTTATTTTGTTAGCAGTCTACAAACTCTATTTTTAGCGGGGGATATCTACATTGTGTTATTGATGGATATCTTATTATTGATTGCTTCGGCGATATTATTCATCGGATTAACGGCGTGGAAAACACGGCGTCGTCTGGATTGATTAAGGAGCCATCATGTTTCATCGACTGTATACTTTGATCATCAAAGAATTACAATCTCTGTTACAAGAGCCGCAAACGCGAGCTATTTTAATCTTGCCGGTCATTTTCCAAATGGTGTTATTCCCGTTAGCGGCAACCTTGGAAGTCACAAATGCCACTATTGCTATTTTTGATCAAGATAATGGCCCAGCATCAATTGAGCTCACGCAACGTTTAGCTAAAGCGGAAGCTTTTTCTCAGGTTTTATTATTAAAAAGTGAAAATGAAATAAAACAAACTATCGATGAGCGGGCAGCATTACTGGTAGTTCGCTTCCCGCAAAATTTCAGCGCTAATCTAGCCAGCAACAACACCGCGTCAATAATGTTATTGCTGGATGGACGTAATTCTAACAGTGCTCAAATCGCCGCTAATTATATCAACCAAATCGTGATGGACTATCAGCAATCACGTCTAGTAGGTAAACCGCTCCCTAATAACAGTCAGTTAGTAGTCCGTAACTGGTATAATCCAAATTTAGATTATAAATGGTTTATTGTGCCGTCATTAGTGGCTTTAATCACCACTATCGGTGTGTTAATTGTCACCTCATTATCTATCGCGCGTGAGCGTGAACAAGGAACACTAGAACAATTATTAGTCTCTCCATTAACCACCTGGCAGATTTTTGTCGGTAAGGCTATCCCAGCATTAATTGTCGCGACAGGACAAGCTAGCATCGTGTTGATTATTGGGATTTTTTGCTATCAAATCCCTTTCTCAGGCTCGCTATTGCTATTTTATGCAACTATCTTAATTTATGGATTATCTTTGGTAGGATTTGGGCTATTAATTTCCGCGCTCTGCTCTACACAGCAGCAAGCATTTATCGGCGTTTTTGTCTTTATGATGCCGGCTGTACTGCTTTCAGGGTATATTTCCCCGGTCGAGAACATGCCCGTTTGGCTGCAAAATATTACGTGGGTTAATCCAATAAGGCACTTTACCGAGATAACCAAACAGATCTATCTAAAAGATGCTGGCTTTACTGTGATTTGGCCCAGCCTATGGCCTTTATTGGTGATTTGCGTTATCACTAGCAGCTTTGCTTATTATTTGTTTAGAAAGAAAATCGCTTAGAATCATAGCAATAAAAAACCCTCAGAACCCAGAGTGACTCTGGAAACTGAGGGTTTTAATATTTATTCTAGCGCTTATTCAGTAAAACGATGAATTATTCTATCCTTCGTTCACCATAAGGCATTCACTATAATGCCTTTGCTGTAATACTTTGACTATAACGCCAATATTAACGACGATCACCAAAGATGCGTAGCAGCATCAAGAACAGGTTGATAAAGTCTAAATACAGCGTTAATGCACCTAAAATCGACGATTTACGCATCATTTCTTTATCGTTTTCGTCAATTTGAGCACCCATTTCTTTCAGCTTCTGAGTATCATACGCGGTGAGTCCAGCAAAAATCAGTACTCCTGCGTAAGTCACTATCCAGTACATTGCCGGGCTTTGCAGCCAAATATTGACCAGTGAAGCGATAACTAAACCAATCAGTGCCATGAACAGGAAATTGCCCATACCCGTTAAACTGCGCTTGGTGGTATAACCATAAACGCTCAACGCACCAAACATCGCGGCTGTAATAAAGAAGGTGCTGGCAACAGACACGGGAGTATATGCGGCGATAATTACCGATATAGTTAATCCTGTCAGCACCGAATAGAGCATAAACATCCCGGTTGCTGCCATTCCATTTAATTTAGGCAGTAAAAAGGATAATCCAAGCACTAGGCCGAACTCAGCAATAATTAAGCCAAAAAACAAGATGTTATTAGTTGCAATAGTGTAATATAAACCACTGCTAATTGAATACCAGGCAACAAATGCGGTCAGTAATAGACCGACAGTCATCCAGCCATAGACCTGAGCCATATAAGCCTGAATGCCTGCATTTGCGCGCTGGACGAGAGAATCATTACCACTACGTTGATTAAATCGATCCATGATGGTTACCCTTCATCATATGTGAAAATTAGTAGCTGAACATTCAGCCACACTACAAATTCATTCAAAGTTTATCACAACTGTATGACATTGCCATGCAACAAACCGTCAATAAACTGCGTTCACTTGCGACAAATTACCTATCTTGACAATAAGCTCGCGATCATGAGTGCTCGCCTAACTCGATAACCAACGTTCTGCAGATTGTTTGTCTGAATCTTTGGCTTCAATCCAACGTTCATTAGTCGGAAGTTTCTCTTTTTTCCAAAATGGCGCTTTAGTTTTCAAAAAATCCATAATAAATTCAGCGGCCTCAAAAGCAGCAGAACGGTGGGAACTAGTGACCCCAACAAAAACAATTTCATCACCCGGAGCTAATGTTCCTACACGGTGGATGACACTCACACGCTGTAATGGCCAGCGTTTTCTCGCTTCCTCCACGATATTATTTAAAGCTTTTTCTGTCATTCCGGGATAATGCTCTAGCGTCAATAAGCTAACTTCATCGCCTAAATTATGGTTTCGTACTTTACCGGTAAAGGTCACAACTGCGCCATCGCTGTCACAGCGAGATAACCATTCATATTGTTCAGCCAGACTAAAATTGTCCGTTTGTACACTAATATGAGTATTTGCCATGATGATTATCCTCCCGTTACCGGTGGAAAAAATGCCACTTCATCACCGGCTTTCAGTGGATAATCCCCTGCGACAAATGATTGATTCACCGCAGTAAGCAGCTTGCCATCTTCTAATGCCAATGCCCAACGAGGGCCTTGGGCGATTAATTGTTGGCGCAATGCATTGACATCCGAATATTCGTCACTAAGTTCCAGTTTATCTGTACCGACTAGTTCTCTAACCTGCGCAAAAAATAAAACTGTTATCATGCATCCACCTTAAAATGACCTGATTTACCACCCGTTTTTTCTAATAATCTTACAGGCCCAATAACTATATCTTTTTGAACCGCTTTGCACATATCATAAATCGTTAATGCGGCAACCGATGCCGCCGTTAGCGCTTCCATTTCTACGCCGGTTTTTCCGGTTAAACGGCAGCAAGATTCGATGCGTACACGATTATGCTCAACTTGAGCCTCTAGAATAACTTCAACTTTAGTTAATAATAATGGGTGGCATAATGGAATTAATTGCCAAGTACTTTTCGCGGCTTGTATACCCGCAATTCGTGCGGTGGCAAATACATCACCTTTATGATGACTGCCGTTAACAATCATGGCTAATGTTTCTTGGTTCATGGTGACAAAAGCTTCTGCTTTTGCTTCTCTAACAGTTTCAGCTTTTGCAGATACATCCACCATATGGGCTTCACCTGCCGCATTAATATGAGTTAATTTAGACATATATAGCTTCCTATGAATATGTATGAGTGGCAGCGAGGCGGCTCATAAAGAGGCTTCTCATCAATAAACCGACAATAATACAATCACTCAAAAAATGATAAATAGCGAGCTAGCCGCCGATAACCGAAAGATTTGGCGTAATTCCACTGTTACCCTGATGCAGAAAGTGGGTTTCTCGTTTCGATGTTAATCCGCGTTGGATGCGTGATTTTAATTCTTCATTACAGCTATCATCGGCCAGCAGATCACGCAAAGGGATACCATTTTCGCCAAATAAACACAGATGTAAATTACCAACTGCTGAGACTCTCAAACGATTACAACTTTGGCAAAAGTCTTTTTCATAAGGCATGATTAAGCCGATTTCGCCTTGATAATCAGGGTGTGAGAAAACTTGAGCAGGACCATCGCTTCTGGCTTTTGGTAATTGATACCAACCCATTTCAATTAATCGACTACGAATAGTTGCACCGGGAACATGGAAACGATTAAACATTTCGCTGCCCTCTCCCGTTTCCATTAATTCAATAAAACGTAATTGGATTGGACGGTGTTTTATCCAGTTAAGGAAGGATGTTAAGGCGATATCATTGACGTTTTTCATTAACACGGCATTGACTTTTATTTTTTTAAAACCAGCATCAAATGCAGCATCGATACCGCTCATCACTTGGAAAAATTTATCTTGCCCTGTAATTGCAGCAAATTGACGCGGATCTAAGCTATCAATACTGACATTGATGGCGTCGAGCCCTGCATCTTTCCATGCTGCAACATCACGCTCCATTCTATAGCCATTAGTGGTTACAGCAATTTTTTTAATCGATTTATTTTCGTTGATGGTCGCAATGATGTCAGTGAAGTCTTTACGCATTGTTGGCTCTCCGCCGGTAATACGTACTTTTTCAGTCCCTAACTCAGCAAAAGCTTGGCCAATCCGCCGAATTTCATCGCGAGTTAAAAATTCATGACGACCACGAGGTTTATATCCATTAGGCAGGCAATAAGTACAACGAAAGTTGCACACATCGGTAATAGATAGTCTTAAATAATAAAATTTTCTCGCAAAAGGATCTACAAGTTGTTGCATATTACACCTTTCCAAATACGGGAGATGCGGACATTTCTATCATGCACCCTGGTGACTCGTCGGCCACGGCCAGAGCATCATATTTGTAATCACAAACTTAGACACACAGGCTAGGAGTTTTTATTGCATTTAATTTATAGCTAGTCAGATTACTGCGTTATTAATTAATAACTAATCGATAATGTAAATTAGTGCGGATTGATACGCCCAATAACGCATTAAAACTGGTTAGTTTCAAAAATTGAACACATTCATTGGCGATGACTGTAGCGCAAACAAGCTTAAAAATCCAATTAGAAATTCGATATATAATTTAATATACAACGACTTACAGAAATAATGAGGAAAAATTAAAAGCAATAAAACAATTAATTTTAACTATTTTGATATGGTCACTGATCCAAAAGTTTGGTTTCATGCTAAATTAGCGCGCAAATTACGAGAGAACAATATTTACGGTCGCTAAATAATTGAAGATAACTATAAAAAATAACTTATCATCTCAAAATAAGTATTCAAATATCGCCTGTAAATAATATGATGTTAATAGGAAAATTATGTCAAATAATGGTCTTGCTGCCCTCAATCATGTTGTCGCATTAGGTGGCGGCCATGGTCTCGGGCGTGTTATGTCCTCACTTTCAGCGCTGGGTCCACGATTAACCGGTATCGTTACCACTACCGATAATGGTGGCTCTACGGGCAGGATCCGTCGCTCAGAAGGCGGAATTGCATGGGGAGATATGCGTAATTGCCTTAATCAATTAATTACAGAGCCATCAATTGCATCAGCAATGTTTGAATATCGTTTTAGCGGTAATGGTGAGCTATCTGGGCATAATTTAGGCAATTTAATGCTAAAATCCTTAGATCACCTCAGTATTAGGCCATTAGAAGCCATTAATTTAATTCGTAATTTATTAAAAGTTGATGCGTATTTAATTCCCATGTCAGAACAACCGGTAGATTTAATGGCTATCGATAATATGGGTAATGAAATATATGGCGAAGTTAATGTGGATCAACTCAACGCGATACCGCAAGAATTACAGCTGTATCCACGAGTAAAAGCCACCGCAGAAGCGATTGAAGCTATTCATAAGGCCGATCTTATATTGATTGGACCCGGCAGTTTTTTTACCAGTTTAATGCCTCTGCTGCTTATCGATGAATTATCTGTAGCGCTTAATGAATGCCGTGCACCGCTGATTTATATCGGTAATTTAGGCAAAGAATTGAGCCCATCGGCAGCAAGTTTGACCTTAAATGAAAAGTTGTTGATGATGGAACATAAAATCGGGCGCAAAAAAATAGAAGCGATAATTGTCGGCCCAAGAACCAATATCGACTCTGTCAATCAACAACGTATTATCACTCAAATGGTATTGGAAGCAGAAGATATACCCTATCGACATGACCGTGAATTACTTCATTTAGCCATTGAAAATAGCGTACAAAAACTGATTGCCGCCGCTATATTATAAACCTTGGTTGCTGCGCCTAATATTTTTTATATCCACTATATTTCTAATATCAACCTCCAATAACACGATTAACTTAGCCGCGGAGGCTATTAAAAAAACTCCGCGGTTAATTCTGCCATTAATATAGACGGATGGTATATTATGAATTGGCAATAAATAACGCTCTCAACGTTAATATTTCATCACGCAATTCAGCCGCCTGCTCAAATTCTAAGTCTTGCGCTGATTGATACATTTTAGCTTCTAATTGCTGAATTTTCACTTCTAACTCTTTCGCCGAAAGATTACGATAATCCTCATTGATCTGACTGGATTTAGCCAAAGATGCAGATTTACCTTTCGGTTTACCCACTTTGTGACCTATTTGTAATATATCGCCGATTTTCTTGTTTAATCCTTGAGGCACAATCCCATGTTGTTGATTGAAAGCCATTTGTTTTTCACGGCGGCGTTCAGTTTCACGAATAGCTTTCTCCATTGATGCCGTTATCCTATCGCCATAAAGAATTGCTTTGCCGTTTAAATTTCGTGCCGCACGACCAATAGTCTGGATCAATGAACGTTCAGAACGTAGAAAACCTTCTTTATCGGCGTCAAGAATAGCCACCAGCGAAACTTCGGGCATATCAAGCCCTTCTCGCAGTAAGTTAATCCCAACCAACACATCAAACTCACCTAAACGTAAATCACGAATAATTTCCACACGCTCGACTGTATCAATATCAGAGTGTAAGTAGCGAACTTTCTCGCCATGCTCTTCCAAATATTCAGTCAAATCTTCTGACATTCGCTTAGTTAATGTAGTAACCAATACACGCTCATTTTTTTCAACTCGCAAACGAATTTCAGACAATAAATCATCAATTTGAGTCGCGACTGGGCGTACTTCAATTACCGGATCTAGAAGCCCAGTTGGACGTACAACTTGTTCAATAATATCGTTTTCAGATTTTTCTAACTCGTATTTACCCGGTGTCGCAGAAACATAAATCGTCTGCGGAGCTAATGCCTCAAATTCTTCAAATCGCAATGGTCGATTATCCAATGCGGAGGGTAAACGAAAGCCATACTCAACGAGAGTCTCTTTACGTGATCTATCACCACGATACATGGCGCCAATTTGGGGAATAGTCGCGTGAGATTCATCAATTACCAATAAGCCATCTGCCGGTAAATAATCAAACAATGTTGGCGGTGGCTCGCCCGGACCTCGGCCCGATAAATAGCGTGAATAGTTTTCAATGCCGGAGCAATAACCCAGTTCATTCATCATTTCTAAATCAAATTGAGTTCGCTGTGAGACACGCTGTTCTTCGACTAATTTATCATTAGCCAACAAAATCTTACGCCGATCTGCTAGCTCAACTTTAATCTTTTCCATTGCATCAAGAATACGTTCACGCGGCGTCACATAGTGGGTTTTTGGGTACACGGTATAACGCGGTACAGTATGCTGAATCTGGCCGGTTAAAGGATCAAATATCGAGAGTCGTTCAACCTCTTCATCGAATAACTCAACCCGCAAAGCATGCTCATCGGATTCTGCCGGAAAAATATCAATCACTTCGCCCCGTACCCGGAATGTTCCGCGCTGGAAGGCTTGATCATTACGGCTGTATTGCAAATCGGCCAGACGGCGCAAAATGGAACGCTGGTCGATTATCATCCCTACGCTCAAATGCAGCATCATTTTGAGATAACTGTCCGGATCGCCCAAACCATAAATCGCTGAGACCGATGCTACAACTATCACATCACGTCGCTCTAATAAGGCTTTAGTTGCAGAAAGCCGCATCTGTTCAATATGTTCATTCACTGAGGCGTCTTTTTCAATAAAGGTGTCGGAACTGGGAACATAGGCTTCAGGTTGGTAATAATCGTAATATGAAACAAAATATTCAACCGCATTGTCGGGAAAGAATTCTTTCATTTCACTGTATAACTGCGCGGCTAGGGTTTTATTGTGCGCCATAATCATCGTTGGACGATTTTCTTTGGCGATAACGTTAGCTATCGTAAAGGTCTTCCCTGAACCCGTCACCCCGAGCAATGTTTGATGGGCTAAACCATCTTCCAATCCTTCGGATAAGCGGCGTATTGCCTCTGGCTGATCCCCAGCAGGCTGAAAATCAGAATGTAATTTAAATACTTTACTCATTGAGACGACCTCTTACCGATAACGACATTCATGATGCTGGATATAATTACAGCGCCAAGTATAACGTAAAAAAACATTACTGTTATTTTTATCCTATGACTTGATACAGTATCGAGTGAAAAAGTATCGAGAAAAAATGATGTTATCCCCAAAATTTAACTTGACCCGTGATTATTTTTATATTTTATACTGTTGCTAGATATCTCTAATGCCCCATAAAAAAAATAAATCTTGATTTTAAATAACTCATTGTATTTAATGTCTTTTTAATAAGAGCCGAGAATAGCAACAACTTACGCCAAAGCCGCATGACGCCTTAGGTTAAGCTATTATTGAGAATTTAATTCACAGGGTTATCCACAGAAATAGTGGATAACTCGCTAAATCCTTTTTTTATATGCAACTTATGTGATTAGTGGTCAGGTAGACTTGGACAATAACGTGATTATTGATTTATTTTCTTTGGCTTATTTTTGCGCGTAATTGCATTTAAAAATAGTGTTTTTTAATTTTTATGGTGCTCTATTAACTTAATCAATACGTGATAAAGATGAGCGCATTATCTCGGTACGACAAATCCACAGTATTTTCTCATACTTATTTTACTATTATCGTACCAAGAATAATGCGCACTAAATGCCGGCTAAAAAGATATGAATCGATAATAAACTACACCGCTAATTTGTGTAATTGCAAATATTGACCGACAGTCGCGATATCGCCTTCCGTTAAATGCGGAATAATCCCCAAACACGGTGCTGGGATCATACGTTCTAACGTAGCTAAATATTCGGCTTGATAGGTTCCTGCTGGCTCGATTTCATTCGCCACCCATCCAGCCAAGGTTAAATTGGCCTGTTTTATGGCTTGTACAGTTAGTAATGCGTGATTAATACAGCCTAATTTAACCCCAACAGTTAAAATGACAGGGAAGTTCCATTCAATCGCCCAATCGGCAAATGTTTGTTCTGCGCTTAAAGGTGTATACCAACCTCCTGCGCCCTCAACCAGTAACCATTGTGCTTTTTGCTGCAAATGAACCAGTCCCCGAGACATCACTGAAAACTGTATCGGTTGGTTTAATTGTTGACTAATAATGTGTGGCGATGTTGGTTGCTCAAAAACGACGGGATTAACTTCAGCGTAATTTAGCCTTAATGTACTGTTTTTTTGAAGTAATAATGCGTCACCATTGCGCAGTCCGCGCTCGGTTTGCTCGCTCCCTGAAGCAACCGGTTTATAACCTGCGGTCTGGTAACCTTCAGCCGCGGCCGCTTGTAATAAAGCACAACTGACCACTGTTTTACCCACCTCGGTATCGGTCCCGGTAATAAAATATATTTTAGTCACGATATAACACTCCAAAAACTGTTTGATAAGTCAGCGGGTAACGGTCATTAACTGTAGGATAAACTTGTTCTAGTTGATTTAATTGCTGACGAGTCATCAAACCAGACTGCCGGCCTTGAGTTAAATGTGTCGCACCAATACCTTTTAAAGAACGTAATAAGCCATTAAGAGTGGTATAAGTTGGTGTAATAGGCTGTAATAACAAATTGTTACGCCAACTAGAACACGTCGACTTTATTGAGGAAAGCGCTAAGAAATGGTTAACGTGAGTTTTATTGTCGACCTGCTGCCAAGCTTGGGATAATTCAACTAATGATCCCTCGGCTAAGGTGGTAAAAATGACCCATCCACCCGATTTAGTCACCCGATACAATTCACTCAATGCAATATCGAGAGGGTCACACCATTGGATAGCTAAATTACTAAAAGTTACGTCAAAACTTTTATCGGCTATCGGTATCGCTTCCATATCCGCGCAGATAAAATGTTGAGCGCTGCCTTTTTTACGGGCAACCTCTAACATGCCAGAGGATAAGTCTAATGCGGTAACTTCTGCCCCTTGTTGTTGAAATACATCGCTAAAATATCCAGTACCACATCCCGCATCTAATATTTTTTTACCGCACAATGGCCGCGTAGAGACGGTGTTCTGCAATAATAATTTACTGGCTTTACTAGCAATGGCTGAAAACAGCGATGAATTCATCGGGTCGGTTGTAGGAAATTGCCGAATTAATTGAACCAATAATTGATACAGTAAATATCCAGTTTGTTGCTGAAACTCTGCCACATTGTCATAGTGCGCTGCCGCACGACCAAACGCCTGAGCAATTTTATGCTTTTGTTCACTTAACGCCATAGTTATCAATACCATAGTTCTTGATACCATAACTCTTGATACCATAGTTCTCAATACCACAGTTGCCAATACTATAGTTACCAATGACCTCCACTAACTTTTCTATATCATCCGGACAATGCGAGGCACTGAGCGTAATCCGTAACCGTGCGCTCCCAGGGGGAACAGTCGGAGGGCGAATAGCTTGTGCCCAGATATTTTGTTCAGCTAAATAGCAAGCTAACTGTAAACTGCGTTGATTAGACCCGACAATGACCGGCTGGATAGCGGTTAAAGATGGCCCGAGAGTCAACATTTGCTCAGCGGATAATGAAGCATTATTGCTGCCCATCAATTCAGCAAAACGTTGGCGAAATAACTGAATATTGGCATTTAGTCGTTCTCGTTGCTCATCGGCTTGTTTAATTTGTCGAACCGTTTCTTGTAAGGCGATCGCCTGAGCAGGCGGCATAGAGGTGCTGTAAATTAAATGGCGTGCGCACTGGATAAAATAGTCGGCACTGTCGTTATCACACAGGACAGCCGCACCACTCATACCAAATGCCTTACCGAAAGTAACAATTAATATTTCCGGTTTGATACCGTTGGCATCACAGCTTCCGCGCCCTTGATATCCTTTCACGCCAATACCGTGCGCATCGTCAACCATTAACCAGGCCGCATGCTGCCGCGTCAAACTCTGTATAGTCGATAAAGGCGCTTCGTCGCCATCCATACTAAATACTCCCTCAGTTACCACCAGCGTTTTTCCTATTGTTGGTTTATTGAGGAGTTGCTCGAGTGACGCTAGATTATTATGTTTAAAACGACGTAAATTGGCATTTGACAGCATCGAAGCTTCAATAATAGAGGCATGGCTGAATTTGTCGGTTAAAATCGTATCATTTTTAGCCATTAATGCGGAGATCACTGCTTGATTTGCGGCAAAACCAGAAATAAATAACAGCGCCTTAGGATACCCCAGCCATTCGGCTAAACTCTGTTCCAATTGATGATGTGCATGGGTATATCCAGTTACATGACCCGATCCACCACTACCAACGCCATATTGATCCGCCCCACGTTTCCACGCAGCAATGACCTCGGGGTGCTGGCTTAATCCTAAATAATCATTTCCAGAAAAATTCAAATACGACTGACCATTCAGCTGAATAAATCGTCCTGTGGAACAGTCGATGACTCTGCGTTGACGCCATGCGGCGTTTTCTCGCCGCTTAGCCAATTGCTCACGAATAAATCTATTCCAATTCATCATACGGCCGCATTATAAAATTGCGCATTATCCTTAGTCAGAATTGCTTCGGCTAATTGTGCTGCTTGTTGATTATCGCCCAGTGGAGTCTGAATTTTCTCTGGATTAATATTCAATTTACGGAACAATTGAATATCAGTATTTTCATCTGGATTAGGTGTAGTTAGTAGTTTACAGCCATAAAAGACTGAGTTTGCCCCAGCCATAAAGCACAGAGCTTGTGTTTGCTCGTTCATATATTCACGACCCGCAGACAAACGAACATAAGATGTTGGCATCATAATTCGAGCTATTGCGATAGTACGAATAAAATCAAATGGATCGACTTCTTCATTATCGGCCATTGGCGTACCTTTAACTTTCATTAACATATTGATAGGCACGCTTTCTGGTGGTTTGGGTAAATTTGCCAATTGGACTAATAAGGCCGCCCGATCGCTTATTTTTTCCCCTAAACCTAAAATCCCCCCCGAGCAAACTTTGATCCCGGCTTCCCGTACATTCTCAAGAGTATTAAGCCTGTCTTGATAGCTGCGCGTGGTAATAATATTGCCGTAATATTCTGGCGAGGTATCTAAATTATGGTTGTAATAATCTAATCCCGCTTGTGCTAATCGGTCGGCTTGCTGGGTATTAATCATCCCTAACGTCATGCAGGTTTCTAGGCCGAGTGATTTAACCTCACGTACCATCATTTCTAAATACGGCATATCTCGGTCATGTGGATTACGCCAAGCCGCCCCCATACAGAAACGTGTCGAACCCGCGGCTCGTGCTTTCTTCGCAGATTCAATAACTTGCTCAACTTCCATCAGGCGCTCGGTTTCTAATCCGGTTTTATAACGCGCACTTTGAGCACAATATTTGCAATCTTCGGGGCAAGCCCCCGTTTTTATCGATAATAGCGTGCTAACTTGTATCTGCTGTGGGTCAAAATGCTGCCGATGAACTTGCTGAGCCTGAAATAATAACTCAAAAAAAGGCATATTAAACAATTCACTAGCTTGCTGCACTGTCCACTTTTTTAATTCGCTCACGCTTCTATCTCCAGTAGAAAAAAGTGTTGCCAGTTTAAATAATGCGATTATCATGTCAACCAAAATAACTAATAAAAGTTTACATGAATATGATTAATCAATCTGAATTGAGCGCTAATGATCTTGAATTTGATGCCCGACATATCTGGCATCCATATACTTCAATGAGCCATCCTATTCCGGCTTATCCTATTGTGGCGGCTGAAGGTGTCGAGCTACAGCTCGATGACGGTAGAAAATTAATTGACGGTATGTCCTCATGGTGGTCAGCAATCCATGGTTATAATCATCCCGTCCTGAATGCTGCGGCTAAATCACAATTAGACAAAATGTCACATGTAATGTTTGGTGGCATTACACATCCTCCGGCGGTTAATTTATGTCGTCAATTAGTGGCTATCACTCCCGCAGCGCTTGAATGCGTTTTTTTGGCGGATTCAGGTTCAGTTGCGGTAGAAGTCGCCTTAAAAATGGCGCTGCAATATTGGCAGGCACAGGGTGAAAAACGCCAAACCATTTTGACTATTCGCCATGGATATCATGGAGATACTTTTGGTGCGATGTCAGTCTGTGACCCCGATAACTCGATGCATGGGCTGTATAAAGGTTATCTTCCGCCACATATTTTTGTAGCCGCCCCACACTGCCGCTTTGACGCACCGTGGGATGATAACGACCTCGCGCCATTACGTGGGCAATTAGAACAAAATCATCAGCATATTGCTGCGATCATCCTCGAACCTATCGTTCAAGGCGCCGGAGGCATGCGAATTTATCATGCCAATTATTTGCGTGGCGTACGCAAGCTTTGTGATCAATATGGAATTTTGCTTATTGCCGATGAGATAGCGACGGGATTTGGCCGAACGGGCAAACTTTTTGCTTGTGATCATGCAGAAATCGCGCCTGATATTATGTGTCTAGGCAAAGCGTTAACCGGAGGATATCTTACGTTATCAGCCACATTGACTACTCGCCACGTCGCTGAAACTATCAGTAATGGCGCCGCCGGTTGCTTTATGCATGGTCCAACATTTATGGCCAATCCTCTCGCCTGTGCAGTCGCACACGCAAGCTTACACTTACTATTAAATAGTGACTGGCAAACTCGTGTTCAGCGTATTGAACAGCAATTGCATGATGAATTAATACCATTGAAATCACTTTCAACGGTTAAAGATGTGCGGGTTTTGGGGGCTATCGGCGTGGTTGAAATGCAATCAGCGGTTAATACCGCACAGTTACAGCAACAATTTGTTGCCGAGGGCGTGTGGATCCGACCATTTGGCAAGCTTATTTATTTAATGCCGCCGTATATTATTCAGCCGGAACAATTACGTAAACTTACCGCCGCAATAAGTAAAATAGTCGAACAAAATAGCCTTACAAAGGCATATTAAGCTCAATCTAAATATGCCTGAGATTAATCGGTGATATAGCACGATAAGTTAGCCGCAAAATTTCACTAATTTCCTCGTGATTTACGAGTAACTTCACAAATCACGAGGAAAAAATCGAGGCTATTTGTTAACGACAGTCACCCACATTGGACCTTTTCCTACCGGATAACGGCCAAGTTCAGTCAGTTCGCCCGTAATCTGATCAATTCGCGCCACAGAAACATGGTTTGATTTCTGCCCACAAGAAATCAAGAAACGCCCTTCCGTATCTAAATTAAACCCTCTCGGTTGAGTTTCGGTTGGATAAACACCGGCTAAAGTCAAATGCATCCCATCGTCAGAAACTAAAAAATGACTCATAATACTGTCCGAGCGCTCACAAGCATATAAATGACGACCATTCGGGGTAATATGAACATCTGCGGCCCATGGAGTGCTATTAAATCCTGCCGGATAGACATTGATATTTTGCATTTCACGATAGCGCGTAAATTGATGATAAACATTCAACGTTGCATCGAGCTCATTAATACAATAAATAACTTTTTTACTCGGATGGAAAGCTAAATGACGTGGACCAGCTCCTGCTTTGGTAGTAATCCTGTCTGCTGAGGCTTCTTTCAATCGCCCTTCAGCATTGAGATCAAATAAACGAATATGATCTTCGCCTAAACATGGCACCCACAATTGTTGATTATCACTATCTACATGGGAAGAATGTGGATTTTTGAGCCCTTCAATTACTTGGATTGGCGCGCCCGGTATACCTTGTTGAATCGGTAATACGGCGAGGTTATGCTGATGATAAGAAGGAACAAACATAAAACGGCCGCTATTATCTAAAGAAAGATGGACCGGCGTACCTGGTATCGAAGTTTGCGCCACTAAATTCAGCGTACCTTGCGGCTCAATTAGATAAGTAAGCACCCGGAAATTTGGACGCACACCGACATAAAGATATTTTCCATCCTCGCTCGCCAACATTGGCTGAGGCTGCCCCGGAACATCCAACGTTTGAAGCAGTGATAATTCACCTGCACAATTCAATGACCAAACGTGGATCTGTTGGCTTTCCGGGCTAGCAACATAAACTATCTGCTTCATCCTAACTCCTTCATTTATCTATTCATCGAGTTACGTCTACAAATCAGTTTATCAAATGACACACACTTTAGTGGCTCGATAATCAATCTGTAAACGCAATAATCTATTCTGAGGCTGCTCCGCTATTATAATATCTGAGTGAGCAGCCCATTGCTGGCAAATTCTTGTCGCTTCATCAATCAACGGAAATAACAATAAAATCAATGGTTTTGGTGTTGATGACAGCCAGATATTTATCTGATCAATGGCTTGATCAGCAGCCGGGGAAATAACCACCTCATTTTTATTAATTAGAGAAGAAGACAAAGATTGGCTATTTTCAACCATCGTATATTCACCTCCAATAAATTGATTAATATCAATAGGCTGGGTATCTAAACTTGGAATAAAAGACCAAATAGAAACATATGTTTTCCGCTGTTGGGCACGCTGGATAGCCGCCTGTAAACTGGCCGCTATTATTGAATTCTGTTCAGTTTGCAATCGGCCCTGACAAAATAAAGTGACTGACATAACCGTACTTTCCACTAGGGATCAATAGACTAATCATAACGAATTTATGATAAAAATGCGGGGATTATCACTAAACAATAAAACTATTTGTTTATCAACAATAAGCACTAAAACGGTTCAGTCGATGTTTATTATCAGTTATGATGATGACACTATAATCAAAATGTTTGCTTTCTGGGCAACTTGTTTTATTTATTCGAAAAATTTATACCTTAACGTTCAAGAAGATGAAGCTTTAATCAGTCGAGTAATCATCAAGATTATTGCCGTTGCCATATTGAATATTCGATCTACGGTTTAATAATCTCGTTTTTAAATCATGATACTAATCAGCATCTTTCTAACTTGAGATACGATAGGTATATCATCGTTAAAAATATAATTATTACTAATGAGGCCGATTTTATGTCATACCGCGTTATTGCGCTCGATCTAGATGGAACATTGCTTGATAACCAAAAAAGAATTTTACCCGAGTCACTTGAAGTCCTGCAACAAGCTCGCCAACAAGGCGTTAAAGTCCTGATTGTTACCGGACGCCACCATGTTGCTATTCGTCCTTTTTATCAAGCGCTAGAATTGGATACACCAGCTATTTGCTGTAACGGTACCTATTTATATGATTACTTAGGCAAAAAAGTTATTGAATCTGATCCATTAACGACCGATGCTGCAAGCCAAATCATACAACGCCTTGCCGATACCAATATTCATCGCTTAATGTATGTCGATGACGCTATGTTATATGACAATCAAGAAACCATCGCCAGAACCCTGCAATGGTCGAATACTTTGCCGGTTGATCTGCGCCCTAACCTGTTGCAAGTTGATGATTTCAATCAAGCCATGCACGATTATAAATCTATTTGGAAATTTGCATTAACTACGCCAGATCGTAATGAGTTGCATGAATTTACCCAATCGATTGAAAAAGATTTAGGGCTAGAATGTGAATGGTCATGGGAAGATCAGGTCGATATTGCACAAAGCGGCAACAGTAAAGGCAAACGCTTAAAGCGTTGGGTTGAATCGCAAGGATTATCGATGCAAGACGTACTTGCGTTCGGTGATAACTTTAACGATCTCAGCATGCTAACCACCGCCGGTTTAGGGGTGGCAATGGGTAATGCGGTCGATGAAATAAAGCAACAAGCAGCGTTAGTTACTCGTGATAACACCCAGCCAGGGATTGCCGAAGTGATCCGTAAATACGTGCTGTAACCGTTTTAATCCGGCTCAGGAGCGATAATCTCCTGAGCCGATTATTATCCGTTATGATCAATACAAGATATTATCAATATAAAAAACTATAAATGTCGGCTCAATGAAATACTCTTCACTTGGGCAAATAACCATTGTTCAGGCTGAATATTCAGTTCATCTTGCGCCCAACGCGTAATTCGTGCCCATAAGAAATGATCACCTAATGCCAGCTTTACATCGACCTGTTCATTATCTTCAATACATTCGACCACTTTGACGCGTAACACATTGCGAATACTGCTATTTTCAGCTTTAGTTAATGCTAAAGATACATCCGCTGCATCAATACGAATACGCACCTGATCATCTGGCTGACTGGTTATTCGAGGCATCCATAATATCTGATTTGCCACCAATACCGCGGTCATAGCATAGTCTGGGTGCTGCTTAATTACCGTAACATTAAGCACGCTGCTTAAAGAATCTTGTTGTAACCACGGACGCAAAGCACTACTGGCCCAAATATCTTCGAGCGTGCCATAGGCTTTTACTTTCCCCTGCGCCATTACGATTACGTTATCAGCTAAGCGCAATATTTCATCTAAGCTATGGCTAACATACAAAATGGGTATTTTGACATCCTGCGATAACTTTTCTAAATAAGGTAATAATTCACGTTTGCGAGGTAAATCTAAAGAAGCTAATGGCTCATCCATTAATAATATTTCGGGGGCGGTTAATAACGCACGGCCAATAGCCACACGCTGCTTTTCACCGCCAGACAATGTAATGGGGAAACGATTTAATAGCTTTTCAATCCCCAGTAACTCAATCACGGAATCAAAACGCGATGCCATTTCAGGTACCATACCGTATGTTAGGTTACCTTTAACCCGATAATGTGGAAATAAACGCGCATCTTGAAAAACATAGCCAATACTGCGTTTTTCTGGCGGTAGACAAATCTTTTTCGCTTTATCCACCAGCACGCGGCCATTGAGGACTATACGCCCGCTATCCGGTTTAGTTAGCCCACCTATCACATTAATTAATGAGGTTTTTCCTGCCCCCGATAAACCAAATATTGCTGTAATGCTTTCGGTCGGTAGCTGGGTTTTAACTTCTAATTGCAGATCGCCAAGACGCTGAGAGAAATCTAATTCTAACATGCTCCTCCCATTCGTTTTTTACCCCAACGGGTTAACCATTCGGAGGCTAATAACGAGGCCAATGCTAAACCAATTGCAATAATACACAAACGAGCCGCATCGGACTCAGCCCCCGGAGTTTCAATTAAAGTGTACATAGCCAGAGGAATGGTTCTTGTTTCACCCGGAATGTTAGAAACAAAGGTAATTGTGGCGCCAAATTCGCCTAACGAGCGAGCAAATGCCAGTACAACACCAACGATAATCCCCGGCAAGGAAAGCGGTAAGGTAATAGTGAAAAAAACTTTAATCGGTGATGCTCTGAGCGTTCTAGCCGCTTGCTCTAACCGTTGATCTACGGCCTCTAACGCCAAACGAATGGCTCGGACCATCAATGGAAATGCCACTACCGCTGATGCTAATGCAGCGCCGCGCCAGCTAAACGTAAAACTGAAACCAAACCAGTCGTATAGCCATTCACCAATAAATCCGCGCCGTCCCATACTTATTAACAATAAATAACCTACCACCACCGGCGGTAACACCAGTGGCAGGTGGATAATACTGTCAAGTAATGTCTTACCGGGGAACCGACAACGCACTAAAATCCACGCCATTAAAATCCCCAACGGTAGGCTAAAAATCACCGCGACCGTAGAGACCTTTAGGCTCAAATAGATGGCTTCCCATTCATACTCACTTAACATCTGCAAAAGTCTATTTCCTACAGTGGGCTAAACCCATATTGTTTAAAGATAACAGCTGCTTGAGGTGTTTTCAGATAGTCATAAAATTGGCGTGTTGCTGAATTATCCTGGCCTTTAACTATCGCCATTGGATATTCTACAGGTTTATGGGTATCCGCAGGGAAAATACCAACCACTTTAACTTTATCGCTAGCTACCGCGTCAGAACCGTAAACAATGCCTAATGGTGCTTCGTCACGCTCAACTAACGCCATGCCACTACGCACATTATTTGTTCTGGCTAACATTGGATTAACAGTATCCCAAGCACCTAATTTTTCTAACGATTCTTTAGCATAGATACCAACAGGAACATGATCAGGATCACCAACAGCCATACGACCACCGTCGAGCAGTTTTTTCCAATCTGTTTGCTGATTAATTTCAACTTTATCTAATTTTGAGGCTTTAGGGGCGATCAACACTAATTCATTGCCTAGCAAAGTATAACGAGTATTTTTAACCATCAATTGCTTATCAATAACATAGTCCATCCATTGCTGATCAGCAGAAATAAATAAGTTCGCCGGAGCGCCCTGTTCAATCTGACGAGCTAGGGTTGAAGATGATGCGTAAGAAGCCACAACTTGGTTATTGGTTTCTTGTTTATATTGTGCCGCGATTTCATTCAATGCATTAGTCAGCGATGCAGCAGCAAACACTGTGACTTTTTCAGCGGCAACCGCATTACCAGCTAAAGATAGAGTTACGGCAGCACTCGCGAGAAGCTTGATTAAATTTTTATTCATTATTAAATACCTATTTATTAAATATCTAGTTATTAAATATCTATAAGTGCCATTCAGTCATTGGATTGGAAACGCTGTATATATCAAGATACAACGAAAAATGAAAGGCAATAAGTGCCAAAGAGTGCACAATCTCGCTAAAAAATAAAATAAAGTTAAATTTTCACTGGAAATAAATCAATCCAGTCATATTAAGAGCTAGCCATATGAAAAATAAGCTCACCATTATTGGCAAAAAACGATGCCAAATATAGCGTCAAAGGGAATGTATCAGATGGGTAAAGATAAATGGCCGAAGAAAGGCAAAACTAAAGGGAAATAATTACCCGGCATTTAAACCGGGTAACCAATAGATAAAGGAGAATTATTTTTTCTCGGTATGATGGACATGAGCTTTAGAAAGTAGGTTGAAAAATGCCCCTAACCCATAAATTAATCCCATGATAACAGCCATTACGACTGGAACCATCAGTAGCGCAAAGCCCATACTTTTTAAAATTTCTAACATTGCGGCCTCTTTCAGTGATACTGTACCCATCAAGTCAACCTGAAGGGGCGACGAAGGGAAATATTTAGATATAACACAATTATAACTAATATTAGCGTTATAATCTGCTCTATTCTATATAATTTACTTTTGTGGCAAAGTACTAAACGTGCTTTCCAAGTCAATTCCTCAAGCCCTAACAAGAAGAACAGATATTATGCAAGCTGAAATTTTACTGACCTTAAAATTGCATGATCGGTTATTTGCTGATCCACGTCGTATTTCATTGTTAAAACAAATTCAAGCAACTGGTTCTATCAGCCAAGGCGCTAAATTGGCGGGGATCAGCTATAAAAGTGCTTGGGATGCAATTAATGAAATGAACCAAATGGCTGATGATATTCTCGTTGACCGCGCAACTGGTGGAAAAGGCGGCGGCGGAACTACACTCACCCATTATGGCGAACGTTTATTACAACTTTATGATTTATTAGCCAAAATTCAGCAAAAAGCTTTTGATGTCCTCAAAGATGATTCTCTACCTCTTGACAGTTTATTAGCTGCTATTTCTCGTTTCTCACTACAAACCAGTGCTCGTAATCAATTTTTTGGCACTTTAATTCAACGTGATCATAGCCATATCCAACAGCATGTTAAAATCCGTTTAGCTGATGGCAATACTCTGATTGATGCTGCATTGACTGAACAAAGCGCTAATCGTCTTGGCTTAAGTGAAGGTAAAGAAGTGCTGGCCTTAATCAAAGCGCCTTGGATAAAACTGATTAAAGGCCAATCGACACTTCATCAATTCGATAATGCTCTGAGTGGAAAAATCATTACCCTAGAAATAGGAGAAGAAAATAGCGAGATTATGGTGAGCCTAGATGGTGGAGAAACCTTATGCTCAACCCTTTCGAATCAAGAAGTTGACCAACAAAAATTGGCTGTAAACGATACAGTCACCGCACTATTTAATGCAGATCAAGTGATTATCGCTACTCTTTGCTAATAATTCTGCCATAAATTCTCCGATGAACCCAACTTCTTCGGGGAATTATACTATTCCACTGGAATTATTTTCTCAGCTCAAGCTATTGACATTACTCCGATTCACGCTTATTTGTGTAAGACATCATGTGATTAAATCAAGGTATAAATTAATCACCCGTTATTGGCGTAGCTTTCTCTTTGCTCGCTAATTTAAGCGTAAATAAACAATCTACCTATCGACATTAATTTTTTAAGTTAATTTCTCAATTAGTGGTGTTATCAAACATGATGGGTAAATAATAAGGAGAACTAATGACTATGCCATCACACACGCCCGCGACAGCGCTGAATATAACTGAAGCCAAATTTCGCTTAAGCGATATAAAAATACTAAATATAAAGCAGCTACAGATTAAAAAAGGCCAAAGCTGGGCATTTATCGGGGCGAATGGCAGTGGTAAATCCGCTCTTGCAAGCGCACTAACTGGCGAGTTACCTCCGTTAAGTGGACAAATAGAAACTCCTTTTACCCACAGTATCCGCATCTCATTTGAACAATTACAAAAAATAATCAGCGATGAATGGCTACGCAATAATACCGATATGCTCGGCGAAGATGAAGACGATACAGGATACAGTGCCGCGCAAGTTATTCAATTAAATACCAAAGATAATGAATACTGCCTAGAATTGGCCAAGAAATTTGGTATTAGCGATTTACTCTCACGGCGATTTAAATATCTATCAACCGGTGAAACGCGCAAAGTTCTGCTATGTCAGGCCTTAATGAGCCACCCAGACCTACTGGTGCTAGATGAACCTTTTGATGGTTTAGATATATTTTCGCGTAATAGCTTAAATGAATTACTGCTTGAATTAGCTGAAAAAGGTCTAACGCTAGTGGTTATTGTTAATCGCTTCGATGAAATCCCAGAATTTATTCAGCATATGGGTATCCTCGCAGATTGCCAACTAACTATGGTGGGTAGCAAAACTCATATTCTAGCTGATAGCTTAATCGCTCAATTAAGACACAGTGAGAAAATCAACTATTTAACTCTGCCTGACGTTGAAGACTCGACAGTAGAACCACTATTATCAGCGGATCAGCCCAGCGTGATCCTCAATGATGGCGTGGTAAAATACAATGATAAAGCCATTCTTCATCATTTAACTTGGCAAATTAATCCCGGTGAACATTGGCAGATTATTGGCGAAAATGGGGCCGGGAAATCCACTTTATTAAGTTTAATTACCGGCGATCATCCTCAAGGCTACAGCAATGATTTAACCTTATTTGGACGCAAACGGGGAAGTGGTGAAACGATTTGGGATATCAAACGACATATTGGTTATGTCAGCAACAGCGTTCATCAAGATTACCGCGTATCTACTAGCGTAATAAACGTGATTATTTCAGGGTTTCATGATTCAATTGGTCTGTATCAAACACCAACCGACCGTCAATTACAATTAGCCCAGCAATGGTTAGCTTTATTAGGTTTTACGCCTCAAATCGCAACTCAGCCCTTTCAACAGCTTTCTTGGGGGCAACAGCGTTTAATCCTAATCGCTAGAGCACTGGTAAAACATCCCGCGCTATTGATCCTCGATGAGCCATTACAAGGTTTGGATGAACTTAATCGTTTGTTAGTCCTCAGATTTATTGATGTGATGATAAGCAAAGGCAGCACTCAATTATTATTTGTGAGCCACCATCAACAAGATGCACCAACCTGTATTACGCACCGCTTGAAATTTATTCCCGAAAATGGGATTTATCGCTATGAAAGTGAAATAGTTAAAAAATAGTGAGCTGTATCACAAAGTGAATTGATAACGGCTGTAGAGCTAAAAACAGTAAATTATGCCTTGCTGTATCGTTTCACTTCGGGTTAAATCGGATATATATATTATATTTTCATCTATCTGCGAGAGATCTACGGTTGAGATCAATAATCAGTATCTCAGCTATGATAAATTAATCTGCAGATAGGTTATCCGCTGAACAATAAATCTACCTTGAGCAAAAAATATTTGATTTAGTCAGGGTAATTAGTCAGTTCAGACTAGCGTTCGGCTTGATGATCCCTATAATGTGATCAGTGATAACGAATTTTTATGAATGTACTTATAGGAGTTTTGAACTATGGCAGTAACTAAGCTGGTTCTAGTAAGACACGGTGAAAGTGAGTGGAATAAAGAAAACCGTTTCACTGGTTGGACTGATGTTGAACTGTCTGATAAAGGCCGTGAAGAAGCAAAAATAGCCGGACAATTACTGAAAGATGATGGTTTCGTATTTGATTTTGCCTACACTTCAGTTTTAAAACGTGCAATTCATACCCTGTGGAACATTCTAGATCAAGTCGATCAGCAATGGTTGCCAGTTGAAAAAAGCTGGAAACTAAACGAACGTCATTATGGTGCTCTGCAAGGTTTAGATAAATCAGAAACTGCAGCAAAATACGGTGACGAGCAAGTTAAATTATGGCGCCGCGGCTTTGCAATTACGCCTCCAGAACTGACCAAAGAAGACGAACGTTATCCTGGTCATGATCCACGTTATGCTCAACTGTCAGACAGCGAATTACCTGTCACTGAAAGTTTAGCCACAACTATCGATCGTGTTATTCCTTATTGGGAACAAGAAATAAAACCCCGCGTCGCGAAAGGTGAAAAAATCATTATCGCAGCACACGGTAACTCACTGCGTGCGCTGGTAAAATACTTGGATAACATGGGCGAAGATGAAATTCTGAACCTAAATATTCCTACAGCAGTACCTTTGGTTTATGAATTCGATGAAAACATGAAACCAATCAAACATTATTACCTAGGTAACCAAGAAGAGATCGCTGCAAAACAGGCCGCTGTCGCTAACCAAGGTAAAGCTAAATAATTTTAGTCTAACAATTTAGCCATCTAATAAGCCACTCTCTGAAGTGGCTTTTTTTATCCTACGCCAAACTCACATATTAGGCGCAGGCAGTAATCTATTTTTTATCATTAGCCAAACAGTTATGATATAACCATCTTATGCCTTTTTTTACTAACTACGATAACAAAATGAATAAATTCAATATGTATGTCTGGATCGGCTTAGCTATCAATATTGCTTTGCTAGTGACACTGATTTATATGCTACAAACCGATGAACTAACGGTAGGGTTTTCCCATGAGCCATCGGGTAATGCATTAAAATTTATGAAGTTCCTCATCGTGATCGCGGCTATTAGTGTACCTTTACAAATTATCAGTATGCTAACAATGAGTTATTGGCCTCAAACCTCGATGATATTAGCTTTTCTCGGCGGTTTGGTGTTTATTCCTATCAGCCTAGTGTTTATTTTCGGTATGACTTTTTCAGCGACTCGCTGGCGTTTTAGAAAATTTGAGCCCAGCTCTCCGCTCGCGACCTATGATATTTGCCTTAATTTTACCAATCAGAGAAATGCCTTTTTGAGTGGAATAATGCTGCTATTAGGCATAGTGCTATTTGCTATGGGGCAAAGCCTCGGGATGTTTTTGATAGTACTAGCTATTTTTCGCTATATCATCGGAAGGCGCATCAATGGTACGCCATTATTGGCAATTAAAAATAAAACGCTGATATTTCGTCCAACCTTTTTCAGCGATAGCTATCAAATCCCATTAGATGCGGTCACTGTCGGTAAAGAGAAAAAATCGTATTTTTATTTACTGATTAATCACCAAGGATTAATCGGTAAATTTGTTTTTTATCATAAAGATATACAACAAGATCAAGACACTGATATCGATCGTTTACTAACCGAGATTAAACAAGCAGGGCCTGAAGCGCAGACGACTGTCAGTATTTAACTATTTATTTAACTATCAATTAATTAAAAAAAACCAGTGCATTAATTGATGCACTGGTTTTTTATCATACTCTCAGCTTACTTTTGACGTCGAGTTTCTACTGCATCAGACAACTGGCGTAATAGTTTTTCAGTATCAGCCCAACCAATACAGGCATCAGTAACACTTTGGCCATAGACTAAGGGTTTATCTGCCAAATCCTGATTACCTTCAACCAAATGACTTTCAATCATAACTCCAGTGATGGTTTTATCACCTTGGCTAATTTGTCCTGCAACATCAGCCCCGACATCCATCTGTTTTTGAAATTGTTTGCTGCTATTCGCATGACTAAAGTCAATCATAATGCTTTCGGTTAAGCCGGCTTTCTTTAGCCCTTCGCGGACAGCACTGACATGCTCAGCGCTGTAATTCGGCTCTTTGCCTCCACGTAGAATAATATGGCAGTCAGGATTACCGGTAGTTTTAACAATCGCGGAGTGTCCCCATTTAGTCACGGATAAGAAACAATGTGGAGAACGAGCGGCATTAATCGCATCAATCGCTACTTTAATCGTACCATCGGTACCATTTTTAAAACCAACAGGGCACGATAAGCCAGAGGATAATTCACGGTGTACCTGAGATTCAGTGGTGCGTGCACCAATCGCGCCCCAACTCATTAAATCTGCAACATATTGTGGAGAAATCATGTCTAAGAATTCCCCCGCTGTCGGCATGCCTAAATCGTTTATTGTCAGCAATAACTGACGGGCGATTTTTAATCCCTCATTAATATTAAAGCTATTATCCATATGAGGATCGTTAATCAAACCTTTCCAACCGACCGTAGTCCGTGGTTTCTCAAAATAAACACGCATCACAATTTCAAGAGAGCCTTTTAACTCATCTCGCAAGGCATTTAAACGCTCCGCATATTCTAATGCAGCTTTGGTATCATGAATTGAGCAAGGCCCAATAATGACTAATAGGCGGTCATCTTCCCCTGTCAGTATATTATGGATTGCATGGCGGGCTTCATGAACGGTAAACGCAGCTTTATCGGTCGCTGGAAATTTTTCTAATAATGCCACTGGCGGTAATAATTCTCTAATTTCTTTAATTCTTACGTCATCGTTCTGATAATTCATACCCGTTTAGTCCATTGTCAATTACATCATTAAAATATTATCTTTGTGATTTTAATTTAACTGTTCATTCACTCGGTGTAAACAGCCTTTCTAAGCACTAAAATGTTTTTTTCTTTGGCTTTATATGACATATAGGTATGAAAGGCTTTTTTATAGCAGAATATTTGGTGATTTAACCCAGATAATTGAGGAATAACTATAAAAAAGGCTAAAGTTCGAGAATGCTACTTTAGCCTTTTTACTTTGTTTTGCTTATCTTAATTGCGTTCTAAAGGTACAGAACCATTTTCTTTAGCTGATTTTATCCATAAACGAGAACCATTAACGGCAATACCGAGGAGAATTAAATATTCTACTGACATCGCCAATACGCCCTGTTGATAGAAAATAACAATACTAATCACATTGATTACTGCCCAAACTAGCCAGTTCTCAACATATTTACGGGTCATTAAGATCATTGCAACCACAGAAAGTATGGTCATTACTGAATCCCAGAATGGGAATGCGTCAGGCTCTAATACCGGCACACTTAAATCTGCACCCAATATATTGAGGATCTTAATCGCCAGATCGGCTAAGACGCCAAAAACTAGATCGATATTATAGGTAAGCAAAAGAATAGCTAAAATAGAGACTATCAAGGTAATCAAGGTCTTTGGTAGGCTCATCCAACGGATTTTTAATTCCACTTGTTGATGATTATCGACTCGGCTCCATGCATACCAACCATAAATATTAGCTACAAAGAAAAATACTTGTAATAACAAACTCGCATACAGTTGGATTTGGAAAAAAATAATACCGAATAACACGACATTAATAATACCAAAAAAATAATTAATAATTTTTTCTTGGCTAGCTAACCAAATACATAATAATCCTGCTAACGTTCCAACTGCTTCAATATACGACAGCTGATACCCTTCTTGACCTAAGGGTATATATAACCAAATATTTGCTGTACTAAAGAAATCCATACCATCCCCTTACCTAATTGAAATTAAATTTTTAATTTGATCTTATTTAAATAGCCTTTAATTATTTCAATGATGTAGAAAAATCTAGCATCCGCATTAACGGGCGCAACGCTTGTTGGCGTAATTCAAGATCAACATGGACTTCATGCTTTTCCCCCATCTCTTGTAACCCCTGAGCAATCGCCTGTAAACCGTTCATCGCCATCCATGGACAATGCGCACAAGTTCGGCAACTGGCACCTTCCCCTGCCGTTGGAGCAATAAGTAACGTTTTTTCAGGACAGGCTTGTTGCATTTTGTAAAAAATACCTTTGTCTGTTGCCACTATAAGTTCTTGATTTGGCAGTGACTGTGCAGCCTTAATCAACTGACTGGTGGAGCCAACAACATCGGCAAGTTCAACTATCGCCTGCGGTGATTCAGGGTGAACAAGCAATGCCGCGGCAGGATACAACATTTTCATTTTAGCTAACGATTGAATTTTAAATTCATCATGAACAATACAGGCGCCCTGCCAACACAGAATATCAGCCCCTGTTTGCTGCTGAACATAATTGCCTAAATGGCGATCTGGAGCCCAAATGATTTTTTCACCCTGACTATCCAAATGATCAATTAATTCAACGGCAATACTAGAAGTCACTACCCAATCAGCTTGAGCCTTCACCGCCGCAGAGGTATTGGCATAAACTACCACGGTTCGTTCTGGATGTTGTGCACAAAATTGCCTAAAATCGTCAGAAGGGCACCCTAAATCTAACGAACATTCAGCTTCTAATGTTGGCATTAATATCGTTTTTTGTGGGCTAAGAATTTTGGCTGTTTCCCCCATAAATCGCACGCCAGCAACTAATAAGATGGAAGCCGGATGATTAGCCCCAAAACGTGCCATCTCTAATGAATCGGCAACACAGCCCCCAGTTTCTTCAGCCAGTGCTTGAATTTCAGGATCGGTATAATAATGTGCCACAATCACAGCATTGTGTTTTTTAAGTAGCGTTTTTATTTGTTGGCGATAAAATGATTTTTCTGCATTATCGAGCGCAGCAGGTTTGGTCGGAAACGGATAAATAGACTGATTAAAATCAATAAATTCGCTCATAGCTTCTCTCTGTTTAGTATAGAGATTAATTTGGTCGTGAATTGCAAAGTAATGACGGTTTTTTAACTATTTTGTTTAATATACTAAACAAGATACCCGATCTAAATAAAGAAGTCTCTCCTATTTTCAACTGTTTCTCTCCGTATCATTTACAGGTATCCTTAAGGGTTAAATGCTTATCTGGATAAATATATGGAATCTACCGCCCAATTATTAAATCGTATTATTTCGTTTGCTCTGTTAGATCCGCGCATTGAAGCTGTAATTATGACCGGTTCTCGAGCGAGAGTGACTGGGGTAGATAATTATTCTGATTTAGATATTGAGTTCGTGGGGCAGGGAGTCAATGATTTTACACAATCAACTCAATGGTTAAATCAATTTGGTAACCCATTAATTACTTTACAATTAGCTAATGAAAAGCCCAATGAACCCGACTGGCCAACCTGTTTAGTGATTTTTGAGCAAGGTCGAAAAATTGATTTTACATTTGCGGAGCCAATACGTTTAACCGCCATGAAACATGCCGGACTCGATGCAATATACGCGCGCGGTTATGGGGTTTTATTAGATAAAAGCGGTGTTACTAATGGATTACCTGAATACATACCGGAGCAACATCCTCGCATATTACTACCTAGCCCCGAGCAATTTAATGCATTAGTCACCGATTTTTGGTTTGAAGCCCATCAAGTGGCTATTTTGCTCACTCGTGATGAACGTTGGTTAGCATGGCAACGCGATCACAGTATGAAAAATGGATTATTGACAATGCTAGAGTGGCTAGTCACGATTGATAATCCAAACCAAGATTGCTGGTATCAAGGTAAGTCTTTTAACCAATGGATGCCTAAGCGATATCTAGCCTGTATGGATAAAATATTCAACTTTAATAATGCAAATACAGCGGCGGGTGGATTAATATTATTATTAGACACCTTTACTGAAGCCAGCGAAGAAGTAGCAAATGCATTGAATTATCCTGATTATTCTTCAGTTAGCCAAAAAATAACCGAATTGGCGAATGATATTTTGCTAGATAACCAGTTAATTTAATTAAAAAACTATTTTATCGTTTTGCCGCTCTCGTCATTGGGCGGCAAATAAAACGCTTAAATTTACCTTAAAAACGATTATTTAAAGTATCAGTTCAAAAATTTATAATTCAATTAATTATCAAAATATTAATACAATAACTAAATGGATTATTGTCGAATTATAACGCCTCTACACGGCTGTATATGCAAGAATTCTAATCAATATAGGTATATCTATCTGTGAGTAGATAAAACGCATCAGCGAGCGCAGATAAGCCAATAAATCAATTAGAGTAATATCTTGGATAATAATAGCGTCAACAGAAGGAATACTCTAACCATTACATGATAGCTAAATCAGTTAGGCTTTACCTAGCATCCAGTATTAACCGTCAATTACTGCATTGATATACACATGCTTAATGCATTCAAAAATAATAATGATTTGGAATAAATAATTAAATAATCGGTTTTATATAAATGGGACTAAAATAATGAGAGAGATAATAAAATGTGGGGATATAAATGATGGTGGGTCGTGCAGGATTCGAACCTGCGACCAATTGATTAAAAGTCAACTGCTCTACCAACTGAGCTAACGACCCATTTGAAGCTGATAATATTAATTAATAATATTTATCTTGTGGCTTGCTAAATGGCTTACTAAATACTTTACTAACAATAAGATGGTGGGTCGTGCAGGATTCGAACCTGCGACCAATTGATTAAAAGTCAACTGCTCTACCAACTGAGCTAACGACCCATCTTATAGTATTAATATTTTATCTTAATTATCGCTGAATAAAAAATTATTCGGCAAGTGAAATAATAAGATGGTGGGTCGTGCAGGATTCGAACCTGCGACCAATTGATTAAAAGTCAACTGCTCTACCAACTGAGCTAACGACCCATCTTTCACTTTTTTATTTTTTGTTGATATTAATTAAAGACTAATAAATAGACTCTTGGACAACTCATCTGTAACAGACAAGTTCCTAACTCAACGGCGGCTTATATTACTGATTTCTGACGGCGGTGCAATGATTTTTTTGAAAAAAATGCTTAAGTGCACACTTATCGTTCGCTTAACCCCGAAAATAACCGATATTTCCCTTCGGGGTTAATAATTAAAGGGCGCTAAGTTTCTTTTCAGCTTGTTTTGCGCCAGTACTATTTGGGTACTGTTTCAAAACTTGTTGATAAACCGCTTTGGCTTTATCTGTTTGTCCTTTATCTTGCATAATCAAACCGACTTTATACAATGATTCACTGCTTTTTTGTGATTTTGGATACTGCTTAACCACAGTCGCAAAGTAGAATGCGGCATCATCTTTGCTACCTTTATTGTAATTAAGCTGCCCTAACCAATAATTAGCATTTGATTGATAAGAAGACTTAGGATAAGACTTAATAAAACCTTGTAATGCGTTTATAGCTTCATCGATTTGCGCTTTCGATTTGCTATTCATCGCTAATTGTACTGCTTGATTATAATCATCTTTTTCGTTACCACTCTGGCTAGATACCGCTGGAGCTGGAGTTGTTGAAGATGAATTATCCGCAGATGCAGCGGGTGTATCGCTGCCACTCACCTGATCTAACTTCATGTATAGATCTTTTTGGTTTTCAACTAGCTGATTCAGTTTGTATTGATTTTCTTGAATTTGACCGCGGAGCATATCAATATCACGCTGGCTATCTGAAAGCTGCTGCTGAATTTGATATAACAATTGGCCTTGAGAGTTAACCGCTGTCTCAATTTGAGAAAGGCGATCACTGTTAGATCCTGACCCGACATTAATGATTGGCGCGCGGGCTGTAGCGGTCCCATTGACCGCTACGCCAACCAATAACGACAGACCAACTACCACACGTCTGAAGTTACTGTTCATTAGATACTAAATCTCTTATTAGTAAGCCAGTACTGCGCGACGGTTTTTCGCGTAGTCAGCTTCAGTGTGACCTAACACTGCTGGTTTTTCTTTACCGTATGAAACGATAGAGATTTGGTCTGCTGCAACGCCTTTGCTTTGCAGATATTTTTTAACTGCATCTGCACGACGCTCGCCCAACGCTACGTTGTATTCTGGAGTTCCACGCTCATCGGCATGACCTTCAACAACGATACGAACAGACGGGTTAGTGCGCAGGAATGCTGCATGCTTGTCTAACAGCTGAGCATATTCAGGCGAGATGCTATATTTATCAAAACCAAAATACACGACGTTCTCATTTTGCAGCTCTTGCATTTGCTGGCGTGCCAGTTCTTCTGCAGACAGACCAGAGTTAGTGGTTTGATTCATAGAAGAATCTGTACCAGTCTGATCAGTGTTTTTGTTTGAGCTACAAGCTGCAACAGCCATGATAGGTAACGCTAACATCAACCCTTTGAGCACTTTATTCAGTTGCATCTTTATAATCCTTAAATAGTTTGCCATACATTACATTTATTATTATGCATCACAGATACGGCGACCAGGCAGGGAATTTTACCTGTCCATCAGTTGCCGGAAGACGCGCTTTGAAACGCCCATCGGTCGAAACTAGCTGCAATACAGTGCCCAAGCCTTGGGATGAGCTGTAAATAACCATAGTGCCGTTAGGTGCGATACTTGGCGTTTCATCCAGAAACGTTTTCGTTAAATATTCAACGTTACCCGTTGCTAGATCCTGTTTAGCGATATGTTGTTGACCGCCACCGGAACTGACCATAACAAGGAAAGAACCGTCTGGGCTAACATCACCGTCCTGATTTTGTGTACCTTCCCAGGTCACACGTTCAGGCGTACCGCCATTAATATTAATTTTATAGATCTGTGGTCTACCGGCCTGATCAGAGGTATAAACCAATGTTTGACTATCAGGCATCCAGCTTGGCTCAGTATTATTATTACGGCCATCAGTCACTTGACGAATTTGACCACTCGCTAGATCCATAACATATAAATTCAAACTGCCTGTTTTCGATAAAGCAAATGCCAGTTTTTTACCATCTGGAGAGAACGATGGTGCACCGTTATGACGTGGGAATGAAGCAACCTGACGTACAGCGGTGGTTGATAACGTTCTAATAACCAGTGCAGAACTGCCACTTTCAAAAGTAACATACGCCAGTTTATCACCGTCCGGTGACCAAGCTGGTGACATCAAAGGCTCCGGAGAACGATGAATGGTAAATTGATTATATCCATCGTAATCAGAAACACGTAATTCATAGGGATATTTACCGCCATTGGTTTTTACCACATAAGCGATACGTGTACGGAATGCTCCACGAATACCGGTTAATTTTTCAAATACTTCATCACTCGCAGTATGCGCCGCTAAACGCAATAAATCACGGGTGACTTTATATTGATTTTGCGATAATACCGTTCCTGGTGAACCAACGACATCAACTAACTGATAGCTTACAATAAAGCTACCGTCTGCTGCCGGTTGAATTTGCCCGACAACCACGGCATTAATCCCCAGAGCTGTCCATGCATCAGGAACAACTTCTGACGCAGTTGCTGGTTGTTGTGGCATACGACTAGGTTCAATCGGATTAAATTTACCACTATTGCGTAAATCAGCGCTAATGATTTGTCCCACATCCTGTGGTGGCGTTGCAGAACCGGACCATTTAAATGGCACCACAGCGATAGGCTGTGCTGAATTGACACCTTCAGTGATTTCAATACGAACTTCAGCCTGAGCAAGGGTTGCCCATAACATTAAAAATCCAATCATGACTTTAAAAGTCTGTTTTACAGCCTGCTTCATTCTTATCTCCCTTACCGCGGTATTCATAAACGCAATAATTCGCTGAATATTAACAAAGGAACACTAACAAAACTAGATAGTGTGAAAACTATTTATGCTAAAGGACTGTAATTTATTATACAGCCTTAAGCAAAATTAAGGTTTAAATTCTAAAATATTTACCTGCGAATTTAGTGACTCATACACACTAGTTAATGGTTTTGGTATTTTTGCCGAATTAGCTGCCCGGATAGCCGCATTACACAGAGCAGGATCGTTATTAGGATTATTCGTAGGTGTTATGCTCGATAACATCCCCGTTGGAGCAAATTTAATCCTAAATTCGCAAGTTCTTCCTTTGAACGTATTAGAGTCATAGAACTTACTTTCTATCGCAGCTTTTACTTTTCCGAGATAATTATCAACATCAGCATTTGATGCCCCTGATTTTTTGCCGCCTCCCTTCCCTGCTGCGGCAGCTCCCCCTTCTGAACTCGGTCCATTTGAGGTTAAGTCGCCTAATAAATCATCAACAGCAGATGATTGTTTGGCTGACTCGGAAGATTTTTTCTTCGCATCGGCTTTCGCTTTGGCCTCTGCATCTGCTTTTGCCTTGGCTTTAGCATCGGCTTTTGCTTTAGCCTCTGCATCCGCTTTTGCCTTGGCTTTAGCATCGGCTTCGGCTTTCGCTTTAGCCTCTGCATCCGCTTTTGCTTTGGCTTTAGCATCGGCTTCGGCTTTCGCTTTAGCCTCTGCTTTTGCCTTGGCTTCAGCTTCGGCTTTGGCTTTGGCTTTATTCGCTTCAGCTTCTTTTTTGGCTTGAGCTTCAGCTTTAGCCTGAGCATCAGCTTGTTGCTTAATTAATTTTTCTTTTTCAGCTTGTGCTTTGGCCGTGGCTTCTTCCGCCGCTTTTTGCTGTTCTTGCGCTTTTTTAGCCGCTTCTGCCGCGGCTTGTTTCTGTGCTTCTTCAGCCTGCTTGCGCTGTGTTTCTGACATCCGCTCTGCTTGGATTCGTTCTTCTTCCAATTTTTGCAGTCGTTTTTGTTCCTGCGCTTGCTGTTCTCTTAATTCTGCCGCTTGTTTTTCTTCTTGCTTTTTACGTTCTTGTGTCGCCTGTTTAGCACTGTTTTGTTGCTGTTGCATTTGGTTGTATTGTTCAACGACTGCGCCTGGATCCACCATCACAGCATCAATCACAGTACCTTCCTGCCCGCCACCACCTAATTTAACCACAGAGGTTAGTGAGCCAATAACGATCAAGCCAATTAAAACGACGTGCAAAACCACCGAGGTGAGCACTGAGCGGCTTAACTTATTTTTTTGCTCTTTTGTCTTTCCCACGACTGGTATCCAAAATTAGAATCAATGCTAACCCGGCACTAAAGTGGCTGAGTCATTAAACCCACTGACTTAATGCCCGCTTGATGAAGAAGATTTAATGCTTTGATCACTTCATCATAAGGAACCTCTTTCGCACCGCCAATCAAAAAGACTGTTTTCGGATTTTTTTCAAGCTGAGATTTTGCTTCAGCAGCAATTTGTTCCGGTGGCAGTAAATCAAGGCGTTCGCCATCAATCAGCATGTTATATTGTCCAACACCTGCGACTTCAAGGATGACAGGTGGATTATCGGTGCTTGCAACGGTTTGTGTGTCCGTTGCCTCCGGCAGATCAACTTCTACACTCTGTGAAATAATGGGTGCAGTTGCCATAAAAATTAACAACAGAACCAAAAGCACGTCCAGCAGAGGAACGATATTGATTTCGGATTTCAGCTCACGTTTGCGACTATTGCGCGCCATTCGCTTCTCTCCCCATTTTATTTCTTATCAGAGGTGAAGGCCTGACGATGTAAAATCGCCAAAAACTCTTCCATAAAGTTGTCATAACCTTGTTCTAGCTTATTTACACGCTGGTTAAGTCGGTTAAATGCCATAACAGCGGGAATTGCTGCAAACAGACCAATAGCCGTCGCAATCAATGCTTCTGCAATCCCTGGAGCGACCATCTGTAATGTTGCTTGTTTAACCGAACCTAGTGCAATAAAAGCATGCATAATTCCCCATACCGTACCAAATAAACCAATATATGGACTAATTGATCCCACGGTACCTAAAAAAGGAATATTATTTTCTAAGGACTCGACTTCTCGATTCATTGATATACGCATCGCTCGAGTTGCCCCAGTCACTACTGCTTCTGGTGCATGTAAGTTCGCTTGATGTAAGCGGGCAAACTCTTTAAATCCAGAATAAAAAATCTGCTCAGTACCACTCAGATCATCACGGCGAGCCTGACTTTCTTTATATAAACGAGATAATTCAATTCCAGACCAAAACTTATCTTCAAAGGCTTCTGACTCTCGAGTCGCCGCATTTAATACTTTTGTCCGTTGAAAAATAATCGCCCAAGATGCAATCGAAAAACAGATTAAAATGAGCATAATGAACTGAACCAATAGGCCCGCTTTCAGGAATAAATCCAGGATATTCATGTCAGTCACTGTTTAAACTCCGCGACAATAGACTTAGGAAGCGCTGTAGGCTTCATTTTAGATATGTCAACACAAGCAATAAGGGCTTCTGCCCGACAAAGTACTTTCCCTTGTGAATTAACTAACCGCTGAGCAAAAGTTAAAGAGGCCCGTTTTATCTCAATAAGGCTAGTTTCAACTTCTAACAAATCGTCTAATTTGGCGGGTGCTAGAAAATCAGTTTGCATACTACGAACCACAAATCCAATATTCATCGCCAATAAACTCTGCTGATTAATACCTTTCTCGCGTAGCATTTCTGTTCTGGCTCGTTCAAAAAAAGCCAAATAGCGTGCATGATAAACTACCCCACCCGCATCAGTATCTTCGTAATAAATGCGAATAGGCCATCGAGACAACATATTAATCACTCCAGCTTAGGTTAAATTAATTAACCGTGCCACTATACTGAAGACGCTGCATTATTGGAATGATTTGCACGTAAAGAACAGAAAAAATATTATGGGCCGAGTAGCCCATAATAGATAGGGGATTAACTGAAGAAGCGGAAAAGTCCCCAAATGAGGATGATTGCGGCGATGAGCGGATGAAAAATAACTCGCCAAATCAATTTATGTGGGCGAAAACCTACCCCAAAAATCACAGCAGCACACGTAGCCCAAATAAGAATAATACCCTGCCAAATCTTAAATGAACTCGTATTCGCAGCGAACTGGGAAGGATCCCACATGACACAACCTGCCATGACGAGCGCTAAAATGAGGATAAGGGCCCTCACTGGCCCCTTATCCATCAGTTGGTAGCATTTATCTGCCAACATTATTCTTCGCCATCATTAGCAGCTTTTGAGCTTTCCGCATGCTCTAGCGCTAAAGCTGCTATCACTGCAAAGCTACATGCTAACAGCGTGCCAAGTATCCAGGCAAAATACCACATGTGTTATGCTCCTTAGTACAGTGAATGATTGTTGCTTTCGATGAATTTTTTGTCCAGACGACCAAACATTTTGTAATAACACCAAGAAGTGTAAGCCAAAATAATCGGAACAAAAATAATCGCAACAACAGTCATAACCTGAAGTGTGAACAAGCTAGAAGTTGCATCCCACATTGTCAGACTTGCATTTGGCATGATGCTTGAAGGCATGATGAATGGGAACATCGCAACACCACAAGTCAAAATGATACATGCAATCGTCAATGAAGAGGTTATGAATGCCAAAGCACCTTTATCTGCTTTAGTAAATAGTATGGTCAATAAAGGACACACTAAACCTAATGCAGGTAATGCCCACAGCGCTTGATAGTTATGGAAGTTAGTTAACCAAGCACCTGCCTGAACAGCAACTTCTTTATTTAACGGATTAGAAACACTTTTGGTGTCTAATACTGAAGTCACAACATAACCATCGATGCCCATGACTAACCATACACCTGCCCCGCCAAACGCTAAAAGCGTGAGTAATGCAGTCAAGTAAGTTGTTTTGCGGCTACGCAAATGTAACTCACCCGAAGTACGCATCTGTAAATAGGTTGCGCCCTGTGTAACGATCATCATCAAGCTGACAACACCTGCAAGCAGACCATATGGGTTTAATAAACCAAATAGATTACCGGTATAATTCAAATACAGCTGTGAATTAACTTCAAATGGAACACCTAATAGCAGGTTACCAAATGCAACGCCGATAACTAATGGAGGAACAAAACCACCGATAAACAGGCCCCAATCCCACATGTTACGCCATTTTGGATTTTCTAACTTCGAACGATAGTCAAAGCCTACCGGACGGAAGAATAACGCAGCCAGAACTAAAATCATGGCCATGTAGAAACCCGAGAATGCCGCAGCATAAACCATTGGCCATGCAGCAAATAATGCACCACCGGCTGTGATTAACCAAACTTGGTTACCATCCCAGTGCGGCGCAACTGAGTTAATCATAATGCGGCGTTCGGTATCCGTTTTACCAATAATTGGTAATAAAAAGCCAACGCCCATGTCAAAACCATCTGTGACAGCAAACCCAATCAGTAAAATACCGATCAGTATCCACCACACAAATCTAAGAACTTCATAATCAAACATAAGTGGACTCCTGTTTACTGAACGTCTTGTGCAGAGGTGTTTTTCTGTTCAAAGTGGTAACGACCAGTTTTCAGACTACTTGGTCCTTTACGGGCAAATTTGAACATTAAGAACATTTCGGCAATTAAGAACAGCGTATACAGACCACAGATCAGCGCCATTGAGAAGATGAGGTCAGTGGTAGTCAAAGTAGAATGAGCTACAGCAGTTGGTAATATTTCCCCAATTGCCCAAGGCTGACGACCATATTCTGCGACAAACCAACCAGCTTCAACGGCAATCCACGGTAATGGAATACCAAATAGCGCCATACGCAGCAGCCATTTACTTTTACCGATACGGTTACGGACAACAGATAAGAAAGAGAGACCAATAATGAGCAGTAACAGGAAGCCAACAGCAACCATGATACGGAATGCCCAGAACAGAGGACCTACATTAGGGATACTGTCTTTCGCCGCAGCTTTTATGTCTGCTTCGCTCGCATCAGTGACGTTTTCAGTATAACGTTTCAGCAACAGGCCATAACCGAGGTCTTTTTTGTTTTCGCCAAAAGATTCACGCAGTGCTGGATCTTTATTGCCCGCTAATAATTCTTGTAGTTGACCATAAGCCACCATACCGTTACGGACGCGAACTTCATGCTGAGACATTAAGTCTTTTAGACCTAAAACCGGGGTATCGATGGAACGCGTTGCGATGATACCCATCAACCATGGGATCTGAATCGCAAATTTATTTTCCATTTTTTCGGTATCAGGCCAAGCAATCAAATTAAATGATGCTGGCGGTGCATGGGTTTCCCACTCGGCTTCAACCGCGGCGAGTTTGGTTTTCTGCACATCACCCATTTCGTAACCAGATTCATCACCCAGTACGATAACGGATAATACCGCAGCAATACCAAAACTTGCAGCAACCGCAAATGAACGTTTTGCAAACGCAACATCACGGCCTTTAAGCAGGTAGTAAGAGCTAATACCAAGAATGAACATTGCACCTGTACAGTAACCAGCAGCCACTGTATGAACAAATTTGACCTGTGCTACTGGATTTAGTACCAGCTCAGAGAAGCTGAGCATTTCCATGCGCATAGTTTCAAAATTGAAGTCGGCAGCAACAGGGTTTTGCATCCAAGCATTGGCAATCAAAATCCACAATGCAGAGAAGTTAGAACCTAAAGCAACTAACCAAGTAACGGCGAGATGTTGTTTTTTACTTAAACGATCCCAACCGAAGAAGAATAGACCTACGAAGGTTGATTCTAGGAAGAACGCCATCAGGCCTTCGATTGCCAGAGGGGCACCGAAGATATCACCCACGTAATGGGAGAAATATGACCAGTTAGTCCCGAATTGGAACTCCATAGTCAAACCTGTAGCAACACCCAGAGCAAAGTTAATACCAAATAACTTACCCCAGAACTTGGTCATATCTTTATATATTTGCTTGCCCGACAGCACATATATCGTTTCCATAATCGCTAACAAAAACGCCATACCTAGCGTTAATGGAACGAACAGAAAGTGATACATTGCGGTTAAGGCAAACTGTAATCGTGACAGTTCGACAATATCAAACATCTTGACTCCTTGCTCCTAGCAGGAAGACACCGACATGCGGCAACCCGGCTTCCAATTTTTTATAATAGGAAAACCTCTTAACTACCAGCAATAAATGCCTCTATGACAACAAATAATTAACCAAACCAAAAACTCAATAGACACCTTAATAATAGTACGCTTATCTTCACATACAATAAACTAATTTTGCGTGACTCAGATTCGAATTCTGACTTTACATCAAAATTTATATCCACGACTAAAAAATAGAGTAATTGATCTAGCAACAATTTAAGCAATTTAGGTGAATATTGCCAGCACTTAATAAATTGATTTACTGCATTTTTTTCATAATTGTTAATTAATCGACTTATGCCATTATTTAAGTTATTTAGATGTTAACCACCTGTTATTTACAGAAACAAAACTAGGTTCTAATTTTAAAAAATAGCACAAGAAAGTTAACTTTCATCTTTTATTGATACAAAAGATAGGTAATCTATTCTTCTCTAATATTATTGAATAAAAATATTAAATATATCATCACCTCAAGTCACTATATTTAAAATATCCAATTAATACTGTCTAATTTATATATTATTTTTTTATTTTTCAGTTGCGTTTATAAGAAATAAAATAATTTAATAAAGTCTATTTAATAACTATTATTAATATCATTATAAATAGCAATTCTTTATATTCGACTATTTTACTCAAGTAAATAAATTGAATAACCCGCCTAGTACGGAAAATAAAAAACAATATAAATTCAATTGGTTGAGATCACCCCACTCACTACCTCACCCTAAAATATATGCTATTTTATGTAAATTAATAATCTAAATTCATATTTTCATATATAAATCAAAGGAATCTCAGCAAATAAGCAATCTCACTTAGATCAACGGTTGCAACACACAATAATCGCACGTTAATTATGCGATAAAACACTCAATGTAGGTTAAATGTTATTTTTCTATCGTATGAAAATATTAATCATACAGATTAAAACCATCAATAATCGTGTATTTTAAAACCAAAAATCACTTATTAACTTAATTTAAACATAAAAAAGCTACCTATAAGGTAGCTTTTAGAGTGTCTTGCTGATGTTTAACTTACTTGTTCAATAATCTTCTAATTAATTGATAATTAAATTATTTATCAAACAACTATACGTTAATATTATTTAGCAGCTAATAGGGAGTTAACTGCCTCGCCAATATCAGCGAGGCTGCGTACTGTTTTGACGCCTGCGGCTTCAAGAGCGGCAAACTTCTCATCAGCTGTACCTTTACCGCCAGCAATAATTGCGCCAGCGTGGCCCATACGTTTACCTTTAGGTGCCGTAACACCCGCGATATAAGCAACAACAGGTTTAGTCACATGTTCTTTTATAAACGCCGCGGCTTCTTCTTCTGCCGTACCACCAATCTCACCTATCATAACAATAGCTTCAGTTTGTGGATCTTCTTGGAATAATTTCAGAATATCAATAAAGTTAGAGCCTGGGATGGGATCGCCACCGATACCCACACAAGTTGATTGACCTAAGCCTGCGTCAGTAGTCTGTTTTACCGCTTCATAGGTCAATGTTCCTGAGCGCGAAACAATCCCAACTTTGCCCGGTAAATGAATATGGCCCGGCATAATACCAATCTTACATTCACCCGGAGTGATAACTCCCGGACAGTTAGGACCTATCATACGAACACCGGCTTGATCTAATTTCACTTTAACCACCAGCATATCCAGCGTAGGAATGCCTTCTGTAATAGTGATAATCAATTTAATCCCCGCGTCGATAGCTTCCAAAATGGAATCTTTGCAAAATGGTGCTGGCACATAAATAACGGAGGCAGTAGCGCCTGTAGCTTCGACAGCTTCACGAACCGTATTAAATACTGGCAGACCTAAATGTTGAGTACCACCTTTGCCCGGAGTAACTCCACCAACCATTTGCGTGCCATAAGCAATCGCTTGTTCTGAATGGAAAGTTCCTTGGCTACCGGTGAAACCTTGGCAAATTACTTTAGTATTTTTATCGATTAAAATAGACATTATTTAGCCTCCGCTGCTGCTACTGCTTGTTTCGCTGCATCTGCCAAGCTGGTTGCGGCAATAATATTTAAGCCACTATCTGCCAGTTTTTGTGCACCTAATTCTGCGTTATTACCTTCAAGACGTACCACAACCGGAACACTAACGCCCACTTCTTCAACCGCGCCAATAATGCCGTCAGCAATCAGGTCACAACGAACGATCCCACCAAAAATATTAACAAAAACAGCTTTTACATTGTCATCCGACAAAATAATTTTGAATGCTTCAGTCACACGTTCTTTAGTTGCACCACCGCCAACATCAAGGAAGTTAGCCGGAGAACCACCATGCAGTTTAACAATATCCATGGTGCCCATCGCTAATCCTGCACCGTTAACCATACAACCAATATTGCCATCAAGCGCAACGTAGTTTAACTCCCACTGCGCTGCTTGCGCTTCGCGGGCATCTTCTTGCGATTCATCGCGCATTTCGCGCAATTCAGCTTGACGATACAGTGCGTTACCATCAATACCTAATTTACCATCTAAACAAATTAGTTCGCCCTGAGTATTAATTACCAATGGGTTAATTTCAGCCATCGCTAAATCACGCTCTAAGAACATGGTTGCTAAGCCCATGAAAATTTTAGCGAATTGACTAACTTGTTTACCGCTAAGGCCCAATTTAAACGCTAACTCACGGCCTTGATACGGCATAGGGCCAGTTAATGGATCAATAATTGCTTTGTGGATAAGCTCTGGCGTTTCTTCCGCCACTTTTTCAATTTCCACACCACCTTCTGTCGATGCCATGAACACTACACGACGTGTGCCACGGTCAACTACTGCACCTAAATATAATTCTCTCGCGATATCTGTCGCTTCTTCAACCAATACTTGATTAACTGGCTGACCATGCGCATCTGTTTGATAAGTCACTAAATACTGACCTAACCATTTTTCTGCAAATGCTTTTATCTCATCAAGATTACTGGTAACTTTCACGCCACCCGCTTTACCACGTCCACCTGCATGAACCTGACATTTAATCACCCAAGGGCCATTACCGATTTTTTTTGCGGCTTCAACAGCCTGTTCTGCAGAATCGCAAGCATAGCCTGTCGGTGCTGGCAAACCATAGCGTGCAAATAACTGTTTCGCCTGATACTCGTGTAAGTTCATGATGTTCTATCCATAATTGAGTCTGAAGAGGCGCAAATACGCCTCCTACTGTTGTTACGGTAATAGCGCACTTTAAAACGCTATTACCTCCTTTATTTCAGACCGGGTAGCTCTTGGCTACCCTGTTATGTTGCTATACGTCCAGTAATAAACGCGCTGGATCTTCCAGCATATCTTTAATTGTTACCAAGAATCCAACGGATTCACGACCATCAATCAGACGGTGGTCATAAGACAGTGCTAAGTACATCATTGGTAAGATTTCAACTTTACCATTCACCGCCATTGGACGATCTTTAATCGCATGCATACCTAAAATCGCACTTTGTGGTGGATTAATAATAGGCGTAGACATCAGTGAGCCAAACACACCACCATTAGTGATAGTGAAGTTACCTCCGGTTAAATCCTCAACCGTCAGTTTACCGTCACGACCTTTCACCGCGAGTTCTTTAATCGCTTTCTCGATATCCGCCATACTCATTGCATCAACATCACGTAAGACTGGAGTTACCAGACCACGCGGCGTGGATACCGCAATACTGATATCAAAATAGTTATGATAAACAACATCAGTACCATCGATAGATGCATTCACTTCTGGATAGCGTTTTAAGGCTTCAACTGCGGCTTTAATGTAGAAAGACATAAAGCCCAAGCGAACACCGTGACGTTTTTCGAACGCTTCACCGTATTGCTTACGCAGGTCTTTAATTGGCTGCATATTGATTTCATTGAATGTTGTTAGCATAGCCGTGCTATTTTTAGCTTCTAACAGACGTTCAGCGACACGTTTACGTAAGCGTGTCATTGGTACTCGTTTTTCACTGCGGTGAGCTAATGGAGCCGCGGGCGCTTGAGGCGCAGAAACCGGGGCTACTGGCGCGACAGATTTTGCAGTAGCAACATGTTTTTCAACATCTTCACGAGTTAATCGTCCACCGACCCCGCTGCCTTTAATATCAGCAGGATTAAGGTCATGCTCTGCGACTAAACGACGTACTGCTGGGCTAAGCGCATCGTTATGTTCAGTTTCTAGGCTTGCTGTTTGACGCTGTGCAGGCGTTGAACTCTGTACATCTTTAACTTCTGCTGGAATGCCAGTGCTATCACCAAGACGAATACGTCCTAACAATTGTTTAGATAGAACAGTGGCGCCTTCTTCTTCAATAATTGCTTCTAGCACCCCGGCTTCGCTAGCTGGAACTTCTAACACCACTTTATCGGTTTCAATCTCAACCAGAACTTCATCACGTTCGACGCTGTCACCTGGTTTTTTATGCCATGTGGCAACCGACGCATCAGCAACGGATTCAGGAAGATCGGGAACAAGAATTTCTACACTACTCATTTTCTATCCTTTAATTATTCAATGTTCAGAGCGTCATCAACTAAAGCTTTTTGCTGCTCTAGGTGAACGGAGGTGTATCCAACTGCCGGGGAAGCGGAAGCAGGACGACCCGCATAACGTAAAGATGCCCCACATGGGATAGCTTCACGGAAATTATGTTGGCTACAGTACCAAGCACCTTGATTTAATGGTTCTTCTTGGCACCAAACGAAATCTTTAACATGTGCATATGCAGCAAAAATTTGCTGGATATCATCATGAGGGAATGGATACAGCTGCTCCACACGGATAATAGCCACGTCAGTTTGGGCATTTTTGCGACGTTGTTCTAATAAATCGTAATAAACTTTACCGGAACACATCACAACGCGTTTCACATTTTTCGTATCCAGTGGATCAATTTCATCGATGACTGGTTGGAATTTACCGTGAGCTAATTCTTCCAAGCTAGAAACCGCTAATGGATGACGTAACAGTGATTTAGGTGACATCACGATTAATGGACGGCGCATTCCACGTAATGCTTGGCGGCGCAGCATGTGATAAACCTGAGCTGGTGTCGACGGGACACAAACTTGCATATTTTGCTCAGCACATAATTGCAAATAACGCTCCAATCGCGCAGAAGAGTGCTCTGGACCTTGGCCTTCATAGCCGTGGGGTAGCAGCATGACCAGACCGCACATACGTCCCCATTTTTGTTCGCCAGAGCTAATAAACTGGTCGATAACAACCTGAGCAACGTTGGCGAAGTCACCAAATTGAGCTTCCCAGATAGCTAATGTACGGGGCTCGGTGGTCGCATAGCCATATTCAAACGCCAGTACTGCTTCTTCTGACAGCACGGAATCCCAGACATTAAATACGCCCTGACCATTATGAATATTGGCTAATGGAACGTAAACTGAGCCGTTGGTTTGATTATGGATAACCGCATGGCGATGGAAGAACGTGCCACGGCCAGCATCTTCACCAGATAAACGGATAGGAATGCCTTCATCAACTAAGGTTGCATACGCTAAAGTTTCAGCCGCGCCCCAGTCTAATAACTTCTCACCTTTGGCCATTTCAGCACGGTCGTTATAAATCTTCTCAACCCGAGACTGCATGACCACTTCTTCTGGAATAGTGCTCAGTTTAGTACCGAGTTCTTGCAGTCGTTTTAAATCGAACTGAGCTTTATAATCTTGATCCCAATCGTGATTAAGATACGGTTCCCAAGTGTAAGCATTCAGCCCCATTGGACGCCATTCTTCAACCACACAATCACCACGATCTAATGCATCACGATAAACGTTAACCATTTCTGTGACATCATTCGCCGTAACGATATTTTGCTCGATTAATTTATCCGCATAGATTTTACGCGGTGTCGGGTGTTTCTTGATTTTTTGATACATTACTGGCTGCGTTGCACTTGGCTCATCAGCTTCGTTATGACCATGGCGGCGGTAGCAAACCAAATCAATCATCACATCGCGTTTAAAGGTATTACGGAAATCTAATGCCAAACGAGTCACAAATGCGACAGCTTCAGGATCATCCGCATTAACGTGGAAAATTGGTGCCTGCACCATTTTCACTACATCGGTACAATATTCGGCTGAACGTGCATCTTTCGGGTTAGACGTTGTAAATCCAATCTGGTTATTGATCACGATACGAACAGTACCGCCAACTTCATAGCCTCGCGCTTGAGACATATTTAACGTCTCTTGAACTACGCCTTGGCCTGTCACCGCCGCATCACCATGAATAGTAATTGGCAAGACCATATTGCTACGAGCTTCATCTAAGCGGTCACGACGCGCACGAACAGAACCAATAACCACCGGGCTAACAATCTCTAAATGAGATGGGTTAAACGCTAACGCCAAGTGAACTTTGGCACCTTCAGTAGCGAAATCAGAAGAGAAACCTTGATGGTATTTAACGTCACCTGTACCTAGGTGATCTTTATGCTTACCGGCAAACTCATCAAATAGCTCTGAAGGAATTTTACCTAAAATATTAACCAGAACGTTTAGACGTCCACGGTGCGCCATACCCAGTACCACTTCACGGGTATCTTGTTTTCCTGCATGACGAATCAAATCTTTCAGCATTGGGATCAGTGCATCACCACCTTCCAATGAGAAACGTTTGGCCCCCGGGAATTTAGCCCCCAGATAGCGTTCTAATCCTTCAGCTGCGGTTAACTCGGCTAAAAAACGACATTTTTCTTCTTTAGTGAAAATGTCACTGACTTGTACAGATTCTAAACGTTGTTGGATCCAGCGTTTTTCTTCAGTATTGGTAATATGCATATACTCAGCACCAATTGAACCGCAATAAATACGTTTCAGGGCATCGTATAGCTCGCCTAATTTCATCGTTTCTTTACCAATAGCAAAAGAACCGACGTTGAAGGTTTCGTCTAAATCAGCTTTGGTGAGATTATGAAAAGTAGGGTCTAAATCAGGAACGGGTTCCTGTTTCCATAATCCGAGGGGATCTAAATTCGCATTCTGGTGTCCACGGAAGCGGAATGCGTTAATCAGCTGCAATACTTTAACTTGTTTTGCATCTAATTGAGGATCGCTGACAGATGTATTATAGCGGGTAGATTCTTTCGCTAGGCGGCGAAAGTAATCGCGCGTCTGTGAGTGGGGTTGCTCTCCGTTGGAGCCTGCGTCAGGTAACTGCTGGAAAATTTCTCTCCAGCCGGCATCAACGGAATTAGGGTCAGTTAAATAATCTTCATAGAGTTGCTCTATGTAAGACTGGTTTGCGCCAGCCAGAAAACTTGAATCCAGCCAGTCCTTCATTACGCCGTTCTGCATTGTGATCCCTCAAGCTACTAAAGCTTTAGTTTTCGCCGTTATTAACTAATACCGCGATTAAGCGGTGTCGATAAAGGTTCATCTGGACGTGCTTTGTGCATGTTCTCTCTTTGGGTCCTCTTATTGCTGAGGATTTCCCTTTTTAAGGAACCTTTAAGAACTGTTGGCAGTTTTTAAAGGTCCCTCACTAAGCACGTATCTTCATCATTTGCAGTTGGCACTTATTGCTCTTCGTCATCGTATTTTTCGGTTAAATCCTGCGGCAAAAATGACACCGCAGGAGACTCATAATTACACCACTAACATCCTATTATGCACTATGTTTTAATAACATAGACTTAATATGACCGATAGCTTTGGTTGGATTTAGCCCTTTAGGGCATACATTGACACAATTCATTATGCTATGACAGCGGAAAACACTAAAAGCGTCGTTCAGATCATCTAATCGGCCATCGGTTTCAGTATCTCTACTATCTATTAAGAAACGGTATGCAGCGAGTAACCCTGCGGGCCCGATAAATTTATCTGGATTCCACCAAAATGATGGGCAAGAGGTTGAACAACATGCGCATAAAATACACTCATACAAACCATCTAATTTTTCACGCTGAGCAGGCGTCTGTAGATTTTCACGCGCAGGTGGATTTTTGTTGTCATTGATTAAATAAGGACGAATTTTTTCGTACTGAGTATAAAATTGCGTCATATCAATAATCAGGTCGCGAACAACCGGCAACCCTGGTAATGGACGGATCACTATTTTCTTGCCCGGGCGCGATAATACTGACAATGGAGTAATACATGCCAATCCATTCTTACCGTTCATATTTACGCCATCTGAGCCACAAACACCTTCACGGCAAGAACGACGGAATGACAACGTGGGATCTTGTTCTTTTAGCGCAATCAACGCATCGAGCAGCATCATGTCTCGGCCAGCAGGAACGTCGAGCGTGTAATCCTGCATGCGTGGCGCATTATCTGCATCGGGGTTATAACGATAAATCGAGAATTCTAATTTCATAATTTATTTCTCCGCAACTGGATTAACACCACGCATTAATAGGTACGTATTTTTGGTGGGAAGGCTTCACGCAATTTAGGCTGCATGTTGACTTCGCGACGTGTCATCGTTTCAGATTGCGGTAAATACAGAGAGTGACACAGCCAGTTAGCATCATCGCGATCCGGATAGTCAAAGCGGCTATGCGCTCCACGGCTTTCTGTACGATAGTTAGCTGCTTGCGCGGTGGCATAAGCAGTTTCCATCAAGTTATCCAGCTCTAAACATTCAATTCGTTGGGTATTAAACTCTGTTGAGGTATCATCAAGACGCGCATTTTGTAAGCGTTCACGGATAGTTTTTAGCTCTTCTAATCCTTTCGCCATCGCATCACCTTCACGGAATACCGAGAAATTATGCTGCATGCAGGTTTGTAGCGCTTTACGAATTTCAACCGGATCTTCACCCGTACGAGTACTTTCCCAACGATTAAAGCGACTTAATGCAGCATCAATATCAGATTCGCTAGCATCACGCATAGTACCTTGTTCCATCAGTGACTCTTTCAAATGCAAGCCCGCAGAACGGCCGAAGACCACTAAATCAAGCAAGGAGTTACCGCCTAAACGGTTAGCGCCATGAACGGATACACAAGCAATCTCACCGACAGCGAACAGGCCTGGGATGACTTCATCTTCGCCGTTAGCATTAATCCGTAATGCTTGCCCCGTCACTTTGGTCGGAATACCGCCCATCATATAATGACACGTTGGAATTACTGGAATAGGTTCTTTGATAGGATCGACATGAGCAAATGTGCGAGATAATTCTAAAATACCCGGCAAGCGTGATTCCAAAACTTCTTTGCCTAAATGATCGAGTTTTAATTTCGCGTGAGGTCCCCACGGGCCTTCACAACCGCGGCCTTCACGAATTTCAATCATAATAGAACGCGCCACTACATCTCGACCGGCTAAATCTTTGGCGTTTGGCGCATAGCGCTCCATAAAGCGTTCGCCATCTTTATTCAGTAAATAACCGCCTTCACCACGACAACCTTCGGTAACCAATACTCCCGCGCCTGCGATTCCGGTAGGATGGAACTGCCACATTTCCATATCTTGTAGAGGCACACCTGCACGAACGGCCATACCAACACCGTCGCCAGTATTTATATGTGCGTTAGTGGTGGATTGGTAAATCCGCCCTGCTCCACCGGTCGCCAAGATTGTCGCTTTAGCTTTAAAATAGACGACTTCGCCAGTTTCCATACAAATAGCGGTACAACCGACAATATCGCCGTCTTGGTTTTTCACCAGATCAAGCGCATACCATTCAGAGAAAATCGTAGTATGGTTTTTCAGATTTTGTTGGTACAGAGTATGCAATAAAGCATGGCCCGTACGGTCAGCTGCCGCCGCAGTACGTGCCGCTTGCTCACCACCAAAGTTTTTAGATTGACCACCAAATGGGCGTTGGTAAATTGTTCCATCATCTAAACGAGAAAAAGGTAATCCCATATGCTCCAGCTCTAAAATAGCTTCTGGACCGGTTTGACACATATATTCAATAGCGTCCTGATCCCCAATATAATCAGAGCCTTTGACAGTATCGTACATATGCCATTCCCAATTATCCGGATGGGTATTTCCTAGAGCAACGGTAATGCCCCCTTGCGCGGATACTGTATGAGAACGAGTCGGAAAAACTTTAGATAATAAGGCGCAACTAAGGCCCATTTGAGAAATCTGTAGTGCGGCGCGCATACCTGCACCACCCGCACCAATAACGATAGCATCAAACTCTCTTACTGGCAGTTTCATTTATACACCCCACACCACAATTGTTCCGTAAATTAAGTAAGCCAGCAGCACCACAACTAATAAAAATTGTAGAACTAGGCGCAACGCGACCGGTTTTATGTAGTCAGTCAATACCTGCCACAAACCTATCCATGCGTGTACTAAAATCGATAACAATGTAAGGACAGTAAACACTTTAGTTACTGAGGAGGCAAAGAAACTACGCCAAACTTCGTAAGTTATATCGTTAATAGCCACGAAGCCAACAAGATAAACTATATATAAAGCGATGATGATTGCAGAGGCGCGGATCAGTAACCAATCATGGATACCGGAACGGCCAAAAGTAGATGCATTGCTTACCATACCAATACCCCCGCTAGAATTGACAAGATGATGGTGATAGCAAATGCGGCTTTTGCAGAAAGATTACCTACCGCTAATGTTTCGTCAATAACACCGAAATCCATCAGCATATGACGAATACCGCCACAGATATGGTAAGCCAATGCAGTAAGAATGCCCCAAAGAATAAACTTAGCAAAAAAGCCAGTCATTAATTCAGACGCATATTGAAATCCATCTGGCGAAGATAGAGAGGTGCCCAATAACCACAGCAGTATACCAACTGCGATAAAGGTAATTACGCCAGAGACACGGTGTAAGATCGAGGCGATAGCAGTGATCGGAAATTGGATCGTCTGCAAATCAAGGTTGACAGGTCTTTGTTTTTTCACAATTTAGCCCACACAGCTCTTTTATTATTTTCCTTCCTCCGGACCTGGGGCGGGAAATCATACAGCGCTACGGGATACAAAACACAACTTAACTAAAACTTTAATCCATCATGTTTAAAAAAGTTGTACGTTGATTACGCTGGGTGCTCCTACATCAGGCAATCCGGAGACCTTGCCGCAGTATATGTGCTTCACATCATCATTACAATTCCCACACAATATGTTTGGAGACATTTAGCCTGAACAGTGAGAAGGATCACGATTTAAACAATTTATATAAATTCGCTCGTCTTATTTGACAAAGAATCAACATTTACCTTACATATAGGGCTAGCAAATAGACTAAATGCCGTTAATTAAGATTATCGGCAGGAAAAGCAAAAACAAAAGTTATGAAATAATTGTTATCCATACAAAGTTTAGTGTTATTGTGGAATAAAACAACAATAGAACATAACATCGACAGACCTGTTAACAACCTATAAGAATATTGTCGGCAAAAATTAAATTACATATGTTTGTGTGATAGCTGCCTGATTTCCTTCATGCACTAATGGCACAATGCCGTAAGACACAGTATAACGCTAAGATTAGGTTGTTAGGGGTTGATTATCGCGCGCTAAGGAGACAGTAAATGGCTGATAACAAAGCTAAGCTAACCATTGAGAGTGCTGGCAGCAGTGAAAAATCTATTGACTTGGGTATCCTAACTCCAACATTAGGCCAACCGGTTATTGATGTACGAGCGCTTGGTTCTAAAGGGTATTTTACCTACGATCCCGGCTTCACATCCACCGCGTCTTGTGAATCAAAAATCACCTTTATTGACGGTGATAAAGGTATCCTACTGCACCGTGGCTTCCCGATTGATCAGCTTGCGACGCAATCGACCTACCTCGAAGTTTGCTATATTTTGCTGTATGGCGAGATCCCGACTGTCGAACAGTACGAAGAATTCAAATATACGGTGACTCGCCACACTATGATCCATGAGCAAATCACCCGTCTGCTGCAAGGCTTCCGCCGCGATTCACACCCAATGGCAGTGCTCTGTGGTGTTACTGGTGCGCTAGCTGCTTTCTATCATGATGCACTAGATGTTAATAATCCACGTCACCGTGATATTACCGCCTACCGTCTGCTGTCCAAAATGCCGACTGTCGCCGCAATGTGTTATAAATACTCCATCGGACAACCTTTTATTTATCCACGTAATGACTTGTCATACGCAGGTAACTTCTTGCATATGATGTTCGCTACACCGTGTGAAGAATACAAAGTAAATCCGGTGCTAGAACGTGCAATGGACAGAATTCTTATTCTACATGCTGATCACGAACAAAATGCATCGACTTCTACCGTGCGTACCGCTGGCTCTTCTGGCGCTAATCCATTCGCCTGTATAGCGGCAGGTATCGCATCACTATGGGGACCAGCACATGGCGGGGCTAACGAAGCCTGCTTGCGGATGCTCGAAGAGATCAAAACCGTAGAGCATATTCCTGAGTTTATTAATCGCGCTAAAGATAAAAACGACTCATTCCGTCTGATGGGCTTTGGTCACCGCGTTTATAAAAATCATGACCCGCGAGCCACAGTCATGCGCGAAACCTGCCATGAAGTTCTCACCGAACTGGGCCTAAACGACAGTTTGTTAGAAGTGGCTATGGAGTTAGAACGCATCGCATTAAACGACCCATACTTTATTGAGAAAAAACTGTATCCAAACGTGGACTTCTATTCAGGTATCATACTGAAAGCCATGGGAATTCCATCAACAATGTTTACAGTGATTTTTGCTATTGCTCGTACTATTGGTTGGATTGCGCACTGGAATGAAATGCATGATGACGGCCTAAAAATCGCTCGCCCACGCCAGCTTTATACCGGTTATGATAAACGTGATTTTAAAAGTAATACCGTTAACAGCCAAAAATAATTGCGGAAAAATACCGCTCAACTAACGGTCTAAAACTAAAGATATCTGTCCCTACAACAGAACTAAAACCCCACATTAGTGGGGTTTTTTATCTCTTATTTACAGCAATTATTTATACCCGCCGCCTATTTTAACTGACCAATTCTACCTATTATTTCTATTTAATCGACTCCATCAAGCCAATATCAAGCAGGTAAATGTAAAAAATATGATTTTACCGCCCCTATTTTCATCGATAAGTAGGTATATAAAATTTGTATAAATGCGACATTAATCACATTTCAGAATATTAATTAATCCAATTATTTGCCGATAAATACTAATTTTGGATGAATAAACCGCATATTTTAAGCGGATTAAATATTAGAAGAGCCAACTAGCGGGTTAATGATATGAATGATACTCAAAAAATTAGCTGATGCTGGGCTGGCATTGTGCGATTTATATTGGTTAATCAATAATTAGGCAAAATAAAAGCGGTCAACTTGACCACTTTAGCGAGGGAAGCTCAACTATAATCTATCGTCAGACAGGCTCATTAGGCTGGATTATCGATATCAACAAAAGTAACATCCAGATTATGTTCATCGGCTAACCATTTTCCCAGTGCCATAATACCAAAACGTTCGGTTGCATGATGCCCGGCAGAGAAGAAATGGATCCCCATTTCGCGCGCAATATGAATAGTTTGTTCAGAAACTTCACCGGTCACAAACGCATCCACACCAAACTCGGCAGCTTGTTGAATAAAGCCTTGCCCACCGCCGGTACACCAAGCGATTTGACGGATTTCATCTTTTGCATTATCGCCACAGTGCAATACTTTGCGTCCCATACGATGCTCTAAACGTGCAAGTAATTCTGCCGCTGGAATCGGCTGATCAAAAAAACCAAACGGTAGCAGAGGCTCAATATAACCATCCACTTTCACTCCCATTTGATAGGCTAATTGAATATTATTGCCATATTCAGGGTGTGCATCTAATGGTAAATGATAACCATACAAATTAATTTCATTACACAGTAAGGTTTGTAAACGCTTACGTTTCATTCCTTTAATAACGACCGGTTCATTTTTCCAAAAATAGCCATGATGAACAATAATCGCGTCCGCATCTAGCTCTACAGCTTTATCCAACAATGCTTGGCAAGCGGTCACGCCCGTGACAATTTTTTGTACATGCGGTCGCCCTTCTACTTGCAATCCATTAGGCGCATAATCCTGAAATTCATTAACTTTTAATTCATTATTAATCAGGTTTTCTAGAAATAAATTACGCATCGTTTCATCGTTTCATCCTTTTACCGCTTAATAAATCACACCTTGGCTATGTTTATAACGCCAATAACAGTTATTAATATTAGCACAAACCGCGCGATTACTCTCCGCAGAGAAAAAAACAATAATAGAAAATAAATAAAAAATTATAATACGACAATCATGTTGAGCACCTTACAGCACAGCGTTATTCATTATATTATTGGCGCTGAGCGACAGTACTTACATCATCTTGTCTAAAATTAGGGATACTAATATAGCTTTAAAATATAGCTTTGAAATATAACTTTAAAATATAACTTTGAAATATAGCTTAAAGAAAAATTTAGTGTGGAATTAATTGTCAGCCAGAGAGTTAATCATCAATAACCGCCCTAGGATACAAACGCTGCGGTAGGATGCCATCAATCAGCCAGCATAAAACTATTCATCTTAATTCTACGTATTAATTATGCCAACATCATTGCTTGTAACCGAAACTCATCATCCGTTATTTGCTATTTTTCTAGCGCTTGATTTTATACATTAGGTTTAGATAAACCCCCATTAAGAGCGTTTAGTCATTTCTAACGTCAATTCCGATTGCTCTAACCAAACGGGTTTATCACTTGTTTTGGCCCATACACGGTGCAAATAGCTATAAAAACGCCCGCGATCTCGGTAAAAGATCATAATTGGAAAAGCAAGAACGCCAACAATAATAGCGGCAGTACGGCGTAAGATAATCTGACGTTGGGTATATTCGCGATAATATGTCATCACCGATCCTCCTATAATATTACATCGTAGATAGTGGTTATTATTGGTAAATACATAGATTGGTAAATACTAAAAATAACCGCTTAAATAATTACTAACTTAAATCAATTAGGCTAGTACGCTGAAATTTTACGCCATGCCGCGTAATTTTACTACTCATCTGACCACTTTTTTTGTGATAAAAATCACTATAAAATGGTAATGCCTGTAATTAAATTACAAATAATAACAAATTGATATTATTTTATTATCATTTAGGTCATAAAATTAACATTACGTAAACAATCCCTTGCCGCTAATTTCGATTCAAAATGTCATACACATTTAAGTCAATATATTCTATCATTCCAACCTATTCATAATGAGAATGAGATTTATTGTCCATGAGCGTTTGGCTTATTTATGCATTACTATCAGCGATCACTGCTGCTTTAGTGGCTATTTTCGGAAAAATTGGTTTACAAAATCTAGATGCCAATACAGCAACTGCGATTCGTGCGGTTATCATGGCGATATTTTTAGTCGGTGTGGTGGTTGTTCAAGGCAAATTGAACTTGATCAGTGAAATTATTGCAAATAAAAAAGCCATTGTTTTTATTGCATTAAGTGGGATTGCTGGGGCACTATCGTGGCTATTCTATTTTTTAGCCATCAAAAATGGCAACGTATCTCAAGTTGCGCCAATTGATAAACTCAGTGTGGTATTTGCCGTTATTTTTGCAGTCATTTTATTTGGCGAAAAACTGTCGTTAGTCGCAGCCGGAGGCGTGGCATTGATCACCGCTGGCGCGTTAATGGTCGCTTTGGGCTAAATAAGCGCTAAATCTAAAAGTAACTAGTCGCTCACAATCAACTTTATCGCGGTATAAAATTAAACCAATTAAGTATTCTTACTCATAAAAAAACCCGCTAATGAAGTGACCCCATAAAGTTGGTCACTTCATTAGCGGGTTTTTAGTATGATAATTAAAAATAAACGCGATTAGCCTTTATTTTCAATCTTAGTCCAAGTATCTCTCAGACCAACCGTGCGGTTAAACACCAATTTATCTGTACTGCTTAGGCGATTATCAACACAGAAATAACCTTCACGCTCAAACTGATACGGTTTTTCTGGTTCAGCGCCACGTAATCCTGGCTCAACAAAGCCTTGGCGGATCACTAATGATTCGGCATTAATTGTTGATAAGAAATCTTCTTCTGCGCCTGGGTTTGGCACAGTAAACAGACGATCATAAAGACGAATTTCAGCCGGCGCTGCATGCTGAGCACTGACCCAATGAATAACGCCTCTTACTTTGCGACCATCGGCAGGATCTTTATTCAACGTATCAGCATCATAGGTGCAATAAATCGTGGTGATATTGCCTTCAGCATCTTTCTCAATACGCTCTGCTTTAATGATATACGCATTACGCAAACGCACTTCTTTATCCAGCACTAAACGCTTGTACTGACGGTTAGCTTCTTCACGGAAATCAGCCCGATCGATATAAATTTCACGACTGAAAGGCACTTGACGAGTTCCCATCTCCGGTTTATTCGGATGATTAGGCATCGTCAGTATTTCTTCGCCTTCTGGCATGTTTTCAATCACTAAGCGAACGGGATCGATTACTGCCATGGCGCGTGGTGCGTTTTCATTTAAATCATCACGAATACACGATTCTAATGAGGCCATTTCAACATTGTTATCTTGTTTAGTCACACCAATGCGCTGACAAAATTCACGGATTGATGCCGCTGTATAACCACGACGACGTAAACCTGAAACTGTTGGCATACGGGGATCATCCCAGCCATCGACAACTTTTTCAGTCACCAATTGGTTCAGTTTACGTTTTGACATCACGGTGTATTCAAGATTTAAACGCGAAAACTCGTACTGTCTTGGGTGACAATCAATCGAAATATTGTCTAATACCCAGTCATACAAACGGCGATTATCTTGGAATTCAAGAGTACACAGTGAATGAGTAATCCCTTCCAATGCATCAGAAATACAATGGGTAAAATCGTACATCGGGTAGATGCACCATTTATCGGCAGATTGGTGATGATGAGCAAATTTAATCCGATAAATAACCGGATCGCGCATCACAATAAAAGGTGATGCCATATCAATTTTAGCTCGCAAACACGCAGTACCTTCAGCAAATTCACCGGCACGCATTTTTTCAAATAGCGCTAAGTTTTCTTCTACTGTTCTGTCACGATATGGGCTATTTTTGCCCGGTTGCTTTAACGTGCCACGGTATTCACGAATTTGTTCTGGGCTAAGTTCATCAACATAAGCTAAGCCTTTGTTAATCAGCTCAATTGCATATTGATAAAGTGTATCGAAATAGTCCGATGAATAATGAACCTTTCCGCTCCACTCAAATCCTAACCATTTGACGTCATTCTGGATAGAATTAACATATTCCACATCTTCTTTCACTGGATTGGTATCATCAAAACGCAAATTACATTGCCCTTGATAATCTTTCGCGATACCAAAATTCAGGCAGATTGATTTAGCGTGTCCAATATGCAAATAGCCATTTGGTTCTGGGGGAAAACGCGTATGAACAGTCGTATGTTTTCCAGTGGCCAGATCTTCATCTATGATCTGACGAATAAAGTTTGTTGGGCGGGCATCAGCCTCATTCATTGTCATCATTCCTCAATGCAAAAGCGCGATAATAACCGTGTATATTCTACTATAAAACAGTAGGAAACAACCGTTTGATGTTATTCGCGGGGGGAAAAGCTAAATTTATTATTCAGTATGAAATAATTCAACTTTATTTGAAAGTTATTCTGCAATATATATTGCTATTACAATACGATGAATAACCTAATTTTTTCACTTTATCATGCCACAGTTAATTATTTTATCATTGGTGGCTAAAAGACAAAAAATGATAGCTAAGAGTAAAAAATCAAATCAACAAAATAAAAACAGGGAAGACTTCGCTCCCCTGTTTAACAACGATAATTTAATCGCTACGGCTTATTAGCGGCGACTTAACCGTCAATATAAACCGCCTTTATTTAAGGATCCGATATAGAACCGTTTCACCGGCTTTAACTTCGCCAGTTGCCAGAATTTCTATCTCAGCATAATCGTCGATATTACTAATAATTACAGGGCTAATCATTGACTTAGCATTAGCGTTTAAATACGCCAAATCTAAATTCAAAATAGGCTGTCCAGCGTCAACTACTGTACCTTCCTCGACTAAACGCGAGCAACCTTTACCTTTCAATGCCACAGTATCAATCCCCATATGGACTATCAGCTCTACGCCATTATCGGTTTCAATACAAAAAGCATGATTAGTTTCAAAGATTTTAACCACTGTTCCTGCGGCTGGTGCTAAAACTTCGCTGCTAGTCGGTTTGATAGCCACGCCGTCGCCAACAATTCGGCTAGAAAAAGCTTCATCAGGCACATCATCCAGTGCATATAATTGACCACTGACCGGCGCAACTAACGATAATACCACTTCGCCTTTGGCTTTTTTAACCTCCGCTTGCTGTTGTGGCTGAGAAGCTACAGCCACGCTTGCTGCTGCAACCGGACCTTTAGCGATAACTTCACCCATTGCGCTAGCAATTAATTCTGCTCGCGTACCGACAATCACTTGAACACTTTGCTTATTTAAACGAATGACACCAGAAGCGCCTAAACGTTTAGCAACGGCATCATTGACACGTTCGGAATCTTTTACCGCCAAGCGTAAACGCGTTATACACGCATCAATATTAGTAATATTTTCGCTGCCACCCACCGCAGCAATATATTGACGAGCTTCTTTTTGAATATCAGTATCAGTTGTATCTGCCGGGCTTACATTTTCATCATAACCATCGACAGTTTCATCTTCTGCATTCTCTTCACGACCAGGTGTCATTAAATTGAATTTTTTAATCACTGTACGGAAAATAATATAATATAAGCAGAAGAAAACTAAGCCCTGAACAATCAACATATACCAATGAACAGCTAATGGATTACGCGATTGCAACAGCATATCAACCAGACCCGCACTGAAGCCAAAGCCTGAAATCCACTCCATCGTTGCAGCAATATAAACCGAAACCCCGGTTAAGAACGCATGAATAACATACAGTACTGGCGCCACAAACATGAATGAGAATTCTAAGGGCTCAGTGATACCAGTAAAGAAGGCGGCGAAAGCCCCCGCCATCATAATACCCGCCACTTTAGCTTTATTTTCAGGCTTAGCACAATGATAAATAGCTAATGCCGCTCCCGGCAGACCAAACATCATCACCGCAAAGAAACCTGCTTGGTAACGACCAGTAATTCCCGGAGTCGCTAAGCCTTCTTCAATTGATTTAGCACCACCAAGGAAATTAGGAATATCGTTAATGCCCGCAACATCAAACCAAAATACCGAGTTCAATGCATGATGTAAGCCAACAGGAATTAATAAACGGTTAAAGAACGCATAAATCCCTGCACCGACCGAGCCGAGATCTTTAATACTTTCACCAAAAGCCACCAGCGCGTTATAAATGAATGGCCATACATACATTAAAATGAAAGCCAATAAAATCATTAAGAACGAAACAAGGATCGGAACCAAGCGCCGCCCACTAAAGAATGACAACGCGCGAGGTAGCTCAACACCGCTATAGCGGTTATACAATTCAGCAGACAACACACCGACTAGAATGCCGACAAACTGGTTATTAATATGATTAAATGCCGTAGGTACCTGATCTAAAGGTATGCTCATTATCATTGAATAAGAGCCCGGGGCGCAGAGTGTAGTGACAACCAGGAATCCCACAAAGCCGGTTAATGCTGCCGCACCATCTTTATCTTTCGACATCCCGTAGGCAATACCGATAGCAAACAATACCGACATATTATCGATAATGGCCGCACCGGATTTGATTAATAAGGCAGCAATCGCACTATTTGCTCCCCAACCGTTAGGATCGACCCAGTAACCAATCCCCATTAAAATTGCAGCAGCCGGTAATACCGCGACCGGGACCATCAATGCCCGCCCTATCCGCTGTAAATAGCTCAGAATATTCACTAAATTCCCCTTTTATAGCCCATAGTTACGGGATTTTATTTGGCCTAATTCTTTTTAAGCAGTATTAAGTTAACTCAATAAAGAATTATATATGTATGTACCGCAATACATAGTTTAAATTAATTATTTCGCGATGCGAAAAAAATAACACTCAAATGTGATTAACTTCAAGATAAAAATTAATCAACAGCGCAAAGTACTAGCAAACTAACGCAACTTATTTTAAGATGAAAATTATCTTATCTACTGGATTTACCCGAACGACTCATAGAGAATCACGTTCCCTACGCAATATATACAATAAATTAATATATTGAAGGAACATCTTGCAACTTAATTGATTTATTTGAGGAAACTTAATCATGAGGCTTCTACCTCTAGCAAATGCGAAAGATGTTGGTATCTGGTCTGCTCAATATATCGCCAACAAAATCAATGCATTTAATCCAACAGCCGAACGTCCTTTTTTATTGGGATTACCGACCGGTGGCACACCGTTAGCGACTTACCAAGCCTTAATAAAACTATATAATCAAGGTCAAGTCAGCTTTAAACACGTGGTCACGTTTAATATGGATGAATATATTGGTATTCCTGCTGATCATCCACAGAGCTACCATACATTTATGCATGAAAACTTTTTTAACCATATTGATATTCCCGAAGAAAACATCAACCTTCTTAATGGAAATGCAGCCGATGTCGAGGCTGAATGTCAACGTTATGAAGATAAAATTCGTAGCTACGGAAAAATTAATTTGTTTATGGGTGGGGTAGGCAATGACGGCCATATTGCCTTTAATGAACCTGGTTCTTCATTGTCCTCACGTACTCGGATTAAAACTTTAACCCCCGAAACTCGTGTGGCTAATTCACGTTTCTTTGATAATGATATCAATCAAGTTCCTAAATATGCATTAACTGTCGGTGTTGCTACATTAATGGATGCGGAAGAACTTATGATTTTAGCTACCGGTGCCAATAAAGCGATGGCGGTACATGCGGCAATTGAAGGATCTGTCAATCATATGTGGACGATTAGCTGCGTACAAATGCATCCAAAATCAATCATTGTATGTGACGAAAATGCTACGCTCGAATTAAAAGTAAAAACCTTAAAATATTTCCGCCAATTAGAAGCTGATATTATTAATCAATTTAGCTAATCAATTTAGCGCTAAATAATTCAATCACCCGGCCTGCGCAGTACAGTACAGGTCGGTGTCCCTCATATTGCAGTAACCTCAGGAGGCTACATCGATGTATGCTTTAACTAATTGTATTATTTACACTGGTCATGAAAGACTAGAAAATCATGCGGTTATTATCGAAGGTGAATTGATTAAACAAATTTGTCCGGTCGATGAACTGCCCACCGAGCTAACTTGCCATGATCTGAACGGTGCAATTTTATCTGCAGGATTTATTGACTTACAAGTTAATGGCTGTGGTGGAGTGCAATTCAATGATAATTATGAAAATGTCAGCATTGAAAATTTAGAAATCATGCAACAATCCAACCAGCAGACCGGCTGTACTAGCTATCTGCCAACATTAATCACCTGCTCCGATGAATTAATGAAGCACGGTATCGATGTAATGAGCCAATACCTAAAAACTAATAAAAATCAGGCATTAGGATTACATCTTGAAGGCCCTTATATTAATTTAATTAAAAAAGGGACCCATAACCCTGAATTTATTCGTCAGCCTTCTGCTGAAATGATTGATTATCTGACTGCACATGCCAGTGCTATTACTAAAGTAACTTTAGCGCCAGAAATAGTTGGTAAGCAATTTATTCGTCAACTAACCGACGCTGGAATTGTCGTATCTGCCGGGCACTCTAATGCTACTTATGAAGAAGCACGCCAAGGTTTTCAAGCTGGTATCCGTTTCTCAACTCATTTATTTAATGCCATGCCTTATATTTCAGGCCGTGGTCCCGGTTTAGTCGGTGCAATTTATGATACTCCTGAAGTCTATGCCGGCATTATTGCTGATGGACTGCATGTACAATGGGCGAATATCCGCAGTAGTAAACAATTAAAAGGCGATAAGTTAATCTTAGTCACCGACGCGACAGCACCGGCAGGTTTGGATCCTAAAACCAGTGAAATGGATCATTTTATCTTTGCAGGTAAAACCATATACTACCGCGATGGATTGTGTGTCGATGAAAATGGCACACTCAGCGGCTCCTCATTAACCATGATTGGAGCGGTAAAAAACAGCGTTGAACATGTTGGGATTGCATTAGACGAAACACTTAGAATGGCGACTCTCTATCCGGCCCGTGCAATTGGTGTGGAAGAGCGCTTAGGCTCTATCGAGCCGGGAAAAGTGGCTAATCTAACCGCATTCAGCAACGATTATCGCGTTCTCGCCACTTTTGTTAACGGACAACAAGTCTATTGATAATGAGCAAATAATCTGATGAATTATAACCACTCGCTAAAGCAAATTGGTAACATCGATCTAGTCAAACAATTAAACAGTGCCATTGTTTATAGGCTAATCGATCAGCAAGGGCCCATCTCGCGCATACAAGTTGCCGAACAAAGCCAATTAGCCCCGGCGAGTGTGACTAAAATCACCCGTCAGTTATTAGATCGCGGTTTAATCAAAGAAGTGGATCAACAAGCATCCACGGGTGGACGCCGCGCAATTTCTATCGTTTCTGAGCACAAAAGTTTTCATACTATTGGAGTTCGCCTTGGCCGTTATGACGCCACTATCGCGTTATACGATTTAAGCGGCAAAGCCCTGTGCGAGCAGCATTATCCAATCCCTGAGTCAGAACAGCAACAAGTAGAAGATAAACTAATCGCTGCCTTAGAGGAGTTTATCAGCCATTATCAACGACGAATTAAAGAGTTAATTGCGATTTCAGTTATCTTACCGGGTCTGGTTAATCCAGATAACGGTATTATTTACTATATGCCACATATTAAAGTAAATAACTGGCATCTCGTCGATAATTTACAGCATCATTTCAAAGTAACCTGCTACGTTGGACATGATATCCGCAGTTTGGCACTGGCTGAAAATTATTTCGGCGCCACTCGGGATAGCGCTGATTCATTATTAGTCCGTATTCATCGAGGTACAGGCGCAGGGGTAATTATTAATAATGAAATACTTCTCAATCAACGCGGAAATTTAGGCGAAATTGGGCATATTCAAATTGATCCTCTCGGTGAGCCTTGCCATTGTGGTAATTTTGGCTGTTTAGAAACAATTGCCGCTAACCCAGCAATTGAACAACGGGTTCGTCAGCGTATCGAACAAGGTTATTCAAGTAGCCTGACCTTACAAAATTGCTCAATTAAAGCCATTTGCCAAGCCGCTAATAAAAATGATCCTTTAGCCACAGAAGTTATTCAAAATGTTGGGCGACAACTTGGTAAAGCAATTGCTATCGCTATCAATTTATTTAATCCGCAAAAAGTCGTTATTGCTGGTGAAATAACCGAAGCAGAAAAAATCTTATTGCCCGCAATTAAAAGCTGTATTCAAGCACAAACGTTAAAAGAATTTCGTGAGGATTTACCGATTGTCACCTCTCAGTTGGTTCATAACTCCGCAATAGGAGCATTTGCCCTCACCAAACGCGCTATGCTCAACGGAGAGCTATTACAATTATTATTAGATAGCTAAATATAACTTGATGTATAAAATGGTCTGTAAACGATACAGGCCATATCGGGTGTTTCAATCGTTTGCCTTACACCTCTATTTGCTGTACTGCTTGATTGTTTGGCTATTTTTTTCTTTTTCTCCACACGTCTTCTCCTCACATCCGAAGAATTAATCTGTAACACCGTAGCCTAATTTTCATATCATCGATTAATATAATCTTGTACATCGATGGCATACTAAATTTCCACGACATGACCTCACACTGATAACCTAACATTCAGGCATTTTTATTATTGAGCTATAACCGGCTTTTTGATCTGACGATTATATTGGACTTTAATATTACGCTATCACGATAAACTTTCTGTTTTAGGCCATTTTATTTTTATCGATTAAAATGAATTAAACTGGCTAAATGATCAATTCATCCTTGTTTTTTGATTAATTTGACGACAAAATGATTATTGAACAAACAAACAAACACATTTCTACAAGTTTTTTTAAAAAAGCAGTTGACGAGTTTGTCTGTAATACGCATAATGCGCCCCGCAACGCCGATGAAGGTTTGCAGAAAAAAAGATGGCTATGTAGCTCAGCTGGTTAGAGCACAACACTCATAATGTTGGGGTCACAGGTTCGAATCCCGTCATAGCCACCATCTTTTTTATTTGCGGGAGTGGCGAAATTGGTAGACGCACCAGATTTAGGTTCTGGCGCCGCAAGGTGTGCGAGTTCAAGTCTCGCCTCCCGCACCATTTCCTTCTTCACGTTGTTAGTAAAACAAGTTAAAGTAGTTCAGTTATTCAGGTGGGGTATCGCCAAGCGGTAAGGCACTAGGTTTTGATCCTAGCATGCCCAGGTTCGAATCCTGGTACCCCAGCCATCCTGACTAACATATTTAGTTTTACGATAGCCTTTCAGGTGGGGTATCGCCAAGCGGTAAGGCACTAGGTTTTGATCCTAGCATACCCAGGTTCGAATCCTGGTACCCCAGCCATCTTCCTGATATTCCAATCGTTATAAAAAATTGAATAGACAGAGTTACCCAAAGGCTATGTAGCTCAGCTGGTTAGAGCACAACACTCATAATGTTGGGGTCACAGGTTCGAATCCCGTCATAGCCACCATCTAATGGGGTATCGCCAAGCGGTAAGGCACTGGATTCTGATTCCAGCATCCCAGGTTCGAATCCTGGTACCCCAGCCATATCTCCCTACTCTCTATTTCGCATTATCTACAACCTTCTATATTAATCCCTATTATTTTATGTAACTTCAATAAGCTCCATATTTATTCTATGGTTTATACTTCGCTTAAATAAGCAAATAAACCCAGAAATTGGCTCCCCATTACGCTATAACCGTCATGGAGAGAGCAACGGCTAATCGCAATAAACTACAAACCTAACGCATACTTAAGGGCGATCTTTTTGGCTTCTCCGGCGCGTTGTGCCGTCATTAATCCCAAATTACGCAGCGTTTTTAAGCCCGGCAAGCTTTCGCTAAAGGCCAGATAAAAAATATCCATTCCTGCCTGCATAATCAAATTGTCCGGCATTCTACGGCGTTGATAACGTTTAAGAACTGAAAGCGTATGCCATGGTTGTAAATATTGCTTAGCCTCTGTCAGCACTTGCAGCAAGACATCCACATCCCGATAACCTAAATTGACCCCTTGCCCCGCTAACGGATTAATTGAATGTGCCGCATCACCAATTAACACCAATCCTTGATCAACGTAACGATTAGCATGATGTCTATTTAATGGAAAAGCCCCCGTTGCGAGAGGGGTCACTGCGCCTAAACGCTCAGGAAATGCCACTTGAATAGCTTGGCTTAATTGTGGCATCGACATCGCCTGTAACTGGCGAATTTTCGCTGGGCTATCGTACCAAACAAGTGATGCCCAATTATCATACAGCGGTAAAAAAGCACGAGGACCGGAAGCATGAAACTGCTGCCAAGTAGTCTCTTGCTGAGGCGTCTCAGTTTGTACTGTAATCAACATACAAGATTGACGATACTGCCAACCACGGCTACCTATCCCGGCAAATTGCCGCACTTGTGAACGCGCACCATCAGCCCCAATAACTAATTTAGTTTCGATGGCCTCATGCCCTTCCAGCGTCAATAACCAGCCGTCGATTTGTTTTTCCATTTGCAGCAACGTGGCAGGGTAAATAAGCTGTAAATTAGGATATTTTTCACATTCTTGCCACAACGCAAGCTGTAACACTCGGTTTTCGACCATAAAACCTAATTCAGGCAGACCTAGGCTCTTGGCATCAAAAATCACATTTGAGCCAGGTTCTTCCCATGTTTCTAATTGTCGATATGGTGCTGAACGCATGTTAAGAACATTTTCCCATGCGCCAAGTTGTTTTAGTAATTCAACAGACGCACAGCTAATCGCTGAGATCCGTACATCAGGTGGGCAGTTAGCATCAAAAGGTGCTGGCGGTGCTTTTTCGAGCAGTGCCACATTAAAACCTTCTTGTGCTAACCCCAATGCTGCTGCTGCACCCGTCATACCGGCACCAACAACTACAATATCATAATTTTTTATTAACTTATTCATCACATTAGCCGCTATTAACTGTTTGATTTCTGTAGTTTACCGAAAAATTTCTCCGCTGACAGGGAATATCTCTTCGTGTAACGCTGGTCACTGCCATCGCAAATGAATACAATAACAATTAAACTTATTACAGGCATTCTGCCTGCTCTGTGGATACAGATTCCAAGTGATAATTTACAACAAGGCAGCGATTGATTATTACATTTATCGCATGATCGCATACTGTCCATAATCAAAATGTAATACTGTATTCACTAACGGATCGGACTTTGGATTTTTACCCAACATGCTAAACTTATAAATACAGCCATTATTATTATAACGACTGTAGGAATAAACGTTATTTTGTCACAATCCGTCGCGCGCTCTTATACCTGAGCCAAGAAACAGCTAATAGCTTCAAATAATTAGCTAATTTAACGGTTGTAGAAATAACAAAAAAGTATGGTGGGTTTACAATGCGTTTCGGAGTCCATTACACTAGCTACTCTGAAAACATCGGATAGAGAAATGTCGACAATAAAAAAACTGTACATTAAAACCTGGGGCTGTCAGATGAATGAGTACGATTCATCTAAAATGGCAGATCTACTCGAAAGTACTCACGGTTATCAATTGACCGAAGTGCCTGAAGAAGCGGATATTTTACTGTTAAATACCTGTTCTATCCGTGAAAAAGCACAAGAAAAAGTATTCCATCAATTAGGTCGTTGGAAATATTTCAAGGACAGTAGACCCGATATTATCATTGGCGTCGGTGGCTGTGTTGCCTCTCAAGAAGGCGATTTTATACGGCAGCGCGCGCCGAGTGTTGATATTATCTTTGGTCCACAGACACTGCATCGTCTGCCAGAAATGATTAATCAGGTTAAAGGAACTCGTAGCCCTGTTGTCGATATTAGTTTCCCTGAAATAGAAAAATTTGACCGTTTGCCGGAGCCGAGAGCAGAAGGCCCAAGCGCATTTGTTTCAATTATGGAAGGCTGCAATAAATACTGCACATTCTGTGTGGTTCCCTATACCCGAGGCGAAGAAGTTAGCCGCCCATCAGATGATATTTTATTTGAAATAGCGCAACTAGCAGCCCAAGGAGTACGTGAAGTTAATCTGCTTGGTCAAAATGTTAACGCCTATCGTGGAGCCACTTACGATGGTGATATTTGCACTTTTGCCGAATTATTACGTTTAGTTGCAGCGATTGATGGTATCGACCGTGTTCGCTTCACTACTAGCCATCCAATTGAATTTACTGACGATATTATTGAGGTGTATAAAGATACGCCCGAATTAGTCAGCTATCTACACTTACCAGTACAAAGTGGCTCAGACCGAATTCTTACCTTGATGAAACGCGCGCATACCGCATTAGAATATAAAAGCATTATTCGCAAATTGCGCAAAGCACGACCTGATATCCTGATAAGTTCTGATTTTATTGTCGGCTTCCCCGGCGAAACTCAGGATGATTTTGAAAAAACGATGCAGTTAATTGCTGATGTTAATTTCGACCTCAGTTTTAGCTTTGTTTATTCCCCACGCCCAGGAACACCGGCAGCCGATCTGCCTGATGATGTGAGCGAAGAAGAGAAAAAACAACGTCTATTTTTACTGCAACAGCGAATCAACCAACAAGCTATGAATTTTAGCCGTGCCATGGTAGGCAGTGTTCAAAGAATCTTAGTTGAACGCCCTGCGCGTAAAAATGTGATGGAACTGGCTGGGCGAACTGAAAGTAACCGCGTGGTTAACTTTGAAGGCACACCAGATATGATAGGCAAATTTGTCGATGTAGAAATTGTCGGTGTTTATGCTAACTCACTGCGCGGTAAAGTTATCCGTACCGAAGATCAAATGGATTTACGCGTACATGAATCCCCAGAGTCTGTTATTGCTCGCACCCGTAAGGAAAATGAAATCGGTGTTGGCAGTTATCAGCCTTAAACATAGAGATAATCAGTGACTGAAAAAAAATCTTCGCAAATAGCGACCCAAGAAATATTCCTTGAACCCGCAGATAATCAGCGCTTAATGAGCCTCTGCGGGCCATTTGATGACAATATCAAACAGCTTGAGCGTCGTCTGGGCGTAGAAATAAATCGCCGAGATAATCGTTTTAAACTGGCGGGCAAGGCATTAAATATCCAGGCAGCTAGCGCAATTTTGCGTCAATTATATGTGGATACTGCGCCAATTCGAGGGGTGATCCCCGAGATTGAACCAGAACAAATTCATTTAGCGATCACTGAAAGCCAAGTTTTAGAGCAATCAGCCGATAGTATTCCTGACTTTGGTAAAGCGGTTAATATCAAAACTAAACGCGGTGTGATTAAACCGCGAACACCAAATCAAGCGCAATATATTGCTAATATTCTCGATCATGATATTACCTTTGGGATTGGTCCCGCGGGAACCGGGAAAACTTATTTGGCGGTAGCGGCAGCAGTAGATGCTTTAGAACGCCAAGAAATTCGTCGAATTTTATTAACTCGTCCGGCAGTTGAAGCGGGTGAGAAACTGGGCTTTTTGCCCGGTGATTTAAGTCAAAAAGTTGACCCTTATTTACGTCCACTTTACGACGCATTATTTGAAATGTTAGGCTTTGAGAAAGTTGAAAAACTGATTGAACGTAACGTTATCGAAGTCGCTCCTCTGGCTTATATGCGCGGACGTACATTAAACGATGCATTTATTATCTTGGATGAGAGCCAAAATACCACCATTGAACAAATGAAAATGTTCTTAACCCGAATTGGGTTTAATTCCAAAGCGGTGATCACTGGGGATATTACTCAAATAGATTTACCTCGCGGTAATAAATCGGGATTAAGACATGCTATTGAAGTGTTGTCTGACGTCGATCAGCTAAGCTTTAATTTCTTCCACAGTGAAGATGTGGTACGACACCCTATCGTGGCCAAAATTGTTATGGCCTATGAAGCATGGGAAGAACAAGACCAAAAACGTCGTCATGTGCTGCGTCTCGAAAAAGAACAGCAAAAACTGATTGAAAAACAAGAAGACAATTCATGAGTTCAGTTATCCTTGATTTACAAATTGCCAGTGAAGATCTCACTGGCCTTCCTGATGAAGCGCTATTTCAACGCTGGCTAGATGCAGTATTGCCACAATTTCAGCCAGAAAGCGAAGTGACTATTCGTATCGTTGATGATGCAGAAAGCCATCAGTTAAATTTAGCTTATCGTGGAAAAGATAAATCGACTAATGTACTATCATTCCCTTTCGAAGCACCGCCAGAAATAGAATTACCGCTATTAGGTGATTTGATTATCTGTCGTCAAGTTGTTGAGTTGGAAGCAAAAGAACAGCAAAAAACTGCCGAAGAACATTGGGCTCATATGGTAATTCATGGCTGTCTGCATCTGCTAGGCTATGACCATATTGAAGATGAAGAAGCCGAAGAAATGGAATCACTGGAAACAGAAATTTTAGCTCAATTAGGTTACTCAGATCCCTATTTGATTGAAAAAGATTAATCATTCTTTGATTTTTATGCTAAATATTAGCACTATAACAATCCATTATTACTTCTATATAGGAAACTAAAAATAAAACGCCATGAGCGACGATCATTCTTCTAGTAATGACACCCCTGGTCCTAAGAAAGGGTTCTTTGCACTGTTAAACCAATTATTTCACGGTGAACCAAAAAATCGTGATGACTTGGTAGAACTCATTCGTGATTCAGAACAAAACTCACTCATCGATCCTGATACCCGAGAAATGCTCGAAGGTGTGATGGATATTGCCGATCAGCGAGTTCGCGATATCATGATCCCTCGGTCACAAATTGTGACACTAAAACGGAATCAACCACTCGATGAATGCCTCGATGTCATTATTGACTCTGCACATTCTCGTTTTCCGGTGATCAGCGAAGATAAAGATCATATTGAGGGATTGCTGATGGCAAAAGATTTACTGCCATTCATGCGCTCCGACTCCGAACAATTCAGCATCGATAAAGTATTGCGTCCTGCGGTTGTGGTGCCCGAAAGTAAACGTGTTGACCGTTTACTGAAAGAATTCAGATCTCAGCGCTACCATATGGCGATTGTGATTGATGAATTTGGTGGCGTCTCCGGCTTGGTGACTATCGAAGATATTCTTGAGTTGATTGTCGGTGAAATTGAAGATGAATACGATGATGAAGATGATGTTGATATCCGCCAACTGACTCGCCACACTTTTTCTGTTCGTGCATTAATGCAAATTGAAGATTTCAATGAAGCCTTCAATACCCATTATAGCGAAGAAGAAGTGGATACTGTAGGCGGTTTGGTGATGCAAGCCTTTGGTCACTTACCTTCTCGTGGTGAGACCATCACCATCGATGATTATGTGTTCAAAGTTGCTATGGCCGACAGTCGTCGGATTATTCAGCTGCACGTAAAAATCCCCGACGAAGCATCTATTCCTGATTTGGATGAAGAACAAAAATAATGGCAGCTGCTTCATTATACTCACGCCAATGGCCACGATTGCTGTTGGCGTTAATTTTCGGAGCCAGTGGAACGCTGGCTTTTTCTCCTTTTGACTTCTGGCCGGCGGCAATTGTTTCGTTATCTGCCCTGCTGTGCTTAACCTTACAACGCACCACTAAACAAGCGTTCAATATTGCGTTTTGCTGGGGATTCGGCTTATTTGGTAGCGGTGTTAATTGGGTTTATGTCAGCATTGCTGATTTTGGCGGTATGCCCACCGCGGTTAACGTACTGCTGGTTATCTTACTTGCTGCTTATTTAGCTCTTTATCCGGCGTTGTTTGGGGCATTACTGAATAAATTCTTTCCTAAAACAACCGTTTATCGATTAGTTTTCGCTGCGCCCGTAATCTGGCAACTCACTGAATGGCTACGCGGTTGGGTATTAACTGGCTTTCCGTGGTTGCAATTCGGCTATAGTCAAATTGATGGTCCATTAAAAGGACTGGCGCCAATTGTTGGCGTAGAAATGATAACCCTGCTGTTAATGGTTATTAGTGGGTTAATTGTGTTTTCCCTCGCTCAGCGTCGGTTTATCGCGCTAGGGATTGCCGCCCTATTATTATTGCTACCGCTAAGCGTTAAACAACTTCAGTGGTATACGCCTATTAATGAGAAAACCCGTGAAATCGTGCTTATCCAAGGCAATATTCCCCAATCATTAAAATGGGATCCTGAATTTCTCGATAAAACTAAACAGATTTATATTCAGCTCTCTCTGCCCTATATCGGTAAAGCATCGACCATTATTTGGCCTGAATCTGCGGTTCCTACTTCTGAAGCTGATAGCCAAGCCTGGCTACAGTCTCTTGACACCTTGCTGCGAACTGAAAATACGCGTTTAGTTACCGGAATTGTTGATGTACAACAACGGGCAGAAGGTGGCTATAAATTTTATAACAGTATTATAGTGTTAGGCGAAAAAACACCTTATCGCTATCTCTCTCAAGACCGCTATAACAAACATCATTTAGTGCCTTTTGGCGAGTTTGTACCGCTTGAGGATCTGCTACGCCCTATTGCTCCATTCTTTAATCTGCCCATGTCCGGTTTTAGCCGAGGTGATTATCAGCAAGCACAGCTGATAGCGGGTAACATGCGGCTTACTGCGGCAATTTGCTACGAAATTATTTTGGGTCAACAAGTTAGAGATAACTTTAAACCTGATACCGATTATTTACTGACTATTTCCAATGATGCATGGTTTGGGCGCTCAATTGGGCCATGGCAGCATTTCCAGATGGCAAGAATGCGAGCACTTGAGCTAGGCCGTCCATTATTGCGCGCTACTAATAATGGGATCACTGCGTTCATTCGCCCAGATGGGTCTATCCAAGCACAATTACCACAATTTGAAGCCGCCGCACTCTCAGCACAAGTCACGCCAACCCAGGGTTTAACTCCTTATGCCCGTTGGAGTCACTGGCCATTATGGATTGTGGTCGCCTTATTCGGTGCCATCGCCTTGATTGCTGGGCGAAAATACCGCCGCTAAATTTTCGTGCAGATCAAAAAAGCCTGCCATGGAATAGATATTCTCCATGGCAGGCTTTTCAATATTATGTCTAAAATAGTTAGCTATCGATGGCTTAAATCATAGGGCGGCCAGCAATAAGCGCGCTTTTAGTCCCCAATAACTGGTCCAGCCAGAAGTAAAACTGACCATTTCACCGTGATCAATAATCATAAAACTCGGCGTAGCACTCACGGCAGCTAAGGCTGATATTTGGCCATCTATATCATTGATCACAGGAAAATTAAGCCCTTTTTTGTGCATCCCCTGCAATAATCGCTGACTATCGCCAGAGCGGATCGCCACAGAAATTACCGGCACGCCCGCCGCGGCTAGCTCAGCCACCATAGGTGAGGTCATTTTACACACCCCGCACCATGTCGCCCAAAAGTAGACTAAAATCGGTTTATCTCGGCTTAACTGTGCCAATGAAACAGATTCGCCATTAGCTAACGTCATCGGGGCTAATAGCTGCGGAGCAAGATGAGCCGGTTTGCGCCACCAGTCCATAGCAGTAGTGGCGATAAAAATTATCACCACCAGCACAATAATCTCTTTCAACCATTTTCTTAGTCGGGTCATGAGATTAATTATTTAACTTTTGCCAATTGCTGCTTAACAATCTGCTCCAACTGCTGTTGATCGATAGCACCGGGGATCATTTCTTCCCCTACTAACGTTGCAGGTGTCCCCTGAACGCCTAATTTCTCGGCTAATTGTAAATTATTTTTGACGGTCAATTTACTTTTATCATTCGCCACCAACGTCTCATTACCCGTCGCTTTTAATGCTTGTTTAATATTATCTTCGGTCAGTATGCCTTGTTTTTGCATCAATTTTTGATGTAATTTTTGAAACGCCTCAGGGTTTTGCTCCCACAGAGTTAAAACTAATTGAGATGACTCTAATGACGTCTGCCCTTTGAACGGTAACGGTTTTATCACCACGGCTACTTCTGGATATTTTTTAACAATCTCTTCCAATTGTGGATCAAAGCGTTTGCAATACGGGCAGTTATAATCGGTAAAGCTCACTAAGACTAATTTGGCATCTTTGGCGCCAATACGAGGGCTGGCGGGATCGTTAAATAGTGCATTATGTTCTGCTTTGATCGTATCTTGCACTTGAGCCTGTTGTTTCTCAAATTGTTTAGCCTGCAATGCTTGGATAGCCTCTTCCAGAATTTCTGGATTTTTAATCAACGTATCACGCACTAATTCACGCACTTGTGCTTCCTGATCTGCCGATAATGGGGCGGCTTGTACGCCCATACTGACTGCGCCTAAACTTAGGGTGAATGATGAAAGTAATATTGCTAGCAGTGTTTTTTTCATTTTTCGGCTCCTTGCGCCTGATTGGCCGTCGATACCTGATTTAAGGTCGATGCCTGATTTAAAACGGATAAAAGCTCTTCTCGATCAAGCAATGTAGATAATATTTTGCCTTCTTTAATTGCAGTACCATAAATTTGGTTAAACGGCACAGCAACCTGTCCACGTTGTTGTAAAAATTGATTAATTTCAGCTGACGGTTTAGTCCAATCGCCTCGTAACGCTACCACATCTGGCGCACTTAATGCTTGTTGAACGTCGTCTCGCAGCAATACATTATATTTATTCGCCTTACAGGTAACGCACCAGTCGGCGGTGACATCAACAAAAACCCGTTTGTTCTCAGATAATGCCTGATCGATAGCAGCTTGTGTCAATGGCTGCCAGTTAATGCTATCTCGAACCAACGAGCGATTGGTCGCCGAATTATCGCTATAAGTTGACCATGCAAAGCCCGCTGCCAGTAGACTAAATAAAAGAAAAGTCATTGCCGCTACTCGATAACCATAATGCTTCGCAATAAAAATTAATAAAACTAACAATAGTATAATGGCAATAATTAACGAGTAGATATATCCGATATGCGCGCTCATTAAGCTAATTAGCCATAAGCACGAAATCAACATCATCGCCCCCAGTACTGCACGCAAGATATTCATCCAGCGACCGGGTTTAGGAAGAAGCCGAGCCACCGCAGGGAAGGCGGCAATTAATAACCATGGCAAGCTCATTCCTATCCCTAAGGCAGTAAATATTAGCCATAATTCAGCGATAGGTGCAGCTAATGCAAATGCGACCGCAGTACCCAAAAAAGGCGCGGAGCATGGGGTCGCTAATAATGTGGCAAAAACGCCCTGCCAAAAATGACCGGCATTACCTTGCCCGCCCAACGTCGCTAGACGAGTATTGGTTTTACTGCCTAAGTTTATTTCAAATAATCCCAATAAATTGGCACTAAATAGCGCAGTTACTAGCACCATAAAGCCGATAAACCAAGGATTTTGGAACTGTATTCCCCAGCCAATCACCTGCTGCCCAGCCCGGAGTAACGTCATAAACAGCGCTAACAGCCAGAACGAGGCTAAAATTCCTGAGGACGAAAGTAAAAACTGGCGCCGAATTGTCTGCTGTTGGCCTTGCGGCACATACAGAATTGATCCCAATTTCATCGCTAATACCGGCAATACGCATGGCATTAGATTCAATATTAAGCCGCCTAATAGCGCAAAGGCGACCATTTGCCACAAAGGAATAGCAGCTAACGAAGACGTCGAAGTATTTATCTGGGTGACATTACCGCCATGCGGTGTAATTTGCTGTTTAATCTGCTGAGAAACCCCATGATCAACAACCACAAAAGAGAGCGTTTCTCCGCTAAGATCTGGTGCGCTATCCCCCCAATCATCAGTAACATCAATAATCGCGGTTAATGTCTGTGCTGAACTATTTATTTTCGGCACACTCAGTGCGGTACCCTCGGGATAATCAATAAATAGCTCGGGCTGTTGCCACGACAACTCATTGGTTTTATTTAAGTTAATGACCAATTGATTACCAGTAAATCCTACTGTTGCCTGCTCAACTAATCCTTTTTCAGCCGGAACTGTGCCTTTAGCTTGATTAAATAACCATGCAAAATCGCCCGGTGCCGATTGGGTAAGATCTAACTCAAAAGGATAATCAGTCAATACACAAACATTACTGCACGTTGATAAGGTTAATACGCCCGCTAATGATTTCAGTGATTCTGAAACCTTGAGTTCGATAGGCAGACTGACATCGCCAGAATAGCCTTGGGTAGAAATACCGGCCACATCAAAACGATGAGGGGTCGGCCAAAACCATTGACTGGCTTCAACCGGTGATTGCCATTTAATTTCAGGCGCGATCCCACCTTCACCCGGCGAGCGCCAATAGGTTTTCCATCCCTGAGCTAATTTAATATCCAGCAATAATTCAATATGCCCATTAATAGGCGCAGATGATAATAAGCGAACAGCGGCATGAGAATTATTTTTTTCTGTTAACCAACCACTGTCTGCCGCGTGCAGGTTAATCGAAAAAAATATGATAACAGTTAAAAACGAATTAATAATAAAACGCATAGTTTCCTCCAAAGTTAAAATCCATTAATTAATTGAATTTAATGGGTTTCTAATCTCGAAGGTTACAAAATTGGAGATGTAGCCGAACACGGGGAGGTGGATATTTATCACTGCGTTGTTTGGCGCGACGCGGAAAACGATAACAGAGTAAAGTTAATGCCGCCAAAGTAAAGTACCAGATAAATAAAGGTTCTAAAGCGAGGGGAAATAAAGGCAATAACGACTTAGCGCTGAGTTCACAAATAGAAATTTTACCGTTGTCATTATAGCCAGATGCGTGTGATTGAATTGATTCTGCGGGCAAGAAAAGACTGCCTGAGACGACTGGCGATGATAAGTGATGATGGGACAATCGTTCACCTAGTGCTCGCTGATTGAGGCAAAATAGCACCATCAGACAAAGCAAAATAGCTAATACTTTTCCTTTCGCTAACGCCATGCTGCTATTCATTATCTGTTAACCTAATCCTAAGCAAACCTATTAATTATAGGGAGTTTTATCCGTAACTTGGCACATATCAAATCGTAGCTTCGCGCACATTAAATCATCACTTAGCGCATCTAGTATCGTAACTTAGCACAATTTAGCCGCAATATTAGTGGCTAATCTTACACAGCCAATCTATTGAAACAAGCAACATCATTTAACTTTACAAAGCCAAATCGCACTCTCACACAGTAAATCTAGACAATAATGAAGGAATAACTGAATAACTCAGCCTAATGAAATTTTGTCGATTTAAAATCAACTCAGCCCACGATATCACTTTAAAACAACCGCCTATTCATCATCTTAAAACAACTGCTTATTCATCGATTGTGTCACTATTTCTATTATTCAGATTAAATATTGTTCCGACTAAATATTGTTCCGATTCAATTTGGCATTGAACTTGCAACGTAATCTTACTATGGAAGTAATAATCGTCTTGATTGCTGTTTTAATGCTCTATTATTGCCATTTCATTGCAATTAATTATTTCACATTCACCACAACAGTGAATCACGAACCAAAATAGTGCAGTAATAGTGCAGTAATAATACAGCAACAGTGCAATAAATGATGAAAATCCAAGCAATATGCGAAGCAGCTCGCGAATTGAAAACAAAATGTTATCAATTAATAACAAATTTAATTAGATTTTAACATTAACTAAACACATATCAAATGAACAGCCGGTGATCGCCAAGGCGAGACATTAGCAAACACAACAGACCACAAGTCTAAATGATGTTATCAAGGAGCTGTATATGCGTATGAATAAACTGATTTTATCAATGATGATACTGGGCGCAACGTGCGCAGCTCAGGCAGAAGAATTAACCGGTACATTGAAAAAAATCAAAGATAATGGAGTCATCGTAGTTGGGCACCGTGAATCTTCAGTTCCCTTTTCTTATTATGATAATAGCCAAAAGGTCGTCGGCTACTCACAAGATTATTCAGATCAAATTGTTGCCGCAGTCAAGAAAAAGCTCGATATGCCGAACTTAGACGTTAAATTAATACCAATCACTTCACAAAATCGCATTCCGTTACTGCAAAATGGAACTTATGATTTTGAATGTGGTTCCACTACTAATAATGTAGAAAGACAAAAACAAGCCGCCTTTTCTAATACTATCTTTGTGGTAGGTACCAGATTATTAACCAAAAATAGTTCTGGTGTAAAAGATTTTGCTGATTTAGCCGGTAAAAACGTGGTTGTTACTTCAGGAACCACCTCCGAAGTTATGCTAAATAAACTCAATGATGAGAAAAAAATGGGCATGCGCATCATCAGTACCAAAGATCATGGCGATGCTTTCCGTACTTTAGAATCTGGGCGTGCAGTCGCTTTTATGATGGATGATGCGTTGCTTGCAGGTGAACGCGCCAAAGCTAAAAAACCAGATATTTGGGAAATCGTTGGTAAACCGCAATCCGAAGAAGCTTACGGTTGCATGCTGCGCAAAGATGACCCGCAATTTAAAACACTGGTTGATGACACCATTGCCAGCGCCCAAACTTCTGGCGTAGCCGACAAATCATATAACCGTTGGTTTGAACAACCCACACCACCGAAAAACCTTAACTTACATTTTGCCATGTCAGATGAAATGAAAGCTCTGTTTAAACATCCAAATGATAAAGCGCTGAACTAATTAAAAAATTAGACTGACTAAAAATAAATATGGGGTAGTACTGGCAGTACTTATCGCGAGGCGGTCGTTCCCCGCCTCGCATATTTTTGCCGGTTATTGGGGCTAAATTTATAACCCACAGGGAGTTGCATATGTCTATTGATTGGAACTGGGGGATATTCTTACAGGATGCTCCATTTGGTAATACTACCTATTTAGGCTGGTTAATCTCCGGTTTTGAAGTCACTGTCACACTGTCGATTTGCGCATGGATTATTGCTTTTCTGGTGGGCTCATTTTTCGGGATTTTACGTACTGTACCCAATAAATCTGTAGCAATGATTGGCACGATATATGTCGAGTTATTTCGTAACGTTCCGCTAATTGTACAATTTTTCGCTTGGTATTTAGTGGTTCCAGAACTGCTTCCTGAATCTATCGGGGACTGGTTTAAAGGCGAACTCAATCCTAATATTCAATTCTTTGTTTCATCAACATTATGCCTAGGCTTATTTACCGCAGCCCGCATGACAGAGCAAGTTCGTGCCGCGATTCAATCACTACCACGAGGACAAAAAAGTGCTGGCCTCGCCATAGGTCTAACATTACCGCAAACATATCGCTATGTATTACTGCCTAATGCCTACCGGGTTATTTTGCCGCCAATGACCTCTGAAATGCTCAATTTGGTCAAAAACTCTGCGATTGCATCCACCATTGGATTAGTCGATATGGCAGCACAAGCTAACAAATTACTCGATTACTCTTCTCATGCTTGGGAATCATTTACCGCTATCACCTTAGGCTATGTCGGCATTAATCTAGTCATTATGCTGTTAATGCATTTAGTTGAACGCAAAGTACGGTTACCTGGCTCCACCGGAGGGCGCTGATATGTTTTATGAATTTAACTGGAGCTCAATCGTTCCTAGCTGGCCATTTCTGGTTGACGGCTTGATTATTACCGCAAAAATTACCCTCACAGCAATCGCCGTCGGAATTGTGTGGGGTACAATACTTGCTATGATGCGTCTTTCACGCTTTAAGCTAGTCAGCTGGTTTGCCGCATTATATGTAAATATTTTTCGCTCCGTGCCTTTAGTGATGGTGCTGCTATGGTTTTATTTAATAGTGCCTAACTTATTACAAAATGTTCTAGGAATATCCCCAAAAAGTGATATTCGTTTAATCTCTGCGATGATAGCCTTTTCACTTTTTGAAGCAGCTTACTATTCAGAAATTATACGGGCAGGCATTATGAGTATTGCTCGCGGACAGTCTTCAGCGGCTTTAGCGTTAGGGATGACACGCATGCAGTCGATGAGATTAGTTATATTACCTCAGGCATTTCGCGCGATGGTTCCCCTACTATTAACTCAAGGGATTGTGCTCTTTCAAGATTCATCGTTAGTCTATGTATTAAGTTTGACTGATTTCTTCCGTATGGCGACCAATATCGGCGATCGCGATGGAACCCAAGTAGAAATGGTATTATTTGCAGGTTTTGTTTACTTTATTATTAGTTTTTCTGCGTCTATGCTGGTGAACTATCTTAAGAAAAGGACGGTTTCATGATTACCCTGAAAAATGTATCCAAATGGTATGGTCAGTTTCAGGTGCTTACTGACTGCTCAACAGACGTCAAAAAAGGCGAAGTTGTGGTAGTTTGTGGGCCTTCTGGTTCGGGCAAATCCACCTTAATAAAAACAGTCAATGGCTTAGAACCTATCCAGCAAGGCGATATTTTTGTCGATGAAATTCATGTAAACGACAAAAAAACAGATTTAGCGAAATTGCGCTCCCGAGTGGGTATGGTTTTCCAGCACTTTGAGCTATTCCCTCACTTATCTATTATTGAAAACCTGACCTTGGCACAAATCAAGGTGTTAGGCCGCAGTAAAGCGGATTCCGAGGCGAAAGGGTTAAAATTATTAGAGCGTGTCGGCCTTTCGACCCATGCCAATAAATTTCCATCACAGCTCTCTGGTGGTCAACAGCAGCGGGTCGCCATTGCTCGCGCCTTATGTATGGATCCTATCGCCATGCTGTTTGATGAGCCGACCTCGGCCCTTGATCCTGAAATGATTAACGAAGTTCTGGATGTTATGGTCGAGCTAGCCAATGAAGGGATGACCATGATGGTTGTCACTCATGAAATGGGATTTGCGAAAAAAGTAGCGAATCGAGTGATTTTCATGGATGAAGGTAAAATTGTCGAAGACAGTAAAAAAGAAGATTTCTTCGCCAATCCTAAATCCGAGCGAGCTAAAGATTTCTTAGCTAAAATTCTGCACTAATCAGATACTCACCCCGCTATTTATTATCATTATAATCCCAAGGAGCGGTGCTCTTTGGGAATTTGTTTTTATCGCTATTACTATTTTTTCACGTCAAACAATACCAATCACCTTCATTTTTAGTTAAGTTGTTAGATTCAAGAGAGTAAAATCATCGGATATACTCATCAAGATGCAATAAAAACGGTTTTCTGTTTTATTCAACAGGTAACAGCTATTGTTGTTTTACGGTGTAATCCGCTATGCTATGCGGATCTAAACTAATTAAGACATTCACGCTACTGAGTAGCTTTACTCACCACAGGATTATCGGTGCCATGCAAGAACAATATCGTCCAGAAGACATAGAATCTCAAGTACAGCGTCACTGGGAAGAAAAAAGAACATTCAAAGTGACAGAAGACAACAGCAAAGAAAAATACTATTGCCTGTCAATGCTACCTTACCCTTCTGGTCGACTGCATATGGGCCACGTTCGTAATTACACCATTGGTGATGTTATTTCTCGTTATCAGCGTATGCTCGGCAAAAACGTGCTACAACCAATTGGATGGGATGCTTTTGGTCTGCCAGCAGAAGGTGCCGCAGTTAAAAACAACACTGCACCCGCGCCTTGGACCTATGCAAATATCGATTACATGAAAGGCCAACTCAAAATGTTAGGCTTTGGTTACGATTGGGATCGCGAAATTGCCACCTGTACACCAGAATATTATCGTTGGGAACAATGGTTTTTCACTAAGCTGTATGAAAAAGGATTAGTGTATAAAAAAACCTCAGCGGTTAACTGGTGCCCACATGATCTGACCGTATTAGCTAACGAACAAGTAGTTGATGGCTGCTGCTGGCGCTGCGATACTCCGGTAGAACGCAAAGAAATTCCACAATGGTTTATTAAAATTACCGATTATGCGGAAGAACTGCTGAATGATTTAGATAAGCTAGATGAATGGCCTGAACAGGTTAAAACCATGCAGCGTAACTGGATCGGTCGTTCTGAAGGGGTAGAAATCACCTTCAATGTAGCTGACCGCGATGACAAGTTAACGGTTTATACCACTCGCCCTGATACCTTTATGGGAGCGACTTATGTTGCCGTAGCTGCTGGGCATCCGTTAGCTCAAGAAGCAGCAGCGAATAATCCTCAACTAGCTGCTTTTGTTGAAGAATGTCGTGCGACTAAAATGGCCGAAGCTGACATGGCGACCATGGAGAAAAAAGGTTTAGCCACCGGCTTTTATGCTGTCCATCCTTTAACTCAAGAAAAACTACCTATTTGGGTAGCTAACTTTGTGCTGATGGAATACGGCACCGGAGCAGTTATGGCTGTTCCTGCACATGACCAACGTGATTGGGAATTTGCGCATAAATATTCATTACCTATTAAAGCAGTAATTGCTGATACCGAAGGAAATCAACCTGATATCAGCGAATCTGCAATGACGGATAAAAACAGCCTGATTAACTCTGGTGAGTTTGACGGCTTATCAAACGAAGCCGGCTTCAATGCGATTGCAGATAAACTGGTTGAGATGGGGGTAGGTCAGCGTAAAGTTAACTATCGTCTGCGCGACTGGGGGGTTTCTCGTCAACGTTATTGGGGCGCACCAATTCCAATGGCAACGTTGGAAGATGGCACTGTGGTTCCGGTTCCTGAAGACCAACTGCCGGTGATCCTACCAGAAGATGTCACCATGGACGGCATTACTAGCCCAATAAAAGCAGATCCTGAGTGGGCAAAAACTACCGTTAATGGCCTGCCAGCACTGCGTGAAACCGATACCTTTGATACCTTTATGGAATCATCATGGTATTACGCACGTTATACTTGCCCTCAATTTGATGATGGCATGCTTGATCCCGCAGCGGCAAACTATTGGCTGCCTGTTGATCAATATATTGGCGGTATCGAACACGCTATCATGCATTTAATGTATTTCCGTTTCTTCCATAAATTAATGCGCGATGCGGGTTTAGTGAACTCTGATGAACCAGCCAAACGTCTGCTGTGCCAAGGTATGGTACTCGCCGATGCGTTTTATTATATTGGTGAAAATGGTCAGCGTGTATGGATCTCGCCAGTCGATGCTATTGTTGAACGTGACGAGAAAGGCCGCATCACTAAAGCGGTGGATAGTGAAGGACGTGAGCTTGTCTATACTGGCATGAGCAAAATGTCTAAATCAAAAAATAACGGTATCGACCCACAATTGATGGTCGAAAAATACGGTGCTGATACCGTTCGTTTATTCATGATGTTTGCTGCGCCACCAGAATTAACTTTAGAATGGCAAGAATCTAGCGTTGAAGGGGCTAACCGCTTCGTCCGTCGTGTTTGGCGTCTGGTCCATGAGCATTCCCAAAAAGGAACCGCTGCGGCATTAGATATCACAACATTGACCGCTGAACAAAAAGATCTACGTCGTGATCTGCATAAAACGATCGCCAAAGTAACCGATGATATTGGTCGTCGTTATGCCTTTAACACCGCTATTGCCGCGATAATGGAGTTCATGAATAAACTGACCCGTGCGCCGCAGGAAACTGAACAAGACCGTGCGTTAATGCAAGAGTCATTAGATGCAATCGTCCGCATGTTGTCACCAATTATTCCTCACGCCTGTTTCGAAATGTGGAAAGCGTTGGGTCATAATGAAGACATCGATTTCTCCGCATGGCCAGTTGCTGATGAAAAAGCCATGGTCGACGACACTAAACTGGTTGTCGTACAGGTTAACGGAAAAGTACGTGGTCGAATTACTGTTCCAGCAGATGCCACGCAAGAGTTTGTTCAAGAAATGGCATCACAAGAGTACAGCGTGACTAAATATCTTGAGGGTGTCACTATTCGCAAAGTGATTTATGTACCAGGTAAATTATTGAACCTGGTTGTTGGCTAATAAAGGAGGCCAGGTGCGATATCTGATCACTCTATTATTAAGTATGGCGGTGCTAGTCACCGCCGGTTGTGGCTTTCGTTTACAAGGAACCACTCAGGTTCCTGAAGAACTGAGAACCCTTCAGCTTAGTACGTCGGACCCTTATGGTCCGCTAGCTCGCGCTGTGCGCGAGCAGCTGCGTCTTAGCAATGTTAAAATTGTAGAACATGGACGCGCAGATATTCCGGTACTGAAAATTACCGGATCATCTGAAAATACAGAAACAGTATCAATCTATCAAGATGGTAAAGCAGCAGAAAAACAGCTGAATTTCTATCTGAATGCTCAAGTAATTATGCCTGATGGTGCAGTATATCCATTGCAAAGCCGAGTTGAACGCGCATTCTTCGATAACCCATTAGAAGCACTAGCGAAAGATGCTGAAAATGACTTAGTTAAACAAGAAATGCGTGAACAAGCAGCACGTGTTTTGGTTCGTAAATTATTAACTATCCATAGCGCAGAGCAACAAAAAGCTGAAGCGCATAATACGGTTCAATCGACCGATACTGTAACTCAGCAATGACTCGTATCTATCCAGAACAACTGTCCTCTCAATTGCAAGATGCATTGAGAGGTAGTTACCTGCTGTGGGGCAACGAGCCTCTGCTGTTACAGGAATGCCAAGATAAAATTCGTCAGGTCGCCCTGCATCAAGGGTTTACTGAACATTTTAGCTTTTCATTAGATGCCCAAACTGATTGGGATGAAATTTTTTCTCTCTGTCAATCCATGAGCCTATTTGCAAGCCGTCAGATATTAACCTTGATGTTGCCTGAAAATGGACCCAATGCAGCCATGGCTGAAAAGCTAACCCAATTATCGACACTGCTACATCCTGATCTGCTGTTAATTTTGCGTGGACACAAACTCACCAAAGCTCAAGAAAACAGTCGTTGGTTTAAAGATATCAGTAGCAATGGGTTATATATCAGTTGCTTAACCCCTGAGTATCAGCGCCTACCACAATGGGTGGCTCAGCGAGCTAAACATTTGGGACTCAGTTTAGAAGAGCAAGCCAATCAACTGCTATGTTACTGCTATGAAGGCAATTTATTGGCTTTATCGCAAGCGCTTGAGCGCTTATCACTGCTGTATCCTGATGGTAAATTGACCCTGCTGCGCGTTGAAACGGCGGTCGATGATGCGGCGCATTTTACCCCGTATCATTGGATTGACGCGCTACTGGCGGGCAAGCCTCAACGGGCATGGCATATATTAAATCAATTACATCAAGAAGATATGGAAGCTGTTATTTTACTGCGTTCAATTCAACGTGATTTAATGTTATTGCTCACGCTCAAAAAACAGTCAACACATACCCCATTAAAAAACTTATTTGATCAGCATAAAGTCTGGCAAAATAAACGCGCATTACTCTCCAGTGCTCTGCAACGATTAAGCCTAGCGCAATTGCAATCGGCCATTCAGCTACTCGCGCAAGCCGAACTAAAAGCTAAACAAGATTATAGCCAACCGGTATGGCCTGATTTAGAAACCTTATCGATGCTACTGTGTGGTAAAACCTTACCGGAGAGCTTGATTGATGGGATTAACTAACCCAGTGCCAGCCCCATTAGGATTACAAGCTCTATTTGGCGGAACGTTCGATCCTATTCACTATGGTCATTTACGCCCTGTCGAAATATTGGCAAAAACTACCGGCTTAGCGCAGGTTATTTTACTGCCTAACCATGTTCCACCCCATCGACCACAACCCGAAGCTAGCGCCCAGCAGCGGGTTGCGATGGTAGAATTAGCCATACAAAACAATCCGTTATTTAGTTTGGATACGCGTGAATTAGCCCGAGAAACGCCCTCTTATACTCTCGATACGCTCCGCGAACTGCGCCATCAACTAGGCCACCAGCAGCCGCTCGCCTTTATCATAGGCCAAGATTCTTTGTTATCGATTAATACTTGGTATCAATGGGAGGAGTTACTGCAAAATTGCCATCTTTTAGTCTGCGCGCGCCCCGGTTATGCGACTCGCTTCGCACAGCCTGAAATGCAACAGTGGCTAGAGACTCATCAAACTCGCGATCCTGCACAATTATCGGTACAACCACACGGATTAATCTTTCTCGCAGAGACGCCATTAATTAATATTTCAGCCACCGAGATTAGAAACCGCTTACATGCGGGCGATTCATGCGCTGATTTATTACCGCCCGCCGTATTACGCTATATTCGCCAACATTCACTGTATCAAGACTAGTTTTTCAGAAAAGACAGGTGATCAAACAAATTCAGGGCTGAAAAATTAGAGTAATTTTCTCCATTGATTAGCGGAGGGATAAGGTAAAAAGTAACGTTGTTGGCTCAAATAATCATCTGGATGTCGCTGTAATAACTCCAGCATAAACTCGATAGGCTGAGATAAGTTAGCTCGCTGATGACGGTAGTCGTCGATTAATTGTGTCAGTTGAGCTTTTTCATCGGCGCTAATATTCTTTTTAAAATAGCCTTGCAAATGAGACAACGTGTTCGATTGATCGCCTCGTTTTGGTGGATTCGAGGTTATCGCCAATAAATAATCACAATATTCTACAAAAAAAGCTGCCAAATTAGGCATTTTATATGCATCAGCGATCATCTTGCCCGATCTTTTATAACCGGCTTGCGAATATGACATGAATAAATATTTATATTTGCTATGAAATTCAATCAAGGATTTCACTGACAGATTATCCTTATATTGCTGCAATTCATTCAGCATAAATACGCGCTGCATAAAATGGTCTAATGCTACCGGATCGGTCATGTCTGTCATGCTCAATGTCGGCAATCCGCTACACTCAGGTGCTATTTTCTCAGCAAAAATAGCTCCCGCTATTTTAATTTCTTCTTCAAACTGATCACCAACCTGCTGTAAATTAAGCTCAGAAGAAAGACATTGAATAAGTTTATTATCTTGCCTCGCGCCGAAATATTCATTCCAATCTTCAGCGGATAAATAAACTCGAACATTAGGTTTTGTTTTCATAGTAAATTACGTTTATTCCTTAGCCGATTATTTGCTATTTTATCAGCGAATTAAAATAACTATTAAAATGACGACTGCATCTTATCAGCAGATAAGATACGCCAAGGATCAACTGACAATTTTTTACATATACTTGCATCAACTGATAGTGAAGCCAGCTAATTTATTTTAGTATAAATAGCTAAAGGCAAAATATATTGATGCATTATTATACGCATGCTATACAAGCAACTATGCCGGTAATGACGCTAATAACTGTACATGTATTGATCTGGCCTGAATACCTACTAGGTTAGCGTAAAAAACACTGAGTTAGGGTTAAAAAGGTGTTATTATAGGAAATTCTCGGTTGTAAATTGACAGGCTAAATTCAGCTGTTATTCTTTCGGCTGAGGTTTTTAAGACATATGCTTTAAGACATGCGCTTACTGTATTGGCGGTCTTTAACGGTTATCTGAGTTTATTAACTCGGTGCCATTACCGAAATGTCGTTGTTAAAATGCCCGGGCTGAAATATCAGCGCTATATTCTATATTCAGCGCGATATCAGTACTAAAAGCTTCTATTATTCTAGAATACACTACCTGCTCATCAAAACTCATTGATAATAATTTTATCGATGGAATAAGGTATCAGGCTAGCAAGCACCATTGGCGCTATTCTAAAATAGAAACCGAGCCAGAGACATCGTCACTACTATCATCGCTAAAAGCGTGTTTTAACCATTTAATAGATTAATTTATTTTGAGGGTGAACCTTTTGCAAGGAACTGAACTCCAACAATTTATCATTGCTAGACTCGAAGATTCAAAAGCTGAAGATATGGTAACTATCGATGTTCGAGGAAAATCTAGTGTTACTGACTGCATGATCATCTGCACGGGAACCTCTAGCCGTCACTTAGCTTCAGTTGCCGATAAACTGATTGATGAATGCCGCAAAAATGGATTACAACCACTGGGTGTCGAAGGTCAAGGCGTTTCTGACTGGATTGTTGTTGACCTAGGTGAAGCTATTGTTCATGTTATGCAAGACGAAAGCCGTCGCATGTATGAACTGGAAAAACTCTGGAGCTGAGTTTGAAATTACAACTCATTGCTGTCGGAACAAAAATGCCGGACTGGGTTCAGACCGGCTTTATGGATTATCTGCACCGTTTTCCTAAAGATATGCCATTTGAATTAACAGAAATTCCCGCGGGTAAACGAGGAAAGAATGCTGATATCAAACGTATCTTAGAAAAAGAAGGCGAGCAAATGCTCTCCGTTGTTGGTAAAGGTAACCGTATTGTGACGTTGGATATCCCAGGCTCGCGCTGGGATACGCCTCAGTTAGCTGGGCAACTTGAGCGCTGGAAGCTAGATGGACGGAATGTCAGTTTGTTAATTGGTGGTCCCGAAGGTTTAGCCCCAGCATGTAAAGCCGCCGCAGAACAAAGCTGGTCACTTTCACCATTAACTATGCCCCATCCACTGGTACGTGTTCTGGTGGCTGAAAGTTTATACCGCGCGTGGAGCATTACCACTAATCACCCCTATCATCGGGAATAATCACGTTGTTATCACTGGCTTTAATCTGGCATTGGGATGAAAAATAAACGCACCCCTTTTCGCGACCATACCGCTGAATCTGTTCTGTTCATTCGCCGGGCTCTCGTAGCATTTGGCGTTATTGTCATATTAAGCGGAATTCTTATGGTCAATCTGTACAACCTACAGATTGTTCGCCATGATGATTATCAAACGCGCTCCAATGATAACCGCATAAAATTAGTCCCAATCCCACCTAGCCGCGGGATTATTTTTGATCGCCATGGCGTGCCTTTGGCACTAAATCGTACCATCTATCAACTTGAGATAGTGCCCGAAAAAGTCAGCAATTTAGCCGATATGTTTGAGCAATTGCGCGATGTAATTGGCTTAACCGATGAAGATATCGCTAATTTTGAAAAAGAACGCAAGCGTTCACGTCGTTTTACGTCTATCCCACTAAAAACGCCATTAAATGAAATCCAAGTTGCGCGTTTTGCTGTTGATCAATATAAATTTCCCGGCTTAGAAGTAAAAGGCTATCAGCGTCGTTATTATCCTTATAACTCAGCCCTTACTCACGTTATTGGCTATGTGGCTAAAATTAATGATAAAGATGTCGAACGCTTAGATAAAGAAGGTCTGTTAGCCAATTACGCGGCCAGTCATGATATCGGTAAGCTGGGTATCGAACGTTATTATGAAGACGTTTTACACGGTAAAACGGGCTATGAAGAAGTCGAAGTCAACAGCCGGGGGCGAGTTATCCGCCAGCTGCACGAGCAACCACCGCAAGCCGGTCGTGATATCTATTTGACTATCGATCTTGAATTACAATCTTATATCGAACAATTGCTCACTACGAGTAGAGCGGCTGTGGTGGTGACCGATCCGCGCAGTGGAGAAATATTAGCGCTCGTATCAAACCCCAGTTATGATCCAAATTTATTTGTTAATGGCATTTCAAATACCGAATATCAGGGTTTGCTAAATAATCCCGATCGCCCATTAATTAACCGTACTACCCAAGGGTTATACCCCCCTGCTTCGACTGTAAAACCCTTTATTTCAGTTGCCGCACTGAGTGAAAATGTGATCACTCCAAACACTACAATTTTTGATCCTGGCTGGTGGCAATTACCCGGTTCAGAAAAACGTTATCGTGACTGGAAACGCTGGGGCCATGGTAAATTAAATGTAGTTAAATCGATTATTGAATCTGCTGATACTTTTTTCTATCAGGTTGCCTATGATATGGGGATCGATAGATTATCGGATTGGATGATTAAATTTGGCTTTGGTGATTATACAGGTATCGATCTTTCCGAAGAACGTTCTGGTATTATGCCAACCCGTGAATGGAAACAAAAACGTTATAAAAAACCATGGTATCAAGGAGATACTATCCCTGTAGGTATCGGTCAAGGATATTGGACCGCGACCCCAATTCAGATGTCAAAAGCGCTAATGATCTTGATTAATGACGGTATCGTTAAAACGCCTCATTTGTTATATGGTACTAAACTCGGTAATGCCATGGTGCCTTATGAACAAAAAGAAACTATCCATATTGGCGATATTCATTCCGGTTATTGGGAATTAGCTAAGCAAGGCATGTACGGTGTAGCTAATGCGCCGAATGGAACGGGACGCCGCAGCTTTATTGGTACGCCATATAAAGTAGCCGCCAAATCAGGTACCGCACAGGTCTTTAGTTATGAAACCTATAATGCCAGTAAATTGGCCGAGCATTTACGCGATCATAAATTGATGATTGCCTTTGCTCCCTATGAAAACCCTACCGTTTCAGTCGCTATTATTTTAGAAAATGGCGGTGCAGGCCCCGCAGTTGGTGATATTGTTCGCCAAATTTTTGACCATATTTTACTCGAAAAACCAAGCACCACATTGCCGACCAATCCCCCTTTAGGGCTGGAGGAAGACCGTTAATATTATGACTGACGACAAAAGAAAATTATCGCTGTCTATGCGTCTGCATATTGACGTTCCGATGCTCTTAATTATTGCCGCACTTTTAGCCTATAGCGCTTTTGTAATGTGGAGTGCTAGCGGACAAGACATCGACATGATGGAACGCAAACTTACCCAGATAACCAGTGGTATTGTGGTGATGTTAGTCATGGCGCAAATTCCGCCACGAGTTTATGAGAACTTTGCCCCACATTTATATATAGTTTGTGTGATTTTGCTGATTTTTGTTGATGCCTTTGGTCAAATTAGTAAAGGAGCTCAACGCTGGCTTGATTTAGGCATTATTCGGTTTCAGCCCTCAGAAATTGCCAAAATAGCGGTTCCGCTGATGGTTGCGCGCTTTATGAATCGCGATCTTTGTCCGCCATCCCTAAGAAATACCGCCATTGCGTTAGTATTAATTTTTGTTCCAACGCTGTTGGTCGCCGCACAGCCAGATTTAGGCACCTCAATTTTAGTTGCCTCCTCTGGGTTATTTGTCCTGTTTTTAGCCGGTATGAGCTGGCGATTGATAGCTATTGCCGGTATCGCATTAGCCGCATTTATTCCAATTCTGTGGTTTTTCTTAATGCATGATTACCAACAAGCTCGGGTTATGATGTTACTCGACCCAGAAAGTGATCCTCTCGGTGCCGGTTATCATATTATTCAGTCCAAAATAGCTATTGGCTCTGGGGGCTTATTTGGTAAAGGTTGGTTACATGGAACCCAATCACAACTTGAATTTTTACCCGAACGCCACACTGACTTTATTTTTGCCGTGGTCGCCGAAGAGTTAGGACTGGTTGGGGTAATTATTTTATTAGCCCTGTATTTATTGCTCATCATGCGCGGCTTATATATTGCTGCAAATGCACAAAATACCTTTGGTAGAGTCATGGTCGGGGGATTAATGTTGATCTTATTCGTCTATGTCTTCGTCAACATCGGTATGGTGAGTGGAATTTTACCGGTGGTCGGCGTTCCACTACCGCTGGTTAGCTATGGCGGCTCTGCACTGATTGTCTTAATGGCTGGATTCGGTATTATCATGTCGATACATACACACCGAAAATTCCTTTCGAAAAGTTTATAACATGAGGCTATGTATGCGTTTTCAATGGATTATGCTTGGCGTTACCGCGGCGTTACTCAGTGGCTGTGTAACTGATAATAACAGCAACAAACAACCGAGTAATCTACCTGTGGTTCCGGCACAAGATGTTTTAGGCGCGGAGCCGCATTACGAGCCATATCACCCTTCGGCCAACAATGATTATCAGCGTAATGGCCAAACTTATTCTATCGTTCGCGATACCTCGCAATTTAGCGAAATAGGTTTTGCTCATATTTTTGGGCAGGAATCTAGCGGTAATATGACCGCCATTGGTGAACGTGTTGATCCTGCTGAATTAACGGCAGCTCATCCTACATTACCTATTCCGAGTTATGTGCGTGTCACCAATCTGATTAATGGTCGCATGATGGTAGTCAGAGTTAACGATCGTGGGCCTTATATGCCGGGTAAAAATATTGCATTATCCCGCGCAGTAGCCGATCGTTTAAATCTGATGCCTACCTCACGGATCAAAATTGATGCTATCAAAGTCGATCAAAATGGGACGCTTTCAGGGCCTGGCACCCAAGGCTCTAACTTTGTAAAACAGAGCTATGCTTTACCAGGGCGCCCCCAATTAGGGGCTGGACCGATGGGTAATCCAGTAATGGAAGATCTACCTGTTCCTGCGACAGCTCTACCAGCTGCTCAGCCGAGCGAGCCAATGCAGCCGCTGGTGGATGAAGCCCCGCTCAACGTGAATACTCCTGCGCCAGTCTCTGCTGAAACCTCAGAAAGTGCGGAGCCGGTGGTCCCTGAAAGAGGTTATATGGTGCAAGTTGGTGCTATCAGTAACCAAGCTAATGCTCGCGAATGGCTAAATAAACTCAAAGGGCAATTCAATGCACCGGGACGAGTCCAACCATATAATAATATTTATCGGGTACAATTAGGGCCATTTAATGACCGTAACCAAGCGGTGACGCTCCAAAGCCGTTTGCAATCAGAGCTTAATCAATCATCGATGGTTATTAATCCTTAATTAGATTGATTGCGTAACAATAGTTATTTAAGTGATAATTCAATATGCTCATAGGCGAAAATTATTTCTATTAATAAGCACTCTCTTAGATAGTCTTTAATTGATTAAAATAATACCGCGAGACTAATAAGCTGAATTATCGCAAATATACTACAATCGGCACAGTAGCTAGAAAAGAATAATTAATTTTCAATTTCTGACTAGACTGTGCCTCTTTTATTAACTAAAGCCACGGATGTTAATTCAACAACCATGAAATATGCTGTCACTTCACGTCTAATTCGCAATACTACACTGGGTATTGCCTTTGCTTTTTCTGCGATCAGCTACGTACAAGCTGATGATATCAATCTTAAAACCATGATCCCTGCCGCACCAGATATTGACGCAGAAGCTTATATCCTGATTGATTATAATTCAGGTAAAGTCCTTGCGGAAAAAAATGCCGACCAGCGACGTGACCCTGCAAGCTTGACTAAAATGATGACTAGCTACGTTATCGGTCAAGCTATACGCTCAGGAAAAATCGGTGTCAATGATATGGTTACCGTTAATGAAGACGCTTGGGCAACCGGTAACCCAGTGTTCAAAGGCTCATCATTAATGTTTCTTAAACCCGGTGATAGAGTTAGCGTATCTCAATTAACCCGCGGAATTAATTTACAATCTGGTAATGATGCCTGTGTCGCTATGGCAGATTACGTTGCGGGTGACCAAGCGAACTTCGTTCAGTTAATGAATACCTATGTTAAACAATTAGGCTTACAAAATACCTATTTTCAGACAGTTCACGGTCTAGATGCCGAGGGGCAGTATAGCTCAGCCCGCGATATGGCGCTGATCGGGCAAGCACTAATCCGCGATGTGCCTGAAGAGTACGAAATCTATAAAGAAAAAGAATTTACCTTTAACAACATTCGCCAAACCAATAGAAATGGTCTGTTATGGGATAAAAGCCTCAATGTCGATGGAATCAAGACCGGGCATACCAATGCTGCGGGCTTTAACTTAGTAGCCTCTGCAACTGAAGGCGATATGCGATTGATTTCTGCCGTTATGGGTGGAAAAAGCGGTAAAGGTCGCGATGCGGAAAGCAAAAAATTGCTGACCTACGGTTTTCGTTTCTTTGAAACGGTTAAACCCCTACAAGCAGGTACTGAATTTGCAGCTGAACCAGTATGGTTTGGTGACGCAGATAAAGCCAAATTAGGCGTCGCTGAGGATCTATATTTGACGATCCCTCGTGGGCGCTTAAAAGACTTAAAAGCCAGCTACGAGTTGAATACTACCGAACTCAATGCACCTTTAGCGAAAGGCGCCGTGGTCGGCACCATTAATTTCCAACTCGACGGTAAAACCATCGAACAGCGCCCATTGGTGGTGTTACAAAATATTGATGAAGGAGGCTTCTTTAGCCGCCTAATTGACTACATCAAATTACTGTTCCATCGCTGGTTCAGCTAACCCTTGAAAATCGGATAAACTACCCCAACATAGTTAACATCTGAATGACTATAATTGTTATTTTCAGGCAAATAAGCCGTAATCACTGTTTATTTGCCTGTCTTTATGGGCGAGTTATTGGCTAACTCACGAATTGAAGATGCCCGTGTAGCCATTATATAGGCCGAGCAAACTTAAACTAACAATTAATAAGATCATCATTATTTCGCTATTAGGAGCGCCCATGAAAACCAAATTAGATGAACTGCTTGAATTCCCATGTTCTTTTACCTACCGTGTAATGGGTATGGCTGAGCCAGAATTAGTTGATCAAGTAGTAGAAGTTGTCCAACGCCATGCACCGGGTGATTACTCTCCAGAAGTTAAACCGAGCAGTAAAGGCAATTATCACTCCGTTTCTATTACCATCAATGCGACGCATATTGATCAAGTTGAAACGCTGTATGAAGAACTAGGCGCATTAGAACTGGTCAAGGTTGTACTGTAATTACTTGCCTAGTTTGATTAAACCCGATCACTGTGAAGTGCTCGGGTTTTTTATGCATCTCGAATTAACTGACTTAAAACTAACGTATATTCACCGATATTTAACATTTGAAAACTAGCAGTAAATCCGGTTGGACGTTATACTGCCAGTACATTTTATAATGTGGATGTTAAAAAATTGCCTGCTAAAATATTACCCTTCGATAAACTATCTGCAGAAACACTGCCTGCTAGAACACTGATTGTTCGTCAATTGGGCTTACAATCCTATCAATCTGTCAGCGATGCAATGCATCAATTTACAGAATCTCGCACTGTAGATACTGTGGATGAATTATGGCTAGTTGAACACCCGAAAGTATTTACTCAAGGGCAAGCAGGTAAAGCTGAACATGTTCTAGCACCTGGGGATATCCCGGTCATTCAAAGTGATAGAGGTGGGCAAGTCACCTACCATGGTCCCGGCCAACAAGTGATGTATGTGCTACTGGATCTCAAGCGAAATAAAATTGGCGTAAGAGAACTGGTAACGGCAATTGAAAATACAGTCATCCGGACATTAGCAGCCTTTAATATTTCTGCCAATGCACGTCCTGATGCGCCCGGAGTTTATGTCGAGGGATGTAAAATTTGCTCACTCGGATTACGTATTCGCAATGGCCGTTCATTTCATGGTCTGGCATTAAATATCGCGATGGATCTTGAACCATTTAGGCGAATTAATCCGTGTGGCTATCAAGGGTTGCAAATGACCCAAATGCAAGCATTTGTGCCTGAAATTAGTCTAAATGATGTTCAGCCCGTGCTAATTAAACAATTCTGTGACGTGCTAGGATTTCATCTTGTTCAATAATAATGCTATAATTTTTTAACATTTTTAAACTATTTTTTAATGTGTGATTTTAAGGTGATCATCGGTAATGACCGCGGATCTAGATTAGTCATCGCGTATTAGCTCGCTGCACAGTTAATCCTAAGATCGAAGAGATCTGGCATTAATCGGCGAAGGTTAATCTGCTATATTTGTCGAGACCTTGAATCACCATCCTAGAATCTAACTGGAACCGGCATAATTATGAGTAAACCAATTCAGATGGAGCGTGGCGTTAAGTATCGTGACGCAGATAAAATGGCGCTAATTCCGGTCAAAACAGTTGTGACCGAACGTGAAGAGATTTTACGTAAACCTGAGTGGATGAAAATTAGACTTCCCGCAGATTCCAGTCGTATTCAGGGTATCAAAGCAGCTATGCGTAAAAATGGCCTGCATTCAGTGTGTGAGGAAGCCTCTTGCCCTAATCTGTCTGAATGTTTCAACCATGGTACTGCGACCTTTATGATTTTAGGCGCAATTTGTACCCGCCGCTGCCCTTTCTGTGACGTTGCGCATGGTCGCCCAACTACACCAGATGCCAATGAGCCACACAAATTAGGCCAAACCATTCACGATATGGCACTGCGCTATGTCGTTATCACTTCGGTTGATCGTGATGATCTACGTGACGGTGGTGCTCAACATTTTGCGGACTGTATTACCGCTATTCGTGAAAAAAGCCCCAATATAAAAATTGAAACATTAGTTCCCGATTTCCGTGGACGTATGGATAAAGCGTTAGAAATTTTAACCGCAACACCACCAGATGTCTTCAATCATAATCTTGAAAACGTTCCACGTATTTATCGCCAAGTACGCCCAGGCGCAAACTATGAATGGTCGCTAAAATTGCTTGAGAAATTTAAACAAGCACATCCTGATATTCCAACTAAATCAGGTTTGATGGTCGGTTTAGGCGAAACTAATCAAGAAATCATTGAAGTAATGCGGGATTTACGCCGACACGGCGTAACCATGTTAACCCTAGGTCAATACTTGCAGCCAAGCCGTCACCATTTGCCAGTAAAACGCTATGTTAGCCCTGCAGAGTTCGAAGAAATGAAGGCCGAAGCCATTGCAATGGGCTTTACCCACGCAGCCTGTGGCCCGTTTGTACGTTCTTCTTATCATGCGGATATGCAAGCGAAAGGCGAAGAAGTTAAATAAAAGAAATTAAATACGAAGATTAACCGGTTCATTTAGCCGTTTTTCTAAATAATCATTTTTAGAGAAACGGCTAATATATTTTATTCAGATAATCGAGATTATCCTGCCATCCAATCATCCTTAATTCTCCCTCATAGCTTTATTCCACAACTATTTCTTAATCATCTCTTAATTATGCCTCAACCATTCCTTAACTATCAAAGCAATTAACCTGCTTTAGGCTTGTTTTACCAAATTATAGGCAAATAAAAACTCGTCTTTCATTTTATAGAAAAGACGAGTTTATAAAGCTGTTTGTATCGTTTAATGCGAAATAATTAGATCGCGAAAACGTTTACAGCTGAAGGGCCTTTAGCACCGTCAGTGATTTCAAATTCAACTCTTTGGCCTTCAGCTAATGTTTTGAAGCCATCGCCTTGAATTGCAGAGAAATGAACGAATACATCTTTGCTACCATCTTCTGGAGTGATAAAACCGAAACCTTTAGATTCGTTGAACCACTTAACGCTACCTTTAACTTTTGACATCAAATATTACCTTTAATAAAAAATAGACACACCATAAGTGTCCCCTACAGTACAGCAGATTGTTAAGCCTGTTGTCTACAACTTAGATCACGAAAATTGATTAAAATCGCAAAAAAACGATTAATCGCTCGATAAAAAGACAATAAACGTTAATTATTATCAATTATATTAATTAACTCACTTTATTATTTTTATGCTAAAAATTTATTAATTCATAGATATCATCATCATTTTGAGCTGATTAGACCAATTTTCTACCTGCTTCATGGGCTAAAAGCCAGTCTTTTATATTCAAACCTCCCGTATAACCGACTAATTTTCCATCATGTCCTATAACGCGATGGCAAGGGACAATTAATGAAATCGGATTACGTGAGTTGGCCATTCCTACAGCTCGACAATAATTAGCAGAGCCTAATGTCAGCGCTAAGTCTTTATAGCTCCAACGCCCCCCAAATGGAATTTTACGCAGTTGTTGCCAAACTTTCTGTTGAAACTCAGTTCCCTGAGGATTAAGCGCCACAGAAAAACTTTTACGCTTGTGGCTAAAATATTCTTTCAATTCTTTAGCGCATTGCTTGGTATGGATATTTTTTTTCTCTTGATAAGTTTGCTCATCGACAAAATAAATCGTAGTAATTCCTAATTCATCAGCTGTAATTTGTACCCACGACCGAGGGAACAACTCTGGTGTCGCCACATAATGATAATACATACCCTCTCCAGATAGATAATTAACATGATCGTTTATCCAGTTATAAAGTAAAATATATGTTTATAGCAATGATATTTTTTCTCAGCCTTCTAACAGAGAAAGTCATCGTAACTGGATAACAAAAAATATTTTTTGCTAAAAATATATTCTTAGTGTTAATAACTGCTTATCAATAAATTAGAATAATTATCATTCAAAAATCAAATACCACTATATATAGTGCGGTTGAAAGAATTAATTACAATATGTAGTATTAAGTCACTTCGTTAGCCATACAATTCTATCCAATTTCTACAAGGTGATAAAAATGACTGTCGTGACAATTTACAGCAAACCCAACTGTGTACAGTGCAACGCAACCTATCAAGCGCTTGAACGAAAAAATATCCCTTACCGCGTTATCGATTTAACTCAAGATAATACTGCATTAGATTTTGTGCGCCAGCTCGGCTATCAACAAGTTCCTGTGGTGGTAATAGGCCAAAAACATTGGTCTGGATTTCGTCCTGACATGCTGCTTGGTCTTTAACTCTAGAGAGTAAATTGGACTACACCGTCTAAACCGCATGTCTAAACTGTATTCCCAAATTATATCAGCCTAGAAATATCCAGGAGCTGTCCATGAAGCTATCCATAAAAACACAGCCACTTATCTACTATTCTAGTCGTTCAGAAAATAGCCATCGTTTTGTTACCAAGCTTGGATTACCCGCGACTCGGCTACCCATGAATGCTGAAGATAATACATTGATAGCGACTCAGCCCTATATCTTGCTTCTACCAACATATGGGGGAGGAGGAATTAAAGGGGCGGTGCCTAAACCCGTCATTCATTTCTTAAATATTGCTGTGAATAGACAATTTATTCGAGGCGTAATCGCTGCGGGCAACACTAACTTTGGAACGGCATTCGCACTAGCTGGCAATATTATTGCTGAAAAATGCCAAGTCCCCTACTTATATAAATTCGAGCTGTTGGGCACAGAAACAGATGTCCGCTTAGTACGCGAAGGACTCGATCGTTTTTGGCAGCACCACACAAGTACCTTACTGTAACTATCAATATAGAGCGAGCCAAAATGCCCCAATTACACAATAATCTGACCGTTGACTATCATGCATTAAATGCCATGCTCAATCTTTATGATAGCCAAGGTAATATTCAATTTGAACAAGATAAACTGGCAGCACATCACTACTTCCGCCAGCATGTAAACCAAAATACAGTGTTCTTTCATGACCTAAAAGAGAAACTCGATTTTCTAGTCAATGAAAATTATTACGAATCATCAGTGCTAGAACAGTATGATTTTGCGTTTATCAAACAATTGTTTCAGCAAGCCTATCAGCATAAATTTCGCTTCCAGACTTTTTTGGGTGCCTTTAAATATTACACCAGCTATACCTTGAAAACCTTCGATGGCAAACGCTATTTAGAACGCTATGAAGACCGTGTATGTCTGGTTGCTTTAACACTGGCACAAGGTAACCCAGAGGTCGCCTCATCGCTGGTCGACGAAATCATCACTGGACGCTTTCAACCCGCAACGCCGACCTTTCTTAACTGCGGTAAAAAACAACGTGGCGAATTAGTCTCCTGCTTTTTATTGCGGATAGAAGATAATATGGAGTCGATTGGCCGAGCGGTTAATTCTGCATTGCAATTGTCTAAACGTGGGGGAGGTGTCGCATTTCTATTAACTAATCTCCGAGAAGCTGGTGCGCCAATTAAATTAATTGAAAACCAATCTTCTGGAGTTATTCCAGTAATGAAAATGTTGGAAGATGCATTTTCATATGCGAATCAATTAGGTGCACGTCAAGGCGCTGGAGCTGTTTATTTACACGCTCATCACCCTGATATTATGCGCTTTCTCGATACTAAACGTGAAAATGTCGATGAAAAAATACGCATTAAAACGCTATCACTCGGTGTGGTTATTCCTGATATCACCTTCCAGTTAGCCAAAGATAATCAGGATATGTATTTATTCTCGCCTTATGATATTCAACGAGAATATGGCGTAGCGATGTCAGAAATCAGTATCAGCGATAAATACCATGAACTGGTTAATAATAAAGATATACGTAAACGAAAAATAAAAGCCCGAGAGTTTTTCCAAACACTGGCCGAAATTCAATTTGAATCTGGCTACCCCTATATTTTATTTGAAGATACCGCCAATCGAGCCAATCCTATTCATGGCCGAATCAATATGAGTAATTTGTGCTCTGAAATTTTACAAGTGAATAGTGCCAGTGAATACGATGATAATTTAAACTATCGCCATATAGGTAAAGATATCAGTTGTAATCTTGGCTCGATGAATATTGCTAAAACCATGGATTCCCCCAATTTTGCCAAATCTATTGAAATCGCAATCCGTGCATTAACATCAGTATCTGACATGAGCCATATTCATTCCGTACCATCGATAGAGCAAGGTAATCATCAATCTCATGCTATTGGGTTAGGGCAAATGAATTTACACGGTTATCTTGCTCGTGAAAAAATCTATTATGGCTCAGAGGAAGGAATTGATTTTACAAATATTTATTTTTATGCGGTTACCTATCATGCATTAAAAACTTCCAATCAATTAGCCATAGAACGAGGGCAAACGTTTAGCGGCTTTGAGAATTCAACTTACGCCAGTGGCGAATATTTTAATAAATATATTGAGCAAACATGGCTACCAAAAACTACAACTGTGGCAGCTTTATTCGATAAAGCGGGGATCATATTGCCTAGCCAAGACGATTGGGTACAGCTAAAACGCTCAATTATGACGTATGGGATTTATAATCAAAATCTTCAGGCGGTTCCCCCCACAGGGTCAATATCTTATATCAATAACTCTACATCGAGCATTCATCCTATCGTATCTCGAATAGAGATCCGTAAAGAAGGAAAACTCGGTCGAGTCTATTATCCTGCGCCATTTATGAATAATGATAATTTAGAATATTATCAAGACGCTTATCAAATTGGCCCAGAAAAAATAATTGATACCTATGCAGCAGCAACTCAGCATGTTGATCAAGGCTTATCATTAACGCTATTTTTCAGAGATGAAGCTACTACACGCGATATTAATCGGGCGCAGATTTATGCGTGGAAAAAAGGAATTAAAAGCCTCTACTACATTCGATTAAAGCAAATTGCTCTGGAAGGTACCGAAGTCCAAGGTTGTGTTTCATGCACTCTATAATAGGAATCGATAAAATGAGCGAAACGACTCCCCTCCGCCTAATTAAGGCGATAAATTGGAATAAAATTGAAGACGATAAAGATTTAGAAGTGTGGAATCGATTAACGACAAATTTCTGGCTACCGGAAAAAATACCACTTTCAAATGATCTCCCGTCTTGGAATACATTAACTGATGCTGAAAAGAAATTAACTATTAGAGTCTTTACTGGGCTAACACTATTAGATACTTTACAAAATACCGTTGGTGCTCCCAAATTAATGGATGATGCGCTTACCCCCCATGAAGAAGCGGTAATGTCGAATATCTGCTTCATGGAAGCGGTACATGCTCGTTCTTATAGCTCAATGTTTTCTACTTTATGTCTAGCAGCCGATGTTGATGAAGCCTATCGTTGGAGTGAAGAAAATCTATTCTTACAAAATAAAGCCAATATAATAATGTCTTATTATTGCGCCGATCACCCTTTAAAGAAAAAAGTCGCCAGTGTTTTTTTAGAATCCTTTTTATTTTATTCTGGCTTCTATTTACCTATGTATTGGTCAAGTCGAGGAAAGCTAACTAATACAGCCGATTTAATCCGATTAATTATTCGTGATGAAGCTGTGCATGGTTATTATATTGGCTATAAATTTCAAAAATCCTTAGAGAAATGCAATGACGATATAAAGAAAGAAATTAAAGATTTTACTTTTTCATTATTATTAGATCTTTATGACAATGAGATAAAATACACAGAAGAATTATATGATACTGTAGGATGGACTGAAGACGTCAAAAAATTTCTGCATTATAACGCCAATAAATCCTTAATGAATTTAGGCTATGAGGCATTATTTCCAGCAGAAATGACTGATGTTAGCCCTGCTATATTATCGGCATTATCTCCAGATGCAAATGAAAATCATGATTTCTTCTCTGGATCAGGTTCTTCTTATATTATCGGTAAAACAGTTAATACCGAGGATGATGATTGGAATTTCTAATCCCTCACCCTAATTAATCACTTTATTTAATGCTATTAATAACTCATTGAATATAAACAACTTTAATTCAATGGGTTATTTAAGTATAAAAACCACACTAATAGACTCGTAATTTACACCTTATTTTAAGTAAATAATTCATTTTTTACGAACTGAACATTATAAAAACATTAGCTAAAAGCCCTTAATATGATAACTCCGCCCAAAATACATTAAATAAACTAATCAATCCGAGGTTAATCATCATTTATTTTGAGATCTTTAAATAGCATGATATATGCTAAAAAATCGCATTTATTTTAAATTTCAATTTTTCTTTTATTAATAGTATTAAATACCTTAATTAACAATTTTAAATCATAACCTTAGATACAAACAAAAAATCATTAATAGTTTAATGATACAACTTATTATCCAATAAAATTTAAAATGAATCATCAATTTAATCTAACAAGGATGGGTCAATTATTTGATTAATTAGATTGAACATAGGGTTGTAAGGCTAACTCAGTATGTTAGGGTATAACGCTGTCTTAAATTAAGGATTATTAAATTTATTGCATAACTAAAATCATAACGGAGTAATTAGTTAACTTTAGATTTAAACATTTAGTCCACGATGACTTTTAAATTAATTGAAAAATCATCGCCATGGGTCTTATAAAAATCGATCCGAAAATTTAGACATATTGCAAAAAGCATACATAATATAAATACAGATAAAAATAATTACTAAGTAAGGCTAATTTATTCACCAAACAAAAAATAGGAATACTATTTATTTATGGCGATAAAACTTGAAGTTAAAAACTTATATAAAATATTCGGGGAACATCCAGATCAAGCATTTAAAATGCTTGAATCAGGCATGACCAAAGATCAGATTTTTGAAAAAACAGGGCTAACTATTGGTGTACATGACGCCAATCTGGCAATTGAAGAAGGCGAAATCTTTGTTGTTATGGGGCTATCGGGCTCCGGCAAATCAACACTGGTGCGCCTCCTCAATCGTCTGATAGACCCAACAAGGGGACAAGTTCTGATTGATGGTCAAGATATTTCGAATATCTCCGACAGCGAATTGCGCCAAGTTCGACGCAGCAAAATCAGTATGGTGTTTCAATCGTTCGCATTAATGCCACATATGAACGTAATTGATAATACGGCATTTGGTATGGAGCTAGCGGGTATTCCTAAAGACGAACGCCATCAAAAAGCATTAGATGCACTAAAGCAAGTTAATTTAGAAAATTGGGCATACTCTTACCCTGATGAATTATCAGGCGGGATGCGCCAGCGTATTGGGCTTGCTCGAGCACTAGCGAATGATCCCGATATCTTATTGATGGATGAAGCATTTTCTGCACTTGACCCATTAATTCGTACCGAAATGCAAGATGAGCTTTTGTCATTACAAGGCGATAAACAGCGAACTATCGTATTTATTTCCCATGATTTGGATGAAGCAATGCGTATTGGTGACCGAATTGCCATTATGCAAGGCGGCGATGTGGTTCAAGTCGGTACGCCAGACGAAATTCTGAATAATCCGGCCAATGATTATGTTCGTACGTTTTTCCGAGGTGTCGACGTTAGCCAAGTTTTTAGTGCCAAAGACGTTGCACGTAGACGCCCTGATGCGCTGTTGCATATTGCCCAAGGCTTTGGTCCTCGCTCTGCGCTTAAAGTGCTGAATGACGAAGACAGAAGCCATGGATACCTAATTTCACGTGGACACACCTTTGCCGGTATTGTCTCTGTTGATTCTTTAGAGCATGCACTGCGCGAAAAACAAGGTATCGATGCAGCCATATTAAGTGATATTCCGACCATTAATGCGGATACCCCACTTAACGAACTAATCTCTGTCGTCGCCCAAGCTCCCTGTGCAGTGCCCGTTGTTAACGACAATAATCGTTATGTTGGCGTAATTTCGAAAGGAATGTTACTGCAGGCTTTGGATAAGGAGACACCGAATGAGTAATACCACTTCACAAGAAACCAATACTATCGATCCTTGGGCAGCAAGCAGTGCGCCAAATAGCACGGATACTCAGGAAAATGTCACGTCGACCGAGCCAGCTGCCGATCCTTGGGGAGCGTCATCAACCCCAGACAGTACTGATCCTTGGGGGGGGAGCACTGAAGGCGCAGATCAGGTTAGCGCCGGAGGTGGCACTGATTGGCTCGATGTACCTGCCGACAGTATTCCTGCCGACAGTTTTAATTTAATGGATCCGTTTCAGCACACACTGATCCCTCTCGATTCCTGGGTCACTCATGCTATCGATTGGGTCGTGATTAATTTTAGACCGGTGTTCCAAGGGATACGTGTTCCGATCGATTTTATCCTAAGCGGCTTTGAGCAAATGTTGCTGTCTCTCCCCTCGCCGATAGCAATTATTATATTTGCATTAATTGCTTGGCAGCTTTCAGGTCGGGTCATGGGTGTAGCAACGTTTATTGCCATGATAGCAATAGGGGCCATTGGTGCATGGTCTGAAGCGATGGTAACGCTAGCACTGGTACTTACATCGTTATTCTTTTGTATCATTATCGGCCTTCCCTTAGGGATATGGCTGGCACGCAGTGATAGAGCAGCCAAAATTATCCGGCCGATATTAGATGCCATGCAAACAACACCAGCCTTCGTTTATTTAGTACCGATTGTCATGCTATTTGGTATTGGTAACGTGCCCGGTGTCGTGGTAACCATTATATTTGCGCTGCCACCAATCATTCGTTTAACCATTTTAGGGATTAAACATGTTCCTGCTGATTTAGTTGAAGCAGCAGAATCGTTTGGCGCCAGCCCGAAACAATTACTGTTTAAAGTTCAGCTCCCTTTAGCTATGCCGACCATCATGGCCGGAGTTAACCAAACACTGATGCTGGCACTTTCAATGGTCGTTATTGCTTCGATGATAGCCGTTGGCGGTTTAGGTCAAATGGTACTACGAGGCATTGGTCGACTCGATATGGGTCTCGCCTCAGTAGGCGGTGTAGGTATCGTTATTCTGGCAATTATTCTGGATAGATTAACTCAATCATTGGGTAGAGACAGCCGCGCTAAAGGCCCGCAACGTTGGTATCAAACTGGTCCAATCGGAGCTGTTAGCAAATTAATCGGCAAAAAATAACGCATATAATACCTATCAACCGGAGGATAGCCCCCTATCCTCCGCCCATTCAATCTCACGCTGTTTAACTCAGCGAATAACTTGCCAAGGCAAGTCATATGACAACTGATAGAGGCCATAATGAAAAAGACAGTCATCTTAGCAGCTGCCCTGACAACGCTAATGAGCACCACGGTATTGGCGAATGATAAACCGGGGAAAGGAATTAAAGTTCAACCCGTTCAAAGTACGATTTCCGAAGAAACATTTCAAACATTACTGGTCAATAAAGCCCTAGAGCAATTAGGCTATGATGTACAACCGATAAAAGAAGTTGATTATAATGTTGCTTACTCCTCCATAGCTTCTGGCGATGCGACCTTTCTAGCCGTTAGCTGGGTACCTTTACACAATACCCAATATCAAGCCGCAGGTGGTGACAAAGCGTTCTATCGCCAAGGTAATTATGTCACTAATGCCGCTCAAGGTTATTTAATCGACAAAAAAACTGCCGATAAATACCATATAACGAATATTGAGCAGCTTAAAGATCCTAAAATTGCTAAGCTTTTTGATACCAATAATAATGGTAAGGCCGATTTAACCGGGTGTAATCCAGGCTGGGGTTGTGAAGCGGCCATTAATAATCATCTTAAAGCCTATGGTTTGACTAACAGCGTTGATCATAATCAAGGCAACTACGCCGCGATGATGGCCGATACCATAACACGTTATAAAGAAGGCAAACCTATCTTCTATTATACGTGGACACCTTACTGGATAAGCGATGTATTAAAACCGGGGCGCGATGTTGTATGGTTAGAAGTTCCCTTCTCATCTATGCCTAACGGCGAAAAAATTGATACCAAATTACCAAACGGTAAAAATTATGGCTTCCCAGCAAATACCATGCATATTGCTGCCAATAAACAATGGGCTAAAGAGAACCCTGCTGCTGCTAAATTGTTTGAAGTCATGAGCTTACCAGTAGCTGATGTTAACGCTCAAAACCTAAGAATGCACAATGGCGAAGCGTCAGAAGCTAATATCGAACGCCATGCTAATGGTTGGATTAAAGCGCACCAGAAAACCTTTGATGGCTGGGTTGAGCAAGCACGCCAAGCCGCCAATAAATAATCATTTAATCGGGGTTTTTAATCCCCATAAAAGCTAATGTTCACAACGGTCATTATTGAATTAACTCTATAATGACCGTTTTTTATCCGCTGACATCAATACATTGATAGCCAACACCACGACATTGATAACCAACAACACTGCATAAATCGCTTAAATGGAATAACGTAATTAAATATATTTATATATATTAATCACCTTATTTATTTTTCGGATAGCTACATTAATGAAATCAACTCCACAAGCCGAGCTTACCCCAGGTCTTGTTCTACTGATGGCGATTGCCACCGGACTCGTGGTCGCCAGTAATTATTATGCGCAACCTTTATTAGACACCATTGCTTTACAGTTTAACTTAACCACCAATATGGCTGGGTTTATCGTTACCACTGCACAATTGAGCTACGCCGTAGGATTGCTGCTTTTAGTTCCCCTTGGCGATCTTTTTGAACGGCGTAATCTGATTTTAATCATGACTATATTATCAGCTTGTGGTCTATTGGTTACCGCCCTAGCCAACAATATCTGGTTAATTTTATTAGGAACAGGATTAACTGGATTATTCTCTGTAGTAGCTCAAATTCTCGTACCATTAGCCGCCACTCTCGCTAAACCCCACCAGCGAGGAAAAGCCGTTGGCTTTATTATGAGTGGTCTATTACTGGGGATTTTGTTAGCTAGAACACTTTCTGGTGCAATGGCTATGATTGGTGGCTGGCGGGCTATCTATTGGCTAGCTTTCTTCATACTGATGCTGTTAGTGGTTATAATGTGGCGTAAATTACCGCGTTATCAGTCCCCGATAAAATTAAATTATGGCCAACTCTTAGGCTCTATTTTCCAGCTATTTTTTACGACTCCCGTATTAGCAGTGAGATCGATCTTAGGCGGATTAGCTTTTGCCAATTTCGCCTTATTATGGACAGCCATGGCTTTTTTATTAGCCGGCGAGCCGTTTAATTTTTCAGAGGGTGTTATAGGTCTATTCGGCTTAGCCGGAGCCGCGGGGGCGTTAATGGCCTTACAAGCTGGACATTTAGTGGATAAAGGAAAAGGTAAAAAAGTCACCTTGATTAGCCTGATTCTTTTATTACTCTCTTGGATACCGATTGGTTTCGCCAAAGAGTCTTTAATCGGCTTTATTATCGGTATTTTAATTCTCGATTTAGCGGTGCAAGGGCTCCATATTACTAATCAAAGTACATTATATCGCATCATGCCTGAAGCTCGAGGCCGACTCACGGCGGGCTATATGACCAGTTATTTTATCGGTGGTGCACTGGGATCTTTAGCATCGGGATATGCTTATCACTATGCGGGATGGTACGGTATCGCTATCACCGGGGGCATTCTTTGTTTGATAAGCTTAATCGTTTGGGCTTTCGGTGCTCGTTTCGATCCTATCATCGAGGATAATAAAAGCTAATTAGCCTATTTTTACTCTGTATTTATTGTCTATCATCAAGCTGATGCGCGATTAATCTCCATCAGCTTTTTATAGATTGACGTTTATGGTCTTTTTTATCGAATATTTCTTATAGCTCTCTGTTTATAGGCTGTTTTTTTATAGGCTGTTGCTTATCGACTATCTGCACCATCACATATGCTTTTATAAAGAAAGAATATATTAGCCAGTTTGCTTAAAATATATCATTCTAAATCAGATAGATAGATTAAATTTGCATCATCAACTTAACGAGATTAATTCTCATCTATTCTACTTATAATCATCAGAAAAGATGATATTTAAATCTAAAAAGTCACCATAAAATCACCATAAAAAACCAACTTTATCCCCAAAAAATAACATCAATAAAATACCCTTTAGTAAAAAAAATCATTTAATACCTTAACGATATTATTTCTTTAAAGAAAATAAACAATTGGCACTATTAAACAAAAACTTATTTTTTCTTCAGTGATACAATAAATTTATCACCTAGATTAATTAGCTAACATTAATTTAGTAAAAATAAAACTGAATCAGTTATCTTTCATTTTCATGATAATATTACTTAGCAGCAACAATTCCCAACAGCAACCTAACTAACTGGAAATAAGCGCGTTTTTGTTTTTATAGTTATTTTAATTTTAATTGATAGGGCAATTATTAATAATTTCATTGGTATCAGTTTAACTAAACTAACTCATTTTAGTTATTCTTACTTACATTGATAATAATATTAATAAAAATATCTCTGCCACTTTTTTTGGATTAACATTCGTAAAATTTATGAATTAGGTATCATTATCAAAATAAATTCGATGAGATCAAATAACTCTAATTGCTAAATTTAGCGTTTAATATACCATTTAGAAGGTTGATGACAGTTGTTATCTTACCAGCTGAAACTAATAAGGTATCTAAATAATGGAAAGTTCATTTAAACCAACAGAAGAACTACTAAATACACGAGTAACACAGCAAAATGCATTAAATAAAACGATCCCTTATCAGGAGATTTTATTAACTCGCTTATGTATGCATGTGCACGGTAAATTATTAGACTGCCGTAATCATATGCTTAAATCCCAAGGAATTAATGAGACATTATTTATGGCTCTAATGATCTTGGATACCAAAGAGTCACGCAGTATTCAACCGTCAGAATTAAGTGCAGCATTAGGTTCATCACGGACTAATGCCACTCGAATTGCTGATGAATTAGAAAAAAATGGCTGGATAGAACGTAAAGAAAGCCAAAATGATCGCCGCTGTTTGCATTTACATCTGACCGATAAAGGCACTGAATTTTTAAACAGTCTTTTACCGCCTCAGTACGACTGCCTCCGCGATATTTGGTCGGTACTAGATACCGCAGAGAAAACACAACTAGATAGCCTAATGCGTAGTCTGCTCACAAAACTTGATAATTTAGGTTTTGATGCAGCAAAATAGCCATATAAGTAATACGGTTAATGTATTTGAGCCATTTTTTGACTAAATGAATAAAAAAAACTTCTCAGTTAACGATAATTCATTATCCTTTCATCTATAAGCTAGCAATATTTTCGTTATACGATCTCAATTATTGTCAGCACTACTTCCAGTGAGGTTATTAACCACTGGAAGTAGTCACGTCTTAGTGTCTAGATTTACATCAATTCGACCCCAATTAAGAAGAACACGGAGAAACACCCGATGAGTGTTAGTGAGGATATTAAACACACACCACGCAATAATAAAAAGAAACAGCGCCGTAACGCATTGTTATTACTATCTTTTATTTTCATTATTGTTGGTGTTGGCTGGTTTGCTTATTGGTTCCTCATACTCAGGCACTATGAAACCACAGATAACGCCTACGTCGCAGGTAACCAAGTACAAATTATGTCTCAGGTTTCTGGTAGCGTAATGACAGTTAATGTCGATAATACTGATTACGTTAAAAGTGGCTCAGTATTAGTTGAATTAGACCCTAAAGATGCCCTATTAGCATTAGAAAAAGCCAAAACAACATTGGCCAATAATGTCCGACAAACCCACCAGCAAATAGTTAATAGCAAGCAATATCAAGCGAATATTGCTTTACGCCGTTCCGATCTTAATAGGTTACAAAACGATTTAAAACGTCGTGAAGTTCTGGGAAATAGTAATCTGATCGGTAAAGAAGAATTACAACATGCGCGCGAAGCCGTGATTAGCGCCAAAGCCGCATTAGATGTTGCTATCGAACAATTTAATGCTAATCAAGCAATTATCCTTGATACGCCAATCGATAAACAACCTGCCGTCGAGCAAGCGGCGACTGAAGTCAAAAATGCTTGGCTTGCCTTACAACGTACTAAAATTGTTAGTCCTGTCGATGGCTATGTATCACGTCGAAGCGTGCAAATTGGTGCGCAAGTCACGCCCGCTAAGCCATTAATGGCCATTATTCCAGCCGAAGGCATGTGGATTGATGCAAATTTTAAAGAAACACAACTGGCTGATATGCGAATTGGCCAGCCCGCCAAGGTTATTACCGATTTTTATGGTGATGATCTCGTGTTTAAAGGTACTGTTGTTGGGCTAGATATGGGAACAGGCAGTGCATTTTCCTTATTACCCGCACAAAATGCCAGCGGTAACTGGATAAAAGTCGTTCAACGCTTACCTGTCCGAATCGCCTTAGATCCTCTTCAGTTAGAAGAACATCCATTACGTATTGGTTTATCTGCCAATGTAACTGTTGATACCCAAAATAAACAGGGGAAAGTGTTGTCAAAAAGCACACGAATCACTCCCGCGTATCATACTTCTGCTCTGATGATTGATATGTCCCCGGCAGACCAAATAGTTACTGACATCATTAATAGTAACTCTGGTAACCAGTAATCAGAGGAACATAGCGTGATAAAAACGCCTTTACAAGGAGCTCAACTTGCGTGGATGACAATAGCCCTGTCATTAGCCACTTTTATGCAAGTGCTCGATTCAACCATTGCTAATGTAGCAATTCCTACAATTGCGGGAAATCTTGGTGCCTCTAACTCTCAAGGTACTTGGGTCATCACCTCTTTTGGGGTAGCCAATGCAATATCTATCCCGATCACCGGCTGGCTCGCCAAACGTATTGGTGAGGTTCGACTATTTTTATGGTCAACAGGGCTATTTGCCCTGACCTCTTGGCTATGTGGCATCTCTGATAGCCTAGGTATGCTGATATTATTTCGTGTACTTCAAGGTCTGGTTGCCGGCCCATTAATCCCGCTGTCTCAAAGTCTATTACTGAATAATTACCCCCCAGCAAAACGTAATATGGCACTGGCATTGTGGTCGATGACTATCGTTATTGCCCCAATTTGTGGACCCATTTTGGGGGGATATATTAGTGATAACTATCATTGGGGCTGGATTTTCTTTATTAACGTGCCGTTTAGTCTGATTATTATCGCTATTATTACCAAAGTTCTCAAAGGACGAGAAACTAAAATAGCGATTAAACCTATTGATACTATTGGATTAGCTCTGTTGGTCTTGGGTATTGGCGCATTACAAATTATGCTTGACCAAGGCAAAGAATTAGATTGGTTTAACTCCACAGAAATTATCGTACTGGCAGTTGTGGCCTTAGTGGCTATCGCCTTCTTGATTGTATGGGAACTGACTGATGAACACCCAGTAATTGATTTATCGTTGTTTAAACAGCGGAACTTTACTATCGGCTGTTTATCGCTCAGCCTAGCTTACATGCTGTATTTCGGTACCATCGTGCTACTTCCGCAGCTATTACAACAAGTGTTTGGCTATACTGCGACTTGGGCCGGTTTAGCGTCTGCGCCAGTGGGATTATTACCGTTATTGATCACCCCAATCATTGGGCGATTTGGAAATCGTATCGATATGCGCTATTTGGTTACCTTCAGCTTTATTATCTATGCGGTTTGCTATTATTGGCGAGCTTACACCTTTGAACCGGGCATGAGTTTTGCCGCTGTTGCATGGCCACAATTTGTGCAAGGACTAGCAATTGCCTGTTTCTTTATGCCACTAACTACCATTACACTTTCGGGATTACCACCGGAAAAAATGGCCTCAGCTTCCAGTTTATCTAATTTTATGCGCACCTTGGCAGGCGCTATCGGCACATCGATTACGACTACATTGTGGACGCAGCGAGAGTCAATGCACCATGAAAATTTTGCAGCTTTCGTTGATCCTTATAATCCCAACGCGCAAGAAATTTACACCCAATTATCTGAAGTAGGTATGGATGAGCAACAAAGCTTGGGGTATTTAGCCAAAAATATTACCGACCAAGGGCTAATTATTTCAGCAAATGAAATCTTCTGGATATCAGCCGGAATATTTATCCTGCTGATGGTACTAGTTTGGTTTGCCAAACCGCCTTTTAGCCCCGGCTCTAAAGAAGATGGTGGTGGTGCCCACTAAAGAATTAACACAATAATTTAAAAGCATATATCATGATAAAAAGGAGCTACGGCTTCTTTTTTTTGGCTAAAATTAAACCAAAAAGAATTAATACAGGAATAAAAAATATTATTGAGAGGCAATTTCACAAAAAGAGAAAGGGAGAAAGGAAAAATAAGTAATGAAATTTATGATCAATAAAAAATATACTCGCCTATTTTGCTGCTTAATCAGAAAACAGGCGAGTGATGAGTTAAAACTTAATTAACTTTATTCTGCTGCCACCACTGTGCCAACATAATACCTGTTGCTACTGACACATTCAGGCTTTCAACCTTATTGGTACCGCCGATAAATAGGCTCAAGTCACCTTGATCCCAAACACTGTCGCTCAGTCCATCGCTTTCTTGACCAATAACCAAGACCATTTTTTCTGGCAACTGAACTTTTGCGATATCTTGGCTGCCTTTATGGCTGGATGTAGTAACAATGGTATAACCAGCTTGACGGAATTTATCCAATGCCCCAGTGAAGCCATCAGCATCAATGCCTTTAATGTGCTCTGCGCCACCTTCAGCGGTTCGGATAGCGGCACCTGATTCAAGCATGCCCACATCTTGCAAAATCACGCCATTCACGCCGAAGTGTGCACAGCTACGCATAATACCGCCGAGATTATGTGGATTACCAATATCTTCTAACGCCAGTACACAATCTTGCTTAGGTGCCGTTTGCAGATATGTGTCTGCATCCATTCCACCGCGTTTTTTGATAATAAAGCAAACGCCACCATGATGATCGGTACCCGAAGCTTTAGTTAATTCATCTTCATCGACAACATGATAGGCTTTACGATTAGCCGCCATCCATTTAAGTGCATCACGAAAACGGGGTGTAACTGATTTTAAGAACCAGGCACGGACAATAGCATCAGGACGATTTTTAAACATTGCCTGACAAGCGTTCTCACCATAAATACGGGTTTCTTCTAAACGCTGTTTACGCAGTTGCTCAGGATCAATAAAACTTTTGCCTGAAATACCGCCATGATCGTTAACTATTTCATCATCACTGGAACGAGAAACTGTTTTCCACGGCGAGCGTTCGCTACTGTATGCTGACGCACTTGATTTTCTGTCATCACTCTGACGACTGCGGCTGTCATTGAACTTGCCGCCTTTATTGAATTTGCTGTCTTTATTAAATTTACCGTCTTTAGCTGACGGACGCTTGTTTCTATTTTGGCTATCATCACTGCCCTCACTACGGACATACATTACTTTGACTTTGCCATTTTTACCGCTAAAAGAATCGTTCATTAATTTTCCCCACTACGCTATGGCGCGAAGATTACATGATGTTGTTGCACGACGCTACTAATAAGGAATAATTAAATCCATCTAAAAATAAATATGTCAAATATACCTTAAATAACTCGTTCAATAAGAAGCCCAAAACTTACAAGGCGATCCAGATTTGAGAGCGTAAAATTAATAATTACTCTCGAAAGAACACTAAATTATAACGGTAAATACCTCTCTATTTATACCCTGCGATACTGAGCTATATTTACCTAAAATAGTTGCGTAAAATATGTAAAATAACTTTTTACAGCAACTAAAAGACAACTATGAAGCACAACGCGGTTTATCAGTTACGCCAGCAACGTCTAGCACTTTCGACCAAACTATTTCGAGCTCGCGGTTGGCGCACTCAACGTTGCGACTCTTGCTTATTACCAGTAAAACAGTGTTTATGCGAATCAATCCAACCGATGACCGCACGCAGCCGTTTTTGCTTAATTATGTTTGATGGGGAAGTTTTTAAACCCAGTAATACGGGTAAACTTATCGCAGATATATTGCCTGATACTTTAGCATATCAATGGTCACGTACTGAACCCGATCCTGAACTTCTCGCACTACTTAATGACACTAGCCGCCAGCCATACCTTATTTTTCCGGCGAGTTATGCATCGAATGAACAAACAGTAGTCAACGTGCCTGATATTTCAGACAAGCCACCATTATTTATTTTGCTTGATGGAACCTGGCCTGAAGCACGAAAAATGTTTCGTAAAAGCCCTTATTTTTCCGGGATCCCCATACTTTCAATTAATACTAAAGCAAAATTAAATTATTTATTACGAGTACCTTCAAAAGAAGAGCAACATTGTACCGCCGAGGTTGCTGCCTCAGTCCTTGAATTAGCAGGAGATTTTCTGGCTTCACAACAGCTGCTTACTCATTTTAGTTATTTTCGCGACCAATATCTCGCCGGAAAGCCATCTCATCCAGCGGCACAAATCACAGCACAGTCGAAGAAAATCAGCTAGATTAACATCCTCAGACTGACGAAAAGGAGAAAGGCTATGAGTCAACGAGGATTAGAGTCACTGTTTCGCCCAAAATCAATTGCCGTAATTGGCGCATCGGAAGCGCCAAATAGAGCGGGCTCTGTCATGATGAAAAACCTACTAGCTAGTTGCTTTAGTGGGCCAATATTACCGGTTAACCCTAAACGCCACTCTGTTTCAGGTGTCCTAGCCTATCCCTCTATTAGCACCCTACCTATCAAGCCAGATTTAGCGGTTATCTGTACTCATCATAGCCGAAATATCGATGCCCTAATTGAACTGGGTAAAAAAGGCTGTAAAACTGTCATCATTCTCTCCTCACCATCCACCCAATTTGCAGAACTTAAAACTATCGCACAACAATATTCATTAAGAGTTTTAGGGCCTAATAGCTTGGGGATACTCGCACCATGGTTAGGATTAAACGCCAGTTTTTCTCCTATTCCTATATTAAAAGGTAAGCTAGCATTCATTTCACAATCTGCAGCGGTATCCAATACCGTACTTGATTGGGCAAGACATCGAGATATTGGTTTTTCTTATTTTATTGCTCTGGGTGATAGTATCGATATTGATATCGACGACTTACTCGATTATTTAGCGCGAGATAGTAAAACTAGTGCAATTTTGCTTTATTTAGAACATATTAGCGATGCCAGACGTTTTCTCTCAGCTTCGCGGAGTGCTTCGCGTAATAAACCGATCCTCGTAGTCAAAAGTGGTCGAACACAAAAAGTTCAGCAACTATTAGGTGAGCAGCCTAGCTTCGATGTAGCTTACGACGCCGCTATCCAACGTGCCGGATTATTACGAGTACAAGACACTCATGAAATGTTCTCTGCTGTAGAAACATTAAGTTATATGACTCCACTGCGTGGTGATAGATTATCTATCATTAGTAACGGCGCAGCACCTGCGGCAATGGCTCTCGATGAACTGTTCCGGCGTAATGGTAAACTGGCCGCGCTAGGCGATGAAACACAAAATCAATTAAATACACTTCTTCCTCTTTCTCTCTCTACTCAGAACCCCATAGATCTCGGTGATGATGCCACACAAGATAGATACATCAACGTGCTTCTCAAATTGCTCGATAGTCACGATCATGATGCTCTTTTATTAATCCACACTCCTAGCGCCATTACCGATAGTAAAATTATGGCCGAAAAAGTGATCAAGACGATCAAGCAGCATCCACGCGGAAAATGGCTCACGATCCTAACCAACTGGTGTGGTGAATATACCTCGCAAGAGGCAAGAAAACTATTCAGCGAAGCTGGGATCCCAACCTATAGAACGCCGGAAGGCGCAATCACCGCGTATATGCACATGGTGGAATATCGGCGTAACCAGAAACAACTAACTGAAACGCCAGCTTTGCCTATAGGAATAACGGCTAATACTCAACAAGCTCATCAATCAATTCGCCAAGCATTAGCTCAAAATAATCTTCAATTAGATACTCATGAAGTTCAACCTATCCTACAAGCCTATGGCTTAAATACATTACCGACTTGGATAGCCCATTCTAGTGATGAGGCTATCGTAATTGCAGAAAAAATTGGCTATCCAGTTGCGCTAAAATTACGCTCACCAGATATCACTCATAAATCTGAAGTTCAAGGTGTCATGCTATATCTGCGCAATGCCAAAGAGGTACAAGATGCGGCACAAGCAATTTTTGAGCGCGTTACCAATAACTTTCCGCAAGCTAAGGTCGAAGGGCTATTAGTCCAGAGCATGGCCAATCGGGCTGGAGCGCAAGAGCTTAGAATTGCTGTTGAACAAGATAATGTCTTCGGGCCGTTAATCATGCTCGGTGAAGGTGGGATTGAATGGCAACAAGAAAGCCAAGCCGCGGTCGCTTTGCCGCCATTAAACCTAGCATTAGCCCGTTATCTCGTCATTCAAGCGATTAAAAGCAATAAGATAAAGTCACGCAGTGCGTTAGAACCTCTTGATATAATGGGATTAAGCAATCTATTGGTCAGAGTATCTAATTTAATTATTGACTGCCCACAAATCACTAAATTAGATATCCATCCTTTATTAGTCTCAGGTAATGAATTCACATTACTCGATGTATCAATGACTTTAGCCCCAGTTAAAGGCGATCCAAAGGCAAGACTGGCAATTCGCCCTTACCCAGTAGAATTAGAGCAATCAATTATTTTAAAAGATAATATCCGCTGCTTACTGCGTCCAATTCTACCGGAAGATGAACCACTGCTTAAATCATTTATCAATCGAGTCACTAAAGAAGACCTTTATTATCGCTACTTTAGTGAAATCAATGAATTCAGTCATGATGACCTAGCAAATATGACCCAAATAGATTATGACCGAGAAATGGCGTTTGTTGCGGTACTTAATCAAGGCGATGACAGTGAAATTATCGGTGTAACGCGTGCGATGGCAGATCCTGATAATCAAGAAGCTGAATTTGCAGTCTTAGTAAGATCGGATATGAAAGGATTTACTCTTGGCTATCAATTAATGAATAAGCTAATTAACTATACACGCGCCTATGGGATCAAAAAATTGACCGCCATAACCATGCCAGAAAATCGTAATATGATAAGCTTAGCCAAAAAACTCGGATTTAAGGTTGATGTCCAGTTTGAAGATAGTATCGTCAATCTAACCTTAGTCTTATCATCAGAGATAACTCATTAAAATATCGTCATTTTTAGATAAATATAACGGCGAATATTTTGAACTAGCCCTCAACAAGATAACCAATTAATCCTGTTAATAGGGGAACTATGTTATGATTACCAGATCTAACATTAAACCAAATTACCCACAGTTAGCTGTATAGTAACTGAATAAATAAGAGAATATTTACACTGTGATGTTGTCTAAACTGAAACAAGCTAAACATCAACAACACCTCGCTCTGTTGCCTAAACTGTCTCAGTCGGTTGCTGATGTCACAACACTCTTTAAGACTGAAAATTTCCGTCATGAATTGCTTGAGCAAATCGCTCAAGCGAAACATTATATCTATATCACTGCCTTATATTTAGAACATGATGATGCAGGCCGCGATATTTTGCAGGCTCTTTATCAAGCCAAAAGAATTCGCCCAGAATTAGATATAAAAATTCTGGTTGATTGGCATCGAGCACAACGCGGAAGAATTGGAGCTAAAGCAAATGCTACCAATGCGGATTGGTATCATGATGTAAAGCAACAAAACCCAGAAACTAATATTGAGGTTTACGGAATAGCGGTAAACACCCGAGAAGCTTTAGGGGTGCTGCATTTAAAAGGGTTACTATTTGACGATACCGTCTTATACAGCGGAGCCAGTATTAACGATGTTTATCTTCATCAACATGATAAATATCGTTATGACCGCTATCAAATTATAAAAAACCCTGAATTAGTGCGAACAATGAAGTCATTCATTGATAATGCATTGTTAGATTCAGAGGCGACACAGCGATTAGATAGCAGTGAACGACCTCGAACGATTGATATTAAAAGTTTAATTAAACAATTTCGTATTTCATTAAAAAGTACCGAATATCTTTTTTCTAATAATGCTACCAATCAAGAGTTAGCGGTTACACCACTCGTTGGTTTGGGTAAGAAAAATTTACTCAATAAAACCATAACTCATTTAATGGGTTCAACTAATGAAAAACTAACGATTTGTACACCTTATTTTAATTTACCCGCAATTTTAGTTCGAATAATTCATCGATTATTACGAGAAGGTAAACAAGTCGAGATCATTATTGGTGATAAAACCGCCAATGACTTTTATATCCCACCAGAAGAACCTTTTAAAATCATTGGTGCTTTACCTTATCTATATGAAATAAATTTACGGCGTTTTATCAGTCGCTTGCAAAAATTTATTGATAGTAAACAGTTAACTATTCGCTTATGGAAAGATGGGGATAATACCTATCATCTTAAAGGTATGTGGGTTGATAATTCCTGGCAGTTGATCACTGGTAGTAATTTAAACCCCCGAGCTTGGGGACTTGATTTAGAAAATGCGATTTTAATTCATGATCCTAAACAACAGCTACAAGAACAACGCTTACATGAATTAGACTGTATACGTACACATACTAAAATAGTGAATCATTATCGAGAACTAGATAATATTCAATCCTATCCGATTAAAGTAAAAAAATTAATCCGCCGATTACGTAGAATACGTGTCGATAGATTAATCAGCAGAATATTGTAATTATTATCACTGTTAAGATAGCCCCTAAAAAATAGTCCCTATAATAAGGGCTATCTTAATTGAAGATCTATACTAGCCACGATTAAACGTATATATAAAGAGTTATCAGTCATGAATTATCTACGTAAAATTTTCCCGAGCTTAATCAACGGTATGATAATTATAAATCTTAGTGGATGTAGTGGATCCCACTGGGCTAATGATAATTGGCAAGGCAAAGACAAAGCCCAACATTTCTTATTTTCAGCCGCTGCGGCCGCCGCTGGAAATGCTTATGCAGATAGACAAAATTGGTCACACCATCAATCGGTACAATTTGGTTTGCTTTTCTCTATTAGCTTAGGTGCAGCAAAAGAACTTTATGATAGTCGCCCCACAGGAACCGGCTGGAGCTGGCATGATTTTGCTTATGATGTGGCAGGGGCAGCAGCAGGTTATAGTTTATACCAATCGTTTAAATAAAAAACTGGTGACCGGATATATTTTCATATAAAACAATCAATTAGTTCAAAAAGAACCCAAATATATCACTAAATAATCAATTTATTAATCTGCTTTACCCCACCATTTTAGATACAATCACAAATATTCTTTCGCCATAATAATCGTTTTTAAAATATGATCAAAATATTGATATTCTGACTCAGTAATCTTATGTGGGTAAGTTAGCAATATCAGCTCATGAGGCTCATATTCCTTCCGATAATTAGGATGAGTATGCTGACAGCTATTAATTTGAAAACCACAATGTTGATAAAAACGTAAACGCTGACGAGCAATATCTGTGGTCAAAGGATCTATCTCTAAAATTATATTTTTATATTGCCCACAAAAATTTTTTAATACTTTTTGACCATATCCTTTTCCTCGTAATTTAGCGTGAATCGCAATATGTTCAATATAAAAATAATTGCCAACGGACCAGCAACCAATAAAACCAATAAATTGCTCTTTATCGGAGATATGCAATAAATAAAATGAAGGATCGGCTAAAATTGAGACTCTACCTGCATAGGTGCGTTGCTCATTAAGTGGAAATGCATGTTCATATAATTCATTAATTTGATTAAAATCTGTAATATCAGTCCGTTGAACGCGTTTTATTTTCACCTCATTCTCCCCTGCTAAATAAATAACCAAATAGTATAATTTATATACTCTATTTATGGCTAACTTCATAAAATATTGAGTCATGAAATAACCCAATGAAGAAACCAATATATCTGATTAATATCTAACAGATCAAATATTCTTAACCAGCCCATATATAAAAACAAAAATAACTCTTTCTGTTACTCTAGCCGTTAGTTAGATGGAAAAAATTAAAAGTACTCGAAAAGTTAGCCCTGATATGAGATAAAAATATCCTCAAATCAGTAACAGTTAGTATGTATATAGTGAAGTTAATAGGCACATGGGGGGAATTTAAATATATTTTTGCTTATACCAATAATATCTCCCTCAAGCTATTTACATAAAAATGTGAGATTGGATCGCAAAATCGAATTACTCGATATGTAATCTCAGTATGCAATTAACAAACGGAAAAATCTTCCTATCAATGATCGGGAGAAAAAAGGATTTACTTAGCCATTGAATCGGCCTCTAAAAAATGGAGTATACCAATTCAGAACTGAAAACAAGCGATGAGTCGCTTTATTATTGAGTTCGGTGGGCGCCTAGACGGTCACATTTAATGAAAGGCAAATATACAGAATTATTTACAGGGTTACTAAACGCTAAATAGGCAAATAGGCAAATAGGCAAATAGGCAAATAGGCAAATAGGCAAATAAAAATACACTTTAACCCTCTGACTAGTTGTTTATTTTTATTTTTTTCTAGCGACGCAAAAAAGCCACCCTATTGGGTGGCTTCTTCGTCTTTATTAAAGTCTGGCAGTTCCCTACTCTCACATGGGGAGACCCCACACTACCATCGGCGCTACGGCGTTTCACTTCTGAGTTCGGCATGGGGTCAGGTGGGACCACCGCGCTATCGCCGCCAGACATATTCTGTCTGTCAACATGATGTCACCTTCCGGCTTCCATCACATTAACTTTAATCTTGAACAAGCTGTCATTTTAAACAATATTCTTTATCCGATTTATCTCATTATTTCGTTATTCACCAAAATAAATCGCTAAATCATTCAGTGTCTCTCTAAAACACCTTCGGTGTTGTAAGGTTAAGCCTCTCGGTTCATTAGTACTGGTTAGCTCAACGGCTCGCACCGCTTACACACCCAGCCTATCAACGTCTTAGTCTTAAACGTTCCTTCAGGACTCTCAAGGAGTCAGGGAAGACTCATCTCAAGGCAAGTTTCCCGCTTAGATGCTTTCAGCGGTTATCTCTTCCGCACTTAGCTACCGGGCAATGCCATTGGCATGACAACCCGAACACCAGTGGTGCGTCCACTCCGGTCCTCTCGTACTAGGAGCAGCCCCTTTCAATCTTCCAACGCCCACGGCAGATAGGGACCGAACTGTCTCACGACGTTCTAAACCCAGCTCGCGTACCACTTTAAACGGCGAACAGCCGTACCCTTGGGACCTACTTCAGCCCCAGGATGTGATGAGCCGACATCGAGGTGCCAAACACCGCCGTCGATATGAACTCTTGGGCGGTATCAGCCTGTTATCCCCGGAGTACCTTTTATCCGTTGAGCGATGGCCCTTCCATTCAGAACCACCGGATCACTATGACCTACTTTCGTACCTGCTCGAGCCGTCACTCTCGCAGTCAAGCTAGCTTATGCCATTGCACTAACCTCACGATGTCCGACCGTGATTAGCTAACCTTCGTGCTCCTCCGTTACTCTTTGGGAGGAGACCGCCCCAGTCAAACTACCCACCAGACACTGTCCGCAACCCAGATAATGGGTCTACGTTAGAACATCAAACATTAAAGGGTGGTATTTCAAGGTTGGCTCCATGCAGACTGGCGTCCACACTTCAAAGCCTCCCACCTATCCTACACATCAAGGCTCAATGTTCAGTGTCAAGCTATAGTAAAGGTTCACGGGGTCTTTCCGTCTTGCCGCGGGTACACTGCATCTTCACAGCGAGTTCAATTTCACTGAGTCTCGGGTGGAGACAGCCTGGCCATCATTACGCCATTCGTGCAGGTCGGAACTTACCCGACAAGGAATTTCGCTACCTTAGGACCGTTATAGTTACGGCCGCCGTTTACTGGGGCTTCGATCAAGAGCTTCGCTTACGCTAACCCCATCAATTAACCTTCCAGCACCGGGCAGGCGTCACACCGTATACGTCCACTTTCGTGTTTGCACAGTGCTGTGTTTTTAATAAACAGTTGCAGCCAGCTGGTATCTGCGACTGGCTTCAGCTCCGTGAGTAAATCACTTCACCTAGCGCCAGCGTGCCTTCTCCCGAAGTTACGGCACCATTTTGCCTAGTTCCTTCACCCGAGTTCTCTCAAGCGCCTTAGTATTCTCTACCTGACCACCTGTGTCGGTTTGGGGTACGATTAATGATAATCTAGAGCTTAGAGGCTTTTCCTGGAAGCATGGCATCAGTTACTTCATCACCGTAGTGACTCGTCATCAGACCTCAGTGTATAGTGAACCGGATTTGCCTAATTCACCCACCTACATCCTTAAACCGGGACAACCGTCGCCCAGCTAACTTAGCCTTCTCCGTCCCCCCATCGCAATTATCACCAGTACGGGAATATTAACCCGTTGCCCATCGACTACGCTTTTCAGCCTCGCCTTAGGGGTCGACTCACCCTGCCCCGATTAACGTTGGACAGGAACCCTTGGTCTTCCGGCGTGCGGGTTTTTCACCCGCATTATCGTTACTTATGTCAGCATTCGCACTTCTGATACCTCCAGCATGCCTCACAGCACACCTTCGCAGGCTTACAGAACGCTCCCCTACCCAACAATATTTAAATATCGCTGCCGCAGCTTCGGTGCATAGTTTAGCCCCGTTACATCTTCCGCGCAGACCGACTCGACCAGTGAGCTATTACGCTTTCTTTAAATGATGGCTGCTTCTAAGCCAACATCCTGGCTGTCTGAGCCTTTCCACTTCGTTTCCCACTTAACTATGACTTTGGGACCTTAGCTGGCGGTCTGGGTTGTTTCCCTCTTCACGACGAACGTTAGCACCCGCCGTGTGTCTCCCGTGATAACATTCTTCGGTATTCGTAGTTTGCATCGAGTTGGTAAGTCGGGATGACCCCCTAGTCGAAACAGTGCTCTACCCCCGAAGATGAATTCACGAGGCGCTACCTAAATAGCTTTCGGGGAGAACCAGCTATCTCCCGGTTTGATTGGCCTTTCACCCCCAGCCACAAGTCATCCGCTAATTTTTCAACATTAGTCGGTTCGGTCCTCCAGTTAGTGTTACCCAACCTTCAACCTGCCCATGGCTAGATCACCGGGTTTCGGGTCTATACCCTGCAACTCATTCGCCCAGTTAAGACTCGGTTTCCCTACGGCTCCCCTATTCGGTTAACCTTGCTACAGAATATAAGTCGCTGACCCATTATACAAAAGGTACGCAGTCACCCTGATAAATCAAGGCTCCCACTGCTTGTACGTACACGGTTTCAGGTTCTATTTCACTCCCCTCGCCGGGGTTCTTTTCGCCTTTCCCTCACGGTACTGGTTCACTATCGGTCAGTCAGGAGTATTTAGCCTTGGAGGATGGTCCCCCCATATTCAGACAGGATAACACGTGTCCCGCCCTACTCGTCGAACTCACAACACTAACATTTTCAGATACGGGGCTATCACCCTTTACTGCCAGACTTTCCAGACTGTTCTCTTAATGCTAGCGTTGATGTTGGTTCTGGGCTGCTCCCCGTTCGCTCGCCGCTACTAGGGGAATCTCGGTTGATTTCTTTTCCTCGAGGTACTGAGATGTTTCAGTTCCCTCGGTTCGCTTCATTTAGCTATGTATTCACTAAATGATGATGCACCAAAGTGCACCGGGTTTCCCCATTCGGACATCGTCGGCTAATAACGCTTCATATCAGCTCACCGACGCTTTTCGCAGATTAGCACGTCCTTCATCGCCTCTGACTGCCTAGGCATCCACCGTGTACGCTTATTCGCTTAACCTCACAACCCGAAGGTGTTTCTGAATACGAGTGACTGTGCATCATGATTTCTTTGTTAGTCCGTGCGCGCAATGCTCACGTACCTTAAGTACGCTGCGCTTGCTGTGCGCGGGCTGCCTTGAACTCATTTCGCTCGTCAACTCGACATTGCAGAGAACATCTACAAATTGGAGTATTTTGAGAGACTCTGGTATTCTTTCGACAAAGAATACCGTTGTTTTCAATTTTCAGCTTGTTCCAGATTATTAAAGAGCATAATTGTTAAGCCGACTCAATAAGTCAGCTTAATCATTATTTTTGGGTACCGCCTTTCACTCGATAACCGCGCAATTGGCGTCCCCTAGGGGATTCGAACCCCTGTTACCGCCGTGAAAGGGCGGTGTCCTAGGCCTCTAGACGAAGGGGACATCAGTCACTGCTTCGCAGACGCGCATTTTGCTCTACTTTCTATCAGACAATCTGTGTGAGCACTTCACATTCAACTTCGAATTTAGGTAAGGAGGTGATCCAACCGCAGGTTCCCCTACGGTTACCTTGTTACGACTTCACCCCAGTCATGAATCACAAAGTGGTAAGCGCCCCCCCGAAGGTTAAGCTACCTACTTCTTTTGCAACCCACTCCCATGGTGTGACGGGCGGTGTGTACAAGGCCCGGGAACGTATTCACCGTAGCATTCTGATCTACGATTACTAGCGATTCCGACTTCATGGAGTCGAGTTGCAGACTCCAATCCGGACTACGACGCACTTTATGAGTTCCGCTGGCTCTCGCGAGTTCGCTTCTCTTTGTATGCGCCATTGTAGCACGTGTGTAGCCCTACTCGTAAGGGCCATGATGACTTGACGTCATCCCCACCTTCCTCCGGTTTATCACCGGCAGTCTCCCTTGAGTTCCCACCATTACGTGCTGGCAACAAAGGATAAGGGTTGCGCTCGTTGCGGGACTTAACCCAACATTTCACAACACGAGCTGACGACAGCCATGCAGCACCTGTCTCAGAGTTCCCGAAGGCACTAAAGCATCTCTGCTAAATTCTCTGGATGTCAAGAGTAGGTAAGGTTCTTCGCGTTGCATCGAATTAAACCACATGCTCCACCGCTTGTGCGGGCCCCCGTCAATTCATTTGAGTTTTAACCTTGCGGCCGTACTCCCCAGGCGGTCGATTTAACGCGTTAGCTCCGGAAGCCACTCCTCAAGGGAACAACCTCCAAATCGACATCGTTTACAGCGTGGACTACCAGGGTATCTAATCCTGTTTGCTCCCCACGCTTTCGCACCTGAGCGTCAGTCTTTGTCCAGGGGGCCGCCTTCGCCACCGGTATTCCTCCACATCTCTACGCATTTCACCGCTACACATGGAATTCTACCCCCCTCTACAAGACTCTAGCTGACCAGTTTTAGATGCCATTCCCAGGTTAAGCCCGGGGATTTCACATCTAACTTAATCAACCGCCTGCGTGCGCTTTACGCCCAGTAATTCCGATTAACGCTTGCACCCCCCGTATTACCGCGGCTGCTGGCACGGAGTTAGCCGGTGCTTCTTCTGTCGGTAACGTCAATCGCTGATAGTATTAATATCAACGCCTTCCTCCCGACTGAAAGTACTTTACAACCCTAAGGCCTTCTTCATACACGCGGCATGGCTGCATCAGGCTTGCGCCCATTGTGCAATATTCCCCACTGCTGCCTCCCGTAGGAGTCTGGGCCGTGTCTCAGTCCCAGTGTGGCTGATCATCCTCTCAGACCAGCTAGAGATCGTCGCCTAGGTGAGCCATTACCTCACCTACTAGCTAATCCCATATGGGTTCATCCGACAGCGCAAGGCCCGAAGGTCCCCTGCTTTGCTCCTTAGAGATTATGCGGTATTAGCTACCGTTTCCAGTAGTTATCCCCCTCTGTCAGGCAGATCCCCATACATTACTCACCCGTCCGCCGCTCGTCAGCAAAGAAGCAAGCTTCTTCCTGTTACCGCTCGACTTGCATGTGTTAGGCCTGCCGCCAGCGTTCAATCTGAGCCATGATCAAACTCTTCAATTAAAGTTTGATGCTCAAAGAATTAAACTGACTTCATTTATTCATATATGAATTAACGTGTTAGTCACTCTTTAAGACTTAAAATCAAAAATATTTTTTATTTCGATAGTGTCTTGTGAGTGCCCACACAGATTGTCTGATAAATTGTTAAAGAGCGTTGCAACAAGGCTTAAGGTAACTCGTTAAGGTTCTTGTTGCGAGGTGGCGTATATTACTCTTTTCATTCAGGAAGTCAAGCATTTATTTTTAACTTTCTTTCCGAACTACTTCGACCATCACCTCAATCATCCCGCTGTTTTTCAAGGCGCTTACTGCGCTTTGGAACTTTCAAACTCAACCGTTCGGCCGGTTTGTCGTGACAACGGAGCGGATTATAGGGAGCTGAGAAAATTACACAAGTGTTTTTTTGAAATAATTTACCGTTCGCATATTTTACAACCAATGGCGTGTAAAACACGCTCAGAATGTATAATTTAGCATCAAGACTACATGCATTATTTAGTATTCGGTACTTAAATTCGGTACTTAAAATACATTCATTAGCTTCAGAATGAAGTATCTATAAATAACAGATAAAAAAAGAGGCGTTATAAAACGCCTCTTTTAATAACTTAATTATAAACTCGCTATATAGATAGCACTTCAGGTCACGCTAACTATTGTTTTGCAACAATCTCATCGTTTTCAAGATCTAAAGTCACCAACTTGCCTGGCAGCAATTTACCGGACAGTATTTGCTGAGCTAATGGATTCTCGATCTCTTGCTGAATAGCACGTTTCAGTGGACGAGCCCCGAATATAGGATCATAACCAGCTTCGCCAATTTTTTCTAATGCAGCTGGCGTCATAGTCACTTCATAGCCGTGCTCTTCTAAACGTTTATATAAACGAGCCAACTGAATTTTAGCAATTGATGCAATGTTATCTTTTCCTAATGGATGGAACACAACAACTTCATCAATACGGTTAATGAACTCAGGTCTAAAGGTTTGTGAAACAACCCCCATTACCATCTCTTTCATTTGTGGATAGGCAATAGTACCGAAGCGTTCTTGGATTAAATCAGAACCCAAGTTAGATGTCATAATAACCACTGTATTTCTGAAATCTACGGTACGACCCTGACCATCAGTTAATCGACCATCGTCCAAAACTTGCAGCAGAATATTAAAGACATCTGGATGCGCTTTCTCAACTTCGTCCAGCAAAATAACTGAATATGGACGACGACGAACCGCTTCCGTTAAATATCCGCCTTCTTCATAACCCACATATCCTGGAGGCGCACCAACCAAACGAGATACAGAATGTTTCTCCATAAACTCGGACATGTCGATACGTACCATCGCATCGTCGCTATCAAACAAGAAATTCGCGAGAGCTTTGCACAGTTCTGTTTTACCAACCCCGGTTGGACCTAAGAACAGGAACGAACCAATTGGGCGATTAGGATCAGATAATCCTGCACGGCTACGACGAATAGCATTTGATACTGCCGTAACTGCTTCATCTTGACCAATAACTCGAGTATGCAGCTGTTGCTCCATACGGAGTAATTTTTCTTTCTCGCTTTCCAACATTCTTGAAACCGGAATACCTGTCCAACGAGCCAGAATTTCTGCAATTTCTACATCAGTAACTTTATTTCGCAGCAGCTTCATATTTTTGCCTTCTGCGGCAGTCGCTGTAGCGAGTTGTTTCTCTAATTCTGGAATACGACCATATTGTAATTCAGACATTTTAGCCAAATCACCCATACGGCGTGCTTTTTCCATTTCGATACGAGTATCTTCAAGCTCTGATTTTATATGCTGAGTGCCGGTTAATGCCGCTTTCTCTGCTTTCCACTCTTCTTCCAGAGCGGAGTATTCTCTTTCTTTCTCAGCCAGTTCTTCTTCTAACATTTCCAGACGTTTTTTACTCGCATCGTCAGACTCTTTCTTCAATGCTTGCTGTTCCAATTTTAATTGGATAATACGTCGTTCTAATCTATCGAGAGATTCAGGTTTAGAATCCATTTGCATACGCAAACTTGAACCTGCCTCATCAATTAAGTCGATCGCTTTGTCTGGCAGCATACGGTCACTAATATATCGATGAGATAAATTAGCCGCTGCAACAATCGCGGGGTCAGTAATTTGAACATGATGATGCAGCTCATAACGTTCTTTTAACCCACGTAAAATAGCAATTGTGTCTTCAACTGTTGGTTCAGCCACGTACACTTTTTGGAAACGACGTTCCAGTGCAGGATCTTTTTCTATATATTGACGATACTCATCTAATGTTGTCGCACCTACGCAATGTAATTCTCCACGCGCTAACGCAGGTTTTAACATATTACCGGCATCCATGGCACCATCAGACTTACCTGCGCCGACCATCGTATGTAACTCATCGATAAATAGAATGACATTACCATCTTGTTTGGATAAGTCGTTCAGCACCGCTTTTAAACGCTCTTCAAATTCACCACGGTATTTTGCCCCTGCGACCAACGCGCCCATATCTAAAGATAAAACACGTTTGTTTTTTAATCCTTCAGGGATTTCGCCATTAACAATTCGTTGGGCTAAACCTTCAACAATTGCGGTTTTACCTACACCGGGTTCACCAATTAATACTGGGTTATTTTTAGTACGACGTTGCAATACCTGAATAGTACGACGAATTTCTTCGTCACGGCCAATAACCGGGTCTAATTTACCTTGTTCTGCTCTTTCTGTAAGATCAACGGTATATTTTTTCAGGGCTTGACGTTGATCTTCTGCGCCCTGATCATTAACTCTTTCACCACCGCGCATTTGTTCTATCGCCTTATTAAGATTTTCTTTATTTGCACCCGCTGCTTTTAATAAATCAGCTAATGTTGTGTTGGCTTCCAAAGCGGCGAGTAGGAATAATTCAGAGGAGATAAACTCATCTCCATTTTTTTGTGCTAATTGATCACACAAATTCAAATGACGAATTAAGTCGCTTGATGGCTGTACATCGCCGCCAGCGCCTTGAACTTGTGGCAATCTTTTTAATGCTTCTGCTATTTTTTGTTTAAATTGCACAGCATTAACGCCAACAGACGTTAATAAAGGCTGTACTGAGCCACCATCTTGATTAAACAGTGCGCTCATTAAATGAATAGGTTCGATAAACTGATTGTCGTGCCCAAGCGCTAAAGATTGGGCATCGGCGAGAGCTTGCTGGAATTTATTAGTCAGACGGTCCAAACGCATAGCACCTCCAAAATAAGTTAAAACTAATTATGAAGACTAGATGAGGTTTATTTTTATAAATTCAAGGCCAAAACGTTAAAACATTAGAAATATTAATTAAATCGGAATAATAATCTAGAAAAAGCCTATTTTATCCAAATTAGTGATGCCATACGTCCTGTTTCGACATCTCGCCGATAAGAAAAAAATGTTTTTTTATCCGAAACAGTACAATATGTTCCGCCATAGATAGCGGTGACACCAATTTGACGCAATTTTAGTTGTGCCAGCAAATAAATATCCGCCAAATATTTATCTCCTGATGCACGAAAACCCTGAGCAAGTTCAGCTGATTGACTCACGAAGGAGTCACGGACTTCAGCTCCAACCTCAAACTGTTGTGGACCGATAGCGGGTCCTAGCCATGCTAAAATCTCATTGGGTCCGGCATCAAAATGGGTCACAGTATGCTCTAGAACCCCCTGACATAATCCCCGCCATCCCGCGTGCGCCGCCGCAACTTCAGTACCTTGGCGGTTACAAAACAACACAGGCAAGCAATCTGCGGTCATCACAGCACACACTTGCCCACGTTGAGAAGTATAAACTGCATCGGCTTTTTTATCCTCGACTGGATTACCATCTAACCGTAATACTCGCGTTCCATGCACTTGCTGTAACCAAATAGGTGATGTCGGTAAGCCGGCGTACTCTTCAAGCAGCCGCCGATTGTTGATAACCGCCGATAAATCATCACCCACATGGTCACCTAAATTCAAGCTATCAAACGGCGTCAAACTGACACCCCCAGCACGTGTTGAGCTGCAAGCGCCAATATTTTCAGGTTGTGGCCAGTGTGGATAAATAAGCGATGTCATTACCAGTCCATATTATCTTTATGTAACTCAGCGTCTGCTTTCAACGCATTGATAAGTTCAACCATATCAGCGGGTAACTCCGCATGCCATTCCATTTGGATCCCAGAGATAGGATGATACAGCCTGAGCATAGTCGCATGCAGCGCCTGGCGATCAAATTTTCGCATCACCTGTAAAAACTCATCCGTAGCGCCTTTCAATGGACGTGGACGGCCGCCATATAACTGATCACCAATCAATGGATGATTGATATGTGCCATATGTACACGGATCTGATGGGTACGGCCAGTTTCCAGTCTTAAACGCAAGCGGGTATGTGAACGAAAATGTTCCATAACACGATAGCGAGTCACCGCAGGTTTTCCCATGGGATGAACCGCCATATGAGTTCGTTTGGTTGGATGGCGTGAAATCGGCTCTTCCACACGTCCACCCGCAGTCATACGCCCTACCGCAACCGCTTCATATTCACGAGTAATTTCACGTAACTGTAATGCCTCAACCAAACGTGTTTGGGCTGGCACAGTTTTAGCAACTACCATTAATCCCGTCGTATCTTTATCTAAACGATGGACAATACCCGCGCGTGGTACATCGACAATTTCAGGAAAACGATACAGTAAGGCATTTAATATCGTACCATCGGGATTACCAGCGCCTGGATGAACAACTAAACCGCGCGGTTTATTAATCACCAAAATATCTTCATCTTCATACACCACATCTAACGGGATGTCCTGAGGCTCCCAACGACTATCTTCCTCGATTATTGCATCAATAAAAACTTTTTCACCGCCTAAAACTTTTTCTTTTGGTTTATTGATAACTTTGCTATTAACCTGCACTCTATTATCTAAAATCCACTCTTTTATACGAGAACGTGAATAATCAGGGAACAATTCCGCCAAAGCCTGATCTAAACGTTGACCGAGCTGTGATTCTGCAACCGTTGCACTGAGTTCTAATTGTTGAGCCATAAAATAATCTGCTTTTAATGTTTGTATTTTGACGGCGAAGCCGTTTCATTTAAAATATGCTATTGTAATTCGAAATTATGCCGGGGGCCTTATGGAGAGACTCCCCCATGAAACACTCAGAGGATAACCAACACGTGATGATACGCATTAAATATCTGGTGGCAGCTGCCACATTGAGTCTGGTTCTGACCGGATGCTCCAGTAATAAAGAAGTCAGTCCTGACAGCTCTCCGGCTGAAATGTATGCTGTAAGCCAACAAAAACTACAAGATGGTAACTATAGAGCCGCCATCACACAGTTAGAAGCTCTTGATAATCGTTATCCGTTTGGCCCATACGCACAGCAAGTCCAGCTAGACCTGATCTATGCTTATTATAAATCAGCTGAGTTACCGATGGCTATCGCTGCTATCGACCGCTTTATGCGCTTAAACCCAACACATCCGAACATTGATTATGTTCTGTATATGCGTGGTTTAACGGCAATGGCATTGGATGATAGTGCGTTACAAGGATTCTTCGGTATCGACCGTTCGGATCGTGATCCCCAGCATGCACGTGTTGCTTTTCGCGATTTCAATCAGCTAGTTCGTTACTATCCTAACAGCCTCTATGCTAATGATGCCAGCAAGCGTTTAGTTTATTTAAAAGATCGCTTAGCAAAATTTGATTTGGCTGTGGTTGAATTCTACAACAAACGTGGGGCCTATGTCGCTGTTGTTAATCGTGCACAACAAATGTTACGCGATTATCCTGACACCGATGCAACACGCCAAGCACTAACATATATGAAAATTGCTTATAATCAGATGGGATTAGACCAAGAAGCAGATAAAGTAACTAATTTAATTGCAGCCAACCCGGCATAATTTATTGCTGCAATATTTATTGTTACCCAATATCAAATAAAAAATAGCGGCTAAACCCGCTGTTTTTTTTGCGTTATTAAAACGCATGATTGGATTAGATGATTGATTAATTTAATGGAAAGAACCAAAATATTAAGCCAAAGCAAGGCCGGCTATTGCCCTTGTTTATTTAGCCAACCTATTAATCATGGATGATAACATTCTGTTTATCAATATCTTTAATTACTTTTTTTATCCTGCCTCACATTTAAAGATCCATAAATATCTTAGCCTATCAATCTGTGATCTATCTCAATATTTTATTAGTAGTTCACAGTATTCTGGATACATCGAAAGACAGAGCACAAGAGAGGTACTATATGATAGTGAATATTGCCAGCAAACAAATGGATATTACCCCTGCTATTCGTGAACACATAGAGGACCGTTTGAGCAAATTGAATAAATGGCAGGTAACACTGATTAACCCTCATATAGTTCTGTCAAAAGAACCCCAAGGATTCATGGTTGATGCAACGATAAAAACCGACAACGGTAAATTAATCGCCAGTGCAAAACATGAAGATATGTATGCTGCAATAAATGAGCTACTTGCAAAACTAGAAAGACAACTTAATAAAGTACAACACAAAGGAGAATCAAGACGTTCGAGCTATAGTGTAAAAGATGCTAATTTAGATACTGATGAAGTTACATTATAATCTAGTTTGTTTGATTTAATTGTCTTTACTAAATAACGCGCTCATGGCTTATTGAGCGCGTTTTATTTTTATATCAGCCGAAAAGCTCACATTAATATCATGTTAATCTGCCATTAATTATCGGCAATCAACCGTTACAATAGCTAAGCTTATTTTAGGTTGACATTAATCCGCTCATAAGGTTTATTACAACATACTGTTTTACTTCGATGGGATCTGATCCTAATGTTACCAAGCCTTGTCTTCTGTTTCTTTTTTAGCACCTTCTATTAGGGGGCGTTTGTCATTTCAGAAGAAAAAAAAGACAAAGTTTAAAAGCCTCCTCTCACAGGGAGGCTTTTTTATTCACTAATAATCAATGGGATTTGACAGGATGGACGACAAAAATAATTTATTAAAAATCAGAGATAAAATCAGTCAATTGGACAGTGAGCTACTAGTATTATTAGCGAAACGTCGTGGATATGCTGTTGATGTTGCACAATCTAAATTGCACGATAACCGCCCTATTCGTGATAAAGAACGCGAACGCCAGTTACTTGATGTCTTGATTAATAAAGCAAAACCTCTTGGTTTAGATGGGTTTTATGTCACCCGCCTATTTCAAATGATTATTGAAGATTCAGTATTAACCCAGCAAGCTATTTTACAGCAACATCTTAATCTCACACCCAATGACTCTGCTCGTTTTGCCTTTTTAGGCCCTAGAGGCTCTTATTCTCATGTTGCGGCACGTCAATATTCTGCTCGTCATTTTGATCAAATGATTGAATGCAGTTGTCATAAATTCCAAGATATTTTTTCGCTGGTCGAAAGTGGCCAAGCTGATTATGGTATTTTACCGCTAGAAAATACCAGTTCAGGGGCAATAAATGATGTTTATGATCTGCTGCAAGATACCCCTCTTTCTGTCGTTGGCGAGATCCGCTTACCGATAAATCATTGTTTATTAACCGCCGGCGTAACTAGTCTTAATGATATTCAAACGGTTTATAGCCATCCTCAACCATTCCAACAATGCAGCCAATATTTAGCTCAATATCCGCATTGGAAAATTGAATATTGTGATAGTACCTCGACAGCAATGCAAAATGTAGCCAATCTTAATTCTCCGCATATTGCCGCATTAGGCAGTGAAGCAGGCGGCGCACTATATGGACTACATGTTGTGGAACATAATTTAGCTAATCAACAAATCAATATGACTCGCTTTATTGTCGTCGCTCGTCAGCCAATTGAAGTCTCTGAGCAAGTTCCGGCAAAAACCACACTATTAATTACCACCGGTCAACAAGCGGGAGCATTGGTTGATGCTCTGATCATTCTAAAACAAAATCAAATTATTATGAGTAAATTAGAGTCTCGCCCGATCAATGGCAAGCCGTGGGAAGAGATGTTTTATATCGACGTCCAAGCGAATATTCGTTCAGTAAATATGCAACATGCATTAAAAGAACTCGCGGCGATTACCCGTTCAATAAAAATATTAGGTAGCTATCCGTCTGAAAATGTAGTTCCTGTTGAACCACAAAAAGAAGCTTAATTGACCGACAAATAATAACAGCACCTTAATCAGTGAATATTCACTTTTAGGGTGCTGCATAACAAACAATTAGTATTAAAAACAACCGTTATTGGCGGCTATCATTGGCTTGCTGTAATAGCGATTGGCTTTCTCGCATAAAATGTTTCGCATCATCGCCAAACCATTGACTAACCTGCTTAAATTGAGCGACAAATTCTGCTTTATCTTTTCTTTCTAACATCTCTAATGCACGGCCAAAACTATTATAGTAGCGTTTGATTAACGCAATATTCTCATCTGACGACATAATAATATCGGCATATAATTGAGGATCTTGGGCAAATAATCGACCAACCATCGCCAACTCTAAACGGTAAATAGGTGACGATAATGCTAATAACTGCTCTAATTCAACATCTTCTTGGGCCAAATTTTGCCCGTAAGTAAAAGTGGTAAAATGCCGTAACGCCTGAATAAAGCTCATATTTCTATCATGTTCTTCGGGAGTGATTTTATGTAATCTTGCCCCCCAGACCATTAACTGCTCTAAAAACCATTGATATGCTTCTGGCTCTCGGCCATCACAATAAGCCACAACCTGTTTAGCCACACTCCCTACATCTGGCCCAAACATGGGATGCAATCCCAATACAGGCCCGTCATGCGCGGCTAACATTGCAGTTAATGGCTTATATTTAATAGATGCGATATCAATTAATAGCGTATTTTTATCTAATTTTGGCAGCTGTTTAATTACTTGTTCAGTTAAATGAATTGGAACACTTATAATCACCACGCTGGCGCCGGCCATTTTCTGTTCTGCTTGTTCCCAATCTGATTCTGTAAAATCAATAATGTGATAGCCAGACAAAGAAAGTAAGCGACCAAATAATTGTCCCATTCGACCTTTCCCACCGATAATTACGATAGGACCGGCCTGTGGATTAAGCATTTTAAAGCCTTTATCGTTCTCTTTAGTATACGATTCTCGCATAATACGGCGCAAAATATCTTCAATCAAATCAGCCGGTACATCCATTTTTTCGGCTTCCTGACGCCGAGCAGCCAGCATCGCGGTTTCCCGCTCGGGCACATAAATAGGTAGCCCATGTTGGCTTTTGACTTCTCCGACTTCAGCGACCAGCTGCAATCGCTTAGCTAATAAATCGAGCAGTGATTTATCAACCTCATCAATTTGATTTCTTAGTTGTAATAACTCGGAAGACATTTTTTCACCTTATCTCAGCTAGCTTTATGCATTTTTTCCATACGTTGTGGCAGTGTCGATTGAAGAGACTGGTGTAAATCACGCAATACAGATTCTGTCGTCTCCCAATCAATACACGCATCAGTGACAGATACGCCGTATTTCATTGCCGAACGTGGTTGCTCGGATGTCTGATTACCTTCATTTATATTACTCTCAAGCATAATACCGGTAATAGATTTATTGCCACTATTAATTTGTTCAATCACTGAATTAATCACCAGCGGCTGACGACGGAAATCTTTATTGGAATTTCCGTGGCTACAATCAATCATTAATGAAGGTTGTAAACCTGCTTTTTCCATCTCAGCATCACACTCGGCAACATGCTGTGCGCTGTAATTAGGTGTTTTCCCACCACGTAAAATAATATGCCCATTCGGGTTTCCTTGAGTATGCAATAAACACACTTGTCCCGATTGATTGATCCCCATGAAACGATGTGGCATTGATGCCGCTTTCATCGCATTAATCGCGGTAGACAAACTACCATCGGTTCCATTTTTAAATCCAACCGGCATCGAAAGCCCTGACGCCATTTCACGGTGAGTTTGTGACTCTGTCGTTCTAGCACCAATAGCCGACCAACTAAATAAATCCCCCAAGTATTGTGGATTATTGGGATCGAGTGCTTCTGTAGCTAATGGCAAACCGATTTCAATTAAACGAGTTAATAAATCACGAGCAATATGCAGCCCTTTTTCCATGGCAAAAGAACCGTCCATAAATGGATCGCTAATTAATCCTTTCCAACCTACCGTAGTTCTTGGCTTTTCAAAGTAGACACGCATAACAATATACAGACTGTCGCTCAGTTCATCAGCCAGTTGCTTCAAACGTTGAGCATACTCGATAGCGGCATCAACATCATGAATAGAACATGGCCCGCATACTACTAATAGACGGGGATCACGATGATGAATAATATTTGCAATAGTCTGTCGAGATGCCGCAATCGCCTGCAGATTTTCATCACTCAACGGATATTTATTTTTCAGATCTTCCGGCGTAATCAAAACCTGTTCATCACGTATATTAATATTATTGAGCGCGTCTTTTTGCATAATCATGGTGTTTACCTGCTTATATTAATTGTCTGTACATTGCTGTTATGTACTTTATTTTTCTGGACATTGCTTTGTCGGTGTCTGTTTATAACCATACCATGAGATGTAAAGATTGCAATCCACTAAATGTAAAATAAGTCCATTTTTGTAATAATTTAATTACATGCTAACGAAAAATAAACAAATACTTATAAATCAATGGAATAAGAAAATCAAAGACTCAATCAAACAATGAAATAACTTAGTTTGATATTATTTTAGTAAATAAAAGTTTACAGCAAGAAAATAAAAACAATAATACAGGAAATATGCTTATGCTAGGAGAGGCAAAAATGATAATTATTCTATGGCGTGAAATGTTAATTACTGTGAATTATATATGCATTAATTAGAGTGTATTGATCAAATAAAAAGACCCGCTAATGCGGGTCTTTTCTGCGATAACTTTCGGATGTAGCGAAAGCGTATTACTTGGCTTTGGCGCCCAGACGCTCTTTGATACGAGCAGCCTTACCAGAACGCTCACGCAGGTAGTACAGTTTAGATCTACGTACAGCACCGCGACGTTTGACAGCAATGCTGTCGATGACTGGGGAGTGAGTTTGGAATACACGCTCAACACCTTCGCCGTTAGAGATTTTACGAACAGTGAATGCAGAGTGCAGACCGCGGTTACGGATAGCAATAACCACGCCCTCAAATGCCTGCAGACGTTTTTTAGAACCTTCAACGACCCATACCTTCACTTCCACGTTATCACCTGGACGGAATGAAGGTACGTCTTGCTTCATCTGCTCTTGTTCAAGTTGTTTAATAATGTTGCTCATAATAACTCTCTTACCCTAGGTAAACTGATATATTAAGACAATATGCTAGTCATATTATCTGGACTCACTTGCTGCTTCAGCCTGATATTCCTGTTGGAATTCAGCTAGCAACATCCTTTGCTCGTCAGTCAGAGCTAGGTTTTCCAGAAGCTCAGGTCTTCTAAGCCAGGTACGGCCAAGTGACTGTTTCATACGCCAGCGATTGATATGTGCATGGTTACCCGAAAGTAAAACTGCCGGAACCTGCATATCATCTAGCACTTCAGGTCGGGTATAGTGAGGACAATCTAACAATCCGTCGGCAAAAGAATCTTCTTTAGCTGACGCTTGATGCCCAAGTACCCCTGGTATAAACCGAGATACTGAATCTATCATCACCATTGCGGGGAGCTCCCCACCACTGAGAACATAATCACCGATTGACCATTCTTCATCAATTTCGGCTTGAATGATGCGTTCATCAATGCCTTCATACCGACCACAAACTAGAATCAACTTCTCATTTGTTGCCAGTTCGCAAACCCCTTGTTGGCTAAGTTTGCGCCCCTGAGGTGAAAGATAAATCACCTTTGCACCTTCACCTGCCTCAGTTTTTGCTGCGTGAATAGCATCCTTTAACGGTTGCACCATCATCAACATGCCCGGACCACCGCCATAAGGACGGTCATCAACTGTATGGTGTCGGTCATAGGTAAAATCCCTTGGATTCCAACACTCTACAGAAAGCAGGCCATTTTTAACTGCCCGACCAGTCACCCCGTACTCGGTTATTGCGCGGAACATATCAGGAAACAGGCTAATTACCCCAATCCACATACTTTGTCCCACTCATAAAAACCGTCAACCGGAGATTTAAAAACCAGGATCCCAATCCACTTCAATAATTTTAGTGTTGAGATCGACTTTCTTGATAACCTGCCCATCAAGATACGGAACTAACCGCTCTTTGATGCCAAATGCATCTTTTAAATTCGCCTTGATAACCAGCACATCATTAGAACCGGTTTCCATCATATCGTCGACGATGCCAAGATCATATCCTTCAACGGTGATAACATGGCAACCAATAAGGTCTTTCCAATAGAATTCATCACCATCAAGAACTGGTAATTGAGTTGTATCGACATAAATTTCACAGTTTGTCAGCACATTAGCTGCATCCCGATCATCGAAACCAATCAATTTTACAATGACATCTTGGTTATGATTTTTCCACGCTTCAATTTCAATGTGTTGCCATTGACCTGAGCGGTTAATAAACCAAGGCTGATACTCAAAAATGTTTTCGGCATATTCGGTGGACGAAAAAACTCTGAGCCAACCACGAATACCATATGCAGAGCCTAATTTGCCTACAACAATAGGATTAGAAGGCTGCGGATTTGTTTGCTTGCTCATCGCTACCACCGTGACAGATTAAGCTGCTTTTTTTGCTTCTTTGATCAGTGCAGCAACACGATCAGAGATAGTTGCGCCAAGACCGACCCAATGCTCAACACGGTCTAAGTCTAAACGCAGAGATTCAGCCTGACCAGAAGCGATCGGGTTGAAGAAACCAATACGTTCGATGAAACGACCGTCACGTGCATTACGGCTATCTGTTACAACGACTTGGTAGAACGGACGCTTTTTTGCGCCGCCACGAGCTAAACGAATTGTTACCATAACATCCTCATTAGTTAACAAAACAACCAGACTCCATCGAGGGATAGAGTCCGGTTGTTGTATAAAAAGCCCCGAAATTTTACTCAGTTTGACGCAAAAAGCAATCAAAACCGAATAATCTTTGAGTCTTTATTGTTTAACGCCCCGGAAACCCCGGTGGCATCATACCTTTCATGCCTCGCATCATCTTCGCGAGACCACCTTTTTTCATTTTCTTCATCATACGCTGCATTTCATCAAACTGCTTCAATAAACGGTTGACGTCTTGAACCTGAGTCCCTGAACCTGCGGCAATACGACGCTTACGTGAGCCTTTAATAATCTCTGGTTTTTGACGCTCTTTACGGGTCATAGAGCAAATAATCGCTTCCATTTTCACCGTGACTTTATCATCCATCTGCGATTTTACTGCATCAGGCACCTGAGACATACCGGGCATTTTGCTTAACATGCTGGCCATACCACCCATGTTACGCATCTGTTTTAACTGCTCTAAAAAGTCATTTAAATCAAAACCATCACCAGTTTTGAGCTTTTTAGCTAATTTTTCGGCTTGATCTCTATCAACTTTGTGCTCGATTTCTTCAATCAATGACAGCACATCGCCCATACCTAAAATACGCGAAGCGATACGGTCTGGATAGAACGGCTCTAGAGCATCAGTTTTTTCACCGACCCCTAAGAATTTAATCGGTTTACCCGTGATATGGCGAATAGAGAGCGCTGCACCACCACGCGCATCACCATCAACTTTGGTCAGTACTACCCCCGTCAACGGTAATGCTTCGTTAAAGGCTTTTGCCGTATTGGCAGCATCTTGCCCAGTCATCGCATCCACAACAAACAGCGTTTCAACTGGGTTGATAGCTTTGTGGACGGCTTTAATCTCATCCATCATCGCTTCATCAACATGCAAACGACCTGCGGTATCAACCAGCAAGACGTCATAAAACTTCAGTTTGGCATGTTTTAATGCTTGATTGACGATATCAACAGGTTTTTCATTGGCTGTTGACGGGAAGAAGTCAATCCCTACTGTTTCAGCTAGCGTTTCTAATTGTTTAATCGCCGCGGGGCGATAAACGTCAGCTGATACGACTAATACTTTCTTTTTCTGCTTTTCTTTTAGATGCTTACCAAGTTTTGCAACGCTGGTTGTTTTACCCGCACCTTGTAGACCCGCCATTAACACCACGGCTGGCGGTTGAGCAGAAAGGTTGAGTTGATTGTTCTCTTCACCCATCGCATTGACGAGTTCATTCTGAACAATTTTGACAAATTCTTGCCCTGGCGTCAGGCTTTTATTCACATCCTGACCGACCGCACTTTCTTTAACGCGTTGAATAAAATCGCGTACAACAGGAAGTGCAACATCTGCTTCAAGTAAAGCCATTCGGACTTCACGCAGCGTTTCTTTAATATTGTCTTCAGTCAGCCGCCCTCGACCGCTGATATTGCGTAACGAACGCGATAGTCTATCAGTTAAATTATCAAACATGTGTCTTAGCTCAGTTCTGTTTATGGGCCTGCTGCAAAGTTCGTTTCATGCCAGAATTGACTGAATGCAAATCATCCCAATCATTGTATGAAAATGTTATTTTTCAATCTATTTATGTTAACTTATGTTGACAATAGACATAACAAATTCTGTATTAACGGCTGTATAAAAACCAACTCTGATGTGTTTGCCCCATTATAACACGATGAATGGTGGAACGCTGCCCCAGTTTTCATCCTGCTATCTCAAGGGTTGGGGGCTGCTAAAGCATGCGTTATACTATAGAATTCATATCCACTCTAAATGAATAACGACAATATACTATGCTAGTATTTGCAGCCATTGCTGTTTTTTCCTATCTTCTAAGCCTATCACTAATTGTTCCTGGCTTAGTCCGCAAGCAACGGGGATACCGTCGTCTGGCTATATTTTCTGCTGTCATCGCGTTAATAACCCATGCGATTACCTTAAAGCTATCTATTTTTCGCGGTATAGACGGTCAAAATTTAACGCTGCTCAATCTCGGATCTGCCGTCAGTTTACTGATGTGTATCATCATGACTATTGTGGCATCCCGTGGACGCGCGTGGTATTTAATCCCTATTATTTATAGCTTTTCAATTATCAATTTAATGCTAGCGAGCGTGATGCCTGGGGAATTCATTACCCACTTAGAAGCTAGTGTACCCATGTTTATTCATATTGGTTTAGCGCTGCTCAGCTATGCCACACTATTAATAGCAGCTCTTTATGCATTACAAGTGGGTATTATTGATTATCAATTAAAAAATAAGAAATTAAAGTTTAGCCCCGATATGCCACCATTGATGGTGATTGAACGCAAAATGTTCCACATTACCCAAGTCGGTGTCATTCTACTCACGTTAACTCTATGTACTGGATTGATTTATATGGAAAATATTTTCGATAAAGAGAATATTCATAAATCGATATTGTCTATTTTTGCATGGTTTGTCTACATCGTTTTATTATGGGGACATTATCATGGTGGGTGGCGTGGCAAACGGGTTCTGCTGTTTAATTTAACCGGCGCTATTATTCTCACATTGGCATTTTTTGGTAATCGAGTATTGCAACAAATAATGCTGTCTTAATGATCACCACGGTTTACTAACCATTCGAAAAACGTTAAAGGGATACTGTTTTGGATGAGGTTTCAACGAGTACGCTAATAATTATTCTGATTGTTATGGTTGTCGTATCAGCCTATTTTTCGGCCTCAGAGACCGGCATGATGTCACTCAATCGTTATAAATTGAGGCATTTAGCCAAGCAAGGAAATACGTCTGCCCGGCGTGTAGAAGCCCTGCTAAAACAACCTGATCGCCTAATCGGTTTAATTTTAATTGGCAATAACTTGATTAATATTCTGGCATCTGCTTTAGCTACTATCATCGGTATGCGGTTATACGGTAACGCAGGGGTAGCTATTGCTACCGGGATACTAACCATTGTTATTTTGATCTTTTCTGAAGTCATGCCAAAAACCATCGCGGCGCTATATCCAGAAAAAGTGGCCTTTCCGAGCAGTTTTATCCTCCAACCTCTACAAAAACTAATGCTACCTGTAGTGTGGTCATTTAATAAAATCACTCTATTATTTATGCGCTGTTGCGGAATTAAATCGCCAATCATTCGTAGTGATGCAGTCAGTAAAGAAGAGCTCCGAACTATCGTCAATGAATCGAGAACCAAGCTAAGCCAGCGTAATCAAGATATGCTAATCTCAATTCTTGATTTAGAAAAAGTCACAGTCGGCGACATTATGGTGCCGCGTAATGAAGTCGTCGGTATTGATATTAACGACGATTGGAAATCAATTACCCGTCAATTAACTCATTCGCCGCATGGCAGAATTGTTCTTTATCGTGACTCATTAGACGACAGTATTGGTATGCTCAGGGTACGTGAAGCCTATCGTTTAATGATGGAAAAACAGCAGTTTGATAAACAGAATTTGATGAAAGCTGCGGATAAAATTTACTTCATTCCCGACAGTACTCCGCTCAACATTCAGCTAATTAACTTCCAGCGCAATAAAGAAAAAGTCGGCATCATTGTTGATGAATATGGTGATATTCAAGGGCTAATCACGGTTGAAGATATTCTTGAGGAAATTGTCGGCGATTTTACCACCTCAATGTCCCCTTCTCTGGCCGAAGAGGTTCTGCGCCAAAAAGATGGTAGCGTTTTGGTAGATGGTACGGCGAATATTCGTGAGCTCAATAAGGCCTTTGATTGGCACTTACCGCTTGATGGGCCTAGAACAGTCAATGGGATTGTATTAGAAGCACTTGGCGATATTCCTGAAGTCGGCGAAAAAATAATTATTAATAATTATTTAGTGGAAGTCTTATCCATCAGTGAAAATATTATCAAACAAGTAAAAATAATTCCGGCGGGCATGATGAATACAGAAACTAACGACAGCAATACCTCGCATTAATTATCATTTCGCTGCAGTTTTAATCATTATTTCAAGCTAAAAAGACCCTATAGATAATATTGTCTATAGGGTCTTTGTCTATTTTATCACTCAGATATTGATAACTGCTAGATATGTAATTCCGCCAACTTATCTGCAGGTAGAGCAAGATCATCATTTTTATTCACACCAATCTCTGCACCTACAACATTACGGGCAATATCCTGAGCTTCTTTCAGTGAGTGCATTTCATAAGTGCCGCACTGATAAACGTTCAGTTCAGGGATCTTGGTTTGGTCTTCAACTTTTAATACATCTTCCATCGCAGCCTTCCAGGCTTTCGCGACACGTATCTCATCAGGCTGACCAATTAAGCTCATATAAAAGCCTGTACGGCATCCCATAGGAGATATATCAATAATCTCAACACCATTGCCATTTAAATGATTACGCATGAACCCAGCAAATAAATGCTCAAGAGTATGGGTACCCTTTTCTGTCATTGCCTGTTTATTTGGCACGGTAAAACGTAAATCAAAAACAGTAATCGTATCACCGTGAGGTGTCTTCATTGTTTTTGCTATACGTACCGCAGGTGCAGCCATGCGGGTATGATCGACGGTAAAGCTATCTAATAACGGCATTTTTTGACCTCCTGAGAAATTAATATTTATTTTGCTAAAATAAATGAAACCTTTTTATCAACAACGTGTCTGAATTTATGAAAGACGCATCATTAGTTATCATCCCTAATTCTCTGAGTACTTTTTCTTTGGCCACTAGCATCAGTGGCCATTTTCTTATCAGCGACCTGCATGCTTCTGCAAATAGTCTTCAAAGCTTTCATCAGATTGAGCTTCCATCATCGATTGCTTCTCTTCCGAGGCTTTACGCGCTTCATCAAATTGCGCCTCTGTAATGACTTCATACGGCTCACTAATTAGCTGCTCAAAGTATTTATCTGCCAGTTCAAGCCCAAAACCACCAATACCCTGCGCTAACATTTTATCCAAAACCAGTGCAGAATACGTTTGTGTTGGATCTTCAAACATAGTCAAAAATTGATGGCAAACTTCCTGATATTTTGAATCGCAGCAAGTATCCAGAACTTCAGCGACGCGGATTAAGTCCTTAAACAGCTGTTGACCGACTTCAACTAATGGCTTCATTTCACTGCCACAGCCAATACCAATAACTTGCCCCGGCTTACGCCCTTCTAAAATAACTCGATTCCAGTTTTTACGGCTGCAATCTAGCTCTTTACTGTCCATCTCTGGGGCATCAGCCAAGACACACCAAATTAAGAACAGATCAAGGAAACGAATTTGGGTTTCATCCACACCTACCGCACTGAATGGATTAATATCTAGTGCGCGCACCTCAATGTATTCAACGCCACCCCGCAATAATGCATCTGAAGGCGATTCATCATTTTTTGGCACGCGTTTAGGGCGAATTGGAGCATACAGCTCATTTTCAATCTGCAATACATTGGTATTTAATTGACGATATTTACCGTCTTTCTTCACACCTAACTCAGCAAATTCAGCAGATGGCTTATGAATCGCTTTTTTCAATCCTTCAACATAGCTGTCAAGATGATTGAATGTGATATTTAAATCACTCTGCGACTTATTAGTATAGCCTAAATCGCTCATACGCAAGGAAGTCGCATAAGGTAAATAGCAAGTTCCCCCATCAGTCTCTTCAAACGACAGGCTAGTTTCTCTATCATTGAGGAATGAACGACAAATAGCAGGAGAGGCTCCGAATAAATACGGAATAACCCAACCAAAGCGATAGTAATTGCGAATTAGACGGAAATAGCCCTCAGAAATTTTATCTTTACCACTTTCTTCATCTTCAATACCCGCCCAGGCTTGCCAAAACTCGATAGGTAGTGAAAAATTATAATGAACACCAGCAATAGTCTGCATTAGTGCACCATAACGATTCTTTAATCCTTCGCGGTACAGTGTTTTAAACCGACCAAGATTCGAGTTACCATACTGAGCCAGTGTGATCTTATCTTCACTGCCAATAAAGCATGGCATGCTTAATGGCCACATTCTTTCATTATGCAAATGCCTTGCCGTATAACGATGTAAATCGCGCAAGAAGGCCAGCGTGTGGCTAATATTATTATCTACTGGGGTTATAAATTCTAATAAAGATTCAGCAAAGTCAGTAGTGATCCATTTATGGGTCAACGCTTTCCCTAGTTCATCAGGATGCAATGTCGTTGCTATCCCATCCTCAGGAGTTACTCGCAGCGTTTCACGCTCTATACCTCGGTGAATGCCTTTAAGTGCTTCGGGGTGCGACTCTAACCATGAGAGCGCTTTTGATACGTCCGGGATCAATTTGACCTCCCGCCTATAATAATGTTTTATTTCTAGAAAGGTGTTTACTTTAACGTAAACCGAGCAAATTGTCGCTGTCTAGATGTGCGCAATGCACTGTACTAATACAACATATTAGGAATTTAATTGAAGATTAGCTACGAGATAACTAGCAGCTTATGGAAAAAGAGGAGTACTAAAAAATACTCTTTTAGGCAAAAAAAAAGCCTCATCAAATGATGAGGCCTTCTTATATGGTGCAACCGGGAGGATTCGAACCTCCGACCGCTCGGTTCGTAGCCGAGTACTCTATCCAGCTGAGCTACGGATGCAAAATTCGTGGCAAGCTTTACTTTGTATGTATTACGATATAACTATTGTCTTTTTTAGCATTCGCTAATTAAAGATGGTGCATCCGGGAGGATTCGAACCTCCGACCGCTCGGTTCGTAGCCGAGTACTCTATCCAGCTGAGCTACGGATGCAGAGTTATGTCGCTTTACTAACTTACTACTTTTAGCAAATATTTATTTCACAGTTAATTATAACTATTACTTTTACTTTTACTTACTATTTGTTTTTCACTCAATTTCGGAAAATCAAACTTACTTTCCAAAATAAAACCCCATTTATATTTATGGGGTTAGAATATGGTGCAACCGGGAGGATTCGAACCTCCGACCGCTCGGTTCGTAGCCGAGTACTCTATCCAGCTGAGCTACGGATGCAGTACTAAAATGGCGGTGAGGGAGGGATTCGAACCCTCGATGCAGCTTTTGACCGCATACTCCCTTAGCAGGGGAGCGCCTTCAGCCTCTCGGCCACCTCACCATCTTCTAGCTCACAGAGAGTTGCTAACAACATCTCGTCTCTGTGTGGCGCACATATTACTTCCATAGACTTAGAAGTCAAACATTTTTTCCAAAGTTTTTAAATTATTTGGTTTGTTTGCACAATTCACAATCAAGATGAACGATTAAACAACAAAAAGCAGGTTTTATCAACAGTTAATACTGACAATAATCTACCGGTCATTGGTTAGATAAATGTTCTTTTCCCTCCTTTTGGAGAGCGATAAACAGTAACACTAAATAATCTTCGAGTGAAAAACATTAAGGATGTTCAAAATACAAACGATTCTACTCAAGCCAAACTAATAGATAGTCCATTCATTGACCATTAACTTACTTATAAAGTGAATAAAAAAATGGAATTGATAAAAATCAGAATAAATTAATAAATAAATCAGAGAGGATATAAGCAATAATCATGTCATCCCACCAGAGATAGTGAGAAGATACAGCGTCCGTTCTTTCGCTGTTGGCATAAAGAGCAGGACGCTTAACTGTTATTATTAATACTATAGTTATCGATATTATAGCTATTAATATCGGTATTATTGGTTGTCTGGTTGGGATTTTTCGGCCTGGATCCGTTGATAAATCTCTTCACGGTGAACAGAAACTTCCTTGGGTGCATTAACACCAATACGAACTTGGTTTCCTTTAACGCCCAGCACTGTAACTGTTACCTCATCGCCTATCATGAGTGTTTCACCAACTCGACGAGTCAGAATAAGCATTCTTTGCTCCTTGAAATATTAAAAGAGTCGGGTCTCTAGGTTTCCCCGCTATTGTCCATCACACACCGTGAAAACGTAAAGCAATGATATTCACCTAAAGCGTCAATGTTAACAAGGCAATCATTATAATTATAGCCAAAACTCAATATAACACTGCCCCGAATGATTTAACAATATAGCAACAGTTGAAAGTTACCTCTCTCGGAGGTAACTTTCAGGTGGATCTAGGGTAATGTTGATTCAACCCACGCTTCTACCGTTGCTAAAGCCGCGGGTAATGCTTCAACATCTGTACCACCAGCCTGAGCCATATCTGGTCGTCCACCGCCTTTACCACCAACCTGCTGCGCCACATACGCAATCAAGTCGCCTGCTTTTATTTTAGTAGTCAAATCATGAGTCACACCAACAATTAAGCTGACTTTACCACCACTTACTGTAGAAAGTACAATAATTGCAGACTTGAGCTGATTTTTTAATTCATCAACCATGGTACGTAACATTTTTGGTTCAGTGTTACTTAATTGGCTAACCAATAATTTGACGCCTTTCACATCTTTCGCTTGGCTACTTAAAGATGAGCTTTCTTGTGACGCTTGCTGATCTTTTAATTGTTGCAGTTCTTTCTCTAACTGACGTGTTTTATCCAGCGCAGATTTAACTTTATCTGTTACGCTATGAATATCACTTTTCAGCAAGTGAGCGATAGCTGAAAGCTGCTCTGACTGCTGATGAACAGTTGCCAACGCACCTTTACCTGTCACAGCTTCAAGGCGACGAATACCCGCTGCTGTTCCTGACTCACTGATAATACGGAATAAACCAATATCACCAGTGCGGCTTGCATGAGTACCACCACACAATTCAATGGAGAAGTCGCCCATACTCAGAACACGGACCCGCTCTTCATATTTTTCACCAAATAACGCCATCGCGCCTTTTTCTTTGGCTGCTTCCAGATCCATCAATTCAGTTTCGATCGGTAAATTTTTACGAATTTCAGCATTTACAATATCTTCAACTTGACGTAATTGCGCATCCGTCATTGCTTCGAAGTGTGAGAAGTCAAAACGCAGATATTTATCGTTAACTAAAGAACCTTTTTGAGAAACATGCTCACCCAGCACTTGGCGTAATGCCGCATGCATTAAGTGGGTTGCCGAGTGATTTAAACGGATAGCATCACGTCTTTCACTGTCAACCTGAGCTTCTATACGATGATTTACGGTTAAACTACCAGACTCGACTTTACCAATATGGCCGATAGCACGGCCGTATTTTTGCGTATCTGCGACATTGAACAGTGCACTGTCACTGACTAGCTTACCGGTATCACCGACTTGCCCACCTGATTCTGCATAAAATGCTGTTTTATCCAGAATAACGATCCCTTCTTCACCAGCATTTAGCGTATCCACCGGTTGACCTTCACGGAAAATTGCCGTGATTGTCGCCTGTTGAGCATTATGCGCATAGCCAGAGAATTCGCTATCTTTCTCAACTTTGATTAAATCATTATAGTCGGTTCCGAAACCACTGGATTCTCTCGCACGACGACGTTGATTTTCCATCGCGGTTTCAAAACCAGCTTCATCTACTTTTAGATTACGCTCACGGCAAACATCTGCTGTTAAATCAATTGGGAAGCCATAAGTGTCGTATAAACGGAATGCCGTTTCGCCATCGAGAGTATCTCCACTCAATGCCGCTAATTCATCATCAAGTAACTGTAAGCCACGTTCTAATGTCCGCGCAAATTGTTCTTCTTCTGTTTTCAGTACTTTTTCGACAGTAGCTTGTTGGCGATGTAGCTCATCCGCAGCTGCGCCCATAACTTTGATTAATGGCGCGACTAATTTGTAGAAAAAGGTTTCTTTCGCGCCCAGCATATAACCATGGCGTACAGCGCGACGAATAATACGACGCAGAACATAGCCGCGACCTTCATTTGAAGGTATCACGCCATCGCTGACTAAGAACGCACAAGAGCGAATATGATCTGCAATAACGCGTAACGATTTATTGTCTAAATCCGTCGCACCAGTAGCTTTAGCTGCCGCAGCAATCAGTTCACGGAATAAATCGATATCGTAGTTAGAATTAACATGTTGCAATACTGCTGTAATACGCTCAAGCCCCATCCCTGTATCAACAGAAGGCTTAGGCAGCGGTTCCATAGTGCCATCTGATTTACGATTGAATTGCATGAAGACGATATTCCAGATCTCAATATAACGATCGCCATCTTCTTCAGGGGTTCCTGGAGGGCCGCCCCAGATATGGTCACCATGATCATAAAAAATTTCGGTGCAAGGACCGCAAGGACCGGTATCACCCATTTGCCAAAAGTTATCTGACGCGTATGGTGCGCCTTTATTATCGCCAATACGGATAATACGTTCAGCCGGGATGCCTACCTGCTGGTTCCAGATATCATAAGCTTCGTCATCTGTAGCATAAACGGTGACCCATAATCTTTCTTTCGGCAAATTAAACCATTCTTTGCCAGTAAGTAATTCCCAAGCGAAATTAATCGCTTCATGTTTAAAGTAATCACCAAAACTAAAATTACCCAGCATCTCAAAAAAAGTATGATGGCGTGCTGTGTAGCCTACGTTTTCTAAATCATTATGTTTACCACCAGCCCGCACACATCGTTGTGAGGTCGTCGCTCGGGAATACGATCTTTTGTCCAATCCAAGAAACACATCTTTGAACTGGTTCATCCCTGCATTAGTAAACAATAATGTCGGGTCATTGTTTGGTACCAACGAACTACTTGGTACAACCTGATGACCTTTTGTATGAAAAAAGTCGAGAAACGCTTGACGGATCTCAGCGGTGCTTTTGCTCATATTTATCCCGATATCAAGCTGAAAAATGAATTACGAATTATTGAGATGGATGCAATATCAACTCAAATCAACTCTTCAGTTAAAAGTAGTTAATAAGATAAAGTGTCTTCTTATAGAAGTAAAATTTTGATACATCCATTCGCCTTCACTATTGTAGAGCGTCTAGATATTTTCTGAAAGTGTGTTAACTCCCCTATTTAGGGGTTATTTTACGATTAGATCTATTAATTAATCATCAAACCACTTGTAATATAAATAAAAAAGCGCTGCACTGCAAATACAGTACAACGCTTTAATTCAAGCATTCATGCTATAGCCATAACATACTTAGGCTATTCTATGACTAACTATGATTTCTATTACACTCTGTTAGCTATTAGCTGCAGATTAAAATTCTTCTTTTGCTGATTTATCAGCATCGTCTTTTTCAGCTTCGAAATCTGAAGCTGCGCTGCTAAATTCGCCGGCATGATTCAATAACATCTCGCGCAGATTATGATCGATTTCTGTCGCGATATCTTGATGCTCTTTCAAATAATTGGTGGAATTTGCTTTACCTTGACCAATTTTATCGCCTTTATAGCTATACCAAGCACCAGCTTTCTCAATTAATTTATGTTTAACACCTAAATCAATTAATTCACCATAAGTGTTAATGCCTTCACCGTACAGAATTTGGAATTCAGCTTGTTTAAATGGCGCTGCAACTTTGTTTTTTACCACTTTAACGCGCGTTTCACTGCCGACAACTTCTTCGCCGTTTTTCACCGCACCGATACGACGGATATCTAAACGAACAGAAGCATAAAATTTCAGTGCGTTACCACCCGTTGTGGTTTCTGGATTACCGAACATCACACCAATTTTCATACGAATTTGGTTAATGAAGATTAACAAGGTATTGGAATTTTTAAGGTTACCAGCTAACTTACGCATTGCCTGACTCATCATACGTGCAGCCAGTCCCATATGTGAATCACCAATTTCACCTTCAATTTCAGCTTTTGGTGTCAATGCGGCAACGGAGTCAACAACAATAACGTCAACGGCACCTGAGCGAGTCAATGCATCACAAATTTCTAATGCTTGTTCGCCAGTGTCAGGTTGAGAACACAACAAGTTATCAATATCAACGCCCAATTTTTTCGCATAAACAGGGTCAAGAGCATGCTCAGCATCAATAAATGCGCAGGTTTTACCTTCACGCTGTGCAGAAGCAATAACTTGCAAAGTTAAAGTCGTTTTACCGGAAGATTCAGGCCCGTAAATTTCAACAATACGACCGAGTGGCAGGCCACCAGCCCCCAAGGCTACATCAAGAGACAAAGAACCTGTTGATATGGTTTCGACATCCATCGAGCGGTCTTCACCCAGACGCATAATAGAGCCTTTACCAAATTGTTTCTCAATTTGACCCAGTGCTGCTGCAAGTGCTTTCTGTTTGTTTTCATCAATAGCCATGCTGACTCCCTTAATGCAATGATTGTTTCATTGCTAATAATACGATTTGAATTCGGTTTGTTGATGCTAATTATACTGTATAATCATACAGTATCAAGCAAATTTTTTAGTGATTTGTTGCAATAACGTTTCAAGTGAAAAGATAGCTGATTGCAAACGTACGCAATGGCGATCTCCTTCAAATATACAATGATGTGCGCTCAGTGAAAGATTATTCTCATCAATTTTATGCGCAAATCCAAACCATACGGTGCCGACCGGTTTATCTGGCGTACCGCCGCCAGGCCCAGCAATACCACTCACTGAAATAGCAAAATCGGCATTAGCTTGATTTAATGCACCTTCGGCCATCTCTAAGACAACCTGCTGGCTAACCGCGCCATAGTTTTCTAAGGTTTGCGAGCTGACACCTATCATCTGATGTTTTGCTTCATTACTGTAAGTCACAAAACCACGCTCATAATAAGCCGAACTCCCGGCGATATCGGTCAGTGCTTTAGCTATCCATCCACCGGTACAAGATTCCGCACTAGTGACAGTTTTACCCAATTGACGCAGTTGTTGTCCCAGCTGAAGACTTAACTCTTCGAGGTATTTCTCATCTTTCATAACTCGATGACCCTTTAGTTAGTTTTTTTGCGAACGCTATCCCAAACCCACAAACCACCGATAGCCATAGCAAAAAGAGCGCCAAAACCTATTCCAACACTGATCACTGATAAACCCACTTTCATTGCCAAGGAATACAGGCCCAGCATAATCAACATTGCGCTATTTTCGCCTAAGTTTTGCACCGCAATAGCATTTCCTGCCCCTACAGTGGCTTTGCCCTTTTCTTGCAGTAAGGCATTCAACGGAACAACAAATAATCCGCCAAAAATACCAAGGGTAATTAATAGCATAGATGCAGGGATGAGCTGGCTTTGTAAGGATAAAAATATCACCATAACACCAATAAAAATCCCCGCGGGCATACAGCGACGAACTGTTTTTAAAGTGATAAATTTAGCGGCTAATCCCGCGCCAATCACTATACCTAGGGCTACCATGGCATTTAAAATCGTCGGTGTGGTATTATCTTGTAGCCCTAACGCAATCGGCACCCAGGCCACCAGTAAAAATCGCAAGGTAACCCCTGCGCCCCAAAACATACTCGTCCCGACTAAAGAAAAGCGCGTTTCTTGATTTGCCCATAATGACTGGCAAGCAATAATAAAATTCTTGATTAATAATAAAAAATTCCAGCCTGTTGCCGGTCGTGCTGGTGCAAGATGAGGAATGGCAAAATTGACCGCAACTGCCAAGGCATACAGCACGGTACAAGTTCCGAGCGCTAAAAATAGACTAATATCAGAAAGGTATCCTCCCGCAACGGATCCGACTAAAATCGCAGCAATAGTTGATGCTTCCATGATACCGTTGGCTTTAACTAATTTATTGCCTGATGTTAACTCACCCAGAATACCGTATTTAGCCGGTGAGTAAGAAGCCGCGCCAATCCCAACTAAGCCATAGCATAAGAAAGGATTAAGCCCCAAACAGATCCCAAATGCACCGACAAACTTAAATAGATTAGCAAATAACATGACTCTGCCTTTGGAAAATCTATCGGCAATCTGCCCGACAAATGGTGCCAGAATAATATAAGTCAGCACAAATACTATCTGTAAAATTGGGTGGCTCCATTCAGGATAAAATTCGGCCTTTAATTGGGCGAGTAAAGCAAACAGCAAGGCATTATCTGCAAAAGCAGAGAGAAACTGAGTTAATAGAACCGCCTTCATTCCTTGACTAAGTAAGGGCAAATCATGATTTTCTTGGGGCATAATTTAGTCCTGTTGGGCCATTTTTTTCAAGCTAACAAAATCTGGTTTACCACTTCCTAACACTGGTAACTCTTTGAGATAGCGAATATCTCGAGGAACGGCTAATTCGGTCAATCCCTTCTCTTTTGCCGCTTGAGAAAGTGCGGAGCGATCTAATGATTTATCGGTAGTAAACAGGACTAATGCTTCGCCTTTGCTGCTATCCGGTTTTGTCACCACTGCATGATGGGCATCTGGCGAAAGCAGGAAAATCATTTGCTCAATACTTTCTAATGACACCATTTCACCCGCCAATTTAGCAAAACGTTTGACGCGTCCACGAATAGTACAATAGTTTTCATTATCTAAAGCGACGATATCCCCAGTATCGTACCAGCCTGGTTCACTAACGCCTTGGGCATTTTCGGCCGCGGGTGGTTCAATCACACCCGGTGCTTCAACCCGCAAATAGCCTTTCATAATATTCGGGCCTTTAAGCTGTAAACGTCCCGCATGTTCAATTCCAGGAACAGGTAATAAACGCGCTTCCATCGCTGGCAATATCTGCCCTACAGTGCCTTCTTTGGTCGCCATAGGCACATTAATCGACACAATAGGGGCACACTCAGTCACGCCATAACCTTCTAAAATGCGAATGCCAAATTTATCGAACCACAATTTTTGAGTGCTATCGGCCAATTTTTCAGCCCCCGCCACCACATAACGTAAACGCGCAAAATCATACTGATGGGCGAAACGAGCGTAGCTGGCGAGAAAAGTAGAGGTTCCAAATAGTACAGTGCAATTTTTATCGTACACTAATTCAGGAATTACTCGATAATGCAGTGGGCTTGGATAAAGAAAAATTCGACTGCCTGAAAATAATGGAATAAACAGACCAACGGTTAAACCAAAAGCATGAAATAAGGGTAAAGAGGACATAAAACGATCGCGAGGTGTAAAATCAGCGATAGTTTTTACCTGTTCTACATTTGCCAATAAACTCGCGTGGCTATGTACCACACCTTTTGGCGTCCCTTCTGAGCCTGAAGTAAATAAAATCATCGCTTCATCCTCAGGCTTACGTGGCAGCATGGCTTTATGCGGTGACCAAAGATGTTTCACTATCCATATTTTATCTTGCCAAGTAACGGTATCTTTTAAATCTTCGAGATAAATCCATTCGGCTTCAGTCACTTGCTGTGGCAGGGCAAGCAAATTACCTTTCTCTAAAAATTGCCGCGAGGTAAAAATAACTTTAATTTCAGCCGCCTTCAGCGCATTACTGATACCATGGCTTCCCGCAGTATAGTTCAGCATGGCAGGAACTCGACCACGCATTAATGACCCGAAAATAGCGGCAACAGTAATAGTTGCATTCGGCAGTAATAGGCCAATTCGTTGATTTTCATCGCTATATCGCTCAACAATTCGCCCTACGCCCAACACTTTTTTTAATAATCCCTGCAAGCTGTCTTCTTTCAGCGCAATATCTTCAATACAAGGTTTATGCCGACCATAACGAGTAATGCTGTCAAGGAATGCCTCCACCAGCGTTTGATGTGGACGACAAGCCATACGAGCGTTTTTCATTATTTGATATAACTGCTCGCCCGCTAATCGACGGCGTTCGGCGGAGCGCTGTGCTTGTGGCATCTCTATCGTCTGTGCTGGTAGGATAGTTAAGGTGATTTTTGGCAACCACTGTAGTTTAATAATTCCTTTTAAGCGGCCAAAGTGACTACGCTCAGCGCCATCAATACGGATAGGTACCACCTTTGCCCCAGATTTTGCCGCCACAAAGCCCGCACCATCATAAATTTTCATTAATGAGCCATGAATGCTGATCCGCCCTTCAGGAAAAATCACAATTGGGCGACCTTTGGCAACTTCATAGACTAAATGTCGGATCCCCATCGGGCTTGTCGGGTCTAAAGGTACAATATCGGCATAAGGCTTTAGCAACTTGATCATTTTCGGGGTAGCAATAGAAGAGTACACCGCAAAGACCGGTTTTACCGGCAAAAAGAGTGCCAGCAGAATACCGTCCAGAAACGAAACATGGTTTGGAGTGATTAAACATTTATCTTGATATAGTGCGTTTTTATCTCCCTTTATCGTTATTCTAAATAAAAAACGCAGCACTGCTGTTACCACTTTTGCCAGCATAATGTATCCCTATAAATTATTTTCTAATCCTAAGATTACCGCATATAAATGATCACTTTAGCGGATTTGTCTTAAATCTAGTGCCTATCAAACTGATAAATCACCCGTAAGCTGTATCAGCTGACGGACTATTGTCTCGATGGGCATTTGTGCATCGATAATATGATGAGCAGTTGATAGATACAGAGGCCCACGGGTTGCCATGACCTCAGATATTTCGTCTAAGATAGATTTTCCTGTTAGGCTTGGGCGCTGATCTGCTTCAGGCGCGGCACTTAAGCGGGCAGCGAGAACATCAACGCTAGCATTAAGATAAATAACAGTGCCGGTATCTCGCATAAATTGGCGGTTTTCTGGTGCTAAAATAATTCCTCCCCCTGTAGATATCACGCTAGGTAATTGAGATAATGAGGTTAATACCTCCGTTTCTAATTGACGAAACTGCTCCCAACCGTTCAATTTAACGAATTCAGCAATCGTCATTCCTGCCCGCTGAAGGATCAACGCATCAGTATCGATAAATGGATAGGATGCAGTCTCTGCTAATCTTTTGCCTATGGTGGTTTTTCCTGCCCCTCTAGGGCCAATAATATAAAGCATCGCTATCTATTCCATACCTGTTAATGTGGCTAATAACCGCTACTTAATGATTTTAATTGATAATTCTCATTTATTACTCAGCCAATAATATGACTGTTTTTACACTTATCAATAATAAAAATAAAGCCACACATATTAAGTGTGGCCTAATTTACGTTATTTCATTTTATGTTAACTAAAAATGGTGACTACGGACGGATTAAATCGTCACCGTAGCCAATCCATTTATAGGTAGTCAAAGCATCAAGCCCCATTGGACCCCGAGAATGTAATTTTTGAGTACTAACAGCGACTTCCGCACCTAATCCAAATTGACCACCATCGGTAAAACGAGTGCTGGCGTTAACATATACCGCCGCTGAATCTACCCGCTGAACAAAGTAATCGGCCTGACGAATTGATTGGGTTAAAATAGCATCGGAATGCGCTGTCCCAAAAGTACGAATATGCTGAATAGCCGCATCGATATCCGCCACAATTTCAACATTTAAATCCAATGATAACCACTCATCAACTAAATTTTCTGCGGTTACTGGAAGCACCGTCGCCGGCCCCTCTTGTAAATAGTTCATCGCTGCTGGCGTAGCATGTAAAGTCACTTGCTGTTCAGCCATAACTTGACTTAAACGAGGTAAGAAATCTGCAGCAATAGCTTGATGAACCAATAATGTCTCTAACGAATTACAAGCGCTCGGACGCTGAACTTTGGCATTAATAATCACCTTTAAAGCTTTATCAAAATCTGCGCTCTGATCCACAAAAGTATGACAAACACCAATTCCACCAGTGATCACCGGAATGGTTGATTGCTCACGGCATAATTTATGTAACCCGGCACCGCCACGCGGGATCAACATATCTATATAGCGATCAAGTTTCAGCATTTGAGTGACTAATTGGCGGTCTGGATTATTAATCGCCTGTACCGCAGCAGCCGGTAATCCACAGCGTTGTAACGCATCTTGAATCACTTTGACTACGGCTAAATTAGTATTATGAGTCTCTTTACCGCCTCGTAAGATCACTGCATTACCAGTTTTTAAGCACAGTGCCGCAGTATCAACCGTTACATTGGGACGAGCTTCATAAATCACACCAACGACACCGAGCGGCACACGACGGCGCTGTAAATTAAGCCCGCTATCCATTTGGTTGCCATCAATAATTTGTCCTACTGGATCAGCTAATTGACAAACTTTTCTGACATCATTAGCGATAGCTTGTAAACGCTCAGGGGTTAGTAATAAGCGATCTTGTAAAGCACCACTCATACCACTTTCTTGCGCCTGTTGCATATCTAGCTGATTCGCCGCTAGAATTTCTTCACTCTGAGAATCTAATGACTGTGCAATTTGCAGTAATACGGCATTTTTTTGTTGTGTGCTCAGCTCTGCAAGCTGCCAAGATGCTTCACGAGCCTGGCTTCCCATTTGTTCTAACATAATTATCCTACTGGCTTAGCCTACAATCATATCGTCACGATGCACGGCGACATCACCATGTTCGTACCCAAGGATCGTGGTAATTTCTTGAGAGTGGTGCCCTGCAATCATCCGCAGTGCATCGCTGTTATAATGTGTAACGCCATGGGCGAGATCTTTTCCGGCCATATTGCGAATACGGATCACCGCTCCACGCGAAAAATCGCCTTCAATTTTCTTGATCCCTTTTGGCAATAATGAGCTGCCTTTTTCGATAATCGCTAATTGTGCGCCATCATCGACATAGATATCACCTGCGGCTGGGGCACCAAAAATCCAACGTTTACGGTTTTCCATCGGGTTTTTTTGCCCGTGAAAACGTGTGCCTACCGGCGTATTTTCGATAACCGCACCAATCACCCCCGGCTTATTACCAGCAGCAATAACCACATCAATACCCGCGCGGCCGGCAACATCGGCTGCTTGTATTTTTGTCGCCATACCACCAGTCCCTAAGCCAGAAACACTCCCGCCCGCCATTTGACGTAACTGATCATTAATTTCATACACTTCGGGGATCAATTTAGCCTGTGGATTACTGCGCGGATCAGCGTCGTATAATCCTTCAATATCAGTCAACAATAAAAGTTTATCCGCATCGGCTAAAATTGCGGCTAACGCCGATAAATTATCATTATCACCGACTTTAATTTCTGCGGTTGCCACGGCGTCATTTTCATTAATTACCGGAATAATTCCATTATCTAATAACGCGTGCAGCGTATCACGCGCATTCAAGAAACGCTCACGGTCTTCTAAATCTGCACGCGTTAATAACATTTGCCCGATATTAATTCCATAAATAGAAAATAGACGTTCCCATAATTGAATTAAACGACTTTGACCTACCGCGGCCAGCAGTTGTTTAGAGGCTATTGTCGCCGGAAGTTCGGGATAGTTTAAATGCTCTCTACCGGCGGCTATCGCACCAGAGGTCACGATAATAATTCGATGACCTTGTTCATATTGCTGTGCACACTGTCTAACAAGCTCAACAATATGGGCTTGATTTAAACGACGTGAGCCTCCTGTTAGCACACTGGTGCCCAGTTTCACGACCAATGTTTGGCTATTATTCATCATTTTTCTGCCATTAGGATAATTAAAAAAGTGTTTATCTGTTTTAACAGCTGAGAGGCATTATGCCAACAGGCATAATGCAAAATTACAGAAAAGTTGGTTTAAAACAAGTTTATGCGATTAATTTAAGTCTAAATTTTGTCATTTGGGGAGAAGGCAATAATTTTAACTCGAGGGTATCAAACACGGTGCAAAGACGTTGATGAAAATCTTGAATATTTTGTTCAATAGGAGATAACACTTCATGGTTATCTAGTGGCTCAACTTGCCAATGACCTTGATTATCATATCGCCCTAGCTGGTAGCGGTAGAAAAACTCACTATCTGTTTTTTCTAAATCTAGCCACCATCCCCAAAATTCACGCGTTTCTGGTTCTATTTTAGTGTTAATACAGACCACTAAACTATCAAAGAAATATTGATCATTTTGGCATTTTAGCGCCCGTAGATAAGGCCCTAAATCTGTAAATTTTTTCAAATACTTGCCATTTGAATAGTCGAAAGGTAGTGCCATTAGGGATCTCCTGTTGTGAGATCCCTTTGTAACAAAAGTTAAAAAATAAGCAAGTTATAAATAAAATTTAACTATTTAAACTAATATATCTATTAGTTTAAAAAATTTTACCTACCATCCAATCAGTGGTTTCGCGTAACGCTTTTTGATAGCTTTCAAATACAGGATGACTCGGAAGTGAGAGCAAATCACTGTCAACCGAAGAACGCATGATTAATAATGATTCTTCACGCGGACTATAAATATCATCTTTCCAATGTACGGACATAAATGGAACTGGACAACGACGGCCTAATAATCCCTGATTTTTTAATGAGTAGCAGCTGAGTTCATGACGCAAAGCTAGCCCATCGACTTGATAAATACCAAGACGACTGGCAAAAACATCTAGTTCCATTTTTGGCAATGTATATTGGCGCTTTTCATCATTTAATAAACTATGTACTACCGGCCCTAGCACCGCGACAGCCTTGATCTTCGTCGGTTCCATATAGGCTAATCGCAGCGCAATATTAGCGCCAAAGCGTACCCCAACAACACCAAACCGAGTGTGATCAATCCAAGGGATATTAACCAGTTGATTAATAATCTGTTGGTGTAATGTACTGGTTTCTTGGGTCAATTTCTGTTTAATGGAATAACCAATAGACGGCATATCCAGTGTCAGCATCGCTATTCCTTGTGGCTGTAAATAATCACGAAAATAGCGACAATAATCAATTTGTAAGCTATCTAATGCCCCACACATCAATACTGTCGGAAATGGCCCTTGACCTTCGCTTGGCACATGTAAAAAACCGCTAACCTCTTTTCTATCCTCAAGCTTAAACGTTAGTTTTTTTAATTTATAACTGGAGAATTTAGCGGCATTATCATAAGCCTTATAAGCTAATACTGTCGCTTGATCGGCTAACTCATCGCCTTTAATAAACGGATACGCGGCGATACTATAGAGATTTGCCGCCCGTAACCAAGCATTATGGGCATCAGGACCCGTTTCATACTGTAACGCTTTTTGCTGCCAATACATCGCCTGATGAGACCATTCAAAACACCAATTACCCGGCCGATTACCAATCACCGTATCTAACATTTTATCATCGCTACGTTGAGCTTCAGATACGGCAATTCGGCTTAATATTTCTTCAATCTCTAACGGGTTAATACCTCGCCAAATCCACATTAAGCGATTAATCATGCGATACCAACCCGTATGCTGTGAACCACTCAGGGCTGACTGAGTATTCATTGAGTTTCCAGTAAAATCACAATATGAAACCAATGTGGATGTTTCAGTCTGCTTAATTTTGGGTTTAAACAGTTTTTCAGACAAGTTTTGCTTAATCATCGTAAGACCATAAATGAGATTTTGGATTGCCCACAAAAAAAGGGATGCCTGCGCATCCCTTTTAAATTTAATTCTGTGTGCTGATTATAAATAATAAAACAGCCAACCTTTCGATAATGTCGAATATGACCGTGTATTTACTTATTTATTGCTGCCACAAGCTAAGAATACGCCTGCTTATGATAACGGGTTTATCTGAACTTAATAAGCCTCAAATCAAATCAGTTATATTTTCAGTGATTATCAGCGAATTATTAGGCTGCTTCAGCCGAATTATAATGCCAATCAAAATCGCAATATTTATTGATCACATAAAGGCTTTAAGAAAACCACACCCATATCCCATGGCTGTTCAATCCATGTATCTTGTGGGATATCAACGACATAATCATCGACCAATGGACGTCCTTCTGGTTTAGCGAAAATAGTCACAAAATGTGCTTTAGGATACATATCACGGATAGCTTTTGCTGTACCACCAGTATCAACTAAATCATCAACCACGATATAACCTTCACCATCACCTTCAGCGCGTTTAATCACTGTCAGTTCACGTTGATTATTATGATCATAGCTGGAAATACAGACGGTATCTATATTACGGATACCCAATTCGCGGGCAAGGAGAGCACCAGGAACTAAACCACCACGGCTAACTGCAATGATGCCTTTCCATTGTGCGGCTGGCAACAAACGTTGCGCCAGTTTGCGGGCATGTATTTGCAACATATCCCACGTAACAACATATTTTTCACTCATAAGATTCGGGTCCCAACAGCTGAGAGATTTCAGAACGTGTTTGCGGAAAAAAGGTTGCGCGAGATTATAGTGATTTGAGCCGCTAAAAACCAGCGAAAACCGCCCATTTCTTTATATTAATCTTATTTACCTTGTCAATAACCGGTAAGAAAGTGATATGCTGAAGGTATTGAACTCAGGGACAGAATAACTGTGTTCCTGCGGCTTTATTCAGCATAATTTGCTAAAAACATAAAAAACTGATGCAGTCTAAGGAGATTGATCTTGTCTGAACTTTCCCAATTAAAACCACAGCCATTGTGGGATATCTTCGCAAAAATTTGTTCAATTCCTCATCCTTCTCATCATGAAGAAGCGCTTGCATCGCATATTATTCAATGGGCTAAAGATCAAGGCCTTCATGTTGAACGCGATCAAACCGGAAATTTATTAATCCGTAAACCTGCTACTGCGGGCTATGAAAACCGTAAACCGGTGGTTTTGCAAGCACACTTAGATATGGTGCCACAGAAAAATAATGAGACTGAACATGATTTTACTAAAGATCCTATTCGTCCGTATATTAATGGCGATTGGGTCACTGCCGACGGTACAACATTAGGCGCCGATAATGGTGTTGGTATGGCTTCAGCACTGGCTGTTTTAGCCGATAATAGCGTTGAACATGGCCCGTTAGAAGTACTGTTAACCATGACCGAAGAGACCGGGATGGACGGTGCCTTTGGATTACAACCAAACTGGCTGCAAGCCGAAATATTAATTAACACCGACTCAGAAGAAGAAGGTGAAATTTATATGGGCTGTGCTGGTGGTGTTGATTTTACAGCGAATTTTGCCCTCACTCGTGAAGCTATTCCTGCCGATTATCAAACTTTCACCCTGACATTAAAAGGCTTAAAAGGTGGACACTCCGGTGGCGATGTTCATTTAGGCTTAGGTAATGCGAATAAACTTCTGGCTCGCTTTTTAGCTGGTCATCAAGATGATTTAGCCCTGAAACTATTGGAGTTTAAAGGCGGAACTTTACGCAACGCTATCCCACGTGAAAGCCATGCAATCATCGCCGTTCCAAGCCATAAAGTGGCCGAACTCTCCGCCCTAAGAACCCGATATGAAGATATCCTAAAAAATGAACTCGCAGCCGTTGAACCGAATTTAATCTTAGTATTAGAAGAAACAACAACTCAGCTCAAAGCCATTAATGCTGATTGCCAATCTCGCTTTTTATTCTTCTTAAATGCGGCACCTAATGGTGTTATCCGTATGAGTGATGTGGCAAAAGGCGTGGTGGAAACCTCATTAAACGAAGGCGTTGTTGAAATGACTGAAGACAATGCGAGCGTAATTTTCTTGATCCGTTCATTAATTGATAGCGGCAAGAATTATGTTGTTAACATGCTGACTTCATTGACTAAATTAGCTGGTGCTGAATTTAAAGCGGAAGGTAGCTATCCCGGTTGGCAACCAGATGCTGATTCACCAGTTATGCACATTGTACGCGATACTTATAAAGATTTATTTGGCAAAGTACCGAACATCATGGTTATCCATGCGGGTCTAGAGTGCGGTTTATTTAAAAAACCTTACCCAGAAATGGATATGGTTTCTATCGGACCGACCATCCGTGGAGCACACTCACCGGATGAGCGTGTTCATATTGAAAGTGTGGGTCAATACTGGACCTTATTGACAGCGATTTTAAAAGCTATCCCCGTCAAAAATTAAATTATTTGCGCTGTATTTCAGTCCGAATATTAACTATCAAATACAGTAAACACACTGAATTATCAAAAGCACACCGAAATATGTGTGCTTTTTTAGTATCAGCTATAAAAATTCATCATAATTCTAGCAATAACTGGCGCTCAATTTGCGGGCTTTGTAATGTAACATGTAATCCTAGTAAGCGAACCCCCCGCCCTTCTCTACGACGGTTCCATATTTGCTGTGCAATATTCAATAAATCTGTCTTATCCAATAGTGGATAAACATGCTCTTGCGTAGTCTGTTGAAAGTCAGAAAATTTCATTTTCACTCCCTGACGCGCAATTCTTAAATCCGTTTTTACTTTGGCTAAACGGGTATGAAGTTCTTGAAATAAAACATCAAGCAAGCTAACGCACTCTTGCCAATCAAAAATATCCTGCGCCAAAGTTCGCTCCACCCCTACTGATTTACGTAAACGATCTGGCTCGATAGCTCGTTCATCTATTCCATGGCTACGTTGCCATAATACCTGACCAAATTTGCCAAGTTTTTTACTCAGCATCAGCCTATCTGAACGCTGGACATCAAGGCAAGTTTCTAATCCCATATCCGCTAACCTCTGCGCAGTTACCTTTCCCACGCCAGGAATTTTTCTCAGTGGTAAATCAGCAACAAATGAATCAATTTGTTCTGGTGAAATCACAAACTGGCCATTGGGTTTATTCATATCAGAAGCTATTTTGGCTAAAAACTTCACCGGAGCTATGCCCGCAGACGCAGTTAGATTCAATTCAGTAAATATTTGCTGACGAATAGCCTGCGCAATTAATGTGGCAGAACCTTGGCAATGAAGGCTATCAGTTACATCTAGATAAGCTTCATCAAGAGAAAGAGGTTCAATAAGATCGGTATAGCGAGAAAAAATTTGTCGAATTTGTAGTGAGGCTTGCTTGTAGACCGCCATACGTCCAGCAATAACTTTTAACTCAGGGCACAAACGTAATGCCATTGCAGTTGACATAGCACTGCGAACGCCAAAACGACGAGCTAAATAATTGGCGGTACTGATCACCCCACGTCTATCTGCACTTCCCCCGACTGCGATCGGTAAATCACGCAATGAGGGATCATCACGCATTTCAATAGCCGCATAAAAGCAATCCATATCAACATGAATAATTTTACGCACATCAACCTCAGAAACCAATCATCAACAATAAATCAACTGGTTAAATATACAGTTAATTTACTATATGTGCAATTTCAATTGCATAAAAAAGGTTCTTTCTATTAAATAATAAAACTCCTACATTAGAGGTAAATTCTTTAATTACAATTATTAGATGATAAAAATAGATAAATATAATAATAAAAATAAAATATCAAAATAATTAACGGATACTGAATTATATAGATTATTTTTATAACTGACTCATTAGTAAAAAATAGAATAATACAGTCAATCAAGAGAACTTAATTTAAATTACTTTCAATATGGAATAGGAATAATTTGACTTTATGTGCTACATTATGATGGCTATAGGTTATATTAATACTATAAAAACGATGCTAAATAAAAATCAGAGAAAACAATGATAAAGGAATAAATATGTTAAAGAATCTATTCACCTTCGAAAATATGGTAACGCCTAAAATAATAAATATTCTTTATTGGATTGGTTTACTCAGCGTACTAATTACTGGATTATTTACCATGAGTGGTGGTCCTTATAGCCCAATGACATTTCAGACCTTTATTGTTGGTCTTATCTCTATCGTTCTAGGCGCATTATTTACCCGTATTTTTTGTGAGATGATCATTGTCGTATTTAATATATATTCAAAATTAAAAGAAATTAATGAAAATCTAAAAAATAAAATCTAATTATTATTTTATTCCAACGGATGTTTTATTCACTAAAACGTCCGTTGTTTTTATTTATCATACTAAATTACTTATCTCTCAATCCAATTTTCGAGTACCCACATCATAACCTCAAACATAAAAAATTAATTAAACTTTAATAATTATTTAATCTAATTTAGTTAATAACAATTATATCATTGATATTAACTAAATTATAAAAATAATAACCTAGACAGTTTCATCCTATGAATATTCTTAACCTAATAGTATTAATTTTAAAAGTTACTCCTAAATAATTCTAATTATGGCAACATAATCGCTAAAAGTTGAGCACTAAAAAATTAAATGAGTTATAAAATCCGAGCATTATTTTTAACTATTTGAAATATAAGATACACATAGATAATACATCAAAGGAAATTATTAATGAGTAAAATAATCAAAACCACGATACGAAAAGGATTTACTGTGTGCTTATTTCTTTTAATCGGCTTTAGTGCCATAGGCGCATCACAATCCCCAGAAATTGTAGCTCACCGCGCTGGAACAGCCGATGCCCCAGAAAACACCTATCTAGCAATTGATACCGCACTAAAAAATCATGCCGATGCTATTTGGATCAGTATTCAGCCGACCAAAGATGCTAAATTTGTTCTATATCGCCCCAGTGATCTTAATGCATTAACGGATATGAGTGGTAAGGTTTCCAAGTATACGGCTAACGAATTAAAAAAGGCCAATGCGGCGACTAAATTTAACGATAAAAATAAAACCAAATATATGCTGCCTATTACGGCAATTCCTGAATTACAAGAAACATTACGACGCTACCCTGCGACTCAATTCTATATTGATTTAAAATCACCTGATACAAATGCAACATTGCAAGCCAAACAATTACTTAATGTTCTCAACAAAACCAATGCTTTTTCTCGTACTCGCTTTTATTCCACTGATAGTAATTATATTAATGCGTTAACGACTCTATCAGATAAAATCCAAGTATTTGAAAGTCGAGATGAGACACGAACTATTTTAGCAAATAGTATTATGGAGCATTTATGTGAATTACCTAAAGCTCAAATAACCTCTTCTAATGCCGGGAAAAAACGCTGGTATGGTTTTGAATTACGTCGCCAAGTAGAAGTTGTAGAGCATTATACGCTCGGTGAAGCACGCTCTCCGGCAACATTAATTTGGGATAAATCTGCCATTGAATGTTTTAGGAAAAATGATGATGCCTATATTATGCTATTTGGTATAAATACCCTTGAGGATTACCAGTTAGCGAAACAATTAGGCGCTGATGCAGTCATGGTTGACTCGCCAAAATTATTCTACACATCAAATAAATAATAAAAATAATTACCTCTGTAGGGATATCAATGTTGGTTCATCTAGTCATTAATTTATGACAGTAGATTTATTTTAAATATCTCTACAATTTATCTCTAGCAATCACCATCCAATGCTTTTGCAACTAATCAAATTGACGGTATATCATCACCATAGTGTCATTTTGATCAAATAAAACTAACTTAGTTTATTTTATTGCTAAGCCTGATTTATTTTAATCTATTGTGTTAGGCTAGAAGGCGATTACTTATCCATCGTATCGATTAATGATAAATAGGAGTCATGATGAAAGATAAAATTGCAGGAGACTGGAATTTAATTAAAGGTCATATCATTGAAAAATGGGGGAAACTAACTAATAACGAGTTAGATATTATTGATGGTACCCGCGAACAGTTGATAGGTAAATTACAACAGCATTATGGTTATTCATTTGAAGAAGCTGATGAAGAAGTACGTAAATGGGAAGGTGAAAATCCGTATCCATGGAAGTAATTAATTATTATTTTTCAGCCTTATGTCAATCAACATAAGGCTGAGAAACAAATTCACTATCATAACTGACTAAAAACTAGCCTCCCTTACTGATTGAATTATCAATGTTCAGGGAGAAGAATTAAAAAATAAAAGTTCCGGAAGAATATTTTAAAAACAATAGACTAAGCAGTAGCAATAATTAAACAATCCGATTCTTAGCTAATTTTGCCTGCCGAGCTTCTTCGCGAGCCATACGTTTTTTACGCGCATCACAAGGTTCAGGGCAATCACACACTTTATCAACCCCTATACTGCTTAGCCCACCGCAGCTTCCTTGAATGCTCTTTCGCTTAATAATATAACCCAACGACATTCCTAAAAATGCCAGTAGGAAAAAGATAAAGGCAGCGACAAATACCTCTAACATTGCAGTTTCCTCTCTATTTAGGATTTTTTCTGTAAATAAGGTTCGAAAGCCTTAGTATAGCGCTCTTCAAAACCATTTTCTGTTTTGATAATCATAAAAACAGGAATATTCAGCTCTTCTGCAACTTTTAAACCTTCCACTGGACCCAGAACATTTAGACCAGTAGAAAATCCATCTGCACTCATACAAGAAGGAGCTAATACCGTAATTGATACTAAATTATGTGCAATCGGTTTCCCGGTTTTAGGGTCGATAGTATGAGAAAAACGTACACCATCCTGTTCAAAGAAATTACGATAATCACCAGAAGTAGCAATTGAAACATCTCCTGGTTCAATAATTTCTTGTACACTTTGATCTGTACCGTTAACCGCCGGTTTTTCAATCGCTATGCGCCAAGGAACATCCTTGCCATTTTTGCCTTTAGTTCGAACTTCACCACCAATATCAACCATATAGTTATTAATATTTTGTGATTCTAAATATTCAGCCACTACATCCACACCATAACCTTTAGCAATTGACGATAAATCAACATACAGCTCAGGTATGGTTTTAATTAAGTTATTACCTTGAATAGATAGCTTCTCAATACCAGTCCATGCCCGGCGTGCCGCTAACTGTTCATCCGAGGGCTCTTTGGTAACACGGCCTTCTGGGCCAAAGCCCCATAAATTAACTAAAGGCCCAACAGTGACATCTAAAGCACCTTGGGTCAGCTTATTAATCCTGATCGCATCTTCGACTACTTTGGCTGTAGCAGCAGAAACAGGGAAAGGTGTATTTACTTCGCGGAATTGATTAAATCTACTGAGCTCGGAATTAGGACGATATGTCGACATTTGATCATTAACTTCTTCAAGCAAATCATCAATTTTAGCCTGAATATTTTCAGTTGAAGGAGAGTCGCTATCAGTAACATACTTTATGGAGTAGTAAGTCCCCATCGTTTGGCCTTGCAGATTTTTTTGTTCAGGTCCACCACAAGCACTCAGCAATATGATGGAGATAAACACAACTATCGATCCTAACAATTTTTTTCTCAGCATAATTTTTCTCGGGCTCGGTATATTTTCTGCGATATAAATTTGTCGGTATATTGCTACTAGCGCTATAAGTTATATCTTCGGCTATCGGTTTAATATCCTTATCTAGTTGATATCCTATCTATTACTGAACATCACTAGCATCAGATCACTAGCGCCCACCATAAAGTGGGCGCTAAATTTACCGGATGGGGAAACAATCCCATACTACTGGCAGGCTAAAAAAATATAAATACAATAATTACAGCCTGTTACATTATTAACAATGAAAGCAATAATTAGCCACCAAAGTCATCCAGTAAGATGTTTTCATCTTCAACGCCCAGATCCTTCAACATCTTAATTACCGCAGCATTCATCACTGGCGGTCCACACATGTAGAATTCACAATCTTCTGGCGCTGGGTGATCTCGTAGGTAGTTTTCATACAGAACATTATGAATAAACCCAGTATAACCATCCCAATTATCTTCAGGCAGAGCATCAGATAGTGCGACATTCCAAGTAAAGTTTTCATTTTCAGCAGCCAGCTGATCAAAATCTTCCACATAGAACATTTCACGTTTAGAACGTGCACCATACCAGAAGCTAATCTTACGTTTAGAATTTAAGCGTTTTAGCTGGTCAAAGATATGTGAACGCATTGGTGCCATACCTGCACCACCACCGATAAAGATCATTTCAGCATCGGTATCTTTGGCAAAGAAATCACCAAATGGTCCCGAAATCGTGACTTTATCGCCTGGTTTTAGTGACCAAATATAAGATGACATAATACCAGGAGGAGCCTCTGAATTACGCGGAGGTGGCGTTGCTATACGCACGTTCAGCATAATCATACCGTATTCTTCTGGGTAGTTAGCCATTGAATAAGCACGAACCGTCGGTTCTTTAACCTCAGAGACAAAGCGGAATAAATTATGTTTATCCCAATCTTCACGGTATTCTTCAGGAACATCAAAGTCTTCATAACGCACGGTATGAGGCGGGCATTCAATTTGAATGTATCCACCAGCGCGGAATGGAACAATTTCACCATCAGGAATTTTTAATTTCAGTTCTTTAATGAAAGTGGCTTTATTATCGTTAGAGATAACCTCACACTCCCATTTTTTCACCCCAAAAATTTCTTCTGGTAATTCAATTTTCAAATCTTGTTTAACGTTGACCTGACACGATAAACGGCAGCCTTCTTTCGCTTCACGCTTGCTGATATGAGAAAGCTCGGTAGGTAAAATATCGCCGCCACCTTCTTTGATGGTGACACGACATTGTCCACAAGTCCCGCCGCCGCCACAGGCTGAAGATACAAAAACCCCCTGATTAGCCAGCATATTTAACAGTTTATCACCCGCTGGGGCTTCAAAACTCTTATCAGGATCACCGTTAATTTCTACTTTAATTTCCCCTGTATTAACCAGTTTAGATTTTGCGAACAGGATTAATCCCGTCAAAACTAAAACTATTAGGGTAAACATTACTACGCCAAGAATAATAATATCCATCAGTTCTTCTCGCCTTTATAGCTGCACACCGGAGAAAGACATAAAGCCTAATGCCATCAAACCGGTGGTGACAAAGGTGATGCCCAAGCCTTTCAGACCTGCCGGAACATCGGCATATTTCATTTTTTCACGGATTGACGCCAACAGAACAATTGCCAGCATCCAGCCGATACCTGAAGCAAAGCCGTAAACAACAGATTCACTAAAGTTATAATCGCGCTGAGCCATGAAAGAAACCCCACCAAAAATTGCACAGTTAACGGTAATCAACGGTAAGAAGATACCCAGTGCATTATATAATGATGGAAAATAACGGTCTAAAATCATCTCAAGGATCTGAACCAGAGCTGCAATCACACCGATAAAGGTAATAAAGTTAAGAAAACTTAAATCTACTCCTTCAATCAATGCACCATCGCGCAGGATCAGGTTATAAACCAAGTTGTTCGCAGGAACTGAAATTCCTAAAACAACCGTAACCGCAATACCCAAACCAAATGCAGTTTTAACATTTTTGGATACTGCTAAGAATGTACACATCCCCAAGAAAAAGGCTAACGCCATGTTTTCAATAAAGACTGCACGAACAAATAGGCTAATATAATGTTCCATAGTATCGGTTAGTCCTTCTCAATCTGGGCTGGTTTGAACGTCCGTAGACCCCAAATCAGCAAGCCGATAATAAAGAATGCACTCGGCGCCAGTAGGAACAGACCATTAGGCATATACCAGCCGCCATTTTGCAGTGATTCAAATACAGTGACACCGAATAATTTACCTGACCCAAATAACTCGCGCAGGAATCCGACTAACACTAAAATGACACCGTAGCCAAGGCCATTACCGATACCATCCATGAAGCTTTCAATCGGTGGCGCTTTCATGGCGTAAGCTTCGGCACGACCCATCACAATACAGTTGGTGATAATCAAACCAACAAATACTGATAATTGTTTAGAAATTTCATAAGCATATGCACGAAGTATTTGGTCAACAACAATAACCAAAGATGCAATTATTGCCATCTGAACAATAATTCGAACACTGCCCGGTATAAAGTTACGGATTAAAGAGATAAAAAAGTTAGAGAATGCAGTAACTAAAGTTACTGCAATGGTCATAACCAGTGCAGTTTCGAGTTTAGTCGTTACTGCCAAGGCCGAACATACCCCTAAAATCTGTAATGCAATTGGGTTGTTATCAAATAACGGACCGAGAAGAACCCGTTTAATTTCTTTAGAATCAGCCATTTTTCAACGCTCCTTCGCGAACTTTTTTCAGGAACGGACCAAAGCCGTTATCGCCCAGCCAGAAATCAAACATAGATTGAATTCCGTTTGACGTCAGAGTTGCGCCTGATAAACCATCAATGCCATACGGGCTGTCAGTGGTTCCACTACGAACAACTTTTATTGCCGCAACACCTTGCTCATTAAATAGTTTTTTACCGTTCCATTGAGCACGCCATTGTGGGTTATCGACTTCACCACCCAGTCCCGGAGTTTCACCGTGTGAGTAGTAAGTGATACCTCGAACAGTAACACCATCAGCATCAACAGCCACGAATGCGTACATTATTGACCACAGACCTGAACCATATACCGGTAAAATGATTTTCGAGACTTCGCCCGCATCGTCTTTTACCAAGTAAATTTCTGCTGAATTAGCACGACGACGGATTTTCGCCAGATCTTCGGCCGGTGATAATGCAATACTGGTTTCGTCGCTACGCAGTTCATCATTCAGATCATATTTAGCTTTACCATCTGATAACTCACCGGTTTTAAAATTCAATAGCTTAGGTGTAATGCGAGAATCATACAGCGCATTAATTTCACTTGCGGCCATTTTAGGCTGTAGAAGCCCAGCAACATCCAGAATATTACGCTGTTTATCTAGCATAATTTGTTCTTGTTGCTGAGATTTAAGCCCAACTGCAGAACCTGCAACAACGACAGAACAGACTAAACACAGAATAAATACGACAAGGAATGTTCTTCCGATACTGTCTTTATTTTTTGGTTTTTCATTAGCCACGGGCTTTTCTCCGCTTAATATTTGCCTGAACGACCAGATAATCAAACAGCGGCGCAAATAAGTTAGCAAACAATATTGCCAGCATCATACCTTCTGGATATGCTGGGTTTGCGACCCTGATTAACACACACATTACCCCAATTAAAATACCGTATGCCCATTTACCTTTATCGGTAAATGAAGCCGATACTGGATCGGTGGCCATAAAAATCATACCAAAGGCGAAACCACCCAACACCATATGCCAATACCAAGGCATAGCAAATAAGGCATTAGTTTCTGAGCCGATAGCATTAAATAAATAAGAGATCGCTATCATCCCTATCATTACGCCAGCAACAATTCGCCATGAGGCGATACGGAAAAATAGGATTAACGCGCCACCAATAAAAATCATCAGTGTAGAAACTTCACCGATAGACCCTGGAATGTTGCCTAAAAAAGCCTGCATCCAAGTAATTGGTTCATTAGTCACGGTATTTACTAACGCATGATTACCACCTGCTGCCCATTGTGATAATGGTGTCGCGCCAGAGAAACCATCCGCAGCCGTCCATACTAAGTCACCCGAAATTTGTGCTGGGTAAGCAAAGAATAAGAAAGCACGACCGGCTAATGCAGGGTTCAAGAAGTTACGGCCTGTTCCACCAAAAATTTCTTTCGCAATAACCACACCAAAGGTGATCCCTAATGCGGCTTGCCATAACGGCATGGTTGGCGGAACAATCAAGGCGAATAGTATTGAGGAGATGAAAAAACCTTCGTTAATTTCATGCCCGCGGATCATACCGAATAGTACTTCCCAGAATCCACCAACCAAGAAGACCACAAGATAGATAGGCATAAAATATACTGCGCCTAACAACATCTTGCTTCCCCATCCGGCATCAGGTGTCAGCGATGCACCTAAGAATTGAGCCACACGGTAATGCCAATCAGACGCCAAAACTTGCTGCAGCTCAGCACCACTGTACAAATGATTCAACCCTGGAATAGCTTGGTTACCGACGTTATACATTCCCCAAAACATCGCTGGGAATACGGCGAGCCAAACGAGGATCATCATTCGTTTAAGATCAATCGTATCGCGAACATGCGAACGCCCATGAGTCACTGTGCCTGGTGTATAGAAAATGGTCGCTACGGCTTCATACAGCACGTAGTATTTTTCTAGTTTTCCACCGGGTTCAAAATGGTGCTCATATTTTTCAAGTAAATTTTTCAGACCCATTGGAATTACCCTTCTAACTCAATCTTGGTTAGTACATCACGTAGTACCGGTCCATATTCATACTTGGCCGGACAAACATACGTACACAGTCCCAGATCTTCTTCATCAAGTTCGAGACAACCTAATGCTTGAGAACCCTCAGTATCACCCACCAGAAGATCACGCAGTAAATGAGTGATCATGATGTCGAGAGGCATCACCCGCTCATAGTTACCAATTGGCACCATTGAACGCTCACCACCATTCATTGTCGTCGTGAAGTTAAAACGTTTATTCTTCAGGAAATGACCGATAGTTGTTCGTGTAATCGTGAATTTATTGATACCCGGCATAATCCAACCAAATAGCTCTTTCTCACGGCCTTCACGTAATACCGCGACCGAATTATGGAAACGCCCTAAATAATGATGAGCCTCATCACATTGAACACCCCATAAAATTGAGCCTGAAATAATCCGGTTTTCACCGTCTTTTAACTGACCGGCAGTTATCTCTAGGATATCAGCACCAAGACGTGTGCGGATCAAGCGTGGTTTTTCAACCTGAGGGCCAGCTAAAGAAATAACGCGATCTGTATACAAATAACCGGTGGTAAATAATTTACCGATAGCGATAACATCTTGATAATTCAGATGCCATACCCGTTTATTCATACTTACTGGCTCAAGGAAATGAATATGTGTTCCCACTAAACCGGCAGGATGAGGACCAGCAAACTCGGTATAAACCAGCTGATCGCTAGTTGTCAGCTTCGGCAACTGGCCTGCACCATGACAAATGTGCACTTTACCGTCAGTTAATTTAGACAGAACCTGAAGGCCATCATTAAATGCCTGCTGCTGTTGATTAATCACGACTAATGGATCTGCCGCCAGCGGATTGGTATCCATCGCAGTAACAAAAATAGCTAAAGGCGATGATCCAGGCTTTGGAGAATGGCTGAATGGACGCGTTCTTAATGCTGTCCATAGCCCCGATTGCAGCAAGTTTTCTTCAACTTGTTCACGGGTAAGATTGACAAGTTGCGCGCTATCATAAGATGCAAACGTAACCTGATCATCCTCATTACCATTCACTTCAATCACGACAGATTGCAGTACACGACGCTCACCACGATTAATATGTGTAATCGTGCCGCTTGCTGGGCTAGTAAATATTACCCCTGGGTTCTTTTTATCTTCAAAAAGAGCCTGCCCTTTTTTTACTTGCTCGCCTTCTTTTACCAGCATAGAAGGACGCATTCCCACATATTCTTCACCTAGCAACGCTACATGTTGAATCTGTGGTCCGTCTTCTATTACTTGGGCTGGCTCACCTGCAATAGGGAGGTTGAGACCTTTTTTAATTTTAATCATAAGATATGCACAAGTTTATCAGTTAAACCCTAAGCTAGTAGTTTCATTAGAAACCATAGCAACTCAGTAATAAAAAACACTCAAGTTATAAAAATAACTCGAGCTTATAATTCTCCGATAAATGTCACGATAATTTCTTACTTTGCCAAGTGTAATTTTATCAGTTCCCTTCCTATCTGTCCGTCTATTCAAGTGACTTAGCTCAAGCAAATCACAATCTTTTTCATATTATTTTGCTTTTAGTTCGGTTTTTACGATTAATCAACTCACAATTATCGATAACAGAGCATTTTTTAGTCAAAGTGCAATATGTAAAAAATTATTACACTTCTATATTAATTTTACTTATCTGTCACTATGATGAAACAATTACTTTGTTTACTTACTAGTTTTGTTGTTTTTTTATACGGATAATCTATGAAAAAAGTGCAGTTTTTTAGCCTGATCTATTTTTTTATTCTCTATCCTCTACAACTTGTTTACGCAGAAAATAATTTTTCCACTCTTAAACTAAACGCTAGCAATACACAAAATAATTCCGTGTTTATTCAAGTTTTTAAGGAAGAAAATCAATTAGAATTGTACCAAAAACAGCAGAACGGTCAGTTTTCATTATTGAAAACTTATCCAATATGTAACTATTCTGGTGGCTTAGGGCCTAAAAAACATCCCGGTGATTTAAAAAGTCCAGAAGGTTTTTATCAAATCACGATGACTCAACTTAACCCAAATAGTCGGTATTACCGATCTATCAATTTAGGTTTTCCCAACGCTTTTGATACAGCCCAGGGTTATGATGGTCAGTATTTAATGATCCACGGCGATTGTGTTTCTGTCGGCTGCTATGCTATGACTGACCAAGCCATGGGAGAGATTTATCATTATACAGCCGCAGCACTAAAGCATGGGCAATCGCACATTGATATCAATATTTATCCGTTCAAAATGACGGCTGAAAATATGGCTCGTCACCGAAATTCGCCACATTATAATTTCTGGCAACAATTAAAACCGGCGTATGATTATTTTATAGCAACTAAACGACCGGCAGTAATTTCCGTTCAAGCGGGTCAATATAAAATAGAGAAGGGTAGTGTTGATGAAGATAATATGACTAAAAATAAAAATCCTCATCCACAATCTACCGCGACTAAATTATTGCACCTTGGCTCACAGAATACGTTCACCGAGATAAAATAAAACAAATTCACCCGGTTCAATTCGCTGCCAATTCTCATTGCCGGTCAAGGGTTGAGTGGCGATAACCGACACCACATCGCTAGGTTGAGTGCATTGCTGAAAATCAATTTCTATATCCTGATCTAACAGCTTAGCCTTGCCAAAAGGTGAACGCCGAGTCAGCCAGTGTAAATTAGTCGAGCAATAAGCCATTACATAGCGTCCATCAGACAGCAGCATATTGAACACACCTTTTTGTCTTAGCTGGCTAGCGAGTTGAGCAATATAATTAAACACAGCTGGCCAATGGCTTGGGGTGCGGGGATACTTAGTGACTAGTTGATTTAAAATCCAACAAAAAGCTTTTTCACTGTCGGTCTGCCCAATCGGTCTAAAGTTCCCGGTAGATAAGGTGTTATAACCTTTCAATTGCCCATTATGCGCATAAGTCCAGTTGCGCCCCCATAATTCGCGAGTAAATGGGTGGGTATTCTCTAACGATACGTTACCTCGATTTGCCTGCCGAATATGCGCGATCACTGCTTCTGATTTTATCGGATATTCTTGGACAAACCGAGCGACTGGCGACATGTAACTCGGTTGTGGATCTTTAAATGTGCGACAGCCGAGTCCTTCATAGAAAGTGATCCCCCAGCCATCTTTATGTGGGCCCGTTTGCCCACCACGCGGGATCAATCCACTCAAACTGAAACTAATATCAGTCGGTACATTGGCACTCATGCCGAGCAATTCACACATTTAACGCCTCCGAAAACTTAACGGGTTACTTCACCATCTCTTTTTCAATTAATTGGATCAGGATATGTATAACTTTTATGTGGATTTCTTGAATTCGATCAGCGTAACCAAAATGAGGAACACGAATTTCAATATCTGCACTACCGGCCATTTTTCCGCCATCTTTACCCGTCAGAGTAATAACTTTCATCCCTTTTTCACGAGCGGCTTCGATAGCTTTAATTATATTCCCTGAGTTTCCTGAGGTCGAAATACCCAGTAAAACATCACCTTCTTTGCCGACCGCTTCCAGAAAACGCGAGAAAACATATTCATAACCGAAATCATTACTAACGCATGATAAATGGCTAACATCAGAGATAGCAATTGCCGGATAACCCGGACGATTTTCACGGTAGCGACCGGTTAGTTCCTCAGCGAAATGCATCGCATCACAATGAGAGCCTCCGTTACCACAAGATAAAACTTTTCCACCCGCTTTAAATGAATCCGCGAGTAAAACCGCAGCCTGTTGAATGGCATCAATATTTTCATCGTCATTTAAAAATTGAGTCAATGTTTCTGCGGCTTCATTCAATTCACCACGAATAAGATCTTGGTACATGGAAGTTCCCTTAATTAAAGATACGGATTATCAGAGTGATATATTATCAGATATAATCAAGCTGTTAATTAATCTTTACTGTTCAGATTATTATGTTGATCAGTTTGTTAACTAACTCAATAAATTTCCACTATTTTTCGCTTTTCTATTCCATTACAACTATTCAGTTTCCAATCTAATACTAATTTCATACCTCCCCCACTCAAAAATGAGCGCCAAAAAATCAACTTATCTATTCATTTTGGTAATTTATTTGATGGTTTTGTGAACTAGCTTGTAATTAAAATGTAAAAAGGTTGCTAATTAATTTCGAGTTGCTAAAAATTAAGTTAGACAACAGGTCAGACCTCTGACGAGAAACAGGAGTTTAATTATGATCCTACTCAGCATAATCTTTTTATTCGCTTTAATTGGCATATTTTGCTACCACAAAACATCCTTGCTGCTCAGCGCAAGCCTAATACTGCTCTATACGGCCACTATGGGGCTGATTAATATTTGGAGTTACTGGCTATTACTTCCTGCTGCATTAGTGCTATTCCCATTGACATTCCCTCCAGCTCGTCAGTCATTATTTTCAAAACGTATCTTAACTATGTTCAAAAAAGTCATGCCTCAGATGTCACGAACTGAGAAAGAAGCGATTGACGCCGGAACAACTTGGTGGGAGGGAGATTTATTTCAAGGCGCACCCGACTGGAAGAAGCTACACAGCTATCCTAAACCACAACTGACAGCAGAAGAACAAGCTTTCCTTGACGGTCCGGTCGAAGTTGTTTGTGGCATGGTCAATGATTTTCAAGTCAGCCATGAGCTAGCCGATCTGCCTCCCGAAGTTTGGCAATATTTGAAACAGCACCGCTTTTTTGCACTGATCATCAAAAAAGAGTACGGCGGTTTAGATTTTTCAGCCTATGCACAAGCCCGTATTTTACAAAAACTCGCGGGGGTCTCTGGTATTTTAGCGATTACGGTTGGTGTGCCTAACTCTTTGGGTCCCGGTGAATTATTACAGCACTATGGTACAGATGAACAAAAACGCCAATATTTACCTGGCTTAGCCCGCGGAGAAGAAGTTCCATGTTTTGCCCTTACTAGCCCAGAAGCTGGCTCTGATGCTGGCGCAATTCCTGATACCGGTGTAGTTTGTATGGGAGAATGGCAAGGCGAGCAAGTATTAGGCATGCGCTTAAACTGGAATAAACGCTACATTACCCTCGCCCCCATAGCCACCGTTCTCGGGCTTGCATTTAAATTATCAGACCCTGAGCATTTACTGGGCGAACAAACAGAATTAGGCATTACCTGCGCATTAATCCCCACAAATACCGACGGCGTTGAAATTGGTAAACGTCACTTCCCTCTTAATATTTCCTTTATGAACGGCCCTACTCGAGGGAAAGATATCTTTGTTCCCATTGATTACATTATAGGGGGCCCAGCAATGGCGGGACAAGGCTGGCGGATGCTAGTTGAATGTCTATCTGTTGGTAGAGGGATTACTTTACCATCCAATGCAACTGGGGGGTTGAAAAGTGTCGCTATGGCGACTGGGGCTTACGCCTATATTCGTCGTCAATTTAAGCTGCCTATTGGTAAAATGGAAGGTATCGAAGAACCTTTAGCGCGCCTTGCTGGTAACGCATATTTGATGGATGCCGCAGCAACCTTAATCACCACTGGCATTATGCTGGGGGAAAAACCGGCGGTATTATCTGCCATTGTAAAATACCATTGTACCCATAGAGGGCAACGCTCAGTGATTGATGCGATGGATATTGTTGGCGGCAAAGGTATCTGCTTAGGTTCATCAAATTTTGTCGCTCGCTTTTATCAAGGCTCCCCGATTGCAGTCACTGTGGAAGGTGCCAATATTCTTACTCGCAGCATGATAATCTTTGGACAAGGTGCAATCCGTTGCCATCCTTATGTTTTAGAAGAAATGAATGCAGCAAAAAATAATAATCTAACGGCTTTTGATAGCGCCCTATTCGGTCATATTGGCCACGTACTCAGTAGCCAAATACGCAGTTTCTGGTTGGGATTAACTAATGGGCGAACCAGTAGCAGCCCAATGAAAGATGAAACACGTCGTTATTATCAAATTTTAAATCGACAAAGTGCTAACCTCGCACTGTTATCCGATGTATCAATGGCTATCTTAGGCGGTAGTTTAAAACGCCGTGAACGTATATCTGCTCGTTTAGGCGATATCTTAAGCCACTTATATTTAGCCTCTGCTACGCTCAAACGCTATGACGAAGAAGGCCGTCAAAAAGCAGATTTACCGTTGGTTAAATGGGCTGTCGAAGATTGTTTATATCAGTCAGAAAAAGCTATGGATGATTTATTAAGAAACTTCCCTAATCGCTGGGTAGCAAGCGTGCTTAACCTAACGTTATTCCCATTAGGCCGCCGGATGAAAACGCCATCTGATCGTCTTGATCATCAATTAGCTCGCATTATGATGGAGCCTTCCGAAACACGCGACAGAATTGGACGGGGACAATATTTAACCCCTACAGAGCATAATCCACACGGATTAGTTGAACAAGCGCTGCACGATATTATTGCCGCTGAGCCGATTTTTGAGCGTATTTGCCGGTTAGCAGAACGTAAATTCAGTTTTACCCAATTAGATAAACTGGCTGAAAAAGCTTTAACCGATAAAATTATTACCCTAGAAGAAGCAGAGATTTTACGCACCGCTGAAAATAGTCGCTTACGGACTATCAATGTTGATGAATTCGAATTCAATGATTTAGCTGTAGCACCAAATAAACAGCCTGTCCAAGACAGTAAAAACAGTGAGAATGGCAATGGTACCCTAAAGAAAAAACATGCTGCTTAATTTCACACCGATATAACTGATAATGTCTCTAGATAAATTAAATATTGACCCAGTAACAATAACGGCCTAGCTCATTCTTTCAGAGCTAGGCCATTTAAACTATCAAATAGCACAAACTAAATTAATTCTAACGCTAATAATTGTTCTACTGTTTGTCGACGACGAATTAATTGAGGCTGTCCATTAATAAACATTACTTCTGGCAATAATGGTCGGCTATTATAATTTGATGACATTGATGCACCATAAGCGCCTGTATCATGAAATACCAAATAATCGCCAACATTAACTGGAGGTAGTGGCCGAGTTTCTACGGTTCCCCCTTCTTGCTGAGTAAATACATCACCAGATTCGCACAATGGCCCAGCAACAATAGTATCAATCAAATGCATATTATCGAGCTTGCGATCATCCGCAGGTAATACTGAAATATGATGATAGCTGCCATACATAGCCGGGCGCATTAAATCATTGAATCCGCTATCAACTAACACATAATTGCGACTTCCCATAGATTTTATCGCCCGAACCTCGGCAATTAATACACCAGATTCCGCCACTAAATAGCGACCAGGTTCAATTTCTAATTCAATCGAATGTCCCAAATGTGCTTCAATACGTTGACGTGCACTGTTCCATAAATGGTAATAATGGTTAATATCGATAGTTTCATCATCTTGACGATATGGCGTTGATAATCCACCCCCTGCTGAAATTGCCTGAATATCTACGTCTGCGGTTTTTACTAATTCAACCATCGCCTCACACACGCTAGATAAATGTGCATAATCAACCCCTGAGCCAATATGCATATGTAAGCCAATTAATGATAAACCGTAATGGCGAATTTTTTCCAGCGCCAAAGGTAAATCTGCATGCCAAATACCGTGTTTGCTATTTTCCCCCCCGGTATTAGTTTTTTGGCTATGCCCATGACCAAATCCTGGATTAATCCGTAACCACACTGGATGCCCAGCTTTTTGCTGACCAATTTGATCGAGCATATCAATAGATCCAGCATTGACCGGAATATCTAATTCAGTAACTCGCATTAATGTCGCTTGATCTAACACATCCGCTGTAAATACAATTTCAGCACTTTCACGTCCCGGTTGAAAACCTGCCACTAATGCACGTTCTATCTCCCCCAGTGACACTGAATCAACTTTTACCCCTTGCTCTCGCATTAAACTTAAAATATGAATGTTAGAACATGCTTTTTGTGCAAAGCGGATCACATCAAATTGGGTTAATCGTTTAATTCGTTCTAGGATCACTTCGCTATCATAGACCCAAAGCGGGGTTCCATAGTGTTGTGGTAACGCGCGTAATGTGGTTGGTGTCAGGTAATGGCTGGTTGTGCTAGCAAATGTTGTCATAAATGATCCATTTTATTATTTGATTTTGTTATTAAGATAAATTTGTTATTAAGATAAATCAGCGGAAAAAACGATATTGAATATTAATCCATTATCAATGCAAAATAAGCGGAAAAAAAATATCCATTTTGCTAAAGTCTATTTATTTCTGATATAGGTTGGAATAAAACCATGCAACAACTTTCTTGGCGTCATATCGAAATATTTAAAGCCGTTATGACCGCGCCAAACTTGACTGAAGCAGCGCAGTTGCTGAACACATCTCAGCCGACGATCAGCCGTGAATTGGCTCGGTTGGAATATCTACTGCAATTTAAATTATTTGATAGGATAAAAGGACGCCTGCACCCGACAGTACAGGGATTACGCTTATTTGAAGAGGTAGAACGCTCTTATTATGGGTTAGCGCGTATCAAAAATGCGGCTGAATCTATCCGACAATTTGAACATTCTGAATTATCAATAACCTGCTTACCTGCATTTGCACAATCCTTGTTGCCCCAAGTTTGCCACCATTTCATGGCCACTTATCCTGAATTAAATCTAACGATTATTCCGCAAGAATCACCACTACTTGAAGAATGGCTTTCCGCCCAACGCTACGATCTTGGGCTTACTGAGCATTTACAAACGCCGCCGGGTACCGAACGTATTAGTTTAATCAGCTTAAATGAAGTTTGTGTGCTACCCGCCGAGCACCCTCTCTGTAATAAGCCTCAGCTAACACCGGAGGATTTTTCAGGGCAACGCTTTATTCATTTATCACAAACCGATAGCTACCGACAAATAATCGATCGTATTTTTAGCCAGCATGGAGTCATGCGTAAAAGTGTTATGGAAACACATTCTGCCGCTTCAATATGTGCGATGGTACAACAAGGCATTGGACTATCTATCGTAAATCCGTTTACTGCCTTAGATTTCTATCAACAAGATCACCGAAAACTGGTGATCCGCCCATTTAGCTACGAGATCCCCTTTACTGTCAGCCTGATCACACCATTACATCGCCCATCTTATGAAATAATCTCAGCATTTCATGACTGCCTAAATAAAACCCTACAACAGCTTGGTACCCAACTAAAGCAAGCGCTTACTCATTAATTGCTGCCAATATTTAGAATGGGCAAACCAATCGGCTAAATAATCTAATAGTACCCTCAAGGTGGCCGGCATATTTTGGCGGCTGGTATAAATTGCATAAATACCTAAAGGTTGAGGCTGGTAATCTGTCAATAAAGGGATCAGTTCGCCTGAATTTAAATACTCGGCAACTGAATAATAGGGTTGCATAGCAATACCAGCACCATAGCGGGCTGCATCAGCTAAAAATGTCGATTCATTAGCACTTAAACGTCCTTGCACAGGAACTGAGAACGATTCTCCCTGCTTTTTAAACAGCCAAATGCTACGTCCAAAGAAATTGTAAGTTAGGCAATCCATCACGGCTAAGTGTGCAGGTTCCGTTGGCAAGATTCTATGTTCAAAATAGCTTGGTGAAGCACAAATAACCGAGTGACAGGTTGATAACGGCCTAGCAATTAAATTAGGTTCCAAATCATTAGTAATACGGATCGCTAGATCAATTCGATCTTCAACTAAATTAGTTACTTTGTTACTGATTTGTAAATCTATCATCATTTGAGGATAAAGCAGTAAAAAGTCGCTAATTGCCCGAGATAATGCACTGTTCGCTATCGATTGGGAGCAACTAATACGAATTAATCCACTGAGTGCTTCCGCACCTTTATCTTGCTGAACCGGTAAGGATTGGGCTAATAAATTTAATTTTAGTGCCTGCTGATAAACCTGCTCACCCGCCGAAGTCAAACTAAGCCGACGAGTGGTGCGGTTGATTAATCGTACCCCTGCCCACGCTTCCATTTCCGCCAAATAACGTGTCACCATCGCTCGAGACATTTCGAGTTTATCCGCGGCAGCGACCATACTTCCCTGTTCAATAATGGTAATAAATACCTGATTTGCGGTGATCCGATCCATTTAATATGTCCGATTTATGCAACAAACAATTGTCAATTATGCCGTTTTTCTTTCTTTAATTGCAATTTAATATACATCTCATCAATACAGGTTAATAACCTACACCCTATAAAGTTACCTCTGATCCCAAGAGATAAATAAATACCTTAATCAGGATAATCTAATGAAATTAAATAAATTATTTGTCGCTGCTAGCCTGCTAATGACCGCCAGTCAATTTTCCTCGGCGGCAGCATTAAAACTAGAGATCTATAATCCCGGCAATAATAGTATTTTTCCCGTATCTTCTGAAATTATTAGTGGTGAAAATGAAGTTGTTTTAATTGATGCTCAATTTCAAAATAATGATGCTGAAGCATTAGTAAATAAAATCAAACAACTGAATAAAAAATTGACTACTATTTATATCAGTCATTCCGACCCAGATTATTATTTTGGCTTAGAAACACTGACTAAAGCCTTCCCTGACGCCAAAGTAATTGCTAGCCCAGCTACAGTTAATGCCATCAAAGCCAACAAAGATGGCAAACTGGCTTATTGGAGCGGAATTCTTAAAGAGCAAGCTCCAGCATCATTAATTGTCCCTGAAGCTCTTGAGGGTAATAGTTTTTCAATTGAAGGAAAGCCTATTATTATTCAAGGAATAAATGGCGAGGATCCTGCACGTACATTTGTTTGGATCCCTGATTTAAAGGCTGTTGTTGGTGGTGTTATCGTTTCTGATAATATCCACGTTTGGATTGCGGATACTCAAACAAGCGCATCACGCCAGTATTGGAAAAATACATTAGCTTCGATTAAACAACTGGATCCTAAAATTATTGTTCCGGGGCATTTTACTGGTAAATCTGCGTTAGATATTGCTAGCGTTAACTTTACGTTACAGTACCTTAATGACTTTGAAGATACAGCAGCCAATAGTCGTAATGCCGCCGAAACTATCCAAAAAATGACCCATAAATATCCACAGTTAGAAGATGTCTCTAGTTTGGAACTCAGTGCTAAAGTAATTAAAGGTGAAATGACCTGGCCACAATAATTGATATCTAATTTATCAGTCTATTGGTATGAATCTCTTTGATATGGCCACTATGATAGTTCTGTTAATGAATAGTTCTGTTAATGAATAATTCTGTTATTTAGTGGCTCATTTATCGAATAATTTAATCGCTAACTTAAATAAATTAATCATTAAGCTCATTCCAGCACAAAATGCTCTCCCAATTATTATTTATAGGTAATCAGAGACAAATCAGAATTAATGGACAATAACATGCTCAAACTCATTTATATTTATGATCCTCTATGTGGTTGGTGTTATGGCGCTGAACCGCTCCTTGAAATAGCTGCGCAGCATTCATCGATCCAACTTGAATTACATGCTGGTGGAATGTTAGCAAATGATCGCAAGCTATTGATCAACGATTCATTTCGTCAACATATAATACAATCAGATCAACGTATTGCTGCGATTACAGGGCAACCATTTACTGCAGCATATCGCCAGATGTTATCTGAAAATAATCTAACTTTTGACTCCGCCCCACCGATCACTGCAATTTTAGCCGCCGGAAAACAATCACAACAAGATTTTGCTATGCTAAAAGCTATTCAGCATGCTCACTATGTAATGGGACAACGCGTTAGTGAAAATGAAATCTTGTTTTCTATCGCGACAGAAATAGGTCTGGATAAAACACAATTTATCACTAATTTTAATTATTTTTACGGTAAGCCCACTCAACAGCATATTGATCTCAGTCGTGATTTATTAAATCGATCTGGGGCTTCGGGGTTTCCTACCTTATTAATAGGATCCCCATCAACTGATCATTTAGTTTCAACCGATCAGCGTGATGAATTACAACCTATTGCATTAGCTGATTTTCTCGGTGATCACTCTCGATGGAAAAAACACCTTGATCAACTTAGTGATCACCAATAAGCATCAATGAGTAGCCAATAACATCCACTAAGCACAATTGATGGCCCAAAGGGGATCGCCGCCGATCTTCTTTGGGATCTAAAAAATAGCCACAGATAATGAATAATTCCACATACTGCCGCCCCCAACAGTAAATAAGGCAGTTTTAACACCCCTAACCACGCACCATAAGCGGCAATTAGCTTTAAATCTCCGTGACCTAACTGTGGCTGCTGATAGTGCCAGCTCATCATCGAAGAAATAAATAGCATCGATAAATATCCTGCAAGAACCCCATAGATACCTAAAGCAATATTACCTTGTGGAATTAATAATTGAAAAATCAATCCTCCCCATAATAGAGGAAAGGTTAATATATCTGGCAATAATAATAATTTAATATCAATTATAGCTAAAGTCATACTAAGCAAGAAAAAAAATGTCAAGAAAAATAAGGTAATACTATTTTTTTCATACCATAAGACCCATCCGATAAAAATAAAAAAAATAAGAAATAAATATTTATAACTCACATTAATAGTTGGCATAGAAAATAGCCGTTGTGGAATCTGATGCAATAATAACAACATAATTAAAGGTAATATTATTACATAACCTAGAGCCATAATAACCTCTAACATTTTAAATGATAATAAAAAATTTATTATATTATTTTTTTCTTCATTTACACTGTCTATTGTTAAATTAAAATCATTAATAGAGACATTGACACCACCAAACAAAAACCAAATAAAATCAACCATATAATATAAAATAAGATGGGGAAGGTAATAAATAAATTCTATAATTACATTTGCATCCAATATAAAAGCCCATTTCATTTAATTATATCCATTTTTTATAAATTACAGTTAAGCTAGTTTAAAACTCACTTGATGTATATTGAAAATAATTAATCACCAACACAAAAATAAATTGATTGCAATTTATTGAATAAAAAAACCAATATATAAAGCAATAAAAAAGGATTAATTCATATTTATTAGAAATAGAAATATTTCAATTAACCTCATGGATTTATGTATTAGCTATTTATTAACAAAAGCATTTATTGAATAAAATATAAATTTAATATAGTTGATAATGTACTATTTATAATATTGAGAATTAAAACTTGAAATTAACATCTGAAAATTAGAGCCTAAAATGAGCTTATATAAATACAAAAAATAATATAACCACAACAATTACACTGTGATACAAGTCAAAAAATAATTTCAGGTCGACACAAATATAACCATTGAGGCTGGCACCATTGAGGCTGACAACGAAACAAAATCTGTTGCTATAATTTATGGCTACTATAAATCACCGACTATTCATTATAGAATCATTAAACACTCGACAATCACTCATTTAACCTAGTGTTGTGGTCTAACGAGTTTATCATCAACAACATTCAGTCCCGGTACTCATAAGGAAAAACTCATGCGAATTCCACGCATTTATCACCCGGAGCCATTACAAACTAATACTACAATTTCTCTGAGCGATGATGCAGCTAACCATGTCGGTAGAGTCCTACGAATGGTTAAGGGGCAAGCACTCGAACTGTTTGATGGTAGTAATCATATTTTTTCAGCCGAAATCATCGAATCATCTAAAAAAGAAGTTCGTGTCCAAATTATTGATTCAACACTCGATAACCGTGAATCCCCGCTTAACTTGCATCTGGGACAAGTGATTTCACGCGGTGAAAAAATGGAATTTACTATTCAGAAATCTGTTGAATTAGGTGTTAACATTATTACCCCCCTACTTTCAGCACGTTGTGGTGTTAAATTAGATTCAGAGCGACTAGCTAAAAAAGTGCAACAATGGCAAAAAATTGCGATTGCAGCTTGCGAACAATGCGGCCGTAATCAGATCCCTATCATCCGCGAAATTCAAACATTAGAAGCATGGTGTGCAGAAAACGATGGGGCATTTAAAGTCAATCTTCATCCTCGCGCCACCGAAAGTATTAACACGCTACCGGCATCAGTTAAAGATGTACGGCTGCTAATTGGGCCAGAAGGCGGGCTTTCCGCTGAAGAAATTGCTATGACCGCAAAATATCAATTCACCGATATTTTACTCGGGCCTAGAGTATTACGAACAGAAACGACGGCGCTCACCGCTATTGCGGCATTACAAGTGCGTTTAGGCGATTTAGGGTAAGGAGATATAATGATTAAGTTGGGTATTGTGATGGATCCGATTTCCTCCATCAAAATCAAGAAAGATACTAGTTTTGCGATGATGCTGGAAGCTCAGCGCCGCGGCTACGAAATTCATTACATGGAAATGAAAGATCTGTATTTGCATCAAGGTGAAGCCAGAGCACAGACTCAAATCGTAACCGTAGAAGAAAACCCGCAAAATTGGTACCGATTCACTGGCGAACAAGACATTCCATTAGCCGATTTAGACGCCATTTTAATGCGTAAAGATCCACCTTTTGATACTGAATATATCTATGCGACCTATATTTTAGAACGTGCGGAAGAAGCCGGTTCATTGATAGTCAATAAACCTCAAAGTTTACGTGACTGTAACGAAAAATTATTCACCGCATGGTTCCCTGAACTAACTCCAGATACATTGGTTACTCGCAGTGCTAAGCAATTGCGTGAATTCCATAAAAAACACGGCGATGTAATTTTCAAACCTCTGGATGGTATGGGCGGAGCATCTATTTTCCGCTTGAAACAAGATGATCCAAACGTCGGTGTGATTATTGAAACCCTCACTGATCAAGGTAACCATTTCTGCATGGCACAAAACTATTTGCCAGCAATTAAACAAGGCGATAAACGCGTTCTAGTCGTTGACGGTGAACCTGTACCTTATTGCTTAGCTCGTATTCCTGCTCAAGGTGAAACTCGTGGTAATCTGGCAGCTGGTGGACGTGGAGAAGCGCGTCCATTAACCGACAGTGACTGGGCGATTGCTCGTGCGGTGGCTCCAAAATTGAAAGAAAAAGGCCTGATTTTTGTTGGTCTAGATATCATTGGCGATCGTCTCACTGAAATTAATGTGACTAGCCCAACATGTGCGCGTGAAATTGAAGCTACATTTGATATTTCAATTATGGCGATGCTGATGGATGCCATTGAGAATCGACTAAAAGATAAGGCTGAAAGTTAATAATTTCGATTTTTATCCTCTGTGTGCTTCCGAGAAAATAGTTATGGAATTGTAAATCAACAGCTCTAAACTCACTCTGAAGTACACAGGATATAACTGAATAAATTAATTAAAATATTATGAACTTACAAAACCATTTCCTCATCGCTATGCCAACGTTAACTGATCACTATTTTAGTCGCTCAGTTATCTATCTGTGTGAACACGATGAAAAAGGCGCTATGGGTCTGGTAATCAATAAACCGATTGAGGAATTTTCTGTCGCTGAAATGCTAGCAAAACTTGAAATAAGTATTGCTGATAGAAATGAAACTATCAATTTAGATACTCAAGTGATTGCTGGCGGCCCTGTAGCTGAAGAGCATGGATTTATTCTTCACACCCCGGTTGAAGGCTTTAGCTCAAGTTTAAAACTCAGTGATGAATTGATGGTCACCACCTCAAAAGATGTTTTAGAAACACTCGGCAGTTATCGTCAACCCACCAATACATTGGTCACTTTAGGCTATGCAAGTTGGGAAACGGGTCAATTAGAACAAGAAATTATGGATAACAGTTGGCTTACCGTGCCCGCTGACAGTTCATTAATTTTTTCGACACCGATACATCAGCGCTGGCAAGCCGCCGCTGCATTATTAGGAATTGATATTCATATGATTTCACCACAAGCAGGTCATGCATAATGTCAGGTAGAACAATTATCGCTTTCGATTTCGGTACCAAAAGTATCGGCGCAGCCATTGGTCAAGAAATTACCAGAACCGCACGCGCTCTGACTTCATTTAAAGCCAAAAATGGTATTCCTGAATGGTCTCAAATTGAACAAATAATTAAAGAATGGCAACCTAATTTAGTTATCGTCGGCCTACCGTTAAATATGGACGGAAGCGATCAACTGGTTACCAACCAAGCGCGTAAATTTGCTAACCGACTTCATGGCCGCTTTGGCGTTCAAATTGAGTTACATGATGAACGGCTATCTACCGTTGAAGCCCGAGCCAATTTATTTGATAGCGGCGGATTTCGTGCTTTAGATAAAGGCAAAGTCGACTCTGCATCCGCTGTAATTATTTTAGAAAGCTGGTTTGAAAAAACATGATTGATCATTCCCTCGCGGTCTAACCGTAGAGGGCGCATTACTCTGTACCACTGTTCATCAGGATACAAAAATGAGATTTTCTCCCTCCATCCATCCATCATTAATTTAATTTATATCCAGTAACTTTATTCAGTTAATCGATTAATTTATAACTCTATCTTAAAAAACAGTAAATTTTTAGTTGTTTTACATCCAAAGGTGCCGTTTGTGCTAAATATGCTTTAAACTAGTGATAATCCTTTTATTTCTTTAATGATTGACGAAATTAGCATGATAACAATTCAACAAAATATTTCTGATGTCTTAAAGCGTATTTCTACAGCCGCAGAAAGCTGTGGGCGTCATCCCGACGAAATTACGCTGCTTGCCGTCAGCAAAACCAAACCTTGTGAAGCTATTCAAGCAGCGATTGATGCTGGACAACGCCAATTCGGTGAAAATTATGTTCAAGAAGGTATTGAAAAAGTTCATGCTTTTGCTCATGACAAATCTCTGGTTTGGCACTTTATTGGCCCATTACAATCAAATAAAAGTCGTTTAGTGGCTGAGAACTTTGACTGGTTTCATACCTTAGATCGCGTCAAAATCGCTCAACGACTAAATGATCAGCGTCCGGCAGAAAAAGCCCCACTCAATGTATTAATTCAAGTCAATATCAGCGATGAATCCAGTAAATCAGGTATTCCATTACAACAAGTGGCTGAACTGGCCGAACAAATTGTAAATATGCCGCAGCTACAATTACGCGGACTAATGGCTATTCCAGCGCCGGAATCTGATTTTGAACGCCAAGTTGCCGTCTTTCAAAAAATGACATCAGCCTTTAACATACTGAAAATAAATTATAAAACCGTCGATACATTATCTATGGGAATGACTGATGATATGAATGCTGCGATTCATTGTGGCTCAACATTAGTCCGAATTGGTACCGCCATTTTTGGCGCAAGAAACTATTCTCAATGAATCGGCAATTCAAATAATAGTTTTATTGATAAAACACGATTCAATCTACATTCGCTCAATAGCTAGAGGGACACCATGCAACATCGAAAAATAGCCTTCATTGGTGCAGGAAATATGGCTCACGCTATTATTGCAGGGCTGGTTAACCATGGCTATCCCGCCAAGTTGATTACCGCCTGTTCACCAACGCCGACTCATCGTGATCACATTGCCACCAAATATGGTATTAATAGCGAAAGTGACAATATTCAAGTAGCTCAACACGCCGACGTTATTGTGTTAGCGGTTAAACCCCAAATGATGGCTGAGGTCTGCCAACCATTAAAAAATTCCGTAGATTTCAAAAATAAGTTAGTACTTACTATTGCTGCGGGTATTCCGGCAAAACGCTACCATGATTATCTTTCTGATCCTTTACGTTTGATTCGCATAATGCCCAATACTCCCTCGTTAGTTGGCAAAGGGATCAGCGGATTATTCGCCGAGCCCCAAGTTAGCCAGCAAGATAAAGATTTTGCACAACAGCTAATGCAAAGCGTTGGAACCACCATCTGGTGCCAAAAAGAACAAGGCATTAATGAAATTATTGCAATATCTGGTAGTTCTCCGGCCTATTTCTTCTTATTTATGGAATCTATCCAGCAAGAAGCCGAACGATTAGGTTTTTCAGCACAGCAAGCCCGTGAATTAGTACAGCAAACCGCATTAGGGGCTGTTACATTAGCAGGATCACAACCCGATACGGCATTTTCTACTTTACGTGAACAAGTCACCTCGAAAGGTGGAACAACCGCAGCAGCATTATCAACATTCTATGAAGGGCATTTGCCTGAGCTCGTGGCTTCAGCAATGCAAAATGCGATTAAACGCGCAGAAGAAATGGAAAAACTTTTTTAAATTAACTTCAGGGCAGTGACATGCAAACATTACTTTTTGTGATCCCAACTATTATTCAGCTATATATTTTCGTGTTATTACTGCGCGTATGGATGCAATGCGTAAGAGCTGATTTTTATAATCCCTTCTCTCAGTTTGTGGTCAAAGCTACACAACCACTAGTGGGACCTCTGCGCCGTATCATTCCAGCCATGGGCGCTATTGATACCTCAACCGTATTAGTCGCTTATCTGCTAGCATTAGTTAGCATTGTGTTTGGTCTGTGGGCAACCAGCACAATGGCATTATTAGGATTATCGTTAATTCCGATGGGAATTATTTTATTCTTAACTTATGTGGGTAAATTAATTTTCTGGCTGATTTTAATCCGCGCAATTTTAAGCTGGGTAAGCCAAGGACGTAATCCGGTTGATCTGCTACTTTATCAATTGACTGAACCCCTGATGGCACCAATTCGTCGTATCATTCCAGCCATGGGCGGTCTTGATTTCTCCGCTATGATAGTCATGTTTATACTGATTGCGCTAAATTACCTGCGCCTCGATGTTTCACTTATGATAGATCAGAATATCACTGCGGTTCTTTACTCTATCGGAATCATGTAATTAGAGCACTCTATTATGCAAAAAGTTGTTTTAGCCACCGCTAATCCCGGTAAAGTTAATGAGTTAGCTAGCATACTAGCTGATTTTGGAATGGATATTGTCGCCCAAACAGATTTGGGCATTGGCTCAGCAGAAGAAACTGGCCTGACCTTTATTGAAAACGCCATCTTAAAGGCACGCCATGCCTCTGCGGCCACCGGATTACCCGCTATAGCCGATGACTCTGGTATTTCGGTCGATGCTTTAGACGGAGCACCAGGCATTTATTCTGCACGTTATGCCGGAGAAAATGCGACCGACGAGCAAAATTTAAATAAATTATTATCCGCAATGAAAGATGTTCCTGACCAACAGCGTCAGGCACAATTCAATTGTGTATTAGTATATATGCGCCATGCAGAAGATCCCACGCCGTTAGTATTTCATGGGCGCTGGCACGGAGTAATCACTCACTCACCGTCTGGTTGTGGCGGATTTGGCTATGATCCTATTTTCTATATCCATGAATTTGGCTGTACTGCGGCGGAATTGACCAAACCACAAAAACAAGCGATTTCACATCGTGCTCAAGCACTCGATATGTTATTGGATGCGTTAGCAAATGCTTAGTGTTCCTCCATTAAGCCTGTATATCCATATTCCTTGGTGTGTGCAGAAATGCCCATATTGTGATTTTAACTCGCACACTCTCAAGGGGGAGATCCCCCAGCAAGAGTATATCCAGCATGTTCTCAATGACTTACAGCAGGATGCGCAGCTGATAGGCAATAGAACGGTTAAAACTATCTTTATTGGGGGCGGAACGCCCAGTTTACTCAGTGCAGAATCAATGCAGGTTTTGATGGATGGCGTAAGAAATATTATTACGCTTGACCCTCAGGCTGAAGTAACCATGGAAGCGAATCCCGGTACCGTCGAAGCAGAACGTTTCTATGCTTATCAACAAGCAGGAATTAACCGAATATCTATTGGTGTACAAAGTTTTGGCTCAGATAAACTGATCACTCTGGGACGAATTCATGGACCAGAAGAAGCTAAAAAAGCAGCGCGATTGGCAGCCGAGTTGGGTTTAAGAAGCTTTAACCTCGATTTGATGCATGGTTTACCCGCACAAACTTTCAGTGAAGGATTATCTGATTTACGCCAAGCAATCGAGCTTTCTCCCCCACATATTTCTTGGTATCAGCTGACGATAGAGCCTAATACTCAATTTGGTTCGCGGCCGCCAGTTTTACCCGATGACGATGCATTATGGGAAATTTATACCGAAGGGCATCAAATGTTAACGGCTGCAGGGTATCAGCAATATGAAACCTCTGCTTATGCAAAACCAGGATTTCAATGCCAGCATAATATTAATTACTGGCGCTTTGGTGATTATCTCGGCGTGGGCTGCGGTGCTCACGGAAAAATATCTTTTGCTGATGGGCGTATTTTACGCACCGTCAAAGTTAAGCATCCGCGAGGCTATATGGAAGGTCGCTATCTTGATCAATCCCATCAGGTCAGCGATGAAGATCGGCCATTTGAATATTTCATGAATCGATTTCGTTTGCTCGAAGCCATGGAACGCTCTGATTTTACGCGTTTTACTGGCTTATCCGAAGCACGTATTCGGTCCCAATTAGATCAAGCGATAAAGCAAGGGTATATCACGGAAACCGCAACCCAGTGGCAAATTACTCAGCATGGTAAATTATTTTTAAACTCACTTTTAGAGCTATTTTTAAATTAAGCATCAGCATAGCGTCAGTAAGTACTAACATTATTAGCTAGATTCAATGTTATTAGGCTAAAGAGTGCATTATAAAAATCAAAAAGATCAGCCGAAAGGCTGATCTTGGATTAACTGAAAACATTCGAATAACAATAAATAATGGCAACGAATTAGAGCGCGTTAGCCACCGCATTGACTTGCTCCGTCAAGCTGACTAAACCACCGCCTGATAAATACCATAAGTCGGACTGCAAATAGGTGATTTTACCGTCTTTATAAGCGGTAGTTTGTTGAACATTAATATCTTCAAACTTCACTTTATCCAACTTCTCGGCACCAATCGCTTCGCTACGATCAATAATTAATATGACATCTGGATTAACCTGAGCAATCATTTTGCTATCGACTAATCTACGCTTAGTTTGCTCACTCGCCGTCTGTGGCGGTAACTCGGCACGCTGAGCTTTGACAACATCATAGACTACACTTTGATTATTCGGCATTAAATTGCCGGCATTATGCAGCAAAACTAGCACTTTTTTATTTGATTTAGCTGCTTTATCTTGCGCTTTAGCTATCGTTTTATCTAACTCGGTTAACTCGGCATCAACCGCAGGTTGTTGCTGATATAAATCGCCCAGTAAATGAAGATTGGATTTCACTGATGCCAAATAATGCTTGCTGTCAGTTCCCAAATTAATCGTAGGCGCAATCTCACTTAATGCCGCATAAGATGCACCTTGGCGCCCAGTAATCACAATAAGATCGGGTTTGATCTGTGCTAATTTAGCTAGATCAGGTTGTTTCATCCCCCCCGCATCTTGGATTTTTTTAGCTAATTTATCTTTCAGATATGCAGGGGCATTCCCCAAAGGTAATGCCACCACCTTATCGCCTAATCCCAATGTATTCATCGAGTCATAAACACCAAAATCAAATAAAACAACTTTTTGTGGATTTTTAGGAACCGTAGTTTCCCCCGAAAGATGTTTAATCGTTAATGTATCAGCAGATTGAGCGGTTACAGCATTTGGTGTAAATAATGTGGTTTCGGCAGAGCTTAACGCATAACTGGAAGAAAAAGCCAAAATAGAGACTAAAACGGCGGGAAGTAATTTTTTCATATAATGCACCCGTGAAGTAATTTAAAAAGCCTGCTCAGCATTCTAGAGACTCACGGGAACAAGTCAATCAAATAAGAATCAATTTCATTTAGATTTTCATTAAGCTTTTTTGGGCGCCAATGTAAAAATACATCATATTACGCCCATAATATAAATATTATTTTAATGAATTCATTAAGCTAATACGCTGTTGTTCTATGTATCCTGCTTTTGAACAAACTTGTTGTCCAAAGATTTTAAAACTAGCTTCTTGCTTCTTCCATTCGGATTCTAACTCTTGCTGCAACCCGCCCATATTACCTAACAGGCCTTGCAGTGATTGCTTGGCATCACCGCCGGAAAGTAATTGCTTACGACCCATTTCATTAATACTGTCTTGCAGCATACCGCCAAGGCTTTCATTCATTAACTGTTTGCCTTGCGCTTCTAGCTTGTTAATCGCTTGATGATGGAATGTCAGATTCTCAGGGCTCGTTTCAATAACTTGATTTATTTGACGATTAATATCACTTTCTAATTTAGTTAATCGATTACGCACATTACTATCTTCACCAATAACACGAATCACCACTTTATCCAGCGATTGGCGTGAGTTAGCCAGTTTTTGTTCTGATTGCTGTTTAATCCAAGGTAAATCATTTCTGACTGCTGATTGATAACGCAGTGCTCTTTCTTTTTGCTGCTCATTGAGGTTCAACATTTGGCCATTTAAGGTCACATCACCTTTAGGCGTAATAATCATGTCGCCATTTGCCCCAACCACTTGTACGGACTGCGGAGTCACTATGATGTCATCTTTAAAGTTAACTGAGCATTGATAATCTGCTGCCAGTGCACTAGCAGAAGTCAGAAAAGAAATAGCGACCAACGTATGACGTAGCATAAATTCTCCCGTAATTTGCCATTATGGCAGTTTTTACCTGTTAAAAATGGCCATATGTTGGCCCGCTTGCTAGACAATAATGGTCCAGCGATTCAATCATTTGCCCTCGATATTTGGGCTAAGTTATCAGTCTCTGAAACAAATCCCTGAAATAAGTCCTTTCCGATGATTTCGGACGGGTCTTTATCTTGCCAGCCTATTCATAAAATTCAAAAGATAGAACGACCGATTTGTTTGGATAATAATTCTAAGGCAGCGCAACCCGCCAAAGAGTTCCCTGCTTTATCTAATTCAGGGGACCAAACCGCCACGGTAAAATCTTTGGGAACCACACAAACAACGCCCCCTCCGACACCCGATTTCCCCGGCATACCTATACGAAAGGCAAATTCTCCAGAACCATCATACATACCACATGTCATCATCAACGCATTAATTTGTTTAGCTTGTTGCGGCCGAAGGATAGCTTTGCTATCACTATAGCCAATGCCATGGGTGGTAAGATAAGTAAAACAGCGCGCTAATTCAACGCAGCTCATGCTTAATGAGCAATAATGAAAGTAAATTTCTAGCGCTGAAATCACTTCGTTTTCAAAATTCCCAAAAGATTTCATCAAATAAGCAATCGCCGCATTACGACTTAAATGCTCCATTTCTGATTTTGCCACGGCATCATCATAACGAATGTCTGATTGGCAAGACATTTTGCGTACAAATTCTAACATGCGCTGCTTAGGGGCACTTAAACGAGATTGCAGCATATCAGCAATAATAATCGCCCCAGCATTGATAAACGGATTACGCGGTATTCCTTTCTCCATTTCTAGTTGAATCAGAGAATTAAACGGTAAACCTGAAGGCTCCTTTCCAACACGCTGCCAAATTTCATCTTCCTCATAACGCGTCATTGCTAAGGTTAAACTTAATACCTTTGATATCGATTGAATCGAAAATCGTTGTTCAGCATCCCCCGCTTGAAAAATATCACCGTTTGCCGTACAAACCGCAATACCTAAAGAATCGGGAGCGACATTGGCCAGTGCAGGGATATAACTAGCAACACGACCTTGACCTATCAAAGGGCGCACTCTTTCTAAAATATCGGACAATAATTGATTAGAAAACGATGTACTCAATGAAACCACCCCAGAAAATAAAGGCACCCATTACGGTGCCTTTATTTAATAACTATTTATTTAAAACTATTCACTTAAAAGCGATAAAATATAGTGATTATTCCCACCAAACATCAAAAAGTTCTGATGTTTCTACGTCTTTCAAGCCTTTTGCTGTTAGCCAGTTATTTACGGATTGTCTGTGCTCTTCAGTACATTTTCCAATCCCTTGAAGGCAAACTAAACCTTCCCAGCTTAGATAACCACTTGCGTCAAAAGCCAAGCCCTGAGGCTCAATAACTTCAAGGATCAGCGCATCTACTACACTGTCAATTTCTTCTACTGATGTACCTTCAGCAAAACTCCACTTTACGCTAAAACCCAGTTCTTGAAACTCATCAATACGAAGTTTTTTACGTAAACGACGACTACGCTGTTTAGCCATTAGTTAATCCTCTTAAACATTAAATCCCAGACACCGTGCCCTAACCGCTGGCCCCGTTTTTCAAATTTTGTTACTGGGCGAGACGCAGGACGATCAACATAATCCCCCTGCTGAGAAAGGTTTTGGTAGCCTTCTACGCTACTCATAATTTCGAGCATATGTTCAGCATAAGGTTCCCAGTCGGTCGCCATATGGAAAACTCCGCCAGGCGACAATTTGCTTAATATTTTTTGAGCGAAAGGAACTTGTACAATTCGACGTTTATTATGCTTCGCTTTATGCCATGGATCAGGGAAAAACAACTGCACCATATGCAGGCTATTATCCGGGATCATCCTATCTAAAACTTCGATAGCATCATGACACATAACCCTTAAATTCTGAACGTTTTCTTCAGCGGCATCTGCTAAACATGCGCCTACTCCCGGAGCGTGTACTTCAATACCTAAAAAGTTTTTATCTGGATTTTGTGCCGCCATAGTAACCAATGACGTTCCCATACCAAAACCAATTTCCAAAACGACTGGATTATTATTGGCAAAAATAGAGGCGAAATCCATCGGTTGTGGTTCAAATTCAATACCCATAACCGGCCACACTTGCTCTAGTGCATCTTCCTGACGTTTTGTTAGACGCCCTTGACGACGGACAAAACTACGAACGCGGCGAATAACGCGGCCTTCTTCATTATATTCTGGGGAAATGACGTTATTGATCATAATAATAGAAACATTAAGAATTAATCGGCTCTGCTCTGGCTATAAGCCAATAAAGCAAAATTAGCGGCGCAAAGAATCATCATTCTTATCTACGCCCATCGCAGTACGAGTTATAGCTATGCAGCTATGCAACACACTACGCCTGTATCAATATAATTTGATAAGTTCGGTATGCTGAGGGCTTAGTGATACGATAAATAATGCGCTGCCCCCAAAGAAGCATGGAGTTTAGCAAACCTTGAGCAAGTATGCATGATGAAATCCGAGTATATTTACAAACCCAAGCATTAATAGCGGTTTACAGTTGTTCTGGTCTATGTTGCAATCATTAACATTGGCGTTAACTTAATTGATAAAAATATCGTTTCAAATGGAAGCTCAACAATTCTCTCGTGCAGTGCTCAATTGGTACCATAAATATGGTCGCAAAACGCTTCCTTGGCAGCGTGAAAAATCCTCTTATCATGTATGGCTGTCTGAAGTTATGCTTCAGCAAACCCAAGTTGCCACTGTCGTTCCTTATTTTGAACGGTTTATTTCCCGATTTCCAACAGTTGTGGATTTAGCTGCCGCCCCACTGGATGAAGTGCTGCATCTGTGGACCGGCCTTGGCTATTATGCGCGCGCGCGCAATTTACATAAAGCCGCGCAAATGATTGTCGAACAACATAAAGGTGTATTTCCGACACATTTCGATGAGGTCTTAAATCTTCCTGGAGTCGGCCGTTCTACTGCAGGAGCTATCTTATCACTCTCACAAAATCAACACTTTGCTATTTTGGATGGCAATGTAAAACGAGTTTTAGCCCGTTGTTATGCCATTGAGGGCTGGCCGGGTAAAACAGAGGTTGAAAATAAACTTTGGCAGATTAGCTGCGCAGTAACACCCGCCGAAGGAGTACAATATTTCAATCAAGCAATGATGGATTTAGGGGCGATGGTATGCACCCGCAGTAAACCGAAATGCGAACTGTGCCCATTACAATATGGTTGTCTAGCCCATGGAAGGAGCAATTGGCAGGATTATCCGGGTAAAAAACCGAAAAAAAGTATTCCAGAAAAAACTCGCTGGTTTTTGATTTTACAGCAAGGTGATAGCGTATGGCTCGAACAGCGCCCACCGACAGGAATTTGGGGCGGCTTATTTGCCTTCCCTCAATTCGAAAGCCAAGAAAGCTTACATCAATGGCTAGCAGATTCAGGAATAGAGCATCAAGTACCGGAGCAACTAATTGCTTTTCGTCATACGTTTAGCCATTTTCACCTAGATATTATACCTGTAAAGGTTAATATTCAGGGGTTTTCATCGATGATGGATGAAGATAAAGGACTTTGGTATAACTTACAACGTGGCGCGACAATCGGTCTAGCTGCCCCAGTAGAAAATTTATTAAAACAATTGCGTTAACTGCCTGCCTATTGAGGACATAAATATGAGCAGAATAATTTTTTGTACATTTTTACAACGTGAGGCTGAAGGCCAAGACTTTCAGTTATATCCAGGCGAATTAGGTAAAAAGATATTTAATGAAATATCTAAAGAGGCATGGAGCCAATGGATGAGCAAACAAACCATGCTAATCAATGAAAAAAAACTTAACACCATGAATATTGACGACAGAAAACTACTCGAACAAGAAATGGAAAAGTTCCTGTTCCAAGGTCACGATATTAAAATTGACGGTTACACGCCACCAGAAGAATAATTTGTGGATCTGTCAGGTACTTAATACCTGACAGACACCCTGTTAGATGTTGTGAGTCCTATGAAAAAATTATTAGCGCTGACGTTATGTATCCCTTTGCTGATATCTTGTTCCAGCAAGAAAGAAATTGCGTTTGAACCTAATTATGTAAAAGACACTAATGGATTTGATATTTTAATGGGGCAATTTGCCCATAATATTGAAAATATTTGGGGGATTAAAGAAGTCCTCATTGCAGGACCTAAAGATTACGTTAAATATACGGATCAATATCAAACACGTAGCCATATCAACTTTGATGCGGGTACCATCACCATTGAAACTATTTCATCAATTGAACCTGCGGCTCATTTGAAAAAAGCCATAGTTACCACATTATTAATGGGTGACGATCCTGGTTCTATTGATCTCTATTCAGATATTAACAATATTCCCCACAGCAAAGAGCCATTTCTTTTTGGTCAGGTTGTCGATAATACCGGTGAGCCTATTCGTTGGGAATGGCGAGCAACTAAATTTGCAGATTATCTGATAGATAAAAAAATACAACGCCGTCAATCTGGGCTAAATGTCGTATGGTCAGTTACTCTACAATTAGTTCCGAATCATTTAGACAAACGCGCACATAAATATTTGCCGTATGTCCGTAAGGCATCTGCAAAATATGGTATTGATCAGTCGCTAATTTTAGCCATTATGCAAATTGAATCGAGTTTTAACCCTTATGCTGTAAGTCGCTCCGACGCGATGGGCTTAATGCAAATTATGCCTAATACCGCCGGTAAAGATGTTTTCCGCTCTCAAGGAAAATCTGGCGTCCCTAGCCGCAGTTACCTTTTTGATCCAGAAAAAAATATTGATACTGGTACTGCTTATTTAGCTATTTTACAAAATAGCTATTTAGGTGAGATAACTAACCCAACATCAAGACGTTATGCGGTAATAACCGCTTATAACGGAGGTGCGGGCAGCGTACTCAGGGTATTCCATAGCGATAAAAAACGTGCCGCGCAGTTAATCAATGGCTTGGAGCCTGGAGATGTTTTTGAAACGTTGAAAACTAAGCATCCTGCCGCAGAATCACGTAATTATCTAATTAAGGTTAATAAAGCGCAGAAAAGCTATCGTTAATTAATCTGGCGGCTCTAGATTATCCCCACCAATGCTCCCGAATAAGGGAATATATCATGGGTGGGGATTTCTTATTTTATATTTAGCTTTTACGCTTACAAGCTAAACAGCTTGATTAATTATTAGCTAACTCGTTGAAAAAACGCGCATACAATCACTATTTTAAATAATTTTTATTGACGCTCTACTGAATATCGGGTTTAATACATCTCGTTGCCCGGATAGCTCAGTCGGTAGAGCAGGGGATTGAAAATCCCCGTGTCCTTGGTTCGATTCCGAGTCCGGGCACCACAAATTTTGAAGCCTCGCAGAAATGCGAGGCTTTTTGCGTTATAACAATCTTCTAAATCTGCTTTCCCCCAAATTTAAACTCCTTTAAATCAAGTATCTGTTAGATAACTCTTGGCATCCATTATATTCAATGCAAATGATTGCGCTCAGCACCCGGCAAATACACAGCGCCAAACCTAAATAAGCTCCCTGATGAGCGTGGTCTTTACCTTCTCATTAAACCTAATAGCGCTCGTTACTGGCGAATGAAATATTGCTTCGCAGGTAAAAGAGAAGAAATTATCGATTGGTGTATACCCTGATATTTCTCTTGCTGATGCACGAGTTAAACGTAATGAAGCCAGAAAGCTATTAGCTGAAGGTAACGATCCGGCTGAACAAAAAAAGTTAGAGAAACTTGCGAAAAAGATCACCGTAGAAAATACATTTAAAGCGATTGCCATTGAATGGCACACCCATAAGTTATAAGGGTCAACTAAAATTGGAGATTATTTTAGGCAGTTTTTTGTAATTTATGCTCATATTGCACTGGCGATATATTTCCCAATCTTAAATTTTTTCTTTTTTGATTATAGAATGGTTCGATATAATCAATAATGTCACTTATGGCTTGGTATCGAGTGCCATAACGCCGATAACTGACTCGCTCAGATTTTAAACTTCTAAAAAATCGTTCTGTGACGCCATTATCTAAAAAATTTCCTGCACGGCTCATACTTCCTTCAATACCCTTTTCTTTTAGTGACTTTTGAAAAGAGTCTCTAGTATACGCTCAGTTGACTTGCAGGTTTGCTATACAGTTTCTCGGACAGCATTCCCACCGCTTCGGCCGTCATCGCACCCAGCGATTGAGCCCCTGCATTTTCACCTTTTGCCAGCGCTAATGCAACATTGGCAATACCGTGGGCAGCGAGGCGGCCTTCCTGATTTTCTTTCGGTATTTGCTTGGCGATTTCATTCGCGATATATGGCGCACTCGCATTGGCCACCGCTTTGCTTACATCGCCATTCACCAACCCTTGGATTAACGCCGTGCCTGATTCGACGATACGGCGCTTATCGCCACCAACGCCCCACTCTGACGCTTGAACCGATTTTTCAATACGGTCGCATCTCGAATGGCCGTTTCATCCCCTTTTAAGTTCGGGTCTTTGATAGAATCAATGGCTTTCTTGCGCTCATCATCTGTAACTGGCGTTTTATCAAAGTTTTCCTTTTCTTTCTTAGTCGCTTTTATCCTTTCATCCGTCACCGCAATATCGGTAATCTGCTTGCCTAATTCACCGATTAACTGCCTTTTCTCTATCCGTTTTTGCTCTTTTTCTTTGTCAAAAATGGTATTCAGCTTTTCATGGGCATTGTCCGTATTTCGGCTTAAGTCAGTAACATCTTGTTTTTGATTAGCCTTATCGCGAATAACAATCTCACCTTCCGACACCGCTGAGTGGGTGGTGTTGCTGTCTTTGCCTGTGTTATTCACATTGGTTAGCAATGAACCGGCGGCATTACCCGCAAGCTGGTCTGCAAATGGCGCGCCCCCGGTGCTAAAGCCGCCACTTTGACTGTCGACCTTGTAATCAGCTTTGTTTTTGATATCCCCAAAGCCCAGCGTGCCCGTATCCAGTTTATTTTTATCTGCCTCTGCGCTACTGCTAATCACTGCACCATCGAGTTGCGTGTGCTTGCCAACGGTGATATCAAAGCCACCTTTGCCTGTGTTGATGTCAGTTTGTTTATCCACCGATTGATAATCGCTGTGCATCTCGGTTTTATTGGCATTCACCGAAGCCGTGGTATTCAAGCCCGTTCCTATACTGCCGCTTAAACTCCCGCCCTGTTGCTTTGAGTCGTATTTATCGGTGGTTTGTTAAGATATCTTTTATATAACAAGAGAAATAAATAAAAAGATTAGACGCAGATCTTCGTGCCGACGGCTAAAGGTGAAGTGGTTAAAACCAAACGATATTCAATGAGTTATTTACAGAATAGAGTTCAACCCAACCTCAGCCCATAACTGATCATCAGCGGTAAGCAACTGAAATATATGTAATTTAAGTCGGGTACGCACTACACCTCACTCGCCAAGCCGGACTGTTGATCATCCGGTTGGCAGAGGGGGGAGTGAGACGGCTAAGGGAGATCCCAGTGCAGAGCTGGGATCTTGTTCTAGATTAAATCTTCACCATTGAGAAGGACTATTACGTTATTTTTACCTAATTCACTTTTTACTAAACTAGCGATCTCATTAGTGCATATTTCAAGTAGCTTATTCGATACACTAATATAAAAATAAGATTCGGGATCTAAACCAAATTCATTTGAAATTTCTTTATCAAACGGACCTAATTCTTTTGCTCTATATAAAATATAATGCTCAGGAAATATCTCTGGGTGCTTAGCTACAAATACATCCAGTTTTTTCTGTAATTCAGCAACCGATAATGTTGTATAACATCTTAAATCTATAGACATATTTTCCTCACTTAACTCGAACAGCATTTCCAGTTTTATCAATAATAATAACTTTATCTAATCCCATTATTGGCCACTTAGTAAGCTGTTGCTGCAATTCAGGAACTGAAACTTTAGTATCTGATATATTAATAACTACATTATTAGTTTGTCCCTTTTCGATTTTTCCTTTTACCTCAGACCATATATTACGAACACTACTCGACTTAGGTGCATAGTTATCAAAAATTTCACCATTAATACGATAGTCAGGATCTTTATTTCCTGAAACGATTGGGTTTTGTTCTACATGGAAGCCAGACTTAGATAATATTTGTGCACTCTCATTTTCACGATTAAGAGACCGAATATTTTCCTTTGTCATTTGTGGAGTGACTTTTGTGACATGCCCTGTTAAGGAACCTTCCGATTTAGTAATTGAATTGCCAATTGTTCCTGTCTGCCAAATATTTGACTCAGGCGAAATAATTCCGCCGTTCGGCTTACCTGTAACCTTATTCCCTAAATAACCACCCGATACAGCCGCACTGCCAAGACCAACATTGATTAAGCCATCAGTAATTTTACCATCTGCAATTTGTGCAAGGCCAGTTCCTGTTTGATAGGAACCGCCTGAAATCAACGCTAATCGCATTAATTGGCTTATTCGTCCCGGACCTGCTAATAAGGCATCTGTGCCAATCATCGCTTGCCATTCATGTCTAGCTTGAGTGCTTAACTGGTTTAACGCTTTATTATATTGCTCATCTAGAACAGGTTCTGCTCGGCTTGTATCATTTAGAATTACATTTATTTGCTTAAGCGCATCCGCTTCACTGACACCTCTTAGCTGTAATTGCACACCAATCGCATTTAGGTATTCAGTTAAAACCGCTTGTTCTTTGCCATTCAACAATCCTTTGCTATTTCTATCAATCAAGCTATTTGTATATTTATCTTTATCCATTAAATAAATAATATCTAAAGAAGCTGACTTAAGGTTTTTACCTGCCTCTTGATCATCAAGCGCTTTATCTAGAATTTTCCATTCATCTTTACTTAAGTGGTTATTCTCAACCGTCGCCTTCCCTGCCTCTGCTGCATTGGCGGCACTGGATGTATCACCTCCGACTAGCCCGCCTGCAATACCTGCCGCCAGACTCGCAAATGCACTCACCGTGGCTTTTTCATCTTCGGTCAGTTGGCTTACATCTTTGCTATACAGTTTCTCGGACAGCATTCCCACCGCTTCGGCCGTCATGGCTCCCAGCGATTGAGCCCCTGCATTTTCACCTTTTGCCAGCGCTAATGCAACATTGGCAATACCGTGTGCAGCGAGGCGGCCTTCCTGATTTTCTTTCGTTATTTGCTTGGCGATTTCATTCGCGATATACGGCGCACTCGCATTGGCCACCGCTTTGCTTACATCGCCATTCACCAACCCTTGGATTAACGCCGTGCCTGACTCCACTATCCGACGATTATCACCGCCCACTCCCCAACCCGATTTATTGATTTCAGCTTGAATCGCCTGCTCTTTGATATAGCCGTCTATCACGCTTAAATCATTTGTCTCTTTCCCTTGTTTTGCTAGCGCTTTTTGTGCTGCCTCTCTTTCTTTATCTGTTGGCGTTTTATTTTCCGCATTCACCTTCTTCGTGGCTTTTATCCTTTCATCCGTCACCGCAATATCGGTAATCTGCTTGCCTAATTCACCGATTAACTGCGTTTTCTCAATCCGTTTTTGCTCTTTTTCTTTGTCAAAAATCGTATTCAGCTTTTCATGGGCATTGTCCGTATTTCGGCTTAAGTCAGTAATATCTTGTTTTTGATTAGCCTTATCGCGAATAACAATCTCACCTTCCGACACCGCTGAGTGGGTGGTGTTGCTGTCTTTGCCTATGTTATTCGCGTTGGTCAGCAATGAACCGGCGGCATTACCCGCAAGCTGGTCTGCAAATGGCGCGCCCCCGGTGCTAAAGCCGCCACTTTGACTGTCGACCTTGTAATCAGCTTTGTTTTTGAGATCCCCAAAGCCCAGCGTACCCGTATCCAGTTTATTTTTATCCGCCTCTGCGCTACTGCTAATCACTGCACCATCGAGTTGCGTGTGCTTGCCAACGGTGATATCAAAGCCACCTTTGCCTGCATTGATACCCGTTTGTTTATCCACCGATTGATAATCGCTGTGCATCTCGGTTTTATTGGCATTCACCGAAGCCGTGGTATTCAAGCCCGTTCCTATACTGCCACTTAAACTGCCGCCCTGTTGCTTTGAGTCATATTTTTCGGTGGCTTGTTGGCTTGATAAAGTTAAATCGCCACCGACATTGGCTTTCACGGTTTCACCGCTCACTTGGGCACCCGTCAGTGTGGTGTCTTTGCCGCTGTTGAGGATCAGTTGTTTACCCGCATTGACTTCAGTATCGGTATAGAATTGACTGTTACCTTTCTCAAAACCACTGCCTTTATTCACGCTGGCATTCACATTCCAACCGCCCGTGCTAATACCCGCACCGATTGAGCTGCCTTGGCTCTCGTTTTTGCCATCTACCGTTTGCGTGTTGGTCGCACTGGTCAAATTGATATCGTTTTTGGCGGTTAAGTTAATATCTTTACCAGCACCCACTTGGCTACCTTGTACCGTCAGGTTACCTTGGCTATTTTCTTTTTTGCCTGTCGCAGTAAGATTAATATTATCGCCGGCGCTTAGGCTACTGCCTGATGCAGTATTTTGCTGTGTTTTGGTGGTGGATTTAGAAGAACTGCTGCCGTAAGACATATTGATGCCAAAAGCATCTGCCGCACTACCACCTTCTTTCAGACCAGCCAACTCACTCGCTTGCTGAGCCTGAGCCCCTTGCAAACCTGCCTTCATCCCTTTAAGGGCGGCTAATTGTCCATCATCTTCTTGTTTCGCCGATTTGGCGGTTTGCACCATTCCATCTAACAGACTCCCTGCGGCTCCACCTAACGATACCGTCAATCCGCTGGATTTGGTTTCCACCGTAGTGATATCGGTACGGCTGTTTTCAGCCGCAGTGATATTCACATCACTGCCGGTCACATGGATATCTTTCGCCGCAATTACATCGCTGCCATGAATGTTTGCTGTCTCCCCGGCGGTTAAGTTCACATCTCCTGCCGTGCTACCGATCACGCTGCCTTTTTTCTGGTTACTGTCCGTATCGGTAGTGACTTTTTGTGAGGTTGAACCCAGGGTAAAACCTAAACCGCCACTGCTCATTAACCCTGATTTGGTGGTTTTCGACATATGCGTTTCATGGGAGGCTTCGTCAGAGGTGGTGGTATTTAATTGATTTCCCGCATTAACGCTAACATCGTTGGTTCCAAGCAAATTGCTCCCTTCGAGATTAACGTCATTCCCGGCGGTCACTTTCACGCTATCACCGCTAAAGGTACTACTGATAGCAGTGCGCTCGTTCACCTCATCATGGGTTTCTTTAGTGGTACTCGATAAGAAACCTTTATCCGTATGTTTAGTGTGTTTTGCATAGTCATTGGTTTCAATACCCGAGGTGATATTGATGTCACGACCCACATTTATCTCCAGCTCGCCACCGCTGGTGACATTCGCTGCACGGGCAGAGACATCTTGCCCAGCCGATAACGTTAACTCCCCTTGGGTGTGGATTTGTGTACCGACTTCTGCGCTGTTAGCGCCACGATAGTAATTGCTTGAATTATGCGTGTAATCAAAGGCCGAGCTAACATCGTGGGTTTCTAAACTAATATCACGCCCTGCGAGAATAGATGTTTTACCCTCTACACCTATATTACCCACATCGGTTGCAATGAGGTTGATATCTTGCACCGCTTTTAACGTAAGCTGTCCATTATCACCGGTGACGTAAATACTGGCTGGGCGATCAAGCCATTGGGCGTTGCCTTCGCCACGTTGGACGGTTTCACTGAGAATATCCCGACCCGCTGATAGCGAAACGTTATCTAACCCACGGATTTCCCCGCCGATATTTTTAATATCTTTTAGAGCATCAAGTTGAATGTCTTTGCCCTGCATGCGCCCGCTATTTTCGATATTTTCAGCACGCAAATCGGTCAATTCACGGCTACTAATTTCGCCGCTATTGAGAATATTTTCCGCCATATCAGCAGACACATTGCGGCCTGCCAGTAGCGCACCGTTACCCTTTAGATCCCCCTGACGGGCTCGGACATACACCTGTGGAACACTGACCATTTCAACGCGGCCATCTGGCAGCGTAATTTCTTTATTGACCATCCACACGATATCGGTGGTCAAGTTCACCATTTGTTCCGGTGATAAGGCAATACCTGGAGCCAGGTTAAATTGTTCACCAAATGCGACGCCATTGGTCAGCAGCGCACGGTATTGTTCTTCATCACTATTGTAGTTACCTAATAAGCGCTGTCCTGTGGTTTCAATCAATTGGTCACGGACTAAACGCTGTTCATAGTAGCCATCGCCTAAGCGCTTGTGCAGTTGATCGTTGGTGACAATATCGATACTGGATAGCCATTTTTTGTAATTGGTGAACCGGGGATCGGTTTCAATCAGGAATTGGCTATCACTGCCTGGTATGAGGTTAAACAGGCTGTTATCAGGCAGTTGGGTATTGGGTCCAACAGTTCTGATCACCGTATCGAGATTATCTTTAGCTTCAGGTGCCGTTTCTGCGGTGATAGTTTCCCCTTTACCTGCATCTGCTTGCCCTTGGATGTCCGTACCTTTACCGATATTGGCATCATCAATTTGCAGTGATGAATCAACCTGTTTATCATCTTTGACATCAACTTGGCCTGAAATTGCAGGTAATTGTGTCACTTCCAGTTGCTGACCGGGCAACAAGTCTAATGGTGTATTCTTACCGTTTTTTAACGCCTGCTCAGTAACAGTTGTCCCTTGATTTTCTTGCAAGTTAGCATTCGAAACACCTTCGGCTTGCCCATCGAGTTGGTTCACTTTCGCTGCATCAAGCTGAGTTTTATTGATGCCACCCGCATTCTCGGTAACTTCTAATAAATGTAATGCTACATCTTCTTCGCTATTAACCCCTTGGTATTTTGACGTGCTAGTACGCGTTTTCCATGTGCCACCGCCTTTGTAGCGATAAACCGTATTTCCATCTTCAAAAATACGGCGAACACCTTGTGCTTCTTCGTTATTCAGATCATAGCCTGTCAGGATTAAGTTTTGTCCTGCAACCACGCGAGAATTTTCATTATTAAGTTGTTGACCATCGAGGGTTAAATGCTTACCACTGGTAATCAGTGCAGCATCACGTTTTATGACTTGCGTTTCATAAATGATACGGTCGTAATCATACTCATAGAAATTTTTAGTCCAATTACCGTACTCAAACATCCGCCAGCGATTAGATTTTTCATAGTGAATACCGACTTCTTTGTTGAGTGTGCCATCGTCATTAATAGCATAGCGAGTCTGGTTTCCATTACGGGGCTGAATTTTATAGCGTTTGCCATTACCAAAATCGTACCAGTCAAAGTGCTCACGGCTCACTTCGACGGCATCATCTGTCAGCTGTAAATGGATATCTTTATTTTCAAGTAAATTCGTTTTTAATGTGAGGCTACCGGCCGCTTCAATATTGGCACTGTGGTTTTTCACGCTTTTGGCATGGCCCGTAGCTTGTAACTGGTCGTTTAATTGGTTACCGATAACTAAATCGCCATCACTGTAAATTAAAGCATGATCACGGTTTAAAAGTTCAGAAACGCCAATGTTGACAGCTTTACGCCCTGCGATAACGGCAGCTTTGTCTCCTTGTTTATCATTGACTAACGAATTCACTGCAATGGCAAGGAAATCACCATAAATACGTCCTGTACCTAAGTTATCTAAAGAATTAGCAACAATATAAGTTAATAGGCCGTCTATAAGCCCTGTATTCAATACCTGACCACTGGCTTTAATTCGCGTATTTTGCCCTGTGATTTCACCAGAAAGTTGGTTAATAATGGTCGTCGTGGTTAAAGCCAGCTCGCCAAGGCTAGAAATGAGTCCTTTATTGGTAAACCCTTGTGCAAAATTAGCGGTTAAGTTTTCGCCCGCCTGAATGCGTCCAGTATTTTCAACGTGTTGGTTGAGAGTCAGCGATAACGCTTTTTGTGCGATAACCTTGCCTTCACCCGTTAATTGGTTTGCAACAATAGTGGCGGAGCCATTACTGACTATCACGCCTTGTTGGTTTAATAAATCTAGGGCTTTACCTTGCGCATTATCGGTTACAGTGAGTTTTGTCCCCGCAGATAGCATCCCTTGAGTATTATTCAAGCTTTGCGCCACATTGGCTTCAATTGCTCGCCCTGCACGAACCGCTCCGCTTTGGTTATCTAAACGTGTAGTTCTGAGGCTCACATTTAGCCCCTCAAGGCCTTTACCGGCTTGGGCTGTGTTTTTGTTATCAATAGACCCCGCAGAAATATCAAGGTTTTCATTGGCTTTAATCCAACCTTGTTGGTTCTCGACTTGCTGTTTCACTGTCAATTCAACATGATTAAGGCCTTGAAGCGTCCCTTGCGTATTATTCAGCTGTTGGCTGCCAATATGCAGATTTTCACCCGACAATATCTGCCCTTGCTGATTATCGATATCTTGCGCAATTGTTAGGTCGGTATTTCCTTGCGACTGTAAAGTCCCTTCGCGGTTACTAAAAGACGCTCCGGTAATCTGTGTCGAGGATTGACTCAGCAATGTGCCTTTTTGGTTATCAATATGATTTGCATTGAGGTTTAAACCTTGCTTACCTTGCAAAAAGCCTTGTTGATTATTGATATCATTAGCTTTTAACGTCAGTATCCCTTTACTTGCCAATGTGCCAGCTTGGTTCAATACATTATTTTTTTGAGTATTGATGTCCAATAGCGTACCTGAGTAAATCTGCCCCTGCTGATTATTCAAGACTTGAGTGGTTAAGACACTTGCCCCCGCCCCCTGAATTTGACCTTGTTGGTTAGTAAGTTTACCGCTGTTGAGCGTCAGGTTTCCGCCACTTAACACCCCGCCACTTTGCTGCGTATCATTATTATTGAAAAGTTCACCATGGGTATTCAGCGAAAGCTGTTCACCTGCCTGCACGCGCCCTTGCTGGTTATCAAGTTCACCACTGTTTACGCTCAGTATTTTCGCCGCTATGATTTCACCTTGGTTGTTATCAATACGGTTCTGCTGAGTATCTAACGTGATTTGGTTGGCTTGAAGGTGTCCCTGCCGGTTAATAAGCTCACCGACTTTTAAGGCTAACGTTTGACTGGCAAAAATGCCTTGCTCATCGGTTTTGGCGATATTGGTTAAGCGCTGACCTTGGGTATTCAAAATGATTGATTGACCTTTAATCATACCTTCGCGGTTATCCAACTGCTGGGTTTGCATTTCAATCACCGACTGGCTACCAATCAAGCCTTGTTGGTTATTTAAGCCTTGGCTATTTAAATCCAACTGATTTTTCGCCACAATGCGACCCTGTTGGTTATTCAGTTCGCCTGTATTTAACGTTAATCCACCTTGTGCATAGATCCCTTTATCTTCGCCACTTTGGGTATTATTGAGTTGCTCACCGTGGGTATCAATTCGCATATCGCTACCCGACTGAATTGACCCTTGATGGTTGTCAATTTTACCGCTGTTTAAGGTCAACTGTTGCTTCGCCAACAAAGAACCTTGTGTATTATCAAATAGCTGATTGTGCGTATTAATATTAATCGTATTCGCTTGGAGATAGCCCTGTTGATTTTGCAGCGCTTGGTTACGCATCTGCAATAATTGCGCTGCCGCAATTAATCCGGCTTGGTTATTGATTGTATGGGTAACATCCAGCGTGATATCGCCATGGCGAGCAACCAATTTGCCTTGCTGATTTTGGATATCACTGGCCGCTATATTCAGCCCATTCTCTCCAATGAGTGCGCCGCTTTGGTTTAATAATTCATGAGTTAAATCAACCTTAAGATGACCATTTTTGGCGGTGATAACTTGTCCGTCACGATTGTCGAGACTATTGGCTTTCAATGAGAATGAGCCATTACTGCCTATTTCACCCACTTGATTATTCAGCTTCCCTTGAAGCGTGATTTCTCCCGCTTTATCACCCGTTTGTAATAATTTACCGCCTTGGTGATCAAGGCTATTTGCCGTCATGAGGATCTGATCGGCTTGCGTCGTAGCTTGATTGAGTGAAAGGCTTCCACCTTGAATATTTAAGGTATTAGCTGCCAATATTTCACCGTCATCACCTTCAAGTGATTGACTATTTAAGGTGACATTTCCCAGGCTAGCAATCACTTTACCGGCGCGGTTAATCAGTGATTGCGTTTTAATGAATACACCTTGACGACCAGTTAACGTTCCACCCGCGTTATTCAGTGCTTGCTGAATTTGTAAGTCTAATTCGCCCATTTTCGCACTGAATATTTTACCTTGCTGGTTTTCAAGGGTATTCGCGTTGATCAGCCAAGAACCATTACCGCTGATATCACCCGCTTCGTTATTCAGATGTTGTGATACAATGATCGACCCTTTTTGCTCACCCAGTTGAGTCATAGTTGCTTGCTGATGGTTCAGGTTATTCGCCGTCAGTTGGATATGTTTCGCTTGGGTATTCGCCTCAGTCAGGTCAACCTCTTGCCCATGGAGTTCTAACTCGTCATCCGCAACGATTTCGCCGCGCTGACCTTGCAGATTTTCAGTGGCAATCAGTATATTGCCTTGTTTGCTAATGACTTTACCATCAACGTTAGTGAGCAACGGGGCATTGAGAGTTAAGCCTTGCTCGGCAAAAAGGGTTCCTTGTGTGTTATCCACACCGTCTTTAGCATTTAAAATCAATGCACCCACTTTTGCGGCAACCACAACGCCTTGCGAGTTAGCCAGTTTATTGATATCCAGATTTAACGTGCCTTGGCTGCTAATATTTCCTGACTGGTTATCAAGAGTTTGAGCCAGCTTGATTTGCCCTTTTTCACTGCCCGTTTGTAGCATTTGTCCACGTTGATGGGATAGATTTCGCCCTTCAATTTGGATGTTATCTGCCTGCGTCAGCGCGTCATTAAGATTAAGTTCATCCCCCGTCAAAGCTAGTTTGCCTGTCGAGAGAATTTCGCCTTTTTCGCCATCCAATTGTTTAAGCACCAATTGGTTATCGCCAAAGCTAGCAAGTATTTTGCCGGATTGATTGATTAAGCGTTCCGCTGCCAGCTGAATACCTTGGTTACCCAATAATGTCCCTCGGGCATTATTCAACAATTGCTGAACACTGACGGTCAATTGTCCCAATTTTGCAGCAATAATTTTGCCGTCTTGGTTATTCAAGCCGTTTGCCACAATATCAATTTGACCATTACTGGAGATTTCCCCTCGCTGATTATCAAATTGATTTTGAATATGTAGTTCCGTTTTGCCTTCCCCTGTTTGCAGTAACGTTGCATCCTGATGGGTAACGTTGTTGGCAAAAATAGAAACTTGGTTTGCTTGTGTGAAGCCTTGGTTTAAATTGATATCAGCGCTTTCTAATCGCAATGTATCTTGCGCAAAAATAGTGCCTTTTTCACCGTTTAAACGATTTGCTGTTAATAAAGCGGCACCGGATAAACTGCTGATTTTACCTTGCTGATTGATCAGTTTATCTGCGTTGATCATCAAATACTTATCGATTTGGACGACACCACGCGTGTTGTTGAATTCTGTTGCTGCGGTGAGATCTAAACGATGGTTCGTGCTGGTGAGTAATTTACCGTCCGTGTTGTCAACCGTCCTTGCCTGTAAATTCAAATCACCTTTGGATGCAATACTTCCTTGGTTGTTATCCAATCCACTAGCCACATTGAGCTTCATCGTTTTATCGCCCGTCTGCAACATGTTGCCCTGACGATGAGATAACGCATTGGCCTGTAACGTGATGTGCTCTGCTTGGGTGGTTGCATTATCCAAATTCACCGATTTTGCAGTTAAGTTCAATCCGCCATGGGTAAAAATTTCCCCTTTTTGCCCATCCAGCTTATCGGACTGGATGGTAAGGCCTTGCTTGCCTGACGCTAAAATCGTGCCTTGTTGGTTATTCAGGTGTTGACTTTGAATATCGACTTTGCCATCACGGCTTAATAGCTGCCCAGACTGGTTATTCAACTGATTAGCAATAATCGAGGTGTCACCCGCAAGGTTGATTTCTCCTTGTTGGTTATTTAATACCTGAGTATTCAAGGTATTTTTTGAATTTCCTTTTTGAACCAGTTTCCCGTGCTGATTATCAATAAACTCGGGCGCGGACAGACTTAGTTGATTGGCGACAATCTCCCCTTTTTGATTATCAATGCCATGCTTGGCGGTCAATACCGCATTGTTGGTTGCCAGTAAATGCGCCTCTTGGGTGCGAATATCGGTTGCCGTTGAGGTCAGCGAAATATTCTTGGCTTGGGTATTGGAATGAGATAAATCTACAGCGCTGCCTGTTGCCGTTAAAGTATCTTTGGCAATAATATCGCCTTGCAATACAACGTCTTTATCGCCTTTAACGGTTAACGAACCTGCGGAAGTTAGTTTGCCTTTACTGTCGACCCCAGCGGCTAATAAGGCGGTTCTGTCACTGTTGATTTTCTCTGCACCTAGTGCTGCATGACGCCCTGCGACGATTTGACCTTTATCGGTGTTGGTTATTGCCTGTTTCGCATTGAGCTGAATATCGTTTTGTGCCAGTACTGTGCCGCTATTATTGAGCGCTTGCTGACTGTTAAGGATGATATTTTGACTTGCTGTTATTACGCCAGTATTTCCAATTTTACCGTCAGCGGATAAGGTAATGTCACCGGCTTCGGCACCAATATGCCCCGCATTACGGACACCCACCCCGTTTTCTGTCCCGCGCATTTTGATGGTATTGGCATACATGCCCCCCAGTGCAGCAACGTCTAAAGCAAACTCGGGTTTATCCTCAGTGGTGGAATACTCCGTTTTGAGCACGGTTTGACCATCCACCGCAACGGTATTTTTACCCGTCGTAATCGCCAAATCTTTGGCGTGCAGTTTGGCATTAATATTCACTGAGCGAGCAATCAATGCCGTATAGTTAGTTCCGTTACCGTTATAGCCTTGACCCAAGATCTCAATATGGCCTTTATCAACGTCAAACCCTTTTATTTTGCCATTCTCTATCAGCGTCTTACCCGCTGAGAGTAACGCTTTGTCGGCGTTAATAAAACCACAACCATTACAGGTAATGCCCGCCGGATTGGCGATAATCACATCCGCTTTTTTCCCGGCAACTTCAATAAAACCATTGAGTTGGCTTGGGTCACGACTGTTCACTTCATTTAATATAATTTTAGCCTCACCTTTGGCTAACCAGTCATTACCTTGAATTATCCCGCCGAGTTGTGTGTTAACATTGGTGCTACTGTTATTGAGGATAGCGCCTTTATGATCGACATCGAATTGGCTATATTGGTTACGTGAAACCCCATCCCGATTTGGCGCTTGAATATTGACTTGCGGCAAACCATTTTGGGTATTCACAATGGTTGGCTGCTGATTTCCCGGCGCGTTACCATCGGCAATAATAGTCGATGCCGAAGCACTAAAACTCACCATGCCCAGCGTGAGCCAAAGTGAAGTAATTATGGGTTTGATTGACCAACGAATTCGGCTATTGGTTGTTTTCTCTGTGCGATTTTCAGTCAGGCAAGCAGGGCCCGCTTGATGGCTACGTGTGATATCTGCAACCACCATCACCATTTGGCGAGCGGCATTAAAAATTAAGCGATAAAATAACTTATTCATCCTGAGATACCTTAATAATTCCAGTTAACAGAGAATGCAAATGTTGCCGGATCGGTTTTAAAGCCATTAGGTTTAGAGAAGGGGGTTCCGAGTGATAGGTCATAGCTCAAATTGGCAGCGGTAATTGCCCCACGTAAGCCGATAGCGCCACCTGCAAGATGTGTCCCTAAATTAATGTCAGTCCCACGCCCGCTAATTTTGCCGTAATCGACACCCACATACAGTTCTTGCGCGGAGACAGGCAATGTCCATGATAAGGTATTACGTAGCGTCCAACCTTCATCCGCACTAAGAGTACGTTCACCATCAAAGCCGCGCACCGTCCAACGGTTACCGATACTGAACTGATCTTGCGGTGTCAGTGGTCGGTCACTGATTTGACGGGAGTATTGGGACTCAAACCGCAACGATTGGTCTGCCAAGGTAAATGGAATACTTGCAGAAGCGGAAAATTGCATGATAATCGCCAGTGCGGTCGCATAATCTTGGGACGCTTTACTGCGAAACTCTTCGTAGGCAGGCATCGCCCCAAACCAACGCGTCCCGTGCTGATAACTCGCCCCCACATTTACGGTCGATTGCCCAATATATTGACGATGATTAAGACCGAGCTTCCATGCGGTGGTGCGCCGTTTTTGGTTTTCAATTTCGGTGTTTTGCACAAAGTTACGGGTTTCGCGCAAATTCACATCATAGGTCGCGGTCGTTTTGGCGGTCGCATCACGGTATAAAACGTTGCTCAGTTGCAGATTCAGGCTTTTACTTTTACCGCGATATTCGATATCGCTGTTCGCGCCCGCGATAGTTTGGGTATATTCATAATCGCTCGCGGTCGTGGCAAACTGCCAATACCCAAAGGGTACCGAGTAATGGGCGCTGTAGTTAGCCGTATCTTTATCGCTGGAAAAACTTAAGTCTCGCGTCGCCGTAATATAGAAAAGATCGCTGAGGGAAGTCGGGTTATCCAATGCCAGCATCACGCCCGCTTGATTTTTTCCCGTGCTTTTTGAGCCTGAATTATCAACCCATGCCCCTGCATGCCAATAACGTGATTGCTGACGCTTAATCACAATCTGAGTTTCACCGGGGGCATCTCCGGGGACCATTTCCATTGAGGCTTTTACGGTCGGCAAACGCTGTAAGTTTTCCAATCCTTGCTCAATATCTCGTAAATCCAATAAATTTCCCGCACGCGCAGGCATCGCACTGTATAACGTACTGTAGGTCGAGGGATCATCAGTGAAAACAACTTTTTGTACTTTTCCAGGCAATATCAATAACTTAAGAATACCCAATGATAAATCTTGTTCTGGTACTAATACGCGAGTCGTTATCCAGCCATGGCTGATCAGCCGATTTTGCATATCAGTCACTAAATGATTAATACCTTTTACACCGACACAATGACCGACGGCTTGATTAGCTAAACGCTGAATCGGCACCCAATGTGGCAAACTTTCCTGCCCTGTTATAGAAACACGGTCTATGGTAAAACACGGTCTTTCATCGGGAAATTGCAATCGGCTTTTTGTGACTGGATCTGACAACGTGACATTCGGGACTTTAGCATCAAATTGCTGTTGTTGTGCTTGTTGCTGCTGTCTTTGTTGCTGAAACAGCGTATCCGTATTCTCGGGTCGAAGCATGGAGGCACTTGCCAGTAAAGGCGATAATGCCATAACCGAAATAAAGTGATGCAAATAGGTGTGTGTAGTTTTTAATCGCATTACATGTATTTATTGTTCTGTTCAAGTTAAGTGTTAACACAAAACATGACATTATTTTACATAAATAACAATTAGGCGCATCGCACTTTTTAACAAATATGATTTTATTTTATAAATCTCACATCATGAATTAAATTTCAGCTTAAAATTCAACTCCTGTGGCACGTTTTAACACTCGCAAAGCCCGGGGAAAGAAAAACAACAATTAATCAATAATGAAACCTTTTTATTGTAATAGCATAGTTAAATGGATACCCCGCTCTGGTCGGAACAACAAAATCATTATTTTAGTTACCAACGAAGCCAATTAGGCCTTTTGCATGAATATATTTTTTTGTTTTTTTTGGGGTAAGTAATATTTATCCCACGATCACGAATGTAATAAGTCTTTAATTGTTCGATTGCTTTTTCATCTGAGAGCGCTGTGCGTTGTTTAGTTTTACAAAACTCTACAAGGTCTTTTTCTGTGCATATATTATTGAAGCATGGGCCCTGAACCGTCATTTTAGCTATTCCTTCGCCTCCTAGATCACCAGACATTCTAGAAGTATATGATTTCTTTGAGTTGTTATATAACTGAACAGCTGCCGCTTGAGAACCTGTATAATCGAACGGTACGGTAAAAAAGTTACTTTCCTTACCTCTAACATCAACGTCAACATGTATAGTTTCAAAAATAGCATCAGTGGTATTAAGTTTAGGACATAAGCGTTCGGCAAGAACATAATCCTCATCGATAGAATCCTTCGCATATTTGTCTGCTTGTTTTACGAGTTCATTTCTAGCCTGCCAAGACAATTCTTTACCTCTTTCATCCTGATAGATAGGATTAGAATAGTCCCTATGTGACTCAAAATAAGAGTCCATACCAAATAAACACAAATCGCTTTCTTTAGTTGAGCAGCCAGATGAAAGCAAGACGGCCAGGGTTACACATTTAAAATTGCGCACTTTCATTCCTTAACGATTCGGCTTATTTTACCCTAACAAACAAGCATCCCTTTTAATTTAGATTTAATAATTAATAAAAATCAATGGTAAATAGTTTAACCTAAACTCCAGTTCCTTCAAATGTACCCTCCTACTGACCGTATTGGTGGGCACTGCAATCATGCCCTATGAGTGACTGCACACTTTCTTCTGTTGCAGAATAGCCACAATACCTCCATCAGACATCACGAATTAGCGAGCGTGATATAAATGAAGTTTCCAGCGATTATTCAAGTAAGGCGAGTTCATTAACACGCGATCGAACTGGCAGAGTTGCTTAACCGTGGCATTGAGGAAATCTTGCTGATGGGTAAAGCCCTCTTTGCATAACTGTTTACGTAAAGTTCGATAATCTAAGCTATTTCGACTTTGTTCAAAGGTAGCTTTGGCTCTGCGATACAGATTAAGTTGTTCCGCAGTAATCAATTTTGCAGAGTGTTTAAGCCAAGTATAATAAGTAAAACAGTTGATTTTTATATGATTGCAAAGCTTTAGTACCGGATACTGTAAAGATAATTGCTTAATGGTTTTAAACGCTACTTGGTTTCCTTTAGCAGGAGGGCACTGACTTTTTTTAGGATTTATTTCTCCATCCTAAGCTCTTTATTTTCTTTTCAGAGCCTTAATAGCTCGGCTCGTTCATGCGTATTTAAACTAATACCGGATTGCTCAGCATCGAATTTTGCTTTCCAGTGATAAAGTTATTTATCGGTGATCACTAAAGCAGCAGCGGCTTTTGGCTCGCTATAACCCTGCTTGGTGACCAATGCGACTGCTTGTTGTTTAAATTCTGTGGTATTATTTCTGTTTGCCCTTTTGTCATTAACACCTCGATAATCGGATTATATTCCATTATTAAAGTGTCTTGTTTGATTAAAGCAGAACAGGATCAACAGTCCCTAATATATTAGGCATCTTTGCATGTTATATAACTTGTTTACATTCTAGTGAATTGCATCTATTTAAATGACTCTATACAATGCTCAGCTTTCTAAAGGCTATTAGTTTAACCATCTATCAAGTGACTACTGTGAAACTACTTTTTTCTCTTTCATTAACCACGGCAATTCTTTCTGGTATTTGGGCATGGGTTGCTGATTTGTTTGGTTTGATTAGTTGGGCCGGTTTTTTGGGTTGTACCGCTTACTTTGCTTATCCTAAAGAGGGTATTAAAGGCTTACTAATTACTGTACTTACTGTTTTCAGTGGTGTTATCTGGGGTTTAGTTATTATCCATAGTGACGAATTTATCCATGATCTACCTAATTACGTTGGCTATTTAGTTACTACAATAGTTGCTTTTATAATGTGTTTCCAAGCGTATAAATCATGGTTAGCTTATATTCCAGGTACTTTTATTGGTGCTTGTTCTACTTTTGCAGGTCAAGGTTATTGGCAAATAATAATCCCATCTTTATTAATAGGAGTATTATTTGGTTATTTAATGAAGCAAAGTGGTTTGTGGCTAGTGAAAAAATGGAAATAATAGCTTATTTGATTGATAACAAATCAAATAACGAAGATTATTATGTATATAATATGATGGGAATTAAACAGTATTTCCCCAAATATAATATAAAAAAGTGCTGGAAAATCTATCACTGACTTATTCAACAGTTACTCAAAACTTACTAAAAACAATATAAAGGTTATGTTATAAGTTTTCTAGAACTGAACTTAAGCCAGTTTATATATAAATAAAAAATAAGATTATCGGAGGCCAGGTGAAAAATTTTATACTTTCCACATTTAGTGAATTGATAATATATAGAGCCAACTCTTATTATTAATTTTTAAAATGGAAGTAATTTAGTAATATACCTAATATTAAATAGGCTGAAAGTAGAATGACTTAATTTATTATCAATTAAACTTCGATGGAAATAATTTAATATACAATAATAATTCATCATCTAAAAATATCATAAGAGTATTGATTTGTGCGACTAGTAAAAGTAATTATTTAGTAATAGAGAAGATATTTTAATATTTAAGCAAAACGCCTATTATTTTTGGGGTAAATTCAGAAGAATTAGCATCTTTAACAGAAAGTTAAAATTAATCATTAAGTTTATATATTACCTTACTTTGTATTGCTTTTTTATATTATTATCATTTATGCTTTTTCTGAAACTATTCTATCTATTATCAAATAAAACAGAGTATGAATTGACGCGAAAACTATAGGGATAATAATCCGATGGATCACTGCTTAGAAAGCCTGAAAAATAAGTGGAACCCGGTGACCGGATATATTATTTTCAGTGATGCTGCACATAAAATAAAGAACTATATCACTAGCTATGATAGTGAGGTTAGGCCACACGAATATAACGATGAGTTACCACATGACTAATCTAAAAAACGATACAGGAAAAACTCTAAAACATTGGGCAATTTTAGTTGACCATTTCACGCTACGATTAATATTTTTTAAACAAGATAAGTTGGAGATAATAATAAGCAGCAAAGGAAACTATCATAACAACACGATTATAAAAATTTTTTCAAATGCTAAAAAAAGGAAAACGAAGGAGAGGAACTATTCCGCACAAAAATACTCGTATATATATCTTTGAATTTATTGAAATATTCTACAGAGTTAAGTGCTGATAGAGTTCCAATAATTAACTTTCATCTGTCGCGTATCAAGAATAATTAATTAGTAGCTACTGAGCTAGTGGCTATTCAAAAACTATTTATTCGTTAAACTTCATTTTCACTCCTATGATCCTTGTGTTATAACATTACAATTAAGCCTGATGCATGCTCATAATCGTATTTTACTTAACTTAATTACAAAAAGATTATTATGAAGTTACTCAAGACTTTTATTATTTATTTATCAATGCTTTATTCGTTATCCGTCCTGGCTCACCCACACAGTTTTATTACACTAGAGACTGAGTTTGAAGTTCACGACCAACAACTTACTGGTTTTTCCTTTTCATGGAAAATAGATCCAATAACCTCTGCGGATATCTTGTATGAACTGAGTAATGTAAAACCGAGTGATAATCAGTGGAAGAAGCAAGCTGCTGATATTATGGCGAATATATTATCACAAAATTATTTCAGTGAGTTGTATCATCAAAAGAAAAAAGTCCAATTTAAAACCTTACCTAATAGGTATTCTTTGCAGCGAAAAGGATCTCAATTAGTGTTTAATTTTAGTGTTTCTTTGGCTAAACCTATCCAATTACAACAAAATCAATTCGAATTACTCACTTATGACCCTACATTCTTTATTGATATGTCTTACCCAAAACAAGACGCTATCCACTTACCTATCGAAATGGCGGCAGTCTGTGAAATACAATTGAATAATTCGAAACCTCCACAATCGGCAATTGAATATGCCATTTCATTAGATAATCAAGATATCCCAGAGAAAGAAATGAATTTAGGCCTCCAATTCGCACAACGAGTAAAAATAGAATGCCGATAATTTCAGCAGATAAATTTAAGTGGATAAAAAAATCGTCTTGGCTACTAGCAATAATCACATTATCGCTAGTAATTGGCTATATGGTTTATACGCACTGGATAGTTTGGTTACAGCAAGTGGTTATTTGGCAACGTAGTTTGAATTATCACTTATCAGAATTACTGCAAAAAGTAGATACTGAGCCTCAACAAGCTGGGATAATATTAATTGCTGCTAGTTTTGTTTATGGTTTATTGCATGCGATGGGGCCAGGGCATGGAAAAGTCATTATTACTAGCTATATAGCAACACACCCAACCAAATTAAAAAGAAGCGTTCTTTTGACCCTACTCGCCTCTTTATTACAGGCAAGTATGGCGATTATTATCGTCTCTGCTGTTCTCTATCTATTTCAATTATCCACTCGCTATGTACATCAAAGTAGTTTAATACTCGAAAAATTAAGTTATGGAACCATGGTTGTATTAGGAGCTATATTTTGTGCAAGTGCTGGTAAGTCGCTGTTCAAAACATTAATATCCCCTCCTAAATCCTCACTAAAAATTAATGCTATTAAGTCAATATCATCTCATCAACACAGTAAAAATTGCGCTTGTAGTCATCAACATACTGTATCTGAAAATATCTTAAACAGTGATTGGAAAACCCAATTAATGGTTGTCATTAGTATGGGAATACGCCCTTGTTCTGGCGCCATACTACTGTTAATTTTTGCTTATGTTATTAATGCTTATGAATGGGGGATCGTTGCTACATTAGTAATGTCACTAGGAACCGCATTAACGATTAGCTTTATAGCGATATTTGTCTTTTATCTACGAAAAACAGCAATTAGATTATCACAATGGCAAGGTGCTAAATTTAGCCCAATCTGGTTATTAATCGTAAAAATATTAGCCGGCATATTCTTGATCTGCATTGGCGTATTAATGTTTCAAAGTCTTACTCTGGTTGATGCTAAATCCAGTAATCTTTTATTAAGATAACCTGATATATACGCCCAATATTTAGTTGCTATATCCTCTCATAATCTATATCTCTGTAAGCGCTCAATTATTCAGTGAGGCCTTATTTGGCTTCATTCAGGTCGACGTACCAAAAAAGAAAAACATTCAACGAGTTATTTGACAGTATTTTCGGTAACTCATTGAATAAATTAAAAATAATAGTAAGGGTTAATATCATTCGCTCGGCAGGTCTCATCACCAAACTATATAAATTCGCGCTGGCAATAGCGCCAGTCACTGATTGCAAAAATATCCAATTTTTCCGACCGGTAGTAAACGAGCATATATCTCACTCGATCCCATACAGTTTACCGATGCCTTTTTGCGCGTCTCACTTTTGTTCTTAGGTTGTGCTTGAATAGCGAAAAACGATATAACAATATTAAAAAAATCCGAAATATTATTTTTGACAAGACGGATCTATGCCAATTAAACAGTCATAGAAAATAGTATTGCTTTAGATGTATAACCATGAAATTAAATAACAGTAAAACATATAAACCCAACATTAATGGAAATTAATAATACATTTATGTATAGCTATATTATTATATCTCGACTATTTTCATTGATTTTCTCGTTAATTTATCATCTAAAAAATTTAATTCGTTATTTTAATATTTATAATAAAATATTAAAATAACCACCAACAATATTAACAGTACATACTACTATTGGTTTTTATTGATAATATATCATCAATAAAAACAATAATAACCTAGTAGAAAAAACAAAATGACCGCTAATACCATTCGGTATAAATAACCACCTACAATTAATTTAATTTAAATTTTAAAAACCTTCAAAAACTCAAATGAAATGATAAAACCATGAAATAATAACCACAACATTTAAAAACCAAAAGTTATTAACCATATGAAAATAATTATCATTTTATATTACTCAATATATAGACAAACAGAACACGAAAATAAAAACATTAAAAATAGATACTTACAAGCTCACTTTACTTGAATAAATATATTTATATGATAAGTACTGGACAAATTAAAAAGTATACATAATGATTAGACCATTAAATATACTTCAAGATTTCATTTGTAATGTTAGTTACTCTGATGAATATTTACTGATACTAAACTAAAAATGATAAATAACACCTTGCTATTATTTAAATTAAGAGCATATGGATATTACGTTATTAATCATAGTTACATCAACATTTAATTATTTAGTTAAACAAAATTAATTTGAAATTAAATCAAAGGAAATAAAATGAACTTAGCTAAGCATCAACCTGCTATTTCTGAGAATGAAACAGCCGCCTTACATTTACTCGAACAAATCTTAGGATATTCATATCAAGCTGCTTTAAGGGCTGCAACCCTATTAGGTGTTGCAGATCATTTAATTGATAGCCCTAAAACAGCAGAGGAATTAGCCAAACTTGTTGGAGCTGAAACAAATAAATTACATCGAATTTTAAGATTATTAGCTACAAGAAATATATTTCAAGAACAAGATAATGGAAAATTCGCCTTAACACCATCTGCACAATACTTATGTGCAAATCAGCCGAATTCATTAAAAAGTGCCGTATTAATGCTCACAGATGAAACATGTTGGCGACCATTAGGTTCGGTGGTTGAAAGTATCAAAGGAAATCCAGCGTTCAAACATCTTTATGGACAAGCTTTCTTTGATTATTGGGCACAGAAAAAAGATCTAAACAATGATTTTCATGTCGGTATGTCTTCAATGTCCGCAGTAGAAAATATTTTCCTTGTTCGTAATTACGATTTTCCCGAGGGGGCGACCGTTGTTGATATTGCTGGTGGATTTGGTGGATTACTGCTGGGGGTTTTACAAGCCAATCCTAAAATACAGGGGGTTTTATTTGATAGAGAATACGTTACTTCTCGTCACCGACTAAGAGAATTAGGAGACGATACACGCTGGAAGATTACCACCGGTAATTTTTTTGAATCCTGCCCTACCGCTGATATTTACATGCTGAAATATATTACCCATGACTGGCCGGACGAACAAGCTGCCAAGATATTACGTAATTGTCGGGAATCTATGCTACCCGGTGGACGAATTTTAATTATGGATACAGTAATCCCACAAAATAATATTCCTCATACGGGAAAAGAATTAGATATTCTTTGTATGGCTATTTATGAAGGTGGATATGAGCGTACAGAACAAGAATTCCATCAATTAGTTAAAGCTGCTGGATTGAAAATTAATCAAATCATCAATACAGGTAGCTATATTTCTATTATTGAAGCGATTGCCGCGTAAATAACTCACTTTATTCCTTTAGGGGATATTTTAATGAATATTAAACGAAAACAACTAGCTATTATTGGAGGTGGCGCCGCAGGGGTGGCATCTTTTATCGCGGCAGTTCGACACCACGTCGCTGAAACTATTTATATAGTCGATCCAAAACCTATCGGCCCGGGCATTGTATTTTCTACACAAGATAATGATTTAATTTGTAATACATCCATAGATACCATGTCTGTAATTATTGATGAACCATTAGATTTTTTAGATTATTTACTCGAGCAAGGATACGACGTTGAAGCAGCTACATTTGTTCCCAGAAAATGGATGGGTGGATATTTAAGCAACCGTTTTGATAAATATTGTGCTATTGCATCCCAATCAAATATTGATATTGTACACCTGCCTTATTTAGTTAATTCGTTAAAAATTGAAGGCAATGGACTTTATTCACTAGAATATTCAGATAATCAGCAAGAAAAATCCCCATTAATTACAGATGTTATTTTCTGTACTGGCTTTGGTAATGTGCGTATTCCTGATAAATTAAATTCCCATCAAGAACACTCTACATTTATAAAATCGCCTTATCCTGAAGCGGATATGCTTAAAAAAATTCCACCTAAATCTCGGGTATTAATTATTGGTAGTAAACTTTCAGCAATTGATGCCGCACTGCTTCTATGTCGTGAAGGCCATCATGTCACCATGATATCCCCTTCTGGGCAGATCCCTGCAGTAAGAACCCAGTTTATTCGTATGACTAAGAATATATTTAACAAACAAGATATTGCGTCAGTAGGCTCATTATGGAATAAACAAGCATCAAAATATAATAATCGATGTTTAAATTATAAATATTTAAAATATTTTATAAAAACTCTCCATACGCATACTAAAGTGCCCTGCCATTCTCAATTTTCATCCGCAAATGATGTTTATCATCGATTATCTGAAGAAATCGATATTGCAGAAAAAGCCTCTTGTGAATGGCAAGATTTAGCCTCTAACTTTATAGTTTCTATGAATGAATTATATTTAACTGAGGATGCTTATTTTAAAGGATCTTTCCATCCTGACTTTGCAAAAACACTTGAACGTTATATTACAGCTATCGCCTTACCTAATGCGAAAAAACTCTTACACTATATTAATGCGGGCTCACTTATCGTACAACCCGGTGAAATACAAAATATATCAACAGAAAAACATAATAACTCATGGTTAATTGATTGGGGAGTCGGTGAATATCATTTTGAAGCTGTGGTTAATGCAACAGGTTATTATGCACCCTACTTCTTTATCAATTCACTGGGCAATCTTGAAATAGATAATCAATGTACGCATATGGATGATTCTATTTCAATTTTATCATCTATGGCAGCCAAAATTGAACAACAAGAAAATATTTGGTTTGTAGGAATGCCTGCACATATAAGGCTATGGACACCTAATGCAATGATTGCCGTTACCACATTAGCTAATCGGCTAATCGAGAATATATCGAGTAAATAACTTAAGCCGTTAAGCGACATTTAATTAAAGAATTGAAGTGGTCAACAATATTTGGCCACCGTTTTAGAGTTTTTCAAATATAATCGTTATGATTCATAGGGCGTTAATCCACTATCGGTACCCATTCTGTTTTTAAACTTCTAAAAATCGCTCTATCGGTGCATTGTCCCAACAATTCCCTCGTCTGAATAAACTTTGTTTTATTTGATAACGCCATAATAACTGGCGATATTAGCGGATTGTATAATAGCTTCCTTGGTCAGAATTAAATAGGATGTTTTTAGGTTTATCTCTTAATCCAAAGTCCATTGATAACGATTTCCTTGTTAGTTGGCTATTTAGTGAGAATGACATTGTCCAGCCAATCGGTTTTCGTGCGAATAAATCAATAACAACAGCAAGATATCACCAACGTTTTTTTACTAAATAGGTCACATCTCCTGATTGGGCTCAGTCACTGCAATTGGGTGTGCTAAATAATTCGGGAGTTCCACATGTTCTTTTGCCGCTTTTTTATACCGATATATCGGTATTTGACAACTCACCAAACCCAGTAATTTCATCAACTTAGCTGCGCGATAATCTGTAAAAGTAACCTGTTTTATGTTCGAGATAATATCTGCAATGGTATGAGTTCCAGCAGAGCCTTGACTGCTTTCATGGGCTTCCCGTAAAAGAACTCGAGGCCTTGTTTATCCCGCTGAAGGCGTCTTTGAGCGATGAGCCCAATATTGATAACTGCTGCAATGAACCCTAAACACATCACACATTTTTTTAATACAAAAGCGCCGGCTGAGTGTCTCGATCAGCTAGAAAAGTTAAAAAAGTTCAGAGAATCCGACATCAGCAACGCTGTTGTAGATTCAACCTGTCAATGCAACACCCTTTTCAATTTACAAATTTCAACTTATTCTAGTGTCATGGGTGAGGCTTTTGGTGAAAAACCTTTGCGTTCTAACTTGAGTTGCCGACCCCATTTATCCATCGTTAGTTTACCTACGCTCATGGCGTTGGTGACCAAATTTATTAAACCAATATAAACTGACCGATTTCATGGTTCGAGTTTTCATATTAATCTTACTAATTAATCCATTTTCAACTAAAAGTTGCATATGAAAAATAAAGATTTCTATTTCTTTTTCTGAATTGTCTTATCAAGATTTAAATCTTTAAGTGTAATATGAGCTGTATGACTCTTTAAAAAATAGTCAAAACTTTCTGAAATTCTTCAAGTTCGATTTTCATTTATACACCCGATGGTTACGATATATGACTATAAATAGCCAAAGTACAAAACGAGGCATTCTAGGGATCGGAGACTACTCTAATAATAGTATTTTCCAATTCATCATAATTGTACACCTGTTCTGCGCAACTAAATCAGGACACTTTTCTTAAAGAATTTTGTTCATACTCAATGGGGGGCAGATCACCGTTGGCAGTATGAAGCCTTTCTAGGTTGTAATAGCGCATATACGCGATAACATCTTCTTTCATCTGTTTCCGAGTCGGCTGTGGGATTTTCAGTACCCAATCGTGTTTTAAACTGCCAAAAAATCGTTCTACAACGGCGTTATCCCAACAGGCTCCAACATCACCCATGCTTGCCCTAATACCATAGCTTGTTAGCAAGCGGCGATATCGCTTACTCGTATATTGAGAGCCTCTATCACTATGAAAGACTAAGCCTTTTTCGGGCTGGCGTAAGTTATACGCTTTCATCAAGGCTTTACTGACTAAATCTGCCGTCATTCGTTTATCGATGTGCCAACCCACAATACGGCGTGAGTATAAGTCCATCACGATGGCTAAATACATCCAGCCTTCCCCTGTTTTTAAATAGGTCACATCACCCGCCCACACTTCGTTAGGTGCGTGAGGATTAAAATTTTGATTGAGCAAATTATCGGCTACGGCATCACTGTGTTTGCGTTTTGTGGTGACTTTGTAAGCAACGCGCTGAGTGACGACTAGGCCAAGCTGAGCCATTAGCTTTTGAACGCCATAAGCACTCACGCTAAAGCCCTCTTTGCATAACCGTTTACGTAACGTTCTATAACCTAAGCTATTTCGACTCTGTTCAAAGATAGCTTTGGCTCTGCGGTACAGGCTAAGTTGTTCTGCGGTGATCAATTTTGCTGGGCGTTTAAGCCAAGCATAGTAGGCAGAACGACTTATTTTCATTAACTTGCAGAGCTTCAGCACGGGAAACTGTGAAGATAATTGCTTAATCGTTTTAAACGCTACTTGGTTTCCTTTAGCTGGAGGGCGCTGGCTTTTTTAGGATCTCTTTCTCCATCCTAAGTTCTTTATTTTCTTTTCGAAGCCTTAATAGCTCAGCTCTCTCATCGGCATTCAAGCTGCTACCGGATTGTTCAGCGTCGAATTTTGCTTTCCAGTTATAAAGTAATTTATCGGTGATCCCTAATGAAGCTGCCGCTTTTGGGACGCTATAACCTTGTTCGGTGACTAATGCGACCGCTTCTTGCTTAAACTCAGTAGTATAAAATCTGTTTGTTCGTTTTTTCATTTAACACCTCAATAATTGGATTATATTCCATTATTAAAGTGTCCTGTTTGATTAAAACGGATCACGCTTCACTCAACGATATTTGAGGAAAATTACCGATTTTTATCGGTACAAGTTTATATGTAACTGGGCTACTATATCGATTAATAAATGTCTTAATACCCGTCGCACCACAAGATACTCGTAAACCTGTATCAGTCCTAACATTACAGTGAGACTTCATCGCCTCAATGGCTTTCGCTGATAAGGGCTTCGCTTGTGTTTTTTGGCTCATAGGTATTACCTTGTTTAGCGCTGACTATAAGATAATTAACGATTTTTAGTAAAAAGTGTAGGTTGATGCTTATCATGTCTAACTTATGCGATAATGCCCTTAATAGCCTACATTAAACCTTAATATGTGATATCGAATTCTGTGTTCTTCTAGATGATAAAATAAAATCCACTCAGTCACAGAATTCAATAAATCAAATAAATTCAATAAGTAAAAACAAACACTATGACAGACAACCAGAATCTCGACTCCCACACACCAATGATGCAGCAGTATCTTAAATTGAAAGCTCAGCACCCTGATATTCTGCTGTTTTATCGGATGGGTGATTTCTATGAGCTATTTTTTGACGATGCTAAAAAAGCCTCTCAATTACTGGATATTTCTCTCACTAAACGAGGTCAGTCAGCTGGACAACCAATTCCTATGGCCGGTGTTCCGCACCATGCAGCAGAAAACTATCTGGCAAAATTAGTCCAACTAGGTGAGTCGGTTGCTATTTGTGAGCAAATTGGCGATCCTGCTACCAGTAAAGGCCCTGTCGAACGTAAAGTTGTCCGAATTTTAACCCCGGGAACGATTACTGATGAAGCCTTGCTGAATGAACGCCAAGATAATTTATTAGCTGCAATTTGGCAGGAGCCTCAAGGCTATGGATACGCCACTTTAGACCTCACGTCAGGTAGATTTATTGTCAGTGAAATTGTTTCTGATGAAGCACTGACTGCGGAATTACAGCGTACTCGCCCAGCAGAATTATTATATCCAGAGAATTTTGAAAGCCTCTACTTAATCGAAAATAGCAAAGGTCTGCGTCGTCGTCCTATTTGGGAATTTGAACTAGATACGGCTAAACAACAGCTTAATCTGCAATTTTCAACCAAAGATTTAATCGGCTTTGGGGTAGATAATGCCCATAAGGCCTTACGTGCTGCTGGCTGTTTACTGCAATATGTTAAAGATACCCAGCGGACATCGCTGCCTCATATCCGCAGTATTATCATGGAGAAGCAAACTGATTCTGTCATTTTAGATGCTGCGACCCGCCGTAATTTAGAATTGACACAGAATCTCTCTGGCGGTAGTGAGAATACCCTTGCCTCGATTCTTGATTTTTGTGTTACTCCGATGGGTAGCCGCATGTTAAAACGCTGGTTACATGCGCCACTACGTAACATTAAAATACTGACTAACCGACAGCAGGCAATCCAAGCATTGCAATCTTCGGGTGATGCATTACAGCCATTATTGCGGCAGATTGGTGATTTAGAACGCGTATTAGCTCGTTTGGCTTTACGTACCGCGCGACCTCGTGATCTCGCTCGTATGCGTCATGCTTTTCAGCATTATCAGGATATTCATTCTATTATTGAGCAGCTAGATGCCCCTTATTTGCAAGATATTAAACGACGGATTGGGCTGTTTGATGAATTACAATTATTACTGGAGCAATCAATTGTTGAATCTCCCCCGGTTTTAGTGCGGGATGGCGGTGTTATCGCCACGGGATATAATGCCGAATTAGATGAATGGCGGGCATTAGCAGACGGTGCTAGTGATTATCTGGATAAATTAGAGATCCGCGAACGAGAAAAACTGGGTATTGAAAGCTTAAAAGTCGGTTTCAATGGAGTTCATGGCTATTTTATTCAAGTCAGCCGTGGACAAAGCCATTTAGTACCTATCCACTATGTGCGCCGCCAAACCTTAAAAAATGCAGAACGTTATATTATTCCTGAATTAAAAGAATATGAAGATAAGGTTTTGACCTCCAAGGGAAAAGCCTTAGCTATTGAGAAATCACTGTATGATCAGTTATTTGATATGCTACTGCCCCATTTAGCCGCGCTGCAAACCAGTGCCGAGGCACTGGCTGAGCTTGATGTATTAAATAATCTGGCTGAACGCGCAGATACCTTACAATATTGCTGTCCGCAAATGACTGAAAAAGCAGGCATCCAGATAGTTGCAGGTCGCCATCCGGTAGTCGAGCAAGTACTTTCCGAACCTTTTATTGCTAATCCGTTATCGCTATCACCACAAAGACGTATGCTGATCATTACTGGTCCCAATATGGGAGGTAAAAGTACTTATATGCGGCAAACCGCGTTAATTACTTTATTGGCTTATATTGGTAGTTTTGTACCTGCCGAGAAAGCAACTATTGGTCCAGTAGATAGAATATTCACCCGAGTTGGTGCTTCTGATGATTTAGCCTCAGGTCGTTCAACTTTTATGGTTGAGATGACAGAAACCGCTAATATTCTGCATAATGCAACTGAGCAAAGTCTAGTTTTAATGGATGAAATAGGCCGAGGAACATCAACTTACGATGGGTTATCTCTGGCTTGGGCTTGTGCTGAAAATTTGGTTAATCGTATTAAAGCCATGACCTTATTTGCCACTCATTATTTTGAATTGACCCATCTGCCAGAAAAACTAGAAGGTGCCGTCAATATCCATTTAGATGCACTAGAGCACGAAGAAACTATTGCTTTTATGCATAACGTACAAGAAGGTGCAGCAAGTAAAAGCTATGGCTTAGCCGTTGCTTCACTGGCAGGCGTGCCTAAAGATGTGATTAAACGTGCAAAACAGAAACTGAAAGAATTAGAGACCCTATCTAATAATTCATCAGTAAGTCATGTCGATACGCCTCAATTAACCTTTTTAACTGAAGAATCGCCATCACCTGTAATTGAAATGTTAGATAACATAAATCCGGATACTCTGACTCCACGCCAAGCGCTAGAGTGGATTTATCGGTTAAAAGAAGCGGCGAATTAATCTCTACATATTAAGATAAAATCGATCGAAAAAAGCGGAGAACATTCTCCGCTTTAACTTAGGCAATAGTTATATTTTAAACAGCGACTCAAGGGTTAATTCTTGTCCTTGTAAAATATCCTTTAATCTTTTCAGGCCTTCAACTTGGATTTGACGCACACGCTCCCGCGTTAAGCCGATCTCTTTGCCTACTTCTTCTAATGTTTCTGCTTCATAGCCTAAAAGACCAAAACGGCGAGCTAGAACTTCACGCTGTTTAGCGTTTAATTCAAACAACCATTTAACTATATTTTCTTTTAGATTATTGTCTTGCAGCGTGGTTTCTGGTGTAGATTCATTTTCATCTGTCAATATTTCGAGTAAAGACTTCTCTGAATCTCCAGCAATCGGAGTATCAACAGAAGAGATCCGTTCATTTAACCGCAGCATGCGACTGACATCTTCAACGGGCTTATCCAGTTGTTCGGCAATCTCTTCTGCACTCGGCTCGTGATCCAGTTTTTGGGCCAGTTCGCGGGCTGTTCTTAGATAAATGTTCAGTTCTTTGACAATATGAATTGGCAGACGAATAGTCCGGGTTTGATTCATTATCGCCCGTTCTATGGTTTGACGTATCCACCAGGTGGCATAAGTTGAAAAACGGAAGCCTTTTTCAGGATCAAACTTTTCGACAGCTCGAATAAGGCCGAGATTTCCTTCTTCAATAAGATCGAGCAGCGCCAGGCCTCGATTACTATAACGACGTGAGATTTTAACTACCAAGCGAAGGTTGCTTTCAATCATTCGTTGACGTGATGCTATATCCCCACGTAAAGCACGTCTGGCAAAAAACACTTCTTCTTCAGCAGTTAATAAAGGAGAGAACCCAATTTCACTGAGATAGAGTTGCGTGGCATCAAGAACACGTTGATTGACATTCTTCGCCAGCTCCACATCATCATCTTCAGTGATGGGCTCTTCTTCCTTCAATGCACTTTCGTCAAAAACCTCTTCTTCAAGCTGGCTTTCGTCGGCAAAGTGGTATAACTCGTTAACTTTCAGCGAACTTTGGCTCATCAGTGACTCCTACCCTAGATAATGAGGGCAGAATATCAATGTATTCCGCCCAGTTTATCGCTGCGGAAGATAACGCAACGGGTTTACTGATTTTCCCTTATAACGAATTTCAAAATGTAATCTAACGGAGCTAGTTCCGGTGCTACCCATAGAGGCAATCTTTTGCCCTGCTTTTACATCCTGTTGATCACGCACTAACAATGTATCATTGTGTGCGTAAGCACTGAGGTAGTCATCGTTATGTTTTATTATTATAAGATTTCCATATCCGCGCAGTGCATTTCCTGCGTAAACAACTTTTCCAGGCGCGGTAGCAAATACCGGTTGTCCTCGCGTTCCTGCAATATCAACACCTTTGTTTCCACCTTCCGCATCAGAGAAACCTTCAATCGTTTTCCCTTCAGCAGGCCATCTCCAGCTGATTGCTGAACCATTACCACTGTTTTTAGCCACCGAGGTGCTTGAAGTGCTTGGTACAGTCGTCACCGCTGTCGCGGTAGTAGTTACATTTGTAGTAGGCTTATTATTCGGTAACATTTTACCTGAATTTTGACTACCACTTACAGCAGGATACTCACTAACTGGACGATAATCAACCGCTTGTTTTTCATTATTCGATGTATTTACTGCGAGCTGACCAGCAGAATTTGCATTTCCACCAGAAATATTAATTACCTGACCCACATTTAAACTGTATGGTTCATCGATATTATTACGTTGTGCTAACTCACGGAAATCATTACCGGAGATCCATGCAATATAAAATAGAGTGTCGCCACGTTTAACCGTATAGGTATTCCCGTTATAGCTACCTTTTTGAATACTCCCATAATTACGATTATAAGCTATTCTATCCTGTGCACTAGACGCGATAGAATTGACCTGCCGCTGACTATTCGTCGAAATATTGCTAGGAGATGAAGGCAACGCGCTGCTATTTCCACCCGCAGAAGTTATCCGTGAATTACTTGATTGACTAGCCTGATTATCATTAACGCTAGAAATAGGTGCAGCAGGATGATAAGGGGTTGAACAACCAACTAAAAATCCTGAAAATGAAAAAATGACCGCCCATCGAATTTTGTTTATTGGGCTAATGATTTTCATGCTTCTTCTCCCATGAAGGTAACGCTGGCAGGACAAAACTGTTTATAAAAATGTCAGCAAAAACAGTAGCAACTAAAATATTTCGCTTATTAAAGCAGAAATATTAGCGAATAGAAAAGTGTATTGCTTCAAATATAGCAATTTAAGATTTTGACTCAATCAATAAAATTTATTTTGATTATAATTTTCATTCTTTAAATCAACAAAATAATTAAGCTAATTCCCCAGGAATTAAAGGAACAAACCTTACTTTCTCAATCACATTAGTATGAAAATCATTTCCTCTGCGGACAATTAATTTTAAGATTTGAGAATCTCCGCCGACCGGTAATATTAAACGACCATCGGGTTTTAATTGTTGTAATAAAGTCATCGGCATCTCAGCTGGGGCAGCAGTGACAATAATCGCATCGAATGGTCCTTTTGATGCCCAGCCTTGCCAGCCATCACCATGACGAGTTGAAATATTGTGCAAATCCAATTGCTTAAAACGTCGTTTAGCATTCCATTGTAAAACTTTAACCCGCTCAACCGAATAAATATGGCGAGCTAAATGCGCCAAAATAGCGGTTTGGTAGCCAGAACCCGTGCCAATTTCGAGGACATCATCGGTTGGCTGTAATGCTAATAACGCCGTCATTTTAGCGACAATATAAGGTTGAGATATCGTTTGCCCATGACCAATAGGCAAAGGCATATTATCGTATGCCTTATGTGCTAGCGCCTCATCGACAAAACGCTCACGAGGGACCTGAGATATTGCCTCTAGCAACCGTTCATCGTTAATACCTTGTTGATGCAACTGAGCTAATAATTCTCTCATGCCCCCACTGATCATTCTTGCTTTACCTCAACGTTTTCTAACCATTCTTCAATCAACGAATGTGCTTTATACGCTGTTAAATCGACTTGTAATGGCGTTATCGAAACGTATCCTTGCTCAACCGCCTCAAAATCAGTTCCCGGGCCGGCATCACGAATTTCACCGACCGGGCCTAGCCAATACAGCATATTACCTTTCGGATCTTCTAAACTATAGACTTCAGAAGCCGCATGACGACTGCCACAACGAGTCACTCGATAGCCTTTAATCTGTTCATAAGGAATATCAGGCACATTAATATTAAGTATATTACCGGCACGTAATGGACTTTTTTGTAATCGTTTTAACATGTCACACGTTACTTTCGCTGCCGTTTCATAATGCGTATCACCATCTAATGATACGGCAATCGAAGGTAATCCTAAATGACGCCCTTCCATCGCTGCGGCAACCGTCCCAGAATAAATTACATCATCGCCCAAATTAGGCCCGCGATTAATACCAGACACCACAATATCAGGACGTGGACGATATAATTTATTCACTCCAAGATAAACGCAATCGGTCGGCGTACCTTCTTGAACAGACCAATCCCCATTATCTAGTGTATTAACTCTCAATGGCTTATCTAGCGTCAGCGCATTTGAAGCCCCACTACGATTACGATCAGGGGCGATAACTTGCACATGATAAAACTCGCGTAACGCGGCCGCTAATGTTTGGATCCCCGGAGCGGTAACGCCATCATCATTACTCAGTAAAATATTTAGCATCGACATTACCCATTGATATAATTAGAGTTTATTTTTAAGCGCAAGGATACTGTCCTGCCTGTTGTCCTAAAAACTTTTTGTGACCAATAAAATGACACTGAAAAACATCAGCCCGCAGTTATCATACGATAATCGGCGCATGTATCACAATCGCATAATAATATCATGACCCTACAGCAACCCAAGCGATAGATAACATAAAGGCATTAAATACAAAAAAAAAGCGAGCAGAATATCTGATCGCCTCTTTTCTGATTATTTATCGATAATACTATTCAGATAAATCACTATTACCGTCGGCATTATCTTGATTAATTAACTCTCTGACTAAACTTGTCGCAAAACTTCCCGCCGGCAAAGTAAATTCGATAATCAAGGTCTGTTGATCTTGCCACTGCCACGCCATATTTTGTGGGATCACTCTAATAGCCCGGCGCGTATTCGAGACTTTTTCACGCTGCATCAGTGCCATAAATGGGGCGTAATCGGCTAAACAATGCTGTTCAAAGGCTTTTGCATCATCTTCAGTGCCTAATTCACCATCGCCCGGCAAAGGTGCTGTAATGCTCAATTCATGGCTATCAACACGCGGTTGTAATGCAGTGAATTCATCCTGTTTAGCAACAAACCAGCTACCCCGCCCGGTTAATTGCAGTGCATCGCCCAATAACACTTGGTTAGCGGTATTTTGCATCAAACGCGCACTTGCCACAGTATTGAACATTGCGCTGCGTGCAGCAGAAAGATAAAAACTACGCTTATTACGCTCTCGAACGTTAATCTCATTATTCGCCCAACGCAGTGCCTGCGTGAGATTATTACCCTCACGGCCAAAACGTTGCTCGCCAAAATAATTAGGAAATCCTTGGGCAGCTATCAACTGTAAACGTGATTCAACATCTGCTTGATTATCAATATTACGAAGCGTCAATACAAAGTCGTTTCCTTTCAATGTACCAATACGTAATTTTCTTTTTTGGCGCGTAGTGGCTAAAACTTCACAACCGTCTACTGTCCATTGGCTAAAGTCAGGATCATCTTTACCCGGTAAATGCAGACAAAACCATTGTTCAGTCACGGCATGTCTGTCTTTAAGTCCTGCATAACTAACAGAACGGGCGGAGATACGTGCAAATTTAGCCAGTTGTTCTGCTACAAATTGCGTATTGCAGCCCGTTTTACGAACACGAACCATTAAATGTTCGCCTTCTCCGTCCAATTCAAAGCCTAAATCTTCTCTAACAATAAAATCTTCGGCCGTTGATCTCAAGGTTCCAGAAGATAACGGTTTACCATGCTGCCACTCTAAAATCATTTTTTTCATTACCATTTTCTTTTATTAATAGCACAACGGCTTCGCATGCAATCCCTTCTTTACGCCCGACAAAACCTAATTTTTCAGTCGTAGTGGCTTTCACATTAATATCATCCATATGACATTGCAGATCTTCAGCAATATTAATCCGCATTTGGGCAATATGAGGCAGCATTTTAGGGGCCTGTGCAATAATGGTAATATCTAAGTTACCGATGCGATAGCCTTTTTCCAATACTCGACGATAGGCTTCTTTTAATAACTCGCGGCTATCTGCACCTTTAAATGCCGGATCGGTATCTGGAAATAATTTACCAATATCGCCTAAAGCGGCAGCACCAAGAATAGCATCGGTCGCTGCGTGTAATGCAACATCACCATCGGAATGGGCTAATAATCCTTGTTCATAAGGGATGCGAACGCCAGCGATAATAATAGGACCTTCTCCACCAAATTTATGTACGTCAAATCCGTGTCCGATTCTCATTATTTTATTCCTTATTCATTCGGGAAAGGTAAAATTCTGCCAGCGCTAAATCTTCAGGCTGGGTCACTTTAAGATTGTCTGCGCGGCCAGTAACTAAGGTGGGTTGATAACCACAATATTCCAAAGCTGAAGCTTCGTCGGTAATAATCGCGTGTTCACTCAATGCCTTGTTTAGGCACTTTCGTAATAAATAGAGCGGAAAAACTTGCGGTGTTAATGCATGCCATAATGCACTTCTATCAACGGTATGATCAATCACGCTTCGATTTTGCATGCTACGCTTCATGGTATCTCTGACCGGAGAGGCCAAAATGCCACCACAACAATTATCAATATCAACTAATTGAATAATGTTATTCAAATCATCCTGATGTAAACAAGGGCGCGCTGCATCGTGGACTAATACCCAGGCATTTTCGCCATTTTCAGCTGCCGCCAAAGCATCTAGCCCTGCTAATACCGAATCTGCCCGTTGCTTTCCTCCTATCACCGTAGTTATCCGTGGATTGTTAGCTACTGCCAGCTTAGAAAACAGTTCATCCTCTGGGCTAAGGGCAATAATAATTTGGCTAATTCTAGGATTCAGCAACAATGCAGACAGCGTATGCTCAATAATGGTTTGACCCGCGACAGTTAAATATTGCTTTGGGCTAGCCGTTTTCATTCGACTCCCTATACCCGCAGCAGGAATTAACGCCACAATACGTGTATCAGAATCAGTTAATTGATTACTCATTGATTTTAAATTTAGTCATAATAAATAAGTTAGAAAAATAGCGTGCTTCATTAACACATATCGTCATTAACATATATTGTGTCTAGCAAAAATGGCCACTGCGATTAATTTTGCCCGCGGTTTTCTTTAATCGTACGATAAAAAGATTCCCCCGGTCTTATCATGCCTAATTCCGTGCGTGCCCGCTCTTCCAAGGCTTCTTGACCATCATTTAAATCGTCAATTTCAGCAAATAATTGCTCATTACGCAGCTTTAGACGGGTATTTACCGTTTCTTGCGCCGCAACTTCATCTTTAATTCGAACATAATCATGGATACCGTTTTTCCCCAGCCACAATGAATACTGCAGCCAAGCCAGTACCGCAATTAATAAAAGCGTTAGTTTGCCCATCTCGGCCCCCTGAAATGATCCGCTAATCATCCCATAACTCTGCGCGTGACGCTACTCCCATGGAATATAAACCGCTGACAATTAGATGAATAAACCAAAGATAACAATAAATAAATTAAAGTATAAATAAATAACGCTGAGGAACAAATAAAAAACCGCCAGTAAAAATATCACTCGCGGTTAAGACACTACTTAAATTAACGTCTTAATTAATCCCTTGAAAATTTAACTAATTAGCTATTCATTATTTTTAACAGTTTGAGATACTCTATAATTTGCGCCACCGATTGGGCTAATGGTTGTTCGCCCTTAATATGCAGCTCTGGCGAGATTGGTGGTTCATAAGGGGAATCAATACCGGTAAAATTGGCTATTTCACCGGCTCTGGCTTTGCTATATAAACCTTTTGGATCGCGCTGTTCACAGATATAAAGCGGAGTATCAACATAAATTTCAATAAATTGATCATCTGAAAATAACTCGCGGACCCGCTGCCGATCAGCGCGATAAGGTGAAATAAATGCTGTCGATACGACCAGCCCTGCATCGACCATCAATTTAGCTACCTCACCAATTCGACGCATATTCTCTTGTCTATCAGACTCATTAAATCCGAGATCATGGCATAATCCATGACGAACATTATCGCCATCTAATAGATAGGTTTGTATATTAGCCGCAAATAATTGCCTTTCTACTGCATCAGCTAATGTCGATTTTCCTGAGCCAGATAACCCAGTAAACCATAGTACCGCCGCTTTATGGCCATTTTTTGTCTCCCGCTGTGTACGTTCAATCGCATGTTGATGCCACACAATATTTAGCTCGGTAGGTGACAAAGAACCCAGCGATTTTAGCTCCGCCATGGACTATTTTCCTCCCAGTAAATCACGCGCTCCCCAATGAGGAAAATGACGACGAACCAGCTGATTTAATTCAAGTTCAAATGGACTAAATTCCCCTTGAGATGGTATCGCATCATACTGAATTTCACGGACTAATCCGGCTCCCACCGTCACATTGGTTAGTCTATCGATCAATATCATGCCACCGGTATCTGCATTTAACTGATAGTTTTCTAACAATAATGGCTCATCAAAAGAGAGCTCAACTGAGCCGATTGCATTTAAAGGTAGCTCTGTGGCTACTTTTTGCACAAGATTATTAACATCAACTTGATAGCGAATATTTTCTACGCGAGCACGACTTTTTTTACCGGCGACTTTTACTTCGATTGACTGCCCTTGAGCCAGAGGCTGCTCCGACATCCACACAATATCCACCAGCGCATTGTGTGTTGCTTGTAATGATTCGCTCTCGCTAACTATCAAATCACCGCGGCTAATATCAATTTCATCATTCAAAACGACCGTAATCGCTTCGCCGGGCACTGCATATTCTAAATCACCATCAAAAGTGACAATACGAGCAATTTGAGAAGTCACTCCCGAGGGTAATACTTTAATCTGTTGTCCCCGACGCAAAATTCCACTCGATAACGTTCCGCTATATCCTCTGAAATCAATATTAGGACGATTTACATACTGAACAGGAAAGCGTAACGGCTGAGTTGATGCTTTTTCTCGAACATTGGCAATTTCAAGAATATCTAATAGCGTATCACCTTGATACCAAGGCATATTGTCACTTGGTTTAACTATATTATCGCCATCCAGCGCAGAAATCGGCACAAACCAAATTTGTAAATCGTCGGGTAACTGAGTTGAAAAACGCAAATAGTCCTGTTTAATTTGCTCAAATGTAGCTTGCTGATAATCCACCAAATCCATTTTGTTTACAGACACAATAAGATGGCGAATTCCTAATAATGTACTAATAAAACTGTGGCGGCAGGTCTGTTCTTGTACCCCTTTACGCGCATCAATCAATAAAATAGATAACTGACTGGTCGAGGCTCCCGTCGCCATATTGCGAGTATATTGTTCGTGTCCCGGGGTGTCGGCAATAATAAATTTACGTTTTTCTGTTGAGAAATAACGATAAGCGACATCAATAGTGATCCCTTGCTCTCGTTCAGCCGCCAAACCATCAACCAATAATGCGAGATCGAGTTTTTCACCCTGCGTACCGATCCGTTTGCTATCACTCTGTAATACGGATAACTGATCTTCGTAGATCTGGCGGGTATCATGCAATAAACGCCCAATTAAGGTACTTTTGCCATCATCGACATTACCGCAAGTGAGAAAACGTAACATTCCTTTTTGCTGCTGAGCTTGTAAATATTGTTCGACGCCGCCCTGCTGTTTTATCTGAGCCGCAATAATATCGTTGTATGCTAAATCAGCCATTTTCTCCCCCTTAAAAGTAACCTTGGCGTTTTTTCAATTCCATTGATGCACTCTGATCGCTGTCGATCAATCGTCCTTGGCGCTCACTAGTCGTGGATATCAGCATTTCTTCTATAATCTCAGGCAATGTTTCAGCCTCAGATTGCACCGCTCCCGTCAGCGGCCAGCAGCCCAGTGTTCTAAATCGAACTTTTCGCTGCTGAATTACCTCGCCTGGCGTTAACTCGATACGATCATCATCGACCATCAATAGGGTGCCGTTACGCTCAATTACAGGCCTGTGTTTCGCAAAATACAGAGGAACAATATCGATATTTTCTAAATAGATATATTGCCAAATATCTTGCTCTGTCCAGTTAGATAGGGGGAATACGCGGATACTTTCGCCTTTATTAACCTCACTATTATAGTTATGCCATAACTCAGGACGCTGATTTTTAGGATCCCATCGATGAGCCCTGTCACGAAAAGAGTAAATTCGCTCCTTAGCTCGCGATTTTTCTTCATCGCGGCGTGCACCACCAAACGCGGCATCAAAACCATATTTATCCAACGCTTGTTTTAGCCCTTCTGTTTTCATGATGTCGGTATGTTTAGCACTGCCGTGCACAAAAGGATTGATACCCAATTCTGCACCTTGTGGATTTTTATGGATCAATAATTCAAAACCATAATTTTTGGCGGTTTTATCCCGAAACTGATACATTTCTTTGAATTTCCAACCAGTATCCACATGCAATAATGGAAAAGGTAGTTTTCCCGGATAAAAGGCTTTACGTGCCAAATGCAACATCACCGAGGAATCTTTACCGATAGAATACAACATCACAGGATTAGAAAATTCTGCCGCTACTTCGCGAATAATATGAATACTTTCAGCTTCTAATTGCTGAAGATGGGTTAATCTTTTTTCGTTCATAAAACATATCCTTATTAAGCCAGTTCCAGCACCGCTGAACGTAATGTTTCTGCCGTAGCTGATTGACCAAACCAGCCAATTTGATGATGAAGCGCTGTCACTTCACCGATAACTAATAATGCCGGGGTTGGTGCTTGCTGAGCTAGCGACTCTAATTCCCCCAAGGTTCCAGTGATAACCTGCTGATTATGGCGAGTTCCACAGCCGATCACCGCAACAGGGGTCTGTGCATCACGACCATATTTAATCAATTGGTGGCTAATAAATGCTGATTTCACTGTACCCATATAAATTACTAATGTTTGATGTCCTTTCGCCAACGCTGGCCAATCAAGATCAGCTCCGTTTTCTCGGCAATGCCCAGTAATAAAGGTGACACTTTGAGAATATTCACGATGTGTTAATGGAATTCCGGCGTACGCAGTTGCTCCGATGGCAGCGGTGATCCCCGGGACGACTTGGAACGGAATATTAGCTTCTGCGGCGACTTGTAATTCTTCGCCTCCTCGACCAAAAATAAACGGATCGCCACCTTTTAAGCGCACGACTTTTTTGCCTTGCTGCGCGAGTTGTACTATCAATAAGTTAGTTTGTTCTTGTGAAACAGAATGCAGCCCAGCACGTTTACCGACACAAATTTTGTCCGCATCTCGACGAACTAAATCCAGTATCTCGTCACTGACTAAATAGTCGTAAAGTACCACATCGGCATTTTGTAATACCTGCAACCCCTTGAGCGTTAATAACCCCGGATCACCAGGGCCTGCACCAACTAAAGTCAATTCACCGGCGCTATCTTGTTGTTTAAGCTGTAATTCAAGCTGACTTTCAGCCTCAATTATTTTTCCATTCGCGACCAAGGAAGCAAAACGACCATTGAAGCTTTTTTCCCAAAATCGACGCCGTTCAGTCATGGTATGTAAGTTGTGTTTAACTTTATTGCGCCAGCGCCCAGCAATTGTAGCCATTTTCCCTAAGCTGCTGGGTAATAAGGCTTCCAGTTTCTCACGCAATAAACGCACCAAAACTGGGGCTTTTCCCGCTGAGGAAATAGCCACAACCACAGGCGAGCGATCAATAATCGAAGGAAAGATAAAGGAACAACGCGGTTGATCGTCAACTACATTAACCAATTTTTGACGTTGGTTAGCATCTTGAAAAATGCGCTCATTCAGTTTGTCGCTATTAGTTGCGGCAATGACTAAAAAAACGTTATCTAATAATTGTGGATAATATTCTTTGGCTACCCATATTAGTTTTTGTTGGCTATAACACTGCTGTAATTCTGAACACAGTGTTGGAGATACCACCGTTAACTCAGCACCCGCACGCAACAATAAACTGGCTTTACGCGCAGCAATATCTCCGCCACCGACCAATAATACTGGTCGATTTTTCAGTTCTACGAATAATGGTAGGTAGTCCATAATTGATATCACCCAATATTTATAACAATTTTCTTCTCAATATTAGAAAAGACTATATGGGTGTGTGGAATACTTATGAAAGCTCAAAAAGCTATTAGTTGTAACTGAAAGGAATAACGAGCCTTTGTCCCCTGATATATCAGGTTAATTTTCTGAGAATATTTTGATTGTCGTTAAAATAATTCAATCTATGCAACTAAAATCCGAAAAAATCAATAGATACTCTGTCATTTTCAGATAACCATTTAAATTAATTATTATCTATTGACTCAATAATAATTAATCGAGCCACTTATTATAATAAGTAGCTCGATGAGATATTTTTTAATATTTACGGATTAAAATCGATTATTTTAAATCAGCAAAGAATGCTTAAGTCATAAACCTGACTCACCATTCAAGATTAACACCCATATTATAACTTACTCCACTCGGGTCACCGGCATTAACCGCAACCGCTGCTTTAGCGGCAAAATTTTCATTAAATCGATATCCCGAGCCCAATGCCATCGCAGTAGATGAATCATAGCCACCAAGCGCCGCTGTTATATTAAATTTACCAATATTATACGGTTGAAAAAGTCCATTAAGAGCAGATTGTGCAGCAAGCCCTTGTTCAATTTTAGCATCTAATTTTTGGAATTTTTCACGTACACTTTTATTGATCATTGAAATGCTTTTTTCCATCGCTTTATTGCGTAACTCGATTCGACTTATATCTGACTTATTTTTATAAATATCATTGTAGTGAGTATGTAATTTATTTTCTACCTCAGTATTTTTCTTGTCTTGCTTGGTCAATATAACTTTTTGTTTTGCTACATTTTTTTCATTTTGTTCTATTTTACCGCTGTTTGTTTTAACCGCTTTATCGATAAGACCTAAATTATGCTTATTTATGTGTGCAACAAAGCCATTTTTTCTGATCTCTTTGTCATTAAATTCAATATTTCTTTGATTTTTTTCTACTTCATCATTATTTAAGCGATTAACTAATAAATCAGCGAGTCCTTTCGCTGTGCTTAGCTCAAAGTCACTCGATAAATCATCGTCTGGTTGACCATTCGGTTTTAAAACCCCCCTATATTTTGAATCATAATCCCATACAGCCTGAGAACCTGCTGTATATTGTGGTTCACCTTCAGAATCTAATATCGGTAGATTATTATCATCAGTTAATAAAACCGGTGGGGAATAAGGTTCAATTAATTTACACACAGCGAAAGGTAATGAACACTCATGCGGTGTATCTGAACCAGGTATGGGCTCAAACTTAGGCATTTGTGGCTTCGACTCACTATCTGCTAACGAGAAAAAATCAATAAAATCAAGCTGTGTTTGATATATAAATGGAACATATACTCCAGCTAACTTAGGTTGTCTCTCTGCTGGAGGACGCGGTTGATGGGAACCATTAAGCTCGGCCTTCCCTCCCGTTACCCCCCCGGTAGGACTCATCGGTTTTGCATTAGGCGTAGAGTGTGTATGATTTAATGATTCAGTTTTTGAAGGTGTAGAATCTAGATTAGGCGACATTCCTGAGCCTATATTAGCAAAAGCAGAATGAATAGATCCTAACGCTAGTGTCGTGGTGATTATAATCAATGAGATTTTATTAATCTTCATTTTGAATATCCTTATTCAATTGTTATCGATAAATAAAAAGATGAATAAGACTACCTAAAAAAATAATAAAAAGCCATTAATTAAATCATTAGTAATATTAAATTAAAAATAAATTAAAAATCATTTATTAATTATAACATATAACCAATAGTGAATTATTAATATTAAATATATAACAAATAATAAGTAATTAATATCGAATATAAAAGCAGGGATATCTTCCCTGCTATCAATTAATTTTCATGTAAACCACATTCTCGTTTTAAACCAAAGAAACGCGTTTCTTCTTCGCTCATTCCAGGCTGCCATTGACGAGTTGTATGGGTATCACCGACAGATAAATATCCTTGTTCCCATAAAGGATGATAAGGCAAATTATGCTGCTTAAAATATTGATATATATCTCGGTTATTCCAATCAATTACTGGCAATATTTTAAATATGCCTTTACCTATACCTAAAACCGGTAACGATGAACGACTGGTGGATTGTTCTCGGCGTAAACCTGAAAGCCACGTTTGTGCCTGTAATTCAGCTAGCGCTTGCGCTAGCGGTTCAACTTTATTGATCTGATTATAATGCGCTATTCCCTCAACACCTTGTTCCCATAATTTACCGTAGCGAGCCTCTTGCCAAGCTGGTGTTTGTTTCGCTCGATATACCTGCAAATTTAGTTTTAGACGTTTGGTTAATAAATCAATAAATTGATAGGTTTCTGGAAATAAATATCCAGTATCAGTCAAAATTACTGGAATATCAGGATATTCACTCGTTACAAGGTGCAACATAAGCGCGGCTTGAATACCAAAACTTGAGGTCAGAACATGCTGACTGGGAAGATGTTCCAGCGCCCAATGAACTCGCTGTTGGGCATTCATATTTTCAAGCATCTGATTAGTTTCAAACAAAGCTGCCTGCTGTTCTAACGCTGGCAAGCCGGTAATATGTATTAAATCGAGTCGACTCATACCGCCTCCTGTACCTGATAAAAATCAACCGCAGAATTAATCACCGGTTTAACAATATCAGCTCTAATCAAGAAATCACCGAAACCTTCATTTTCAGTACGTTCTTTCCCCCAACGAGCAATCAATGGCGTTAAAATAGTCAGAATTTCCGCGGAGCTAATATTTTCTCGATACAATCGTGGGATACGACTCCCTATTCGATTGCCACCTAAATAAAGGTTATAGCGATCAAGCGCTTTACCCACCAGCCCAACTTCTGCCAACATCGCTCGGCCGCAGCCATTAGGGCATCCAGTGACTCGTAAAACAATGTGTTCATCGCCTAGGTCTTGCATTGCAAGGATATTATCTACTTCGCTGACAAACTGCGGCAGAAAACGCTCAGCTTCAGCCATTGCCAATGGGCATGTCGGAAAGGATACACAAGCCATTGAATTTTCACGCTGTGATGATACTTCATCACTAATAAGCCCATGTTGACGAGCAATTTGTTCTATAGCGTGTTTTTCTGCTTCTGCAATTCCCGCAACAATCAGATTCTGATTAGCGGTTAAACGAAAATCACCTTGATGGATCGCTGCTATTTTAGCGACACCGGTTTTTAAGGCACGCTGCGGATAATCAATTAAGCGACCATTTTCAACAAATAAGGTTAAATGCCATTTATTATCAATGCCTTTGAGCCAGCCTATCTGATCACCTCGGTGAGTAAACTGATAGGGGCGGATCGCCTCAAATTTAACCCCTGCACGGCGCTCAACTTCCTGTTTGAATGTCTCGATACCGACGCGCTCTAAGGTGTATTTAGTCTTAGCATTTTTGCGTTCAGTACGATTTCCCCAATCGCGCTGGGTAGTCACAATTGCTTCGGCGATCGCTAAGGTATCTTCTAAGGCAATATAACCGAACTCACTGGCCAAACGCGGGAAGGTATTGGTGTCACCATGGGTCATCGCCAAGCCCCCACCGACTAATACATTAAAACCAATCAATTTCCCATGCTGCTCAATCGCCACAAAATTCATATCGTTAGCATGGAGATCAACATCATTTAATGGAGGGATCACCACCGTAGTTTTAAATTTACGCGGTAAATAAGTCGTACCTAAAATAGGTTCTTCATCTGTCGAATCAATTTTTTCTTTATCTAACCAAATTTCGGCATAAGCCCGAGTGCGAGGCAATAAATGTTCTGAAATTTTCTTCGCCCATTCATAGGCTTGCTGATGCAATTCAGATTGTACCGGGTTTGAGGTACATAGCACATTGCGGTTAACATCATTCGCTGTCGCTAGAGCATCCAAACCAACATGCGCCAACATTTGATGTGCAGGCTTAACATCGCCTTTAAGAATTCCATGAAACTGAAACGTTTGGCGATTAGTGATACGGATACTGCCATATAACGTATGTTCACTGGCAAATTTATCGATATCTAACCACTGTTTCGGCGTAATAACGCCACCAGGCAAGCGACAACGCAGCATCATGGCATGGCGAGGCTCCAGTTTCTGCTCCATTCGCTCGGCGCGAATATCACGATCATCTTGCTGATACATACCATGGAAACGGATCAGTAAAAAATTGTCGCCTTCAAATCCACCGGTTAGGCCATTCTTTAGATCTTGCGCGATCGTTCCTCGCAAAAAATTACTTTGCAGTTTCATTCGCTCACTATCAGCTAGTTTGCCTTCGACAATTAAAGGGCCCTGTTGTTTTTTGCTCATTAGTAGACATCCCTCTGATAACGGCGCTCAACGCGCAATTCACTTAAATATTCATCTGCCTGTTCTTTGTCCATCGCACCATAAGTAGCAATGATTTCTAATAACGTTTCTTCGACATCTTTTGCCATCCGATTAGCATCACCACAAACATAAATATGAGCGCCTTGTTGTATCCAGCACCAAACTTCTTCGCCCTGTTCACGCAATTTATCCTGCACATAAACTTTTTCAGCTTGATCTCGTGACCAAGCTAAATCAATCCGAGTCAATAATCCTTGTTTGACATAACGCTGCCATTCTACTTGATACAAAAAGTCTTCGACAAAATGAGGATTCCCAAACAATAACCAATTTTTGCCTGTCGCCCCTTCATTGTCACGTTGCTGTAAAAAAGCGCGGAAAGGTGCGATCCCCGTACCAGGACCAATCATAATGACTGGAGTTTCGGGCGAACTTGGTAAACGAAAATTTTCGTTATGCTCAATGAAAATCTTGATTTCATCGTCTTCTTGTAAGCGATCAGCGAGAAAACCAGAGGCTCCACCGGTACGCTCTCGCCCATCGATAGAATATCTCACTACGCCGAGCGTCAGGTGCACTTCGTTATCAACTTCTGCCTGTGAAGAAGCGATAGAATATAAACGCGGAGTCAGCGGACGTAATATATCAACCCATGCCTGAGCCTCCGGCTGAGCCGCAAACTGGCGTACCATATCGACAATCGGTACATCGGCGGCATATTGTTGTAACGCCGACTTGTCACTTAGCAGGGATAATAGGAATTCGTCATTAGATAAATGCGCATATTTTTCAACAATTAAATGCGTATTTTGGGTTAATTCAAGATGATAAGTTAATGCATCGCGTAGGCTATATTGCTGCTGCGCAATAGTGACTATTTCATCACCTTGTAGCCATAATAAACCAATTAATTCATCAACTAACTGGGGATCATTGCTAAACCATACGCCAAGAGCATCTCCCGGCTGATAACGCAACCCGGAATCAGCTAAATCAATTTCAAGATGTCGAACATCTTTGTCTGAGTTACGCCCAGTAATTTTTTGATTTACTGACAGTGTTGCACTCAATGGTGAGGTTTTGCTGTAAGGTGAACGCGTTATTTCATCTAAACTGCCGGATTGTTCTTGGGCTAATTGGGCTGTCGATTGTACCGGCATACGCTGCTTAAGCACCTGAGTTATCTGCTCAATCCATGCCTTCGCAGCCTCTTGATAATCAACATCTGCATCTACCCGCTCCGCCAAGCGTTGCGCGCCTAATTCACTTAATCGCTGATCAAAGTCTTTTCCCGCTTGGCAATATTTATCGTAAGAGCTATCGCCTAAACCGAAAACTGCAAAATGTGTATGGGATAAATTAGGTGCTTTTTTAGAATATAGATATTTATACAATGCGACGGCTTCTTCTGCGGGTTCACCTTCGCCTTGTGTCGATGCCACAATAATAACCGCTGTTTCTTGAGCTATCTGCTTAAACTTATAATCTCCGGCATTTTTCAACTTCACATTAAGTTTTTCAGCCACCAGCCTATCCCGAAGCTGCTCGGCTAATCGCCGGGCATTGCCTGTTTGAGAGGCTGAAATTATCGTGATCGTTTCTGCGGCAGGGATCGCGGGTATCGTCGTATTATCTACGGTGCTATTTTGCTCAAAGCTATTTTGCTCAGACTTACCCCAAAAATAACCTGACAGCCACGCTAATTGATGTGGAGAAAAATCATTCACAGTCGCTTGTAAACGACTTAATTGCTCTGAAGATAAAGGTAATATAGCTGTAGGCGGCTGTTTCGTTGTCATTGTCCTGATAACCTCAAAATGATGTATTCCATCTTTATACCCCAACAAAACTTAACGCGGAGCTTACATAAGTAAACGATGTCGATATTTAGATAGCTGCACAGTAGGTTATAACACCGCAAACTACAGGGATAAGAAACGATAGCCATAACTCATAACTAAACGAACTAAACAAAATGATTGATTAGTGATACCAGCAAAACTGGTTAATTAGAATTTATTAATAAATAGCGAAAACAACCGCAATTGAAGTAGAATACACCGCTAAGCTATGTCAAAGGAGACGATAATGAGTACGACAATATTTAAAGATTTTCATTTTGAGGCTGCTCACCGTCTTCCTCATGTCCCTGAAGATCACAAATGCGGGCGCCTACATGGACATTCTTTCATGGTACGCCTTGAATTAACTGGGGAAGTCGATAGCAAAAGTGGATGGCTTGTGGATTTTAGCGATGTAAAAAGGATCTTTAAGCCGATTTGGCAACAGCTAGATCATCATTATCTCAATGAGATAGAAGGATTAGAAAATCCAACCAGTGAAGTATTAGCTCAGTGGATTTGGCATAAAACTAAACCTTTGTTGCCATTACTTAGCGCCGTCATGGTACAAGAAACCTGTAATGCGGGTTGTATCTATCGTGGAGATGCCGCGTAATTCAATCTTTATGAAGCAATAGCGCTAATTACATTGCGATAATTAGCGCCAATAATTAATGCACTCGCTTTATCGATGTTGATACCATAATTTCTACAACAACAATAATTTCTACAACAACAATAATTTCTACAATAACAATAATAAATAACTCAGCCGTTAAGCAATATTTAAATATTTATGTGTCTGAACGGATAAACGCCAATTACGCGCAATACAGGTTTCAATACATAATTTAGTGGCGGATAACTTCTGGCTAATCGGTTGTAATGAAACGGTCAAATCACTGATATTATCTCTTAATAACAGTAAGTTATCTAAAGCCTCAATATCTTTCTCTCTTGCTACCGGATGCTTTATCTCATTAGCGCGGTCAATCGCCTCTTTTAATACCTTTAATCCACCTTTCATACCGACTTTTGGCGAAACTGTAACCCAAGTATTCTCTGAACACTGAATAGGATAGGTTCCACTAGTCTCTATTTGGCAGCGATATCCGCGAGCTTCAAGCCCTTGGGTCAATATCCGTAAATCATAAATACAAGGTTCACCACCGGTAATGGCAATATGACGGGCAGTGTAATTCTGTTGCTCAAAACGTTGAATAATTTCATCGACCGAAGCAAAAGCCCATTCATCGTTTTCAACCTGCTTGATTAAGATATCCCCCAAAGAGCGCTGTTTCTGTGGCTCTTGCTGCCAAGTATGTTTGGTATCACACCAGCTGCAACCCACCGGGCAACCTTGTAAACGGACAAATATTGCGGGGACGCCAGTAAAAACTCCTTCACCTTGTAACGTTTGAAAAATTTCATTAATTGGATATTGCATAACCTTCTCTACGGCATTAAGTTCAGCCAGCATTATATACTCAAAGTAGACCAAATACAGAAAGATGAGATAACGGGTATTCAATCAACTAATTAGTACTAATAATAATATCGTTAGCTGATAGAGATATCTGCCGCTTTAAAGAATGACATAGAATTTGTAGATATCTATCCCGTGATTCCTCAACTTTATGATAATGTAAGCATCTTGCGTACATAGGACTGTTCCTATGTTCTTAAATAAACCGGGACAATATCCGGTACATCATGACAGAGATGGGAAATGATATGCAAAGTAGTAATCAAAATCAGCTCAGAAAGGGGTTGAGTGTCCGACATATTCGCTTTATGGCGTTAGGTTCAGCGATTGGTACCGGATTATTTTATGGTTCAGCATCGGCAATTCAGGCTGCCGGCCCTGCGGTACTGATAGCTTATATGATTGGTGGTGCCGCAGTATTTATGGTCATGCGCGCATTGGGAGAAATGGCAGTCCATCATCCTGTGCCGGGATCATTTGCCCATTACGCTAGCCATTATATGGGGCCATTAGCCGGCTTCTTAACCGGCTGGAATTATGTTTTTGAAATGCTGGTGGTATGTCTCGCCGATATTACGGCCTTCGGTGCCTATATGGGATTCTGGTTCCCCCATGTTGAACCGTGGATTTGGGTATTAAGCGTTGTTTTAATTATTGGCGCTCTAAATTTATGCCACGTTAAAATTTTTGGCGAAATGGAATTCTGGCTATCTATCATCAAAGTAAGTGCTATTATCGCAATGATTGTCGGTGGCGCATTCTTGATGTTTTATGGTTTTGGCCAAGAAACCGCGCATTCAACAGGGATAAGTAATCTCTGGGAATACGGTGGATTTATGCCTAATGGGGTTACAGGGGTTATAGCCTCGCTCGCCATTGTCATGTTTGCTTTTGGTGGAATTGAAGTTATCGGTATTACTGCCAGTGAAGCTAAAGATCCTGAAAAAACCATCCCGAAAGCTATCAATGCTGTACCTATTCGTATCTTATTATTCTATGGATTAACCCTTTTTGTTCTGATGTGCATCTATCCATGGAATCAAATTGGCTTATCTGGCAGCCCGTTTGTGCAAATTTTTTCCAGCCTAAATATTAGTTCAGCCGCAAATATCTTAAATATTGTCGTTATCACCGCGGCTATTTCCGCGATTAACAGCGATATTTTCGGTGCCGGAAGAATGATGTACGGGATGGCTAATGAAGGACAAGCACCGAAAGCATTCACCAAACTAAGCCGTAATGGTGTGCCATGGGTTACCGTACTGGTAATGTCAGTCGTGATGTTAATCGGGGTTTATCTTAACTACCTTATCCCTGACCGTATTTTTGTTATTATCGCGTCTATTGCGACTTTTGCCACCGTCTGGGTTTGGTTAATGATCTTACTTTCTCAAGTTGCAATGCGCCGCAAAATGAGCCAAGAAGAAGTGAAAAAGCTCAAATTCCCAGTGCCTTTCTGGCCGGTAGGTCCACTACTGACCATCGCCTTCATGATTTTTGTCATTGCCCTGCTCGGCTTTTTTGAAAATACCCGAGTCGCTCTGATTGTAGGTATTGCCTGGGTTATCATATTATCATTAACTTATTTTATCTTCGTTAAAAAACAAACCAGTAAAAAATAAGCCAGTAAAAAAATCAATATCGACCGATATTATTATATTGAGTTAACAAAAAAGCCATTCAACTGATTTCAGTGAATGGCTTTTTTATCATCAGGATCTAGCTTAATTTAACGCTATTTCTTTTCGCCTGTAGACTTATCATTAACGATAAAATGATGCATTGAACGTGCACGAGGATGAATAAAAAAATGTCCTTTCGGCGCGTTATGTGACTGAATGGGTACCAAAGTCACATTGGTTGTTTTACCTTTTTTATTGTGTAGCCCGTAAATAATAAAAGGGATGGCTAATACAATAAGAAAACTGATTACCAAAGAGATCACATAGGTTTCGTTACCTTCGCTTCCAGGTAATGAACTTGGTGGAAAGAAAGAAACCACAAACGCTAATACCGATACAATAAATCCAATTGACGCTATTAAAATCTTAACCCCATTACCGCCAGGTACATTAAAAGCGCGGTTTTTCTCTGGCTGTTTACGCACTAAATGAATATATCCGAGAAATAACATGAAATAACTGCATAAATAGATCACCACAGTCAAAGACAAGGCAATCAAGAAAGACATGTTATTCCCACCGCCAGTATTTGTTAGGATAATCAGAGCAACAGTAGTAATAATCAATTGAGAAATAACCAGCGCAACAGGTACACCATTTTTATTCACTTTAGCTAAACGTTGCGGCAAAATACCTTTTTGCGCGGTAACATACATTCCGCGAGAAGGCCCCACAATCCAAGAAGCGATTTCAGCTAATACGCCCAGCAACAATAATGCCGCGATAATTCGCACAGCCCATTCAAACCCTGCGCCATAATGAGCGATTAATACCTCAAAGGTTTGAACAACCCCAGCAGAGAGATTAATTTCAGCATGAGGGATCACCGATGCAACTGACAACCCCCCAATAGAACTCAAACATATCGCGGCAATCATTAACATCAACATGGCCAACGGATAATCACGACCAGGATTTTTCATCTCATTAACGTGAGTAGCTGATGCTTCAACCCCCATATAGCTCAGAATAAATGCAACAAATACCACTAAAGTGCCTATCTGAGTAAAATCAGGGAAAAAAGTTGAGGCGTTCATTTCAATGGCAAGTGGAGCACCACTAGAAAGATAATTAATCGCTAATATAACTAAAATAATAGCGGGTAATAAAATACCTGCAAAGAAGCCAATCTTAGCAATTCGAGCCGTATATTTGGTGCCACTAAATTGAGTAATAGCCAAAACCCATAAAATAACTAAACCCGCAATAGTTTTAGTTATTGGGTCTTGATTTAATGCTGGCCAATTTAAAATATAAGACAATGCGCCGAGGACAAAATAAAGCATTGGAATAAAACCAATGGCTATCTGTAAATATCCAAATGAGATAGCGGCAAAACCCCATTTTTCGCCCAGTGTATTTGAAACCCAAGTAAAAACACCGCCTTCTTCCCAACCTTCCACGGTAGCCATTTCAGCCGCACATAAACCGACTGGAATAAACCATAATAATCCGCCTAGAAATAAGAAAAAAACTAAGCTAAAACCTGAAGTTGCAAAAGTTGGATATTCATAAACTGCCATAACCATCGACGCGGTTATTGCAAAAAATCCTAATAAAGATAATTGTTTTGGAACGGAGCTACTTTTTATATTAGCCATAACCATTCTCCTGAAAAACTCAACGATACACATCTACCGCCATTCAGTTAGAACAGAGAATAATAATTATCCTCTGTTCTACAAATGAAAATAATATGATCTTAAAATAGCGATAATAATTTAAGTAGTGAACATAAATAATTAAATATAATTATTCCGATAATAAGGGAACTTCACCAATTTATAGCCAAGCTCCCTTTAATTTATATCACTAAAAAATTACCAATATCACTATTATCCGTGATTGAAGCCACCGGCTTCTTCGGCAGATAATGGATTACTGACCGGATGTTTTTCAAAATAAGCCAGTGAACGTTTAATATCTTCAATTAGCAGGCTGCCTAAGTCATAGCTCACTCCATGACGAACAAGAATACGCTGAATGACTAAATCTTCGCGATGAGCAGGCATTGAATACGCAGGAACCTGCCATCCACGGCTACGCAATTTATCGGCTAAGTCATACAAGGTATAACCCCCAATAGCAGCATCTTGTTTTAATTTCCACGCTAATGCAGGGATACCTTTTTGGCTATCACCATCAAAAATAATCTCGAAAGGCCCTAATTTTTCAATTTCAGCGGCAAGATATTGTGCTGTCGCATAACAAGCATTATGGATCTTCGCATAACCTTCACGGCCTAAACGTAAAAAGTTATAATATTGAGCAATGATTTGTCCACCGGGACGAGAGAAGTTTAATGCAAACGTTGGCATATTACCGCCAAGATAATTGACATTAAATATTAATTCTTCTGGTAAATCAGAGGCTTCCCGCCATACAACCCAACCTGCACCAAGAGGTGCCAACCCAAATTTATGCCCTGAAGCATTAATTGATTTTACTCGAGGTAAACGGAAATCCCATTCAATATCCGGCGCACAGAATGGTGCCAAAAATCCGCCACTAGCCCCATCAACATGGATAGGAATATCTAGACCGGTTTCTTTCTGTAACTTATCTAAGGCATCATGAACTGCTTTTACAGGCTCATATTGGCAAGTGAAAGTAACCCCCATTGTTGGGACTACACCGATAGTATTTTCATCCACACGCTTAAGGACTTCTTCTGGGCTCATGATCAGCCGATCCCCTTCAAGCGGAATTTCTCTCAATTCCACATCAAAATAACGTGCAAACTTATGCCAGCAAATTTGTACCGGTCCGCAGATTAAATTTGGCTTATCTGTTGATTTCCCTGCTGCTGCTTGTTTTTTTCTCCATTGCCATTTTAATGCTAGCCCACCCAGCATCGCTGCTTCAGATGATCCTATAGTTGAACAGCCTAAGGTTGTATCTGGAGTTGGTGAATTCCATAAATCCGCTAGCATTTTAACGCAGCGAGATTCTATTTCTGCGGTTTGTGGATATTCGTCTTTATCAATCATATTCTTATCAATTGATAGATCCATTAACTCACGGATTTCATCATCGACCCACGTTTGGCAGAATGTGGCTAAATTTTGGCGCGAGTTACCATCCAACATAAGTTCATCACGAACGGCACTAAACACATTGCGAGGATCTTTTTCTTTAAGTGGGAATTTTGATTTTGGCAATGAAGATGATAAATCAACTGATGCATAAACATCATCTAACCCATCATAAGCGGGAGCAACTGATTTTTTATTCATGTTAAACCTCTTGTAATATGCCAAATTGAAACAAGCTTAATCGATTATTCGCTTAGATATTAATTAAAGTAGTCTTTATAAGATTACTTTTACTCTATGAATAAATAAATTCAAGAATATACCTAGAAAAAAAATAAATCACATTGATAATTAATAACCTCATAAAAAAGCATACTAACAATAATATTAGGACGATTAATTAAATACACAAGGGGAAATTCAAATTTAATTAAATTAATTTAAAAAAATCGCAATTAGATTAATCAAATTAATTTAATTCATTGAGTTCAGTTAATACTACGTTTCTTAATGCGATTTATTTTAAATAATAAATTTTATTTCAGTTAAAAATGAGTTAAAATTGAATAACACAAAAATAAAAAATCAGTAAAAAACAAATTAAAATAAGAACATCCTATTAATACATTTTTTATTAGCCACTCCATCACTATGAAAAATACAATTTAAAAATTAAATGCCTGCTCCAAATCAGCGATCAAATCATCAGCTGATTCTAAGCCTATCGATAAACGAATTAATCCATCACTTATCCCATGATGTAATCTTTCTTCTGGAGTATATGTTGAATGGGTCATACTTGCCGGATGCTGGGCTAATGATTCACAATCTCCTAAACTCACCGCACGCGAGAATAACTGTAATCGATTCAATAATTGTTTTCCACCTTCTAATCCACCAACAATTTCAAATGCAATCATACCGCCAGAAAGTTCCATTTGCCGAGAAGCTAATTCATATTGAGGAAATGAGACTAAGCCCGGATATAATAACTGCGTTACTTTTGGCTGTTGATTTAAATAATCAGCCACCTTCTGAGCATTAAAAACAATTCTATCCATACGAATTGGCAGGGTTTTCATTCCTCTTAATATTAAGAATGCATCATTTGGAGATAAACATGCACCTGTCATATCCTTTAATCCACTGAAACGTATTTTTTCAGCTAGCTCATTTGATGTAGCCACTGCACCAGCTATAACATCACCATGACCACTCATATACTTAGTTAAAGAATGAATAACAATATCTGCACCAAAATTAATTGGCTTCTGAATATAAGGTGTACAATAAGTATTATCGACCACGACTAAGGTATTATATTGTTTTGCTATCTGACTTATAGCTTGAATATCGACTAACTTCATATTGGGATTAGCTGGCGATTCACAGAATATCATTTTGGTATTATGGTTAATTGCTAATGAAAATAATTCAATATTATTAAAATCTACATGTCGTATTTTTACACCAAATCGCTCTAATCCATGATGAAAGAAAGAATAAGTACAACCATAAGTTGTCATATCAACTAACAGCTCATCTCCTGGATTTAATAAAGACCAACATACGGATGTTATTGCTCCCATGCCAGATGAAAATACAATACCAGCCTCAGCATTCTCTAAATTAGCTACTCGGCTTTCTAGCAAAGATAATGTAGGATTGTTTATTCGAGTATAAACATACCCCTGCTCTTTGCCATTAAAACATTCGCCAGCTTTTTCAACTGTCGAAAAGGTAAATGTTGATGATTGATATAATGGTGGAATCAATGACCCAAGGTGACTATCTGGTGAATAATTGTGATGAATAATTCGAGTATTAAAAGAAAGACTATTGCTTTTTGACATAATAACTCCAAGTTAATATAATTTATCATTCAGAAATTGCTTGTGCTCTCTGTGCCATTATTTGTAGTGTTCTTAATATAATAGAAATACCTTTTAAGGTATCAGGATCTTTTAATAAAGAAAAAACTGTTCTTAGATTATATTTTTTGTCTATATGTGAAAATTCCATTTTAGACATATTAAAGGCACTAATTACTTCCCATACAGGAACCAATATATCCTCAAAACTATTTGACATTTTTTCTATAGTACTATTATCAATAATATCCACGAGATCAGATAATAGAGATAAAATATCTACTATATTATCTAATCTATTTAATTTTAATAATGGTGTTATTTTTTCTAAAAAATGAGAAATACCTTCTGATAATTGAGTATCAATATTTTGATCGACTATCTTATCTATCATTATATTAGCCTTTTACATTAGACCGCGAACTGTTGCCCAATATAATCCACGATTAAAACCATTACGGAACATCCCGCCCAGTTTTGTTGCAGGTGTTGGTATAACATCATGCTTATAATCATACTGTAATGGCATTCCTGCATTAAGTCCCATTTGGGCAATAGCCTGTACTCTGCCATCATAAATTGCACTTGGATAACCATAAACTATTTGGCCATAAATATTATCAGCAACTACGCCAGCCTGATTATGGCAGCTTCCTCCAGCTTTACTAATCGGTAGATCGACCGTATCACCAAGAACATAAACATTATCAAGCCCATAAACCTGCAATGTTTCATGATCTGTTGGAAGCCAGCCTTCACCATTCTTATATTCACTTAAATTTGTATTAATAACAGCTTCTACAGCCGTTATCGGAGGAGTGCTAATTAATATATCGAAGGATTGCTGTTTTCCTTCTGAGGAAAAAGCAATCTTTTTATCCGGATCAACTTTATCTAAAGTAAAACCTCGCTGAAATTGTATATTTTTTAATTTAAATATTTCAGGAATAACCTCACATACAGGTTGTTGCATAAACAAGCAATTACGTAATAATTGTGAGGTTGTAGGATAAGTATAAATTATTTCAATTTTATCTCTAACTCTGCGCTTACGTAAAAATTCATCAAGCATTAAAGTAGTTTCTATAGGAGCAATACCACATTGGTGTGGTACATTTGGGGTTTTAGGAAAAGATACCGTAATAAAGATTCGTCCTTTTTCTATCTTAGATATTTTATCTGCTAGTTTTCTTGCTGCTTGATAAGAATAAAAATGATCTCCCGTATCCTGAAGACCCTCAATTTTATCAGGACGAGGAACACATCCTGTAGCAAAAACCAGATAATCATAATTATAAATTTTATTAGATTCAGATAATATTTTTTTATTTTTAAAATCGAAAGAACAAGCCTTATCAATAACTAAATTTATTTCTGGTCTTAATAAAGAACATTGTGGACGAGACAATTCATCTTTGAAAAACAAATTAAATGCAACATACATAAATGCGGGTTTATAATAATGCGTGGGATTATCAGTAATTAATGTTATTAATATTTTCTTCTTGGATATTTTACTATTTAGTTTTCTAGCTAAAATATTAGCTAGTATTGTCCCGCCGGTACCACCGCCAATAATTACAATATGTAAAGGTTCCATATAGCCTCATTAAATAGCAATGTATATAAGTATTGATAACTATAGAATGAAATAGTGAAACTGCAAATTATTTTATTATTATTTTAAATATCGTAAAGGTATTATTTTTATAAAAATAATACCTTTAAATTAATATATATTAATTAATTTTAGGTAATCTAAATTTAATCTCTATTGGATTATGATCCGAAGCATTTGTTTTTATTATATTAGATTTTTCAACCTGTAAACCACGATAAAAAACATAATCAAGTGGCCTACCAAAAGCTAAAGTTCTCTGATCATCTAAGTAAGTTACTTCTTTTAACCCTACACTTCGAATAAATCGTTTTAGTGCATTAATTCGTTGGCGACTCCATGCATTAAAATCTCCACCTAAAATAACTGGTCCTCGATGTTTTTCTATATGAACACCGAGCTTATTTAATTGCCGAGTATAAACATCAACACCAAAACTAAAATTAACAGCGTGAACATTAACCACCATTAAATGCTGTCCATTAGGCAGTGGATAAACCGTAATCAATGCAGATTTAGCTAATCTCAATAATGGCTCTTTTTCACGAAGAGGACAACAATAAATAGGATGTGAAGTTGCTAACGTCATAACACCCGCAGGATGGGGCGAAAAAGGTAACGCTGGAACTTGATCGGCAATTAACTGAGCTCGTGCAGTGAAAGAAATTAACTCAGGAGACATTTGTGCTTCCTGTAACAAAATTAATTTTTTTTCTGCCACTAGTTCATGAAGAACTTTCTGCCAGTTAGGCCGCTGCTGTTTATAGATATTCCAAATAAGTACATTCAGATATTCGCCTCCAGCAAATAATGGCAAACCAACAGGCAGTGACTCACCCAACATATGTTCAGACATAGGTTGGATCCGTTGTACAGGCTCCCCTGCCACATATCTCATTGAGTAAGTTTTCTTAGCCATTATTTTTTTCCTATATATTGCTCTATGAGCATGGCTATATCCTAACAAAATTTGAGTGCGAATAATTGATAAAAAACATAAATAAGAAAGAGGTCTATTTACTATCCATATTAGATATTTTTATAACTAGATAATATAATCATTTAAAATAATATTTATAACAAAAAAGCCCCAAGAGAATATTCTCTTGGGGCTTAATAAGTGGCGGAACGGACGGGACTCGAACCCGCGACCCCCTGCGTGACAGGCAGGTATTCTAACCAACTGAACTACCGCTCCACAAATGCTTACCTTTCGGCTGCTTATCGCATCACTGCAATAAGTCTTTAATTAAAGTCTGGCAGTTCCCTACTCTCACATGGGGAGACCCCACACTACCATCGGCGCTACGGCGTTTCACTTCTGAGTTCGGCATGGGGTCAGGTGGGACCACCGCGCTATCGCCGCCAGACATATTCTGTCTGTCAACATGATGTCACCTTTCGGCATTCATCACATTAACGTTAATCTTGAACAAGCTGTCGTTTTAAACAATATTCTTTTCTGATTTATCTCATTATTTCGTTATTCACTAAAATAAATCACTAAATCATTCAGTGTCTCTCTAAAACACCTTCGGTGTTGTAAGGTTAAGCCTCTCGGTTCATTAGTACTGGTTAGCTCAACGGCTCGCACCGCTTACACACCCAGCCTATCAACGTCTTAGTCTTAAACGTTCCTTCAGGACTCTCAAGGAGTCAGGGAAGACTCATCTCAAGGCAAGTTTCCCGCTTAGATGCTTTCAGCGGTTATCTCTTCCGCACTTAGCTACCGGGCAATGCCATTGGCATGACAACCCGAACACCAGTGGTGCGTCCACTCCGGTCCTCTCGTACTAGGAGCAGCCCCTTTCAATCTTCCAACGCCCACGGCAGATAGGGACCGAACTGTCTCACGACGTTCTAAACCCAGCTCGCGTACCACTTTAAACGGCGAACAGCCGTACCCTTGGGACCTACTTCAGCCCCAGGATGTGATGAGCCGACATCGAGGTGCCAAACACCGCCGTCGATATGAACTCTTGGGCGGTATCAGCCTGTTATCCCCGGAGTACCTTTTATCCGTTGAGCGATGGCCCTTCCATTCAGAACCACCGGATCACTATGACCTACTTTCGTACCTGCTCGAGCCGTCACTCTCGCAGTCAAGCTAGCTTATGCCATTGCACTAACCTCACGATGTCCGACCGTGATTAGCTAACCTTCGTGCTCCTCCGTTACTCTTTGGGAGGAGACCGCCCCAGTCAAACTACCCACCAGACACTGTCCGCAACCCAGATAATGGGTCTACGTTAGAACATCAAACATTAAAGGGTGGTATTTCAAGGTTGGCTCCATGCAGACTGGCGTCCACACTTCAAAGCCTCCCACCTATCCTACACATCAAGGCTCAATGTTCAGTGTCAAGCTATAGTAAAGGTTCACGGGGTCTTTCCGTCTTGCCGCGGGTACACTGCATCTTCACAGCGAGTTCAATTTCACTGAGTCTCGGGTGGAGACAGCCTGGCCATCATTACGCCATTCGTGCAGGTCGGAACTTACCCGACAAGGAATTTCGCTACCTTAGGACCGTTATAGTTACGGCCGCCGTTTACTGGGGCTTCGATCAAGAGCTTCGCTTACGCTAACCCCATCAATTAACCTTCCAGCACCGGGCAGGCGTCACACCGTATACGTCCACTTTCGTGTTTGCACAGTGCTGTGTTTTTAATAAACAGTTGCAGCCAGCTGGTATCTGCGACTGGCTTCAGCTCCGTGAGTAAATCACTTCACCTAGCGCCAGCGTGCCTTCTCCCGAAGTTACGGCACCATTTTGCCTAGTTCCTTCACCCGAGTTCTCTCAAGCGCCTTAGTATTCTCTACCTGACCACCTGTGTCGGTTTGGGGTACGATTAATGATAATCTAGAGCTTAGAGGCTTTTCCTGGAAGCATGGCATCAGTTACTTCATCACCGTAGTGACTCGTCATCAGACCTCAGTGTATAGTGAACCGGATTTGCCTAATTCACCCACCTACATCCTTAAACCGGGACAACCGTCGCCCAGCTAACTTAGCCTTCTCCGTCCCCCCATCGCAATTATCACCAGTACGGGAATATTAACCCGTTGCCCATCGACTACGCTTTTCAGCCTCGCCTTAGGGGTCGACTCACCCTGCCCCGATTAACGTTGGACAGGAACCCTTGGTCTTCCGGCGTGCGGGTTTTTCACCCGCATTATCGTTACTTATGTCAGCATTCGCACTTCTGATACCTCCAGCATGCCTCACAGCACACCTTCGCAGGCTTACAGAACGCTCCCCTACCCAACAATATTTAAATATCGCTGCCGCAGCTTCGGTGCATAGTTTAGCCCCGTTACATCTTCCGCGCAGACCGACTCGACCAGTGAGCTATTACGCTTTCTTTAAATGATGGCTGCTTCTAAGCCAACATCCTGGCTGTCTGAGCCTTTCCACTTCGTTTCCCACTTAACTATGACTTTGGGACCTTAGCTGGCGGTCTGGGTTGTTTCCCTCTTCACGACGAACGTTAGCACCCGCCGTGTGTCTCCCGTGATAACATTCTTCGGTATTCGTAGTTTGCATCGAGTTGGTAAGTCGGGATGACCCCCTAGTCGAAACAGTGCTCTACCCCCGAAGATGAATTCACGAGGCGCTACCTAAATAGCTTTCGGGGAGAACCAGCTATCTCCCGGTTTGATTGGCCTTTCACCCCCAGCCACAAGTCATCCGCTAATTTTTCAACATTAGTCGGTTCGGTCCTCCAGTTAGTGTTACCCAACCTTCAACCTGCCCATGGCTAGATCACCGGGTTTCGGGTCTATACCCTGCAACTCATTCGCCCAGTTAAGACTCGGTTTCCCTACGGCTCCCCTATTCGGTTAACCTTGCTACAGAATATAAGTCGCTGACCCATTATACAAAAGGTACGCAGTCACCCTGATAAATCAAGGCTCCCACTGCTTGTACGTACACGGTTTCAGGTTCTATTTCACTCCCCTCGCCGGGGTTCTTTTCGCCTTTCCCTCACGGTACTGGTTCACTATCGGTCAGTCAGGAGTATTTAGCCTTGGAGGATGGTCCCCCCATATTCAGACAGGATAACACGTGTCCCGCCCTACTCGTCGAACTCACAACACTAACATTTTCAGATACGGGGCTATCACCCTTTACTGCCAGACTTTCCAGACTGTTCTCTTAATGCTAGCGTTGATGTTGGTTCTGGGCTGCTCCCCGTTCGCTCGCCGCTACTAGGGGAATCTCGGTTGATTTCTTTTCCTCGAGGTACTGAGATGTTTCAGTTCCCTCGGTTCGCTTCATTTAGCTATGTATTCACTAAATGATGATGCACCAAAGTGCACCGGGTTTCCCCATTCGGACATCGTCGGCTAATAACGCTTCATATCAGCTCACCGACGCTTTTCGCAGATTAGCACGTCCTTCATCGCCTCTGACTGCCTAGGCATCCACCGTGTACGCTTATTCGCTTAACCTCACAACCCGAAGGTGTTTCTGAATACGAGTGACTGTGCATCATGATTTCTTTGTTAGTCCGTGCGCGCAATGCTCACGTACCTTAAGTACGCTGCGCTTGCTGTGCGCGGGCTGCCTTGAACTCATTTCGCTCGTCAACTCGACATTGCAGAGAACATCTACAAATTGGAGTATTTTGAGAGACTCTGGTATTCTTTCGACAAAGAATACCGTTGTTTTCAATTTTCAGCTTGTTCCAGATTATTAAAGAGCATAATTGTTAAGCCGACTCAATAAGTCAGCTTAATCATTATTTAACGAGCAATTGTTATGGTGGAGCTAAGCGGGATCGAACCGCTGACCTCCTGCGTGCAAGGCAGGCGCTCTCCCAGCTGAGCTATAGCCCCATAACAAGTATAACAGTATCTAATAACGGTTATTAATCGTTATAAAAAGCTAAATCGAACTCTGTCAGCGAATCCTCATTGTGTTTACAATGTAAACCAACGAACTCAACACCGCATTATTCGATTTTGGTAGGCCTGAGTGGACTTGAACCACCGACCTCACCCTTATCAGGGGTGCGCTCTAACCACCTGAGCTACAAGCCTATTGATACCATTTGCTCTACTTTCTATCAGACAATCTGTGTGAGCACTTCACATTCAACTTCGAATTTAGGTAAGGAGGTGATCCAACCGCAGGTTCCCCTACGGTTACCTTGTTACGACTTCACCCCAGTCATGAATCACAAAGTGGTAAGCGCCCCCCCGAAGGTTAAGCTACCTACTTCTTTTGCAACCCACTCCCATGGTGTGACGGGCGGTGTGTACAAGGCCCGGGAACGTATTCACCGTAGCATTCTGATCTACGATTACTAGCGATTCCGACTTCATGGAGTCGAGTTGCAGACTCCAATCCGGACTACGACGCACTTTATGAGTTCCGCTGGCTCTCGCGAGTTCGCTTCTCTTTGTATGCGCCATTGTAGCACGTGTGTAGCCCTACTCGTAAGGGCCATGATGACTTGACGTCATCCCCACCTTCCTCCGGTTTATCACCGGCAGTCTCCCTTGAGTTCCCACCATTACGTGCTGGCAACAAAGGATAAGGGTTGCGCTCGTTGCGGGACTTAACCCAACATTTCACAACACGAGCTGACGACAGCCATGCAGCACCTGTCTCAGAGTTCCCGAAGGCACTAAAGCATCTCTGCTAAATTCTCTGGATGTCAAGAGTAGGTAAGGTTCTTCGCGTTGCATCGAATTAAACCACATGCTCCACCGCTTGTGCGGGCCCCCGTCAATTCATTTGAGTTTTAACCTTGCGGCCGTACTCCCCAGGCGGTCGATTTAACGCGTTAGCTCCGGAAGCCACTCCTCAAGGGAACAACCTCCAAATCGACATCGTTTACAGCGTGGACTACCAGGGTATCTAATCCTGTTTGCTCCCCACGCTTTCGCACCTGAGCGTCAGTCTTTGTCCAGGGGGCCGCCTTCGCCACCGGTATTCCTCCACATCTCTACGCATTTCACCGCTACACATGGAATTCTACCCCCCTCTACAAGACTCTAGCTGACCAGTTTTAGATGCCATTCCCAGGTTAAGCCCGGGGATTTCACATCTAACTTAATCAACCGCCTGCGTGCGCTTTACGCCCAGTAATTCCGATTAACGCTTGCACCCCCCGTATTACCGCGGCTGCTGGCACGGAGTTAGCCGGTGCTTCTTCTGTCGGTAACGTCAATCGCTGATAGTATTAATATCAACGCCTTCCTCCCGACTGAAAGTACTTTACAACCCTAAGGCCTTCTTCATACACGCGGCATGGCTGCATCAGGCTTGCGCCCATTGTGCAATATTCCCCACTGCTGCCTCCCGTAGGAGTCTGGGCCGTGTCTCAGTCCCAGTGTGGCTGATCATCCTCTCAGACCAGCTAGAGATCGTCGCCTAGGTGAGCCATTACCTCACCTACTAGCTAATCCCATATGGGTTCATCCGACAGCGCAAGGCCCGAAGGTCCCCTGCTTTGCTCCTTAGAGATTATGCGGTATTAGCTACCGTTTCCAGTAGTTATCCCCCTCTGTCAGGCAGATCCCCATACATTACTCACCCGTCCGCCGCTCGTCAGCAAAGAAGCAAGCTTCTTCCTGTTACCGCTCGACTTGCATGTGTTAGGCCTGCCGCCAGCGTTCAATCTGAGCCATGATCAAACTCTTCAATTAAAGTTTGATGCTCAAAGAATTAAACTGACTTCATTTATTCATATATGAATTAACGTGTTAGTCACTCTTTAAGACTTAAAATCAAAAATATTTTTATTTCGATAGTGTCTTGTGAGTGCCCACACAGATTGTCTGATAAATTGTTAAAGAGCGTTGCAACAAGGCTTAAGGTAACTCGTTAAGGTTCTTGTTGCGAGGTGGCGTATATTACTCTTTTCATTCAGGAAGTCAAGCATTTATTTTCAACTTTCTTTCCGAACTACTTCGACCATCACCTCAATCATCCCGCTGTTTTTCAAGGCGCTTATCGCGCTTTGGAACTTTCAAACTCAACCGTTCGGCCGGTTTGTCGTGACAACGGAGCGGATTATAGGGAGCTGAGAAAATTACACAAGTGTTTTTTTGAAATAATTTACCGTTCGCTGCTTTTACGCTCAAAATGATTATTTTTTGAGGTTTTTAAGTATCTCAGGTAGCTTCGCAATGCTATCAATCACTATATCCGCTTGAGCTTCAGCCTCTGAGGTAACCGCTTGTCCGCTGCGAACTAATATATTCATCCCCACTTTAGCTGCTTGACCCGCTTGAATATCTGCTAATTTATCACCGACCATAATAGAAGAAGACATATCTATAGCTAAATGCGCTTGTGCTTCTATTAACATACCAGCTTTTGGTTTACGGCAATCACATTCAATACGGTATTCTTCTATTTCTGCTTCAGGATGATGAGGACAATAATAAAGGCCATCTAAATCGATACCACGGTCTGCTAATGACCAATCCATCCATTCTGATAGATGGAGGAACTGATCTTCTGAATAGATGCCTCTTCCAATACCTGATTGATTAGTCACAATCACTAGTGCGTAGCCCATTTTTTTCAGTTCAATCATTGCCTCTATAGCGCCATCGATAAATTCAAACTTATCGATTTCATGAACAAATCCGTGATCTATATTAATAGTGCCGTCTCTGTCTAAGAAAATAGCGGGGATACCTTGGTTCACCTGAATACTCCTAAAAATTAAATTCAAACTAGTATCTCATGAAATGAAAATAAATGAGAATCAAATAAAAGAAACAATCTTTATTGACTTGGACGTCTAGACGCCTTAACATCCACAATTATAGAGTGATTGTTTCTAACCCATAGCTTTTATATTTAGAAGAAATAAATGATAAAATTATCTAACATTAATAAAGTCTTCCAACAAGGAAGCCGCAGCATACAGGCGCTGACTGATATCAGCCTACATGTACCTGCCGGGCAAGTTTATGGGGTTATTGGTACCTCTGGTGCGGGAAAAAGCACTCTGATTCGCTGTGTTAATATGCTTGAACGCCCGACTTCTGGTGAAGTTATTGTTGGCGGTCAAAATTTAACGTCACTTTCAGAGAAAGCACTGACTCGTGCACGCCGCAGTATTGGGATGATTTTCCAGCACTTTAACTTATTATCTTCGCGTAACGTATTTGGTAACGTGGCATTACCGCTTGAGTTAGATAATATGCCCAAAGAAGATATTAAAAAACGTGTTTTAGAATTATTGGAATTGGTAGGTTTATCAGATAAGAAAGATGCTTATCCCACCAATTTATCCGGTGGACAAAAACAGCGTGTCGCTATCGCTCGCGCCCTCGCTAATTCTCCACAAGTTTTATTATGTGATGAAGCGACAAGTGCATTAGACCCCGCAACGACACGCTCAATTTTAGAGTTATTAAAAGATATAAATCGGCGTTTAGGCTTAACGATCCTTCTTATTACGCACGAAATGGACGTTGTAAAACGTATCTGTGATCAAGTCGCTGTGATAAGTGACGGTAAATTAATCGAGCAAGATAGTGTGAGTGCCGTATTTTCTCACCCTAAAACGCCTATTGCTCAGGATTTTATTAAATCAACGTTGGTTGTTGATATTCCTGAGGATTACAAAGAACGTTTACAGCCAGTTTCTGGACCGAATTTGTCACCATTATTAAAACTCGAATTTACCGGTCAGTCGGTTGATGCACCATTAATTTCAATGGTAGTACGTAAATTTGATATCGATATCAATATATTAAGCTCGCAGATTGATTATGCCGGCGGTGTGAAATTTGGCGTAATGTTAGCTGAAATACACGGCGTAAATGATGGTATTGAATCAACCATTGATTTTTTAACCGAGCATCATGTCAAAGTAGAGGTCCTAGGTTATGTCTGAGAAAATGATTGCACTATTAATTAGCGGAACCATCGACACGATCATTATGACCTTTGTTTCGGGTATTTTAGGATTTGTGTTGGGATTACCGATCGGTATTCTGCTTTATATCACTCGTCCTGGGCAAGTGATGGAAAATACCAGTATTTACCGGATTGTTTCTGCGGTAGTTAATATTTTCCGTTCTATTCCATTTATTATTTTACTGGTATGGATTATTCCATTCACTAAATTGTTAGTGGGGACATCAATTGGTATGCAAGCCGCGATTGTTCCTTTAACTATTGGTGCAGCACCGTTTATTGCCCGTATGGTTGAAAATACCTTATTAGAGATACCAAGCGGTCTTATTGAAGCATCGCGTTCCATGGGCGCTACACCAATGCAGATTATTACCAAAATTCTGTTACCAGAATCATTGTCAGGTTTAATCAATGCAGCAACGATTACTCTGATTATGTTAGTCGGTTATTCAGCTATGGGCGGTGCCGTTGGTTCGGGTGGTCTAGGTCAGATTGCAATGCAATATGGTTACTACACCTATAATCCTGCAGTAATGAACACCGTACTTGTATTACTTATTATTTTAGTCTTCATTATTCAGTTCACCGGTGGACTCTTAATGAAACGAGTATCACGTAAATAATGGTGTATTTTTAATCACAAGTAACATTAAATATAAATAGCAGCGCCATTTATAGCTAGCATAAGTAACAGTGGTAACACGCAGTAATATTCTGCCTCAACATATTCGAGGCATTAAAATAACCGCGATATTGATAATCTATTATCTTGCCACTTAGCAAATGCCGAATATAGGTGCTTATAAAGTCAGTCTCCAAAGGGGTAAATAAATATGTCTATTAAGTTAAAATCTATTGCAGTTGTTGGCGCGCTATTAGGAACATTGGCTCTTACTGGTTGTGGCGAAAAGGAACAAGATCCAAACAGCATCAAAGTTGGTGTTATTATGGGCAAAGAGTTAGAAGTTGCTGAAGTGGCACAAAAAGTAGCGAAAGAGAATTATGGTCTAAATGTTGAACTCGTTGCCTTCAATGATTTCGTATTACCTAATGAAGCTCTAAGCAAAGGAGACATTGATGCCAATGCATTCCAGCATAAACCATATCTTGATCAACAAATTAAAGATCGTAATTACAAATTAGTCCCGGTTGGAAATACCTTTATTTATCCAATTGCGGCGTATTCTAAACAAATTAAATCTGTTGATGAGTTAACGGATGGAGCACAAGTTGCTATTCCAAATGACCCAACAAACCTGGGTCGTTCATTATTATTGCTAGAAAAACAAGGATTAATTACTTTAAAAGAGGGTGTTGGTCTATTACCTACTGTTTTAGATGTTACTGAAAATCCAAAAAATCTGAAATTTGTAGAATTAGAAGCACCGCAATTACCTCGTGCTTTAGATGATCAAAAAATTGCATTAGCAATTATCAACACTACTTGGGCGAGTAGCGCTACACCTAAATTAACTCCTGAAAGAGACGGTTTATTTGTTGAAGACAAAGACTCTCCTTATGTGAATGTTATTGTTACTCGTGAAGATAATAAAGATAGCGAGAATGTGAAGAAATTTATTCAAGCTTATCAATCAGATGAAGTATCTAATGTAGCAAACCAAGTATTTGATGGTGGTGCAGTTAAAGGCTGGTAATCTTTTTTATTGATTAAAATAATATTAGAATGCTAGGCGGGCTATTTCCCCTGCCTAGCATTTTTTATTAATTCTATTCCAATTTAGAATATTTATATAAATACACTAATAACTACCAACAATCATTTCCCTATTTAGAGGAAACACTATTTATGAGAACGCTACTATTAGCTCTCACAGCATTAAGTTTATCTGGCTGCGGAATAAATCAATATATGCATAAAAATAGCCAACCTGATTTCACTGATATGAAACTAACCAAACCACAGACTCGAGTAGCGATACCAAAATCTCCTACGGTTAAATTGTTTTCTAGCCCAGATGAACTATTAGGGAAACCGTTCAAAGATTTAGGTGTTGTCTCTGGACAAACTTGCCGTGAAACAGTACAAAGCCCGCCAACTAATATTAAATTGGCGCAAATTCAAATGCTAAATAAAGCGGCTTATATTGCGGCTGATGCTGTTTTGCTGCATCAATGCCAAACGATGTCAGCCGCAGGCTGTTATCAAGCGGCTATCTGTGAAGGTAGTGCATTGCAGATTATAAACTAACGTTATGAATACTCATCAATTTGAGGTGATTGGTCATATTGAATCGCCTTATAAAGAAAAATTTGCCATCCCTCGTCAACCTGGTCTGGTTCAGGATGGGGGCGGACGCTTAGTGCTTCACTCTCCGTTTAGTCATCCGGATAGCGTGCGTGGATTAGAACAATTTAGCTATATTTGGGTGATCTTTGTTTTTCATCAAACCGCATCGGGAGGATGGAAACCGCTAGTTCGTCCTCCACGTTTAGGTGGAAACGCTAAAATCGGTGTTTTTGCAACACGTTCGACATTCAGGCCGAATCCTATCGGTATGTCATTGATCGAACTCAAAGGCGTGACTATTGAAAAGAATAGCGTTACTCTCGAACTGGGCAGCCTAGATTTAGTCGATGGAACACCCGTTATTGATATTAAACCTTACTTACCCTTTGCGGAATCCCACCCTGAGGCCAAAGCAGGTTTTGCCCAGTCGGCTCCCGCAAATGATATGGAAGTGATTTTCACATCACAGGCATCGGCACAACTTACCCAGTACCAAGCCAAATATCCGCAACTTGCTCGCTTTATCGCTCAAGTTTTGGCTCAAGATCCCCGTCCAGCCTACAAAAAGCAATCTTGCGAAAACCGTGATTATGCGGTTCATCTGCTAGATTTTAATGTTTGCTGGCGAATAGTAAATAATATAACTGAAGTCTTCGCGGTTGACCTGCGCTAAAAAGTGGTTTTCCTCTTTTGGCAATCCTCAGTCACTGGTAGACTAGCTTTTTATCGTGCTGCTTTAGCAGCATAACGTTATTTTGACAGACTGATATTTTTTCAGTTTGCCGTGATTTGTTGTTCTAATGGAACCTTAACAATGCGTACAAGCCAATATTTGCTCTCAACTCTAAAAGAGACGCCTGCTGATGCTGAAGTTATTAGCCACCAGCTAATGCTACGTGCAGGCATGATCCGTAAACTTGCTTCTGGTCTTTATGACTGGTTACCTACTGGAGTCCGTGTTTTACGTAAAGTCGAAAAGATCGTACGTGAAGAAATGGAAAATGCCGGTGCGATCGAAGTTTCTCTTCCCGTAGTTCAGCCTGCTGATTTATGGCAAGAAAGCGGTCGCTGGGAGCAATATGGCCCCGAGTTATTACGTTTTGTTGATCGTGGCGAACGCCCTTTTGTTCTCGGCCCAACCCACGAAGAGGTCATTACTGATTTGATCCGTAATGAAATCACCTCATACAAACAATTGCCGCTGAATGTTTTCCAAATTCAGACTAAATTCCGTGACGAAGTCCGACCGCGTTTTGGTGTAATGCGTTCACGTGAATTTATCATGAAAGATGCTTATTCTTTCCATGTTAATCAGCAATCATTGCAAGAAACCTATGATGCAATGTACCAAGCCTATAGTAAAATTTTTAGCCGTATTGGGTTTGATTTCAGAGCGGTACAAGCTGATACCGGGTCTATTGGTGGCAGTGCATCGCACGAATTCCAAGTATTAGCAGATAGCGGCGAAGATGATATCGTTTTTTCAACTGAATCTGATTATGCTGCTAATATTGAATTTGCTGAAGCAATTGCTCCGACGACACCAAGAAGCGCGCCATCAGAAGAGCTTAGTCTGGTTGATACTCCTAATGCGAAAACTATTGCTGAATTAGTTGAGCAATTTGATTTAGCCATTGAAAAAACTGTTAAAACTCTTATTGTGCATGCCGCAGAACAAAGTGGACACACTCTCGTCGCATTATTAGTTCGTGGTGACCATGAGCTAAATGAGATTAAAGCTGAAAAACATCCACTGGTTGCTAGCCCATTAGTCTTTGCTTCTGAAGAAGAAATTCGTGCGGTTGTCAATGCAGGCCCGGGTTCTTTAGGTCCGATCAATCTGCCTCTGCCTATCGTGATTGACCGCAGTGTTGCTGTAATGAGTGATTTTGGCGCCGGTGCAAATATCGATGGTAAACACTATTTCGGTATTAACTGGGAAAGAGATTTGCCGATCCCTGAGATCTTTGATTTACGCAATGTGGTTAACGGCGACCCTAGCCCAGACGGAAAAGGTACACTGTTAATTAAACGGGGTATCGAAGTCGGCCATATATTCCAATTAGGCACCAAATATTCTGAAGCGATGAAAGCATCAGTTCAGAATGAAGAAGGCCATAATCAAATCGTCACTATGGGCTGTTACGGCATCGGGATAACACGTATTGTTGCTGCCGCAATTGAACAAAGTCATGATGCGCGCGGTATTGTTTGGCCAGATTCAATTGCACCTTTCCAAATCGCAATTTTGCCAATGAATATGCATAAATCTTATCGTGTTAAAGAAGTGGCTGAAAAACTGTATGCTGATCTCAAAGCTAGTGGTCTAGAAGTTATTTTTGACGATCGTAAAGAGCGCCCAGGCGTGATGTTTGCTGATATGGAATTAATTGGCGTGCCATATACTATCGTTATTGGTGATAGAAACTTGGACAATGGGCAAGTTGAGTTTAAAGCTCGCCGTAGTGAAGAAAAATCACTGGTCGCATTAGACAATGTTGTTAGCTTCCTGAAAGGCAAGTTAAATCAATAATCAGTGAGTTGCTAAATAGCAAGTTATCGACTAAAAAGCCCGACTTAATTATCAAGCCGGGCTTTTTTAATTCAATCTATTTAAATGCACGTTATTTAGTTGGACAAGATTTCTCTTTATTAAACAAGATACTACCCGTTTGTACTAACGCGGGATTAAATAAACCATCTTCCATTGAAGGACGGATAGTGTAATACCCTTCAATTTCAGCATAGACTGGTGTACCACCGTTAACCCCTGTAGCACCATAATTTCTTTCTAATTCAATACCGCTAGCCGCGTAATTACGCTTAGTACCACATTCAATAAATGTGGCGGCATCAGCCATATAGTGATACTCACCTATTTTTTTACTTGGAGTCACTTGCTTTAGAGTGTAATCAAATTGGGATTCAACCGCGTTACCATCACTGTCTAGCATAGTGACGGATTTATCATCTGCTGAAGGTGCAAAATATGAACGCTCACCTTGGGTATTAGTTAAACGCAGCTTATCACCATCTTTTGCCCAGCTACCAGTTTCAAACATGGTTTGATCACCATCGCGGGTACCAAGATATGTTAGCTCTTCCACATAGCTACCATCTTGATTAAATAAAATAGTGGTTTCTATGCCCGAACAATCCGCACAAGGAAGCACCCCGGTAAACGCCCGATCGATATAACGAACTTCTGGCGCTGTGGTACTATTTTGACATCCCGCAAGCGTGATGACACCGGCCGCAGCTAATACCATTAAGAGTTTTTTATTCATCGGTTTCCCCTTAGATTTTTGAATGCTTTCATACAGTTAATCTTTTATAAAACATCATAGCACTTTATTCTATAAAAAAGGGTGAGTATAGTCAGATTTCAGATTTTACTGAGTATAGTATAGATTATAATAATAGAAATGATTAAATGGTGCTCAATGGAAATGCTAAAAGCTGAGGGGCACTTATTATTGTTAAAATTACTGTGCTATGATGTTGAGAACCCGATTTAGCTTAGCGGGTAATGAGTTTCGTGACAAATGGGTTTAGTGACAAAATAATCATCGGCGGAAAAACCGCCACTAACATACATAGTGGTGAGGGATTATGTCTACAGATACTGAATATCAACCAATCAATTGTGATGATTACGAGTACTTGGAATTAGCTTGTCAGCGCCGACTAAAATTGCAGATCCAATTGCAAGATGGCAGTGAAATTGAAGTACAAGCAGAAGATCTCGTCACGCGCAAGAAAGTAGAGTACTTGATCGTGGGTACACCTGAAGGTGCAAAAGAATTACGCCTTGATCACATCAATACATTCAGCCACCCTGAGATCGGTACCATTGTTATCGATCACTCCCACTAGTCATCTGCTCGTCTCAACGAGAGATATCTCTTCTCCCCCTTATAATTAATGATCTTTATAAGGGGTTCCAATCCAAGCGTTAATCGTTTCTATCCCAATGAATAGCGATTCCCTGCTTTCCTTCATCAACTAACCCTTGGCGGGTAACAAAACAACCTACCGCAGTAATTAGCTGTTCATTATAATAAATTAATGGCGTACGCTCTCTCATCCACGGCGCGACTCCGAGCTCTTGCCAGATTTTCTTGCTGTGACGAGAATGCTCTCTACCCACAATATTAATTGTTTGCTGCAAACCGAACCGAATACTGACGACTTCGCCAGTTGCAGGCGGACGGATCTGTCCTTCACCGTGCATTACAACCAGACAGCCCAACGAATTGGGTAAAATATGTGGCGCGGGGTAATCCCAAGTAAACTGTTGATTAACTAAAGATTTCATCCTACGAACTAACCATAAATAACCTTGGTAGCGCCGAATATCATAAGAGCCAAACTGAAAAATAGGCTCAGCATCTTGTCGTGCTAATGCCACCTCCTGCCAAATACGTTGTAATTGATGATACCCCGGCATCGTTAAATTATGATAACCAAACCACCGGCGGATCAGTGCATTACGCTTCTCGGCTGAACATGTTTGCAATACCTCAATAGAGAGCCCCCCTTGGTAATCTAACGCCTCTTGTAATGCGCTAGTTAATAATTCATCTAACAAGGATTCTTGCTCGGCGCATAATGCAGCACTGCGTGCGGCTGCACTGGCAAAATGTGGCCAGCGTTGATTTAATATCGGCATGACATGTAACCGTAAAAAATTACGGTCATAGCGATCGTCTTGATTACTATCATCTTCAATCCAACACAAAGTAAACTGTTGCGCATAATGATCTAACTGGGAACGACTTAAGGTTAATAATGGGCGCAATAACAGGCTATTTATTTTTTCACCGCTCTCAACATCAACATGTGTCATAAATGGCATAGATTCAGGCATTGCGGATAACCCTGCCGGGCCACTACCACGTTTTAATGCCAACATAAATGTTTCAGCCTGATCATCCAGATGCTGCGCCGTTACCATCACTTCATTTGGATAAATAACAGCACGATAAGCTTGATAACGTGCTTCTCGAGCCGCAGCTTCTACACCCTTTTTACTCGCATCAACTTCAACTCGACGGCAAATAAAAGGAATTTTCCACTCTAAACAAATTTGCTCACAATGCTGTACCCAATAATCCGCCTTTGGATTTAAGCCATGATGAATGTGTAATGCTCTAATTTGTAAATCAGGATAACGTTGTTCTCTCAGCTGATACAAACAATGCAGTAATACCGTTGAATCTAAGCCGCCACTAAAGCCAACCAGAATATGCCGCTGGTGCTTTATTTTTTCTTCCACGGTATTTATTATTTGCATTGATAATTGACTCATTAAATTTTTCTCATTCATTTAGCTATTTTATTATCAGTTTCATTCTGTGGTGATTTAAGGCATAGAATTCCAGAAATAATTACTAAAGCTAAGCCGATAACATACGCGATAACTAAAGCATCATTAAATATAGCCACCAGCCATAATACCGAAAGCACAGGAGACAAAAATACAATAGAAGCTATTTTTGCCGATTGACCAGTGCTCATCGCCTTAAACCACAGAATATATGATACGCCATTAATTAAAATACCATTAATTAATGTTGGCCATAATGCGGATTTACTAGGAAGCGAAAAATTGCTAAAACAGATTAATAATACCGTCGATGCAGCGGTTGAAAAAATAAATAACCACAACGTACTAATATATGCATCAAGGGAAAATTGCTTAGATAATACCGACATAAGAGCAAAACAAAAGGCACCACCAAAGACTAATAATAAGGCTTGAGGATTTTCAATCTGCAGTTGACTAATATTGCCTTGAGTAAAGGTGATAATTACCGCACAGAAACCAATAATAACCCCCAGCCACTGACGTAAATACAAATGTTCTTTTAATAAAACTATCGAGAGTAAAATAATAATTAGCGGCCAGCTATATTGGATCACTAGCACCGCTATGCCATTCTCAATAGAATAACCATAATAAAGTAATAAATAGAATAAACAATCAAGTATACCAAGTACGCAAACTTGGAGAGTCTCTTTACGCGATAAAATAAATAATCTTCGCCAGCCACGACCTGAGCATAATGATACGGACAATACCGCTATCGCCGAAAACAAATTTGACCAAAATAAAAATTGAAAGTTATCCATCGTCGTCTGCCCAAAACGGGAAACAATCGGAATAAAGCTCCAAATAATCACACAAAGTAACGCATAGGCTAAATAACTGTATTGTTTCATCGGCACCTTATTATTAATTGGATTTGATTGATCACCTACAAGACAAATTTAAATCACAAAAAAAGGAGAGTGACGATGCCATTCTCCTTTTTTCTATTAACTGACAAATAATGCGATCAGCAATAACCATATTCCATCAAACGTTGATAACGCCGATTTTTTAATGCTTCCGTATCAAATTCATCTAATTCATTTAGATCTTCAACAAGGCGCTCTTTTAATGATGCAGCTATCTCATCATAATTGCGATGAGCACCGCCCAAAGGTTCTGGCACCACATTATCAATCAGTTTTAATTCTTTTAAACGCGGGGCAATAATACCCATTGCTTCTGCGGCCAGAGGCGCTTTATCCGCACTTTTCCACAGAATAGAAGCACAACCTTCTGGAGAAATAACCGAATAGGTGCTGTATTGCAGCATATTAACTTTATCACCAACCCCAATAGCTAATGCACCACCAGAGCCGCCCTCACCAATAACCGTACAAATAACTGGAACGGAAAGACGAGACATTTCACGTAAGTTACGAGCAATCGCTTCTGATTGACCACGCTCTTCCGCGCCCACCCCTGGATATGCTCCTGGGGTATCAATAAAAGTAATAATTGGTAATTTAAAGCGTTCAGCCATTTCCATCAGACGCAATGCTTTACGATAGCCTTCAGGGGCTGGCATACCAAAATTACGACGGATTTTCTCTTTCGTTTCACGTCCTTTTTGATGACCAATAATCATTACAGGTCGGCCATCAAGACGTGCTAGACCACCAACAATGGCTTTATCGTCAGCATAAGCACGATCGCCTGCTAACTCTTGGAAATCAGTAAAAATACGTTGAATATAATCCAAAGTATATGGGCGACGTGGATGGCGAGCCAGTTTAGCAATCTGCCAAGCACCAAGATCAGAGAAAATTTTACGAGTTAGCTCAAGGCTTTTTTCACGTAAACGGGCAACCTCTTCATCGAGATTGACTTCTAAGTTGTTATCTTGACGGCTGACTGCAGTCAGCGAATCAATTTTCGCTTCCAGCTCGGCAATCGGCTGTTCAAAATCAAGAAAATCCAGACTCATAATATTCCTATTTTAGTCAAATTCTAATTCTACCTGCTCAGTACCCAGCAGAGTTCGCAGATCAGTCAGAAGGGTATCGGTCGGCGTAATACGCCAAGCAACGCCAAATTTTAATCTAGCTCTAGCGTCTTCCCTCTGATAATACAAATGAACCGGAATAGTTCCTGAACGGTGTGGTTCAAGAGTGCTGCGAAGACGGTTCAATAATTGGTCATCAATTTGCCGGTCCGACAGTGAGATTGCGAGTCCACGCGCATATTTCTCACGGGCTTCGCTGATATCCATGAGTTCGCGCACTGTCATTTTATTGCCACCGTTAAAATCATCAAAGCTGACCTGTCCGGTAGCAATCAAAACACGATCTTGCTCTAGTAGATGTTGGTATTTTTCCAGTGCATCTGAAAATAGCATAATATCCAGCCGACCGGAACGATCATCGAGTGTACAAATACCGATTCGATTGCCCCGCTTGGTGGTAATAACTTTGGCTGAAAGTACTAAACCTACCACAGTTGTCATTTGACCACGAGGGGTAGGGTTCACATCTTTCAGCCTTAAGCCATTAGTATAGCGTTCAATTTCACGCAAATAACCTGTTATCGGGTGACCCGTTAAATAAAGGCCCAGCGTTTCGCGCTCACCATCCAGTACCACCTGATCCGGCCATTTTGGCACACTGGCATAAGAAAGTTCAACTTGCTCAGGCGCATCGGCCAATACCCCGAACATATCCCCTTGCCCTATTGCCTCGGCTTTCGCATGTTGATCCGCCGCTTTAAGCGCATCTTCTAAAGATGACATAAGTGCCGCACGATGCGGACCCAGATGATCAAAAGCGCCCGCCATAACTAGCTTTTCCATCACTCGGCGACTTAATTTTTTTGTATCGACCCGAGCGCAGAGATCAAAAATTTCTTTGAAGTGTCCGCCTTTTTGGCGGGCTTCTAATATTGCTTCAATCGGACCTTCTCCGACCCCTTTGATAGCACCGATACCATACACGATTTCACCGTGCTCATTGACATGAAAATGATATAGGCCGCTATTTATATCTGGAGGCAATACTTTTAACCCCATCCGCCAACATTCATCGACGAGACCGACCACTTTCTCAGTATTATCCATATCAGCGGTCATCACTGCGGCCATAAATTCAGCCGGATAATGCGCTTTAAGCCACAGCGTCTGATAAGAGACTAAAGCATAAGCGGCGGAGTGTGATTTATTAAATCCATAACCGGCAAATTTCTCCACCAAGTCAAAGATTTTCATTGCCAATTCGCCGTCAATACCGTTTTTTATTGCACCATCTTGGAATATAGAACGCTGTTTAGCCATTTCTTCTGGCTTTTTCTTACCCATAGCACGGCGCAGCATATCCGCACCGCCCAGTGTATAACCCGCCAGTACCTGTGCAATCTGCATCACCTGTTCTTGGTAAAGAATAATACCATACGTAGGTTCTAAAACAGGCTGCAAGGACTCATGTTGCCATTCAACATCAGGGTAAGAAATAGCTTCACGTCCATGTTTTCGGTCGATAAAATTATCTACCATCCCCGATTGCAAAGGACCGGGACGAAAAAGCGCCACTAACGCAATCATATCTTCAAAACTATCAGGACGAAGGCGCTTGATTAAGTCCTTCATACCACGCGATTCTAACTGAAAAACCGCGGTAGTTTCAGAGCGTTGCAGCATATCAAAACTTTTTTTATCTTGCAGAGGAATAGCAGCAATATCAATAGGTTCTAAGTTTTGTTTAGCTCGGCGCGCATTGATCATCTCTAGCGCCCAGTTGATAATCGTCAGTGTACGTAATCCGAGAAAGTCAAATTTGACTAATCCCGCATATTCGACGTCATTTTTATCAAACTGAGTAACTGGGTTTTTACCTTCGGCATCGCAATACAGCGGTGCAAAATCGGTAATTTTAGTCGGCGCAATAACGACCCCACCGGCATGTTTACCCGCATTTCGTGTGACACCCTCTAGTTTACGCGCCATATCAATTAGCGCCTTAACCTCTTCATCTGCTTCGTAAATTTCAGGCAATTGAGGTTCAGCTTCGAAAGCCTTTTCTAAGGTCATTCCGGGATCTGGCGGCACTAATTTAGAGATACGATCAACAAAACCGTATGGGTGGCCTAATACACGCCCCACGTCGCGAATGACGGCTTTTGCTGCCATCGTACCGAAGGTGATAATTTGCGAAACCGCATCGCGACCGTACATTTGAGCAACGTGATCAATCACTAAATCGCGTTTTTCCATACAGAAATCAACGTCAAAGTCAGGCATGGAAACACGTTCAGGATTAAGAAAACGTTCAAAAAGCAGATCGAATTCTAACGGATCAAGATCAGTAATTTTTAGCGCATAAGCGACTAAAGAACCGGCACCCGAACCGCGGCCAGGCCCTACCGGTACGCCGTTATCTTTAGACCACTGAATAAATTCCATAACAATCAGAAAGTAACCAGGGAAACCCATTTGGTTAATAACGGTTAATTCAATATCCAAACGTTCATCATAAGGCGGTCGTTTTTCTGCTCGCTCTTTCTCATCGGGATACAAAAACTCTAATCGTTCTTCTAGTCCTTGCTTTGAACGCATGACCAGAAAATCTTCAGTTTTCATTTCCCCTGTTGGAAATTGGGGCAAAAAATATTCGCCGAGGCGGATGGTCACGTTACAACGCTTAGCAATTTCGACGCTATTTTCCAGAGCTTCGGGAATATCGGCAAACAGTTCGCACATTTCGGCTTCACTGCGTAAATATTGCTGAGGGCTGTATTTTTTCGGACGTTTAGGATCGGATAAAGTAAATCCATCATGAATAGCGACCCGAATTTCATGGGCATCAAAATCATGACTAGCAATAAACCGTACATCATTGGTCGCGACAACAGGTAAACCATGCAAAGTAGCTAATTCTACCGCCGCATGTAAATAGTTCTCTTCATCTGGGCGACCTGTGCGGATCAGTTCGAGGTAATAGTTATCGGGAAAATGCATTTCATAAAATGCAAGACACTCATTAACTAAAGCTTGATTACCCCGCAGTAAAAATTGACCAACATCACCCATCCGTCCACCAGAGAGTAGAATCAGTCCCTCTTTATACTTCGCTAACCACTCACGTTTGATTGTGGGTCCAATAGGGCCATAACCCTTTTGATAGGCTTCGGAAATCAATAATGTGAGGTTTTGATAGCCTTCATTATTGCGAGCCAACACGGTTAAATGGGCAATATCATCGCCGAGCATCTCACTTTCTACAAAGAAATCTGCTCCAATAATCGGTTTTATACCGGCGCTATGCGCTGAACCATAAAATTTCACTAAACCACATAAGTTAGTAAAATCAGTAATCGCAAATGCTGGCATGCCCATGGAGGCGACTTTTTTAACTAATGGATTAATTTTGGCTAATCCATCAATCATTGAATAGTCGCTATGAACTCGAAGGTGTATAAAACGAGGATCTGACATGGTGATTATATCCGTTCTTTGATATTTAATGCACGACGGACCGGAGCAAAACTCTTACGATGAAGTGCAATAGCACCATATTGCGCTAGTTTTTCAAGATGAAGTGCCGTTGGATAGCCTTTATGCTTGGCAAAACCATACTCAGGATATTGTTGATCTAAGGCAACCATTTCTCTATCACGAGTAACCTTTGCCAAAATTGAGGCAGCGCTTATTTCCTGCACTAAGCTGTCGCCTTTGATAACTGATTGGGATGGCATAGATAATGCGGGGCAACGATTACCATCGATCAACACAAAATCCGGTTGAATCGATAAACCAGCCACCGCTCTTTGCATCGCTAACATTGTCGCTTGCAAGATATTGATATTATCAATTTCTTCGGGTTCAGCACGGCCAATACTCCAGCTTAACGCTTTTTCTTGTATCTCGATAAATAACTTTTCTCGACGCTTTTCACTCAATTTTTTAGAGTCCATAAGCCCGATAATCGGATTATTAGGGTCAAGGATCACCGCCGCAGTAACCACCGCGCCAACTAAAGGCCCGCGGCCTACTTCATCGACACCAGCAATTAAATTTGCTTGAGGGTAAACAAATTCCATTAATTTTTTGCCAATTCTAATACCGCATCTGCTGCTTGTTGATCCGCGTTACAACGAATTTTTTTATGCAATTGCAAAAACGTATGTTTCAACTCATCAACCTGTTCTCCACCAGCCAACAAGGGCAATAATTTTTGGGCTAGTTTTTCAGGTTGACACTCATCTTGTAGTAATTCGCTAACTATCTCACGCCCAGCTAATAAATTAGGCAACGAGACATAAGGCGTTTTAATCAGTTTTTTAGCTAGCCAAAAGGTAAAGGGTTTCATTCGGTAGCCGACAACCATAGGGCATTTTGCTAGCATGCATTCGAGCGCCGCAGTACCAGAGGCTAATAATGTTGCATCTGCGGCAATCATCGCGTCTCTAGCCTGACCATCCAGCAAAGAAACCGGCAAATCAGGAGCAACTTCACGTTTAATGGCTTCAAATTGTTCACGTCTTTTATGATTAATTAGCGGAACAATAATATGCAATTGACCTAGTTGCTGATAGAGACGTTGAGCGGTTATTAAAAAATCGGCACTGAGCATCTCCACTTCGGAATGACGACTGCCGGGCAACATAGCTAAGCAAATCGCATCTGCTGGAATATTTAACCGCTGACGAGCGGCCAGTTTGTCCGGCTGTAAGGGAATAGCATCCGCCATCGTATGGCCAATAAACCGACAAGGTACGGAAAAACGGTCATAAAATGCTTTTTCAAATGGTAAAAATGCCAGCACTAAATCGGTAGCTTTACCAATTTTGAACACTCTTTTTTGCCGCCAAGCCCAAACAGAAGGGCTAACATAGTGAATGGTTTTAATCCCTTTGGCTTTTAAACGACCTTCCAATGTGAGATTAAAATCAGGGGCATCAATACCAATAAATACATCAGGTTGTAAATCAGTAAATCGGCGAGTAAGATCTTTTCGAATACTCAGAAGCCTTGGCAGTCGCCCTACGACTTCTACCACGCCCATCACTGCAAGCTCTTCCATTTCGTACCAAGCTTCACAGCCTTCGGCTTCCATCAATGGACCCGCAACGCCGACAAAACGAGCATCAGGCACGCTTTGCTTTAACGCGCGGATTAATCCTGCGCCAAGAATGTCGCCAGAAGTTTCCCCAGCAACAATACCTATGGTAAGTGGACGTGATACTGCTGAGCCACTATTGACCATAGTTATCTCCTTTATTTAGTTCCTGACAGCATTGACTGTCCATATCAATGAAGCACTAACGGATAATTCCGCGATTAGAGGCAGCTGAATTTTCAAGAAACTCACTAAACACGTTAACATGTTGGTTAGTTTTCGCCATTTCAGCGATTTCTACGCGCGCGTCTTCCAACGATTTACCACTACGATATAACACTTTATAAGCATTACGAATCGCATGCAGCGAAGTTTTATCAAATCCGCGACGTTTCAAACCCTCGATATTCAATCCAAATGGAGTGGCGTGGTTACCCTGCGCAACAACATACGGAGGAACATCCTGTGCAACGCCTGAACAGCCGCCAACCATAACATGTGCACCAATTTGACAAAATTGATGCACCGCCGTCATTCCGCCAATAATCGCGAAATCACCTAAGGTGACATGACCGCCGAGCGTGCCGTTATTAGCAATAATACAGCGATTACCAATAATACAATCGTGAGCAATATGGACATTAACCATCAGCAAGTTATCGTTGCCAATTTTTGTTAATCCACCGCCTTGTTCTGTGCCACGATGAATAGTGACGCTTTCACGAATGCGGTTTCTATCACCAATCTCAACCCGCGTTGGTTCACCTTGATATTTTAAATCTTGGTTTATTTCACCAATGGTAGAAAATTGGAAAATTTGGTTATCACGACCAATTTTAGTGATCCCATTGATAACAATGTGGGATTTTAATTCAGTCCCTTCACCAATTTCAACTTGTGAACCAATATAACAAAAAGGGCCAATACGAACATTGGCTCCGATAATCGCCCCCTCTTCTACAGTAGAAGAAGGGTGAATGCTGGCAGTTTTATCAATCATATTAGACCTCTCGACGACGGGCACACATCATCTCAGCTTCGCAAGCTACTTCTCCATCTACTTTGGCAACGCCTTTAAAGCGAGCAACGCCGCGACGTTCTTTGATAAACTCAACTTCCAAGATCATTTGGTCCCCAGGTAATACAGGACGTTTAAAACGTGCATGGTCAATTGCAGCAAAATAATACAATTCACCCGGTTCTAATTTACCCACGCTTTTAAACGCCAAAATACCTGTTGCCTGAGCCATTGCTTCAAGGATTAATACGCCAGGGAAAATGGGCTTGCCAGGGAAATGGCCTTGGAAAAAAGGTTCGTTAAAAGAGACATTTTTCACTGCACGCAGAGATTTGCCTTCTTCAAAATCCAATACACGATCAACCAAAAGGAATGGGTAACGGTGTGGCAGCAGCTCTAAAATCTCTTCTATATTCAGAGTATGATTATCACTCATCGAAATACTCTTCCTGTCTATAAATATAATTTATTAATGAATCGGCCTGCTATTAACCCAAACTTGGGCTAGATTGGCAGGCCGGAAAATAGATAACACAACAGGTCATTTTAACCTGAATAGTTAATTATTACTGATCTTTTTGATTTTTGCAGTCTAACGTACGTTCAACAGCTTTAAGGCGCTTACTCATGTCGTTAATATTCATGACTAAAGCCGCTGTTTTACGCCAATCTTTATTAGTCTGTAATGGAATACCAGAAGAGTATACACCAGGTTCTGTAATAGGTCGCATCACCATGCTCATGCCAGTAACCGTAACTTTATCACAGATTTCCATATGTCCATTAATCACACTTGCGCCACCAATCATACAATAACGCCCGATTTTCAGGCTACCGGCCATAATAACACCACCAGCAACGGCAGTATTGTCGCCAATAATAACGTTATGCGCTATTTGGCATTGGTTATCAATAATGACACCATTACCGATTATTGTATTATCGAGAGCGCCGCGATCGATAGTGGTGCTGGCACCGATTTCTACGCGATCACCAATAATAACTGTGCCTAACTGAGGGATTTTTATCCAATTACCACGATCGTTAGCATAACCAAAGCCATCGGCACCAATAATTGTCCCCGAATGGATTAAACAATGTTCGCCTATTTCGATCTTATGGTAAATAGTTACATTCGCCCATAAACGACTACCCGCGCCTATTTTGGTCTCTTTACCAATAAAACATCCGGCGCCAATAATTACGTTATCGCCAAGCTCAACGCCGGTTTCAATCACAGCATTGGCTCCAATGGCAACATTGTTACCCAGCTTAGCATCTTCAGCGATAACGGCTGAAGCATGAATATTTTCTGCGGGTGCTGGCGTTGTATCCAGAATCTGCGCCATTTTTGCATAGGCTAGATAAGGATTATCAACGACTAAAGCCGCGACTTTACACGCTGACAGATCACTGGCTTTTAATACCACCGCAGCGGCCTGACATTCGGCTAATTTTGAGCTATAGCGGCTGTCAGATAAAAAAGTAATCTGCTGGTTATTTGCTGAATACATTGGCGCGATACCGGTGATGACGATATCGCCATCACCGTGTAACTCTGCATTCAACTGCTGCGCTAGATCAGCTAAGCGAATTGAAGACATCTATTTATTTAACCTGTTTCTGAACCTGTTTAGTGATGTCTACGCTATCTTTAGCATAAGCAACTGCATTTGCATCGATAACAACATCGTAGCCTTCTTTCGCAGCGATAGTTTTAATTGAGGCCTGAATACGAGCAAGTATTTTGTTGCGCTCTTCCATATGACGACGACGATTGTCTTCTTCAAATTTTTGTGCTTTTTCAGCAAATTGGTCACGTTTAGCAATTAACTCTTTCTCTTGCTTTTCGCGATCGCTTTGTTTCATGGTTGCACCGTCACGACGTAATTTTTCAACACGTGATTGCAGGTCTTTTTCCATATTTTGTAGTTCGGTTCCACGGCTCTTAAATTCACTTTCGAGCTGTTTAGCAACTGCGTCGCTAGCAGGCATATTTTGGAAAATTTCACCGACATTAACTACAGCAACTTTATCCGCATACGCACCAGCTGACATCGCTAAAGCTAAACTCATACCTGCCGCACATAACAATTTTTTCACACTAAACTCCTTAACCCATACTTATGGCTGGAAATTTTATTGCCCTTATCAAAATGTATTATCAAGATGCATAAGGGCAATATTCTGGAAGACTCTAATAAATTACCACGTTCTACCGATATTAAACTGGAACTCTTCGGATTTGTCACCTTCGTAATCTTTAATTGGCTTCGCATATGAGAAGACCAAAGGACCGAGTGGAGACATCCATTGCAATGCAACCCCTGAAGAAACGCGCACATTGGTGGCTTTTCCGTAATCAGGCATATCTTTACGCCAATTAGCGTCAATACTGTTCCAATTGGTATCCCATACTGTACCCGCATCAACAAAGATTGAGGTTCTCACCGTATTAGAATATTTTTCGTCCAAGAATGGCGTTGGAGTAATTAATTCCAGTGACGCCGAATACATGGCATTACCACCGACCGCATCGTCTGATGGGCTGCCTGATTTCGGAATCACTTCACCTTTACTGTTTTTATCTTTTCGTTCTAAATACACCGCTTTCGGGCCGATATTATTTGAACGGAAACCACGGACAGAGCTCGCCCCACCGGCATAGAAGTTTTCATAGAAAGGCATCTGTTTATCGCCAAATCCATCACCATATCCTGCCTGTGCACGGCCTAATATTACCCAAGTTTCATCGCTGTCGATTGGGTAATACTGCGCGGAATCAAAACGTAATTTATAATACTCATTATCTGATCCCGGAGCGGTAATTTTACCGGAGAAGCTAGTTTTATTACCAGAAGTCGGGAAGAACCCACGGTTTAGGTTGTTATATGTCCAACCTAGATTCAACGTGAAATCATCCGCTTTATAACTTTCTTTATTCGTTCCATCCGCATTAATCGGTGGATTTTGTCCTACTGACTGCAAATAATCCCACATTGCCGCTTGAGGACGCATATCAGATAACGAGTTATGGACATAACCCGCACCAAGGCGGAATGAGTTATTTTCATTGAATGGGAAACTTAAGAAACTATCTAAACCATAAGTTTTGTTAGTATATCCAGACAAATCAGCATCTTTAGCACGGAAATCATTATAGAAAACACGACCTCCGAGACTCACACCATTGACGGTGAAGTAAGGGTCAGTAAATGACAATTCAGCATAAGTTGAATAATCATTTTTACTCGCGCTTATGCCGACCGAGTTACCAGTACCCATCCAGTTATCTTGCTGTACACCAACCTGGAAGCTCACGCCACTTTCAGTACCAAAGCCGACACCAAAGTTCATTGAACCGGTATTACGCTCTTTAACTTTATAAATGACATCGACCTGATCAGGCACACCAGGAATACGCTGAGTTTCAACATCAACGGTTTCAAAGAAACCAGTACGATTCAGACGTTCTTTACCTAATTCAACCTGATCATTACCTAGCCATGCACCTTCCATCTGGCGCATTTCACGACGTAGCACCGAATCTTTACTGGTGTCATTGCCTTGGAAACGAATTTGACGAACATAGAAACGATTGCCAGCATCAATATTGACATGCAGTTTAACCGTTTTACCTTCATCATCAATTTCAGGCTGGGTCATTACGCGCGGATAAGCGTAGCCATATCGACCGAGCAGATCTTTTATCTGGTTTTCCATTTTGGTGACTTGTGCACCATTATAGAGTTCACCCGGAGTAATAGTAATAAGATCTTTAATTTCAGCTAAATGGCCTGCTGTTTCACCATTAACTTCGACATCGGAAATCTTATATTGATCGCCTTCAGTCACGTTAATTGTGATATAGATGCCTTTTTTATCTGGCGTCAGGCTTACATGCGTCGAATCAATATTAAAACGCGCATAGCCTCGATCAAGATAAAAACTGCGCAGAGTTTCTAAGTCTCCCGCGAGTTTTTGTTTCTGATATTTTTGATCCGCGGCAACGTTCCACCAAGGAACATCATCACGCAGTTGGATTTTATTCACCAACTCCGCTGTCGTGAAGTCCTTGTTACCAACAACGTTAATCTGCTGAATTTTAGCTGATACGCCTTCTGAGAATACCAGTTTTAAATCAACACGATTTCGCGGTAGTGGAGTAACAACAGCCTGCACGGTGGCGTTATATTTACCCACACTGTAGTAAAAATCTTCCAGAGCTTTTTCGATATTAGAGAGCGTTGTGCGGTCTAGCGCCTCTCCAACTCGGACGTTGGATGCTTCAAGATTCTGCTTAAGCATGTCGTCTTTAACAGACTTATTGCCTGTAAAAGTAATACTTGCGATGGTTGGCCGCTCTTTCACCTGAACTATCAGCGTGTTTCCATCACGCAGGACCCTAACATCTTCAAAATTGCCGGTCGAAAAAAGTGAGCGGATCGAACGACCAATATCATCGTTATCAACCGAATCTCCCACCCTAACGGGCATATTTAATAATGCTGCACCAACGGCGACGCGTTGAAGACCTTCGAATCGAATGTCTTGAACTACGAATCCGTCTGAACTGTATGCAGTGGCGCTGCCAAAGAGCAGCGACGCTATGAGCAACTTTTTCATCGCCATCGTTGTTATGCGTATTCCTAACTGGTCCCTCACTTGCTAGTTCTAGAAGCGAGAGAAATCATTGAAAAGTGCAAGTCCCATTAATAATATCAGTGCCATAGCACCAATACGATAACTGAAATCTTGTACTCGCTCAGACACCGGACTACCCTTGACCTTTTCAATGATCAAAAAGAGTAGGTGCCCCCCATCTAATACGGGCAATGGGAACAGATTAATAATTCCCAAATTCACGCTAATTAGCGCAATGAACATCAAATAATATACCAAGCCTGATTCAGCCGAAACACCCGCGCCTTTGGCGATAGATATTGGGCCACTCAAATTATTTAGCTTTACATCGCCAACAATTAGCTTGCCAATCATATTGACGGTTAACTTCATTAACTGCCAAGTTTTGTCGCTAGCCTGATAGAATGCAGAAAATGGTCCGTACTGCTGTACCATTTTATAGTCATCCGCTAACGGTATCACTGAAAGTTCCACTCCCGCAAATCCAATTTGCTGTCCACGCTGCGCTTTTTTCGCATCGGGAGTCAGAGTGACAGAAATCATCTGACCTTGTCTATCGACAGTTAATTGTAACGGGATATTCGGACTATTCCTGATAAAAGCGTTAAACGGAGACCAAATATCGATAGTTTGCCCGTTAACTTTAACTATCCTATCCCCGGTTTGTAAACCCGCACGTTCAGCCGCTGAACCTTCATAGACCTTATGAACCACGGGATCTATCTGGGCTGAAACCGGCATAATTCCTACAGATAAAATAGGATCTTGGGTTTCTGGATCAAACTCCCACTGCTGCAAATCAAGGGTTTTAGTCACCGGATCAGCATAGCCTTGAGGCAGTACATCAGCGACGAGTTGCTTATCACCGATTCGACTTACTAATGCTAAACGAATTGCATTCCAGTCAGGCGTTTCGATACCATCAATTGATTTTAGTTCCATTCCGGACTGTAAATTTGCTGCTGCCGCAATAGAATTTGGCTTTATATCGGCAATAATCGGCTTAACAGATGGGATACCTAACATAAAAATAACCCAATAAGCCAATATCGCTAAAATAAAATTCGCCAGTGGGCCAGCACTAATTACTGCCGCACGCTGCCCTACCGTTTTATTATTGAATGCCATATGACGCAGCTCTGGTGCAACTGGAGCCACTCGCTCATCCAGCATTTTGATATAGCCGCCTAAAGGAATAGCGGCGATAACAAACTCGGTTCCATGACGGTCAACTTTACGCCATAGCGCCTTACCAAAACCAATCGAAAAACGCTCAACATAAATACCACAACGTCTGGCCACCCAAAAATGCCCAAACTCATGTACCGTTATTAACACCCCAAGAGCGATGATAAATGCGGCTAAACTCCAAAGAAATCCCATCATATTCCTTACAAGCCAAAACCACTAAAAATTAACAGGTTCATGCCAGCAAATACAGGAATTGCTGCGGTTAAACTATCAATACGATCCATTATTCCGCCGTGCCCAGGAATTAAATGGCTACTATCTTTAATCCCAGATTGGCGTTTAAACATACTCTCAGTTAAATCACCAAATACCGAAACCACGACCACCACTGCCGATGTTAATAATAGATATTCAGGCATCATAGGGATAGGCGCATAAAGGCTAAATAACCAAGAAATAATCCCCGCGGTGATTAATCCTCCCACTAATCCTTCTAAGGTTTTACCGGGAGAAACCTTCGGAGCCATTTTGTGACGCCCAAGAGTTCGGCCAAATAAATAGGCGCCAGAATCTGCGCCCCAAACTAAGAGCATGACATACAGTAGCCACCATGCACCGAAGGCGGTATCGGTATGGTAACCAACGGTTCTTAACGCCATCATACCGGCATAAAATGGAACAATGGTTAATACGCCAAATAATAGACGAATCAGCGTTGATTTTCCCCATAAAACTGCTGAGGCTGGATAACTAATAACCAGCAGTATCGCCGCTATCCACCACACTAATCCAGCCCATAAACTGTAAATAATTAATGGTTCATCAATTAAAACGGTGCTGTCTTGAAAGGTCGATTGCATTGCGAGTAAGCCAACGGCAAAAATAATAGCTAATCCAACACGCTTACCTTGTGTCATCCAGCCCGCAAATTGTGCCCATTCCCAAGCCGCTAAGGCCGAAATAGCAATTAAAACATAGCCAAAAATGGCTGGGGGTAATAAAAATAATGCTGCAATAACCAGCGGAATTAAAATAATGGCTGTTATCAGGCGATATTTCAGCAAAATAGGCTCCTGTTATTCAGTGAATTCATCGTCAGATTTAGCGCCACCGAAGCGTCGTTCACGCTTCCCAAACACCTCTATCGCTTGCTCAAACACTTGGTCATCAAAATCTGGCCACAGCACATCTGTAAAGAAAAATTCTGCATATGCAGATTGCCACAGTAAGAAATTGCTTATACGGTGTTCGCCGCCAGTTCGGATAACTAAATCAACTTCAGGTTGGTCATGTAAACAAATATGAGCATTAACTGTTTCTTCAGTAATTTGCTCAATTGAGAGCTGATTATTTTTCACTTTTTCAGCAATTAAAGACAAGCTATTAATAATATCCCAGCGTCCACCATAATTTGCTGCAATATTTAATCGCAGACCCGTATTATTCGCCGTAAGCTGTTCGGATTTTTTTATACGTTTTTGTAAACGCTCACTAAAGCGGCTAATATCACCAATCACGTTTAATTTTACATTGTGTTTATGAAGACTTTTTACTTCATTGTCTAAAGCAAATACAAACAGCTCCATTAATGAACTAACTTCTTTTTCTGGGCGTCTCCAATTTTCACTACTAAATGCATAAAGTGTCAGTGACTTAACTTTATGTTTAACAGAAAAACGTACTGCATTACGAACAGATTCAACCCCTGCTCGGTGGCCAGAGATCCTGAGTTTACCCCGTTGTTTAGCCCAGCGCCCATTGCCATCCATAATGATAGCGACATGCTGTGGTACAACCATTCCTGTTAGGTTATCACTACTAGAATTCATCTAAAATCAATCCTTTAGGTCAACAGCATGAGATTTTGGCATTATAATAACGTGAATTTGTTGTATTACTGATAAGACACGTCTTTAAATTCTCATACTGGTATCATAATCACTATTTTTATAGTACATGCACTAAATAAGCGCATCATTTTACCGAAGAAAGCATAAACAAACTTACTATAAATTTATAGATAAGTTTCTGTCATCAACTGAACGGTATTCTCTCTGGCGATTCTATCGATTTCTAAGACCTCATCAATCGACTCAGGTTCAGATAAATCCATTTTTTGTAATATATCTTGGTTAATTTTAGCAATATCCGTAAATTTAATTTTTTCAGCTAAAAATGCAGCAACAGAAACTTCATTGGCGGCATTCAATACAGTAGTTGCAGCCTGACCTGCATGGCATGCTTCAATAGCTAATTTTAAACATGGATAACGTTGATAATCGGGTTTAGCAAATGTCAGAGAAGTTAACTCAGTAAAATCTAATGGTGCGGCACCAGAGTGAATACGCTCAGGATATGCCATACTGTATGATATCGGAGTGCACATATCAGGCGTTCCTAACTGTGCAATAACACTGCCATCTTTATAACGTACCATTGAATGGATCACGGATTGTGGATGTAATACTACTTCCATTTGCTCATTGCTGGCATTAAAAAAATAACAGGCTTCGATATATTCTAAGCCTTTATTCATCATCGTTGCAGAATCGACAGATATTTTACGTCCCATCGACCAATTAGGATGATTACAAGCCTGATCTGGTGTTACGTTATCTAGATAAGACAGTGGTGTTTCACGAAAAGGTCCGCCAGAACCGGTCAAAATAATATTTGAAATACCATGAGCGGTTAAATCAGCAAAACCTAAATTATTTTGAATTTCACTCGGCAAACTTTGAAAAATAGCATTATGTTCACTATCAATAGGAAAAACACTGGCTTTATATTGACGAATAGCGTCAAAAAACAAACGTCCACTGGTTATCAGTGACTCTTTGTTCGCCAACAGAATTCTTTTCCCTTTGCGGATAGCGGCTAAAGTTGGCGTAAGCCCAGCTACACCAGTAATCGCAGACATAACCTGATCAGCTTCATCTAGCCCAGCTAATTCGCTCGCTGCAGCTATTCCCGATAGCACCTCGGTTTTGCAGCCCTGCTGTGATAATAGCAGACGCAAAGATTTAGCCGCGGCTTCATCGGTCATTGATACATATTTAGGTTGGAATTCTAAGCATTGGCTTGCCATTTCAGTCACATTGGCGCCAGCAACTAAAGCAAGAATATTGAATTTTCCGGGGTTCTGCCTAACAACAGAAAGTGTACTTTTACCGATTGATCCTGTAGAACCCAGAATTGTAAGAGATTTCATAGTGATCAGATGCTCTGTATTTATTTAATACTGAGATTATATCAGCTTAGATAATGGGACGGGACTTTAATCATAGAAATGGAATAAATTAAGCCATACTAATTAGTTAATAATCTAAATAATATAGTATGGCTTATAAACAGAGCTGGATTAGAAATCCATCAGCTCAGCTTCTTTCAGTGCTAATGCTTCATCAATTTTTTTAATGAAACCATCAGTCAGCTTCTGGATATCATCCTGAGAACGGCGTTCTTCGTCTTCGCTGATTTCTTTATCTTTCAGCAATGCTTTAATTTTATCATTAGCATCACGACGAACATTACGTACCGCAATACGTCCTTGTTCAGCTTCATTACGCACAACTTTGATCAGATCTTTACGACGTTCTTCCGTCAGTGCTGGTAATGGAACACGTAAAACGGTGCCAGCAGAAGAAGGATTTAATCCTAAATCAGATGACATGATGGCTTTTTCAATCGCTGGAGTCATGCTGCGATCGAAGACACTAATCGCTAAAGTACGCACATCTTCAACAGTAATGTTGGCTAATTGACGCAGAGGCGTAGCAGAACCATAGTATTCAACCATGATACCATCCAGCAAACTTGGAGAAGCACGGCCTGTGCGAATTTTGCTAATTTGATTTTTTAATGCTTCGACGCTTTTTTCCATGCGGTCTTTAGCATCTTTTTGGATTTCATTAATCACGTTATCAACCCTTGGGAACTGGTTATTTACAAGCCACTGAAAGTGACCAGTGACCTTCTAAAATTATATTGATTCTGACACCGATGATAGCGTCAAAATCATGCCATGTCTCTGAGTATTAATTGTGAGAAATTAACGTCCCTTCATTTTCACCCATTACAACGCGGCGCAGTGCGCCCGGTTTGTTCATGTTGAACACACGAATAGGTAAGCTGTGGTCACGCGCCAAAGTAAAGGCCGCTAAATCCATCACTTTTAACTCACGCTCAAGAACATCTTGATAGTTTAATGTATCGTAAAGCACGGCATCAGGATGTTGCGCTGGATCAGCAGAGTAGACACCATCAACTTTAGTTGCTTTTAATACAACATCAGCCTCAATCTCTATACCGCGTAAACATGCTGCCGAATCAGTGGTGAAGAAGGGATTTCCTGTTCCTGCCGCGAAAATAACTACGCGACCATGGCGTAACAAGCTAATGGCTTCTGCCCAGCTATAATTATCACATACACCATTTAAAGGGATAGCCGACATCAATCGCGCATTAACATACGCACGATGTAACGCATCACGCATTGCCAGACCATTCATCACGGTAGCTAGCATCCCCATATGGTCACCGACCACACGGTTCATTCCTGCTTTTGCCAAGCCCGCGCCACGAAACAGGTTACCACCGCCAATAACTACACCGACTTGTATGCCCAGTTCTATGAGTTCTTTGATTTCCTGAGCCATACGATCTAAAACGCTAGCATCGATACCAAAACCTTCTGCGCCTTGCAGGGCCTCGCCACTGAGTTTAAGCAGGATACGCTGATAAACGGGTTTTGCATTGGTTGCCATGGTGTACTGTCCTACACAGATAGTTTATTGGGGTAACAACACTCAGAAAATTCTCTCAGTGTATAAATTATTTGTTTGATAAAACAGAGCCGCCAAGTTGGCGGCTCTGTTTAAATTAGCTGATTACTTACTCATTGCAGCAACTTCTGCTGCGAAGTCAGCTTCAACTTTCTCAATACCTTCGCCAACTTCAAAACGGATGAAGCCAGTTACTTTTGCATTGTGTTCTTTCAGCAGGTCGCCAACAGATTTGCTTGGTTCCATGATGAATGGTTGACCGGTCAGAGAAATCTCACCGGTGAATTTATTCATACGGCCAGTAACCATTTTTTCTGCAATTTCACGTGGCTTGCCAGATTGCATTGCAATGTCCAGCTGAATTTGGTGCTCATGAGCAACAACGTCAGCAGGCACTTGGTCTGGAGAAATATATTCTGGTTTGCTTGCAGCGATGTGCATAGCAATGTGTTTCAACAGTTCTTCATCAGCGCCTTCAGCAGCTACTAACACACCGATGCGAGCACCGTGCAGGTAGCAACCTACTTTTTCGCCTTCCAGAACAGCTGCACGACGAACATTGATGTTCTCGCCGATTTTAGCTACCAGAGTAGTACGAGTTTCTTCAAATTTAGCTTTCAATGGTTCGATATCAGAAGCTTTGTCTGCAACAACAGACGCCAGAACTTCTTTACCGAATGCCAGGAAACCAGCATCTTTAGCGACGAAATCAGTTTCACAGTTCAGTTCAACGATCGCACCAAATTTAGCATCCGCAGCAACTTCAGCTAGGATAACACCTTCAGCAGCAACACGACCGGCTTTTTTAGCCGCTTTTGCTTGACCTGATTTACGCATGTTATCAATAGCTAATTCGATATCACCATTAGCTTCAACCAGCGCTTTTTTACATTCCATCATACCTGCGCCAGTACGTTCACGCAGTTCTTTTACCAATGCAGCGGTAATTCCAGACATGTGATTTATTCCTCGATATATCTCGCGGGAGAAAATCCGCGTTGATAGTTCTGATTCAGATAGGTAAAAGGGGCCATAAGGCCCCTTTCTAACCAATATATAGCAATACCTGGTTAATAAGGGCTCTTAATAGAGCGGGCCTTATTATTCAGCTTCTACTAAGCCTTCTTCTGCTTGAACAGCCAGATCCTGAGAACGGGCTTCAGTAACAGCAGTAGCTACAGCACCCAGATACAATTTAATTGCACGAATTGCATCGTCGTTGCCTGGGATAATGAAGTCGATACCGTCTGGATCAGAGTTAGTATCAACGATAGCAAATACTGGGATACCCAAGTTGTTTGCTTCTTTGATAGCAATGTGTTCGTGTTCTGCATCGATAACGAACAGAGCGTCAGGTAAGCCGCCCATATCTTTGATACCGCCCAGGCTGTTTTCTAACTTACCAAGTTCACGAGTACGCATCAGCGCTTCTTTCTTGGTCAGTTTGTCAAAAGTACCATCTTGTGACTGAGCTTCCAGATCTTTCAGACGTTTGATTGATTGACGAACTGTTTTCCAGTTAGTCAGCATACCGCCTAACCAGCGATGGTTGACGAAATACTGATCACAGCTGTTCGCATATTCTTGGATTGCTTCACTTGCTGCACGCTTAGTACCGACAAACAGAATTTTGCCTTTACGAGAAGCGATTTTGTTCAGTTCAGCTAAAGCTGAGTTGAACATTGGAACAGTTTTTTCCAAGTTGATGATATGTACTTTGTTACGCGCGCCGAAAATGAAAGGTTTCATTTTAGGGTTCCAGTAACGAGTCTGGTGACCAAAGTGTACGCCCGCTTGCAGCATATCGCGCATGGAAACAGTTGCCATTTAATACCTCTATATTAGTAAGTTGGGGTTATGCCTCCACGGATCCCATACTACCGACTCCAAAGCTGCGATAAATCGCATAAGAGCACCCCGGTGTACGTGCCGACCCGTGTGTGTTATACACAATTGAGTTTAGTTTATGTCATTCCACCTTTCTTTAACCCTGTGTGTTCTCAAAGGAGAAAGAAATATATGGAATGCCGGCGCGCTTTATACCATAAAACACGCTGATACGCCAACTATTGTTAAATTCTCATGGTGTTGAATTCGACTTAAAAATTCAATAATTCAATTAAAAATCAGTTAAATAATCAATCGACAGACATAAATAAAAATATTTTCAAACCATATTTTTCGTATTAATTTCGCCTGTTAATAATTTCTAAGTCTTGTTCTCAGGCTATTTTTGCAATTTGTGCTATAAATAAATCAATATAGAATGCTAATAAGTCGGCGACAACAGAGAATTAAGCCTCGGATCTCAATATGCTACTGGCGATTCACATTTCTCTGTATTGCCGCGACTTAAGCTTATATAAGCCTAAAACGTAGCAAAAATAGCTCAAATTGAACAAGTGCTCATCACTGGCTCACGTATTATTTAGGCAATAAGCTTATTCGACAACGGGTTTACGCCAGTTGGCAGAAAATACGATGACTGATACCATATTTACTATCAGTAGCAATTTGCAGTTTATTACGCTGCAATTTACTAATTTATCAATGTCGTATTATTCTTTTTACTAATTTATCAATGTCGTATATCTCTCGATTAACGACATTCACAGGCAAAATTCATGGCTATTATCATTAAGACTGAAGAAGATATTCAGAAAATGCGTGTTGCGGGTCGTTTGGCCGCCGAAGTATTAGAAATCATCGCTCCCCATGTTAAACCTGGGGTTAGCACAGGCGAACTAGATCGTATTTGCCATCAACATATTGTTGAAAAACAACAAGCTATTCCAGCTTGCTTAAATTACCACGGTTTCCCTAAATCAGTCTGTATTTCAGTCAATGATGTTATTTGCCATGGAATTCCGAGCGATGACAAAATCCTGAAAGACGGTGATGTGGTTAATATTGATGTTACTGTAATTAAAGACGGTTTCCACGGCGATACCTCAACCATGTTTATCGTGGGTAAATCAACTATCCAAGGTGAACGCCTGTGTAAAATCACTCAAGAAAGCCTGTATCTAGCCTTACGTATGGTAAAACCAGGAATTCGTCTGCGTACCTTGGGTAAAGCTATTCAGCAATATGTAGAAAGCCATGATTTATCGGTAGTTAGAGAATATTGCGGCCACGGTATCGGCGAAGGGTTCCACGAAGAACCACAAGTTCTACATTATGATGCGGATGATAATGGTGTGGTTCTGCAAAAAGGCATGGCATTTACTATCGAGCCAATGGTCAATACTGGCGATTACCGTATTCGCACCATGAAAGATGGTTGGACGGTAAAAACCAAAGATCGCGGCTGGTCTGCTCAGTACGAACATACTCTGGTTGTCACTGATAATGGCTGTGAAATCATGACACTACGTGCAGAAGAATTACCTCATATTTCTGCCGTACTGATTAACGAATAAATTTTATTTTTTCGATTAGATAAAGATAATCCTCGTATTGTGAGGATTATCTTTCACTGTTCATTTGATCTCTTTCTCAGTAAGCTAAAATATATTAATACGCCGCCAAACTGAGCAGGAAAAGGATGAATAAACCACTTTCTTTACCACTTTCTCCAGAGTTATTTCACTCCGACGATTTACAGCTCGCCAAGTTAAAACAACATGTTGCTGATTTTCAACAGTGGTTAGAACAGGCTTTTTCTGCTGATATTGCCGTCAGCGAATTACTGTTGGCTCGTAGCAATTTTCTCGATCAATTACTTCAACGTTTATGGCATGAATTTCAGCTGGATAGCATTGAGGAACTGTCTCTCATTGCTGTAGGTGGCTATGGGCGCAAAGAGCTTCACCCACTGTCTGATATTGATCTGCTAATTTTAAGCCAACAGCCGCTAGCCGAAGTACAATCAGCTCAAGTTGGACAATTTATCACTCTCCTGTGGGATTTACATTTTGATGTTGGCCACAGCGTTCGCTCGCTAGAAGAGTGTATAAATGCCGGGCTTTCTGACCTAACTATCGCCACCAACTTAATAGAATCACGCTTAATTTGTGGTAATACATCCTTATTTTCACAGCTACAATCCTATGTTTTCAGTGATGAATTTTGGCCATCTGCTCAATTTTTTGCGGCGAAGTTAGAAGAGCAGAATGAGCGCCATCAACGTTATCATAGCACCGGCTATAATCTTGAACCGGATATCAAAAGTAGTCCTGGAGGGCTTAGAGATATTCATACCCTACTGTGGGTAGGACGGCGTCACTTTGGTGCCCCAACTGTACGGGAAATGGTGGAATTTAATTTCCTAACTGAAGAAGAATACCAAGAGCTTAAAGAGTGTCTGAATTTTCTGTGGAAAATCCGCTTTGCAGTGCATTTAGTCGTGAAACGTTACGATAACCGTCTGCTGTTTGATAGACAATTTAGTGTGGCTCAGTTGTTAGGATATCGTGGCGAGCGCAATCAGCCGGTCGAACGAATGATGAAAGATTTTTATCGCGTTATGCGTCGTGTCCGGGAGCTTAATCAAATGTTATTGCAACTGTTTGATGATGCTATTCTCGCCTTAAATCCAGATGAAAAACCCCGCCCTTTAGATAATCAATTTCAATTACGCGGCGACCTTATTGACGTAATTGATGACAGCCTGTTTATAAATCATCCCGCGTCTATTATGCGTATGTTCTATCTCATGGCTCGTCATCCCAATATTAACGGCATTTATTCGACCACGCTGCGTCAATTGCGCTTCGCACGTAGAAATCTAACCCAGCCGTTGTGTGAACTTGCCGAAGCTCGCCATCTGTTTATAAAAATACTGCGCCATCCTCGAGCCATTAAAGGCGCATTTGTGCCTATGCACCTGCACAGTGTTCTAAGCGCTTATACTCCATTATGGGCCAATATTGTCGGGCAAATGCAGTTTGATTTATTTCATGCTTATACCGTTGATGAGCATACGATCCGGGTATTGCAAAAAATTGATAGTTTTAATAATGAGCAAAACCGAGTCTCGCATCCGCTATGTGTCAATGTGTATCCTAAATTACCTCAACCCGAGATCCTGCGGTTAGCTGCTCTATTTCACGATATTGCCAAAGGACGTAATGGAGATCATTCAGAATTAGGCGCTGAATTCATTTTAGAATTTGCCCAACAACACGGTATTCCTCCACGCGATGCTGAGCTAGCCTCGTGGCTAGTTAAAGTGCATTTATTGATGTCCGTTACCGCGCAGCGACGAGATATCCAAGATCCCGATGTAATTAAGCAATTTGCTTTAGAAGTTAATAGCGTTAACCGCTTGAATTACTTGCTCTGTTTAACCGTTGCCGATATTTGTGCCACCAATAACACCTTATGGAATAGCTGGAAGCAAAGCCTAATCCGCGAACTCTATTTATCGACAGAACATCAGCTTAAGCAAGGTATGCATAACACGCCAGATTTAAGGGAGCGTATCCGCCATCACCGTAATCAGGCACTTTTATTACTGCGCCAAACAGATATAGATGAGCATAAATTACAAAAATTTTGGTCGCGCTGCCATGCAGATTATTTTTTACGCCATACGCCATCACAATTAGCTTGGCATGCGAGACATCTGCTAAAACATGATTTAACTGCTCCCATGGTACTGATAAGCACTAAATCCAAACATGGCGGTACCGAAATTTTCATCTGGTGCCCTGACCGACCGTTCCTGTTTGCCGCAGTAGCGGGTGAACTGGATAGACGTAATCTCAGTATACATAGCGCCCAAATTTTCACCCATAAAGATAATATGGCCATGGATACTTTTATTGTTCTGGAGCCTGATGGACGCCCATTATCCACAGATCGCTATTCGCATGTTAAAAACTCTTTATTAGCGGTAATCAATGAGCCGCAAATACAATTGCCTCAAAGTAAAAAATTAGCCTCTAAATTGAAACATTTTACGGTACCAACTCGGGTTAACTTTCTAAGTTCTACTAATGAACGTCGTACCTATATGGAGCTTTTCGCCCTTGATCAACCCGGATTATTAGCCCGTATAGGTCATGTATTAGCCCAAATGGAAATCTCACTGCATGGCGCAAGGATCACCACTATAGGTGAAAAAGTAGAGGATTTTTTTGTGCTTGCTGATAAAGAAAACAGAGCATTAAATAAAAAATTACAACAAGAATTATCACAAAGGTTGACAGATACCCTAAACTCGAAGGATAAAATATAACGTATTTCGCTAATTTCACCCCCAAGCATCCTTAAAAGGAGAAGTAACTTTAATGCAACACTTACAAAATATTATTGAACAAGCTTTCGAACACAGAGCTGAAATTACTCCAGCAACTGCAAGTGCAGAACTTCGCCAAGCAGTTAATGACGCTATCTCTCTCTTAGATAGCGGAAAACTGCGTGTTGCAGAAAAAATTAATGGTGAATGGATTACTCATCAGTGGCTGAAAAAAGCGGTTTTATTATCTTTTCGTATTAATAACAATCAAGTTATCGAAGGCGCTGAAAGTCGCTATTTTGATAAAGTGCCGATGAAATTTGCTGATTATGATCAAGCCCGTTTTGAACGCGAAAGTATTCGTGTTGTTCCACCAGCGGCAGTACGCCAAGGTGCATACATTGCAAAAAACAGCGTGTTAATGCCATCTTATGTCAATATCGGGGCTTATGTCGATGAAGGCACAATGGTGGATACTTGGACCACCGTAGGTTCATGTGCCCAGATCGGTAAAAATGTACATTTATCAGGTGGTGTCGGTATTGGCGGCGTATTGGAGCCATTACAAGCTAATCCAACCATTATCGAAGATAATTGCTTTATTGGCGCGCGCTCAGAAATCGTCGAAGGGGTAATTATTGAAGAAGGCGCAGTTATTTCAATGGGCGTCTATATTGGCCAAAGTACCAAAATTTACGATCGTGAAACCGGCGAAATCCATTATGGCCGCGTCCCTGCCGGCTCGGTGGTCGTTTCCGGAAATTTACCATCCAAAGATGGGAGTTACAGCTTATATTGCGCCGTTATCGTGAAAAAAGTTGATGCAAAAACCCGAGCTAAAGTGGGCATCAATGAATTATTACGTTCTATCGATTAGTCCATCGCTTATCGATATGCCCAAATAGGCTATAAATACGAGGCTTAAACGGACAGTAATTACAGGCAGCTCACTCTATACCGCTTTATACGCTAGAATAGTTAGTTAATTATTGGGTGATGGTTTTCAGTCTTAATTAAAGTGAGCTGCCTGTGATTTTAAAAATATAATCGCCACCCCGCCATTTTTTATGCAACAGACGTTTGTCAATTAGGTTAAATCACGCATAATATCGAGTGTTCATTGTTACCTGAGTAGAGCCGCTTCTGCTTTTATTTGTTTTGAACGTCAAAAACAAAATAATACACCGGTTATATTAGCAATCGGCTATTATAACTCTCACTCTGTTCATCGTTTATATTCCCTTATTAGGTGGAAATTTATGTACGATAATCTGAAAAGTTTAGGCATCAGTAACCCTCAAGATATCGATCGCTATACCCTACGTCAGGAAGCCAATAACGATATTTTGAAAATTTATTTCCGCAAGGATAAAGGTGAGTTTTTTGCTAAAAGTGTAAAATTCAAATATCCACGCCAGCGTAAAACTATTGCCGCAACTGACGGATCTAATAATTATAAAGAAATAAATGAAATCAACTCTAATCTTCGTTATGCCATTGAAGAATTAGATAAAATTTGCATGCATGAAAAGATAGAAGTCGATTTGAAACACAAAATTCTCGACGATTTACGTCATTTAGAGCATGTTGTTTCAAACAAAATTGCAGAAATTGAAGCAGATCTCGAGAAACTGACGCGTCGCTAATTATCACGGTTACAAATTAGAACCGGCTCTACACCGTGGCTTTTCTACGGTGTAGAATATTATCGTCGTCGATAACAACTAAATTAATTTACCCCATGCCTGTAACCAAGGCTGTGCAAACTCTTCTGGCACCGGCTGTTCAATCGCATCAATCAATAATAATTCACCGACCTGTTTTGCGCTTTGCTCATTTAATAACTCAGCAAAACGCTTACCCGCAGCGCAATAGTTATCATAACTACTGTCCCCTAAACCGATAATTCCATAACGTAAATTAGGTTGATAACCTAGTTGTTCCTGAATTTCATAAAACAGTGGTGTGATAGAATCAGGTAAATCGCCTTGTCCCGTTGTCGAGGTAATAATCAACACCACATTATCGCCTTGATTATAATTTTGCCAATCGGTTAATTGAGGTTCATCAAAGATCACTACCTCATGCCCTTGTGCCACGAAGATAGTTTGCGCTTCTTCCGCTACAGCGAGCGAGTTGCCATATACCGTACCAACAAATACTCCTATTTTTGACATATCAGCCTCGGCTATTATCAATTATGGTTTCTAGTTGTTTTTCAATGCCTAGCCAACCAAATTGCTGGATCAATGTCATCCACTGTTGATCCCATTTAGCCTGTAATTTCAGAGGCTCATGGGTAATTGGATGCGTTAAATTAAGTTCACTGGCATGCAACATTAATCGTGAAGTCGAAAAATGTTGAGTAACGCCGCGATTCTGGCGTAAATCACCATGCTTAGAATCACCAATAATAGGATGCCGCAAATGTGACATATGACGCCGCAATTGATGTTTACGCCCTGTTTCTGGTTTCAACTCAATCAAACTAAAACGGGACGTAGGATAACGCCCAATCGCCACCGGGCACTCCACTTTAGCTAACGGACGATAATGCGTAACACATTCTTGAAGAACAGGCGCGCGCGTTGCATGTTTATCCGCAATTTTATCCAACTCTTCTAATAAGGGATAATCTAATCTTTCTGCCTGTTCGACATAACCTCTCACAATCGCATGATAGGTTTTTTCTAGCTGATGCAGCTCAAATTGCTCAGAGAGCAAACGTGCCACATCGCTTGATAGCGCCATCAATAACACCCCAGATGTAGGGCGGTCAAGACGATGAACCGGAAAAACATGCTGCCCAATTTGATCTCGTAGAGTTTGCATCACGAAAACAGTTTCATGGCTATCTAACCAACTGCGATGAACTAGCCAGCCTGCAGGTTTATTAACCGCCACCAAATATTCGTCTTGATATATAATTTCCAGCATTAATTAATTAGCCTTAGTGAAGAATGCATCCAGTTCACGCAAATGCGTAAGCAAGTTCAAACAACGACTTTCATCCTCATGTTTATACGCTTCTTCAAAATATGGCGCGATAGAAAATGAACTGGGTAATGTTGCATTCTGCTCAATCAACGCATACATTCTAGGGATCAATATCCACTGTAACCATTCTGCAGGTTCCATAGTATCAAGCGCAAAAGGCTGCTCACTTTCAAAAGCTTCTGGTGCGGGTGGTGTTTCAGACCACAATTCAATAACTCTCATTTCTTGTTCAAGATGCTGCAATTTTTCTATAATCAGTGTCTTCATGCTTTACCATTATTCTTATGCGATTTGATACAAAATTTTGAATAGCACACAAGATTTTGTATCCAAAAATTCTAACGATGTAATAAGAGTTTGAAGATCTTTCTCTAATTCACCGCCTTACTTTAAGCAGATAATACAATATGGAGTCAATAGATCCCAAACGCAACTTAATCACCATAATGTCTATGGTGTGTGGTGTGTGGTGTGTGGTGTGTGGTGTGTGGTGTGTGGTGTGTGGTGTGTGGTGTGTGCTCAAATTATGAATTATTAATTATAATACTGTCCACTTCCCTTAAAATAAGACAGCTATAATTAGATTTTCTGCCCTAAAATTTGCAGAGGTCATGATGAAAAAAGCTCGTTTTACTGAAACTCAAATCGTTAATATTTTAAAACTCGCTGATTCTGGTATGAAAGTGGAAGATATTTGCCGCCAAAATGGGATCAGCAACGCCACTTATTATAATTGGAAATCAAAGTATGGTGGCATGGAAGCGAATGATGTTAAACGATTAAAAGAGCTTGAAGATGAAAATGCGAAACTGAAAAAGCTCTTTGCGGAAGTTAGCCTTGAAAACCACGCGATGAAGGAGCTTTTCGCAAAAAAGGCTTGGTAGTGGCTGAAAAGAGATCCTGTGCTCAATCATTAAAAGAGGCAGGCTTATCAGTCATTAAGGCTTGTAAGCTAACATCGTTGTCACGAGCCACGTTTTACCATCAGCAAATAGATTGGCGTAAAAAAGACCAAGTAGTGATCGATGCCATACAATCTGTGTTAGCGAAATCACCACAATCGGGATTCTGGAAATGCTATTTCCGACTGAGATTTCAAGGCTACCCTTTTAATCATAAACGAGTTTATCGCGTTTATTGTCGATTAGGATTGAACCTGAAACGACGGGTTAAAAAAGTGCTTCCGAAGCGTGAAAAAAGACCATTAGTGATAGAAAAAGTCCCGAATATTCAATGGGCATTGGATTTTATGCACGACAGTTTATATTGCGGTAAGCGCTTCAGAACTCTCAACATTATTGATGAAGGAACGCGTGAATGCTTGGCGATTGAGGTTGATACGTCATTACCGGCTGAACGCGTCATCAGGGTGCTTGAACGTTTAAAAGCCGAAAGAGGGTTACCGAAACAGATCCGAGTCGATAATGGCCCTGAACTCATTTCAGTTAACTTATTGAATTATTGTGAAGATAACCAAATTTTACTGTGCCATATTCAACTGGGAAAACCGCAGCAAAATGGGTTTATCGAACGTTTTAATGGTTCGTTCCGTCGAGAGTTTTTAAATGCGTATTTATTTGAATCATTAAGCCAAGTGCGAGAATTAGCGTGGTTTTGGCTGCAAGATTATAACCAAAATCGAACCCATGAAAGTTTAAATCACCTCCCACCGGAGGCCTATCGTCAACAGTTAGAAAACTCTAATTTAACGTGTCTCAATTAAAGGGGAGTGGACAATACGAGGATGAATAATTATAAAAATAGGCGAAAAATAGACTGAATTTATCCACGAAAAAGAGCCAGCCAAGAAATCTTGACTGGCTTATCTCATTATATCTAGATAGATATTTGCATCCTGCAATAACAGCATCCTGCTGTTTAACATCCGTTGTCGTTAAGATAGTTTTCCCAAGCTTATACTTGCTCTGGTTATCCTTAACCCTACCTTATTAATTTTTTTACTGTGGACGCTCTCGTCTTCAGCCACACAAGAATGCTATAAATCACCTAGCGAAACAACCTACCTAGAAAAACATTAAAAGCGCAATAAAATCAGGTTTGGATTAAAATAAAAACAACCTTTTGAAATTAAATGCTATTTAATACATTGTAAAAAAAACAAATAACCAGTTGAGGTATAGATAAATTAATTTGTAAGTAATATCTCACATATCTATAGAGTGATATCGCAAGATTAGCTTGTCACAACTGGGATCAATCCCACGATAAATGTCGCTAAATCAGGTGCAATAACTCGACGTTCTTTACTGCCAAATTTTTCTACAATAACTTCACCTGACATATTACATAACGATACCATTTCTAAATCAGACTCCATGGTGGCAATAAATAACGTAGGTGGCAGCTTCAATCGCTTTTGAGTAACTAAATGGCCAATCAGATTTTGTTGTAAGCGCGTAAAATCTTCTTCACTCCATACCTGAAGCAAATTAATCGACAATCCCTCAAATTCAGCCGCCATATCGCCCGCCAGCTGGGAGGTATAAAACGGATGGATATCCTCTTGCAATGTGATCTCTAAAGCATTAGCTACACTCTGTAAGTTGGCATTTGCAATAGGAAAAGGTTGAGGCTCCCAATACACTACTTCATCACCGGTACGGATAACACAAGGTGATGGAATACCGTATAATTCTGCGGAAGCTGGAGGGAATTCAGTCTGTTGTTTCCAATTATTTATATAGGTTGATGTAAATTGTTCTAGTACTGATGATATTGTTGTTTTCATATCAATTAGAGGCTTATTTAAATAAATTCACGTAAAATTATCAGCAACCACCGAAGTCATAAACTATAGTCACCCATTGTGGCTACTAACTATGGCTACTAACTACAGCGACTAACTATGGTCACTAACTATAAAATGCTATCATCACAATGCATCAGAGCTATAAAATTAGATTCTGGCCGATACATTCTATTGATAGATTAAGAAAATTAGACCGTATAACCCATATAAAAGGATTATGATGTCACAGTATCAGGATAACCCAGCGCTTAGCAATCTCACGCTAGGAAAAAAAACCGCTTATCACGATCAATATGAAGCCAACTTATTGCAAGCTGTTCCTCGTAGTTTGAATCGCCAGCCGCTAAATATTTATCCCGATAATCTTCCCTTTCATGGGGCTGATATTTGGACACTATATGAACTTTCATGGCTGAATTCACGCGGTGTACCACAGGTCGCCATCGGTCAGGTTAGTGTTGATGCTACCAGCCAAAATTTAATTGAATCCAAAAGTTTTAAATTATATTTAAACAGTTTTAATCAAACTCATTTTGATTCATGGGAAAAAGTACGAACCACTTTGCAAAATGATTTAACCCACTGTGCTCAAGGTTCAGTTAGCGTTACACTGCATGGGCTGGATGAATTTACTCAACAGCCGATCGGAACATTTATAGGGGAATGTATTGATAATCAAGATATCAATATTGATGATTATCAATTCAATCGTAACTACTTAATTCACAGCATATCGGATAATGATATTAATAATGGTCATCAGCCCATTATTGAAGAAACACTGGTCAGTCACTTATTAAAATCGAACTGTCTCATCACCAATCAGCCAGATTGGGGATCAGTGCAAATTCATTATCGCGGTGCCAAAATTGATCGTGAAAAGCTGTTACGTTATCTGATTTCATTTAGGCACCATAATGAGTTTCACGAACAATGTGTTGAGCGTATATTCAATGATTTAATGGAATTTTGCCGCCCAGAATCGCTCACAGTCTATGCACGATATACTCGGCGAGGGGGATTAGATATTAATCCATGGCGCAGTAATGAATCGTTCCAGCCTTCACTCGCTAGATTAGCTCGACAATAAACAATATCAGGCGGTTAATGTACCTGTATTTTATTTTATATTTTACTTTAATATAAAAAGTAACCGTCGCAGTTCAGAATAAAGGAGCCCTACTTGATTACTCATATCAGCCCATTAGGATCTATGGATTTGCTGTCTCAGCTTGAAGTCGACATGCTCAAGCGCACTGCTAGCAGCCATTTATACCATTTATTCCGCAATTGCTCTCTGGCGGTTCTAAATTCGGGTAGCCAAACTGACAACAGTAAGGAATTACTGTCAAAATACACTGATTTTGACATCAACGTATTACGCCGTGAACGAGGGGTTAAACTTGAACTGATCAATCCCCCTGAAGATGCCTTTGTTGATGGTAAAATTATTCGATCCCTTCAAGCCAATCTATTTGCTGTTCTGCGCGATATCTTATTTGTTCATGCTCAAATCACCCATGCAGAGCGGGTTCATCATTTAAATATGGACAATGGTACGCATATTACCAATATGCTATTTTCTATTTTACGTAATGCCCGCGCACTGCATATTGATGAAGATCCGAGCATGATTGTCTGCTGGGGGGGCCACTCAATTAACGAAGTGGAATATCTTTACGGCCGTAAAGTCGGTAATGAATTAGGTCTTCGTGAATTAAATATTTGTACTGGTTGTGGCCCAGGAGCAATGGAAGCTCCGATGAAAGGCGCGGCCGTAGGGCATGCACAACAACGCTATAATAATAGCCGTTTCATTGGCTTAACTGAGCCTTCAATCATTGCCGCTGAACCACCTAATCCTCTGGTCAATGAATTGATTATTATGCCAGATATTGAAAAACGCTTAGAAAGCTTTGTACGTTTAGCTCACGGGATAATTATCTTCCCCGGCGGTGTAGGAACCGCAGAAGAATTATTGTATTTACTGGGTATTTTGATGGATCCAGAAAATAAGCACCAAGTTCTTCCGCTGATCCTCACTGGGCCAAAAGAGAGTGCCGAATACTTTGAAGTTTTAGATGACTTTATTCAGCATACGCTGGGTGACGAAGCCCGCAAGCATTATCAAATCATTATTGATGACCCACAAGAAGTGGCGAAAGTAATGAAGAAAAATATGCCTCTAGTTAAAGATAATCGCCGCAGTACCGGTGATGCTTATAGCTTCAATTGGTCAATGAAGATTAATCATCAGCTTCAAATTCCTTTTGAACCAACACATGAAAATATGGCATCTTTGAATTTGTATCCCGGCCAATCACCAGAAAAATTAGCCTCTGATTTACGTAGAGCCTTCTCAGGTATTGTGGCAGGAAACGTAAAAGAAATTGGAATGAAAGCGATAGAACAACATGGGCCATTTAAAATTCATGGCGATGCTGAAATAATGCGTCGTATGGATATATTGCTGCGCGGATTTGTTGATCAACATCGAATGAAACTCCCAGGCGGCACGGCTTATGAGCCTTGCTACGAAATCGTAAAATAATTAAACCGTACGCCAGGGATGGCAAGATACCCATGATCCATTTACTCATTATTGATGCATTAAATTTAATTCGTCGTATCCATGCCGTACAAGGTTCACCTTGTGCGACTACCTGCATGTCAGCAATTCAACAATTAATCACTCACGCCTCTCCCAGCCATATTGTGGCGGTATTTGATGAGGAAGATCGGCATAATAGTTGGCGCCACCAATTATTACCCGATTACAAAGCGGGTAGACAAGCAATGCCCGAAGATTTACAGCACGAATTAATAGCGATTAAACAGTTATTTGAGCAACAAGGTATTTGTTGCTGGCATTCTCAAGGTGATGAAGCCGATGATCTGGCTGCCACACTGGCCTGCAAAGTAACCTCAGCCGGTCATACAGTCACCATTGTCTCGACAGATAAAGGCTATTGCCAATTATTGTCACCCGCAATTCAAATTAGAGACTATTTTCAAAAACGATGGTTAGACTTACCTTTTGTCACCAAAGAATTTGGAGTTGCTCCGCATCAATTGCCGGATTATTGGGGATTAACTGGCGTAAGTAGCAGTAAAATTCCCGGGGTAGCAGGTATAGGTCCCAAAAGCGCAATAGCATTACTCCAGCAATATGAAACATTAGATAATCTGTTTGCTAATCTAGAGTCTGTAACAGATAAATGGCGTAAAAAACTAGAAAATCAATATGCTATCGCAGATATTTGCCGAAAAATATCAACCCTAAGAACCGATCTTCAACTCAATGGTAATTTAAAAGATCTAAGATATAACCCACCTACTAGTTCATAACATGGTTTATCTTTATATCGTTCTTATCGAATATCATTTTTATCGAATAGATCGTTCTTAACAAAGTGCAAAATTGCTCACTATCGATTGATAGTAATATAAAAAAACGACCCAAAGGTCGTTTTTTTATATTTAAACTCACTATATTCAGATTTTTATTCTCAATAAGTGATATTCAATAAGTTGATAAATCAATCACGTTTAGGGACAGCGGCCCAAATACGCTGTACATGTACAGTCACTTCTTCACGATCATGATACAATTGCTTGGCTTGAATACGGGAATTAATGCCGTTTTCTTTCAGCTGAATTTCCATCTTATTTAAGATATGGGAAACTTCTTCATAGCGTTTTTTCATCGGTAATTTAAGATTGAAAATAGCTTCACGGCACCAACCTTGAACTAACCATTCGGTCATCAACGCCGCTACTTTTGCTGGTTTTTCAACCATATCACAGACTAACCAAGTAATGTTATTTACTAATGGCTGAAATTTGAAACCATCAAGACGGTGATGCCTAACTTGGCCAGTATCCATTAAGCTCTGAGCCATTGGACCATTATCTACCGCATGCACCATCATACTGCGCTTAACTAATTGATAGGTCCATCCACCAGGACAAGCCCCTAAATCAACTGCTTTCATCCCGCTGGCTAAACGTTCTTCCCACTCATCGTGAGGAATAAAAACATGAAAGGCTTCTTCCAGTTTTAGCGTTGAACGGCTTGGCGCATCAGAAGGAAACTTCAGACGCGGTATCCCCATATAGAATGTCGAGTTATTAGTGCTGTAAGAATATCCTGTATAACAACAACCGGGAGCTATAAAAAATACATGGATCACCGGACGTTTCAGGTTTTCTTTGGCTAATAATATTTTTTCTTGGCGTAATGCATTACGCAGTGGAACCGTAAACTTACGACAAAAATTCAATAACTCTTTACTTTCATTGGTATCTGGAACTTCAACACGAACTTCACCAGCACGCTCTATCTGTGTTTTTAGCGCAGCAACAACCGGAGTAATACGATCATCTGATGGTAAATCTTTTAACAGATCGCCAACTACAATCATCTGACGAGCAAAAATCAACTCAGAAAATGGGATCTCTTTCGCAAGACGATCCGCATTTCCAGCTTCATAGCACTCAAACAAGACATAGCCGCTGTTCTCTTTTACTCGAGCAAAACCAAAAATTTCTTTCTGGCTTGCTTTATCTGTTATTTCTGACGCACATTCTTTTTCAAAGCCTTGGCGACAATATAATGCAATTTTATTATTCATGGCGTAACGCCGATTTCCTTAGACGCGTAGCGCCGATAACCACTAACAGCCAGCCGATCAAAAAGCAAACGCCACCAATCGGCGTAAAATACGCGAAGTATTTTACCTGCAATAAGGCCATACAATAAAGGCTACCACTGAAAAGGAGAATACCTATAGCAAAAAATATCCCGCACCAGTAAAACCAAAGTACAACTTTACGGATTAAAATGGCGCCAAGAACCATTAGCGCAGCAGTATGCATCATCTGATAACGCAAACCTGTATCAATCCACTCCATTTGATGGGAGCTCATGACTGGCGACAATAAATGCGAACCTATCGCACCGAATGCCACACAAAAAAAACCACTGATCCCTGCAAAAATTAGCATCAAACGACTATTCACAGTAATACCCTTTATTTCTGTTTTCTCTCTTTAATTACTGCCCAGGTAGTGTAGTTTCTTGATCGCCGGTGATAAAGCCTAATTTTTCTTGTTCGCTAGCAGCCTGAGCGAGGATCCATTGCCTAAATGCCGCAATTTTTCCCAGCTCCGCTTGATTTTCCTGACAAACAAGATAAAAAGCATTTTTACTAACGAGTACTTCACTGAAAGGACATACCAATCGACCCGAATCTATTTCATTTTTAGCCATCACATTATTGGTCAACGCGATTCCTTGCCCATGAACCGCCGCCTGTATCACCATTGCGCTATGACTAAATATTGGCCCCTGCTGTACATTTACAATATTCTGCAACTCCAACATACGAGTATAGGCTTGCCAATCCCTACGCGAAGAGTCGTGCAATAATGTATGAAATGCCAGATCTCCCGGCTGTTTTAGCGGGTGATCTCCAGTTAATAATGATGGCGAACATACTGGCATTAAAAACTCAGCATATAGGCGATCTGTCCTTAAACCTGGCCAATTCCCACGACCATAAAATATTGCAACATCAACATCATCAGACAGTTTATCTTCTTCGCGATCTACCGCTTGAATGCGCACATCGATTCCAGGATAAGCTTGGTTAAATCCCGATAATCGAGGAACTAACCATTGGATAGCAAAGCTAGGCGACAAACTTACTGTCAATGCACCTTTTGCGCTACGGGCGAGTAATTTTCGGGTTGCTTCATTTATAGAAGAGAAAATTTCTTTAATATCAAGATAATAACTTTGCCCTTCTTCCGTCAGTAACAATGAGCGATTACGGCGGCGAAACAATTTAAGCCCTAAAAAATCCTCTAAACTTTTCATTTGATGACTCACTGCTGCTTGAGTAACAAACAGCTCCTCTGCCGCTTTAGTAAAACTTAAATGACGGGCAGCAGCGTCAAATACTCTCAATGCATTAAGGGGAGGTAATCTTTTAGACATAATCGCTTCTATTCCGGCCAATTAGATACATTAGTTTTTTTTATCCGAAGCATTATAATTTGTCCATTGAGGATATACCAGTAAATACCTATAGTATGCGCACTTCCTAAGCCGGAACGAAAAGTTTCAAAGTTTTGCTACTTTGGAACTTTTGGCTTTGTGGTTGTGATGTTGTGTTTGCAAGTTGTCTAGTAATACTAGACTTTGTAGCTATGCTACTGTTTTTTTTCACTTCCTGTACATTTACCCTGTCTGTCCATAGTGATTTTTTAATACACCGCTTCGGCGGTGTTTTTTTTTAGCTAAATAAAACTCAAATAACTTACAACAATTAACTAAAAAACCACGATAAATGAATAGAATAACGTAATATCTTATCTTCAGGTAAATGTTATGAATTGAGATCTATTCATCCCTGCCTAAATAATCCAATTTGATATTCTATAAACCGCTTATTCTATAACTATAGGAAATTGGATGAATTTATTGCAAAATGATCAAATATGACTAAATTTTTTGTTTCTATTTTACTAATAGTACCAATAAATATGTCTAAGTGTAACAATATCTTTCCCTGCTAAACAGGTTACAATTGAAACAAAACCACTAATTTAGTCAAAAAGAATCATCTTAGTTATTAATGAGGCGCAATGAGTACTTTCTCTGCTATTAATTTTAGAAGCCATTTTCCGGCATTAAACAGCCCAACCGTCTTTCTAGACAGTGCAGCGACCGCATTGAAGCCTCTTGCCATGATAGAAGCGACTGATCACTATTATAGGCACGCCAGTAGTTCGGTTCATCGTGGTCAATCAAAAGTGGCATTACAGACCACTAAAAATTATGAATTAGCACGCCAGCAGGTTGCCCGATTAATAAACTCAGTTGATGCGAAAAGCATTATTTGGACACGAGGAACGACTGAGTCAATCAATTTTATTGCCCAAAGTTATTTTAGAGAACAACTACAACCCGGCGATGAAATTATTGTCAGCGAGCAAGAACACCATTCAAATTTGATCCCTTGGCTGATGCTAGCGCAGCAAACCGGCGCAACAGTAATCAAATGGCCAATTAATCAAAATTATCATATTAGCCTTGATAGCCTAAAGCCCCTATTAAATCAGCGTACTCGGGTTGTCGCAGTGAGCCAAATGTCGAATGTAACAGGCCATCAGCCAGATCTAGTAGCGATTCGTCAACTAACTCGAGAAGTAGGGGCTAAAATGGTGGTTGATGGCGCCCAAGGGATAGCTCACCATTCAATTGATGTTACAGCACTAGACATTGATTTTTATGCTTTTTCTGCACATAAATTGTATGGGCCGACCGGATTAGGAGTGTGTTATATTAAACCACAATTAGCCGCTCAAATGTCACCTTGGCATGGGGGCGGTAAAATGCTAATTGAAACTGATTTTTCTAATTTTGTTGCAGCAGAAATACCTCATTGTTTTGAAGCTGGTACGCCAAATATTGCGGGTGTTCTGGCTTTCTCTGCTACTTTAGCGTGGCTTGAAACTATTCATCGACCAGATGCTGCATTACATGCTAATTCATTAATCGATTATGCCGAACAGCAATTGCAGCATCTGCCCGGTTTTATTAGCTATCGTTGTTCACACTCTCCGCTGCTATCATTTAATTTTGCCGATATTCATCCTAGCGATTTAGCCATTTTACTGGCGGAGCAAAATATCGCATTACGCCATGGACAACATTGTGCTCAACCATTAATGGATGCAATGGGAATAAATGGCTGCTTACGTATCTCTGTTATGCCTTATAATAATCAACAAGATATTATTCGATTTATCTCAGCGCTAAAATCAGCGCTATCATTATTAAATGAATAGTATAATTAATTATAAGAATCAAGGAGCTAGACTATGCCCTCGCTGACAGCAACTCACCCATTTGGCTCAGAGATAACATTTGAAGATCTGCGTTGTGACTTACAAGCGCAATCTGCATGGGAAGACAAATATCGTTTATTAATCAAATTAGCCCGTAAATTACCTGTATTAGATGAAGTCACTCGCCAGCAAGCGCAAGAAGTTAAAGGTTGTGAAAATCGAGTTTGGCTTGGTTATCAACTAAATCAAAACGGAACGTTACACTTTTTTGGTGATAGCGAAGGAAGAATTGTCAAAGGATTACTGGCTATATTACTGACAGCGATAGAAAACCAAACGCCACAGAAAATTTTATCAATTGATTTCTCTGAGTTTTTTCAAGCCACTGGATTATCAGGGCAACTGAGCGATTCACGTTTAAATGGGATCCAAGCACTAATTCAATATATCCAAAAAATCGCCCAAGAAAATCAATAACAGCACAAATTAACTCTCACCGACTATTTGGATTTATCATTACTCAACGGAAGTGATAGGCACATATATTCTGCGCCTATCTATCATTTTTATTTTTTCAAGCGATTACGTTCGGCTCTAGCCAACATTTTTTTCAGAGCATGAGAAACGGCGATAAAACCAAAACTGGCGGTTACCATTGTTGCAGCGCCAAAACCTGAAGCACAATCCATCCGTTTAGAGCCATCTGCGGTACTTTTTGCTGCGCATACAGAGCCGTCACTTTGAGGATAAACTAATTGTTCTGTCGAAAAGACACAATCAATACCCAATTTACCCTTACCATTTTTAACCACATTAAAATCTGATTTTAAACGTTCACGTAATTTTGCCGCTAAAGGATCTTGGATAGTTTTAGCTAAATCAGTCACTTTAATTTGTGTCGGATCAATCTGTCCCCCTGCGCCTCCCGTGGTGATCACTGGAATTTTATAGCGGCGACAATAAGCTAATAATGCAGCTTTTGGCCTAACACTATCAATAGCATCAATCACATAGTCGAACCCTACCGATAATAACTCCGCCGCATTATCCGCAGTAATAAAATCATCGACAACGGTAACCTGACACTCAGGGTTTATCGCTAAAATACGCTGTTTCATTACTTCAACTTTGGGCTGACCAATAGTTGACTTCAATGCGTGTAATTGCCGGTTAGTATTTGTCACACATACATCATCCATATCGATAAGTGTAATGGCGCCAATACCGGTTCGAGCAAGTGCCTCTGCTGCCCATGATCCAACGCCACCAATACCAATGACACAGATATGCGATTGAGCAAAAAGTGATAGTGCGAATTGTCCATACAATCGCCCCGTCCCCGCAAAGCGCTGCATCCACGCATCAGAAAGAGAATTTTGCATCGAAAAATAATACCTTAATTATCGCTATAACTATTTAATCGCTAACGGGCTTTTTTTCAGTACCCAAACGCGACCATAGTGATTATAAAAACCCGCCATTCTGCCTGCATCATGGCCTGTACCGTGATAAATATCAAAATGATGGCCTTTAATCGCGCCACCAACATCCAATGCAACCATCATACGCATTTCATAACGACCCGTAAATTTGCCGTTATTATCCAATATTGGGATTTCTGCCAGTAAAGTTGTGCCCGCCGGTATCAGCGTTTTATCTGCAGCAACCGAGGCTTTAGCAATTAATGGTACCGCGCTTGCACCTCTTACAGGCACAAAGGCTTCTGGTTTAAAGAAAACAAACGAACTATTTTGTTCCAATAACTGGCGAACTTCTTCTTCGCTGTGAGAATCGGTCCAATCTCTTATCGCTTGCAGTGACATTTTAGCTAATGGAACTTCACCGTTATCAACCAAGACTTTACCAATACTTTTATACGCGTGACCATTTTTACCCGCATAGCCATAAAAACTTAATGGGCTACCATCACCATAATTAACATAGCCGCTGCCCTGCACTTCCATCATGAAATTATCTACGGCTGAGTTACTGTAGGCTAAAATTAAGCTATCGCTCAATGCACCGTTATAAATTTCGGCGCGACTTGGTAAGCGCTTTTTACCTTTTGCTGGCATACCATACAGCGGATAACGGAACTCCCCTTGCTTTACTCTGCGTGCTTCGATAACTGGCGTGTAGTAACCAGTGAACTGTACATTTCCATAATTATCAACCCCTTCCATTTGGAAAGCTGATAAATTAAAATTGGCTAACTGTGCTGGATCGCCACCTGCTTGTAACCAATTCTCAATCGCGTGGTAAGTGTCATTGTTATTGCGGAATAACCTTGGTGACACTTGTTCAATCACGCTGATCTGCTGATTAAAATCAGCCGCATTAACGGGTCGCCCTTGAACATTCAGTTGACTAACTTGCTGTAAATCTTTCGTTAGCTTGCCATCTTTATATTGTTGACCTTTATCCGTAGGATGAGACTGACATCCTGCAAGTAAAGATAGGAACACGCCAGAAACTAACCATTTTTGCCAGCAATTCATGTTAAATTATCTCCGTATTAACGATGCCGCGCACAATAGCAAACCGCCAAGCATAAAGAAATCAGTAAAAGAGTCGGCTACAATAATTGTTAAGCCGATGGTTACAATTGAATAAAAAAAACGCATAAAGTGTGTTTTTTGTGCTGTTCGCGTAAAAAAACCAAAAAAATGAACGAAAAAACTTGCATCAGATCTCATCCTGAGTATAGTGCCCGATATCAGTCGCGGGATGGAGCAGTCTGGTAGCTCGTCGGGCTCATAACCCGAAGGTCGTTGGTTCAAATCCAGCTCCCGCAACCAATATTGTGTATCAATATATTCATTACTAAAATTTAGTCGATTAGTATTGAATAGAAACGCAATAGAGAGAAATACCGTAATATGCTAAAGTAATTAATATATCAGTCGCGGGATGGAGCAGTCTGGTAGCTCGTCGGGCTCATAACCCGAAGGTCGTTGGTTCAAATCCAGCTCCCGCAACCAACATATTAATACGATAGATAACAACACGGTAGATAAAACTGAAGCAGTAAAGTAATAAATAGAGTAAAATAATATTTCAGGCGCGGGATGGAGCAGTCTGGTAGCTCGTCGGGCTCATAACCCGAAGGTCGTTGGTTCAAATCCAGCTCCCGCAACCACATTGCCAAAAATATTATTAATTACTATTATCAGTCGCGGGATGGAGCAGTCTGGTAGCTCGTCGGGCTCATAACCCGAAGGTCGTTGGTTCAAATCCAGCTCCCGCAACCAATTTCGTAAGTCATTTTTCCCTTCTTAATATATTTTCAATTAGAATAATTCCAAATAATTCCCTCAAAAAATACAGTTTCCTGCTTATTCTAATAATATTCTTCACAAATCGATAAGAACACACTAACTATTAATCATGTAATAATTATAATACAAAAAGTTACATGGAATTTCCCATCGCGTGATAGCAATTCAATATATAAATTAAACGATAAGATTACCATCCATGGCAAAATAGCATAATCTAATGTTATTTAAGCTTATTGTCACCACTGATTTAGGTACTAAGCTTCAACTAGCGACGGCGTGCGACATCGCCTCCATTACGAAAATAAGCTTTTATTCCTTGGAAAATTGATTCGGCCATCTGTTGCTGAAATTTTGCCGTTTTTAATTTTCGCTCTTCTTCTAAATTACTGATAAATGCAGTTTCAACTAAAATAGAGGGAATATCCGGTGCTTTTAATACCGCGAAACCAGCTTGATCCACTTTATTTTTATGCAATTTATTGACGCTTTTCATGCGTTTAAGTACTTCATCGCCGAATTTAAGACTATCGTTAATTGTTGCCGTTTGCAGTAAATCAAACATCGTATGATCTAAATATTTATCGCCACTTTTGCTCACACCACCAATTAAATCGGCCTCATTCTGAGTTTGAGCCAAGAAACGCGCAGTATTACTGGTCGCTCCTTTAGTCGATAACGCAAACACCGACGAACCACGCGCAGAGCGGTTAGTAAAAGCATCGGCGTGAATAGAGACAAATAAATCTGCCTGCATTTTTCGTGCTTTAGCCACCCTGACCGTTAATGGAATAAAGACATCTTCGTTGCGAGTCATATAAGCGCGCATTGAAGGATCGTTATCAATCAATTTTTTCAAGCGACGAGCAATCTGTAAAACCACATCTTTTTCACGAGTTTTATATTTGCCGATCGCCCCAGGATCTTCACCACCATGCCCAGGATCAATCATAATAATAATCGGTCTATCGGTTCCTGCTTTACCCGGTTTTTTCGATTCGATTGGCAAGTTTTCTTCTAAATCGCCTTTATTATAATCCTCAAGTAATGCCAATAATGGATCGTCAGTGGTACTCACCCCCTGCCCCGGATAAAAATCCATAACTAAGCGATTTTTAAATTCAGATACCGGTGCAATAGTAAACATTTGCGGCTTAACTTTACTTTTTACTTCAAAAACTAAGCGCACCGTTTTTGGATCAAATTGCCCCACGCGCACCAATTTTAGAAAGGGATCGCGAGTTTGAATTTGGCTCGTCATCTGCTTAAGAACATTATTCAATTGTACGCCTTCCAAATCCACAACAATGCGATCAGGATTTTCTAAGGCAAACTGACGGTATTTCAGCGGGACATTCGATTCCAGTGTCACTCGAGTATAACTTGAAGCCGGCCATATACGTACCGCAACAATATTGGCAGCAGCCGCTAAACCGAAAGGGCTAATACTCAGCAACATAACCGCTGCTGCACCTTGTAACAGGCGACGCCTTGACGGATTGTGATCTTGGTGACTCATCAAATAATTCCAAACCTAGAACGGATGAAAAGGGGAAATTTATAATTAATAAGGCCAATTATAGTGACCAGACTGCGAACTTTAACCAATCATTAGCATACTGTCATTAAGAATACACAATAAAATCTAGAGATGTGTAAAGACCTATCAGAGTTGTGTTACAAAACTTATCGGATCTTTTGCTTGATATTTGCCCTTAAAAAGAATAAAAATACATTAATTACGAATAAAAATTCACTTTGAGAGGGTGTTTATGAAAGAGCGTAGCACCGAACTGGTTGATGGATTCCGCCATTCGGTTCCCTATATAAACGCACATCGTGGTAAAACATTTATCATTATGTTAGGTGGTGAAGCCATTGCCCATGAAAACTTTGCTAATATTGTCAATGATATCGGCCTACTTCATAGCCTTGGAATACGGATTGTTGTCGTTTATGGCGCTCGACCTCAAATTGAAGGTATTCTCACAGAGAATAACTATAAAACCACTTACCATAAAAATACCCGGGTCACGGATGCTAAAACGCTTGAATATGTGAAACAAGCTTCAGGTGCACTACAATTAGATATCACAGCTCGCTTATCAATGAGCCTCAATAATACTCCATTACAAGGCGCACATATTAATGTGGTCAGTGGTAATTTTGTTATTGCCCAACCTTTAGGTATTGATGACGGCATTGATTATTATCATAGTGGACGGATCCGCCGAATTGATGAAGATGCGATTAATCGTCAACTAGATAATGGCTCTATCGTACTCATTGGCCCAGTTGCGGTATCCGTAACCGGTGAAAGCTTTAATTTAACGTCCGAAGAAGTTGCCACCCAACTGGCGATTAAAATGAAGGCTGAAAAACTGATTGGCTTCTGTTCCACACAAGGAGTTATGGGCAAATACGGTAATATTCTATCCGAATTACTACCGAACGAAGCCGAAGATCTGATTCAGCAATTAGAGTCTCAAGGCGATTATTATTCAGGGACTGTACGTTTTCTGCGGGGTGCGGCTAAAGCCTGTCGTCGTGGCGTACGCCGTAGCCATCTACTAAGTTACCAAGAAGATGGCTCTTTAATTCAAGAATTATTTTCTCGCGATGGTATCGGTACACAGATTGTGATGGAAAGTGCAGAGCAAATCCGCCGAGCCAATATTAATGATATCGGGGGAATTTTAGAGCTGATTCGTCCACTGGAACAACAAGGTATATTGGTTAGGCGCTCTCGCGAGCAGCTAGAAATGGAAATAGATAAGTTTACTATTATTGAGCGAGATAACTTAGCAATCGCTTGTGCGGCACTTTATCCTTATCCTGAAGAAGGATTGGGTGAAATGGCCTGCGTAGCAGTTCATCCCGATTATCGCAGTTCCAGCCGAGGAGAAGTCTTGTTAAATCGCATCTCCTCACATGCCAAGCAAATAGGATTAGAAAAGCTCTTTGTGTTAACTACTCGCAGTATTCATTGGTTTCAAGAACGTGGATTTAAACCCGCAGAAATAGAAATGTTGCCATTAAAAAAACAAGAACTGTATAACTATCAACGCCGTTCTAAAATTTTAATATTAGATTTACAACCAACAGAATAATTAATCGTAAGCACATATCTACTTTATCCAGCTATAAAAGCGCTATTTTCTCCATTGAATTAGCGCTTTTTTATTGGTTATTAATGTTAGTCCTAAGCTATTTGTACTAAACGGGCTTTCTGACATAAAGGTTCACTATCCAAGTACGGTTGTAATAATTCCACCATCGCGGCAAAACTTTCACCATAAAAATACAATGCAGTTTCAGTTGAACCGTCCCAAGTTCCTTGAATAGTACCGATATCTTCAATCAGTTCATCACAACGCTCGATCACTTCATTGATATCACTATTTTGATAGACATCTTCGCCCAGATCAGAACCATTGATATAAATAGCTAAGCCTTCTTCATGACCAAATTCAATTTCAGCCTCATCATTATTTATATGTAATTTAGAGCCTTTTGGCGAGATCATGCTAGAAATCATCTGCAAAATTAAACTAATATTTTCACCATTAGCATCATCTACAGCCAATTGGATCTTACACTTTTCAGGTTCACCGTGTTCAGACAATAATGTTTCACCGCCAATGACATAAATCTCTTTATCGAGCTTTTCCATAACTTGAGTAATCGCATCTTGCAGATCAATCCTGCGTTCAGATTCTAAACGGGCATTCAAGGTGATTGTCACTGCCGATGAGGCGATATTTGATTCCATAATTATTGACCTTTTAATCTTTACTGAGCTGTTTTTAATTTGGTTGAAAACGAGTAGATAATATTCAACAATCTCAAACTGTTATTCTAAACTGTTATTCTAAACTGTTATTCTAAATAATAGCCCCGCTAAAACCGAGTTTAGCGCTCTGTAGCAACTTTTTATTTTATGAATGATATCCAAGCTATCTATTAATAATAAACGCTATCAGAGCCATTAAGCGCAACTATTATTCGAAGTCTCTACCGATACATCAGAACATTGTAGCAACTGTTCAGCAAGACCACTGCGGCGCTGAGTTGGGGTTTCTATCGCTTTGCGTAAAATCCACGGTTCCGCATATACAGAAAGTTTATTTTTTGCTCGAGTCATCGCTGTATAAACTAATTCACGCGTGATCACCGGAGAGTAAACCTTCGGTAGCACTAATGCCGTATGTTCAAACTCTGAGCCTTGTGATTTATGTACTGTCATAACAAATGCGGTATCATGCTGCGGTAATCTATTCGGTTGGATGCCTTTTATCGTACCATCTGGCAATTGGAAATAGGCTCGCAATTGACCATCGCTATCTTTCAACAAAATACCAATATCCCCATTAAATAATCCTAATGGGCTATCATTCCTCGAAATCATAATCGGTCGACCCTCATAGTGTTTATTCAACCGATTAATAGGACGACGGATTAAGCCTTGTCGGTGCAGCAATTGTTCCAGACGTTCATTTAATCCACTGATCCCAAAAGGACCTTCTCGTAGCGCAGTAAGCAGACGATAGTGGTTATATTGTTCAAGGATTATCTCCGGCGTGAGTTTAGCTTTCACACTAAGTAAATATTGGCGATAAAATTCAGCAGAGGAGAGTAGCAATTCTGCGTAATCTTGCTCGGTCATTAGTGTGTGGCTAATGACATCATCTAATCCACTGTTAAGTATACGTTCTGCCTGTTTAGCATTACCATTATTGACGGCAAAAGCCAGTTGTCCAATCCCCGAATTAGCCGAAAATCGGTAACTTTTGCGCAATAGACATAAATTATCGCGAATAACTGGTCCAGTATCTGTACTGTGTTGTGTCAGATCATAACCTGTCAGTTGCGATAATTGCTGGGCTCTTTGTCGGCTGTAGCCTGTATTAGCATAACGGCAAATATCCCCTAATACAGCTCCGGCTTCAACTGAAGCCAACTGATCTTTATCGCCTAAAAAGATCACCCGCGCATGCTCGGGTAAAGCTTCGATCAATTTAGCCATCATCGGCATATCTACCATGGATGCCTCATCGACAATCAAAATATCTAACGCTAATCGATTATCACGATGATAACGCAATTTTTGGCTCTCAGGCTGCGCACCTAATAAACGATGCAATGTTTTCGCCTGTTGCGGTAACATGCGGCGCTCATCATCTGTTAATGAAATATAACCCAGTGCCGCGCCTAAAGATTCGGTAAGACGAGCGGCAGCCTTACCCGTTGGCGCCGCTAATTCAATAATAAAATCTGCTGAATCCGTCGGTTTAAGTTTTATTAAAGCCGCTAAAATACGGGCGACTGTGGTAGTTTTACCAGTACCAGGTCCGCCAGAAATAACTGCCGTTTTACTGGTAACTGCAACCGCTGCGGCTATTTTTTGCCAATCTATAGTATCGCGAGTAACATCGTCTGCGGGAGCAAATAATTGTGCTAATACTGGCGCTATCTGCTCTTGATCGACAGTGGAAATATTGACCTGAGAAAAATATTCAGCTATCTGTTTTTCATACAGCCACATTCTTTGTAAATATAACGTTCTACCCGATAATATTAACGGTGAATTACGCTGTTCAGACACCAATGAAACCGCATCACATTGCAATAAGGTTTGATAAATAGTTTCTTCGTTCGGCTCCCCTATCGCACGCCAAAAATTTTCAGCCATATCCGGATGGCGACCAGAAAATAACTCTGCTAGAGTGATTCGATTTAACGGTAAACACACATGCCCGGTCATTGTTTCAGCGCTCAGCAAGGCGACCACAAATAATAATAATGGATTTTCATCTTTAATTAGATAGCGAGCAAACTGCACATCTAGCGCGCTAAAAAGATGTTCATCGATAGCTTTCTCAAAGAGAATTTTTAGCATTTCTGATTTTCCTCCGCCTGACTAAATAGTCTATCTAACTTATCGACAAACTCCGCAGCCGGTAAATAATAGAACACGCCATTTCCGGGATAATCAGCATCTATGCCGCGTAAAAATAGATAAATAACGCCACCGAAATGTTGTTCATAATTGTAATCAGGTAAACGTTGACGTAAGTAACGATGTAGCGCCAAGCTATATAATTGATATTGTAGGTCATAACGATGGTCAATCATCGCTTCTTCCATAGCCTCTCGGGTATAAGCTTCAATCCCATCGCCAAGATAATTCGATTTATAATCCAGTAAATAAAATTTCCCTTGCCAATAAAATGTTAAATCGATGAATCCCTTTAAGATCCCTTGTACCGCATCAAAATTTAATGGCGGACAACGGGATGAGAGTGGATCATAATAATGAGTTAATTCATCGAGTTCACTCGCGGTGAGTAATTTATCTATCGGCAAATAAAATTGCATTTCATCGAGTTGATCTTCAGCTTTCAGTTGCGATAAAATTAATCCCTGCTCGTTCAAAGGCGTATTAAAAATAGTTTGTAACCAGGTTTTTAATATCTGTGCCCACATCGGGTCAAAGCCCGCAGATAATAATTTATCTGCTAACCATTGTTCATCTATCGGTTGCTGAAAATCAGCCTCTTCCAATACGCTATGTAAAAATGTCCCCGCCATTGCGCCTTTAGGAAATTGATGCGCAGTTAATTGTTGCTCTGTCACTTGCTCGCTGCTATCGAGATCTCTCGCCTCACCGCGCGCGTCGATATCCATTTTAGGCGCTAATGAATCTGCTAAAACTTCTGCGGAAACACTACTAGCATTTTCATGCTGATGCGTACCATAGCTAAGCCCCGAATAACTGGTGACTTTCCAATAAGAGTTTAATTGCCGTGTAAATTTTCTAGCTGCTAATGACTGACGATCTGGGCTGACAGAGTCAACGCTTCTTATCGCGAGTGGTTTAACTTCAGCCACATCAACCCATTCACTGCGGATTTCAGCCAGACAACGATTGAGTAGTTCAATATCCCCTTCTTTACCTTGCTGAAGTAAATAACCTATGGCAGATAAATGCAGATCAGTATCGCCACTTTTTTTACGATTACCCTTAATTAATGGCGCAATACCAACGCTGCAATGATAAATAGAGCGAGTTAAAGCCACATATAACAAACGTAAATCTTCTGAAAGACGTTCTTCATCCGCAAGCTCAATATTTTTCTCAGTATCAGATAAATCGAGATAAGTACGGTAATCTTGCCGGTCATGGTACAGCGCTTTTGCTTGTGGAATAAAATTGCATACAAAGGGCAACCAAACTATTTTATATTCCAATCCCTTAGATTTATGGATAGTACTAATTTGCACCAAATGTTTATCACTTTCCAAACGCATTTGTTGGCGTTCAGACTGAGGATCAGGACGTGATATTTGTTGAGCTAACCAACGAATTAGAGCGTGCTCACCTTCCAATTGTAATGACATTTCTTGCAGTAATTCACCTATATGCATTAAATCCATTAATCGTCGCTCACCTTCTGGCGCTGATAATAAATTTTCGGCAACATGGCGCTGGGTCATCACCGCCCGCAACATAGGCAATACACCGCGTTTGTTCCATAGTATGGAATAACGAGTAAATTCATCAACTAGCTGCTCCCACGCTTTTTCATCATTATTCAAGCATTCAATATCTAGGCTATTTAGCCCAAATAATCCACAGGCCAAAGCACTACGGAGCACGCGTTCTTTTTCCGGTCTTAACACGGCTTGTAGTAGCCAGAGCAAATCTTTAGCTTCCGGTGTTTCAAAAACACTTTCTCGATTAGATTGAAAAACAGAGGGAATATTACGCTGATTTAAAGCATCACGGATCAATATCGCTTCGCGGCGGCTACGAACTAACACAGTAATATCCGAGGCTTTTACTGCTGCGGCTGGTTTGTCATGATGATAAAACTGCGTTTTCTCTGCTCTTCCCCCTTGCAGCCACTGAGCAATTTGCTCGGCGCATTGGGTTGCCATAATTTGTTCATAATCGGTTACCGAAATCGCTTCAGCTACCGGCTGCCAAAATGTCAGGGCTTTGACTGCGGTTCCATTATGATATAACTGCTTATTTGCATTATGAGGAGCAGAGTTAACATTATGATAAGGGATTTGATCGAATAAAAATGGGCTGCCCAATCGATTAAATAGACTATTTACTGCCTTAACCATTGACTCTGATGAACGATAATTAGTCTCAAGTGTATAGTGGGCATTAACATGCTTGCGCGCCTCAATATAAGTAAATATATCAGCCCCACGAAAAGCATAAATTGCCTGTTTAGGATCGCCAATAAATAATAATCCACTGTGCTCTTTATCTCGATAAATACGCTGAAAAATTCGATACTGCTGAGGATCAGTATCTTGAAATTCATCAATCATCGCCACGGGATAACGCTGGCGAATAGTATCAGCTAATAATTCTCCCCCTACGCCACTCAATGCTTTATCCAATCGAGTAAGTAAATCATCAAATCCCATTTCACTACGGCGCTGTTTCTCTTGTTCAATTGTTTGACGTACTTCCACAATCGCCTGTGGAATAATTAAATCGCGCAACGTTAATGGTTGGGATAAAAGATTTTCGATTCTCTGGAAAACAGCATGTTCAGGCGGCTGACCACTTTTGGATTTAGTGGCTAGTATCGCCGCTGAAAAACGTTCGAGATCTTTGGGTAATTGATAATCGACCGTATCGCTAGCCGCCCATAAAGTTATTTTTGCAATCCATGAGGGTAAATGACGCGAACTATAACTGCGTTTATCCACGTCTGATGCTGAGATAATTTGATTAAAATTATCTGCATCAGTAAGCCATAGTGCCTTAATTTGCTCAATAGAGGCAATGAGCCGTTGATGACGTTCAATTAAAGTTTCTTGATTATTCGCAGCACCCACAATAATCGGCATATCTCCCTGTAAAAAGGGCTTAATATCCGATAATAATGCATCCGGCCCCGACCATTCGCTAGCAATCACTTTTGCCATCGAATAATCGAGAGGATAAAAATGTCGTCGCCAATAATCAGCACAGGCTTGTTTTTGCACTGGATATTCATCTTTCACCATGGTTTGTTCAAACAATATGCCCGATTCAAAAGCATTGTGAACCAGCATACGCTGACAAAAACCATGGATAGTATAAATCGCCGATTCATCTATTTGACGCTCAGCTAATAATAGCCATTGAGCCGCTAACAGACGCTGTTTTTCGTCCGGCATTTCAGATAATAATTGACTATATTCCGTTTGTTCCTCATAACCTTTGCCGTTACGAATGCAGGCTAAGCGCATATCATGGATACGCTGACGAATACGTCCACGTAATTCATTCGTCGCCGCTTCAGTAAAAGTAACCACCAAAATATCTTCAACTGTGAGTGGCCGAGAAAAGGCGGACTCGCCGCCTAATCCCAACAATAAGCGCAAATACAAAATGCCAATCGTATAGGTTTTTCCTGTCCCTGCTGAGGCCTCAATTAATCGCTGACCATATAACGGCAGAGTATAGGGATCTAGTTGTTGGCTCTGTATTTGCGTCTCACTCACTTCGCATCTTCCTCGATTGGCAACATTTGTTGTAATTGACTTGTGGTCTTATAAATTGTCCATCCTGGCAGCTCTGCATACTCTTGTGGTTTCTCATCTTTACCAATAACTTGAGAAGCTAAAGACATGCCTTTACGCTGAATGATGGCATTTTTATAGAAATCAATAATCTGTTGCTGTGTGGTACTTTCTAAGGTTTTAATGATTTTCTCACGCGTATCAAACGTAAATATATTGCGGGTAAAATCTGATGAATAGCGGCCGACTTCCTCGTAGAAGGTTTGTGGTGGCTGTTTCATCTCAGTAATAATCGCATTTTTATATTGTGCGAAATCTTCAGCACTTAACTTTTTCAATTTATCGAACGCAAGAGAATAAAATTGCTGATAACGTTGGTTTAAATATGCCGGTGTTTTAGCATTACTTTGCAATAAGAAACCTACGCCAGATTGCTCCCCTAAGGATGTTTTAAAGGCAAATACTGCATAACCTAACTGTTCTTGAGTACGTAATTGATCATAAAACCATGGCTGAATAATATTGGTCAAAATTCCTGCATATACTGAACTTTGAATTCTATCGTACCCGGTAGGAATAAAGATTTCCGCTAACGCATTATCAGTACTTTTTCCCTGACGATGGAAATCAGCCAAGTAATCTTTATCAATAACCACAATATCGCCACGCCACCATTGAGTACCTTTATTATTTAATAATGCATGCGCGTCTTTGATCACTTTTATACTTTGCTCTTGGGTTAGATTACCCACTATCATCGCTTGTAATGCTGAATTTTCTATCGAAGATTGACGATAATTAGTAATATCTTTCAATGAGATAGAATCTAAGACGTTTAATTTTTCTTGTTGTTCAAAATACGGTACGCTATTTAAGCGCTGCATGGTCTGCATCGCCATTTCATAGGCTTTAGCATTGTTGCTAACTTCAACCTGCTCACGATACCAAGATTTTGCCTGCATTAACTCAGTTTCAGTGGGCTCAAAGCTCAAATACAGCTTAATCATTGAATTCAATAATTCCGGCAGATGCTGGGTATAACCGTTTGCACTGAGTTGTACGCCTAAACCATCAGACACCGATACTGACATACCTGCGACCGACGCTTGATATTGTAATTCATCCAATTTTAGCGAGGTAATATAGTTCAGTAGCAGACTAGTAACCTGTAATTTTGCCGTTTTATTCAGCTGAGAATTTCTTAAACTCAGATTAATACTGGCCTTAGGCTCGTCAGCAAAATATTGGCTCGGCATATACAGCAGTCGAACATTATCTTGCTGATAAACCATTTCCGGATGTGAATATTTTTTATCAGTATGAATCAATGATAAATTATCAGGAATATATGGGTTGAGTTCAGGTAAAGTAAATTTCATCCCTTTTTCTAACTCAGTCCATTGACGGTATTGCTTGGTGGTGATTTTATCAACCTGATAAGGCGCTTGTACAAAATAGGCTTCTTTATTATGAGGCTCATTAGGGCTAATAAACCAAATTCTCGCATTATGCGCAGTTAGCTGTTCTAAGCGAGATTTAATCGCTTTTGGATTAAATTGATCGGCAATATAGCTAGAATCCAATACATGCTTAACCGGAACATTTATCATCTGATCAGATAGCCATTCGATATAATTCATATCTCTGACAATCGAACCATAACGGAATGAAAGGTTTAAAACATTAGCAATTTCATCAAAATAACTTTTCTTGATACCTTGCTGTTTCAGGATATCCAGGTAGGCAAAAATAGCCGCGATAATATGATCGCGCTGCTCTAATCCTTTATCCGTTAATGTGACATAAATAGTAAAACTACCCTGATTACGATCAGTATCTGGTGAGGCACTAGCGCTTATTCCCTCCGCTAAACCTTGTTTTATCAACCAATCAGCCAATGTTCCTGGGCTGCGATTTCCAATTAAATAACCGATATATTCATCACTTTTACTGCGAAAATCAGCCATATTATTCGGTATGCTGAACTCTAGCTGTAAGGCTTTTTGAGGCTGGGCAGGCACATAGTGAATAATAATCCCTTTTTCAGCCTCAGTTACCGCTGGAACCGTAATTGCAGGAACCGATGCCTGTTTATCTGGAATACGGCCAAAAGTTTCAGTTGCTAATTTTGCCATCGCCTCTAGCGATTGGTTGCTATACAACACGCCATTCATCAAATTTGCAGAATAATAGCGATTATAAAAATTAACTAATTCGGTTTGTAATTTGCTGTTCGGTTTATCTTGCAGAGTCTCTAAATTCCCCCCAGAGAAACGTGCATTCGGGTGTGCCGGATTCAACGTTTCAGCACGCACTTGCCATGCTCGCATTCCGTCACGGGCGCGCGCCATTGTCAGCTCAGCATTGACTGCATTTCTTTCACGATCAGCATTTTCAGGATCTAACAGTGGCTCAGCCAAAGCATCCGCCAATCTATCAGTTGCTTGTGTAAACGCTTCTCCGTTCTCAACTTCTAAATAAAAAGCCGTTCGGTGAGATGCCGTGCTTGCGTTAAAACTACCACCGTGTTTTTGTAAATATTCAGACAATGCACTGGGTTGCGGATATTTTTTAGAACCCATTAGCACCATATGCTCTAAATAATGCGCTAGCCCTAATTGGCTGTCTGGATTTTCCAAGCTACCGACAGATAACGAAACTGCGGCCAGTGATTTTGTCGCTTTAGGATCAGAAACTAATAATACTGTCATCCCATTTTTTAATTTAATCGCTTGGTAATCTCGTTTATCGTGATCACTTTTATTAATGCTATCAGGCAATACCTGCCATAAAGGCTGAGCAGCTACAGTAAAACCTAAAATTAATAATGAACACAATAAGAAAAAACGAGCGATATTTTTGGATATAATCGACATCCTTTAATGCTCTCCCTGTTACTTTATATGCTCTGCCATTGGCAGAAGATAATGCAGCGCATTCGTCTGCACAGATTGAATAAAATCAGCATCTATTCGCCGAAAAGCGCGTAAAATATAATCATCTTCCATTTCACCTTTTTTCATTGACGATCCCTGCAAACTTTGGACTAAAATTCCATAAGCTTTCTGTTGAATTTCCTCAGAATCAAAATCAAACAGCTTGCTTTTTTTATCATAGCAAGCCATTAACCAACTCCATCCACTTTGATTCAATAACGCGAGGGGAGTATTTAAACCATCAATATAACCTTGAATAAGCTGAGTTAAATAAACCCGAGCTTGGGCTGGCTCCACCGCTAAAAAATGCCAATGACTATTATCACGTCCTAACGCAATGCTTTCCCCTTCACCTTCGATAAGATTAAACACCAAATGTTCAATCCATAATAAAATACCATCGTTAGCGGTTAAGTAAGCCGGTCGATAACGTAACACGCCTTGCCGCTGTACCTTCTTCAATTGCCCAGTTAAACGAAAGTCGCCAATTACTAAATCAACAGGCAAATCAATTACTTCCTTACCTTTTGAATCTTTTTTTTGCACTTTTACTTTATCAGCTAATAATTCCATATCACTGATTTGCTGTTCCCAGAACAAATACCCAAACTGTTTTGCTGGCAATTGTCCCGATGTCTTTAATACCTCAAAAAAGCCCTCAGATAATTGCTCGTCAATTAATTGATTTAATAATTGTTCATTAATTTTATAGCGCAATAGATTATCGAGAATAAACGGCTCTTCTTCGGGGAGTTCGGTTTCTTCTATCGAGAAATGTACTTTTAAGCGTTGTTGGAAAAATGCCCGAACAGGGTGCCGATAAAAGCGCATTAATTGCTCTATTGAGACATGATCAATTTTTTCAGCATCTGGCAATGAAACACAAAAGGGGGATTCAGCTAAACCTTCATTTTTGGCAGCTGGCAGCCATTCAGCCGCAAAACTTTGATACGGATTAGCGGGATAAAAATTATCCTCAGCGAAAGGGATCCGGCTGTGCTGAGTCACTAGATGTTGACGTAATTTTTGCGCACTATGATCGATATTGAGATTTTCATCGCCATTTAAGCAAAAACTTTGGCAAATATAGTCCAATAATTCATTAACTAACACCGAAGGGTTACAAATTTGATTGTCTTTGATTGATAAACCAATATAGCTGATATACAACTGCCGTTCTGCTGAATTCAATGCTTCAAGAAATAGATAACGGTCATCGTCTCGTCGTTTGCGATCACCGCGCTGTGGTTTTTCCGCCATCAAATCAAAGCCGAGAGGCGGAATATTTCGAGGATAAATACCATCGTTCATGCCCAATAGACAAACTACTTTAAAGGGAACTGAACGCATTGGCATTAACGTGCAAAAATTGACTGAGCCCGCTAAAAAGCGTTGACTGATTTTTTCATCATCAAAATTAATCGCAAGCTCATCACGAATTAATTTTAGCGCTATAGCATCGGAATAATGAGCGTTGATACCATTTTCAATTATTTTCTGCCATTGTTCAGCGACTAGCGCTAATACTAGCTCTGTATCGCTGTCGGCAGTAAAGAAGCGATCTATTAATTTTTGGCATAACGGCAGCCAATCTGTTAGCGATTTCTCTTGCTCCAAAATAGTACGCCATTCTTTTAGCGCATCCATTAATTGAGCCAGTTTTCCGGCTAATTGTGCCGCAAGACCACTAGATTCATCATAAGGTAAAACATTATTCCACGGCCCATGACGACTATCCATAGCATAGCCCACCAGCATTCGGCTCAGACCAAATTGCCAAGTATTTTGTCCGGTAATTGGTAATGAAAATGATTGAACGTTATCATCGTCTAGTCCCCAACGAATACCAGATTCACTGACCCACCGCCGCAGTAAACTCAATTCACTTTCATCAATATCAAAACGTTGCGCCAATGCAGAAACTTCTAGCAAAGCAAGAACTTGTTCAGTAGTAAATCGGCTTTGAGGAAGATCTAATAAGGCAATAAAGGCCTGCAAGATTGGGTGAGCCTGCCCAGCTTTACGGTCTGAAATAGCAAATGGAATATATCGCTCAAATGAAGCATTACCAAATACCGCCTGTATAAACGGGGTATAGCTATCAATATCAGCCACCATGACAATAATATCGCGTGCAGATAATGAAGGATCTTGCTCAAATAGCGCGAGTAGCCTGTCTTGAAGGACTTCGACTTCACGCTGGGCACTGTGGCAAGAATGAAAAGTGACGGATTGATCGTCAGCAGATAAACGTAATTTTTGTTGGCTGGTTGCAAAACTGGCTTCATCAACTCCGAGTACGCTATGATCATCAAGATCTAAAATATCTTGTTGGATATTTTGCAGCAATGAAGCTCTCTCAGTGGGAACAAACGCTGATATCTCGTTAATATTTTCAATTTGAGAAATAAAATAGAGGTTATCACGCCCCAGTCGCCCCCAAGATGCTAATAATGGATTAGTTAAATCCTGCTCACCGTCCTCATTAAATAGCTGTTCTGCATGTTGCTCAAACTTAAAACGAGGAAGCTCATGTTTATGCTGATAATGGCGTAATTTTCGGCTTTGTAATTTAGCCAAAAATGAATAATTTTGAATATCCCCCCAATAATATTGGCAAGGATTGGTAAACATAAGATGAATATCAATATGTTGGCCAAGCGCACTTAAGGCTTGTAAATAAACCGGAGGTAACGCCGAAATCCCACAAATAAACACTCTTGAGGGCAATTTTTCGGCAAGTTGGCTATCAGTATTTAATTGCTGGATAAAATATTGATACAGATTGGCACGATGCCACTTAGGCTGCCCTAGCTGTGCGGTATATTCCGATAATTCTAACCAAAGACGTTTTTGCCACAGTTGATTGTCGCTTAAGCCTTCGATTAATTGATTATTGTGCCAACTTTCTAACCATGAAGGGCGATAAACTAAATATTGGTCAAATAAATCAGCAATTCTACCGGCTAATTGATGCAACTTGCGTTTATCAAAATCTTGTTGCAGGTAATGCTGTAACGGCGCGAACTCCGGCTCATCGATCAGCTGGGGCAAAAGCGCCATTAATTTCCAAGTCATCGCATCTTTGGTAAAGGCACTCTCTTTCGGAATATCAGGTAATACGCGGCTAAACATATCCCAAATAAATGATGCCGGTAATGGATAACGAATATTAGCTGCAATTCCAAATCTTTTGGCTAATTCTATTTGTAGCCACTGTGACATGCCGGGGCTTTGAACTAAAACGACCTCAGGCTCAAACGGGTGAGACAATGGCTGGCTTTCCATCAAATGTGCAATCAGCTGTTTTAATATATCTAACTGATTAGAATGATAAATTTGAAACATTTATGTTCTCCAGTGAACAAAACCATCGCTCAGACGAATACTCATTGGCGGTTACCACAAGTACCATTGTAACCTGCTCGCAGTTAACTGATTGCTCAACAGAATGTGCAATTATTTTCCATTGTGCATTCTGTTGGCTAATAAACGAGGTAATATCGTATATCCCTGCCGCCCGTAATTCTAATGATTGATTTAAGACTCTCAGCGCCTGAGTTCTATTCCAAATATGATGAAAATTCAATGCGATAAATTGGTAGTAGTTTAACAGTGCTATCAACGAAATAGCAAAAATCAGCGCAGCAAATAAAGCTTCGATTAAAGCCATTCCTCTTTGGCGACTATCTTCATGATTCATAGACAAAGTCTCTTTTTATTCAATGGGCAATAATCTAACCAACCTTGTTTTATTGGAGTCAGTCGCATTGATAAAGAATCTGATTTTTGCATCCATTGATACACCACTAAGTTGGTTTGTGGATCAAATTGTCCTTTTCCTGCCAATAAAAAGCCTTTTTTAGGCACATACAGTAAACAACTTTGATTGTTATTCTGTGGGTGTTGAGTACATAACCAAGATGTTGCATCAGGAATATCGATTTTCCAATCAACCGTTTTCCCCCAAGCTAATGCAGATTCCGCCTGATTAAACGCCTGAAAATAACGTTGCTCTTTGGCTAAAGTAAGCAACATTCTATTTTGGTAATGATGAAGATTTTTTAGCAGCAATAATCCCATTGTTGCTAGTACAATGACCATAATCAGAGCAACACTACCTTGCTGATTATGGTTATGCTGAGGGCAATTCATGGCTGATTTCTTAAGAAAATACTAATTTGATAATCGAAGCTTTTGGTCGGAAAACGTACCGAGACTAAACTGATATTTAAATGTAATAGACGGGACGTTGGCTGCCAATCAAGCGTAAATCGCTGTACGTTAATTAATAATGGATCGAATAAACTAGCCCACATATCAATATTACAAGAGTCCGCACCTCTGGCACTTTCTAACCGATGATTATTTAATCGATAAGCAAAATAATTGGAGTGCTGTTTATTGGGTTTGGCCCAGAGGCCACTATTATCTTGGTCATAGGCAAAAAGAATACATGAATGCTGTGCTTCTCCTTGCTTCGCGCCCAATGTTATAGCTTCACCTACGCATTTACCGCCCAGACAATAACCGATACGGCGAAAATCTTTTTCAATATTAAGCAATACACGTTTCGCATCTCTATCAATTTGATAATGAATAAAATATTGAGAAATATTAGCCACAAACATTGGATATGTTTGTACGATAGCTAAACAAACTAAGCTGCTTATCGAAAGTGCAATTAAGGTTTCTAACAAGGTAAACCCTTGCTGTAATAATCGGGTATCTTGTGGCTTAACATTCAACATTTAGACACTCCTTGTCGCTTAATTATGCTGCAAATTCGAACACGCCCTAAGGATGAAACCACCACTAATGCCTTACCGGCTTCATTTTCGAAGGTGAGACTAAACCCATGGGTGGTTCCTTGTTTTCCATAAAAACTAATATCACTGCGATTGGTGGTTATTAATAAAACATCACTAAATTGATCGGCAAAAGATGAGAGATAACTTTGGATCCCTGCTTTGCTGTGAACCTCTAATTTCCAAGGTTCTCCTTCACTGGATATACTGATTTTTAAAATTTTTTCATCGTTAAGATAAATTGCATCAGTCAATTGAGAATCAATAAAATCAGCCACTCGTCGGACTGTTTCTAGCAATCTGATTTGCTGCTGCTGATGATGCCAGCCATATAATCCACTGGATAGAATGAGGGATAGGATCAATAGAACCACCATCACCTCTATCAAGGTAAATCCATTCTGTCGGCTTTTCATTCTCTGCTCTCATTCTTTGTTCTAGTTAATGCACTCCGGCTTATTGCGAGTAGCCACTTACCTTAAGCTATAACAGCAGTATAAAATTAATTGCGTTGCCGCATTGCGTACCTTCTCGCACACAAATTGGATTGAATGAAAAATTATGATAATTTTTGCGATAAGCTGCACAAATCAGTAAACCTAGAAATAAAAAACGCAGCCTATTAGGGTTTAATAGACTGCGTTTACTGAGGGGGGAACAAACATAATGATCCAGACAACCGCCATTCAAAATAGCGGTTCGGAGTAAGCGGATGATTTATACTGTAAAAGGATATTTTATCGCTTCGTGGTACTGATAACCTTCCACGCTAAAATCATCGGTAGTCACCCAAGTTTCCAAATCGTCAAGCTGCGTAATGGCGGGATTAATTACTAACTGAGGTGACGGGTACGGTTCACGTTTTAACTGTACATCTCGCATTAACTCTAATTGATTTTCATAAATATGCGCGTTAACAATTTTATGGTAAGCCATTCCCGGCTTATGTCCGGTGATCCTCGCCATTAAAGCTAACAAAACAAAACATTGAATTTGGTTAAAGTTTAATCCTAATGGGACATCGCAGCTACGCTGATAAGAGGTGAGATGCAGTGTATCGCCAAGCAGAGAAAAAGTATGGGTATGCATGCACGGGCGCAAACAGCCCATTTCAAACTCGCCAGGATTATAAAATGTAATAATTTCAGCGCGATCATCGATGCCATTCTTTAAATTATCAACGACTTTTTTTAGCTGATCTAAATGACTGCCATCGGGACGCTGCCATGAACGCCCTTGAACGCCATATACGCGCCCCATATCGTCCTCACCTTTACGATGTGGATTATTAAGCCATGCTTGGTTGTCATTAGCGTTAGCATTCCAAGTATTACACCCAATCTCTCTGAATTGGGCTGCATTATCATAACCTCTTAAATAACCTAATAATTCAGCGATAGCAGCTTTAAAAAAACTCTTACGGGTAGTGATTAATGGGAACTGATTATGTGCTACATCATACTCTAAATCGGCATTAATAACGGTTAAACAACGCACACCGGTCCGTTTGTTTTCAATCCACTGCCCTTGGTCAATAATGCGCTGACATAGCGCCAAATACTGCTTCATAAGATTCTCTCATTAAACAGCCTCGCCAATCATAGCAAGGCTGAATATTTCATTAAAATATCTGAGTTATATTAGTTATCGTTAGGATTTTTCACGGCTATCAGCTTGTGTAGCTGGTATATTTTTACCGTATTTGTAGGCCCATATCATCATTAAAATACCGGCGATAATCATCGGGATAGATAATATCTGCCCCATACTTATCCCACTAAACAAGCCTAACTGAGCATCTGGCTGACGGAAAAATTCGACAATAATACGGAATGTGCCATAACCAATTAAAAATAGCCCTGAGACACTGCCCATCGGCCGGGATTTACGTACAAATACATTCAAAATAATGAACAGAACAATCCCTTCCAGCACCATTTCATATAATTGAGAAGGATGACGAGGCAATACACCGTATTGATTGATAACCTCAAATAGCGAAGGATCTTGAGCCGCTAGTTGTAAATCTGCGCTACGTGAAGTTGGGAATAACATCGCCCATGGCGTATCAAAAGTAACGCGTCCCCATAACTCGCCATTAATAAAGTTACCAATACGTCCCATACCTAAACCAAAAGGTACTAATGGAGCAATAAAATCAGCCACTTGTAAAAAACGACGGCGCGTACGATGTGCAAACCACATCATCGCCAAAATAACCCCAATTAAGCCGCCATGGAATGACATTCCACCATCCCAGACTTTAAATAAATATAGTGGATCATCAAGAAATACCGGCAAGTTATAAAACAAAACGTAACCTAAACGGCCACCAACAAATACCCCAACAAACCCGATATAAAGTAAATTTTCAACTTCATTTTTGCTCCAGCCACTGTTGGGTTTTGCCGCCCGGCGATTCGCCAACCAGAGGGCAAATACAAATCCCACTAGGTACATAAAACCATACCAGTGAAGCGCGACAGGTCCGATCGAAAACATCACCGGATCAATCTCTGGAAGCACCAGATAGCTATTATTCATCTTTCCCCACTATTGTCTTTATACCCATGATTGTCGCTACCCAAGCTGCAATTAATACTAAATAATCTATATTTACACCATCCTGCGGGTAAATTCGCTTGGATATCGATGGAATTTATTGGAATTACAAACCGTACAATATTTTTTGTGCGGTAAATAATACTGATACGTTAAAAATCCGCAAACCAAATTATTTGAGGTTTCCGATTTATATTGCCATCTTTACTCACAAAAAAAGTATAAAATAACTAAATACCGCCACGAACTAAACCGCCAATTCCCCTAAGCTCCATATAATCTGTAGTCAATTGCTTCACTTGATGGCTAGTTTCTGCAACTAAAATCGATGAAAGTAACGGTGCCATTACTTCAGCCGATAAATGACGGATAAGATATTTAATCCGCGGTACGCTGCGACCGCTCATACTTAAATTACGGTAACCTAATGCCAGTAATACCATCGCCCCCAAAGGCTGTCCGGCCATTTCGCCACAGATACTAACCGGGAGTTGCATTTTTTGACACTCATCAATCGCCAGTTTCAAAAAACGAATAACCGCAGGATGCAAATGATCATAAATAGCAGCTACATGAGTATTATTGCGATCAACAGCCAAAAGATACTGAGTTAAATCATTGGTTCCGATAGAAATAAAATCTATCCGCTGGCGTAATTGAGGGATCAAGAAAACCAATGAGGGCACTTCCAGCATAACGCCGATGGGCGGTAATGAAATTGATTGTTCTAAAAATAGCTCAACTTCTTGCTTCGCCCGTTGGATCAGTTTTAATGCTTCATCAACTTCATCGATACTGGTGACCATCGGCAACAAGATTTTTAAATTATTGCTTTGCGCGTTGGCTCGCAACATGGCGCGTAATTGGATCAGGAATATCTCCGGTTGATCGAGCATAATTCGCATACCCCGCCAACCTAAACATGGATTTTCCTCATTAATCGGCATATAAGGCAGCTGTTTATCTGCCCCGATATCGAGAGTTCTTAGCACTACCGGCTTGTCTGGGAATAACTGAAGCATCTCTTGATAAAGCAGCTTTTGTTCATCTTCGGAGGGAAAGGCATTTTGCAGCATAAACGGTAGCTCTGTACGATACAGACCGATACCATCAACACTTTGGTTGATTTTTTGCTCGTATTTCAAACTAAGACCCGCATTTAACTGGATAGAGACCGTTTCTCCATCAAGTAACTCGGCTTGCTGCTGTAATGTCCCTTCGGCTAACCGGCTAAGAACTTTTTCTTCTTCAATTATCTGACGGTATTCTTGAGCAATGATATTTTCTGGCTCAATAAAGATTTCACCGCGATAGCCATCAAGAATTAATAAACGGTTATGCAATAATGACGGCTCAATATCTGCCCCCATAATCGCCGGGATCCCCATGGCGCGAATTAAAATCGCCGAGTGTGAATGGGTTGCCCCATCGCGCACAATCACACCGGCTAATTGTTCAATCGGGATCTCTGCCAGTAAGTTAGCGCTGAGCTCATCGGCGACTAAAATAAATCGTTCAGGCCACTGTTCAGTGGCCGTTAAACTATCATCCAGATGGAATAATAAACGCTGCCCTAGAGCGCGTAAATCGGAACCGCGTTCGCGTAAATAGAGATCATTTAGCTGCGAAAACTGGTTAACATAGTCTTCAATGACTGATTTCACCGCCCATTCAGCGATTAAACCTTGTTCGATAGTAGCAAATAAGCGTTTTCGCAGCTGGGAGTCATTAATCAAGTGATTATAAAGATCGAAAATCGCCGCACTTTCTTTTTGCGCGCTGGCTAAAAATCGTTTACTAATTCGCCGACATTCAGCGCTTGCATCTTCCAGCGCTTCAGCCAACCGATGACGTTCGGCATCAATATCAAGAGCGCATGCCTGACACACATGTTCTAAAAGTGGCTGTGACATATCGCGCCAACCATAAGCCATGGCTATCCCATTAGCGATAGGTAAGGCCTTAATTCGATTTTGTCGATATTGACCAAAAATCCCTTTGGCTTGAGCCTGGGCTAATATGGCAGCCAGCTGCATTGATAAAGTCACCAGAAATGACTCTTCGGTTTCATTAAATAAACGACGCTCGCGCTGCTGAACCACTAAGACACCAAGCAGTTGACGGCGATAAACGATAGGAACACCGAGAAAAGCACGCATCTGCCCTTCTCGAAGTTGAGGTAATAATTTGAATTGAGGGTGTTCACGGATATCGGCAAGATTGAGCATTTCAGATTGGCGGCCAACAGCACCGACCACACCTTCATCAAAACCTAAGCGAACCGCAATCCCTTTGGGCTTTTTCAGGCCTTGGGTAGCCATTAAGTAATAGCATTGGCGTTGGCTATCTGCTAGATAAATAGAACATACATCTGTCTGCATCGCATGACAGGTTTCAGTCACTAGCAGTTCCAACGCCTCTGCCAAAGTTGTTGCCATCGCAACTTTTTCAACAATCTCCCGCAAACGCGCCAGCATAAATCCGCCTAAAACCGCCTACGGCGATGAGAATAAACAGTACGTTGCATAGGTTGTGGCTCCTGCATTGGCATCACTACAGGCGCAAATTCTTTCATTACGCGGCGATACACTTCGCGTTTAAAAGAAACCACTTGTCTGACAGGATACCAATAACTAACCCATCGCCAGCCATCAAATTCCGGCGATTTACTGCGTTGCACGTTAATTTCATTCTCGTTGCTTTGTAATTGCAATAAAAACCAACGCTGCTTCTGACCGATACACACGGGTTTTGTATCCCAACGCACCAAACGCTTGGGTAATTTGTAACGTAACCAATTTCGGGTAGACGCAAGCAGTTTAACATCTTTGCGATGTAAACCGACTTCTTCATAGAGTTCCCGATACATAGCCTGTTCTGGTGATTCCCCGGGATTAATCCCCCCTTGAGGAAACTGCCATGAATGTTGGCCATAGCGACGAGCCCACAAAACTTGCCCTTGCCGATTACAAATTACAATTCCTACATTCGGGCGGTAGCCATCATCATCGATCACCAGACTACCTCAATAACCAAATTTGAAAGATAGCTAATTGTTTCATACATACCCCAGTCGGTAAACTACTATCAATAGAGTTTGCAGATATGCGCGAAGTCACTACAATAGCCACTGACTCAACGGGGTGCTATGACGCAAATAGTCAGGCTGAGAAAAAACCCGTCGAACCTGATCCGACTAATATCGGTGTAGGGATTTGAGCGATGTACCTGCCTAATGAAACTTTCTCTTAGCGCCATCTCAAATCCTGTGTAATGTTTTTTTAATTCAGGAGTGAAGCGTGTCTCAATGCAACTATTTTAAACTCGCCACCAGCGCCATGTTAGCACTGGTTTTTAGCCATGCCGCCTTAGCCGATAAACCAACGCTTACCGTGTATACCTATGATTCCTTTGCCGCAGAATGGGGACCCGGCCCTGCAATTAAACGCAGTTTTGAACAACAATGTGGCTGCGAATTAAAATTAGTGGCGTTAGGGGATGGCGTTTCATTATTAAATCGCTTGCGTATGGAAGGTAAAAAATCCAAGGCTGACATTGTGTTAGGGCTGGATAATAACTTGATTGATACTGCACAAAAAACCGGTTTATTTAGCGAAAGTAAGATTGATCAAACGGCACTAAAATTACCGGTTGTCTGGAAAAACTCAACATTTATCCCTTTCGACTATGGATATTTCGCCTTTATCTACGACACCAATAAAATCAAAAATCCGCCCACCAGTATGGACCAACTGATAAATAGCCCTGAAAAGTGGAAAATAATTTATCAAGATCCTCGTACTAGCACGCCAGGTTTAGGATTATTGCTGTGGATGGAAAAAATATACGCCGATAAAAGCGCCGCTGAATGGCAAAAAATAGCCGCAAAAACCCTGACGGTGACTAAAGGCTGGAGTGAGGCCTATGGGCTATTCCTCAAAGGTGAAGGCGATTTTGTGCTCAGTTATACTTCCTCTCCGGGCTATCATATTTTGGCGGATAACAAAGATAATTACGCCGCTGCGCTATTTGATGAGGGCCATTACATGCAAGTTGAAGTTGCCGCACAATTAAAAAATAGCCCACAACCTGAGCTAGCGCAGCAATTTATGCAATTTATGCTAACCCCTCAATTCCAAAAGGAATTACCTACCACTAACTGGATGTATCCGGTGATTGATATCCCGTTACCAGCGGTATACGAGCAATTACCATTACCCAAAAAATCTCTCCAGTTCAGCGCAGCAGAAGTTGCTAAAGAACGTAATGCATGGACTCGTTTATGGCAAACTGCAGTCAGTCAATAATTAATCGCTCGCTTATCCCTGGGGCTATTGCCAGTGGATTGCTGATCCTTATCGCGGTATCGGCCTGTGGCGCGCTGCTATTATTTTCACCGGAGCTGAATTTTAAAGCGATTATCGATGACAGCTATTTATGGCATGTAATTCGATTTACTTTTTGGCAGGCTTTTTTGTCGGCTATTTTTTCGGTATTGCCAGCAATTTTATTAGCGAGAGCGCTCTATCGGCGACGATTTTGGGGACGAACATTGTTATTGCGTTTATGCGCGATGACTTTAGTACTACCAGTGTTAGTGGCAATTTTCGGTATTCTCTCCGTGTATGGCTCCACCGGCTGGCTAGCACAGCTCTCGGCATATTTAGGTATTGATTATCAATTCTCACCTTATGGATTGAGCGGTATTTTACTGGCACATATCTTTTTTAATCTGCCACTCGCTGCCCGTATGTTATTACTTGCACTAGAAAGCATTTCTACTGAACAACGGCAAATCGCTGCACAGTTAGGCATGAGTGAATGGCAGCAATTTCGTCTTGTGGAATGGCCGTATTTGCGGCGCCAGATGTTACCCACCGCAGCTTTAATATTTATGCTCTGTTTTGCCAGCTTTGCTACGGTACTAGCATTAGGCGGAGGCCCAGCTGCAACCACCATTGAATTAGCTATTTATCAAGCCCTTAGCTATGACTTTGACCTTGGTCAAGCCGCATTATTAGCACTGATCCAGATTATTTTTTGCTTAGGATTAATGTTGCTGAGTCAAAAAATGAATGCTGCATTTTCAGTTGGATTTAGCCAACAACAAAAATGGAATAATCCTCAAGATACACTTTGGCGTAAAATTCGTGATATCAGCGTGATCATCGCCGCAATTCTGCTACTTATCCCCCCGCTACTGGCGGTAATTATGGCAGGCCTAAACCGCGGATTGATGGATGTTTTACGCCAACCCGCCTTATGGCAAGCGCTAACTACGTCGGTAATTATTGCCGTTAGCGCCGGTATTTTATGTGTAATATTAACGCTGATGTTACTGTGGAGCAGCCGTCAGTTACGCATTAATCATGCGCTACGATTGGCACGAACTATCGAACTCAGTGGATTGTTAATATTGGCGATGCCAGGAATTGTTCTCGCGACAGGATTTTTTATTTTATTCAATCAAACTATTGGCTTACCGGAATCTCCTTATGGCATTGTTATTTTAACCAACGCGTTAATCGCTATCCCTTATGCGCTTAAAGTATTAGAGGATCCAATGCGTGATCTAGCTGCCCGCTATAACCCTTTGTGCCAATCTTTAGGCATACAAGGGATCAATCGCTTACGATTAATCGAAATAAAAGCCTTGAAGCGCCCGATAGGGCAAGCCTTAGCATTTGCCTGTGTGATTTCTATCGGTGATTTTGGGGTTGTTGCACTGTTTGGCAACGAAGATTTCCGCACTCTGCCTTATTATCTGTATCAGCAAATAGGAGCGTATCGAACCAATGACGGTGCGGTTACCGCTATGCTGCTGCTGTTACTTTGCTTTTCACTATTCAGTATTCTCGAACGACTTCCGGGAAAACCCCATGATTAAATTGGAAAACCTCAATTATTTTTACCAAAACTTAGCCATGTATTTTAACTTTACTGCCAAAGCCGGTGAACGCATCGCTATCTTGGGCCCTAGTGGAGCAGGGAAAAGTACCTTACTGAGTTTAATCAGTGGCTTTCAATACGCGGCTCAAGGATCAATTTGGTTAAATGGGGTCGATCACACCTCAACGGCTCCTGCACAGCGCCCGGTTTCGATGTTATTCCAAGAAAATAATCTTTTCAGCCACTTAACGGTACGCCAAAACATTTCTCTCGGGGCTAATCCAAGCTTACGCTTAAGCCAGCAACAGCAGGCCGAGGTAATAAAAATTTCCCAGCAAGTGGGATTAATCGATTATCTGGATAGGCTACCATCACAGCTTTCTGGCGGACAACGGCAAAGAGCGGCCGTCGCACGGTGTTTGATCCGCCAGCAGCCTATTTTATTGTTAGATGAGCCATTTTCCTCCTTAGATCCGGCATTAAGAAATGAAATGTTGGGGCTACTGGAGGAAATTTGTCACTCACGCCAACTGACTTTGCTAATGGTTTCTCATAGCTTAGAAGATGCCGCGCAAATTGCACCTCGTTCACTAGTTATTGCCGAGGGAACCCTTGCTTACGACGGTAGCACGCAGGCATTGATCCGTGGGGAAGTCGCGCAATCCGCACTATTAGGCGTGCTTCCTAATACAGAATAACACGCGGTAAATCAGCCAGAATAAAAATATATCGCTTAAATAATACTGTATAAAAATACAGATAAAATGCTATTATTAACTTCCTTACCGTCACTCAAGGTCGTGCCATGACGCTCTCTTCTTCGCCCCCAGAAAAAGGCTTTGTGATCAGCCGCCACTGGAAAGATACCCCCGAAGGCGTCCAAGTCAGCTACTGGCTATTGACTGAAAATGGCCCACGCTATGTGACGGTGCCTACTCAGCAGGCGATAGGCTTTATTGCAACCCATTCGCGCCAATACGTTGCGCCTGTACTTGCACAATATCAAGGTGTTGAGCTACGCTCCTTAGCGCTAAAAGATTTTAATCAGCACCCGGTTGACGGTATTTATTGCCGTCAATATCGCCAATTATTGCAGATTGAAAAACAGCTCGTCACTTTGGGATACAAAGTCTATGAAACCGATATTCGCCCGGCAGATCGCTATTTAATGGAGCGATTTATCACTGCCCCGGTATGGTTTAGTCCTTTAGGTAAACAGCGATATCAGCTTAAACCGTGCGAACATTATCGACCTAACATTCGTTGCGTATCATTAGATATCGAAACTAGCCAGCACGGTGAGTTATATTCCATTGGATTATCGGGGTGCGATGATGATGTGGTATTTATGTTGGGTCCAGACCAAGGCCCTGCCCACTCCTCTGAATACCGTTTAGAATACCTTAGTAGTCGCCCGGCATTGATTGAACAACTAAATTTATGGTTTCAGAAAAATGATCCCGATGCAATTATTGGCTGGAATTTGATCCAATTCGATTTACGAATTTTACAACAACATGCCGAGCGCTATGGGCTAATTTTAAAATTAGGCCGTAATAATAAGGCGTTAGAATGGCGTGAGCACGGCTTTAAGCCAGGGGTATTTTTTGCCGCCGCCGAGGGCCGCTTAATTATTGATGGTATCGAAGCACTAAAAACAGCCACTTGGAGTTTCAGCTCGTTTAGCCTTGAATTTGTGGCTCAGTCTTTACTCGGCGAAGGAAAATCGATTGATACACCGTACGATAGAATGGACGAAATCAACCGGCGCTTTCAGCACGACAAACCCGCTTTAGCCCACTACAATATTCAGGATTGTATTTTAGTTACGCGCATCTTTGCCGCCACTCATTTAATCGAATTCTTATTAGAACGAGCCTCAGTGACTGGCCTAAATGCCGACCGCAGCGGAGGTTCAGTCGCTGCATTTTCACATTTGTATATCCCTCGATTACATCGCGTCGGCTATGTTGCACCGAATCAAGGTGAAAAAATTGAAGAAGCCAGCCCCGGGGGATTTGTGATGGATTCACAACCTGGTTTATATGATTCGGTGATTGTGCTGGATTATAAAAGCCTTTATCCGTCGATTATCCGCACGTTTATGATAGATCCCGTTGGCATGATTGAAGGATTAGCCCAGCCAGAATTATCCCATTCTATCCCCGGCTTTCGCCATGCTTGGTTTTCACGCCAAACCCACTGTTTACCCGCGATTGTATCTCAAATATGGCAAGCCAGAGACCGCGCTAAAGTCACAGCTAACGCGCCGCTATCTCAAGCGCTAAAAATTATTATGAACGCATTTTATGGTGTATTAGGCTCCGCAGGCTGCCGTTTTTTTGATCCTCGATTAGCCTCATCCATTACCCTAAGAGGCCACGAGATCATGCGTAAAACTCGTGAACTGATTGAATCACAAGGTTATCAAGTAATTTACGGCGATACCGATTCAACATTTATCTGGCTTAAACAACCCCATAGCGAGCAACAGGCTAAACAGATCGGTTATCAATTACGGGATTTTATTAATCAATGGTGGCAGCAGCATTTGCAATCGACACTGAATATAGACAGCGTGCTTGAATTGGAATTTGAAACTCACTATCGGCGCTTTCTGATGCCAACTATTCGTGGCACAGAACAAGGCAGTAAAAAACGCTATGCCGGATTAAGCGGGGATAAAATGATTTTTAAAGGACTAGAAACCATTCGATCAGATTGGACTCCGCTGGCTAAAACATTCCAAACTGAGCTCTACACGCGGATTTTTCATCAACAGCCCTACCGCGAGTTTATCCTTGAATATGTCCATAAAATTCGCCGGGGAGAGCTTGATGAGCACTTAATTTACCGGAAACGTCTGCGCCGAAAATTATCAGATTATCAGCGTAATGTTCCACCACATGTCCGGGCGGCTCGCTTAGCCGATGACTTTAATCTTCGCCATCAACGCCCGCAACAATACCAAAATGGCGGCTGGATAAGCTACATAATGACACAGGCAGGCCCTGAGCCACTTGAGGTTACTACCGCAGCGCCAGATTATGAGCATTACATCAATAAACAAATTATGCCGATTGCCGATGCTATACTGCCTTTTTTGCAAGATGATTTTACTACTCTTCTGACGGGGCAAATGTCAATGCCTTTTTAATCAATTAATCTTTTTTTAACAGGTGACGATGAGCCGTGCATCAATTAATATAGCAGCATAATCTGAGTGAGAGTTAAGTCGAAAATGATGACATTAAAATACGCTTATTGAGGTAAGTCATTACTATCGATACACCATGCTACTAGGTGATATCACTGAGATTATGCTGGGTAATAACACCCCTCTGGAGTAATGGATACCCCATCATCTTCGCAACGTACTGATAGTATCGGTTATAATAATTTAATTAATTTCTACCCAAAATCATTCAAGTTATATCAAGGTGTCTCGATGAGCCTAGTCACTTGTATTAAGCTTAGCCAGACAAACTTGGCTATAAGCTTACTCGGATAATGGTTTCTGATGGCGAACAGCAGCCGACATGCTAATCAACTTAAAAGATGACGGATATGTATTCTGATATCCAAACAGTTCAAATTGTCGCTGAGGCAGCAAGTAAAGATATCGAAATGATAAATCTAAGAAAGCCACCAGCACAGCTGTAATTTGACGTATGACAGGTCTAAAAACCGTCTCATATAATTTATCTCATAATAAACAATCGAAATACGGAACTGAGTTAACCTATGCCATTTACTCTTGGTCAACGCTGGATAAGCGATACAGAAAGCGAACTTGGATTAGGCACCGTCGTGGCTATTGATGCTCGCATGGTGACAATACTTTTCCCCGCTAGCGGAGAAAATCGCCTCTACTCACGCAATGATGCCCCTATCACCCGGGTTATGTTTAATGAAGGTGATACCGTGACCAGTCACGAAGGCTGGCAGTTAAAAATTGAAAATGTAGAGCAAGAAGAAGGTCTGCTCATTTATAACGGTATTCGACTAGATACAGAAGAACCTAATGTTACGCTGCGAGAAGTATTTCTCGATAGCAAACTTACTTTTAATAAACCGCAAGATCGCCTGTTTGCAGGTCAGATTGACCGCATGGATCGCTTCGCATTGCGCTATCGTGCGCGGCGCTTTCTGAGTGAGCAATTTCGCCATCAATCTACCGGGCTACGCGGAATTCGAGCTAGCTTAATCCCTCATCAGCTATTTATCGCCAATGAAGTCGGTAAACGCCATCATCCCCGGGTACTTTTAGCCGATGAAGTCGGTTTAGGTAAAACTATCGAAGCGGGGATGATAATTCATCAGCAATTGATGTCTGGCCGTGCCGAGCGGGTATTAATTATTGTGCCTGAAAGTTTACAGCACCAATGGCTGGTGGAAATGCTGCGCCGTTTTAACCTGCGCTTTGCATTATTCGATGATAGCCGTTATGCAGAGGCGCTGCATGATAGCGATAATCCACTGGAAACCGAGCAATTAGTCTTGTGTTCATTGGATTTTGTACGTCGCAATAGACAACGCTTTGATCATATCGTTGAAGCCGGCTGGGATATGATGGTGGTCGATGAAGCCCATCATCTGGAATGGAGCGAAGACGCACCCAGCCGTGAATATCAAGTCATTGAAACCTTAGCTGAGCAAGTTCCTTCGGTACTGCTATTAACCGCAACGCCAGAGCAATTAGGCCAAGAAAGTCATTTTGCTCGTTTACGTTTGCTGGATCCTAGCCGTTTCCATGATTATCAAGCGTTCATTGATGAACAGCAAAATTATCAGCCGGTTGCCGATGCCGTTACCCTGCTGTTAACGGGTGAAAAACTGAATAATGATCAGCAAAATATCTTGAATGAATTAATTAAAGAACAAGATATTGAACCTTTATTAAAAGCCGCTAATACCCACGGTGACGAGAGTGAGAAAGCACGTAAAGAGTTAATCACTATGCTAATGGATCGTCACGGAACTAGCCGCCTGTTGTTCAGAAATACCCGTAATGGGGTTAAAGGTTTCCCACGCCGTGAATTACATTCGATCAAAATGCCGCTGCCAACACAATATCAAACCGCGATTAAGGTCGCAGATATTATGGGCGCTAAAAAAAGTATCGAAACACGTGCGAAAGAGATGCTGTATCCAGAGCAAATTTATCAAGAGTTTGAAGGTGAAAATGCTACTTGGTGGAACTTTGACCCGCGTGTAGAGTGGTTGCTGGGCTATTTAATGGCTCACCGAGATGAAAAAGTTTTGGTGATTTGTGCCAAAGCTGCGACGGCATTGCAATTAGAGCAACTGTTGCGTGAACGCGAAGCGATTAAAGCAGCAGTATTCCATGAAGGGTTATCGCTGATTGAACGCGATCGTGCAGCAGCTTATTTTGCCTCTAAAGAAGAAGGCGCGCAGGTTTTACTGTGCTCTGAAATTGGTTCAGAAGGCCGTAATTTCCAGTTTGCTAACCAATTAGTGATGTTTGATCTGCCTTTCAATCCAGATTTATTAGAGCAACGTATTGGCCGTTTAGACCGTATCGGTCAGAATCGCGATATCGTCATTAGCATTCCTTACCTTGAGCAAACTGCGCAAGCTATTTTGCTGCGTTGGTACCATGAAGGTTTGGATGCCTTCGAACATACTTGCCCAACTGGCCGTGCTATTTATGATAAATATTACCAGCAACTGCTTGGTTTTATGGCTAATCCAACCAATACTGAAGGCTTCGAAGAGTTTATTAAAACTTGCCGAGCTGAACACGACCGTCTGAAAACTGAATTAGAGCAAGGCCGTGACCGCCTGCTTGAAATGCATTCAAATGGCGGAGAAGCCGGTGTAGAGCTAGCACAGACCATTGCCGAACAAGATGATGATACAGAACTGGTTAATTTCGCACTAAATCTATTTGATATCGTCGGCATTAGCCAAGAAGACCGCAGCGATAGCTTGATTGTGCTCACGCCATCAGATCATATGTTAGTGCCTGATTTTCCTGGATTACCAGAAGATGGTTGTACTATCACATTCTCTCGCGAACAAGCACTTTCCAGAGAAGACACCCAATTTATCAGTTGGGAACATCCGATTATCCGTAATGGACTCGATTTAGTGTTGTCTGGCGATACCGGCAGCTGCGCCATGTCTTTATTGAAAAACAAAGCGTTACCAGTAGGTACTTTGCTGACAGAGCTGATTTACGTGGTTGAAGCGCAAGCGCCGAAAAACCTACAAATCACTCGCTTTTTACCGCCAACGCCAGTACGTTTACTGATTGATTTAAAAGGTAATGATCTAGCACCTCAGGTTGATTTCGAAAGCTTTAACCGTCAATTAAATGCGGTTAATCGCCATACGTCGAGCAAACTGGTCAATGCAGTACAAAGTGAAGTGCATGCGGTACTGCGCCAATCTGAAGCTCTGGTAGCAGAGCAAGCAGAAAAACTGATTGCCAGTGCCAAAGAAGCCGCAGACAAATCATTAACTTTAGAATTATCTCGCCTTGAAGCTCTAAAAGCAGTCAATCCGAATATTCGTGATGATGAATTAGACACGGTAGAGCAAGAGCGTCAACAATTGCTGCTTAACATTGAACAAGCAAATTGGCGTCTGGATGCTATTCGACTGATTGTCGTAACCCATCAATAAGCGCTAACTTTAGTTCTCATTGCGCCTAAAAACACGTAATATTGCCACCTTCCCTTTACCGGGAAGGTGTTTTTATCTCTGGGTTAGAACACTATTCCAGCGTTTTTAGTCCGCTACTGGCACCGCAGTATTAATCTAACCAACTGATATTTATCATAACTTTACGCTAACTTTCTGGAGTTTTTCCTCTCATGATGCCACCTTATAATCCACCAACCGACCCTTGGTTATATGTCTTGTATCAGGATGAGCATATTATGGTGGTTAATAAACCTAGTGAGCTACTTTCTGTGCCGGGAAAAGCCCCAGAACATAAAGACAGTATTATGACTCGAGTCCAGCAACAATTTCCCGAGGCAGAATCGGTTCATCGTCTAGATATGGCAACCAGCGGAGTGATGGTCGTCGCGCTAAATAAAGCCGCCGAGCGTGAACTTAAACGCCAATTTAGGGAAAGAGAACCGAAAAAAACCTATATTGCACGCGTTTGGGGGCACCTTGAAAAACAACAAGGATTAATTGATTTACCCTTGATTTGTGATTGGCCGAATCGACCGAAACAAAAAGTGTGCTATGAAACGGGTAAGTCGGCACAAACTGAATATGAAGTATTGGCTTATGAAGAACATGCGACGCGAGTTAAATTATCGCCGATTACTGGCCGCTCACACCAGTTACGCGTACATATGTTAGCGCTAGGACATCCTATTTTGGGTGACAGATTTTATGCGCATCCCGACGCTAAAGCATTGGCGCCGCGCTTACAATTACATGCTGAGCAGCTTTATATCACTCATCCAGCCTATGGCACACCGATGCATTTCAGTTGCAAAGCAGATTTTTAGCCTAGATTGAGTGGAAAGCTGAATTTAGTAGAAATATTAAGATAGTAGAATGATAGTAGAATGATAGTAGAATGATAGTAAAATAATAGTAAATAACACATCGGGATGGCATAAATGCCATCCTCGAGCACCTTTAACTAAGTAGAATAAATATTTATCTATTTAAATAAGATACTAATATAACCTTAGCCAAACAGGACTGTTACCGAATTCAAAGAAGCAAGAATAAGGCACAGCGCCAATCCCAAACTCCCGAACAGAACACGGATATTAGCCATTTTTTTGATCCCTCAATCAATTAAATAAAAGTTAAGTTAAAATAAATTTAAGTGAAATAATTAAACTTAACTTATATGTTACCGGAACAAAAAATAAACTCAAGATGGTAACGATAATTCAATTAAACGGGGATAAACTGTCCTATTTTTCTGGATTGAGCGGCATAAAAAATACGCTGAAATACCGAAAAAATATTGATATTTCAACGCACCATTTAATTATCTATCAAATAAATAAAATAACTCGCTCTTTTATTATTTAAAACCGCGCTCTTTTTTAATCAAATCGTAGGCAGCTTGGATAGATTGGGTTTTTTGTTTAGCGATTTCCATCATTTCAGGCGGTAAACCTTTAGCGATAAGTTTATCCGGATGGTGCTCGCTCATTAACTTACGATAAGCGCGCTTAATTTTAGTTGGCTCATCAGTCGCTGATACCCCCAGCACCTTACATGCATCATCGAGCGTAGGTCCTTGAGGCTGTTGATAATTCCCTCCCGATTGCTGGGAGTATCCACCGCCAAAGCTTCTGCCGCCTTGGATCATCTCCAAGAATTGCTCAAATTGGACTTTAGAAATCCCCAACTCTTCGGCAATAATAAACAGCACTTTGCGCTCGTTAGGATGTAACACGCCATCAGCAAAAGCCGCCTGTAACTGAATTTCCAGAAACATCTGAATCAAATCGAATCGACCATAACAAGCGCGACGTAATTTACGCAAAATATCCCGCAACGGAAAATCAGCTAATTTGCCTTCTCTAAAAGCTTGTTGTGCAGCCACGCGAGCATCACCATGTAGCTGCATTCTATCCATTAAATCAGTTGCAAGCTGGATATCAGTCTCTGTAACACGCCCTTTCGCTTTGGTCAGATGCCCCAAAATTTGAAACGTGCTAGCAAAGAATATCGCCTGACGATTTTGGGTATTCATTCCTCCCATCGCCGCTTTTACTGCCGATGCTTTATCAAATCCATGGCCTAATAAAAAACCAATAAAGGCGCCCCAGATCCCTAAACCAGAGACTATTCCGAGAATAACGCCAATTATTTTCCCCCAATAGTGCATATATCCCTCAATTCTTCAATGCTCTGAATGCAATTTTGCATTATCATACTATTCATTCTGCTCTGTGCCTAACCGCATGAGCGTAAAGTTTCTTATACTTTACACTGGCGCATTATTGTCGAGTGCGTTAGTCTCTGAGCGTTTGCCGGCAATACCAATAATGACGGAACCGCATATAGGATTATGAAAAAAAGTTATCCAACTCTGCTCGCCACTATGGTGTGGGCAGCAATTTATAGTCAGCAAGCTTATGCTGACCTCGCAGCACAATGTATGTTGGGCATCCCTGTCTACACAAAACCATTAGTAGAGGGTAACTCAAACGATCTGCCAATACGCATTACGGCTGAAGATGTCCGTGGTGAATATCCCGATTTTATTGAATATACGGGTGATGTTGATATCCAACAAGGAAATCAAACACTAACCGCAGATAACGTTAAATTGACCCAAAGCGATGCCGCTAATCCTGTTCGGATAGTCACGGCGACTGGGAATGTAAACTATGACGATCCACAGATTATTCTTCGAGGACCTAAAGCCTGGTCTAATTTGAATAATAAAAATACGGATGTAGACCAAGGTGACTACCAAATGGTCGGTCGTCAAGGCCGTGGCGACGCGCAAAAAATGAAAATGCGCGGTGAAAATCGTTATACCATTTTAGAAAATGGATCATTTACTACCTGTTTGCAAGGCAATAACAGTTGGAATGTGGCCGGCTCTGAAGTCATTATTGACCGCGAAGAAGAAGTCGCTGAAATTTGGAATGCACGTTTCCGAGTTGGCGGCGTGCCGGTATTCTATAGTCCTTATTTACAATTACCGATTGGTAATAAGCGACGCTCTGGGTTCTTAATCCCGACGGGTAGCTATTCTAATAATAATGGCGTGGAATTTGCTCTGCCTTATTATTGGAATATTGCGCCTAATTATGATGCGACAATCACCCCACAATTTATGACCCATCGAGGCGTAAAAATTAATAACGAGTTTCGTTATTTAATTACCCCGGGCTCAGGCACTGTAGCTTTTGATTGGTTACCGCATGATAGAGCCTATGCCAAAGATAAAGAAAATAATAAACGTGATCCGCGCGATAGTAATGAACGTTGGTTACTTTATTGGCGTCATTCAGGTGTATTCGAGCAAAATTGGCATTTTAATGCCGATTATACCAAAGTCAGTGATCGCCAATATTTCACTGATTTTAACTCGCAATACGGAAATACAACTGACGGATACGCAACTCAAAAATTCAGCGCCGGTTATTCAGCTGAAAATTGGAATACCACGTTAAGCCATAAGCAATTCCAAATATTTGTTGAAGACAACAATCCTAACCGTCGAGCGTATAAAGCCGCGCCACAACTGGATTTCAATTACTATAAAAACGACTTAGGTATTTTTGATTTTCATACCTATGCTCAAGCCGCGCATTTCACTAGCGTCGGTAAAAATCAGCCTGATGCGACACGTTTGCACTTTGAACCTGAATTAAATATGCCATTATCAAATGGCTGGGCGAGTATTAATAACAGCATTAAGCTGATGGCGACGCATTATGATCAAGATATTCCTAATACCAATACTGATGATAAGCTTGAAAAGAATGTTTCTCGCGTTCTGCCAATGTATAAAACAGATGCAAAAATAGTTCTTGAACGTAATCTGTATCAAGGCAGTGATTATGTTCAAACATTAGAACCACGTGTTCAGTATTTATATATCCCGTATAAAAATCAGGATAATATCAATAACTATGATTCCGCATTATTACAGTCAGATTATAACGGCTTATTCCGTGATCGCCTGTACAGTGGGCTCGACCGTATTGCTTCTGCTAATCAAGTAACAACTGGTATTACTAGCCGTATTTATGATGATAATCTGATCGAGCGTTTTAATTTCTCTGTGGGCCAAATTTATTATTTTGAGCGCCCTCGCGCCGGTGATTCAACCTTTAGAGTAGATGACAAAAGTAATACTGGTTCATTAATATGGGCGGGTGACACTTATTGGCGGATTACTGATGAATGGGGTGTGCGTGGCGGCGTTCAGTATGATCGTCGTTTAGGAAATATTACGATGGGGAATGCGGTCACTGAGTATCGCTTCGATGCCGATCGTTTGCTACAGTTAAACTATCGTTTTGTTGATCGTGATTATATCCAAGCGACATTCCGCCGTGATGAAAACCAGCAAACCTATGCGTTACCGGCATATCAGCAAGGCATATCTCAAGTGGGTGCGGTGGTAAGTTGGCCATTAAGCGATCAATGGGGATTTGTTGGCTCTTATTATTTCGATACCAAAGAACGTCAACCGGCCAGCCAAATGGTTGGTTTACAATATAATACTTGTTGTTGGGCGGTTAACCTCGGCTATGAACGTAAGATTGTCGGCTGGCAAATAGACAAGTTTAGCAGTGAATATGATAATAAATGGTCAATCAATGTGGAACTTAGAGGCCTAAACAACAATCATAGTCTGGGTAGCCAGAAAATGCTGGAAAGTGGCATACTGCCTTACCAACGCGCTTTCTGATGAAATATTAACCAGATAAATACGATTAACCCGCCATTGGCGAAATCTATAATGATAGGACACCTATGAAGAATTGGAGAACACTTATTCTCGGCTTGATGTTTGCCAGTACTACGGCATTATCAGCACCGCAGCAAATGGATAAAGTCGCCGCTGTAGTGAATAATGGTGTTGTGCTGGAAAGTGACGTCAATAACATGTTGAATACAGTGAAATTGAATGCACGTAATGCGGGTCAGCAAATTCCTGATGAGGCTTCATTGCATCACCAAATCCTTGAGCGCTTAATCATGGATAATATTTTATTGCAAATGGCTAACCAAATGCAGATTAATATTCCGGAAGAAGCCGTCAATGCCACCATCAAAGATATCGCACAGCAAAATGGAATTACTGTCGATCAAATGCAAAAACGCTTAGTCGCTGATGGTATTGATATGGCGCAATATCGCGCTGAAATCCGTAAAGAGATGCTAATCGCTGAAGTGCGTAATAACGAAGTTCGTCGTCGTATTACTGTGCTGCCGCAAGAAGTTGATTCATTAGCACAACAAATCAGCGCTCAAACAGATAATGAAGCCGATGTTAACCTTAGCCACATATTAATCCCTTTGCCGGAAAATCCGACCCAAGCACAATTAGAACAAGCTGAAGCTACGGTTAAAAAAATTCTAACCCAACTGCAAAAAGGTGGAGATTTTGGTAAATTAGCCATCACCTACTCTGCTGATCCACAAGCATTAAAAGGCGGAAACATGGGGTGGTCTCGCCTACAAGAGTTGCCTGTTGTATTTGCTGAGCAAATAAAACATTCTAAAAAAGGTGATATTATTGGACCAATTCGTTCCGGTGTTGGTTATCATATTCTGCGCTTAAACGATATGCGTGGCGGTAACAATACAATTTCAGTCACTGAAGCTAAAGCCCGTCATATTTTGCTTAAATCTTCACCTATCATGAACGATGAAGAGGCAAGACAAAAATTACAGCAAATTACTCAAGACATCCGCAGTGGAAAAATCACTTTTGAAGACGCCGCTCGCGAATATTCAGATGACCCAGGCAGCGCATTAAAAGGCGGTGAACTCGGCTGGAATATGCCAGATGTATTTGATCCCGCATTTCGTGATGCATTGATGCGTTTAAATAAAGGCGAACTCAGTCAACCTATTCGTTCTTCATTTGGCTGGCATTTAATCCAACTGGAAGATACGCGCAGCGTCGATAAAACAGATGTCGCACAGAAAGATCAAGCTTATCGCTTACTGTTTAATCGTAAATTTAACGAAGAAGCACAAAGCTGGATGCAAGAACAACGCGCAGCCGCTTATGTGAAAGTATTAGATGGCAGTGATGCGCAATCAAATGATACACAATCAAAATAAACCCATCGTTATCACCCCCGGCGAGCCAGCCGGGGTTGGCCCTGACTTGCTTATCCAGCTTGCTCAACAATTTTGGCCTGTCGAATTAGTCGCCTGTGCCGATCCTGAATTGTTGGTAGCTCGCGCGAAGCAACTTAACCTACCGTTGACACTAAAAGCTTATTCGCCAAATGCTCCGCATGAAGCACAACCGGCCGGGAGTTTATCTATTTTGCCTGTACCGCTTGCGACGCCAGTGATTGCAGGACAGCTGAACGTAAAAAACGGATCATATGTTACCGAAACACTGGCAAAAGCCTGCGATGGCTGTCTAAATGGTGAGTTTGCAGCGTTAGTTACAGGCCCTGTACATAAAGGCATTATTAACGATGCGGGTATGTCTTTTAGTGGTCACACTGAATTTTTTGCTGAGCGCAGCCATTGTCATCGTGTTGTTATGATGTTGGCAACAGAAGAATTACGCGTCGCTTTAGCGACAACTCACCTGCCGTTAAAGGAGGTGGCTGGCGCTATTACTTATACAAGCTTGCGCGAGGTTATTAATATCCTCCACCACGATTTACATACTAAATTTGGTATTTCTTCGCCAGTGATTTATGTCTGTGGATTAAATCCTCACGCGGGAGAAGGCGGCCATATGGGCATGGAAGAGATTGATACCATCATTCCCGCCCTTGATAGTTTAAGAAGTGAAGGCATCAAGTTAATCGGGCCACTCCCCGCCGATACACTGTTCCAACCTAAATACTTAGAACATGCAGATGCAATTTTAGCAATGTATCACGATCAAGGCTTGCCTGTGTTAAAATACCAAGGATTCGGTAGAGCGGTGAATATCACGCTAGGTTTGCCGTTTATCCGTACTTCCGTCGATCACGGAACAGCTCTTGAGCTAGCAGGTACGGGCCATGCAGATGTGGGAAGTTTTATCACCGCATTAAAGTTAGCCATTCAAATGACATATAACAGCAATGAATAATAGAGTCCATCAGGGGCATTTCGCCCGCAAACGTTTCGGGCAGAACTTTTTAACCGATCAATTTATTATCGATAGCATCGTTGATGCTTTAGCCCCTAAAGTCGGTCAAGCCGTTGTTGAAATCGGTCCCGGATTAGGTGCATTAACTGAACCAGTCGCTAAACGGCTGGATAAAATGACCGTCATTGAGCTCGACCGTGATTTGGCGGCTCGTTTACATACTCATCCGATATTAAAAGATAAACTTAGCATCATTCAGCAAGATGCAATGACTGTTGATTTTTCGGAATTAGCCAAACAAGCGGGACAACCGCTGCGAGTTTTCGGTAACTTGCCGTATAATATTTCAACGCCACTGATGTTTCATCTATTCACCTTTACAGATGCTATTTCAGACATGAATTTTATGCTGCAAAAAGAAGTTGTGAATCGATTAGTTGCAGGCCCCGGCAGCAAAGCCTTTGGCCGTTTAAGTGTCATGGCACAATATTACTGCCAAGTTGTTCCTGTACTTGAAGTCCCCCCAGGCTCCTTTACGCCGGCGCCTAAAGTAGATTCTGCTGTGGTACGCTTAATTCCGCATAAGGTAAACCCTTATCCGGTAAAAAATATTAAAGTTCTTAGCCGTATTACTACCCAAGCCTTTAACCAACGTCGTAAGACAGTACGTAATAGTTTGGGGGATATCTTTAGCGTTGAGAAACTGATTGAACTGGGAATTGACCCCGGAACACGCGCTGAAAATATTTCTGTTGAGGCATATTGTAAGATGGCTAACTATCTCTGTGAGCACCCAGATCAATAATATGCTTGAGGAGGCACTATGCTTAATCAACCCTGTATCAGCATACAAGTCCAAAGTGTCTATATAGAAAGTCAATCCGAACCTGATGCGTCTCGATATGTTTTTGCTTATACCATGTCGATTCGCAATCTAGGCCGCAAGCCAGTCAAGCTACTAACACGCTACTGGCTTATTACAAATAGTGATGGGCATACAACGGAAGTTCAGGGTGAAGGTGTTGTCGGTGAGCAACCGACTATCTATCCTGGGACCGAATATCATTATACCAGCGGCGTAGTCTTAGAGACGCCGCTAGGTACGATGGAAGGGCATTACACGATGATTGACCATCACGGTGATAGCTTTTTCGTCGATATTCCGGTTTTTCGTTTAGCTGTCCCCACATTGATCAATTAATTATGTCTACATATCTCATTGGTGATGTTCATGGCTGTTACCATGAATTACGCGCGTTACTCGAGCAAGTTAATTTTTGCCCTAAAAAGGATACTTTGTGGCTAACCGGTGATCTTGTTGCCCGTGGCGCTGGGTCGTTAGATGTTTTACGTTATGTCAAAGGGCTAGGCGATTCTGTGCGCATTGTGCTCGGCAATCATGATCTTCATTTATTGGGGATCTATTGCAAAATTAGCCGTAATAAGCCCAAAGACAACTTGACTCCCCTTCTCGATGCGCCAGATGCTGATGAATTAATTAATTGGCTTCGGCGTCAACCTTTACTGCAAATTGATGAAGAAAAGCAGATTATCATGGCGCACGCGGGGATCACCCCACAGTGGGATTTAGCTACTGCACGTATGTGTGCTAGAGAAGTTGAATCGGTTTTATCCAGTGATGCGTACCCGCTATTTATTGATTCAATGTATGGTGATATGCCTAATAACTGGTCTCCCGACTTAACTGGCTTATCACGATTACGCTTTAGTACCAATGCATTAACCCGTATGCGTTACTGTTTCCCGAGTGGGCAACTCGACATGCTCTGCAAAGACAGTCCAGAAAATGCACCTTCACCTTTGAAGCCTTGGTTCGAATTACCCAGCAGGTTGCCAAGTAAGTATAGCGTTTTCTTTGGTCATTGGGCTTCATTAGAAGGGAAAGTTACTGCTAACAATGTTTACGCATTGGATACGGGATGTTGCTGGGGTGGGCCATTAACCCTATTTCATTGGGAAGAAAAAACGTTTTATCATCAAGCTTCTCACATAAAACGCGCGCAGGATTAAAGCTATTATTGAGATAACAATCATTATTCGCTTAAAAAAATAACCGTGTAAAAAGTCCCTTAATTGGGATTTTTTATACTTATAATTATTTATATTTCACTTATAATATAGATATATTATTTTATCATATTATAACTTAACTAAATTAAGTTAATATATAAGATTAAAATTTTCATATTTTATATTATTAACATAGGATTAATATTAATAAATATGTAAATTTTTATAAATTAAAGTCGTTTTCATTAAAAAATCGGAGTTGTTAACTCCGATATTTCACACTGAGATTAAATTCTTTTATTTAATATTTCAAAACAATAACCGTGGGAATTTAATTCATCTGCATCATGATATTCGGTGTATTCAGAATCCCATTCATCCGGCTCATAATCAGGGAAATGCGTATCCCCAATCACTTCAGCATCGACATGGGTTAAATACAAGCGAGTCGCCATAGGAAGAAACTGTTGGTAGATTTTACCACCACCAATCACCATCACCTCATCAACCTCACCAGCCGCGGCTAATGCCTCTTCAACGGATTTAACCCATATAACCTGATCATCCGTTCCGGGCTGACTACTCAATACAATATTGACACGTTGAGGTAATGGACGCCCTATTGACTCATAAGTCACGCGCCCCATAATCACTGGTTTATTCAACGTATTCTTTTTAAACCAAGCTAAATCGCCGGGTAGATTCCATGGCATGACTTTTTCCATACCTATAACCTGATCTATCGCCATTGCTGCAATTAGGCTAATATTCATTGGGACACCTTAAAGCTAAATAAGAAGGCTAATAATATAAAATTTTCACGCTACTATACGTAAAGCAAAAACCTGCGTCGACTAAATTTATGCTTCCATAAATACAAATAACTAGTTTATGGTTATACTGTCACCTTGATTATTCTTTAAAGCAATAGTCACTCTATTTAAATAAGTAGATAGAATCATGTTTATCTGATCTATTTTTTTGATGGCTTATTTTTCATTCCATAAATACTGAACTTAAATATACTTTTTTCTTATCATGAAAAATCTATTTAATCTGTTATAACCAAAAAAGATGACAAATAATGTACGGGTAAACACTTATACAACGTAATCTATTTTTTAGCTAATTTCCCAGATGACTATTTTTCTCTTAATTTTTATTCCTGATAGCAACTCTGATAACATTTATCCTGATTAAAGACTATTCGCATCGACATTATCTAATTAAAATCAGTCTGTTAGATTCTTAATAACACATAATAGATAAAAATTAATCCATTAGCACTGAGATAAAAATATTATTAATAATTTTTATTAATTTAAACATAGATTATTTTTTATAATTTTATATACAAAAATAAAAATTTATCACGATGATAGCAAAAAGTTACCGATGGCTTTATTATTTGAATGTAAATTATTACTAATTTAATGTTTTCTACTGATTATATTTAGATTAATGAGAAGAGAAAATAGGTGTAAACTTGGCAGTTAGACTGGATTTATCCATAATTTACTGCTGAATCGACTCTTTTAGCTTAAGCTAATCAAGTTACTAGCGATCAACAAAACATAAATTATTCTAATTAATTATTCAGCCACCAAGCCTCTATTGATGGCTGAATAACATCTAATTATGGATTTTGGGGATTAATAACCATTTGCCCAACACTACCAAGATCGGCTTTTTCCAAATTTTGACTATAGAATAAGAAAGGAAAATGATTAAACGATGGCTGCAGCATTTCGACCAATAACTCAGTACGCCCTTCTACCCAAACGGTGTCTTTCCATCCAAAATCATCGGCAGATACCGGTTGCCCATTATGATTAATCACTTTAAATCGGGCACCTTCAATATGGAATGGCTGAGCTACTTCACTATTAACTGCCCAGCGCTCCCAGCTACCCTGCTCTGTGGTTAAATCTATACGCTTCACATCTCTGGTAGCACCATTGATTCCTGCTGGATCATCTAAACGAATTTCTCGGTTACGAATAGAAGTGGTGATTTGAGTATTATCATCAACTAATCGAGCTGGTACATCATCGGTCACCAAAGACATTAATCCAGTTGCGCGGATGGTCAATATATTGGTTGAAACCAGTAATGATGAAGGTTCAAACAGCCCTTTCATTCTCTCCATAAACCCCGCAGGTTCACCTGCGGTAATCGAGACTTCTTCTGTTTTCGCCATATCAATGAGGATCTCTTTACGCTCTCCAGGGGCAAGCGGCAAAGATTGTACCTGTACTGGTGCTGTCAATAATCCTTGATCTGAGGCGATAAGATAAAACGGTCGGCCATCGCTAATATTCATGATATAACGACGTGAATTCGATGCATTTAATAATCGTAAGCGGATCCAGCCTCGCGATACTTCAATATAAGGGTCTTGTACGCCATTAACTAATAAAGTATCGCCAACAAAACCATTTTCAGAGGATTGATATTCAGGCGTTCCAAAATTATCGAGTCGTTTATCTTGAATAATTACAGGAAAATCATCGACACCATAATGCTTTGGCAACCTTAAATTTTTAGTTGAATCATCGTCAATAATCCACATTCCCACTAAGCCATTATAAACCTGAGACCCCATTTTACCTTCGGTATTCGCATGGTACCAAAGTGTAGCCGCAGGCTGACGAATAGGGATCACAGGGGACCAATCTGCTCCAGGGGAAATCAAACGTGCAGCACCACCAATCTGAGTGCCGGGAACTTGTAATCCACTAACCGTCATAGAGACTGCTTCTGGTAAACGATTACTGTAAATTAATTTAATATCATCGCCATTTTTGACTCTAACCGTTGGCCCAGGATATGAGCCATTTACGCCCCAAATATTGGCGCGTGATTTACCATCAAAAGACCAATGGATCTTCTGTAAAGTTAAGAATAACGGCTGGCCACTACGAGACTCGAGTAATGGCGGGACGGGCAGTAAATTAGTACCGTTTGTATCTGCACTCGCGCTAAATGCTATCGAAGCAAGACATAAAGCCAAACCTGAAATTTTAAGGAATGGAAATGGGCGCATACTAAATGACATATTTTCTCCGCAGAAATAATAATCCCAACGCTTTTATAATATATATATCTTTAATAAGTCGAGCGACAGAAAAACAGTAAACAACGTCATTTCAACTAACTCCGCTTTAGATTTTTTAATTACTAAGTAAGCTGACTGTTGAATATGCCCAAATTGTTATAGTAAACACTTCTGTAACTGGAACTATGGTGGATATAACGGGTAAACAGTTTTTATTAGCTAAATAACAGCCATTATATCTAACGACATTAATGCTAGTTTACATAATGCGCCATATTAGCGCGAAAATAGTCTAACATCTAAAAATATCTGAATAAAATTAATATAGGAATGCAAAAACATACAAGCAGGGATCTACAAAACAATAATTAAATTATTACATTGAGCTAACGTCATTTCTCTTTCCCCTCATTAAGTAGATTACCTTACTTCATAATAAGAAAAGAGAAATGATAATCAAAATAAGAAATAAAAATAAGATAGCTGTTTTTACTGCCTTACTTTTTACTATCTAACAATTCGACTTCTTTATTTAATTGTTTAATTTTAGCATCCATTAAATCATGGCAATGCTGAGCTAATTCACGAACCTGATCACGGGTATATTTGCTGGTATCAATCGGGTCAAGCATTTCAATAATAACCGTGCCGTTATTCCAGCGATTTAATTTTACTCGCCCTTCGGTACTAGAAGCACAGACCGGAACAATAGGTACACCAGCAGAGATAGCCGCATGGAAGGCTCCTGTTTTAAACGGTAATAATCCTCGGCCACGACTACGCGTGCCCTCTGGGAACATCCAAACAGAAATTTTTCGCTGCTTTATTTGTTCAGCAACCTGAGAAATCGTATTGTGGGCTTTAGAACGATTACCGCGATCAATCAATATGTTACCGGTTATCCAATATAAGAAACCAAAGAAAGGCACGAAAATTAAACTTTTTTTGCCGACAGTTACTGTACGCGGCTGAACCCCATTAGAGATAGTGACCATATCATAATTATTTTGGTGATTACCAAGATAAATACTCGGAGGATAATTTTTGGCTTGCTGTGGGATCCGCTTAATTAGCTTAATACCAAACACCCCGGATAATCGACCAAATAAATGGCCAAAGGTCATCACATGTTTAGGGTTACGCGGGCTAAATAAGCAATATATCCCCCCAAGAACACACACCAATATTGTATATATAATGACAATAATGGCACGAATAATAGCTAACATAATAACCTCTAAATATAGTGGGGCAGCCTGCCCCATTATTCTTAACCGTACGACAACTTAAATAATAGCGAATAAATAAAATTTACTCGGCGCTACTATCTGCTGATTCCACTTCAATACGTTCAATACTATGCAGCCCTCGCGGTAAAGAGGTTCCTTTACGTCCACGCTCGGCACGATATTTCTGCAAATCTTCTGGTTTAAGTTTCAATTTACGTTTTCCAAAGAATAACGTAATTGATGACTCTGGTGATAGCAATAATAACCACACCAACAGATCTTCCCCGGCGGCAGCTTGTGCGCCCGGGATATTGATAATTTTATTACCTTTACCTTTCGATAATTGAGGTAAATCAGAAACTGGGAATACCAGCATCCGCCCAGCTTTAGTTATGGCTAATAACAATTGCTGTTGTTCATTTTCAATTTCTATTGGAGAAATAATTTTTGCATTCTCAGGCAAATTAATTAACGCTTTACCGGTTTTATTTTTGGTGACTAAATCATTAAACGTACAAATAAAACCATAACCGGCATCAGAGGCTAATAAGTATTTTTGCTGCTCTGGCGCCATTAATACCTGTTCAATTGAAGCGCCTGGCGGTAAGGTTAGTTTACCGGTGAGAGGCTCTCCCTGACTACGCGCAGAAGGCAACTCCAAAGGATCTAAAGAATAGCTGCGTCCAGTGGTATCTAAAAAAACCACCGCCTGATTAGTTTTACCACGCGCCGCACTTCGGAAGCTATCTCCCGATTTATAATTAAGATTGGTCGGGTCAATATCATGCCCTTTGGCGCTACGTACCCATCCCATCTCAGATAACACCACAGTGATAGGCTCAGAGGGTAAAATATCGTGCTCACTCATGGCTTTCGCTTCACTGCGTTCATTCAGCGGTGAACGACGATTATCACCATAACTTTCTGCATCGGCCTGAATTTCTTTTTTCAGTAAACTGTTTAAACGACGTTCTGAGCCCAGAATAGCTTGCAGTTTATCGCGCTCTTTAGCTAATTCATCCTGCTCACCACGAATTTTCATCTCTTCTAGTTTAGCTAAATGGCGTAATTTTAGCTCCAGAATAGATTCAGCCTGCATTTCAGAAATCCCGAAACGAGACATTAAAATAGCTTTAGGTTCATCTTCTGTACGAATAATATCAATAACCTCATCAATATTGAGGTAAGCAATTAACAATCCTTCCAGAATATGTAAGCGTTTTAGTACTTTTTCTAAACGATGATTCAGTCGATTACGTACTGTTTTACGACGATAAACTAACCATTCAGATAAAATTTCAACCAAGCCTTTAACCGCTGGGCGATTATCTAGGCCAATCATATTTAAATTAACCCGATAGCTTCTTTCTAAATCGGTCGTGGCGAACAGATGGGTCATTACCTGTTCTAAATCCACGCGATTACTGCGTGGAACAATCACTAAGCGAGTTGGATTTTCATGGTTAGATTCATCGCGTAAATCTTCAACCATGGGCAATTTTTTATTACGCATTTGGCTGGCGATTTGTTCTAATACTTTAGCGCCAGAAACTTGATGAGGTAACGCAGTAATCACTGCATTTCCATCTTCTTTTTCCCAAATCGCGCGCATACGCACGGAACCGCGACCGGTTTGATAGATTTTACGAATATCATGGCTGGCAGAGATAATCTCGGCTTCTGTCGGAAAATCAGGTCCAGGGATATACTCCATCACCTCATCCAGAGTCAGCTCAGGATGATCAATTAACGCAATCACTGCATTCGCCACTTCACGGGCATTATGCGGAGGAATATCTGTCGCCATCCCGACGGCAATACCTGTTGTGCCGTTAAGTAAAATATTCGGTAAACGAGCCGGCAGCATTTTCGGCTCTTTTAAGGTTCCATCAAAATTTGGAACCCAATCTACAGTCCCGTTGCCCAGTTCACTTAATAAGGTTTCTGAGTAGCGCGATAAACGTGATTCGGTATAACGCATCGCCGCAAATGATTTTGGATCATCCGGTGCCCCCCAGTTTCCTTGACCATCAACTAATGGATAACGATAGGAAAAAGGCTGTGCCATCAACACCATAGCTTCATAACATGCGCTATCGCCGTGCGGATGATATTTACCCAGCACATCACCTACTGTACGGGCAGATTTTTTATATTTTGCTGAATTGCTTAATCCGAGTTCAGACATCGCATATACAATGCGTCGTTGAACGGGTTTTAAACCATCCCCGATAAAAGGTAGCGCCCTATCCATGATGACATACATCGAATAGTTCAAATAGGCGCTTTCGGTAAAGGTATAGAGGGGTAGACGCTCTACACCATCATGAGTTACTTCACTCATTGAATACTTTCCTTACTCATTCTTTGGGCTTTTTCCGGTGAATTATAGTTCGATTTCGGCCTTATCGCCTTTTTCCTGCAACCAATTACGACGATCTTCAGAACGTTTTTTCGCCAATAGCATATCCATCATCGCCATGGTGTCTTTATAATTATCATCGTTTATGGTCAATTGTACCAATCGACGAGTATTCGGATCGAGTGTGGTTTCACGCAATTGCAGAGGATTCATTTCCCCTAACCCTTTAAAACGTTGAACGTTCGGTTTGCCTTTTTTACGCTGTAGACGATCAAGAATGGCATTCTTTTCACTTTCGTCTAAGGCATAGTGAGTTTCTTTACCTAAATCAATACGATAAAGAGGTGGCATCGCCATATAAACATGTCCAGCTTTGACTAAAGAAGCAAAGTGACGCACAAACAACGCGCATAATAATGTGGCGATATGTAAGCCATCGGAATCCGCATCGGCGAGAATACAAATTTTACCGTAACGTAATTGGCTCAAATCTTCACTGTCAGGATCCATCCCAATAGCTACAGAAATATCATGAACCTCTTGAGAAGCTAATACTTCATCTGAAGATACTTCCCAAGTATTCAATATCTTACCGCGCAGCGGCATGATAGCTTGATATTCTCGATCACGCGCTTGCTTGGCTGATCCCCCTGCGGAGTCACCTTCAACCAAAAATAATTCGGTCATGCTGAGATCTTGAGAAGAACAATCGGCTAATTTTCCCGGTAGCGCTGGGCCACTAGTTAATTTTTTTCTAACCACTTTTTTTGCTGCACGCATACGGCGCTGAGCACTAGAAATGGCTAATTCGGCTAATTGTTCAGCCGCTTGTACATTCTGGTTGAGCCATAAGCTAAAGGCATCTTTGACCACTCCAGATACCAATGAAGCGCATTGACGTGAAGATAAACGTTCTTTGGTTTGACCGGCAAATTGAGGATCCTGCATTTTGACCGATAAAACATACGCACAGCGATCCCAAATATCTTCGGCTGATAATTTCACACCGCGCGGTAAGATATTACGGAATTCACAGAATTCACGCATCGCATCCAATAATCCCTGACGCAGTCCATTGACATGCGTTCCACCCTGCGGTGTCGGAATTAAGTTAACGTAGCTTTCAGTCAATAAGTCTCCGCCTTCAGGTAACCACAACAGGGCCCATTCAACGGCTTCAGTTTCTGCCTGAAAGTTTCCAGTAAATGCTTGTTCTGGCAGCGTTATAAATCCATCAACTGATTCCATTAAATAATCAGTTAACCCATCGCTATAACACCACGTTTGCTCAGTATTATTAATTTGGTCTTTAAACGTGATTTTAACGCCGGGGCACAACACAGCTTTAGCTTTTAAATTATGCGTCAAGCGAGAAACAGAAAAACGCGGGCTATCAAAATAGCTTTCATCAGGCCAAAAATGCACGCTGGTGCCTGTGTTACGTTTTCCACAACTGCCGATGACATGTAAATCTTCGACTTTATCACCATTTTCAAAGGCAATTTGGTACACCTGACTATCGCGGCGCACGGTGACTTCAGTACGTTTAGATAACGCATTGACGACCGAGATACCGACACCGTGCAGGCCGCCTGAAAATTGGTAATTTTTATTAGAGAATTTTCCGCCGGCATGCAATTGGCACATAATAAGCTCCACCGCTGTAACTTTCATTTCAGGGTGAATATCTACGGGCATACCACGACCGTCATCAATCACTTCAAGTGATTGATCAGCGTATAAGATGACTTGAATATGTTTGGCGTGCCCCGCCAAAGCTTCATCTACACTGTTATCAATTACTTCTTGTGCAAGGTGATTCGGACGGCTGGTATCTGTATACATACCAGGACGGCGGCGAACCGGCTCGAGACCACTAAGGACTTCGATGGCCTCTGCGTTATAACTAGATTGAGTCATGTTGTCATTCTGCGGTAATGAGTGATCGATTGAACTGGTCAATCAGTGAATTACTGTTGATAATAACAGTGTTAATAGGTTTTGGCATTAATTTACTCGAACTCAGCCAAACCTAAAAAGTGAATAATTTGAGGGAAGTAATATTCAAAGCCGACAAAAGCATGATTGCCGCCAGATTCTATCGTCTGTTTGCTTTTCATAAGATAGGTCACTGCTTGTCGATAATCCAGTACTTCATCTCCCGTCTGCTGTAAAAGCCAGATAAGATCAGGCGATGTTAACGTTTCTATATGCAATGCTTTCAAATCATCTATATGATTTGGTTCAAGTATATAGTGTTCGTTGGTATAAGGATTGGTATTTTCGCCTAAATAATTTTGCAGCAAATCAAAAGGGCGAACCGCGGGATTCACCACCACAGCAGGCAGCGAAAAACGTTGGGACAACCAGAGAGCAAAATAGCCGCCTAGCGAAGAACCAACCAGACCAAGCGGCTCTCCCGCATGCTCAGCCACTAAATCCTCAAGCAATTCAGCCGCAGGCGTAGGGTAATTTGGTAATTGAGGGATTAACAAATTAATCTGTGGATAATGTTCATTAACCCAAGTTTTCAGCAAATTAGCCTTCGCTGACTTTGATGAACTATTAAAACCGTGGATGTAAATCAATGTTGCCATTAGTAGCCGTCCGAATCCAAATTCGGGCAAAAATCTCTGGATGAAAGCCGATAAACCTCAGTTTTGACCTGTTTTCGCCCCTGCTCATCAATTAATAATTCTAAATAACGCCAGCCTGGTGCAGCGGTATCTAACATAAAATTAGTACAATGCGGCTTAAATTGTACACTGGTCGAGGGCGTCGCTAATAAACGAATACCGTGCCAATCTTCGTCCATTTCTTGATGAATATGGCCGCAAAGCATGGCTTTAACTTGATGATAGCCTTTAAGATAATCTGCAAGAATATGGGAATTGCGTAAACTGTGTTGGTCTAGCCAAGTACAGCCTGAAGGCAAGGGATGATGGTGCAGCATGATAATAGTACTGCGCTCAGAATTATTATCTAAGCACGCTTTCATCCACTCCAATTGATAGTCTGACAGCTCGCCATGAGGGACATCTTGAATCTGGCTATCCAACATCAAGACTTGCCATTCATTACCAATAACAATTTGTTTTGCTGATGAAATACCGGCGGCTTTCAATGAGTCAAACATTGCAGGTTGATAATCATGATTGCCCGGTAACCACACACAAGGTGCGGGAATACGTGCAATACCTGCGGCAAAACGGTGATACGCGCCGATAGATTGATCTTGAACTAGATCGCCGGTAGCGACAATAAGATCAATCTCAAGTCCTTGCGCTTGAATTGCATCAAGCACCGCATGGTAACTATCATGAGTATTAACGCCCAACAATGTATTTTCAGTATCAGCAAATAAATGTGTATCAGTTATTTGTAATATCCTGACTGCCTTCTCATTTTTTGCAGTCAATCTAAGCAGGCTGTCCAAAAGTATCCCTTTCCCTTAAAAATTTCACGCTATTCTATCGTTAACTGTCAGACGATATCTGCTAAATGGCACACAATTCCTTAGAATAAGGATCTTATATAGCTATTCCAGCCATTTTTTTCTGAGTTTTTGCTGATTTATCTCTAACCATTGCAACGCGATAACAGTTGCTGCGTTATCAATTAATCCTTGTTCAACCCAACTATATGCCTGCTCACGCGTTACCACATGAACCCGAATATCTTCATTTTCACTGGCTAACCCATGGATCCCGTTGGCGGTGGAACTGTCTACTTCACCGGCATACACGTACATTCGTTCTGTTGTTCCGCCCGGGCTAGAAAGATAACTGAGCATTTTCTCACAACGCTTTATGGTTAAGCCAGCTTCTTCTTCCGCTTCTCGGCGCACCACATGCTCAATTTCCTCTCCCGGCTCTATCATGCCTGCGACCGCTTCCAATAACCATGGCGTTTCGCTCGTTTCTATCGCCGGTATTCGGATTTGTTCAATCAACACCACTTGATCACGAATAGGATCGTAAGGCAACACGACGGCAGCATTGCCACGTTCAAAAACTTCGCGCGTTATTTCCTCACTCCAGCCTCCGGCAAATAAGCGATGGCGGAATCGATACTCCATTAAGGCAAAAAAGCCTTTAAATAATTTACGTATCGATATAATTTCAACATCATTGTTACTATATTTAAACGGTGAAGATGTCTTTTTCGTCATATCATTCTCCTACACGCGTTAATAGCATGGCAAAAATAGCCCAAATATTTCAAGGATGCGATATCGAACGAGCATGGCATAAGGCTAACCCGCTTATCGGAGATTTATCGCAAATACGATTTACCCCTGGGCGTACAATTTATAGATTGATTACTATATTAAGGAAAAAATAAGTAAACAACACAGTTTTTAAATAATTCAGCCCATTAATGATGTAATGTTTAATTAATTTGAGACAATATGGCACAAAAGGCCACCGTAATTTATAGGGATATTCTGCTACAATGGCCAAATATTGGCTCAAAATCGCAGGCAACAATAGAGTCTGTTTTTATAACTGTGTCCGGAGCGGCTGATAACATTGACTGATGCGCTATAATGTCAGCTTATTTATCGGCATTTGCCATATTTACTCTAAATCCAATATCCACCGAGTAGATTAATGGTTTTGCAGCACAGGCTCGATATAAATTGCGGCTTAATCAAGGAATCAAAATGAAGAAACTGCTCCCTCTTTTTATCGCAATGAGCTTTGCAGGGCTCAGTACTACTGGCTATGCAGAGGATCTGTTACAGGTCTATCAAAAAGCGAAGGAAAGTAACCCTGAACTAAGAAAATCACAGGCTGAACGTAATCAAGCTTTTGAAAAGATTAATGAAGCCCGCAGCCCGCTGTTACCACAATTAGGTTTGGGAGCGGGTTATACTTATAATAGTGGTTATCGTGATACCAATAATACTGAGAATAATCAGCTCAGCGCTTCATTAAAGCTGACTCAGACTATTTTTGATATGTCTAAATGGCGTCAGCTTACGCTGCAAGAAAAAAGCGCCGGGATCACTGATGTGGCTTATCAAACTAGCCAACAACAACTGATTTTAGATACCGCGACCGCGTACTTTAATGTACTACGTGCTATTGATGCACTCTCTTATATCGAAGCACAAAAAGAAGCTGTCTACCGCCAGTTAGACCAAACGACCCAGCGTTTTAACGTTGGTTTAGTCGCTATTACTGACGTACAGAACGCCCGTGCTAATTATGATAGCGTGCTAGCACAAGAAGTTGCTGGCCGTAATGAGCTTGAAAACTCGTTAGAGAAACTGCGTCAGGTCAGTGGAATTTATTATGCACAATTGGCCACATTAAATATCGAACGCTTTAAAACAACAGCCCCTGAAAATGTTGATGCGATATTAAAAGAAGCCGAGGAACGTAACTTAAGTCTGTTAAGTGCTCGACTGGCACAAGATGTTTCCCGCGAGAATATTCGTTTAGCGGAAACGGGACATATGCCAACCGTTGATTTAAATGCATCGACAGGTGTGAGCAACACCCAATACCACGGTAGCGGTTATGGCACTAATGCATTAAGTCAATCGAACCAGCCGGGTAATAGCTATGCTGGACAAAATAGTGTCGGCTTAACCCTCAGCTTGCCATTATATAGTGGTGGTGGTGTAAGCTCGAAAGTTGAACAAGCACAATTTGGCTTCTTAAGCGCCAGCGAGCAATTAGAAAGTATTTATCGTAGCGTAACCCAATTAGTACGTTCATCTTACAATAATATTGCATCTTCAATCAGTAGTATTCAGGCTTATCAACAAGTTGTAGTCTCAATGCAAAGCTCTTTAGATGCGATGGAAGCCGGTTATCAAGTGGGAACACGTACTATCGTTGACGTATTAAACGCTACGACCTCGTTGTATCAGGCCAAACAAAGTTTATCTAATGCGCGTTATGATTATTTAATTAACCAATTAAATATTGAATTCGCTCGTGGTACTTTGAATGAAGACGATATTGCTAAGTTGAATGCGACTTTAGGTAAAGAACTTTCTACCTCAGCGAGCAGTATCATTAGCCAAACTAAAACGCCGGTCATCAAATAACCTAATTATCTGATATAATAGCGTTTAATTAAAAAACACTCTAAAATCCGAAACAGTGATTGTTTCGGATTTTTTATGTCATTTTCACTGTCTAGTTGGTAAAAACTGATACTGAGCTTCATCTTTTCCAATAAATTATCACTATGAAAATATTAAATATTAATGCTAAAAACACCTTGAATCTAAAAACTACAAATCAATGTTGGTATCCCGGTTCAACGTCTGTATATTTAGCCGTTTACGGAGGAAATCATGCTGACTAATTCATCAACCCGTCTTAACAAATATATCAGTGAAAGTGGCATTTGCTCACGACGTGATGCCGACCGCTATATCGAGCAAGGTCTAGTATTAATTAATGGCAAACGTGCCGCGATTGGCGATCAAGTGGTCGCTGGTGACGAAGTTAAAGTTAATGGGCGGTTGATTGAACCCCGCAATGAAGAAGATTTAGTGCTCATAGCTCTAAATAAACCGGTAGGAATTGTCAGTACCACGGAAAATAGCGAAAAAGATAATATTGTCGATTTTGTCAATCACAGCGCGCGCGTATTTCCTATTGGCCGTTTAGATAAAGATTCTCAAGGCATTATTTTCCTCACAAATCATGGTGATCTGGTCAATAAAATATTACGAGCGGGTAACGATCACGAAAAAGAATATTTAGTGACCGTCAATAAGCCAATCACCGACGAATTTATTCGTGGAATGAGTGCCGGTGTGCCTATTTTGGGCACCATGACCAAAAAATGTAAAGTCAAAAAAGAAGCGCCTTTTGTCTTTCGTATCACGCTAGTGCAAGGATTAAATCGCCAAATTCGCCGTATGGCGGAACATTTTGGCTATGAAGTCACCAAACTTGAACGTGTACGTATTATGAATGTTAGCTTGTCAGGTTTACCTTTGGGCGAATGGCGTGATTTAACCGACGATGAGCTCATCAAACTATTTGATTCGATAGAAAAATCAACCTCTGAAGCTAAACCAGCAAAATCGGCAAAACCAAAGGCCAACACTGGTGGTGCCAAAAAAAGCCCAGCAGGTGTAGCTTCTAAGACAGGCGGTAAAGCTGCGCCAGAAAACAACTCACGTAAAAAGTTCGTACAACCGGGGCGTAAAAAGAAAAAACGTTAATCGGCTAACGCACAATATTATTATGGCTTCCTCCTATGGAGGCCTGTCTGCCTTTAATTAATTTTCTCATCGATTAACTAATTGCTGACGTTGCACGACATATTTTGGTGTTCAATAAGTATCCAAAAAATATATTGGCAGATAAGCCTAACGATGAAACTGTAAAAAACTCCTGTTCCACATAAATTTAGCGTCAATCGCGGCGTTATCCCCACAATAATGATAACTCGAAGGTGAGAGTCAATATGTTTATTCCCATGCCGTTACCAATAATGAATAGATACCCATTGATAGGATGAAATCAGCGCCTCCCAACCTCATACAACACTAATACACGAGCCCAGCATACCAATACCTTATGATCTCATACAAAATATCTACGCATTAATCCATATTATGAGTAAGTGCATTAAATAATTAAAAAAACGTAATTTAACAGCCTAATTAGTTGATTTTAATCATACTCATAACTAGTAACATTTAAAAAATCCCAAGTTAAATCTGAAAATTATAAAAAAAAGCTTTTTTTACGCAGATAACTGAACCTTAGTGCTTTAATTTTCAGCGCATATCACCTATTCTAGGGTAAATTTTTATAACCTCTGTACTTAATCTAATTAATCCAGACTTAAGCGTTGCCAATATGTTGGCTATATTCCGTCATTCTAGCCGTCGGTATACAACTTAAACTATTATTTAGACATCAAACAATTATCTCTATATTCGGGTAAATAACCATGACAATGAAGCGTACCAAGAATATCAATCCAGATGCATTCCGTAAGTCTTGGCGTAATTATCGCCTGGCGCCTGTTGCTATCGCTATTAGTGCGGTATTTATGCTTTCGGCCTGTGAAGAAAGCGATGAAACCGTTTCGCTGTTTACTAATGCAGAAGAGTGTAGCCAAGCAAATCCATCCCAATCAGAACAATGTACGTTAGCTTATAATAACGCGCTGCAAGAAGCGGCGAAAACAGCACCTAAATATGCTAGCCGTGAAGACTGTGTTGCAGAATTCGGTGAGTCTATGTGTACCCAAGCACCTGCTCAATCAGGACTTGCGAGTACAGATACCCCTACCTCTACAGGTACCGGCGGTGAGCAGCAAGCACAAAGCGGTTTTGGCAGTACCTGGATGCCATTGATGATGGGCTATATGATGGGGCGAATGATGGGCGGCGGCGCAGCATCACAACCTTTATTTAGCTCTAAAAATCCATCCAGCCCTGCTAACGGTAAATTTGTTGATGCATCCGGTAAAAGTTATGGTTCTGCCACCGCAGGTGGACGTTCAATGAACGTCCCTAAAACGGCCATGGCACCAAAACCACCAACAACGTCTACCGTGACGCGTGGCGGTTTCGGTCAGACCGTAAATAAACAGTCTACAATGCAGAGAAAAGCGTCAACTAACTCTTCATCTCGTTCCATGGGTGGCTAAGACAGATGAAACGCGTTGCTATTACTGAACGTCCAGACTGGCGTGAAAAAGCCTCTGAATTTGGCTTTAATTTTCATACTATGTATGACGAGCCTTACTGGTCAGAAGATGCTTATTATCAATTTACTCTAGCGCAAATTGAAGAGATAGAAGAAGTCACGGCAGAGCTGCACCAAATGTGTTTACAAGTGGTGGAAAAAGTCGTGAATAGCGAAGAGCTCCTGACTCGATTTCAAATTCCTCGACACACGTGGGATTTTGTCCGCGATTCATGGAAAACTAATCAGCCTTCACTCTATTCTCGTTTAGATTTAGCTTATGATGGCGTGGGCCCAGCTAAGCTGCTTGAAAACAATGCGGATACACCGACATCGCTGTATGAATCTGCCTTTTTCCAGTGGATTTGGTTAGAAGATCAAATTAATGCCGGTAATTTGCCAGAAAATGCCGATCAATTTAACGGCATTCAAGAACAACTGATCGAGCGCTTTACCCAGCTTAAAGATCAATTTGGTTTTCGTTTACTGCATATGACCTGCTGTCGTGATACCGAAGAAGATCGCGGTACAGTTCAATATTTGCAGGATTGCGCCAACGAAGCCGGTATCGCGACAGAATTTCTGTATGTTGATGAAATCGGTTTAGGAGAAAAAGGGGAATTTACTGATACACAAGATCAAGTGATCAGTAACTTGTTCAAGCTTTATCCTTGGGAATTTATGCTACGTGAGATTTTTTCAACCAAACTCGAAGATGCGGGTGTCCGTTGGTTAGAACCAGCATGGAAGAGCATTATCTCCAATAAAGCACTGTTGCCGATGTTGTGGCAAATGTTCCCTGATCATCCTAATCTTCTGCCGGCTTATTTTGCTGATAACAATCCACCACCGCTAGACAGCTATGTGGTTAAACCGTTGTTTTCACGCGAAGGAGCGAATATTCGCATTGTAGACAATGGCAAAGAGATAGCCTCTGCTGATGGTCCTTATGGTGAAGAGGGCATGATTATTCAGCAATTCCATCCTCTGCCAAAATTTGAAGGTAATTATACTTTAGTCGGTAGCTGGTTGGTAAATGATCAAGCCGCAGGGATCTGCATTCGTGAAGATAAAGAACTGATCACTCAGGATCTATCTCGATTCTATCCGCATGTTATTATTGATTAAATAGTATTAATATTATTGTCGCTCTGCTTTCAGAGCGGCAATATTTATCAATTATTTATATATCTCAAAATAAGCATCAAATCTCCCCTTCCATTTAACCACCAATCAGTACTGACATCATACTTAATGAAGCTAATTCAATCCCTTGAATCGGTATTGATATATTTTCACTCTGATCCCAAGTGCCCAAAATATATAATAACGGTAAAAAGTGCTCTGCCGAGGGATTCGATAATTTACCCTCTTGGCGCTCAAGCGCCTGTGTTAAAGGGTGCGGTTGCTGTCGGCTGGCAATATTTGCAGCCACATATTGCTCAAAAGAGACGGCCCAAGGATAAGGGTCAGAACCTTCAGCTTGCCAACGAATTGCCGATAAATTATGGACTACATTACCACTGCCCAAAATTAAGACACCTTCTTTTCTTAATGCTGCCAATTTTTGCCCTAACGAATAATGCCACTGTGCCGGCTTTGCCGCATCAATACTCAGTTGAACCACCGGAATATCGGCATCAGGGTACATTTGAACTAGTATTTCCCAGCTACCATGATCTAATCCCCACTGCTCACTCTCTTGATATACCTCGATTGGTGCTAATAATTCACCAATACGAGCCGCTAGCTCAGGCGAACCGGGTGCTGGATATTGTACGGCGAAAAGCGATTCAGGAAAGCCGGCAAAGTCATGAATAGTGGCAGGTTGTTTCATCGCGGTAACTGCCGTCCCTTCCGTATACCAATGGGCCGAAATCACCAATATGGCTTTAGGGCGCGGTAAGGTCTTCGCGAGCGTCGACCATGCCGCAGTATAGCGATTATGTTCTAGTGCGTTCATTGGTGTACCGTGACCAATAAATAGCGCTGGCAATGGTGCTGACATTGTATAAGTAGACATAAGGCGAAGCTCCACAGCAATAATATGATATTGCTCAGCATACGCTGATTTTAGCGCTAGGACAGGAGGTAATGGATGATAGAGATAGTCAAAATAATTGAAAAAGCCAATATAAGAAGTTGATATTCTTACATTGGCTTAAAATTCAGGCTTAAAATTCAGGCTTAAAATTTATAACATCAAAAACCGCTGCCGATTAACTCGCTTGCTGTTCATGCTGCTGACGATACGCCACTAAATCATCAATAGTAACGACAGGCATATCATGCTGTTTAGCAAAAGCAATAACTTCTGGAGCACGCGCCATCGAACCATCATCATTAGTTAATTCACACAACACACCGGCAGATTTAAACCCGGCTAAAGTGACTAAATCAATAGTCGCTTCAGTGTGACCACGGCGAGTTAATACACCACCATCACGTGCGCGTAATGGGAAAACATGACCCGGTCTATTAATATCAGCAGGTTTGGCATTATCGGTAATTGCCGCACGAATAGTCGTCAATCTATCTGAAGCTGAAACTCCAGTAGTAACACCTTGAGCGGCCTCAATCGTCACCGTAAATGCGGTTTGATAATGGCTGGAGTTATTCTCCACCATCATAGGTAATTCTAATTGTTTACGGCGTTCTTCGGTGATACACAAACACACAATACCGCTGCCATGGCGAATAGTAAGCGCCATTTGTTCTACCGTCATAGTTTCGGCAGCAAAGATCATATCACCTTCATTTTCTCGACTTTCGTCATCTAACACCATAACACCTTTGCCATTACGCAAAGCGTCTAATGCCAGTTCAACACGAGCAATGGGATCGCCATATTCTGAAAGGAGCGTCTGATTCATGGTAAAAACCTCTTGGTTAAATTATTTAGTTACCAGAATCAGGGCAGTCTTAGGAGTGTAAAATTGCAAGCAACGAAACTTTGCGCCATGCAAAACTTCGCCTATAAGGCATGCAGAACATCACCATTTATTGGCTATTATCGCTGTGGACAGTGATGCTGTTATTCTCTCCCATCCGGACTATAACCGTCGGCTCCAGGATTTCACTGGATCTGCTGACCTTTATAATGAGTTGTCTAAACATCACTATAAAGCGCTCGCGGGCTTCACCAGCTCAAATGATAGCAAGATCATTGACTGATGTTACCGCCGGTGGGGACTTACACCCCGCCCTGAGATAAGCGTTTTTAATATAGCGCTAATTATTAGGTATCGCAATAATCAAAAGCAAAACTCACTGTACACTCACACTTTTTGCCTAGCGCCACTTAAAATCATCAGCAAACCTGACTATTCGGCGATGAGGTTCAAATTTAATGATGTTAGAAGCGGTTTTTCCGTGTAATATTTTACCCATTAGCTAATTTATTTTGAACTGACTTGAATAAACAAAAAGGACTCCTAATGCTCGATCCAAAGAAAATTGAACAGGTTGCCCGTCAAATCCAGGGCGCTCTGCCAAAGGGAGTACGCGAACTGGGTGAAGATGTGGATAAAAAAATCCGTGGATTATTACAATCACAGCTCAGTAAGCTCGATTTAGTTAGCCGAGAAGAGTTTGATATTCAGACCCAAGTATTACTGAGAACGCGTGAAAAATTAGCATTGATGGAACAACGAATTAGTGCTTTAGAACGTGAAAATAATCCCCAAGAAAATAGCCAAACTCCGTCATCTACTGACGCAGAATAGGCCATAAAAAAAGCCATCGCAGTGTGAATTTTCAGTCACTGGATGGCTTTTTATTGTCTATTAATCCTTTAATAGAATGAGATTAATAGAAGGCTAATAATCGCTAATTAGCTTTTTTTCATAATTGTTTTAATGATGTTCGACGTTGAAATTCCATCTTCAAAATTTAACACTTTAACGTCTCCACCTGCCGCCCAAACTTCTTTACTGCCAGCAATATCTTCAGCGCGATAATCGCCACCTTTGACTAAAACGTCCGGTAAAATATTAGCAATTAAACGCTGTGGAGTATCCTCTTCAAAAGGCACCACCCAATCTACTGCGCCTAATGCCCCTAATACCGCCATTCTCTGTTCTAATGGGTTAACTGGACGTGTTTCACCTTTTAATCGTTGGGTAGAAGCATCACTGTTTACAGCTACAATTAGGCGATCGCCCAATTTACGTGCGTTGGCTAAATAGCTAACGTGCCCAGCATGTAAAATATCGAAACAACCGTTAGTCATCACAATACGTTCGCCACGCTGGCGTGCATTTTCAACCGCCTGTTTTAATTTTTCTTCGCTCATCACACCAAAGCCTGTTTCAGTGCGACCGCGGATAGCGTTTTCTAATTCGATAGGTGACACCGTTGAAGTCCCTAACTTACCGACTACAACACCAGCAGCGACATTAGCTAAAGCACAAGCTTCATATAACGGCTTGCCCGCGGCTAATGATGCCGCTAATACCCCAATCACGGTATCGCCAGCACCTGTCACGTCATACACTTCTTGTGCTTGGGTAGGTAAATGCAGTGGCTGTTGTCCACGTTGGAGCAGGCTCATGCCTTGCTCCGAGCGAGTAATTAATAATCCAGTCAAGTCTAATGACTCCACCAGCTGCATACCTTTCTCTTCAACCTCTTGATTGTTTTTACAACGCCCAACAATAGCTTCGAATTCCGTCATATTTGGAGTTAATAACGTCGCGCCACGATAGCGTTCAAAATCATTTCCTTTAGGATCAATAAGAACCGGCACTCCTTTACTGTTGGCCAGGGCAATCATTTTCTGTACTTGAGATAATGCTCCTTTGGCATAATCAGATAAGACTAAGGCACCGATATGCGGTAGCGCTTGTTCAATTCGCTCAAGCAGTGGCTGCGCGTCAATATTTTGAAATCCCTCTTCAAAGTCCAAACGGATCAACTGCTGATTACGCGATAAAACTCGAAGTTTAGTTATTGTTGGATGGGTCGGTAATGCCACAAAGTCACAGCGTACGCTGACTTCATTGAGTTTTTCAGCTAAGGCTTTTGCCGCATCATCAATCCCGGTCAAACCTACAAGACGCGAACTCGCGCCAAGAGAAGCAATATTCATAGCAACGTTAGCAGCACCACCGGGACGTTCTTCGACCATATTGACTTTAACCACAGGAACTGGCGCTTCAGGAGAGATCCGATCTGCCGATCCATGCCAATAACGATCTAACATTACATCGCCAACCACCAATACGCCTGCGTGTTTAAACTCAGGGAGCGTCACTTTCATCCCGAACTCCATTTAAAAAGGGAACCTATAGCCAAATATTTCATCTTTATATTGAGCAGACTCATCAAGTTAATCTGCACATAATAAGAAATACGGCGGTTATATTCTGTTAATTGCGCCAAATATTATCATAAAGCAATGATATTGGTTAAATTTGCTTGTCTTCAGCATCTCCATCTGGCGCACCAAACCATTTATTCCAGCTATGTAGCACTTGCTCTCTTAACGCCATGAATAACTGATTATTCACACGGCTCGGTAAGGATTGCAGCGCTAAATGGTGTAATTCATTACGCATGGTGACATAAGCTGCCGTCAAGGTTTCGGCCTCATGCGCGGGCATAAAGCCATATTCTGCCATTAACTCAAAGATTCGCACGTTATCAGACCAACGGGTTAATGCTTCATTTTCAGGAGCATAGCGCAATACTAGATACTGGGCGATAAATTCAATATCGGTTATCCCCCCTGCATCTGCTTTTAAATCAAAATATTCAGCCTGATGGCTGCCTAAATGATGATGCATTTTTAATCGCATATCACGAACCTGTTGGCGTAGCGTGTTTGGGTCACGCGGTAAGCATAATATTTGGTGGCGAATATGCTCAAATCCCTGCTGTAGTTGTTCGTCACCAAACACCATTCTGGCTCGAATCAATGCCTGATGCTCCCAAGTCCATGCATCATTTTTTTGATAATCATCAAATGCTTGGATTGTACTTACCAACATTCCAGCTTCACCGGATGGCCGTAAACGAGCATCAACCTCGTACAAAATTCCTGACGAAGTACGGGTACTAAATAAATGAATAATACGCTGCGCTAGGCGTAAATAAAATTGGCGAGCATCAATCGAGCGCTCACCGTCAGTTATCACACCTTCAGGGCAATCAAACAGAAAAACCACATCAAGATCGGAACTATAGCCTAACTCCCATCCCCCTAATTTTCCGTAGCCTAATACCGCAAACCCTCGGGCTCCAGTGGGATCTTGCGCCACATTAGTCGGGATACCATAGCGTTTAGCCATTTTATCCCACGCTTGGCACACAACAGCATCGATAATCGCTTCAGCCAAATAGGTTAAATGATCGCTCACTTTCATCACGGGTAAAACGCCGGTGATATCTTCTGCTGCAATACGTAACAATTGGGCTTGTTTGAATTGCCTTAATGCCTCGAGTTGTTGTTCTTCATCAGATTCAGGCACACGAAGTAAATATTGACGTAATTCATCACGATACGCGGTTAATGGTAACGGTTGATACAATGACTGAGGATCCAGCAATTCATCTAATAATAGCGGGTGGCGAGCTAATTGCTCGGCAATCATCGGCGAGGCCGCGCATAAACGGATAACATGGATTAGAACGTCGTCGAATTCTAGCATTAACTCTAAATAAGTGGTTCGACTGACGATACTGAGCAATAAAGGAGTGATCCGCTCTAATACCATTCCACCGTCTTCTCTACTCCCCAATTTAGCCAATAATCGCGGCATTAATTGATCGAGAACATCGCGTCCACGCGGCCCGATGGTTCGTTTATTTAAATCGTGGCGAAACATGAAAATAACATGAATGATCTTCTGGGCTTCATCTTCGCTATGATTAACTAAATGTTCAGCCAATTCTTCTTTAGAAATTCCATCCAACCACAAGCTGGTATAAATTTCATGATTATTATCCGCCGCGTCTTCGTCTTCATCCAGCCCAATTAACTCAGTAAAAATATGATGCACCGCGCTCATATGCTGGGTCAGCTGTTGATAAAACGCCGGCCAATCGACAAAATCCATACCCCAAGCTAAGCGGGCTTTATCCAGCTCATCTTCTGGCAATTGTTGAGTCTGTTGATCGCTGATGCTCTGCAATAAATTTTCGCAGCGACGCAGAAAAAAATAAGCCGTTTTTAGATTAGTGATTTGTGCGGATTCAAGCAGTTTAAGGTTATCAATAACCTCGAGTGCCTGTAATAAAGATTGTGACTGAAGGCTCGGCTCTCGTCCGCCGCGAATTAATTGAAAAACTTGCGTTATAAATTCAATCTCACGTATTCCGCCTGCACCCAATTTAATATTATCGACTAATCCTCGGCGTCGAACTTCACGCTCGATCATGATCTTCATATTACGCAGTGATTGGATCACACTGAAATCAATATAGCGACGATACACAAACGGACGTAATAGTTTACGCAATACATCGGTATAATCTCGACTATCTGGCCCCATGATCCGCGCTTTCACCATCGCGTAACGCTCCCAATCACGGCCTTGCTCTTGATAATAATCTTCCAGTGCTGCGAAGCTAAACACCAGTGGACCACTATCACCGAATGGACGTAAGCGCATATCGACCCGATAAACAAACCCATCAATAGTGATTTGATCAAGCACTCGAATCATTTTTTGCCCTAAACGGGTAAAAAACTGGGCATTATCCAGCTCACGGCGCCCACCACGCGTTACGCCGTTTTCTGGATAGACAAAAATAAGATCGATATCAGAAGAAAAATTAAGCTCTCCGCCACCCAATTTTCCCATACCTAAAACTAATAGCGGTTGAGCGTTCCCTTGAGGATCACAAGGTTGCCCCCACGCTTTACAGCAATCGAGATACAGCCAATCTCTGGCTGCCACAATCAGCACTTCTGAAAGTTCGCTCAGCTGCTTTAAACTAGTTTGTGTCGGACATTGATGAAACGTCTGCATCCACGCAATACGGATCAGTATTTGCTGACGAAAATGACGTAAAACGTGCATTAATTGATTTTCGTCGCTCACACCCTGCATTTTCTCTCGCAGCCAGCTATCATAATATTGCCATTCATCAGCCTTCGGTGGAGAGGCACGTAATGACGCTAAAAAAATAGGATGAGCAAGCACTTGGTTACAGGCAAATTCACTGAAACTGAAAAATTGCTGTTCCATTTCACTCAGAGGCAATAAGCGCGCTGCCTGCTCAGAGAATTGCTGATTTACTTGCTCATTTTGTTGCTGTAATAAAGCAGAAAAAGGATACATATCAATGTCCCACAGTATGTCCCACAGTTATTTGCTAAGGTAGCGTTAATGCAATCAGCCACTGAGTAAATGCCAATTTACAACGGAGCCAACAAGCGCTATAACACGCTTCAACGGCACTGTTTTGTTCATCAGAAACGGTCTGTTGTAATTTATCGAGTGGAATATCTTGAATAAATTGCGGTGCTGAATAACGATAATGCACTAAGAAGGCCTGCACGAAATGTAAAAATGACACCAATTCAGCGCGGGCTTGCGGGTGCTCATCAAGCCAATAGTCCTCATGTTGCTGCCAAACTGACAATAATGCTCTTAACGCCTGTTCTATCGGTTGTTGTTCATAATCAAAACTGGATAACGGAGCCACCGTTTCAGCCTTTTGTGCCGCAGTAAGAGCATAACCGCGCGCGGCTTTACTTTTAGCCGCTAAACGTAACCCATCAAAATCAGCAAGTTTTTTAGTTAAATTAAGTACATCGGCAATCGTTCCGCGTTTTAATTCAAATTCAAATTCCTGAATTGGTACGCTCTTTTCGCCTGCATGCACTTCTCCCAGATCAAGCACTACCTCAACTTCACTATCATCCTGATTAACTAGCCATTTTTCACGATTAAAATTAGTACTAAATAAAATTTCAAGTTGCGACTGTAACTGAGTTATATCAGTCCCTTCAGGCCAAATATGTGCCGGGAAGGCAGTAAGGTCGACCTCGGGATTTTCAAGCTCAATATTGTATTCCGGCCGTTGATATAAGCCCCCAATATCTTGCCCTGCGGTTTTTATCGTCATTTCATAATGACCTTCACAGCTACGGATACGTAATCCCATGTCCCACCGACGTAACTGCTTATCTGCGGTATCAAAATAGATATTCATCAACTTTTGAGCATCAGTATGCTGATGCGGTAAAGTGGCCAAATATTGGCGAACAGTCTCTATTGCGGGCGTTTGCACCGCCAATTTCAATTCAATTTCAACCTGACTCATACATATCCTTGCTTATATCGACTGTTTCCATATTACTCTGAATTAATGTTCCTGAGAAAAAGAATTAAATTCAAATCAAAAATGCTACCCGAACTATTTTTAATAGCAATTTATGCCGAAAAAACAGTATTTAAACACTCTTTTTAGACAGTTAGGATAGTTCTCATTCTGGTTTAGTATTTGCACACGCAAACTTAACTCTTTAATATTGAAATTAAAGTCATTAATTCACCCTTAACAGACACAGTAAACTAACATGCGAAAACTCCCTTTATTTGTATTATCACTGGTAGGTATCGGCCTATCGATGACCTCTCAGGCTGCTGAGAAACGTTATATCTCTGATGAACTATCGACCTACGTCCATACCGGTCCTGGCAATCAATACCGTATCGTCGGCACACTAAATTCTGGTGATGAAGTTGAATTAGTTGCAACGGATAAAGACTTTGCTCAAGTAAAAGATAGCCGTGGCCGCACGGTTTGGCTGCCCTCAGATCAGTTAAGCAGCCAACCAAGCTTAAAAACGCGAATTCCAGCACTAGAAGCCGAAAATCAACAATTACGGACTAAATTGCAAAATATTGATGATACATGGAATGCACGTACCGCAGAAATGCAAAATAAAGTGGCTGATAGCGACAATATTGTTGCCCAGTTGAAAGCTGAAAATACTAAGTTAAATAATGAATTAATTAAAGCCGGTAAAAAGTTAGAAATTGCTGAAGTTAACCTTGATGACCGTCGCCGCGAACTGATCCTACAATGGTTTATGTACGGAGGAGGTGTTGCTGGGGTCGGTTTAATTTTAGGGCTCATTTTGCCACATATTATTCCTCGTCGTAAAAAACGTAATGACCGTTGGATGAGCTAAAATAGCCATGAAAGTTTACTTAGTCGGTGGTGCAGTACGCGATCAATTGCTTAATTTAGCCATTGCTGATCGCGATTGGGTGATTGTCGGCGCAGATCCTCAAACCTTACTAAAACAAGGTTATCAACAAGTTGGCAAAGACTTTCCAGTATTTTTACACCCTAAAACGCAAGAAGAATATGCATTAGCTCGTACAGAGCGCAAAATCGGTTCCGGCTATACCGGCTTTGATTGTTATGCCGCGCCTGACGTGACGATTGAACAAGATTTGCAACGGCGCGATCTCACCGTTAATGCCATTGCACAAGCGGAGGATGGCTCGCTGGTTGACCCATATCATGGCGTGGATGATCTTAATCAGCGGATTTTGCGCCACGTTTCAGATGCCTTCACGGAAGATCCGCTCAGAGTATTGCGAGTTGCACGGTTTGCTGCGCGTTATCATTGGCTCGGGTTTACTGTCGCTCCTGAAACCCTGCAACTGATGCAGCAAATCGCTGAATCAGGCGAACTCACCGAGTTAACCGCTGAGCGCGTATGGACAGAAACAGAGAAAGCACTCAACAGCCGCTCACCGCAAGTCTATTTTGATATCTTACGCCAGTGCGGCGCATTGGCCGTCTTATTTCCTGAAATTGACCGTTTGTTTGGGGTTCCTGCCCCGGCAAAATGGCACCCAGAAATCGATACTGGGATCCATACGCTGATGGTATTGACCCAAATATCTTCGCTAACAAAAGAGGTTGATTGTCGTTTTGCAGCCTTATGTCACGATCTCGGCAAAGGTTTAACGCCATCAGAACTGTGGCCGCATCACCCTAATCATGGAGAAGCAGGGGTTCCATTAATCGAAGCAATTTGCCAGCGCTTTCGGATCCCGAATCATATTCGCGACCTTGCACGTTTAGCCGCGCGATATCATGATCAAATTCATGTTATTGCGCGTTTATCCGCCGCTGAATTGGTCTCATTATTTGACGGATTAGACGGTTGGCGTAAACCAGAGCGTATAATCCAACTCGCGCTGATTAGTGAGGCGGATGCTCGAGGACGTCAAGGATTAGAGCAACAAGCTTATCCTCAAGGCGATTTTTTTCGCCAGGCATTTGAAATTGCGAGCCAAGTAAGTGTTAAACCGATTGTCGAACAAGGATTTAAAGGGCCTGATATCCGTCAAAAATTAACCGAACAGCGGGAGCAAGCGCTAGCTATTTGGCGCCAACAACAAACTCTGATGTCTCTCCCTGAATCATTATAACGGCTAGGCTATAACTGTTTTGATCTAGCTGCTTTAATCTAACTATGCTGAGATAAATTATGCATTTCAAGCACGATATACAAGCTTATATTAAAGTTAGTAACAGCCAGTTCAATAGCGATAAAGGATGTTTAGTGGCAAATACTCGGCGCCACTAAACACCTTTTATAAACTTAATACTATTTGCTACCACGTTCGATAATTACGCCAACTTGTGCCGCCTGAGCCACTGCGCCCGGTTTCGCCACTTTGATTCTGACCCATGGACAGTGAAACTGCGTTAATAATAACTGGGCAACTTCCTCTGCTACTCGCTCAACCAACGCGAAACGCTGTTGGCTCACATGCTGAATAATTGCGCGGCTAACCGTTGAATAATCAAGACAATATTCAACATCATCGCTCGAAGATGCGCGTTTGTTATCCCACCCCATTTCGATATCGAACACTAATTTTTGTTCAATTGTTTGCTCCCAATCATATACACCGATAGTTGTTATGATTGATAATTGCTCAATAAATACGATATCCATCACGTCCTTCTCTTGATTTACTGCATATTTGATACCACTTCAGATAAATTTTGCGTATTATCGCAGTATGAAGTGAAAATGATCTCAACCATTTGGAGTTAGCTATGAGTGCAATCGCGCTTGGCATGATTATCTTTGCTTATTTATGCGGTTCAATATCCAGTGCGATATTAATCTGCCGCTTAGCAAAGCTACCTGATCCTCGTCAACATGGCTCAGGTAATCCTGGGGCAACCAATGTAATGCGTACCGGTGGAAAATCCGCTGCTATAGCTGTACTCATTTGTGACGTTTTAAAGGGCATGCTTCCCGTCTGGTTGGCTTACTATCTCAATGTTCAGCCATTTTATCTTGGCTTTGTTGCAATTGCAGCTTGTCTTGGCCACATTTACCCAGTTTTTTTCCATTTTAAAGGGGGAAAAGGAGTCGCGACAGCATTTGGGGCTATTGCGGCTATCGGCTGGGATTTATCGGGTTTAATCGCCGGCACATGGCTATTGACGGTGCTGCTCAGCGGCTATTCTTCACTTGGCGCTATTGTCAGTGCGTTGTTAGCCCCGTTTTATGTTTGGTGGTTTAAACCTGAATTTACCTTTCCCGTAGCAATGCTATCGTGTTTAGTCTTATTCCGTCACCATGATAATATCCAACGCTTATGGCGTGGGCAAGAAAGCCGGATTTGGCAAAAGCTTAAAAATAAACAACAAAAAACAGCCAAAGAAATTGCTCAAGATACCCGCGAACAGGAACAAGATGACTAAGTGTTATTCGCCTGATTTATCTAGCATAAATTAGGCACAAAAAAGGCTGAAATTTTATTCAGCCTTTTTTGTGCTTCAAATACGAGTCAATACTATCCTAATTGTTAATAACTATGTTTAGCCGCAATTATTAACCGTCGTTTTAAACCACAATTATAGGCAACAATAGCTAATACTGTGATTAATAACGGCGTCTAAAGAGCCTTAAGCTAACTTAAGATGTCTTCGATGGCGAAGGCGTTTTCAGCGGCGGTAAGTCAGCCAATGGCCAACGTGCTTTTACACTCACTTCTAATCCCCCCGTCATTCCACCCTGTAAACGGATCATTCCAGCAAGAGCGATCATCGCACCATTATCGGTACAAAATTCAGGACGCGCATAAAAAACTTCGCCGCCTAATTTGCTCATCACGGCTTCCATTTTGGCACGCAATGTACGGTTCGCACTAACACCACCAGCCATTACTAATCGTTTAAATCCAGTCTGCTCTAATGCACGTTTGCATTTTATCGCTAAAGTATCAACCACGGCATCTTCAAATGCACGAGCAATATCAGCACGCGTCTGAGGCTCATCATCGTTGGCGCGGATAGTATTAGCGGCAAATGTTTTCAAACCAGAAAAACTAAAATCAAGCCCCGGGCGATCAGTCATTGGACGAGGAAAGACAAAACGCCCTTCAGTCCCTTGCTGGGCCATTTTCGATAATACCGGACCACCAGGATAATCAAGACCGAGCAGCTTAGCGGTTTTATCAAAGGCCTCACCCGCAGCATCATCAATTGATTCGCCTAATAGCTGATACTCGCCAATGCCAGTGACACTAATTAACTGTGTATGCCCACCAGAAACCAGTAAAGCGACAAAGGGAAATTCAGGGCGTTTTTCTTCTAACATTGGCGCCAGAAGATGGCCTTCCATATGATGAGCAGGTACCGCGGGTACGCCCCAAGCATACGCCAACGCACGCCCTATAGTTGCGCCTACCATTAATGCCCCAACTAATCCGGGCCCGGCAGTATAAGCAACCGCATCAATATCTTTCCCGGCTAAACCCGCTTGTTCTAATGCCGCCTGAATCAATGGCACGGTTTTACGAATATGATCCCGTGATGCGAGTTCAGGGACGACACCACCGTAATCGGCATGCAGTTTTATCTGGCTATAAAGTTGATTAGCTAACAGGCCGGTTTTGTCATCATAGATTGCGATCCCGGTTTCATCGCAGGATGTTTCGATACCTAAAACTCGCATTGCACCACTCATTACACTGCCCTTGTTCATATAGTGCGCCAAGTTTATCATTATTTCGCGGGTGAGGTGTAATTTATGCCGGATAAAGGCTGACTTTTTATCCATCATAGTTTACAATCTGCACCCTATATCAATTTTCTGTGCGGCTAAATTCATTATTACATCAGTTCTGTCGTTTGTTTTTGCAGAAAATATTGCAATTACCGAGACAAAACAGGTAATCTTGTGTGTTTCAATTTTATACGGCACTTTACAAAGCCGTACTCATTGAAGTAAAATTCCGCACCATTTAAAATGACGGCTGGCTGAGCAGCGCCAGCGAAAAACCGATTTCTATTGAGGTGAGAGGCACATGCCGGTAATTAAAGTACGTGAAAACGAGCCATTCGACGTTGCATTACGTCGTTTCAAACGTTCCTGCGAAAAAGCAGGTATCTTAGCTGAAGTTCGTCGTCGCGAATGTTATGAAAAGCCAACGACTGAACGTAAACGCGCTAAAGCATCTGCTGTTAAGCGTCACGCTAAGAAACTGGCTCGCGAAAACGCACGTCGTACTCGTCTGTATTAATTGAGTGCGGTTACGACCGCAATCAACACAGATAGCAGTAGCAGTTAAAGGCCGTGCTTTCCGTAGGAAAGCGCGGCTTGTTATCGTTCAACTTATCGTTCAACAACAGGCGAATATAAGGCTTATGGCTGGACGAATTCCGCGTTCATTTATCAATGATTTATTAGCGAGAACCGATATTATCGACTTGATCGATGCCCGTGTGCCGTTAAAAAAACAAGGTAAAAATTATCACGCGTGTTGTCCGTTTCATAACGAAAAAACGCCATCATTCACCGCTAATGGTGAAAAACAATTTTATTATTGTTTTGGTTGCGGAGCCAATGGCAATGCCATCGACTTTTTGATGAACTACGACAAGTTAGATTTTGTCGAAACTATCGAAGAGTTAGCCACCCTGCATGGACTAGAGGTTCCTTATGAGTCCGGTACGGGTTCTAGTCAGATAGAACGGCATCAGCGACAAAATCTTTACCAGTTAATGGAAAAAATTAACCACTTTTACTGTGGTGCGTTAAATAATTCTTCGGCACAAGTGGCTAAAGAGTATTTAACCCAACGCGGACTCAGTGATGAAATTATTAAGCGCTTCTCCATTGGTTTTGCGCCTCCCGGTTGGGATAATCTGCTCAAACGATTTGCCCCAAATCATGAAGCCAAAAAACAGCTTGATGAAGCCGGAATGCTGGTCACCAACGATAAGGGCCGCACATACGATCGTTTTAGAGAACGCGTGATGTTTCCTATCCGCGATAGACGTGGACGGGTTATTGCTTTTGGTGGTCGAGTGTTAGGTGATGGTGTACCGAAGTATCTTAACTCACCAGAAACCGATATTTTTCATAAAGGTCGACAATTATTCGGTCTGTATGAAGCGACTCAAAATAACCATGAGCCTGCAAAATTATTAGTCGTTGAAGGCTATATGGATGTGGTTGCTTTAGCTCAGTTTGGTGTTGATTATGCTGTAGCATCATTAGGAACATCAACGACTTCCGAACACATTCAGCTTTTATATCGTTCGACTGAAACTGTTATTTGTTGTTATGACGGTGACCGTGCTGGTCGCGAAGCCGCATGGCGAGCATTAGAAACCGCACTCCCCTACCTGAACGACGGCCGCCAGTTAAAATTTATGTTTTTGCCCGATGGAGAGGATCCTGATTCATTAATCAGAAAAGAAGGCAAAGCTAATTTCGAAAAAAGAATGAGCGAAGCCCATCAGCTATCAACATTCTTATTTGATACTTTACTAACGCAGGTCGATTTAAGTACACAGGAAGGAAAAGCTAAATTTAATAAGCTTGCAATTCCCCTGATTAAACAAATACCTGGGGAAACTCTGCGGCTATATTTAGCACAAGAATTAGGTAATTTTATCGGTATCCCTGATATTTCACAGGTTCTTGCTATGATTGATAGAGAGACTAGTGAAAAAAAGAATTATCAGGCACCCAAATTAAAACCAACCACAATGCGAATTTTAATCGCTTTGTTAGTGCAAAATCCGAATTTTTCGGATTTAGTTCCGCCGTTGGATGGCATTAGCCACTCACAGCTACCGGGACTTCCTCTATTTTTAGAGCTAGTCGATGTATGTCGTTCTAATCCTGGAATGAATACTGGTCAACTACTTGAGCTGTATCGTGATAATAAATTTGTCCGACAACTTGAAAAGCTGGCTACATGGAACGATATAGAGATAGAGGAAATAGCAGAAAAAACATTTATAGATGCCTTAAGTCATCTATTCATTAGTGCTCTTGATGAACGTTTTGACTTTTTAATTGCAAAAGAGCGAACCGCTGGGCTAACCCCAGAAGAGCGCGAAGAAGTCCGTCTGATCACTCAAGCAAGAGTGAAGACCTAAAGTATTCAGTAAAAAAACAACACGGCTTAAGTGCCGCTTTACCTAAGGCGAATGCCTGTAATCTGCTACGAGAAATGAAGGGGCGTAGCATAAAAATTAACAAATCCCCTTAAATGTTATTGTTGGCTGATTTGTTCGCCGACCGACACCAATCTAAATACTCAGAAGTGTGGATACCGTCTTATGGAGCAAAACCCGCAGTCACAGCTAAAGCTACTCGTTACTAAAGGTAAAGAGCAAGGCTATCTGACCTATGCTGAGGTCAATGACCATCTGCCGGAAGATATCGTCGATTCGGATCAAATCGAAGACATCATCCAGATGATTAATGACATGGGCATCCAGGTTATGGAAGAAGCACCTGATGCTGATGATCTGATGCTGGCTGAAACGACTTCCGATACAGATGACGATGCTGCCGAAGCTGCAGCACAAGTACTGTCGAGTGTTGAAAGTGAAATAGGCCGAACAACTGACCCAGTACGTATGTATATGCGTGAAATGGGCACAGTTGAATTGCTGACTCGCGAAGGTGAAATCGACATTGCAAAACGCATTGAAGATGGCATCAATCAGGTTCAATGTTCAGTTGCTGAATACCCTGAAGCGATCACCTATCTGCTAGAACAATACGCACGTGTTGAGGCAGGAGAATCACGCCTTTCCGACCTGATTACAGGCTTTGTCGATCCTAATGCTGAAGAAGAAATCGCACCAACGGCTACTCATGTCGGGTCCGAGCTTCCTCAAAAAGAATTAGATGCTGACGAAGATGAAGATGAAGACGAAGAATCAGATGATAGCGATGCAGATGATGATAACAGCATCGACCCAGAGCTGGCTCGTCAGAAATTCATGGAACTGCAAGAGCAGTATGAAAAAACGCGTCAACATATCAAGCAGCATGGTCGGAGTAATCCTGCAACTGTTGCAGCGATTGAAGAATTATCTGAAGTTTTCAAACAGTTCCGTTTAGTACCAAAACAGTTTGATTATCTCGTTAACAATATGCGTGAAATGATGGATCGCGTTCGTTTGCAAGAACGTACCATCATGAAACTGTGTGTTGAACAGTGCAAGATGCCAAAGAAAAACTTCATTACCTTGTTTACCAGTAATGAAACCAACGACACTTGGTTAACTGCTGCTAAAGCAATGAACAAACCATGGTCTGAAAAACTGGTTGAAGTTGAAGAAGAAGTGCATCGTAGCCTGCAAAGATTACGTCAGATTGAAGAAGAAACGGGTCTGACCATTGAGCAAGTTAAAGATATTAACCGTCGCATGTCAATCGGTGAAGCGAAAGCCCGCCGTGCGAAAAAAGAGATGGTTGAAGCCAACTTACGTCTGGTTATTTCTATCGCGAAAAAATACACCAACCGTGGTTTACAGTTCCTTGATTTAATTCAGGAAGGTAACATCGGTCTGATGAAAGCAGTTGATAAATTCGAATACCGCCGTGGTTATAAGTTCTCAACTTATGCAACTTGGTGGATCCGTCAGGCAATTACTCGCTCAATCGCCGATCAGGCTCGTACCATTCGTATTCCAGTACATATGATTGAAACTATCAACAAGCTGAATCGTATTTCTCGTCAGATGCTACAGGAAATGGGCCGTGAACCCTCGCCTGAAGAACTGGCAGAGCGTATGCTGATGCCTGAAGATAAAATCCGTAAAGTACTTAAAATTGCCAAAGAGCCTATCTCCATGGAAACACCAATTGGTGATGATGAAGATTCGCATTTAGGTGATTTTATCGAAGATACCACTCTGGAGCTGCCATTAGATTCGGCGACCTCAGAGAGCCTGCGCTCTGCAACCCACGATGTCTTGGCGGGTCTTACAGCGCGTGAAGCGAAAGTTCTTCGTATGCGTTTTGGTATTGATATGAACACTGACCATACGTTAGAAGAAGTCGGTAAACAGTTTGATGTTACCCGTGAACGTATCCGTCAGATTGAAGCTAAAGCATTACGTAAATTACGTCACCCAAGCCGCTCAGAAGTTCTGCGCAGTTTCTTGGATGAATAATTTACGCTAATATTCTTAGCCACAAAAATACCCGCCTATGCGGGTATTTTTTTAACTTAAATTCAGCAACTAAATCCTAAAGTCATTCTCTATTTAATTATCGATTAATTTATTTTTCGAGCAACTTTTGCTTTATCACCAACAAATAATTGAATTATTTTTAGGGTATATTTTACTGATTTTTTCTAACAAATAGCCGATAAAAAAAGCCACTTGATTAAAAGTGGCTTCATTCACGACTAATTTAGCAGCACTCAATACGAACAGGCTATCACTCACAGGGGAAGCAGTTAGCCATCCATTCATACTGAATAAATATAATTACAGGAAATTAGCTGCTTTAAACTTGGCTAATGCATCCGCTTTTTGTTCTGCTGTCATTGGACGCAATGGGCGGCGAGGATCACCAACATCAATTCCATGTAATTGCATAGCCACTTTACCGGCGGCAACGCCACCGTATTCAACCAATACGCGAATAAGTGCAATCACTTTATCCATACAAGCGGCAACTGCTTGATGATCGCCAGCGTTAAACTTTTCAATCATCTCAATATATAACGGTGCAGCGTAGTTATAAGTGCTGCCTACTGCACTTAATGCCCCACAAGCTAATCCCGCAGGCATAAACTCATCAACGCCAAATGGAATATCGTATTTACCGCCATCCACACGTAAACAACGCTGGAATTCATACATGTCAGGGGAGTTAAACTTCATACCAGATAAATTAGGAATGGCTTTGCCTGCCGCTTGTAAAAACTTCTCCATATCAATGCTTAAGCCTGACATGGTCGAGTGATAATAATAAAAACCTTTAGAAGGTGCACTCGCAGCCGCTAAACGACAATATTCTACTAAATCATCCACATTCCCTGGCTTAAAGAAACAAGGCCCAATCACAGAGGTGGCTTTGATATCTAATGTTTCAGCATGACGAGCCAATTCTAAAGTATCGGCGATACTCAACGCCCCAGTATGGATAATTAAATCAAGTTTCCCCTGGCTTGCCGTCACCCAACGTTCAGCAACTTTCTTACGTTCCTCAACAGAACAATGAATACCTTCGCCCGTTGTTCCTAATACATAAGCACCTTTAACACCACTTATAATCAGATGTTTTGCTATCTGATCAATGACAGGATAATTAACGCTACCATCAGCCGCAAAAGGGGTATGAGGAGCAGCAATCAGTCCAGAGAGTTTATTCATTATAGCTTCCTTTGGAGGTTAATTTCTTTAATTTTTTATTTGTGGAGCTTAACTCTATATTAAAGAGCAATACCTAAGAACGCAATAACCAATTGAGTGTTAAAGGGAGAGAAAAATGAAAGTGTGATCTTTCGCCAATTTTGACTAAAAATTAAATAAGGAAGAAATAGCTCTATGCCGAATTGCTGCTTTTTAATGCATTCAGTGTACGTAGTTTTTGTTCTTTAACTCTCTCTGGCTGAGTTTGAACCAGCAACGTATAAATCAGATCTAACACAAATAATTGAGCCGTTTTAGTACCAATAGAGTCACCTTGCAATTTACCCTGACGATTACCATTAATCAGATGGTAATCCGCATATTCCATAATTTGTGATCCTAGATTATGGGTAAGTGCGATGGTACTCGCCCCCGCCTCTTTAGCCAGTTTTAAGGCATGCACCGTTTCAGGAGAGTTACCTGAATGGCTAATCCCCATCGCTACATCTCCCGGTTTTAATAACGAGGCTTGCATATACATAAAATGATTATTAGTAACGGCATCAACTCGATGACCAATACGCATCAGCTTATTTTTGAGATCTTCGGCGGTAATCCCCGAGGATCCCACGCCACAAATGCAAATATAGTTAGCTGACAATAAAGCATTTACCGCGCCTTGTACCTGCTGCATATCCAGCAAATTTAGCGTTTCTGATAACACGTTATTAATGGTCGCTTGTAATTTTAGGCCAATAGTATGGATATCATCTTGATGGCTCACTTCAGCATCGAGGATCGGCGATTCTTCATTATCTGACGTTGCCATTTCAATGGCTAGATCCATTTTAAAATCTTGAAAACCTTTATACCCCAAAGTGCGACAAAACCGTACGACCGTTGCTTCACCCGCTTTGGTGGCTTGAGAGAGTTGAGCAATAGAAAGCTGAGTGACTTCTGAAGGATGGAACAGGATATAGTCTGCAATACGCTGTGATACTGGCGTTAAGCTATTTTTCATCGCTCCCAACGTATCAAGTATTTTACCCGGCTTGAGTCGAGTCGTTGCCTGTTCTGTCATGGAAATTATCCTTGGTTGCAGAAGATAAAACGGGAAAAGAATTCTGCCGATAAGAGTACCAATTCCAATCAGTTAAAAAAAGGCTTGCTGTTATAATAATATAACAAAAACCAAACGCTTTATTTCTAATGCCACCATTATAAAACCAACGGAGACATCAAAAAAATAAAGCGCTTAATTACAATAAATAACAAATTAATCAGCTAATGCGGTTACATCGACCTTAATGACAGCTTTTTTTAGCGTATTTACTCCCCGTTCAGCCGCAATACCCGGTTTATGTGGTTCATAAGGCATAAAAACAGCAAACATATTTGGTGTCAGTGATAATGTTTGAGGGTGGATTATCGTATCAGTAAGCTGATAATCATCATCTGCGTTATAAGGTGTAGCCTCTTGTGCCGAGCCTCGTACACCAAAATCAATCACTTCTTCACCCGATAGCAATATTTGAATATCAACATAGCGTTGATGTAATTCCGCACGCTTTTGTTCACGGGCTTGAGTTTCAAAGGTCATCACATTCATAAATACCTTGTCACCCTCGATAGGATAACTTCCCGGTGCTAATGATGCAGGATCCAAAACTAACGCCTGTTCAATTGCTTTGCGTAATACCGGATGCATCTCAGGCATTATGCTTAAATCTGATATATGACCAAATAACATAGTTTACCTCTTATTAATTCCCTGATGTTTCACCGTCATTGAGTGAAATTTGTTTTGCTGATGAGAACAGTGGTGCTGTAATAGCCCCGGCAATAACCACAGACATCGCACCTATCACACCATAGAAGAAGAAATTAAGATCACTGATATAACGAGCGGCTAATACCGCAATAACGCTTACTACAATCCCAACCACCGCACTGCCTGCATTGGCACGTTTAACAAAAATACCCAACATAAACAGACCTGTCATAGGGCCGCCCATTAAACCAATCAAGCTATTAAAAGCATCCCAAATTTCAGCTTCATCAGAAAGTACTAACCAAATTGCGGCTAAGCTGCTGAATACGCCGGCAAAAACGATCACTAATCTAGCAACTTTCATTTTTTGCTCAGCATGGCGCTCTACTTTGCTCAATCGAATGTAGATATCAGAGTTAAAACAACTTGAAATACTGTTTAAGCTACTCGATATACTCGATTGTGCCGCAGCAAAAATGGCAGCAATAATTAATCCGGCAATACCTACTGGCATTTCGGTCACTACGAATAATGGTAGAATTCCCCCAGTATTAAAGCCTTCGGGCAATAAATTAGGATTTTGTTTGTAATACACAAACAATGCAGAGCCGATAGCAAAAAAGAAAAGGGGAACAATCGCGACTAATTTAGCATTCGTGATCAGAGTACGTTTAGTTTCTTCAATAGAATCAGTCACAATATAACGCTGAACAACATCCTGGCTTGCGGTAAACTGTTGAATATTGGCAAATAAAAAGCCAATCATCAATACAGGAATAGTACTCTCAGTCCAACTCCAACTAAATTGAGTTGAGGGAAAGAATTTATCGGCTTGAGCTGTCATGGTGTATATTTCGCTGATACCACCGTCAACTTTAAAGCAAATCATAATAAAAATTAAAACGGCACCAACTGAAAGTAATAACCCTTGGATAACGTCAGTCCAAATAACCCCTTCGATACCTCCCATCCATGTATAAATAATACATAACAAGCTGATTAGTGAGATTAATACAACAGGATCGATTCCAATAAATGGTCGCAGTGCAAGCACCGTTAAATAAATAATGATCGCGACACGGCCAATATGAAATAACATAAAGGAGAGACTAGCAAATAAACGGCTTCGTACATCAAAACGTGCTTCTAGATATTCATAAGCCGAAGTGATTTTTAATTTTCTAAAAAAAGGAATATAAAAATAGAAAACTAATGGCAAAATAGCGATGGATAAATATTGCCCAATAATAAAAGTCCAGTCTGAAGTATATGCTTTTGCTGGAATTGACATAAAGGTAATCGAACTTAATGTGGTCGCAAAGACAGAAACCCCTGCCGCCCAACCAGGGACTCGACCACCGCCACGAAAATAATCATCTGCTGTTTTTTGACGTTTAGAGAAATAAACACCAACCAATAACATTGCGGCTAAATAACCAAACAACACCGCATAATTCACGAAACCGAAATCATGTAATTGCATTTTCTAGTCCTGTCATATGTAGGGTAACGGGTAAGTTGTACGACAGTTTTTAATTACTCTCTAGCCCAGAGGGTAGCTCCCCAAAGCCCGGCATTATGGTGATAATAAGCCGATAAAACGGGGACTTGTAATGCTAACGGTTGCGGTGTAATAGCAGCTTGAACGAGTTCGATATACCCTTTCGCTAACCCAACACTACCGCCAAGAACTACACAATCGACATCGGTTGTTGCTTTAATATCTGTCACCAAATTTGCAATTGTGTTCGCTGAACGCTCAATAATCGCTTTAGCTTGTACGTTCCCTTGATAGAAAGCCGTAAAAATGGCTTTCGCATCTTTTCCCGCCAGTTCATCCACCGCTTGAGCCGCAATAGCCCGACCAGAAGCGATAGCTTCAACACAGCCATAACGCCCGCAACCACAAAGAGGGCCATGAGGATCGGCTAAGGTATGCCCTAAATGACCGGCAATCCCACGTTTTCCTGTCAGTAATTGCCCTTGTTGGATAAGCCCACCACCAACGCCTGTTGATACCGTGATAAAAGCCATATCTGCAATACTTTCACGGCGATAATCATATTCAGCCCATGCCGCAGCTTGACCATCATTAAGTAATTGACATGGCAAGCCAGTCAGCTTGGATAGCGTTTCCTTTAACGGGAAATCTTTTAATCCACCTAAGTTATCCGGATTCAGAGCTGTTAATACGCCATCAGAAATAATCCCGGTTGATGCTACTGCTATACTGTTTGCATCGGCTTTTAATGGCATGGTGATTGCAACTAATGCTTCATAAAGTTGTGTCGGTGATGCGCTTGCTGGTGTTGTAATTTGAGTATGCTGTGTTAATTGGTTATCGCGGCTAATGAGCGCAGCCGAAATTTTTGTTCCTCCAATATCAATGGCTAATGTATTCATTTATCTAACTCCCGCTGCGACTTTAAAGCCTGAGTAAACCAATCACAGACATGCTCAAGACGAGTTAATGCAGAACCAACAGTTACGGCCCAAGCACCTGCTTGCATGCCTTTTGCAGCCATTATTGGCGTGTTATAACGCCCTTCAGCAATCACTCGACATCCTTGGGCGGCCAACTCTGTAACCAGCTGAAAATCAGGTAAATTTGGTATTTCACCACCGGTATAACCGGACATAGTTGAACCAATAAATTCTGTCCCTAATGCTTGGCAATACATACCTTCATCGAAGGTGGAACAATCTGCCATCGCTAATTTACCCAAGCGATGAATCTGAGTAAGCAATGCCTCGACAGAAATAGGACGTACGCGGTCAGTGCCATCAAAAGCAATGATATCTGCACCTTCTGCCGCCAAGGCATCAACATCACTTAACCACGGAGTGATCCTCACTGGGCTATCAGGTAAATCACGCTTAACAATGCCGATAATGGGAATATCAATCAGGGGGCGGGTGGCTCTTAAATTATCTATACCTTCAATTCGTACCGCGATAGCACCTGCATTTACCGCAGCTTGAGCCATTGCAGCAACAATTTCGGGTTTATCCATCGGACTATTATCAACCGGCTGGCAAGACACTATCAGCCCACCTTTTTGTTGAATATCCTTGGTCATCTTTTCAATTAGCGTCATTTTATATTCTCTTTTGAAATACAACTCCAAATTATAGTATTTTACGGAGTTTAATTTCTCAACAAGAAAAACAGTAATCTGTGAAGAAGATCAAACAATAGCCACCAAGAAATAACTAACTGATAAAATAGATAAAATATAAGTAAGAATAGGCATGACTGTATAATGCAGCCACTCAATTTGATGAGCTCGCGGGATAAACTAAAGTAGAATAGATAAATACAGAGAACACTAATATCTTGGAAAGACTAAAATTTATTGTAGAAACCAATCATCAAAATATAACAATCAAGTACTGCTGTTTTTAATGATTATCTTGTAGTGCAGTTATTTTTGACATTATCCCCCACTTTAAAGTGAACTGATCCCATAAAGCTAAGCTGTTCATTAAAGTACGGAGTTTTACGGCGCCTTGATAAATCAAGTTAGCTCTTTACTTATCGTGGGATGGATAGTGGGATGAAAAATTTAAATAAAAAAGGGGTCGCGTTATAAACGCAACCCCTTGATAAATTTGGTGGCCCCTGCTGGACTTGAACCAGCGACCAATCGATTATGAGTCGAGTGCTCTAACCAACTGAGCTAAGGGGCCTGATGGGGGAGGATTATACGTGCAGTTTTCCTTTAGGTCTAGTCTTTAGAAACTGTATGCTGATTTTCTATCCAACCTAAAAAAATAATGTCTACTATGTTGATAACACATTAAATATATGGATGATTCAAACCATCAACTTTAACCTTTGGCCGGACCTTTGGTATTTTTCGTCACCCAATTGCTCGCTAATAATTAGCGCGGTTTAGTTAACTGCCATTCAAGATGACGTTTTACCACCGACCATTCGCTAGCAATAATACTGTAAACACAACTATCTCGTAATTCCCCCGTTTTGGTATAACTGTGGCTACGTAAAATACCGTCCAGTTTTGCCCCTAGGCGTTCAATAGCTTTTCTACTCTGTAAATTAAGAATATGTGTACGAAATTCAACTGCAACACAATCAAGTTGTTCAAAAGCATATTTTAATAACAGATATTTAGCCTCAGTATTGATATGCGTTCGCTGCGCTTCTAATCTATACCATGTGGCACCAATTTCGACCCGACGTACTTGGTTATCAATCGTGTTATAGGCGGTTAGCCCAACAATTTGTTGATTATTTTTATTTATCACAATGAAAGACAACATTTTACCTACCGCTTGCAAATTAATTCGGCGATCAATTTCGGCAGCTATATTTGCAGGAGCGGGTACCGAGGTATACCACAATTGATCTAGCTTTCCCTGCCGAATAATTTCACTTAAAATAAAATCATACTGATGGCTAATCGGTATAAGTAATACGCCTTTTCCTTCCAGAACTACAGGGGTTGTCATCGTTATCATCATAACTCCTCTTTTATCTGTAGCCCTAATTTACGCTCCTATTAATAACGATTAATGACAATAAAAGAAATAGATTAATAACATATCAAGTTATTTTGTGTTATTTCGAGGTGAAATTATGATTGTTTTAAACCTGCCAAGAAAATATATCGATTCTAAGTCATGATAAAAATCACAAAAAATTAACAATAATCAACATTCATAATTTATTTAGGCTAAATTAAATCAAACTCATCCGACCTCTGTATAAAAATAATTCTGTGGGGCAATTCTATGAGCAAATTTTCACATTTATTCCAACCACTGGATCTAGGCCATACCGTATTAAAAAACAGGATCCTGATGGGATCAATGCACACTGGATTAGAGGAGCATCCAGAAGGGGCACATCGTTTAGCCCAGTTTTATCGTGAACGAGCAGAAAATGGCGTGAGCTTAATTATTACCGGAGGAATTGCGCCTAACCCTGCCGGTACATTAACTCCTCATGGAGCCAGCTTTACTCAGGGCTCACAAATCGCGCAACACCAAATTGTGACCGATGCGGTTCATCAAGCGGGAGGAAAAATAGCCCTGCAAATATTGCATGCTGGTAGATACAGTTTTCACCCTCAATTAGTTGCACCAAGTGCAATTAAAGCCGATATCAATCCATTCACTCCTCACCCACTCACTCATCACGAAATACTGCAAATCATTGATGATTTTGCTCATACAGCGCAATTATCTCAACGTGCCGGCTATGATGGCATCGAAATCATGGGTTCTGAAGGCTATTTAATTAATCAATTTATCGCTCAACGCACTAATAAACGCGAGGATAAATGGGGCGGCAGTTTCGCTCATCGAATAGCGTTCCCGCTAGAAATTCTGCGAGCTATTCGCCAAAAAACTGGAAATAACTTCATTATTATCTACCGCTTATCTATGCTTGACTTAGTCGATGAAGGCTCCGATTGGCAACAAATAGTCCAGCTTGCACAAGAAATAGAACTCGCAGGTGCCAGCATGATTAATACCGGGATTGGCTGGCATGAGGCCAGAGTCCCGACGATTGCAACCCAAGTCCCTAGAGCAGGCTTCAGTTGGGTTACTCAGAAATTAATGGGTAAAGTATCTATTCCACTCATTACAACTAATCGGATTAATGACCCTTATGTTGCCAATGCATTGTTAGCCGAACAGCATGCCGATATGGTGTCGATGGCTCGTCCATTTCTCGCTGATGAACAATTTATTACCAAAGCACAACAAGATAGAGCCGATGAAATTAATACTTGTATTGGCTGTAATCAGGCATGTTTAGACCAAATATTTGCGGGAGAAATAGCCTCTTGTTTAGTCAATCCTCGCGCCTGTCATGAATCTGATTACTTATTGAAAGCAACCACAAAAATAAAAAATATTGCGGTCGTTGGAGCCGGACCAGCCGGATTATCCTGCGCAATAAATAGTGCTAAACGAGGCCATAAAGTCACTTTATTTGAACAAGATATGGATATTGGTGGGCTCTTTAATTTAGCCAAAAAAATTCCAGGTAAAGAAGAGTTTTATGAAACATTACGTTTTTTCCGCCGCCAACTCGAATTACAAAATATCAAAATATTCTGCAATCATCGTGCAGAAGTAGATGATTTACTTGGCTTTGACGAAGTGGTCTTAGCTACGGGTGTACAGCCACGTGAAATACAATTGAGCGGAATTAATCATCCTAAAGTAGTGAATTATATCGACGTATTAAAATATCATCACCACATCGGCCAGAGTGCAGCAATTATTGGTTCTGGTGGCATTGGTTTTGATGTAGCGGAATTTCTTAGCCATCAAACTAAAGGTGATTCAGATATTAACTCATTCACTAAACAATGGAATATCGATACCAGTTTAAATACACCGGGCGGACTTATTTCCCCCCCCAAATATCCTTTACCGCAAGCGCGTAAATTGTATTTATTACAAAGAAAACCAAGTAAAAATGGTGCTAATCTAGCTAAAACAACCGGTTGGATACATCGTTTAACTTTACATAGGCGCGGCATTGAAATGTTAAATGCCGTCGAATATCTCAAAATAGATGATCAAGGTTTGCACATCCGCCGCAATGGTCAAACAGACTGCCTCGAGGTCGATAATGTAATCCTCTGTGCAGGGCAAGAACCCTACTGCCCGCTATATAAATCATTAGAGCAGCGAGGAATCTCTGTTTCTTTGATTGGTGGAGCGGATATTGCCACTGAATTAGATGCAAGACGCGCCATTAAACAGGGGATGGATCTGGCGTATAAGCTGTAATAACCTAATTTATCGATTGTTCTGTCCGTGTGTTAGTTTAACCAAACACACGGACAGCGTTCTTTAATCAATCAGATATTAATTTAGTGATTATTTAGCTTCATTGCGTTTATTTATAATTACATTAATTATCATCGTGACTAACAAAATACCGCCAATTGTGCCTAATGAGATAGCCATTGGAATATGGTAAATATCCAGCAGTAACATTTTTATCCCTATAAAAATAAGGATAACCGCTAAACCATATTTTAATAAACTGAATTTCTCTGCAACACCTGCTAATAAGAAATACATGGCTCTTAAGCCTAAAATGGCAAATAAGTTAGAAGTGAGCACAATAAAAGGATCGGTCGTCACAGCGAATATTGCAGGAATACTGTCTACGGCAAAAATAATATCGCTGATCTCAACCAATATCAGCACCATAATCAATGGAGTAGCAAACAGTATTCCATTCTGTTTAATAAAGAATCGTTCGCCATGCAGTTCATCGGTCATACGTAAATGTGAGCGGATCCATTTCACAAAGCTTTTTTCTCCCACCGGAGAATCATCTTCTTTGGAAAAGGCCATCTTAGCGCCAGTGAACAATAAAAATAGTCCAAAAATATATAGGATCCAGCTAAATTGAGAAACTAACCAACTGCCTGCAAATATCATGATGGTACGTAAAACAATTGCACCTAATACACCGTATACCAGTACGCGGCGCTGTAAATTTGCTGGAATTGAGAAATATCCAAACAGCATAAGCCACACAAAAACGTTATCTATTGCTAACGCTTTTTCCAATAAATAACCGGTCAAAAATGCCATTGTTTGGCTATTTGCAAATTGTATATCGACCGTTTCACGAAAATACCACCACAGACCTAAGGCAAATAACATCGATAATGCTATCCATACTAAGCTCCAACTGGCGGCTTGTTTTACCGACATAGGCTGATCTTTATGCTTACCCTGCCATAATAAGTCCACCAGCAGCATCACCGCGATAATCGCCGCAAAACTGCCCCATAAAACAGGATTTCCTACAGAATTCATTATGTTATTACTCCTCAAAAACAAAAAAACGGCTGACATCTCAGAAGACGCCAGCCGCTTAATGTTCTAACCTCAAATCAATATTTGGTTGTAAACAGTGAGCAAACCTCGCCTTCTGGCAAGGTCTCACTTACAACACAAATTAACCTGAGGGCCTAAAATTTGTGATGCTCGGCTACCGGGTGCATATGGCACCGTAATGACGATAAACCGACAAGGAAGTTACTCCCCTTTGCTATGACCTGCAAAATACGACAAATCGATATAAAAAGCAATATGATAAACGCATAGCCAGAGTCATAAATTTTAGCCGATACTGTTTATATAAATTGATATTTATATCAAAAGCAGAAATAAATAGACTAAATAAACTATTTTTTATAGATAATCACACCGAGATAAAAATGTTAACTCTCTGCAAAATTTAAATAAAAGCTAACTGTAACCATAGAATTTACTGTTTAGTTATTTTTTGTTTTGTTACAGTGTGCATGCTTTATACTATGCGATACGTTTTTGGCTTAACGCCGTTATTTTAGCTGTAGCGTAGATGTTCATCCATTTTCTCCCGACATCCACAACACCTTGTTGTGAGAGTTTGGCGCTTAGGAATTATTGATGGAATTAGTAAAAGAACTTTTTTTAGCCTTATGGCAGCAAGATTATGTCACCCTGTCTAATCCTTCATTGGTTTGGGCAATATACTTTATGTTATTTGCGATCCTTTTTTTAGAAAATGGCGTATTACCAGCTGCTTTCTTACCAGGCGATAGTTTACTTATTCTGGTTGGAGTATTAATCGCCAAAGGAACAATGAATTATCCGTTAACTATTGTGATATTAACTGCCGGTGCGAGCTTAGGTTGTTGGCTTGGATATATACAAGGTAAATGGCTAGGAAACACTAGAATAGTCAAAGGATGGCTTTCCCATTTACCAGAACATTATCATCAGCGCGCTCATGGTTTATTCCACCGTCACGGGCTTGCGGCATTATTAATTGGCCGTTTCCTCGCGTTTGTCAGAACTTTACTTCCGACAATTGCTGGTTTAGCCGGATTAAATAATAGTCGTTTTCAACTATTTAATTGGTTAAGCGGTTTTTTATGGGTCGTTATTTTAACCGCTATTGGCTATGGCTTTGGTAAAAGCCCTATTTTCTTAAAATATGAACACCATATAATGAATGTTTTAATGTTAATCCCTGTTGGGCTGCTGATTATTGGTCTACTAGGAAGCATTATTGTGGTATTTAAGAAAAAAATGTCTGGTAAAAAAGCCCGCTAACTAAAAACTATCTAATCCAGCGGAAATCCATTTTCCGCTTTTTTATTTAATTACTTTATAGTGCGGCCTAGTTTTGCTAAAAATAGTATTAGTTGCTTCTTTTATAGCTATTTCCCTTATAGCTATTTCCCTATTAATTTATTCTGGCGATAAAACCCACCTTTTTTATTACAATAAATCATTATTTTTAATCTTTACCACTAAATCATAACATTCCGATATTTGGTATTATTTTATTAAATAAAAACACACCATTTACCTGATCATAAAAATTTTTACCTATCTTTAATACTATTTGACTTTAATCTTGAGTTAAAACAGTCTATGGTTAATAAAGTTATGTTACTTTTTCTGCTTAAAGGAGTTTATTGTTATGTCAACGAATAATTCATCTGAAGAGTTACGCACAGAACTAAAATCATTAGCAGATTCATTAGAAGCTATCCTAAACGATAGTGGAAATAAATCTAAAGAAGAGATTGAAGGGCTAAAAAGTAAAGCTCAGCAAGCCTTAGCCTCTTCTCGCAATAAACTCAGTTATGCCGGAGAGAAAATTACTGCCCAAACCAAAGAGGCGGCTGGTCGAGCAGATAATTATGTTCGTGAAAATCCGTGGACAGGTATTGGTATCGGCGCCGCTGTCGGTGTCGTTCTGGGTGTGCTTCTGGCTAAACGTTAATTATGGAACAACATGAACGCCCACAGGGCCCCGCAAAAGGGGTCCTGGATACATTACAAAGAATGGTCACTATCGCCGTTACCATGGTAGAAACCCGTATCCAACTGGTCGCTGTTGAGTTAGAAGAAGAAAAAGCAACGCTTATCCAGCTTATTCTTATGGCAGGGATTACGTTGCTATTCACGGCCTTTGGATTAATGTGTTTATTGGGCCTCATTTTTTGGTCTGTTGATCCCGTTTATCGTTATCAAGCGCTCGCTATTACTACCGGTATATTGATACTTTTAGCTATTATTGGTGCTATTTGGACGCTAAAAAAATCACGCCAATCTACGTTGTTAGGCGCGACGAGAGAGCAATTAAAACGCGATCATCAAGCATTAACCGGAGATACTCGGCAATCTGATGGCGAATAAACAGAAAATATTGGCTGAAAAGAAACGGCAACTGTTGCAACAAATCGAGCAACAGCGCACTTCTCTGTCTGATACCACACAGCATTGGCTGAAAATAACTGAGCCTTATGATCGTACGTGGCAAACACTGATTTCGTTTCGTCCTATCTTGATTGCTGGCGCTAGCTTATTATCTCTTTACTCACTACGCCGCCCTAAAAAATTGTTATCATGGGGCAAGCGTGCGTTGGGGGCATGGGGAATAGTCCGTACAGTACGTAATAGCGTGAGTACTCACCGCTCATAATTTCAATATTATTCCAATATATTTAAACCAGAAGATATCTATTTTCTGGTTTTTTCATTTCTAGCCTAAGCTATCTGCCTCTAACTACTTATAATAAAGTCTATTTTTCTAAATGTTCCTTTCTAAATATTCTGCCTTGATATTATTTCCCAAGCCTTAATTTCTAGCTATTAACACCTAAAATGGAGCATTCAAATTTTTTGTATAACTTAGTTAACAAGCTTAGCTATCTACTAAGAAGCATTCTTATTATTATAACTCCATCAAATTTAATGAACCTATTGATCATCAATCAAATAGATTTTGATGAATAAAGAGCAGGTTTAATATCCGATTAAATCAGATAGTTTCTGGAGAATAAAATGAAAAAGTTAGACGATAGCCTCATATTAATTGCACGTATTTTAATGCCAATTTTATTTATTGTTGCAGGATACGGAAAATTAGGCGATGCCTATGCTGGTACGCAAGCCTATATGAGCTCAATGGGTGTACCCGGATTTTTATTACCATTAACTATTCTGCTTGAACTCGGGGGCGGTATCGCTATATTACTGGGCTTTTTCACCCGTACAGTGGCTATCTTTACTGCCGGATTTACTTTATTAACCGCGCTGTTATTCCATACGGATTTCTCAGTAGCGCCAAATTCATTGATGTTCATGAAAAACATGACCATTGCCGGTGGTTTTCTACTCTTAGCTGTTATGGGTCCAGGTAAATTTAGTCTTGATTATTTATTAACTAAAAAAAGATAATACACTTTATTGACTAAACATTATCACCTTTATTATCTCCATTTTAACCATCCAACGGTTACACCTCACCGGGAATATATACTCGATGAGGTGTTTTTTTTGGCTTATTTTTGTACCAATAACTTCGGGATTTCTCGTAAACACCAAGATTTAGCTTCTCCCATGCTGTCACGACGCCACGCCATAATAATTTGTGTTTCATGGCTATATTCGGCACTAATTACTCGCAAACGCCCTTCACGAATATCCTGTTCAACCATCGGATAAGGCATAGTTGCAACGCCTAAGCCAGCTAACAATGCACGATGTTTATCTTCAATCGTACTCACTGTCAATCGTCGCTGTTTATCTAATAGTTGCACGGTTAATACCGGACGTTCACGCGCGGTATCAGCCACAGCTATACCACGATATTTAACTCGTGTTACCTCAGAAAGCGGCTCAGGCTCTTGATGTATAGGATGATCAGGGCTGGCGACATACACATGGTTAATCGAATATAAAACCTTTGAATTAACCTCAGATGATGAACGAAAATGCAAATCTGGAGCAATCACAATATCCGCCCGCCCAGCCTCTAAACGCTCCCATGCTCCGGCGAGTACTTCAGTCATTAACGCTAACTGCGTATTGGATTTTTTAGCCAGTTTATCGACCAATGGAAATAATGATGAAGCAGGAACTAACGTTTCACATACAATTGTCAACTGAGTTTCCCAGCCTTTTGCCAATGCTTCGGCATCTGCGGTTAGTTTCTCAGCGGCTTCGAGTAACGTACGCCCGCGCTCTAATAGCATACGTCCAACATTAGTAAATTTTGTACGATGCCCTGAGCGATCAAACAACACTACATCCAACTCATCTTCTAATTTTTGCATAGTGTAGCTTAGCGCAGAGGGCACGCGGCCTAGTTCATCAGCGGCAGCTGCGAAGCTACCACGACGATCTATCGCATCCATCACTCGTAATGCTTCCAACGTCAATGCCCGATCTTTATTCATTCAATATCTCTTTCAGTAAATTTGAATATCGTGACCAGATTAACTGGCTAACAATTAAACGTCCAGCTAATTATTATGAAAGGATATTTCTTTAAAGGAGCTCCGGCCATGATAAAAATTAGACAAGCCAATCAATGCGGCTCTGCTGACTACGGGTGGCTTCAGGCCCGTTATTCTTTTTCTTTTGGCCATTATTTTGACCCCGAATTGTTCGGTTTTAAAACGCTTCGGGTGTTAAATCAAGAAGTGCTAGCTCCCGGGCACTCTTTTCAAGCCAAAACCTATCCGAATGTCGATATTGTAAATATTATTTTACAGGGTCGTGCAGAATATCGCGATAGCTTAGGGCATAAGGCATATGCCGAACAAGGCGAGTGCTTACGCTTTTCCCCTCAACCAGGGATCCATTATAGTGAACATAATTGTGGGACTAATCAATTAACTCGCTTACAACTATGGATAAATGCTTGCCCGCAAAAAGATTACCATCCCCCCCAAAAAATTACGTTCGATAAGCAAAAATTGTCATTAATTGCCTCACCACAAGGTGAGCAAGGAAGTTTAATTGTTCGGCAGAATATTTGGATTCACCATATTCATTTAGCTGCGGGAGAACATATTGCGTTATCTCTCAACGGAAAGCATGGTTATTTGCAGTCGATTCAAGGACCAATTAACTTAACTTCAACATCAGCGCTTAGCCAACAGCTCCATTGTGGGGATGGCGTATTTTTACATCATGAGCCCTATTTATCTCTTACTGCAAAGGCTGACTTTCAAGGTTTACTTATTGATTTAGCAGAATAATGGATAAAAAAAGCCCCAAGCTAGATAACTAGCTCGGGGCCTAATTTGTGGAGTCGGCCGATAAGCCGGGTTCTGTCGTGGACAACCATTCATCTAGGCCAGCACTTGCGCACTGGCTCAAGCAGCCTACCCGGGTTCAGTACGGGCCGTACCTTGTGAACCCCTATTTGGCCTTGCTCCGGGTGGAGTTTACCGTGCCACGAACTGTTGCCAGTCGCGCGGTGCGCTCTTACCGCACCCTTTCACCCTTACCTGTGCCTGTAAACAGGCCATCGGCGGTTTGCTCTCTGTTGCACTGGTCGTAGGTTTTACCCTCCCAGACGTTATCTGGCACCCTGCCCTATGGAGCCCGGACTTTCCTCCCCTTTACCCGTCTCCCGAAGGACAACGATAAAGCAGCGATTGTCTAGCCAACTCCGCCGCAGATTATAGGAAGTTTGTCCGCGGTTGTATAGGTGTTTTCAATATAACAACTAAAAAGGCTCATTATTCAGTCTGTTGTTGTTCCAACATTAGCTTATACAACGCATTTTTCTTCAGGCCATAAATCTCAGCAGCAATCGCAGCAGCTTTTTTTAATGGCAGTTCTTTTTGTAATAATGCCAGTGTGCGTAAAACCTCAGGGGTAATCGCCTCGTCTTCTGTAGATTTCTTATAGCCTTCAACAATCAATACCATTTCGCCACGATGGCGATTTTCATCTTCTTTAACCCAACGAAGCAAATCCCCCACAGGCCGACCTTCTATCGATTCCCAGGTTTTAGTCAATTCGCGAGCTAATACGACATGACGATTTTCTCCCCACACCTCAACCATATCTTGTAAACTGTCTAATAGGCGATGAGTGGATTCATAAAAAATGAGCGTTCTTGTCTCTTGCTCTAATGCCCGTAATACATCTTTTCTGCCTTTGCTTTTGGCAGGTAAAAAACCTTCATAGCAGAATCTATCCGAAGGTAGCCCAGCCGCAGATAAGGCCGTAATTGCTGCACATGGACCCGGTAACGGGATCACCGTTATCCCAGCTTCACGACATCGAGTAACCAGATGATAACCCGGATCATTAATTAGAGGTGTACCTGCATCTGAAACTAATGCGATACTGTGCCCTTGCTGGAGTTTGCTAATTAATTGATCGGCTTTCTGTTGTTCATTATGATCATGCAAAGCGAACATGCGCGCATTAATTGCAAAATGCTGTAATAATATACCTGAGTGCCGAGTGTCTTCTGCCGCAATCAGGTCAACATTTTTAAGTACATCCAACGCACGTTGCGTGATATCTCTCAAATTACCAATGGGAGTAGGCACAATATACAGTGTGGATGCCATAACCACTGCTTGATTAGGTTGATTCATTGTTTCATCCGAATAGCCGGTTTAAAATTAAGCAACTGAAAATACATCACTGGATACAGTATGCGTCCTTCAATTTTATTGCGTTTCAAACAAGGGTTAATCTACTCTGCCATGTTATCAACACTGATACTGGCAGGTTGTCAATTGTCTGGGCAACAAGGCTCAGCGCCTATTAGCTCCGCCACTTCTGGACAAGGCGATAATGCGATTAGCCATTACCAATCTATTATTGATAAATCGAATAATAAGCCATCAATCGATGTTTTACGTGCTTATATTGCCCAAGAACCTTTATTATCAGACCCAGTTGCCCGTCAAAAAAATATTGATGGATTATGGCAGATGCTGACCCAGATGTCCCCAGAACAGATCCAAGGGGTGGGTGCAGATGAAAATATTTTGCAAGGTTGGGTTGATTTACTCGATATTTATCAAAATAATCGCGATGATACTGATAGCCTGAAAGCTGGCTACGATGACTGGAAAATGCGTTATCCGCTAAATCCTGCCGCTAAAACACCACCGACACAATTACAGCAAGCAATCCTTCCCGCGGTAGGAGCAACGCCACGAATAGCACTATTACTTCCATTAAGTGGTCAAGGTAAGGTGTTTGCAGAAGCGATTATGCAAGGATTTTTAGACGCACAAAAAGGCTTACCTAGTGCTCCAACCAATAACGTAGCTACGTTACCAACGACATCATCAACAACAGCAGCTGAAAACGCCAATGATCAAGATGATATTTTAGACCAAATTTATGCCGAAGTTACTGCGCCAGAGGATACCAATACCTCAGCAGCCACGACAATAGCTAATTTACAGATTGATCCCGTTCCACAAAATAGCCAAAGTGTTAAAGTTTACGATACCACTAGCCAGCCTATTGAGCAGTTATTACAACAAGCGCAAGCAGATGGCTATAATTTAGTGGTGGGGCCATTATTGAAAAGCAATGTGCAGAAAATCGCTCAAATGGGGTCACCTATTAGCGTGTTGGCATTAAATGAATTGGATGCAGACCAATTACAACCGCGCCCAAATTTATGCTATTTTTCCTTATCACCAGAAGATGAAGCTCGTAATGCAGCGCAGCACATTGCGCAGCAAGGAAAATCAGCCCCTCTGGTATTGGTGCCTGCCAATGCATTTGGAGAACGTATAGCCAAAGCTTTTGCTGATGAATGGCAAATCAAAAATGGCTCAACCGTACTCAAACAATCCTTTGGTTCTGTTGCTTCATTGAAAGAATCGATTAATCGCGGTACTGGTATTCGAATGACAGGTACACCGGTGATAATCAACACGCCGGCACCTCAGCCATTGAACGCCGAGGGTTACCCTGCGCTCGAGACTGAATCGCCAAGCAATGTAGCATCAGACCGTATTGATGCCGTATATATTGTAGCGACTCGTGATGAACTTGTGTTGATCAAACCGATGATAGAGATGGCAATCAGTACGCGTAGCCGCCCTGATTTATATGCCAGTTCGCGTAGCAATCAAGCCGGTAGCGGTGCAGATTTCCGCTTTGAAATGGAAGGTGTTGAATTCAGTGAAATACCACTACTCGCTGGTGCGAATGCTAACTTGATGAAACAAGCACAACAAAAATTAGCCCAGGATTATTCGTTACTTCGTTTGTATGCTATGGGGGTTGACGCATGGTCATTATCCAATAATTACAATCAATTACAGAATAATAGTCAATTCAAAATAAATGGTGCGTCAGGGAAATTAGACGTAACTGACAACTGTGTTATTTATCGTGAACTGCCGTGGTTAGAGTTCAGTAAAGGGCAAATAAAAGCGGTAAATTAATCAGCAGGTTAAAATTCTGACAAGGATGTCATAATGCAACCATTAAAAGCAGTAACTTGGCTCCTCGGCCATTATTATGAACGCCAAGCTCAATATTTTTTGCAGCGACAAGGGTTGACCTTTGTTGAACGCAATATCAGTAACCGTGGCGGTGAAATTGATTTGCTAATGCGAGATAAACACTATTGGGTATTTGTTGAAGTTCGTTTTCGCCGCAATCTCCGGTATGGTGGTGCATTAGTTTCCGTCACCCCAAAAAAACGGAAAAAAATTTTAACTACCGCAAAATTATGGCTCGCCCAAAGAAATGAGAGTTTTGATACCACTCTCTGCCGTTTTGATATTTGTGCTATAACAGGGCAACAATTCGAATGGGTACCGAACGCATTCAATGATGATGAGTTCACACACTAATCTGACAGGAAAAAATTCAACGTGCTGGATAGAATTAAAGTCTGTTTTACAGAAAGCATTCAAACACAGATAGCTGCCGCTGAAGCATTACCAGACGCCATTTCTCGGGCGGCAATGATGCTGGTTCACTCCTTACTGAACGGCAATAAAATTTTATGTTGTGGTAACGGGGCTTCCGCAGCAACCGCACAACGTTTTGCCACCAGTATGGTGCATCGTTTTGAAACAGAGCGTCCGAGCTTACCGGCTCTGGCGCTTACGACGGACAATGTCATGATCACCGCGATTGCAGGCAGTAAGCAACCCGAAGAGATCTATGCCAAACAAGTCAGAGCTCTCGGTCAAGCGGGTGATGTTCTATTAGCTATTTCTACCCATGGTGATAGCCACGAGATAATTAAAGCCGTTGAAGCTGCGGTTACTCGCGATATGACTATCGTTGCCTTAACCGGCTATGACGGCGGTGAACTAGCAGGTTTATTAGGACCTCAAGACGTTGAAATTCGGATACCTTCACAGCGCAGTGTTAGGATCCAAGAAGTGCATCTTCTCACAGTTAATTGTCTGTGTGATTTAATCGATAATACCCTTTTCCCTCATCAGGATGACTAAGGAGAGCTACAATGCGATTATTCCCATTATTAGCCGTTATATGCGGTGGATTAATGCTACAAGGATGTATCAGTGCTGCGGTAGTCGGCTCTGCGGCGGTTGCGACTAAAAGCGCTACAGACCCCCGGACGGTCGGCCAACAAGTTGACGACGGTACATTAGAAGCCCGTGTTAGTGCGGCATTAAATCAAGATAAAAACATTACCGGTAAAGCGCGAATTATTACCACTGCCTATCAAGGTAATGTGTTACTAACCGGACAAAGTCCTGATTTGTCTTGGGCTGATCGAGCGAAACAGCTAGCGGCAGACGTCGAAGGCACCAATATGGTATATAACGAAGTTCGCCAAGGTGAACCGGTTGATTTAGGTACCGCGTCCAAAGACACCTGGATAACTACCAAAGTAAAATCCAAAATACTGGCAAGCGATACGGTAAAATCATCTAGCGTTAAAGTTATCACTGAAAATGGCGAAGTCTTTTTGTTGGGCGTATTAACCAAACAAGAAGGTGATGCCGCAGCTAAAATCGCCAGCGAAACTGATGGCGTACGTAAAGTGACAACCGCCTTTACCTATCTTAATTAAGAAAACTGACTTAATTAATAAAACTAATGATATCGTCTAACTAGTCGAATAAATTTAGGTAATATATTAACAACGTCAGGCTCGCTTCAAATTATAATCATCAGTCACCGCAAGATTACGGTTGATTGATAACCAAAATATCAGCCACAGAATCTGTTCTGTGGCTTTTTTTAGCGTTATGGATAAATTTTATGTTTTTTCAGAAAATTCTTACCGCCTAAAAGTTGCATCTGATGAACTATCCACGACTGCCTTTTCAATACATAATTAGATGGTTTTTTAACACTTAGCTTAATAGGATTAGGTAATACTGCCGCTAATAAAGCTGATTCATTCATAGTTAGTTGATTTGCATGCTTTTTGAAATAAAATAATGCGGCCTCTTCTATGCCAAATACCCCCTCACCGAACTCAGCTATATTCAGATAAACAGTAAGAATTCTATTTTTAGACCACATAACTTCCATTACTGGTGTCATTAGTGTCTCTATCCCTTTCCTTATCCAGCTTCTTCCATTCCATAACCATAGGTTTTTTACTGTTTGCTGTGAAAGCGTAGAAGCACCATGAAGCGATGATTTATTATTCAAATTATGTTGATAAGCACGTTGTATGGCCTCAATATCAAATCCCCAGTGATTAGGAAAATTTTGATCTTCAGCCGCAATTACTGCCAGATACATATAAGGAGAAATTTGATCTGTATCTACCCAATGCGATTTAGATACATAAGAAAAATTAAAGTGTAGTGCAGCGCTAATTTGCTTTTCTAACATCACGGCAGAGAATGGCACGGGAAAATACTTAAACACAATCACTGAGACTCCCCAGAGAAGAAGTAAAGAGATCGTAATTTTCTTTAACCAGTGCCCTAAAAATGAAACAAATATCATTATTTAGCCATTAAGCCATTTCTAGCACTTTTTCTACCAACATAGTTATCCCTTTTTCTGCCTCTGCAATTGATTGGGCAAGCATATAAGCAGGGGTTGTAACAACTCTGTTATTTTCATCTACTACGATATTATCAACTGTGCACTGAATATGTGTCCCACCCATCTTTTCAATCTCAGCAATAGTGTCAGGATCGTTACCAATAGTTAATTTAACAGATTTATTTAACAATTTTGGCAACATAACTGGGGCAATACACATCAGTCCTAACGGTTTTTTTTGCTGATGCATTAATTGCACTAAACTTAATAAATCCTTATTGATTTCACATTCACTACCTTTGACAGCAAAATCACATAAATTTTTAGCCGCACCAAAACCACCGGGAATAATCAGTGCATCTAGCTTATTGGCATCAGCAGAGGACAAAGGCGCTATTTCCCCCCTTGATATACGCGAAGATTCTTCCATTTGATTACGTATCTCTGTTTTTTCTTTTCCAGTAATATGATTAATTACAGTAGATTGAGATTCATTAGGTGCAAAAAATGACACTCTGGCATTATTTTTATCCAAAGCTAGCATTGTTAATACTGATTCATGGATCTCACTGCCATCGAACACACCACAACCACTTAAAATAACCGCAATAGATTTCATATCTCACTCCATTTGTAGTAAATTATCTGTTACCTACTAAGGGGAATAAACACCAACGTTCATCACAGATCTTAATGAATCTTGTAACAAAAACGCTAAATTTTGCTATGTTGATGTTAATCTCTAAGTTAACGATATTTCAAATGACTCGCTAGCAAGGCGAGTTAACGATTTCCCTGGTGTTGGCGCAATATTCGCGCACCCCAACTTAGGTTGGGGTTATTTTTTTGCTTCTTGAGCTGCAACCCAGCTTCTCAAGGTTTCTATATCCGTTTTCCAATCTTGTTTTAATTCATCTACCCATTCATCAACATTATCCCACCATGCTGGTAATTCCGGGGATTGGATCTGTTGGGCTATTTGTTGTAAATGTTTTAATCCAACCGAGCCTGCGGCGCCTTTGATTTTATGCGCTTCATCGACAATGCCTTTTTGATCTTTTGCCACCATGTTCGAATCCAGTATCGCCAAATAGCCCGGCAACATATTTTCAAATACTTGCAAACTATCATGGATCAGTTGTGGCCCAACTAACTCGATATATTGCTGCAGCATCTCGGTATCAAGAATTTTATCACATTGATTGATATCGACTTCATCGACAGAGGCTGGCGTATTAATCTCCGCATTCGCTCCCCAATAATGCTCAATAATTTGAGTAAGGGCAGCAACAGACAACGGTTTACTCAGCACATCATCCATACCCGCATCTAAATATTCTTTTTTATCTTTTAGCACATTAGCGGTTAAAGCAATTAATGGCGGTAACTGATCTTTCTGGAATTCCTGGTGCAGTTTTCGCGCAATATCTAATCCGGTCATATCTGGCAATTGAATATCCAATAGCACCAAATCATATTCCTCCGGCTGGAACAAGGCTAAAGCCTCGGCACCGTTCATCGCCACATCAACAGTATTGCCCAATTTTTCTAGTACCGAACGCGCTACGACCACATTTAACTCAATATCTTCAACCAGTAAAATATGCAGAGCTGGCAATGGATAGTCACCATCTTCTTGCTCATCCACGGCAGCCTCTTCAACGACCGGTGCAATAATTGATAAGGTAAATGTCGAACCGTTACCAATCGAACTTTCAACCTGAATATCCCCCCCCATATTTTGCGCTAAACGGCGCGATACTGATAAACCTATGCCTGTCCCAGTTGCAGGCCGTCCACCTGCGCTGTCCGTAACCTGATAATACATAGCAAAAATTTTATCGAGTTCATCTTTCGGGATACCGATACCGCTGTCTTGTACCTGAAACAGCAATTTGTCATCAGCTTCACGCCAGATCCGTAGCTTAACTTCCCCTTTCTGAGTAAATTTGACGGCATTACCTATCAAATTCCATAATATTTGCCGTAATCGCGTGCCATCAGAAAGGATTGTTACGGGTAATTCTTCGTCTGTTTCTAAGGTGAATTTAAGCCCTTTAGGTTGAGCCAGCAGTCCAGACAGATTTTCAAGATCAGAAATAAACTCAGTTAAATTAATCGGCTGGTTATCTAATTGTACTTTCCGCCGCTCAATTTTATTCATCTCAATCACATCATTAAAAATATTACCTAACGTAATTGCACTGACATGTATCGTTTTGAGATATTTCATTTGCTCGGCGGTCAACTCCGTATCGAGCAAAATCCGACTTAATCCAACAATCCCATTAAGCGGCGTACGAAGCTCGTGGCTTATAGTTGAGATAAAAGTGGTCTTATCCCTACTTGCATTCTCTAATGCCTCTTGATAGCGCTTACGTTCAGTTATATCACGCCCAAAGCCCATAAGGCCGTGGCGTTTACCAATACGATCGTAAAAAGGGACTTTACGTAATTCAAAACAGGCTTTACGCCCATCGGGATAAACCAGCCACTGTTCATAGGTCAAAGAAACGTTATGACGGAATACTTTTTCATCAGTTTCAATAACTTTAGCCGCAATTTCAGGATCATAAATATCTTTAGGCGTTAAGCCGACTAACTGTTTTTCACTCTTACCCGTTAATAACTCCGTAGCTCGATTGCATCCTGAGAACTCATTATCTTCATTACGGTAATAGACTAAATCGGGAGAGGCATCTAAGAAGGAGCGTAATAAAACCGATTGTTGTTCTAATTCGATTTGAGTTTCTTCTCGTCGTGCCATCTCTTTTTTAAGCTTTTTAAGTAACTCTAAATGGGCTTGCTCAGCCTTTTCTCGCTCGACGATTTCTTGATTAAGCTGGCTAATATTCTCTTTCAGTTGACTATTTAAATCGGCATCTCGGGTACGCATCACTTCCAGTTTATCCACCATCCGCGAAAGACGTTGGCGCGATTCTTCTAATTGTTCCACCACCACCGAAAGAAAATAAACCGCCCAAGGCGTAATAATCAGCCCAAAAAAGATCGAGCGAACTAAATCGATGCTCTGTACTTGTCCTTGCAATAAAATAGTCACTGCCATCTGTACAATAATGGCCAGTACCACTAATGCAGAGGCTAATAATAGTGAAAATCGCACCAGCCCGAGCTTCATCATCAGGTCGACGTAGTATTGCGCAAGCCCTTTTAGTACTTTCATAATTACCCCGTAAATAAAAATCTTACTGGATCATATATCAAATAAAATAAAAACGGTGACGGATAATCAGAAAATATTAACTCTCTGTATATCTGGATAGGGCGATAAATTTAACCAATTGAAAATTAGCTAATTAATTAAAATAATAATCACTAACATGCCTCTTTCAATCAAAAAATGCAGTAATTAAATTGAATCAAAAATCACTGAATGAGAATTAAAATTCATATCAGTTATATTTATTACATTATAAATCATTACTTTTTATTACTATTGAAGAAAAAATATTAAAAATAATTTAATCATCTTTAAATGAAACAGAAAGGGAAATTAAAGTTTTAAAAACCAGAAACAATCAGAATATATGCAAGGCAAACCATATAAAACACAGTGATTATAAATCCACCCAAAATAGAACATGAGCCAGCTCACAAAAACCATTTAATCCTATATTTCCTTTCTTAATCAAAAAATTACCTCAACAAAATGCTAAAAATCTTACTCAACAGCTAATATTTGACCGCATTAATAAATGTCGCTAAGTTGAATTCTCGCCGTCAACTGTCAACTCAGTCGATTAGGCACACCATATTTATGCAAACTTAGCTATATTCATAATACAGCAACAGGCACACACAATAATCATCTCATCGCTATATCAATCAGATAGTTAGCGATAATTGCTGACGCCACAACTTAAATCTTCATAAACCAGCGTGAGTAAAATTAAAGTACCATAGAGCTGCAAGGGAATATTGGGGGCAATCATGTTATACAATCAGTCACAGGAGCGTGATAACTGTGGTTTTGGACTTATCGCCCATATCGAAGGCGAACCTAGCCATAAAGTTGTCAGAACCGCAATCCATGCACTCGCCAGAATGCAACATCGAGGCGCAATATTATCCGATGGTAAAACAGGCGATGGTTGCGGTTTATTATTACAAAAACCCGACCGTTTTTTTCATCTTATCGCCGAAGAAAAAGGCTGGCGATTAGCCAAAAATTACGCCGTAGGCATGTTATTTCTCAGTCAAGATGAAGATATTGCCCAGCAATGTCGTCAGATTGTTGAAGAAGAAATTGCCGATGAAACCTTAGCCGTCGTCGGTTGGCGTACCGTTCCAATTAATAAAGAGATTCTAGGCAGTATTGCGCTCTCTAGCCTACCGAAAATAGAGCAAATTTATATCAATGCTCCCGCGGGATGGCGTTCAAGAGATCTAGAACGGCGTCTGTTTATGGCGCGCCGGCGGATAGAAAAACGTATTACCGATAGCGATTTTTATATTTGCAGCCTATCAAACTTGGTCAATATTTATAAAGGCCTATGTATGGCTGTTGATTTACCTCGTTTTTATCCTGACCTTGCTGACCTCCGAATGGAATCTGCTATCTGCTTATTCCATCAGCGTTTCTCAACCAATACTACTCCGCGCTGGCCTCTTGCTCAGCCGTTTCGTTATTTAGCGCATAATGGCGAAATTAATACTATTACCGGTAATCGCCAATGGGCGCGAGCACGCTCGTATAAATTTCGCACCCCCTTAATCCCGGATTTACAATCTGCCGCACCATTCGTCAATGAAACAGGCTCTGATTCAAGCTCATTAGATAATATGCTGGAATTATTATTAAATGGCGGAATGGATTTAGTGCGGGCGATGCGCTTACTGGTTCCACCCGCTTGGCAAAATAATCCAGATATGGATGATGATCTTAAAGCCTTCTTTGATTTCAACTCAATGCACATGGAACCTTGGGATGGCCCAGCCGGTATCGTAATGTCTGATGGCCGTTATGCCGCCTGTAATTTGGACAGAAACGGCCTGCGCCCTGCGCGTTATGTGATAACCAAAGATAAACTAATTACCTGCGCCTCCGAAATTGGTATTTGGGATTATCAGCCCGATGAAGTCGTCGAGAAAGGCCGTGTAGGCCCGGGCGAATTAATGGTGATTGATACACAAGAAGGCCGCATTCTGCACAGTGCAGAAACCGATAATGACCTGAAAAGCCGCCACCCCTATAAACAGTGGTTAGAAAAAAATGTGACTCGTTTAACCGCATTTGAAGATCTCGTCGATAGCTTTTCAGGGCAGCGGGCAATGGATAATCAAACGCTAGCCAGCTATCAAAAACAATTTGCTTACAGCAGTGAAGAGTTAGATCAAGTTATCCGCGTGCTCGGCGAAAACGGCCAAGAAGCGACGGGATCAATGGGTGATGATACGCCATTTGCAGTATTATCTAGCCGCCCGCGTATTATTTATGACTATTTTCGGCAGCAATTTGCTCAAGTCACCAATCCCCCAATCGATCCGCTTAGAGAAGCACATGTCATGTCTCTAGCGACCTGTATTGGCCGTGAGATGAATGTTTTTTGCGAGGCCGAAGGCCAGGCTCATCGATTAAGTTTTAAATCGCCTATATTGCTGTATTCCGATTTTCAGCAATTACTCTCTCAAGATAAACGCTATTATCAGCATGAAATAATTGATATTACTTATCAAATAGGCGAATCAACACTAAAACAAGCTATTGACGAGCTGTGCCAGCAAGTCGAAAAACTCGTACGCCAAGGCGTAGTTATGCTGATCCTCTCCGATCGTAATATCTCAGCCCAACGGTTGCCTATCCCAGCCCCAATGGCTGTCGGCGCGGTACAGCAACGTTTAATTGAAAAACATTTACGCTGTGATGCCAATATTATCGTTGAAACGGCTAGCGCTCGTGACCCACATCACTTTGCCGTATTGCTTGGCTTTGGGGCAACAGCGATTTACCCGTATCTAGCCTATGAATCACTGGCAGCGATGAAAGATAATCAACTATTTGATAAATCGCTTACCGATGTATTATTGAATTACCGTAATGGGATCAATAAAGGCTTATACAAAATCATGTCAAAAATGGGTATTTCAACGGTTGCATCTTATCGTTGTGCCAAATTATTTGAAGCCGTTGGGCTAAGTGAAGAGCTAACAGCTGCCTGTTTTGACGGGGTTATCAGTCGTATTGGGGGAGCCGATTTTGGCGATTTTGAGCAAGATCTATTTAATCTCTCCCGCCGAGCATGGTTGCCACGCTTACCGCTGGAGCAAGGCGGAAATCTAAAATATAGCCATACCGGGGAATATCACGCCTATAATCCAGATATCATTAAAACGTTGCAACAAGCCGTTCACAGTGGTGAATACAGTGATTATTTAAAATATTCCGCGCTGGTATCTCATCGCCCTATCACGACCCTGCGCGATTTACTGTCGCTAAAAATTGGTAATAATGCGATTGATATCGATGACGTTGAACCCGCAAGCTCGTTGTATCAGCGCTTTGATACCGCAGCTATGTCAATTGGCGCCCTCAGCCCAGAAGCACATGAAGCATTGGCTATCGCGATGAATACTCTCGGTGGCTTTTCTAACTCAGGCGAAGGCGGTGAAGATCCCGTGCGTTATGGCACGCTAAAACGCTCCAGAATCAAACAAGTTGCCTCAGGCCGCTTTGGGGTCACGCCGTCCTATTTAGTTAGCGCCGATGTTATTCAAATTAAAGTCGCGCAAGGAGCAAAACCCGGTGAAGGCGGACAACTACCGGGAGATAAAGTCACCCCTTATATTGCAAAGCTGCGCTATTCTGTACCGGGCGTTACATTAATTTCGCCACCACCGCATCATGACATTTATTCAATTGAAGATTTAGCGCAGCTAATTTTCGATTTAAAACAAGTTAATCCACTAGCTCTAATTTCGGTCAAATTAGTTTCGGAGCCGGGTGTTGGGACTATTGCGACCGGTGTCGCAAAAGCCTACGCCGATTTAATCACTGTTGCAGGCTACGATGGCGGCACCGGAGCCAGCCCATTATCGTCAGTCAAATATGCTGGCTGTCCATGGGAATTAGGATTAGTTGAAACTCAACAAGCTTTAGTTGCCAATGGATTACGCCATAAAATTCGTCTACAAATAGACGGCGGCTTAAAAACTGGATTAGATATTATCAAAGCCGCAATATTAGGAGCAGAGAGCTTTGGTTTCGGTACAGGGCCTATGGTGGCATTAGGCTGTAAATATCTACGAATTTGCCATCTTAATAACTGTGCAACCGGCGTTGCTACCCAAGATGATACTTTGCGCCAGCACCATTATCACGGATTGCCAGAAAGAGTGATTAATTACTTTAAATTTATCGCCCAAGAAACTCGCGAAATTATGGCTGCTCTGGGGATTAAACAGTTAACCGACCTGATTGGACGAACTGACTTACTTGATATTATTGAAGGCACTACCGCAAAACAGAGCAAATTGAAAATAGAAAAATTGCTGGAACAAGCGCAACCGCAATCAGGCACACCGGTTTATTGCACCGCGACGAATCCGCCGTTTGATAAAGGAAATCTAAATCAGCAGATACTGCAAGATGCCCTGCCGTTTATCGAGCAACAACAAAGCAAAACTTTGTATTACGATATTCTCAATACCGACAGATCTGTCGGTGCGCTGCTCAGCGGCGAAATTGCTCGTCGTCATGGCGATCAAGGCCTCGCAGCCGATCCAATTCGACTGCATTTTGCTGGGACTGCCGGGCAAAGTTTTGGCGTTTGGAATGCCGGAGGCGTGGAGTTAACCCTAATTGGTGATGCTAATGACTATGTAGGTAAGGGCATGGCAGGCGGGCGTATTGTGATTGCACCTCCAGTAGGTTCAGCTTTTTCTAGCCATGAAGCCACCATCATTGGTAATACCTGCCTGTATGGCGCTACTGGCGGCAAGCTGTTCGCTGCAGGCCGTGCTGGGGAACGCTTTGCGGTGCGAAATTCCGGGGCTATCGCGATAGTTGAAGGGATAGGCGATAATGGCTGTGAATATATGACCGGCGGTATAGTGTGTGTATTAGGCCGCACAGGTATCAACTTTGGTGCCGGTATGACCGGGGGATTTGCTTACGTGCTTGATGAACTCAATGACTTTAATCAACGAGTTAACCGCGAGATGGTCGAGGTATTATCTGTCGGCGATCTGCCGATACATGAAGAACATTTACGTGGTTTGATGACTGAACATGCGCAATTAACTCACTCAGCACGTGCAGAAGCTATTCTCGCCAACTGGCAACACTGGCTGAGCCATTTTTCACTGGTCAAACCAAAATCTAGCGATGTCAATGCATTGTTAGGACACCGTAGCCGCTCTGCCGCTGAATTGCGTATTCAGGCACAATAAGGGGAAGATATGAGCCATAACGTATATCAATTTATTGACCTGCAACGCATTGATCCGCCAAAGAAACCGCTCAATATCAGAAAAATTGAGTTTATCGAAATTTATGAGCCATTCAGTGCCATGCAGGCAGAAACACAATCAGACCGCTGTTTGTCCTGCGGGAATCCATATTGTGAATGGAAATGCCCAGTGCATAACTACATTCCCAATTGGTTAAAACTCGCCAATGAAGGGCGGATTATAGAAGCAGCTGAATTATCTCATCAAACCAATAGCTTACCAGAAGTTTGTGGTCGCGTATGCCCACAAGACCGTTTATGTGAAGGCGCATGTACTCTCAATGATGATTTTGGTGCTGTGACCATAGGTAATATTGAGCGCTATATCAACGATAAAGCCTTCGAGATGGGCTGGCGTCCTGATCTTTCACAGGTTAAACCCACCGGTAAACGTGTGGCGATTATCGGGGCCGGTCCTGCGGGCTTAGCCTGTGCCGATGTACTGGCTCGCAATGGCGTACAAGCCACTGTATATGATAAACATCCTGAAATCGGTGGACTACTGACGTTTGGGATCCCCGCCTTTAAGCTCGAAAAATCAATTATGAGCCGTCGGCGAGAGATCTTTAGCCAAATGGGCATTGAATTCATACTCAATACCGAAATAGGCCAAGATATTGCACTCGCCAACTTAGTTGAGCAATATGATGCAGTATTCGTCGGTACCGGCACTTATCATTCATTAAAAGGCGATATCGCCAATGAAGATGCCACGGGTGTCTATGAAGCATTGCCCTACCTCATCGCCAATACACGCGAGCTGATGGGATTTAGCGCTAACTCTGGATCACCTTATATCGACCTCAAAGGTCAACGCGTTGTCGTACTCGGTGGCGGTGATACAGCAATGGATTGTGTGCGAACTGCCATCCGCCAAGGCGCGACTCAAGTCAGTTGTGCTTATCGACGGGATGAAGAAAATATGCCCGGATCACCGCGCGAAGTTAAAAATGCACGCGAAGAAGGCGCCGAGTTTTTATTCAATTTACAACCGATAAGTATCGAAGTCGATCAGCATGGTCGAACCTGCGGAGTCAAAGTCGTCCGTACTCAGCTTGGCGTCGCAGATCGTAATGGACGCAGACAAGCCGAGTTAATTGCTGGCTCGGAGCATATTCTTCCCGCTGATGCCGTCATTATGGCCTTTGGTTTTAAACCACATGATTTATCTTGGTTAACACAACATAATGTTGAATTAGATAATCGAGGCCGTATTGTCGCACCAGAATTTTCTGACAGACCGTATCAAACGTCAAATCCCAAAATTTTTGCCGGAGGCGATATTGTTCGTGGCTCTGATTTAGTGGTTACTGCGATTGCTGAAGGACGCAAAGCTGCTGAAGGGATAATGATGTATATGAATGTTTGATAGTTTAAGCGGGAATAAACGCAAAACAGTAAAATAAATAACAGGGGGATAGCCTCCCCCTGTTTAATTATGATGAATAATGTGGCAACCCAGTCTGATACCGAACGCTAGAGGATTAGTATTTAATCATACCGTTATTTAATCATATCGTTATTTAATGATCCGTAGCGCTGGACGACCTTTCGGTGGCTTAGGTGGCTCATCATCAGGAGAAGAAGGCTCCGAGGGTGGCTCGACTGATAAACTATCATCGCTTGAATTATCAACCGCTTTGATACCACGAAGATGTGCAGTCTTCTCTGTTGAACTGGATGATTCAGTATCCTGTTGATCTACTAATTCAGACTCATCATAAGCTGCTTCAGGTTCAAACATCATACCAGCCCCATTCTCACGCGCATAAACAGCAATAATGGCCGCCATAGGCACAGATACTTGACGAGGAACACCACCAAAACGAGCATTAAACTGGACAGACTCATTACTGATATCTAAGTTACCCACCGCTCGCGGGGCGATATTTAACACTATCTGTCCATCACGCGCATATTCCATAGGAACATTTACCCCAGGGGCAGCAACATCCACGACTAAATGGGGAGTTAACTCATTATCCAGCAGCCATTCGTAATGGGCGCGCAATAAATAAGGACGACGTGGTGACATAGGTGCCATATCCATCATATTACTAACCTCTTGCTGGAAGGCGCATTTCACGCTCAGCTTCAGTCATTGATGCCAAGAATGCATCACGTTCAAAGACACGCTGCATATAAACTTGTAAATGTTTGCTGCTAGCTAAATGCAACTCAACACCGAGAACCGGTAAACGCCATAATAGCGGAGCCAAATAGCAATCAACCAAACTGAACTCATCGCTCATAAAGAAAGGCATTTCATTGAATACCGGAGAGATAGCAATCAATTCTTCAGCCAGTTGTTTACGCGCAGCTTGTGCTTCTTGTGCCGTACCTTTTTCAATTTTATTCATCAATGAATACCAGTCTTTTTCAATGCGATGCATTAATAAACGACTGTTACCACGCGCGACTGGATACACAGGCATCAATGGCGGATGAGGAAAACGTTCATCGAGGTATTCCATAATGATACGCGGATCGTACAGAGTCAGATCACGATCAACTAATGTTGGTACGCTCTGGTACGGGTTTAAATCAATAAGATCCTGTGGTAGATGATCATGTTCTACATGTTCAATTTCTACGCTCACCCCTTTCTCTGCCAGCACAATACGTACCTGATGGCTAAAAATGTCGGTTGGGCCTGAAAATAATGTCATTACCGAACGTTTGTTGGCAGCGACAGCCATGAAAACCTCCAAATTTTATAAAAGCAGAATAACTTTGCTGAAATAACAGAATTATTATTTCAACCCGTTCATCCGCTTTAAAGTTCTCTGTGCTAAAGTTCAATTTTCCATATTGAAAGCTCGCACAACCCTCTCGCCAAGTTGATGCGAGAAATAAAAAACAAAAAGCAGAGCTCTAGTTTAGCAGATTTTGCGTAGTTTAGGGGGGTGGATGTTGAAAAATCGTGATTAAATATCGAAAATAACCAAAATATTCGATTTTATCAGCTAATAAAAACTACTGTGATGTGATATTCAGGATTATATCCTTGAATTTAACTCTAAAGTTTTTCTAATAAAAATAAAAAACCCGCCATAGTGACGGGTTTTATCATTAATTCTCTGCCACAAGGGCAATAAATTAACGTTTGGAGAACTGTGGACGACGACGTGCTTTGCGTAGACCCACTTTCTTACGCTCAACAGAACGCGCATCACGGGTAACAAAACCAGCTTTACGCAGATCTGAACGTAGAGTCTCATCATAAGCCATCAGTGCACGGGTGATACCGTGACGGATTGCGCCTGCCTGACCTGAAATACCACCACCTTTAACAGTGATGTACAGATCCAGTTTACCTAACATCTCAACCAATTCCAGCGGCTGACGAACGACCATGCGCGCAGTTTCGCGACCAAAGTATTGTTCTAAAGTGCGTTGGTTGATTGTGATAGTACCGCTACCAGGCTTAATAAAGACGCGAGCGGAAGAGCTTTTGCGGCGACCAGTGCCGTAGTATTGATTTTCAGCCATTACCTATAATCCCGATTAAATGTCAAGAACTTGCGGTTGCTGCGCCGCGTGGTTGTGCTCGTTACCTGCGTAAACTTTTAGTTTACGGTACATAGCACGACCCAGAGGACCTTTTGGCAGCATGCCTTTAACCGCGATTTCAATCACACGCTCAGGACTACGAGCAATCATCTCTTCGAAGGTTGCTTGCTTGATACCACCTACATGGCCAGTATGGCGATAGTAGATTTTGTCTTCGCGCTTTTTGCCGGTTACAGCAACTTTTTCTGCGTTAAGAACGATAATGTAATCGCCAGTATCAACGTGCGGAGTATATTCCGCTTTGTGCTTGCCGCGCAGACGACTAGCAATTTCAGTTGCAAGACGGCCTAATGTTTTGCCATCTGCATCAACAACGTACCAGTCACGTTTTACCGTCTCTGGTTTAGCTGTAAAAGTTTTCATTAAAGCTTACCCAATATTGAAGTTACATGTTGGTGAACACTCATGTCCATAAACTTTTTCGAGGTTCACACGACGCTTGTCCAGCAAACCTACCCCTTCGAGCAGCCTATGCCGGCACTAATGCGATATTTTTTGGGAAATAAAAAACATCGCTGTAACGTGGGGTCGCAAGATTATAGAGAAGTTAATCATAAAAATCGACCCCAAAAGCATTTTTTTTCTATTTCACCAAAATCATCTCAAAAAAGATGAATGAAATATACACAAAGTTTGTCAATTCAACTGACTTCTATAGGCAAATCGCATTAGCAATCGCACAAAGAAATCGTTTTATGACAATATCCGCGCCATTCCAAATTATGCCAAATGCGGAACTTTTAGATAGTCCTCACTCTGCATTTCCTGCAAACGAGAAAGACAACGTTGATATTCAAATTGCAATAATTGCCCTTGGTACAATTGTTCCATGGCAACCTGCGCATTGATAATCAATTTTACTTTTCGTTCATAAAATTCATCCACCAATGCTAAAAAACGTCGCGCTGCGCTTTCATTCGATGACCCCATCATAGGAACATCGTAGAGCAACACCGTGTGATAGCAGGTGGAAAGAAAAATATAGTCATTCTGACTGCGTGGATCTTCACATAATACGTTAAAAGTAATCGCTAATACACCATCTGCTGAATAAAGAGCGGGCATTTGGCGATGATTTACTACTAAAATTGGATTAGCCTCGGCTTTTTTGCCGGCTAAACGCACAAACATCGTATTTAGTTGCTGACGATTTTGCTCAGATAACGGGGTAAGATACAAATGTGCTTGAGTTAAGGTTCTTAATCGATAATCAATTCCGGCATCAACATTCATAATTTCACAATGTTTTTTTATTTGTTCTATCGCCGGTAAAAAACGGGCGCGCTGTAATCCATTGCGGTACAGCTCATCCGGGGGGATATTTGAAGTAGCGATTAACGTGATCCCACGCGCAAATAATGCTTCAAATAAGGTACCTAAAATCATCGCATCGGTAATATCGGATACGAAAAATTCATCGAAGCACACCACGTCCGCTTGGGCTTTGAAGCCATCAGCAATGATTTCTAATGGATTTTCTTTCCCTTGCTGAGCAATCAGCTCTTGTTGTACCCGCTGAATAAATCGATGAAAATGCAAACGAAGTTTTCGTTCTATGGGTAAGCTTTGATAAAACATGTCCATCAACCACGTTTTACCTCGCCCCACTCCGCCCCATAGATATAATCCTTGCACCGGAGGGATAGCTGATTGGGTCTTTTTATTTAATAATTTTCCCAATCGCTGTTTAAATCCCAAAGATTTCTCCGGCTGATTATTCTTAGTTCGTTCAATCAGCTGATGATAAATCTTATCCAAACGTTCGACAGTTTTACGCTGGACATCATCCGGCTGATAATCACCTGCATCAAGCGATTGCTGATAAAGCGTCAGAGGGGTGGTTGACAACATTAACTGAATAATCCTTAAATTATCACGGCATTAGAGCCGCTATTTGCTGTACACTGCGCTAAATATAACCAAGTTTGTGATTCAATTAACTTTGCTAGCGCCGCTCTCATATTCGGGTCGATTAACTCTCAATTAACGCACAAATAAGCCGATAAAGTCACCGCCGAGGTAATATAATGTCGCATCAAAGGTTAAATAAAGTTTATCAATATGCCTTTGTATTCCACTCTTTCGACATTAACAGGTATACTCGTCATACTTCAAGATGCAGATATGCTGGCTGTTCTCAGTAATCCAAATCAGTAATAAAATATGCTAATTTGGAGATCTTCGTTTGCCATCTTGCTGCAACTCGAACTATTTATAGTATATAGTAATGGGAACTAAGCTTAAATTCTGCGAACAATAATGATGTGAACGAAGGAGCCTGTATGACTTGGGAATATGCACTAATTGGATTAGTTATTGGTTTCATTATCGGCGCGCTAGTCGTGCGATACGGTAATAGTAAAATTCGCCAGCAAAAAACAATGCAGGTTGAGCTAGAAAAGAAAAATGAGGAACTCGAAGAATACCGTAAAGAGCTCGTTGGTCATTTTGCTCGCAGCGCGGAATTACTCGATAATATGGCTCGTGATTATCGTCAGCTTTATCAGCACATGGCTAAAAGTTCATCGGAACTAATGTCTGATATGCCAGAGCAAGACAATCCATTTAATTATCGCCTCACCGAATCTGAAGCTGATAATGATCAAGCCCCAGTAAAAATGCCGCCAAGAGATTATTCTGAAGGTGCTTCTGGATTATTCCGCCCTATGGACGAAAAAGAAAAATAATTACCTTTATACATAACTGGCAAACTTATTGTTTGCCAGTGCATAATTATCTTTATTCAAATTAAATGCATGTAAATACGTGTAAAAAAGACCAATCCCGCTATCCGCTAATTGAACTTTTCCCCATAATCTACAGTCATAATATCCATATCTGTCATCTCGCTAGATTTAGCTTAATTCTGTATGTCACTGAATCAAGCGAAGCACTTTATCCAACAGAATAAATTTAACCCTTAATTATCCTTTAGTCTTGAGAGAATTAACCTAATTATGAAAAGAAAAAATTTCTTTCTGACCGCATTAGCGATGAGTCTTAGTTTATCATTAGCCACGCTTCCGGCCGTCAGTAGCGCTGCAATTCCTGCCACATCGCAAAGTCAAGAATTGCCAAGCCTTGCACCCATGCTAGAAAAAGTATTGCCTGCGGTTGTTAGCGTACATGTTTCTGGTACACGGGTTCAAAGCCAACAGATCCCAGAAGAGTTAAAACCATTTTTTGGTCCTAATTTTCCTGCACCGCAACAAAATGTACGTCCATTTGAAGGGCTAGGTTCAGGGGTTATTATTGATGCGAGTCAAGGTTATATATTAACCAATAATCATGTTATTGATGGTGCGGATAAAATCCAAATTCAACTAAATGATGGTCGAGAAATCGATGTTAAGCTAATAGGGCAAGATAGACAAACTGACATCGCACTATTAAAAATAATAAATAACAAAGATATCAAAGATTTATCACAAATTAAAATGGCAGACTCCGATAAATTACGCGTCGGTGATTTTGCTGTCGCTGTGGGTAATCCATTTGGATTAGGCCAAACAGCAACCTCAGGAATTATTTCTGCGCTAGGCCGCAGTGGATTAAATCTTGAAGGCTTAGAGAACTTTATCCAGACTGATGCCTCAATTAACCGTGGTAACTCTGGTGGTGCGCTAGTAAACCTAAACGGTGAATTAATTGGGATTAATACCGCAATTCTAGCACCGGGCGGCGGTAATATTGGGATCGGCTTCGCTATTCCAAGTAATATGGCTAAAAACCTTAGTGATCAATTAATTAAACACGGTGAAGTCAAACGTGGATTGCTGGGTATTAAAGGCACTGAAATGAGTTCTGATATTGCTAAAGCGTTCAAAATTGATGCTCAGCGTGGAGCCTTTGTCAGTGAAGTTATGCCTAAATCCTCCGCAGCTAAAGCTGGAATTAAATCCGGTGACATCCTGATATCTGTCGATGGTAAGCGCATCAATAGCTTTGCTGAATTAAGAGCCAAAATTGGTACCAGCGAAATCGGTAAAGAAATTACTATTGGCTTGCTGCGTAATGGCAAACCAATAGACGTAAAAGTCGTGTTAGAAAATGGCGAAGGTAACAGCACTAAAGCCGAAAAATTAACTGAATCACTGTTGGGCGCAACCTTATCTAATGCCACCATCAGCAATACTCGTGGCGTAAAAGTTGACAGCATTGCAGCCAAATCACCGGCAGCAATGATCGGGTTGGAGAAAGGTGACTTAATCTTTGGTGTAAATGACGCTCGCGTCGAGACCATTGAGCAGTTCCGTAAAATTATTGATAGCAAACCGCCCGTATTGGCAATGAAAGTTCTACGTGGTGATGAGACGCTCTATTTGCTGTTCAGAAAATAACCAACGCTAGCAATAATTATTATTTTTGCGCAAAACAGACACAGTTATCTACTGTGTCTGTTTTTATTTATGCTATTCTCCTGCTATTCCTATCTTCTTTGATAAATATTGTTACTCAGCTTATGGTTAAAAAGTTAATCCGTGCAGCGCTATTAGGCATTATTGCTGCCGCAATTATTATTATTGCGGTGCCTACTCTGCGTCCTCAAGGGATTACCAATTTGCTGTATGGCAAATCGGATAATGAACCAGTTAGCTATAATAAAGCGGTACGGATCGCCGCACCTTCCGTCGTTTATGTCTACAGCAGCGCAAAAGGCAGTATTTCTCAATCTGGGCGTGAACTCAATTCATTAGGCTCTGGTGTTATTATGAACGCCAATGGCTATATTATTACCAATAAACATGTCGTAGATAACCCAGATCAAATACTTGTTGCTCTGCAAGATGGTTCGATTTTCGATGCACTGCTTGTCGGTTCAGATCCTCTGACAGATTTAGCCGTATTAAAAATTGATGCTGAAAATTTACCGGTTATTCCAATTAATCCCCAACGCACAACTCGCGTTGGCGATGTCGTCTTGGCGATAGGAAATCCGTATAATTTGGGACAAACCGTCACTCAAGGAATTATCAGCGCTACTGGACGGGTCGGCCTTAGCTCTACTCGGCGACAAAATTTCTTACAGACTGATGCCTCAATAAATTCAGGTAACTCTGGCGGCGCGCTGATTAATACTGAAGGCGAGCTAGTCGGTATCAATACATTATCGTTTAATGCCGGTAATGGGCTATCAACTGAAGGGTTAAGTTTCGCGATCCCTGCACCTCTTGCCACCAAAATTATGGATAAATTGATCCGTGATGGTCGCGTTGTACGTGGTTATATCGGAATTACTTCGCGCGAGTTGCCGCAAATCCGCTCAAATAACAATAATATAAATCAAATTAAAGGGCTGCGTGTTTTTCAGGTAAGTCATGATGGCCCAGCAGAAAAAGCCGGAATTAAACAAGGTGATATCATTCTTGCTGTCGAAGGAAAACCCGCAATATCTGCAGCAGAAACGATGGATTTAGTGGCAGAAATTCGTCCCGGCAGTAAAGTCCCCGTACAGATTTTACGTGACGGTGAAATGATGACTATTGATGTGATTATCGAAGAAGTGACCGATGAAACACCTTGATTGATTAAAAATAACCTGACCACGAAATGGGGCAATTAAGATTAACTCATCGCCCCATTTAATTTTAATCCTTTCGGCAATACAAAGAAGATTCAATCATCTCAGAATCAATTATTCTTCATCTGATTTAATACGTTCAATGTTGGCACCTAAGCCGCGTAATTTATCTTCAATATGCTCATAACCGCGATCAATATGATAAATACGCTCGACCGTAGTCGTCCCTTCCGCGATACAGCCCGCAAGCACCAAGCTAGCTGATGCGCGTAAATCTGTTGCCATCACTTGCGCGGCAGTCAGTTTTTCTACGCCATGACATACTACCGTGTTACTCTCAATTTCAGCATGAGCTCCCATACGAATTAATTCAGGGATATGCATAAAACGGTTTTCAAAAATAGTTTCTGTGATTATACCTACACCTTCAGCAACCAAATTCAATAAGCTAAATTGTGCTTGCATATCAGTAGGGAATCCCGGATGTGGAGCAGTACGCAAGGTAACCGCTTTTGGACGCCGACCTTCCATATCTAAGCTAATCCAATCTTCTCCAGTCTCAATTTTCGCCCCGGCTTCACGCAATTTAGCCAATACGGCATCGAGGGTATTTGGGCGAGCATTACGGCAAATCACTTTGCCACGAGAAACCGCCGCTGCAATTAAGAATGTGCCGGTTTCAATTCTATCAGGCAATACACGATAAGTACCGCCACCCAGACGCTCAACACCTTCAATAACAATGCGATCAGTGCCTGCACCACTAATTTTGGCGCCGAGCGTATTTAAGAAATTTGCCGTATCTTCAATTTCTGGCTCACGTGCAGCATTTTCAATGATGGTCGTACCTTCTGCTAACGTGGCGGCAGTCATAATGGTAACAGTCGCACCAACACTGACTTTATCCATAACAATAGCCGCGCCTTTCAAGCGACCATCAACTGTCGCTTTAACATAGCCTTCTTCCAGTACGATTTTCGCGCCTAATTGCTCTAATCCAGAAATATGTAAATCAACAGGACGAGCACCGATAGCACAACCACCTGGTAAAGAGACTTGCCCTTGCCCAAAACGAGCGACTAATGGACCAAGCGCCCAAATAGATGCGCGCATTGTTTTTACTAACTCATACGGCGCACAAAATTGATTAACGTTACTCGCATCAACAAAAATAGAGCCATTACGTTCTACTTTTGTTCCGAGGCGATTTAACAGTTTGATGGTCGTATCAATATCTTTTAATTCAGGTACATTTTGGATTTCAACGGGTTCTTCGGCCAATAACGCAGCGAACATAATCGGTAATGCGGCATTTTTTGCGCCAGATATTTTGACCTCACCCGATAATTGGGTTGGACCTTGTACTCGGAACTTGTCCATTCAGTTATTCTCATCAATCAAATTCAATAGACGGTTCGCCTCGGCAAACGTATCATCATTATTTTCAAACAGTATCAGGTTGATACCGATACCGTATTACTACACTCTAAATTAGGCTGACTAGCTATCAGAAGCCGCCTAATTTGCTATCACGCGCCCATTGCTCGGGCGTATAGGCTTTAATTGTCAGCGCATGAATGCGGTTATCAGCGATATATTCCATCAACGGTGCGTAAACAGATTGTTGTTGTTTTACTCTGCTCATGCCGTCAAACATGGCACCAACAACGATAACCTGAAAATGGCTACCCTCACCTTTAACGATGACCTCATCCAGACCCAGAGCATCCATCAGTACTTGTTTAATTTCGTTGGTATCCATAATCACTCATTTTCCAAAGGGTTAATAATTGTTCAGTATAAATTTTTATAAATTTACCCTAAATATAATATTCATGGTCAAACAATTCATGATCAAACAATATCGATAATCAAAATTGCAAAAATGTCAGATGACGGCAGCCCAATAAATTCATTTAAGTTATTTTTGATAACTTATTGATAGCTTAAATCTTGGGATGATAAGCATCAAACTAATGCAACTACAATATAAAATATAACGGGTATAACCAACTATCCTAATAGATTAATCGTCACTCTTAAACCAAAGAAAACGCCTCTGAGGCAGAAAAGCAGTCAGAGGCGTGATTTTTTACACAAATTGACTTAATTGTTAATCAGCGCAGTTAAACCATAGAGCTCAATTAAGGTATTAAAATTATCGCTAATTCCTGTAATCTGTACTTTATGGCCCGCGGCGCTTAATTCGCCTTGTAAACGCACAAACATGGCTAACCCGGTTGAATCAACCCGTGTCAACCCAGAAACATCAATTGCGGCTATATCCACCAGCAAAGCTTCACGTTGCTGCCAAAAAGCCAATAAAGTCTCTCTATCCAGTTCACCGGCTAAACGCAAAACATGACCTTGAATATTATCATGCCGTTGCCAAGAAAGGGTTTGAGTCATATTACTTCTTCTCATCAAGAGTAATCGGCACTTTAGCGCTAATTTCTAATTCTTCAGTCAATCCATCAATACCTTTTTTACGCAGAATATCAGACCATTCATTCTGTTTAGTCGTGATCATACTGACACCTTCGGCGATCATATCATAGGCTTGCCAATAACCTGTTTTGCTATTTTTACGCCATTGAAAATCTAAACGTACAGGTGGACGTCCATTAGGATCAGCAATGGTTACTCGGATAGCAATAATAGTTTTATTTCCTAAAGGCTGCGCAGGGGCTATCTGGTATGTTTGACCATTATACATCGCCAATGCTTGCCCATAAACCTGTTCTAAATACGCTTCAAAAGCACGAAAATAAGCTTCTCGTTGTGCAGGAGTCGCCTCTTTATAATAAGTTCCTAACACCAACGCACCCGCGTATTTTATTTGTACATATGGCAGTAATTCCTCACGTACCACTTGACGTAAATAGTCTGGATTTTTACGGATTTGGGGCTGATCTTGTTTTAAACGGGTAAAGGTCTTTGTTGCTGCCTCATCCATTAATTTGTAAGGATCCGTTTGGTCAATAGCCATTGCAAAAGGCGCTATCGCCAGCAATGCCACCATAAGAAATCGTTTAAACATACATAATTCCTTAATATTTAATAAAGTTTTTCAACTGAAAATTTAAAATATAAAAATGTGCTCTAATATTCTCAGGAGAATACTGATTACTTACTCTCAACTTGAGTTGCAGAGTCACCGCTTTTATACAGGAACTGTCCTATAAGATCTTCTAGCACCATAGCGGGTTTAGTATCTTGAATTCGTCCACCATTTTTTAATATTTCAGTGCCCATATCTTCATCGTAAAAGCCAATATTTAAGGCTAAATATTGCTCACCTAATAAACCCGAGGTACGAATAGATAATGAGCTAGTATCTGGAATATTGTCATATTCGCTCAAGATATCAATTTTGACATCTGGCTCATAGGTTTGTTTATTCAGTGTAATATCAGCCACTCGGCCCACCACTACACCTCCAACCCGTACCGGAGAGCCCGGTTTTAATCCACCCACATTGCTAAAAGCAGCATTGATCTGATAAGTGGATTTATTACCAATCGATTGAATATCCGCGACTTTTAGGCAAAGAAAGACAATTGCCGCTAATGCGATAAGCATAAAACATCCAACCCAAATTTCACTTTTTTTGCTTTGCATGACTTAATTCCCAAACATCATTGCCGTAAGTACAAAATCCAAACCCAATACCGCCAACGAGGCATGTACCACGGTACGCGTCGTCGCTCGACTGATCCCTTCTGATGTCGGGATCGCATCATAACCATTGAACAGTGCAATCCAAGTAACTGTTATGGCAAAAACTACACTTTTAATAAAGCAGTTGATTAAATCATGACGCCATTCAACCGCCGATTGCATAGAAGCCCAGAAAAAGCCTTCATCGATGCCTTTCCAATCAACACCAACAATCGAACCACCTAAAATCCCCACCGCAACAAAAATCAGGGACAATAATGGCATACTAATAAAACCGGCCCAGAAACGAGGAGCAATAACTCGTCGTAAGGGATCAACAGCCATCATCTCCAAGCTAGAAATTTGCTCAGTGGCTTTCATCAAACCAATTTCAGCGGTCAGAGCAGAGCCTGCTCGCCCTGCAAATAATAGCGCGGTCACAACGGGGCCAAGCTCACGCAGTAGTGACAATGCCACCATCATGCCCAAACTGGCTTCGGCGCTAAATGTGGTCAGCACTAAATAACCCTGTAAACCTAAAACCATACCAATAAATAAACCTGATACGGCCACGATTAACAATGATTGAACGCCTACGTGATACAGCTGCTTAACCAATAAAGGCCATTGTTTACCAAATTCTGGTTTACCTATTAGCGCTCTGAATAACATATAACCCGCGCGTCCAAATGATGCGGTTATATTAATCCAGCGTCGCCCTAGAGCGGCGATTGCCTTTGTTATCATATTACTTACCCTAATAAATCTGTCAGATAATCCCCAGCCTGAAAACGAAATGGCACCGGGCCATCAGCAATACCATCGATAAACTGTCTCACTCGCGGATCAGTATTTGATTGCAATTCGTCAGCGGTTCCTTGGGCGATAACATGCTGTTCAGCTACAATATACGCTTTATCTGCAATACTCAGCACTTCAGGCACATCATGGGAGACCACCACACAAGTCACGCCAAGCGATTGATTTAATTCATCAATCAATTTAACCAAAACGCCCATCGTGATCGGGTCTTGACCAACAAATGGCTCATCAAACATAATTAACTCAGGGTCAAGAGCTATCGCGCGAGCAAGCGCCGCACGGCGAGCCATTCCCCCTGAAAGCTCTGAAGGCATTAATTTCGCCGCACCGCGTAGGCCGACAGCCTCTAATTTCATCATCACCGTCGTATGAATTAAGGATTCAGGTAACTTTGTATGCTCACGCAAGGGAAAAGCCACGTTATCATAGACATTCATGTCCGTGAACAGCGCACCCGACTGAAATAACATGCTCATTTTTTTACGCGCATGATATAGCTTGGAGCGTGATAGCGCAGGAATATTCTCGCCATCAAACCAAATTTCACCCTCTTCCGGCCGAAGCTGTCCCCCCATCAAACGCAGCAGCGTGGTCTTTCCTATTCCAGACGGCCCCATAATTGCGGTAACTTTTCCTCGCGGTACGGTCAGATTGATCTCCGAAAAGATTTTCCGATTACCGCGAGTAAAGGACATATTGCGCACTTCAATTAAATTATCTATTTGTGCTTTCATTTATCAGCTAACTCTTTTACATCATCCAATTGAATTTATGAGCTGGTCTATTTTATCGCCATAATAATCTTATTATCTATAAATAGCATGTTACAGAATGTTGGTTTTTATTTCGCCCTCTAAGTTACAACTGTTTTATTTTCACCTAGGGCGTTGTTAAATAAATATTTATCTCAACTAATAATGATTAAAACTGACCAATACAGCATGAAAAACGCATGAAATTAGTGTGGCTATTAAAAAATAGACTAACAAAAGATATTTTTGAGTAACAAAACCTAAAATAACTATTCAATAATAGTTACTTTTAACTCATATCGATTAGTTTATGGTGCTAAGCTAATCACTGTATTGTTAGATAATATAGTTATTAATATAGTTAAATAATAATCTTTCGTGAATCTAAAGCGTATATTTCTGATTTACGGTATGCTGCAATCTTCAAAAGCCCGTGTAATTATTCGAACAAGGCTGAGATACATTAGTGATACTATTTTCAATTTCTAAATAAAAATAACCCCCTGAGAGTAGGAAAAAATGTCAAAAATTAATTTTCAGCAGGTAGGCAAAGAGGTTCTACAAATTGAACGCGAAGGACTGGCTAACCTAGAACAATATATTAATGACGATTTTGATCGTGCTTGTGAACGAATTATTAGCTGTAAAGGCAAAGTCGTGGTAATGGGCATGGGGAAATCAGGCCATATCGGGCGAAAAATTGCAGCTACCCTAGCCAGCACAGGCACCCCTTCATTCTTTGTTCATCCGGGAGAAGCCAGCCATGGCGATCTTGGTATGATAACCCGCAGCGATATCGTGTTAGCTATTTCTAATTCGGGGGAATCAAATGAAATTTTATCTCTTATTCCAGTCTTAAAACGTCAGCAAGTCTCTCTCATCTGCATGACTAATAATCCACATAGCAATATGGGTAAATATTCTGATATCCATTTATGCATAAAAATACCGCAAGAAGCTTGCCCTCTGGGATTGGCACCTACAACCAGTACCACCGCAACCTTAGTCATGGGTGACGCATTAGCGGTTGCCCTATTAAAAGCTCGCGGCTTTACAGCAGAAGATTTTGCCCTTTCTCATCCGGGCGGCGCACTAGGACGCAAACTATTATTGCTAGTTCGTGATTTAATGAATACAGGTGATGATATTCCTCATGTCACCCAAGCAGCAACATTACGCCAAGCACTGCTAGAAATAACCCGTAAAAAACTAGGAATGTGTGTTATCTGTGATGATAATATGCAAATTAACGGTATTTTTACTGATGGTGATTTACGCCGTATTTTTGATATGGGTATCGATTTAAATAATGCCAAAATCACCGACGTCATGACAGCTGGTGGGATCCGCGTTTCTCCGGATATTCTCGCCGTTGAAGCGCTAAACCTGATGCAATCAAAACATATTACTTCAGTATTAGTCGCCGAGGATAATAAATTAGTTGGCGTATTACATATGCATGATTTACTGCAAGCCGGTGTTATCTAACGTCGCTTTAACGTCGATGGCAAATAAGTCTGTTAATTATAGTATTGCCAATATTAAATAACCGTCGAGTAATTAAAAACCGTTTTGTTAACAGAGAAGATAGCATGACTGAACCACAATATGTAGCGACTTGCTATGGCCCGATAGATAAACATATTTTACACCAAGCACAACGTATCAAGTTATTGATTTGTGACGTTGATGGCGTGATGTCCGATGGGTTGATTTATATGGGCAATCAAGGTGAAGAGCTAAAAGCGTTCAATGTTCGAGATGGCTACGGTATCCGATGTTTAATCACTTCCGGTATTGAAGTCGCTATTATTACTGGTCGCCAAGCTAAATTACTGGAAGATCGCGCTCAAACCCTCGGTATTACATATCTTTACCAAGGACAAAGCGATAAGCTTTTGGCGTATCGCGAACTGTTAGATACACTGAAGCTTAAACCTGAAGAAATTGCTTATATTGGTGATGACTTAATTGACTGGCCAGTAATGTCACAAGTTGGCTTAGGCGTCGCTGTTGCTGATGCCCATCCGCTGTTATTACCCAAAGCCGACTACGTCACTAAAATTGCTGGCGGTAAGGGCGCAGTACGCGAATTATGTGATTTGATTCTTCTAGCGCAAGGTAAATTAGAAGAAGCAAAAGGATTATCTATTTAACTGAACAGACCCGAGAATGAGCAAAACAAAAACTTGGTTAATAATTATCTTAGCAATTATTGCTCTTGGTTTGATTGGCTGGAATCTTTCCGACAACGAAACACCGGTAGTTTCTGTGTCCGCGGATAATAGCCAGCCTAATTATCAAACTGATGAGTCGGTGACTTTTGTCTATAATCCGATGGGTGATTTAGCCTATAAATTAGTGGCTGATAAAATTGATAATTATACCGCCGAAAAAATAACCTGGTTCAGTAAACCTGTATTGACGACTTATAATGAATCAGGTATTCCAACCTGGACTGTTAGGGCGCAGAAAGCCAAACTGACTAGTGATAAAATGCTGTATTTATATGGTGAAGTTGAAGTCGACAGCCTGAGCAAAGACTCTCAAATACAGCGAATTTCAACACAAAGTGCCATTGTTAATTTAACGACACAAGATGTTTCTTCCGAAGATAAAGTTACCATTATTGGCCTTGGGCTAAAATCAGTCGGAATGAAAATGCGCGGTAATCTGCGCAACAGAACAGCAGAATTAATTGATGATGTTAATACTCATTACGAGATCCAAAAATGAAGAGCAAAAGAATGAACCAAGTCGGTAAAAAATGTTTAATTAAAGGGGCCATTGCTTGTGCAATTTTTGCTCTCAGTGTACCTGCAATGGCATTGAAAACAGATACGCAGCAGCCAATTACGATTAACTCTGTTAAGCAATCCCTTGATTTAGAAAAAAATATCACCATATTTACAGATGACGTTGTCATCAAACAAGGTTCAATCGAAATAAAAGCTAACAAAGTTATTGTTACCCGTCCTAACGGCGATGCAAAACAAATTGTGGTTGAAGCTTTCGGTAATCCAGTGACATTCTATCAACTGCAAGATGATGGAAAACCTATCAAAGGACGCGGCGAAAAAATGCGTTATGAGATGGGGAAAGAGCTAGTTATTTTAACTGGGAATGCGCAATTAGAACAACTTGATAGCAGCATTAAAGGGGATAAAATCACTTATTTGGTTCCAACACAACAGATGGAAGCATTTAGCGACAAAGGTAAACGGGTTACTACCGTATTATTGCCCTCTCAGTTACAAGAAAAAGGCCCCAACGCTAATAGCAAGAGTAAATAATAGACAATGGCAATATTAATCGCAGAAAATTTAGCCAAGGCGTATAAAAAGCGCAAAGTTGTTGAAGATGTCAGCTTAAAGGTTGAATCAGGTGAAATTGTAGGCTTATTGGGACCTAACGGTGCAGGCAAAACAACCACTTTCTATATGGTGGTCGGTATTGTTCAGCGCGACGCAGGCACCATTACTATCGACAACGAAGATATCAGCCTGCTGCCACTACATGAACGCGCGCGCAGAGGTATCGGTTATTTACCGCAAGAAGCGTCGATTTTTCGTCGTCTAAGTGTCTATGATAACCTGATGGCGGTACTTGAAATTCGCCATGATTTAACCTCGGAGCAACGCAAAGACCGTGCCGATGAACTGATGGAAGAATTTAGTATTACCCATTTACGTGATAGCTTAGGCCAATCGTTATCTGGCGGGGAGCGTCGCCGAGTTGAAATTGCCCGGGCATTGGCCGCTAATCCTAAATTTATTTTACTCGATGAGCCCTTTGCTGGTGTTGACCCGATTTCGGTACTGGATATTAAAAAAATTATTCAGCATTTAAGAGACTATGGTCTGGGAGTATTAATTACCGATCATAATGTTCGCGAAACACTTGATGTTTGTGAGAGAGCCTATATCGTGAGTCAGGGGCATCTTATCGCCCATGGTTCTCCTCAAGAGATCCTAGCCAATGAACAGGTTCAACGCGTGTATCTCGGCGAAGGGTTCCGACTGTAAATATTAAGTTATCTGTATCTTATCAAAGGAGATTATCACTCGTTCATGAAGCAAAGTTTACAGCTAAGATTAAGTCAGCAATTGGCAATGACGCCACAGCTACAACAAGCTATTCGTTTGTTGCAACTTTCTACGCTTGAGCTTCAGCAGGAAATTCAACTGGCACTAGAAACTAACCCCCTGTTAGAACAAGAAGATATCCATGATGAAATCGAGTCACTTGACGACTATAACCACGATGATGACAGCGCTATAGATACTGGTGACGCGCTTGAAAAAGCCGCCATGCCCGACGAGCTACCGCTAGATGCTAGCTGGGATGAGATTTATACTGCCGGTACGCCTTCGGGAACACGTAATGATTATAGTGATGATGAACTGCCTATTTATCAGGGCGAAACGACTCAATCATTGCAAGATTATCTTATGTGGCAAGCTGAATTAACGCCTTTTAGTGAAATTGACCGAGCTATTGCGACCTCAATTATTGATTCTGTTGACGACTCTGGCTACTTAACGCTGAGCGCAGAAGAAATTCATGAAGGCATTGATAATCCTGATATTGGCCTAGACGAAGTCATCGCAGTGCTCAAGCGGATTCAGCATTTTGACCCCATTGGGGTGGCTGCTCGTGATTTAAAAGAGTGCTTATTAATCCAATTATCTTGGTATCCTGATGAAACTCTGGGAATAAAAGATGCTCGGATTATCATCAAAAATTATCTCGATCTATTAGCTAATAGAGATTTTCGGCAATTAACTAAATTAACTCGGCTCAAAGAAGATCAGCTAAAAATTGCCATCGATTTAATCCAGTCGTTAAATCCGAAGCCGGGACAATCAATTAATACTAGCGAATCCGAATACGTTATTCCTGATATTTTAGTCAGTAAAATCGGCGGCCATTGGCAGGTTGAACTTAATAACGACAGTATTCCGCGCTTAAGTATTAATCAGCATTATGCGGCAATGATTAAAAATCCACAGAATGAAAATGATAGCCAATACATTCGTAATAATTTACAGGATGCTAAGTGGCTGATAAAAAGTCTGGAAAGCCGAAATGAAACACTGCTAAAAGTAGCAACTTGTATCGTTGAGCAGCAACAAGAATTTTTCGAATTCGGCGAAGAACATATGAAACCAATGGTGCTTGCGGATATTGCTTATCAAGTTGATATGCATGAATCCACCATATCACGAGTAACAACTCAAAAATATCTTCACAGTCCAAAGGGTATTTTTGAATTGAAGTATTTTTTCTCCAGTCACGTCAATACCGACACTGGCGGTGAAGCGTCTTCAACGGCAATCCGTGCGTTGGTGAAAAAATTAGTGGCCGCAGAAGACTCAGCCAAGCCACTCAGTGACAGTAAATTGGCTAATATGCTTGCCGAGCAAGGTATTCAGGTTGCCCGAAGAACTGTCGCTAAGTATCGAGAATCTTTATCTATCCCGCCCTCTAACCAGCGTAAAAAACTGGTTTAAATTAAACATATAAGGAAGATAGTATGGAATTTCAAATTACTGGACAAAATATTGAAATAACCAGTGCATTACGTGAAACAGTTGAGAAAAAATGCAAAAAACTGGAGCAACTCTTCGATCGTATTAATGGTATCCAAGTGACATTAAAAGTCGAAAAATTGAATCAAATTGCAGAAGCAACCGTACAAGTTAATGCCGCTGACCTCCATGCTTCAGCGGAAAGTTCAGATATGTATGCCGCAATTGATATGCTGGTTGATAAATTGTCACGCCAGTTAACTAAACATAAAGAAAAATTGAGACAACATTAATACCGATATCACCGTATGAATATTATATTTCATACGCTTAAACCGGTTAAAAAACCAGATGGCAGGGTCGCATCTGGTTTTGTAGTCCTAAGTGAACAAATAAATGAATAACGATATAGATATACCGCTAAGCTCTGTTTTGCATTTGTCCTGTACGCGCAATAATATTGTCTGTAAAAGTAAAAAACGAGCCTTAGAAATTATTAGCGAGTTGGCGTCAGTGCAATTACAGTTGCCTGAAAATGTCGTCTTTGAAGCGCTGTTAACACGGGAAAAAGTAGGTACGACGGGTATTGGCTGTGGAATTGCTATTCCACACGGAAAGCTAAGCAAAGAATGCGCCTCAGACGCTGTCGGTGTATTCTTGCATCTTGAAGAGCCAATAGCCTTTGATGCCATTGATAATCAACCTGTTGATTTGCTGTTTGCCTTACTGGTGCCATCAGATCAATGCAAGACACATTTGCATACGCTCTCTCTGATTGCGAAAAAACTTGCCGATAAAACACTTTGTCGACGACTAAGATCAGCAACCAGCGATGAAGAGTTATACAGTATTATTACTCAATAAATAATGGTATTTAAATACCATTAAAAGAACTAAAAAGGGAGTTACCTCATGGTGCTGATGATTGTCAGCGGCCGTTCCGGTTCGGGGAAATCCGTTGCCTTACGTGCGCTGGAAGATATGGGCTTCTATTGTGTGGATAACCTGCCGGTTGTTTTGCTTCCAGAACTGGCTACTTCACTCGCTGATCGTAATATTTCTGCGGCGGTAAGCATTGACGTGCGCAATATGCCAGACAACCCAGAAATTTTTGAAGAAGCATTAACCAAGCTACCGAGCAGTTTCTCTCCTCAACTACTGTTTTTAGATGCTGATCGCAATACATTGATCCGCCGTTACAGTGATACACGTCGTCTGCATCCGCTATCGAGCAAAAATTTATCGCTAGAAAGCGCCATTGATGAAGAAAATGATCTATTAGAGCCACTACGTTCAAGAGCAGATTTGGTTATTGATACATCTGAAATGTCAGTGCATGAACTGGCTGAAATGCTCAGAACGCGTTTATTAGGAAAACGTGAGCGTGAACTCACTATGGTCTTCGAGTCGTTTGGCTTTAAGCACGGTATTCCTATTGACGCTGATTATGTCTTTGATGTGCGTTTTCTACCGAATCCCCATTGGGATCCTAAATTACGTCCTATGACAGGTTTAGATCGTCCTGTCGCGGCATTTTTAGATAGGCACACAGAAGTACATAATTTTATTTACCAAACGCGCAGCTATCTTGAGTTATGGTTACCGATGCTCGAAACTAATAACCGCAGTTATTTAACTGTAGCGATTGGTTGTACCGGGGGTAAGCACCGTTCAGTCTATGTAGCTGAACAATTAGCGGATTATTTTCGTTCGAGAGGGAAAAACGTTCAATCCCGCCATCGTACGCTGGAAAAACGAAAATAATGACCGTACATGCATCGATAATCCTTAAAAATCGGCTGGGTATGCATGCCCGGCCCGCTATGATGCTGTATGAACTAGTGCAAAAATATCAATCTAAGGTTATTTTACGCAATAATAACCATATTGAAGCTGAGGCTGATAGCGTTATTGCAATGCTAATGTTAGACTCAGAACAAGGCAGTAAAATAGATATTGAAGTAACAGGCCCCGATGAAAAACTAGCGTTATCCGCAATTGTAGCATTATTCGACTGCGGATTTGATGAAGATTAATCTCACCAGCCAGTCGTCAGTCAGAGAAAATAATCTTCATTAATTTAGCACAAACCACTGGTTTCGGATAAAAGCGTAAAGAGATCGTGATCGTGATCTCTTTCTTTTGTCACCATAAGCGCCTACTATAAATTTTATTAAAAACTTATTTTCAGCGACGCCCCCCGCCTTATGGGTGGGGGGCGTTTGCTTTGTATTGAATCTATTTGGAGTGTGGTATGACAAAGCCAACAATTATTATTAATGATTTAGACGCTGAACGTCTGGATAGACTATTAGAACAACCAGCTCATGCTGATAGCCCCGTGGCTGATGCCCTGAATGAAGAGCTAGACCGCGCCGAAATAGTAACTCCTCAGGAAATTCCCGCGGATGTAGTCACTATGAACAGCACGATCCGTTTTCAAGATCTGATCAGTAACGAAGAACGCACCCGAACGCTGGTTTACCCTGCCTCGCTAAAAGATAGTACCGAACAGCTTTCTGTTATGGCACCGATGGGCGCCGCATTGCTCGGATTAAGAGTCAATGATGAAATTAGTTGGGAACTGCCTAATGGCGTAAAAACTCGCGTTAAAGTGCTAGAAATTATTTATCAGCCTGAAGCTGCAGGTGAATTACACCGTTAATTTATTAAATGCCAAAAAATAAGCCCGACAGATAGCGTTATCTGTCGGGCTTATTTTAATTAATGTAGGTCTAAATATCCGTTACTGACCAGCGATACTCATTTCAGGTAACAGCACTGAACCGCACTGAATATTGCTGCGCATTTCAATATCGTCACCAATAGTGACTATGTTGGCCCACATATCTTTTAAATTACCAGCAATAGTAATTTCACTGACGGGATATTGAATTTCGCCATTTTCAACCCAAAAACCTGCGGCCCCACGAGAATAATCACCCGTCATGGCACTCACACCTTGGCCCATCAGTTCGGTAACAATTAATCCCGTGCCCATTTTTTTGAGTAACCCATCAAAAGAATCTCCTTGGCCAGGAATATGCCAATTATGAATACCGCCTGCATGTCCGGTGCTCTTTAGCCCTAACTTACGTGCAGAATAAGAAGTTAATAACCAAGTGGTTAGCATTCCCTGATCAATAATATTACGCTGACTTGTACGTACGCCTTCGCTATCAAATGGCGTTGAAGCTAAACCGCCAATTAAGTGAGGTTGTTCTGTAATCGTTAACCATTCTGGCAGAATTTGCTGACCTAAGCTGTCCATCAAGAATGAAGATTTACGATAAATACTGCTGCCACTAATCGCACCGACTAAATGCCCAAATAATCCGGTTGCTACTTCTGCGGCAAAAATTACCGGTGCTTTCATCGTCGGTAACTTACGCGGCGATAATCGAGCCAGTGTTCGTCGAGCACATTCTTGGCCTACCCATTCAGGCGATTGCAAAGAAGCCATACTGCGCCCAATGGTATAAGCGTAATCGCGTTCCATATCACCATTATGTTCAGCAATAACGCAGCTCGACATTGAATAGCGGCTTGAACAATAACTTTGCAGCATGCCATGTGAATTGCCAAAAACACGGATCCCATAATGGCCATTAAAACTGCCGCCCTCGGTATTTACGATACGGGGGTCTGCATCTAGTGCCGCTTTCTCTGCTGCTGCTGCTAATTTAATCGCTTCATCTGGCTCAAGGGGTGTGGCTTGAAATAATTGCAAATCGGGTGCATCAAAAGCTAATAAATCTTTATCAGCAGGCCCTGCAAAGGCATCTTCTGAGGTATACTGCGCAATATCAATTGCCGCCTGAACCGTACGTTGAATGGCTTCAGGCGTTAAATCTGTCGAAGATGCACTGCCTTTTCGCTGGCGATGATAAACGGTGATACCTAATGCGCCGTCACTGTTAAATTCGACATTTTCGACTTCACCATGACGCGTACTAACACCTATGCCTGTACTTTTATTAACCGCGACTTCTGCGGCATCACAATGCTGTTGAGCGAATTCAAGAGCCTGAGAAACAGCCTCTTCCAGTATTTTACGTTGCTGAGCTACCTGTTCATTGGGGTTCATTGATTAAAATCCGAGTAAAAAGAGGAAAAATCACCGGTTTATGCCCTAACAATTGGAAAGTACAGTAGTCATTAGGCAATTTTCCCAGTTACAATACATAATAATATAGCCTAAATACTTCAAGTGGTAGAAAGCCAGTAAATAGTGTTTTCCAAATAACCGTAAACTTTTGCCATTCACTAGCAGCGAGTTAATCAGTGCGTTATACGGACTATCAATAAAACTGGCCTATTCAACCGGTACTATTCAACCGGTACTATTCAATCGGTACTATTCACTCGGTAGTATACAATCGATACTGTACATTCGATTGCTATACAGCCGGAACTGTACAACTTGAAGCATGATGGATAAATGAATGTTAACACCCACAACGCAGCAGGTCATGCAAATTACGCTGTTGCTTTCTGTAAATAAAGGAAACCATTATGGCCAGACAGCCTGAAGATTGGCTCGATGAGACTCCCGCGCCACAAGAAGACGATGACGAGATCATTTGGGTCAGTAAAAGCGAAATAAAACGTGATGCCGAAGCTTTGAAAAAGCTGGGCGCCGAGCTGGTTGATCTGAGTAAAAATGAGTTAGAACGCATCCCTCTGGATGAAGACTTATTAGCCGCTATCGAGCTGGCACAAAAAATTAGACGCGAAGGCCGTCGTCGTCAGTTGCAGTTGATTGGTAAATTATTACGCGCGCGTGATCCTGAACCTATCACTGAAGCTCTGGATCGGCTTAAAAATCGTCATAACCAACAAACGCTTATCTTCCATAAATTGGAAGATCTGAGGATTAGATTATTAGAAAATGGCAATGAGGTGATTGAGGAAGTGGTTGAATTATTCCCAATGACTGACCGCCAACAATTACGTGCACTGGTGCGTAATGCCAAAAAGGAAAAAGCCGCCGCTAAACCACCAAAATCATTCCGCCAGCTATTTCAGTATTTAAAAGAGTTATCTGAAACCGCCTAACGAACAGTAAAAGTGCGATAAAAAACCGGAATAATGCTGTGTTAAATACACAGCAGATCCGGCTTTTTTATGCAGCCATAGCCGCTAATAGTCAATATTAATCTGTATGGTGGGTTAACACTCTATTTATGATACGGTTTTTTTATACGGCTATTTTCTAGATAATAATTTTATATACTGCAATGAAAAATAAGTTGCCCATTTAATTCTTCTTGTGCGTCAATCATCAATTCAATAATGTCTGAAAACAGTACCCATTGAGACTGATCAAGCTGGCGAAAGACAATACATATCGGCAATTCAATTTCGCCATTAAGCATATCCCACAGCGCATCCAAATTATGTCCAAACCACTCAGGTAACTGAAAACGTTGCTGAAATTGTTGATAAAAATCAGCGATACTCTCTATATAGTCAAAATCAAAAACTTCAGTTCGGCAGATATCCATAACTAACTCATTTAACTTGATTAAAGGATTTATAATGGTCTTTACTGAGATAAATCATACCGTCAGAGGAATAAAGTAAACGATCGGCACCTCGGTGCCCACAGCGATAATTAATATCGGCTTCATACCATTGTCGATGAGGGGCTATCGGTAAACGTTTTTCCCGATTTAAAAATTTATCTCCCCCAATGGCTTTCCCCGGCATCACTTCACACAGATTGCCCACGCGAGGATCCCAGCCATTCTGACGCGCGACTTTCTTGGTAATATAAAACTCAGGCAATCTTTGATATTTCTCAACATAGCTCACCACTGATTTTTCTGCCGTTAGCTGATCAATCTTTTGTGATTTATTATCTCTCAACGCTTGCTCAGGTGGGGATATCGGACGCAATGATTGCTCGGTTGTTTGCAAATCACTGCCTTTAAAATACAAGCTCACGGCGATTAAAACTGCCATAATTAGCATAGAAATAAGCCGCTTATTAAACTTCATAATATGTTTTTTATCCTAAATAATCCGTAAGCATAGGTTGCCGAGCACACCGCCAGCATAGCGGTGGCTCAATCCCTAAAACCTACCAATAAAACCAGTCAATATTCATAAACTAAACAACAGAGAAACCAATTAAGCTGTACCACCGACAGTAATTTGATCTAACTTCAGTGTTGGCTGCCCCACACCGACCGGTAAACTTTGCCCTTCTTTACCGCAAACACCCACACCTTTATCCAGTGCTAAGTCGTTGCCCACCATAGATATTTGCTGCATAGCTTCATGACCGGCACCGATAAGTGTCGCCCCTTTTACTGGCTTAGTTATTTTGCCATTTTCAATTAAATAAGCTTCTGACGTTGAAAATACGAACTTACCCGAGGTAATATCGACCTGACCACCGGCAAAATTCGGCGCATAAATACCTTTATCAACACTAGCAATAATATCAGCAGGTGATGATTCTCCGGCTAACATATAAGTATTGGTCATGCGTGGCATAGGTAGATGGGCATAAGATTCTCGTCGTGCGTTACCGGTAGGCTCGGTTCCCATCAGTCTAGCATTCAGCTTATCCTGCATATAGCCTTTCAAAATACCATTTTCAATCAATAGATTGCATTGTCCCGGTACCCCTTCATCATCGATAGCTAATGAGCCTCGACGCCCAAAGAGCGTGCCATCATCAACGATTGAACACAATTCAGAAGCAACTTTCTCTCCGATTTGACCACTGAAAACAGAGCTACCACGGCGATTAAAATCACCTTCTAGACCATGCCCTACCGCTTCATGCAATAAAACCCCCGGCCAACCTGCACCTAATACTACCGGCATCGTTCCTGCTGGTGCGGCGATAGCCGTTAAATTGAGCAATGCCATACGTACCGCTTCACGAGCATATTGCTCGGCTAAAATTTGTCCGTCATGTATTTCAAGAAAATAATCGTACCCCGAGCGTGCGCCACCGCCACTGCCGCCGCGTTCCCTTTTGCCATCATCTTCCACTAAAACGCTAACCGATAAGCGAACTAATGGGCGAACATCGGCAGCCAATGTACCATCAGTCGCTGCCACAAGAACTTGTTCGTAAATTCCAGTTAAGCTAGCATTCACTTCGATAACGCGAGGATCTTCTGCTCGGGCTATTTGATCAACTCGGTGTAATAAACCTATTTTTTCTTCGCGGGATAAACTATTCAGCGGATCAAGTAATGGATATAACGGTTTATAATTCACTTCACCTAAGATCTGAGCCTTGCCATTGCCACGCTCAGAAACAATACTGCGTGCTGCTTGTGCACTTTGTTGTAACGCAAGTAAATTGATTTGATCCGCATACGCGAAACCGGTTTTTTCACCACTAATCGCTCGGACACCAACGCCTTGATCGATATTATAAGAACCATCTTTAATAATACGATCTTCTAAGATCCACGCTTCGTGATAGCTAGATTGAAAATACAAATCGGCATAATCCAAACGGCGTTCAGATAATAGACCTAAAACATCAGCTAATTTTTGTTGATCGAGGTGGTTCACGGTTAGCAAATTTTCGCTAACAAAGGCTAAACTCATAATTATTACTCTTTAGTAGTTGATTCTTTGTTTATCAGTGATGTCAGATGAGGACGAAAACGATTATGTTTTACCACTTTAATCTGCTCACGCATGACTTCGAGACTATCGACACGCAGATTGAGCTCTAAGGCTGAAACCGCATCAACATTTTTCTTTAATACTTTACCCCAGCCATCGACTGCCAAAGTATGCCCCCAAGTTTTACGAGTACCATGTACACCCACTTGCGCCGGAGCAACAATAATACATTGGTTTTCTATGGCTCTGGCTCGCAGTAACGGTTCCCAATGAGCTTTCCCAGTTAGACGCGTAAATGCGGCTGGCACAGAAATAATCTCAGCACCTTGCTCACGCAGTGCCTGAAATAAGCCTGGGAAGCGCAGATCATAACAGATTGTCATGCCAAGGCGTCCCACTGGAGTATCTACTACCGTGATATGTTCACCACGCTGATAAATAGATGATTCATTATATGTACCTTGTTCATCTGTAATACTTACATCGAACATATGGATTTTATCGTAACGCGCTTTAATATTGCCTTTTTCATCAAATAGTAAGCTACTACTGGTGATTTTTTCCGCATTTTCACGACTGACCAGCGGCATCGAACCAATTAAAATCCAAACATTATAACGCTTGGCTAATTCACTAACGGCGGCTTGTAATGGACCTTGGCCTTCAATTTCGGCTCGCTTTTTATAGGTTGCGGCATCGGCGAATAACAGCGCATTCTCGGGCGTCATGACTAACTTAACTGAGCTGGGTAACTGTTTGATTTGCTGCTCAATTTGCGCTAAATTATGCTGAGTATTTCTACCGCTGCATAATTGTAAAAGTGCAACATTGACATTTTTCATCACTTCTCATTCTCCTTAAGCTGTCGCAGCACCTCATCAATCTTAGGCTCATCTAAGCTACCGGTAATATGATAGCGAATAACGGAGATTTTACTCCATAATGGCCCAAAGACTTTGCTGGCTGCAAAAACCGCCGCCCCGACAATCGGATTTACGGCGAAAGCAGTGGCAACACCTACAGTCGCAGATAATTCAGGCGTTACAACGACTTCCATATTGATCTTTCTTTGTAACAGATTAATTTGACCCGATAATTTAATATCCGCAATTAAACCATCGATCAATGTATTTTCAGTACTTAATACACCTTTCGTTAGTTTAGCTGTTGCTTTGATCGAATCAAAATTGAAGTCATTACTAAACGTATCACGAAAATCAAAGCGAAGTTTGCGTAACAATGCATCAAAACTCATTAAGCGCAATAATCGCCCTGCATTACCGCCGCCCATTTCAGAAATCGCACCTTTACCTAATTTGGCAGTTAACAGTCCATTAAGAGAGGACACATCAGGTGACCACGGTGTATCTCGCCAATTAACATCAAATTCAATAACATAAGGCGATTCAATAATTGGCACTAATACCCCATAATAAGCGGCAGTATCATCAAAACGTTCACCTTGCAGCGTTCCCGCCAGCTGGGTTTTATTTTCAGATCCGCTTTGCCATATTGCATCTAGCGTTAATTGAGTTGCGCTGTTATTTAACGTCCCGCCAGTGAGCTGCAAAGTATGACCTTTAGGCTGTAACGTAGCCGTAATTTGACCTAATTTATAACCACTAATCCAACACTCTCGGCACAATACATTAAGGGTTGGCCAACTGGCAAAATGGTAGATTTGAGAGGCAGAATTTACTGTTTTATCCGAGGTCGGAGTTAATGTGCTCAGTGGATTAAAGTAAAGGTAATCAATCGCTAATTGCCAATATTTATCATGTGGCATATTCAGGCTGGCACGAATATCGGGGCTATTAGCCTGTAACGAAAACCCGGAAGCTGTTTGATCAACCGTTAACGCAAGTTGCTTCCACTGCTGCCCGCCAAATGTTATCGAAGGAGTGGTGAACTTTATAGTATGTGGATAATCGAAACGCATATCTCCTGCTTTACTGGCTGGCGTATCAATATCAAGCTGACCGAGCAGCATTAACCACTTAGGATCGCTAATTTCAGGTAAATCAATCTGTAATAATGACGATTTAGGCAGTTGAGGAATGGTATCTTTCCAAGGTGAAATTTGCCCTTTCAGCAAACTCACTTGCTGGTTACCTAATTGCCATTCACTATTAAAACCTATCAGCTTGCCAATATCGCCATAAATAGCGAGCTGTTCGGTGCTACCTTGAGCCTGTGCGCTTAGCGTTTTTAGTTTACTTAATAACTGAGGATCGATATCAGAAAATTGGTGCTTAAGCTGGCTGATATCGCTATTTAGCTGAATATCTAATGCTGTTTTTGTCCCCGCGTGCTCAGGGATAGTTATTCCTACCGTGCCTTGCCAATCAATTTTACCTTGCAGTTTTTGGCGTAGATTTTCCGGAATAGCATTAATTTTTTCTGCTAGCCAATGACCCGCCAATTGAATATCAACTTGATAGTGTTTCTTTTTTTCGTGTGTAGTAAAACTCAAATCGATCGGCTGGCCAAACCAAGAACCCTGCAGTGTGTTACTGGTTAAATTACCATTCACAAAAGAAAACTGTCCTGAAACTTGCTTTAGCTGACTATCGATCGATTTAATATAAATATCATTATGATTTAATTTAACGGTTCCCTCGGCAACCACCTGCTTTTCCGGTTCTAAAGGAATAGATAATGCAAGAGAGCCAGCCACATTACCGTCAATTTGCAATATATCTAAGGTTTCACCAATCGACTCTTTCATCGGTGATAACATAAAATAATCATGAATTTGCTGACCAGTTCCAGCGATATCTGCATTAATTTTCAGCATTGAATCGGCATAATCAGCGATATCAGCATGCACATCGGTGGCGATCGCTTTATCTAATTTCAATGTTGGCGCTGACATAAATAGGCCTTGGCGCTGGAAATTTAAATCGATATCTAAATTAAAAATTGCCGGCCAGTGAGGATCATATTCAAAGGTTGCATCGCGTAAAGGCACAAAGACCTGAAATTGACCATTATTTTGATAAAACGGAAAATCTTCTGGTGAGCCTCTAAATAATAAACTGGCTTCATCCACTCGACCTGCAATAATGGCTGAAGTTAGATAATCAGTCAGATCTTGCCCCATCAATGTCTGAGGAAAATAGCGCCACGCTTGCCCGGCATCATCTAAGCGGATGCCTGCCAGTATATTTAAATCTGGCTTTTGTTGCCCTTGCTGCTGATAACGAAATTGACCATTAACCCACAAAGAAGTGGCCTGAATATCGAGTTTATCACTCCACAATTCAAAGTTATCTTCAAGTACACGCCAAAAAATATGCCCGCGCGCTTTAGTTATATTCAATGGCTTGGCAAACATAGGTTTATCAGACATAGGTTTATCAGACATAGGTTGGTAATCAATTTCTCCGTCAGCCACAGAAAAAGAAACCACTCCACGCTGCTTATCACCAACTAAGACACCACTAAAGCCATTCATTGATGGCAATGACTTCCATTTTTTCCAACTTACATCATGCCAATCCATATCAATTTGGGTATGCTCTGGCATATCAGGGATCAAATCGACGGCAAAGCTGCTAATTAGCCCCATTGGTTGACGATGTTGCCAATCTTGAACCATCTCCGGTGTCAAAAATGAGAAGGTAGGTAATATCTCACTTAAGCGTTCGAGCTGAATATTTTTAGCCCGGATACGCCAGTGATCATGGTGTTTATATTTACTTGAGCTTGGTAAATACAATACCGAGAGGCTTCCCATTGGCCAAATATATTCGTCAGTTTTTACCGTATCTAGCTCAGGAATATCAAATAACCAGCCATTGCCTTGACGGCGCATTCGCAGTAATAAATCATTAACCTGAAGATTATGGGCTGCGTGATCCATCTCCCAGTTAGCCTCACCTTGACGTAGCTGTAATAAGCCACTTTGAATACGGCTATCTTTCAACGTTACCCATGATGACAGACTAAAATTAGCATCCTGCAATCCACTATTATCCCGCAACCAACGGCTAAGCCATGGCTGCATATCGATATTATCTGCCTGCAAATAGATGGTGCCATCACTCAAAATGTCATTTTTGTCAGTTAAATCTAATTTAACTTGTAAAAAACCATGCTGTTTATTAATAGTTTCAAGGCTAACGTATCCCTGAGCGCGATGACGACCAGGCTGATTTAGCCAAGACAATTCAGGCAATAATAAGGTAGTTTTTTGTTCTGAAGGAGTAAGAAACGAAATTTGACTATTTTTGAGCGTAAAATTATCAAACTTACGTAAAAATAGATCATCAAAACTGCCAAACTGCTGATCGGTATCGAGTGGCGAGTCTTTATCGAAAGGAACTTTATAATCGACGTTCAATTGATAAAAGGTTAGATCACGAAAACGCCAACGTAGCGAGAATAATGAGCGCCAAACATCAAGCTCAATTGAAATTTTCTCTGCATCCGCATCCAGCATATCGCTACGAATAACCACTTGATTAATGGTTAAACTGGGGCCAAATGAATGCCATGCAGCATCTAAATGACCAATTTCAATCGGAATACCTGAAGTTTGCTCAAATCTTGCAGCAATTTGTGTACGATAATCATTGATATAAGGCAGAAAAAAACGCAGTCCACTGAGCAATAATGCACAGATAATCAGTACCAAAGCGGCTGTCACCAACATAATTTTGGGCAGTCGTTTCACCAGCCTCTCCTTCATGAATGCCGCTGTAAGCTAAATAATTAATGCGACAATAATAAAATTATTCCATCTTCTCAAGAGCGTAACCTATTCTCGCTATCAAGATAAATGGAATAAAACCCGCTGGCTGCAATCTAAAACAAGGCTAATTAATACATGCAGTTGATTTATATGATTTCGACATTATTACTACATCATTACTACATCAAAACGTTCTTGGCTGTATAGCGGTTCGACTTGAACTTTAACTTGTTTGCCGACAAAAATTTCCACTTCAGCTAACGCATGGGATTCATCACCCGTCAGCACATCAACTACTGATTTTGCGGCGTAAACCAGAAAACGATCGGCGTCAATAGAACGATGAACCCGTACAATTTCACGTAATATTTCATAGCACACGGTTTCAACCGATTTTACCGTACCTCGTCCTTGGCAACTTGGGCAGCAATCACAAAGAACATGTTCGAGGCTTTCTCTAGTACGCTTGCGAGTCATTTCCACCAAACCCAATTGGGAAAAGCCATTGATGGTAGTTTTTACTTTATCTTTGCTAAGCGCTTGTTCTAAAGATGCCAGTACACGACGACGATGTTCTGCATCAATCATATCAATAAAATCAATAATAATAATACCGCCCAAATTGCGCAGACGTAATTGCCGTGCAATCGCCTGAGTGGCTTCAACATTGGTATTAAAAATAGTTTCTTCTAAATTACGATGCCCAACAAATGCACCAGTATTAATATCTATCGTAGTCATGGCTTCAGTTTGGTCAATAATTAGATAACCGCCAGACTTCAATTCAACTTTACGTTCTAATGCTCGCTGAATTTCATTTTCAACATCATACAAATCAAAAATAGGCTGATTCCCCTGATAAAGCTCTAATTTAGCTGTCATTTCAGGGACATACTCAGCAATAAACTCTTGCAGTTGTTCGTGAGTTAAACGTGAATCGACTCGAATTCTATCCAGTGCAGCGCCAGCAAAATCACGAATAATACGATGAGCTAAAGCTAACTCACCGTAAATTTTGGTCCGTGTGACATTACGCTTTTTACGCTCAATCACTTTTGTCCATAAGCGTTTAAGGAACGCAGCATCTTGGCGTAATTCTTCTTCGCCGACGCCTTCAGCCGCAGTACGAATAATAAATCCGCCATTTTCGTCACAATATTCGGCAACTATTTGCTTTAATCTTTCACGCTCAGATTCGCTGTCAATACGCTGAGAAACCCCGACATGTGAAGCGCCCGGCATAAAGACTAAATAACGCGAGGGCAAGGTAATATCGGTAGTTAAACGCGCGCCTTTGGTTCCTAAAGGATCTTTAACCACCTGAACAATAAGATCTTGCCCCTGCTTGACTAATTCAGCGATATCACGAACATGAAAGTTTTTTTGTTCTTCACCAGCAATACATTCAGTATGCGGCATAATATCGGAAGCATGTAAAAAAGCGGCTTTATCGAGGCCAATATCAACAAAGGCCGCCTGCATTCCAGGAAGCACCCGGCTCACACGGCCTTTGTAAATATTGCCAACAATTCCTCTTTTGGCTTCGCGTTCAATATGGATCTCTTGCAGTATCCCGCCGTCAATATAGGCAACTCGCGTCTCAGATGGTGTGATATTTACTAACAATTCAGCGGTCATTATTTTCCCTTACCATCAATTAGCGCTAAAAATCGCTCAATTAATTCTTCTGTTTCGACTAGCGGTAAGCCAACAACGGCATGATAGCTGCCATTAATTTTCCGTACGAAACGCCCACCGAGCCCTTGAATACCATAAGCACCCGCTTTATCCATCGGTTCACCGCTCGCGATATAATCCTGTATTTCTAATTTTGATAAATCGCGGAAGGTCACATCAGTCACAATTAATTGTGATAATAATTGTTTTGAGTTAGAAACTGCGATGGCCGTCATCACTTGGTGCGTTTGCCCTGATAATAACGCAAGGATCTCAGCCGCATGCTGTTTATCTCTCGGTTTTTCTAGAATATTTTGATTTAATACGACGATAGTATCTGCCCCCAGCACCGGGTAATCATGAGGCGCTATAGCCACTCCTGCCTGTGATTTTTCGACAGCTAAGCGTTGAACATACTGCTGAGGGGTTTCTCCGGACATCCATTCTTCGATAACCGAGGGACGTAAGATATCGCATTGATAATTTAATAATCCGATCAGCTCACGCCTTCTTGGTGAACCAGATGCCAAATAAATACAGCTCATATTATTTTTTAGTCCCTTTTATAAATATTTTCAATGCTATATTTTTAATGCGATATATCAAGTTAATAAACGGAGAATTGACGACGGATTTTTCGCAGTAATAAAAATAACCATGGCCACAGAATACCATTGACCACGCTATTCCAAAATACCTGAGGATGAAACAAGACTTGAGATGAAACAAACTCGGCCCAGAAAACCGTAAAATCTAAAATAATAGTCAGACCAATAATCACCAGTGATTGCTGCCATAGTGCCATATTGCGCAGTAATTGATGTTTATAAGCCACTAAATAGCAGATAATGCTGTAAGCCAGTGCATTTACTCCTAAAGCTGCCCCTTGGATTAAATCGACTACGATCCCCAAGAAAAAGCTGGTCCCCACGCTGACCCGATGGGGTAAGGCCATCACCCAATATATTAGAATTAGCAATAACCAAGACGGCCGATAATATGCCAAAAATTCAGGCCAAGGCATGATCTGCAAAATAATGGCAATAAAAAAAGATAACCAAATGATCCCACGACCATTTCCGCGGTATTCATTCATTAGTTTTTATCCTTTATACCCAAAATTCATTGATGATAGCCCTGTATTAGACGCTAACGCCCTGAAGGTGAATCGATATTCGCCGGTAATGGCGGCCCTTGCAACTCATTTGGTGTCGGTAATACTTGCGGGAGAACTTTCATCAAACGCTCATTCGCAGCTCGGTACACTTCAGAAGGCGGCAAAGGCTGTGCAGGATCGCTATCGCTACCCCATAATAATAATAAATATCTTAGGCGCTGTAGTTCAGCTGTCGGCTTGGCATTAATGATGGTATAAGCTCGTTGAGTATCATGTTTCACACTAGAGACTACTCCTACAGGATAGCCCTCAGGAAAGCGTCCGCCTAATCCAGAAGTCACTAACACATCACCCACACGAATATCCGTATTTTCTGGCAATGGCTCTAATTGTAAGTCGTCACTACATCCCGTTCCTACCGCAATCACTCGCACATCATTACGCAATACCTGAACCGGTAACGCATGTGTAGTATCGCAAATCAATAACACACGGCTATTAAACTGGCTGACGCCCACAATTTGTCCCACTACGCCTTTGTCACTGATAACTGGTTGACCTTCATAGACACCATCATGCGTACCTTTGTCAATAACCACTTGATCACGATACGGTGTATTAGCGCCAGAAATAACCTGAGTAACCATCATATGCTCATCTTGACGCAATGGCGAACCGAGTAATTCACGGAGACGGGAGTTTTCTTGCTTTAATTGCTCTAACAATAGGCTATCAGCTTTATTCAGCAGTAATTCCTGCTTTAATGCTCGATTTTCAAACCTTAATTGCTCGCGAGTTGAAAAACCATCAGACACGCTGTCGAGTAACTGACGAGGACCATTAGCCAGAAAATAGAACGGGCTGACAGCCGTATCCAGATAGGAACGGATTTTATTGAAAGGTTCAAAACGATGATCAACCGCCACCAGCATTATCGCAACAATAACCGCAATAAAAATACGCAATTGTAGGGAAGGACCACGCCTAAAAATCGGCTTCATGTATAACAGTGCTTCACAATTATCAGAGAATCAAAATAAATAGACAACGTAAATAGGGTTGAAAGGAGGGTCAGCTCGATCCTCCTTGCTCGCCTGCAGGTCAGCCGTTAATCTTCACTAAATAAATCGCCGCCATGCATATCAATCATTTCTAAAGCTTTACCACCACCACGCGCTACGCAGGTTAATGGATCTTCGGCAACAATAACAGGAATACCGGTTTCTTCCATCAATAAGCGATCGAGATTACGCAGTAGTGCACCACCGCCAGTCAATACCATGCCGCGCTCTGAAATATCGGAGGCTAATTCTGGAGGGCATTGTTCTAATGCAACCATGACCGCGCTGACGATACCAATCAATGGCTCTTGTAATGCCTCAAGGATCTCGTTGGAATTCAACGTAAATCCACGAGGAACACCTTCGGCTAAGTTACGTCCACGTACTTCAATTTCATATAACTGATCTGTTGGATAAGCAGAGCCAATTTCATGCTTAATACGCTCGGCTGTCGCTTCACCAATTAATGAACCATAATTACGACGAACATAATTAATAATTGATTCATCAAAACGGTCACCACCAATGCGAACAGAAGAAGAATAAACCACGCCATTCAATGAAATAACTGCGACTTCAGTGGTTCCGCCACCGATATCAACCACCATAGAACCGGTTGCTTCAGATACAGGTAGACCAGCACCAATCGCTGCCGCCATCGGTTCTTCAATTAAGAATACTTCACGCGCACCAGCGCTCAAGGCAGACTCGCGGATCGCTTTACGCTCAACCTGTGTCGCCCCAACGGGTACACAAACCAAAACACGCGGGCTAGGACGCATAAAACTATTGCTATGCACTTGTTTGATAAAATGCTGTAGCATTTTTTCAGTCAGAAAGAAGTCAGCGATAACACCATCTTTCATCGGACGAATAGCGGAAATATTACCCGGTGTACGCCCCAGCATTTGTTTTGCTTCACCACCTACGGCTGCAACACTTTTTGGTGAACCTGCACGGTCTTGGCGAATAGCCACCACCGAGGGTTCATTTAACTTCACTCCTTGTCCTTTGACATAAATAAGGGTATTCGCAGTACCCAAATCAATGGACAGGTCATTAGAAAACATGCCACGAAATTTTTTAAACATAACGAAAGGATTATCCTGCAAGCCGGGGACGAATGAAAATCCGTCTACTCTACCAACCACCAAAAATAGCCTCAAGGCGTACAACAAGGCTATTTCTATTTATATGGCTAAAATTAATCACACTATAATTAATCGCACTATAATTAATCACATAAAAACACGCCCATTGTACGTGCTTTTATAAAGACGAAGCAGATAAAAACTTCAAAAAAGTAGTCTACTTTACGCATTTTTCACACAGATGCTATGAGAAAATAAGCTAATTGCCCAAATACTTTACTCTTTTTTTATCTGCGCCGTATTCATGATATTTACCCCTCTTGTGACCTATTATCCTAGGCTCAAGTTCAAATAAATTTTACTTTATTTTTTTCAGGGTTTAACACATAGGAATATTATGCCCTTTATCAGCATATTATTTTATATATGTTTTATAGATTACAACGACATGTCTTAAGCTTTTGGTTTTTTGTCCTGAAAAAACCAAAGATTATCTTAATTGATAGACATTCTGCACGATAAAAGCACACATAAGCCAGAAAAAAAACGCATATTTACAAATTAATTATTGATTTAAAAATTCGCCTCGAGTCAGTGGCGTTACTCTCCCTGTGCTTTACGTTATAATTCATCGTACAAATTCAAGACTAATGAGGTAATTATGAAGGCATTATTACTCGAACAACATGCCGATGGACAAGTAGTACAAGTCAAAAATTGTGCGGTTGATGAATTACCACCGGGTGATGTTATCGTTGATATTCATTGGTCTACGCTAAATTATAAAGATGCATTAGCTATTACCGGTAAAGGCAAAATCGTTCGTCAATTTCCTATGATCCCCGGCATCGATTTTTCAGGTACAGTTAATCACTCAACAGATGCACGTTTTAAAATCGGCCAACAGGTATTACTCACTGGTTGGGGCGTAGGTGAAAATCACTGGGGTGGTTTAGCGACACAAGCTCGCGTTCCGGCAAATTATCTAACCGCGGTACCGGATAATTTATCCTTGCGCCATGCGATGATCATCGGTACTGCCGGTTTCACTGCCATGCTCTGTGTGATGGCACTGCAAGATAGTGGTATAACGCCAGAGCATGGCGATATTATTGTCACCGGTGCCAGTGGCGGTGTCGGAAGCACAGCAATTCAATTACTCTCTCGCTTAGGTTATTCAGTCACCGCAGTCACAGGCCGAGCCGAAAATAGTGATTATCTATATCAACTAGGTGCTAAAAATATTTTGTCCCGTAACGATTTTCCTGCACAACCACGTCCTTTAAATAAGCAGCGTTGGGCAGGGGGAGTGGATACTGTAGGAGGACATATTTTGGCTGCGATACTGGCAGAAACTCAGTATAACGGGACTGTCGCTGCGTGTGGATTAGCAGGAGGGATTGAGTTATCAACCACGGTAATGCCGTTTATTTTGCGTAACATCCGTCTGCAAGGTATTGATTCAGTACATTATCCCGCAGAGAAACGCGCTGAAGTTTGGCAGCGACTAGCTTCACTGTTACCGGAAAGCTTTTATCAGCAAGTAGCTTGCGAGATTTCGCTTGCACAAGCTGCCGATTACGCTGAAAAATTAATCAACAATCAAATTACTGGGCGTATTCTTGTTGATACTCGCAGTTAAAATCAAAAAAAACAGCACCCTGAAAATCAGAGGTGCTGCACACTTCAAAGAATAGTTGCCGTTATTTTCTCTGATAAGACCAGTATTTTGCTGCTAAATGCTATGAAGTCTTTATAATGGCGAACCTTATTCGTAATAATTTATTTATTTTAAAGATAAATAGATGACAAAGCCTTTACATCAGGTTATGTTGTCAGGTTATTGACGTATCGTCGGAGATACCCGCATAATGGCAGAAGATATTCACATTTTACTTCTTAACGGCCCCAATCTAAACTTGCTGGGAACACGTGAACCTGAGACTTATGGTCGCTTAACGCTGCCAGATCTTGTCTCTCGTCTTGAACAGGAAGCGGAGCAGTTAGCCGTAAAATTGAGTCATTTTCAGTCCAATGCTGAGCATGAATTGATTAACACAATTCATCAAGCACGCGGAGAAATAGATTTTATTCTTATCAATCCGGCGGCGTTCACGCATACCAGTGTCGCGTTGCGTGATGCGCTATTAGCAGTTGCTATCCCATTCATTGAGATACATTTGTCTAATGTGCATGCCCGAGAACCTTTTCGCCACCACTCTTACCTCTCTGATCAAGCTGTTGGGGTTATCTGTGGATTAGGTGCGGATGGATATAGTTTCGCTTTACGGGCAGCGGTCAATCGCTTGTCAAAAACTCATCAAATCAAAATATAAGAGTACGGAATCACACTCATGGATATTCGTAAAATTAAAAAACTGATCGAACTGGTTGAAGAATCAGGTATTTCTGAATTAGAAATTTCTGAAGGTGAAGAGTCAGTACGCATCAGTCGTATGCCGGCTGCATCTCAAATGATGTCGGCACCTCAACAATATTATACGGCTCCAGCTGTTCAACCAGCACTGGCTAATGCGGTTGCTCCAGCACAAGAACCTATTGTCACTGTAACAGATTCCGCTGCCGCTATTTCTGGTCATATTGTACGTTCGCCAATGGTTGGTACGTTCTATCGTGCACCAAGCCCGGAAGCGAAATCATTTATTGAAATTGGTCAGACCGTTAGCGTTGGCGATCCTCTGTGTATCGTTGAAGCGATGAAAATGATGAATCAGATTGAAGCAGACAAAGCTGGTGTGGTTAAGGCTATTCTGTTAGAAAACGGTGATGCGGTTGAATTTGACGAGCCATTGGTCGTCATCGAATAACGAGGCGTTCACATGCTTGAGAAAATTGTCATTGCTAATCGTGGAGAAATTGCCCTACGCATTCTTCGTGCCTGTAAAGAACTGGGCATTAAGACCGTAGCTGTACACTCCACTGCAGATAGTGATTTAAAACACGTATTGCTGGCGGATGAAACAATTTGTATCGGCCCAGCAGCTTCTGCAAAAAGCTACCTAAATATCCCCGCCATTATTTCTGCCGCTGAGATTTCTGGCGCGCAAGCTATCCATCCAGGTTATGGATTCTTAGCTGAAAATGCGGATTTTGCTGAACAAGTCGAACGTTCAGGTTTTGTTTTTATTGGCCCAAGAGCTGAAACAATTCGCCTAATGGGTGACAAAGTTTCGGCCATTGAAGCGATGAAAAAAGCCGGTGTTCCTTGTGTTCCAGGTTCTGACGGCCCATTGGATGATGATGATGAACGCAATAGACTGATTGCAGAACGCATTGGTTATCCAGTGATTATCAAAGCCTCCGGCGGCGGCGGCGGTCGTGGAATGCGGGTTGTCCGTCATGCCAAAGATTTGACTAAATCGATCAACCTGACCCGTGCGGAAGCTAAAGCAGCCTTCAGTAATGACATGGTTTATATGGAGAAATACCTAGAAAATCCACGTCATGTTGAAATTCAGGTAATTGCGGATGGTAAAGGTAATGCAGTTTACCTTGCTGAGCGTGACTGCTCAATGCAGCGCCGCCATCAAAAAGTCGTCGAAGAAGCACCAGCTCCAGGCATTACGCCAGAGATTCGTCACGATATCGGCGAACGCTGTGCCAAAGCTTGCCAAAAAATTGAATATCGCGGCGCAGGAACTTTCGAGTTCTTATATGAAAATGGTGAATTCTACTTTATTGAAATGAATACTCGTATTCAAGTAGAACACCCTGTCACTGAGATGATAACCGGTGTCGATTTAATTAAAGAACAGCTGCGTATTGCTGCTGGCTTGCCGTTGTCTATCAAACAAGAAGATATTCATGTTAAAGGCCACGCATTAGAATGCCGTATCAATGCGGAAGACCCGAATACATTTATTCCTAGCCCGGGTAAAATTACACGTTTCCATTCTCCGGGTGGATTTGGTGTTCGTTGGGAATCCCATATTTACGCAGGTTATACCGTACCACCTTACTATGATTCAATGATTGGTAAGCTGATTACTTACGGTGAAACGCGTGAGATTGCGATTGCCCGAATGAAGAATGCACTCGATGAATTGATTATTGATGGCATCAAAACTAACATCGAATTGCACCAAGCAATTATGAATGATGAACATTTCCAGAAAGGTGGAACAAATATCCATTATCTGGAGAAAAAACTGGGGCTACAAGACTAATTTAGCGTCTTATCTGTATTAATAATTTGATTGCTGGAAATAAAATGACAGCTTAAATTATACTAGATTAGCACCCATTCAAATTGATAAAGGGCACTCAGGTGCCCTTTTATTTTTTGTTTTTTCAGACTAATTACAGAGATTTGCCTATACCCTCAGTTTTTAGGTATACAATCCCTGACTTATTGTTGATAGCAATCTCAGGAACATCGGATGGATAAACGTTTTCTGCAATCAAACCGAGAAGCTCGATGGGCAATGATGCTGACCCTAGCCTATCTGATAGGTTGGCTGATCACTGCCTATCTACCTGACTCAAGCCAAGGGATAACGGGCCTTCCCTTATGGTTTGAATGGTCATGCTTATTTTTACCGCTTATTTTTATTGTGCTATGTATCATGATGGTCAAAATTATTTTTAAAGATATGCCCTTGGAGGATAGCGATGCAGACTGAAGTTCTTCTGCCACTTATCGGCTATCTGGTGCTGGTTTTTCTGCTCTCTTTCTACGCTTATCGACGTCGTAGAGAAGGCGAGTTCCTCAATGAATATTTTCTAGGCAACCGTTCTATGGGGGGATTTGTTCTCGCCATGACCATCACAGCGACCTATGTCAGTGCCAGTTCATTTATTGGCGGCCCCGGCGCAGCCTATAAATATGGTTTAGGCTGGGTATTGCTGGCGATGATCCAACTGCCTGCCATCTGGTTATCTTTGGGAGTGTTAGGCAAAAAATTTGCTATTCTGGCGCGACGTTATAATGCTGTCACCTTAAACGACATGCTATACGCCCGTTATCAAAGCCGAGTATTAGTATGGTTTGCCAGCTTAAGCTTGCTCATCGCTTTTATCGGCGCAATGACCGTACAGTTTATTGGCGGGGCTCGGTTGCTTGAAACCGCGGCGGGGATACCTTATACCTATGGGCTGCTTATTTTTGGTATCTCAATTGCCTTATATACCGCATTTGGTGGATTCAGAGCCAGCGTACTAAATGACGCATTACAAGGCTTAGTGATGCTGCTGGGAACCACTATCCTGTTAGTTGCGATTATCTATAAAGCCGGTGGTTTATCTGAAGCAGTCAACACGTTGCATACGATCGATCCTAAATTAACCTCACCACAAGGCGCTGAAGATATTCTCAGTGGTCCGTTCATGGCCTCATTTTGGCTATTAGTTTGCTTTGGAACGATTGGCTTACCGCATACGGCTGTACGGTGTATTTCGTATAAAGACAGCAAAGCGGTACACCGAGGGATTATTCTTGGCACCATCGTTATGGGTATTTTGATGTTTGGTATGCACTTTGCTGGGGCATTGGGCCGAGCCATATTGCCAGAACTCACTATTCCAGACCAAGTTATCCCCACGCTAATGGTACAAGTGCTACCGCCGTTCGCTGCCGGGATATTCTTAGCCGCGCCGATGGCAGCAATTATGTCGACAATTAATGCCCAACTACTGCAATCTTCCGCGACTATCGTCAAAGATCTCTACTTGAATATGGTGCCATCAGAACTTAAAAATGAGAAAAAACTATCACGAATTTCGAGCTTTTCAACCTTGGTTTTAGGCGGCTTACTATTACTTGCCGCTTGGGATCCACCGCAGATGATCATCTGGCTTAACCTATTAGCATTTGGTGGATTAGAAGCTGTTTTCCTGTGGCCATTAGTCCTCGGCCTCTATTGGGAAAAAGCCAATGGAACAGGTGCTTTATGCGGAATGATCATCGGAGGCGTTATTTATGCACTTCTTGCGTCATTTGATATAAAAATTATGGACTTTCATCCTATTGTTCCATCTATATTACTCAGCTTATTAGCTTTTTTAATCGGTAATATGTTTGGTAAAAACGCCCTACCCTTAGCGGTGACAACGACTCAGCCCGCGACTGGGGATCAATAAAGAGAATATTTATGCCTTGGATACAACTACGTCTTAATTCTAGCGGCCAACAAGCCGAATCTTTGGGTGATGAACTCATTGAGACGGGGGCGGTTTCGGTGACTTTTCAAGACAGCCATGATACCCCCGTATTTGAGCCTCTACCGGGCGAAACCCGTTTATGGGGTGATACTGATGTTATTGGCTTATATGACGCTGAAGCGGACATGAAAGCCGTTATAGCCCAGTTAGAACATAGTCCACAGCTTGGCGCTAATTTTATTCATAAAATTGAGCAGATCGAAGATAAAGATTGGGAAAGAGAATGGATGGACAACTTCCACCCGATGCGCTTTGGTCAACGCCTGTGGATTTGCCCGAGCTGGCGTGAAGTCCCAGATCCTACAGCAGTCAATGTCATGCTAGACCCAGGCCTCGCTTTCGGAACAGGTACGCATCCAACCACTTCACTGTGCTTAGAGTGGCTAGATGGCTTAGATTTAGTCGGTAAAACAGTGATCGACTTCGGTTGCGGATCCGGTATTTTAGCCATTGCCGCATTAAAATTAGGCGCTGCACAAGCGATAGGGATCGACATTGATCCTCAAGCTATCTTAGCTAGCCGTGATAATGCAGAACGCAATAATGTATCCGATAAACTCACTCTGTATCTGGCAAAAGATGCACCGCAAGATCTCAGTGCCGACGTTGTCGTTGCTAATATTTTGGCCGGTCCATTAAAAGAATTGGCGCCAATTATTGGAGCATTGCCTAAAGCCGGTGCTCATTTAGGCTTATCAGGCGTGCTCGCAACACAGGCCGCTGATGTGGTATCAGCCTATACTGAGCGCTTTGATATTGACCCTGTAGCCGAGAAAGAAGAATGGTGCCGAATTACCGGTGTCAAGCATTTTTAACTCGATACAGATAAAAATCAATTAATAATTTCTTTGAAATTCGCCAAGGAATGGATTATCTTATAGCTCAATTTTTATGCAGAAGATGATGATAATCTGTTCCATTTCGAGATTTACACTGAATATTGGTAAATTTTACCAATTGGGGCAAAAATACTGTAACTACATGTAAATAAACATTAATTTTTATGTTTTGAAAAAATCAAGATAAAAAAGTTAGTTAAATTTTAGTGTTTGGTCAAAGTTTGTCCTTTCATATCTCGAAAAAAATGCGTAATATACGCGCCCTTGCAGTCACAGTATGGCTCCCTTTTCGTTATGCGTATCGGACAATATCAGTTGGAAAACTGTCTTATTGCCGCCCCTATGGCAGGCATCACAGATAGGCCGTTTCGGTCTCTGTGTTACAGCATGGGTGCAGGAATGACAGTCTCAGAAATGCTTTCTTCTAATCCTCAGGTTTGGAAGACCGACAAATCACGACTCAGAATGGTCCATAGCGATGAACCGGGGATACGTTCTGTACAGATTGCTGGCAATGACCCTGATGATATGGCCGCTGCCGCTCGAATTAATGTTGAGAGTGGTGCTCAAGTCATTGATATCAACATGGGTTGTCCAGCCAAAAAAGTGAATCGAAAGCTAGCAGGCTCGGCTCTTTTACGTTATCCGGATTTAGTAAAATCTATTTTATCCGCGGTAGTAAAAGCGGTTGATGTTCCTGTAACACTGAAGATTCGCACAGGGTGGTCACCCGAAGAACGAAACTGCATCGAAATTGCCAAATTGGCTGAAGATTGTGGTATTCAGGCTCTTACTATCCATGGCAGGACTCGTACCTGCTTATTTAATGGAGAAGCTGAATATGACAACATTCGGACAGTTAAGCAGACTGTTGCCATACCGATTATCGCTAATGGTGACATTACTGACCCGCTAAAAGCCAGAGCGGTTTTAGACTACACCGGAGCTGATGCTTTGATGATTGGTCGGGCTGCTCAGGGAAGACCCTGGATCTTTCGGGAAATCCAGCACTATCTGGACACAGGTGAATTGCTGCCACCAATGCCTATTGCAGAGGTTCAGCGAATTATGCTATCGCACGTACAGGAATTGCACGACTTTTACGGTCAAGGCAAAGGAGCCCGTATTGCGCGCAAACATGTCTCTTGGTATCTCCGGGAGCATGCACCTGATGACCAGTTCCGGCGCACATTCAACGCCATAGAGGAAGCCAGCGTACAGCTGGAGGCGTTGGAGGCATTTTTTGAAAATTTTTGCGTAAATAAAAGATAAGAGCTGACAGAACTATGTTCGAACAACGCGTAAATTCTGACGTACTAACCGTAGCTACTGTAAATTCACAAGACCAGGTAACTCAAAAACCTCTACGTGACTCAGTTAAGCAGGCACTGAAGAACTATTTTGCTCAATTAAATGGTCAAGATGTTAATGATCTGTATGAGCTGGTATTGGCTGAAGTAGAACAGCCATTGTTGGACATGGTTATGCAATATACCCGTGGTAACCAGACCCGCGCTGCCCTGATGATGGGCATCAACCGCGGCACACTGCGTAAAAAACTAAAAAAATACGGCATGAACTAATCCTAGTCTAGTCATATGTTGTTTTTAAAAGGCACAATCGCTATTTAGCATTGTGCCTTTTTTCTTATGCTATAAGCAAAAACCAGACTATCGGCGAGAACCAGCCTATTTGCTCCCTAAACCCTTCATCACGCTCTTTTTAGTGCTCAGCCAATATCAACATTTAATTTACCATTTATAGCCAACACCGAGGGTGTAGTTGGTATTATTAGAATCGCCTTTATCAGAGTTGATTTTTTCTCTAACAATATTGGTATTCAGATTGATTGAATCCGTAATATTGTACATTAGCCCTGCTTTCACATTCAGATCTAAACTTACGTCATCATTAAAGCTGCGGCCAATACTACCTTTGGTATAGAAATTAACCAGCTTAGCTAATATATATTGATTGTAATCCCAACCAACCGCACCTTGTATATAATCGGTATCGCTGCCACTACGATATTTTAATTTTTGGTAGCTCATCAATGAGGTTAATGATAAAGACACTAACTCATCATTCCAAACTTGCCAACCAGGTCCCGTACCGATACTGGCTTTAGATTTAATATCCTCGACCCAATCATGTTGATATTTAACATCTCCCCGCCAGAAAAATCCCGGATTAAAAAATCGGTCTAATTCATAATTAGTATTGTAGTAATAGGTACTGACATTACCGTCATCTTTATTTCGTTGCAGCGCAGCACCTAACCCATGACGCCAAAAATCATCGGTGATTTTTAAGTTACCATTTAAAGAATACTGCTCATTCTTAGAAGATCCCTTATTATATGCCGCCCCTGCATTCACACTACCACTTACTGATTTATCAGGGATGCCGGTGGCTAAATTATTTTTATTGATTACTAAATCTTTATTTAACGCCATCTGTTTTTTCTGATCGCCTTTCACTAGCGTAATATTTCCATCCTGAGATTTTTCAACCGAATTAACGCTTTCCCAAGGGGCAAAATATTCTTTTTTTACTGAAGACGAGTGTTCGATCGAAAATGATTTTACTTTAGATAAATCTATTTTTAATTGCCCAGCATAATCAGTAGTCACCAGCACATTATTGCTGTCAACTAAATTGACCGTACCAGAGATAATATTACCATTCTTCAAATAGATATCATCAGCAAGTGCGTGAAATGAAAGTGGGATTAATAAAAAAAGATAGGATTGTTTGAGTCTCATTGAATGCCTTTGCTGTATTCTAAATTAATTACTCTTATTCTGAAATTAATATATCACTCTGTATTTATTCTTTACTTAGCCGATTATTTTTACTCATTAATAACCGTATCTATTGTTAAATAACAGAATTTATCTAAAAGTATAAAGCGTGCATTTTGTACTTCAAGTAACCTTACAAATAAAATCAGGTTAAAAATAATCTTATTATTTTATTCATAAAAATTACTGTAGATAATTTTGTTTTTTATTGAGCAGAATAATCACTTAATCAACGCAGAAATATTTTTCAGTATTAAGATTAAAGCTATTGATAATAATCTGTCTTTATTGCTAGGTTAATACACTTGCTTCTCGACAGGAAATACGTTTAAAAGGATGAGTTAATGAAAAAAATACTTTCTATATTTTTGCTGGTGGGCTTAGTGCTGCTTGGTTTTTCAGGGTATTTAGCATGGAACAGTTATCAACTTAATCGTACCGGGAATATCGCTAGCGGTGAAATAATTGATTATCAAAGTCATTATTCACGTGAAGATAATGCTACTTATTATTATCCGATTATTAAATTCAGCCCTAAACAAGGTGAAGACGTAACTATAGTATCAGCGATAGGCAGCAGTTCTCCCGATTACCAACAAGGCCATTCAATTGATCTGCTATATTCGACTGATCAGCCACACAAAGCCATCATTTATGATTTCAAATCTATCTGGCTTGAAAGCATTATCATTGGAGTAATGGGAAGTGTATTTTTTCTTGTTGGCTTAATCCCTCTGTTATTAATACGCAGAAAAATGAAGCTTCATCAGCAACTTAAGCATTCTGGGACGCCTATTGAATTACCGATTGATCATATTGAAATAAATAATACCATCTCAGTCAATGGAGTTTCACCATATCGAATTATCGCACGCTGGCACGATAAAAAAAGTAACCTGTTACATACGTTTTATAGCGTAAATATTTATTACGATCCCGAACCTTATATTGATAGAGATACAGTCACTGTATTTACAGATAAAAATAATATGAAAAAATATTATATGGATATCGATTTTCTACCCAAAAAAAGTAAATAAAGCATAAAAAACAAACTAAAAAATTGCCCCTACAAATGGAGTAAATAACTTATTTATTCCATAAAATGATATTTATTAGCGATACTTCGATCAAAAGACAATACTATATTGTGGTTAAAAGTTTAATATAACTAAATGATTATTATCAATAAACCAGAAGATAAAGACAATAAAACATGAAACTAACAATTGTTAAACTCGCTGATTTTACTGAACAACAACAAATAGACCTACAAAAAATTTGGAAAAATCAGAACCCAATACAATGGAAGCTTGAGCAACAGCAAAATATTTTATTCTATGCCGCTCGCTTTAATGATCGTTTGCTAGGAGCCGCGAAGGTAAACCGAGAAAATGGGAAAGGTTATATCACTGATTTTTATATCCGGGAGGTAACTCGCCGTCGAGGCGTAGGAAGCTATCTGCTGCAGCAGATATGCAGCTCAAATCCAGAGGTAACTCGCTGGTCATTCTCCATCGAAAATACACCAGAAGATCAACGCAATATCATGAGTGATTTTCTTATCGCAAGTAACTTTACGCCCACAGAGAAAGCGCTTTGTTATATTAGAAATAGCGCAGAAAATCGAGATAAAATTCAATTAAATGCTATACATCACGTCGCCATAATCGCTTCTGATTATGAAAAAAGCAAATCATTCTATTGTGATATTTTAGGCTTAACTCTGTTATCTGAGCACTATCGGCAACACAATGACTCTTGGAAAGCCGATCTCGCTATCAATGGTAATTATCAAATTGAATTATTCAGTTTCCCTAATCCCCCTAGCAGACCCAGTTATCCTGAGGCGAGTGGTTTAAGGCACCTAGCTTTTAGTGTCGATAATCTCGATGATTCAATCGACTATCTCGCTCAGCAAAATATTATTTGCGAAGCAGCGCGTATCGACCCTTATACGCAGAAACGTTTTACTTTTTTTGCTGATCCCGACGGATTACCAATTGAATTGTATTCTAAAAAATAACCAGATTAAGAAGATAAAAATTAGAAATGAGTAAAAAGTAAAAAGAATGGCATGAGAATACTGAGTTTATCTCTCCACAAGTAAGATAAACTCAGTAAAATTACAAAATATTATTCGTCATCCGCTTCCATGGCTGTACGCAATTTTTTCATCGCATTTTTCTCTAACTGGCGTACACGCTCAGCAGAAACACCATATTTATCGGCTAATTCTTGTAATGTGGTTTTGTTATCGTCATCCAGCCAACGAGCTCGGATAATATCTTGGCTACGCTCATCTAATGATGCGAGAGCATCTGATAATTTATCAGTCGCATGATTATCCCAGTTGTCTTCTTCGATAGTATCAGCAAAATCAGACGATTTATCCTGCAAAAATAATACGGGAGCAACCGCATGCCCACTGTCACTATCATCATCGTCAGACATATCAAACGCCATGTCCTGGGCTGCCATACGTGATTCCATCTCACGCACATCTTTACTGGTTACGCCGAGTTCTTTGGCGACCATCTCTACTTCGTCCTGATTGAACCATCCCAAACGCTTTTTATTTTTTCTTAAATTAAAGAAAAGCTTACGTTGGGCTTTAGTAGTAGCAACTTTAACAATACGCCAGTTACGCAGTACATATTCATGGATTTCAGCTTTGATCCAATGCACTGCAAATGAAACTAAACGAACGCCAACTTCAGGGTTAAAACGGCGTACTGCTTTCATCAAGCCAATATTGCCTTCCTGGATCAAATCCGCTTGCGGGAGTCCATAACCGGCATAGCTACGCGCGATATGAATAACAAAACGTAAATGAGATAAGATCAGCTGTCTTGCCGCATCCAAATCACCATGGTAATGCAGCCGTTCAGCCAGTTCCTTTTCTTCCTCAGCCGTTAGCATCGGATAAGCATTAGCTGCTCGCACATAAGCCTCAATGCTTCCCTGCGGAACTAATGCTAATGATTGCATATCTTTAGTCATTCAGATCCTCTTACGAGTTTTATAATAAAGAGATTAACTAGACTGCCGCTAACCGTGTTAACGGATCCCTAATAAGTGGAATGAGTTTATCACTCTCGTGTAGTTTATGAAATTTTCTAACGTACTATTTTTTTATACGCTCTTTTATGATGCTCATTTTCTATCGCATCGATTTTCAAGCGTCCTTTTTTTAAAAAAATAGCTTACAAAATATTAGCGGTATCACATTAATTATTTCTAAGGAGTTATCGTTAATATTTTGGCGTCCGCGCATTTTATCACGCTACAGTAATTATGCACTATCGCATGATATTGACTAAGAGGGTGATATAAACCAAATATGATATAAACTACTGTGCGGAATCAGCTAAAAATCGAGTGTCATGTTAATTTTAAGACAAACTGTTAAACGAAAAGTTCAAAATAAAGACAAACTCTCTAGTATCTTAATTTTCTACCTGACTCATTCGATACTAGAGAGCCTATATTATTCTGGAGTAAAGTGACGTAAATGCTGAACAGTAGCCAGCCAAGCCGCTATCCAACCAATCATGGCTGAAATCAACAAAATGAGTAACGACTCATCCCACGATAACCCTTCGATACGAAACTGAGTGCCGAAAATACTAGCCACTTCAATCACCACGCTGGATAACTTCCACACTAAGAGTGTAGAAAGTAGCAAAGAGACCAACGCGCCGACTAAGCCCAGTAACATGCCACCATTTAAAAATGGGCGCATAATAAAACCGTCCGTCGCACCAATTAATTTCATCACATTAATGGTATCGCGACGAGCAAATATATTCAGGCGAACGCTATTACCTATTACCAAAAATAATGCCACTACCATCAAAATACCAATAACTGCCGCTATCTGCCCGACTAATCCAGTCAATGCGGCTAATCGAGCAAACCAACTATCATCCATTTTAACTTCTTCAATCCCAGCAACTTGGCTAACTCTGTCTCTCAGGGTTAGCAACACATCTGAACTCTGAAAATCAATTTTAGGAGTGATAATAGCAACCGCAGGTAATGGATTTTCTTCCAGCATATCTAATGCCGTGCTAAAACCAGACCAACTACGGAACTCGCTCATTGCCTGATCGCGGGATAAATAATTAACCTTATCAACACCTTCTAATGCATTTAGTTGCTGAACGACATTCTCGCCACCTTGTTCATCTAAAGATTTATCGAGATAAACCGTCAACTGTGGTGTCGGATACCATTGATCTGCGGCTTGAGAAACGTTTTTCCAAACAATAAAACATAGACTCGGTAACGTCAGTGAAATCGCGATAACCATTACAGTTAAAAAACTGGCTAGCGGTTGGCGCATCATATCTGCCAAGGTATTTAACCAAGCATAACGCCACTGTTCGCGCCAACCACCTTTCAGTGCTTTACTTTTCGACTGAATTTTACGCTCGGGTCTTGCCTTGCGAACATTTTTAGCCATTTTGCCCCCCAACCATTCTTCCACCACCTAATGTCAGAATACGGTAATTACGGCGTTCGATCAGTTGTACGTCATGAGTTGCCATCAATACGGTGACACCAACACGATTAAACTCTTCAAATAAACGCATAATACCTTCGGATAACTCACCATCTAAGTTACCGGTCGGTTCATCGGCTAATAATACGGTAGGTTTATTAACGACTGCGCGGGCAATACCTACGCGCTGTTGTTCACCGCCCGATAATTGTATCGGTAAATTTTTCGCTTTATCCAGTAAGCCAACTTTATCTAACGCCGCAGAAACACGGCGACGAATATCTTCGGTACTGGCGCCTGAAATAATTAATGGCATCGCGACGTTGTCATACACCGAACGATCAAATAATAAATGATGATCTTGAAAGATCATGCCTATTTGTCGACGTAAAAAAGGCACTTCACTATTTTTTAGTCGACTAATATCATGGCCATCAAACCAAATATGGCCATCGCTCGGGCGTTCTATACCACAAATTAATTTTAGCAGTGTACTTTTACCGGCTCCCGAGTGCCCCGTCAAAAAAGACATTTCACCAGGGCGCAAATGAAAATCTACGCCCTGCAACGCCTGACGGCCGCCTCGATAAGCTTTACTGACATGTTCAAAGCGAATCATTTATTATTAATCCTCTCGGGCAAATAACGCCTCGATAAAGTCTTCTGACTTAAATGGACGTAAATCTTCAATGCCTTCACCGACGCCAATATAACGGATCGGAATACTCATTTGGTCGGCAATAGCGAAGATCACCCCACCTTTAGCGGTGCCATCTAATTTGGTCAATGTAATCCCAGTCAAACCTACAGCTTCATCGAACAGTTTTGCTTGATTAACTGCATTTTGGCCGGTACTGGCATCCAACGTTAGCATAATTTCGTGCGGAGCTTCGACGTCTAACTTTCTCATTACACGCACAATTTTTTTCAATTCTTCCATCAAATGGGCTTTATTTTGTAAGCGGCCTGCGGTATCCGCAATCAAGATATCGATACCTTTTGCTTGGGCTGACTGAATTGCATCAAAAATAACCGAAGCTGGATCGGCGCCAGTATGCTGTGCCACCACGGGTATATTATTCCGTTCACCCCAAACTTGCAGCTGTTCAACCGCTGCTGCGCGGAAAGTATCACCTGCCGCTAACATCACCGATTTACCTTCAGACTGATATTGACGCGCCAATTTCCCAATAGTGGTGGTTTTACCCACACCATTGACGCCAACCATCAGGATAACATAGGGTTTTTTCCCTTCAATAACCAGAGGCTTATCAACTGTCGATAAAATATCAGACATTTCCTCACGCAGCTTACTGTAGAGTGCTTCGGCATCTTTTAATTCTTTGCGGCTCGCATGTGCCACCAAGCTATTAATAATTTTTCGCGTGGTATCTACACCAACATCGGCAATTAGCAACTGTTCTTCAAGTTCTTCAAATAGATCATCATCTATTTTTTTACCTTTGAATAAACTAAAGAAGCCCGACCCTAAATTTTGTCGAGTTTTTAATAATCCTTTCTTTAATCGAGCAAAAAAGCCTTCTTTTTTCGGTTTTTCTTGCTCTGTATTATTGGTTTTAGTTTCAGCTTCTGCTTGAGCTAACGCTAAACGCTGTTGCTCTTCTTCTGCCGCCGCTTTTTGCTCGGCGGCTTGCTGTTCTGCTAATTGCTGGGCAGCCGCTTGCTCATCAGCCCGTTTTTGAGCGGCTTCTGCTTCGGCGGCTAACCGTTGACGTTCTGCTTGTTCTGCTGCGGCCTTTTCTGCCGCCGCTTTTTGTTCGGCAGCTTGCTGTTCTGCTAATTGCTGTTCTGCCAATTGCTGGGCAGCGGCTTGCTCATCAGCCAGTTTTTGAGCGGCTTCTGCTTCGGCGGCTAATCGTTGGCGTTCTGCTTGTTCTGCTGCGGCCTTTTCTGCCGCCGCTTTTTGCTCGGCGGCTTGCTGTTCTGCCAATTTCTGGGCAGCCGCTTGCTCATCAGCCCGTTTTTGAGCGGCTTCAGCTTCGGCCGCTAATCGTTGACGTTCTGCTTCTTCTGCTGCAGCCTTTTCTGCCGCCGCTTTTTGTTCGGCGGCTTGCTGCTCTGCCAATTTCTGGGCAGCAGCTTGCTCATCAGCCCGTTTTTGAGCGGCTTCAGCTTCGGCAGCTAATCGTTGACGTTCGGCTTGTTCTGCCGCGGCCTTTTCTGCCGCCGCTTTTTGCTCGGCGGCTTGCTGTTCTGCTAATTGCTGCTCTGCCAATTGCTGGGCAGCAGCTTGCTCATCAGCCCGTTTTTGAGCGGCTTCAGCTTCGGCGGCTAATCGTTGGCGTTCTGCTTCTTCTGCTGCAGCCTTTTCTGCCGCCGCTTTTTGCTCGGCGGCTTGCTGCTCTGCCAATTTCTGGGCAGCCGCTTGCTCATCAGCCCGTTTTTGGGCGGCTTCTGCTTCGGCGGCTAATCGTTGACGTTCTGCTTCTTCTGCTGCGGCCTTTTCTGCCGCCGCTTTTTGCTCAGCGGCTTGCTGCTCTGCCAATTTCTGGGCAGCCGCTTGCTCATCAGCCCGTTTTTGAGCGGCTTCTGCTTCGGCGGCTAATCGTTGACGTTCTGCTTCTTCTGCTGCAGCCTTTTCTGCCGCCTCTTTTTGCTCGGCGGCTTGCTGTTCTGCTAATTGCTGCTCTGCCAATTGCTGGGCAGCAGCTTGCTCATCAGCCCGTTTTTGAGCGGCTTCTGCTTCGGCGGCTAATCGTTGGCGTTCTGCTTCTTCTGCCGCGGCCTTTTCTGCCGCCGCTTTTTGCTCGGCCGCTTGCTGCTCTGCCAATTTCTGGGCAGCCGCTTGCTCATCAGCCCGTTTTTGAGCAGCTTCTGCTTCGGCGGCTAATCGTTGACGTTCTGCTTGTTCTGCCGCGGCCTTTTCTGCCGCCGCTTTTTGCTCGGCGGCTTGCTGTTCTGCTAATTGCTGCTCTGCCAATTGCTGGGCAGCAGCTTGCTCATCAGCCCGTTTTTGAGCGGCTTCAGCTTCGGCGGCTAATCGTTGGCGTTCTGCTTCTTCTGCTGCAGCCTTTTCTGCCGCCGCTTTTTGCTCGGCGGCTTGCTGCTCTGCCAATTTCTGGGCAGCCGCTTGCTCATCAGCCCGTTTTTGGGCGGCTTCTGCTTCGGCGGCTAATCGTTGACGTTCTGCTTCTTCTGCTGCGGCCTTTTCTGCCGCCGCTTTTTGCTCAGCGGCTTGCTGCTCTGCCAATTTCTGGGCAGCCGCTTGCTCATCAGCCCGTTTTTGAGCGGCTTCTGCTTCGGCGGCTAATCGTTGACGTTCTGCTTCTTCTGCTGCAGCCTTTTCTGCCGCCTCTTTTTGCTCGGCGGCTTGCTGTTCTGCTAATTGCTGCTCTGCCAATTTCTGGGCAGCCGCTTGCTCATCAGCCCGTTTTTGAGCGGCTTCTGCTTCGGCGGCTAATCGTTGGCGTTCTGCTTCTTCTGCCGCGGCCTTTTCTGCCGCCGCTTTTTGCTCGGCGGCTTGCTGCTCTGCCAATTTCTGGGCAGCCGCTTGCTCATCAGCCAGTTTTTTAGCGGCTTCTGCTTCGGCGGCTAATCGTTGGCGTTCTGCTTGTTCTGCCGCTGCTTTTTGTTCGGCGGCTTGCTGTGCTGCTTCTTCTGCGGCCTGTTGTTCCTCAGCGCCTTGCTGTTCTGGTTGTAATTCTTCTTCTGGCTGTTGCTTCTCGTCTTTACGACCGAACCCTAACCAGGAAAAAAAACCTTTTTTCTTTTCTTTAGCCATCTGGCACTACGCTCCTCACAATAAAAACACGGCGCTTACACTCATCAACTTGCTCATCAACATTGAGCTTGTCAAATTACATCCCGACTAACGTCATCATCTGCCGAATTCATAGCCATACAACTTACTGAAGTGTATGATAATCGACATATCCTCGCTGACTGGTTTGCTGTAACTTGCATTATTTTGAGTATAAAATATTAAATCGCAATAAAATTAGATGCAGTCTATCATTTCATCGCGATGCAACACATATCTGAGATGCAATTACGGTAAATTTAATCTCAGATTTTTGGTTAAAAACAAGAAAATTGGCCGAAACACCGTCTTTCAGTCGCATTATCTTTCCTAGCAACTTCTTTTTATCAATAAGTATTATTATGGCAAAAAAACCTAAACCGGTATCAATGGGACAAATCCGCATCATTGGCGGGCAATGGCGAGGGCGTAAATTGCCTGTTCGTGATAGTGAGGGCTTACGTCCAACCACAGATAGGGTGAGAGAAACCTTATTCAACTGGCTGATGCCGGTGATCCGCGATGCAAATTGTCTAGACTGTTTTGCTGGCAGTGGCGCATTAGGGATCGAGGCTCTATCTCGTTACGCAGCATCAGCAACGTTAATTGAGCTTGATAAGCATAATGCTCGCCAATTGAGCGAAAATTTAGCGCAATTAAAAATACACAATGCTCAAGTGATTAACGCCAATACTTTAACTTATTTAGCCAATAGCGGAACTCCTTTTGATGTTGTGTTTCTTGATCCCCCCTTTCATAAAGGCTTATTAGCAAATACCATCCAGTTATTAGAAAGTAATCAATGGTTAGCAGATGAATGCTGGGTTTATGTGGAATCTGAAGTAGGCACAGCGCTGACGGATATTCCTATCAACTGGCAATTGCACCGTGAAAAAATTGCTGGGCAAGTGGCTTATCGTCTATTTATTCGTCAATCTAACTAACGGAGATCCGTATGTTAATTAATATCGGCCGTATATTAATGCTGTGTGTGTGGGGATTTATGATCTTTAATTTAGTCCACCCGTTTCCTAAACCCCTTAAATATTTTATGGATATCGCCATGATATTTATGATTTTTATGCACGCCTTGCAAACTTTATTTATGAAATCCACCTTATCCAAACAACAAAAACTGTCTGGTTGGCTCCAATTACGGATTTTTTTGTTTGGCGTATTTGAATTACTGGTTATTCAAAAGAAACAGCAGCAACAGCTGGCAGCTAAGTCCAAAAAAATAGAATAACCCATGTTATAAAGTAAGTGTTTACTAATCTAATTAATTTTCAGGCTCAAAGCGAATAAAGCGAGTTCCTTGCAAATAAAGTCGGCCCCGGCTGCCTTTATTAATTGCACGGTACGCTTGTTCGTCTTTGAGAATAATTTTCAATGGCTTATCTTCTGACGTTATCCCTGCATTCAAAGGTTTAAAATAAACTTCATAGCGGAAAGTTTCTGGCGAAACAACATCACGCTCGCGTGAGCGCATGTTTGGATAGGGATAATCTTTTTTATCTTCCACCGTAACTAAATAGCTAATTTGTGTAGAATTATCATTGATTTCATTCTGCCGACGCTGATCAAAAAATCGTTTGGTCGCCAATAGGCCAATTACCACCAGCACGATAATTAATAAATACGGTTTGTTCATAATAGAATTGTTCTCAATCGTTTTATTCTATAACTCAGATAATTATAGCTATCGCAATAATTCATTGGTTGATATAACAACATTAACTAATAAATAAGAATGTCTGAGCCTAGTCCAATGGATTTAGGGTATAATTTATCTTAATTTATTAAAAATGAAATATTTGTAGCCTAAATAATTCGTATTGTAGAAATGTAATCCAAATCTACAATTAAGGCATGACAGATATACTTTATCACCTTGAAACCCACAGATAATAAGGACCTGTTTATGATCAGTTGGCCATTCCTTGCTGTACTTTTCTCTGGTTGGTTATATGTCGATGCCGCGTACCGAGGCCCAGATTGGCAACGCTGGTTATTTAGGCCCGTAACTTTGCTGCTGCTACTTGCTTGGGGATGGAATGCAGAATTTATCACTATTTCTGGTTACTTAGTCTTGGCTGGACTGCTGGCTTCGTTACTTGGCGATATGCTACGCATTCTACCAGGTGAGCGCTTACTTGCATCTATTGCTTTAATATTTATCAGTTATCTTCTGTATGCCATTAGTTTTGGGCTACAAATGAATTTTAGTCTTTATCTTCCTTGGCTTCCTGTTCCCATTGTGCTGACACTCGTCACGTTGCTGATTATTTGGACTAAACTCGAAACATTACAAGCGCCGGTTTTTGCGCTATTAATTATGTCGATGATCATGGTCTGGGTAGCTGGAGATCAATACTTTGGGCTAGCTCGCGAAGTTAATTTCTCGATTATGGTAGGCGCTTGTTTACTGTTTTTGTCTAATTGTATTTGGCTAATTGCTCGCTTTAGATATCCGTTCAAAGCCTCCAAAGCTATCGTTGCAACCCTCTATTTCCTCGGACAATTTTTAATTATTCGTTCCCTATACCTGTAATCCTACACCTACAAATTGTACCTTAGCCAGTTGATGATGATGTTAGCAAATAAGATTTTTTATCAACTGGCCCCGTTTTTATTTGACTCTAGAGTTAACTCCAACGTGTAGACTTGGCTTAATTCTTCAGCAGTCTATATAAAAAAGGGGGTGTCTATGCACTCACACAATGAAAAAAATCAAGTTACGCATACACATGCCAGTACTTGCTGCTCTAGCAGCACTTGCTCTGATACACCTAAAAAAGTAAGTGATGGCTCACATACACATTCAGAAAATCATCAATCTCAGTGCGAAGATAGCGATGAAGAGCAACATCAGCACGCAAATCATAATCATCAACACGGCACATGCTGTAGTACTGAGCCACAAATAGCAGAGACAGTGGCACCGACACAACGTGGCGAACAGCGATATAGTTGGATTATTCGAGGAATGGATTGCCCAAGCTGCGCGCGGAAAATCGAAACTGCTGTGGCGCAAATACCACAGATAAAACAAGCTAAAGTGTTGTTTGCCACCGAGAAATTAGTGGTTGATGCCGATACCGATATTCGTGGTGACGTCGCCAATATAGTCCAACAAGCCGGTTATGAGCTATTTCCAGCCGATGAGGGTGCCAGTCACGCGCAAGCACCGCGACACAGTTTAATCCGCGAAGCCAAGCCTGTCATTATACTGGCGATTTTGATGGCGCTCAGCTGGGGCATTGAGTTAGTTAATCCTACAATGGGTCGCTATGCTTTTATTGCTACTACGCTATTTGGCGTGTTCCCCATAGCGCGTAAATCTTTACGTTTAATTCGTACCGGCTCACCTTTTAGCATAGAAACATTAATGTCGGTGGCCGCGATTGGCGCGCTATTTATTCAAGCTACCGAAGAAGCCGCGATGGTTATTCTGCTGTTTATGCTGGGAGAAATGTTGGAGTCTTACTCGGCGGGTCGCGCACGACGCGGAGTAAGTGCTCTGATGGCACTCGTCCCCGAAGATGCAGTATTAATCAAAGACGGTCAAAAAACCTCTATCGCTGTAGCACAATTACGTCCTGGCGACATTATTGAAATTGCGCCTGGCGGAAGATTGCCTACCGATGCTGAGTTAATGAGTGACTTTGCCAGTTTTGATGAAAGCGCGTTAACCGGAGAATCAGTACCTGTTGAGCGCAATGTGGGAGAAAAAGTAGCGGCTGGCTGTTTATCCGTCGACCGTGCCGTGCGAATGAAAGTGGTTTCTGAGCCAGGTAAAAATGCGATTGATCGTATTCTGCTATTAATAGAAGAGGCCGAAGAACGTCGCGCCCCGATTGAGCGCTTTATTGACCAGTTCAGCCGCATTTATACGCCTATTATTATGCTGTTCTCTGCGCTAGTTATTGTTGTTCCGCCCCTGTTTTTCGGCGCGCTATGGGATACTTGGATTTATCGTGGATTAACTTTGCTATTAATTGGTTGTCCATGTGCCTTGGTTATCTCAACACCGGCAGCGATTACTTCAGCATTGGCTACGGCAACGCGTCGAGGCGCATTAATTAAAGGCGGCGCGGCGCTGGAACAATTAGGTACAGTAACTACCGTCGCGCTAGATAAAACCGGTACCCTAACGCAAGGCAAGCCACAAGTGACCGATGCGCTGTCCATTGACGGCGTAAGCACTCAGCAATTGATCGCATATACTGCCGCGGTTGAAGTCGGTTCTCATCATCCTTTAGCTAAAGCGATTATTGATTATGCCGCTGTATTAAATCAGCCAGTCATCGAAGCTGAAAAACGTAAAGCATTAGCCGGCAAAGGTGTTGAAGGCTATCTCAATAATCAGCATATTTTAGTTAGCGCGCCTAGCCGTCTCGATATGCCATTGGATAATCACTGGCAGCAACAAATAGAGACCCTAGAAGCGGAAGGTAAAACCGTGGTAGTCACGTTGGTAGGCGGGCAAATGGTTGGCGTGATAGCGCTGCAAGATACCTTGCGTACTGATGCTATCGATGCAATTAACATGCTGAAAAGTATGAATGTTAATGCAGTGATGTTAACCGGTGATAACCCGCGAGCTGCGGCCGCAATTGCAGGCCAAGTAGGCATGGATTTTCGCGCTGGGTTATTGCCAGAAGATAAAGTCCAAGCTGTAATTGAGTTAAATATACAGCATCGCACTATGATGGTGGGTGATGGCATCAATGATGCACCAGCGATGAAAGCCGCCAGTATCGGCGTAGCCATGGGTAGCGGAACAGACGTCGCTTTAGAAACCGCGGATGCAGCGCTAACCCATAATCGACTCACTGGGTTGGCAGAAATTATTGCGCTCTCACGTGCGACACGCAAAATTATTCGTGAAAATATCACCATCGCCTTGGGGCTAAAAGCCGTATTTTTAGTTACCAGTTTACTGGGGATCACTGGGCTGTGGGTTGCGGTATTAGCCGATTCCGGCGCTACCGCGTTAGTCACTGCCAATGCGATTAGGTTGTTGCGAGTTAAGCTGCCTCAGCGTCAGCAAAAATAAATCTAACGCTAAGTGTGGGAGCTATACCTTAAAAACACCTTAAAAACACCTACAGTAATAACGGAAAATCACCCAAAGAAGCATCGTTAGGTGCTTCTTTTTTATTGCTAGTTTATGGCTGATTTTGTTGCAGATGATTAAAGGTAGTCATTACAATCCATTGGCTTTTTTACGCAGCAGATAACGATAAGGCGCAGTTTCAGTTTCAGCCGCCAGTAACTCATGCTCCATAAAACGGCAAAAGCCGGGAATATCACGGGTAGTTGCCGGATCATCAGCAATAATCAATAGGGTGTCACCATCTTGCATGTTGCGCACGGTTTTACGCACTAACATCACCGGCTCTGGGCAGCGTAACCCTAAGGTATCTAAGCTTTTAGTTGCGTGTTCAAAAATAGTAGACATAAATATAAAGACTCTAAATTCAATCGATTTATCGATTATATAATAAATTGGCACTAAACGAGATGAACTGTTTTGCTTTTGTTGCGCAACACGAGTATCATCCCGCCCTCTGAGGCTCAGCGTGGATTATTGCTGTCGCTATTAGTGGATTATATTCTGTACAATATAAGATATAATTTATAGTGTTAGTGATACTGACGTTGATGTCATGGGTTCCCTCACCCCATAAAACTAAAAAGGTACAATATGTTTGATTTAACACCGCAGCAGCGAGCCACTGCTCTAATTTGGCTATCTTTATTTCATATTTTAATCATTACTTCTAGCAACTATTTGGTTCAGCTGCCAATGAGTATTTTTGGCTTCCATACCACTTGGGGCGCATTTACCTTTCCGTTTATTTTCTTAGCGACTGATTTGACGGTGCGTATTTATGGCGCGCCTTTAGCGCGGAGGATAATAACCTCGGTCATGCTGCCTGCTCTGCTAATTTCTTACGTTATTTCAGCACTGTTCTTCCAAGGAGAATGGCAAGGGATAAATGCACTTGGTGAATTTAATCTGTTTGTCGCGCGTATTGCGACCGCAAGCTTTATGGCTTACGTTTTAGGCCAGATTCTAGATGTCAGTGTATTTAATCGCCTGCGCCAAAATAGTCGTTGGTGGGTCGCCCCAGCGGCAGCGATGTTCTTCGGTAATTTAGTCGACACCATCGCCTTCTTCTTTATTGCCTTTTATCGTAGTACTGATGCCTTTATGGCCGCCAATTGGATTGAAATTTCATTGGTCGATTATACGTTTAAGTTGTTCATCTGCATGCTATTTTTCTTGCCTGCTTACGGTGTACTACTGAACGTGCTAATGAAATATTTTTTCGCCAATCATCGCCCAAAAAATTACGCTGAACTCCGCTAATTTTTCGCCCTTGCAATCCCGTGCAAGGGCTTTTTTTATCGCTAACATTCCCGCTAAAAACATCTCGATCAATATCTCATTTTCTGGCTTGCTTTCATTATAAAATTTACCGGCATGTTAGTGTAGTGTCATAACAACGCCCTTATTTTATATGGTTCTATCGCCTTTATTGATGGTCTAATTAATCGTTTTTTTAGGTTAATTTATCAATCAATCTCACTTAATCACTGTTTTTAAATCAGCTGTTTCACTGGGCGCGTTAAATGAAAGGTTCTATCACCTATTGTCCGTCTGATTTAAGCCTCATCTGGAGCCGCAAATATGAAGAAACTGATTAATCGTGTTGAAGATATTATTACCGAAGTTAACCATGGTTTACTCCTTGCTCATCCCGAGTTACGCCTCAATATTGACCCAACGTATATCGTACGCAGCGAGGCGCCTATTAGCGGTAAAGTCGCATTATTATCCGGCGGTGGTAGCGGTCATGAGCCGATGCACAGTGGTTATATCGGCCAGGGTATGCTAGATGGCGCTTGCCCCGGCGAAATGTTTACCTCTCCAACGCCCGATCAAATGCTGGAATGTGCCATGGCCATCGACAGTGGCGAAGGCGTATTGATGATCATAAAAAACTATACCGGAGATGTGCTGAATTTTGAAACCGCCACCGAGTTGTTGCATGACGCCGGCATCAAAGTTGCTACTGTACTGGTTGATGACGATGTTGCGGTAAAAGACAGCTTATATACCGCTGGTCGTCGCGGAGTGGCAAATACCGTATTGATAGAAAAAATTCTTGGCGCCGCAGCAGAGCAAGGAAAATCACTCGATCAACTTGCGCACTTAGGCCACCAGCTGAATAATCAGGGCCATAGCTTAGGTATTGCCCTGCAAGCCTGTACCGTGCCTGCAGCTGGGAAACCGTCATTTACCCTCGCGGATAATGAAATGGAGTTCGGGGTGGGAATTCATGGTGAACCGGGGATCGAGCGTCGTCCATTTACGCATCTCAACGACACCGTCGATCAAATGTTTAGTACTTTGATCGAAAACAGCGCGTATCAGCGTGTTATCCGTCATTGGGATCACTCTAACGGCGAATGGGTAGAGAAGCAGCAATCTAAATCACCATTGAAAGCGGGGGATCGGGTGATTGCTTTAGTTAATAATCTGGGGGCAACACCGCTGTCTGAACTGTATGCAGTGTATGGCCGCCTAGTTCAATGTTGTGACGCGTTTGGTCTAACGATCGAAAGAAATTTGGTGGGTTCCTATTGTACCTCGTTAGATATGCAAGGGTTTTCAATCACTTTACTGACTGTCGATGAACTCATTCTGTCTCTCTGGGACAGCCCAGTAAATACCCCGGCGCTAAGATGGAAATCTTAATGGGTCCTAAACTCTTCGTTAGCTCTCAAATCCTAACGGGCCCATAAAATTAACGGGTCCATAAAACTAACTGGTCCATAAAAATAGGTATCTTCTATGAATTTAAGCTCTCAACAGACAGTTCAATGGTTGACCAAATGCGCTGAGATATTTGCCCGTGAGCAAGATAATTTGACCGAGTTAGACCGCGCCATTGGTGACGGTGACCATGGGCTAAATATGCATCGAGGTTTTCAAAAAGTAGCTGAAAAGCTGCCGTCGGTTGCCGATAAAAATATTGCTATCATTCTAAAAACTACCGGAATGACCTTGCTCTCAAGTGTAGGTGGAGCAAGTGGACCGCTGTTTGGGACTTTTTTTATCAAAGCCGCCCAAGCTGCCGCAAATAAACCGTATCTCACACTGGCTGATTTGGCAGAAATAATCACCGCAGGTACTGAAGGGGTGGCAGCGCGAGGTAAAGCAGAACCCGGCGATAAAACCATGTGCGATGTTTGGTGGCCTGTTAGCGAGTCATTGAGTATCTCCGCCACACAAAATTTGCCACTAGATCAAGCCATTAAAGAAGCAATCATTGCCGCACGGCTCGCGCTTGAAGCCACGGTTCCGATGCAAGCCCGCAAAGGCCGAGCCAGCTATTTGGGCGAACGCAGTATTGGCCATCAAGATCCGGGCGCCACCTCGGTGTTACTAATGATGGATACGCTACAGCAAATTGTCTCTGCATCATCGGCTTCGTCGGTTAATTGAATTAAGTAGCGGTGTTAATTATTAGCAGCCTAAATATAGGCTATCGTCAGAATAAAAAGGGAAATAAAGATAACTTTATTTCCCTTCATTTATAAGATGCGGCGTAAAAATCGGCCCTAAGAACAATCTAACTTTATAGGGCTGTTCACTCCTATAGTGCTTTAGCTAATAACGTAATAGGGTGTTCACATTTTTTACTGGTCGACATCTCAATTTGCCATTTACACGTTTCGCAATCGGTGATCACCACATCAGCGCCGCTCTCTTCAATTTGACGGAATAAACCTGCGCCAATGCCTTGAGAAACCTCATAGTTTTCTTTTTTAAAGCCATAAGTTCCTGCAATCCCACAGCATTGAGAATCCAGAACGATCAATTCAACACCGGGAATGCGTTTAATCAACTCTAAGGTGTAGGATGTCCAGCCCATTTTTTCCATATGACATGGCGTGTGGTAAGCCACTTTCATCGGCGTATGTTTGAGTTTAAGCTCACGCCCTTGCTCCAATAATCGATAAATATAACGCGTTGCCAGTTCTATCTCATCACGGATAGCTGAAGTATCAACATCTAAAACGTGAGTATATTCATCACGCAGCGTAAAGGTACAGGTTGATGACGTTGCTACCACAGGTACATGATTTTCAAGAATACTTTTTTGTAATGATTCAAGATTAACGTTGGCTTGGCGTTTAGCTTGTTTCATAAAACCATTGGCAATCAATGCCACGCCACAGCATTTTTCTCTTTTCAGCAGTTGAACACCAATATTCATTCCATTGAAAACTTTAATTAAATCTTTGCCTAATTGAGGATGATTATAGTTAACAAAACAACCATGAAAATACGCCACTTGCTCGGTGAATTTTTTCTGCTCTGCTGCTTGTTTCGCATACCAACGACGGAAGGTACCGAATGAATATTTAGGCAATTCACGACGATGATCAATTTTTAATGCTTTATCTAGGATCTGACGAACCGGTTTCATCCCTGTGATGGTATTCACCACAGGAGCAAATGGTGTCGATAGTGATCCCATCAGATCGGTATGACTTAAAATAGCATCGCGTAATTTTGGTTTTTGCGTACTGTAGGTATTGCGCGCGCGAGCAATAATATCGCCGATTTTTACGTCGGATGGGCACGCTACTTCACAACGTTTGCAGTTAGTGCAATATTTTAGCGCTTCATCATAGAGCATCGGATCTTTAAGACGTAGACGCTCGCCATCTGGGCCGGCTTGTTTCGGGCCTGGATAGAGTGGATTCACTTTTGCTACTGGGCAATAAGTGGTACAAACCGTACACTTAATGCAGCTTTCAAAGCTAGGATCGTGAATACTCATTGTGCTACCTCTGTGTGTTCTGTGGCTGCGTTAGCATTATTTATTGCCGAAATTATTTGCTCCGCAGCATATAAACCACTAATTAATGAAACACCGGCGCCGCATCCTTCTGTCAGTGGATCAAAACCGCCTAATACCGCGCCCGCCACATAAAGATTGTCTATCACATCGCCATATTTTTTAGCGCGTAATTGCATATCAGTTTCAACGCCAAAACGCATATATGGCTGAGAGGCAAAAAATTGCTCGTCAGTCCACTGAGAACGCGGCGGGATATTACCGAGATCTAACTCCATCAAAGGCTCATAAACACGATCAAATGTTGCCACTAATCCATTATTAAAAAAACTGCCAGTAGCTAATACAAATTGGCCCGCTTTTAATGGGATATCGCCATGATTACGGGTATGTAGTTGACTGATTTTTGACCCGTCAAAGTTAACTTTGGTGACTTTATCACCCGGCATGATAATCCCACCCTGACGGCGATATTGTTTGAGTAAATGATCATGTAAACGAATACCCAACAATGATGGTGGTAAGGTAGGTAGCAGATAAATCGTTTTACCTAATTGGCTTTCTAAATCACTAATCACCTGATCGCTCTCTAAACCAAGGCAAGCGGGTAAGAAAATTTTATCAACCTGTTGAACTAATGGAGAAAGTTCACTGACTATCTCAGCCATATTTTCAGGTCTATCTAACCAACGAGCAATATTTATAGCGCGAAATTCACTGGCATTTTCACGTAAGCGGTCTAATAACGGTAAGTGAACATAGTGAGAAACAACCTCAGCACCCTGTTCTTTCAATACATCGGCGACCATTTGTGGCTGAAAATCTAAGAAACCTTCAATGCCGATCACCGCGATTTTACCCGTCGGTAGCGGCTGTTCGAACTTAACCACGGGCACCCGTGTTGGGCTCAACCATGTCAGGCGTTTATGCCCTAGCGGTGTAATTCGATAGTGATTCTGTTGCGCTGAACCAAAAAGTTCAACCCCTGCAGCCTGCAATTGTTGCTCTGCCAGTAATGCCAGCTCACTCACCTTTTCTTTACCGATACGACTATAAGGATGTTGGGGTGATTGAATCGCTAACTCTGCCAGCGCATCTAATGGATGTTCAACACCGCGGCCATCAGGCAACTGAGTTAATAAATCTAACGAGCCAGAAGAAAAATGCAGCGCATTTTGTCCGGCACTCACTATCGCACAAGAAAGTCCTGCGTCAGTGAGACGGATACCGCAGCTTAAACCGGCTAGACCTCCGCCTATAATGACTGCATCAAATTTCATTATCGGACTCCTTATTGACGGATTGTTGCTGCAAAGTTTGTTGATTCATCCCACATAAACCATGATACACCCAGCTGGTAAATTCACTTTCACGCAGAGCATTTCCCCACGCTATCGGGCGAACTCCCTTCCAACGTTCATTTAAAAAATGTCCCAGTTGCTGTTCGGTTTCATGTGGAGTCGTGACATTAAAGCGATTAAGTAGGCCTGCAGCACGGCAAGCACATAATTCACCTTGGCACGTTCCCATGCCGACTCGTGTCCGACGACGTAAATCGAGTAAGTTATTAACCGCTAAAGAATCAACCGCATAACGCACTTCTCCGGCAGTTACTGCCTCACACTCACACACCAAACTTTTATCCAGTCGGTTAGTGGTTAAAATCGAGGAAGCACGATCGCCATGGCGATAAACCGCCGATCCGCGGATTGGAGCAGGTATCGAAATCGCATTACGCAGTGATTGTTCGGCGCTGTGCTGTGATCCCGGTAACGGAGCTTCTGCGGTCGTACATTTAGCGCTGTGTCCGAGTTTTTCGCACACTTTATCAGTCGCCCATTCAGCCATCAGGCGATAAGTCATTAATTTACCGCCGGTAATTGTTATAAAGCCTTCCAGTCCATCACGTTTAGCATGGTCTAACAGCACAATCCCCCGGCTTACATTACGCCCAGAAGGATCATCGTCACTGGCCACTAAAGGCCGAACCCCTGCATAAGCACGTAAAATTCGCGTGGTGGCGAGTGCCGGAGATAACATCGAACCTTCGCGGATCAAAATATCCACTTCTTCTGGAGTCACATGCATATTATCGATTTGATCGTAATCGATATGTGTCGAAGTAGTGCCAATCAATGAAATCGTGTCGCCAGGCACTAAAATATCGGCATCCGCCGGCTTACGACAACGGTTGATCACCATATTATTTAGCCGATGACCTAAAATTAATAATGCCCCTTTGGCCGGGAACATTTTGATTTTTAAATCCGCATATTCAGCGATCCGCTGTCCCCAAATACCACCGGCATTTACTACAATCTCAGCATGTATATTATAAGTACGCGAATTTTTATGGTCATAAACGGTGACGCCTTTCACTCTGTCACCATCACGCAATAATCCCACGACTTCATGGTAAGTCAGCACTTTGGCGCCATGCTCTCTAGCATCTAACATATTGGCCGCAGTTAAACGGAAAGGATCGACGGTACCATCTGGCACTTTTACCGCGCCTATTAATAACGGATTAACCGAAGGCTCCAAACGAATAGCTTCACTTGGATCAATGGCGTCCGCATCAATCCCCGCTGCACGGCAAGCGATAATAAACTGTTGCTGATATTCCAATGAATCTTCGGGCAGGGTAATAAATAAGCCGTCAGTACGTTCAACACAATGATGGGCGATGCGTTTTAGTATTTTGTTTTCTTCAATACATTCGCGGGCAGATTCGCTATCTGTCACAGCATAACGTGCGCCACTATGTAATAGACCATGATTACGACCCGTCGCGCCGGTCGCAATATCATGCCGTTCAAGTAGCACACAACGGAGTCCTCGGCGAGCACAGTCTCGCGCAATACCTGCACCAGTAGCACCGCCACCGATAATAATGACGTCCGTTTCTATAACAGATGGATCATTCATGCCGAATTTCCTCACATTAGTAAGAGAATCTAATTAATAAGATAATCTAATTTTTTATAATTATTAGCTTAGTACTAACTATAGACAAAAAATGCGCGCGATGTTTGATAAGGAACAAAAACGAACAGGAATTTGATCATCTCTTGTGTGAAAAACACCAATGTGTGATGAATGTCACATGTTTGTTAACAAAACAATTTCAATATATTCATAAAAGCTATTACCTTATCCGGCTTATATAGAAAATCTATATTTGTGCAGTGCATTACAGATAAATTGTTTGATTGTGGCTACTATTTAGCGCGGTAAGAGAAAACAATACGCACATAAACTCTCAAATTATTTTCGTTTTCGTTGCTTTTATAATGATAAATAAAAAATATCTATATGCCATCGGAGGCTTATATGTTAAGTATGTTTAAACCGGCAGCTCATAAACCGAGGCTGTCTGCTGATAAGATAGACCCCGTCTATCGTAAATTACGTTGGCAGATTTTCTTGGGGATTTTCTTCGGGTATGCGGCTTATTACTTGGTCAGAAAAAACTTTGCATTAGCCATGCCGTACCTTGTAGAACAAGGTTTCTCTAAAGGTGATCTCGGTTTTGCTCTTTCAGGGATTTCTATCGCTTATGGATTTTCCAAATTCATAATGGGCTCGGTCTCTGACCGTTCTAATCCACGCTACTTCCTACCTGCTGGTTTAATATTAGCCGCGTTTGTCATGTTGATCATGGGCTTTGTTCCCTGGGCGACATCGAGCATTATGGTAATGTTCGTTCTGCTATTCTTCTGTGGCTGGTTCCAAGGTATGGGTTGGCCGCCTTGCGGACGAACTATGGTTCACTGGTGGTCCCAGAAAGAACGTGGTGGGATTGTCTCCATTTGGAACTGTGCCCATAACGTTGGTGGCGGTATTCCGCCTCTGTTATTCATTCTTGGTATGGCATGGTTTAATGACTGGAAAGCAGCACTGTATATGCCAGCTTTCGGTGCCATCTTAATCGCTATTATTGCCTTCGCTCTGATGAGAGATACCCCACAATCTTGTGGTTTACCTCCTATCGAAGAGTACAAAAATGACTACCCACCTGACTATAAAGAAACTGATGAAGAAGAACTAACAGCAAAAGAAATCTTCATGAAATACGTCTTCCCTAACAAACTGTTATGGATGATTGCAATTGCTAACGTCTTTGTTTACCTGCTGCGTTATGGTGTTCTTGACTGGTCTCCGACCTACCTGCGTGAAGTTAAAGATTTCACCATGGATAAATCTTCATGGGCATATTTCATGTATGAATATGCGGGTATTCCTGGCACCTTATTGTGTGGTTGGATGTCGGATAAAGTGTTCCGCGGTAACCGTGGTGCAACTGGCGTATTCTTCATGATTCTGGTTACTATCGCCACTGTCGTATTCTGGATGAACCCTCCGGGTAACCCAAGTATCGATATGGCTTGTATGTTAATTATCGGTTTCTTAATTTACGGCCCGGTGATGCTTATCGGCCTGCATGCTCTTGAACTTGCACCGAAAAAAGCAGCCGGTACCGCAGCTGGATTTACCGGACTGTTCGGTTATCTCGGTGGCTCGGTAGCCGCCAGTGCGATTGTCGGTTACACCGTTGACTACTTCGGTTGGGATGGTGGTTTCGCCGTCATGATAGGCGGTAGTGCCCTGGCTGTAGTGTTACTATTTATCGTTATGTTGAGCGAAATTAAACATAAACGCGAATTAGCTAATCAACAATAATGACGATTGTCATTCATCAGTCATAATTAATGATTAATCTTCTGGGCTACATATTTTAAATACTGTAGCCCTTTTTTTATCTACCCTTTTATATCTTGAGTGACTCAAACCAATAATACAGTGACTTGAAGTATGACGGGTATAAATATTGGCAAAGGAATATACTGATGACATTCACTTTAAAAACCTTAATGGCAAGTATGGTGTTAGTTATGTCTGTATCAGCAATTGCACAAACAAATTCTAAAGTAGTTATCGCGCATCGGGGAGCAAGTGGTTATTTGCCGGAACATACGTTACCAGCAAAAGCTATGGCTTATGCTCAAGGTGCTGATTTTTTAGAACAAGATTTGGTGATGACCAAAGATAATCAGCTGGTTGTTTTGCATGATCATTATCTCGATCGCGTAACAGATGTCGCTGACCGTTTTCCTGATCGCGCTCGCGCTGATGGTCGTTATTATGCGATTGATTTCACGTTAGATGAAATTAAATCACTTAAATTTACCGAAGGTTTTGATATTGTTGACGGTAAAAAAGTCCAAAGCTATCCAAACCGCTTCCCGATGGGTACGTCTGATTTTCGCGTGCATACCTTCCAAGAAGAAATTGAGTTTATCCAAGGTCTGAATAAATCGACAGGCAAAAACATCGGTATTTATCCTGAAATTAAATCGCCGTGGTTCCACCAGCAAGAAGGCAAAGATATTTCAACCCGCACACTTGAAGTATTAAAAGACTATGGATATACCACCAAAGATGCCAATGTGTATCTGCAATGTTTCGATGCCAATGAATTAAAACGAATTAAAAATACCCTGCAACCCAAACTGGGCATGGATCTGAAATTAATTCAATTGATTGCTTATACTGACTGGAATGAAACTCAAGAACAGAAACCGGACGGTAGTTGGGTAAATTACAGCTATGATTGGATGTTTGAGCCAGATTCCATGAAAGAAGTAGCTAAATATGCCGATGGTATTGGCCCAGATTATCATATGCTATTTAATGAAAATTCAACCCCTAATAATATCCAGTTAACCGGTATGGTACAGGATGCGCACGCGAATAAAATGGCAGTTCATCCTTATACTATTCGTGTAGATAAATTGCCTAAATACGCTAAAGATGGCAATCAACTGTATGAAATCATTTATAATACTGCCAATGTTGATGGTGCATTTACTGATTTCCCAGATTTAGGCGTCGAGTTCTTAAAACAGCAAAAATAAATCTCACATTGCCAAGAACATCAACCGCTAAATATTAGATAAAAAAACAGCTTCCACAATTAAATAACATTGCTGGAAGCTGTAATTTATCTGATAGCAGCGATTATGCGATAGTCACAGGGAAAGCCATCACATCTTGAATTTTTTGCGCATTAAGTGCCAACATAATTATGCGGTCAACCCCTAAAGCCACGCCAGAACATTCAGGTAATCCATGCTCTAATGCCGATAATAAGTGCTCGTCAATCGGCTGAATAGGTAATCCTAATGCCTGTCGGCGACGATTATCCTGCTCAAATCGCTGACGCTGTTCTGTAGCATCAGTCAATTCACGGAAGCCATTCGCCAGCTCAATCCCTTTGAAGTAAACTTCAAAGCGTTCAGCCACTCGGTGATCTTCAGTACTAATTTCAGCTAATGATGCTTGTGAGGCAGGAAAATGATAAACCACCGCCGGTTTTTCTTTCCCAATATGTGGCTCAACTCCCTCCGTGAACAATAACTGTAATAAGATGTCGCGATCTTCTTCGTTATCAGCCACATTACTTAGATCTAAACGTGCAGCAACACTGCATAATTCGCTTTTTTCCGCCGATAATGGATCAATATTTAAATACCGCAAAAATGCTTGCTGATATGAAAGCAACTCCGCACTTTCACAATCCAGAACTTGTTGCAATAAATCATCAACTTCATTGATCAAGCGGTACATATCATAATGTGGTCGATACCATTCCAGCATTGTAAACTCTGGATTATGATAACGCCCAGATTCTTCATTTCTGAAACTGCGACTCATTTGATAAATAGGTCCACTGCCCGCAGCAAGTAAGCGCTTCATGTGATATTCAGGGCTGGTCATCAGATAGAGTTTGATACCGTCGGCAGCTCCGGGCCCTACAAATTGCGTCTCAAAAGGCACCAGATGAATATCCGTCACCGTTGCCTGACTCATCGCCGGTGTATCGACTTCCAGTACACAACGCTCTGAAAAGAAACGTCTAATTTCAGCAATAATCTTCGCCCGCTGCAACAGGTTAGCGATGGGTGCGCTAGGCTGCCAGTTCGCTATTTCATTCATTCGAATGACTCCAAAATAAAACAAAGCGTGCAGTTTACTCATCTCACCGCAAACACACAACGTATTCGCAGCTGAAAGCGCGATTAATCGCCTTGGCACGTCACTCTCTAGAGTTTAAACCAGCCAAATGAGAGTGGGAATGATTATATTTTCTTATACGGTGTGAAATTTATGTTATCAAGTTTTGATTCGGTAATATTATTCAATTTACTACTTAGTTAACTTCGCTCAGAATCGATAAATTAAAAATAATAATAGTCATTATTTATATATATAAAATACAAATTAACCAGATTAGCTAATATCGATAAATAGCGCGGTTTTTTCCCTAACTAAAACATAAGCCTGAGTTTTTATTGGTCATTTGCGATATTATGGTGAAAAATTAGTATAATTTATTGATATTTCTTTTATATTTTAGATCAAACTAAAAATGAAAACCGTTAAAAACAATTTATGAAAACCTGCATTAGATCACACTTTCTCAGCAAAATCGGCAAAAACCCCTCTCTATATCAAATTTATCTGTCAGACATTTCGCTATAATTCATACAATGATTCATGGAAGTTAGCTATCATATTATTAATACTTATAAAAATGACACTTATACATGAATGGGCTTAAGCATTCAGAGTTTTGATAGCTAACCTCAGAAAGTAATTAACAGAATTTATTAATTTACACTTGAACAATGGAGAAGCGCAGTGCAAACCTTTAATGCCGATCTAGCTATTATCGGGGCCGGGGGCGCTGGTTTACGGGCAGCTATTGCTGCCGCGGAAGCAAATCCCAATATGAAGATTGCTCTGATCTCAAAAGTTTACCCTATGCGTAGCCATACCGTGGCCGCAGAGGGGGGATCAGCCGCAGTAACTCAGGCTCATGACTCCTATGACTATCATTTCAATGACACCGTTTCTGGCGGTGACTGGCTGTGTGAACAAGATGTTGTCGAATATTTTGTCGAGCACTGCCCTCAAGAAATGACTCAGTTAGAACAATGGGGATGCCCGTGGAGCCGTAAACCAGATGGTTCAGTTAACGTTCGCCGTTTCGGCGGAATGAAAATTGAACGCACATGGTTTGCTGCTGATAAAACTGGCTTCCACATGCTGCATACACTGTATCAAACCTCACTAAAATATCCTCAAATTCAACGTTTTGATGAGCATTTCGTGCTCGATATCATCGTCGATGAAGGTCAAGTTCGTGGTTTAGTTGCGCTAAACATGATGGAAGGCACCAAAGTTCAAATCCGGGCGAATGCTGTGATTATGGCAACCGGTGGTGCAGGCCGTGTTTATCGTTATAACACTAACGGCGGTATTGTGACTGGTGATGGTATGGGTATGGCCTTCCGCCATGGCGTACCACTGCGTGATATGGAATTTGTTCAATACCATCCAACCGGTTTACCGGGTTCTGGTATCTTGATGACTGAAGGTTGCCGTGGTGAAGGCGGTATTCTGGTCAATAAAGATGGCTATCGTTATCTGCAAGATTACGGTATGGGCCCAGAAACCCCATTGGGCAAACCAGAAAATAAATATATGGAATTAGGCCCGCGCGATAAAGTTTCTCAAGCTTTCTGGCATGAGTGGCGTGCAGGCCGGACAATCAGTACCCCGCGTGGCGATGTAGTTTATCTGGATTTACGCCATCTCGGTGCCGAAAAACTGCATGAGCGTCTGCCGTTCATTTGTGAACTGGCTAAAGCCTATGTCGGTGTCGATCCTGTGACTGACCCAATTCCAGTTCGCCCAACAGCGCACTACACCATGGGCGGTATCGAAACCGATAATCACTGTGAAACGCGAATTAAAGGTTTATTTGCGGTGGGCGAATGTTCATCTGTTGGCTTGCATGGTGCTAACCGTTTAGGTTCTAACTCGTTAGCTGAGCTAGTCGTATTTGGTCGTTTAGCCGGTGAGCAAGCTGCAAAACATGCCGCAGAAGCTACGCCAGCCAATGCTAATGCTATCGAAGCGCGTACCCGTGAAATCGAAGAAAAATTAGAGCAGCTGAAGAACCAAAAAGGAACAGAAAGCTGGTCGAAAATCCGCGATGAACTGGGTATGACAATGGAAGAAGGCTGTGGTATTTATCGTACGCCTGAACTGATGCAAAAAACCATTGATAAAATTGCTGAGTTAAAAGAACGCTTTAAACACGTTGAAATCAGCGATCATAGCAGCGTATTTAATACTGACCTGCTGTATACCATTGAGTTAGGTTTCGGTTTAGATGTCGCTGAATGTATGGCGCACTCTGCGTTCAACCGTAAAGAATCTCGGGGTGCTCATCAACGTCTTGATGAAGGTTGTACCGAGCGCGATGATATTAACTTCCTCAAACATACTCTGGCGTTCCATAACCCAGAAGGCGCACCTCGTCTTGAGTACGGTGATGTGAAAATCACTAAATCTGTACCGGCTAAACGTGTTTATGGTGGTGAAGCAGCAGCTCAAGATAAAGCGAATAAGGAGCAGGCTAATGGATGAAATGAAACACTTAAAAATGGAGATCATGCGCTACAATCCTGAAACGGATAGCGAACCCCATTTTGTGACTTATGACGTCCCTTACGATCCGCAGACATCTCTGCTTGATGCTTTAGGCTACGTTAAAGATAACTTAGCGCCAGACCTTTCATATCGTTGGTCTTGCCGTATGGCGATTTGCGGTTCTTGCGGCATGATGGTTGACCGCGTACCTAAATTGGCATGTAAAACATTCCTGCGTGATTACCCCAATGGAATGCGCGTTGAAGCCCTCGGCAATTTCCCCGTTGAACGTGACTTAGTGGTCGATATGACACATTTCATCGAAAGCTTGGAAGCGATTAAGCCTTACATCATCGGTAACGATCGTAAAGTGTCAGAAGGCCCAAATAAGCAGACTCCGGCTCAAATGGCGAAATACCATCAATTCTCTGGTTGTATCAACTGTGGCCTATGCTACGCAGCATGCCCACAATTTGGTCTCAACAAAGAATTTATTGGCCCGGCAGCAATTACCTTAGCTGAGCGTTACAATCTAGACAACCGTGACCACGGTAAAAAAGAACGTATGCCATTATTAAATGGCGATAACGGTGTCTGGTCTTGTACTTTCGTTGGCTACTGTTCTGAAGTCTGTCCGAAACATGTCGACCCTGCAGCCGCTATTCAGCAAGGTAAAGCCGCCAGTGCGGAAGACTTTGTGATTGCCATGCTGAAGCCACGATAAGGAGGGGAAAAGTAATGACGACTAAACGTAAACCCTATGTCAGAGAAATGAAACCCGATTGGTGGCAGAAACTGGGCTTTTACCGCTTCTATATCATGCGTGAAAGTACCTCTGTGCTGCAAGTTTGGTTCAGTATCTTAGTGTTATTCGGTATTTTTGCCCTTAAAGATGGCCCGCAAAGCTGGGACGGCTTCGTCGGTTTTCTGCATAACCCTATCGTGCTGATTATTAATATTGTTGCTCTGGCAGCCACTTTGCTACATACCTCGACTTGGTTCAAACTAGCCCCTAAAGCCGTGTGTATTGTGGTTAAAGATAAAAAGATGTCAGAAGAGCCGATTGTCAAAGGATTTTGGGCGCTGACGATACTGGTTAACATCATCATTTTAGCTATTGCATTATTATAATCCGAGGAGGATCTGATGAATCTAACGCCTAAACGTTCCGATGAACCGATTTTCTGGGGATTATTTGGTGCTGGTGGGATGTGGAGTGCAATTATTGCACCTGCAATCATTGTTATTCTGGCATTTTTAATTCCATTAGGAGTGGCGCCAGAAGCCCTAAGCTATGAGCGTATTCTTGGCTTTAGCCAAAGCTTTATTGGCCGTATATTCCTCTTACTGATGGTTGTACTGCCAATCTGGTGTGGTATGCACCGTATTCACCATACACTGCACGATTTCAAAGTGCATGTTCCTGCCTCTAAATGGGTATTTTACGGGGCTTCTGCCATCCTGAGTGTGATAGCGGTGATTGGTGTCTTCACTCTGTAATCGCATTGTATTGCATTAAATTGTAATTACAGAATTATGATATAAAACCGGGGCGCAGTGAATTCTGCCCTCCGGTTTTTTATTTGTAGCCAATCATTATTCTGCCGCGCCCCCTACCTATTGATCCATAGCCTTAATTCATACTCTTGTCCTATGCCCATGCCTATATTCATGCCCCATCACTAGGCTATGCGCTACAACAATCTGGCTAAAATCCTCACGCTAAATTACTACATTTCCACATGCTTTATTCGGTGCTTTTGTGGTCTATTGAGTCGGTGATTCCGCAGTAAATAGATAGGTTATGAATAGAGTTACTCTCCTTTTTTAAACTAACTACGGTTTTATATCGCACACGCCTTGATTTAGCAGTAGAGTCGAAACTCAAAAAAGCTTTTTCACGTAACAGAGAAATCTATTATGAGCCTTCGAGATACATTACTTGCACTCTGTGTGGTCATTATTTGGGGCGTTAACTTTGTGGTAATCAAAGTCGGTGTGCACTCTCTGCTCCCATTATTACTTGGCGCATTGCGTTTTTTATTAGTCGCATTCCCCGCTATCTTTATTTTCAAACGGCCTAATATTGCATTTAAAGGGCTATTAATTTACGGCTTAACCATCAGCTTCGCCCAATTTGCCTTTCTATTTTGTGCCATAAATGTGGGAATGCCCGCGGGTATTGCTTCCGTAGTACTGCAATCACAAGCCTTTTTCACTCTACTTTTAGGCACGTTAATTTTACACGAGCCTTTGCAAAAAAATCATTTTATCGGCATGTTAATTGCCATTATTGGTTTAGTGATATTAGCCAAAGGTGCGACCTCCGGCAGCCCACACGATATCCCGTTACTCGGAATGATATTTACCCTTGTTGCTGGGCTTTCTTGGGCCTGTGGAAACATTGTTAACCGTGCCATTATGCAAAAAAGCGATAAAGAACCGTGCAGTATGATGTCACTAATTAGTTGGGGTGCGCTGATCCCGATTATTCCCTTTATGCTAAGTTCATGGCTTTTTGAAGGTCCAGAAGCCATAAAACAAGGGTTGAGTTCCTTAGATGGACAAACTTTTGGCGCTATTATTTATCTTGCCTATTTGGCAACATTTGTTGGTTATGGTTTATGGGGGACCTTACTTGGCCGCTATGAAACTTGGAAAGTCGCCCCCTTCGCCTTGTTAGTACCATTATTTGGACTAAGCAGCAGCGCGATATTACTTAACGAGACGATTAATTTAATCCAGTTCACGGGGCTAGGCTGCATTATGCTGGGGCTCATTGTCACATTATTTGCCCCGCGACTGCGCCAAGCATGGCGAGAATGGAAGCAAAACAAAAAATAGTCATTTATCTGATTAATCTACAGATCTGCGGCTATAATTAATCCGTAATACGCGCTAGAATCAAATCTACTTTTGATAGATGCCTCACGGCATATACCCACCTCTAAAAAGGTGTCAGATATGGATATAATCACTGCCTATCATTAATGAATTACCGCTATCGATAATTTTATCGCTGAGCTTATTTGCAGGAGTTTTTTATGTTTGGTTCTCTAGGAAATGCGGCTAGATATCTTGGTCAAGCAGCAAAAATGATGATTGGTATGCCAGATTATGATAACTATGTCGCACATATGAAGGTCACTCATCCGGAACAAACACCGATGACCTACGAAGAATTTTTCAAAGAACGACAAGAAGCTCGCTATGGCAATAGCGGCGGGCCGAAATGTTGCTAGTTAACCGCTAGTCCCTTCGTGCTATTAAGAGCAAGAAGAATGGTAAAAAGAAATAACCATCCAATAAAAATAACCGATAATAATAACAAGAAAGCCGCTAACATTTATATAATGACAGCGGCTTTTTCAATACAGCGAAATCAGCAGTAATTATTTTACGCGAGAAACATATTCGCCTGAACGCGTATCCACTTTAATGACTTCACCAATCTGTACGAACAGAGGAACTTTAACTACTGCTCCTGTGCTTAAGGTCGCTGGTTTACCGCCAGTTCCGGCCGTATCACCTTTCAGACCTGGATCAGTCTCAACAATTTCCAGCTCAACAAAGTTAGGTGGAGTCACAGCAATAGGACGACCATCCCATAAAGTCAGTACACATTCAGCTTGATCGATCAGCCATTTCTCGCTATCACCAACTGCTTTAGCATCTGCCGCTAACTGTTCGAAAGTTTCGTTATTCATGAAATGCCAAAACTCACCGTCGTTGTACAGGTAAGTCAAGTTCATATCCATAACATCAGCACCTTCAACAGAATCTGTTGATTTGAAGGTTTTTTCTAACAGTTTGTTAGAAATCAATTTACGGAGACGAACACGAGCAAACGCCTGACCTTTACCAGGTTTAACGAATTCACTTTCAAGAATTGCACAAGGCTCACCATCTAACATGATTTTAAGACCTGAGCGGAATTCATTGGTACTATAAGTAGCCATGGAGATCCTCTAAATTTTACACTAATAATGGCATAGCCAAAAATGGTCGATATTATAACCCCAAATACCCCTGCCAGAGAAGTCTGGCTACAACAACTTTCCGAAGCAGTCACTAATCCTGACGAATTACTGCAATTGCTGGGACTTGAAAATCATCAAGCACTCCTAGATGGCCATGGCGCACGCAAATTATTTCCATTGCGTGTTCCCCGAGCATTTATTTCTCGAATGAAATATGCTGATCCCAAAGACCCATTACTCTTGCAGGTACTCACAGCGAAAGAGGAATTTGAACTCTATCCCGGTTTTTCCGTTGATCCCTTGGAAGAACAAGATAACCAAATTCCCGGTTTACTGCATAAATACCACAATCGCGCACTGATGCTAGTGAAAGGTGGTTGTGCGGTGAACTGTCGCTACTGCTTCCGCCGGCATTTCCCTTATGATGACAATAAAGGGAATAAAAATAATTGGTTGATCGCGCTGGATTATATAAAAAACCACACTGAACTCAATGAAATCATTTTTTCTGGTGGTGATCCGCTAATGGCGAAAGATCATGAGCTGGATTGGTTGATCACTCAGCTTGAAGCGATCCCACATATTCAACGCTTACGTATTCACTCTCGCTTGCCTGTAGTTATCCCGAAACGAGTCACTCAAGCACTCTGCCAACGCTTAGCACAATCGTCGTTACAAACGATTTTAGTCACCCATATCAACCATGCCAACGAAATCGATGATGATTTTTGTCACGCCATGAGCCAATTAAAACAGGCAAAAGTGACATTACTCAATCAAAGCGTTTTATTGCGCGGTGTTAATGATAATGCGGAATGTTTAGCCGAATTAAGTAATCGACTCTTTGATGCCGGAATTTTACCCTACTATCTGCATGTGCTGGATAAAGTACAGGGCGCACATCACTTTTTGGTTAGTGACAGCGAAGCACAATTAATTATGCATCAGCTACTAGGCAAAGTATCCGGCTATTTAGTGCCGAAACTGGCCAGAGAAATTGGTGGTGAAGCGAGTAAGACACTGCTAAATCTGAATTTAAAGCAGCAATAATTAAAAAAACGCCCGAGAATATAAACATATTATCGGGCATCAATTATCTGCTTATGGACATTTATAAACCTGTCCAATCATTTTACTATCCACTGGGACAAAGCTAGACAGTAGAGTTTCACTTGGGCTAGTCGCACCAAAAATAACATTACCACCCATTTCAGCCGCGTTATTACGCAGACTATTGGCTGCTCCGCGCATCGAGCTAGAATCATTATTAACGCCGCTTAGCCAGTTGCTTTGCGTACCAGTGACCTGACCTAATAATTGACAATCACTGCCAGGTTGATTATCCACAAAACGAACCTGTGAGCCTGCCGTCGTCAGGTTATTTGTGGTGGTACAGCCTGCCAACAGTAACAAAGCAGCACTACCAAGCAATACTTTAATTCGCATGTTCTTCCTCGTTTATCATTGAGTGTTTTGCAACTAGTTTCATGTCTTACCTGACCGAGTGAAACGTCTATCTCAATACCCGTATTATCTATTATCAGCCTCGGCCTGCGAAATTTTCGGCGCTATACGATTGATCACAATAAATTGCTATAAAAATAGTTCTATCAATAACATGCCCTAAAGGGCTTATAGCACAGCGATACGCTTTTGTTGAGCTTACACTTTTGCGCCCAAATATGCTAAGTGATTATAACTGCTTCAATAAAACCAAATAACCGGCGAAAATAATATTATAGCTAAAATATACTGGGTATAGATCAAAAAAATACCATCTGCTGGCTGAGTTTATCATAATTTTTATACAACGCTCGAACCTGATTATCGCACATATCTCAAATCAGATAATCCCACAAAAAATGCTTCTCGTCGTACATAAAAAAATCCCCTTGATATCTAAGAAGGTTAATTCCTAAACATCAAGGGGATAGCAGATCTAGACGGATACGCTAATTACATTTTAATCGGCGTATCAATGTCGCCTATTGGCTACATCATGCCGCCCATTCCACCCATGCCGCCCATACCGCCGGCACCTAAATCAGCTTTATCTTCTTTAGGCATATCAGTGATCATCGCTTCAGTGGTGATCATCAGGCCTGCGATTGAACCGGCAAATTGCAGAGCAGAACGAGTGACTTTGGTTGGATCCAAAATACCCATGTCGATCATATCGCCATATTCGCCAGTTGCTGCGTTATAACCGTAGTTACCGTTACCTGCTTTCACGCTGTTAACAACCACTGAAGGTTCTTCACCCGCATTTTCAACGATCTGACGCATTGGAGATTCCATTGCACGCAGTGCAACACGGATACCCACGTTTTGATCTTCGTTATCGCCTTTCAGCTCGGTCAGTTTAGCGGCAACACGTACCAGAGCAGTACCACCACCAGCAACAACGCCTTCTTCGACTGCTGCACGAGTTGCATGCAGAGCATCATCAACACGAGCACGTTTTTCTTTCATTTCAACTTCAGTAGCTGCACCGACTTTAATAACTGCCACACCGCCAGCTAATTTAGCCACACGTTCTTGCAGTTTTTCACGGTCATAATCTGAAGTAGACTCTTCGATTTGTTGACGAATTTGGCTTACACGCGCTGCGATTGCATCTTGTTCACCGACACCATCAATGATAGTAGTCGTGTCTTTATTGATAACAACACGTTTTGCCTGACCCAAATCTTCCAGAGTAGCTTTTTCTAACTCCATACCGATCTCTTCAGAGATAACAGTACCGTTAGTCAGAATAGCGATATCTTGCAACATGGCTTTACGACGGTCACCGAAACCAGGAGCTTTAACTGCAGCAACTTTCACGATACCGCGCATAGTGTTAACCACCAGCGTAGCCAATGCTTCGCCTTCAACATCTTCAGCGATAATCAGCAATGGTTTGCTTGCTTTCGCAACGCCTTCCAATACAGGCAGCAGTTCGCGAATGTTAGAAACTTTTTTATCTACCAGCAGAATGAATGGATTTTCCAATTCAATCGCACCAGTTTCTGGTTTATTGATGAAGTATGGAGACAGGTAGCCACGATCAAACTGCATACCTTCAACTACATCTAACTCATCTTCTAAGCCAGTACCTTCTTCAACGGTAATAACACCTTCTTTACCGACTTTTTCCATGGCTTCTGCTATCAGCTTACCGACAGTTTCGTCAGAGTTTGCAGAGATAGTCCCTACCTGTGCAATCGCTTTAGTGTCAGAGCAAGGAACGGATAATGTTTTCAGTTCTTCAACCGCAGCAATAACCGCTTTATCAATACCACGTTTCAGATCCATCGGGTTCATACCCGCCGCAACCGCTTTCAGACCTTCAGTAATAATAGATTGAGCCAAAACAGTCGCAGTGGTGGTACCGTCGCCCGCAGCATCGTTTGCTTTAGATGCCACTTCTTTTACCATCTGAGCACCCATGTTCTCGAACTTATCTTCCAGTTCTATCTCACGCGCTACAGAAACACCATCTTTAGTAATTACTGGAGAACCAAAAGATTTATCCAGAACTACGTTACGACCTTTAGGGCCTAAAGTAACTTTTACTGCGTCCGCTAGAACGTTTACGCCACGTAACATTTTTACGCGAGCGTCATTACCAAATTTTACGTCTTTAGCTGCCATTGTTTCTTTCCTTTAAATTCTTTTTCGTTCGTTAGAAGTCAGAATATCTCAGCAAGAAATTATTCTTCAACAATTGCCAGGATGTCGCTTTCGGACATAATCAATACTTCTTCATTATCGATTTTTTCAACTTTTACACCGTAGCCATCATTAAAAATAACGATGTCACCGACTTTTACGTCCAGCGCTTTAATCTCGCCATTTTCAAGAATACGGCCGTGGCCAACAGCCAGAACTTCACCTCGAGTTGATTTACCCGCTGCGGTGCCGGTCAGAACAATGCCGCCAGCTGATTTAGATTCAACTTCTTTACGCTTGACGATCACGCGGTCATGCAATGGACGAATTTTCATTAATAGCTCTCCTAAAATAAGGTCCATATCAGGTAAAAGGAACGATACCAGTATGACAAATGAACTAGTACCATGTTTCAACAAATGGGGTCATAGTGAATTGAGTTCAAGGGGGAGACGAAAAAATTTTTATTTTTCTATCCCCCATTTTCAGCACTGACTAGCGTTTTGGATGATCATCTTTTTCATCATTCGACGATTTTTGATGATCTTCAACCGTATAAGCACGGTCATCCTGTTTATGCTGAAACTCGCCTTCAAACGTATTGCCTTGGTGATTATCCGGTTTTACAAAATTACCGAAACCACTCTGTTGCCCCGGCTGTCCCGGCCGATAAAACTTAATATGCGGCATCAGGCGCATAACCATTAATTTTTGTACCGGAGGAAGTAACAATAAAAGACCTAAAAAATCAGTAAAAAAGCCAGGAATAATGAGTAAAATTCCGGCCAGAACCAAGGCTACGCTTTTAATCATTTCTTCAGCGGGGCTTTCTCCCGCGGCAATTTTCTGTTGGATTAAACCAATATTTTTAGTGCCTTGATTTTTAACTAATGAAATACCTAAGCAAGAGGTTAACACAACAAGGACAAGTGTCATCAGTACACCAATTTCTGATGCAACGTGGACAAATATCACTGATTCAATGTACACAAGCAAACATATCAGTATAAGGGGTATCCAGCGCACATGTTCTCCTTAAAATATCAATAATATGGGTAAAATTTAGCCTCTTGGAAAACCTTTGTGAACTGCCTCTAAGAGACGACTGACTGTATTCGCTTTTTAATAATAGATAGACATAATAATGGGGGCACTATAATGATTTTCAACCGATGAAGTTTTCTAATAATTCTGATTCATCCGTGAGAATGATCACATATTTTGCAATCTGTTGCATAAATAAAACTATATAGTGATCTAGATTCAAGGTAATTATCTGCTAGCAGCATATGATCATGTCAAAGAGTCAGTGCTAAGCATTAATTCCTTTATATTTAGCTTCATGATAGTCAAATTTCATGGCAGATATTTTTTAAGCGCATAATCTGGCAGTAACAACTGTAATTCAATTTAAGAAGGTTCTCATGTCAAACAAAACTCGTATCGAAGAAGACTTATTAGGTAAAAGAGAAGTTCCAGCTGATGCCTACTATGGTGTTCATACTCTGCGTGCGATTGAAAACTTTTATATCAGCGACCGTACCATAAATGATGTTCCAGAATTTATTCGTGGAATGGTTATGGTAAAAAAAGCGGCAGCTCTGGCTAATAAAGAACTTCACACTATACCTCGTGAGATAGCTGATACTATCGTTAAAGCTTGTGATGTTATTCTCGAAGCAGGCAAACACATGGATCAGTTCCCTGTTGACGTATTCCAAGGTGGTGCGGGCACATCACTGAACATGAATACCAACGAAGTTTTGGCAAATATTGGTCTTGAATTGATGGGTCACCAAAAAGGTGAGTATGAGCACCTAAACCCAAATGACCATTTGAATAAGAGCCAATCTACCAACGATGCGTATCCTACTGGTTTCCGTATCGCGGTCTATAATTCTATTCTAAAACTGATCGAATCTGTTGATTACCTGAAAGCTGGATTTGAAAGAAAATCTGAAGAATATCAAGACATTCTTAAAATGGGCCGCACCCAATTACAAGATGCAGTCCCTATGACTGTCGGTCAAGAATTCCGTGCTTTCGCTACGTTATTAAAAGAAGAAAGCAAAAATCTACAACGCAGCATTGAATTACTGCTAGAAGTTAACTTAGGCGCGACCGCTATTGGTACCGGCCTGAATGCTGCTCCGGGTTACCAAAAACTGGCCGTTGAAAAACTGGCTGAAGTGACGGGGTTACCTTGCTTACCGGCTGAAGATTTGATTGAAGCAACCTCTGACTGTGGTGCTTACATCACTGTTCACGCAGCATTAAAACGCCTCGCGGTGAAACTGTCTAAAATCTGTAATGACTTACGTTTACTCTCTTCTGGTCCACGTGCCGGTATTAAAGAAATCAATCTTCCTGAATTACAGGCAGGTTCTTCTATTATGCCAGCCAAAGTTAATCCGGTGATCCCAGAAGTTGTTAACCAAGCATGTTTTAAAGTGATCGGTAACGATACCTGTGTCACAATGGCAGCTGAAGCGGGTCAGCTTCAACTTAACGTGATGGAACCTGCTATTGGTCAAGCAATGTTTGAATCAATCAACCTACTAAGCAATGCCTGCCGTAACTTGGTTGAAAAATGTGTCAATGGTATTACCGTGAACAAAGAAATCTGCGAAGGTTACGTGTTCAACTCTATCGGTATCGTGACTTATTTGAACCCATTCATCGGCCATCATAACGGCGATATCGTCGGTAAAATTTGTGCGGAAACAGGTAAGAGCGTACGCGAAGTTGTTCTAGAGCGCGGTTTATTAACCGAAGAACAATTAGATGATATTTTCTCGGTTGAAAACCTCAAACACCCAGCTTACAAAGCTAAACGTTTTGATGACTAATTAATGCTAATAATAATTACTAAGTATTAATAATTAAAGCACGTTTTTCCCAGTGAATAGCGTGCTTTTTTAATTCTGTACTCAAACAATTAATTAACAGAATTGTTGCAAAATTTTAATTATCTCAAGGAGTAAATATACCATGTTAGCCGTAGAATTTATTATTGTTCTGCTGGCCATTTTTATCGGGGCTCGGTTAGGAGGGATCGGCATTGGTTTTGCCGGTGGTCTAGGTGTTTTAGTGTTAGCGGCTATCGGCGTTAAACCTGGCACCATTCCTTTTGACGTTATCTCGATTATTATGGCTGTTATTGCTGCTATTTCTGCTATGCAGATAGCAGGTGGATTAGATTATCTAGTTGATCAAACTGAAAAACTATTACGTCGTAATCCAAAGTACATCACTATTCTCGCCCCACTAGTCACTTACTTACTCACGCTGTTCGCCGGTACCGGTAATATTTCTCTTGCTACGCTTCCTGTTATCGCTGAAGTTGCCAAAGAACAAGGTGTTAAGCCTTGCCGTCCATTATCTACCGCGGTAGTTGCCGCGCAGATTGGTATCACCGCTTCGCCAATTTCTGCGGCGGTGGTGTATATGGCATCGGTAATGGAAAATCCATTGATGGTCGGCGCTGAAAATACCGTCAGCTATATTACTCTGCTGTCTATTTTACTGCCTTCTACCTTTATCGCGATTATGCTGATGTCGTTCATTGTTTCTTGGACATTTAACTCTAAACTTTCTGATGACCCTGTGTATCTTAAACGCTTAGAAGAAGGCCTGGTTGAGTTACGTGGAACCCAAGTTAAAGAAATTCAAGCCGGGGCAAAATCGTCAGTATTGCTGTTTTTACTCGGTGTTGTTGCAGTAGTTGCTTATGCAATTATTAATAGCCCAAGCGTCGGTTTAGTCACTACACCGTTAATGAATACCACTAATGCCATCCTGATTATCATGCTGAGTGTGGCAACACTTATCACTATTTTATGTAAAGTAAAAACTGATGCCATCCTAAACTCAAGCACCTTTAAAGCAGGTATGAGTGCTTGTATCTGTATTCTTGGTGTAGCATGGCTGGGTGATACTTTTGTTCAGCACAACCTAGAATGGATTAAAGAAACTGCCGGCGATCTGATCCACGAACATTCATGGATGTTAGCGGTTATTTTCTTCTTCTGCTCTGCGTTACTGTACTCTCAAGCAGCAACTGCAAAAGCACTGATGCCAATGGCATTAGCGCTGCATGTTAGCCCATTAACCGCCATCGCGTCTTTCTCTGCGGTTTCTGGTCTATTTATTCTGCCAACATATCCAACTTTAGTTGCCGCAGTACAAATGGATGATACCGGAACAACCCGGATCGGGCGTTTTGTCTTTAACCATCCGTTCTTTATCCCCGGCACCATCGGTGTGGTTTTAGCCGTTGCCTTCGGATTCTTATTCGGTGGAATGATCCTCTAGGTTTAACCCTGCGGATCGGCTATAAAACTGCTATCAATGCCGTTCAATCACTTTGAACGGCATTTTTTTTAATTTCTTGAGATCTAACACCAACTATTTTTGCCTATGTTTATCTCCAACAAAAATAATCACCGCAACAATCATGGGAATTCTTCCTCTTTGATTAAATAGGTATTTTACCCGATGCTGATGACTTCGCTTTCTGTTCGACATCAGTTATAGTTTAGCCGCGCTCAGTTAGCGTTAAACTGTAATAAATTGATGACTAATCCGCAGAGTTATTAATCATATTTGGCTGTTTTTTTGAACTATTTTGAACTGTTTCCAGGGGATCCTTTGTCTAGCTTAAAACGACTACCATTGACATTCATGCTACTGCTAAGCCTACTGCTCATCACGGCTCCAGCATCGGCCTTTCCTGGACAATCTACTAGCCCTCAATTTTTCCCTGCAGAGCAAGCATTTGCATTTGATTTTCAACAAAAAGACCATCAGCTTGTACTTTCGTGGAAAATTCAACCTGGCTATTATTTGTACCAAAAACAATTTAAAATAACTGCAGAACGCGCTGATATTGCTCCTATTTCATGGCCTGATGGCACCGCCCATTACGATGAGTATTTTGGCGATACCTCGGTTTATTTCGACTCGTTAAATGTCCCTGTCACATTGTTGTCAGCACCGCATAACTCGTTGATCCAGGTCACTTATCAAGGCTGCGCAGAAGCTGGCTATTGTTATCCTCCAGAAACTAAAGTAGTGCCTCTTGAGGCAGTTAGCGCCAAACTACATGAGGAAATCATCACGCCGAATATATCGCCAGCTCTTGACCCCTTAGCGATTACTCTGCCTGCCAGTGACGATGACAATATTGATCAACCCTTTTCACCGTTATGGGCGCTATTTTTCGGTATTGGTGTGGCTTTTACCCCCTGTGTACTGCCGATGTATCCGCTGATCTCCAGCTTAATCTTAGGACAAAATCGTCCTAAACAGCTCAAACGTATTTTCTGGTTAGCCTTTTGTTATATCCAAGGCATGGCGATCACTTATACGCTATTAGGCATTATAGTGGCTGCGGCGGGAATGCAATTTCAAGCCGCATTACAGCATCCAATCGTGCTAATCTCGCTGTCCGGGCTATTTATCTTACTGGCTCTGTCGATGTTCGGTCTGTTTAGCTTACAGTTGCCCTCCTCGTTACAAACACGATTAACCCACTGGAGCAATCAACAAACCCACGGCTCAGGTAGCGGTGTATTCATCATGGGTGCACTTGCCGGATTAATTTGTTCGCCATGTACCACGGCTCCGCTAAGCGCCATCCTGTTATATATTGCTCAGAGCAACAATATCGTGACCGGTGGACTGACATTATATTTATACGCATTAGGCATGGGATTGCCTTTAATTGCAGTCGCATTATTTGGTCATAAATTACTGCCGCGCAGTGGCCCGTGGATGCAATATGTTAAAGAAGCTTTTGGTTTTTTAATCCTAATATTACCGATATTTTTATTAGAACGAATTTTCGGTGACCTGTGGGGGGAGCGGCTCAGTAGCCTGCTAGCAATGGCCTTTTTTGCTTGGGCATTGGCTTTATCATTACGTCGGCAATCTGGTTGGGCACGCTGTGGACAAGTTATGTTTGCCATTCTTATGGTGCTGGCTGCTGCGCCGTTACAACGAATGATTTGGAATGATAGCCAACAACAAAGCCAAGATTATCCACAAAACCTGCGTTTTGAGCAGGTAAATACATGGCAAGAAATTCGCACCACCATCAAGAACAACCAAGATCAGCTAATCATGTTAGATTTATATGCCGAATGGTGTATTGCCTGTAAAGAGTTCGAAAAATACACCTTTTCTGATCCATCATTACAATCGGCTCTTAGCGATATGTTGTTATTACAAGCTAACGTGACAGATAATGATTTAGAGCAGCAAGCATTACTGCAAAAACTGAACGTATACGGCTTACCGACGATCCTGTTTTATTATCGAGGAACCGAAGTACCAGATTCACGGGTTTATGGTTTTATGGATGCGAAAAAATTTAATCAGCATCTGGAATTAATTCATCAAAAAATAAGGGCAGAAGAATGACAGTGCAGCGAGAAACTATCCTTAGCCATGCTTTGAACCAGTTAGAGCAACTTGGCTTATCTGCATCGACAGAGAGCCTGTTACGTGAAATCACGCCAGATATGGAAACTATCCGTAAATTTTGGCCAGATGATGAAGCCCTAATTTATGATTGCTTGCGCTATCATAGCCAACAAATTGAAATTTGGCAGCGGCAGGTACTATTAGATGACAGCCTAAACCCACAACAAAAATTATTAGCGCGTTACCAGCAGCTGTATAAACGTGTCACTGAAAACCGTTTTCCGGGCTGTTTATTTATCTCCGCCTGCAATCACTACCCTTCTGCCCAGCACCCTATTCATCAATTGAGCAGCTTACAAAAACACAACTCGTTCCAATTCACCAAATCATTACTGGATGAATTAGATATTGAAGACAGCCAACTCGTGGCTAAACAGCTAGAGCTCGTCTTGGAAGGATGCTTAAGCAAACTCTTAGTCCAACGCAACATTGAAGATGTGGAAACCGCCTTACAATTAGCCGAAGATATTCTGACTATCGCCTTATGCCGCAATCAAGGCGCATTAAGCTAGAAAACAAATAACGTGCAATTATTAAACAGCATTTGAGTAAAAACAAACCAATTAGATAGAAAAGTAAGGTTTTTTGCAAAAACACGTTGACGGCACCCTCTGAATACGGTTTAATGCGCCCCGTTGCCCGGATAGCTCAGTCGGTAGAGCAGGGGATTGAAAATCCCCGTGTCCTTGGTTCGATTCCGAGTCCGGGCACCACAAATTTTGAAGCCTCGCAGAAATGCGAGGCTTTTTGCGTTAAGCTGCAACAAAAAGCAATACCCAGCTATAATTCCCCCCTCTCTGGATCCAACTAGCTTCAGCCTATTTTATTAGGTTCTTTAGAAGATTAAATGCACAAACTCACCCTCTAAGCAAATAAAACCAATTCAGTGCCTAAAGTCGCCCATATATTAATATTTAGCGATAATCAGTAAATATAATTTATAAATACCCCATTGATACATCGGCTCTAAACAGTTCATCTCATGATAGCTACCCACTGTTTAATCCCGCTTTATCCATCTGCGCCAATGATTCAATCGGGCTGTATTGTCGGTCACATGAAGATCCCGTCATATAACAGTACCGAGGGCATAGGTATCAAATAAGGTACAATTATTTACTTATAATCGATCCCACTAAATTTCAGTATCTATATCGGAACCTATATCAGAATCGATATCAGGGCCCATATCGGGGTTTAAGCCCAATATGTCTCTTCCTAATTCATCTGAATTTTTTATCGTTTTTTAATATCTTGCCCTTCTGTTGTCAGACCATCATCAATAGCATTGGTGTACACACCATCGTTAATAGATAATATACTGTTATTCATGTCGGTGAGTGAATGACACCGTAAATCCCATACCTTTTGTACTTGTTCTTGAGTAAAAATTCGCTGACCAAATGCAATAACAGGCATAGACAACGTAACAACATCGTCAGCACTAATGTAAGCCTTCACGATGAATGGTTTAAATTCATCTGGCAGATTTTCATTAAACCGAAAAACCTCCCCACACACATACACAATTTTGCCGTTATCACGCGTATATCCAGCAAAATAACTGGACATATTTCGATAACTGGTCGCTTCGGGGTATTCCATAATATCTTTTACACTTTGCTCCACAAGATGGTGAAGAGGGTAACGGGGGTGCTGATTCATCATTCCCCCCAATAAAAAAGCGCTTCCCAAAGCTAATATGATAATTACCCCATATCCCCAAAGTTTCATCTTAAACCTCATCAGCAATTGAAGCTGTTTCTAAAATCTTAACCATTGTTGCAATATTGACTCAGCTCTTTATCGTTCATCGTAGCAAAGGAGACTTCGGATTCGCGAGACATGTAATTAGGCATGTCCCGAAGACTGACTTCAATCGATCAGCATCAGACGATAACTCCCAAAATAACTGAAAATTATTTTGAATCGCGATAAAGTCGCTTAGAAATGAAGTTAATCCTAATAACAAAAAACTAATGCCATGCACACTTACTATAGTGAGTAGACCTGTCATCACTCTTATTACGCATTAAATTTAGGCAATAATTTTGTCTCTAAATAATATCAGATAGTAAACACCAGAGAAAAAATAATATAAGTTATCGCTTATAAATCAATGAAATACTCGCAAAGCGTGTACTATTTCACTGCTAAGTCAATCTCAAGGTAATTACGTAACCAGAAGTAATCACATAAAAACAAATATAGAAGAAATTGAACTCATCTCATCCACCGGAAAACGTGTGTGAAGGAAAAAATAGCTCGGGCGCGCATTTAGCGAAGGCAGTAACTTTACTGGCAGGATTTAACTAATTTGACTTACTGAATAGAGCCGATGTAATTATCGCTCCTGCTATCAAATTATGCCTGAATACGTAAAAATAACTATACAGATAACCGCTCTTCGAGAGAAAGATTACACTTTTTGTTCAAAATTTTTGCTACATTATTGGTATTACTAATAAAACTAAGAGATAAATAAAATGTGCACCAGCTTATCAATCAAAGACAGTGAGCATAACGTTTACCAAGGACGAACATTAGAATTAACCGAAAACTTACCTTCTTGGATAACCTATTATCCAATAAATACTTTATTCCAGAAAACCGCGCCTGACGGTCAAAAAGGGCTGAGTTACAGCTCTAAATTTGATATTCTCGCTGTCACCACTGAGGTTTATTTTGATGGCAATAATCATAATATATTTCAAGGCCTTAATAGCGCAGGGTTAACGTTTAGCACGAATATGATCACCGAGGCGACACTAACGCCGCTTGAGCCAAATACCTATGCTAAATCACTACCGGTTACGGCTATCGGAGAATGGGCACTGTCCTGTTTCGCCAATGTAGATGATGTGAAACAAGCGATAGAGAATGGTTTTTTTTGGGCGCCAACCTTAGTTAATTTTAGAAATTTAACTTCGCCTTTCCATTATATTTTTTATGATAAGCAAGGTGGTTGTATTACCGTTGAAGCGGTTAACGGGAAATTACAGGTATTTGATAATCCTACCCATGTCATGACTAATGGGCCTGATTTTGAATGGCATTTAAAAAACTTAAATAATTATAGCCACTTATCTAATATTGATAAATCAACCAGTCTGTTGGGAAATATTCAGGTAACTCAGCCAGATAGTGGGATTGCGACAGTAAATCTTCCTTCTTCAGATACCTCAGTAGGACGTTTTGTGCGGGCGGTTTTTTATAGTACTTATGCGCCACAAGTGAATAGCTCAGCCGAGGCCATAAACACGCTTGCTCACATAATGAATAATTTTGACCGAACTAAAAATATTACCGTAGATAATATCGGCGAAGGTGAAGGAAAAGGCGATATCTTACTGTCTGAATATACCGTGTGGACTAGTTTATCTGATTTATCAAATGGCATCATTTATATGAGAGGATATGGTGAAATGAACTATAGCCAATATTCAATTGACCAATTTAAACCCGCGGGTAAGCCTGTTTTCCAGCCACTGGATATTTATTAATATACTGACTAATGGTAGAAGATAGCTAAGTTGTATCTTCTACCATTAAAATTTTATATACAAGTACGCGGCTATTTAATCTTAGTCGCCTCATAACTCGGTAACGCCTTTTCCAGCTCTCCTAATGCAAAAGCTAAATCAACTGCAGCAATGATGGAACTGGTATAAGCATCGATATAAGTCAATTCAGCCGTAAACAAGGCTATTTCCGCCGCATTAATTTCCGTCACAGTACCTAAACCATTTTTGTAAAAATCCATACTGGCGGTATAACTTAATTGGGTTGTTTCAACTAAATTTTTCGCGGCTTTATGGGCTTCAAGGGCTGATTTTAATCCATTTTCAGTTAAACTCATTTCTCGAATTGCTAATTCTTGGCTTTTGCGTAAATTCTCTTGAGCAATCAGAATATCAGATTGCGCATTCCTCATTCGAGCTTGCCGGATCCCCCCTTCATAAAGAGGAATACTCACGCCAAGTAAAATGTTTGAAGACGAGGTACTTTGGTTAATACCAGGTAATCCCTGTACATCTAAGCTACTATTTCCTCCAGCAACAGCACCGGCTAAATAGACCTTAGGGTAATAATCTGACTCAACCGATTGGGTGGTTTTCATCGCCGCTTGCATCAGCTCGTAATTAGCTAATACATCAGGACGTTGAGCTAGAGCCGCTCTTATTCTATCGTGAGTTAAGGGCGTAATATCATCAGGAAGCACACTTTTGTCACTATATTGAACATTGATTGATTGAAGTGGCGACAAACCAACTGATGATAATAATAGCTGATATTGATCTTTCTCTTTCCCGCTGGCGACTACACTTTGCAGCTCTAATTGAGCCACCTGTTGCTTAGCTAAAGCAACATCAAGTACCGTCGCTAGCCCTCTCGCCCTCTTCTGCTCTACCGCATACAGAACATTTTTACTGCGTACTAATGCTTCATACGCTATTTGTTTTTTTTTCTGTGCTGCGCCGTAAGTATAATATGCAATCGTAACGTCATGGATCACTTTCTGATGCAGTAGATTAAAATTCAGATCCGAGGCGAAAGAAGCATGCTTTGCGGCATTAGCCAGAGACGCCCGTTTACCAAAATCAAATAATAACCATTGAAATGTCACCGCAGGGATAAAAACATGATTAGAGACATCGATTTTATCCACTAAATCATTATGTGGCAGCTTTAACGTGCCTCGTTGGTAACCACTTAATGCCGTTGCCGTAATCACAGGCAAATAAGTACTCTCAACCATACCAACATCCGTCGCGGCCTTTTTGGCTAGCTCCCAAGCAATGCGTGTTTCCGGATTATTTTTTTGTGCCACATCAATCAGATCAGCCAAATTATACTGCGCTTTGAGAGGTTCACTATGTTCGGTATATAAATTTTCGGCCGTAGAAGAAATATATTTTTCGCTTGAATATGGCAGAGTTTGCTGGACGTTTTGCATCAAGGGACGGCTTGTATCAACACAACCGACAAGCAATAGGCTCAATAAAGAGATGAGTAAATAGTTTTTTCTTTCATGAAGTATTACATGCGGTATTAATGGTGCCATCATCATGATTTCTCACTAATTAGTTCTTGTATGACGGGCTCTTTTTCTTGAGCTGATAATGTCGTCGGTACCGAATCTAATACATCACGTTTAAAATCACTGATGGATATAGAATCGGCATTAATATCTAAAGTATCTTTATGGTTAAAAGAGCTAAAATTAACCGAGTAATTTTGATAACTGTCCACCGAGATTTGATCTAAAAGCTGCTTAAAGAAACGTATTAATGCACCATTTTTATCTTTAAACTGTGTTTCAAATATTAATAAATTAATATCATCTTTTGATTTAATAATGCCTTCATTTATTGCTGCAACTAAACTGAGCGCCTGTACATTATTATCGTAAGATTTTAATTTAAGTGCAGTATAGCTAGCTAAAATACTTTTTATTTGCTTATTAATCGCGGTCATTATGGAAACTGGCCAGACTTTAGTGAACATAATATACATCACAATATTACCTAATAAGATCCCGAGGATCCTATCAGAGGCGACATCCAGATCAAAACTAGGTTTAAAGCCATGCAAAACAGTTAATAAGAATGCTAATCCCACTTGAACCCCGGCATACGATATACGCTCATTACCTGCAGCTACCCAAGCAGCAGGTAAAATACAAAAGAAAATTAATACCATTAAACTAAACACATCAGATAAGTGCGGAATAATATAAATTAGCGAAATAATGCCAATAAAAGCACCAATTAAACAACCTATAATCCGCAGTGTCAGTTTATGAACCGTTTCCCCCACCGAGGTTAATGCCACCACATAACAAGTGATCATCGCCGTATGAATTCCTTGCCATGCAAAATAATCATAAAAAACATAACATATCAGTGCCGCACAAGTAGTTTTTATAGCGAAATATTTATGATTCGGATTAGTAAATGCATCTTCAACAAAAAATGGCATTTTAATTTTAGGATCGCTAATCACTTTAGGCTTAAATAAGATAGAGTGAAAATCAGTTAGCAACGACTGATATTCAGGCGAATTTATTGATTCATTTTTAAGTACGCCGAGCCTATTTTTTTGATCTTCAGATAAGCATTGATTTTCAGATAAGCATTGCGCAATAAATTGGCATTTTTCTGAGAGCGCCACACGAATAGCTGTTGGCGTATTATCAGGGAGACTCAAAGACATAATTAATATTTCATAAGAATTATCAATCATGCTATCTAGCCACTGAATATCCTTTTTTCCTTTGAGGAAAAAAAGTTTAATCAACATTAAATAACGTTTGCATTCAGCTTGGGTACTTAAGGCCTGCGTAACTTTAATCGCCGAAGGCTCGCGCGCTAAAAAAAATTGCTGGGCACTAACAAAGCGCTCGGACAATTTATTAATTAATAACTTTCGTGGACTAATACCAAAAAAGTAATTAAAAATAATGACTAATAGCATCGGTGATACCGCCATCAATAACGCATATAAAAGCCCGCGAGTCGCAGCATCGCTAAAAGGAATATCATCAATTAGTGTCATTAGAAACGCGATAACTAGTGCAATTAAATTTCCAATATCACCGAGGCTACTGGCAGAAGATAAATACATAAATAAGCCAGAAAATAGCGCCATAAAGAAAAAGCGTAACATTACATCTTGAAGGGTGAGATTAAATAAGATAAAAATTACACATACCGCAATACTGGATAAGAGCATAACACCGATGCACAATAGAATATTTTCAACTGCATCAGCTTTAACCAAGTAAATAATCAAATAACAGCTAATCGCTGATTCAGGAATTTCATAAAGCATGGCAATACCTGCCATTAATGCACACAACAAAGCAATACGCCATGTGGTGGCAAAACGAAATTTGAATGGCAATAAATCTTGCTTTATTTGTTGAAAAACCAGTGAAGTTTTAGCAATCATCATCTTTAGCTACAATATTAACCGTGGCAGTAGCACCGACTCGCATTAGATCTTTCGGCGGATTATTTAAAATTATTCTGACCGGAAAGCGTTGCTCAACCCGTACCCAATTTAATGATTTAGGAACATAAGGTAAGTCTCTGGGAATATTAAGTAAGTCGGTAGACATTACCCCCCAGCCTGTACCCTGCACTTTTCCTTTAATCGGCTGCTGATTATTGATCATTGAGTAAACAACCGCACAACTTCCCATTCTAATATTATTTAATTCAGTTTCTTTAAAATAGGCTGATGCAAACCAAGTATCGGTATCGATTAAGGTAAAAATAGACTGACCTGAAAGTACAAATTCACCAGCAGACATACTTAAACCCACAATATAACCATTACTTGGAGCTTTGATTTGGGTGTTACTTAATTCCCATTCTGCCATTGCCAGTGACATTTTTAATGATTCAACCAGAGCTTGCTCTGATTTGGTATTATTAATTAACGCTTCGGAAGCTACATTTTGTTTTTGAGCTTGCCTTAAGCTCACTTCGGCATCGCGTTTTAATGTTCTCGCATCATCAACTTGTTGAGCTGTAACAAAGCCTTTGGCCAATAATGGCTCTAAGCGTTTTAACGACTGCGTCGCCAGAGCTAAATTAACTTGCGCGCGTTTTATTTGCTCTTCAGCTACTTCAGAATTTGAGGTTTCGGCGATAATGACTCTCTTTTTATTATTTAACGTAGCTTCAGCAACGGCTAATTCTGCTTTTGCTTGATTCACTCTTAATTGATACATAGTTGGATCAATAGTAAATAATAAATCCCCTTTTTTGACTTCTATGTTTTCTTTTACATAAAATTGACTAATTCGCCCGGGTACAACCGAGGAAATATTAATTTTATTGGCCTCAATCACAGCTTCTTCACTTAATGGATTCAGACTAGAAGATTGTAGGCTTTTCCATAGCAATAGCACTAAGATCACAAAGAGACCAAGAGTAATAATGATAGCTAACTTTTTTTTATTTTCTGTATTCATAATTTAATGAGAAAAATAAACTAAGGAGAGGGTGATAGCGATTGATAACAAGACCCCAAAGTAAAATAACAGAGGGAGAGGTAACTTATCATCGATATCTAAATAAATCAGAAAAGCGCGTAATAATACTGCACCCACTAATCCAATTAAAACACACAGCATCCAATAAGGAAAATAAGCCCCTAACATGGGAAATAAAGGGGAATGCCCTTGCGTACATCCAGTCAAGAATATACATAGCAAGCTAACACTAATAATATGACGATACTGTCTAATTACGTCCAAGGGAATGTACCTATCATTTTATGAACAATTAATGTATTAATTAATAGCTACTATAAAGCTTTTTACATAATTATCGAATGATAAATCGAAAGATTATTAATAAGCATAAAATCTAAAAGATCTGTGCACTCGTCAGTTTACGATGGGATTAAATACATCTGGAACTATGTTAAAAAAAAGTATCAATAAACCTATCCACCAATAAGTTAAGCATTTAATCACCCTAACATTCTAATCACCTTCAATAGGACATAAAAAATCCCTATTTTAGTGATATACGGTTAGCCTTAAATATAAATATATTTTGTGAAAATATGACTCTGATTACTCTAGCGGTAAACTAGCAATGCTTACCGCTATATCATCTATAGCCATCAAGATCCACAGCCGAAAAAATGATAGCCTGTGGTATCTTTTAATCCCAGCTAACGCCTAGACAGTCATATATACTGACAGTGTTTGTCTTTGATATCGAATTATTTTAATTAGAGCAGGCTTTCATTTATAGATAGAATGTAAAATCAAATTTTTCAGCTTCCTGTAAACCAAATAAATCCTCCCATAGTTATCACTGATAAAATAGTACTCCAAAATAGAGTTGAAGCCATTTCTTGTTCGCCAGTTTTATATTCTACAGCAAAAATAACAGCTATTGATGCTGTTGGAATAGCTAAAGTGACAGAAACCAGACCTCTCTCGACATGAGGTAGCGATAACATCGCCATAATGCAAAGTATTATTGCGGGTAGGAAGATATTCTTACTAATTGTGTTTATAATAACAGGGAGTGAAAAACTAACCTTTTGAGCATATAAAATAGTACCAACAGCAAATAATGCCACTCCGCCTGTAGCTTGACCTAATAGTATAAAAGAACCTTTTAAAAATCTTGGCATATCAAGGCCAATGAGTAATAAGATAAATGCCAATATAGGTGCCCATACGACAGGCTGTATTAATGAATTTTTTAAACTATTAGTGACAACAGAATAAGCACTTTTTTTAGTGGTATCATTATTATTGTTTACTAAAAATATTAACGTTATCGGCACTAGAATCAAATTTAAGACCAGACTACCAACAGCAATGGCAATATCAGCTTCAATAGGAAAGAGAACCCCCAGAACTGGCGTTCCAATAAATGGAACCGCAGGGCCTGCAATAGCAATGGCTCGTAATGATGCTATACGTGAATTAGATTTAAATATACCGCGGGAGATAATAAAAACTAAAATAAACCCTCCGGCCATACCTATAAATATCCATAAAAAAACGCTTATATTTTTTATTATCTCATTTAATGGGGTGCTCAATATCCCTGAAAATAATAACATCGGTAAAGCATATAACATTACCATTCGATTTAAAATTGATGCTTGTTCTTTATTAAAATCATGCCTATATCCAGCAAAAAAACCAAGCAAAAGAGTCACTATAATGGGTAATAATGCAGTAATAATCGTTTCTAGCATTAGATATTCTCTTAAGAGTTTTATTACGTATAGGACATAACTATATTTAATTATATCCTATACTTTTAATTATCGTTTACAGTAAAGACGGTGTAGAAGGAATAATAGGAACCTCAAGCACGGTCGGTACTGAACGAGAAAATGCAATTTCACATTCTTGGCGAATTCCATCCAATGTATTCACCTTAACGCCTATGCAGCCATAACCTTTGGCTAAGGACACAATATCTAATCCCGGCAAATCCAGTCCAGGAACACCTGGGGTATTTTCTAATTCAGCAAAAGATTTTAATATTGCATATTCACCATTGGATGGAACAACAAATAAAATAGGTAAATTATGTTGTACTGCTGTCCACAGGCCTTGAATTGAATATTGTAGCGAGCCATCCCCTATAACTACAAGAACCGGTCTATTTCTACCGCTATCTCGTTCCGCTAATGCAATCCCTATACTGGCAGGTAAATTCCAACCTAAACTTCCACTGGCAAACGTATAAAATGAATCAGGGCTTCCAATTGGCCAGGCTTTATGTAAATCCCCTAAATTAGACGGAGACTCTTCGACCAGTATAGTGTTATCAGGTGTGAACTTACGTAACCCCTGAAATAATTCTAAGGCGGAAAGCGTCTCTCCTTGTGGCTGCACAGTAAACTCAGATTGACGCAGTGGAGAGTAATCTGATGCTTTAGAAGACGTCGTTGATCGTTCTTTCACTAAATTAAATAATGCTTCTAATGCTAATACTGGACTGGATAATAAACTATCACCAACCGGTGCTCTTCCTGCTTCACTCGCATCATCGGTAATATGCAGTAGCTGTAATCCCTGAGGAATATATTCACCCTCAACATAGGGATAATAACGAAATACTGGGGCTCCAATCACAATAGCGACATCATAACCGATTAACTTTTCAGCCAATGGCTTAATGGCGAAAGGTAAAGCACCAGCATAGAGAGGATGGTTCTCTGGAAAAGGTGTAACTTCTGACGCAGGAGCAGCCCAAACATCACAATTTAGTTTTTCCGCCAACTTAATTCCGATATCCCACCCTTGCCCGCGTGCAATTCCTGCGCCGTATATTAATACGGGATTTTGTGCGTTAGATAATTGATAAGCAAACGAAGCTATACGGCAAGGATCAGGGGCGAATTGAGATGACACACTACGAATGGTTGCATCATTCAATGCCGGTTTATCCCAATCATCTAAAGGTATCGATAAAAAAACTGGCCCCGCAGGAGGTTGTACAGCCATCGCATAGGCTCGCATAAACGCCGCAGGAACATCCTCGGCTCTAACGGGCTCATAACTCCATTTAATCCATGGTTTAGGAAGTTCGGTAGGAGATACATTGGTCAACCAAGGCTCCATTAATAGCATTTCACGAGTTTGATTTCCCGCAGTAATAATGAGCGGCGTTTTGTTTTGTGCTGCCGTCATAATATTACTCATCGAGTTACTCAAACCCGCGGAAGTATGCACATTAACGATTGCCGGTTTTCTTGTAGATTGAGCATAGCCATCTGCGGCACCAACAGCAGAAGATTCATGTAGCGTTTGGATATAACGAAAATCTTGCGGGAAGTTTTTTAAAAATGTTTCTTCTGTCGAACCTGGATTTCCAAATAATGTAGTTAATTCAAGTTGACGCAATAGTTCAAAAGTAACGTCTCTAATCGTTTTCTCTGCCATGGAGCTAATTCCTTATGCTGAAAATAAATAGACTGACTCAATTAAAAATTCGACTATTCATAAGATGAGCGGAATTCAATTATCTGGTTATCAATAGATAAATTTATTTAAATCATAGATTTGATCATCAGTCTAATGTAAAAATCTAACTAAATTTCATTTTGAATTATCATCGCTTATTAGCTCATTAGAAATAGTCTTAAATATATTTGGTAGATTATACTGCTTTTTCTGAAGGTAACTTTCTGATAATTATTTGAATTCAATTAAAACTAAACAACATCCAGTTAACTAAAGTAGTTTAGTTATCATTTACACTAAAAACAATCAGTCAATCCAAATAAATAATATTTTATTAATTTTAATAATTACATTAAAAAAACAATCTTATTTTGATAATTAATCATCTGGAAAAATAACATCATATAAAATATCGACTCTTTCTATCTTAAAATCTAAAATAGATGAGTCGGTAAAATCGATCATTATTTTTAGTTTATTTATTGAGAAAAAATTCATTTTATTTTACAGCATTTTTTTGATAATTCCGCCCCTAGTAATAGCCTAATGATAGCAATGAGATACATTAAATAACTCAAACTGATTAGGTCACAGAGAAAATAAAAAATGATTGAAATAAATATTAGGCAGTCTTAATTATCTGCCTAATATTAGAAAAAATGATGAACTAGTGAGGGGAAATATATCGCGTTAATACGCAGATTATTTCGGTAAATTAACTAAAGAATCACGCGAAATATCGGCAATAGTTTTGGCCCCAGTTAAGGTCATCGCCACACGCATTTCTTTATCAAACAAGTCCAGCAGATTCGCGACGCCCGCTTCACCGGCAGCGGCTAATGCATAAATAAATGCGCGGCCTAATAATACACTGTCTGCACCTAACGCCAACATACGCACCACATCTAAGCCATTACGGATCCCTGAATCAGCTAAAATGGTTAAATCACCTTTTACTGCATCGGCAATTTCTGGCAACGCTCGAGCGGTAGATAACACTCCATCTAACTGGCGACCACCATGGTTAGAAACCACAATCCCATCTGCGCCAAATCTGACCGCATCTTTAGCATCTTCTGCATCCAGAATTCCTTTAATCACCATTGGGCCGTCCCAGAATTCACGGATCCATTCTAAATCTTTCCATGAAATCGAAGGATCGAAATTTGCGCCTAGCCAACCAATATAATCTTCTAATTTGGTTGGCTGGCCACGATAGGTTGAGATATTGCCTAAATCATGCGGGCGACCAAACAGACCAACATCCCATGCCCAACGTGGATGGCTTACCGCTTGTAGAATACGGCGCATCGCGGCATTAGGGCCGCTCATGCCAGAATGTGCATCACGATAACGGGCCCCGGGGGTTGGCATATCCACGGTAAATACTAAGGTTTTTACGCCCGCGGCTTTGGCGCGTTCTAATGCATTTTTCATGAAACCACGATCTTTCAGCACGTATAACTGAAACCACATAGGTCTGTCGATAGCCGGAACCACTTCTTCAATCGGGCACACAGAAACTGTGGATAAGGTAAAAGGAATCCCTTTTTTAGCCGCCGCACGCGCCGCTTGAACTTCACCACGGCGAGCATACATGCCCGTTAATCCGACTGGCGCTAATGCAATTGGCATCGCTAATTTTTCGCCAAATAATGTGGTTTCTAGGCTGAGCTCAGACATATTACGTAACACACGTTGACGCAAAGCAATATCCGCCAAATCTGCCGTATTACGCTTTAAGGTATGCTCTGCATAAGCGCCGCCATCAATATAATGGAATAAAAAGGGCGGTAATTTAGCTTGTGCTGCGGCCCGATAATCAGTTGATGCGGAAATAATCATAATAAAAATCCTATAACATGCCCGGCTCACCACAGCGCTCGCTGCCTATATATCTATATATTATGTAAGCCGGGGATATCTATTTACACTAAGCTGACAGTATCAGCGCCATAATTGCGGCAATCACCCCATAAAGCATCATAGGTAAGACTGTCTTTTTGAGGATATCACCCTCAGATTTAGTGATCCCCAAGATGGTACAAACCGCGATAATATTATTCAGGCACACCATGTTACCCATCGCGCCACCGACCGATTGCAATGCCAGCGTTAGATTGATATTCAACCCTAACGACTGCGCAATAGATTGCTGAATACCACCAAAGGTTAGATTCGATACAGTATTCGAACCCGAGAAAAAGGTCCCTAACGCCCCTAAATAGGAAGAGAACAATAACCAGCTATGCCCGGTAACCCCGGCTAAAGAACTACCAATAATTATCACCGGAGATGCATTTCCCCCCTGCATCATTAAGTTGACCATAATGAGTGCACCAAATAGGGCTATGAATGGTTTTTTAATTTGATTAGCGGTTTGGCTAAACATCTCGCTGACTTGCTGTCTATTCAATCTAAATAAGCCGATTGAAAAGAACACCACCACGAAAAATGGCAACAAAGCAGGCACATATAAAGTTTTATAATTAGCAGAAGCACCAGTATCAAATACATTACTCAGCTGAAAAATTAACGCCTTACTAATAGTAACATTGCCGAGGAAACCTAAATTGAACTGCCACATCACTGCGGTGCTATTTAATAAATCTTTGATGCCTAATTGATGGATGCGAGTAATTATCAAAATAACAATTAGCAACAATGTTGGGGTCATTGCTTTAATTATTTTAGCGAAAGGAATATCTTGTTTCTGATGCTTACGTTCACATTTTTTTAACCCAATTCCCATTCGAGCGATTAATACCGACAACATTAAACCAATCGCACCACCGACTAAGGCTGGGAATTCATAATTTATCTGTGCCAGTAAAAAATAAGGTAAGCTGCAACTCACCACGCTCAACAAAATATAAACAATATTCTGTTTAATCTGTTGTGTACTAACAATAAAACGTAATGCCACTAGCGGAATAATAAAACCGGCAACAAAATGGATCAGCGCGGTATAATGACTAATCGCAAAAATGCTGTCATCACTTAACCCTAACATGGCAAAACCAAACCATGTCGGAGTACCAACCGCACCAAATGAAACCGGTACAGAGTTCATTATTAACGTCAATAATGCCACCCGTATTGGCGGGAATCCAATACCGACTAAAATAGGGGCAGCGATAGCAGCAGGCGTACCAAAACCACTCGCACCTTCAATAGTAAAGGCAAACGCCCAGCCGATAATCATTATCTGCGCCACAGGATTTGGGCTGATATTTTCTAACCAAGCTCGCAGCGTATTTTCTGCGCCACTAATTTGCATTAATTTATTAAGTAATATCGCCCCAGCTATAATAGAAATAGGGGTTAATACAGAGATAAACGCAGTAATAATATTGGCATTTAATAATACATAGTCATTTTTAAACCAGATTAATTGAATGCCATAAATCACCAACGCGGTTAAAGGTAAAGCAATATAAGATGGCAAACTGCGACGCTTAGTCATCATCCAGATCAGCATGATAATAGGCGCGACACTTAGAAATAGAGACATAGATTCCCCTGACATTATTATAGTTTTATGTCATATGAGTTAATGCTTAAGTAACGTTTTTTTAACTTGGTTATTTTAATCACAACCCTATACTTAATTCTATGCTTCATTTATTTAACATTTGAATTGTAGGGTTAAAATACCATCTTTAGCTTAAACACGGGGGCTGAGGAGACAAATAAATCTGTTTTAAAACAATAGATTAAATATTTTATTTATATGACAAAAGCCTGATGTCACATTAATTAAGCGATAAAAATCAAAACATCATGTCTAAAAACGGGGTAATAAAAAAAAGATAATAACAAGCTAGAGAGTTTGCTCGCTATTTTCTATGTGACATAAATTGATTAATTGGAAAATAGATAAACTGCTACATCACGGTAGCAGTATTACGGTTAACCAAAGTAAGGTTTTATATTTTGATAAGATTGCGTAATGTGCTCAATTAATAAGCGTATTTTTAACGGTAAATTACGAGTATAAGGATAGACCGCATACACACCTAATTTTTTACCCCCATATCCTTTGAGTATTTCGACTAAACTGCCATCTTCTAAATCTTCATGCACCATACAACGTGGTACCATTGCGATGCCGTGCCCACTCAAAATAGCTTTGCGTATACCGCGAGCATTATTTACCGCTAAACTGCCATTAACTTGTAATTCATACACATCATCACTGTCAGGATGTTTAATTAACCAATTATCCGTTCCACCTTGCTGATAGGTATAAGTTAAACAATTATGTTGCAATAAATCGTCAGGAACTTTAGGTTCTGAGTGAGTGGCTAAATAGGCTGGCGAGCTAATAATAACCCAATGCGAATCGATAATATGTCGAGCAATTAAACTGGAATCATGCATTAAACCAGTTCTAATGGCTAAATCAATGCCTTCATTAACCAGATCAACAAATCTATTTTCTAACCGCATCTCAACTTTTACTTTAGGATATTTTTGGCAAAATTCTGCCACGCTTTCACTTAAAATAAGCTCCCCTGAAATAGTTGGAACCGACATATGAATAAGCCCGGTTAGCTCGTCACTGGTTTCACTAACCGCTTGCAATGCCTGTTGAGTTTGTTCGCCAATTAACTTGGCATGGCGATATAATAAACGCCCATTTTCGGTGACTGATAAACTGCGCGTGGTGCGATACAGTAAACGCGCGCCTAAATCTTTCTCTAATTTACCAATTCGTTTGCTCAGTACGGAACTGCTAATCCCCGCGCTTTCCGCTGCTTTACTAAAAGATCCACAATCAACAATTAACGAAAATAGAATTAGATCGTTCGCATAGTCATGTGTCGATATCATAAATAATCCCTAATAAACTGATTCAATTTTCAGTCAACTATCAAAATTATACCTCTTTAGCTATTCAAAAGGCATTATCGTTACCCTTGTGACAATAAATCCAGCGAAAGAGTTAAATATTCTGATAAAAAACACATAATCTACGGCCAAAAATCACCGGTTTTTGATCAATCTCAGCCCATGCGAGCACATTGTTATTTATACTAGCTGCACGCTATTAAATAGGATAAATAACCGCTATGTCAGACTCACGCGACGCCAATTATTATCGAGCTTTACTGTCTCATCGTAGTGTCAGCCGTCGGGGTTTACTGCGTGGATTATTTGGTGCGGGCAAAAAAATCCAACAACAAATCGATGAGAGTGTGATAAAACGTAGTGATGGTCGCCCTCCTCAAGCTGTCGCAGAAGCGCTATTCATGCATTTATGTAGCGGATGTGGCGACTGTGCCACCGCCTGTCCTTATGGCATTATTTCCCTACAAAATAATCGTCCCGTACTAAATATTGATTTTAGTGCCTGTGATACGGGCAGTTGTCTAAAATGTACAGAGGTTTGTTCCACCGGCGCCTTAAGTTTTGACATTGTCGCAGATACTAGTTTTAATCCTATAATATCAAGTAGTTGCTTTGGTCGTCGCGATGCTAGCTGCCGTATGTGTAGCTATAGCTGTCCGCCTGCAGCCTTAACATTTGATGCTCTCAATCAACCCATTATAGATGAAACAGATTGTGATGGCTGTGGTCAATGTAAAACCGCCTGCTATCACGGCTATATTAGTCTTGAGCCGGGAATACCTAGGTTAACTAATTAAAAATTTAGTTTAGATGACGAAAATTAACCAATATATTATTTTCATCTCTCGTTAAACATTCGAATAACTTTAATTACCCACTGGCTAATTATCATTAATGGCTATTTTTATTAGTAAATATTTACATTAATTGCCATTTATATAACTTAAGTCTATTTATAAAATATTTTTTATTTTTATAAAAATGATGTAGACCTATATTTACTCATAATGTGAGCTACCAGACAAATTACACATTGCCTCATTTATTGAATAACTTCTGTTGATTTTGATCAATAAGCCTCTCACCGTCTGATAGGTATGATTAGCCCATCAAAAAGCAAAAATATCCTCTATGTTACCCCGGCGTTTTTCATCCCTTATGCTATGTATTAAGGGGCAGAGAGTAAATCGTATTATTCTTGCTTAATAGCGTTATCTATAAGCTGTTAGCTATAAGCTTATATTGAAAGATATTAATAAGCACAGAATATTTACTGAAGTTTGTTTTTATAATTTGGCGAATAATTATTCATTAATTTGTAACCTACTTAGTTTAACGAGGCAATCATGAAATATAAAATAAATGCCTTGATTGATTATGATGCCGCTGATGGCTCGCTAACATTAAATGATGGCCAGCCCGAGATACAATTAACCATCACAGCAAATTCATTATTGTATTTTTTTATCCAACATCCTGGGATTATTACTCGAGATGAAGTACTTAAGAAAGTTTGGGATGATAATGGATTAGTCTCATCAAACAGTAATCTTAATCAGTATTTGAGTTTATTACGTAAAACATTTCGGCATTACGGTATTGATAATATTATTGTTACTATTCCTAAGGGTAAATTGGAATTAAACCCAGAAGTTAAATTTGAGCTGATCAATGAGACGACTTTACTCTCAAACACGAATGAATTAGCAAAACACCCAGAAAGTAACCAACCAATACTGCATAAAGATTTGGCACAAGTAGCCGAGAATAGCGCCGATATTCCCTCAGATATTGAGCATGTTTCTGACACATCCAACACCGTAAAATCATCGGTAAAACCTGATATTTGCTGGTATCTAGCCAGTGCTGTCTTTCTGGTCTGCGCCGCTTTATTAACCCTACTGGTCGTATTTTCTCAACCAGAAATAAAACCTATCCCACTGTTATCATTAACAGAAAATAATTGTGAATTGTCATCTACCGAAGAAATGATTAACTCCGTAGTTAAAGAAAATTACACCAATAATTTTAATGCAGTCAAAGATAATTTAGCGATTAAATGCGGAACCGATGAGCGCTTTATTTTTTTCTATGGTGACAAATTACAAACTAACGGGTTAGGTAGAGTCTTCTTGGCTCACTGTGCCAAGCATGAGGATAATCCCTTTAGTTATTGCGATAACTATTTTTATTACTCTTGGAAATACCAATGAAAATAACAGGCAAAACACTCTGTGTCCTATCCATAATTATTTTTATCATCGTGGCAATCCCCTGTGTGATGGCATTATTAGAGCGTAATGATGGCGGTATTATGAACTGCTCGACTAAAGCGATTATGCGGTTTGAAAATATGGACAATGAGAATGTAAATGGCAATATTCATTTTAGTTTTGCCAAAAATGGTCAAGGATCAATTGTGGTCGAAGGCTATACAGATTCAGCTGCTGGTTGGTTATATCTGCAGCGCTATGTAAAATTGAATTATACCTCACGCCGTGTTTCACCGACTATTCGCCAATATCATATTAGCCAATGGGAATCTAGCGCTTCCTCTATTGATGAATCGCCCAATGTTATTTTTGATTATTTTATGCGAGAAATGTCAGATAGCCACGATGGGCTGTTTCTTAATGCTCAGCTATTAAATGATAAAACATTGCTATTAAGCTCCTTAAACTCACCGCTGTTTATTTGTACTTTAAAACCGGGCAGCAAATTTAATTAATCGCTCTAGAGCTAGTTCTAATTATGGTTAATAAACTCATTGCTGTTTGAGCTATCTATCTGCCAGCCTAATAATATTCCTTCTCAATATCAGCCTTTCAACCTTACCTTATCAATATAGATTGATCACAAAGACGCTGACGATTATATGCCCTCACGGTTATAGGCAGCTGATCCACCGTTCAGCTCTCATTATTTATAAGCTATTATTGCGCTGATTTCTTCTTGACCAACAAGTGATCTACCTCTCAAAATTTATGATTGATAATTTTCTTATTTTTTAAGCCATTTATTCCTGACTAAAAAAGACCAAAAATAGTGAGCCATCGCACACTCTGTCCTCTTCCCTGAACCTATCTGTTTGCATATTTTTAGCAGCTTATTAACACATTTGCTGGCGTTAATTTTAACTGTAAAAACAGCTATTCAATAAAATATCAATCCATAAAAAAAACCACAAAATAAGACCAAACAAATAAAATCAATCAATTTAAGATATGAATTTAAGTTTTTTTATCTAAATAATTAATATTCATGAATTTATATTTTGTTTTATTTTCACCGGACTATAGTGGCTATGGAACGTAAATCTGCCATCACGTAAATGAATCAACCCAACCGTGATTAGGCAGAAAAAGAAAGAGAGACAGCTATAAAAACAACTGTGAAAACCGACTCCTCGGAGGAAATAAAAATGGGTGATGCATTAGGTCTGATAGAAACCAAAGGTTTGGTGGCCTGTATTGAAGCTGCCGATGCTATGTGTAAAGCCGCCAATGTCGAGCTTATCGGCTATGAAAATGTCGGCTCTGGTTTAGTCACCGCTATGGTGAAAGGCGATGTTGGCGCAGTAAAAGCAGCGGTGGATTCCGGTGTTGAATCTGCTCAGCGCGTTGGTGAAGTTGTCACTTCTCTGGTGATTGCTCGTCCTCATAACGATATCAACAAAATTGTTATTAAACATAAAGCGTAATCGCTTTGGAGAAATCAACGATGGGTGATGCATTAGGATTGATTGAAACTCAAGGTTTAGTGGCTTGTATTGAAGCCGCTGATGCTATGTGTAAAGCCGCCAATGTTGAACTGATTGGTTATGAAAATGTGGGTTCTGGTTTAGTCACCGCTATGGTGAAAGGTGATGTTGGCGCAGTCAAAGCGGCGGTTGATTCAGGTATCGAATCAGCTCAACGTGTCGGTACTGTGGTGACTTCATTGGTGATCCCTCGCCCTCACAATGATATTCAAAAAATCATTGCTCAGTACAAAGTCATTGACTAATAAGGAATTACCTATGAAAGAAGCACTCGGTCTAGTCGAAACTAAAGGTCTCGTTGCCTGTATCGAAGCCGCTGATGCCATGTGCAAAGCTGCCAATGTTGAATTGATTGGTTATGAAAACGTCGGCTCGGGTTTGGTTACTGCCATGGTCAAAGGCGACGTAGGTGCTGTCAATGCTGCCGTAGAGTCTGGCGTTCAAGCTGCACAGCGCATTGGCACCGTGGTGAGTTCGCGCGTTATTGCCAGACCTCATAATGATATTGAGAAAATCGCCGCGCAGCACAAAGCCTAAATATTTGGCTTAAATACTTAGGTTAAATAAATAAAAACAATAAGTTATTCAGCTAAAAACTTTTAACTCCCGCCCGGAGGAAGACCATGGTTGTATTAGATAAGGATTTGCAATCCAGACAGCTTGCCCGTGATTTGGTACGTAATGCCAAAGCCGCACAAGCTATCTTTGCCAAATTCTCACAACAGAAAATCGACAGTGTGGTTAAACACATTGCCATGGAGTCAGCGAAGCACGCAGAAGAATTAGCCAAATTAGCGAATCAAGAAACGGGATTCGGTAACTGGCAAGATAAAGTGCTCAAAAATATTTTTGCCTCAGTGCGTGTTTATGAGCATATCAAAGATATTAAAACTGTCGGTATTATCCGCGATGACCAAATCAACAAAGTGATGGATGTTGGTGTCCCACTCGGCGTAATTACTGCACTGGTTCCTTCGACGAATCCGACCTCCACCATTATTTATAAAACGCTGATTGCGTTGAAAGCCGGGAATGCGATTATTTTTTCACCGCACCCCAATGCTAGAAAATGCAGTCAACGTGCGCTAGAAATCGTTAAACGTGCCGCCGAAGAAGCCGGTGCGCCAGCAGGGATCGTTGATGCTGTCACACTATTAACCTTAGACGCTACTAAAGAATTGATGCACAGCAAAGATGTTTCGCTGATCCTAGCTACCGGCGGCGAAGGTATGGTACGTGCCGCCTATGCTTCAGGAACTCCGACTATCAGTGGTGGCCCCGGTAATGGTCCGGCATTTATCGAACGCAGCGCCAATATCCCTCAAGCGGTAAATGACATTATTACCAGTAAAACGTTTGATAACGGTGTAATTTGCGCCTCAGAGCAATCAATCATTGTCGAACGTTGCATTCAAGATGAAGTCCAGCGCGAATTACTGGCGCAAGGGGCTTACTTCATGAATGAAGAAGAAGCCGCCAAAATCGCCGCACTACTGCTGCGCCCTAACGGCACGATTAATCCTGAAGTGGTCGGTAAAACCGCTGTTCATCTTAGCCAAATTGCAGGATTTTCAGTACCGGCGACCACACGCGTATTAATCGCTATCCAAACTACGGTATCGCATAAAAACCCTTATTCGCGCGAAAAACTGTGCCCTATTTTAGGGATGTATATCGAAGAAGATTGGCAAGCGGCTTGCGCGCGAGTGGTTGAACTACTGACCAATGAAGGCCTTGGTCACACATTAGTTATTCACACACAAAATCAAGATGTTATCCGAGAGTTTTCCCTAGAAAAACCAGTTAACCGTATGTTAGTTAATACCCCTGCGGCCTTAGGTGGTATTGGTGCAACCACTAATATTTCTCCTGCCCTAACCTTAGGTTGTGGCGCTGTGGGTGGCGGTTCAAGTTCTGATAATGTCGGCCCGATGAATTTACTTAATATTCGTAAAATCGGCTATGGCGTACGTTCAATTGATGAGCTAAGACACCCTAACCAAGCCGCACAAGTACCGGTTTGTCAGGCACATCAAACTCACCAGCCACAAACCAGCATCTTTGATGATACTCGCTTCAATAATTATGCACTCACGCCAGTTCATGCTGAAAATGCCGCTGCGGATCTGTACGCGCAGGGCGATAACCGTTTTGCAGCATCGGCCACCAGCACCACGGCTCCCGCTGCTTCTCAAAGTCAGATTACAGAAGAGAATGTCGAACGCATCATTAAAGAAGTCCTTGGGCGTCTTACTCAGTAATTTTTACTGCGTAGCGTGTTTATCAATTTCTTAAACCATAGGCGACATAACCATGATCTTGGCAAAAGTGGTCGGCCATGTAATAGCAACACAAAAATGCGATGCACTCAAAGGCAGTAACTTGCTGATCCTCAACGCGCTGGGGGACGATCTTACTCCATTAAAAGACCGTACCTATGTGGCTGTTGACTGCGTTGGTGCCGGACAAGATGACATCGTACTGGCTGAAAAATACTTGGCGCTCAATAAAGAGAGTTACAAGGCCATGTCTATTGTCGCCATTGTTGAGAAAGTTTACCGGGATGTTAAGGGATCAAAAACCCATGAGTGAATTTCTGATAAAACCCAAAGTTTATTTCGGCACTGATGCATTGCAGAACCTAAATACACTCAATGCCCGCCGCGCATTTGTCGTCACGGATCAAGCGATGGTGAAGTTTGGCTTCGCCGAGCAAGTACTTAATTTGCTAGAAAAAAAGGGTATCGAATATCAAGTTTATGCTGATGTCGCATCAGATCCTGATATTTCAGCCATCGTCAATGGCATGAAAGTTATGGATAGCCATTATCCAGATGCGGTAGTGGCCCTTGGGGGAGGTTCAGTCATTGATGCCGCTAAAGCCGTCATGTTCTCCCTTTGGCATACCCGTAATGACCCATCGCGTCAAAAACCGTGCTTTGTTGCCATCCCGACGACCAGCGGAACCGGATCTGAAGTCACCTCTTTTTCTGTGATTAAAGCTAAATCTGAAAAATGGGTGCTGGTTGATGAATTTATGCTACCCGATATCGCTATTCTTGACCCGGCATTAGTCAAATCGGTCCCCCCAAGTATCACCGCAGATACGGGAATGGATGTGCTATGCCATGCACTAGAAGCCTATGTTTCACGCCAAGCCACCGATTTTACCGATGGATTAGCCGAGAAAGCGGTCAAATTAGTTTTCAGTCATCTCTACGATTGCTGGCGCAAAGGCGACAATTTACTGGCTCGAGAAAAAATGCATAACGCCTCATGTATCGCGGGCATGGCATTTACCAATGCCTCCCTAGGGATAACTCACAGTTTAGCCCACGCATTAGGTGGTGTATTTAGAGTCCCACATGGTCGTGCCAATACCCTACTTATGACCCACGTAATTGCTTTTAATGCTGATTTTCACGGCAACTGCGATAACGCGATTGCTAAACGCTATGCCGCATTAGCTAAATCGCTTGATTTACCTTGCAACACAACACGCGAAGGCGTGCACAGCCTGATAGTCGCCATCGATGTGCTCAAAGAGGAAATGGCTATGCCGGCCAGTATTGCGGATAGCGGTGTGAGCGAAACCGACTTTAACTTACGACTGACTGAAATGGTCAATCAAGCGTTACGGGATAGCTGTACTCCCACCAATCCACGCCATGTCAGCGCACATGACTTGGAAACGCTTTATCGACAGGCATTTTCCGGGGTATCTCACGCTTAATGCCCACGGCGGTTAATAGCACCTACAACTTAAAAATAACGGGCTACTGCCTTGGGGCAGTCAAAGAAGAATATCAGGAGAGCCAATATGGCCAAATACTCTTTAACGCCACGCGTGAAAATGCTGGCAGAACGTTTAGTTTCACGTAACAGTTCAATCAGTACCGAACGTGCGAACATTCTCAGTGCCTTCAATGGCGAGATTGCCGGTGTTCCACAGGCTATCAAACCTGCACAACGTTTTTATGAATTAATCAAAAATTTACCGCCTTTTATTGCCCAAGACGAATTGATTATCGGCAGTCAGTCATCCACCCCTCGTGCCGCTATTTTTCATACCGAAGATGAGCTAAAAAGCCCTTCTATCTTTAACTTCCTGGCGGGCGATAATGCCACACCGTCGCCAGACTATATGGCGGTGATCAGCCAAGGCTACGGTGCGATTAAATATCAATTAGAAAACCGTGTCCGCAATATTGGCAGTGCAGTGAATCGTAGCAGTATGGACGAAGCTAATTTGGGTCGCGCGGCAATTTATGCCTGCGATGCCGCCAGCTATTTTGCTCAATCTTTAGCACGCCAAGCTGAAAATCAAGCTAACGCAGAAAGCAATCCATACCGCAAAGCAGAATTACACGATAGTGCGGTGGTATTAGCTAAAATCGCCACGGGCCCAGCAGAAAACTTCAAACAGGCCTGCCAAGCCTTTTACCTGTTCCAATTGATGCTACACCTCGAAAATGGCAGCTATGCGGTCAATCCTGTCGGCTTTGATAAGGCACTTTATCCTTATTATCAACGTGATATCGATGCAGGCCACTTAACACCCACCCAAGCGTATGAATGGATTGAAAATCTGTGGTTAAAACTGGCAGAGCTTTCTGAAGTGCGTACCACTAAACTGATCGACGGCTATCCGATGTTTGATGCCATGCTCCATGGCGCATACCTGCATGATCCACGTGTTTGCATCAATCCATTGTCTGAAATGCTGTTATCTGCCCAACAAAATTTGGCGATAATCCCCGGCTTACCGCAAGTACGCTTGTACAATGGACACGCTTCTGCTCAGCCTCAATATTCAACCGCCAACGCACCTTATATTGCCCCCGCACAGACCCCCGATAGCCAACCTTTCAACGTCATGGAAGGGCTAACTCCAAGAATGCAGCGCCTGCGTAACAATTATTTAGAAGCGCGCCCAAGTGTTTCTATTTATCGCGCCATAACCTTCACCGAAGTCGTACGTGATAATCCAGGATTACCGGCTATTTTGCTGCGCGCAAAAGCCTTCCGTAAAGCCTGCGAAACGGCACCTATCTTAATTCAAGATGAAGAGCTAATTGTCGGTCATCCATGTGGTAAAGCACGTGCCGGCGCATTCTCGCCAGATATCGCCTGGCGCTGGGTACGAGACGAATTAGACACCATGAGCACCCGCCCACAAGATCCTTTTATCATTTCAGAAGAAGATAAAAAAGTGATCCGCGAAGAGATCGTCCCGTTCTGGGAAGGTCGTTCTCTGGACGAAATCTGTGAAGCGCAATACCGTGAAGCCGGCGTATGGGCGTTCAGCGGCGAAACCTTTGTCAGCGACTTGTCTTATCACCAAATCAATGGTGGCGGCGATACGTGTCCGGGCTATGACGTGTTGTTATTCACCAAAGGGATGAATGGCATTAAAGCCGAGGCCCATCAAAAATTATCTGAACTCAGCATGGAAAACCCTGAGGATATCGACCGTATCTACTTCTACAAAGCGGCGATTGAAACCTGTGAAGGCGTAGTGGCTTATGCCCATCGCATCGCAGCGCATGCCCGTGAATTAGCCGCAAAAGAAAATGATCCAGTTCGCCGCGCAGAATTATTAACTATTGCCGAAGTTAACCAAAATGTGCCGGCTAACCCACCAAAAACACTGCAAGAAGCTTTGCAAAGCGTCTGGACAGTAGAATCTCTATTTGAAGTTGAAGAAAACCAAACAGGGCTGTCACTTGGTCGCCTCGACCAATATTGCTACCCGATGTATCGCGCCGATATTGATTCAGGCCGCATCACGGAACAGCAAGCGCAAGAAATGATGCAAGCATTCATTCTGAAATGTGCGGAATTAATGTGGATGTCCAGTGAGTTAGGTGCAAAATATTTTGCAGGTTATCAACCCTTTATCAACCTGACTATCGGTGGACAAAAACGGACAGGCGGCGATGCTTGTAACGATTTGACCTACCTCATTATGGACGCTGTACGTTTTATCAAAGTATATCAGCCTTCTTTGGCGTGCCGTATTCATAACCAATCACCACAAAAATATATGGAAAAAATTGTCGATGTGGTGAAAGCCGGTATGGGTTTTCCTGCCTGTCACTTTGATGATTCACATATCAAAATGATGCTGCGTAAAGGCTTTGATTTTGAAGATGCGCGTGACTATTGCTTGATGGGATGTGTTGAACCGCAAAAATCAGGCCGTATTTATCAATGGACATCAACTGGTTATACCCAATGGCCTATCGCTATTGAATTTGTATTAAATCGAGGTCGCATGGTGTTATTTGATAGCTATCAAGGGCTGGATACCGGGGATTTAACTTCTCTGAAAACCTTTGCTGACTTTGATAATGCGGTCAAACAACAGATTGCTCATATTATTCGTCTTTCGGCTATCGGAACGGTGATCAGCCAGCGTGTTCATCGTGATGTCGCGCCTAAGCCATTGATGTCTCTGATGGTTGAAGGCTGTATGGAACAAGGTAAAGATGTCGCTGCCGGCGGGGCAATGATTAACCATGGCCCTGGGCTCATTTTCTCCGGTTTGGCTACCTATGTCGATTCCATGGCGGCGATTCGTAAACTGGTTTACGAAGATAAAAAATACACTTTAGAGCAAATTCGCGACGGTCTATTAGCCAACTTCGAAGGCTATGAAGAGCTACGCAGAGACTGCCTGAACACCCCGAAATTCGGTAACGATGATAACTATGCCGATGATTTTGCTCTGGATATTACCGAGTGGACAGAAAAAGAATGCCGTAAATACAAAATGCTCTATTCCACCTTGAGCCACGGAACTTTGTCTATCTCCAACAATACCCCGATTGGTGAATTAACCGCCGCAACACCGAACGGTCGTCTGGCTTGGATGCCGCTGTCTGATGGTATCAGCCCAACCCAAGGCGCGGATAAACAAGGCCCAACCGCAGTGATTAAATCCGTCAGTAAAATGAACGTTGAAACCATGAATATCGGCATGGTGCATAACTTCAAATTCCTCAAAGGGTTACTCGATACGCCTGAAGGCCGCAACGGATTAATTACCCTGCTAAGAACCGCATCAATCTTAGGTAATGGTCAAATGCAGTTCAGCTATGTCGATAACGAAGTGCTGAAAAAAGCTCAAGCAGAGCCAGAAAAATACCGCGACTTGATTGTTCGAGTTGCCGGTTATAGCGCCTACTTTGTTGAATTATGTAAAGAAGTTCAGGATGAAATCATCAGCCGTACCGTGATTGAAAAATTCTAACCATCCACAAGGGGCAAGCTATTCGCCCCTATTCTCGCCATTATTATCGCGAGGTTGTACAGGCAAGGATGCCTGATACCGATTAAGGAGAGCTAAAATGGAAGCAGCGCAGGAAACCCAAGGCCGAATATTCAATATCCAGAAATATTCTATTTATGATGGAGATGGAATACGCACCCTGATTTTTTTAAAAGGCTGCAATATTCGTTGCCCATGGTGTGCTAATCCTGAAGGCCTGAGCAGCGATTTCCAAGTGATGTTTTCGCACGACAAATGCGTCAATTGTGGCAAATGTGTCGATGTCTGCCCCGCCGGTGTTCACTACACCACTCTTAACGGCCAAGGTGAAAAAATTCACCAAATCGATCGCGCTGTAGATTGTATTGGCTGCCGTAAATGCGAAGAGGTGTGTATCTCTGGCGCACTCGACATCATGGGCAAAGATATGACCGTCAGCCAACTGATGGACGTCATTATGCAAGATTATGATTTCTATATTTCTTCAGGGGGTGGCGTCACTATCGGTGGCGGAGAAATGAGCTTACAGACTGATTTCGCTGTTGAATTATTTAAAGCCTGTAAAAGCATGATGATCAATACCGCGGTTGAAACCCAAGGGACGACAAATCCAGAAAATTATAAAAAACTCGCCGCCGTCACCGATCTGTTTTTATATGACATCAAACACATCGATAGCCAACAGCATAAACAGTTGTTTGGTATCGGCAATGAAAACGTTCTAAAAAATCTCGACTATTTGGTCAATGCCGGCGCAAATATTGTCGTCCGTATGCCATTGATCCGCGGTTATAACGACTCATATGACGCCATCACTGGGGCATTCGAGCATGTCATTAAGCTGGCGGAAAAAGGCAATATTAAACGTATCGAAGTGCTTCCTTATCATCAGCTTGGCCGCACCAAATATGAAAAGCTCGATATGATTTATCCAATTAAACAAGACTTGAGCTACAGCGATGAAGAATTAGAACAACTAGAACATTTCTTCAAAAATTATGATTTCGATATCCGTCTAATCCGTCACTAAACAGGAGTGAATAATGAATAGCTTGGGCGTCATTGAAACCCGTGGACTCACCGCCGCCATCCATGCCGCAGATGCCGCGTGTAAAGCAGCCAGCGTAGAAATTATAGGCTATCGTAAAATAGGTTCCGGGCTAGTTTCCATCTGTTTTCAAGGGGAAATCAGCGCAGTACGCACCGCCATCGATAGCGGAATTGCCGTGGTTAACCCGGCGGAATTAGTGGTCGGTAGCTTAGTTATCGCTCGCCCTGAAAGCCACGTGATCCAGCATCTTAACCTGACCAATCAGCATCAATTTTTTGCTCAGCCTGCGTCTCAATCGACGCTCAGTACTGAAAAAAATCCCACGCCTCCAGCACCCGCTGAATTATTTGAATCGGCAGAAATAGCTGAAGTGAAGCCAATAGAGCCTGAACTAATTAAACCCGATCAGCGAGGCAAAGCTGAAGTTCGTAAAGGTAAAAAACAATGATTAATCAATTGCTAATGAGCAAAATTAACGCGCGTTTACCTTTACAACATAACGTTAATATTGCGCAAGGGAAAATCGCCATTCCGGTCGGGATCTCTAATCGACATGTGCATCTTTCACGCCAAGATATTGATGTTCTGTTTGGTCAAGGCTATCAATTAACCCCGCTGAAAGAGCTAAAACAACCGGGACAATATGCTGCAAAAGAGTGTGTTTTAGTCGTGGGCTCGAAGGGTTCTCTGAGCAAAGTTCGAGTGCTGGGGCCCGAGCGTTCAACAAGCCAATTAGAAATTTCAAAAGCAGATTGCTACGCGCTCGGAGTTAAAGCGCCGGTACGAGGCTCTGGCGATCTTGCGGGATCTGGCGATGCATTATTAGTCGGTCCTGCGGGGCATACTCATCTCACCTCGCAAGTTATTTGCGCGCAGCGTCATATTCATATGAGCACACTGGATGCACGTTCACTTAATGTCACGGACGGTCAAACCGTGCAGGTAAAAAGTGAGGGGCTACGCAGTCTCGTATTTGATCAAGTCGTTATCCGTGTCAGCCCACACTTTACCTTAGAGTTTCATATTGATACCGATGAGGCAAATGCGGCCGGTTTAAGCAACAACGACAGTGTTTTTATTGTTAGCTAATCAGTGAGGTGCGATGTGGATAATCAACTGTTTGAACAACTGGTTAATCAAATTATGCAGCGCTTTCAGCCCAAAGTATTGTTGGTACTGACTGCCGCCAGCGGTTACCAACATGAGATTTATCAACGCCTGAAGCAATGCAATCGCTGTCATTTTTCGCTGTATATCGCCGAGAATGCCCGCCATATCCATAGCCTAGAGCAATGGGATCAGTTAGGCGAGGTCATTAATCCTGAGCAAGCTACTCTGGCGACCTGCCTTGCTCAGTACCAACATTTATTTATTCCTTTTATGGATTTTTCCACACTGGGGGATTTAGCCAATGGGCTGTTTAATCGGCAAGAAACACAACTTATTCATGCCGCCTTAATGCAAAATATAAACATCATCGCATTAGCCTATAACTGCTCGCCTACGAGTGAATTAAATACACTCTTAGGTATGAATAAAAATACGGCCCATAACCAACTTATCCAGAAAAATATAGAGCAATTAATCGGCTCAGGTATTGATTTTTGTTCGTTACCTGATGCAGAACACAAATTAACGTCTCATCAGACTTATTCTGAGAAACCTTATTTTGATAAATCAGGCTACCCTGACCAAAAATCAGAAATAGCGCCAATAACAGAACAGCGTTATATCACATTAAACGATGTCATGAATAACCCTGGAGAATATAACTCAACACGTTCAAAACTCACTGACTCGGCGATAGATTATTTAAAGAATTTAAAAAGTAAATCTTAATACTCGGCATAAATACGGTGGCATAAGTTAAATAATATATATGCCACGTTAAATATAACGAAAAATTCAATAATCAGGAGTAAATGTAATGTCACCCAAAAAGAAAGCTTGGCTGTGGATGCTATTAGTTATTGTTTCTGAAACATCAGCAACATCAACATTAAAAATGTTTGATAATAGTGAAGGAATGACCAAAACATTTTTATTAGGATTAATTATTCTATTATATATAGTCTGTTATTTTTCATTATCAAAAGCAGTAAAAAATATTCCTGTGGGGTTGGCCTATGCGACTTGGTCCGGTACCGGTATTCTGGTGGTATCCACCTTGGGTATGGCATTCTATGGTCAGCACCCTGATACCGCGGCTATCGTCGGTATGGCGATCATTGCTAGTGGCATTGTTATCATGAATCTATTTTCTAAAATGGGTGCTGAAGAAGAAGAGCCTGTCGCTGTCAGCGATGATGTTACTGTCACCCCCGCGTTAAATAAAAAAGCAATTCATTAATTAAAAGGAATATTTTATGTTTACCGGTTTTTTATGGCTTGCACTCTCTATTGGTTCCGAAATTACGGGTACCTCAATGATTAAAAAAACCAATAGTTTCAGTAAACTCGCACCATCTATTCTGGTGGTTATTGCTTATTGCTTATGTTATTTCGCCCTAACTCGCGCAATGGATTATATTCCGGTCGGCGTGGCTTATTCTTTATGGTGTGGTTTTGGTATTGTCGGGGTAACTATTTTATCGATGATTTTATATAAACAAAAACCCGATGTTCCTGCTGTATTTGCTATGGCACTTATTATTACCGGCGGAATTATTATGAATGCGTTCTCTACGCTATAATTAAAATTAATAATATACGATATAATATATAAAGTTAATTCTCTGTATAATAAACTTTATATTTATTAATATCGATTAATCGATAGAGATTAATACACTTCAAATAGCGATATCCTCGTCAGATATCGCTATTTTTATTTTCAGATTAATTGATTTTAATTCAATTAGCGTGAAGCTTTTAATTGCTGAAAATAATTTTCATATAAAATATTTGCATCGCCAACATCATCCTGCCACTCTCCCTGCTCTATAATTGATTGATCAGGATATAACGATTGATCTTGCTGTAATTCTTGCGGCAGCATCGCTTTGGCTTTTTTATTTGGGGTCGGATAACCGATAGACTCAGCTACTTGGGCTGCAATTTCAGGGCGCAGTAAAAAGTTAATCAATTTATGCGCACCTTCGGTATTTTTAGCATTCGCCGGAATGGCTAAACTGTCCATCCAGAAAATACCGCCTTCTTTTGGCCAAATAGTTTCGATACTAGCGCCCGCCTCACGAGCTACAAATGCCGAACCATTCCACAACATTCCCACATCAATCTCACCTTCCATAAAAGGATTGGCCGGGTTATCGGAATTAAAAGCTAATACGTTTGGCATTAATTTTTGTAATTCATGATACGCTTCTTCGATCTGTTTTGGATCTTTAGTATTGCCTGAATAACCCAGTTTTAATAACGCCATCTGAAAAACTTCACGCGCATCATCGGTCAATAGTAGGCTATCTTTATATTGTGGTTTCCATAAATCTGCCCATGAAGTGATACTGGCAGGGTCTATTTCACTGTTATTTATACCGATTGCCGTCGCGCCCCAAATATAGGGAACTGAATAATCATTTTGTGGATCAAAATCTTTGTGCAGCAAGCTCGGGTCTAGATTATCAAAATTGCTGAGTTTGCTTTTATCGATTTTTTGCAGCATCCCTTCTTTGCTCATTTTGGCAATAAAATAAGTGGATGGTACCACTAAATCGTAGGCTCCCTCTTTATAGGTTTTCAGCTTGGTGTACATGCTTTCATTGGATTCATAAGTGGAGTAAATCACTTTAATCCCTGTCTCTTTAGTAAACTGTTCAAGCAAGCCTGGCGGAACGTATTCAGTCCAGTTATAAAAATACAGCACATTCTTGGCGTTATCATCAGCGGCAGTCGCTGAACCAATACCGACGGCCATGATGCCGGCAGCGAGAAGATAGGACCACTTTTTCATATAACGTTTCCTTCAACGGTTAATAGACTCGTCATGCTCTAGCCTACAGAGTCACACCATAGCGACTTGATATCCTTTGATACCTCATAGGTATCAATCCATGTGATAAACGATAACAAGACGCCCTATCGATTAATGACTTTTCAGCCGATCACGTAATACCCACTGGCTTAATATTACTAATACTAATGACAATAACAGCAAGATGGTGGCTAATGCATTGACCTCTGGCGAGACCCCAACTTTTACCATCGAGTAAATTTTTAACGGTAGAATTTCATAGCTTGGTCCGGTCACAAATGACGAAACCACCACATCGTCCATCGACAATGTAAAACTTAATAACCAGCCGGCAATCACTGCGGGTAAGGCTAAAGGTAAAATTATTTTGCGCAAAATAGTCCATTCCCCCGCCCCTAAATCTCTTGCCGCTTCTAACATCTTCACGTCAAAATCTTTTAAGCGAGAATAAACGGTAACTACCACAAACGGCAGGCAAAAAGTAATATGAGAAAATAATAATGACCAAAAACCCAAAGATATTCCCAATAACATAAACAGTACTAATAACGAAATCGCCATGACTATGTCTGGTGACATCATCACCACAAATAACATCCCGCTGACAAACGGCTTACCTTTGAAACGATACCGATATAAAGCCACTGCGGTCAACGAACCGATAACGGTCGCGAAGGTTGCGGAAAGTACCGCCATGGTTAATGAATGCCCCGCAGCTTGCAGCAGGCTATCGTTATTCATCAATAAGCCATACCACTGGGTTGAGAACCCTTGCCAATTAATACCAAAGCGAGATTTATTGAATGAATTAACCACCAGCAGAATGATGGGAATATACAAATAAGCATAGACGATGGTCATAAAGCCACTACGCAAAATACGCCCTATCATCCCAAGTCTCCTTTCTTGTGCAGCAATTTACTGGCGCGATAATACACGAACAGTAATAGCCCCATCGCCAGTGTCAGTACTATGCTAGTCGCTGCACCAAATGGCCAATCGCGAATATTTAGGAACTGGCTTTTTATCACATTACCAATCAACAGATTTTTTGATCCGCCCATTAAATCAGAGACATAAAACAGCCCCATCGCAGGCAGCAACACCAATAAACACCCGGCAATAATCCCCGGCATAGTGAGTGGAATAATGATACGAATAAAGGTTTGGAATTTATTAGCCCCTAAATCCCTTGCGGCTTCAAGGCAAGGTTTATCTAACTTTTCGAGGCTAGAATATAGCGGCATCACCATGAAAGGTAATAAAATATACACCAAGCCCAACACCACGGCTTCCGAGGTATACATCAAGCGAAATGGTTTGTCGATCAGTCCAATCCATAACAGAAATTCATTCATATAGCCTTTGGTACTGAGGAAGACTTTAAGGCCATAAATACGGATCAGTGAATTAGTCCAGAACGGGACTATCAACAAAAACAGCATCAAGGGTTGCAGTTTTTTCGGTAAACGCGCCAAAATAAACGCAAAAGGATAGCCAATTAGCAAACAACACAGCGTGGCAATTACCGCCATATTCAAGGAATGCAACATCACCTTGCCATATAGAGGATCAAACAATCGCGTATAGTTATCCCAAGTGAAAATCATTTGCACTAAATTGGCGTCATCACGGGTCAAAAAGCTGGTACCGATAATCATGAGATTCGGCATAAAAACAAACAGCAATAACCAAGTGACCACACCAATGATCACTATGTTCTGTAATAACTTACGTTTATTGAACATCGGCCAACACCACCTCCCAGCTGTCTACCCAAGTCACGGCAATTTTTTGATTCAACGAATGATCAACATCAGGATCATCTTCATTGAAAAATTCACTGACCATAACCATTTTGCCATTCTCCATTTCAACCACAGAGTCTAGCGTCATGCCTTTATAGTTGCGTTCACGCACATATCCAATTAATCCTGGCACATGTTCGCTATCATGAATTTCTTCAACTCGTAAATCTTCCGGTCTTAACAGGACTTTGACCGATTGCCCTGGGGTAACATTCAGCTCAGTGTAGATATCGCATTCATGCCCTTCGACCCGTGCACGGATCTTTTTATCATCAATACGATACAGAACGGTAGTATCAAAAATATTAATTTCGCCGATAAATTGTGCCACAAACAGGTTTTTAGGCTCCTCATAAATTTCACGCGGTGTGCCATCCTGTTCAATATGCCCAGCTTGCATCACCAAAATACGATCAGACATAGCCAAGGCTTCTTCTTGGTCATGTGTAACAAATATAAAGGTAATATCGAGCTGACGTTGCAGTGCTTTTAACTCATTTTGCATCTGCTTACGCAATTTATAATCCAGTGCCGATAACGATTCATCAAGCAGCAGCACTTTGGGCTTATTAACCACCGCCCGAGCAATCGCCACGCGCTGTTGTTGTCCCCCGGATAATTGGTTCGGCCTACGCTGAGAAAAAGCTTCCAACTGCACCATACGTAAGGCTTCTTCAACCCGAGGTGCAATTTCATGTGCCGGTAATTTTTGCATTTTTAAACCAAATGCAACGTTTTCATACACCGTCATATGCGGAAATAGAGCGTAACTCTGAAAGACGGTATTCACGCAACGCTGCTCTGCCGGAATATCGGTAATATCCTGTCCATCCAGAATAAGCGTACCGCTATCAACATCTTCGAGCCCGGCAATTAAGCGAAGAACCGTAGTTTTACCACAACCGGAGGGACCTAAAATCGTCAGGAATTCACCATGATTAATTTTCAGGTCGAGCTGTGAAATGATATTTTTGCCATCGAACCCTTTGCTAACCGCTTTGAGTTCAACTAGTGGTGTGTGAGAGGTTTTCTCAGTCATTTATGCTATCACTCTATCCCTTACAAGAATGCAGATAGAACCGCTACAGGAAAAAGACTGTAATAAGCTTCGGAGGTGATTAACGCCTCTCCAGAGAAGCCCAAAACCAGTAGCGCCAATTGAATTACTACGAAGCGGGCATAATAAACGCAGTTTGATGAAATTGAAAGCTGGATCACAGAAAATTTGTATTTTTTTAATGTGGTTAACTTATTATTTATTAACCAATAAACGCATCTAAAACATTAAGTTAAATTGGATAATTATAGAATATAGCCTAAAAAACATTTTTTTATTGAGAGGCCTCTACTATTGATTAATAATCATTGATGACTCACCGTTTATAGCCTAAATAATCTAATAATAAAATTAATTTTTTTATTTTAAATCAAAAGATTAATTAGATATTCATCTAATGATGACCTATACAACTGCCAAATGAAGATAATTACCGTTTGACTATAAAATAACCCTGATTACAAACTTCATATCTATTTGTTTTAAATCAATTTATAATAATTTTATTCTGCCTAAGCAGCTATTATATTTTTTATTAGCTTCATTTATACCCGTAAAATATAATATCTCTCTATTAAGATCATTAGGGGCGATTATTTATTATCAATAAAAAAATTAGATTGCATAAAATACACACATAAAAAAGGGCAGATAATTATCTGCCCTTCAAAAATGCTCTCAATTAATACGCTATACAATCATCAATTAATAATAATTAATTTTCACCACGGTAGAAGCACTAAAGGGCCCGGTTGTCACTTTACTGACTCTCTTCACTGAGGCGGTGTATTGACGGGTAACTTCCGTCGCACCAGAGGGTAAATTTCCGAAAAATTGAAAATAATTAAACTTAACTTTATTATTATCGCTATCTAGAATAGTCAAATTAGTCCCATTCTTTAAATTTATAGCTGAATTACCATTTAACGGATCATTAGTTTCAAAGTTAACATTTAATGAAAAGTTATCCAGACAGCCTCTTTTTACCGCTTGAATTTGAAAACTCTTATTAAACGCCTGATTCTGATCTAAATCTGTCACCAGCAATTGGCCAAAATCTATTTGTTGAGTCTCTGGATAGACTTTAATATCCGCCCCACATTTAAGAAAACGGATCCCACGTAATCCCGAAACAGAATAACGTAAATTCTTGGCTCCGGGGATTTTATTCAGCCCTAAGCTCCCGTCAAATTGAAATACGGTAAATTTATCATCCCCAGTATAAGAGCCCGATTGAGGTACTTTACCTGTCACTTTAACATACAAAACAAATGTAATAGTAAAGGTAACACTTTGACCAGGATAAATCGGATTAGTGCCGGTACTCACACGCTGTTCATTTTTTTCTAGCTCTTGTCCATTATAGCGAGCCCCTAATAATAACCCCTCACCTAAAGACTGTGAGGTCGGGTTAAAATACATATAAACCACATCGCCTTTCTTGGTTTGTACATTATTACAATAGACAGTTACTGTTAGTGGGTTTGATTCCCAGATTATCGTCCCCTGTTCCATATCGGAAGGTATAGCTAATTGACCAACAGGTACAGGGGGTTTAATAACCACATTGGTTCCTGCTTCAACGCAATCTAATGCCATTACGGGTAAACTACATAATAACAATAATGTGGCCGAAAGAATGCTTGTTATATTAATGCGTAATTTTATCATTATGCCCCATCCCAATTATAGATAATCAATATTTAGTCTGATCTGACTGCGTATATTACCCAGGATTAATTCATTTTTAGGAAGATAGCTTTCCAGCATGGAATACAAAATAATTTGCTGATTATGATCAAATTTCACTGGATAATTTCGAAACTCGCCATTGGGTATTTCATGTCCTTTTTCATCCAGTAATCGAATACCAAAACCGTTTAGTAAACTCTGACCACCAAATAAATTGGGATCGGTACTTTTTGTTGGCTCCGCAATAAACATTAATCTCACCACAGGTTCACGATCATTGCGTAAATATGATGGAAAAATACAATCATCAAATTTTAATCGTATTTTTTTAGCCGGACTACGATCGCCAATTTGTTGAAAAAAATTAAGTGAAATAGGCCCTAAATCAATATTTTGATCAAGTGAAGATAAACTTATTTTACAGGGCAATGAAACGATACTCCCTCTAAAATTAACATCTCCTTTTAACATGCTGCTGTCCGCAAAAAGATATTTGGGACTAAAAAAAAGCATGATAAAAAATAAAGAAATAGGTAACTTTTTCACTTTGACACATCCTATTTATTTTCTGCAGATAACTGACACATAACTGCAGTACAATTATAAGTAAGCATTTTCAGTCCACCATAATCATCCATATAACCAAGATATAATTTAGCAAACGGTGATGTTGGAACAGTGACTGTTTCTTGAGATAACGGAGAAATCATTACACTCTCAAATCCTGGAAAATTGCCTTTTTCATTACTGCTTAAATAACCGAGTGTAATATAAAACTTAGATGGGTTATCTAATGTTAATTTACTGCCATTACGACTAATATTTAAATCCTTAGCCCAGACTTTATCACTATTATTAATAATTGTTGCCGGCCGATAAAACATTTTTAACCGGCTCTGAATAGCAATTTGCACGACATTTTCTTTTTCAGAGGTAGGGGGGATCTCACGTACATTTAAATAAAATAGAGATTCCCTATCTTGAGGTAATTGATTAATTCCTTCTGTTTTAATTATTTTAATCTGATTTTTAGCTCCAGGCTCAACTCGCTGCATTGGCGGTAACACGGTAAAAGGTTCGGAAATTTTTTCTCCTTGGCTATTTTCAATCCATGATTGCGCCAAATAAGGTGACGTTTTACTTTGATTATTAATCACTAAACTTACAGACTTATCCTTGCCCGGAAATATAATCCTTGTGCGATCAATATTAATTGCTGCTGTCGAATATTGTGAAGTCAACAATAAACATGACAACAAAAACATAGCTATATTTTTATGATGCATAATTTTTTCCATTAGTTACAAGGGATTAATAATTTAGAATTCATATTATTGGTTAATTCAGCCATATTTAGCTGACACTGATTCTGTTGATTATTCCATTTAATAATATAAGTATTTTCATGATTAATACCGGTTAAATAAACAATGCCATTCTCGCCAATAATACCTACTTCTCTTCCTGACTCTTGCTCAATAACACTAGTTCCTAATGGTGGATACTTTCCATTGGCTAATCGAATAACGGCCAGAATACGTCGTCCTTGGTTGGCATTAATTTTTTGATAACCAATCGCTCCTTCCGTTAAGGTTTTTGCAATCATATTATCGCTAATATCAATATCGTCAGGTAGAGTATTCATATCAATATAAACATCTGAGTTAGTAAAACTATTCAGACTCGTGGCGACACCGATACCAAATCTATTAGTTACAGATTCATTATTATTAATCGATATACCACCAACACCATCACTATCCACCATTATACGCGGCTCATTATTAGTCGCATTTCGATGTAATGCAGCGCCATATTTGGTCATTGTCATCGAACCATACCAACTTCCCCCCAATGCGCGGTAGGAATTAGTATTCTCAGCGCCATTAACATTCAGAACCCCATAAGCAGAAGAATATTGATAATTACCACTAATATTCGGTTCACCTCGACCTAATTCACGCTTATCACCACCGGCACGAAGACTCCAATAACTATTGTCAATATTTTTACTGTAATAGGCGACTGACTGACCGACTGTTTTACCGCCATCAGAATATTGAGCATCGTAACTCACCGAACTGCCACCTTCTATTGGTAAAGAAAGAGAAAAATATAGCTGGTTGTCGTCGGTTTCTCGGTATTTAATCCTGTTAGCCGATAATGTGGCTGATATATTACGAATATTTCCTAAATTAAATATTTTACTCAAGCTTAAACCAAAGCTGGTGCTGGAATCGTTATCCCAATATTGGTGATGAGATGCATTGAGATATAACGTAATATCCAGTGGATCGATATATTGATTAAATGATGCCGTATAAACATTTTTATCTCGACGCATATCTAACTGACCATTAAGCCCATCGATATATTGCGGCATGGTAATAAATTCTTTCTCGGAGAATTTATATCCCGCAAACGTCAATTGCGATTGCGTTGATTCAAAACGCTTCGAATAGTTTAATCGATAACTGTTACCTGAATAATTTCCATATTGGCTAAACTTGGCTTGCGTCCGAGTAATATCAAATGACATTGCGCCAAAATTATTCATATTTTGACCAATACCTAAATTAATCGCACGGTATTTATCATTATCTATAGTCGCAATCAATCCACCAAATAATGAGGTATTACTTAATATCCCATACGAAGCTTCCGCAGCCATAAATCGCGGATCATGTTTATTCGAACGGCCAAAAGGATCTGTTTTTCCCAATGTCAGTTTATACAACAACTGCCCTTGTCGAGTTAAAAAAGGTAATGAAGCAGCTGTAATTTGATAATTTACTTTTGAACCATCTTCTTCTTCAATAGTAACGTCTAACGTCCCTTGAACAGCGTCAGTGATATCCTGTATCAAAAACGGACCGGGAGCGACTTTAGTTTGTTTAATAATTCGACCATGCTGTGATATAATAACGGTCGCATTGGTCTTAGCGATACCGGTCACCTGTGGCGCATACCCACGAAGTGAAGGCGGTAACATTCGATTATCGCTAAATAATGTAGCCCCCAGAAAACGGAAACTTTCAAAAACATCCGTTTTTAAATAGGATTCACCCAGTAAAATTTTAGAACCAATTTTAGGCAAGGCTCTAAAAGCATAAATTTGAGTCCAATCGAACCGTTGGTTAGTCAACGTATTAGAACGATTATATTGATACTGATAATCAGCTCGAAAACGCCAAGCCCCTAAATTTACCCCCGCAGTCCCATTACTGCTGGCACTGAATGTTTCGCTACTATTTTTAGGCGCAAGATAATTAACAAATAAATTGTAATCGAGAATAAAGCCTGTAATCCCATTATCCCACTGTGATGGTGGAACCCAATAAGGATCATCATATTCTAACCATGCCTGAGGTATAGAAAAAAGAATACTCTGCAAAGCTTTATCGAAACGAACCTGTATCCCTTCCTTCTCAGTTAAATTTACACACTGCCCCTCATTCCAAAGTGGGAATTCTTTTTCTATCTCTGGTTTAAGATCAAATAATTTAACTATTTCAGGCGTAATACAAGGCGATGTTTCACCATTTGAATCTTCAATAAAGCGAATTAAATATTGGCCTGAAAGTTTTCGTCCATTAAGGGTAATATCAGAAAGGTATTCACCCACCGGAATATAATCAGGATTAGAAAATTGAGTTAAATCGATATTATCTCTATCTTTGGCATCGATAATATTAACATTAAACTCAACTGCTTTTATCGGCATAGATGCCAACATCAATGCCGATAAAACCACAACTGTATTTATCAATTTAGCACGATGTATAAATAGCATAATAAGTCCTGATAAATAAAATGCAGGAACAAAATAAAGGAATAACAGGCAATATATATTGCCTGTTATTCTACTTACTAATCTTATAAATAGTTCAGAGCATAAGTTGCTTGAGCAATAATACTACCTGTTTCAACTTTTTTACCATTAGCTTCAACACGAGCACTAAATGCTAATTTATTTGGGCCATCAACTAATGGAATTGCAATACTTGTTCCACCAACAGCCATAGTATTACCATCCGCATTAATTAAACGAACGCCTACACCACGAGAAGTACCAGTATTAACTAATAGATCGGTTTTATCTGCATCTGGTGTACCAGAGAAAGTAACTTTAACTTTGCTTACTGCTGGGAATAAAGGATCAGCACCTTCACCAACCCCTGGAACTTCAGCTAAATCACAATTTTCTAGTGCAATATTATATTGAACACTTTGGCTATATTTATTGCCTGTTTCTAATACTTTATTTGCAACTTGTCCTAAGTCAACATTAACAGTGCCATCACCAGGTAATGAGCAAGGCGCATTAATAACTTTACCGGTAAAGTTAATTACGCCAGTCCCTTGGTCAACAGTTGCAGCATTAGCAGCAATAGTAGAGAAAGAAGATGCAATAATCGCAGCCAAAGCAATTTTAGAGAATTTCATATTATTTTCCTATTGTAGAATAGACGACTAACGTGATTAATATCTAATAACTAACTTACTAATGTTATTAGATAAATTTAGAGTAATTTAATATAAACCACATAATTACCAATTAAATTACATTCATATGAAAAAAATTTCGTTATTTATCTTTTGTTCCAACAAACTATCTTTATCTAAAGATAACTCTTCACTTAATAATTGATTTATGGTTGTATCTAATGCTTTTGCTAAAATAAATAAACCTTCTAAGGTAATAGAACATTCTCCTCGTTCATAGCGAGAGATTTGCTGTTGACTCATTCCAATAATGTTAGCCAACTGAACTCCAGAAAATCCGAGCTCTTTTCTACGCAATCTAATTTTCCTACCCACATATTTATTTATATTTTTCATAATTACGTAGCCTGAGTTAAAAAATTTATAAATTAAATTAAAACAACCCATAAAAATATAATTTACGAAAGGAAGCCTATAAAAAAAATAAAATTTTATTTATATGAATATATAATTTCACTCATTTTATTAACATAGAATTTATTTAATATTAAAAATACCCGTCTGAATCAATTTAATTCGATTATAGATTTTAATCTTTGAATGTAAAACTGTTTATATCGATAGATTTACTATCTAATGTTAGGTATAGGCTATCAAAAACAGATCATCGATTGGAGATATCTAAAAACAACACTTACGATAAGTGAAAATACCCATCAAATAATAAATAGCTTATATTAAGAAAAATATAACCACTTGATAATTAAAAGTTTAATATTGAGCGTCGACAATTGATAATAGAAATGTAACAGGTTATATGGCAGAACCACTTATAAATGGACCAAATTAAAGTAAATATAATTTATCCAATTGATTTATATAGTAAAAAAAACTCAAATATAATTAATAATATTTAATAAAACTTATTATTAATCCCTCACTATAATTACCACTGACAATAGTTAAAATAAAATGACAATCTTTTATTTATTTAATATAAAATTTATAACGAATTATTTATGATAAACCAAACAATAACTTCCGATAAAAAAAACAAAAAACAACACAACATAACTAGCTTAAACACGCATTACGAGTAATACATAGATTGAAACCCTTATTAGAATGCATAAAAAATAACTTACTTATACTAAATACAGAAATTAACTCGATAAATATAATTCCAAAAAATTAAATTTATCTTTAATTTCAATCAGATAAAAATGTTATTATTCCCAATAAAATATTACAAATTGTAAATTCGATGGTCTATATATGATTATTTTTTCCATTTATCTTTAATGAAAAAATAAAAAAATATCAGTTTTTAGTAAAAAAAGTATAAATATTCAATTTTCTATTTTGTTATAATGACATAAAGCAATAATAACTTATATAAATTACATGCTATAATAAACCAATCTCTTACACTATTTTTAATATAAATTAAACAAGTAAAATCCTCAGATAAAACAATCATGATAGGTTCATATGAAAATATAAATGATTTTTAATAATCAATTAAACCCTACAATGTTAAACAATCAAAACCAAAGTAATAATTATGTATACAAAAATAGATTAAATTAAACATTTTATGTTAATTTTTAGTGTATTGATTAAGAGGGGAACTAGCAGAGCATCAAATAAAAACTGTAAAGTTAACCTTGACAGAATTAACCATCTTAATATTTCATCAAATAAAGATAACTTATTAAGTTAAACTTAGGCTAAACCTGATAAAAAATACTAAAAAGCCCCTAAACAATAATCTAATCTGCTTAGAGGCTCATTATGTTTATCTTCGTATCACATTAATCCAATAACCGAGCTGATTGCAGCAACCTAAGATAAATACTCAGTTATAGCGCACCATAAATTACAGAAGTAATAGATGCTAAACCACACACCACCGTAAATATTTGAGCAAATGTCGAGGTTCTATATTTAGCCATTGCAGGTACTTTACGCATAGCAAATACTGGTAAAATAAATAGAATTGCGGCAATCATCGGTGCCCCCATAGTCTCAATCATATCGAGAATACTTGGGTTTTTAATTGCCACAATCCAAGTTGTCAGAACGATGAAAATCATCGAACCTTTTCGAATTTTACTCACTGAAGCTGAAGAATGAGATTTAACTAGTCCGACTAAACCTTCATGCGCACCAAGGAAGTGTCCAAAATAACTTGAAACAATTGCAGCAAAAGCAATAATCGGGCCTAAATAAATAACAATTGGTGATGCATGCACATTAGCAATATAAGAAAGAACACTGATATTCTGTTCTTTTGCCGCAATCAACTGTTCAGGTGTTAATGATAAAACCACAGAGAAAACAAAAAACATCACGAAGCCTGTCAGCATCATCGCGGCACCACCGGTGATCATATCGGTTTTAATCACTGCTTGGTCACCATACATTTGACGATGATCTTTAGTAAACTGGCTAATAATCGGACTATGATTAAATGAGAATACAATTAATGGAATAGCCATCCAGACAATAACAGGTAATGTGCTCCAATCTGGTGTCACTTCCACCATCGAAGTATTCCATTCAGGAATGAGGTACAGAGATAACGCTAATAGAATAAAGACTAATGGATAAACCATCATAGAAGTAACTTTTAGCATTAACTCACGACCAAAAATAACCCCTGCTGTCATCGCTGAGATTAACACGCCAGATAATAACCAGCGAGGTAATGGATCTAAACCAACTTGGTTTACTAAAAATGAATCAACAGTATTAGTAATACCGACACCGTAAATCAATACTATAGGATAAATAGCAAAGAAATAAGCAAACGTGATAATGTTTGCCCCAATCTTACCAAAATGCTCTTCCACGGTATCAGTAATATCTGCGTTAGGATTTTTGGCTGATAATACAAATCTAGCCAACCCTTTATGTGCCAACCAAATCATAGGCGTCGCTAGCAATGCCAAAATAACTAGCGGCCAAAAACCGCCCGCTCCCGCTTTAATCGGTAAGAAAAGAACCCCCGCACCAACGGCGGTTCCAAAGAGAGACAGTACCCAAGTAAAATCCTGATAAGTCCACTTCTTTACTGGCTTATTTGTCGTTTTCATATCGCTCTATATTAATGTTAGTTTAGGTTCGAAAAAAGATTGGGCGATTCTGCAACAATTCGAATCAATAGCACAGATAAATCTGAATATTTATTGTAGATTTCTGGCTTAGCTCTCAAAAATATATTAATAAAAATATTTTGGAACAAAATGTAATAGATTGTATTTTTTATAGTTTATAATTTCTCACTATTATTTAACCCAAAAGTTAAATCAATTGATTAATTAATTTCTAATAATAAGCAATATAAACTGTTATTTTAACATTTTTTATAAAATACCGATTCTAACCCAAGATAAACTAATAAGCAGATAAATGAGCGACAAAAAAATGATACCTATACATTGGTATCATTTTTAGATATTCCAAATTTAGTAATATAATGCAATCAAATTGTTATCTAATTTTCTAACCTCAACGGGGGTATCGAAGATATCTTCGATAATCTCAGACTTCATTATTTGTTGTGGCGTACCGTGGTAAGATAATTCCCCTGATCTCATGGCGATAATTTGGTCAGAATACACCGAAGCAAAATTAATATCATGGATAACCAAAATAATTGTCTTACCTAGTTCGTCCGCTGCTCGGCGTAATAACTTCATCATTATCACCGCATGCTTCATATCAAGATTGTTAAGTGGCTCATCTAAAAGAACATATTGCGTATTCTGACAAAGTACCATAGCCACATATGCGCGCTGTCGCTGCCCACCAGATAACTCATCTAAATAACGATATCGTAGTTCGGTCAAATTCAAAAATGACAATGATTCATCAATTTTTTGTTTATCTTCAATATTTAAACGGCCTTTAGTATACGGATAGCGACCAAATCCAACCAATTCTTCAACCGTTAAACGACTAGCAAATTGGTTTTCTTGGCGTAATACCGACAAGCAAGTAGCCAATTTATCGCTGGCCGTGGTAACCACATCAAAGTCATTAACTTTAACAAAGCCAGTATCCGCCATTAATAAACGGCCAATAATCGATAGTAGCGTTGATTTTCCCGCCCCATTCGGACCAATAATGGAGGTAATCCCTCCCTTTTTAATCGTCGTAGTGATGTTATCTAAGACTTTAGTATCCTGATAACTCTTCGATATCTGATTAATTTCAATCATACTAAAACCTTTTTAATACCATATAGATAAAGAATATCCCACCGATAAACTCAATAACTACCGATAAGGTTCCTGCCATATGTAGACCATATTCAAGAATTAACTGGCCGCCAATTAACGCAATAACGCCCAATAAAAAAGATACAGGGAGAAGATATCGATGCTGACTACTGCCGCTAATAAAATAGGCTAAATTAGCAACCATAAGGCCAAGAAACGTTAATGGCCCCACCAAGGCGGTAGAAATAGCAACTAAAATAGAAATGAGTAATAAGATAACTGTAATTTGTTGCCGATAATTGATACCTAAGTTAACTGCGTTAGCCTGCCCCAATGCCAAGACATCAAAGCAATAGCGCATCCGCCACAATAAAATACCCACCACAATGGTAATGATTAAAGTAAATAAAATAAGCTCAGGCGCTGCTCGCGTAAAAGTAGCAAACATACGGCCTTGTAAAATTGAAAACTCATTCGGATCCATCAAACGCTGCAATAACGTTGCAGTACTACGAAATAATGTTCCGAGGATAATCCCTATCATTAGTACCATGTTGATATTTAATTTTGCTGAAATAAATAACCAGCGATATAACAATACGGAGAACAAAACTAATAATGAAGATTCGAGCATAAACTTACCGATATTCAGCGCCCATGAAGCCGGGAAACTGTCGGTATAAAAAACAAATATAGTTTGTAATAAAACAAATAAAGCCTCTAACCCCATAATAGAAGGGGTTAATATTTTATTATTGGCTATAGTCTGGAATAATACTGTCGACACTCCAGAAGCAAAAGCCACCAGGATCATCGTCAATACAATATATCCACGATGTGGTAAAATATAAGCTAAATTATTGCCCAGATTAATGGTCATAAAAAGGATTATCGCCACTATTGCACAAATCAATAAGATGCCTATCCGCTGCTTTGGACTAATCTTTTTTTTATGAAATACAGCTAATACATTAACTTTTTGCATGACGTTGTTGCTTTAATAATAAGAAGAGAAAAATAACCGCACCTAAAGCACCAAGAATAACACTGGCTGGGATCTCAAATGGATAGCGAACTAGACGACCAATAATATCGCATAGCAGTACTAGCCCTCCCCCCGCCAGACAAATCCATGGCAACGTTTTACGTATATTATCGCCCATCACTAAGCTAATTAGATTAGGAACAATCAGGCCTAAGAAAGGTAAAGCACCAACAACTACCACCACAACACCACTAATTAAGGCTATAATCGATAATCCAATAGTCATTACCTTACGGTAATTCAGGCCTACATTAATGGCGAATTCACGCCCCATCCCCGCGACAGTAAAACTATCCGCAATCCAACAAGCGATTAAGGTAAGCAACCCAACCAACCATAATAATTCGTATCGACCTTGCAAAATACTGGAAAAATCACCGCTCATCCAAGCGCCGAGAGATTGTAATAAATCAAAATAAAAAGCTGTAAATAACGTCAACGCACTAATCACCGCACCTAACATAATTCCCACTAACGGAACAATTAACGCTGATTTTAAAATAACGCGACGCAATAACAGCATAAATAACATAGTGCCCATCAAAGCAAATAAACTGGCCACTACCATCTTGGTCATAATACTGGCTGCAGGAAATAACACCATCACCAATAATAACCCCAAGCTGGCAGATTGTGTGGTTCCGGCTAAAGAGGGTTCAACAAACCTATTTTGGGTTAATAGCTGCATGATCAACCCGGCGACACTCATAGCGCTACCGGCTAAGATCAAAGACACGGTTCGAGGAATCCGGCTGATAAAAAAGATATCCTGCATTTCAGGATCAGTGAATAGATCAACGGGTGAAACATCACCCGCTCCTATAAATAAACTTATCAGCGCTAATATCAGTAGGCCAATAATACCGAAAAATAAATAAAACGTTTTCATAAGCTTATTTTTATTTATTTCGATCTAATGCGTTATTAATATCATCCATCAATTGAGAATAGGTCTGTACCCCTCCCGCAATATAAACTGCCGTTGGATCTAAATAAACGACTTGATCATTCTTCCAAGCAGAGGTTTTTCTCACTAATGCATTATCTAAAATTTGCTGTGCAGGCTGAGCCTCTGATCGACCTATTGCGCTGTCACGATCTATTACAAATAACCAATCTGGATTTAATTTTAGTAACAGCTCGGCATTCACGATATTTCCATGCGTTCCTGTTTCAGCAAATACATACGCGGGTTCGAACTCTAGTTCATCAAATAAAAATCCAAAGCGTGAGCCCGGGCCATAAGCTGAAATTTTGCCACCACTGACTAAAATCACCATCGCTTTACCTGCGTTAGGTGTCTTTTGTTTTATAGTGTTTATTTTTGCATTAAATGCATTTATAACGTCTTCTGCTTGTTTTTCTTTACCAAAAATCATGCCTAACTGTGTCGTACGCTCAGTCAAACTCTTGACGAAATTTTTATTATCGATATCCATGGAGATAGTTGGCGCTACACCACTTAATTTATGGTATGCATCACGCGAACGACCGCCTCCCAAAATTAAATCTGGCTGTGCATTACTCAATGTTTCGTATGCTGGCTCAAACAATGTACCCGCATTAATATAATCACTGGTGGTATATTGAGATAAAAATTGAGGCAGTCGTACGTTAGTTTGTGGAATTCCGGCCACCGGTGCACCTAAAGCATCCATGATATCCAATGTTTCCATATTCATCACCATCACTTTTTTAGGATGACGAGGGATCTCTGTTTTACCCTGTACATGCTCAATAGTGATTACCTGTTTCTCTGCCGTAGGCGCAGTTTCTGTGGTATTTTTAGGATCGTCACAACCGGTCAACATCCAAGCTGATAGCAATATAAAACCTGAAACTAATGATTTGGCGAACATCTGATTCCCTCAATCTATCTTGACATACCGATAATAAAAATTATCAACGGTTTCATGGTTAAAACAGCTGAGTGACTTATATTTTATCTGCATCTATCTAAGCCACTTGAGTAACAAGTGTCCAGTTGACCAAACCACAATGCGATGACTTAAAAAGATCCGGTACTTAATATTCAATAGCCATGAACAGTAAGCCGTAAGTGGATTTCTATAACCATTCTCATCAGTCATCTAGAAATCATTGTCGGTCATTTGAACTATGCATAGCGCATATTACCTTTTAGTTATCACAAATGATATTAATTTACATTTGCATTCAATTCGATTGAGGTAAAAATAAACAACTACATCAACCGATAATCAAGATAATTAACCGACTTAACATATATTTATCTGCAAATATTTAAATAATAAGACTTTTAATACCGCAATAACCTTATTACAGAAAAAATATAGAGTTAAATTAACCCATTGAATCTATAGGGGAATTCAAATAATAATAGATAGCCAGTTACACTGGCTTTTTTACTCTCTTTGCTACCCATGTCTATACTGATATCTATATTAATAGCTCCACAGTAGGCTAAGTACACCTGTGTATAATCGCTATGCTTAGCCCCACTGATTTGCGTAATAATTAGCGCAATAATAAGGCTTAATGAATAATTATATGATTTCTCAGGCCTAAACTACCAATGTCTCTGTTGGTATCAACCATTCATAATTTCCAAAGACCTCACGCTGAGTTAACCAGCGAGATAACATATCTAATAACAACATCACGCTGACATCTTGCTGAGTTTTCTTGCTGTGGTTTTGTGGCATATAACGCACTTGCTGGGCATATGCTTTTTCCGGAGTATATAATGCCAACGATAAACATCCATGGGCATAATCCCCGATAACTAAACCAATACCAGCATGATGGCTAACAGCAATATCGCGAGCTCGAGCCAATAACATTGATAACTGTGATTCTTGACCAGATTTTTTATCCTCAATCATCACGCCACTATTCATAGAAGCTTTTTGCTCGCTATTGTTATGAACTCCATCTTGATAGGCGATATTACCTCCAATAACTACCCCACCTTTAAAAGGTACCTCTGCCGATTGTAATGTCCAACTCAGTAAACCTTGGCTAAAGTGTTCACTCACCGCCACCTGCAATTGCTGGCTTATAAGCATGCGACCAATAACCGAGGCTAATCCTTCTGTACCTTCAAATACACAGTTATCACCAACCTCAGCTTTAATCTTCTGCCAAACTTTTAGCATCTCTTGTTGTTGTATTGCCGGTCCAGTGAGTTTCAGTTCAATGGTAGGTGCAGAGGAGCGATATCCCATAACACAGTCTGTTGGCAGAGTTAGACTATCAAATTGCTGCGCTAAGCTACTTTCACTGCGTCCAAAACTGGTGAGTCGTAAACATACCGGTGGCTCAGGTAATATATAACGCCGACGTAAACGCGGTATGATCTGTTCTGTGATCATCACCTTAAACTCAGAAGGAACACCAGGCGTGAAAAATAACCAGCAATCATTAATTAATAAACAAAAACCACAGGCTGTCCCTACAGGATTATCAATTAATTCAGCATGTTGTGGCAGCATTGCCTGCTTACGATTGCTTGCTGCCATAGCTCTCCCACGAGAGGCGAAATAATCCTCCATTATCGTAATCCACTCTTGATGTTCAATGAGAGGCACGCCAGCAGCAGTAGCCGCCGCTAAGGCGCTCAAATCATCACTCGTTGGTCCGAGCCCACCATTTACAATTAACACATCCGCATGACAACTACGCTCAAGCAATACACTGACTAAGCTGTCTAAACTGTCACCTACTGTGGTTCTACTGCTTAAAGGGATCCCCTGCTGAAAAAAACAGTCTGCTAGCCAAGCGGCATTAGTATCTATGATTTGCCCATGCAGCACTTCATCTCCGGTACTTAACATTTCAACCACGAGCATGGATTAACTCCTATTAATTTATATTATCTGGCATATAATAAGCTACCTTATTATTATGCTCTCTAAAATGAAAATGTAATTGATTTTTATTTATTATTTTCCCTCTTCAATAGTGAGATTAATATTTTTACACTTTAATAAATAAAATAATTGTATCTATTGTGAGTATGCTCGCAAAAATAAAATCAGTTACATACATCTGATTTTTTATTTTGGAACACAAGCAAGAACAAAACAAAAATAATATTTATAATACTATTTTAGTTATATACTAATAGTAGAAAGTAATTATAGGAAAACAAAAATAACATATAATTATGAACTTAATATAACCATTAAATATATTTAACAATACATATAATTAATAAGCGTGAATTAAACAACAATATAAATTCATTTAGTCACATTATTTATAAGAGAGCATCGCCATGAATAAAATAGATTTAACCATAGAGGAACTTTCATCCAAGCCACGGCACTACAAAATAGGCTATCTACCTAATCAAGGGGAACCGAATAAAAAGCCTCAATTAATTTTAAGTGGAAAATGGTTAGCTACCTTAGGTTTTACTATTGGTACCCCCATAAAGATAAGCTTAGAAATGGGTCGATTAATTATTCAACGAGTTGAATCAGAGTAAATATCAAATAAATATCCTGATTCTATTTTATAGAGTAATAATTACCAGATATTTATACCCAAATAATAAGTTAAATGACTAGTAGATTAATTTTTTTGCTATCAGAGATAGTTACTGACGGTATGAGTGAATATAGTTATGCTTTCTATACAAAGGGATGGTTTATCTCAATTAATAGTTCTATTTAGACTAGCCCAGATAGCATCAGCCCGATTCGCCAAAATTAGATACCATTATAAGTTGGCTGTTAATTCTAAGAAGCTAGCGCCTGATTAGCCGAATGCTTATGATTAAGCACCTATTTGTTACACCTATTTGTTACACCATATACGCTACTCCCTCCTTGGGGATCGGTCTATTTAGATAAAGAAAATATACTGTTCAACGATGCTACGCTGGTGCTGCGCCAAATCGATGCGAGAACAACGGATATAAAATTTAACGAATAAAAAACAGCCGGAAGGTTATTCCGTCTTAATAACTATTCCGTCTTAATAACTATTTTGTCTTAATAACTGTTTTATTTTAATAACTATTTTGTCTTAATGTTGATGATAACAGCTCAACAACGACCGCAAGCATTAAATGGGTTTATTGCTACCTATTTAATGCCTTGGAGCACATACGATTTAACGTTGAGGATCCAAAATTCAAATAATTCGTTTGATCAAGGGATCTCTGCACTAGCTCAACTGAGGCTCAACCATTGGCAACAATAATTATCGATTGTGCCACAGTAATTCCAGCTATGTCGCTGACCATGGCAATTAATAGAACGAGATAATCGAACGCTTATTCAGTATAAGTGAAAACTCATGCCGAATAACTTTGCCATCAACGTACCCACTATCACCCTTACTAATCTGGCTGATCTGCGATATTCGCCTGCATATTAGCCCAGCATAAATAGTCTCTGCAATAACTGCCTATGATATTAGTTCGTGCCTAATATTAAACCACCGTTTTTAGTGCACTATAATTGCACACTATAATTAGCTCGCCATAATCCCGCTCTCCATGACGTCTAAAATAACGTGTTCTCATTACCGAAAACACGTTATTGGGTCTGTAAACCCTCAAATATGGAGGCTACTTTTTTTTACTCTCAAATTAAGCTCAAAAATCAACCAATCCTATGTGATAATAAATCCCACTAACTTATAAAAAAATTAATTGTTTATTATTAATAAGTTGGATTATTTTTTAGACTAAAAGAACAAAATAAAGTCAACTAGTTAACAAAAAATGATCATCCTACCAACTGAACCTAATCGTCATATTGGTCAAAAAAACCAATAATTGTTTGATGCTGCTCACAATCCAACGAGTAACTTGTTTTATGAAACGGCGTTTTATATTTATAATCGTTACATAATGAAAGATGATGAAAGACAATAAAAATAAACGGCAGCATCTAAAAATGAAAACTACAGTGGAACGTAGAATGGAAATCGCCAACTTAGTTGGTGTAAGAGGAAAGTTTAGTGTCAATGAACTGTCTGAATACTTTTGTGTTTCCGGAGCAACCATACGGACAGACCTACGTTTTTTAGAAAGTATGGGGTATGTGGTCCGCTCAAATGGTTATGTACTGTTAAATAAAGGCGCAATATCTCGATTTGTACAGCCAAAAGACCAGACAGAACCGGATAACACAATAACAGAAATACCTTTAGCCGAGACCCCTTTAGTCTCTGCACCGATAATAGACACAGCATTATCAGATACAAAATTATTAGCAACGCTGGGGATAGAACAACAATTAATAACACCACCACAGCCCGAATTAACCGCGCCGCAAAATATCGCCGCAACCGTTGCCAATAATTCGCCTTGTGAAATAGGTCAATCCGTTTTTATTGCCGCTGGTCTCCAGACACGGCAATGGGTACGCACCCAAGATTGGCGCTCTAAATTTATTGTAACTAATGATTTGTTGCTCCCCTCACTGTTAAGCGTGAGAGATGAAAATACCAAAATTATTATTCCAGGGGGTCAAGTCAATATCGACACCATGGCATTAGACGTTACCGGTATTGAACATCAATTAATTAATTATCGCGTTGAAAGTACCATTATAGAAGTCGACAATTTTGTACCACAGGAGGGATTTTTTTCCAATACACAACAAAATGTCAATTTTTTAAAATTATTACGCAAAATAACTAAACAATTAATTTTTATTGTAACACCACAGCGCAAAGACACACACGCAATGCACTTTATTGGTGATACTGATTTTCCAGATAATTTATTATCTCTATAAATAATTAAACAAATAAATATTTTATATTTTACAACACTAATTTAAAAGGAATATACACATGGCTAATATTGTATTAGTTCGCATAGACGAACGTCTTCTGCACGGCCAAATAAGAATTACTTGGGGTAAATTTTCTGGCGCAAATACAATTATTGTCGCTAATGACGATATTGCTGCGAACCCTTTATTACAAGCACCCTTTAAAGGAGCAGCTGGCGGTGAATATACTGTTTTATTCCGTAGCATAGATCAGCTAATTAATAGTATTAATAAAGCTGATGAGCGCAGACGCATTCTTATTTTATGTAAAAACCCAACAGATGTTGCTCGTTTAGTTAATGGCGGCGTGACATTTAAAGAAGTTAACGTTGGGAATATGCATCATAATTCTGAAAGAACACAAGTCGATAAAAATGTTTCATTAAGCCCGAATGATATCGAAGCATTTAAATCTATCCAAAATAACGGTATTGAATCTTATATTCAGCACATGCCTGAAAGTAGTAAGAAAAATATTTTCGAATATATTTAACCTGATATTAAGGTGGCAATATGTATGAAGCACTTTTAGTTGCTCTCTGGGCAGCGTTTTGCGGCATCGATAAATATGATGTCGCGCTAAATATTCATCGACCTCTTATTACTGGCCCGGTTGTTGGGCTGATTATGGGTGACCTCGAAACCGGATTAATTGCTGGTGCAGCAATGGAGCTAGCCTGGTTAGGTTTAGTACCTAATGCCGGTTCTCAGCCACCAGATGTGACTATCGGAGCGATTGTCGGTACCGCTTTTGCTATTACTCTGGGCATTAGCCCTGATGCATCCATCGGGATGGCGATCCCCTTTGCATTAGCTATGCAGGCATTGGTTATCTTCATGTTTACTTCATTTTCTCCAGTTATGCAAAAATGTGATAAATATGCAGAGCAAGGAAATTCCAAAGGCATAGATAATATGTTGTATTTGGGATTAGCCGTCCGAGCTATATTATATGCGGTTGTTGCTTTTGTAGCAGTTTATTTTGGAACTCAAGCCGCAGACTTTATTATTAAATATTTACCAGGAAATGTAATTGATGGTATGGCGATTGCTGGGAAAATGATGCCAGCGGTTGGTTTTGCTATGTTATTAAGAACCATGTTTAACGTTAAATTATTACCTTATTTCTTCTTAGGGTTTTTATTAACTACTTATTTGAAATTACCTATTATTGCCGTCGCTATTGCCTTTCTGTGTATTGCTATTCTTGATTACTTTAAATCAGGAAACAATAATAATAATGAAAATACCTTAGAGGATATTCAAGATGAACTCTAAAACAATAAATGAAATAGCCAGTGAAGATAATACTATTGCGCTAACCACAGGGACCGAATATAAAGATAAAAGTATAAGTTCAGTTATTACTAAAAAAGATCTATGGAAAGTAGGTTTCCGTGGTCTATTTATGGAAGGTAACTTTAACTATGAGAGAATGCAGGCTGGCGGTTTTTGCTACAGTATTATTCCCGCATTAAAGAAAATACATACCGACCCACATGATTTTTCATTAGCATTGAAAAATAATATGGCTTTCTATAATGCGCATCCCAAACTCTTTACCTTTCCTCTTGGTCTCGCGATTGCTATGGAAGAAAATAAAGAGAAGCCAGAAACCATCAGTGCAATTAAAGCCGCAACTATGGGGCCAACCGGCGGTATCGGCGATGCAATTGATCATATGACCATGATGCCATTAACTCTGGGTATCGGGGCAGCAATTTCATTACAGGGCAGTATTGCAGGGCCATTTGTTTTCTTCTTTTTATATCAGTTTTACCATTTCTTTATCTATTTTTGGCTGTTGTTCTTTGGCTACCGTTCAGGGGTTGCTGCACTGAGTCGTTTATCGGAACAAGCCGATAAATTAGGTCGTGCGGCCAACATTATCGGGTTAGGGGTATTAGGCTCGATGACCGCAGCCTTTGTGAAAGTCTCGACGCCGCTTGTGGTGCAAGCTGGGGAGGCACAAGTTAATATCCAAGCCGACTTATTAGACCGAGTATTGCCAAATGCGTTACCACTGGCCTTGGTGTGGATTATGTATTACCTCGTTCAAAAAGGTAAATCCCCAAGTGCGCTGATTTTTGGCACCCTATTCCTCGGTGTTGCTGGTCATCTTATCGGTATTTTCTAAGGATAACATCATGATAGGTATCGTAGTTATTGGGCATATTAATTTTGCCAGCGGTATACAGTCCGCAGTAGAAGCGATTGTTGGCGAACAGCCCCAAATTCGGTTTATTGATTTTTTACCTTCCACCAGCGCAGAACAATTGCAACAACATATGGCGGACGCGGTGGCAGAATGCCAGCAAGGGCAAGGTGTTCTGCTGATGACGGATGTAATGGGCGGAACCCCATGTAACCGTGCGATAGCATTATTGGCCAACACACCAAATATCAAAGTGGTCACCGGCAGCAACTTGCCGATGATAGCGAATGCTTGCTTAGAGCGTGATGAATTGACATTAGAACAATTAGTCGAATTTGTCATTAGCTTGGGTCATCAATCTATCAGCGAAGTTCAACAGGTTGATGAAGAAGAAGAAACGCCTGACCTTATCGATGATGGACTCTAAATCATGACGACTCAAACCGCACAAGTACGCCAACTCATGCATAAAGCATATGAATGGCAAAAAGCAAACCAAACACGTTGGGTGATCCGCAGCACGGGTAAACGTCGCTATTTAAAAGCCACTGACTGGGAACGCGGCGTTTTTTGGTCTGGCGTGGCGGCCGCATGGCGTGCTACCAATGAACCGGGTTATTTAGAAGGACTAGCAGATTATAGCCTCAATACCGGGTTTCGCGCCGGTCCATTGACTAATTTTGCCGATGATCAAGTATGCATTCAGGCTTATTTGGATATCTATAAAGCTCTCGAATGTCCAGACGCGATTCAATACAGTGCTAAAGCCCTTGAAAGCATGATCCAATCAGAAAAATCGGGCCGTGAATTATGGTGGTGGGCGGATTCATTATTTATGGCTGCGCCCGCGATGGCCGCATTCGCCGCAGAAACCCAACAACCGATTTATTGGGAATATATGGATAAATATTGGTGGGATGCGGTCGACTATCTTTATGATGCCGAAAGTGGGCTTTATTATCGTGATAAACGCTATATGCCAGCACCTCAAGGTGAAAACGTTCGCGAAAAAAATGGTGAAAAAGTGTTCTGGGCGCGAGGGATTGGCTGGATATTAGCCGCTATCCCTCGGTTACTGGCACATTTACCCGTCGAACATCCAAGCCGAGAAAAATATCTGCGTATGTTCCGCGAATTAGCCGAAAAAGTGATTGAATTTCAACATCAAGATGGCTTATGGCGCACTAGCCTGCTCGATCCTGCACAATTCCCAGAGCCAGAAAGTAGCGCCAGCGCACTGTTCTGCTACGCCTTCGCTTGGGGCGTGAATGAAAATATCCTGGATGAAAAATTTGCTAAAGCAGCACATGTAGCTTGGCAAGGCCTCAGCCATTGCGTTAATTCAGCAGGTAAACTGGGTTTCGTTCAATTACCAGCGTACAACCCTCGCCGGGTACAAAAAGATCATAATATTGATTATGGCACTGGGGTGTTATTACTCGCAGGCAGTGAAATACTGCGCTTAGCCGAAAATAGCTAATCGTATCCACAGGCTGATCTGGCCATCAGCCTGTTATCTCTCCAGCTTAAAATCTGGCGAAGATAACCCATATAATTTCAATACTAGAAATTAAAAGTTAAAAATAAAAAACTAATTTCATTAATCAGGAGCCACACACCCTACAGTAATAAAAATAATATACGCAGCTTCACCCCATAAAATAAATATCAGGATAAACGTCAGGATAAATTCTTATCTCTGTACATCAGGCTATTTTTATTTATATATTATTATAGGTATGATATGAAATACACACACTCTGCTTGCCTGAAAACATTACTTACCGCCTGTTTAATTACCACATCAGCTATCTCAGTTGCTAGCGGATATATTCAAATCGGTAGCGAATACGAATATTACCCACAAAAAGAAAATATTAATTATTACCGTCAAACTTCCTATAATCCTTATTTGCGTTTCAGTTATAAACCCCAAGATTCAGACTGGACATTCTCCGGGCGCTTATTATTAAAAGAATATCCACACAAAGATAAATACGAAAATAAAACCAGTACCGGGCAATCGGGCTTATATGAACTGTATGCGACCGATTATATCCGTAGCGGTAATTTTATTTTCCGCCCGGGAATTGGAGTACGCATTGTCCCCTATGATGAAAACAATTATTACGGTGAACGCTACGAACACCAATTACGGATTTTACCGCAATTCGATTATCTATTAACTAAAGATTCGCGTTTATTCGTTAACGGTTTTTTCTATGTGGCAGATTCTAAAGGCAGCCGCAAAAATGATCGCGTAACAGACAAATTCAATCAAGGCGAATGTACTAAGCAGCAAGCCAATCAATATGGCTTTTGCTCGAACAAATATCGTGATTGGGGATATGAATTTGATTTCGGATTAAGAAATAATATTAATGACTTTAATTCCTATACGCTCGGTATTCACACCGAATTCGATAAAGTCACTAATAACTATGATAGCCAATTAGTCCAAGCCACTTTAGGTTATCAATATCGACTCGGGAAACTCACTCTAGGTCCTTATACTCGCCTTGCCCTGACGCGCAGCATTAAAATGAAATCTGAAAAAGATCCCGCCAACAATATTACCTTAAAACAACCTTATAGCCGTTACGGTGTTTATGCCAGTTATGCTTTTAATGGCCGATGGTCTGCGGGAATGGAAACCTATTTCCAAGAAGAAAAAATGCAAGATCAAAAAGGCGATGATATGCAGTCACGTCGTAAATGGTTCTTTAAATTAAACGCTCAATATAACTTCTAATATGAGTTAAACAATGAAAAAAATAAATATCGCTCTATTAATCTCATTGCTTCCTTGGGCGGCTCAGGCTGAAAGCAATCAGGATTTATTGTCTGTCACTGTACCTTCAACGATACCTTTAGCGGCATCCTCTGCATCGGCTAATAATGAGACTGCCGTTAATAATCAAAAAATGATCCAAGCTATGCGGATCAATTGGCGTAATAATTTTATTCCAACCGCAGATATCAACCCGCAATTACTGAGCCAATATATTGCTCAGTTAAATCATAATGCCAATGATCTGTGGCAAAAAATGAATAAAGACGGCAACGATGCGCCATTATGGTCAGATATGGCACTGGATGATCATTCATCTGCAGGTCGGCTAAATTTAGGCAGTACGCTAAATACCCTTTACCAACGATTGTTTGTGCTTACTAAAGCGTATGCCACGCCGGGCACCGATCTTTATCATAACCCGCAATTAAAACACACGCTGATTAATACCTTAACTTGGCTAAATCAGCATTACTATCATCAAGATGCGCCAGAATGGGGAAATTGGTGGCATTGGGAACTCGGGATCTCACGCACGCTGAATAATATTTTAATCATCCTCTACGACGATATTCCCACAGAGCTCATCAGCGCATATAACCAAGCTACCCGGCATTTTGTCAAGGATCCGCGTTACTTGGCCGAAGGCAGCGGCGCGCCTTACTCCACCACTAAAAATGCCTTTACCTCTACTGGCGGTAATCGCATTGATAGCGCCCAAGTAGTATTTATTCGTGGCTTGCTCGCCAATGACAGCCAAGAGATCACTAATGCGGTTAATTCGCTGCCTGAAGTACTTGATAGAGTTACCAGTGGTGACGGTTTCTATGCCGATGGGTCATTTATTCAGCATAAAGATTTACCGTATAACGGCACCTACGGGCAAGTCTTGCTGAATGGATTGGGGCTGATCAAGCGTACCGTCACTAATACCCTATGGGATTTTTCAGCGGCTGATAATCTGAAGATTTATCAAACAATTAATCGCAGTTATCTCCCGCTATTATATCAAGGAAAAATGATTGACGCTGTAAATGGCCGTAGTATTTCACGTCATAATGGACAAGATCTCGATGTTGGATTAACGATGATCAATGCCATTGCGCTGTTTGTAGATGGCGCTCCTACTGAACAAAAAATAGCCCTCGAGAAACAACTTAAATCTCAACTGCGCCCTGCGGTTATTCAGCATTATCAGGCAAAATTACCTGATAATTTAGCCGCATGGAAAGTGATCAATCGCCTGATCCACCAAGATCTTCCCGAGGCTAAAATCCCGCTGGGGGGAACCGTTTATGCCGATATGGATCGCGTTGTGTATCACGGTAACCACTATATGTCAGTGATTGCTATGCATTCAAATCGTACCGGCAGCTATGAGTGCATCAATGGTGAAAATCTGAAAGGCCAGCGTACCGCAGACGGCATGACCTATATTTATCAACACGATGATAATCAATATACTGGCTATTGGCCGGTCGTCGATGCTCGCTATTTACCCGGAACGACTTCCGCTGGTGAACTCGGCAGTTGCGACGAACAATACCGTTTATCCCAATTAGGCCATGCCAACATCACTTGGGCTGGCGGTGTCACACTCGATCAATGGGCAAGTGCCAGCCTAGAATTAAAAGTGCCGCAATCGTCATTAACCGCTAAAAAATCATGGTTTATGGCTCCCGATATTATGGTGATGTTAGGCACTGATATTTCAGCGCAACAGCCGGTTGTCACTACATTAGACAATCGTAAAATCACCGCGACTAGCCAAATTGAAGTCGATGGAAAACCACTACATTCTGGCGAACAAGTATCAGTTAAACACACGGTTCAGCTAGTTGATGGGGATAAAAAAATGCGTTGGGAGCTCAATGGCGCCCAGCCAGTGACCGCACAATGGAGCCTGCGACAGGGCGATTGGTCAGAGATTGGTACCTCTTCCGGTCCTGTCAGTGCACCTTTTTTAACTTTGCTCAATTCACATGCCTCATCGGATAACGAAAGCTACGCCTACACGATTTATCCGACGGGTGCTGACAGCGTGCCATTTAATCTATTAGCCAATGATAAATCGGTACAAGCCATACAGTTTAGCGCCAGCCAAACCGTGATGGCCAATTTCTGGCGCCCTTCACAAGCGGGTATTATCGAGGCCTTAACTCCCTTAGCATTAATTATTACGCCAGTAGGCAATGATTATCGAATTGCCGTGGCTTCACCAAGACGAGATAGCCGAGTTTCTTTCCGCTTGCCTGAAACACTGCAACTAAAAACAGATCCAGATTCACGCGTTACCTTACAAAACGGCATTATTAGCGTCGATGTTAGCCAATTACGCGGCAGCAGTTACCTCTTCGAATTACAAAAATAATCAGGGCTAATACTATGAAAAATAAAATAACTTATACTTCATTACGTGAACCAACCATGCTATTAGCACTGTTTTCACTCTCCCTAGTCTCTGCCTCGGTACACGCTGGGATAACTCAAGATTGTGGTGGATCGAGTTATTGTACCAATAAAACTATTGACGCCAATGCTGCCGGTTATATCGATAAAACACCGGTGTATTTTGCCGGCGACAGTCGATTAACCGTCTCGGCATCTGATGCCTTTAATAACGCCTCAGGCATATATGAATTTAGAGAGAATACTCAGGTAGATGTTAATGCTGAAAAAGGTCTTAATGGCGGGACTTATACCCTACGAGGCAATTCTGGGCAGACACAAGTCAAATTAAATATTACGGCTAAAGACGGGCTTACGAATGCCAAACTGACGGCGCTCGCTAACAGCCAAGCTGAAATTAATGTCAATCAAACCCACGGCATTAGCCATAGTGCATTAACTCTAAACGCAGGTACTACCCTCAATATCAATGCAAGCAATGGACTACATAACAACTCAGCGCTTACCGTGACGGACGCCGAGGTAAATTTAAACGCCAAAGATGCGTATACCGCAGATTCACTGCAAACAGGCAAAGCGGCGAGCATTAAAGGCGCTTCTACGGTCAATATCAACAAAAAAGACGCCATGAGCGGCGGACAATTAAATATTCAAGATTCAAGCAGCGTAAATATTAACGCGGGCGGCAGTGTCAATGGTGGCATATTGCTGATTAGTGGCAAATCACAAATGAATATTAATAGTCAAAATGGTGTCACAGGCCCAACCGACGGCAGCAATAAACAAATATTTCAATCTGGCACCCAGTTGAATATCAATGCCTCATCAGGATTAGCTGGCGGGAATCAAACATTTAATAGCGCTATCCTCAACGTCAATGCCGAACAAGGAATCGCTGGCGGTTATCAGATTATGGCGGGTTCTTCACAGCTCAATACCCACGCGGATAATGCCATTTCAGGCGGACTAATTAAGCTACAAGATAACGCGACATTAAATACCACAAATAATAATGTAATCACCGGGGGCACTCAAAACTTTACTGGCGCGAGCATCTTAAATGCCAGTGGCACCGATACACTGGTCAGCGGAACCCAAAACTTTAGTCAAAACAGTGTATTTAATGCCAACGGCAGCGGAGGGATCACCGGTAATAGCCGTCAGACATTCAGTAACCAGTCCGTCATGAACGCCAATAGCCAGTACGCAATCAATGGCGGAGCCTCCACCACTTTCAAAGATGATGCCACCTTAAACGTCAATGCCGAACAAGGCATTTCAGGGGGAACACTCCTGTTTGATGGCCATTCTGTGCTTAATATTAATACCCATAACGGTATTAATAATGACAACAGTAGCTTGCGCTTTAAAGGTGATGCGACCATTAACCTGAATCATCAGGATGCGCTCGCTGACACCACGCTAAAACTGGAAGGTAACGCGGGGATCCTCATAAATCATGATAATGCGCTGAACCACACCACCAATATTGAATTCGCTAAAACTTACGATACCAGTACAGGAAGCTATTTAGACCTGAATGGTCATTCCACCACCGTAGGGACGATCAGCGGAAATGATGACCAAGCGGTGATCAAAAATAGCGCAGACAATAATGCCGACCTCACCAGCGGACTCTATGACTATCGCGTCTATGCAGGGCAAAGCTACCAATTTGAACAATTGCTACAATCAGGGGCAATGCGCTCCGATGCGGTGGTGAGTACCGCCGTTGCCGATATTCTGCGTCAATCCAGCTTAGCAATGCTGCCTCAATACAGTGATCGACTAATTACAGCCCCAAATGGCATGGTGCAAACCGGACAAGGAATTTGGGTGCGTACACTGTATGCGAAACAACAAAATAGCGGAGATGGCGCAGCTAATCCAGAATGGAAAGGCCACGTCAGCGGGATCCAAATAGGCAGTGATCTATGGCCAAGCAGTGATAATAGCCCATCCAAAATTGGGGTCTATCTTGGCTATGTTAAAGGCAATGCCAATGTTTATGGCAAAACACTGGACGCGGAAAATACCCAACTGGGCAAGGTCGAATTAGATACCCTCAGCCCGGGGATCTATTGGCGTTATGTTGCTAATCAAGGGTGGTATACCCAAACCACCTTCCAGTACAACCATTATCGCGGCAAGGTGAATGCCCATCGTAGCCAAAAACACGCTGATTTAACGGCTAATGGTTATCTCGTTGCTTTAGAAACCGGATACCCGATGGCTATCAACGAGTACTTCTCCCTCGCGCCACGCTTACAGGTTACTTACCAATCGCTAAATTTAGACGATTACCAATTTAGTGATCTCGCCGTCAATAATCATTCAGATGAACAGATTAGCGTACAAGCCGGCGCCCGCATGTATTGGCGTACCATGTCGATATCAGGCACACAATATGCCCCTTTTATCGATATCGAACTCAACAATCAATTATCATCGCGCGATCGTAACCAAGTCCGCATTAACAGCAGCAATCACACGGAAAGCTTGCTCACTACCTACCAACAAACCTCCGGTGTACTTGGCGCAGGGGTCAATGTGAAACTTAACGATTCGTGGAACTACTATGTGAAGGCCGGTTATCAACATGCCTTTAACGACCACCAAGAAAATGTTTGGCACAGCTCGGCAGGCTTAAATTTCAACTGGTGATCTCTACCCGTAAATCTGCCATAAAAATAACAAAAACAGGCCATTCCTCTTATCCAGGAATGGCTTTTTTATCGCTGCCAAAACTCCCCGCAGCTATTTTTAATCACACAATTCAGACTTAAATCGTTATCAGCTCACGCTAAAAAGCCATACTAAATAAACATACTAAAAATAATGCTAGAAACGATACCCAAAAAACCATATCGGGGGTTAACATAAACGCGATTAATCCGCTATCCCCTCAGTAAATTGCCATAAAAAAGCCCAGATTTTAAAATCCGGGCTAAACATGCAGCGAGCATGAAAATGACTAGCTTATGATTAATTCAATAATGAACGTACATATTCAGCGATTTCAACATCTTGGCAATGCTCAAAGAAGCAAGCTTGAAAGCGTTCACCTGAAACAGCAGTTTTAACTAAACTTTGATCCATCGCACGCAAGGTATCTAGATAATTTTCTTTTACGATGGCGGCTTTCACTTGATTCAAAATAGCCGCATTACATTTTTGCGGCTCCGCACGTTCAATCGGATACCCTTGGCCGCGCTCACCGCTAAAAGCTTTCTCAAAAATATAACGCACATTCAGCTCAGCGCCCCAACCAAAACCTTTAGCAAAGGCTAGTGATAACGCATTACCATTATTAATTTGATTAAATAAGAAAGCATCCGAAGGCTCTAAACAATAACCACATACCACACCGGGATGAATATTCAGTGACATCAACGCACCCTGCCCCGTCCCACAACCTGCCACCACAAAATCAATCGCGCGTGAGTTGAGTAATAGGCTCGCCATGATCCCTAAATGAATATACGTTAAATGATGATCATGTTCATCACTCATGCCGACGTTAAACACATCATGCCCTAATGGGGTTGCAACTGATTGTAATTCATTAAGAATTACTGGATTCTTAGCTGCCTGACTGTTTTCCATCATGAGTGCGATTTTCATACTTTACTCCCTATCAACATCAATAAATTAAAAGGATTAATTAATGCTAAATTCTTAACCCTTAATGCTTAACTAAATAATTATCTCGCTAACCAACCACCATCTACGGCAATGGTATAACCATTAATATAATCAGCCGCTGACGAGGCTAAGAACACACAAGGACCGGCTAAATCATCCGGTGTTCCCCAACGACCCGCAGGAATACGCTCAACGATCTCTTTATTCCGGCTTTCATCTGCACGTAACGCTGCGGTATTGTTGGTGGCCATATAGCCCGGAGCGATAGCATTAGCATTAATATTATATTTCGCCCACTCATTCGCCATTAAACGTGTCAGCCCCATCACCCCACTTTTTGATGCAGTGTAAGAAGGAACGCGGATCCCACCTTGATAAGATAACATCGAGGCAATATTAATAATCTTGCCGCCATTACCTTGTTTAATAAACTGTTTCACTGCTGCTTGCGCCATGAAGAAAACGGATTTCAGATTGATATTCATCACATCATCCCAATCTTGCTCAGTGAAATTAATCGCATCTTCACGGCGGATAATCCCGGCATTGTTGACCAAAATATCAACCTGACCAAAGGCAGCAACGGCTTGCTCAATAATTCCTGCGATTTCTTCCTGACGCATTAAGTTCGCGCGGATATCCAGAAAACGACGGCCTAATTTTTCGATTTTTTGTTTTGTCTCTACTGGTTCAGTAATATTCACTGCCACGATGTCACAACCCGCGTTTGCTAATCCCAACGCCATACCTTGGCCTAAACCGGTATCACATCCAGTAACAATCGCCACTTTGCCGTCTAATTTGAATGAATCAAGGATCATGATTTTTACCTCATTAAGATTAATTAATTGAAACGCCGTTTCATTTTAATCATTAGATACCATTTCCAACTAGATTTCAAACAAAATTAAAACGCCGTTTTATTTTAACTAAAGATATATGAGGCGAACTTAAAAAGGTGAACTCAGAAAGGTGAACGTAGAAAGATGAGCGCAGAAAGATGAGCGCAGAAAAGTGCAGTTAGCCATAAGACGAAAAGGTGAAAGATCAATAGATAAAACGAAAAATTAATAAAATATATCGCTACAAAAAACAGCGAGCTATATAACTAATGACTCAACTAATTAGAATAGCAAATCGTCGTTAATAAAAATCAATCAAAAAAATTAAAATTTCCGACAATTAGCAGAAGATAATTTAATCTTTTTACCTCTGTGTTATAAAGATCTCATATTAATAATAGGCCAATCATTATTGGCATCTAAGGCTACTATTATAATGAATCGAATATCACGGCTCACAACAGAAACACAGCGCGCAAACTTTGCATTAGCTCATCATGTCGAATTAACTCATCTGCTTAAGCGCTTTTTTCCGACCAAATATCATTCTCTTTTTGCGGTGCCTCAAATTGGGGAGAATAATGCCATCGAGTGGTATTCCGAATTATCCGGATACCCAACACCCTTGCTGTCACTTGAACCCGATGAAGCTCAACGCATTCGTCGAAATTTAAATGAACGCTTAAATGATATCGCCACGCTGGCACTACAACAGAAACAGCTCGGCAATATCACCGAGTCTGAACTTCAATTGCTAAATAAAGCCGCCATACTGCCAGAAGACGACAGCATACTGATTATCAATGATCAGCCCGTAATAACATGGTGGCCTCGGATCACGCCATTGGCCGAACCTATCGCACCAGCCGTGCCGTTAAGCCCAACCACAATTCCTACGACAGCAGCTATCGCGATCAGCCGTCGATTATGGCCACGGATACTTTTATCATTATTATTACTGCTGTTTATTTTGCTATTAATTTCTTGGCTAAAAGGCTGTTTTGACCCACGCGTAGCCCCTGTAGCAACGATTGAAAAGCCGTCTGTAGAGACCATCGCACAACTCCCAGAGCTGGTGAGTAAACCTGAACCGGAGACAGTACCCGTATCTGAAACTATCGAGTTAACCCCCTTAGACCAGTGTATTCAGGAATTAACCGCTGATCATTCAGACCCTCAAGCTAAATCGATATGTACCTCCCGTTTACAAAAACCAGCCAAAGATCTGTGTCCCGCAGAACGCTCTCCGCAATCGGCACCACAAGTTATTTTGATTTTTGATGCATCAGGATCTATGTCTATCTCCATGAATATTACCCAACGTGAACTTGATATGCTCTCCCAAGGGCTTATTTTTAACGGATATGACCGAGAACCTAGCCGGATCAGCGTTGCCCGTAATGCAGCAACAAAAATTGTCAAAAATATTCCCTCCGACATGATGATATCCGCCGTTGTAGCATCTGATTGCGGCGTAATAAAAACCACCCCAAATTATAATTTCACACAACGCCCAACCTTACTCAATTATATTAATCGCATTCAACCCGATGCTGGCACACCACTGGCTGAGGCGTTAGTCAAAGCCGGCAGTTTGATCAAAAATAATCAAAAAGACACCATTATGATCCTTATTTCTGATGGATTCGAGTCCTGTAATAAAGACCCCTGCACCACCGCCAAACAATTGAAAAAAGCTCATCCCCGCATGGTAGTCAATGTGATTGATATTATGGGCGTCGGTGCAGGAAATTGTATTGCCACCTCAACAGGCGGAAAGGTCTTTACCGCCAAAAATGCAAAGGAAGTCAGTGTTATGATGAATAAGGCTATCGAAGATTATATCCCTAAAGATTGCCGTTAAAGCTTAAAGTTAAATATTGTCATTAAATATTACCATTAAATAACAGTGCGCCTATCTTCCAATTTCAGTCATAAAGTTTTATCCGGTGCACTGTTATTTTTGCGAGTATGCTATTTTATTTTAGATAAATATTTGTATGACATCATAAACTGAAATACATCTTGTGTAGATTATTATCCTGACACGGCTAATTATTCCATTATTTAATCTGTGATCTAGCTCACTTAAAATTCAATCATCTTCTATTTTTAACTCTACGACTGGTTAGGTTAAATATGCTTTAATACTTCCTCTTTACAGCGATTTAAAACTAAAAAAACAAAATTTAAATGACCTAATTAATATTATAAACTATTTATTGAGTGATTTTATCAGCTATTCATCATTATATTATTTTTAGCAGAATGATTATTGACTCAACACCACAATGCTTACGCCATGCTGTATAGCTAACCTCATTAATATAGAAACAACTCATTTTAAATATCATCAATATATTCATATACCATTGATAATAAACTTATTTTTTATTTTTCAATTCATCTCTATATTTTTTATACCGAAGAAAAGAGATTGATTGTGTTATTTTTAGTCAAATACAGATTATCAATAATTTATGATTATTTTAATTTAGCAAAAAAATTAATGACATTTAATTAGCCATAATAAAATTCAAGACAATGCCTTCAGGCAAAACGGGCAGCTCGACGATAGACACACTATATATCTTCATATAAAATATAATTATAAATAAACGTAGATCAATCTGTGAATAATTCTACCATTTTATTGATAATTACCCCCAGATAAAATGAAGATATAATCTACATTTCTGCTTAATTTAATAAAAAGGGTTGATTCTCTTTTTTGATCTGATGGCATATTAGCGAACAAAAATAACCCGCTAAGGTTATTTGGGCAAATGGAATTATCATCGTGACTAAAGTATTCTTACGCAATGGTAAATTAGAGAACTATCTCCCCATGGGAGAAAATGGCCAAGCCGTTTATGTTTCCGCATTACAACTTCGAGAAACACTCCGTTTAAGAAATAAAACCAATATTGCTAATTGCCTCGGCATCCCTCAACCCAATGAAACTGGCGACCGAATTGACTGGTATTCACCGATTGATGGACAAGTGATCCCCTGGTCTGCGGCGACGGAACAAGAACAACAAAAGGCTTACCATATCCTAAAACAAAATCAAGATGAGCTACAAAAATTCAGTCAGGATATGCAGCAGCGCCCCCATACCGAGCAACAATTATTTGGCGCTTTACTGGGCAAAACAATCCAATTCCCCGATAAAGAACATATATTTATTGTCAACGGTCAACCGGTGATCACTTTTTGGGGCTTTGTTAACGCTAATAATCAAGCGCGCCCCGACCCAGTCAGCTGTTTAAAACCCCCGGTGATTGCGCCTGCCGTATCGACGACGCCTACCATACCCACCCCGCTTTCTGAACATGAACCCAAATTCGCACCCCAACCGCGGACGGTTAAACGCCGCAGCCGATGGTTCTATTTATGGTGGCTATTCCCTCTACTTTTGCTGTTACTGGCTTTTTTCTTGCTAAGAAGTTGCTTACCGAGTGCGTCATTACCCACAGTAACTGCACCGGCATTACCTCAAATATCCCGACCGTCTGTCGAGCTTAATCCGATAGATCTCCCAAGAATATCCACCGAAAATAACGTGGCTATTCCAACCCCTCAAATTAATACCATCGGTGTGCCCTTGCCGGAAAATATTTCACATTCGGATAATAATACCGTGATCAGCGTCCCAACAGAGACTGCGGCTAGTGATCATCCCGCAGTGCCAGACGCTATACGGCCTACCGAAGCTCTCGACCCTGCGCATAACCCCATTCCACCGGTAGATGTGCCAAACACGCCAAAAAGTATCCCAGAAAACACCCCGCTAGCGGCCAATAATTCGCCAATATTGCCCCCCGATGAACCAAATGTATCCAACGGCTCAACGCATTCCCTTCAAGAGACCGTACCTTTAACCATCCCAGCGGATGCGTTGGCCACTAACTCCACGAAATTTCTTAATGGACAATGGCATGCAGGTGCCGGGATTCAAGATAAAAATACCGGCAAGCCACTAAGCTTAAATTATCAAATAAAAGACGGTCAAGGCGAAGTGGTAATGACCCGAGGTGATGGCGTCACCTGCAAATCGCCTGTCAGTGCAGGGCTTAATCGCGGCGCATTGAACATCAATAATCAAAGCCAAGCACAGTGCAGCGACGGCTCTCGTTACCTAATGCCAAACGTTGTTTGCCAACCTGGGGCAAAAAGTATCGCTGATTGCCAAGGTCATTATGAAAATAATCAAACATTTCCTATGTCGATAAAGCGGGAGAATAATTAATCCTATGTTGGCTCCAATAACAGATTATAAAGATAAAATTACGCTGATCCGTGATAGTAATATTCAATTTTTAGATTTTGGATTTGCACTAAACGGGCGTAAAGAGTTCGGGGAATTTATCTGTAAGGGTGAGAATGGGCCATTAATGCGCCTCATTTATAACGAACGCGATAACAATTACCTGTATCCCGCGCCAGAAAACAGCAAAGCGGTTGAATGTGACTCAGAATTGAGCTTCTCTTTAGAACAATCGCTAAAATTACTCAACAATGTTTGGCTCCCGGTACCTTTCTTTCGTTTTGTGCCTAAACGGACATTTTCAGACGGCCCGACCAACTGGGTACGAGTCATGTTCCACCAGCTCGACACCCCCGACGATGAGGGCAATACCCACCGAGTTGTCATGGCGTTTGACACCAAGATCGCTCCAGATCGAGATAACACCGCCTATTTAGCCCCTTGTGAAGACGATATTCGCTCCGGCGTGAGCTTCGCTTTAGCTCATAAAAGCCATGAAGTCGCTGATTTTCTTGAACTTCCTTGGATAGACCATTGGTTAAAGGAAGTGTTTTCCGAGCAAGCTATTGCGGTGCAAAAGCTTTATCACGACCAATTAGAAGATGCATTAGCTGAGTTTCAACATCAAGCACATTACCTCAACTTATTGAATATTTTGGGTGATAAACTTGAGATCCCTGAAATTAAAATCAATGCCGTCAAATTACAAGAACCCGCAATTAATGTTGATTTAATTTTAGACGTCGGTAACTCTCGCACCTGTGGCATCTTAATTGAAGATCATGAAAATGATAATAAAGGGCTAACCCAACTATATGAGCTTTCATTACGTGATTTAAGCCTTCCTTATCAAGTATATAGCGAACCGTTCCAAAGCCGTATTGAGTTCGCTCAAGCAGAATTTGGCAAACAAGATTTCTCCATTAAAAGTGGCCGTAATGATGCGTTCATGTGGCCGACTATCGGCCGTGTTGGACCAGAAGCTAATCGCATGGCAGCTCAACGCTTAGGCACCGAGGGCTCTACTGGAATTTCAAGCCCTAAACGCTACTTATGGGATGACACCAGCTATTCCCCAGGCTGGCGTTTTAGCCGAGCATTTGGCCAAACTGACCGAGAACCTCTTGCAACAGCGGCGCCAATGACCTATTTGCTCAACGACCAAGGTGAACCGCTATTTCGCCTTAGCCAAGATTATAGAATGCCGGTGTTTTCCCCCAATTACAGCCGCAGCTCATTGATGACCATGATGCTAACCGAAGTATTAGCGCAAGCATTAATGCAAATAAACAGCCCAGCGCAGCGCTTAAAAATGAGCCATGCCAGTGCACCTCGTCAGCTACGCAACATTATATTGACCATACCACCAGCGATGCCGAAACCAGAGCGTGCCATCTTTGAAACCTGCATGGAGAACGCACTCGGGTTAATTTGGAAAGCTATGGGATGGGATCCTATCGACGGCGAACTGAAATTTGACGGTAAAGATACCCAATGTAAATTCCCGCTTCCCACCGTACATGTCAAATGGGATGAAGCCACCTGTGGGCAACTGGTATATATCTATAACGAAACCCAAAACAACTTCGGTGAACGTACCGAAGCTTTTTTTGCCAGCCAAATCCGTGAAGATAACCGCGCATTAACCGGCAGCAATGCATTAAAAATTGCCTCTATTGATATTGGCGGCGGTACCACAGATTTAGTGATCACCCGTTACACTCTGGATAACGGCACCGGCAGTAACGTTAAAATCATCCCGACACAGCTGTTTCGCGAAGGTTTTAAAATTGCTGGCGACGATATCTTATTAGACATTATCCAAATTTGTATTATTCCGGCGCTACGAGTTGCTCTAATTGATACCGGTGTCACCGATCCTGATGCCTTGATGTCATCACTATTAGGCAGCGAAGGGCTGGATGCCGGACAGCAAGTATTACGCCAACAGCTCACCCTGCAAATTTTTAGCCCATTAGGTTTACATATTTTGGGCCAATATGAAGAATATGACCCGCTCAAAAATAATGCCGGGATCAGCGCCACCTTCGGCGAATTACTGCCCGATCCGCCAACAGAAAAAGTCCTCAGTTATGTAAACGATGCGGTCAACAAAGAGCTCGGCGGTGGTCACGCATTCTCGATTTTAAATGTCCCGCTAGAAATTAACTTTGCACAATTACACCGAGAGTTTATCTCGGGTGAACATATGAATATTACCCAAAGTATCAAAGCATTATGCGAAGTACTTTACTACTATTCCTGTGATGTTTTATTGCTAACTGGTCGTCCTTCTCGCTTACCAGGCATTCAAGCGCTGTTCGAAATGTTACAGCCCGTTCCCCCATCGAGAATTCTGCCCCTGCACGGTTACAAAACCGGTGGCTGGTATCCATTTAACAAAAAAGGCCGCATTGACGACCCTAAATCGACCGCTGCGGTTGGGGCCATGCTGTGTTTATTGGCAGAAAACTCGCGCTTGCTGAATTTCTATTTCACCACGGGCAGTTTTAGGCCGTATTCAACAGTACGTTATCTTGGCATGCTTGATAGCAATAATACCATTACCGATGAGAACGTTTATTACCGCGATATTGACCTCGATAAAGAAGATTTTGAGTTAGATGATAAGGTTCAATTTGACGTCCGCGGTGGGATACGCCTAGGTTTTCGTCAATTAAATAATGCTCGTTGGCCAGCATCCCCCCTCTATACCTTAAGAGTCAAAGGCAAAAACTTAGCCCGCAAACTCAGTGTTGAGAACGGAGTGATCCATCTCAAACTGACAATGGAACGCGGCAATGTACGCCATGATGCAACCCAAGGCAGCCCTGAACGCTTCGCGATTGCAGAATCGTCGATGAGTGATGGCTCAAGCATTAAAAAGAATGAACTCAGCTTCAAACTCAACACATTAGGCGACAGTGGCATCGGTGAAACACACTATTGGTTAGACAGCGGGAGTGTATTAGGAAAATGACTATAATGGATGAAAAACAACTGGTTACACGCTGGAATGCTATATTTGATGGCGCAGCAGAGGCCATCACATGGGTAAACTCCGTCCGAGGCAACGCCCCGCGCTTAAATACCGAAGCAGATAACTTAATTTACAAATTACGCCGCAGCCGCAATATGGCTAAAAATCTGATTACAGCTACGCAAAAGCCCATGACTGTCGGATTTTTCGGCTTATCCCAAGCTGGAAAATCCTACTTAATTTCTTCATTGGCAGCCGGCAATAATGGCCGTTTAACGACTGAAATGTCCGGCCAAACTCTGGATTTTATTCGTCACATTAACCCACCTGGCAGCGGTAAAGAAGCCACCGGGCTAGTTACACGGTTTACTCGCCACAGCACCAAAGGTAATCAAGATTACCCGGTTGAATTGCAACTATTTAGTGAAATTGAAATTGCTAAAATATTAACAAACGCCTATCTTTATGATTTTAATCAAGAAAAATTTGATTATGAACTAAATGATGAGAAAATCACTCAGCTGATTAATTCGCTCGACAGACAAAAATCAGCGCAGCCCATCACAGGAGTGACCAGTGATGATGTGGTTTCTTTATGGGATTACTTGCTCCGCCATGCTGAAAATAGCCAGAAGAAATTAGCCGCAGTTTATTGGCCTAAAGCAATAGAAATAGCGCCTTTTCTGTCAATTACCCAACGCGCTAAACTATTTTCACCGCTGTGGGGAGAGATCCCAGAGCTCACAGACGCTTATTTACGTTTCAGTACAACCCTCGAAAAATTGGGCCACTCATCCATTGTTATAGCGCCATTATCGGTATTGGTCAAAGATGTCGACGGAATACTGGTACAAAATGACAGCATTATGAATGTCGATATGCTGGAGCGATTAAACCAAGATATCGACACTCTTGTGGCGGTCTGCCCAGTACAAGGAGAGCACGTTGATACACCCATCACCCTCTCGCTGGCTGAACTGACGGCACTGACTGTAGAGCTGATTATCCCACTAGCAGAAAAACCCCATAAAACGCTATTTGAATCCGTCGAGTTGCTGGATTTCCCCGGCTATCGTGGCCGATTAAGCGTCGAGTCCATGGCTGACGTTCGCCGCGCGGTGAATAGCGATAATGCTAATCCTCTCGCCCAGCTTATTCTGCGAGGCAAAGTAGCCTATCTGTTTGAACGCTATACCGATAACCATGAAATGAACGTACTAGTGGTGTGTACCGCTTCCACCAAACAATCGGATGTCAGAGAAGTCGGCGGCGTGCTCACCGAATGGATCCACCATACCCAAGGTAAAGATCCCGCCACCCGAGCAAAACGTCCATCCGGGTTAATTTGGGCGCTAACCATGTTTGATATGCGCATTCAAAATAGCTTAAGCTTTGATGAAGCGCTGCTCCGCCAATCCTGGGGCAAAGGCGGCATGATCAAAATGGCAATGCTTGAACGTTTTGGCCAATACTCATGGATGCAAGAGTGGCTCCCCAATCAACCGTTTAATAACACCTTCTTAGTGCGCAAACCGCGTATACAAACCCCTTTTATTCGTTTGCAAAATGATCAAGAAGTGGAATTGGATGAAGGGAATGCTTCACAACTTGGGTTAATGAAAAAAACCTTTACCGAAGATGAAACCGTTCAACGTTATATTCACGCGCCTGCCGATGCGTGGGACGCAATGCTGAATCTCAACGATGGCGGTATGGCTACATTATCCCAATACCTAGAAACCGTCACACTAAAAGAGCTCAAACTCGCCCGCATCGCAGAACAACTGGATGAACTCCAGCGGGATCTAGTCGCCAGTCGCTTAGAAAAATGGCATCAAGCCGGGGGAGATGAAGAACTCAACGCAAAACGCAAAAATGCAGAAACTATTCTGCGTTTTATGCAATCCAGGCCTTATCTGCAAGGTGCATTGCTCTCCCACTTGTTGCCCGCCCGCAAAGATCTACACGAGCTCTATATGCAAGATAAAAGCGCGAGCAACCCAAAGACCACCGAAACACATCTAGCCACCAAAAAATCGGCATCGGTATTTGATATGGGCAACAGTGGCTTTGATTTGTTCGGCGAGACAGCACCGCCATCGCAGGTTCCCGAGCCTGAACGTCCTCAAAGCCACGGCTATGAAATCGTCTACCCTCAAAAAGTTATCGCGCTGTGGATAAATCACCTTCGCAGCTTGCCCGACAATCAAGAATTGCTCGACTATTTAGGCATGGAGCAAGAGGTAATGGTGTTATTAGCTGATGAGCTGATCACCGCGGCATCACGCATGAATGTAGAACAACGCATGATTGATTCTTTAGCCAATACCGAACTGGTCGGTGTTCGCCGTGATGCCATGGTCGAGCGTCAAGTCTCACGAGTTTATAATGTGCTCGGTGATTTTATCACTTGGTTTAATTTTAAACCTGAAGAGGCTAAATGCCCTGAAAGTAAAATCAATCGAGGTCACAAAATCTTTGAACGCCCAAACCATAATTCAGTGACATGGGGAGACGATGACCGATTAGTTCAACTCCCAGCTACACCGGTCAATTATACCTATCTGTTTGTGTATGACTGGCTCATTGCGCTAGAAGCTATTATTAAAGATAACGCCGGCCACTCTGCGGGACGAGAAATCGACGCAGAGCAAAACGAACAGCTCGGAAAAATCATTCAATTGATGAAATCATCATCTGTGGAGTCTTAATACGTGTTTATTGCAGAACTTAAACCCGAGTCAACCGCCCGTCCGGGGTATGCGCTACTGACTATCCGTAACTGGGAAGGCGACACTGAATCTGTGTCGCTCAGTATCCAACGTAACCAAGATAACGGCTTCTTAAATGAGCAAGGTGAATGGGTAGGTAATGCCTTTCAGCACCAATTATCATTAGAAGAGAACGGCGATGATTGCCACATCCTGCTGGGCAAAAATTTTGTCGATGCTCTCATCGGCCATCAACAAATGTCCTACCGTTTAACGCTAAAAGACCAAGATGGTACCCAAGATATCGGCGCATTATCTATTCATTCCGGCGTTCTCAGTTCTTTGGCAGAAGGGCAAAGTGAAGCTCTAAAATCCAGTGCAGATCTCCAAACATCACACGCCGCAGCCCCCATTATCGCACCGGAGCCTGAAACGCCAGTGCTCCCTGAAGCCGTGATCGCTGAATCCGTGATCCCACACCCCGAGATAGAGGCGACTATCAGCGAAACACCTGCCTCCAGGAACAAATCCAAGGCAGGCATTATCACGCTGATCATCATCTTACTGCTGATCATTGCGGGAGCACTGGCTTGGTTCTTGTTATTTAAAGATAAACCAACAGACACCTCAGTAGAGTCAGCGCCGATGGCAGCTACTCCATCATTAAACACTGCCATTCCCGGAGCATGCAGCGTAGAAAAAATGCACAGCGGCAGCGCGGTTGACTTTGTGAAAACCTGTTTACTCAGCCAACCCAGTGGCGCAGAGATCATCACCGTTATTAACGCGGCAAAAGATAACCAACAATGCGATATTGCCCAACGCCTTTATGCCTATAAAGCGCAATCCGGTGATAACACTATCGCCATGCAATATGCCCGAGAATACGATCCTGAAACCGCGAATAAAGCGGGTTGTTTTGCTACTGATAAAGAAACCGCGATGTATTGGTATGAAACCGTCGCGAATAACGATCCGCAAAACAAAGAGGCTCGTGCGCGTTTAAACGCCTTGAAAAAATAGGAACAGATGATGAAATATGGCCATTGGTTTAGTCTCGCCCTGTGCGGTCTGCTGTTTTCTAGCCCCCTGATCGCGGCAGAAAAAAAACCGTTATTACAAGCCGGTAAACAGACACTTTATCAGCGCATTTTAACTTATCCGGGATGCGAATTAACCGATAAAGCCGGCGCTAAAGGCAAAGAGCAACCGGCATTTAGCCGCTATTATGTCTATCAACGACAAAAACAAGGTGCCGATGAATGGTTACAAGTCGGTCCTGATAGCTTTGGTCATATTAGTGGTTGGATGAATGCCAATTGCACCGCAGAGTGGAAAATGCAATTAACACTAGCGTTTTCAAACCCTGCCGGACGCAACCCTATGCTGTTCTTCAAACAAAAAGAAGGCATTGAAGCTATCCTAGAAGATGACAATCCAGCCAAACAATACGCTCCGTTATTGGCCGATGTCACCAACCACAAAATAAACCCCAATGTGCTCGCCCGCGAGCCAGAATTAATGATAGATCAGAAAAAGAATTTCTATTTATTACCGGTCCTTGAATCCGACAGTATCTTTACTGATGCCGGCTACAAAGTCCGTATATTAAATATTGCCTCCGTTTCTGAAGAGAGCCGATCTACCCCTGCCGGTCAACAAACCTCTAAAACCGCAACGACCGCCCAAAATGAAGAGCCTAAAACAAACCAAGATCAAGATAATATGATGCAGGAATTCTCTGCTGCCGTCGTCTTTGTTATCGACTCGACTATCTCAATGGATCCCTACATTGATCGAACCAAAGAGGCTATTGAAAAAGTCTATTCTCAAATAGAAAAAGATCACCTATTGGATAAAGTCAAATTTGGTTTAGTCGCCTTTCGCTCCAATATCACCGCCGTCCCAGCCTTAGAATACGACAGCAAAATGTTCGTTAATCCGAATGACGTCAAAGATGGCAAAGACTTTTTAAATAAAGTCAAAGAATTACGCCAAGCTAAGGTCTCCAGTAGTCGATTTGACGAAGATGCCTACGCCGGTGTTATGCAAGCCCTTGATGATGTCGATTGGACCAAATTCGGTGCTCGCTACATTGTACTCATTACCGATGCAGGTGCATTAACCGCCGACGATCCACTCTCATCAACCAAACTGGATGCCGAACAACTGCGCCAAGAAGCCGCATACCGCGGGGTTGCCATTTATGCATTGCATTTAAAAACCCCTTCCGGCAAAAAAAATCATGCGACGGCACAAGCACAATATCAAGAACTGACCCTGAACCCGTTTTTACACAAACCGCTATATTACCCCATCAACTCAGGCGACCTAAACAGCTTTGGTCAAATGGTCGATAGCTTAGCCACCGCGATTACCACCCAGATCCAAACTGCTTATCGTGGTGAAAACACTGCCGGTAGCGCATTAGGTGCCAATGCAGACTATGGCAAACAGCCACCCGCAAAAAACCAACCCAATGATGCACTCTTGAACGATGCCCATGATTTAGGTTATGCCATGCGACTGGCTTATCTCGGTGAAAAACAAGGCACACAAGCCCCTCCGGTGTTTAAAGCCTGGATCAGCGACCGTGATCTGGTGAAACAAAATGTCCCCACCACCGAAGTTCAAGTATTACTGACAAAAAGTGAATTAAGCGACTTAAGCGATGTCATGAAAAAAATTGTCATTGCCGCGAATGAAGGCATGATCTCACCGGATGATATGTTTGCTAATTTACGCTCCATTGCCGCCACCATGGGTAATGACCCCAACCAGATAAAACAAAAAAACGCCACTAAATTAGGCGAAATGGGATTGCTCGGCGAATACATTGAAAGCCTACCATATTTAAGTGAAGTCCTCAGCCTAGATGAAGAAACATGGAAAAGCTGGGATGGTATCGGACAAGAGAAATTTATTCGTCGGCTCAATACCAAACTCCAATATTACCAACGCTATAATGAAGATGTCGACCGGTGGATCTCCCTCGCCCCCGATAGCGATCCGCGTGATCACGTCTACCCTGTACCTTTGGAAAATCTGCCGTAAATGCTAAACATACAAGAGATGGGGATTGTACGCGGCAACGCACAATCTGGCTTTCGAGTCACACTGCCCGAGCTTACACTCAACGCCGGTGAAATTGCCGCCCTCACCGGCATTAGTGGCTGCGGTAAAAGCACACTCCTTGAGATGATAGGTCTTATTTTAAAACCCGATCACCTGCGGTATTTTTCACTCGGCGCCGAACCACAAAATATCACCCAAACCGTTCTGAACAACAACCAAGCCTATCTGGCAAGCATCCGCGCCAAAAAACTCGGTTTTGTCCTACAAAATGGAGGGTTGCTGCCTTTTCTAACCGTGTGGCAAAATATTCAATTACCCCGTCAAATATTGCACCTCTGCGCGCAATCAACATGGCTAGATACCGCCATCAAGCGATTAAATATTCAACCATTATTACACCAATACCCACACCAATTATCTATCGGTGAACGACAACGCGTCGCCTTTATTCGCGCAATTGCCCATGAACCAGACCTATTATTAGCCGATGAACCCACTGCAGCCCTTGACCCATATAATGCCAACCAACTGTTTAGCCTGATTGTCGATATTGTCAAACAAGGCAAAATGGCGGCACTGATCGTGAGCCACGATTGGTCTCGGGTCGAACAATTTCAACTAATGCGCTATCACGCCCAAATACAGGGAGCAGAAAGTGTTTTTATCCGCGGCTAACCCCTCCCGTTTACGCTTGCTGATCAGCCTCGCTTTACGTGACCTTATCCATGATCGTAAAGTAGCACTGTGCATTATTTTTTCACTCGTCTCAGTGATTGCCCCCTTGCTGTTACTCTTTGGTTTAAAAAGTGGGATCGTACTGCAACTCAACCAACGCTTATTAAATGATCCTCGCAATCTTGAGATCAGGATGATCGGCAACGGTAACTATCCTAGCTCATGGTTTGATGCCCTAGAAAAACACCCCGGCGTAGCTTTTACCATCCCCTTAACCCGCAGCCTAAACACCCAAGCCGATTTAGTGGCGGATGGGCAGCATTTTGTCTCAAATGCCGAAGTGATCCCCACCGCCAAAGGCGATCCATTGCTCAACGGCGTTACTGTCCCCGACACCCCACAAAACCTGGTGTTATCCGCCAGCGCCGCAGCCAAACTTAATGTCACTATCGGGGATAAAATACGCCTATTTGTCAGTCGTAAATTAGATGGTAATAACCAACGCGCCAAACAGACACTCACCGTGGTTGGTATTATCAAAGACGATAAATTTTCGCGGCCTGCCGCCTTTGTACCTTTATCACTTTTGATAGCCATGGAAGATTACCGCGACGGCTACCGAGCGCCTGAATTAAATGTTTATGATGGTACGGCACCAACCCCACGCAGCCATTTTGCCAAAGCCCGACTTTATGCTGACAACATCGATGCAATACCCGCATTAGATGATTGGTTTCGCAGCCAACATGTTGAAGTGATGACACAAAAAAGCCAAATAGAATCAGTAAAAGCTATTAGCTATGTGTTAAATGTAATTTTCTCTGTGATTGCTTGGGTCTCTCTGCTCGGCTGTGCCGCCTCATTAATTGGTGCTTTTTTAGCGAATATCGACCGCAAACGCAAAGATATGGCTATCTTACGACTGCTCGGTTTTCGCCAACATGCCGTCTCTCTCTATATCATTTTACAAGCGCTGCTGCTCACCAGCGTCGCGTTTCTTTTGGCGTTCTCACTCTACATGATGGGCAGCGCACTATTTAATTGGCTGCTGGGTGAGCACCTCCCCGAGCAAGGTTTTATTGCCCATTTAACCCCATTGGACATCTTAATTGCTTTTATCTGCGCCCTATTTATCGCCCTGATTGTCGCGGGTATTGGCGCAATAAGAGCGATGTCTATCCAACCTGCGGAGAGTTTACGTGAAATCTAACCTGCCCCTTTTGACGTTATCATTTAGCGTTATTCTCAGTTCGATACCAGCTTATGCCCAATGGGACGATAAATTTGTCAACCCTAAAGCACAAAAAGATGACCTGATACTCCCTTTCCCTTGCGACGGATCCATGGTGTTTCGCCAAGTCTCTATCCCGCTCAATAAACCCCTCCAAGATTACGCCATCACTTTAGGCCAAGAAGGCGATGAATGGGGGTTTTTAGAACAAACACGCTCTGAGCATATTGCCGGCAGTTTTAAAATCACAGGCAAAGATAAAGGCCGATACTATTTAATCGCCAAATATCCGGTTACCGAACTGCAATATAGCGCCTTACAAAATGCGCTCTCAGGCCAAGAATGCCCTAAACCCAGCAATAAATTACGCCGCCCTCAAGTTAACGTCAGCTGGGCTGACGCCATGCAGTTCGCCGACCAATATAACCAATGGCTACGCAAGACCCATCCCGAAGCATTACCTGCCGAAGATGGTGCCAAAGGCTTTTTACGCCTCCCCACAGAAACCGAATGGGAGTTTGCCGCCCGCGGTGGCCTAGCGGTATCCACTGCTGAATTTCGTGACATGCGTTTCCCTATGCCTGAAGGGATAAATCAATACGTCTGGTACGCCGGAGCACAGTCCTCCAATGGCGATCTTCAACTCACCGGTTTATTAAATCCTAATCCGCTTGGCCTACACGACATGCTTGGAAATGTCTCTGAAATGATGTTTGAACCCTTCCGCTTAAATAAACTCGACCGCCAACACGGCCAAGCCGGGGGCTACATTGTGCGCGGGGGCAATTATTTAACCACAGAAGCAGATATCCGCAGCTCATGGCGCCAAGAAGAACCCTACTACACCAATACCGGTCCAAATAAAAACAAATTTACCGGCTTTCGCTTAGTCATGGTAGCCCCGGCGCTGACCTCAAGAGAACGAATTAAAGAAATAGGTAAAGAATGGCAACAACTCGGCACCCAAAATACCCAGCTCCAAACCGCCGACAGCTCTATCAACAATATCAATAACATCTCATCCAAAGTACAAGATGAAACGCTCAAAAAACAACTTTCAGAACTCAAAAATGAGTTAAGAGCTAACGCCCAATTACGCGATGAACAACGCGACCAAGCCATCCGCACCTCCTTACAACTTGGTGCCTTCTTATGCACCAAATTAAAAGATGACGGTGAATTCTATGACCGACTCAACGGCCTATATGACAAAAACTGTGGAAACGAACAACAAGACTCAACATGTCAAAGAAGAAAAGAACAGCTCGACGAACATAAAAAAACCTTAGATTTTATCGTCAGCTACTACGCCGATACGTTAGTGGACATGGGTACAACTTATGATCAAACCCAAGTAAATCACCAAGTCACTGTGGTCCGCCAACTTATGGAAACAAGAGGAAAATCTAACCTAAATACGTATCTGTCAACATATACGCAGAACTTACAAGGGTATTGGAAAAATGGCAAAGTTTCACGAAATGAATGGCTCAAATCGTGCAAACAAATTTCAAATAAATAACAGGTCTTATTATGAAAAAACAATTATTTATCGTATTGGGTTTAGGGATGATATTAACACTCGCTGGCTGTCAGAATGTATCCAACAACAAAGATGTCGACCCTCGGATTGCCAATAATGAAAGTATCGAATTTTTTAGCAAATCCGGCATCACCGCATGTGCTGCTGGCGCCGCCACCGGAGCATTAGCCTGCCTAGTGGCGAATGCCAATAATAAACCACTATGCATTGCTGCCGCTGCAATTGCCGGTTGTGGTATTGGTATCGGTACCAATGCCTACTTAGATAATAACCGTAAAAAATACGCGACCAAAGAGCTACAACTCAATGCTATGACCGCAGATATGCAAAAAGAAAATGCCAATATTCAAAATGCCTCTAAAGCGGCTAAAAGCGTCATTGCCGACGATAAAGTGAAGTTAGCTCAAATCGATAAAGACATGAAAGCCAAACGCCTCAATAAAGCCGCTGCAGAAAAAGAATTAAAAGGCATTGATGCAAATATTGCCGCACTGCGCAGTAACTTAGCCGATATGAAAAAACATGAAAAAAACTGGAAAGATATCTCAGCCCAGAGTCGCCAAGACGGGATTAAAACCGCACAGCTCGATAAACAAATTAGCGACATGAGCAAACAAGTCCGTTCATTAGAACAAGAACTTGACAGCCTGTACGGCCAGCGTACCGCGATTAAATTAAGCTAATTAATAAGGGACAACATGAAATTATTATCCATATTTATCCTCTCCTCGGTATTACTGCTCGCCGGATGCGTAACTAACCCCGCAGATTGCGACCCAACAACCGGCGATGTCAGCCTCCTTACTAAATTTAACTGTAACTATTCAGGCACTTATGACAGTCGTATAGAACAAAAGCAAGCTATATTTGATAATGAAAAAGCTCTCAATAGCGAATTTAAAGCCATTTATGCTGCTATTGAACATGAAAAAGCCCAATCCAACGCCAGCGTAAAAAGCAAACAAAAAAGCCAAACATCGCTGAACAACTCCGTTAACAACCTTTTAGGCCAAATAAAACAAAAAACCAAAGGACGAGCCGATATTCAAAAACAGATCAGTAATATCGAAAATAAAATGCAAGAAACCCAAAATAATCCGAGTAAATCTGTGATGGAAAAACAGCTTGAATTAGAAAGTTTACGGGGACAAGTTTTCGATTTACAAAGCGATTTAGGACTGAAATAACCGACTAAACAATCAACCAATAGCGCTAATCGAAAACATTAGCGCTATTTTTTCAGCATCCCATCGCCAACCAGTACAGAGCATAATCACTGGCATACAAAAATCGACATAACCATTAAAAATCCTATCCTAAAGGAGCACCACTATGGCAGTACAACTGTGACCATAGAAATAATGATATGGAAATATAATGGTAGATTACCCGCTATATATAATAATCATCACGTTAGCCCATTAATTAATACTGTTAATCTCTGGATAATAGATTGAAAGTACATAATTAAACACTATACCTCAATCAGTTATTTGAGAATTAATAATTAGAATAATTAGTTAACCGACTCAACGAGAAAGGAGTATCTCAAAGATTAATTTTTTCGGAATTTTATTTTTAGTTAAAAAATCAAGCAGGATTGAGGATGAGGATAATGAAAAATAAAAATTTATTATTAGAATATGGCAAAATTTCAACTGAAGAAGTTAGATCAATACTGTACAATAATAGATGATAAAGATATCAAATATTACAGACAATATAAATAAGTTAATAGATAAAATTTATATTTCTATATTAAAAAACTCTCCCATCACCTTAGATTGAAAGACGATAGTTCATAATTAGAGCATTCAGATATGACTATTTTATTTTATATAAAAACACCATGATCAATCACACTATTTCCCGTGTAATATATTATAATTAACTTTATTTTTGACCGTATTATTAGCTTATCACCCTCAGATGAGAAAATTCATGAAAATTAATTGTTATACTATCGCCATCCTGCTTTTCTTATATACTGCAACTGCATTTTCTCATACTATAACCGTTTTTCAATGCGTGAATAAAAATAACCGTAAAGTTAATGTCAGCTTAAATAATAGAGTATATGACTACCAATTTGGAAAATTAGACCAAGCTCCAGATATTAGAATATCACGTACTCCGAACCAATTAAGCCAATTCTATTTTAAAACTCAAGCGGCTGATACTGATACAGGCTATGCATCAGGTATGGAAATTGATTTTAAAAATGGTGATTACACTTATACTATATACAGTAGCGATATCGGATCACAACACCAAGCAGGGGTTTACGTCTATAAAAAAAATAAACTATTAACCGAGATAAAATGTGTTCCTAATACGGTCCTCGATAATATGTATCAACACATTTTTGAGTTACCTGAACGCGATATCTATTAATCAATAACCACCGATGCGATAAACACCGTTCGATTAGACACAATAACTAACCGAAATATGCTGATGAACAGTCAACAAGAGCCTGTAACCTAGTCGTATTGATTAAACTAGTACATCTTAAAAATCAAGGACAAATTATCGCCAATGTATATCTTCAAATATATCTAAATCTTTTACAATGTTAAACTCAGACACAGTTTCAATAATCAACTATCGCCGATAGCGGATAAAAAATAACATTAAAAAAGAGAAATAGTGACTACTGCTCAAACACTATTCCATATACAAAAAGCTTAACTTACTGCTGTTCTATAATTTATTAAAGCTAATGTGAGATAACCATGGGTGGACAAACAAGCTCGATCGGTTGGATAGATTACTCATCGCTAGAGCGGGAGCGTGTATCACAAATACTATCAATGCTACAAGAGAAAGGAACACTGGATGAACTGGGTATCGGGCAAATACGAGATGCTTTCGCCGATCAGTTATTTCCGGGGATCTCGACTATCCAAACTAGAGCCAAGTACTTTGTGACTATACCGTATATTTTCCATGATTACCGTCGATTAGCACGTCCTAATAGACCATCTCTTAATGACTATATTAGTCAACAAGAAGATCAACTGGCTAAATGCTTAGTTGAAAACCATAAACAGGACATTCCCTATGGGATCATAGGCAAAGACAGCCTAGAAAAGGGCGTTGCCCGTAAACCTTCCTCCGTCTATTGGAACGGATTACGTCAATTATCGATTGCTAAAACAGAACTGTCTTTAAGGGAATTTATTACTCAGTATCAAGAATTAGCAAACCGACCGAGTGAACAGCATATCGATGACGATAATCAGTATTCTGATATAGCACAATGGATGACAAAACCGGAGGGTTATGATGAATCTTGGTTAGAGCAAGTATCAATCGCTCTCACGCCTAATGAAGCTGAATTTCTAAACAATAAATTCCTCCTCTCCAAAAAAATTGAACATAGCGTTCCTACGCAGCTAATAAAACATCATCTGGTTGATAATGCTCTTCAAGTGGCTGATATGTTGACCCAAGGCGTATGGCAAGCTGAAGCCTTATATGACAGCCTGAAAGACTCGTCGATTTCCGCCAAAACCAAAAATTGTTTTCAAAAAGCGCTACAATTTAGCTTTGCACTTGAAGGCGCACATATTCGTTATAACGTTCTCATCGCCCAACGAGCGCACAATATTAAGCAACTCGAATGGTTAAACCAACAATTTGAGTTGTGGCTAAACCATGCTCATCAGCAATTAAACAATTTTGAACAACAGAGTATTGATAGTTGGTATCAGGCTGCATTTGGACATCACAAAAAATCAAATAATCGAACCCTTAAATTTATAGAAAACTGGTGCAATTTGATTCGTGAAAATGCACCAACAGAAACATTGGATACATGTGTGAGGCAACAAGCAATAGCCAATAAAGGGGCCAGATGTTTATTAAAAAAAGCACTGAATGAAAACCAAGGCTGGGTTGGAATGCGTAAATTAGAATTTCGCTGGCCTTCTGCTAGAATAATTTTAAAAGACATTCAGGAAGGATTAAATGCTCGCTCCGGATAAACACCGCTTAGATTATGGGGAACAGCTGATTGCTCCCGAAGGGTATGAACTGACTCATGCGATAGCAACGACATATAGCTTAGATTTAAACACCTTACTAACTGTACCAATAGCGATGTGTTTTGGTCACACATTAGAAGGCTCTGTCGAACACATGCGCATTGGGTTATTAGAAGCACTAGCTACCCTCGACGATAAACTGACAGTCTTCTATCAGCAAGGAAACATAAAATTACCAGATAAGTACAACACCCTATTCGGTTTATTGGAAAAAAGCCTTATACCTGTCGTGCCAGATTCAGGAAGCTCAAACTCAGTTTTTTCCTCTTTTCATCCAAAGTTATGGTTACTTAGATTCGAAAGCCCAGACAAAACAAAATATGTGAAATTTCGTTTGATTGTACTTTCCCGTAATCTAACCTTTGATCGAAGTTGGGACCTCTCTGCCGTGATTAACGGAGAATCAAGAGTACACCAAAAATCTGCTAATCAACCTTTATTTGATTTCTTTAATGAACTCTATAACTACTCAGCAACGCAATCTTTCAATGATATTATCTCTGAAAAAGAACTCCTAAAAATACATTGGCAACGGCCCAATAATATTGAGAGGCTAGATTTTCTTCCTACCGTATTTAATAACCATAATCAGCGACAAAGCCCTATTCACTTAGCCGCTAACAATCAAGCCATTCTAGCAGTTTCCCCTTTTATTCGAGGAGGCAGTAAAGTCGATACTTTAGATTGGCTAAGCACTTTGGCGCCAGATGGACAGCGTTATTTATTTAGTCGTAAAGAAGAGCTTGATATGGCAGGAGAGCAAGCACTGAGAAATTGGCATTGTTACGCACTCAACGAACATTTAGTTAACGCAGAAGAAAATGAAGAGATGGAACAGTCTTCATTCGTTGAAAATGATCTCAATTTACATGCCAAACTATTAGTTGTTGATGAAACAAACACCACATCCAGTTGGCATCTAGGTTCAGCAAATACCACTCAAGCCGCTATGGGGACAGCCACTATTCCGCCTCGTAATAGTGAGTTCATGTTACGTTTAACAGGGTCTAAAGTTCATCTGGGTGTTCATTCATTATTCGAACAATGGGTCAATCAAAATGGAACCGGGCTGTTTGTAAAGCACGAATTCAGTGAACAAGAACAGGAAGACGAAGAAAGTGCCGAACGAGAGCTTCGACGACTAGAATTCTGCTTAATTCAGGCTGCTTGGCAACTTCAGGTTGATGTGAGTGATCACGATGAATACCAACTAACCTTGAATAAGGTACCTATAGATCTTCCTGAAAACATTGAAGTTACCGTTTCTATATTGAGTGCTTCCCAACCACGAAAATTAGTCGGTGAAATAGTCTGGGCAAACCTTAAACCCTCACAAATTAGTGCCTTGCTTCATTTAGAAATTTCAAATAATGGTAATGTAGTAAAAAATTTAGTTGTACAATCTAAAATAACATTTAATTGCCCCTTAGACCGCAGCAAAGCTATCACTAATGAATTGCTTGAAAATAGCTCTCAGTTCATGAGCTACATATCACTACTATTACAAATAGAGCCAAGTAAACAAGATTTAATGACGTTAACAACACAACAAATAGGCGCAGGGGTAGGTAGCCTGTTCTTTAGCCAAAATAGTGTCATCTACGAAAAGCTGATGAAAGCAGCTGCTATAAACCCAGAATTACTCGCAAGAATTGAGCGCTTACAAAGCCAAGTGGATGCAAAGATCATTCCTGACGAATTTAAAACACTCTGGCGTGTTTTCTCCACATTTGTTCCCTCTAAATAGCTCAGAGAAAAATAAGAAGATAACTAACAAATGACTCAAGCGATTGTAGAACAACTGAACGACATATTATCCGGTCTTAAAGATTTTCAAAAAGCTACCGTCGATCAGACCATAATGAAGTACCAAGTTACAGAACATAGCCACAGAATATTGGTCGCCGATGAAGTTGGTCTAGGGAAAACCATCGTTGCTAAAGGCATTATCGCCGAGCTATTGAAAGAGCATATTGCATCAAATAACCCAAAACCGATGCGAGTGATTTATATCTGTTCAAATCTGGCTCTCGCAGATGAGAACTGCCAAAAGCTGGCGTTATTTAGCGGTCAAGATGCTCAACGATGGGTCAAGCCATCGACATTTCATCGTTTAGTTGAATTGGCAATCGAACCAAAACAATCGGCGATAACAGACCAACATTTTATTGAGATATGTACATTAACCCCATCGACATCTTTTAATCTTACCGCGGGTGCTGGCAGCTGCCGTGAACGTGCTATTCTAGCCACCTTATTGTCTAAAACAGATATATTAAACAAATTTAAGAAGCCCATTTTAGAATTATTCAAAACCCATCAGATCACTCGAGAAAATCGATGGGAAGAGGAATTAGCGCATTTAGAGCAGCATTCTGATATTGATCTTGCAATACTATCACTACTTGCAAGTCACTTAGATAAGCCTTGTGAATCAAAACTACTAGATGAGCACTTTTTATCTCGAGCAGAGGCCGCACTTTATCTTATAGATTGCTGGACGACGAATTCAGGCGAAACTGACAACACTCGTGATTTATTCCACAGCTTCCGAATCGAAATCCGTCGGCTTGTGGCGGGTCTCTGTGCAGGAAACTTACACGCAGATCTGTTTATTTTAGATGAATTTCAACGCTTTCAATCATTGACGGATAACAGCTCAAATTCCGAAGAGTCTCTCATTGCTAAGCAGGTATTCAGTAACCAAAACAAAAATCAACAGATACAGCCTAAGATACTGTTATTATCCGCGACACCATTTAAAGCTATGACTACACTCAATGAGGAAGATAATGAAAACAGCCATCATCAGCAACTGCATAACTTATTAGAATTCTTATCTCTTAATAATGTGGATTTTATTTCACAATATGAAAAGAATCGTGATTTACTTCACCACGATATGTTAGCAATATCCTCAGGCAGCACCGAGTTAAGCACGATAAATGATACCAATGCTCGCTCAGTCGAAAAGCTACTTCGCAACTATATTGCTAGAACTGAACGCAGTCAAATCAGTAAAGACTTTGAAAAACTTATCTATTCCAATCATCTTTGCTGTGCTGCTGACTTTGGGGTAGATGAGGTAAAAAGCTATCGGGCACTAGAGGCGTTAAATGGTTTACTGCCACAAAGCCGCGGTGGTGTATCCTTAATAGAGTTTGCCAAATCCGCTCCCTGGGTGATTTCATTTTTAAATGGTTATAAATTCAAAGATGTTTATCATCGCAATAAAAATGATTATGATGTAGAAAAACTACTAAAAAAATCAAAACATAACGAGCAATATCATGCATGGTTGGCACGACATGATATTCAAACCTACCAGTTAAATATTGAAAAAAGTGCGCCAAACGCCAAAATGAGAGCGTTAAGTAAGATTATCTTTGAACAATCCCCTGAGAATTTACTATGGTCCCCGCCATGTAAGCCTTACTACTCATTTGATGGCGTCTTCAAAGGAAATGAAAATTTTACTAAAACACTTTTATTTTCATCTTGGGCTTTTGTACCCAAGTCTCTAAGCTGTCTTTGGTCTTATGAAGCGGAGCGCAGAGTATTTCAAGGAAAGGGCAAACGACCAAAGTATTACAATAATGAAAGCAGCTTACCTTTACTCCGATTTGAGGGTAAATCGACTCTTAATATCTGGCATTTACTTTATCCTTGTGCATCTTTCGCCGAAATATCATATTCAGAACAGAATTTTGATGCGATATTAAAACAACAAACAACAATAATTCAGAATAAATTGTGTGCGTTAAGACAATATGAAAGTAACGAAAGCCCCCATAATGATTGGTACCTGCTCGCCCCTATGTTACTCGATAGACATGAGGGTAATAGCGAACATATTGAATGCTGGCTACAAATCATCGAGTCACTGTTAAGAGAACAAATAAACAAGCGTAATGTAAATAATAAAATAAATGAGTCACCTGAGAGTAATGATGGGCGCCTAAAACATTTCTTGAAAATTAAACCGTACTTTGATGATAATCAACCGCTATCTTTAGGAAAAATGCCCGATGACCTCGCTGAAGTACTCGCTTATTCCAGTTTAGCTAATCCTGCAACCTGTGCAATGAGGACTATTCGAACATTGTGGAAAGATAAAAATTCTGCCGATGATTTGATGCGTTACTCTATTCAATTTGCTGAGTTTGCATCTCGACTTTTTAACCACGAATATGCAATTCCCATTATCAAAAGAAACATCAAACACACACTAACCTCTGGTCGCTCATCTTCAGGCTGGTATAAAGTTTTAATTTATTGCGCACATGGTAATTTTCAATCCATGCTTGATGAATACTGTCACTTGCTGGCAACCTCTGGCTATGATCTAAAAGCAGCCTCAAATAAACTAAAACAGGCTATGGGGATTAGAAGTTCATCCGAACAAGTACATTTTTGGGAAAACAGGTCTAAAGCTAAAGACAAATGCTCATCATCTATGCGTTGCCATTTTGCAGTCCCACTAGGGAGTCAAAAATTAAACGATGACAGTGGACGACAACGTGTTGCCAATGTACGAGATGCCTTTAATTCCCCATTTCGACCATTTATATTGAGCTCAACATCAATTGGTCAAGAAGGCCTAGATTTCCATTGGTATTGCCGAAGAGTCGTGCATTGGAATTTACCCAATAACCCGATCGATATTGAACAGCGAGAAGGAAGAGTGAATCGGTATAAATCGTTTGTTGTTCGTCAACGTATCGCTGAAAGCTATCACCCGGACTATGAAAAAAATGTTGATATTTGGCAGCAATTATTCGAACAAGCTGCTCACAATGATATCAACAAATGTAGTGATTTAGAGCCATACTGGTTCACACCTCATGGTCATGCTCAAATTGAACGAATTGTGCCAACTTATCCAATGAGTAAAGAAGTTGCCAAATATTCAGATATAAAAAGGATACTGGTGCTTTATCGTTTAGCTTTTGGCCAACCAAGACAACAAGAGCTTATCGAAAGCTTCAAAAATTACGCTATAGAAAACGACGAGTTTACTAAAGTGAAGGACTCATTAATGATTAATCTTGCCCCATTGAATGCAATCAAACCACTACAAACATAAGTCGAGTGTATTGATAGTAATTAAGGCCGCAACAAAGATGGTTGTCATGTAGATAGTCAAATTAGCCCGTTATTCAGATTAAAACTTGTTTTTAGCCACTAAAATTTTCAGCTTAGGACCAGATAATCCAATTTATCTGACCCTGATTATTTTAATTATCTATCCAGTCTAAAACCGGGCCTAATTTAAGACTCATGGTTATTCTCCTTAATATTTTTAACGGATACACCTCTCTATAAACCTATGAGAGAGTCGGCCAATGAACAAGATAGAACACCAGAAGAAATACTGCAATTGAGCGGTAAAAGACCTCAACATAATTGAGGAGATAATAGACTGCTATCACTTTACAACGAATTAAACGACAAAAATAAATATAGTTTATTGAAAATAATAATTTTTAATCGTTAAATTATATGCTTACAGATCACCGTTATTGACTAATTTTACATCCGTAACGTTTTATCATATTTGTGTTATACCACACTCTATTAACAACTGCGGTAATGAACTACCATATAATGTTCATACGCTTTCCTATGTGTAGGTGGCTATTATTTTGTACTATCTGACTCTGCACAAATGCTCAATATTTAGCCATTAGTTTGCTAGCTACAAATAGCAAATTAACTAATTAGTAAGGTACTCATGTAATATTAATCAAATATAGGTATAACATGAGCAATATAACTATCGATATATATTAAGTTTCTGCTGATAGCTCTAATAAATATCAACTTAATCAGCTCAAACAGATTAATTACATCGCACTAAGCCTGAGTTTGAATATAAATCAATGTGATGAACGCCGTTAGTCTGGATGACAAAATGCTGTTTCAACGCTTATACACGATTTATGCTAGAGAAGAACACTCCAATGCCGGACAACCAACTGTCCACTCCCCTTTAATTGAGACACGTTAAATTAGAGTTTTCTAACTGTTGACGATAGGCCTCCGGTGGGAGGTGATTTAAACTTTCATGGGTTCGATTTTGGTTATAATCTTGCAGCCAAAACCACGCTAATTCTCGCACTTGGCTTAATGATTCAAATAAATACGCATTTAAAAACTCTCGACGGAACGAACCATTAAAACGTTCGATAAACCCATTTTGCTGCGGTTTTCCCAGTTGAATATGGCACAGTAAAATTTGGTTATCTTCACAATAATTCAATAAGTTAACTGAAATGAGTTCAGGGCCATTATCGACTCGGATCTGTTTCGGTAACCCTCTTTCGGCTTTTAAACGTTCAAGCACCCTGATGACGCGTTCAGCCGGTAATGACGTATCAACCTCAATCGCCAAGCATTCACGCGTTCCTTCATCAATAATGTTGAGAGTTCTGAAGCGCTTACCGCAATATAAACTGTCGTGCATAAAATCCAATGCCCATTGAATATTCGGGACTTTTTCTATCACTAATGGTCTTTTTTCACGCTTCGGAAGCACTTTTTTAACCCGTCGTTTCAGGTTCAATCCTAATCGACAATAAACGCGATAAACTCGTTTATGATTAAAAGGATAGCCTTGAAATCTCAGTCGGAAATAGCATTTCCAGAATCCCGATTGTGGTGATTTCGCTAACACAGATTGTATGGCATCGATCACTACTTGGTCTTTTTTACGCCAATCTATTTGCTGATGGTAAAACGTGGCTCGTGACAACGACGTTAGCTTACAAGCCTTAATGACTGATAAGCCTGCCTCTTTTAATGATTGAGCACAGGATCTCTTTTCAGCCACTACCAACCCTTTTTTGCGAAAAGCTCCTTCATCGCGTGGTTTTCAAGGCTAACTTCCGCAAAGAGCTTTTTCAGTTTCGCATTTTCATCTTCAAGCTCTTTTAATCGTTTAACATCATTCGCTTCCATGCCACCATACTTTGATTTCCAATTATAATAAGTGGCGTTGCTGATCCCATTTTGGCGGCAAATATCTTCCACTTTCATACCAGAATCAGCGAGTTTTAAAATATTAACGATTTGAGTTTCAGTAAAACGAGCTTTTTTCATCATGACCTCTGCAAATTTTAGGGCAGAAAATCTAATTATAGCTGTCTTATTTTAAGGGAAGTGGACACAACTACGTAAGAATTATCGCCATCTTGAGAAATTTCATGAAAAACTCAGGAAATGGGAGCAATGCGCAAGGTTAATGACATTGCTAACATCCAGAGCAATACACGACAAGGCGTGAATGCAGGAGTTAAAATAAGTTGCTCGCTCGCGACTTTATCTATCCACTGTTTCAGTTCACTGGCTCTGGTATCTACACCATTACCTCTCCTTTTATTACTTTTTCTTTCGATTATTTTTCTTATACATTTTCCCCGTTTTTATCTATTTTTTATTCTTCCACCAGCTATCATAGATTTATATTTTAACCTGAAAATTGCTGGCAAAAACGACGTTCAAGTGGATATGCAAATACATCTTCAATATATCCATCACGGATCCTTTGCTGTAATGCTTGCCAATAAGACACCGTAAACAATTCACTATGACAACGCGTAAAATAATCGCGGATTTGCGAGTCATAACATAAAAATAGTGCCAATTCTTCAGGAAAAACATCATTCTCTGCAACACTGTACCAAGGTTCCGAAGCTAACTCTTGCTCCGGTGATAATGCCTCTGGAATGCGGCGAAAATTCATTGCTGTCATATAATTAATTTCATCATAATCATAGAAAATAACCCGAGAATGCCGTGTCACTCCAAAATTTTTAAATAGCATATCGCCAGGGAAAATATTTGCGGCAGCTAACTGTTTGATCGCTTGACCATATTCCTGAACAATATTTTTTAATTGCTGATCGTCAGCCTGATCCATATAAATATTTAGAGGGATCATCTTACGTTCCATATACAAATGTTTAATCAGTATTTGATCGCCTAGATCTTCTATCTGAGAGGGAGCTTCATTCAATAATTCATCGAACAATAATGGGCTAATAAATTTTTTCTCGATCACAAAATTTTCAAACTCTTGCGTATCCGCCATACGTCCAACACGATCATGCTCTTTGACTAAACGATAGCACTCCAATACCCGCTCTTTGGTGACTTCTTTTTGCGGTGAAAATTTATCTTTTATAATCTTAAAAACCCTATCAAATGATGGGGATGTAAATACAAGCATCACCATTCCCTTAACGCCGGGCGCAATCGAAAATTGTTCTCTTGAAAAATTAATATATGCTAAATATTCACGGTAATATTCTGTTTTCCCATGCTTCTGGCAGCCAATCGCCATATACAGTTCAGCGATTGACTTGCAGGGTAAAATTTCACGTAGCCAAAAGACTAAAGCCGCAGGAAATGGGGCATAAACCATAAAATAAGATCGCGCGAAACCAAATACAATGCTCACTTCATCGAAATCAGTTAAGCAACTATCAATATACATCTGCCCATGTTCATCTCTATGTATCGGTAACAAAAAAGGATAAATTTGCTGATCGATAGAAATTTTACCGACTAACCAAGCCGCTTTATTTCGATAAAACAGCTCATTAGCAATCTGTAATTTGGTAGGATAACGCTGTTGAAAAATAAATTGATGAACTAAATGCTGGTAAATATATTCAACATCTCGGGCTAAATTTTGCCACGCTAAACGTAAAGAGAGCCCAGAAAGTATTTGAGTTAATACTGCTGAAATATCATCTTTTATCAGATAGTCACGCGCCAAAGGGCGAGGAATATCACGAAATCTATCTGCTGGCTGAGAGGTAAAAATAAACAAATTATCGGGGGTAAGCTCACGGTGTTGGAACAAACGACAATACACTGAATTAAAAAAACTCTCTGCAATTTCAAATCGTGGATAATCAGGCAATAATTGGCAATATAGCTGTTTAATCTCAGCTAAAATCTGCGGCGTTAATCCATCAATTAAGCCCATGCAACGCAATTGCGCCACGACTAAACCGACATGATGATCATAAAGCTGAATACGCTGCTTCATTGCATGCTGTACATTGTGCCAGTCTGCGAGTTCAAAACGCTTTTGTGCGCTAGATGTTATCTCTAGAAAACGCCCATATTGCGCATCGAATCCTTGCAAAATAGTTTGTGCGATTATTTGCTGTATCGATAATGTCATCGTCGTCCCCAGCAGAAAATAGGCACTAAGTAAGTGCCTGATATCATCAAGAATCGATTATTCTGTACATAAACAGAGCGCAATCGCTTTTCTAAAGAGTCAACTAGAATTGAGCTTCTTCCGTAGATCCGGTTAACGCCGTCACTGACGAATTACCTCCCTGAATAATATTGGTCACTTGATCAAAATAACCGGTACCGACTTCTTGCTGATGAGACGCAAAAGTATAGCCTTGTTGCTGCGCGGCAAATTCTCGTTCCTGTACTTTTTCAACATAATGCTTCATGCCTTGGCCTCGAGCATACGCATGTGCCAAATCAAACATGTTAAACCACATGCTATGAATGCCAGCAAGAGTAATAAATTGGAAGCGATAGCCCATTTCTGATAACTCATCTTGAAAGCGAGCAATGGTTGCATCGTCCAGATTTTTCTTCCAGTTAAAAGACGGAGAACAATTGTATGCCAATAATTTCCCTGGATATTCAGCATGGATAGCCTCAGCAAAACGACGTGCAGCATCCAGATCAGGTTTCGAAGTCTCACACCAGACTAAATCCGCATACGGGGCATATGCCAAACCGCGGCTAATCGCTTGATCGATACCCGCCTTTACGCGGAAGAATCCTTCAGATGTACGTTCGCCGGTAATAAATGGTTTATCGTACGGATCACAATCTGAGGTTAATAAATCTGCAGCATCAGCATCTGTACGTGCAATCAGCAAAGTAGGAATGCCTGACACATCAGCGGCTAAACGAGCAGCCGTTAATTTCTGTACCGCTTCTTGTGTCGAAACTAAAACTTTCCCCCCCATGTGACCACATTTTTTTACTGCTGCTAGCTGATCTTCAAAGTGAACTGCGGCCGCTCCTGCCTCAATCATGGCCTTCATCAATTCAAACGCATTTAATACTCCACCAAAACCGGCTTCAGCATCAGCAACAATAGGTAAAAAATAATCGATGTATTTTTCGTTTTCAGGGCCAATTCCATTAGACCACTGGATTTGATCTGCGCGTCTAAAACTATTATTAATACGTTTAATTACTTCAGGGACAGAATCTACGGGATATAGCGATTGGTCAGGATACATACTCGAAGCGGTATTAGCATCTGCTGCGACTTGCCAGCCCGATAAATAAATCGCCTCAATCCCTGCTTTGGCTTGCTGTAAGGCTTGTCCCCCTGTCAATGCCCCCAATCCATTTACATAACCTTTCTTCGCTCCCCCCTTCAATAATGCCCACAGCTTTTCAGCTCCATGGCGAGCGAAAGTATGTTCAGGATTAACTGAGCCACGTAGCTTAATCACCTCTTGTGCACTGTAAGAACGTTTAATCCCTGCCCAACGATCTGACAGCCAATCTTTCTCTAATTGCGCAATTTGTTGTTCTCTTGACGTTGTCATTGTTCTGTTCCTTTTTAGCAAATAACGATTTAGCAAATAACTATCATCAAAGGGCTAATCCAATAATTGATAACCAGGAACAGTTAAAAATTCGATTAACTCATCTTGCGTCGTGATTGTCCGCATCAGTTCTGCTGCCTCTTTAAAACGCCCACTTTGAAAACGAACATCGCCAAGTTCTTGTTGGATCACTTGTAGTTCTTCATCCAACATTTCAATAAACAGCGATTTAGTGATTTTTTGACCGTTAGACAGTGTCTTACCATGACGGATCCATTGCCAAATAGATGTCCTTGATATCTCGGCCGTTGCCGCGTCCTCCATCAAACCATAAATAGGAACACACCCATTACCACCGATCCAAGCCTCGATATACTGCACTGCAATACGAATATTGGCGCGCATGCCCGCTTCAGTTCTCTCACCTTCGCAAGGCTCTAACAGTTGTTCTGCCGTTATCGGAGCATCTCCCTCGCGCATAATATCTAGCTGATTTTTACGCTTTCCAAGAGCTTGATCAAAAATGGCTAATACACAACTGGCCAGCCCTGGATGAGCAATCCATGTACCATCATGCCCATTATCAGCTTCCAGTTGCTTATCAACGGTCACTTTTGCCAGCACCTGCTGATTGAGCGCGGCATCTTTACTTGGAATAAATGCCGACATTCCTCCCATAGCAAAAGCACCTCGTTTATGGCAGGTTTTAATCAATAATCGAGAATAGGCATTCAAGAATGATTGGGTCATCGTAACGCTTTGACGATCGGGTAACACGCGGTCAGGATATTCTTTTAATGTCTTGATATAACTGAATATATAATCCCAACGCCCGCAATTAAGCCCCACTATGTGATAGCGAAGGTAATAAAGGATTTCATCCATTTGAAAAACAGCGGGTAATGTTTCAATTAGAACAGTCGCTTTAATCGTACCGCGGGGAAGGGAGAATTGATCTTCAGCGTAGCTAAAAACATCACTCCACCATTGTGCTTCCTGCCATGATTCTAATTTTGGAAGATAAAAATAAGGGCCACTACCTTTCTTCAACAAAGCCTGATGATTGAGAAAGAAATACACCGCAAAATCAAACAATCCGCCAGGAATTGGCTGGCCATCAAATAAAACATGTTTTTCATCAAGATGTAGCCCGCGTACTCGGGCAATTAATACCGCAGGATCTGACTTTAATTGATAAACTTTTCCCTGCTCATTTTGAAAAGAAATAGTTCCATTAATTGCATCCCGCAGATTAATTTGACCATCGATTAACTTTTCCCATGCCGGAGAAAGAGAATCCTCAAAATCAGCCATAAAGACTTTTGCTTGTGAATTCAACGCATTAATCACCATTTTGCGATCAACAGGACCAGTAATTTCAACACGACGATCTTCTAAATCAACAGGTATATTTTTGATTTTCCAATCATCTTTTTTAATGGAATTTGTTTCCGAAATAAAATCAGGAAGAATACCTTTATCAATTCGCTGCTGATAAACTTTGCGCTTTTCTAATAATAACTTCCTACGCGCTGAAAAACGCTCAGACAGTAATGTGATAAATTCAATTAGATCAGCAGTTAAAACTTCTTTATCTTGATTTGAGGGGGCTTTAGTAAAAAATAATTGAGATGTTAATAGCTGTTCATTCATCGGTTGATCCTTATTTATCCCGAGCGATAAATTAAGACTAACCTAAAAACAAATAAAATCAAAAATGGTTTCCATTTTAATATTTGAATTGGTTTAACCCAATGATATTAAATAAATAAATGTAATTATGAAAAATAACTGTTAGAAATATAGAAATTAAATATTAGTGTTAAGTAAATGTTAACTAATACTTTCTTGATTTTAACTGGACTAATAAAATTCAACTAGGATAGCAGTACCTATTCCGCCACCCTTAAGTAAATATTAGCATATAACACCAAAAATAGTTTAATTAGTAAAATGTTATCTTATTTAATAAAAATTTATTATTATTTTTTAGGCTAAAATACTAAAATCAATCAAATGTTGGTTTCATATCACTAAGATCATAAGGTGTGATCTGATACACAAAATAATTTAACCAATTTGAAAACAACAGATGCCCATGGCTGCGCCAAGTTAATAAAGGATCTTTATTAGGATCATCATCAGTAAAGTAATTACACGGAATAACCGGAGATAAGTCGGCCTTTTCATCACGCCAAAATTCTTGAGCTAACGTATCAGCGTCGTACTCTGGGTGACCTGTAACAAATGCCATCCTTTTATCTTTCGTTGCGCAGAGATAAACTCCCGCTTCTTCTGATGATGCTAAAATATCAAGATCTGTATTCTCACGAATATATTCTTCAGGGAAATCAGCATAGCGTGATTGAGGTGCAAAAAAACTCGCATCAAAGCCACGAGTCAATAATGCATGAGGCTGCAAAGTATTATGCTTGTATACACCCGATAATTTATCTTTTCGGGTTAATTTAGGCAATCCATATAGAATATTTAATCCTGCTTGTACCGCCCAACAAATGAATAAAGTTGATGTTACATGCTCCTTAGCCCAATGAATGATCTCTTCAATTTGTGGCCAATAAGCTACATCATCAAATTCAACCAACCCTAATGGTGCACCTGTAATGATCAAGCCATCAAAATTTTGCTGCTTAATATCTTCAAAATCACAGTAAAAAGTATCTAAATGCTCTGCTGGAGTATTTTTGGATTCCCGCTGATCTATCCGTAATAATTGGATATCAATCTGTAAAGGAGTATTAGACAATAAACGTAATAATTGATTTTCGGTTTCAATTTTTTTAGGCATCAGATTTAGGATCAGCACTTTCAATGGTCGAATATCCTGAAATCGTGCTCTTGTTGATGTCATAACAAAAACATTCTCTTCGAGCAAAAAATTAACCGCAGGTAATTCATCAGGTAAACGAATCGGCATCACTAAACCCCTTTTTCACTTTTAACCGTATAGACTTCTAGAATGCTAAATAATTTAGCCAAACTAATTCGATTTGTCGAGTAATTCATCTCAATATGAATTTTATTCAATCATATAAATTCCAGTACAAATTAATTTCACTACGTTAATAATCTCATTTTATGTAAATATAGAGATTAGAGATTAATATATACTTGAATACGAACTAAGACTAAATTCTATCTGAGTTAATGGTCTTTATAATATTTATTATATTTAATGACTAATTAAGAGAAATGAATAAATAATTAACTATAAATTGATTACTTCGATATTTATTATAATACATTATTAATATTAAAATATTGCAAATCAAATACAAAAAATTTATCTTAAATCACAAATAATTATTCTTCACTAAATTTTATATAACTATTTAATTTATATGAAATTGACTAGGAAATATTATCTATAGAGTTAGCTTATCTATAGTTATGGTGATAAATAATATATTATTAATATCAAATTATTATCCTATTAGTAAACGCTTAAAATAACTACGTGATATTTTTTACTCAATAAATTATAGATCAAACTAATACTCAGTACTATAAATCTTAAATAAATCATTAAAAATTTGCGAAGCCCTTCGCAGTATATTAAGTACCAGATAAATCCTTAAAATCAGCCTATGAAGCTAATCGAAAAACCAACGAATTAACTTAGATAAATCAACTATTAACATTTAATTTCTTATAGTTAGATGTATAAGGATATTTTTATTACGAAGAGTAATGTTCTATTTTATTGATATAGATTTATTAACTATGAGTAATTGACTAGTAGATATTTTTTATTCAATGATTTCAATAAATTAGTTTAATATGGAAAAAATCTCTAAAAAAGGGTAGTTCTTAGCGTAATAGAGTGATGCAATAATTTAACTGGATATCAAACAGTTTAATTTAATTATGAGAGTAAATAATCATTATTGCAGAATAATAAGACATAAATAATCCGATTGAAAAATTATTTTTATTTATAATTTCAATAAATTATATTACTTAATACTTATTATAAAGACCTAATGTATTTTATTAAAAAGCGATGACGGATTTTAATCATATCGCAGCTATAATAAATTATTATTAGCCGTAATTGGTTATTTATATTATTGAAAGAATATCATTTTTTAGCCGAGTATATTATTAAACAACATTCAATCATCATCATTTTTATTGCAATATAAGCTGGTTAAATCAGCTTTTATCCTCTTTAGCCATAACAATTTTGAATTGCCGATATTACCTATTTATTATTCATCTACAGAACTGAAGATGATATCTATTTTAATTTAATTACTAATACTTATTTAAAAACTTGTTTAAAAATAGTGCGTTATTATTTAATATAAAAATAAAGGTTATAAAGAAAGTGTTATTGAACACATTGAAAATGTATCACTATAATTCTACCGTTCAAGGGTAGCAATAGTGCTCTAGCGAATATTAAAAAGTTTATCAAATATATAGGCTCCAATATTAAATCATCTATGGATTATGACTGTTATCAATATTTACTTGCAGAATGCATGAATGAAAAATTAAAGATAGATCATTTACTGGTAAACCGAGTAATCTGAAATATACGATAATTTTTAGTTGATGAATCAATAGCTATTTGATTATCAATAGAGGCTTATTAATAATTAAATTATAAGGCACTCAATGAAATAAGCAAATAAGCAAATAAGCAAATAGCCAAATAGACAAATAGACAAATAGACAAATAGACAAATAGACAAATAGACAAATAGACAAATAGACAAATAGACAAATAGACAAATAGACAAATAGACAAATAGACAAATAGACAAATAGACAAATAGACAAATAGACAAATAGACAAATAGACAAATAGGCAAATAGGCAAATAGGCAAATAGGCAAATAAAAATACACTTTAACCCTCTGACTAGTTGTTTATTTTTATTTTTTTATAGCGACGCAAAAAAGCCACCCTATTGGGTGGCTTCTTCGTCTTTATTAAAGTCTGGCAGTTCCCTACTCTCACATGGGGAGACCCCACACTACCATCGGCGCTACGGCGTTTCACTTCTGAGTTCGGCATGGGGTCAGGTGGGACCACCGCGCTATCGCCGCCAGACATATTCTGTCTGTCAACATGATGTCACCTTACGGCTTCCATCACATTAACTTTAATCTTGAACAAGCTGTCATTTTAAACAATATTCTTTCCTGATTTATCTCATTATTTGATTATTCACCAAAATAAATCGCTAAATCATTCAGTGTCTCTCTAAAACACCTTCGGTGTTGTAAGGTTAAGCCTCTCGGTTCATTAGTACTGGTTAGCTCAACGGCTCGCACCGCTTACACACCCAGCCTATCAACGTCTTAGTCTTAAACGTTCCTTCAGGACTCTCAAGGAGTCAGGGAAGACTCATCTCAAGGCAAGTTTCCCGCTTAGATGCTTTCAGCGGTTATCTCTTCCGCACTTAGCTACCGGGCAATGCCATTGGCATGACAACCCGAACACCAGTGGTGCGTCCACTCCGGTCCTCTCGTACTAGGAGCAGCCCCTTTCAATCTTCCAACGCCCACGGCAGATAGGGACCGAACTGTCTCACGACGTTCTAAACCCAGCTCGCGTACCACTTTAAACGGCGAACAGCCGTACCCTTGGGACCTACTTCAGCCCCAGGATGTGATGAGCCGACATCGAGGTGCCAAACACCGCCGTCGATATGAACTCTTGGGCGGTATCAGCCTGTTATCCCCGGAGTACCTTTTATCCGTTGAGCGATGGCCCTTCCATTCAGAACCACCGGATCACTATGACCTACTTTCGTACCTGCTCGAGCCGTCACTCTCGCAGTCAAGCTAGCTTATGCCATTGCACTAACCTCACGATGTCCGACCGTGATTAGCTAACCTTCGTGCTCCTCCGTTACTCTTTGGGAGGAGACCGCCCCAGTCAAACTACCCACCAGACACTGTCCGCAACCCAGATAATGGGTCTACGTTAGAACATCAAACATTAAAGGGTGGTATTTCAAGGTTGGCTCCATGCAGACTGGCGTCCACACTTCAAAGCCTCCCACCTATCCTACACATCAAGGCTCAATGTTCAGTGTCAAGCTATAGTAAAGGTTCACGGGGTCTTTCCGTCTTGCCGCGGGTACACTGCATCTTCACAGCGAGTTCAATTTCACTGAGTCTCGGGTGGAGACAGCCTGGCCATCATTACGCCATTCGTGCAGGTCGGAACTTACCCGACAAGGAATTTCGCTACCTTAGGACCGTTATAGTTACGGCCGCCGTTTACTGGGGCTTCGATCAAGAGCTTCGCTTACGCTAACCCCATCAATTAACCTTCCAGCACCGGGCAGGCGTCACACCGTATACGTCCACTTTCGTGTTTGCACAGTGCTGTGTTTTTAATAAACAGTTGCAGCCAGCTGGTATCTGCGACTGGCTTCAGCTCCGTGAGTAAATCACTTCACCTAGCGCCAGCGTGCCTTCTCCCGAAGTTACGGCACCATTTTGCCTAGTTCCTTCACCCGAGTTCTCTCAAGCGCCTTAGTATTCTCTACCTGACCACCTGTGTCGGTTTGGGGTACGATTAATGATAATCTAGAGCTTAGAGGCTTTTCCTGGAAGCATGGCATCAGTTACTTCATCACCGTAGTGACTCGTCATCAGACCTCAGTGTATAGTGAACCGGATTTGCCTAATTCACCCACCTACATCCTTAAACCGGGACAACCGTCGCCCAGCTAACTTAGCCTTCTCCGTCCCCCCATCGCAATTATCACCAGTACGGGAATATTAACCCGTTGCCCATCGACTACGCTTTTCAGCCTCGCCTTAGGGGTCGACTCACCCTGCCCCGATTAACGTTGGACAGGAACCCTTGGTCTTCCGGCGTGCGGGTTTTTCACCCGCATTATCGTTACTTATGTCAGCATTCGCACTTCTGATACCTCCAGCATGCCTCACAGCACACCTTCGCAGGCTTACAGAACGCTCCCCTACCCAACAATATTTAAATATCGCTGCCGCAGCTTCGGTGCATAGTTTAGCCCCGTTACATCTTCCGCGCAGACCGACTCGACCAGTGAGCTATTACGCTTTCTTTAAATGATGGCTGCTTCTAAGCCAACATCCTGGCTGTCTGAGCCTTTCCACTTCGTTTCCCACTTAACTATGACTTTGGGACCTTAGCTGGCGGTCTGGGTTGTTTCCCTCTTCACGACGAACGTTAGCACCCGCCGTGTGTCTCCCGTGATAACATTCTTCGGTATTCGTAGTTTGCATCGAGTTGGTAAGTCGGGATGACCCCCTAGTCGAAACAGTGCTCTACCCCCGAAGATGAATTCACGAGGCGCTACCTAAATAGCTTTCGGGGAGAACCAGCTATCTCCCGGTTTGATTGGCCTTTCACCCCCAGCCACAAGTCATCCGCTAATTTTTCAACATTAGTCGGTTCGGTCCTCCAGTTAGTGTTACCCAACCTTCAACCTGCCCATGGCTAGATCACCGGGTTTCGGGTCTATACCCTGCAACTCATTCGCCCAGTTAAGACTCGGTTTCCCTACGGCTCCCCTATTCGGTTAACCTTGCTACAGAATATAAGTCGCTGACCCATTATACAAAAGGTACGCAGTCACCCTGATAAATCAAGGCTCCCACTGCTTGTACGTACACGGTTTCAGGTTCTATTTCACTCCCCTCGCCGGGGTTCTTTTCGCCTTTCCCTCACGGTACTGGTTCACTATCGGTCAGTCAGGAGTATTTAGCCTTGGAGGATGGTCCCCCCATATTCAGACAGGATAACACGTGTCCCGCCCTACTCGTCGAACTCACAACACTAACATTTTCAGATACGGGGCTATCACCCTTTACTGCCAGACTTTCCAGACTGTTCTCTTAATGCTAGCGTTGATGTTGGTTCTGGGCTGCTCCCCGTTCGCTCGCCGCTACTAGGGGAATCTCGGTTGATTTCTTTTCCTCGAGGTACTGAGATGTTTCAGTTCCCTCGGTTCGCTTCATTTAGCTATGTATTCACTAAATGATGATGCACCAAAGTGCACCGGGTTTCCCCATTCGGACATCGTCGGCTAATAACGCTTCATATCAGCTCACCGACGCTTTTCGCAGATTAGCACGTCCTTCATCGCCTCTGACTGCCTAGGCATCCACCGTGTACGCTTATTCGCTTAACCTCACAACCCGAAGGTGTCTTTTATCACTGCAAGCACAGCGATAAAACCTTGGGGTCTGAGTATTTTGAGAGACTCTGGTATTCTTTCGACAAAGAATACCGTTGTTTTCAATTTTCAGCTTGTTCCAGATTATTAAAGAGCATAATTGTTAAGCCGACTCAATAAGTCAGCTTAATCATTATTTAACGAGCAATTGTTATGGTGGAGCTAAGCGGGATCGAACCGCTGACCTCCTGCGTGCAAGGCAGGCGCTCTCCCAGCTGAGCTATAGCCCCATAACAAGTATAACAGTACCTAATAACGGTTATTAATCGTTATAAAAAGCTAAATCGAACTCAGTCAGCGAATCCTCATTGTGTTTACAATGTAAACCAACGAACTCAACACCGCATTATTCGATTTTGGTAGGCCTGAGTGGACTTGAACCACCGACCTCACCCTTATCAGGGGTGCGCTCTAACCACCTGAGCTACAAGCCTATTGATACCATTTGCTCTACTTTTCTATCAGACAATCTGTGTGAGCACTTCACATTCAACTTCGAATTTAGGTAAGGAGGTGATCCAACCGCAGGTTCCCCTACGGTTACCTTGTTACGACTTCACCCCAGTCATGAATCACAAAGTGGTAAGCGCCCCCCCGAAGGTTAAGCTACCTACTTCTTTTGCAACCCACTCCCATGGTGTGACGGGCGGTGTGTACAAGGCCCGGGAACGTATTCACCGTAGCATTCTGATCTACGATTACTAGCGATTCCGACTTCATGGAGTCGAGTTGCAGACTCCAATCCGGACTACGACGCACTTTATGAGTTCCGCTGGCTCTCGCGAGTTCGCTTCTCTTTGTATGCGCCATTGTAGCACGTGTGTAGCCCTACTCGTAAGGGCCATGATGACTTGACGTCATCCCCACCTTCCTCCGGTTTATCACCGGCAGTCTCCCTTGAGTTCCCACCATTACGTGCTGGCAACAAAGGATAAGGGTTGCGCTCGTTGCGGGACTTAACCCAACATTTCACAACACGAGCTGACGACAGCCATGCAGCACCTGTCTCAGAGTTCCCGAAGGCACTAAAGCATCTCTGCTAAATTCTCTGGATGTCAAGAGTAGGTAAGGTTCTTCGCGTTGCATCGAATTAAACCACATGCTCCACCGCTTGTGCGGGCCCCCGTCAATTCATTTGAGTTTTAACCTTGCGGCCGTACTCCCCAGGCGGTCGATTTAACGCGTTAGCTCCGGAAGCCACTCCTCAAGGGAACAACCTCCAAATCGACATCGTTTACAGCGTGGACTACCAGGGTATCTAATCCTGTTTGCTCCCCACGCTTTCGCACCTGAGCGTCAGTCTTTGTCCAGGGGGCCGCCTTCGCCACCGGTATTCCTCCACATCTCTACGCATTTCACCGCTACACATGGAATTCTACCCCCCTCTACAAGACTCTAGCTGACCAGTTTTAGATGCCATTCCCAGGTTAAGCCCGGGGATTTCACATCTAACTTAATCAACCGCCTGCGTGCGCTTTACGCCCAGTAATTCCGATTAACGCTTGCACCCCCCGTATTACCGCGGCTGCTGGCACGGAGTTAGCCGGTGCTTCTTCTGTCGGTAACGTCAATCGCTGATAGTATTAATATCAACGCCTTCCTCCCGACTGAAAGTACTTTACAACCCTAAGGCCTTCTTCATACACGCGGCATGGCTGCATCAGGCTTGCGCCCATTGTGCAATATTCCCCACTGCTGCCTCCCGTAGGAGTCTGGGCCGTGTCTCAGTCCCAGTGTGGCTGATCATCCTCTCAGACCAGCTAGAGATCGTCGCCTAGGTGAGCCATTACCTCACCTACTAGCTAATCCCATATGGGTTCATCCGACAGCGCAAGGCCCGAAGGTCCCCTGCTTTGCTCCTTAGAGATTATGCGGTATTAGCTACCGTTTCCAGTAGTTATCCCCCTCTGTCAGGCAGATCCCCATACATTACTCACCCGTCCGCCGCTCGTCAGCAAAGAAGCAAGCTTCTTCCTGTTACCGCTCGACTTGCATGTGTTAGGCCTGCCGCCAGCGTTCAATCTGAGCCATGATCAAACTCTTCAATTAAAGTTTGATGCTCAAAGAATTAAACTGACTTCATTTATTCATATATGAATTAACGTGTTAGTCACTCTTTAAGACTTAAAATCAAAAATATTTTTTATTTCGATAGTGTCTTGTGAGTGCCCACACAGATTGTCTGATAAATTGTTAAAGAGCGTTGCAACAAGGCTTAAGGTAACTCGTTAAGGTTCTTGTTGCGAGGTGGCGTATATTACTCTTTTCATTCAGGAAGTCAAGTATTTATTTTCAACTTTCTTTCCGAACTACTTCGACCATCACCTCAATCATCCCGCTGTTTTTCAAGGCGCTTACTGCGCTTTGGAACTTTCAAACTCAACCGCTCGGCCGGTTTGTCGTGACAACGGAGCGAATTATAGGGAGCTGAGAAAATTACACAAGTGTTTTTTCACTTTTTTAGTTCAACTGCTGCAATCCACAGCAAAAGCATCGGTTATACGCTTTTGTCTACAGAGTTATCCACAACCGTTAAAATCCTTGAAATTTAACGCGCAATACGCAATCGTTTGCGTTACAATTATAGCTATTAATAGTCATCGCTTTTATTTATCTGCATTGAGATTGTGGGAGATTGTAGGCAATTTTACTTGCGATAATCTGAATTCAACGCCGGAAGTATGCGAGTCAGCTCGGAAATTCGTCTGATATCGTTTATATATATAAGCAGGATTCAAAATAGTCGGGTAATTTAAAGTATCGATTGGATATCACCTACCATCGCTGATTTATCTAACACAATTTTATTGCACTTTTTATTATGCTTTATATAAGCCTAGATATAAGCCAAGGGATCAAACTCATGCAACAGCTTCGTCCTATTCGTCGTGCCCTCCTCAGTGTTTCTGATAAAACAGGGATTGTTGAATTCGCTAAAGCATTATCTAGCCGAGGCGTTGAGCTACTCTCAACCGGTGGTACTGCTAAGTTACTTGCCGATTCAGGACTGTCAGTGACTGAGGTTTCCGATTACACTGGTTTTCCTGAGATGATGGATGGTCGAGTTAAAACATTGCATCCAAAAGTTCATGGTGGGATCCTCGGACGTAGAGGCATTGATGATGAAATTATGCAGCAACATGATATTGCCCCTATTGATATGGTCGTCGTCAATTTATACCCTTTTGCTCAAACGGTCGCTAAGCCTGATTGTTCATTAGAAGATGCGGTTGAAAATATTGATATTGGTGGACCAACCATGGTGCGCTCTGCTGCCAAAAATCATAAAGATGTGGCCATCGTAGTTAATAGTAATGATTACGATAAAATTATTGAAGAAATGGATAATCATCAAAATGAATTAAATTTATCGACTCGTTTTGATTTGGCAATTAAAGCTTTCGAGCATACAGCAGCCTATGACGGGATGATCGCCAATTATTTTGGCCAATTAGTTGCCCCTTATTATGGTGATACTACTCAACCTTCTGGCCGTTTTCCTCGAACATTGAATCTTAACTTCGTTAAAAAGCAAGATATGCGCTACGGTGAAAATAGTCATCAGGACGCAGCCTTCTATATAGAAGAAGGAGCACAGGAAGCTTCTGTTGCAACGGCAATTCAAATTCAAGGAAAAGCGCTTTCTTATAATAATATTGCGGATACTGATGCTGCATTAGAATGTGTAAAATCATTTACAGAAGCGGCTTGTGTCATCGTCAAGCATGCAAACCCTTGTGGCGTGGCAATTGGTGATAATATTTTCACCGCTTATGAACGAGCCTTTAAAACAGATCCGACATCTGCTTTCGGTGGAATTATTGCATTTAATCGCGAACTCGATAAAACCACTGCGGCTGCAATTATTGAACGTCAATTTGTTGAAGTCATTATTGCTCCAGCTATTACGGAAGAAGCCAAAGCTATTCTATCTAGCAAACAAAATGTTCGTGTGTTGAGTTGTGGTTATTGGAATGAAGCCATAGCAAGTTTAGATTTTAAACGAGTGAACGGTGGATTATTAGTTCAAGATAGAGATCTAGGCATGGTGAGCCCAGATGATTTACGAATTGTCACTAAACGCCAACCTACTGAGCGTGAAATGAAAGATGCTTTATTCTGCTGGAAAGTGGCTAAATTTGTTAAGTCGAATGCCATCGTATATGCCAAAAATGATATGACTATGGGAATTGGTGCAGGACAAATGAGTCGAGTTTATTCTGCTAAAATTGCAGGAATAAAAGCTGCCGATGAAGGATTAGAAGTTGCAGGCTGCGCAATGGCCTCCGATGCCTTTTTCCCATTCCGTGATGGGATTGATGCTGCTGCTGCTGTCGGAGTCACTTGTGTGATTCAACCTGGCGGCTCAATCCGAGATAATGAAATTATAGAAGCAGCAAATGAGCATGGAATTGCAATGATTTTCACTGGTATGCGTCATTTCCGTCACTAATAAATAGGATAAATAATTATGAATATTTTAATTATTGGCGGCGGCGGTCGTGAACATGCCCTCGCATGGAAAGCAACACAATCCCCTTTAGCAGATAAAGTGTATGTCGCACCAGGAAATGCAGGAACTGCGTTAGAACCTGCATTAGAAAATATTGATATTTCTGCGACCGATATTCCAGCCTTGATTGATTTCGCTAAACAGCACGATATTGGTTTAACCATTGTGGGCCCTGAGGCCCCTTTAGTTATCGGTATCGTTGATGCATTTAAAGCTGAAGGGTTAACTATTTTTGGCCCGACGCAAGGCGCAGCACAGCTTGAAGGCTCAAAAGCATTCACTAAAGATTTTTTAGCTCGCCATAACATTCCTAGTGCTAATTATCAGAATTTTACTGAAATTAAACCTGCGCTAGCCTATCTGGATAAAGTGGGCGCACCTATTGTCATCAAAGCAGACGGATTAGCTGCAGGCAAAGGAGTGATTGTCGCCATGACTTTGCAAGAAGCTAAAGATGCTGTCAATGATATGTTAGCGGGTAATGCGTTCGGAGATGCGGGTCATCGTATTGTTATTGAAGAGTTTTTAGACGGCGAAGAAGCCAGCTTTATTGTTATGGTTGACGGTGAAAATGTAGTTCCAATGGCAACCAGCCAAGATCATAAACGTGTCGGTGATGGAGATAGCGGCCCAAATACCGGGGGGATGGGAGCATATTCACCAGCTCCTGTGGTTACGGATCAAGTCCATCAACGTGTTATGGAACAAGTTATTTATCCTACCGTTGCGGGAATGGCAGCAGAAGGATTACGCTATCAGGGCTTTCTTTACGCAGGTTTAATGATTGATAGTCAAGGCAATCCAAAAGTGATTGAATTTAATTGCCGCTTTGGTGATCCTGAGACACAACCGATAATGCTACGCATGGAGTCAGATTTAGTCGAGCTGTGTCTTGCCGGTGCTAACGGGCAGCTAGGGGGTAAAAAATCACAATGGAATCCACGTCCAGCCTTAGGGATTGTGATTGCGGCGGGAGGATATCCTGGTGATTATCGTCAAGGCGATATCATTTCAGGGCTTGAGCCAACTAGCTCAATGGAAACCAAAGTGTTCCATGCAGGTACCGCAATGAAAAATGGCGATGTTATTACTGCCGGAGGCCGTGTTTTGTGTGTTACCGCTCTAGGTGATGATATTGAACAAGCACAGAAGAATGCCTATCAAGCCGCTAAAGATATTCATTGGGAAGGCAGCTTCTATCGCAATGATATTGGTTATCGTGCTATTGCACGTTTGAAGTAATCAAAAATAGATTTAAGCAATCAGGCGGAGATAAGTTATTACAAGCTTTTTTCCGTCGGTTGCCATTTACAGAAATTATCATTAGCAACCATTAATAACTGATTACCTGCGGGCGCTTCCAGCCATGCAATGGTCAACTTATTCTGCTTCTGCCCTCGACTTTCTCGTTCTCGTTGCTTTAACCAATTTTCTGCATAGGGTTCAAAACTGACTTTGCGAATTTCACCATCACACGTCTCAATTTTGCCTTGTTGCCAATAGCCTTGATAAAGCTTGATATCACCGACAACCAGTGCGGTACTAATATCAAGAATACGATTAGCTTCAAAACGCCAGCGGGTAATATCATCTGAAGATAATGGGGTTTTTTGGGAGGCCGTTTCGCGCTGCATAAAAATAACATCGTTATTTCGATTAAAGCGAAGCTGTTCTTGAATTTGTTGCTCTCCGGCATTCAATATCTGGCTACGTACCTGCCATAATTGACCATGACGATATTCAAAGAAAGTCACTGAAGTATTTTGATCTTGGTACGGACTATAAACCACCATCAAGACTTGTGGTTCATTTTGTGGATCATTGAGGCGCCATAAACGTATTACGCCTTCATCAGCAATAAATCCACTTGCACTAAATGTGGGAAGTGTAGGCTGACTAGAACAGGCGCTGAGTATTGAAGCAGTCCCCAATACCAGCAGCCACTGTCGAATTTGCAAAAGGGGACGCATCGTACCCCCTCTGATAATTCTTTTATACAACTTAATTAGCTTGCTTTTACCGTTTCTTTCAGTGCTTTACCAGCAACGAAAGCAGGTACATTCGCTGCTTCAATTTTGATTTCTTGACCAGTCTGTGGGTTACGGCCAGTACGCTCCGCACGATGATTGACTTTAAAAGTACCGAAACCAACCAGCTGTACTGATTCGCCGTTAACCAGAGCTTCAGAAATAGCTTTCAGTGTTGCTTCCAGAGCTTCTTTAGCCTGTACTTTAGTCAGGTCAGCATTTTTTGCGATAGCATCAACTAATTCGGTCTTGTTCATAAATTATCCTTACACAGTGTGTTTATCGTTTGCAAAGCATCGAGTGCGTCGGATATGCCAAATAGACAGCCCCTGATACACGCCCCGATAGCCACTTCTTCTCGCCCCTAAATGTAGACCAGAGTAGGGGCAAATGTGAAGCCTTAGAACTCAGCATTTATCGCTCTGAGTCACGTTTTCATGACGAAATACGAAAAATCAGGCCAATTCAATGCCAATATTGCTGATCCCCGTTTCACGGAGGTCAGATCTTAATCCTTTAATCAGGTCCACATCACGCTCTTCGCAAGCAGCTAATAACCGAAATATTTCCCATTGAATGTCCCATTCTTCTTCAATTTCAGGAACAATCTTTAATTCATCATCTGACATCTCTTTGCCAGTATGAGTCATAACAAGCATAGCAACAGTGCGAATTGAAATCTCACTGACTGCAATAGTATGCTCTAATGTTTCGCCACTCAATTTAGAGTGAACTAACTCACCTAAAGCAATACAAGCATCGATAGCTGGATACACACCATACATATCATAATCATCCGAGTTTGGGATGATAGCTTCTAATTTTTCTAATTGATTATCGAAATTCACTTTACTGTCTTTAACAGAAAGCGTCTCCCACACCAGATCCAATATTGACCGATAAACTTTTGGATCACTAAACTCTGTTTGCAGACAGAACATTTGATAGTTGGGATACATTCTTTCGCATAAACACGCCATAAAAGTGACATGCTGCCAGCTTTCTAATTTTTCCAACCTCAAATGAATAGGATTTTTTATCATGTCTCTGGGCTCATCAATATTAATACGTCGCAGTTTACCTGAAAATCTAATAATGCCACATATTTTGCTGATATTTAGCGTGATTTATTAATCATTCGCTTAAATTTTGTTCGATTCGAAGCAATTCCATCCGCCATGCGCGTCGGTTCAGGTAGTCTATAGCCCTTTAAACACTGCTCTACCCACCAAAGGGAGCTCGCTAAACTAACTTTATGTCCCGGTGAAATATACAAAGGATTACAACGTTTTTTACTGCGCAGCACCCAACCAAGCTGCTGAGTTTTATCCATCAGCGGTTGGTAACTTCCCGGTTGTTGCTCAATCTCCGAATGAGTTCCAAATAATCGACTTTTAGCAACACCAATAGTTGGAATATCCACCAGCAAACCAAAATGACAAGCCACTCCGAAATAACGAGGGTGTGCAATTCCCTGACCGTCAACTAAAACTAATTGTGGTTTATGTTGAAGCAATTGCCAAGCTTCATATAACGCCGGACATTCACGAAAAGATAATAAACCGGGAATATAGGGTAATAAGGTAGGAATACGGGCGATTTGGTACTCAATCAATTCAAGTTCTGGCCACGTCATAATAGCAATAGCGGCACGAGTTACTGTGCCTTGCTGTTCAAATCCAACATCTGCACCTGCAATTAATCTGGGTGTCGCGAAATCATCAGTTAACACAACTTGGCGAGATTTTTCTAACTGCTGCTGGCGTAATTCCGAAGTATCTATTGCCATCGTCTCCCCCGCAAAACTCTTTGTGTTTCAATATATTTTAATCTTATCCGAAATAATAAGTTATTTTGCTAAAATAATACTAACCTCTCTGTATCAAGCCGATGACTAACTCTTGATAGCTACAGCATTTGATAATATTAGCATAACCTTCTTGGCGTAATTGAGCCGCTAACATACGGTAACCAAAGCTTTATCGGCTTTATCTAAAGAGGTCAATGGCTTTTGGATGCAATTAAAGCCTGTATTCATCAAGCAATTTAATAAGCCGATTTCGCTAAATATAAAACATTAAACGGCTGAGCTTGATCACTATAACTCGGCATAAGTGCTTAATTGAATTTTGCGTTTTATACTCTTGAACCAATACCTTATAGCAGCTCTTTCGCAAAAAAGGCACTTGTAGATTCAACCTGTCAACGCAATACCCTTTTCCATGACTTTTTTCAATATTTTGAATTACAATGTCTTTCTCGGCCTGTCGTTCAAGAGCAAAAGACCCTCGCATTAGCCACCAAGTAAGGCTATGGTGCGCCGGACGCTGCTTCTTTCGGGATAGCAGATCAATTGCTTTATAACTAGAACGCAAAATTCAAGGCGGACAATCAGTACGCTCATTTGATAGCTTTGAAGGTGATAGCTTTGAAGATAATCGTCAAGATATGTTTTTCAAATACAGGCATCAGGAAGAATTAGACGGTACCGACATATTCCCAGATATGTGGTTCAATAATGCTCTTATTTATAAATGCTTTGTTTTATAAATGCTAACGGGGTATTTAATACATTTTTCTGTATCAAATACCCCGTTATTAATACCGTTTTATCCCACTATTTTCTCTTCTGGATTATTTATGATACGCCCGAGAGAATTGATGAACTGCATTGACGAATGTTCCGGCATTTTCTGGTGGCACATCCTGATGAATACCGTGGCCGAGGTTAAATACATGGCCATTACCTTCACCAAAACCCGCCAAAATAGTTTTTACTTCGTCTTCAATGCGAGGCGCAGAAGCATATAGCATCGAAGGATCCATATTCCCTTGTAATGCGACTTTTTCGCCAACTCTGCGACGCGCTTCGGCAATATCGATAGTCCAATCAAGACCTAATGCATCACAACCTGTCGCAACCATTGCCTCAAGCCATTGCCCACCACCTTTGGTAAACAAAGTTACTGGTACACGGCGTCCGTCATTTTCACGGATTAAGCCATCGACAATCTTATGCATATAATTGAGTGAGAATAATTGATAATCACGCGGTGTTAATACTCCTCCCCATGAATCAAAAATCATAACTGATTGCGCGCCCGCCTTAATTTGTGCATTAAGATATAAAATTACGCTATCAGCCAGTTTATCCAGCAACAGATGCAATGATTGTGGATCGGCATACATCATTTTTTTTATTTTAGTAAACGCTTTACTGCTGCCGCCTTCAACCATATAAGTTGCCAGCGTCCACGGGCTACCGGAGAATCCGATTAAAGGCACGTCACCTTTTAAGGCTTTACGGATAGCTCTCACCGCATTCATCACATAACCCAATTCTTGCTCGGGATCTTGTACAGGAATTTTTTTAACATCAGCAGCACAAGTAATCGGATGTTTAAATCGAGGGCCTTCTCCGGCTTCAAAATAGAGACCTAATCCCATCGCATCTGGAATAGTTAGAATATCTGAGAATAAAATTGCCGCATCTAATGGAAAGCGTCTAAGTGGCTGGAGTGTGACTTCGCAAGCCAATTCTGTATTTTTGCATAATGAGAGGAAATCTCCCGCTTGCGCTCTTGTCGCTTTATATTCTGGCAAGTAACGCCCCGCTTGTCGCATCATCCATACCGGTGTTACATCTACAGGTTGGCGAAGCAATGCACGCAAGTAGCGGTCATTTTTCAACTCAGTCATCATTCACTCCATTTATTAAGTGGCCGCCGAAAATGGCTGCAAATATTGGGCACTATTGTAGCATGCTAATTGATTAAAAACCGTTTAGCGCCCCTTAAAAACCTAAGGTCTACTAGGCACTTTCATCATCACTATTCTTGATTGCGACATAATGCAACAGTATCTTCAATTAATCGGCGAGCTATCGTTTCTGAACTCGGGATTTTGGGCAACTCATCATAATGATACCAATCAGCCTGAATAAGCTCATGTGGGTCAACTTCGATCTCTCCGCTGTCATAGTCTGCCAAAAATCCCATCATTAACGAATGAGGGAATGGCCATGGCTGCGATGAAACATAACGAATATTTTTAATTTTAATTTGGCTCTCTTCCATCACCTCGCGAGCCACTGCTTCTTCTAACGTTTCTCCAACCTCCACGAAACCCGCTAAAACAGTAAAGACCGGATTTTGTTTATGACGACGATGTTGGGCCAATAAAATATGCGAATCACGACGGATAGCCACAATAATGCACGGTGCAATTTGCGGATAATAGCGCTCTTGGCAGTGGTCACATAAACATGCCCACTCGGTTGGGCTGTGGCGCATTAATGTTCCACAATAACCACAATAACGATGTGAGCGATAAAATTCCGCCAGCTGTACACCGCGCCCAGCAAGACGAAATAAACCTTCATCTTGTGCTGCGACCATTCTTGGCGAGACCATATCGATAGGCATTTTTTCTGCAATTAGCCAAACTAACTCACCTTGCCATTCACCAATAATAGTTGCCGTTTTACCCACCAGTGACCATTTTTCTGCCGTGCCATAAGGAGCATCTCCTTTCGGTAGCCATAAACGCCCCGCAAAACAAACAAACCACCAGCCACTTTCTGTTCCCGTTAATATTATTTTTTTCATAAGCTTATATTTCTATCACGTTGATATTTATAAATTATAATATTCCAATAACATAAAGATACTCTGTTCTGCTGAAATATCATTCATTACTTTCTAGTCTTTTTGTAAGAGAAATATTCAGTGATGTAATCCATTTTGTATTGTCCTCAGCGATTTGTCTAAAAAGTGTCATCAATATTTCAATTGTTTGTCATCTAATATTCTTACCCTGAACACGTTTCAGTAACTGAAATATTAATCGTGATTCCGTTTATCGTCAGAAATACAGCAATATCCTCATCAATTATCTGGCGGTCAGCGCCAACGTGTTGCGCTAGCTCGCACCCTAGTTATGCAACCTAAAATTTTGCTATTAGATGAGCCACTTTCAGCATTAGATGCCCGTATTCGTAAAAATTTACGTCAACAAATTCGCCGTATATAACGAGAACTTAATTTAACCACATTATTTGTCACCCATGATCAAGATGAGGCGATGATCTTATCGGATAAGATCTTTTTAATGAATCAAGGGGTAATTATTCAAAATGACAGCGCAGAAAATATCTATACTTAACCTGCTAATCAATTTGTGGCGCGTTTTATGGGGCATTACAATCTAATAGAGGCAGAAAAAGCCAATAAATTATTAGGGATTAATCAGCAAGGCATGTTGGCTATTCGTCCTGAATCTATCTATGTCCGCGAAACCGGTCGTCATTACGGTAACCATATTTCTGCACCTGTGGCGGCCACAATTGTAGAACATCAATTGTTAGGCAATATTATTCGCTATACAGTCCAAACCGCGGCAGGAGAAATGACGGTCGACTTACTCAATCGTTCTTCAGAACGTTTATTTGAGCCCGGTAGCCAGCTTGAATTATTGTTTAATAAGAATGAAATTCGCTCGCTAGCTTAATAATTAACAGACATCATATATAAGCCAATAACACAGCCTCAAGGTTACAATAATGACAACAAAAATAGCGGTGTTTGATTTAGACGAAACACTGATCCAAGGCGATAGCAGTGTATTATGGACACATTATCTATGGGATAAACAGATCATCAACGATCCCCAATTTATCGCCGAAGATAGCCGCATGATGGCACAATATAATGCGGGTATATTAGATATGCCCGCGTACCTAGCCTTTAGTATGCAAGCACTTGCGGGCATTCCAACCGAGCAAGTTGATATATGGCTCGATGACTTTGTTAATACCATCATCCTGCCCAACATTTATCCAGCAGCTCGCCAGTGTATCGACGATTATCGTCAGCGTCATATTCCCGTGATAATCATCTCTGCAACGGTCTCTTTTATTGTCAAAAAAATTGCCGCAAAACTGCATGCTGATTTTGCTATAGGTATCGATATGCAGGTGATTAATAATAGCTATTCAGGGACAATAAACGGGATTGCCAGTTTTAAAGCTGGCAAAGTAAAACGCCTCACCCAGTGGTTAAGTCAGCAACGAGTCAGCGATGCGGAAATTGTGTTTTATACCGACTCGGCTAATGATTTGCCCATGTGTTATTTTGCAGATCAAGTCATTACCATCAATGCTGACCCTCGACTGGCAGAAATCGCGATGGAGCAGCAATGGACTCAATTGCAGTGGAAAATTTAATCGATTTAGTGCTTAGCCTATCGATTATCTAGATTTAATATTATTTAACTTATAAATAATTAAGGGGGTTGTAGTTTTTATAATCCCTTTTATACTGGTTCGCATCTTGTCGGAGTGCCTAGAATACGAAAGTATACAGGCTGAGACCGTTAATTCGGGATCCGCGGAACCTGATCGGGTTAATACCCGCGAAGGGAACAAGAGTAATCAATCCGCTAGAAATATAATTTACAGACTACGCGTTTATGCTGATTACCCGCTAGGTTAATCCTCGATAACCTAACAAGCATATCGATTTATCTGCCTTATCTAGCTGCCTTAACGATACTCCCGCCAAGCTCCAGACAAGCAACTTTCTAACTATAACCCGTTATCCATTCATCCAGTGGAATAACATTGTCAGGAAATTGCTATGTCCGAAAATACTGTAATCCCTAGCCATGATGTTTCTCCAGCGCCAAGCCCTACCCGTCGCCGTAAAGCACAACGCGACGCCGCAGAAACTTATATTAATACTCTGCAAGGGGTCTCATTCCCTAATTCTAAACGTATTTATTTGACCGGCTCGCGTGCCGATATTCAAGTGCCAATGCGTGAAATTCAACTAACGCCGACCTTGCTCGGCGGCACCAAAGAACAGCCTCAATATGAACAAAATGAAGCCGTTCCTGTTTATGATACCTCGGGCGCTTATGGCGATCCCAATGCAAAATTGAATGTACATGAGGGATTAAAAAAACTGCGTAGCGCATGGATACAAGAGCGCAATGATGTCACTCAGGTCGAAAATTTAAGCTCTGATTTTACCCAACAGCGTCTCGCCGATGAAGGGCTAGACTCTCTCCGCTTTACACAACGGCCTCATCCTCTAAAAGCTAAATCTGGCCACTGTGTAACGCAATTGCACTATGCGCGTCGGGGCATAATTACCCCCGAAATGGAATTTATTGCGATCCGTGAAAATATGGGCCGCGAACGCATTCGCTCAGACGTCCTACGCCAACAACATTCTGGGCAAAATTTTGGCGCTAATTTAACCGACAATATCACCGCAGAATTTGTACGCCAAGAAGTCGCAGCCGGTAGAGCTATCATTCCTGCTAATATCAATCATCCCGAATCAGAACCTATGATTATAGGGCGCAATTTTTTGGTCAAAGTAAACGCCAATATCGGTAACTCCTCGGTCACTTCCTCTATCGAAGAAGAGGTCGAAAAACTCATTTGGTCAACCCGCTGGGGCGCAGATACGGTGATGGATTTATCCACCGGGCGTTATATACATGAAACTCGGGAATGGATCCTACGCAATAGCCCTGTGCCTATTGGTACCGTACCGATTTATCAAGCATTAGAAAAAGTTAACGGCGTGGCTGAACACCTAACCTGGGAAATGTTCCGCGATACCTTATTAGAACAAGCAGAGCAAGGCGTCGACTACTTCACAATCCATGCCGGTGTATTGCTACGTTATGTCCCGATGACCGCCAAACGCCTTACGGGGATCGTCTCTCGCGGAGGGTCGATAATGGCAAAATGGTGTTTATCACATCATCAAGAAAACTTTCTGTATCAACATTTTCGGGAAATTTGCCAACTGTGTGCCGCTTACGATGTCGCGTTATCTTTAGGTGATGGGTTACGTCCAGGTTCCATTCAAGATGCTAACGATGAAGCACAATTTGCCGAATTACATACTTTAGGTGAGCTCACCAAAATTGCTTGGGAATACGATGTCCAAGTCATGATAGAAGGCCCGGGACATGTGCCGATGCAGATGATCCGCCGTAACATGACGGAAGAGCTTGAACATTGCCACGAAGCCCCATTTTATACTCTTGGGCCGTTAACGACAGATATTGCCCCCGGCTACGATCATTTTACCTCAGGGATTGGAGCAGCAATGATCGGCTGGTTTGGCTGCGCGATGCTGTGCTATGTCACCCCCAAAGAGCATTTGGGATTGCCTAATAAAGAAGATGTTAAACAAGGGCTAATTACTTACAAAATTGCTGCCCATGCAGCTGATTTAGCCAAAGGTCATCCCGGAGCGCAAATTCGGGATAATGCGATGTCAAAAGCCCGCTTTGAATTTCGCTGGGAAGATCAGTTTAATTTGGCGCTCGATCCCGAAACTGCACGTAAATATCATGATGAAACCTTGCCACAAGCCTCGGGCAAAATCGCGCATTTTTGCTCCATGTGCGGGCCTAAATTCTGTTCGATGAAAATATCACAAGAAGTTCGAGATTATGCGGCGGCACAAGATGCGGGAATGGCACAAATGTCTGAAGCCTTCCGTGCCCATGGTAATGAACTTTATCATGATCCTGCGCGACTTAATGCCGAGACCACACACACGGAGGTAGAGGCTGATGAAAAAATTGCCTGATGCCCCTTTTCCTCCGACGCTACCCCGTTTAGGGCTGTATCCGGTCGTGGATTCCGTGGAATGGATCAGACGCCTGCTTGATGTGGGTGTCACCACCTTACAATTACGCATTAAAGACAGCAACGCAGATACAGTTGCAGCGCCTATCCGCCAAGCCATTCAGCTTGGTCAGCAATATCATGCCCGTGTATTTATCAACGATTATTGGCAATTAGCGCTAGAGCATGGTGCTTATGGCGTGCATCTGGGGCAAGAGGATCTGGATATTGCCGATTTACCGGCAATTCAGCAAGCCGGATTACGGCTTGGTGTATCGACTCACGATAAAGATGAACTCGCACGCGCGAAACTATTGCGCCCTTCATATATCGCCTTGGGTCATATTTTTCCTACCCAGACTAAAGATATGCCGTCCTCCCCACAAGGCCTCGCCGCATTACAACAGCAAGTTGCTGAAACACCTGATTATTCTACTGTTGCAATTGGCGGAATTTCACTGGAGAAGGTCCCCGCGGTTGTCGCAACTGGGGTGGGTGGCGTGGCATTAGTGAGCGCTATCACTCAAGCCCAAAATTGGCACGCGGTTACCACTAAATTGCTCGATTTAGTCGAAGGATCAAATGCATCAAAGGAGATTATCTAATGTTAAATGATGATGAATTTATGCGTTATAGCCGTCAGATATTGCTTGAAGACATTGGACTTTCAGGGCAAGAAAAAATCAAAAATAGCCAAGTATTAATTGTTGGTTTAGGCGGGCTAGGCTCGCCAGCAGCACTCTATTTAAGCGCGGCTGGCGTCGGGAAATTATGGTTAGCAGATCACGATGAGCTGCATATCTCGAACTTACAACGGCAAGTTCTTTACCGTACGAACGACGTATCTCAAGCTAAAGTCCGTTTAGCCGCGACTCAACTAAATGCGCTGAACCCCTTGGTAACCACTAAAATAGTGCAGCAAAAACTGGATTTCACTGCGCTACGCCCGTTGGTCAAACAAGTCGATTTGGTTCTCGATTGCTGTGACAATATGGCAACGCGCCATGCAGTTAATGCGGCCTGTATCGCAGAAAATAAACCGCTGATCAGCGGCAGTTCGGTTGGCTTTGGTGGACAACTCATGGTTATCGAACCCCCATATTTGCAAGGCTGTTATGCCTGTTTATACCCTGATCAACATGAGCCTCAACGTAATTGCCGAACTGCAGGTGTTCTCGGTCCGGTCGTTGGTGTGATTGGTACGCTACAAGCGCTTGAAGCCATTAAATTGCTCGCCGGATTACCCTCACCTTTGAGCGGAAAACTCCGCCTATTTGACGGTAAACAACACAGTTGGAATACATTGCAACTCAGCCGCTCGGCCGATTGTCCCATCTGTAAGGAAGCCGTATGCGTATCATAATCAACAATCAAATTAAAGAATTTGAATCTCCGTTAACAGTCAGCCAACTGTTAATTTTGCTAGCTCGTTCTCAGGCTGGAACCGCGCTGGCCATTAATCAAATTATAATTCCACGCGCTCAATGGGAGACTCATCAGATTAATGATGGAGATAACATCCTGTTGTTTCAAGCTATTGCTGGAGGTTAGCTATGTTAAAAATTGCCGATACTACGTTTTCATCGCGTCTATTTACCGGAACCGGAAAATTTGCCAGTCCGCGCTTAATGCAACAAGCCATTGAGGCCTCTGGGAGCCAACTCGTCACCATGGCAATGAAACGGATTGATTTACGTTCCCATCAGTCCAAAAGTAATAGCGATAATATACTGCAACCATTATTAGATTTGGGCGTTAAATTACTGCCCAATACTTCTGGGGCTAAAAATGCTCAAGAAGCGATTTTTGCGGCGCATCTCGCCCGCGAAGCCCTTGGGACTCATTGGATTAAATTAGAAATCCATCCAGATTTAAAATATTTATTGCCAGATCCTATCGAAACCTTAAAAGCCGCCGAGCAATTGGTCAAAGAGGGATTTGTAGTTTTACCCTATTGTAGCGCAGACCCAGTATTATGCCGCCGTTTAGAACACGTTGGCTGTGCGGCGGTGATGCCATTAGGTGCGCCAATTGGCTCAAATAAAGGCTTAGTCACCAAAGAGATGCTGCAAATTATTATTGAACAATCTCAAGTTCCGGTAGTCATTGATGCCGGTATTGGCGCGCCAAGTCACGCCTTAGAAGCCATGGAACTGGGCGCCGATGCAGTATTAGTTAATACTGCGATCGCGGTCGCAAAAGATCCAATAAGCATGGCGCAAGCATTTAAAATCGCCTTGCAAGCGGGCGAGCTAGCGCGCCAAGCCGGACTGGCTAAATCTCGTCATCATGCCGAAGCCTCAAGTCCATTAACCCAATTTCTTGAGGTACTGCAATGAGTCACTGTTTTAGCCAGCACTGGCAGCAATTAGATTGGGATGATCTTACCTTGCGGCTTCATGCCAAAACCGCCGCCGATGTAGAGCGGGCCCTGAATTGCGACACACTAACCCTGGATGATTTTATGGCGTTGCTTTCTCCGGCGGCACGGGATTATTTAGAGCCGATGGCGCATAAAGCCCAAAGCTTAACCCGCCAACGTTTTGGTAATACCGTGGGTTTCTATGTGCCGTTGTATTTATCTAATTTGTGCGCTAATGATTGTACTTATTGTGGTTTTTCAATGAGTAACAAGATTAAACGCAAAACATTAAATCACACAGAAATCATCAACGAATGCCAGACTATTCGCAAATTAGGCTTCGATAGTCTGCTGCTTGTTACCGGAGAACATCAACATAAAGTTGGCATGGATTATTTCCGCCAATATTTACCGATAATTCGCCAGTATTTCAGTGCGTTAATGATGGAAGTCCAGCCGTTGAGCACCGAAGAATACGCCGAATTAAAAACACTCGGACTCGATGGTGTCATGGTATATCAAGAAACCTACCATCAGCCAAGTTACCAACTTCATCATCTCAAAGGTAAAAAACAAGATTTTCATTGGCGGTTAAACACCCCAGATAGGCTTGGGCAGGCGGGGATTGATAAAATTGGACTGGGCGCCCTAGTGGGACTTTCTGCGAGTTGGCGCACAGATTGCTATATGGTAGCAGAGCATTTAATTTATTTACAAAAACATTATTGGCAAAGTCGTTATTCTATCTCTTTTCCACGGCTACGCCCCTGTGCAGGCAGCATAGAGCCGGCATCCGTAATGACTGAAGCCGAGTTAGTCCAATTAATTTGTGCTTTTAGGCTACTGGCGCCTGATGTTGAGCTGTCGCTTTCAACCCGTGAATCACCTTATTTTCGCGATCATGTAATCCCGCTGGCAATTAACAATGTCAGTGCCGGCTCCAAAACGCAGCCGGGAGGCTATGCCGATGATCATGCTGAATTAGAGCAATTTACACCACATGATAATCGCAGTGCCCAGCAGGTAGCTCAAGCAATTATTCAATCTGGTCTACAGCCAGTATGGAAAGATTGGGATGGCTATTTAGGCCGTTAAACATCACGAAACGTAATTTAAATAAAAAATTACGTTTCGCCTATTTTGCTACTGCACTGTAGACTTATTTTATTTATTATTGTTATTTATTATCAATAGCAGAACTGAGGTTTAAACAATAATGAATAATAACAACCCTAAATTTCTGACATTTATTCTTACCTTAAGCTTATTATTTACCTTAACCTCTTGCTCAAATGTTCGTTGGAAACATCCTACACCTTCAGATGATATTATTTTAACTATGGCAAGCCAAATCCAAGGGGCAGAAAATATTGATGGAAAGCCTTTCCCACTCGAATATACGGTTGAGGTTCTAAAACATAAGGCCGTCGATGCCAATACTCAAGGATTTAAAATAGTGGCTCTCGCCCCCGATAATGAACTTATTATTGCCGGCTATGATACGTCTTTAGCATTAATCGGCCTGAGAAGTGAGCCAGATTTTAACCACTATGCCATTCCTAATCCTGATAATATTCAAGGGTTCTTTTATACCTATCATGGCACCCTAAAATCTATCCGCTATGCGGTACCACATATGATCAAAGATAGTGATACCAAAAGTGACTTAGTCCTTTATAGCCAACCATTAACCGATTTTAATGTGACCTTAATTTATAAAGATGGCTCGCAATATCCATTCAAACTGCACTCTTCGCCAGTATCTCGGGGAATTATCGGCAGATATAAAAATTATAACGATTCTTTCGATGGTGTATTTTCAGTAATTTATAATTATAGAGCTGATAAATTCAGTCTGTATGGACCAAGAAATAATTAATAAATAAATGATAATTTATTCCAAAGGGGGCTATTTTCCCTTTGGAAATTTATTCTTAACTCTATTTTTATAATATTATTTTATATTTCATCCTTTTATTTTACTATTCTCTAGGTGAGTTATACTAATCACACTATATCAATCTCAATAAGAATAAAAATCACTGAATATTGTTTGTTTTTGACATCTATCAATTTATTCATTATAAATATGATCATGTGACTCTATGCGCTTATTAAAAATTTATTTTATAATTTATAACTAATGTTTTTATAAAATAAATGGAGTATTCTCATATACAGTATTTAGTTATTAAAACTGTCTTTAGAAAATATGTAATACGATATATTTTACTATTTATACAACGATCTATGCTTAACATTATAGCTAACATATCGACAATGTACGTTATATTAAAAAATAAGAGGCAGCTTATAGATTCATTACCTCTTGATAAGTATAGAAATAATTAATTTAATTATAAAAATTGAATAGGTAATATAATGGTAGATATCAATAATAGAATAACCAAAGGCGATGCATTATTAAATGATACCAAACTTAATCGGGCAACCGCATTTACTATTGAGCAGCGTAAAAAATATGGGCTGTTAGGATTATTGCCAGAGCGCGTTGAAACAGAAAATGAGCAATTACAACGCGTATTACGCCAAATCGATGCCAAGCCGAACGATCTGGAAAAATATATTTTTCTGTCGTCATTACACGATAACGACGAAACCCTGTATTTTAAAACCTTAATGTCAGATCCTGCACGATTTATCCCTCTAGTATATACACCTACCGTCGGCGAAGCTTGCCAAAAATTTGATCAAATCTTACGTCGTCCACGTGGCTTATATTTACCGATAACTCGCCAAAATGAATTAGAAGAAATGCTGGGTAACTGGGTCGAAAAAGACGTACGCTTTATTGTCGTCACCGATGGAGAACGTATCCTCGGATTAGGAGACCAAGGTATTGGCGGTATGGGGATCCCAATTGGAAAACTCTCGCTATACACCGCCTGTGCCGCCGTACCACCACAAGTAACCTTGCCGATTACTCTGGACGTTGGAACCAACAACCAAGAGCGATTAAATGATCCTCTATATTTAGGCTTAAAACAGCCGCGAGTCACCGGTCAAGCTTACGATGATTTTATCGATGCCTTTATTAAAGCAGTACAAAAAGTCTTTCCACATGCGTGTATCCAATTTGAAGATTTTGCCTTCCCACATGCCGCGCCTATCTTAGCCAAATATCGTCAACAAGTTTGCTGCTTTAATGATGATATTCAAGGTACTGCTGCTGTCGCACTGGCAGGGATTAATACCGCTCTACGCATTACTAAAGGTAAACTTGAGCAGCAACGAGTGCTGTTTTTCGGTGCTGGAACCGCGGGCGTGGGCATTGCTAATCTAATAGCTAAATCACTCACCATGCTGGGTATCAGTGAAGATGAAGCGCGTCAGCACTGCTGGCTATTTGATATCAATGGACTAGTTCAATCACAACGCACTGACTTAGCCGACTTCCAACAACCTTTTGCTCATCAGCATGCACCCATTGATAATTTTGTCGAAGCGATTCGTCAACTAAAACCTACCGCTATCGTCGGTGTATCAACTGTCGGTAAAGCCTTTAATCAGCAAGTGATTGAAGCGATGGCTGAAATAAATGAACGCCCGATTATTTTCCCTTATTCTAACCCAACAGTTCACTCTGAATGTACCGCAGAAGAAGCCTATCAATGGTCTGATGGGCGCGCCGTATTTGCGAGTGGAAGTCCCTTCCCGCCGGTTCATTATCAAGGAAAAACCTTTATTCCGGGACAGGGAAATAACGTCTATATCTTCCCGGCAATGGGTATGGCTATTTATGCTACTGCCGCAAAACGTGTTACCGATGAAATGTTTATCGTGGCGGCACAAGCATTATCCGAGCAAATTACCGATGCCTATCTCGATGTGGGGCTAATTTATCCACCACAAAAAGAGATCCTTTCGGTATCGTTAAAAGTTGCCACTAAAGTCGCAGAATATATCTTTGATAATAACCTCGCCCATGTGGAGAAACCACAAAATATTGAGGAATTTATTAATAGTAAAGCCTATAAACCTGAATATGATGACAGTTTACTAAAATAATAATCTATTTATATTTAACCAATAGATACTCTATTTAACACCCTGAAAAATAAATTCGGGGTGTTTTTCAATAATCATAAAATAAAATAATTTAAATTATCGCTTTATTTTAATAAATCATAAAAACAACATTATTATAGATAATCAATATTTGATTGAAAATAAATTAAAACAGATTTAATGACATATCTTTACGCCATTAAAGAATAGAAACACAATTATATTTTGTTTGTTTTTAATAATAGCCAAAAATTCAACAGATAAAGAGCATCTAATTATGATTAAACCAGTTGATGCAACTACCAATAGTATTAATATGATGTTTTATATGAGATTAATAATATCAACATGGTCAGTAACTTAATATTAATCTTAATAATCAAGACTAATCTCATCTAGCTGTCCTTTATAATTAATCTTTGATATAACCTTAAACATACCTTATCTAATTTATATTTTTATATTCCCTATTCTATTTAAGAAGTATTAATTTATGTTGGCTAATTAAATTAATCGCTCATAGCTGAAAACGAGGTTTTATTATGACCCTTCCTTTAGATGGCATTAAAGTGCTTGATTTCACAGGTGTCCAATCCGGGCCTTCCTGTACCCAAATGTTAGCTTGGTTTGGAGCCGACGTTATTAAAATCGAGCGCCCGGGCGTAGGCGATGTGACCCGAAATCAATTACGTGATATCCCCGATGTTGATGCGCTGTATTTTACAATGCTAAACAGCAATAAACGTTCGGTCGAGCTAAATACTAAAACGCCGGAAGGCAAAGAAGTGATGGAGAAATTAATCAAACAAGCCGATGTGCTGGTTGAGAATTTCCACCCCGGTGCAATAGATCATATGGGCTTTACTTGGGAACACATTCAGCAACTTAATCCGCGTTTGATTTTTGGCTCGATTAAAGGATTTAATGAATGTTCTCCATATGTTGATGTAAAAGCTTATGAAAACGTGGCACAAGCTGCGGGTGGCGCAGCCTCAACTACTGGTTTTTGGGATGGCCCACCGTTAGTTAGCTCGGCTGCATTAGGCGACAGTAATACCGGTATGCACCTGCTGATCGGGCTATTAGCTGCATTGTTACAACGTGAAAAAACCGGTGTAGGCCAACGCGTAACTATGTCGATGCAAGATGCGGTATTAAATCTGTGTCGTGTAAAATTACGCGACCAACAACGTTTAGAAAAAGTCGGTTATCTTGAAGAGTATCCACAATATCCAAATGGAACTTTCGGAGATGCTGTTCCGCGTGGTGGTAATGCTGGCGGAGGCGGGCAACCAGGCTGGATATTAAAATGTAAAGGTTGGGAAACCGATCCTAATGCGTATATTTATTTTACTATCCAAGAGCAAAACTGGGAGCAAACTTGTATCGCGATAGGCAAACCTGAATGGGCAACCGATCCGGCTTATAGCACCCCCAAAGCACGTCAACCGCATATCTTTGATATTTTTGCAGATATTGAAAAATTCCTTGCCGATAAAGACAAACATGAAGCCGTAGCTTATTTAAGTAAATACGGTGTTCCATGTGCTCCAGTTCTGAGCATGAAGGAAATTGCCGAGGATAAATCACTGAGAGAAAGCAATAGCATTGTCGAAGTTGAGCAACCTAAACGCGGTAAATATCTGACTGTCGGCTGTCCGATGAAATTCTCATCATTCACGCCTGAAATAAAAAGCGCCCCTTTATTAGGCGAACATACAGACGAAGTGCTGGCCGAATTAGGGTATAGCGCAGAACAAATCGCTTCAATGCGCACCAATAAAGTCATTTAATCATTGCGGGAAGCCGATACGCTTCTCGTTATCTCCGCATATATCCATTCATATTGCAGGCGCTGAAACACGGTGCCTGTAACGTGAAATATTCTGGATAGCTAAATTTATATGAGGTCGATATGTCCACTGATCAAACGTTGACTGATGGCATGCACATTATTGTTGATGCGCTGAAGAAGAATGGTATTGAAACTATTTTTGGCGTAGTAGGGATCCCAGTCACTGATTTAGCTCGCCATGCACAAGCTGAAGGCATTCGCTATATCGGGTTTCGACATGAACAATCCGCAGGTAATGCAGCAGCTATTAGTGGCTATATAAATCAAAAACCGGGTATTTGTTTAACCGTTTCTGCGCCCGGATTTTTAAACGGAATGGTCGCCTTAGCCAATGCGACAACCAACGGCTTTCCGATGATCCAAATTAGTGGTTCAAGCGACAGAGCAATCATCGATTTGCAACAAGGTGATTATGAAGAGCTTGATCAAATGAATATCGCCAAGCCTTTTGTTAAAGCCTCTTATCGAGTTAATAAACCGGAAGATCTCGGTATTGCCTTAGCTCGTGCGATCCGCGCCTCTGTTTCGGGTCGCCCGGGTGGGGTTTATCTTGATTTAACCACCGAAGTTTTAGCCGCGGTTATGAATAAAGCCGATGCCGATAAAACTATTTTTACGGTGGAAGATCCTGCGCCTAAACAGCTGCCTTCACCGGCATCAGTTGATAAAGCACTCACTTTACTGGCAAATGCTAAGCGTCCTTTAATTATTTTGGGTAAAGGCGCGGCTTATTCGCGAGCTGAAGATAATATTAAATCCTTTATTGAAGCTACGGGCATCCCCTATTTACCCATGTCGATGGCGAAAGGGCTATTACCCGATACTCATCCGCAATCGGCAGCATCTGCGCGTTCATTTGCCTTATCCAATGCCGATGTTGTAGTACTGATGGGTGCTCGTCTAAATTGGTTATTGGGCCACGGTAAAGGGAAAAATTGGTCTCCAGAAACCCAATTTATTCAACTCGATATTGATGCAACTGAAATTGATAGCAACCGCCCAATTACTGCGCCTGTAGTCGGTGATATCTACTCCAGTATGGAGGCATTTGTTAAGGGATTGGAAACGATAAAAATCCAATCGCCACAAGATTGGACGGCTAGCCTTGATGAGCATAAGGCGAAAAATGTCGAAAAAATGGCCGCCAAATTAAATACTGAAACCTCGCCATTAAATTACTTTAATGCTCTGCGAGCCATCCGCGATGTACTGGTCGATCATAAAGATGTTTATGTGGTGAATGAAGGTGCCAACACCCTCGATAATGCACGTAATATTATCGATATGTATCAACCCCGTAAACGATTAGATTGCGGTACATGGGGTGTAATGGGTATCGGGATGGGCTACGCGATTGGTGCTGCCGTCAGTAGCGGCTTACCCGTTGTCGCTATTGAGGGAGATAGTGCCTTCGGCTTTAGCGGCATGGAAATAGAAACTATCTGCCGTTATAAATTACCGGTCACTATTTTGCTGTTTAATAATGGCGGTATTTATCGTGGTGATGGCGTTAACTTACATGGCGATGCAGATCCAAACCCTACCGTATTAATGGAAGCCGCTCGTTATGACAAAATGATCGAGGCCTTTGGCGGGATAGGTTATCACGCGACTACCGAAGCCGAAATTCAACAAGCCTTAAAAGCAGGTATCGAATCAGGTAAACCAACCCTAATTAATATTGCGATTGATCCTACCGTAGGAACTGAAAGTGGTCACATCGGTAATTTAAATCCACAGTCGATTATAAAAGACTAATTTATCTTCTGTATTTGACTAATAGGTAACGATATCTAGATGACAATCCCATTATCAGGAGGGTCATCTATAGTCTTCATTTACCGAATACGTGTTCGAACATCAATTAAAATAGATTCAAAATATGACAATTGAATTAATAATAATTGCCAACGAACTGAAAAATTAAATATCAATTAATAATTAATACTTTTATTTAATAATAGGTGACCAGTATGACTGGATTTATGTTCAATATATTTATGAGTGATCTACTTCCCATTATTCTTATAATGGCATTAGGTTATTTCAGTGGCAAGCGCTCTGTTTTTACTAACGATCAAGCGCGAGCATTTAACAAACTGGTTTTAAATTATGCTTTACCTGCGGCACTGTTTGTTTCTATCGTTCGCGCCAATCGTGAAATGATTTTTGCTGATACTAAACTCACCATAATTTCTTTTGTCGTTTTATTATTTTGTTTCTTCTTTTCTTTCTTTAGCTGTAAATATATTTTTAAACATACACGTGGCGAAGCTGCCGTATGTGCATTAATTGCCGGCTCTCCTACCATTGGATTTCTCGGGTTTGCCGTACTCGACCCTATTTATGGTGACACGGTTTCTACTGGCTTAGTTGTTGCAATTATTTCAATTATCGTCAATGCGATTACTATTCCAATTGGACTATTTTTATTAAACCCGGGCAATTCTGGCGATAAAAATAAAAAAGGCTCTAGCGGCATGAGCTCATTGATGTCAGCAGTAAAAGAACCGGTTGTTTGGGCACCAGTACTTGCTACCGTATTAGTACTTATCGGTATTAAAATTCCTGATGTTTGGGATCCTACCTTTGATCTTATTGCGAAAGCAAACTCCGGGGTAGCAGTATTTGCCGCGGGCTTAACCTTAGCAGCGAATAAATTTGAATTTGATAAAGAGATTGTCTACAACACGATTTTAAAACTGGTCTTTATGCCAGGTTTATTCTTACTCGTCGGCCTATTCTTTAATATGAGTTCAGTACAATTACAAATGATGGTACTCGCCGGGGCATTACCACCAGCATTCTCAGGGATCATTATTGCCAGCCGCTTTAATTTATATACAAGAACCGGTACCGCATCATTAGCCGTCAGTGTTCTTGGCTTTATTATCGCCGCTCCTTTCTGGATTTATGTTTCACGTTTAGTTTCTTAACCTCATTTAACGTGGTTAACTAAATACTATTTTTCAACATTGAGGTGTGTTATTAGCACCTCTTTTGTTTCGTATAACTTGTAATTTCCGCTGATCAATTCAAGAAATATTGCTGAAAATAGGGAAAGGATAATGACTCAATCTCTGCCATTAACAGGAATAAAAGTTCTCGATTTTACGGGTGTGCAATCCGGTCCATCTTGTACCCAGATGTTAGCTTGGTTCGGTGCCGATGTAATTAAAATCGAACGCCCCGGTGTCGGCGATGTTACCCGCCATCAACTGCGTGATATTAAAGATGTTGATGCGCTGTATTTCACCATGCTCAACAGTAATAAACGCTCATTAGAGCTGAATACCAAGACGCCGGAAGGCAAAGAAATCATGGAGAAATTAATCAAAGAAGCTGATGTACTGGTAGAAAATTTTCACCCCGGTGCAATAGATCATATGGGGTTCACTTGGGAACATATTCAGCAACTTAATCCGCGTTTAATTTTTGGCTCAATTAAAGGCTTTGATGAATGCTCTCCTTATGTCGATGTTAAAGCCTATGAAAACGTGGCTCAAGCAGCAGGCGGGGCGGCATCGACCACCGGCTTCCCCGATGGTCCTCCTGTTGTAAGCTCTGCGGCTCTCGGCGATAGCAATACAGGAATGCATTTGCTGATTGGTTTACTCGCGGCATTATTACAACGCGAAAAAACTGGCGTAGGCCAACGCGTGACCATGTCGATGCAAGATGCGGTATTAAATATGTGCCGAGTAAAATTACGCGATCAACAACGTCTTGAAAAACTAGGTTATTTAGAAGAATACCCACAATATCCAAACGGTACTTTTGGCGATGCCGTTCCACGCAGTGGAAATTCTAGCGGCGGGGGGCAACCGGGTAATATGCTCAAATGTAAAGGTGCAGAGAACGATCCTAACGCCTATATTTACTTTATTAATCAAGATCACAACTGGCCAAATACCTGTGATGCATTAGGGCGTCCAGAATGGAAAACCGACCCAGCATTTGCCACAACTGAAGCCAGAATTTCTCATCTTGATGATGTATGGGAAGCTATCGAACAATTAGCACAAGATAAAGACAAACATGAAATCACGGATTATTTTGATAAATTCGGGGTTCCGTGCTCTCCAGTTCTAAGCATGAAAGAGCTTGCCTATGATGCCTCTTTAAGAGCCAGTGGTAGTATTGTCGAAGTTGATCAGCCTCTACGTGGAAAATATCTTACCGTCGGCTGCCCAATGAAATTCTCTGCCTTTACTCCCGAAATTAAAAGTGCGCCATTATTAGGCGAGCATAATAATGAAATTTTACAGGCGCTAGGATATAGCCCAGAACAAATCGCCGAGATGAAAAAGAATCAGGTAATTTAATTAATATTATTCTGCTAATTAATATTAATCATAAAATAATACTCGTGTGTCGATTAATTATCGCCACACGATATTCAATCAATGAAATATGAAATATGAAATATGAAATATTTATATACCAACTGATATTTTAAATATTATCAAAAAACAACATTTAATTAAGACAATCCAAATATATATTTAATCTTAATAAGACTAAATATAGTGGCTATATATTAAATTAATATTTAATTTTTATAAATATTCATCTAATAATTAATTATTAAGGATATAAATAATGAATCCGACCCTAAATACTCAACAAAATAATATGATAAAAGTTGCTGCTGTCGATTTTATTCCTGCATGGGGAGACCTCGAGGGAAATATTAACCGCCTAGCTAACGCAGTCGAAGAAGTGGCTAAACAAGATATTCAATATGCGGTATTCCCAGAAACTGCTGTCAGCGGCTATATGTTTTCAGATTCGACAGAATTAGCCCCTTATTTAGATACTATCCCCGGGAAAACAACCGAGGCAATTTTACCCATTCTGGCTCGTACTGGGCTATATATCAGTGTCGGGATCGCTGAAAAAGACGGTCTTACTGGGCTAGCCTATAATTCAGCGGTATTGCTTGGGCCCGAAGGGATCATCGGTAAATATCGAAAAATTGGCTTGAATTCTCAAGATCAAAAAGTTTTTGCTAGCGGCAATAGCGGAGTAAATACATTTGAGACGCCTGTAGGCCGTATTGCTCTTTTAATTTGTTATGACGATACCTATTGGCAATATGCACGCCTTGCGGCATTACAAGGGGCTCAAATTATTGGTTGGCATTCAGTTTCTGATCGCATGATGCCCAATGCAACGGCCGCAGAAATGTTAGGCGATCACTCCACTGTCGCACATGTTCAGCATATGAGCGCCTTTAATGGTCTCTGGGTTATTTGTGCCACCCGTAGCGGTATTGAAACTAATCCAATCACCAAAGGACAACTGTATTATAATGGCGGTTCCAGTATTTGGTCGCCGACTGGGCATAAAATAGCGCAGTCCCCCGTGGTATCTCCATTAGAATTATCTCCCGGATTAAATGGCATTTATTGCGCTCAAATTTCTTTAGTCGAAGCGGATAAACAAAGAGCTTACTGTTTAGCTAAACGACGTCCAGCGCTTTATTCACCGACGCTGGCGTTACATCGAAGCCCTACAGATATTAATGCAACCGCCACGCAATCCTCAGTTAACCTAGTCGCGGCACAGTGGCCCGTAAACCAAACGTTATTAGCTTCACTCTCTGTTAATGAAAATGAATTAGTCGTTCTACCTGAGCTTTCAGCGATTCCATATACTACAGATGCAACCGTTATTCTTGCCAGTGCTGAGCCTCAAGGTGGCAGTTTTGAACAAACACTAATCAGCGCAGCACAACAGGGAAAAGGCTATATTGTCGGCAGTTATCCTGAGATAGACACAGATAAAATTTATCATACTGTCGTACTGGCAGGTCCCGCAGGCGAAATTTTGGCTCGTTATCGAGTGACTCATTTAAGCCAACGTGATCATGGTTGGGCTACTGCAGGGGAACAATTTTCTGTCACCACCACTCCAATAGGCCGAATCGCATTAGCTGCCGCCCATGAATTAAAAATACCGGAAGTTGGTGGAATGTACGGTGCACTGCGCGCGGATATTATTGCAGCGCCAGCAGGAGAACCGAGTTCACTAAAAGTCGAGATTGACCAAAAATTGTATTCCGTTGCCAACCCACCAACGGGTCGGGCAGATTATATACCGTATGCTGTAGCTACCCTTAACCAGCTTTGGGTCGTTTGTGGCGGACGTCAGCTCGGCGATTTTACTGCGGCAGCTATTTATGGACCTGAGCCTGTAGTTTTAACCCCAACGATTATTGCTGAAGCCAATACAACCGCTGCGCAATATCGTACTTTACTGCCCTCACCTTATACTTGGATTAATCAACAGCGGCTAATTGATGGCCAAGCCGCGATTTGGTTTACACCGTTAGTCCAATAAAACCTCTAATTTTATAACCCTATGATTTTATATAGCCTCTTTAATTTTTGATAAAAAAAACGCGATGTAAATAATTACATCGCGTTTTTATTTAATGCTCTTTAAAACTAAGTTAACTTTGCGCTCGAATCATCGAGCGCATTATCAACGATAATTAATAAACATTAATCTTTTTTGCTGCTGAAACCGGCATTTAACAGTTCAGCCAGGTTAGCTGTTGCTTCATCAGCACTTACTTGTGGTGATTCGACGATGTCATTCATATGACGGCGACGAATACGATCCTGATGATAAGCAAAACCAGTACCTGCTGGGATCAGACGACCCACGATAACGTTCTCTTTCAGACCACGGAGTTCATCACGTTTACCCGCAACTGCGGCTTCTGTTAGTACGCGTGTTGTTTCTTGGAACGATGCCGCTGAGATAAAGGATTCTGTTGCCAGAGATGCCTTCGTAATACCCAGTAAGTCACGAGCATATTTCGCTGGGACTTTGCCTTCTTGTTCCAATTTACGGTTTGCGACTTTAACGCGTGAATACTCAACCTGCTCACCTTCGAGGAAGTCAGAACTTCCTGCATCCTCAATAGTGACTTTACGCAGCATCTGACGCACGATAACTTCAATGTGTTTATCGTTTATCTTAACGCCTTGCAGGCGGTAAACTTCCTGAACTTCGTTGGTGATGTAACGCGTTACCGCGTGAACGCCACGCAGACGCAGGATATCATGTGGAGATTCTGGACCATCGGAGATCACATCACCACGTTCAACCATTTCGCCTTCGAATACGTTAAGCTGACGCCATTTAGGGATCATCTCTTCGTAAGCTTCAGAGCCGTCCATCGGTGTAATCACCAGACGACGTTTACCTTTGGTCTCTTTACCGAACGAAACAATACCGCTGATTTCAGCAAGAATTGCAGGCTCTTTCGGACGACGTGCTTCGAACAAGTCAGCAACACGTGGCAGACCACCGGTAATATCTTTTGTACCGCCAGATTCTTGAGGAATACGCGCTAACGTATCACCGGCAGAAATAGCAATACCATCGTCTAACTGAACAATAGCTTTACCCGGCAGGAAGTATTGTGCTGGCATATCAGTGTTAGGGATCAACACATCTTTACCATTCGCATCGACTACGCGCAGTGCTGGACGTAAATCTTTGCTACCACCAGTACGTTCCGCAGTATCTAATACGACCAGAGATGACAGACCTGTCAGCTCATCAGTCTGACGAGTAATCGTCTGACCATCAATCATATCAGAGTAACGAATAATACCTGAAACTTCACTGACAACCGGCATTGTATGCGGATCCCAGTTAGCTACGGTCTCGCCACCAGTAACTGCTGAACCGTCACCTTTGCTCAGGTGCGCACCGTAAGGAACTTTATAGCTCTCTTTAGTACGACCGAATTCATCAATCAGACGCAATTCAGTATTACGAGAAGTAATAACTAACTTGCCTTCTGTGTTCTTAACGAATTTAGCATTGAACAGTTTAAGTGTACCGGTATTACGAACTTGGATGCTAGATTCAGCAGCCGCACGAGATGCCGCACCACCAATGTGGAACGTACGCATCGTAAGCTGTGTACCCGGCTCACCGATTGACTGTGCTGCAATAACACCGATAGCTTCACCGCTATTGATGATATGACCACGCGCCAAATCACGACCGTAACACTTAGCACAGACACCGAAGTCAGTTTCACAACCAACCACTGAACGTACTTTTAAGCTGTCAACAGAATGCTCTTCTAACAGGTCACACCATTTTTCGTTCAATAGTGTATTACGTGGGACTAAAATGTCCGCTGTTCCTGGAGCTAATACATCTTCTGCTGTTACACGACCCAGTACACGTTCACGCAGTGGTTCTTTAACATCGCCACCCTCGATAACCGGAGTCATCAAGATACCTTCATGTGTACCACAGTCGACTTCTGTAACGACCAAGTCCTGTGCAACGTCGACTAAACGACGAGTCAGATAACCGGAGTTAGCTGTTTTCAATGCTGTATCCGCAAGACCCTTACGAGCACCATGCGTTGAGATAAAGTACTGAAGAACGTTCAGACCTTCACGGAAGTTTGCCGTGATTGGTGTTTCGATGATTGAACCATCTGGCTTAGCCATCAGACCACGCATACCTGCAAGCTGACGGATCTGAGCGGCAGAACCACGAGCACCGGAGTCAGCCATCATAAAGATGCTGTTGAAGGAGACTTGTTGCTCTTCTTCGCCGTCACGGTTGATCACAGTTTCAGTCGACAGGTTTTCCATCATCGCTTTAGCAACACGTTCGTTTGCCGCAGCCCAGATATCGATAACCTTGTTATAACGCTCGCCCGCAGTTACCAGACCTGATTGGAACTGCTCCTGAATTTCAGCAACTTCTGCTTCAGCTTCAGCGATAATACCGGCTTTTTTCTCTGGAATAACCATATCATCGATACCTACTGATGCACCTGAACGAGCTGCATAAGCGAAACCGGTATACATAATTTGGTCAGCAAAGATAACCGTAGGTTTTAAACCTAACATACGGTAGCAAGTATTTAGCATTTTAGAGATTGCTTTCTTACCTAATGGCTGGTTAACCAATGAGTAAGGCAATCCGCGTGGAACGATCATCCACAAAATGGCACGACCAACAGTCGTGTCAACTAAACCGGTATTAATGGTGACGTTGCCTTCACCATCTTTAACTTCTTCTGTGATACGAACTTTAACCCGGGCATGCAAAGAGGCATGACCAGAGCGATAAACACGTTCAGCTTCTTTAGGACCCGCTAAAACCATGCCTTCGCCTTTCGCATTTACACAGTCGCGAGTCATATAGTACAGGCCCAAGACAACGTCCTGAGATGGTACGATAATTGGCTCACCACTTGCAGGCGAAAGAATGTTGTTCGTTGACATCATCAGCGCACGTGCTTCTAACTGTGCTTCCAAAGTCAAAGGAACGTGAACCGCCATTTGGTCACCATCGAAGTCGGCGTTGTATGCCGCACAAACCAATGGGTGTAATTGGATTGCTTTACCTTCGATAAGAATAGGTTCAAATGCCTGGATACCCAAACGGTGCAGTGTTGGTGCACGGTTCAGCATCACTGGATGCTCACGGATGACTTCGTCTAGGATATCCCAAACGACGGCTTCTTCACGCTCAACCATTTTCTTCGCAGCTTTAATGGTTGTCGCTAAACCGCGCAGTTCTAATTTGCCGTAGATAAATGGTTTGAATAATTCAAGTGCCATTTTTTTAGGCAGACCGCACTGATGCAGGCGCAGGTATGGACCCACGGTGATAACCGAACGTCCAGAGTAGTCAACACGTTTACCCAGCAAGTTCTGACGGAAACGACCTTGTTTACCTTTGATCATATCAGCCAAAGATTTCAGAGGACGTTTGTTAGAACCCGTAATAGCACGGCCACGACGGCCATTATCTAACAAGGCATCAACCGCTTCCTGCAACATACGTTTTTCGTTACGTACGATGATATCAGGCGCAGCCAGATCCAGAAGACGTTTCAGACGGTTATTACGGTTAATAACACGACGATATAAGTCATTCAGATCAGATGTTGCAAAACGACCGCCATCCAATGGAACTAAAGGACGTAAATCCGGTGGCAGAACTGGCAGAACGTTTAAAATCATCCATTCTGGTTTATTTCCAGATTGAATAAACGCTTCTAACAGTTTGATTCGTTTAGTCAGTTTTTTACGTTTAGTTTCTGAGTTGGTTTCATTCAACTCTTCACGCAACGTTTCACATTCATTTTCCAGATCCAGGTTTTTCAGCAGGCCTTGGATTGCTTCCGCACCCATTTTTGCATCAAACTCATCACCGAACTCTTCCAGTGCATCCAGATATTGTTCTTCTGTCAGGATCTGACGACGTTCTAGGCTAGTCATACCGCCTTCAACAACGACATAAGATTCAAAATACAGAACACGTTCAATATCACGCAGCGGCATATCAAGCAGTAAGCCGATACGGGAAGGCAGTGACTTCAGGAACCAAATATGTGCTGTTGGTGACGCTAATTCAATGTGGCCCATGCGTTCACGACGGACTTTAGTCTGCGTAACTTCAACGCCACATTTTTCGCAGATAACACCACGATGTTTTAAACGTTTGTACTTACCGCACAAACATTCGTAATCTTTTACTGGGCCGAAAATACGGGCGCAGAAAAGGCCGTCACGCTCAGGTTTGAACGTACGGTAGTTAATGGTTTCTGGCTTTTTCACTTCACCAAATGACCACGAACGGATCATATCTGGTGATGCCAGAGCAATTTTGATCGCATCAAACTCTTCGGTCTTAGTTTGCGCTTTCAGAAACTTTAATAAGTCTTTCACGAAATGGCTCCTGTCGGAGTTAGACCTGTCAGGTGAGCGGCCCATGCCGCTCTCCCCAAAACCCAGTATATACACTGGCCGGACATCGCCAAACTCAATTTAACGATGCCGGCATAAAACGAATTACTCGTCTTCCAGTTCGATGTTGATACCGAGTGAGCGGATTTCTTTCAACAATACGTTGAAGGATTCCGGCATACCTGGTTCCATCTGGTGGTTACCATCAACGATGTTTTTATACATCTTGGTACGACCGTTAACATCATCTGATTTAACAGTAAGCATTTCTTGAAGAGTATAGGCAGCACCATATGCTTCCAGTGCCCACACTTCCATCTCCCCGAAACGCTGACCACCGAACTGAGCTTTACCACCCAACGGTTGCTGAGTAACCAAGCTATAAGAACCGGTAGAACGGGCATGCATTTTGTCATCAACCAAATGGTTCAGTTTCAACATATACATATAGCCGACGGTAACCTGACGCTCAAATTGCTCACCAGTACGACCATCAAACAGAGTAATCTGACCAGAAGTTGGCAGACCGCCCAGTTTCAGCAGTTCTTTAATTTCTTTCTCTTTTGCACCATCAAATACTGGAGTTGCAATCGGCATACCTTTTTTGAGGTTTTCAGCCAAACGCATAACTTCATCATCAGTGAAGGTGTTCAAGTCAACTTTCTGACGTGGATCGTCGCCCAAGTCATAAGCTTTCTGGATAAATTCACGCAGCTTAGCAACTTCTTGCTGCTGTTTAAGCATAGCATTGATTTTGTCACCAATACCTTTAGCTGCCATACCTAAGTGAGTTTCCAGAATCTGACCGATGTTCATACGTGATGGTACGCCCAGCGGGTTCAGTACGATGTCAACCGGGTTACCGTTTTCATCATAAGGCATATCTTCGATAGGATTAATTTTCGAGATAACACCTTTGTTACCATGACGACCCGCCATTTTATCACCCGGTTGGATCCGACGTTTAACCGCCAGATAAACCTTAACAATCTTCAGCACGCCAGGTGCAAGATCGTCGCCTTGAGTGATTTTACGACGTTTAGCATCGAGTTTTTTCTCAAACTCAGATTTCAGTTCATCATACTGCTCAGCAAGTTGCTCTAACTGATTTTGTTTTTCTTCATCAGGTAGGGCTAATTCTAACCAGCGTTCGCGTGGTAATTTATCCAGTTTTTCAGCTTCGATACCGCCGCTGACCAGCACTGAACGAATACGTGCAAACAGACCTGCTTCAAAAATACGCAGTTCTTCGGTTAAGTCTTTTTTCGCTTCGCGTAACTGACTTTCTTCAATTTCTAATGCACGCTTGTCTTTTTCAACGCCATCACGGGTAAATACCTGTACATCGATAATGGTACCGGAAACACCGTTAGGAACGCGCAGAGAAGAATCTTTAACGTCAGAGGCTTTTTCACCGAAAATAGCACGCAACAGTTTCTCTTCTGGAGTCAGCTGAGTTTCACCTTTAGGTGTTACTTTACCAACCAGAATGTCGCCACCTTTAACTTCAGCACCGATATAAACGATACCTGATTCATCCAGTTTAGACAGTGCAGCTTCACCCACGTTAGGGATGTCAGCGGTAATCTCTTCAGGCCCCAGTTTAGTGTCACGAGACACACAAGCCAGTTCTTGAATATGGATAGTGGTGAAACGATCTTCTTGAACAACACGCTCAGATACGAGGATGGAGTCTTCGAAGTTATAACCGTTCCATGGCATAAATGCCACGCGCATATTTTGACCAAGAGCCAGTTCGCCTAAGTCAGTTGATGGACCGTCAGCCAGCACATCACCACGTTCAATTGGTTCACCTAAAGATACGCAAGGCATCTGATTAATACAGGTGTTTTGGTTAGAACGAGTATATTTAGTCAAACTATAGATATCGATGCCCGCTTCACCCGGATACATCTCATCTTCGTTTACTTTGATAACGATACGTGAAGCATCGACGTACTGGATAGTACCACCACGTTTAGCGACAGCGGTTACACCGGAGTCAACAGCTACTGCACGTTCCATACCTGTACCCACTAGCGGCTTATCAGCACGTAATGTAGGAACAGCCTGACGTTGCATGTTCGCACCCATCAATGCACGGTTAGCATCATCGTGTTCAAGGAATGGGATTAAAGATGCACCAACAGAAACAACCTGTTGTGTGGAAACGTCCATATATTCAACCTGTTCACGGCTGAATAAGCTTGACTCACCACGGTTACGACAAGTAACCAGTTCGTCAACAAAATGACCTTCGTCATCTAATACGGTATTCGCCTGTGCAATGATGAAGTTACCTTCTTCAATCGCAGACAGGTAATGAATCTCATCAGTCACAATACCATCGCGTACTAAACGATACGGGGTTTCTAGGAAACCATATTCGTTAGTTTGTGCGTACACAGACAGTGAGTTAATCAGACCGATGTTTGGACCTTCTGGCGTTTCGATTGGACACACACGACCATAGTGAGTTGGGTGTACATCTCGAACTTCGAAGCCTGCACGTTCACGTGTCAGACCGCCAGGACCTAATGCAGAAATACGGCGTTTATGCGTGATTTCTGACAGCGGGTTATTTTGGTCCATAAACTGTGACAGCTGGCTGGAACCAAAGAACTCTTTGACTGCGGCAGAAATTGGTTTCGCATTAATCATATCCTGTGGCATCAATGCATCAAGATCGCCTAAAGATAGACGCTCTTTAACAGCACGTTCCACACGAACCAGGCCAACACGGAACTGGTTTTCAGCCATTTCACCGACTGAACGGATACGACGGTTACCTAAGTGATCGATATCATCCACTTCACCGCGACCATTACGGATCTCGATCAGCTTACGCATTACCTCAATGATATCTTCTTCACTCAGGATGCCTGCGCCTTCGATTTCTGTACGGCCCAATGAACGGTTGAATTTCATACGGCCAACAGCAGATAGATCATAACGATCTTCAGAGAAGAACAAGTTCTCAAACAAGTTTTCTGCTGCTTCGCGCGTTGGTGGCTCACCAGGGCGCATCATACGGTAAATTTCAACTAAAGCGCTTAAGCGGTCGTTAGTTGGATCGACACGAATGGTTTCAGAAATATAAGCACCGTGATCAAGGTCATTAGTAAACAATGTTTCAATTGTTTTGTGACCTGATTGGCTCAGACGCGCTAACGCATCTAATGAGAGTTCCATATTCGCCGCACAAATAACTTCACCTGTGCTTTCATCGATATAGTCTCTAGCAACCACTTTCCCAGCGATATATTCGACAGGAACTTCGATACTGGTAACTTCTTCTTTTTCCAATAAACGGATATGACGAGCAGTGATACGACGGCCTTTTTCTATATATACTTTGCCGTTTGCTTCGATATCAAAGGAAGCGGTTTCACCACGCAGACGCTCAGGAACTAGCGTCATCATTAGTTTGTTATCACGAATATTGAAAACAGTTTTTTCGAAGAACAGATTCAGAATGTCTTCGGTGCTGTAACTCATCGCACGCAGAATAATGGTCGCAGGTAATTTACGACGACGGTCAATACGTACAAATAAGTTATCTTTTGGATCAAACTCGAAATCGAGCCATGAACCACGGTAAGGGATAATACGTGCGTTATATAGCACCTTACCAGATGAGTGTGTTTTACCTTTATCACTGTCGAAGAACACACCAGGACTACGGTGTAACTGAGATACGATAACGCGCTCAGTACCGTTGATAACAAAAGTCCCGTTGTCAGTCATGAGTGGAATTTCACCCATGTAGACTTCTTGTTCTTTGATATCTTTAACAGTGCCTTCTGGAGCTTCACGCTCATACACGACTAAACGAAGTTTAACGCGCAGAGGGGCAGAATAGGTGATACCTCGGATTTGACATTCTTTAACATCAAATACTGGCTCGCCTAAACGATAGCTGACGTATTGCAGTTCTGCATTACCGCTATAGCTCTGAATAGGAAAAACAGAACGGAAAGCTGCTTCTAGCCCGTTCTGACCATCTGGATCTTGCTCGATAAATTTCTGAAACGAGTCAAGTTGAATAGATAGGAGATATGGAATATCCAGCACTTGTGGACGTTTACCAAAATCCTTACGAATACGTTTTTTCTCGGTATAGGAGTAAACCATAGGGTTCCTCAGCTCGCTGATCAGTGACCCACTCTATCCGTCCGAAAGGACAGCTCATCAACGCTATTTTTTGAATGGAAAAGAATATTTCCATAATACTCTTTGCAATTACTCTTAAATCATTTCATTGTGTTACTTTAACTACCGAGCTACCCGAGCGGGTCGTAGCTGAGAACACAGTATATTAAGGCGTCAATGGCAAGGAATATTGGAGGGCGAATTAACAACTAAATAGCGTGAAAAGCTGTTAACACCCATCACGCATTACAGCGCAAAAAGGCTGGTGACTATTAAATCACCAGCCATCAGCCTATTATAGTCAGGCTGCTAACTCAAAGCAAAACTTACTTGATCTCAACAGAAGCACCAGCTTCTTCCAGAGATTTTTTCAGAGTTTCTGCTTCGTCTTTAGATGCTGCTTCTTTGATTGTAGCTGGAGCAGATTCTACCATGTCTTTAGCTTCTTTCAGGCCAAGACCGGTCGCACCACGGACTGCTTTGATAACTGCTACTTTGTTAGCGCCGATTGAGCTCAGGATAACATCGAATTCAGTTTTTTCTTCAGCAGCTTCAGCAGGACCCGCAGCAACAGCTACAGCTGCAGCAGCAGAAACGCCGAATTTTTCTTCCATCATGGTGATCAGTTCTACAACGTCCATTACAGACATTTCTGCAACTGCATCAAGGATTTGTTCTTTAGTGATAGACATAACAAGTGTTCCTAAAATTCAGAAATAGTTTATACGTTAAAAAGCAACGAAGGAAATAGGCTATTAAGCAGCTTCTTTCTGATCGCGCAGTGCAGCCATAGTGCGAACCAGTTTGCCTGCAGAGGCTTCTTTCATGGTTGCCATCAGGCGTGCGATTGCTTCTTCGTAAGTTGGTAAAGTTGCCAGACGATCGATATCGGTAGCCTGGATAAATTCACCTTCAAAGGCCGCAGCTTTAATCTCGAATGCTGGATTCGCTTTCGCGAAGTCTTTGAACAGACGAGCAGCAGCGCCCGGATGTTCGTTAGAGAAAGCAATCAAGGTTGGACCGATAAACACGTCTTTCAGGCACTCATAAGCAGTACCTTCAACAGCACGACGGATTAACGTGTTACGAACAACACGAATATAAACGCCAGCTTCGCGACCTGCTTTACGCAGTTCAGTCATTTTGCCTACAGTCACACCGCGAGAATCCGCGACAACTGCAGAAAGCGCGCCTTTGGCTACTTCGTTGACTTCAGCAACAATCGCTTGTTTGTCTTGAAGATTTAGTGCCATTAGCTTCTTGCTCCTGGATTAACCGGGTAAACCCGGGGACTCACATCACTCAGTACACGGAATTGTGCCTGAGCGCTAAAACACGGTGAGCAGAATCCAGAATAAAATTCTTGGTGGCTCTGTCACCGTCTACGCAGGATGATTAAGTAATTAGATACACCTGCGGTCTTGGACGGGGTCTGGAAAAGGCCAGACTCCAACCGGAAATTCTGTTGCTTATCTGAAATAAATCGAATCTAAAATAAATAGAATCTGAAATAAATCACATAAACTGGGCGTCAGATTTTATACAAATCTGACGCAAAGGTAAAGTCTAATTCTTTAAATAGAATTAAACTGCAGCAGACAGACCAGATTGGTCGATTGCTACACCCGCTCCCATAGTGGTAGACAGGCTAACTTTCTTGATGTAAACACCTTTCGCTGTTGAAGGTTTTGCTTTTTTCAGCGCAACCAGCAGAGATTCCAGGTTTTCTTTCAATTTGTCTGCATCAAAGTTAGCTTTACCAATGGTAGTGTGGATAATACCATTTTTGTCGTTACGGTAACGAATCTGACCTGCTTTAGCATTTTGAACTGCTTCAGCAACGTTAGGAGTTACAGTACCAACTTTAGGGTTTGGCATCAGGCCACGTGGGCCCAGAATTTGACCTAATTGGCCAACAACGCGCATTGCATCAGGAGAAGCAATAACAACGTCGAAATTCATTTCGCCTTTTTTGATTGCGTCAGCCAGATCTTCCATACCCACCAGTTCAGCGCCAGCAGCTTTAGCAGCTTCAGCGTTTGCGCCCTGTGTGAACACAGCTACGCGAACTGAACGGCCAGTACCGTGTGGCAGTACAGTCGCACCACGAACGTTCTGATCTGATTTACGAGCATCGATGCCAAGGTTAACAGCAACATCAACGCTTTCTACGAATTTAGCAGTCGCTAATTCTTTCAGCAGAGTAATAGCTTCATTGATGTCATACAGTTTAGTTGCATCAACTTTTTCACGGATATTGCGCATGCGCTTATTCAGTTTAGCCATTGATTAATCCTCCACTACCAGGCCCATGGAACGAGCAGTACCTTCGATTGAACGCATCATAGCGTCAATGTCAGCACCCGTCATGTCCGCAGCTTTAGTTTCTGCGATTTCGCGAACCTGAGCTTTGGTTACTTTCCCTACTTTGTCTTTGTTAGGCTTACCTGAACCAGACTTAACGCCAGCTGCTTTTTTCAGCAGTACGGCTGCAGGAGGGGTTTTAGTAACGAAAGTGAAAGAACGGTCTGAATATACAGTAATAACAACTGGAGTTGGCAGACCTTTCTCTAGGCTTTCTGTTTTTGCGTTGAACGCTTTACAGAATTCCATGATGTTAACACCTTGCTGACCCAGTGCTGGACCAACCGGTGGACTTGGGTTTGCCATACCAGCTGCAACTTGCAGCTTAACGTAGGCTTGTACTTTCTTAGCCATGAAAAATTTCCTCTAGATGGGTGATAACGCCTAATTAAAGGCTCCCCGTAATATACGCCTCGTTCATTTTTGAACAAAGCACTAAAAACAAAAGGCGCGAAATTGTAGTATAATTTCCCGCCTTTTGCAAGCCAGTGATCGGAAGAGCTATATTAGCCTTTTTCGACCTGACTAAAATCTAATTCAACTGGAGTTGCGCGACCAAAGATAGAAACCGAAACTTTCAAGCGGCTTTTCTCATAATCCACTTCTTCAACAACCCCATTGAAGTCGGCAAATGGACCGTCACTAACACGTACCATTTCACCTGGTTCAAACAATGTTTTCGGACGTGGTTTATCACCAGCTTGTTGTAAGCGATTCATAATCGCATCAACTTCTTTATCACTAATTGGTGCTGGGCGATCTGATGTACCACCAATGAAGCCCATGACGCGAGGTACGCTACGTACCAAATGCCATGATTCATCATTCATCACCATTTGAACTAATACATAACCAGGGAAAAATTTACGTTCACTTTTACGACGTTGACCGCTACGAATTTCAACCACTTCTTCCGTAGGAACCATAACTTCGCCAAATGACTCTTCCATGTTATGTAATTTGATATGTTCGCGCAGTGACTGAGCAACACGACCTTCAAAACCAGAGAAAGCCTGAATCACATACCAACGCTTTTTAGGTGAATCTGACATCTTAGAAGAACCTCAGGCTTGTAAGGAATGAAACTAAACGCACCAGAATACCATCTAATCCCCATAGGATCAGTGCCATTATTGCGGTGACTACAGCAACAATTAATGTTGTCTGTAAGGCTTCCTGGCGAGTTGGCCAAATAACTTTACGCATTTCTGTACGTGCTTCACGCGCGAAAGCTAAAGTTGCTTTGCCTTTTGTTGTCCACAATGCAATAGCGCCAGCAACAGCTACGACGGCTACGACCGCTATCGCACGTAGAGCAAGATTATATTGTCGGAAGTAATAGTTACCCACTATAGCAACGACTAACAGGACAGCAACAACAATCCACTTTGTGATGTCAATGCCACGTCCACTTCCTTGAGCTTCGCTATTCGCACTCATAAAATCAACCTGCCACTATGAAGTATGTATAAAGTCAGCTTGTCTCACTGAAGCAAAACAAACCGAACCAATAGAATATGCCAATATTCTCTCTATGATACTAGGGAGACCGAGTTTACTGCAAACCCAAAGATGGATACTCGGTAGGTCCTGCGAGGTATAAGACTATTGGCCTGCCCGCAATACAGCAGACACTTATCAAATTCCGCAGGCAAATTCCAGCATGCTCTGTTATCTATTCACCGTTAGCATCAGAAATAATTCCTGATGGCTGGCAACGATAAAATATACCATAAATTAAGAGCAAAACCTTATTAAATCTCATGATCCTGGATAAAGTATTTATACAGGAAAGTCATTAATTGTCCCTTTGTCTCATTTTAATTAAATTAAAATTCCACCTAAAGGATAAAAAATGCACTGTTTTTTTATTATTTCAGAGCCTATCTCACCAATAATTAGCCAACTATTGATGAGATAGGTTCTTAATTTTACAACGTATAAAAAGGGCATCATATGATGCCCTTTTTATTATACTAAAATGCTATTACTTGATGATGCTAGCAACAACACCCGCACCTACAGTACGGCCACCTTCACGGATCGCAAAACGCAGACCTGCGTCCATTGCGATTGGGTGGATCAGGGTAACGATCATTTGGATGTTATCACCTGGCATTACCATCTCAACGCCTTCTGGCAGTTCGATAGTACCGGTTACGTCAGTTGTACGGAAGTAGAACTGTGGACGGTAACCTTTGAAGAATGGAGTATGACGGCCACCTTCATCTTTGCTCAGGATATAAACTTCTGATTCGAAAGTTGTATGTGGAGTGATTGAACCTGGTTTAGCCAAGACTTGACCACGTTCGATATCATCACGCTTAGTACCACGCAGCAGAACACCAACGTTCTCACCAGCACGGCCTTCGTCCAGCAGTTTACGGAACATTTCAACGCCAGTACAAGTTGTTTTCACGGTATCTTTGATACCAACGATTTCAACTTCTTCACCAACTTTAACGATACCACGCTCAACACGACCAGTAACAACTGTACCACGGCCTGAGATTGAGAATACGTCTTCGATTGGTAACAGGAATGGCTTATCAATGTCACGCTCTGGTTCTGGGATATAAGAATCCAGTGCTTCTGCCAGTTCAACAATTTTAGCTTCCCACTCAGCTTCGCCTTCCAGTGCTTTCAGCGCTGAACCACGGATTACTGGAGTGTCATCGCCTGGGAAATCGTACTGAGACAGCAGCTCACGTACTTCCATTTCAACCAGTTCTAACAGCTCTTCGTCGTCTACCATGTCACATTTGTTCAGGAAAACGATGATGTATGGAACGCCAACCTGACGACCTAACAGGATGTGCTCACGAGTCTGTGGCATAGGGCCATCAGTCGCAGCAACAACCAGAATTGCACCGTCCATCTGAGCAGCACCGGTGATCATGTTTTTAACATAATCGGCGTGTCCTGGGCAGTCTACGTGTGCATAGTGGCGTGACGGAGTATCGTATTCTACGTGAGAAGTAGAGATGGTGATACCACGTGCTTTCTCTTCTGGTGCGTTATCGATTTGATCGAATGCACGAGCGTTACCGCCGTAGGTTTTAGCTAATACAGTTGAGATAGCTGCAGTCAGAGTTGTTTTACCATGGTCAACGTGGCCGATTGTACCAACGTTAACGTGCGGTTTTGAACGTTCAAATTTTTCTTTAGACACGACTCTATTCCTTATAGAGTTCCCTCTTCACTATGAAGAAGGAACCAAATTAAATAGTTAAACCGATAAAAATCGATTATCTAGCATTACGCGCTTCAATAACAGCTTGAGCTACGTTGTTTGGCGCTTCGTTGTACTTCAAGAACTCCATAGAGTAAGAAGCACGGCCTTGGGTCTGTGAACGCAGGTCAGTTGCATAACCAAACATTTCAGACAATGGTACTTGTGCGCGAACGATTTTACCAGTAGGGATATCATCCATACCTTCAATCATGCCGCGACGACGGTTCAAGTCACCAATTACATCACCCATGTAGTCTTCTGGTGTTTCCACCTCAACTTTCATGATTGGCTCAAGCAGTACTGGACGAGCTCGTTTGAAGCCTTCCTTGAACGCAAGTGATGCAGCCAATTTAAACGCCAACTCAGAGGAGTCGACATCATGGTAAGAACCGAAGTGCAAACGAACACCTAGGTCTACTACTGGGTAACCAGCCAGTGGGCCTGATTTAAGCTGCTCTTGGATACCCTTGTCAACTGCAGGGATGTATTCACCAGGAATTACACCACCTTTGATTTCGTTAACGAATTCGTAGCCTTTCTCGTTAGTACCAGCTTCCAGTGGGTACATGTCGATAATAACATGACCATACTGACCGCGACCACCAGACTGTTTCGCATGCTTACCTTCAACATCTTTAACGATGTCGCGGATAGCTTCACGGTATGCAACCTGAGGTTTACCAACGTTAGCTTCAACTTTAAACTCACGACGCATACGGTCAACCAATACATCCAGGTGAAGTTCACCCATACCTGCGATGATAGTTTGGCCAGTTTCTTCGTCAGTTGACACACGGAAAGATGGATCTTCTTGCGCCAAACGGCCCAATGCGATACCCATTTTTTCTTGGTCAGCTTTAGTTTTTGGTTCAATTGCTACAGAGATTACTGGCTCTGGGAATTCCATACGTTCTAAGATGATTGGTGCATCAACAGCACAAAGAGTATCACCTGTAGTTACGTCTTTCAGACCGATAGCTGCCGCGATGTCACCAGCGCGAACTTCTTTAATCTCTTCACGTTTGTTAGCATGCATCTGAACGATACGACCAAAACGTTCTTTCTTAGATTTAACTGGGTTGAATACGGTATCACCGGAGTTAACCACACCAGAATAAACACGGAAGAATGTTAAGTTACCAACAAATGGGTCAGTTGCGATTTTAAACGCAAGTGATGCAAATGGTTCTTCATCGCTAGGATGACGTTCTGCTGGAGTATCTTTACCGTCATCTAAAATACCTTTGATTGCAGGTACTTCGATTGGAGATGGTAAATATTCAATAACAGCATCCAGCATCGCCTGAACACCTTTGTTCTTAAATGCAGAACCACAGGTAACCAGGATGATTTCGTTGTTCAGAACGCGTTGACGTAAGCCTTCTTTAATTTCAGCTTCAGTCAGGTCTTCACCGCCCAGATATTTTTCCATCAGTTCTTCTGATGCTTCTGCTGCAGATTCAACCAAGTTGCTGTGCCATTTGTCTGCTAATTCTTGCAGTTCTGCAGGAATATCTTCGTAGACAAAGGTAACGCCCTGATCTTCTTCACTCCACTGAATAGCTTTCATTTTAACCAGGTCAACAACACCTGTGAATGCTTCTTCAGCGCCAATAGCTAATTGGAGTGGAACTGGGTTAGCTGCTAAGCGAGTTTTAAGCTGCTCAACAACTTTCAAGAAGTTAGCACCCATACGGTCCATTTTATTAACGAACGCGATACGTGGTACTTTATATTTGTTAGCCTGACGCCATACGGTTTCAGACTGTGGCTGAACACCACCAACCGCGCAGTAAACCATTACCGCACCATCAAGAACACGCATAGAACGTTCTACTTCGATTGTGAAGTCAACGTGTCCTGGGGTGTCGATGATGTTTACACGATGTGGCTCGAACTGTTTTGCCATACCTGACCAGAATGCAGTAGTTGCAGCTGAAGTGATAGTAATACCACGTTCTTGCTCCTGCTCCATCCAGTCCATAGTTGCAGAACCTTCGTGAGTCTCACCGATTTTATGGTTTACACCAGTATAGAACAGGATACGTTCTGTAGTAGTGGTTTTACCGGCGTCGATATGTGCACTGATACCGATATTACGGTAACGTGAAATGGGTGTTTGACGAGCCATTTTTTCCTCTCTCGTGGACGTTCGATTCTTATGAAGGGTAGCAAATTGCTACCCTGAGAAATATAACTATCGAAGGGATTACCAACGGTAGTGTGCGAACGCCTTGTTAGCTTCTGCCATACGGTGAACGTCTTCACGTTTCTTAACAGCAGTGCCTTTGTTTTCAGCCGCATCCGATAATTCGTTTGCCAGGCGCAGAGCCATTGACTTATCACCGCGTTTACGAGCAGCTTCAACGATCCAACGCATTGCCAGAGCATTACGACGAACCGGACGAACTTCAACTGGTACTTGGTAAGTAGACCCACCTACACGGCGAGATTTAACTTCTACAGTCGGACGCACGTTATCAAGCGCGAGTTCGAATGCATCAAGTTCAGTTTTACCAGAACGCTGAGCCAGGGTCTCAAGCGCGTTATACACGATAGCTTCTGCAGTAGATTTTTTACCGTCTACCATCAGGATATTTACAAATTTAGCCAGTAATTCTGATCCGAACTTAGGATCTGGAAGAATTTTACGTTGACCAATTACACGACGACGTGGCATGGAAATACTCCGTTGTTAATTCAGGTTTGTCCAAAACTCTACGAGTTTATTATGACATTGAAATTAAAAATGTTTGGCCTTACTTAACGGAATCCATTAAGCCTTAGGTCTTTTAGCGCCGTATTTAGAACGACCTTGTCTGCGGTCTTTAACACCTGAACAGTCGAGTGCGCCGCGAACGGTGTGATAACGCACACCTGGTAAGTCTTTAACACGACCACCACGGATCAGAATTACGGAGTGCTCTTGCAAGTTGTGGCCTTCACCACCGATGTAAGAAGAAACTTCGTAACCATTAGTTAAACGAACACGACATACTTTACGCAGTGCTGAGTTTGGTTTTTTTGGTGTAGTAGTATATACGCGAGTACATACACCACGTTTTTGCGGGCACGCTTCCAGAGCTGGAACGTTGCTTTTTGCAACTTTCGAACTACGGGATTTGCGAACCAGCTGATTAATAGTTGCCATTATTAAAAAAGCTCCTGGTTTTTTTGCTTCGTAAACACGGATTTTGGCCTCGTTTGCCAAGATGACAATACACGAGGACGCGAAATTTTATTGCCGACTGGCTCAGGTGTCAAGAAATATACAGCTTTTGCTGCAATTACCATGCAAAATGCTGAGAATGTTTCACCGTAAGCAGAACAAACTGTTGATATGTGAGCTGAGGAACGTCGGTAGATAGTACTGTTTGTAACCCTCTAGCCTCTACATCATCTTTTAATGCAAATATATTGACGCCTTTTTTTTGTAACATTGCCAGATAATATCCTGCATTAGTTGCCGCTAATACACCATCCTGAATCAATAAAACTTCATCCTCAGGCGTCAGCAAACTAACTATTGCTGCCAAATCACAATTAAAAGGTGACGATGCGATTGTATAAAGCATAAATGTGATCCTACTACAAGTCAGGTCAAAATTTAAGCACAATATCAAACTGAGCTAATTTTTGACCTATCTTCTCAGCAGATATAATTTCAGCATCAATAATTAATTCATTCTCTGAGGATAAGCCTCTCGCCACCAAATCTTCATGGCAAATATAGCATTGTTCAATATCGTACAAAGGCAATATCTTAAAAGTCGAAATATAATCACGGCTGTGTATCAGGGCGGGCTGCTGATGTTTTAGTAGTTGGCAAACACCATCAGAAAGAAAGAAAACAGCGATATTATCCGTTAATGCAGATGTCGCTAACAGTGCGTCTAATCCTTCACGTCCATGCGATTGCCCATGAGGCATGGTTGTAAAAACAAAAGCTATTTTTTTCACCCTATACCTCAAAAACGAATAACACGGTCACATGTTAACATTGCTTCTGCTAACGTCCCTAAACCGCTCATAATAAATTTATCGGCCAAATTATATGCGGATTCGCCTAATTCAGCGGCTTGTTGATGATTAATGATCCCACGACGCAAAGCAGCAGCGACACAAATATGTAATTCACATCCCGAAAGGGCAGAAAGTTGCTGCCATGCAGCGACCAAATTAAATTCGTCACTGGCGGGCGATGTCAATCTATTGGCATTATAGACACCATCTTGATAAAAAAAGATTGTTTTTAACTGATGGCCTTCAGCAAGCAATGCCTGTGCAAATTGGTAAGCGCTCGATGCCTGCTGAGTGCCGTAAGCCGGCCCTGTTACCATTAAACAATAATTCAATATTGCTGGGTTACTCATTCGTCACTCTTGAATTGGCGAATATACAAATACACCGTATGTTTGGAGATATTTAGTCTATCTGCAACTTGGTTAATCGCATCTTTAATATCAAAAATACCTTTTTCGTACAGATTTAATACCACTTGTTTATTTTTGGCATTATTTGATACAGAACGATCGAGATTTACTTCTTCAATTGTATATTCTAACGTCTGTGCAACGAGATCATCCACCGATGAAGCAAAGTTCACATCAGAATTTATTTCATGTGTCTCTTCAGGAATAAATGTTTTAATAATCTCAGAGAACGGCACATCCAAGTTCATATTAATACAGAGCAAACCAATAACTCGCTGCTGACGATTACGAATAGCGATAGTCATCGATTTCATTAAATCACCACTTTTAGCCTTGGTGAAATACGCTTTTGATACGCTAGATTTATCATCGGCCATATCATGCAATGTACGTAATGCCAGATCGGTAATCGGTGAACCGATTTTGCGGCCCGTATGCTGTCCATTAGCAATACGAACAGCTGAATAATTGAGGTCTTCTAAAGAGTGAAGAACAATTTCACAGTGCGCGCCAATTAGCATAGCTAAGCCATCAACTGCCGCTTCATAAGATTTAAGTATATCGCGGTCAGTCTCAGTAAAAGGCTGATTATCAAGTAAATTAATATCGTGGTGGTCACTGCTTAATAATGAATTTGACATTCAATACACCATCCTTCAAGTGTAAAAAGTATCATCAAGGCTATTATCGAGTTGCTTAATTATTCTAAAGCCATTATTTCCCGTTATTTTTCCAATGGCAAAGGTGTTAGCGATATTTATTTATCTGAATTAACTCATATTTTAAATTCTGATAGTTTCGGCTAGGCACTTTTTACTTCTACCATTAAATGACTTGGGGATGGCGTCTATTTAACCATGAACAATAGTCGTGAGTGATGATAAGCGCTAAAAATAGTTACCTGTGACGTTAAAACTCCCCTGCGCCGACGTCAAGCAGTTGCTCGCAAGAGAGTCTGTTTTATCACAAACTTTAAATAAAATAACAAATTTTTCGTCTTTTACTTAAGAATAATTATTCCTGATCAATAATTAATTAGTCTAGATATTGGCAAGGTATTTATTTCTAACTAGGTTAGTAGCCTGATTACTATGTGGTTAATATATGGTTAATATATGGTTAATATGCTATTAATTTGATTAATGTTTGTGCTAACTTAATTTTAAAATAACGCGAATGTAAAAGCGGTTTATCTTAGGCTGGCTATTTAGACTAAATAACAAAAAACCGAGCTCAAAAGCTCGGTTAATTTTTAGTGGCCTCGATTCAATCTAAATCTAGACCTTATTCAATCAGTGCTCAGCGTAAGTACAGAATTGACTAAACTCTCGCTGATTCAACCACCAACTGATTATTTACCGGCAGGTTTAATATCTAATAATTCAACATCAAAAATCAGCGTTGAATTAGCGGGAATACCAGGCACACCGGCTTCACCATAAGCTAATTCAGGTGGAATGACTAACTGCATTTTGCCACCTTTTTTCAGATGCTGCATACCTTCGGTCCAGCCTTTAATTACTGAATTTAAAGGAATAGTTAGCGGTTCTTTTCGTGCGTATGAGCTATCAAACTCAGTGCCGTCAATCAAAGATCCTTTATAGTGAACAACCACGGTATCTTTATCTGTAGGTTTAGCGCCATTGCCATCTTTTTCGATTTTATACAGCAGACCACTTTTAGTTTTTTCTACGCCTTTCTCTTTGGCGTATTTCGCACGATATTCATCGCCTTTTTTAGCGTTAGCAGTAGATTCTTCACTGATTTTCTTCTCAGCGGCTGCTTTTACTTGGCCTTCAAATTCACGCAATGTTTTTTCGACTTCTTCATCGCTCATTTTGCTTTTATTATTGAAAGCATCCTGAACACCCGCCAGCAATTGTGCTTTATCCAGGTTAATGCCAATGGATTGTTGTTCATTCAACGAATTTTCCATGTAGCGGCCTAATGATGCGCCCAATGCATAAGCGTTACGCTCTGCGGAATTTTTAAATACAGCCGTTCCTTGGGCATCTGCTTTAGTTTCAGCAGCCATAACCTGAGGAGCACCCAGTGTCATTGCTAAGGTTGTTGCCAACAGGGTGGCTTTAAACAGTGATTTCATCCTAATCTCCAATATTTATATTGTCTGCTATGCCCTTAATTATCCGAGATACCATAAATCAGCAGAGCCAACGACTACATTCTGCTAAGCTTACCCAGCAATTCTGCGGCTCAATGCCAAGAGTGCAAAATAATGTAATGGCTCATGTATTGCTAATATCACATATTACTCATTTTACGGTAACTCAATTGATAACAGGCATATTCGCCACAATACTCTAGCATAGTAAAAAATAACTCTCTGTGCGGTTTGCACTTTTATCGGTGCAATTTACACTTTGAATAAATGAGTTAATAGCTAATGTTAAAATCATCAATTGGACAACAGTAACAAAAAGAGGTTTCAACGCCTATGCTTTTAAATAAAACTTATCTGTTGATTTGTAATGTTTAGTTAAAATAGCCACAAATTTATGCGGAAATTATGCAGAAAGTATTTTAAAAGGGGAAAACAATGGATTTACAGCAATATGAACAACGATTAGAAGAGCTCGAAAGTAAAGTTGCGTTCCAAGAAATTACGATTGAGGAGCTTAATCAGATAGTGACTGAACAACAGTTAACATTAGGCCGGATGCAAGAACATTTACGCTTAGTGACTGAACGACTGAAAGCCTCACAAGCATCGAACCTTGCACGCCCAGAAGAAGAAACCCCACCTCCGCATTATTAATCTGCCGGAAGGTATCGCAACAGAAAATAATATGATGCCAAATTGATAAAAGTTATTGCTTGGCGCAAATAAATTAAAGGCCTGAACATATGTTTAGGCCTTTAATTAATAACTGAGCTTATTACTTATAAATCAACATATAACGATACAAATGAATCGTTCGCCATAATAATTTAAAGCAAAAACTTAGCTATGGCAGGTAAATTAGTGGCAACCACAACCGCCGTGGCCTTGGCCTTTACCTTCGCCACCGCCGCAGCAGCCGCTTTCTTCATGCTCGTGATGACCACCGCCACAGCAACCACCTTCGTGGTCATGGTCGTGACCATGATCATGGCCGTTTGCACCGTGTGCATGACCGTGAGCCAATTCTTCTTCAGTTGCTTCACGGATAGCCATGATTTCAACGTTGAATTTTAAGTTTTGGCCTGCCAGCATATGGTTACCATCAACGATAACTTCATCGCCTTCAACGCCTGTAATTTCAACAGGAACTGGGCCCATATCAGTATCAGCTAAAAAGCGCATACCGACTTCAAGTTCTTCAACGCCCATGAATACATCTTTAGGTACACGTTGAACCAGATTGTCATCATACTGGCCATATGCATCATCAGAAGCAACTTCAACGTCGAAACGTTCGCCCGCTTCACGGCCTTCTAATGCTTTCTCTAAACCTGAGATCAAAGAACCACGGCCATGTAAATAGTCGAGTGGCGCATTTGCCGGCGACTCATCAACTAACACACCGTCTTCTGTTCTTACTTGATAAGCCAAGCTAACTACCAAGTCTTTTGCTACTTTCATGACATCTCCTACATACCCGTGGGGCGAAAAATTTCCAAGATTGTACCGGAAAACAAAACATCTGTATTGAGAATTGACAAAAATATGCATTATTCCGGTGTAAACAATCCAATAATTTGCTCAGATTTTTTTATCTTTCCGGATTGTGCTTCATCAGCTTGACGTTGTTGATGTCCACACTCAACACATTCAACGACATCAACCTTATTTTCACGCCACATCATCAAGGTATCTTGTAATTTGCATTGTGGGCACACGGCCCCGGCAATAAACCGTTTACGTATTGTAGGCATCAATTCATGACCTTTTATTTGTCTTCATTCCAACCCTGAGGTTGTCGGCGTTCTCTTTTTAGCTCTTTCTCAAACAATTCATTGAGCTCTCTTCGCGCCTCTTTAATCCGTGACACACGATTCACTTCACCTTCACTTTCAGGAATAATTTCGCGCAGTCCCTGCATGTCCAAACGGCGGAAATGTTGCTTAGCACGATAAGCTTGATGTGGATGCATTCCCGTACTAACTAACGCTTTACTGCCCAGCTCTAATGCGCTAGAAAATGTTTCACGGCTAAAATCAGTCACCCCACGCTGCAATAATTCATGTGCCTCAACCCGGCCTTTAGCCCGTGCAATAATATGCAGATGAGGGAAATGTACCTGACAAAGCTCAACAATTTCGATCACTTCTTCAGGGACATCACTGGTTATTACGATAGACTTAGCATTTTCAGCACCCGCAGCACGCAGTAATTGTAAATCCCGTGCATCACCATAATAGACGCGATAGCCATAACGACGCATGGTGGTTATCGCAGAAACATCCTGCTCCAATACCGTGATTTTGACTTTATTCGCCATCAATAAGCGACCGATAACCTGCCCCATACGGCCAAAACCGACTAAAATAACATTCGGATTATTATCTTCAACATACGGTTGTTCATCTGATGTGCTTTGTCGATTATATCGGCGATTGAGAATCGCATCTATCAGCTGCATCACAAGTGGCGTCGTCATCATCGAAATAGTCACCACCACGAGCAACAGATCCATTTGCTGACCACTAATTACTTGGCTACCAAACGCGGCAGAAAATACGACGAAAGCAAATTCTCCCCCTTGGCTGAGCACACCAGAGAACTGCAAACGAGCTCCACTGCGTAATTGAGCCATCATGCCGAGGGCGTACAGTACCAGAGCCTTAACCGCAACTAAAATCACTACGCCCAGTAAGACTTGTGGCAAATACTGCCACAATACACTTAAATTAAGTGACATCCCTACTGAGATAAAAAATAACCCGAGCAGCAGCCCTTTAAACGGTTCAATCGTGATTTCTAACTCATGACGGAATTCGGTATCCGCTAACATCACACCTGCGATAAAGGTACCTAACGCCATAGAAAAACCAAGGCTTTCCATAACCATTGCAGATCCCAACACGACCAACAGAGAAGCTGCGGTAAAAATTTCATGCACGCCAGATTTAGCCGCTAATCTAAACAGTGGGCGTAATAAATAGCGCCCAACAAACCATAATCCACCAAATGCGACAACTTTCAGCCCGATTCGATACCAATCGCTAGAACCTGTTTCACCGGCTAATAACGGGATTACAGCCAAGATAGGGATCACCGCCATATCTTGAAATAACAAAACGGAGAAACCGAGCTGCCCACTTTCTTTATCGGACATCCCTTTTTCATCCATCAATTGCAATGCCATCGCCGTGGATGACATTGCCATACCTAAACCACCAACAATTGCCGACTGCCAAGAAAAATCCGCTAATATCAATAATCCGCTCATGATGCTGGCGGTAATGATAACCTGCCCAGCCCCAACGCCAAAAATAGAATGTCGTAAAGCCCATAACTTGGCTGGCTTGAGTTCTAATCCAATCAAAAACATCAAGAAAACTACACCTAACTCAGAAAAATGCAGAATATCGTCAACGTTATGGATAAAACCTAGTACAAAAGGACCAATCAAAATCCCGGCCAATAAATAACCAAGAACAGCACCCAGACGAATTTTCTGGGCGATGGGAACCATGATGACCCCAGCACATAAAAAAATAATAATTGAGTCGACTAAATTTAATTCTCCCATTAGGACACACCTCCTGCATCGAGGGGGTGTTGTAGCCAGCGCCGATACGCATCGCAGTAGCCATCAAAGCCCTCTTTTGATTGTTGACGCGCAGCATAAATAACAATCGGTTCTAGCCACTGCATTTCACACATAGCTGCCGTTAATTCAAACGGACGCAGTAATTCATTGATAGCAAAGCGATTATAACCATCGGGCTGATAAGCTTCCTTAGGTTCACCGGTGGTTATCACCGAACGCCAATATTTACCCTTTAGTCTTTGTTCGCCAATATCTGCCGCAAAACGCCGAGTAAGAACGCGGTCAAACCACTCTTTTAATAATGAAGGGCAGCTATAGGTGTACAAAGGGTGCTGAAAAACAATAAATTGATGTTCACAAAGCCGCTGTTGCTCTCGAGTCACATCAATAAAATTATCTGGATACGCGCCATAAAGATCATGAATAGTGACATGCTCAAGATCACTAATTGCGGCTAATAAAGTACGGTTAGCTACCGAATGATAAGGCTCTGGATGGGCGTATAATATTAAAACTTTTGGTGGTTGTGACATTTTTGCTTCCTCAAAGGCGTGTCAGACGGGCGAATTTCCGTTACCATGCTGCCAGCAAAACGGTGGGTGATTTTTAAACCCTATACCTTGAATAGTTCAAAGTGCGGGAAAGCTACAAACCGAAATATCGTAATTCATTTATAGGTTAGTTATTGAATAACTTAGTCATTATCGATATCAGAAAGTGGTTTCAACGGTTACAATACGTCTGCAATTTGAAGTATGATGAGTATGTAATTTAACATATATCTAAATAAACGGCTCCTATGATTGTCTTCTCTTCATTACAAATTCGCCGTGGTGTGCGTGTCCTACTGGATAATGCATCTGCCACGATTAACCCCGGTCAAAAAGTAGGACTAGTGGGTAAAAATGGTTGTGGAAAATCAACACTGCTCGCCTTATTAAAGGGTGAACTTCAAGCTGAAGCAGGCACATTCAGCTATCCTAGCTCATGGGCGCTAGCTTGGGTTAACCAAGAAACGCCAGCATTAGATGTTCCTGCCATTGAATATGTTATTGATGGAGATAGAGAATATCGTCAGTTAGAACAAAATTTACGTGAAGCCAATGAACGCAATGATGGCCATGCTATCGCGGTTCTACACGGACAGTTAGATGCTATTGATGCATGGACGGTTCGCTCCCGTGCTTCGAGCTTATTGCATGGGCTAGGCTTTTCACAAAACCAATTATTAGAACCGGTAAAAGCATTCTCGGGAGGCTGGCGTATGCGCCTTAACCTCGCCCAAGCTTTATTATGTCGCTCTGATTTACTGTTATTGGACGAACCAACTAACCACTTAGATTTAGATGCGGTTATTTGGTTAGAAAAATGGCTGAAGAGTTACCCGGGAACGCTGATCCTGATCTCGCATGATAGAGACTTTTTAGACCCAATTATCGATAAAGTCCTGCATATTGAACAAGAATCGATGTTTGAATATACCGGAAATTATTCCTCATTTGAGCGTCAACGAGCAACCAAATTAGCCCAGCAACAGGCGCTGTTTGAGAGCCAACAAGTTCGAGCGGCACATTTGCAACATTATATTGACCGCTTCCGTGCACAGGCGACTAAGGCCAAGCAAGCGCAGAGCCGGATCAAAATGTTAGAAAAAATGGAAATGGTATCACCAGCTCATGTTGATAATCCGTTCCATTTTTCATTCCGTAAGCCCGAAAGCCTGCCAAATCCCTTACTTAAAATGGAAAAAGTCAGCGCAGGATACGGTGATAAAACCATTCTTAATTCAATTAAACTGAATTTAGTGCCGGGTTCACGGATTGGACTGCTGGGGCGAAATGGTGCCGGTAAATCTACCTTAATTAAATTACTGGCGGGCGATCTACAACCTCTTCATGGGGTTATTTCGCTAGCTAAAGGAATTAAGCTCGGTTACTTCGCTCAGCATCAATTAGAATTTTTACGGGCCGATGAATCGCCCCTGCAACATTTGGCTCGGATTGCCCCCCAAGAAACTGAGCAAAAATTACGAGATTATCTTGGCGGATTTGGCTTTCAGGGCGATCTTATCAATGATGCCAGTGGACGTTTTTCTGGCGGAGAGAAAGCTCGTTTAGTCTTAGCTTTACTGGTTTGGCAACGCCCGAATTTATTATTGCTCGATGAGCCAACTAACCATCTTGATCTGGATATGCGCCAAGCATTAACCGAGGCATTAATTGATTTTGATGGCGCGTTAGTGGTGGTCTCGCATGATAGACATTTATTGCGTTCAACCACGGATGAACTGTATCTAGTGCATGGCGGCATGGTAGAACCGTTTGATGGCGATCTGGAGGATTACCAGCAATGGCTGGCCGAACAGAATAAATTAGAACAACAACAAGCCCGTGATGAACAAGACAAAGATAAAGTCGCCACCACGGCAACCGTTACGGCTCAAGATAGAAAAGAGCAAAAAAGACGCGAAGCTGAATTTCGTCAGCAGACTCAACCTATCAGAAAAAAACTGACATCGCTGGAAAAGCAGATGGAAAAATATACTCAGCAATTGGCAGAATGCGAGGCTAAACTGGCCGATAGCTCAATTTATGAAGCCGGCAATAAAACCTTGTTAACTGAGTGTTTGAAGCAGCAGACAGAAATAAAATCTGCTCTAGACGACGTTGAAATGGAATGGATGGAGCTTCAAGAACAGCTGGAATCAATGACTAATCAATTAAACGAGACGTCAATTTAATATTCCACGTTCATTTTACACATAATCGAACCATCCCTATGAGCTTATCTAGGGATGGTATTTTTAATCGAAAATTCATCCTAACCGATACCAATTAAATTAATCTCTTGCTAGTTATTCATCATCAATGCTCTAGTCATCAAGGCTGTTGATGGTTAATCGTGCATTCATTACCAAATTCTTAGCCAGTTCTTCTCGCCGCTGCAATAACGCCATAAACAATAAATCGGTTAACGTATTTTGTGCCGTACGCGAGGATATCGATGAGCTACGCCACTCATTTTCTTCAGCCACACTTTCTAGAACGTAATCAGCGATTTTCGCCAAAGGTGACTGCTTATTTTGTGTAATCGCAATAATGGTCGCTCCCTGTTTTTTGGCCACCGATGCCGCAGCGCACATATCTTTTCTACGCCCAGTAAATGAAATAACAATTTGTACATCCTGCGTATTCAGGGTTAAAGCCGCTGCAATTTGCACATGGTGATCCGCCTCAACCAAGGTGGTAATTCCAATTTTTTGTAATTTATAACCTAAATCTTTGGCTGTTAGCCCAGAGCCACCAATTCCAACAATTTGTACTCGATGCGCCACATTAATTTTACTCACAATCTTTTCAAACAGACTAAAAGAAATTCGCTGGGTCGTTTCGGTAATCGAATAATTTTTTTCCTGCGCCAACTTTTGTGCCATCACCATCAACGAATCATCACTAGTAATATGGTTATGTAGCGCCCCCTGAGGATGATCAAACACCGCCTGTTTACGCCCAAGCTCTTCGCTAATCGCTAATTTTAAAGCCGGAAAACCTTTTAGGCCCATCTTTTGGCTGAATTTAATAATCGCCGATTGGCTAACATTCATCTGCTCAGCTAATTGTAGCGAAGACAATTCGATAACTTTTTCAGGGCAGTTAATAATATATTCAGCAATTTTTTGCTGATTATCGGCTAACTGGGGTAAGCGCCAAATAATTTCTGTCAAAATTGACATGAATAACCTCAATTAAAAATAAATACTAAATTATTCCACAGTTAAAATAGGTATTAATTAATTAAACATATTATTTATCAATAGAATAATTCAAATTTGGCACATGATTATCGTGCAATTATTCCTTATTATTTACGATAAGGAATAGATAAGGTTGTGATTACTGTCACACTAAAAGAATAAATAATTCCTTACTATCGCCGCAATATTACGCATTAGGAGCAACAAATGGCAATCGATCTGAGCAAAATGGTGACAGAAAGTCGTAATCCGGCCAGTGAGAATATTGATCAACTTTCAACGCTGGATATGCTGAAAGTGATTAATCAAGAAGATAAAAAAGTGCCACTCGCGGTAGAGTGTATTCTGCCGAACATCGCCCAACTGGTTGATAAAGTTGCAGAGGCTTTTCACCAAGGCGGACGACTAATCTACAGTGGTGCAGGCACATCTGGCCGCTTAGGAATTTTGGACGCTAGTGAATGCCCGCCAACTTTCGGTACACCACATGAACAAGTTATTGGTCTCATTGCAGGCGGCCACCAAGCAATCTTACGTGCTGTAGAAAATGCCGAAGATAACCGCGAGCTGGGTCAAGCTGACTTAGAAAAGATTGGGTTTAATCAACGCGATATTTTAGTTGGTATCGCTGCAAGTGGACGCACACCTTATGTTTTAGGCGCGATGGACTATGCTCGCTCAGTGGGGGCAACCGTTGCCGCTATCAGCTGTAATCCAGATAGCCCAATGGCACAACAAGCCGATATTCCACTCACGATTATCGTCGGACCTGAAGTTGTTACTGGCTCATCACGCATGAAAGCAGGCACCGGACAAAAATTAGTTCTCAATATGATAACCACGGGTGCCATGATCAAAATGGGCAAAGTGTTCGGTAATTTAATGGTCGATGTTGAAGCCACCAATGCCAAGCTGATCGAACGCCAAACGCGCATTGTTATGGAAGCAACCGAGTGCGATCGTGAAACCGCAGAACAGGCCTTACAACAATGTGAACGCCACTGTAAAACTGCGATTGTCATGATCCTCACCGGGCTAAATGCACAACAAGCGAAACATTTACTATCCGATAATCACGGTTTTATTCGCTCAGCGCTCAGCGCAGACCAACAGTAAAATCCGACAATCATCCGCGGTGAGGAATATCATGGCGAAAATAACTAATGAAATGTTATTGCAGATCTTACAAGCAATAGGCGGCGCAAATAACGTCAAGCAGTGCGGTAACTGTATGACCCGCCTGCGCTTAACGCTACAAAATGAACAATATGTTGATAAAGCAGCGATTAAGCAAATTGACGGCGTGCTTGGCGTGATTGAAAGCGACCAACAATTACAAATTGTCTTAGGCCCAGGAAAAGCTCAAACCGCGGCTGAAATGATGAATCAACTATTGGAAACAGCTTCGCAAGATGATGCGCCAATAACCGAACAAAATCAGGATCTAAACTCTTTAGCTTCAACCAATAAACAGCAACTAAAACAGAAACAAACCACCGCAGTTCACCGTTTCTTATCAAAATTTGCGACTATTTTTACACCACTGATCCCTGGTTTTATTGCCGCAGGATTATTATTAGGTATCGCCACCCTTATCAAGCAAAGTGTTTACCCTCAGGGATTACCCGACGATCCTGCGGCTCATGGCCATCTTGTGCATTTGATCCTCTATATGTCGATTTTTGCCAAAGGATTATTTAGTTTCCTAGGAATTTTAATCGGTTACAACGCACAAAAAGCTTTTGGTGGCAGTGGCGTTAACGGTGCCATTATTGCCTCAATCTTTATGCTGGGCTATAACCCGGAAATCGCCAGTGGCGTATTCTCCGGCATGAGCACCTTTTTTGGTTTAGAGATAGACCCTCGCGGCAATATTATCGGGATTTTAATTGCCTGTATTTTCGGAGCATGGGTAGAAAAACAGGTCAGAAAAATTATCCCGGGCAATCTCGACATGATTTTAACCTCCACGCTCACTCTATTGATTGTCGGGGCAGTAACCTATGTTGCAATTATGCCTATCGGTAGTTGGTTATTCAGTGGAATGTCATGGTTATTTATGCATCTCAACAGTAACCCGTTTGGCACCGCGATACTGGCTGGGTTATTCTTAATTGCCGTTATGTTTGGTGTACATCAAGGGTTTATTCCGGTATATCTGGCTTTAGTTGATGCTCAAGGCTTTAACTCACTGTTCCCAATTTTAGCCATGGCTGGCGGTGGACAAGTCGGAGCGGCTATCGCTCTATACGTCAAAGCCAAAAAAAATTCGTTGCTGCGTAACCAAATTCGCGGGGCAATTATTCCTGGTTTCTTAGGTATTGCTGAACCACTGATTTATGGCGTCACATTACCGCGTGTTAAACCGTTTATTACCGCTTGTCTTGGCGGTGCAGCAGGGGGATTCTTTATTGGCCTTGTTGCTTGGATGGGGCTACCGATGGGACTAAATACCGTATTTGGTCCATCAGGCTTAGTTGCTATTCCATTGATGACCTCAGCCAGTGGTGTTTTTGCCGCAATGAGCGTGTATGTCATCGGGTTATTAATCGCGTATTTATGTGGCTTTATTTTCACGTATTTCTTTGGCAGTAAAAATACCGATTTAACCTAATATCGTGATAACAGAGAAGGAACAATAAATAAGGTTCCTTCTCTATCACCGACACTATTCTAGCCAAATTAATGGTACACACAGCGCAGTAAATAATCCCATCATAATATTAAAAACAAACCATGCTTGGCGGCTTCGAAGAAAACGGCCGATTAATGCACCACTTGCCATCCAAATTAACCCTGCCACCAAATTTACACTGATCATCGCAATGCTCATGACCACAATCGATGAAAAGAATTGATCGCCTGCTAAGCTATAACTACCCACTGCGCCTAATCCCATCAACCATGCTTTAGGATTCAAAAACTGCAATAATCCGCCCTGATACCAAGTCACAGGCCGCGATAGATTTGATTCTGTTTTAACTGGAGCATAATTTGCACTGGCTGTTTTCCACGCTAACCACAGTAAATAAACACTGCCTGCAATTTTCATCAATAAATGCAGCGCGGGATAAATCAATAATAAGGCCGCAACGCCAAAAGCCGATAAATACAGAATAGATTGCATTCCTAACATAATACCCACGAGTAACATTAAGGTTCGGCGAAAACCATAATTAGCCGCGGATGAGGTTAATAACACGTTATTCGGTCCCGGTGTAATTGCAGCAATAAATAAAAACGTAAGCAGAGAAAAAATTAGCCCGATAGTCATGTATAATCCTTATTCTATTGTGCATATACCGGACATACCTCAAGATGTGGGTATATTTGCTATTATAGCTTCGCGGCTCATCACCGCGCGCGATAAGAGCGGTCATCTGTCCGCTATTATTAAAGCAATAAATGACATTGCAAAATGCGTAATAAATAGGCCGGATCAAACATCAGCGAACCGGATATCATCAACAGTGTTTGCCCCTTTCTTAAGTACGCTATGGGAAACAATGCTTGCATGATTTAAAAATAACAGTATGTTATCCGCCTCACAAGAGCGCTAATAATTTAAATTAAAAATGTTATGCCAGAGAATTTTCGCCCGATAAACTGGGCTAAAAACCCACATTTACAGACACTTTTACCCCGAATTTTTAGACGGACGCCAAACATTAAACCCGTTTGGCAACGCCTTGAACTTCCGGATGGCGATTTTATCGATCTCGCATGGAGTGAGCCGCCTGTTGATGCGATTAACAAACCACGCTTAGTCATTTTCCATGGACTTGAGGGCAGTTTTAACAGCCCTTACGCACACGGTATGCTAGAAACAGCTCAAAAACATGGCTGGCTGGGGGTGATCATGCATTTTCGTGGCTGCAGTGGAGAGCCAAATCGCCAACAACGGATTTACCACTCTGGAGAAACTAGCGATGCGCGCTATTTTTTACATTGGCTAACCAAAACTTTTGGTAAAGCGCCAACTGCGGCTGTCGGATATTCACTCGGTGGTAATATGCTCGCGTGCTATTTAGCGGAAGCAGGCAATCAAGCCGAATTAGATGCTGCCGTCGTTGTTTCTGCACCATTAATGCTGGAAGCCTGTTCCCTGCGAATGGAAAAAGGCGTTTCACGCTTTTATCAACGCTATTTATTAAACGGGCTTAAACGCAATGCAACGCGCAAATTAGTCCGTTATCCGGGATCATTACCGCTTAATTTAATTCAATTAAAGAAATTAAAGAAAATCAGAGATTTTGATGATGTGATCACCGCTAAAATTCATGGTTTTTGCGATGCCGATGATTATTATCGCCGTTGTAGCGCCCTTCCTCGGTTACCACAAATCACCAAACCAACATTAATTATTCATGCTAAAGACGATCCTTTTATGGCACCAGAAGTAGTACCTAATTTAGCGTTATTACCTGATAACATTGAATATCAAATGACTGAGCATGGTGGGCATGTGGGATTTGTTAGTGGTACATTCAAGCGCCCAGAAATGTGGTTAGAACAGCGCATTCCACAATGGTTATCTCCTTATTTGGATAAAAAATAATTATGATTATTCCATGGCAAGATATCGCAGCTGATACGCTAGAAAGTTTGATAGAAAGTTTTGTTTTGCGCGAAGGTACTGATTATGGTGCACAAGAAAAATCGCTCGAACAGAAAGTGAATGATGTAAAACGGCAGTTAGCCGCAGGAGAAATTGTGTTAGTCTGGTCAGAATTGCATGAATCGGTTAATTTTATGCCGAAAGATCAATTTCGCCCGTAATTATTCACAGCACTCTGTCACTGTCTAATCACCGATTTTACCGATAGAGCAACCTGTGGAAGCGTAACAGGGAGTCTCCATTAATGTCGCAAAAACACCCAATTATTGCCGTCACTGGTTCAAGTGGTGCTGGTACAACCTCAACTAGCGTAGCTTTCCGTAAAATATTCAATCAATTAAATATCAGCGCTGCTTCAATTGAAGGTGATAGTTTTCACCATTATACGCGACCTGAAATGGATATGGCCATCCGCAAAGCCCGTGAGCAAGGCCGCCATATCAGCTATTTTGGCCCTGAAGCTAATGATTTTTCGTTACTGGAACAAACCTTAGTTGATTATGCTAAAACGGGCACTGGCCGCAGTCGAAAATATCTACATACCTACGATGAAGCCGTCCCTTATGGCTTGCAGCCGGGAATTTTCACGCCATGGGAACCATTGCCCGACAATACGGATATTCTTTTTTATGAGGGCCTACATGGCGGTATTGTAACGCCGGAGCATAATGTAGCACAGCACGTTGATCTATTAGTTGGGGTCGTACCAATTGTTAACTTGGAATGGATTCAGAAATTAATTCGTGACACGACAGAACGGGGTCATTCTCGAGAAGCAGTGATGGATTCAGTGGTGCGCTCAATGGGGGATTATATTAATTTCATTACTCCCCAATTTTCTCGCACTCATATCAACTTTCAACGTGTTCCGACAGTCGATACCTCCAATCCATTTGAAGCCCAAGCCATTCCTTCACAGGATGAAAGTTTTATTGTAATCCGCTTTAATGGCTTATCACATATTGATTTTCCATACTTATTATCGATGATCAACGGATCTTTTATATCAGCAATGAACACTATTGTTGTTCCGGGCGGTAAATTAAGCTTAGCAATGGAATTAATAATGACGCCATTAGTCGAAAAATTAATAAGTGGTAAGAAATAATAATTAAATTGATGCCCTCTTTTATTAAAAACAGTTTATTGTTGATAATTTATTGTGATGGGCATCAAACTTTAAAAAAGTTTAGTAAAAATAAAATTTATTTTAGATTTCTAATTTCAAAACTGTGAGTTACTTTTACCGCTTTTTCTAACATCATAGAAACAGAACAATATTTATCAGCAGAAAGTTTTACTGCTCGTTCAACCATTTTATCGTTTAAGTCATTACCGGAAACAATAAAATGAAGATTAATATAAGTAAAATAACGTGGTATTTCTTCACGACGCTCAGAAGTTAATTTAACTTCACAATCAGTCACTTCATTGCGTCCCTTTTTTAAAATAGATACCACATCAATCGCGCTACATCCGCCAACCGCCATTAAAACCATTTCCATTGGGCTAGGTGCTTTATCTCCAGAATTACCATCCATCATTAATTGATGGCCTGATGCTGACTCACCTAAAAAAGAAAGACCTTCAACCCACTTAACTCTTGCTTCCATGATAATACTCCGCCATATAAATTGATTTTATATTAACTAAAAGACTACCCTTTCATATAATCGCTGGCAATCTGATTACAGATTTATTAAGCTGAAACGAGACAACCAAGACTTTCAGTAATTAATATGTTAAAAATATAAACTGCTAAAACGGGGTAAGATCAATACCGAACAGTATAGTTAAATATATTATATGATTAATATTAACTTGCCTCATTGGGCTTATTAATATGTTAAGCTACTGACTTTAAGCTAACCCACTCAATAAAATTATATTTATCGAGTTAGCTGCAATAACATACAGAGGATAACGCGAATGATTCTCGGCAAGCCACAAACAGACCCGACTCTTGAATGGTTTTTGTCACACTGCCATATTCATAAATATCCATCCAAGAGCACACTGATCCATCAGGGTGAGAAAGCAGAAACACTTTATTATATTGTAAAAGGTTCTGTGGCTGTTTTAATTAAAGATGAAGAAGGCAAAGAGATGATCCTCTCCTATTTAAATCAGGGAGATTTCATCGGTGAGCTTGGGTTATTTGAAGAAGGGCAGGAGCGCTCAGCATGGGTACGTGCCAAAAGTGCTTGTGAAGTTGCTGAAATTTCGTATAAAAAGTTCCGTCAATTAATTCAGGTTAATCCTGATATTTTGATGCGCTTATCAGCACAAATGGCAAGCCGTCTGCAAACCACGTCAGAGAAAGTAGGTAACTTAGCTTTCTTAGACGTAACTGGCCGTATTGCGCAGACACTACTAAGTTTAGCCAAACAACCTGACGCTATGACCCATCCTGATGGTATGCAAATTAAAATTACCCGTCAGGAAATCGGCCAGATCGTGGGATGTTCCCGTGAAACCGTCGGCCGCATTTTAAAAATGCTGGAAGACCAAAACCTGATTTCTGCGCATGGAAAAACAATTGTGGTCTACGGAACACGATAAACATATTCAATGCCCAGTAATACCCGTGTATTAGAACATTCTGTAATACAGACTGTAGTACAAAATGTAGTACAAAATATGCGTGATAAAACATTACGATTTATCACGTTACAAATCGCCATTGAGCTGCGCGTATAAAATTAATTGTTCAATCTACGCCATAGCAAATCAATCGGTGTCAGAGATAAACCAGTGCTTATCATCACGATAGCACTGGTTTATTGTCAAATAACAAATATTTGCATTTTTATGCAATTAAACCTGCAATTGCCAGCTCCAATTTTTTCATGCCTTCTGTAATATCTTCAGTAGGAATAATCAGTGATGGTGTAAAACGTAGAACGTTTTGCCCGGCATTTAGCATCATTACGCCTTCATGGGCGCAAGCTTGTAATATCTCTTTCGATTTATTTTTCAATGGCCCAGTTAATTCCGCGCCAATTAATAAACCTAAGCCTCGGATCTCATCAAATACGGCATATTTGCTATTAATCTCGTGTAGATAATTAATAAATAACTGGCGGCGAACTTCAACGCCCTGTAAAACGTCAGGCGTATTAATAATATCAAAAGCCGCATTACCTACTGCGCAGGCCAATGGGTTTCCACCATACGTTGTTCCGTGAGTTCCTGGCCCCATCGCTTGTGCTATTTCTGCGGTAGTTAACATAGCACTAATCGGGAAGCCACCACCTAACGCTTTAGCTGTGGTCAAAATATCTGGAGTAATACCATAATGCATATAAGAGAACAATTTACCTGTCCGTCCCATACCACTTTGAACTTCATCAAAAACTAATAGCGCTTGATTTTCATCGCACAACTTACGAACACCCTGCATAAACTCAGTAGTTGCAGCAATAACCCCACCCTCACCTTGCACTGGCTCTAACACTACAGCACAAGTATGATCATCAATTACCGCTTTTAATGCCGCTAAATCATTAAACGGAACATGAACAATATCCGCAGGTTTAGGGCCGAATCCATCAGCATATTTTGGCTGGCCACCCACGGAAACTGTAAACAGTGTGCGCCCGTGAAACCCTTGTTTAAAGGCAATAATTTTTGTTTTATACGGATTGTGTTTAGTGATCGCATAATGGCGTGCCAACTTAAAAGCCGCTTCATTAGCTTCTGCGCCCGAGTTGGCAAAAAATACTTTTTCAGCAAAAGTGGCAGAAATTAATTTTTGCGCCAACGTTAACGCAGGTTCGTTAGTAAAAATATTACTAACATGCCATAATTTTTCGCTCTGCCGTTGAATAGCTTGGGTCAGCGCTGGATGACAATGTCCTAAAGCTAGCACAGCAATACCACCGGCAAAATCAATATATTGCTTACCTTGTTGATCCCAAACTCGGCTACCTTGCCCTTTAACTGGAATAAACTCAGCGGGTGAATAGATAGGCAACATAACCTGATCATAGGTTTGCCGATTTACTAAATTTGCTGTTCCTACCACTGATTCTGTCATAGCGCTCACCTAAATAGCCCTTAGCTAAACTGTATTGTTTATCTCAAATGAAAATATAATCATTAAATATGAATAAAAAATCAATAAAGGGCAACTAATAAATCAATAAAGTAAGATTTAATTGAACATAGGGGGGCTTATAGGAAGTGAACAACAGAGAACAAATAGAGAATTTTGCCATTGTTCATTGATTAAGGGCAGCCAATGAACTAAAAGCCATAGGCTGCACTACTTAGCATGAAGATAAATTTAATTAGTATTTAAGAAAATTACTTAATAATAGGTGGCCCTGTTCACTTAAAATACTTTCAGGGTGAAACTGTACGCCTTCGATAGGCAAGGTTTTATGGCGAATGCCCATAATCTCATCGATATCACCGTTATTTAACGACCAAGCTGTAACCTCAAATGCAGCAGGTAATGTCTCCGCCGCAACCACCAAGGAATGGTAACGAGTCACCGTTAATGGCCGGTTAAGTCCTTTAAATACACCCTGTTGATTATGGTGGATAGCCGATGTCTTACCGTGCATAACTTCACGTGCCTGAACTACCGATGCACCAAAAGCTTGCCCAATCGCTTGATGACCAAGGCAAATTCCAAGAATCGGGATTTCACCAGCAAAGTGTTTAATCACTTCCAGAGAAATTCCTGCCTCATTAGGCGTGCAAGGACCGGGTGAAATAACGATGTGTGTAGGTGCAAGTTGTTCAATATCTACAAGAGTAATTTCATCATTACGCTTAACAACCACTTCTACATCTAGCTCACAAAAATACTGATATAGGTTATAAGTAAATGAATCGTAATTATCAATAAGTAACAGCATATTAGCCTATCCGACTGATTTTTTATCATTATTTTAGTGGCCACTGACATGAAATAACGGCTCTGTCAATTAGGCGACCGGCTAAAAATGGCCAGAAATTATTATAAGGCGGCTATCATAGCACAGCCTGACGAGGAAAATAGCCCATTTAAATCAATGATACTATTTTTCACTGAATAAAAACTTCATGTAAATCATATGGCTATATATTACAAAATTATAACAACGTGACTATAACGGCCCCGATCATAGAAAAAATTCAACAAATCAAACCGTTATTGTTCGATAAACTTTAATCTATTTTCAAGATGAACGAAAAATAGAGAAAACATGAGATTAATAAGTTAATAAATAAAACGGTGAATAACAAAAGCAAGAAAAAACAGAGAAATGGACAAAAATAATATTCAACAGCAGATGAGATATTACCTTCACCTGCTGACTAAAATAATTTAATAAAAATTAAGGTTTTTTAACCACTTGAGCAGAAATAATGGTTATTGGTTCAACGGGAACATTTTGATATGGACCAACATTTTCAGTTTTCACTTTAGCTATTTTATCAACCACATCCATACCTTTAACCACTTTGCCAAATACAGCATAGCCAAAGTCGCGCTGGCCATGATCTAAGAAGGCATTATCCGCAATATTGATAAAAAATTGGCTGGTAGCACTATCTTTACTGGTAGTTCGCGCCATAGCAACGGTTCCACGCAAATTACGCAAACCATTATCGGCCTCATTTTTAATCGGAGCTCGGGTTTGTTTCTGTTGTAATTCTTTATTAAATCCACCGCCTTGGATCATAAACCCTGGGATCACTCGATGAAACGTCGTACCGTTATAATACCCCTCATTGACATATTGCATAAAATTATCAGTAGTCACTGGCGCTTTTTTATCATTTAATTCTAATTCAATGTCACCCGCAGACGTAACTAACTTCACATAAGTCTCACCTGCTGCAACCGCCATAGAAGAAACACTAATAGCACAGACCGCCAGTAAAGGCATAAAAATACGTTTTAACATTAAAGATCCCTTTATTATTACCCAATAATCTATTAATCAACTAATTCTAGAGCGAGGCTAAAAATATTGTCGAAGATTTACCTTTATTTACGCCATTTACGCCAAAAAGCCATTATTACGACAATAAATAATCTTCGGCTATTTTGACATAAAAAAAAATAACTTATCGCCTGAAAAACAGCGTAATAGATAAAAAATAGTTATCAAGCAGATAAACGTGCAACAATAACTAAAACAATCTTTGTTTGTCTGTTTGCCTATCGTTATAATCGCCCAGCCTTTTGAGCCAAACTCAGGGAGAATCATCATGGCCATTAAAAACCATAATTATCATATGACAAAATTTGTCATTAGTGCACCCGACATTCGTCACCTTCCTAACGATACAGGAATTGAGGTGGCATTTGCTGGCCGTTCGAACGCAGGAAAATCCAGTGCGCTTAATACACTGACGCAACAAAAAAGCTTGGCCCGTACCAGTAAAACTCCGGGAAGAACCCAATTAATTAACTTATTTGAAGTTGAAGAAGGTGTTCGTTTAGTCGATTTACCTGGCTATGGTTACGCAGAAGTTCCCGAAGCCATGAAACGTAAATGGCAGCAAGCATTAGGGGAATATTTACAAAAAAGAGAATGTCTTAAAGGATTAGTGGTGTTGATGGATATTCGCCATCCACTGAAAGACCTAGATATGCAGATGGTCGAGTGGGCAGTCGCAATGAATGTCCCCGTTTTGGTGTTATTAACCAAAGCAGACAAACTTGCCTCTGGTGCTAAAAAGAAACAATTGATGGGAGTAAGACAGGCTCTAGCAGAGCTTGAGGGTGATATTGAAGTAGAAAACTTCTCATCACTTAAAAAAATAGGAGTCGATAAACTAGTTATCAAGCTAGATAAATGGTTTAGTGAACATTCAGCATAATCTCCCTCCTCTCTGATATTTGGCCGCTGTATCTATTCAAGGTATAGCGGTGCTTATCCTCAAGCATCCATGACAAACCTATGAATTTCAAACAAAAAAATGCTCCAGTCAAATAATTGACTGGAGCAGCTAATATTCAGCTAAATCCGATTACGTGAAGTAAAAGGTCTGAAAGATAGAACATCTTACCTCTGTACCCTACAAGAGATACTGTACTGTATTTTCTGGTCGAAAAAAAGTCTTTTTGTAATTTTTTTTCTTTGCTTAACTCGATTCAGCGTAAATTTCACCGAAAAAAAAGATATATATTGTACTTTTACAACATATTAACGGGATGTAGATCTCATTAATATGTAACAGATTAAATTATTACAATAATAATTAGTTTTCTAACTGGTGTAAGTATTAATGTTGTACCAACATAGTAATCACGGTAATAGTAATAACAGTAATACCAATATAATAATGTCGTTTTTTAAGATAAAAAATCTCTCTGCTTATGCAGAAGATGTAAATATTGGTAGCTAAGCTAATAAAAAATTAAACCGTATGGGCGTCTTTTGCTATCGCCTTACTCGTCCCTCTAAAGGCACCAAGAAACCACACCGTCTTTAGCAAAAATGAGAATAATTAAGTTTTATATTGGTTAGATAATAGAAGCGTAGATGCTGATTAAACTCTTAATATTTTACTATGATTAAATTATTTATCTAATTGATTCTATACAATAAAATACTGAAATCGCAAGAGAAATAATAAAATGCATAACATGCAAGCAAATGCTATTACCAGCATCCACTGTTTTCTAGTTGCATGGTTGCTCAGAGAAGTCTTTATTTCCTCGCTCAGGCCAGCATCGTTGTGTTTTAACCCGATTAATTATTTGCCATTTATCTCCCTGATAACTCATTGTAAAAATTGTTTTTTCTGCTGCAACCGAATCATCCTGTAAATCAGATTCTTCAATCGTAACCACCGCTTTATCAGGCAATTCTCCACTATTGACATGTTGAGTTATGCTTAAATTAGTAACACTTTCTTGAAATGAATCTCCCATTGAATCTAAAGCAAGCTGAATCGGATAATTTCTGCTAGGTGTAGGTGCACTATCCGCTACTTTTTCCTCTATTTTGTCACACCCGCTAGCAAGAAATGCCATCGTGCTAATCATCAGTAGCAAAATAAATTTATTAAAATATATCAATGTATTACCTCCAACTTAATAATAACCCACTAAATATAACAAAGTATCAATGATAACAGTGTTTGATAATTCTTTAGCGACTCACTCAGTTCCAATCTAATATTTTTATATATTGGATTCACTAACAAAAAGAGAGCTACAAAGTAACTCTCTTTTTTGATTATTTAATGTAATCCAACTTAAATAAACATTTGAAAATCAAATAATTAAATTAATGTGCTTCATCCCAATTATCACCAACACCGACTTCAACTTTTAATGGCACATCCAGCGACATGCTATTTTCCATTAAACTTTGAATTCTCTGCTTAACACTTTCTAACTCGGACTCTTTGACTTCAAAAACCAATTCATCGTGTACTTGCATCAGCATTTCAGCATGTGGTTTCTCTGTCTGTAGCCAATGATCGACGGTAATCATCGCTTTTTTAATAATATCAGCCGCAGTTCCTTGCATTGGCGCATTAATCGCTTCGCGCTCAGAGGCTTTACGGCGCATACCATTACGCGAGTTAATCTCTGGTAAATACAGACGACGGCCTTCGAGTGTTTCAACATAACCTTGTTCTGCGGCTTGCTGACGCGTTCTCTCCATATAGTCTAAAACGCCCGGATAGCGTTCAAAATAGAGATCCATATAGCGCTGCGCCTCACTGCGAGAAATTCCCAATTGACGCGCTAAACCAAAAGCACTCATGCCATAAATCAGACCAAAGTTAATGGCTTTTGCACTGCGACGTTGATCATTTGTGACTTCATTCAGTGAGACCCCGAAAACTTCAGCCGCCGTTGCTCGGTGAATATCTTTACCTTCAGCAAAAGCGGTCAGCAAGCCTTTATCCTGAGATAAATGCGCCATAATGCGTAATTCAATTTGTGAATAGTCAGCAGCAACAACTTTATACCCGTCACGAGCAATAAAAGCTTGGCGGATCCGGCGACCTTCAGCAGTTCTAACCGGGATATTTTGCAGATTCGGATCGCGAGAAGATAAACGCCCTGTCGCAGTTACCGCCTGATGATATGAAGTATGTACCCGCTGAGTTTTTGGATTGATCATCAGCGGTAATTTATCGGTATAAGTCGATTTTAGTTTTGCCAGCCCTCGATGTTCTAATAACAGCTTTGGCAACTCATGATCTATCGCTAATTCTTCAAGGACTTCTTCATTCGTGGAAGGCGCACCACTTGGCGTTTTTTTAACCACAGGCAACTGTAATCTTTCAAATAAAATCACCTGTAACTGCTTAGGAGAAGCTAAATTAAATTCTTCGCCAGCCAGCGTATAAGCTAATTTTTCTAATTCGCCTAAACGAGCAGTTATCTCTTTTGATTGCTCAGCTAAAACTTTTGCATCTATCAATACACCTTTGCGTTCCATGCGAGATAATACTGGCACTAATGGCATTTCTATATCAGTAAATACATGTTTTAATTTAGCTTCAGCTTCAATCTGTGGCCATAGTGCCTGATGTAATAACAAAGTGACATCGGCATCTTCTGCAGCATAATTAGCCGCTTGTTCTAAGGCAATTTGATTAAATGTCAGCTGCTTTTTGCCCTTTCCAGCAAGCTCTTCAAAGGTGGTAGTTTTATGGCTAAGATGTCGCTCAGCAAGGCTATCCATATCATGGCGCCCCATCCCTGCAACACTATTTAAAACGTAAGATTCCAGCATAGTATCAAAACCAATGCCTTTTAACTCAATCGCATAATTTTCTAAAACACCACGATCATATTTTAGATTTTGACCAATTTTGATAATGTTTTCATTTTCTAAAATTGGCTTCATCGCGGCTAAAACATCATCTAATGGCAGCTGATGGGGGGCATCAAGATAATCGTGTGCCAAAGGCAAATATGCCGCATGACCAGGTTCAATTGCAAAAGACATCCCTACTAACTGGGCTTCATGGGTATCTAAACTATTGGTTTCAGTATCAAAAGCAAACATTTTGGCAGTACGTAGTTTTTCTAACCAGCGCTCAAAATCTGCTGGTTCAAGGATCGTTTGGTAATTTTCTGCCGTTAATAGTGGGACCACTGGCGCAGCAGTCACTGTTTCAATTTTAACTTCAGCCGCGGAGGTAGCTTTGGCTGACGCGGAAGGTTTAGCTGCTTTACTGTCTAACCAACTGCCATTTTCCACTTCAGTCAGCCAACGTTTGAATTCATAACGGCTAAATAATTGATGTAATTTATCGGCATCGAGCGCTTGTACTTCTAGTTGCTCACAATCACGGTCTAGCTCAACATCTGTTTTGATCGTTGCCAGCTGATAGGATAAAAAGGCCAGTTCACGGTTATCGACCATCTTAGGTGCTAATGTCTTAGAACCGCGAAAGCCCAATCCGGCAATATCATCAAGACGGTTATAAATTTCTTCTAAGCTACCGATACCTTGTAATAATGCCAAGGCGGTCTTTTCACCTACGCCGGGTACGCCAGGAATATTATCCGAAGAGTCCCCCATGAGCGCCAGAAAATCAATAATAAGCTCCGGTGGTACGCCATATTTAGTAACCACTTCTTCTGGCCCTAAAATCGTATTGGTCATGGTATTAATTAAAGTGACATTAGGCTCAACTAATTGCGCCATGTCTTTATCACCAGTACTAATTAATACATGGCGACCCTGTGCGCTGGCTTGTTTGGCTAATGTACCTATCACATCATCCGCTTCTACGCCCGGTACCACCAGCAGAGGTAATCCGATAGCTTCGACCATTTCATGCAATGGCGCGATTTGTTCACGTAAATCGTCTGGCATCGGTGGGCGATGAGATTTATAACTTTCAAACAGTTCATCACGGAATGTTTTGCCTTTAGCATCAAAAACTACCGCAATATGGCTCGGTCGGTATTGCAGGATCAGACTGCGTAGCATATTTAGCACACCATACATCGCACCAGTCGGTTGCCCAGCACTGTTAGTCAGCGGAGGAAATGCATGGTAAGCGCGATAAAGGTAGGAAGAGCCATCTACCAGAATAAGAGGGTTTTCAGCTATCTGAGCCATAATCTGTCATCATCTATTTTGAGGATTGAATGGCAATAGAATGCCATATTGCGGGCATATAGACGAATATTGTCTGCAAGAAAAGCGGATTTTCCTGCTGTGGATATTTGCATATGCTGTGGATAACTCTGTGAACAGAAGTATGTATCTGTGTTTATTCAATAAGTAAGAAAAGATCAAGTATAAAAACAAGAAAATAAAATCAATGAGTTAGCTAATATTAGATTGATCCAGAACAAAAACTTATTATTTATCGGTTTGTGGATATTGATATTGTTATCAATAAAAGCAGAGGAGATGATGGCAATGGCTGAGATTAAAGCCATTGCCATAAAAAGTACTTTATTTTTGTGTAATTAATGAATTAATCACGTTAGAAAACTCTTTAGCGTAATTATTCGGATCATCAACATTGATGCCGGCATTATTTATTTGATATTTACCATCAACATAAATTGCTGGTACACCTCTTAATTTCAGATTCTTCGCCGCATCTTGCTGCTTTGCAACCAAAGATTTAACGACAAAGCTATTTAGTGCCGCATCATATTCTTCAGCTGAAATACCTGCTTTGACAAATGCATCACGAATATCATCCGTGGTACGGATAGATTGAGTTTTCTGAATACCTTCAAATAGAATTGGAGTTACTTTTGCTTCTGCATTCAGCACAATAGCGACAGCCCAAGCTTTAGTTAATTCAGGACCTAAAGGACCTAAGAAATCAACATGATAGCGTTCCATTTTCACCCCAGAAGGTAAATTTCCCTCAACTGTCTGTGGGATTTTATACACGCTTTCGAATTGGTAACAATGCGGGCAATAGAATGAGAAAAACTCTAGAACCTCGGGTAAATTTTGTACGGTTTCTTTTAACTGAGTATACTGCTTACCTTCGGTATAATTCGCAGCAGAGGCGGTTGTCGCCCCAAATGCCATGGTCAAGGCGACCAAAGCTAACCAAATTTTTTTCATCTTAAATTTTCTCCAGAAAATAAAGTCAATCCAATTAATAAAATGGCGTTAATGACAAAGGTGGTTCCTGTAATACGGTCATTTGCCGCGTAAATTCACTCACCTGTCGATGCCAAAAATCACTATCTGTCATCCATGGAAAAGCCTTAGGGAAAGCAGGATCCTGCCAACGCTTGGCAATCCACGCGAGATAATGGACCATTCTCATAACGCGTAACGGCTCAATCAGTTTGAGTTCTTGCAGATCAAAATCGCCAAACTCACTGTAAGCCTCTAGCAGCGTATCCAATTGAATACGCTGTTCTTGACGATCACCGTTTAATAGCATCCACAAATCTTGGATAGCGGGTCCATTACGGGAATCATCAAAATCAACTAACCAAGCTTCATCACGCCACAAAATATTCCCCGGATGGCAATCCCCATGCAGGCGTAACATAGTGTAATCTTCCGGCCATTGTTGCTTAACTAGTGCTATCACTTTTTCGAGGATCTCGAAGAGCGGATCACGAGCCTTTGCTGCCACCAATGAACTGCTCGCTAAGATCTGCATCGGGTTAACTAAATATTCATCAATGCTAATCGTCGGTCGGAATGAAAATAACTGCTTCTTTCCTATTTGATGAACTCGGCCTAACACACGCCCTACATCTTCCAACTGAAACAGATTATCTGTTTCATATTGACGCCCGCCAATACTCGGAAATATAGCAAATAAAAAGCCACTAAATTCGAGAATGGTCTGCCCTGCAAATGCCAATGGTGCAACAACTGAAAGCCCAGATTCTTGTAATTCAAGAATAAAATCATGTTCTTCTTGGATTTGAGAACGACTCCATCGCTCAGGTCGATAAAATTTAACCACATAGCGACGGCGATTTTCATCCATGAACTGATAAACTCGATTCTCATAACTATTTAACTCAGTTAATCCTGAATCTAAATACAGCCCTGCTTCCATCAGAGCATCCAAGATTAAATCTGGCGATATATCGCCAAAATGGAAATGTGTTTTTTCAGTCACGTTGACCTATCGCTTAGTCTTTAATAATGCCTCTGGCTCGCAGAATGGCGGTTTTAAAATCTTCCTGATAATCTTTTTTCAGGCCGGGGATCACTTCGTTGCTCTCTGTTCCTCTCATTTTCAAATGATAGATAAGCACGTCGTCGGTCAAATCGGCCAACTCACCTTGAAATCCAGCTTCATCAGCTAATTTTTGTAATAATTGCACCAAATTTAAATCGGAATTATCTTTCCAAACCGGGTGGATAAGCTCTATTACTTCATTTAAGCGATGGCATTTCATGGTTTATTCCTTATTCTATTGATAGTCATAATGATCAACGAAGCTCAGCCGCAAATATAACCGCTACTTGCAGCAATAACGAATATATCATACACCAGAGGAAACCAAGAGGTGTCAATATGAGTAAAGGTTATGGGTTATTTATTGAGACTCCGATTGATTTTATAGCAAAATATCGTGGTTATTTAATCTCAAATAATCCATATATTGATATGCTGACACGACACCACCACAATCAGCAATAATAATTAAATAACCCAATCCGTAAATTAAAATATTTTCGTTAAGATAAACAGGAAAACTGAATATGGTGGCAAATCAATTAATAATCGATGCTCCATTGATTACCGGAGCTATTCTAGCTGGCGGTCGCGGTTCCCGCATGGGCGGGCAAGATAAAGGCTTAGTTTCTCTAAATGGACAACCGCTATATGCTTATATTGTGGAAAGATTAAAGCCACAAGTAAACCGTCTGGTTATCAACGCCAATCGACACCTTGATATTTATCGTCAAAGCAATTTGCCAGTAATCACCGATCTAACGCCCGATTTTTCTGGCCCCTTGGCGGGAATGCAGGCCGTACTAGCCGAGATAACTACAGATTGGGTGATATTTGTCCCCTGCGATGTACCCTCATTTCCGAAAAATTTAGTGCAAAAAATGTGGGAAGAAAAAGGCGATGCCATTGCCTGCTATGCCAGTGATACATATCGTGAACACCCTACATTTACTCTATTACATCGCTCCGTTGAACCGCAATTAAAACAGTATTTAAATAATGGCGATCGCAAATTGATGTTATTCATGCAAAAAGTGTCTGCTAAGTGTATTGTTTTCCCTTCAGAGACAGGAGCATTTGCAAATCTGAATACTCCAGAAGATTGTGCTAACTGGCAAAACAATGCCAACTTATAAAAAATAACGGCAGAATAAATGATGAATAACACGATATACCCCCTGCTTGGGATCACTGCTTATAGCGGTACCGGTAAAACAACATTATTAAAAAAAGTGATCCCTCTACTGAGAGAACAGCACCTGCGTGTTGGTATGATAAAACATACTCATCATGATATGGATGTTGATAAACCTGGCAAAGACAGCTACGAATTACGTAAAGCCGGAGCTTTGCAAACCTTAGTCGCCAGCCAGCAGCGTTGGGCACTCATGACTGAAACGCCAGAAAATACTCCATTAGATCTGTATTATTTAGCCCGTCGATTTGACCATCAGTCACTTGATCTGATCTTAGTTGAAGGTTTTAAACATGAGCCGATCCCAAAGATCGCTTTATTTCGTCAAGCACTCGCCAGACCCCTTGAGCAACTGATTGATCCCTATGTTGTCGCGGTTGCCAGCGATCAGATTTTAGAGACTGAATTACCACAATTAGATATTAATAATCCACAACAAGTCGCGGATTATATTATTTCTTGGTGGAAGAAAAGTGGCTTTAATGCTATTAAGAAAACTCATCCAATTAGCTAAATAATTGACCTACCTATAGCGCGCTATTAATCCCATAACAGATCATAACTAAATAAAAAGCCAGCAACTCATATCATATAATCGAGTCACTGGCTTAGTTGGATATTGATAGCCTCACTTAAGCGAACCTATTTTTTATCTCATAATTACTGTTTATCTCATAGTAACGAATTCTTCCGCCCCTGTAGGGTGGATAGCAACAGTATTATCAAAGTCTTTTTTGGTTGCGCCCATTTTTAACGCTACCGCAAAGCCTTGCAACATTTCATCGACACCAAAGCCAATCCCATGAATACCGACGATTTTTTCTTCGCGGCCCACACAGATTAATTTCATACGGCATGGCTGACGATGCGATGTTACCGCAGTATACATGGCTGTAAATGATGAGGTGTAAACTTTGACCTGATCTTCACCATACTGCTGTTTCGCCTGAGGTTCAGTCAAACCGACGGTACCAATCGGTGGATGAGTAAACACCACAGTCGGAATATTGCTGTAATCTAAATGCTCATCTGGCTTATTATTAAATAAACGTTCAGATAAACGACGTCCCGCAGCAACAGCGACAGGCGTTAACTCCACCGCACCGGTATTATCGCCAACAGCATAAATTCCATCGACATTAGTATTCTGGTATTTATCAACCTTAATATAACCTTTCTCATCTAGCTCAACACCCGCCGCTTCAATGTTCAGATTATCGGTCATTGGCTCTCGGCCAATTGCCCAAATTAAAGTATCTACCGTTTGCTCATGGCCATTTTCAAGCTTCAGTGTCAGGCTACCATCTGCATTTTTAATCACTTCCTTAGGAATAGATTGTGTATGCAGTTTAGGACCTTCGGTGTTCATCACTTCTACCAGCGTATCTACTAGCAGTGGATCAAATGAACGTAATGGCGCATGTTTGCGAACAAAAAGATGAGTTTCACTGCCTAAACCGTTCAGTACACCCGCTAATTCAACAGCAATATAGCCGGCACCGACGACTGCAACACGCTTAGGCAACGCTGCTAACTCAAAAAAGCCATCAGAGGTAATCCCGTATTCTGCACCAGGAATTTGAGGGATAACTGGGCGACCACCGGTGGCAATTAAAATATGATCCGCGGTAATTTTTTCGCCATTAACGTCTAAAGTATGTGCATCCACAAAACGTGCAAACCCGCTGATCACGTCAACATGATTATTACCCAGTACACGATCGTAAGATTGATGGATACGATCAATATAAGCAGTACGGCTAGCGATTAATTTATCCCAATCAAAACGGTTTACTGTCGTATCAAATCCGTAATCAGGGCCGTAAGCATGAATAGCTTCGGCTATTTGCGCTGCATGCCACATTACTTTTTTAGGCACACAACCGACATTTACACAGGTGCCGCCCAAGGCTTTTGCTTCAATGATGGCACATTTCTGTCCATACATGGCCGCGCGGTTCATCGATGCAATGCCGCCACTGCCACCACCAATTGCGATATAATCGTAATGTTTGCTCATAGTTGGCTCGTTTCCATTTAATCAATTTATTAACAGGCTAATATTTTCGTACCTTAATGTCTATTATGGGGATGAAAATTCCAATTTCAGATAGCTATTACCTCTCACTACGATTGGAAATTCCATCAAACATAAAAATTAACTGAGTATTAAGGCTGAAAATAATTTATTCCGGCACAATCCAATCAACCAGCGTATGCCCCGTGCCTTCTGGCACTAATGCTTTATGCAACCAAGGCAATACCGCGTTCATTTGTTGCTCAAGTTTCCACGGTGGGTTAATAACTATCATCCCTGAAGCTGTCATACCACGTTGATCACTATCAGGGCGAACCGCTAATTCAATTTGCAGAATATTGCGAATACCCGTGCTTTGCAGCTGGCTGATCATACGTTTAATTTGTTGTCTTAATACTACCGGATACCAAATGGCGTAAGTCCCGGTAGCAAAGCGTTTATGCCCTTCATGGACGCCACGGACAACCGCTTCATAATCAGATTTCATCTCATAAGGCGGATCAATTAACGCAAATCCACGGCGTGTTGCTGGTGGAAGTTTGGATTTTAACTGTTGATATCCATCTTCTCTCAGCACCAATGCGCGCTGCTTGTCGCGTAAAAATTCACCGCGTAATAACGGATAATCGCTGCTATGTAGCTCAGTGAGCACTAATTTATCCTGCTCGCGTAATAACTGTTTGGCAATAAATGGTGAGCCCGGATAAAAACGTAATTTACCTTTATCATTAATGCCTTTAATAACATTAATATATGGTGCCAATTCAGCGGGGATATCACTTTGTTCCCAAATTCGAGCAATACCTTCTAAATATTCGCCCGTCTTTTCAGCATGTTCGCTGGTTAATTGATACCGCCCGGCTCCTGCGTGGGTATCTAAATATAAAAAAGGTTTTTCTTTTTCTTTTAATGATTCAATAATCAAACTTTGTACAGTATGCTTCAATACATCGGCATGATTACCGGCGTGGAAGCTGTGGCGATAACTCAACATAAATTCATTACCATTTGGTGTTTTAATAAATTAATTTTATATACCCTAAATCACGACCTTAAATCACGCTAATGTTAAATTAGCTCAATACGTTTAAATCAGCGAGTTCGAAAAAAGTCTTCAAGAACTAAACAACTGTAACCGAAAATATGATGGGCATGAATTGCCATCTTATCCCACATTCGAGTGCAAAAATAGATTAACCGAAGAAAGACCCAATGGCTGATACCTTATCTCTCCCTACATTATAAATCCGCTGCTGACACCATAAATTCGTTATTGATGCATAATCTTTTTACTCGATAAAATCACTACCGAAAAGACACTATCGATATTTAATAAATATATTTCACACTGTACGATATATTAATCTAAGAAAGGATGATTTGCGTTTACTTTAAGCCAAATCTTAATGATCTAACTTAATTAAATAGTTATGCTGGATGTCATTGTTATTTTTATTCAGGTGGAAATCATGAAAAAATTACTATTATTATCAGCTATTACTGTATTCACATTCAGCAGTTCGACCGCTTTGGCTACCAATTCTCTGAATGGCTGTGAAATAAAAAAACAGAAATTAACCGAGCAGATTGAATACGCTAAAAAACATGATAATAAATATCAAATTGCAGGTTTAGAGACCGCTCTTTCCAAGGTCGAAACTTACTGTACGCCAGAATCTCTGTACCAAGAGAGTCAACAAAAAGTCAGCGAGAAGGAACAAAAAGTAAAAGAACGAGAAGCCGAATTAGTCGAAACTAAAGCTAAGGGTGACATCGAAAAAATAGCCAAACGTGAACGCAAATTAGCTGAAGCTAAAGCTGAGCTGCACGAGGCACAAACCGAATTAGCTGCCAATAAGAAATTTATTAAATAGCCAGTTATTAGCGCTGGGCCATTACACCAAAAATAAACGACATTAACGTCAGTTGATTTATTTCTCGCCATACTGAATATAGGCCTCTAGTCGCTAACCTTTCCCTTCAGACCAGTTCTCGCTGGTCTGTCTACACTTTTATCGCTAGACTTAATCTGTTGTATGATATACCCGAAATATTTTAAGTCGCACAGGAACTAGCCGGCGTGGGTAGGCTATACTTTGAAAAAATGCAGTCATGAAAGGGGATCTGATGTCGAAGATACACGACACAAATAATAAAAACGACGATAATAAAGTGATATCGACCTTCAATAAAAGTGTCGATAATGGCAAGAAAGCACTGACTTTCTCGATGAAGATCGTCAATTTTATTTGTGCAATTCCATTTATCGCACATATTATTCGTGCCGCGAAGCGATTTACTGACCGAATGGGAAATCAGTTCGGCGCCGCGATTACTTATTTCTCTTTTTTATCCTTAATCCCTGTTTTGATGTTTACTTTTGCCGCGGCAGGTTTTGTTTTAGCCTCTAATCCAGATTTACTGGAAAAATTAATTCGCGGAATTTCTGGCAGTATCAGTGATCCGACTTTAGCGAGTACTTTAGAACGCACAATTGATACCGCAATTCGACAAAGAACTACCGTGGGATTAACCGGTTTGGCGTTGGCCGTTTACTCCGGCGTTAATTGGGTTAATAATCTTCGCCAAGCTATCTTGGCTCAATCTCGTCCTGTTTGGGAACGTAATGAAGACGAACAAGAAAAAATTTATTTTCGTTATCTACGAGACTTTTTAGCGCTCATCGGTTTATTAATTGCGCTGATAATTACCATTACACTTACCTCAGTAGCAGGTTCTGCACAAGCGACCATAGTCAGAGCTATCGGTTTAGAGGGGATTGAATGGCTACGCCCTGTCTGGACCTTAATTGGTCTAACCATTGCGATTACCGCTAACTTTTTGCTATTTTTATGGATTTTTTGGATCCTACCGCGTATGCAGCATCGTCGCTCATCGTTACTTAAAGGTACATTATTAGCGGCGATTGGCTTTGAAATTATCAAATCTGTGATGACATGGATGCTGCCCAATATTGCCTCATCTCCGTCTGGTGCGGCCTTCGGTTCAGTCATTGGGTTGATGGCATTTTTCTATTTCTTTGCCCGGTTAACTCTATTTTGTGCAGCGTGGATTGCTACTGATGAACCTAAAGGATCGCAATCCCAGCAGGTTCCAGCGTGAATAAGCAAAATACATAATTTATAGCAACTTATTCAATCTTTCCAATCCCTAAGGCAAGTTAATTACTTGCCTTTTTTAACCCCACAATATCAGGAGCATTCTATGCCGTTAGTCAATATTAGGATTACGCGAGAAGGTGTTAGCGCAAAGCAAAAACAGCAACTCATCGCCGGTGTGACGCAATTACTGGTTGATGTTCTGGGCAAAAATCCGGCTACAACCGTCGTTATCATTGATGAGGTAGATACCGATAATTGGGGCATTGGAGGGCAAACTATCACTATGCAAAGAGCCATCGAGAAAAATCAACCATGACAATCGATGATATTAGCCTACGGTTAGCGGGATTATCAGGCGGGAGCGCCCTATTTCTGCATAATAAAATCACCGGCCAATACATCAATTATACCAATAAAGGCGTGGATTTAACGGGTAATAACCCGATTACTCCACTGACGCCTTTTAGAATTGCCAGCAATACCAAAACATTTACCGCGGCCGCGATTCTGCGTTTATGGGAAATGCAGCAACTAGAATTAGATCATTCGATACGCCAATATCTCCCACCAAATATTAATCAATTACTCTCTTCGCATCATGGTACTGATCAAATAACATTACGGCATTTGTTAAATCATAGCAGTGGCATGTTTGATCATGCCGATCAGCGCTTCATCGCTAAATGCTTAGCCGCGCCTCAGCATGTTTGGACCCGGGAAGAACAACTGCAATTATATATCCAGAAAACAGTCCCCTATATCGCACCAGGTCAACAATTTATCTATTCAGATACCGGTTATCTACTGTTAGGTTCCATTATTGAAACAGTTAGCGGATTGCCACTTGCTAAAGCGATCAGAACATTACTCAATTTTAATGAGATCGGCCTAAAAACTGCATGGTGGGAAATACTAGAACCTCAACCGGCAGAAGCCTTTACCAGAGCAAAACAGTATCTCGGTCAATACGATGTTTCTGCGTTACATCCTTCAATGGATTTATTTGGAGGTGGAGGTTTAGTGATGACAACGCAGCAACTCGTCTTGTTTATGCAATCTCTCTTTGAAGGCCATATTTTTGATAACCGACAAACATTAACCGAAATGCTATCGGTAGGCCAACATGAGGGAGCTGAAAACTATCGACTGGGTTTATTCGCCAATAATTTCAATGGAATAACTGTTTATTCTCATTTGGGATTCTGGGGATCTGCGGTTTATTACTCACCAGAACAGCAGCTATGTATCGCGGGCTTTGTCGATCAAAGAGAACACCGGGCATCTCTTGTTCAATTAATAGAACAATTAATAGTCGAGTAATAAATAATAAAGTAGTTTACTAATAAAAATCCCTCTGGGGATCATACCGCAGAGGGATCTCATTAATCACACCAGTAATCACACCAGTAATCACACCAGTAATCAGCAAAAATTACGATTTATTTTCATCGTTTACAGGCGGTAAAGTACTCGTCGTTGATTGCGGTGTCACAACCTCTTGAGGCCATAATACTTTTTCAAATTGTAGACGCAATTGCTCAGCATCTAATAACTGTTTACTTTTCGGCTGAACTAATACCAATGCGGGCTCTTGAGACAACAGGCGGCGCACTTCCATATTCATTTGCTCTAAATTCTGTATCGCCAAAAAGGCTTGTCTGAAACGCTGATACTGCTCCGGTGCAATATCTATCACATTATTTTGCTGTGAAGTAAGTCGCTGATTAATCAAAACATCGGTGCTGGTACGAGCATATGCAGCAAATAACTGCGATAACTGAGATTGTTTTTCTTGTATCATCGAATCAAACAGCTCTGGTGCAATGCCATTTTTATTAATAGATGCTAATTCATTCATTAATAATTCAGAGGCTTGCGCCATTTTATCCGCGGGAGCGAAAATAGTTAATGTGCAGCTAGCACGTTGATATTGCACTCGACAATCTAATTCTGGCCGAACTTCCTCTGCAAATTTCTTAGCAAATACTTGCTGTAAAGAACGATATAGGGCTTCTCTAGCAATATCTTGCTGCCAGTAATTTTTTAATACCCGTGAATCTTTGATTGGTAACCAATCAATATCCCAAATAAGTGCTAAAGAATCAGTTACTTCACGATCAGTTAAGAGATTGACTGCTTGAGGTTTCAATGGTGACAGACTCGCCACGGGAACAGGCTCAGAACGTTTACCTTCCAGCGAGGCAAAATTTTGTTGAATAACATCAGATAACATACGCCCATCAACATGACCGGCAATATATAAGGTCATCATATCTGGCGTATACCATTTTTGATAAAACTGATTCAAGCTATTAATATTTACACTATCGGTAGGTTTCAATCCAGGATCGTAACCTACCATAGAAGAACCCTTCAAACGAACGCGCCATACGGGATCGTTAACATCCATGGGTAACGTAGCGACGGGGATATCCGACGAGGTTAATGCTGTTTGTAGCGCTTGCTGAGTAAACTGACCACCCGCCGCAGATTCAGCGAGCCATTTCAGCGCATCTTTTAATAGTTCAGGCTTATTATTTGGCAAGCTTAGGCTATATAACGTGAAATCATACGAGACAACCGCTGGCGGCATCGGTAGCGTTGGATCGATAGCATTACGCCACAAATTTTGTAATTTTTCAGCAGGTAATGACTCCGTTGGCTGATAAAGCGCCATTTTAGGGATCAAATAGCTATAGCCTTTTTCACTCACATCTTCAGTTAATGAACCTGTTTTAATGGCTAATCTCAATTGAACACGATCGTTTGGGCGTTGAGGTGTTTGTAGCAATTGCCACGAAAAACCATTCTCTAATTTGCCCTGTTGCCATGCAGGATCAGGCTGTAATGGTTCAGCGCTGACAACCCCAGCTACTGACAATAATAAGCCACTAATGTAATACCGAACTTTCATACCCTGCATGTGAACCCCTATGTATTCTTCTATCCTTGTATTTAACCGTAAAATTATTACTTTTAAATTAACGGGAAACGCTAATTCGTAGGGTCAAATCGTATTATTGTACAGCTATCACTTTGATAAGTGTACATGGACTATAAAATCGTTAGACCATCAATCTTAATGTTAGGTTCATGGGCTAATCTAACTTTTGACTATTAATTTGTTTATTAATTTGATTATTGTATCCCTTAGCCAATAATCCTAACTCATCGTCATTATGATATTCATCAACAAACACTTGATTTACAATTTTATTTTCATTTAAATCAAGCGCAATACGGCGTAAAGGTCGCACAATAAAACGACTCATAAACCATGTTGCTGCCACAGTAACAATCAACGTCAATAATAAATATGTCGTGATTATAAGCCCGAGCGTATTCAATGCGTAGTGATAGACCCGATTTGAGTCAACTTGCAAGATTAAATTGCCAAACGGTTTACTCATTGGCGCTGCATTACCGTAAGCATATAACGGGAGCCTCACCTCTACCGGAATATCAAACATTAACTTAGCCCAGCCGGGGATCGGTTTTGGTGTCGCAAAATTTAGGCTCATGACTCGCACATTTTCATGCCGAATAAGGGTAGCTTGCCCCATAATTCCTGAGGTTTTTAAACTGATAAGCAAAGATTTTGCTTCGTTAAGATCTGAGCTAAGTAAAGCATCAGTCAGCGGTTTTTGGATTTGCAGCGCCGCATTACTCAGTTGACTGAGGTAATCGTTTTTGCGCTGTTCTAATAAATAAGTGAATTGAATACTCAAAAAAATGGCGAACGAACAAAGGGTGATCAAAAAGAACACCAGCAGGCTTTTTAATGTTAATGAACGTTGAACACGCGTTTTCATTTCACTCAAGTAATCCTAATAAATCATCTTTAACAGATTATTACGGTTGGCTAGTATACTTGATTTTCAAAAAATACGTGTGGTTAATTCTTAGTCACAGTTAAGTCTATCAGCGGGTTTATTGCTGCCATTAGATGGCTAAAGTTGGGTTAATAAGTGACAGAAACAATCTATTTTCTGTCACTTATATGTACTAACTGACTAAGAGCGAGCCTTCTTCATCCTGATCGACGGCTAAACAAGCGACTAACTGATGATTGTAATCTTTCAATGTAGGCTGAAACTGGGTACAGGCACCGAAGGCACGACGACAACGCGCGGCAAAAGCACATCCCGGGGGCGGATTCATTGGGCTAGGTAACTCCCCCGTTAACTTAATTCGCTCACGTCTTGAGGCGGGATCTAAACGCGGTGTAGCAGAAAGTAAGGCTTGAGTATAAGGATGGCGAGGATGATTAAAAATTGCCTCACGGCTACCTTTTTCAACACAGCGACCTAAATACATCACCATCACTTCATCGGCTATATGCTCAACGACGGAAAGATCATGTGAGATAAAGACATAAGACAAGCCAAATTCCTGCTGTAAATCCATCATTAAATTCAGAACTTGAGCTCTAACCGAAACATCGAGTGCCGAAACCGGTTCATCCGCAATCACCACATCGGGATCTAACATTAATCCACGAGCAATCGCGATACGCTGCCGTTGTCCCCCAGAAAACATATGCGGATAACGGCTATAGTGCTCAGTTTTTAATCCCACTTTTGCCATCATCGCCAATACTTTTTCTTTCCGTTCAGCCGCAGTCAGTGAGCTATTAATTAACAACGGCTCTTCTAAAATTTGCCCTACTTTCTTGCGAGGATTCAATGACCCATAGGGATTTTGAAAAACAATTTGAATTTTTTGACGACGTAGTTTTTCTGCGCTTTTATCTTTAACTAATAAATCTTGTCCTTGATAGTACAGCTCGCCCGCTGTCGGTACCTCAATCATAGTCAATAAGCGACCCAAGGTAGATTTGCCACAACCTGATTCACCGACAACCGCTAATGTTTTGCCTTTTTCCAGCTCAAAAGAGATACCATCCAGTGCCTTTACGGTTTTCTCTGCCGAAAAAATTCCACCTTTTACACTGTAATACTTGGTCAAATCCGTTGCTTTTAGCAACGGCTGATGCTGTTTTTGTTGCTGGCTCATACTGTCGGTCTCCCTGAATCGTCCAACGGCATATGGCATTTAACCTGCCTTTCCCCAAACGTACGTAGTTCCGGCTCTTCCTGTTTACATTTCTCGCTAACATACGGGCAGCGCGGATTCAGTAAGCAGCCCACCGGGCGGTCGTATTTGCCGGGAACAACACCGGGTAATGACGCCAAACGCGCTTTATCTGTCGCAAATTCGGGCAGTGCGCGCAATAATGCTTGTGTATAAGGGTGGCGAGGTGTTTTGAAAATATCTTTCGCCAGTGCAGATTCAACCACCTGTCCGGCATACATTACAATAATGTGATGAGCCGCTTCAGCAACTAACGCCAAATCATGAGTGATCAGTACCAGCGCCATATTTTCTTGTTGTTGCAGTTCAAGCAGTAGCTCAATAATCTGCGCCTGAATAGTTACATCGAGCGCTGTCGTCGGCTCATCAGCGATTAATAATTTAGGTCGACAAGCTATCGCCATTGCAATCATCACTCGCTGACTCATCCCACCAGATAATTGATGTGGATAAACATCTAAGCGGGATGCAGGATCAGGAATTCCTACCATGGTTAATAAGTCAATCGCGCGCTGCTTGCGAGTGCTACGACTGCCACCATAATGCACTTTTAAAGCTTCCATTATCTGGTATCCGACGGTAAAGCAAGGGTTCAGACTCGTCATCGGATCTTGAAATATCATCGCTACATCAGCGCCGACAATATTACGCCGTTCTTTTTCCGACATTTTCAATAAATCACGACCGTTGAACTCTAAATGCTCGGCAGTCACTTTTCCGGGATAATCAATTAATCCCATAATCGCCAATGAGCTTACGGATTTACCGGATCCTGATTCACCCACAATACCAACAACTTGACCTTTCTCAACCTGATAGCTAATACGATCAACGGCGCGGAATGGCGCTCCTTCATCTCCGAAGTGCACCGATAACTTATCTATATTTAACAATGCCATTTGATTACCTCGTTACTGCTTAAGTTTCGGATCAAACGCATCGCGCAGACCGTCACCCATCAGGTTAAATGCTAATACCGTAAACAGGATAGCTAGCCCCGGGAATGTAACCACCCACCACGCACTTTGTGCGTACTGCAACACATCTGATAGCATGGTTCCCCATTCGGGGGTCGGTGGCTGTGCGCCCATTCCTAAAAAGCCCAAAGCCGCCATATCCAAAATAGCATTAGAGAAGCCTAATGAGGCTTGTACAATTAATGGCGCCAAACAGTTAGGCAAGATATTGATAAACATTTGACGCGCCGATCCCGCCCCTGCAACACGGGAAGCAATCACGTAGTCTCGGTTAACTTCGACTAAGACAGCCGCGCGGGTCAATCGCACATAGTGGGGTACCGCTACACAAGTTAATGCCAAAGAGGCATTGACAATCGAAGGGCCAAAAATTGCTACCAGAACGAGCGCCAGTAATAAGCTCGGTAATGCCAGCATGATATCGACAATACGCATAATTGCCATATCAACTAGGCCGCCAAAATATCCGGCTATTAATCCTAAAATAACCCCAAAAAATAACGATAATATCACTACTAAACAGCCGACAAATAAAGAGAGTCGAGCGCCATACATTAATCGTGATAATAAATCTCGACCAATATCATCGGTGCCTAAAATAAACTGCCAACTACCGCCTTGCTCCCACACTGGCGGTGTCAGTAGATATTGGCGAAATTGTTCGTCAGGAGCATGAGGGGCTAATACACCAGCAAGAATGGCTATCAAAATCATCAGAATGATATATGCCATTCCAATTACAGCCCCTTTGTTGCGCTTAAAATAGTGCCAAAACTCGTGTAATGGGCTCATCGGTTTAGGAGCACTGCTAATCGTAGGCTCAGTAGATTGAGACATCTTTAGGCTCCTTATTTTTTATGACGAATACGAGGGTTAACAATGCCATAGAGCACATCAACCAACAGATTAACGACAATAATTAATGTAGCGATTAACAGTACGCCGCCTTGAACTACCGGGTAGTCACGACGCTGTAAACCTTCAATTAACCAACGGCCAAGGCCCGGCCATGAGAATATAGTCTCCGTCAAAATAGCGCCGCCCAATAATGTTCCAACCTGTAAACCGATAATGGTTATTACTGGAAGCATGGCATTGCGTAGAGCATGAATTAATATTACTCGCATTCTACTGACGCCTTTGGCTCTGGCAGTACGAATGTAATCTTCACCAAGCACTTCTAGCATCGAAGAGCGTGTCATACGGACAATCACTGCCAATGGAATGGTGCCCAAAACAATTGCGGGCAGAATGATATGCTCAACCGCGTCGATAAAATCGCCCGGCTCTCCCCAAAGCAAAGTATCAATCAGCATAAAACCCGTCAGGGGATATGTGTCGTCTAAAAATAAGGAATCGCCTACTCGCCCTGACACTGGCGTTAAATTCCAATGCACGGAAACCAACATTATCAGCATAATCCCCCACCAGAAAATCGGCATGGAGTAGCCTGTCAATGCAATACTGACCGCAGTATGATCAAAAATAGAACCTCGTTTTACCGCTGCCAATACTCCAACCGGTATGCCGACCGAGATAGCGAAGATCATGGCACAAATACCTAGCTCTAACGTGGCTTTAAAGCGAGGAAGGAATTCGTCCCATACAGAAATCCTACTGTTGAGTGAAATGCCTAAATCACCGTGTAAAATCCCATTAATGTAATGCAGATATTGTTGCCAATATGGTTGATCAAGCCCTAATTGAGCCATCAACTGAGCGTGTCTTTCCGGTGATATTCCGCGTTCCCCTGCCATTATCATCACCGGATCGCCGGGGATCATATGAATAAACGCAAAAGTGAGGAGTGTGATACCAATGAACGTGGGGATCACCAGCCCCAGCCGTCGGAGGATAAATTGCAACATATCCCGAATTTCCTTTTAAATACGACTAACAGCTCTAGGACTGTTTGAATCAGAAGAAAATATATCTTCTAGGCTCATAGATAACGACTCTATACACTGCTTCATGAAGTCCATGAAGCCACCCTCTGCAAGACTTAACAGAGAATGGCGATAACAGAATAAAAAAGGTTATTCTTCAATATCTACTTGGTCGAAGTGATGTTTGCCTAATGGATCAACAACGTAGCCTTTCACTTCTTTTCGGATCGGTTCAAACACGGTTGAATGTGCAATAATCAATGCTGGTGCTTGCTCATGCATAACAGCCTGTGCTTGTTGATAGAAGCTAACTCGCTCATCATGATTTGCGGTGATACGTGCAGGCTGAATTTTATCTTCAAAACCTTTGTAGCACCATTTTGAGTAGTTGGAGCCCTGAGCCTTAGCAGCGCAGCTAAATAAGGTAGCAAAGAAGTTATCCGGGTCGCCATTATCCCCTGTCCATCCCATCATCACGGTCTGATGTTCGCCATCTTTCGCGCGTTTCAAGTACTCACCCCATTCGTAAGTCACGACTTTTGATTTAACACCAACTTTAGCCCAGTCGGCTTGGATCATTTCTGCCATGCGCCGAGCATTTGGGTTATACGGACGCTGAACAGGCATCGCCCATAAATCAATAGTAAAACCGTCCGCGAATCCAGCTTCTTTTAAAAGCTGTTTAGCTTTTTCTGGATCGTATTGATAATCCACAAGCGTATCGTTATAGCCCCACATCGTAGGTGGGATCAGGTTTTTGGCTTTTTGCCCTGCGCCTTGATATACCGCATCAATAATCGCATCTTTATTAACCGCCATCGTCAGTGCCTGACGCACTTTTTGATTATCTAGCGGTTTCTTTTCGACGTTAAATGAGAGATAACCGACGTTTAAGCCCGGTTGTTCAAGCAGAACAATATTCTTGTCTTCTTTCATACGCGCTAAATCAGCCGGATTAGGATACGGCATAATCTGGCATTCATTTTTTTGTAATTTGGCGTAACGTACCGAGGCATCTGGAGTAATAGAGAATACCAGTCGATCAATTTTTGGCACCGTTCCCCAGTAATCTTTATTAGCTTTAAACAGAATACGAGAATCTTTTTGATATTGCTGTAACTGGAAAGGCCCAGTTCCGATAGGGCTCAAGTCAACCTGCTCGGGTTTACCCGCCGCCAACATTTTATCGGCATATTCCGCTGACAGAATAGAGGCGAAATCCATTGCCATATCCGCCAAGAATGGGGCTTCAGGACGAGAAAGTGTGAAACGGACGGTATTATTATCAACCTTTTCAATTTTCTCGATCATATTATCCATATCCATGCCACTAAAATACTCATAGCTTCCACCAGATACTTGGTGATATGGATGATTAGGATCTTTCTGGCGCATAAATGAATACACGACATCATCGGCATTAAACTCACGCGTAGGCTTAAATGCTTTATTTGCATGCCATTTCACACCTTTGCGTAAATGAAAAGTATAAACTTTGCCATCTGCGCTGACATCCCAGCTTTCCGCCAGACCCGGTTCGATTTCAGTAGTACCCTGTTTGAATTCAACTAACCGATTATACAGCGGCACTGAACTCGCATCATAGGTAGTGCCCGAAGTAAATAATTGAGGATTAAAACCTTCGGGGGAACCTTCAGAACAATACACCAATGTTTTGGCCTGCACAGAGGCAGATACCGCTAACGCCGCCAATGTTAAACCAACGGTTAATGCCCCTGTCTTTTTCATAGAGCGTTTCATCGACTTGCTCCTGTATATGTTTGCAATTTTGATTGTTATGTCGCTAAATTTTTCCGGTCATATCACCAGAAAATTCGGATTTATTAAATTTATTTACTGTTATCCTTTGGACAATAAAACAACTGTAACCACTAACGTCAACACCTATTCCATTTTACTTATGTGGTTTTAAAAAACATAAGTGAAACATTTTCATTACAAATTCAGTGTAAAATATAGCCTGCTAATTAATAGTATAGTCAATAAAACTGCAAAATTAGCCATATCTAAAAAGTTATCACTGCCTGATTTATTTTTATATTTGTGATTAAGCGGTCAGTTATTGAACGAATGTCGGGGAGGATTGGGAATAATGCCGAATATTATTCTGGTCAGATGAAAGTAAAATTCTTTTAAAACTGTTTATTAGACTAACTTCCCATTAAATAAAACAATATAAACCACTATGAGAAATTGAACAGATAATAGGTAATAACGCCACGATATTATCCATTCAAAATATATTCCAGTCTAAACAATTTTAGTTAATCGATACTAAGCCGGGATATTTCGCCCTATAAATTAATAACTGATACCTATAATAAAACCCGTTATTAGGGGATCAGCTCGTGTCTGCGCCGGTTTCCATAGAGGTGCACCAATAAAAGCTTGATAATTAATCGCCTTAAATTGTCCTTTTACACCAATTTCAGTACCTAATAAGCGATTATCACGCCAGAAATATCCTTTATCCTCTGAGACCGCACCGTAATCAATCCCCCAATATAATTGTCCTTTAGGGAAAGGCGCTAGCCAGCTCAATTGTTGCTTGATTTCTAATGCCTGTGAACCTGAGCGAGTGGTTGCGTAAGTAAAACCTTTTAATCCGTTTCTACCCGCTAGCGACGTCTTATCGAGCTTTCCGTCTAATAAAGAATGAGCTAATTGAATTTCAACCGCAGAATGATATAAAAATGGCTGAGAGAATAAGAATAAATATTGAGAGATATCTGCACTAAATTGATAAATTTGAGCTTTCTTTAATTCTAAATCATGAATTAACTCAGCACCAAACCAGGCTGTGGCTTGTTTATAGCGTACAGAAAAATCAGCCTGCCCTCGAGGTAAAAACCACTGATGATTTAAACCAACAACTGCATAACTGGCCAATCGCTTTTCTGTATTATCCAAGCGGATCCCAGCTAAAAAAGTATTTAACGTATGTAATTGAGTCCCAATCACCAAAGATGTTTTAGTATTAAAATCACGATGTAATAAATAACTACTTTCGATACTAATATATTTACTTCGCTGCGCATAACGCACTGAGCGGCCATCAGAAAAAGTCAAACCAGCATCATTATAGGTATCCTGATAAGACCCCATAGCTGTAAAGAGCCCATATTTATAAGGTATCGAATAAGAAAAATAAGCATTTTTTAGCCCTTTGGAGTGATCATTATCCGCATCTCGACCTAAAGATAAATATAGAGAATCATTTAATAATAGAGGGTTACTTAATAGTAGAATATTATTTATTAAATAATCGGCCTTGCCGGGTAATTTTCTACCATCGAAGGTAATTCGTCCATATAGGCCACGTTGCTTATGCCTTTGAATAACAATAATACTACTTTGAGCTGCATCTGGATCTTGATTAACATGAATAGTCGGCTCAGTTAATGGTGCATTCTGTAAATTATCTAATCCCTGCTCCAAAACCCGTAAATTTAATGGACTCTTTTTATCATAAACAAAAGCATTATCTAATGAATAATGTTCTTGTTGTGTATCGTAATAAATAATTTTGGAAATAATTCCAGGTACTAATTGGATGGTTAAAATTCCAAATAATAAATTTTGTTGTGGGATCAATACCTGAGATGTCACATAGCCTATAGTAGATAATTGTTGTTCAATATAAGAGAGATAAATATCAATTCCTTCATTACCCAAACATTTACCAATTAGTATATCTGACCATTGCTGTAATTTTTTTTCAGTCAGTAAAGGAAATTGCTTTTTACCGCTAAAATGAATCTGATGAATAGTTAAACATGATGACTCATATGGTAACTGAATAGGAGAATGATTCTGTTTGCCTAACTCAAACAACTGGGCTCGAGGTTGATCGATAATATGCTCAGAATCCTTTATTTGCTCATATAATACTTCATTATTTAACAATTCCTCGGCATTAGCGTATGTTATAAATAATAAAATAAATATTACTGTTTTTAGCTTCATTTATCTTCCTTAATAATTACTTGAATTATTCCTTAATTCAAATATTGCGATTAATTCACATAATAATTTAATACCAGCATCTATTTAAATAAACCTTTTTTATTATATCCTATCCTAAAACTTTTCGTCCTATGAAAAATAATTAATGTATCTACAATAAAAGAATCGTACAAGAAATTAATATCAATTAAATAATATTAATAACATAAGTTATAGATATTAGCTTAGACGTATTAGCTTAGAGCTATTAGTTTGTTAAAATATATGTTAGATAAATATAAAATAGAGAAAAAATAGATAAAACTAAAGATAATGAAACCAAAATTAAAAATAGAGAATTAGAAATAGAGAATTAGAAATAGAAAATCAAAAAATTCAGAATTAAAAACATGGAAACAAAAAACCCCACCTGAAACAGGTGGGGTTAGGAATTTGGTCGGCGAGAGAGGATTCGAACCTCCGACCCACTGGTCCCAAACCAGTTGCGCTACCAAGCTGCGCTACTCGCCGAAATCGGTGTGCATAATACTGCGGATATTATCTATCGTCAACTGCTTTTTAGCGCTAACTGTTTGATTGCTGATAAAACCATCAACTTAGTATGGAATAAGCCAAGTCAGCGAGATATCTAGTATTTAGGCCCAAAAATTACGCGCGAAAGTGCTTATATTTTTATTTATTAGTTTCATAGCTATATTCATAACTATATTGATAACCGTATTGATAGCTATATTTATAGCCATTTTATCGTCACAAAAAAATAGCTAGCTATTCGGTTAATTTTAATCATATTAATTACATAATACGATAATCAACCCAATAACTAGCCACAGTAATACCAGCACAATCCTCTAGAGTCGCGTAATGCTACTCTATACTGTTCAATTTACTGCAAAACAGATATATCAGCTACTTTTAAGAATAGCTCACGTAATTGGTTTAAAAGTGTCAGGCGATTAATACGCACCGCATGATCTTCATCCATAACCATTACATTATCAAAGAAGCCGTCAACCACTTCGCGTAATGAGGCAAGTTCGACTAACGCTTCTTTATATTGCCCGGCCGCGAACATTGGTGCTAATTTCTCTTGCAGAACAACCAAATGAGTCGCTAATTTAACTTCTTCTGGCGCTTTGAGAACAGCAGCTTGTACACTGCCATCCAGTTTTTCTGCTGATTTACTCAGAATATTAGAGACACGTTTATTCGCTGCTGCCAAAGCTGTTGCTTCTTCCAGTGTGCGGAAATAAGTCACCGCCTTCACTCGAGCATCAAAGTCAGCTGGCTGCGTTGGACGACGCGCTAAAACAGCTTGAATAGTATCAATGCTATAACCCAGTTCTTGATACCATGCACGGAAACGTCCCAGCATAAATTCCACAACATCCTGAACTACATTCTGGTTAGTCAGTTTATCACCGTACAAACGCGCGGCTTCTTGTGTCATTTCTACTAAATCGAGCTGATAGCCTTTTTCCACAATGATGCGTAACACACCTAATGCAGCGCGGCGTAAAGCAAATGGGTCTTTATCGCCTTTAGGGAATTGGCCAATACCAAAGATCCCAGCCAGAGTATCCATTTTTTCAGCTAACGCTAACGCAGCAGAAACATCAGTTGATGGCAGAGAATCGCCCGAGAAACGCGGCTGATATTGCTCTTTAAGCGCCAACGCGACATCTTCAGCTTCACCATCGTGACGAGCATAATGCATGCCCATAACACCTTGGGTATCGGTAAATTCGAATACCATATTGGTCATTAAGTCACATTTAGCCAGTAAACCTGCGCGTGTTGCATGGTTAACATCAGCACCAATTTTTCCTGCAATCCAACCGGATAAAGCTTCTAAACGCTCAGTTTTATCACGTAATGTGCCCAGTTGTTTCTGGAATAGTACGGTTTCTAAACGAGGTAAATTATCTTCAAGGCGTTGTTTACGGTCAGTTTTAAAGAAGAATTCGGCATCAGCTAAACGCGGTCTTACCACCTTCTCATTACCCGAAATAATTTGCTGCGGATCAGAAGATTCAATATTAGTCACAAAGATAAAATTCGGCAGTAATTTGCCCTCTTTATCATAGACTGGGAAATATTTCTGATCACCTTTCATGGTATAAACTAATGCTTCTGAAGGCACTTCAAGGAATTTTTCTTCAAATTTTGCCGTCAAAACAACAGGCCATTCGACTAAAGAAGTGACTTCTTCAAGTAAGCTTTCAGTTAAATCAGCCACGCCGCCTAATTCTTGAGCCGCTTTTTCAGCCCCTGCTTTAATGGTGGCTTTACGTTGCTCATAATCAGCAACGACTTTACCACGCTCCAGTAAAATATCTGGATATTGATCAGCATTTTCAAGCGCAAATTCAGCTTCACCCATGAAACGATGCCCACGGATCACACGATCACTCTTAATACCCAGTACTTCACCCTCAACGATATCGCTGCCTAACAACAACGTAACCGTATGAACTGGACGCACAAAATGGGTTTCTTTATCGCCCCAACGCATTAGCTTAGGAATAGGTAATTTCGCTAATGAACGGCTAACCATATCAATTAATAACTGCGTTACTGGCTGGCCTTTTACTTGCGCGCGGTATAATAACCATTCGCCTTTATCAGTGGTCAAACGCTCAGCTTGATCTACAGTAATCCCGCAGCCTCGCGCCCAACCTTCCGCAGCTTTGGTCGGGTTACCCTCGGCATCAAATGCTTGAGAAATTGCAGGACCGCGTTTTTCAACCACTAAATCAGGTTGAGATGGCGCCATATCGGCAACTTTAATCGCTAAGCGACGCGGCGCAGCAAACCACGTTACTTTGCCATGATCAACGTTAGCGTTATCCAATTCAGCTGTTAAGTTCGCCGCAAATGATTCAGCAAGAGAACGAAGAGCCTTCGGCGGTAACTCTTCGGTGCCGATTTCCACCAGGAAAGTCTGTTGAGTCATAACAGCCTCTTAGTTCTTGTGACACATAGGGAATCCTAACGCTTCACGGGATGCATAATAAGCTTCAGCAACCGCTTTAGTTAGGGTACGGATACGCAAAATATAACGTTGGCGCTCAGTCACTGAGATTGCTTTACGCGCATCTAGCAAGTTAAACGTATGAGCAGCTTTTAAAATACGTTCATAAGCGGGTAATGGCAGTGGGGATTCCAGAGACAGTAAATACTGCGCTTCTTTCTCGTACTCTTCAAAACAAGTGAACAAGAAATCAACATTTGCATATTCAAAGTTATAGGTAGACTGCTCAACTTCGTTTTGATGATAAATATCACCATAAGTGGTTTTGCCTAATGGGCCATCGCACCACACTAAGTCATACACGCTGTCTACGCCTTGAATATACATTGCCAGACGTTCTAAGCCATAAGTTATCTCGCCAGTAACCGGTTTACACTCTAAACCACCCACTTGTTGGAAATAGGTAAATTGAGTGACTTCCATGCCGTTAAGCCAGACTTCCCAACCGAGACCCCAAGCACCCAATGTTGGGTTTTCCCAGTTATCTTCGACGAAGCGAATATCATGAACGGTTGGATCAAGACCAAGTTCTTTTAATGAACCGAGATACAGCTCTTGAATATTGTCAGGCGAAGGCTTAATGATCACCTGAAATTGATAGTAATGCTGGAGACGGTTAGGGTTTTCACCATAACGACCATCCGTCGGACGACGTGATGGCTGAACGTAAGCCGCAGCTATAGGCTCTGGTCCCAATGCTCTCAAGCATGTCATTGGATGAGATGTTCCTGCGCCGACTTCCATATCCAATGGTTGAACAATGGTACAGCCTTGGCGCGCCCAGTAATCCTGAAGTGTCAGGATCAGACCCTGGAAGGTTTTGGTATCAAACTTTTGCATGTTAAGTCCGCACGCGATACATGAATTTATTAAAGTAGATAAGTATACCCTTTGAACGCCAGATATACAGCATCGAATCCCAGTCTATTTGTAATGATAATAAAAAAATTCACTAATTTGCTTCTAAACTGTTTTTATATACAGTATAAGTAAGTACAAAATTTCAACATATAGAGTCAGGCTGTTAAAATGAAAATAGATAATACGCCTCATCGCTGTGATTGGGTAAATGATGATCCTCTTTATTTGAGCTATCACGATCATGAATGGGGAAAAGCAATTTATGATAACCAGAAACTGTTTGAGCTGATCTGCCTTGAAGGGCAGCAAGCGGGGCTTTCTTGGTATATTGTACTAAAAAAACGTGAAAACTATCGTGAACTATTTTTCCAATTTGATCCTGAAAAAATAGCCGCTATGAATTCTCAGCATATTGAGAATTTAATACAAGATCCGCGGATAATCCGCCATCGTGGAAAAATAGCCGCGATTATATCTAATGCACAAGCCTATCTGCGTATGCGTGAACAAGGCGAAGATTTTAGTACTTTCATTTGGCAATTCGTTAACCATCAACCTATCAATAACCATTGGACTGAACTCAGCGCAGTTCCTGCCTCGACGCCTCAGTCGGATGCTTTAGCTGATGCATTAAAAAAACGCGGCTTTAAATTTATTGGTACCACCACCTGCTACGCATTTATGCAAGCCACAGGTATGGTAAACGACCATTTAATTAACTGTCCGGCAAAATAGAATAAAGACATGTGAAATATCAACCGCTCAGCAATGTAATAAATCAATATAAAGCAGCACCCAGTAAAATTAGTATTTATTATTAGCCGCTACATCCACACTCAGAGATAAAATCCAATATAACAACAAAAAGCAAACTATAACCCCATAAATGAGGTAATTATCAGATAATAAATTTGACCAATACCAAGTTTATCTGTTGAACTCTGAATTTTTGCGGAGTATGTTGGGATAATTAATATTTAATAAATTATTTACTATATGTGAATCAACAAGATGATATTTTCTAAATTTGGTAACAAATTCGCTAAACATTCAGGGATCTCATTATTAATGAAAGACTTGAATGAAGGCCTTCGAACTCCAGGGGCCATTATGCTTGGCGGCGGAAACCCGGCACATATTCCTGAAATGGATAACTATTTTCAATCATTACTGACTGAGATGAGCCAAAATGGGCTGCTTACAGACACACTGTGCAATTATGATGGGCCTCAAGGGAAAGATACCATGCTGCAAGCGCTGGCCGAAACCCTGAAGGCGCAGCTGGGTTGGAATATCAGCGCTAAAAATATTGCCTTATCAAATGGCAGCCAAAGTGCTTTTTTCTATCTATTCAATTTATTGGCTGGACGTTTTGATGACGGAATTAAACGCAAAGTACTATTTCCTCTGGCACCAGAATATGTCGGCTATGCCGATGCTGGCTTAGATGATGATCTATTTGTAGCCAATAAACCTCAAATTGAACTGTTACCCGACGGTCAATTCAAATATCATGTTGATTTTAATACTCTACAAGTAACTGATGATATTGGTGTTATTTGTGTCTCTCGGCCAACCAATCCAACGGGTAATGTAATTACCGATGAAGAAGTCCATCATCTGGATAAATTGGCAAAACAGCATAATATTCCATTATTAATTGATAATGCTTATGGCATCCCATTCCCCGGAATTATCTTTACTGAAGCAACCCCTTTCTGGAATGAAAATGTCATTCTGTGCATGAGCTTATCTAAACTCGGATTACCAGGTACTCGTTGCGGTATCATCATCGCCAATGAAGAAATTATAGAAGCAGTCAGTAATATGAATGGCATTATCAGCCTTGCACCTGGAGGTGTCGGCCCTGCATTAGCCCTCGAAATGCTGCGACGTAATGATTTAATGTCATTATCCAAAAATGTTATTGGTCCATTCTATAAACAACGTGTAGAACAAGTGATCGATATTATTCGTCGCTATTTGCCAGAAGATAAATGTTTGATCCACAAACCTGAAGGTGCCATTTTCTTATGGTTATGGTTTAAAGACTTACCAATTAGCAGCGAGGAGCTATATCGCCGACTCAAACAACGTGGTGTGCTGATGGTTCCAGGCCATTTTTTCTTTCCGGGTATTGAACAAGATTGGCCGCATGCTCACCAATGTATGCGTATGAATTATGCACCGGAGCCTGAAATTATTGAAAAAGGCATCGTAATTCTGGCTGAAGAAATTGAATTAGCCTTTAAAAATGCTGATTGAATCAAAATAATAATCGATACAATTTAAATCATCATAAAATAAAAAAATACCCCTTAAGCATTGAGGCTGAAGGGGTGAAAATTAACGAGGATAGAGTTAATAATATGACTGCACGGTAGAACAATAGGGCCGATGATATTTATCACCAACGATTTTTCACCAGAGTATTAAAACAAAAATATTCCATATCAATCTGCCGAATAGGCTCTTATTCATTCCTATTTACCGCCCATCAATAATAATCATTCTCGGATGCATAAAGTCAAAAATCTCCCGACTAAAATTAGCCAAGAGATTTTTATTTAGCTAATTATCTACATCGCCCAAAACAAAATAGCCAGTAATTGTGGCGAGATAATGCGTAAGAACATAGCCAAAGGGTATACCGTTGCATAAGATAATGCCGGAGCACCACTAGTTGGATGAATATTATTAGCAAATGCTAATGCCGGTGGATCAGTCATTGAACCAGCGAGTACACCACATAAGCTCAAGTAATTCATCTTACCGAAAATGCGTGCGATTAAGCCGACAATAAACAGCGGAAGGAACGTAATTAAAATTCCATATCCTATCCATGTAAGCCCATCGCCTTTAAATAAAGTATCGATAAACTCACCACCTGAATTTAATCCCACTACCGCTAAGAACATCACTATCCCTAATTCTCTTAGGGCCAAATTAGCACTGGGCGGCATAAACCAATAGAGTTTCCCGATAGTCCCGATACGTCCTAAAATTAATGCAACCACCAGCGGCCCACCGGCTAGCCCTAATTTTAGCGCCGCAGGAAATCCAGGAATAAATAACGGAATAGAACCTAATACCACACCTAAACCGATACCAATGAAAACAGGTAGCATCTGTACTTGGTGGAGTTTTTGTTTAGCATTACCAAGTAACGCGGTCACCGCCTCTATCGATTCTGGGCGCCCTACGATATTTAAAATATCACCAAACTGTAAAATTGAATTGTTATTAGCCACGAGTTCAATCCCAGCACGGTTCAAGCGAGTTACTACCACATCGTATTTCTGTTTAAGATTCAATTCCCGTAAACGCTTACTTAATACAGAATCATTGGTCACTACCACTCTAACCGATTGGAGCACCGTTCCTGAGGTTGATAACGATACTTCGACTTCTTCACCGAGAACTAAACGTACTTTATTAAGATCGTCTTTCTGACCCACCACATGCAGTAAATCACCGAGCTGAATAAGTGTCGTTGGCTGAGGAACGACTAACATGTCATTTCGTTTTAATCGTGAACAGACAATTTCCTCGCTACTTAATAACGGTATATCTTGCATCATTAAACCATCAAGATTCGGATTTCTGATGGCAATATTCATGGTCTGCAATGTTTCTCGTTGCTGAAAATTCTGCTTATCAAAATTATTAGCTTCCTTATCAACTTTAATTTTCAACAGTAGACGGATCAGCCACATAACAAGCAAAATACCACAAATACCCATCGGATAAGCCATTGCATAGCCCATCCCCATTTGCCCGATTAAAACAGGATCAGACCCTAGATCAGTCAAAATCTGCTGGCCAGCACCTAAAGATGGCGTATTAGTGACCGCTCCTGAAAAGATACCTAATAATATAGGCAGGGGAATATCGGCTAACTTATATATTATGGCGGTAACAATTGCGCCCAATAAAATAATTAAAATAGCAAAACCATTTAATTTTAAGCCAGAAACCCGAAGTGAAGAGAAAAAACCAGGACCTACTTGAATACCGATAGTATAGACAAACAGTATCAAACCAAATTCTTGGATAAAATGCAGCATGTGACTATTAAGCTGTAGGCCATACATTTGGGCAAAATGTCCGACGATAATCCCGCCAAATAAAACGCCACCAATACCTAAGCCAACATTACGGACTTTCCAATTACCTATCCATAAACCTAATGCAGCAGCTAACGCCAACATACTAACAGTAAGAGCTAACTCACTCATAGACCGCGTTCCTTTTTTGACGAACCTAGCTAACAAAAATAAATAACCTAAATCTACTAACTGAATCGATTGTGCCAAATAAAAACAAAGTAATATGTGTAATACACCACAGTTCAGAGCATCTAGAGTTTAAATATAAAATAGAGCTCATTCTCCATAACAAATAACTAAAATCTTCGATTAAATCAGTTAAATTTGTTAACAAAATAAACAGACAACTTAATAGAATATAATCTATGATCAGTCGATAGGACTATCTTGTGGCTTGCTCTCTCTATAAGCAAAACGTTATCTATAGTAAAATAGATCTATTGAAGAATATAATTAGACTAAAGTCGCAATGATTTATATTGATCCTGAATGTAATTAGTTAGAAATATTAAAATTTCATCTTTTTAAGCAACTGATACAGGTTTAAACAAGAATAAAATGAATTTATCACTAATCAACAAAATTATTTTATGTGTCAGCCCATTAATACTTAGCGGCTGTTCAAGTATTATGAGCCATGCAGGTCCACCACAAGGCTATTATTCTGGAGCTAAAAATAATATTGAAATGATAAAAGATGAAAATACAGGCTGGGTAATGAAGCCATTATTAGCAATTGACCTACCATTTTCAGCGCTAATGGATACCCTATTGCTTCCTTATGATTATATGAGATCAGATAATGACCCACAAAAAGACTCCCCCAAAAAACGAATCGAGTCTCTTGAAAAACAACAAAATGATATAAACAAATAAGCCTGTAAAATCAAATCACTATAATCATAATGTGATTGTTTTTTGGCGGTTATTTGGTAGTATGTTGTCGTAGTATAGCTTTACGATTACGATATAGGTTACTTTTCTTTTGGCAGTAACCTCTTCAGCTCTTTTAAATTCACCAGTCCTTCCATACACGCTTGTTCTTGCTGGGCAGGTTGCATCGCTAATATTTGTTTTTTATTCTCAATAAAATTAGACCGTATCTCAATCATGTCATGCTGAATATTAGGATCATTCTCTATTGTGGTAAAAAAAACATCGACCTGAGAAAAGTATTCATTACATGATTGCGGTAAAGTCTCTGAATAAGCTGACGACATTATAAGCATCATAAAAAAAATTGATGTCAAAAAGTGATTCTTCATTATTGTTTACTCATGATCAAGCAAATATAGATAAGTTATTACTCAAATTAAGAGAAATAATCTGCGTTATCCCTCTTAATAAGGATATGCTGATATTATTTATTAATATAATTTTAATCTACAAAAAATTTATTCGATACATCACAAAAATAAATGAGCCGATAAATTGGTATCCACCGTAAAAATCTGCCGATATCCATCGAGATCGCGCATAAACGCAATTTGACTATTATCTGGAGAGAATACTACCGCCTCAGCACAAGGTGCTGGTATCGAACTAGTTGTAATTTTTGTTATTTTACCAGAACTAACTTGGCACAGCGCTACACTATTTTGATAAATAAACGTAATATACTCGCCTGTATTATCCCAACTAAACGCAGATTGAACCCCTGAATCGCCATGAGTCACCTGCCGTAATTCCCCGTCACAAGTTGAGACTAGCCATAACTGCACCACATTATGATCATCTTGACGTAAACACGCAATTTGGCTGCCATCGGGCGATGTTCGCAACCAATGTCGGGGCTGTAATGCTAATCCTGGATTATTTAGATGATGAGTAAATGTAAGTCGCCGTTGTTTTACGCCATAAGGAGGAGCAGGAAGCTGTTGCTCAGTTCCTTGTAATGGATATTCACCCTGTTGCTTCATCTTTTGAGGATCGTCCGGTAAATCAACAATAAAAATTTCCGGAACAATTTTTCCTGCTTGATTATCTGGTGACAAAGCAAGCGTATCACCAATAAACACGATTGCTCGTTGTTGCCATCCACCATCTTTACGTCGATAACCTTTTTTTCCCACCCAACCTTCTTCATACGCACGAGTAATATCATCGCTACCCGCGCTAGGACGAACGGTTGTTGTCGTAATTTGACAGCAAAAATATTCCCCATCATATTCCCTAGGATGGCTGCGATTATCAATAATCACAGGACCTACGGGTACGGCGACAGCAACATTTCGTTGATCCCAAGCTTCATTAAGCTCATGCATAATATGATCATTGTAAGTAAAGCTTAGCCATTGACCATCAGGGCTAAAAATATGAACATGCGTTCCCCCTCTTAATGCGCCAGCCACGAACGGAGGCGTTAAACTCAGCGCATCAATATTGTGACAATAGCCCCATTCATCTTGCTTTACATACACACCACGGCGATGATGAAAATCATACTGCCAAGATTTATCTGGATTTTCAGGACCGTGAATAAAAGCATAACGGGGGGGATTATTTGGACTTACCGTCACCACCCCTACGTGCGCATCTGAATTTGCTTGATATATTTGCGTAACTTCACGAGTGTTCACATGAATTTTTTCTATCGTTTTACTGGTGAATGACCCTCCATCAGGACGAAGGTCATAAACCAACCATTGGCTATCTGGTGTCCAGACGTTAATATTGCTAAGCTGATGGTTACGTAAGTCAAAAGTAATCTGGCGCTCTTTATATATCATTTTATATTTGGCCTATAGTTATCTGTCATCTGATATCACCATCAGTTCAGATTAAAAAAACTAATTTAACTTGAGTGTCACTAGAAAATTTCAGTCGAGAATTTTCTATAACCTCTTTACCCTTTAGCATCCAATTAGTGGCTAACTGAAATTATTATGTTACTCAGTGTTCTCTATATTATAGGTATTACGGCTGAAGCTATGACCGGTGCTTTAGCCGCAGGACGGCGAAAAATGGATGTCTTTGGCGTCATTATTATTGCTTCTGCAACCGCTATCGGCGGAGGTTCGGTCCGCGATGTTTTGCTTGGTCATTATCCTCTCGGATGGGTTAAGCATCCTGAATATATAGTTACTGTTGCCTGTGCCGCAGTCATTACGATGTGGATAGCCCCCATGATGAAGCATTTACGCCGGCTATTTCTCATCCTTGATGCTATTGGACTGATGGTTTTCTCTATTCTCGGTGCCCAAATAGCCCTAGATATGAACTATAGCCCTATTATCGCAGCTATTGCCGCTGTTATCACCGGCGTTTTTGGTGGCGTATTACGCGATATGTTGTGTAATACCATACCGCTAGTCTTCCAAAAAGAAGTCTATGCCGGCGTCTCTTTTGCCGCTGCTTGGCTTTACATTGGCTTACTGCATACACCACTGCCGCAAGATGTGGTAGTGATCATTACGTTAATTGCTGGATTAACCGCTCGATTACTCGCTATTCGCTATCGATTAGGTTTACCTGTTTTTAACTATGAAAATCCTGATTAATATTTATCTCGTTCTTAATCAAAGATCATTTTTTGATTAAGGGCGATTTATATTTATCTAACATCTCTTAATGAGAATCCTTCAATATTACTGTTCTGTAACTGCTCTGCAATTTGGATTATCTCCGGGATTGCTAAAAATTTATTCAACTGAGTTTTTTGCTTAACTGATAATCTGGAAATCAAAGCACCATGACTTAATTGATGCCATGACGTTATTTGCTGCAATTTTGTGTTAGGCAGTGGTACCGATAAACCTTTTAACCAAAAATAGAATGCTTTTTGCTTTGCCTGTTCAAACTGAGTGCTAATAATTTCTGCTTTTGCTAAACCGATTGATGTAACCTGATTAATATCTTGCCTATGCAATAAAAGCCAATCCGTTAGTGTACGTAATTTACCCGCATCTATAAGGCTTTCCCAAGCCCTTATATTTATTCCTTTCATGCCTAAATGTTTACCTAACCAGATTAAACGAGCCATAAATTGCTGATGGCAATCAACTGAATAGGTAAAGCAAGTCGATGTATCATAATGCTGTACGGGTAAAAAATCTGGCAATATACGTTTTTGTAAGCGCCACACAACCTGTTCTAATTTAGGAATTCCGTGCCCAGCTAAACTTATTTGAACCTTATCGCCCACTAACACATCTTGATTTAACCAATGACGATACGTTCCTAGATTAACTCGCTGAACTTTTTTACCATCAATAATCACCGGATAAACATGAGCAATAATTGTTAAACGCCCGGTTCTACCAATACTCAAGCGTAACGATTTAATCTCTGTCAATTGCAAACGCAATGGATATTTCCATCCAACAGACCAGCTATTATTACCCACCTGCCACGCCTGACTCACCGGAATAGGATACTGTTTTAAGACCACCCCATCGGTCGCGAATGGCATAGGTTGCTGATAATAATGGCTTCGTAAGTTTTCAGCATGAATATAATTATCGAGGCTATGTGTATGCTGAGTGCTTAACGTAAATCCTAATTCGGCTAATTTCTTTAACTGGGTAGGCATATCTTCCGGTCCATCAGGCCAGCCCCAAATAAATAATCCAATATTTTCTTCGGTAGCAGTTGGATTTCCTTTACGCATCATCCAACCTGCCATTTTACTGCGCATATTTAATCCCCCAGCATCCTGTTGGATATGCTGTTCTAAGCGCCAAAATAACTCACCTTGCAGTACCAGAAAGGCAGAAGCCGATGGAATTCTTTTAGGGATAGCCGGGATAAAATCGGCTTTATATCGCCAATTTTCACCTTTCACTCCATCTCCACGGCTGATTAATCCCGTTAACTCACCATATTCATACACCAAAGTCACAGCAACACCATCAATCTTAGGCTGTAGCCATACCTGCTCTCGTGATGCTAACCATCCTTTTATTTGTTCTGTTGATAGCTTTTTTAAACCACTGTGAATAACTGGATGTGATACTTTATGCCTAAAATCATTCTTGGTCACAGTTTGGGGTCTATCTTCTAAGTTTCCCATGATGTTGTTAGTGGCATGAGATAAATAATCTCCCGTTAGTTGTAGCGGTTTATGGATACAGTTTTGCCATTGTCCTAAGGTTAACGCTAACTGATCATAAACTTCATCATCAACCACTCCATGCCCTTGTTGATAATAAGCATGATCCCATTCAGATAATTGCTGGTTTAAATGGATAATTTCAGTATTGAATTTTTCGACTGACCAGTTTGGACAATTTTTATCTTCTTTTGGTGATTCAGCGAGGGAGTCGGTGTGAAATAATAGATATAATATTAAAGACAAACCGCTCACTGCGATGAGAAATACACTCTGTGGATGAAGTCGCTTAATCATCAACCAACTTAATAAAAATCCGATATTTATTCTCATAATGCGTCCTTGCATGATTTTCTTTCATTATGAAAATAAACAGGATTTAATCGAGGGTCATCATTCGCATTTGCCAAACGCTTCGCAGAATTAATTAAAATGCTGCAAAACATTTATTTTCTCTCCAAGCACGTCGCAAACTTGGCTCTAGATAGAATATAAAAATATTTGTTTATGATTTTGTGATAACGCTGCATGTTCGGTCAACTATGTGTATACTATGTAGGGATTTATCACCCGTTATACTTCAGGTTGCGGATCTAATTAATATAATTTATTTGGCTTAACTCAGTTATCTGGACGCTTAGTTATTGAAAAAACTAAGCTGTAATATGATAGGGAGATAATCTGTTATCGCCTTCCTGCAACTCGAATTATTTAGGGAATATCACCCTATTTATGTTTAACCCTCGTTCAATCAAGAAGCCATCATGATGCAAGGAACTTTATATATTGTTTCTGCGCCGAGCGGTGCAGGAAAATCGAGTCTCATTCAGGCTCTACTTAAAACACAGCCTTTGTATGACACTCAGGTTGCTGTGTCTCATACAACTCGCTCAATGCGTCCTGGCGAGGCTCATGGTGAACATTATTATTTCGTGGATCAGGCACAGTTCCTGAACATGATTGAAAATGACGAATTTCTAGAACATGCCTGTGTATTCGGTAATTATTACGGTACTTCTCGTAAAGTTATTGATGACGTTTTACGCAGTGGTGTTGATATCTTTTTAGATATCGATTGGCAAGGTGCCCAGCAGATCCGTGATCGCATGCCTTCAGCTCGCAGTATTTTTATTTTACCTCCGTCAAAAGATGAGCTATATCGTCGGTTACGGGGCCGAGGTCAAGATAGCGATGAAGTGATTAAAAAGCGTATGGCTCAGGCAGTTGCAGAAATTGAACATTTTAATGAATATGATTACGTTATCGTGAATGATGATTTCAATACCGCACTAGCCGATCTACAATCTATTATTCGTTCTGAGCGTCTGCGCCTTGAGCGTCAAGTTCAACGACATGATGCTTTAATCAGCAAATTATTGGCAGACTGAATTAAGATTCAGTATCATGCCCAGTCATTTTTATATCTTTTTGGAGTAGCACATTTATGGCACGCGTAACTGTTCAAGACGCAGTAGAGAAAATTGGTAATCGTTTTGACCTAGTATTGGTCTCTGCTCGTAGAGCACGTCAATTACAATCTGGGGGCAAAGATGCACTGGTTCCAGAAGAAAATGATAAAGTCACTGTCATTGCGCTACGTGAAGTGGAAGAAGGTTTAATTAACGCCCACATTCTTGATGTTCGTGAACGTCAAGAGCAACAGGAGCAGGAGGCTGCTGAAATGCAGGCCGTATCTGCAATCGCGGAAGGTCGTCGTTAATAATTAAGGTAGGTCTGCCTTGTATCTGTTCGAAAGCCTGAATCAAATTATTCAGAAATATCTGCCCGCAGAGCAGATAGAGTTACTGAAAAAAGCTTATGTCGTCGCACGGGATGCACATGAAGGTCAAACTCGCTCTAGTGGCGAGCCTTACATCACGCATCCTGTTGCAGTAGCCTGTATTCTGGCTGAAATGCGTCTCGATCATGAGACGCTAATGGCAGCCTTGCTGCATGATGTCATCGAAGATACACCCGCCACATTTCAAGATATTGAGCAGCTATTCGGCACCGCTGTTGCCGGCCTTGTCGAGGGTGTATCTAAGCTCGACAAGCTTAATTTCCGTGATAAAAAAGAAGCGCAGGCTGAAAACTTTCGTAAAATGATTATGGCGATGGTGCAAGATATCCGCGTCATTCTCATTAAATTGGCAGACCGCACACATAACATGCGTACACTGGGTTCTCTTCGACCCGATAAACGCCGACGTATTGCGCGTGAAACTTTAGAAATTTATAGCCCTTTAGCACATCGTTTAGGGATACATCATATTAAAACTGAACTTGAAGAGTTAGGTTTTGAAGCCTTGTATCCAAATCGTTATCGGGTGATCAAAGAAGTTGTTAAAGCGGCACGTGGCAATCGTAAAGAAATGATCCAAAAAATCCTTTCTGAAATCGACGGCCGTCTAACAGAAGCTGGTATTTCCTGTCGCGTCAGTGGCAGAGAAAAACATTTATACTCTATCTATCGTAAAATGCACCTCAAAGAACAGCGTTTTCATTCCATCATGGATATTTACGCCTTTCGGGTAATTGTTACGGAAGTCGATACCTGTTACCGCGTTCTGGGGCAAATGCATAATCTGTATAAGCCACGCCCGGGCAGGATCAAAGATTATATCGCTATTCCCAAAGCCAATGGATATCAATCACTTCATACTTCATTGATCGGTCCTCATGGCGTACCTGTTGAAGTTCAAATCCGCACTGAGGATATGGATCAAATGGCAGAAATGGGGGTGGCAGCGCATTGGGCTTATAAAGAACAAGGCGAACAAGGAACCACCGCACAAGTCCGGGCGCAGCGCTGGATGCAAAGCTTATTAGAATTGCAACAAAGTGCAGGTAGCTCATTTGAATTTATCGAAAGTGTTAAATCTGACCTGTTCCCTGATGAGATTTATGTCTTTACACCTGAAGGCCGAATTGTCGAATTACCAACTGGCGCAACTCCCGTCGATTTCGCATATGCGGTACATACCGATATCGGGCATGCCTGTGTTGGTGCTCGGGTAGATAGACAACCTTATCCACTTTCTCAATCTCTCAGTAGCGGGCAAACTGTTGAAATTATAACTGCGCCGGGAGCTAGACCTAATGCGGCATGGTTAAATTTTGTAGTCAGCTCTAAAGCCAGAGCAAAAATACGTCAATTACTGAAGAATTTAAAACGTGAAGATTCGATTAATCTGGGTCGCCGCTTATTAAACCATGCGCTCGGTCACGGTAAAAAAATTACCGATATTCCACAAGAAGATATCTCGCATGAACTGAGCCGGATGAAATTAGGCTGCCTCGATGATTTATTAGCTGAAATTGGGCTCGGGAATGCAATGAGTGTAGTCGTTGCTCGCAATTTATTAACTCATGAGCAAATTGAAAATCTACCAGAAACACGCCTTGAAAATATAGCCGATAGCGATAATCAAACAGCTGATACACATAATAAATTACCTATTAAAGGTGCCGATGGCGTTTTAATCACGTTTGCAAAATGCTGCCGTCCAATTCCTGGCGATCCGATTATTGCCCATATTAGCCCAGGCAAAGGATTAGTTATCCATCACGAGTCCTGTCGTAATATTCGCGGTTATCAAAAAGAAGCCGACAAATTTATGCCGGTTGAATGGGATAGTGGTATCGATAATGATTTCATCGCAGAAATTAAAGTGGATATGATTAATCATCAAGGGGCATTAGCCAACTTAACTGCTGCCATTAATGATGCAAACTCCAGTATTCAAAGTATGAATACTGAGGAAAAAGATGGTCGCGTATATTGTGCCTTTATCCGCTTAACAACCAAAAATCGTATTCAATTGGCAAATGTGATGCGAAAAATTCGTATCATGCCAGATGTTCTACGCGTCAGCCGTAACCGTAATTAAAATGCACCGAGTTGCAGGAAAGTAGCAACCCACAAGAGGCTCGAAATATTCTTAGCGAAAACGAAGAGATTAACGGGCATAAAGGCAAGATACTAACCTGCAACTTGAAGTATGACGGGAATAATTATGAATGAACGCCGCTATCGTCGTATTTGCCAAATGATGGCAATGCGTCAACCGGACCTGACGATTTGCCTGGAAGAAGTCCATAAACCGCATAATGTCTCTGCTATTATTCGCAGCGCGGATGCCGTCGGGGTTCACAATGTGCATGCTGTCTGGCCAGATCAAAAAGTAAAAATATTAATTTCTTCTGCCGCTGGCAGTAATAGCTGGGTAAAAGTTCATCAACATCATTCCACAGATGACGCCGTTAGCTATTTTAAATCACAAAATATGCAAGTATTAGCGACCAATTTATCCCCTACCGCCGTTGATTTTCGCGAAATTGATTATACGCGCCCGACCTGTATTCTGATGGGACAAGAGAAAAAGGGTATTTCTCAACGTGCGGTTGAACTTGCCGATCAAGATATCATTGTCCCGATGGTCGGTATGGTGCAATCACTCAATGTATCAGTCGCCTCCGCACTGATTTTATATGAAGCACAACGGCAACGGCAATTAGCCGGTATGTATGATAGACAGAAAAGTATTTTATCTACCGATGAACAACAGGAGTGGCTATTCGAAGGCGGATACCCTGTTCTAGCAGAAGTCGCACGCCGTAAAGGATTGCCACGTCCCTTTGTTAATCCACAGGGCCAAATAGAAGCCAGTGATGATTGGTGGGCTGAAATGCAAACCACTGAAAAGTGGAAAAAGCAGCGACAAAAAGGAGTTTAATCCATGAAAAATGGACTGCTTGATACCGTTTCACTGATTTCTCTGCACGGTGTCGGCGCCAGTCAGGCAGAAAAATTGAGTAAAATTGGCCTTAATACTGTGCAAGACCTGCTATTACATTTTCCACTACGTTACGAAGATCATACCCGTTTATATCATATCAGCGATCTTTTGCCGGGCAGCACTGCGACCATTAGCGGCGAAATACTGCAAACAAAAGTCGTTTTTGGTCGGCGGAAAATGATGACTTGCCTAATCACCGATGGAACGGGAAACCTTACATTACGTTTTTTCAACTTTACTGCCGCAATGAAAAACAGTTTAGCTGAAGGGCGAAAAATTATCGCCTACGGTGAAATTCGCCGAGGCAATCTGGGTGCTGAAATTATTCATCCCGAATATAAAGTTAAGCAAGAAAATGATCTAATCCACTTGCAAGAAACGTTAACGCCGGTTTATCCAACAACAGATGGTCTGCGCCAAACGACGCTGAGAAAATTACTTGAACAAGCCTTAACGTTAATAGATACAGAAAATATCGCCGAATTATTACCCGAAGAACTGCGTCAGGGATTAATTAGTTTACCCGAAGCAATAAAATTACTGCATAGCCCACCACCCGATATTGAACTCAGCGAATTAGACGCGGGTCGCCATCCCGCCCAAAAAAGATTAATTCTCGAAGAATTATTAGCTCATCATTTAAGTATGTTGGCCATTAGAGCTGGTGCACAGCGCTTGTATGCCGAGCCTTTGCCAGCAAAGGGCGATTTAACCCAAAGATTTTTACAACAATTACCCTTTTCGCCTACTAAGGCACAAAATCGAGTCATCACCGAAATCGCGCATGATTTAAGCAAAAGTATGCCAATGATGCGTTTGATTCAGGGCGACGTGGGCTCTGGAAAAACATTAGTCGCTGCATTAGCCGCTATTTATGCCGTCGAAAATGGCAAGCAAATCGCGCTGATGGCACCAACAGAACTGTTAGCCGAGCAGCATGCAAATACCTTTCGTCAATGGTTTGAGCCCTTAGGTGTTCGAGTAGGTTGGTTAGCAGGCAAACAAAAAGGCAAAGCACGGCAACAGCAGCAAGATGCTATCGCTCAAGGTGATGTTGATATTATTGTCGGAACGCACGCTATTTTTCAGCAACAGGTGATTTTTAAATCACTTGGCCTAATTATTATCGATGAGCAACATCGTTTTGGAGTACATCAACGCCTCGCATTACGCGAAAAAGGTGAACAGCAAGGCTTTCATCCTCACCAATTGATTATGACCGCCACACCGATTCCCCGTACCTTGGCAATGACTGCATATGCTGATTTAGATACCTCGGTGATTGATGAGCTACCTCCCGGCAGAACTCCAGTAACCACAGTGGCTATCCCAGACAGTCGACGTATTGAAATTATTCAACGTGTCAAACAAGCTTGCCATGATGAAGGTCGACAGGCTTATTGGGTATGTACTTTAATTGAAGATTCGGAATTATTAGAAGCTCAAGCGGCTGAAGTTATTTTTGAGGAGTTATCACAAGCACTACCGGAATTGAATATTGGACTGATTCATGGCCGTATGAAACCCAAAGAAAAACAGACGGTAATGGATGCTTTTAAACGCAATGAACTGCAATTATTAGTTGCTACTACAGTGATTGAGGTAGGCGTTGATGTTCCCAATGCCAGTTTAATGATTATCGATAATCCAGAAAGGCTGGGTCTTGCCCAGCTTCATCAGCTTAGAGGTCGTGTCGGCCGTGGTGCTGTCGCCTCTCATTGCGTCTTATTATATAAAACCCCATTAACTCATACCGCTAAGCAGCGTTTACAAGTTTTACGCGATAGTAATGATGGATTTGTGATTGCGCAGAAAGATTTAGAAATTCGTGGGCCTGGTGAACTGCTTGGCACCCGCCAAACAGGGAATGCAGAATTCAAAGTTGCTGATTTATTAAGAGATCAGCATATGTTACCTGATGTCCAGCGTATCGCGCGCTATCTCCAACAAAATTATCCTGATAATGCACAGGCGATGATAGAACGTTGGTTACCTGAACGCGAGCAATATAGCTACGCTTAATCTTTATGGCTCTTAGCTGACGCTATAATACTAGCCTCAGCCAAAAGCCATAGGGGTATTATTTATCATACTGAGTTAATTTCTTACGCTATATCAACTAACTAGAAACCTTAATAATCTAACCTCCCCATCACTTTTTGCTATTATCTGTTGGCTACTTTTATTGCCATAGATCACATAACGACACTGTTATTAAAAACAGTATTGACATAAATTTAAAACTTGGTAGATTCATATGCAACGGCAAAACAATAAATTGTTTTTCGTTAATAGCAGTAAAGTTTAAATGAAATTAATTATATTTTAATGGGGTTGCGATAAAGGCCACGATATATGTAATATGGAATTCGTATTTTATATGAACATGTTTTAAGGCCACGTAAAGAGTATTCAAAATCGCAAAATTGTTGTATCTGATTATTTATATTTTATAGTAGTAAATATAGTATATAGTAAATATAGTATAACAGTAAAATAGTAATTATGTTTCAATGGGGATTGCGATAAAGGCCACGATGTATTTAGTATGGGATATCATAGTCAATATGATAACGTTTTAAGGCCATGTAAAGAGTATCCACAATCGCAAAATAAGTGTTACCGCGACGATGTAAGGCTTTGATTTATAATGCTGTAGTTAAGCATTAAGTTGTGTTAGTCAGTCTATTTTAACGCAACGAGAGTAAAGCAACGCATCAAAAGTATATGTCGCAAGGGGATGTACTTGTTTATCTGCTTAACCATTTGAAGTTATAACTGGACAAGCCTTTAGTATAAACCGATTAATATATGGAGAGAAGTCACTAATTTATTAGTAACCATATTTTTATAACGTGTACATTTAAAAAGCAGTATCCGATGTAGTATTAAGTTAGTAGTATATTAATGTTAAAAACTAAGTATGCAGTACCCTAAAAGCCCTGACGCCAAATAATGTCAGGGCTTTTTTCTTTGATTAATTTAATATTCCCACCTGATAATGATTATTAATATTTTGTTAATAACCATGCCAAAAATCATTCTCTTGCTTTACTTTAAAGATGATAAAAAATAACCCGCTATATCATTCAATAAAAAAATAATCATAAACGTCACATTGAACTGTATATAAAAAGCGATTATTGATTCAGTATTAGCTAGATATAAAATTGCCGTGAATAAATTCACGGCAATCTCCTGCGTTCTTTACTTATTAGATCATCGAATAAAAGTGACTATTTAACCTGTTATTGTGGGGAATAATGGCAACAACAGATAAAGTTTGATAATAATCGCATTCACAATATCAATGAAGAACGCACCTACCATCGGAACCACAAGGAACGCCAAATGTGACGGACCAAAGCGATCTGTGACTGCTTGCATATTCGCAATAGCTGTCGGTGTTGCACCTAGACCAAAACCACAGTGTCCTGCAGCCAGAATGGCAGCATCATAATTTTTGCCCATCACCCGGAAAGTAACAAAAATAGCATAAGATGCCATCACGATAGCTTGTACGGTCAAAATAACCAGCATTGGGATTGCCAGTGAAGCTAATTCCCATAATCTTAAGCTCATTAACGCCATGGCTAAGAACAAGGATAAACTCACGTTACCAAGCACCGATACCGCTCTATCAAATACACGGTAGAAACCGAGCATCGATAAGCTGTTACTTAAAATAACCCCAACAAACAGCACACACACAAACGTTGGCAGTGCATACGGGGTATCTGCGAGCCACGCTGAAATATATTTCCCTGCTAACAAACAGATAGCGATCATCGCTAACGTTTCAATCATTACCATTGAGGTAATAACACGCCCTGACTGCGGTTTTTCAAATGCTGTTGGTACATCTTTATCATCATCAGCTGTGCCGGGTATGGCGACATTACGAATAAGAAAACGAGCAACAGGACCACCAATCAATCCTCCAAGAACTAAACCGAACGTTGCGCAAGCCATTGCAACTTCAGTCGCACTTTGGAAACCATAGGATTCGCTAAAGATTTTACCCCAAGCGCCGCCTGTTCCATGCCCTCCAGAGAGAGTAATTGAACCAGCAAGCAGACCCATCAATGGATCTAATCCCAACATTTTGGCTAAAGCAATACCCACTGTATTTTGTACAACCAATAAACCAACAACGACAAACACAAAAATAAATAATGCCTTACCACCGGCTTTCAAACTTGCCAAGTTTGCATTCAGACCGATAGTCGCAAAAAAAGCCAACATCATAGGCTCTTGCAATGATAAATCAAAAGACACACTCCAATCCATGGTCTGCTTAAGCAGAAGTAGTGTCAATGCCACTAATAATCCACCAGCAACAGGCTCGGGAATAGTGTACTTTTCTAAAAAAGGAACTGACTTAACAAGTTTTCGCCCAAGTAAGAGCACAAGTGTGGCAGCAACCAGCGTACCGTAGACATCTAGATGATACATTTACGTACCTCATTTGTTATTAATATTATTTAAAACCAATAAGACGTTAGTAGATTCCTTTCAACGCCAAGAAGCAGGTTAACCGATTAAAAGAAAAAATGAGACTAAACACAAGTTAAAACATATAAAAATGTGAGGAATAAGTTCAACAGTGACAAAAAAAATTTAAAGCAAACGATTGCTTTTTGAAATGGCATCATTAAAATGCATTTTTTGTTGGTTGATAACTCTTAAGGCGCAAAATTATTCGAGTTGTAATAGTACGGCAACCGAAAGCATTCCGATAAATAGGACTCTGCATGAGTCGGAAAGCAAAGAACAACCAATGCAGCTGCTATCTGAAGCATGACGGGTATATTATGAATAATTCATCGCTAAAACAATCGACTACAGAGACGATAACGCAGGGAAATAGTGAATTAGTTTATCGCCTAGAGGATAGACCTCCCCTGCCCCAAACCCTATTTGCTGCTGGCCAGCACTTACTCGCTATGTTTGTCGCTGTCATCACACCTGCGATGTTAATTTGCCAAGCACTAGGGCTGCCAGCTCACGACACACAACGTATTATTAGCATGTCATTATTCGCTTCTGGTCTCGCGTCTCTGATTCAAATTCGTGCTTGGGGGCCTATCGGGTCGGGATTGCTCTCGATACAAGGGACTAGTTTTAACTTTGTCGCCCCGTTAATTATGGGAGGCCTAGCACTTAGAAACGGTGGTGCAGATATCCCAACTATGATGGCAGCATTATTTGGTACTCTGTTAGTCGCAGCATTAACCGAAGTAGCATTATCACGAATATTACATTTAGCTCGTCGTGTGATTACTCCATTAGTTTCTGGCGTCGTAGTAATGATTATCGGCCTTTCATTAATTCAGGTGGGATTAACCTCAATTGGCGGCGGCTATGATGCCATCAAAAATAATACTTTTGGTTCACCCGACAATCTCATTTTAGCCGGCATCGTGCTCGCCGTGATTATTATTTTGAATCGTCAACGCAATGCATATCTGCGTATCGCCTCTTTAGTTATTGCCATGGCTATTGGCTATTTAGCCGCATGGTGGATGGAGATGCTGCCATCAACGCCCACAGATACCCCTAAAGAAGCCTTTATTACCATTCCTGAGCCGTTTTACTATGGATTATCTTTTGATTGGAATCTGTTACTGCCCCTGATACTTATTTTCATGGTGACATCGTTAGAAACCATTGGTGATATCACTGCAACCTCAGATGTTTCAGAGCAACCGGTACGAGGCCCGCTATACATGAAGCGGATCAAAGGTGGGGTCTTAGCTAATGGCTTAAACTCGATGGTTTCTGCGGTATTTAATACCTTTCCGAATTCATGTTTTGGTCAAAATAATGGGGTGATCCAATTAACTGGAGTCGCTAGCCGTTACGTTGGATATGTTGTAGCTTTTATGCTGATTTTACTCGGATTATTCCCCGCAGTTGCCAACTTTGTTCAGCAAATTCCTGAGCCAGTACTCGGTGGCGCGACCATCGTGATGTTCGGTACCATTGCCGCTTCAGGGGTTCGAATTGTCTCTAGAGAGCCATTAAATCGCCGCGCTATCATGATAATAGCATTATCATTGGCAGTCGGCATGGGCGTTTCACAACAGCCATTAATTTTACAATTTGCCCCAGATTGGATTAAAACCTTATTTTCTTCCGGTATTGCTGCCGGTGGATTAACCGCTATTATTCTGAATTTAATTTTTCCTCACGAAACCAAATAATTCAGTCGTTATTGCCAACGTGATCGCAAAAGATTAGCGCCAATAAAATTTATTTCGGCGCTAATCTCGATATTTCTCTCAAATCACTTATTTCCTCAAACAATTTGTCGTGTATGCTCACTATAATTCGCAGCAACAAATTATATCGTTAGTTGTTGTACAGCTTATAAGCCGCTTCAAACGACGGCAACGTTATAGACTGAATTAACAACAATTGTTAAATTGATTTGCCGCAACCATACTGAATATCATTTGATTATCATTACATTTGACGTGACTACTCGCTATATTTAAGAGTAACGGTGTAGAGGAAACTATGTTGAGAGGATTAGCGAAATTCGCTATCACTATTTTATTACTGTTGATACTGGCTATCATCATTGTTTATGCAGGTATGCAGAGTCGATGGGGGGCGGCACAAATAAGTGCTTTTGCTAGTAAACTTACCGATTATCAAATCTCTGTCGGTATTGTTGGTCATGATTTATCTTCGCCTCAAGAGTTGATTTTACAAGATGTCTCCATTAAATCAGCTAATACTAATTTCATGCTGGATGCCAAACAAATTACAATTGAATTTAACTGGCGTAAGCTATTATCCAATCAGCCTATTTATCGACTGACGGTCACTCAAGGTAATTTAGCGCTAACATCCACCGAGCAACCTATTAATCTCTCGGCTAATATTCTGCAATTTAGTAATTCACGAATTCATTATCAAACACCCGAGCATCAAATATTGACCACGGGACTCACGGGTGGGATTACACCATGGCACAGTACCCCCGATTCTTGGCTTGGTTATGGCGATTTTCGTTTAACCGCATCGAGCATTAAAGTCGATGATAATCTATTCAAAAAATTTGCTCTACGCGGGAAATATCAAGCTGCATTAACAGAAATTAGTGAAATCAGCGGCGAATTGAATCATGGTTTTTTTATCGGTTCCGGAAAACGTACTACGGACGGCAGTATTACTATTGATTCACTAGCGATGAGTGGAATGGGTTGGCAAAGTAATCTCTCTTTTGATCAATTACTCACCGAGATTTCATACCCGCATCCTATATTCCTCAAAAATATCGATTTAATTAATGCTAACTTCCAAGGTAAAGATTGGGCCATTAGTGGATTGAATGCCGAAATACAAAAACTGGGGGTGATTAATGGCAGTTGGAATACATCACACAGTAAATTTGAGTTAGATGCATCTCAATTAGTAATTAAAAATCAACAAATTGAGCAGCTAATTGCAAACTTAGAAACAAAAAATGATCGTTTAAATATTAATAAATTATCCGGCTATTATGAAAAAGGGATCTTTAATCTGCGCGGCTATTGGCAAAGAGATAATAAAAGTTTGACTCTGGATAATGTCGAATTAGGCGGGCTCCTTTATACTTTGCCTGAGCACTGGCTCTCATTTTTCGCTGCGCCTGCCCCAGATTGGCTCTCTAACCTCTCGATCAAGCAATTTACGCTATCTCAATCTCTCCTCATGAATATCAACTCAGATTTTCCTTTTGAATTTACAGGACTGAGCGGATCAATGACCGATGTAGATTTCATTAAATACCAACAGTGGGGTTTTTGGCAGGGCAAAGCCAGCTTTAGCGCCGACAGTGGAACACTTAATCAAGCCATGCTACGCCGCCCATCGATGGAGATCCGTCAAAGTGGACAAGCTTCTGTCGCAGCCACGGTGACTGCAAGCACCGGACAAGGTGTAATAAAATTTGGCGTACTGGCAAAACAACAACCGAGTAACGTGTTATTTTTATTACGATCTTCAGGTTCTAATATTGATTTATCACTGTTAAATCAATGGGGCTGGGAAGGATTACCGCGCGAAGTTATTGGCGATTTTGATCTGACGCTACAAGGCAACTTATTAGCAAAATCCATTCAAAATACATTAAATGGCGAGCTAGTCGCGATCCCTTTGCAGGGGAAAAAAATCTATCGTCTGGTCGATAACGGAAAAGTGACAGCTAAAATAGAAGCGCCTGAATCGCCGACAAATTTAACTGAACATGATCAAGAATCAGACTCGCAGAAGGTTCCCGTCAAGCAAGAGTCTGGTCCGAATGTCGAGGAGTTACTTTCTATACTGTCTCGATAGACGACTGCCTCAATAGGAATGCTGAATAAAGCTTTTTGAGTGTAATTTTAATAAATCTTCGGTAACTAATTACTCTATTCGATGATAAACCCGATTAAAATTTGCCAGAATAACGATTAATTATTCTTGGCGAGTTTTAATCGGTAGCACCATATAAACACCGGTAAAAATTGCCCCCGTCTGGTTATTTTCGCCTTTCACTTTAACGTCTAAGATGACTCGGGCTTTACTGCCTCGCGCTAATCTATCTAGATCACCACTCAATCGCGAAAGACTTGCAATCGCCGTTGGACGCCCATTCACCGGTGAGCTATAGCGAATATGTCCATCAACCAGTACAATATCGCCCCCCAGTTGGCGTTCCTGTAATAGCAACCAAATCAATCCCCAACCGGTTAAAGTGGCCAACGAAAATTGGCTACCCGCGAAAATAGAATGATGCGGATTTTGATTACTCGCTTCGGCCATGGTGGTAATAAATTTTTGACCGGTATATTGACTAATACGCACCCCCATTTTTTCACTTAATGGGATTTGTTTATGCCACGCTTGTTGTAATTCGCCACACCAATCTGGCCGATGGAGGATCTGATCAAGAGTTTCAATCGGCTTAATCATTAAGAAATGACGCACAGGTGTTTTTAGCTGCCCGCTAATGGTTCCTTGATTATTAAACCCTAGCTGAGCAAAAAAAGGAACGGCTTCTTCACGTACACTCGCTACAACACGCTTCACTCCCTCTTGGCGAGCGACTGACTCTAAGGTCATAGCAATCAGTTTGCCAAGCCCCTTACCTTGCATACGGGGATGCACAGCGAGAAAACGAATAGACCCCTCATTATCAGCATTAATATAAAGACGACCAACAGCCAGAATCTGATTTTTTTCGTCCACCACCATCTGATGATGAGCAGTTAAATCATATCCATCTTTTTCAGAGCCTAAGGGGTGATTAAAAGGCTTGCGTAGCATCTCCCAGCGGAACTGGTAATAAGCATTAAACTCAGCTTCAGTTGTTGGTATACGTAGATGATACATAACACAAACCCCTTAAAATGAAATAGTTACACTTGTAGCCAGAAAGTCACCGGTCCATCATTGACTAAACTTACTTGCATATCGGCAGCAAATTGACCCGTTTCCGTCGTTATTCCGTGATCACGACATTGCTGCACAAAATGTTGATACAGCTGCTCTGCAGCTTGAGGCTCCGCTCCGCCAGAAAAGCTTGGACGCATACCTTTTTTGGTATCTGCGGCTAAAGTAAACTGGGAAACCACTAGCAGGCTACCACCCGCTTGTTGAACATTTAGATTCATTTTCCCTTGTGGATCACTAAAGATACGATAACCAATAACTTTTTCACATAACCTTTTAGCTGTTTGCTGATCATCATCTTTTTCGACGCCCAACAAAACCAATAGCCCGGAATTAATCGCACCGATCGTTGATCCATCTACTGCCACGGCGGCTTGAGAAACTCGCTGAATAAGTGCAATCATAAAAACCCTACTACCTTGAAATGACGGATAATAAGTGCTCGCACTACTGCATGGTGACATATAAAACTGTCACCATGGGTAATGAAACTCTCATTTATTCAATTGAAGCGCTGAAATCGTGCTGTTTGAAAAATTCAGGAATGGTTTCTTTATCAACAACATGCACTGCATTGATACCCAATTTTTTAGCAGCATCAACGTTCTCTTTTACATCATCAAAAAACACAGCCTGTTGTGGCTCAAATTCTTCAGATTGTAAAACATATTTGAAAATCTCAGGATCTGGCTTACGCATACCTAAGTCTTGAGATAAATAAAGGAAATCTGCTGCGGCGGCAATTTCGGGATAGTGTTGCGGCCAGTAATCTAAATGTAAACGATTAGTATTTGATAGGACAATGACCCGATTCCCCTGCTCACGCAGTTTGTCCATAATCTCAATAACTTCAGGGCGCAAAGAAACAAAAATTGCATGCCAGCCCTGAGCAAATTGCTCAAAACTTAATGAAACGCCGATCTCTTCGCATAAATACTCAGCAAATTCCATATCTGAAATTTTACCGCATTCATGTAATTTGAATGTCTCACCAAAAGTAAATTTCTCGGCAATGTCTTCGACTGGTGTACCGCTAAGATCACTCCACTTCTGAAACACCCGATTAAAGTCGATATCAATAATGACATTACCCATATCGAAAATATACAGCATAAATCCTCTCCAAAATTAAGGCCCGAATTTACTTTAATCATTATTGTTACCCATGAACAGTACTAATTTCAGTTTCTGTTACTATCGAGTGAAATTATCTAAAAATTGGCTGATTAGCCTGATATTCCATAAACCTATCTACGATAATCTGGAATAAGAAAAACAAAAAAGTAGGGAATTGAGAAGGGAAGAGGATAAAAAATAGCTTAATTACCAGTAAAAAGTTAATAACAACCTAAAAAAGATCAGGGCGCTAAGCGCCCCGATTTCATCATAAATCGACGTTAATAAAGAGATTACTCTTTACCTGATCCACGATTTGCACGTTTACGATCATTTTCAGTCAAATGACGTTTACGCAGACGAACTGACAACGGAGTGACTTCAACTAATTCATCATCATCAATAAACTCAAGCGCTTGCTCAAGTGTCATTTTGATTGCTGGTGACAGAGTTGTCGCTTCATCAGTACCTGATGCACGCATATTAGTCAGTTTTTTACCGGTCAGACAGTTAACGGTCAAATCGTTAGAACGTGTATGAATACCGATGATTTGGCCTTCATAAACTTCAGCACCATGGCCTAAGAATAATTTACCGCGGTCTTGCAAGCTATACAGTGCGAACGCAACGGCTTTACCTTGACCATTAGAGATCAGAACACCGTTATTACGACGACCAATATCGCCTGGGCGAACATCATCATAATGGCTGAAAGTTGCATACAATAAACCGGTGCCTGAAGTCATGGTCATGAATTCAGTACGGAAACCAATTAAGCCACGGCTAGGAATGATATAGTCAAGACGTACGCGACCTTTACCATCTGGCGCCATATCTTTAACTTCACCTTTACGCATACCTAAAGCTTCCATCACGCTACCCTGATGTTGCTCTTCGATATCCACAGTGACTTGCTCGAAAGGCTCTTGTTTACGGCCATCGATTTCACGCACGATAACTTTAGGACGAGAAACGCCCATTTCGTAGCCTTCACGACGCATGTTTTCAATCAGAACGGATAAGTGCAACTCACCACGACCTGAAACACGGAATGCATCTGAATCTTCAGTTTCTTCAACACGCAGCGCAACGTTATGTACCAACTCTTTATTCAGACGGTCGAGGATTTGACGTGAAGTCACGTATTTACCTTCTTTACCACAGAATGGAGAGGTATTAACACAGAAGAACATGCTGATAGTTGGTTTATCAACGGCTAATGGTGGCAATGCTTCAACAGCAGAGACATCACAAACAGTATCAGAAATATTTAATTCACCCAGACCGGTCAATGCAATGATATCACCCGCTTCAGCGAGTTCAGAATCAATACGCTCAAGACCTAAATGGGTCAGAACTTTACCGACTTTACCGTTGCGTTTTTTGCCTTCGCTATCAATGATAGTAACTTGTTGATTAGGCTTAACACAACCACGTTTGATGCGGCCAATACCAATAACACCTAAATAGTTGTTATAGTCTAATTGGGAGATTTGCATCTGGAACGTACCATCGATATCAACCGCTGGCGGAGCTACATATTTAACGATAGCTTCATACAATGGGGTCATATCTTCGGCCATATCATTGTAATCAGTACCGGCAACACCATTTAATGCTGATGCATAAATGATAGGGAAATCAAGCTGCTCATCAGTTGCGCCCAAGTTAACGAACAGATCGAAAACCTGATCAACAACCCAATCAGGACGTGCGCCCGGACGGTCAACTTTGTTGATAATAACGATTGGTTTTAAGCCGTTAGCAAATGCTTTTTCCGTTACGAAACGGGTTTGTGGCATTGGGCCGTCCATCGCATCAACCAGCAGCAGAACGCTGTCAACCATTGACATTACACGTTCAACTTCACCACCGAAATCGGCATGTCCTGGGGTATCAACGATATTGATACGATAATCATTCCATTTGATCGCGGTGTTTTTTGCGAGGATGGTAATCCCACGCTCTTTCTCCAAATCATTGGAGTCCATAACACGCTCATCAACATTAGCGCGTTCACCAAAAGTACCAGACTGCTGTAATAGCTTATCGACCAGCGTAGTCTTGCCATGGTCAACGTGAGCGATGATGGCGATGTTTCTTAAATTTTGAATTGACAAGGATTTTTACCGTTTAATTTACTGGAAAGGAATTATGTATCATTAACAGGCTTACTGCGTAATACATACTTTCTGCGTTAATATGCTGTTATTTTACACGTTATCCCGTTCAAGTGGAATAAATGTGAATTTCATCACTGAAAAAACAGTTTCTAGCTAAAAAACATAAAGTTATAAAATTTAAAAGTGCTGAGACAGAAAAATACTCACCATTCTTTAAAAAATTTACATTTTCACGGAACAATATACTACGGATCAGCATAAAAAATCGTGAAAAACAGAATAAGTTATTTAATAAATTTTAATTTCTCTCTATTTTTCACTTTTAAATGTAATTTAGATATATCTAAATTGACTAAATAGATATATCTAAATATAGTATGTGACATATTAGATATATCTAAATGTTACCTAAAGGGGAGTTATTATGCAAATCCATTCATTCCGCCACAACTATAATTGTCCACATAACGATGATCATGGACATTGTCGGCATGGCCAGAGTCATGAAAAGCATCAGGGTTGCCAAGGTGAAGGCAAACATCGCGGCAGAGGTCGAGGAAGAGGTAAAGGACTGCGTCGTTTATTTGATCACGGTGATCTGCATATCATGGTGCTGTCTCTGGTGGCTAAAAAACCAAGCTACGGTTATGAAATTATCAAACATATCGAAGAAGCATCTTCTGGTCTTTATGTCCCAAGTCCCGGCGTTATTTATCCCACGTTGACGCTGTTAGAAGAACAAGGTTTTCTCGAATCAGAGATTGTGGAACGCAATCGTAAAAGTTTCCGACTGACTGCCGAAGGCCAACAACAACTTGAGGCAAATCGTGAAACTGAACAAATTATTTTCCGTAAATTAGCCAAAGCGCGTGATTTGCAACAAGGTGGTAATTTATCCGAAGATATCGAAATGGCCGTTCATCGTTTTAAAGCGCTGTTACGCCATAAAATGGTATTAAAACAGCTAAATGAACAACAAACACAACAAATCGCAGCCATTATTAATGATGCAATTAAGCAAATTGAACAGGTCAACACCTTATTAACTGCTAGCGATAATGATTAATATCTTTAGCCACTGTGCAGCTTCTGCCGCCTGGTGGCTAGTTTTTGCCAATAAATCGCTCAAATTAGCGCATTAGTTTGATTCGAATAATAGGAAACACCTGCATGCATTCGCAAAATAAGCATTCTCAACAGAAGAAAATGCGTTTAACGCTGCCTAAATTCCATCCTCGGGCGCTATTTTTGTTAATTCCCCTCTTTCTTTCATTGATTATGTCTGGAGTTGTCTCGCTAGTGACCACGATTAAAGGACTGGGCTTCCATCCCGAGGTTATTTCACCTTGGCTTTCTGCATGGCTGATTTCCTGGCTCATTGCTTTTCCTACCGTATTGCTTGTCTTGCCTATCGCCCGTAAGACAGCGATGTTATTTATTCAGGCAGAAGTCCGGGCTGAGAGCAATGGCGACATAAGCTAAAAGCTGTCATTCACTCGGGCAAACAATATTTATCTCCGTTCCATCTGAATTTTTAGCTATAGAGTTTAAGTTTAAGTTTAAGTTTAAGTTCTAAATTTTTGATTCTTAGCTCTGATTTTTAACTCTAATTCTCCGTTTTGTGGCGCGGTAATTTTGCTTATAACCCGCCCTAAAATGTAGCTCCCCCTGTAATCCACATTAAACAATTCGCATTAAAATGGTGCAATCCTTATTAGATATGCACCATTTGAGTGCGATTCTGTCCATTGTCTAGAGCTCTTTATCCTTTATTTTCATCATTTTTGTGGCTAGTGCCTGATTATTAAACTATTAGATACAGTTGGCATGATTTTCGCTTATAGTTAATATAGAGCTATAAAGAATTAGTAATAGATGGTTAACTATTAATAGAGCAACATAGCAACAACATCAGACGTGAATTGAAAAAGCAAAAAAACGGGGATCTAAAATAGTGCCCCAAAATTTGCCTGACCGACCCCAACTAGGAGAGCCGAGTATGTCAGCTGAACATGTTTTATCCCTAATCGAAGAGCATAAAATCAGATTTATTGATATGCGTTTTACTGATACTAAAGGTAAAGAACAGCACATCACCATCCCTGCTCATCAGGTCAACGAAGACTTCTTTGAAGAAGGTAAAATGTTCGATGGCTCCTCTATTGGTGGCTGGAAAGGCATTAATGAATCTGACATGGTTCTCATGCCGGATCCATCGACAGCTATGCTAGACCCATTCTTTGTCGATCCAACCCTGATTATTCGTTGCGATATTTTAGAGCCGGGTACTATGCAAGGCTACGATCGTGACCCGCGTTCTATCTCTAAACGAGCAGAAGATTATCTGCGCTCTAGCGGTATCGGTGATACCGTGTTAGTCGGCCCAGAACCTGAATTCTTCGTTTTTGATGATATTCGTTTTGGAAGCACCATGTCAGGCTCTTACTATCATATCGATGATATCGAAGCGGCATGGAATAGCGGGACTAAATACGAAGGCGGAAACAAAGGCCATCGTCCGGGCGTCAAAGGCGGTTACTTCCCTGTACCTCCGGTCGATTCTTCTCAAGATATGCGTTCAGCCATGTGCACCACCATGGAAGAAATGGGATTAGTGGTTGAAGCCCATCACCATGAAGTTGCGACTGCAGGTCAGAATGAAATTGCTACCCGCTTTAATACTATGACTAAAAAAGCGGATGAAACCCAAATTTATAAATATGTGGTCCACAATGTGGCACATGCTTATGGTAAAACTGCGACCTTTATGCCAAAACCATTAGTTGGTGATAATGGTTCTGGTATGCACTGCCATATGTCAATCGCTAAAGACGGCGTAAACCTATTTGCCGGTGATAAATACGGCGGATTATCTGAAATGGCGCTGTATTATATCGGCGGTATTATCAAACATGCACGTGCACTGAATGCGTTCACTAACCCGACAACTAACTCCTATAAACGTTTGGTTCCAGGTTATGAAGCACCTGTTATGTTAGCTTATTCTGCCCGTAACCGCTCCGCATCTATTCGTATTCCTGTGGTTGCGAGTACTAAAGCACGCCGTATCGAAATTCGTTTCCCAGACCCTGCTGCTAACCCATATTTAGCCTTTGCTGCGCAGCTAATGGCCGGTCTTGATGGCATTATCAATAAAATCCATCCGGGCGATGCGATGGATAAAAATCTGTATGATCTGCCCCCCGAAGAAGCCAAAGAAATCCCAACTGTGGCGAATTCATTAGAAGATGCTCTAGCTGAGCTAGATAACGATCGCGAGTTCCTGACGCGTGGTGGTGTATTTACTGATGACTCTATCGATGCTTATATCGAACTGTTACGCAGCGATATTCAGCGCGTACGTATGACACCACACCCATTAGAATTTGAAATGTACTACAGCGTATAACTTACGCCGTTCGCGCTGGTAGTTTTTTGTTGCCGTGAAACGCTTGCCCCATCAACGATGGGGCCTTTTCTTCTCGAAGACCTTTTCTGATATTTTCTGGGATCGTGGCTGTTTGACCTACACTCAAACCATAATGCACCAAAAAAGTGCAATCAATGGTAAAATTAAAAGTGTATAAATAGTGCAGGAGTCAGACCCGATGACAACCGACCAATTACCCGCTTCCGAGCATATTTTAAATTCACTAATTCACAGTGTTCTGATCCTCGATAATCAACTGATTATTCATTATGCTAATCACTCCGCACTGCAACTGTTAGCCCAAAGCCCACGTAAATTATTTGGAACACCATTGCCGGTATTATTTAGCTACTGCACGTTAGATGCTGAGCTAATGGTCAATAATTTAAAAAATGGCCACAGCTTTACCGATAATGAAGTCACCTTGGTCATCAATAATCACTTTCATGTTATGTCGCTTAGCGCCCAGCCGATTTCCGAGCAATTTATTCTGTTGGAGCTCGCACAATTAGATAGCCAACGCCGCCTAAGCCAAGAACAAGTACAAAATGCCCAACAATATGCAGCCCGAGAATTAATTCGTGGATTAGCCCATGAAATTAAAAATCCCCTCGGTGGGCTAAGAGGCGCAGCACAACTTTTAGAACGTGCACTGCCCGACCCAACATTGCATGAATACACCCAAGTGATCATTGAACAAGCCGATCGCCTACGGGTATTAGTTGATAGACTTTTAGGCCCCCAATATCCCGGAAAAAAAACTCGCCAAAGTATCCACCATGTTGCTGAGAGCGTGTGTCGATTAATTTTGCTAGAAAAACCGGAAAATGTAGCGTTAATTCGCGATTATGACCCTAGTTTGCCCGAAATTGAACATTACCCAGACCAGATAGAACAAGTCTTATTAAATATAACTCGCAATGCGTTACAAGCACTATCAGCCACTGGCGGCACTATCACCGTGCGGACTCGCACCGCTTTTCAAGTCACGTTACAAGGCGAGCGCTATCGATTAGCCGCCCGCATTGATATTGAAGATGATGGCCCGGGTATTCCGTTAGCCATTCAAGATACGTTGTTTTATCCGATGGTGAGTGGGCGAGAAGACGGGACTGGGCTTGGGCTGTCGATTGCACGTAGCTTAGTTGACCAGCACGCCGGAAAAATTGAATTTAGTAGCTGGCCTGGACACACGGCTTTTTCAATCTACTTACCGATAAAAAAATAGAGGTAACGATGCCACAGGGAAAAATTTGGATTGTTGATGATGACAGCTCCATCCGTTGGGTATTAGAACGCGCACTAGCGGCGGTAAAGATGCAATGTACCTGCTTTGATAGCGCGAGTGCAGTACTTGAGGCTTTAAAATATTCGCAGCCCGAAGTGTTACTTTCTGATATTCGGATGCCAGGAATGGATGGGCTAGAGTTACTCAATCAACTAAAGCAAAGCCATCCATTACTGCCAATTATCATTATGACCGCACATTCAGATCTCGATGCGGCGGTAAATGCGTATCAGCTGGGCGCTTTTGATTATCTGCCAAAACCCTTTGATATCGATGAAACCGTTGCTCTTATTGAACGTGCACTGAATCATTATAAAGAACAAAACCAAACTGTACGTACCAAAGAACAGCGCCCTGCGTCGGTTTCTTCGATGATTGGTGAAGCGCCAGCCATGCAAGAAGTTTATCGCATTATTGGTCGGCTTTCTCGCTCATCCATTAGTGTGCTAATTAATGGAGAATCCGGTACAGGTAAAGAACTGGTCGCACATGCCCTGCATCAACATAGCCCACGAGCCGATAAGCCATTTATTGCTCTCAATATGGCGGCTATTCCTAAAGATTTGATTGAGTCAGAGCTGTTTGGCCATGAAAAAGGCGCATTTACCGGAGCCTCTCAAGTACGTCAAGGGCGGTTTGAACAAGCCAATGGCGGAACTTTATTTTTGGATGAAATCGGTGATATGCCTCTCGATATTCAAACTCGATTACTGCGTGTATTAGCTGAAGGTCAATTTTACCGTATCGGCGGTTATACACCGGTGAAAGTCGATGTACGGATTGTCGCTGCCACCCATCAAAACCTTGAAAAACGGGTCACCGAAGGGCTGTTCCGCGATGATTTATTCCATCGATTAAATGTCATTCGCGTACAGCTGCCGCCTCTGCGAGAAAGAACAGAAGATATTCCTCGGTTAGCACACCACTTTTTACAGCATACTGCGAAGGAACTTGGAGTAGACACCAAACTATTGCATCCCGAAACAGAGCAAATTCTACAGCGGCTGCCATGGTCAGGAAATGTCAGACAGCTAGAGAATGTATGTCGTTGGTTAACCGTAATGGCGGCAAGCCAAGAAATTTTACCGCAAGATCTGCCAGAAGATTTAATTGAACCGCATAAAGTTTCAGGAAAATCAACAACAGCTACGGCAAAAACAGAAAATATAACTCAATCTGAAAGCGTATGGTTCGAACAACTTGCCGATTGGACAGCGCATGCTTTAGCGGAAGGAAAAGATAATTTATTGGCTGATGCCGTGCCATTGTTGGAGAGAACCATGCTGTTATGCGCCTTAGAACATACCCAAGGCCATAAGCAAGAAGCTGCACGCTTATTAGGTTGGGGGCGTAACACACTAACCCGTAAACTCAAAGAACTGGGCGTAGAATAATAATCCGCGTGGATAGCCGCAGTAAAAAGAAGAAAAATATCAATCAGGTTGCCATCTATTATATAGCCCTTTGATATATAACTTTTGAATTGCCGCCTTAATAAAAATAATATCGGCGGCAATGCAAAATGTTTGGCAGATTAAATCACCCGTGAAAATTGACGTTGGCGCATTTGATTGCGCAGATAAACATCAAAACACATACAAATATTGCGGATCAATAAACGACCTCGAGCTGTTACTTGAATACCGCTTTGTGTAATTTCAACTAGACCATCTTCTGCCATCGGGGCTAATAACTGTAAATCTTCGGCAAAATAAGTACTAAAATCGATAGAATATTGCTGTTCTATTTGGGCGTAATTCAATTGGAAATTACAAATCAGAGTTTTAATCACGTCACGGCGTAAACAATCATCGGCACTCAGCACTAAGCCACGCCATAAAGCATGCCCCTGTTGTTCAACCTGAGCATAATAGGTTTTTAAATCTTTTTGATTTTGCGCATAATTATCACCCAACATGCTGATAGCCGAGACGCCTAATCCCAATAAATCGCATTCACCCTGCGTGGTATATCCCTGAAAATTACGGTGCAATATCCCTTCGCGCTGGGCGACCGCCAACTCATCTTGTGGTCGGGCAAAATGATCCATACCAATAAATTGATATCCTTGAGCGGTCAACGTACTGATAGTTTCCTGCAAAATCTCTAATTTTTGCTCTACTGAAGGGAGATCTTCATCTTTAATTTTGCGCTGCGCCGCAAATAAGTTTGGTAAATGAGCATAATTAAAAACACTCAGGCGATCAGGTGCAAGTTCAATTACACGCTGTAAAGTAAAGGCAAAACTTTCTGGTGTCTGTTTTGGTAAACCATAAATCAAGTCAATACTCGTTGAGTTAAAGCCGGTTTCACGAGCCCGTTGGATCAACGCAAAAATAAAATCTTCATCTTGCTCGCGGTTAACCAGCTGCTGAACTTGCTTATTAAAATCTTGTACGCCCATGCTAAGACGATTAAATCCTTCAGAACGCAAATGATCAATCACGTCGAGTTCAATTTCTCGCGGATCGACTTCAATCGACATTTCAACCTCATCAGCGAAATTAAAATGTGTTTTCAATAAATTCACTAAATGGCTAATTTGTGATTTATTGAGATATGTCGGTGTGCCACCGCCCCAGTGCATTTGGGTCACAGTTCTATTTTTTAATAAACTCGCACGTTGAATAATTTCTTGCTCTAAAACCTGTAAATATTGATCTGCTTTATGGGTCTGACGAGTAACTAATTTATTACATCCGCAGAAATAACACAGCTTATGGCAAAACGGAATGTGGACATATAAAGAAAGCGCCCGTTCAGGATAACGTTGAGTTGCAGCAATAAATGCCTGCTCATCATATTGTTGATTAAATTCTAAAGCGGTCGGATAAGAGGTATATCGCGGGCCGGAATAATTATATTTTTGAATAAGGGGCAGATCCCAAACGATACTTTGCTCTGACATATCTTTTCCTACTATTAAATTTAACCGGTCGTCGGCAAGGTGTGACAAAAGTTCTACACCCTACAACTGAAGAAGACAGACCTCATGATACCATAGGTGTTTTATTATACATGGCTGCTTTATTATACATATCAATGGGTGAGCGATAGGGAAGAGAGATCAATACCGCCTAAAATAAAAAATGCCCCGGCGAAAATATTTCAGCCAAGGCATTTTTAATCTGTCACGCGTGAGCAAATGGCTCAAAGATAATTAAAATAAGAAAATTAATTCCCTTTCAATAAACGCATAATATCGTCTGGTTTTTCTTCTTCGTCTTCTTCTTCGTCAGAGAATTCAATCCCTAGCTGTGTCATCAACTCATTGATACGATCAAGTTTAGTATCAATATATTGCTGATCTTCGCGATTCACACGCTCGCCCGCTTCTATGCGCTCTAATAATGCATCTAAGCGATCATCATTTTCCAGCATCGCCAGCTCAGCTTCTGGTGAAAGGACCACTTTAGGTGCTTCAACCGCTGGTTTCAGAGTGGATTTTTTCGCTGTTGGATCAATAATTAATGGCACCGGTTTTTTACTACCTAAACGTGGATCGAGTGCCTCTTTCTGTCCATTTTTACCGTTACTGTCTTTATCATGGTAACGACTGCCAGCACTGTGCCCACGATGTTTCTTCAGACGTTTACGCTCACGCCCTTCAGCGTTTAGCTCTGCACGGGTTTTACGGTTTTTTCCCGCTGTCTTTTTCTTAGATGAATACATAACCTGTATACCTTTGATCAAATCGGTTTTCTAGAGCGGAATCTAACAGAAAGTTTTCAACAGCGAAAGCAATCTTCTGTCTTTGATTAATTTCTCGTTAATCTCTACTCAAAATAATTCTAGGCGCAGCAAGGCGGCAAACAACGATATCGCGATATGCCTACTGGGATCAGGTGTTAAGTGACGGAGTATTCGGGTTCGCGAAGAAAAGCCGCAATATTTATCGTAAACCAACCTGCAACTTGAAGTATGCAGAGTATAAATATTTATGCGTTGAAATGATACAACTTGATAGTAAATGAGCCGCATTGACAGCCGGTTATTTTACCCGAGCTGTCAATGCCTGATGACACTAATGATTAAGCGTCAACTAAGACCATTTTTAATAGGAATAATATTGAAACTAGAATGACACAAGGGCCCAGTTCACGCCAGCGGCCAGTTCCAAGTTTCATCGCACAGTAAGCGATAAAACCTAGTGCGATACCTTCCGTAATTGAGAAGCTAAATGGCATCATCACCGCAGTGATGAATGCAGGTACGGATTCCGTTAAATCGTCCCATTTAACTCGTGTTAGGCTAGAGGTCATCAAAACACCGACATACACTAATGCCCCCGCAGTGGCATAAGCCGGCACCATACCCGCTAACGGTGAAATAAACATCGTCAATAAGAACAGAATTCCAATCACGATTGCGGTTAAGCCTGTACGCCCCCCTACAGAGACACCCGCTGTACTTTCGATATATGCTGTGACCGAAGATGTCCCGATCGCAGAGCCAGCAACCGAGCTTAAACTATCGACATACAGCGCTTCTTTCATTCTAGGGAAGGTGCCTTTTTCATTGGTCAGTCCGATTTTATCGGTTACACCAATTAATGTTCCTGAGGAGTCAAATAAATTAACTAGCATGAAAGAGAAAATAATCCCGGATAGGGCTAAATCCAAGGAGCCCATAATATCAACTTGCCCCACCACCGTTGTAATATTTGGTGGCATGGAGAAAATTCCATTATAGGTAACATCGCCTAATGCAAGGCCAATCAAGGTAGTCACAACGATAGAAATCAATACCGCGGCATGGATATTACGCGCGGCAAGGATTGCGATAATAAAAAAGCCGAGTGCACCTAGCCATACATTATGGTGTGTAAAGTTACCAATCGCGACTAAAGTATCTGGGTTCGGAACAATAATACCGGAGTTTTTCAGCCCCATCATGGCGATGAATAAACCAATACCGCTGGTAATACCCACTCGTAGACTTAAAGGAATATTGGCGATAATCCAATAACGAATGCGGAATAAGGTCAGAATAAATAGACCAACTGCGCCCCAAAAAACTGCGCCCATCGCCACTTGCCAAGAGTAACCCATCGCGCCGACAACGACAAAAGCAAAAAAGGCATTCAGCCCCATTGCAGGTGCAACCGCCACAGGTAAATTAGCAAAAATACCCATTAAGATACTGCCCAGGGCAGCTATCAGACACGTTGTCACAAAGACGGCTTTAATATCCATGCCAGCCATGGATAAAATTTGTGGGTTAACAAAAACGATATAAACCATCGTTAAGAAGGTGGTAAAACCGGCAACTAGTTCTGTTCTAACCGTGGTACCGTGTTCTTGTAGCTTGAAGAAACGCTGAAGCAGACACTGTTTTTTTGCAGTATCAAATTGTGAATTGCTCATGTGGTATTTGCCTAAAAAAAGTTTTTTTCGCCCTATCCTACAATAAACAATTGGAAAAAGTTAGCGTTAAAAACCAAAAAAAGGAAACGTTTGCGTAAGTACATGAACAAAAAAAGCTAACTTACTGATAATTGGTCCAGATTATAGATAAAAACAAAATAGACTGGAACAGTGATAATCATGGTCGATTACTCGCGACAAAAGCAAAGAATCGAATGGTAAATAATATCCATAATCAAATCCACTGAGGACATTTCCTGAGTGGATGATTCAAATAATTACGAAAGTGCCAGCAATTTTTGTCGACGCCAAAACAAGAAACACTGTCTTTTACGCTTCTGCCCTATACGTTCTTTGTGCGCTAAATGAGACGTCAATAAATAAGCCAGTATTTCTAGCGTCATACACATGACAAAATAAATAAATGCGACGAATAAAAACACCTCTAATGGATAGACCATTTCTCGATTATTAACTTGGGTCGCCAAAAATGAAAGTTCAGCAACACCAACCACATACGCCAATGAAGTATCTTTAATCAACGCTATCCACTGATTAATAAATGAGGGGATCATCATTCGTAACGCTTGAGGCAACACAATATGCCATAAAACCTGCCAACGATTAAACCCAAGAGACATACCTGCCTGCCATTGCCCTTGACCTATGGCCAGAATACCGGCTTTTACGGCATGAGCTAAATAGGCTGAGGTAATTAATGCCAGCGCACAAACCACAGTTGCAATCCCTGGAATTTCGCTACCCAAGATAACAGGCAATAGAAAATAAGCCCAAAATATCAACATAATAACCGGAATAGCGCGGAAAAAACCTAATATAGCAGCCAACAAATTCATCCAGAAGCCACGTAACATGGCCAATGCGACTCCCGCTAACGTTCCGAGAATAATCGATGCGGCTCCCGCTAATAGACTGATCACTAACGTCAGCGCCGCACCTTCTAAAGGGCCATCAGGGAACGTACCAAACAGGAGATAACGCCAGTTTTGTTCAATAATTGAAAAATCCATCTAAATCCCCTTATTTAGCATACGCTGCTGACGCCACTGGCCCCAGCCTTCCATACAGGCAATAATTACGATATACAGTACCGTTGCTAGCCCGAAAGCTGTAAATGTCTGCAAAGTTTGACTTTCCACTTGGCGCGATACATAAGACAATTCAGCCACACCTATCGCCATGGTTAATGACGAGTTTTTGACAATATTCATATATTGGCCGAGCAAAGGTGGCATGGCGATTTTTACCGCTTGAGGTAAAACCACATACCGCATCGCTTGCCAGCCACTCAAACCCAATGCGAAGGCCGCAAACTTTTGATCTCGGCGAACCCCGCGGATCCCCGCTCTTAGTTCTTCGGCAATAAAAGGCACGGAATACAGAGTTAATCCAATGAAACCGGCAAGAAATTCGTACGATGGCCATGCCAAAGTTATCGGTCCTAGCACTATCTCATGTGGCGTATTTAACCATTCCATCGCCGAGGAAGGTAGAATTTCACCGGAGGCAAAATACCAAAAAAAGAGCTGTATCAATAACGGTGTATTACGAAAAATTGAGGTATATATCGAAACGCCCCAACGTAAACTCGCGATTGAGCTATCCTTTGCCGCCGCAACTGCAAAACCCAGTAGCGTCGATGCCACAATAGTGCAAATAGAAATCCACAGAGTGATCAAAAAACCGTAACCAAACCACTCTAAATATTGCGGCGCCAAAAAATGTTGGGATAAAAATGAGCCATTAAAAAAATACTCAAACATAGTATGCGCCTTCTATAACAGCAAACCCCGCATCAAGAAATATGCGGGGCTTTATTAAGCCTAACCAGCAAGAAGTATCGTTAGCGATTAAGATTGCGGCTGTTGTTTATCTAACGGGGCAAATTTAAAATCACCACGCGGTTGAGCCGCTTTAGTTTCAGGACCAAACCAACGGGTATAAATAACTTCAGCTTGTCCGTTTTGTTCTAATTTCAATAAGGCGCTATTTACCGCTTCAATCAATTGGGTTTCACCTTTGAGCCCGGCTAATGCTTGATATTCACGCGTTAAGCTAAATGGTGAAATTTCATAATCAGCTTTAATTTTTTCCGGTAAATTTCCTAATAATCCAACTAATTTTGCATCATCCTGGGTAATTGCTTGTACATTACCGTTACGTAATGCAGCAAACGCTAACGGTGTATCGTCATAAGAAATGACTTTAGTATTTGGATAGCGCTCACGCAATGTTACTTCTTGCACTGTGCCTTTATCGGCACCAATACGCAGTGCAGCAATATCATCTGGCGTTTTTAGCACACCTTTGCGAGCAATGAATTTCTGCCCGGTGGCAAAATCAGGAATAGTGAAATCAACTTGTTTTGCTCGTTCATCGGTAATCGTGAAATTAGCACCAATTAAGTCAACTTTTCCCGAAGTTAGCAATGGAATACGATTAGCAGGATTCGTAGGGCGTAATTCTAATTTTACCCCCAGATCATCAGCAACAGCTTGAGCGATATCGATATCATAACCGGCTAATTTTTTAGTTTGAGGATCAATAAATCCAAATGGTGGATTGCTATCAAAAACAGAAATACGGATAACTCCTGCTTGTTTAATATCATCCAGTTTATCGGCTTTAGCGATACTAGTTACGAGAGCAAGCCCCGCCAGCAGCGTGGTTGTTAAAATTTTAGCATTCATTGGACACCCCTAACGGTAAGTTTAATCGAGCAACCATTGCAAGTTATCAATTATTATTTAGAACTTAAAAGACTATTAAGTAATATATTTATATTAAAATAGAATATATAAGCGATAAAAAATAGCCCACCTATGTGGGCTATTAGTCAATAAAGCAGAATAAAACTACAATTATCTTCAGTAATGGCAGATTATTTATCGGTACGCGTATCCGAAGATAGCCCACATAAATTATTACGATTATTCATTCCACCATCAGCAGAGGTATACCCTAAGCAGCCTAAAATAGAATCATAAATTTGATGATGATAAAAAGGCCGACCTTGTTGGCTATATTTCTTTAACTGCTCAAAACGTTGCTGATTATTTGGCGAAGCTAAATAGCTGTCCGACATCCAGACCACAAACGGCACCCGGAATTGTTCCTCTGGCGCAATTTCTCGCGGAGTCCCATGCAGTCCATGCCCTTCATTGATCGATTCGCCATGATCTGAGGTATAAAACACAATAGCTTTTTTATCTCTTAACTGATCAATTACGCCATCAATAAAATAATCGGTATACAGAATAGAGTTATCATAGGCATTAATTAATTGTTGTTTAGAACAATTATCATCAACATTTAAACACTCAGGCTGATATTGTTTAAATTCTTTTGGATAACGTTTTGAATACAGGTAATGAGAACCTTTAGTATGCAAAATAATTAAATGTTTACCCTGCGGCTTATTCTCGATTGATGAGTGAACCTCATCTATCAGCAACGTATCGTCGATAGGTTTGCCGTAAGTACTATGCTTCGCGGTAATCATTTCTCTAATCAAGTAATTATCAACATCTAATTTATTGTAAAACCACACTTCACCTTGCATGGCAAATAACTCGGAAGAGAAGCCTAATTTCTTCATTACGGAAAAAATATTATTCTCTTTCATCGTACGCTGCGGATTATCTTCCACCCCGCCTTCACGCACAAACATGCAACGTAAGGATAATTTAGTCGCGGTATCGCAAGAACGACCTTTAAACGCCACTAGATTTTTTTCTTTGGATAATAAAGGGTTAGTTTGTCTCGAATACCCTAATAACCCCATATGATCCCATCTTGCTGTTTCCCCAATAATAAATACGACATAAGCATCGTTGTTGTCAGCGTCTGGGGTATAAGTAAATTTCTGGCTAGGATCAAAAATTTCATTTTCATTAAATTTATCATCGTACTGAGTAATCGCGTATTGAACTAACGGAATAATCCAGTTCGTCGGTAAATAAGCGTAACTCAAGCTGCCGCTATAACTTGATAAATCGACATTCATTTGCGCTTCATGTTTTTTCTGTTGCTGATCCATGAGTTTTAAATATGAATATACGCTAACAGCAATCACCGCTAATAATAAAATACTTTTTAAGCAGGCTTTTCGATTATTTTTTAGCTGAGACAATAGAGTATTGTTATTCGGTGAGCACCAAATTAGTAACAGCGGGATAGCCGATAATCCAATCACCCAATAAATAAAACTATTACCCACAACTTCTTTTGATAAATCGATATCTGTGGTTAATACAGAAATAAGAATGCCATAACCGATAACCACATCGAAAAAGGTGATGTAATAACTGGCGCACACACTAGCAATAACTACGATAGAAGCACAAATTTTAAAGAAAATCGCACCGCCAAGAGATAACAATCTAAAAAAGAAAAAAGAAAAAGCCACATTGACAATCGCTTCGCCTGCCAATGTGAAATAACTAACCCCTGTACCGTGGGATATTTGAGTGTCAAAACGACCTTGATAAACATCTAAATTGAGGAGTATGCCTATGAAAATAGATAAGATAACGGCAAGGGTGGTTTGGTTTTTCGGGATATAACGTAACAAAAAACTGCGCATATTTTATATTCAGAATAAGTGATAGCAATGATGTATTACAGACATCTATAATTTTATTAGGTTCATTCTGTGATTTAATCTGGCGGAAGATAAAAATAGCAAAAAGAACTTTTTTTAACCAACAGTAAGGTTTTATACGCTCTTTTTCGATAAAGCCACTGCTAAGAAGGGGTAAATAGCCGAGGGAGAAACAGCCTCCCTCGCCAAGTTATTTTTTCTCAGGATATTGGTTATCGATACCTTGACTGGTAGATTTATCTACAGTTTTAGTCAGCATTTTCTCTACGGTATCGCCGCCCATATGACGGAAATCCTGACCTTTTGCATAATAGAAGATAAATTCGCAAATATTCTGGCAACGGTCGCCGATTCGTTCAATCGATCGAGCACAAAATAGCGCGGTTAATACACTCGGAATAGTACGCGGATCTTCCATCATATAAGTCATTAATTGACGAACAATTCCGTCATATTCTTGATCAACTTTTTCATCTTCACGATAAATTCGTACTGCTTCATCGACATCCATACGAGCAAAAGCATCAAGTACATCATGCAGCATCTGCACAGTATGACGACCGAGCGACTCTAAGCTCACCAGCAAAGATTGATGTTGATGCGAAAATTTTTCTAACGCCGTTTTACAAATTTTATCGGCAACATCACCAATTCGTTCTAATTCGGAAATAGTCTTGGAAATTGCCATAATTAGCCGCAGATCGCTGGCTGTTGGCTGGCGTTTGGCGATAATTTTAACGCAAGCCTCATCAATGGCGACTTCCATCATATTCACTTGGTGATCATTAGCGATAACTTCGCGTGCCAATGCTTCGTCTTGATTATGCATCGCCGTAATTGCTTTGGTCAGTTGTTCTTCGACCAATCCACCCATTGCCATCAGCTCAGTGTGAATATGTTCTAGCTCAGCGTTAAACTGACCAGAAATATGTTTATTATGATTCAAAGTGTCCATGCTATTGCTCCGTATCAACCATAACGGCCAGTAATATAATCTTCAGTCTGCTTCATCGCTGGCGTAGTAAACATGGTATCAGTTTCGTTAAACTCCACCAGCTCGCCTAAATACATGAAGGCGGTATAGTCCGAGCAGCGAGCCGCTTGCTGCATATTGTGCGTTACAATTACGACGGTATATTCAGATTTCAGTTCGCTAATAAGTTCTTCAATACGCCCAGTTGAGATAGGGTCAAGTGCTGAACAAGGTTCATCGAGCAATAAAACGTCAGGACGGATAGCAATTCCACGTGCGATACATAAGCGCTGTTGCTGGCCTCCCGATAAACTATAACCACTTTGGTGTAGTTTATCTTTGGTTTCGTTCCACAATGCCGCTTTGGTCAACGCCCACTGTACACGCTGATCCATATCGGCACGCGACAGTTTTTCAAATAAACGGACGCCAAACGCAATATTGTCATAGATTGACATCGGGAATGGCGTGGGTTTTTGGAATACCATACCGACTTTAGCGCGCAATAAGGCAATATCTTGTTTATCTGTCAGGATATTCTGCCCATCGAGTAAAATTTCACCTTCAGCGCGCTGCTCACCATATAATTCATACATTTTATTGAAGGTTCGTAGCAACGTTGATTTACCACACCCTGAAGGGCCGATAAATGCGGTAACTTTGTTCTTGGCAATATCCAGCGAAATATTTTTCAGCGCATGGAATTTTCCATAATAAAAATTCAAGTCACGTACCAAAATTTTACTTTCTGTATTCTCGTTGGCTGTCATTATCATTACTGCTCTCTCTCTAAATTCGTAATTTGGGCCCGGCAATTCGCACTATTCTCGGTAAGATTTATGATTTAATTAACCTTATATCTCAATAATATAAGTTGGCAGTTCTCACCGCTTAATACTTACTTTTAGCAAATAGCACACGCGCGATAATATTGATTAATAGAACACACAGGGTGATTAGCAGGACACCAGCCCAAGCCAATTGCTGCCATTCGGAGAATGGACTCATCGCAAATTTAAAGATAGTTACTGGCAGGTTAGCAATCGGCTCACTCATGTCAGTACTCCAGAACTGGTTCGACAGTGAAGTAAACAGTAGCGGAGCAGTTTCCCCGGCGATACGGGCAATCGCCAACAAAATCCCGGTAATAATCCCGGATACCGACGCTTTCAGCGTAATGGATAAAATCATTTTCCATTTTGGGGTTCCCAGCGCATATGCTGCTTCTCGTAGACTGTCAGGCACCAGTTTTAGCATGTTTTCTGTGGTACGAATAACGATTGGAATTTGCAGTAAGGCTAAGGCCATCACGCCAGCCCAGCCAGAGAAGTGCTGTACTTGTGCGACCACCAAAGTATAAACAAATAATCCCACCACAATCGATGGCGCAGACAACAAAATGTCATTGATAAAGCGCGTCACAGAAGCTAACCATGAACTACGGCCATATTCAGCGAGATAAATCCCAGCTAAAATACCCAGCGGAGTACCGCACACGGTAGACCAAAAAATCAATAACCCGCTACCCATAATGGCATTTGCTAAGCCACCGCCCTCAGTATTGGGTGGCGGTGTCATTTCAGTGAATAAATTCAATGACATGCCATCGATTCCTTTACTAACGGTAGAAAATAAAATCCATACTAACCAAAATAATCCAAACGCCATAGCTAACATTGAAATCACTAGCGCTAAGCGATTTTTTTGTCGACGCCATGCCTGACGGCGTGCACGTTCCTGATAATTAATCTGACTCGGTTGTGTCTGTGACATATCAGCGGCCCTCATTCTTAGCCAAACGCATCACCATCAATTTAGAGAGTGCGAGGACAATAAAGGTTATCACAAATAAAATTAGCCCTAATTCCATCAATGCAGAGGTATGTAAGCCGCTCTCTGCTTCAGCAAATTCATTGGCTAATGCCGAAGTGATACTGTTCCCCGGCATAAATAACGACACGCTATCTAGCTGATAAGTGTTTCCGATCACAAAGGTCACCGCCATCGTTTCGCCTAAGGCACGGCCTAAACCTAACATCACACCGCCAATCACTCCATTGCGGGTAAATGGCAACACGATATTCCAAATCACTTCCCACGTAGTGCAGCCAATCCCATACGCTGACTCTTTCATCATCACGGGGGTTTGTTCGAAAACATCACGCATAACTGAGGCGATATAAGGAATAATCATTATCGCAAGGATAACGCCAGCCGCCAGAATACCGATACCAAATGCAGGGCCTGAAAATAACTCGCCCACAATAGGAATACTCGACATAATCTCGCCTACGGGCTCTTGAAAATACTCCGCAAATAATGGCGCAAAAACAAATAACCCCCACATACCGTAAACAATACTGGGGATAGCCGCGAGCAGCTCAATCGCTATACCTAATGGTCTTTTAAGCCAATTAGGGGCCAACTCAGTCAAAAAAAAGGCGATCCCAAAACTGACAGGAACCGCAATAATTAACGCAATAATCGAAGTGACGATGGTGCCATAAATCGGGACTAATGCGCCAAATTGTTCCGCCGGAGCATCCCACTCTTTAGTCCATAAAAAAGCTAAACCAAACTTTTGAATACTGGGCCATGAAGCAATAATTAGCGAAATAATGATGCCGCCTAGCATCAATAAAGTGATCAGCGCAGCCAGCCGGACTAGCGCATGGAAAATCACATCACCTCTTTTACTTGGGGCTTTTAATGCCGGAGTTTTTTCGGCCATTGATTCGTTCTCATTTAAGTGGCTCTGTGCATCAACTAACAAAGAGCCCAACAACTTTACAGGAGGATAATCTTCATCCTAAACATTCGCCTCCCATCTTCCAACCCTAACAACAGTTAATTATGCTCAGAATAACGGATTACCTTGGCTATCTTTGATATTGCTGTTCCACGCTGCACGAACCGCTGTAATTACTTCGGGGGGCAAGGTCGCATAATCTAATGCTTCGGCTTGTTTTCCGCCTTTTTCGTAAGCCCAATTAAAGAACTCAAGAACGGCTTTGCCTTTCTCCGCATTATCTTGTTTAGTCGGGACTAAAATGAAGGTTGTCGAGGCAATTGGCCACGCATTTTCACCGGCACGATTAGTTAAGTCTTGTGCAAATGATTTCGACCAATCGACTTCTCTCGCTGCGGCACTAAAGCTTTCACCGGTCGGTGAAACCACATGACCATCAGCAGAGACTAATTTGGTGTAGGCTAAATTATTCTGTTTAGCGTAAGCGTATTCAACATAACCTATCGAACCCGGCAAACGCTGAACAAAAGCAGCAACGCCATCATTACCTTTACCGGCGACACTTTGTGGCCAGTTAACTGTTGAACCTGCGCCTACTTTTTGTTGCCAATCTGGGCTCACTTTCGCTAAGTAGCTAGTAAAGACAAAGGTTGTTCCTGAACCATCAGCACGACGAACAACCGCAATATTCTGAGCGGGCAGAGTCACACCTGGATTCAGCTTAGAAATCGCTGGGTCATTCCATTTTTTGATTTTGCCCAGATAAATATCACCGAGCGTTTTGCCATCTAACGTCAAATCGCCGGATTGAATGCCTTTAACATTTACCGCTAAAACTACGCCGCCAATAATTGTTGGAAATTGAAATAAACCGTCTTGTGCTAGTTTTTCATCTTTCAATGGGGCATCAGTAGCACCAAAATCAACGGTTTTTGCATTAATTTGTTTAACACCACCAGAAGAACCAATCCCCTGATAGTTAACTTGATTACCGGTCTCTTTATGATAAGAATCAGCCCATTTTGCATAAACCGGGGCTGGGAATGTCGCGCCTGCACCCGTTAAGCTGGTAGCGGCAAAAGAAGACATCGCTGTCAGAGAAAGTGTCGCTGCCATAACGCTGGCTAGAGTAGTACGCATCATTTTCATAATTGCTCCTGATGGAATGCAAATAAACAATTTAATCATCAATTGTTGAGTGATAAGTCACCATAAGGAAAATAGGACAATTTGGTTACAGCAACATGTCTTATTTATGACAGTTTTATGACAATGGAAGGAAGTTCAAATAAAATAACTGTAAAAAAAGTTAATCAACAAGAAAAAAACTTTGATTTATAAGGAGATTAAATAGGAATGGATATCTTTTCGGTGGATAAAAGTAAACAAAAATACGGTCATAAAAACGCATAAAAATATCATAAATAACCAAAATCAGCCTATTGGGCGCTGCAATAATTAATCTTCAGACTCTGTTAACGGTAAAACTGCCCGAATTGATAACCCACCTCGCTCACTTTTGTCTATTTCAATATGCCCTTCATGCGCATCCAGAATACGGCGAATAATGGCTAAACCTAAGCCAGTTCCTTTATTGCTACGCGCTTTTTCGCCTTGCACAAATGGCTGAAAGAGACGCTGGATGTCATCTTCTTTGATCCCCACACCATCATCATCGACTTGGAACCACGCAATTTCATCATTTTTACCACTGCTGACTTTGATCCAACCGTTACCATAACGATGCGCATTAACTATCATATTAGTCACTGCACGTCGGATAGCTAATGGGTTGGCGTTAACAGTAATCACTCCCGGCATCAATGCAGCTTCAATACCACCAGCGACACCGCTTTCAGAATCAATGGCTTCCATCAGAATGGCATTCATATCACAGAATTCCATATTCATTTCTTGGCCAGTACGCAAATAATCCATAAATTGACCAATAATGGCATCGCACTCTTCAATATCTTTATTGATTGATTCGGCTAAATAACCGTCTTCTTGCCCCATCATTTCTGTTGCTAGACGAATACGGGTTAACGGTGTGCGTAAATCGTGGCTCACCCCTGCCATCAAAATGGTTCGATCATTATCTAAAGTCTTAATGCCAGTTGTCATTTGATTAAACGAACGGATAGCTGCTCGCACTTCAACAGCCCCCTCCTCCTTCATCGTCGGTAACATAATCCCTTTACCTATCTGATTAGCATGATATTCCAATGCCAATAAAGGTCGATTTTGATAACGAATATATAGCCAAACACCGGCAAAAATAGTCAAAAATATAGCAATAGTATAGCGAAAAACCTGTGAAAATTGATTTTGACCAATTTCAGTCAACGGAACTCTAACCCAAACATCTGGAGCCAAATAAGAGGTTAACCATAAAATCGGGTATTCGCGCCCAATTTCAAGGCGAACATCTGCTTGTCCTCCCAGATAATGGGTCATTTGATCACTTAAAAAATCATAATGCTTAGCCCAATTCAGCCCTTCGTCCATTGCAGCCGAGTGTGCATAAAACGTAATTCCTAATTCATTATAGATTTTCTTGCGTAAAGCTGGGGAGACTCTCACCGTTGTGCCATCTTTCAGCACCATTTTTTCGGCCATTAACGTGCGTACTTCATAAGCCAATACCTTATTAAATTGTTGTAAGCTCGGCATAACAACAAAATTTAATACCACCAAATAGCTGGTCGCAAGGCTAGCAAATAATAATGCCACAATTAAAAATAGTGAACGAGAAAAGGTACTTCGACGTGAGAATCTCAACCGCTTCATGCTTTACTACCATCCGGAACAAAGACATACCCCAAGCCCCAAACCGTTTGGATATATCGAGGATGAGCAGGATCTTCTTCAATCATACGACGTAAGCGTGAAATTTGAACGTCAATCGAACGTTCCATTGCACTGTATTCACGGCCGCGCGCAAGACTCATTAATTTATCACGAGATAACGGCTCACGCGGATAAGAAACTAATACCTTCAATACAGCGAATTCACCGCTGGTTAATGGCATATTTTCTTCGCCTTGGAACATCTCACGCGTACCTAAATTAAGCTTAAATTTACCAAAAGTAATTACCGCATCGTCCTGAGAAGGCGCCCCCGGCAGTTCATTCGCCTGACGACGCAATACTGCACGGATCCTGGCTAATAATTCACGCGGATTAAACGGTTTTGGAATGTAATCATCAGCACCGATTTCTAGCCCAACGATACGATCAACTTCTTCACCTTTGGCTGTTACCATAATAATTGGAATCGGATTATTTTGACTTCTCAGTCGGCGACAAATAGATAAACCATCTTCACCCGGCAACATTAAATCGAGGACGATTAAATGAATAGATTCTCGGGTTAAGATCCGGTCCATTTGCTCAGCATTGGCCGCACTTCTAACTTGAAACCCTTGCTCAGTTAAATAGCGTTCAAGCAATGCCCGCAGACGCATATCATCATCAACGACAAGAACCTTATAACTTTCTTGCATTTTTTAGTCCTTAATATGTACTAATTGTGTGTAATCTAACATTTAAGATAAGAATAAACCAAATGTATGTAGTTATCCTATCAATTAATCATACGATATAAACGCTTTATATCAGCGTATTAACCGCTAATTACTCTTCAAATGATTTATAGCTAATGGCTAAAATACTATAAGTAACAAGCCCGCCAGGCGTGCTTACACTGACCTCATCATCAACTTGTTTACCAATTAATGCCCTTGCAACCGGCGAATCAATTGAAATCCACTGTTTAGCGGGTTCGAATTCATCCGGCCCAACTAAACGATAAATTTTAATGGTTTCATCTTCCGCTTCTAATTTAACCCAAGCACCAAAGAATACTTTTCCTTCTTGTCGTGAGTCCGGCTCAACAATTTTAAGTTGCTCTAATCGTTTGGATAAAAAACGCACTCGGCGATCAATTTCTCTTAAGCGTTTTTTTCCGTAAATATATTCAGCATTTTCAGAACGATCGCCCATTGCCGCAGCTTCTGAAACAGCCTGCGTGACACGAGGTCTCTCTTCCTTCCAGAGATACTTTAATTCTCTATCGAGAGCATCCCAGCCCTGACGTGTAATATAGTGACTTTTTGCCATAATCTCTTAGTGATGAATATTCCATTCAATAACTATATATGAAATAAAAAAAACAAGAATCAGATGATATCAATAATATCCTAAATATTATTATTCATGCAGTAAGGGGGACAGAAAGACAGCAAATAATCTTGGTTCACTGGAAATTCCCCCCATCACCAAGTATAACTGTGCCATTATTTTTAACCTTCCTTATAAGCAGGTATAAAAGAAACCCAATGAGTAATGCTACCCTAAGCCAAATTATAGCAGATGAGCTGCGAGCTCAACCGCAACAAGTCCTTTCCGCGATCACGCTGCTTGATGAAGGAAATACCGTTCCTTTTATTGCCCGCTACCGTAAAGAAGTAACCGGTGGACTCGACGATACGCAATTACGCCAGCTTGAGAGCCGTTTAAGTTATTTACGCGAACTTAATGACCGCAAACAAACCATATTGAAATCTATCAGCGAACAAGGGAAATTAACCCCAGAGCTGGATAATGCAATTAATAGCACGCTAAATAAAACAGAACTCGAAGATCTCTATTTACCGTACAAGCCTAAACGTCGTACTCGTGGGCAAATTGCGATTGAAGCCGGATTAGAACCTTTAGCGGATAGCTTATGGCAAAATCCACAGCAAGATCCTGAAATCAGTGCTGAAAGCTATGTTGATGCCACAAAAGGTGTCGCCGATACCAAAGCGGCACTCGATGGCGCACGTTATATTTTAATGGAGCGCTTCTCCGAAGATGCATCCTTATTGGCGAAAGTACGTCATTATTTATGGAAAAATGCGGAGATTGTTGCCAAAGTTGTTGAAGGTAAAGAGCAAGAAGGAGCTAAATTTAGTGATTATTTTGATCACCATGAAGCCGTAGCTAACGTACCTTCGCACCGTGCCCTCGCAATGTTCCGAGGAAGAAACGAAGGAATTTTACAACTCTCTCTCAATCCAGATCCGCAATTTGATGAACCCCCAAAAGAAAGCTATTGCGAAGAAATTATCACCAACCATCTTGATATCCGACTCAATAATGCCCCTGCAGATCGCTGGCGCAAGGCCGTTATTAGCTGGACATGGCGAATTAAAGTTCTGTTGCATATAGAAACAGAAATAATGAGCACGCTACGTGAGAAAGCTGAAGAAGAAGCAATTAACGTCTTTGCTCGCAATCTGCACGATTTATTAATGGCTGCGCCAGCAGGCATGCGAGCTACGATGGGACTGGATCCCGGCTTACGTACTGGTGTAAAAGTTGCGGTCGTCGATGCGACCGGTAAACTGATCGCTACCGATACAATTTATCCGCATACTGGGCAGGCGACTAAAGCTGCCGCCAGTGTCGCAGCGCTATGCGTAAAACATCAGGTTGAATTAGTGGCGATTGGTAATGGAACGGCTTCACGCGAGACCGAACGCTTTTTCGCCGAAGTTCAGCGACAATACCCAGAGGTAACTGCACAAAAAGTCATTGTGAGCGAAGCGGGTGCCTCGGTATATTCCGCGTCTGAACTGGCAGCATTAGAATTTCCTGATTTAGATGTGTCTATTCGTGGTGCGGTCTCTATTGCACGCCGTTTACAAGATCCGCTGGCTGAATTAGTTAAAATTGACCCTAAATCTATCGGAGTAGGCCAATATCAACATGATGTTAGCCAAACACAATTAGCGCGCAAACTGGATGCTGTCGTCGAGGACTGTGTGAACTCGGTTGGCGTCGATTTAAATACGGCCTCTGTGGCCTTATTAAACCGTGTGGCGGGACTAAGCAAAATTATAGCCCAAAATATTGTTAATTGGCGCGATGAAAATGGCCAATTCAATAACCGTAAACAATTGCTAAAAGTGGCTCGTTTAGGGCCAAAAGCCTTTGAACAGTGTGCCGGATTTTTACGTATTTCTAACGGAGATAACCCGTTAGATGCCTCGACAGTTCACCCTGAAACCTATCCTGTTGTCGAAAAAATCTTAGCGACTGTAAAACAGCCACTCAAAGAGATTATGGGTAATGCAGAAGCTTTAAGAAACTTAAAAGCCGACAGTTTCACCACTGAGAAATTTGGTATCCCGACAGTTACCGATATCCTAAAAGAATTAGCTAAGCCGGGACGTGACCCACGCCCTGAGTTCAAAACCGCTACCTTTGCCGATGGCATCGAAACAATGAAAGACTTGCAACCGGGAATGATCCTCGAAGGCTCAGTTACTAACGTGACTAATTTCGGAGCATTTGTCGATATCGGTGTACACCAAGATGGATTAGTTCATATCTCATCGCTGTCTGACAAATTCGTCGAAGATCCACACACAGTAGTAAAAGCCGGTGATATCGTCAAAGTTAAAGTCATTGATGTTGATATTAATCGTAAACGCATCGCATTAACTATGCGATTAGATGAACAACCCGGCGAAAGAACTGCACCGGCATCGCGTTCATCCACAGCCCCTGCACGGCCAGAAAGTACCGCCAAAAATACTAATCGTAGCAATAATAATCATAGCAATAATAACCATAATCGCCGAGGTAATCATACCAATACCGGAGCGAGTAATAGTGCAATGAGTGATGCTCTTGCGGCCGCATTAGGCAAAAAACGTTAACCCGTCGCTAAAATAGTCTGCCCGCAGTATAATACTGCGGGCTATTTATAAATAATGTTTATTAATAGCCCCTTAAATTAGTGCTATCTAAATACAATCATCCGCGTAAACAATGCCCCCACACGCAAATAATTATCATGGTTATGGTATATAAAACCACCAAAATCTGATTATTTTTGATCCAAATCAAGCTATTTAAAGCTGAATCGAGGCTAAATAGCCCCAATGGTTGTTGATTATGATTCGCATTTTTAATTCGTTTACTATTTAATTAAATAGTATTATTTTTTATAATCAGTTATACCATGAATAACAAAATCAGCGGGGGAGACGTCGAATAGCGTATCTCTGTGAACTGACATAACGGGATGATAACTCCCAACTACCTTCGGAAGGCACCATGGCTATTCTTCCTGATCACAGCTATAAAATCGTCGGTTTTTCGAGCAAAATCAGCCCGGCATACCGTCAAAAATTATTATCCCTGGGCATGTTACCCGGCTCAATATTCAAAGTTGTTCGTCTCGCCCCCTTAGGTGACCCGATTCAAATAGAAACACGCAGAGTCAGCCTGATTGTGCGTAAAAAAGATTTAGAACTGCTTAATCTGGATGATGCAACGATTTAATACTCTGCACTCGATATTTCCAGATCTAAAGGCTCATTCCTGTCATTTTTCTTACTCATTGGCAACTATTTATGAAACCACTGACTATCGGCTTAATCGGCAATCCCAATGCAGGTAAGACGACCCTTTTCAATCAACTCACCGGCTCCCGCCAACGGGTGGGTAACTGGGCTGGCGTTACTGTTGAACGTAAAGTTGGCCGATTTAATACTCAGCAGCATCAAATTGAATTGGTTGACTTGCCGGGTACCTATTCGCTGACGACAATTTCTGAACAAACCTCATTAGATGAACAAATTGCCTGCTATTTCATTCTTAGTGGCGAAGCAGATATGTTGATCAACGTGGTTGATGCCTCAAATTTAGAGCGTAATTTATACCTCACGCTACAACTGCTTGAACTCGGTGTTCCCTGCATTATTGCTCTTAATATGTTGGATATCGCCGAGAATCAACACATAGAAATCAATATAGAGGAATTACAGCAGCAACTTGGCTGCCCAGTGATCCCGTTAGTTTCAACTCGTGCGACCGGTATCGATAAACTGAAAAATATTATCGATAATTATCCTGCTAGCACCAGTAATGCGTTAGTTCAATATCCCTCTAGCTTATTAGCAGAAGTCGATAAATTATCAAACTCGATTTCACATAATCAATTCAGCCAACAGCAGCGTCGTTGGCTAGCCTTACAAATGCTCGAAGGCGATATCTTTAGCCAGCAACGAGGGGGGATCACACCGGAGTTATTGGCAGCCTCGCGTACTCGTCTCATCGAAAAACAGCTGGAAGAGCCTGAATTAGTCATTGCTGATGCTCGCTATCAAACTATTGCCAGCATTTGTGATACGTCGATCAATAATGAAGCAGCGGAGCCAAATAAGCTCACTCAATCGATTGATAATTTAGTGCTTAATCGCTGGTTAGGTGTCCCAGTCTTTCTATTCGTGATGTATTTGATGTTTGTCTTAGCCATCAACATCGGTGGAGCATTGCAGCCGCTGTTTGAAGGCGGTTCAGAAGCCATATTTATCCATGGTATTCAATGGGTAGGCTATTCTCTTAATTTCCCCGAATGGCTAACCGTGTTTCTTGCTCAAGGGGTCGGTGGAGGTATCAACACCGTATTACCACTGGTTCCGCAAATCGGTATGATGTATTTATTCTTATCGATGCTGGAGGACTCTGGCTATATGGCGCGTGCTGCGTTTGTCATGGACCGGTTAATGCAAGCACTCGGATTGCCCGGAAAATCCTTTGTTCCATTGATTGTTGGCTTTGGTTGTAATGTTCCGTCCATCATGGGGGCGCGCACTTTAGATGCACCCCGTGAACGTTTAATCACTGTGCTCATGGCTCCGTTTATGTCTTGCGGCGCACGTTTAGCTATTTTTGCCGTATTTGCTGCCGCGTTTTTTGGTAAGAACGGTGCCAGCATTGTATTTTCCCTCTATTTACTGGGGATTGTGGTTGCTATCCTGACTGGCCTATTACTTAAACACACTATTATGCGCGGTGAGGCTTCTCCTTTCGTTATGGAAATGCCGGTCTACCATGTGCCGCATTTAAAAACCTTATTGATTCAAACTTGGCAACGTTTAAAAGGTTTTGTACTGCGTGCCGGTAAAGTTATCGTTATCGCCAGTATGTTTATCGGCGCATTAAATAGCTTCTCTCTGTCGGGTAAAACTGTAGATAATATCAATGATTCTGCGCTCGCATCGGTCAGTAAAGTTATCACGCCTGTACTGCAACCTATTGGTATTCATAATGATAATTGGCAAGCAACTGTCGGCTTGATAACTGGAGCGATGGCAAAAGAAGTGGTAGTCGGTACGTTAAATACCCTATATACCGCTGAAAGTATTACAACTCAACCTTTTGATGCTGATGCATTTAATCTTCTCGAAGAACTTGAGGATGCCGTCACCGAAACGTGGGATAGCCTAAAAGGAACCTTTACCTTAAGCGCATTATCTAATCCTATCGAAGCCAGTAAAGGCGATGGTGAAATGGACGGGGGTTCGATGGGAACAATGGCCGCTAAATTTGGTTCGGCTATTTCGGCCTACAGTTATTTGATATTCGTCTTACTGTATGTGCCATGTGTCTCAGTAATGGGGGCGATTGCCCGTGAAACCACACGTGGCTGGATGACTTTTGCAATTCTGTGGGGATTAAATGTCGCTTATAGTCTATCGGCTCTGTTTTATCAAATAGCTACATTCAGCCAGCATCCCGAAAGTAGCGCCTTGATCATCGGCATTGTCATTTTGGTCAATCTGATTATTTTTATGCTGTTACGTCGCTCACGAAGTCGCGTTACATTACGCTTAAAAAATCCATCAGCGCGTAGCAATGAATGTTGTGACTGTAGCAAAAAAAGCTGTCACTAAGGATAAATAATGGCAACATTGATGCAAGTTCGTGATTTATTGGCTATTTATGGCCAAGCGGATGCTCGCTTAATTAGCCAACAGCTATCTGCGCCTGAGCCTTTAGTGCAGGCAATGCTAGAGAAGCTCACGGCAATGGGAAAAGTGGAAAAGGTCGATATTACGGCCTGTTTAACCGGAACCAGTTGCCGTGCCTGCCCTGAAAATCAAGGCTGTAATCACAATATATATCGATTACATCAATAGATGTCATATTCAATACTTCGATAATAATGAAAAGCCTAACATTAGTTAGGCTTTTTTATATGAAATTTCAATCATATTAAAAAAGATTAAAAATATAATTTATCTATATTTAATACCTATCTGATAAATATAATAGTTCATCCTGAAGTTTATCCTAAAATCACATAACAAACATAATAATTGCTTTTTCAATAGAATTGTATACGAATGATTTAATAAAATTAAATATCATGCGATATAGTTAGCATGCTTTCTTTATTGAATCCCTTTTAAATATACAAGGACGTATATATATTCATGGAAAAAACCAAATTCAACCAATTAGACATTCTAGGTAGCCATAATTTCACTAAAATCATCAATGAGTTATTTGCATTCGGTGATAAAAAACAACTCAAAGAATATAAAGAGGGTGTCTGTTATGGTCTAAGTGCTAACTTCTTAAAACATGAGGTAAATAATAACGGTTCAGAATATTTATCTTATATTAATAAATTACAAAGCATCATTAATTCAAAAAAGAATGTTTTTGAATCAAAACTAGAAAGAGCCTATCATAAAAAAGAGAAGCAACAAGCTGAACAATTATTGGAAAATATTATTATTGATATCACTGAATATCAAAAAAATAAAAATTTATCGCTTGATATATCAGAGTATAATGATTTTTCTCATAATATCCAATTAATTGCAGGAGAAACCTTCTTAACTAACATTGAACGTATTTATGATTATAATAATAAATATCATCCCAAAAAAGATCAAATAAACTTTAAAGATTATAATAATAAAAAATTAGATCTGCTTAAAAAATATTATTTTGGAATAACAGATCCCGATTATATCAAAACGCCAGAAGGCAGTGAAATAATAGAACATCAGGCATTTAAAATATTAAAAAATAACTACGAAAATAGATCTAATGACCTCATTGAAAAATTAAAACCGATTGATATAAAAAGCTTTATAATGATGGCTGAAAATCAATTAACTACTCAAGTTTTAGCTGCTAGTGATGATATCACACAAAAGTATGGCTTAATTGCTACCAATAATACATTAAATGGCGGTAATTACGATTATTCATCGCGGAAGAAATTATCAGCTTTTATCGAGCAGTTACGCACTCTCGGCCCGACGCCTGATGACAGTTATTTTCATTTTATCAGCGGTAATCATGCAATGGCTATCAGTGTTATTAATGATACTGAAACTCAACAGATTAACTATAAATTCTTTGATCCCAATACGGGGATTAAATCCTATAATAATGTTGATGATTTTAGCGAGAATTTAACTAAATTTATTAAAAATAATAGAAAATTCTATGAATTCAAAAAATTAGAAAACAATGATTTTGAATTTAGAATCAGAGAATATAAAAAATCCGCCAATAATGAGGTTATAAAAGGGGTTAATAAAATTAACATTGATGATATTCATCACAGTGTAATTAATGAGCTATTAACCAATAAAAAGCAATTTAGTTTAATTAAGTCTAAAAAAAGTCACCTAACTCTCGATGAATTTATTCCTGCTAATTTAAATAATTCCAATCATCAAATAAAAATAACTTTAAATCAAAAAGGTAATACTACTGTTATTTACACAGATAATTTAGATTTACGCACTCTACCTCAAAAAATATTAGCCAATAAAAAGCAGTTAACACAATTTAATAGTCCATTATTTATCAGTAAAGAAGATGGCAATATTTACACCATTGATAATAGTAGCCAAATTAAAAATATCTACATAAGCAAAATTAAAGATATTCTTGGCCCTCCAAAAGGAACAATAATAACGTCATCAAAGAATAAATCGATAGTTAGGAAAGTACTGAATAAATTAGGATTATCCGAGGTTAAGTTTGACCACATTACTTTAGATAAACACCCTGCTTTTGGTCATTATTTTATGAAATCTAATGGGAAATTAGATATTAATAAAGTAAGAGCTGCGATTTATGATCCTTTAATCAGCCAGAAAGTGAATTCCTATTTTAATCATGATGGCTCATTAAAAGCCGGTCAAAGTGATCAATGGCAGACTATTTTTAATCTTGATTTAACACAATCCTTGCAACAGCAAGCCGTCGATGTTCAAACTTTACTAACAGCGTTGGGTGAAAATCCCAATATATTAACAAATTTGAGTGACTCCTCAATTCATAAACTCCAGCCATTATTCGCCAAATTGGATGGTCAATTTGATCGCACCACTCTATTTACCACAATTATTCAACCCGAGGAACTAGCGAGACTTCAGCAGCGGCTGAGTAATTTTATTGGGCTACATCACGATAATTTTGAAGGGAATAACGCGCCTTTAAGTCATCTCAACCTAAAACAAGCCTTAGATACCAGTATTCGATGGGATACTCGACTAATGGCAGAGCACGCAATACTATCGGCTACTGCAAAAGAGATATCTCCCGATGCGCAGGTTACATTATTCAAACCTGTACGCTATCAAAATACCGAGACAATCGACCCCAACGATCCACAAATCAGCCTACAATATGCGTTTTTTCTAGCTCAAGATAAAGAACATGAGTTCTATCGTTCATTAGAAAACATGAGCCAATTGCAGCAAAAGCAACATCAAGGGATGCTTTCAGTCGAAGAGAGCCAGCTATTAACGCAGTATCAGCAGTTTTATCAATCTTCCGTCAATAATGATAACAGCACGGAAAATAATCAATCATTTAAACACCTTATTAATAGCGGGATCGCTGGTCAGGCTTACCAAATAAAGGCAAAGAACTCGCCATATACTGTGCTTTATCAGAAGCTCGGCGACCAACATAATTATCGTTTTATTGATACTAATGGCATAATTTTAACCGTTAATCAGTCCGATTTTTATCAAGCTCAGAACGATTTTACCCAAATAGTCACCCAATATATGCAGCAGCAAATAACGCTTGAAAATGGCACGACTCAATCACGCGGTCAATTAGCAGGTTTTGATCTTTCTACCCCCGATGATTTTAGTGCGACATTTAAGCAGACTAAACAGACCGTCTTAGACGATGGGAACTTACTTACTAGGCAATGGAATAATATTCTAACCTCACCATTAATGCAGCCCAGTGACAATTTCAATGTTCACTTTGGTAAACATGATATTGCCTTTAATAGCTTAAAAAACTTGGGCGTTACTATTGATGGAACCCCTCTAAATGCCAGCCATCTTTCGCGCACAGACTGGTATACTAATGTCCGTTTTGATGCCAAAAAATTGCTGTCGGCATTAACTATTTTAGGCGATAACCCCAATAGTACCCATTTACTACAAATACTAAAAAATCAATTAGATGACAACGGAATACAAAATATTATCGCCTCTGGGGCTGATATTCCAGACAATGCAATACTGACAAAACAACTTACTATCATTCAGCAACAAATCGATGCTGATGGCGCACCAGTGAGTGCTTCAACGCTTAATGAATTACGTACGCTCGGCTTTAAACAACCTCGCTATGCCAAAGTGATTAACCGAGCAGGACAAATGATGGCAGGCGTTGGAATGATCGCGACTATCAATTCACTTCATAGCATGATTACGCAGTTATCCCACCCAGATTTAACCAAAGAACAACGGTCTGAACTAGAAGAAATTATTTATATTTCATGTGCTTCTGCCTTTTTTAATTATGGCGATATTATTCTTCAACCGATTTTATTAAATATCTCGTATGCCAAAGCAAGTTCCGTTTTCTCTAGTGCCTCGATGGCAGGAAAGATATCTATTCTATTTAATTTAATTGGCATAGGCCTCGACAGTTATCAGGCATACAAAATATTCACCCAATTAGAGACCACCAGCGATCCCGAAATGCGCCAAGATTTAATGGTCAATGCAGGGCTTTCAATCTCGGGAATAACTCTCAGCGGCATAACATTAATCGGTGTTTTAGCCGGCTCTAGCGTTGTACCAATGGTTGGGTTAGTCATCGGCGGTGCGTTATTAGTCGGAGGCATGATTTATTCGGGTATTCGCGCCGTTGAACTCATTGAATCGTACGTCGATCTTTCATTAGAACAAAAATTTATTGAGGGTGCTCGGGCGGCTATTGGCCTCGCGCCTAGTACAGACACACTGATCCGAATCAATCAACTGCAGTATGTTGCTGCTTTTAAAGAACAAAGTCGCCTAGAAGAGATCGAGCGCTTCCGTTCATCGTTGCTACCTGCGGGCTTTGAAGATTATTTGACAGTGATCGGTAAACCGATTTTACAAGCAGAAAAAAAGTATTATTTATATAAGAATGGGAGTTTTTTTGGTGGCACTTATAGCGTATTCGCTAACGTCAATGGCACCGGTGAAGTTTATTATTCTAGCCAAAATGCCCCGACATTCACCGCAGCAGAAGCCGATTTTATCATTCGACATTACGACCTAGAAATGAATGGTCAAATGGAGACCGTTAATATCCCAGGCAATAATGGCTATACAAAGCGAGAAGCACCCACCCCTAAACTGATAAAAACCGGTATCGAAGACACCAATGAACAGCTAATCTTTAATTCAGAATATAATGACCCTACCTTAGAGGCGTTCAAACAGCGCTTTTCGATTCCAATAGATGAAGTTGCAACCTTGCCATTAGCCGAGCAGTTGGCAAAATTAGCCGATAGAGAATTACGTTTACTGAGTTTACAAAAAGATTATGCTTCTATGGATCATCCCGATCTGGATGATGATATAGCAATTAAAATACTGAGTGAAACTATCGTCAATGACCAAGCTAGAATCGCGCAATTATTATTCGCTCCCTATCGTAACGGTACCAGTTTTAATACTGCTAACGGTAACGATATTATTATTGGTCGTGTATTCAATATAGAGATCATCATAATAGATAGTGTTCACGTTCAATGAATGTCCCGATAATTTTGTCATGCATTTCAGGTGACTTCGAGTAACCTAACGTCTTACGGTTAAGGCGCTTCAAGCGGTTTCTCAGATTCAAATTCTCTCTTTCTATTCGTTGCGTATAAAACTTACTTGCTACATGTTTCTGCTTGGGCAATATCTCATAAGCACTGAACTTATCCGTGCACCAAAAAGCGACATTAAACCTAGACAGTAAAGCCAGTAACTGGCGAAGAGTCCTTTTGTTTCGACGACCAAACGTATGAGCAATAATCCGTTTTAGGCGGGGCTCCCACGCATACCAAAGCCAGCGTTGTTGCTTCTTATTAGTCACAAAAGACCACTGTTCATCGACCTCGCAAAGGAGTTCAATGTGCAGATTATCAAGAGGTAAAGAGGTTACCTGTCTAGGCGAGAGTTTTTTAAAGTACGAACAACCGCATTAATGCTGATATGAAGGGCCCTAGCAGTATCACGAATACCGGCATTATTCATAGTGAGGTCGATAATTTTATCTTTAGTTCCGGGTTGGCAAGCACGATATTTATAATCGAGTTGGAAGCTTCGGCAGCAATCTTGGCAACGATAACGTTGATGACCAGTGCTACCTAATCCATGTTTTTTCACTGGGGGCGTTTGTTGACAAAATGGGCACCTTACATCGACTTTAGCCATGAATATTCTCCGATAAATTACCCTATATTACAGGTTAATCACCGGATTGAATACATGACCTTATTATTGGCAAAAAAACAGAAGAAAATGGGTTTATTGCCCAGCAAGGGGCGAAATACTTTGTCGGTGGGGACAAAAATGATTTATTCCAATTATGGGACACCAGCACCAATATTTATTCATCTGCTGGTGTTAACTTAAAACAAAAATATTTCGATGCCCTACAAGGACAAGATACTTTAGAAATTTGCGCTCTGCCTGATGGTTATAATGCAGATATCAGTTTATCTAGCCAGCAGATTATTTATCGACAAGCGCAAGGTACACAAACTATCAATGTAGGGGAACTAAAAAACTTCCAAAATATTATCGTCAAAACCCCAGTAGCTACTGACGATAATTTACGCGGTAATGCCGATAATAACTTATTAGATGGCGGCGCAGGTAAAGATACCTTATTTGGAGATGACGGGGACGATCAACTGGTATTAACTGAAGGAGAGGCGATCGGCGGCGAAGGTAATGATAGCTACTATATTCAGCGCCTATCCGTCGAACACACAATTAAGGATTTTCATCAAATAAAAGATGTTTTTGATGAAGATAAAAAAACACTCTCACAAAAAACCATGATTAATCCGAAATATTCACCTTATTATGGTGAAAAAATATTTAGCCATTCAGTAATTATTAATGAAAATACATCCTCTGACAGCCAAGTAAGTTTAGCTTATTCTCTCGATGAGATTGAACACGTCTCCGTATCCGGCACTGATTTAAAGATAAAAGTGGGTATTACTGGCGGAACCCTTGAAGGCCGAAGCTATGCTCATCTTAAAAGTAAAATTGAACTCGTGTTCAAAAATGTTTATCGACACACCGATAATGGTCGACAACTTAATCACCAATATCATCTTCAAACCCGTGATGGTTTTCAATTAACTTCGATACTAAAGCATCTGACTCTAAATAGCCCAAATGAGATTAATGCCAATATATTTAATATTAGTTATTTACAAGATTTAGACCGAGAAAAATCCACAACTAATAGTGTTAATTTTGATCAGCCACAGCAAATGATCACGATTAATAACGACCGAAAATATAATACACCAGCATGGGGAATATTTACCCCGATAGGAATGGCCAGAAATTTTGTTTATACCGGCGATGATAGAAATAACCAAGTTACGGCCATCAACCGCAATAGTTTGATTAATGTCAGTCGTGGACAGGATATTTATCAAATTACTCCTGACCATTTCGAACAAAACGAAATTATTTTCGATTTCTCACAAGTGTCTAATCTAGGCGGCACTACACAGTATGGAGAACAGGATAAAGTTATTATTACCCTGCCGACAGAAAATGGTTTTCAGTTGAAAATGGAAAATAATACTTTGCATCTCAAGGGACCATTGGGGCAACAAAAACTGGCTATTCGTTTTCAAAACTTTGACCAACTCACCGCCAATAACGTGCTAATACAAGATCAATATAATAATCTTTTCAACATTCAATTAGATGCTTTCGATAGTCAAATCACTCCCATCAATCAACTCACGCCGACACAGAAAGATAATATCAAGGTGATAGCCAAAGGCGACAGTGCCGAAAATGGGCTCATTGATTTACGTAAAAGCAAAAATTCTCTGCCTGTGGTTGATCTAAGTAACTCCGGCCATGTGATTATCGGCGGCGATAAAGATGATTCTATCTCAGCGACGGGAGGATACAATGCGCTGTATGGCGGCGCTGGAAATAATCATCTGCAAGGCGGTAATAAAAGTGATTTACTGCTCTCTTTGCAAGGTAATGATACCCTGCAAGGGCAACAAGGAAATGATCACTATCTGATTGACGGCAATGGAAATAAAAGCACAGTTTATATCGATGATGATTGGGGTCATAACCGTATCCACTTAGTCAATTTTGATTCATCCTACCGTGTCAAAACGGCCACGGATGGCACTGTACTGCACCGCTATACCTCGGCAACTGGTCGCGTGGTTAATATTAAACAACCGACCATCGATAAAAATGCACAAAATCAAGTACATCACTATGGGTCACTCACAGAAATACTGCCTAATCTTGATAGCGCTAACTTAGATGACTTCGTCAATCACTTAACCGTTCAAGCCAAATCAGCCAAGTTATCCCCAAATTTCAATCCATGGCGTCCTATGGACGAATTCTCGAGTACACTGCAAGGCAGAGAACCCACGCTTGAGCTGCGAACCAACAATATCAATCTAGATTTAAACCGTGAAACATCTCAACGTTATAATGTTATAGATTTGCCTTATGGTTATCACCGTATCGATGATGAAAGTGAACATGGGCGAGTGATTAAAGGTAACTCACTCGATGACAATTTATTTGTCTCGGGAGGCAATAATCTACTGTCAGGGGGCGGAGGCAACAATAATTTATCGGCAGGCAAAGATAATGACTTATTGATTTCAAGCGGTCATAACGATAATTTGTACAGCGGCAGCGGGAAAACTGTTTTTGTTATCGATGGCTATTCTGCTGGCAGATCATTTATTATCGATCCGCATAAAAAAGACAGTATTTATCTCATCGGCTTCAATACTACTCCGACGACACGCCAAAATTCAATTGATGGCACTAATGAATATATTTATGAATCGGAACATGGCCGCAAAGTCACTATTTCAGCCACCAGCCTAAACAGTAAAAAACAAGCGCCGTCAATTTATCACCATAAAGAGCTGCCGGGGCTGGTCGATAGTAATCAGCAGCAACGGATTGATTATTTAGTCAGCGCGTTAGCCACCCAATATCTTACCGCAACAGAAAGCCAGTTAGCTTCTGGGGGTACTCAGCATACCCCTTGGGATCCTACTATGGCTTTTGAAGGCTATATTCGTCGAGCCAGTTAAACACCACATAACTTAATTTTCTCAAGCACAACCCTATGATTTATTGATTAAATCTATACTAGACTAGCGAGGCATTGCTCCGCTAGTCCACCAACTATTTTGACCTTAACTCACACTGTTTTTGTGTCGTCAATCGAAGCAGTAAAATCAGCCAATAACGCTAAAAATTCTTCTGGATGCGAGATAAAAGGTGCATGTGCACAATTACGCATTATCACCGACGATGAGCTAGGATATAAATCATCAATTAATGGCACCACTCGGCGTGGTACTAAGCCATCCAAATAACCATAAATCCGTAAAAATGGTATCGATATCCCTTTCAGCGACTGCCTTAAATCTACCGTGCGTAAAATTTCTAATCCCGCATTAAGAATTTCAACCTTGGGTATCGGTAATTCAAGCACAATAGATTTGAGCAAACGCGCATCTTCACGGGCGCTAGCAGTACCCAACGTCTGTAAAGCTAAAAAGCGCTCAACGGTTCGCTGAAAATGATGAGCTAATTGCTGCTCAAAACCACTCAATATCTCGGGCTTAATTCCCGGCCAGCCGTCATCTTGCTGATGAAAACATGGCGATGAAGCCACGGTCACTAATCCCGTTATTTGCGCAGCATGATCAATGGCAATACGACTAGCGACCAGCCCACCTAATGACCAACCTAACCAAATTGCTGGCTGAGTCAGTATTTGCGTTGCATGCTGCCAAATCTGATCAGACATATGTTGCAGTGACATCGCTGGAAATTCCTGACTACGGCCATATCCCGGCAAGTCAACTAAATGAAAACGATATTGCCCAGCGCCTCGCAAAGCAATAGAACGCCATACTTCCGCATTCAGCCCCCAACCATGCAGCAATACAATATCTTGTTTACCTTCTCCTACTGTCTGCCAGTATAGCTCTGCCATTGTTACACTCTCTTTTTCTTCCCGGGAAGCCCTTATGCTAGCAATCGAAGGCTACTGTTGGCTATGCCATCAACGATTAAAATTACCCTGTCAGGGAATATGCTCTTTCTGCTATCGCCAATTACCGAGTTATCCCCTCGCCTGCTCTCGCTGCGCGCAATCTGTTGAATACAATAAAATAACCTGTGGCGAATGTTTAGTCACTCCTCCAGCATGGCAAAAATTAATTGCAGTAACTCCTTATATTGCCCCTTTACGCAATCTGATTCAGCAATATAAGTTTCATCCTCAACCCCAATTATCCCATACACTAGCCTGGCTATTTGTGTTGCACTGGCTGCATGGCTATCGCCAATTAAAATGGAATAAACCAAATATTATCATCGGAATACCACTGCATCGGCGACGGCGTTGGCAGCGAGGATTCGACCAAGTTAATCAAATCGGTGAGTTAATAGCTAAATGGTTGAACATAGAATATTCAAGCGAATTATTAACTCGGAGTCGTGATACACTAACGCAGACAACACTGAATCGCACCCAACGACAGCGCAATTTGCAACACGCATTCTCCTTACATGGCTCGGTACAAGAACGGCATATCGCCCTATTTGATGACGTTATTACCACCGGTACCACCATGAATAGCGCGGCAGAATTGCTTATTTGTGCGGGTGCAAGCACTGTACAGGCATGGTCTATATGCCGCACCTTGTAGATCAGGGTAGAATGGGCGTATTATAACCAACTAAAGCAGTCAACTATTATTGAGTAGCGAGCAAAAATATGATGATTAATATTACAGAAGCGGCACAGGCCCATTTTGTCAAACTGCTGGCAAATCAAGAACCCGGAACGCAAATTAGAGTGTTTGTGATTAATCCAGGTACTCCTTCTGCGGAATGCGGTGTTTCTTACTGCCCACCTGATGCAGTAGAAGCCACAGATACCGAATTAAAATTTGAGCAATTATCAGCGTATGTTGATGAAATCAGCGCACCGTTCTTAGAAGATGCAGAAATAGATTTTGTCACCGACCAATTAGGTTCACAGCTGACCTTAAAAGCACCAAATGCGAAAATGCGTAAAGTGTCTGACGACTCGCCATTAGTTGAGCGCGTTGAATACGTTTTGCAGTCTCAAATTAACCCACAACTCGCCAGCCACGGCGGTAAAGTCTCGTTGATGGAAATCACCGATGAAGGCTTTGCAATTCTGCAATTTGGTGGCGGTTGTAACGGCTGTTCAATGGTTGATGTCACCTTAAAAGAAGGGATCGAAAAAGAGTTATTGAATATGTTTGCCGATGAGTTAAAAGGCGTTCGAGACCTTACCGAACATCAGCGTGGCGATCACTCATACTATTGATCCTCTACACGTAATAATAATGACGGCTCTATTGCCGTCATTATTAATAGGCAAGCTGATATACTGGTGATAGCCTGCAAAGGCACCAAATGAATAAATAAATTCAGGGTATATCATTTAGATACCCTGAATAATTCAAACAATTCGAACACTTCCTAAATAACTTACATTGCATCCGATTGCAGAAGCTTATATTTTATCTTCACATTCACTATATCGATGATAAACCCAGCATTTGAACCCACTATAGACGGGATAAAAAAGCTGAGCATAAATATAAAACGTAATGAGCATTTAATCATAAATATTGCGCCGGCAACGTCGTAACGGAATAAAAATAAACGCAATATCATCACCTAAAGACCGATAATTAACACACAGATTTAGAGATCCTATGGACTATTTTCAAACAATATCACCCGAACAAGCCCAGCAGTTTTTATCTGAAGGCACTGCGTTATTAGTCGATATCCGTGACCCTCAAAGTTTTCGTGCCGGCCATGCCAACGGAGCATTTCATCTGACGAACGACAGTATTAATGCATTTACCAAAGATGCCGACTACGATAAACCCGTGATGGTGATGTGTTACCATGGCATCAGCAGTCAAGGCGCTGCACAATATTTAATTAATCTTGGTTTTGAAACGGTCTACAGTATCAGTGGCGGTTTTGAAGCTTGGCTTAAGCAATATCCACACGCGGTTACATCACTTTAATTAGGTTACCCATACTGATGATCCATGTAATATCTCTCGATAATCCACGCATCGCTCAGGCTTTTGTTGATTATATGGCCACCCAGAATATTCAATTGGAAATGCGCCCAGCCAATAATAACCATCAGGTTGAATTATGGCTGTTAGATAATCAGCATATAGATCAAGTTCAACAGCAGCTGACCGAGTTTTTACACAATCCTTTAGATGCTCGCTATCAAGCGGCTAGTTGGCAAACTGGAGATACCAATAACCATTTTCAATATCCGAATTATCTCACGTTTGGTTATTTAAAAAGCCAATCTGGACCATTGACGATAGGTGTTCTTGGCTTGTGTATTGTGGTTTATCTATGGATGCAAATAACCTCAAATCACAATGTTATGAGCTATTTAGCTTGGCCGATGGATCATCAAAAAGCGGAACTTTGGCGTTGGTTTACGCCCGCATTTCTACATTTTTCAATTTCACATATCGCCTTTAATTTAGCGTTATGGTGGTATTTAGCCGGCCAAGTTGAGCGTCAACTCGGTTTCGGTAAACTATTAACTATTACACTGGTTGCCGCATTATTCAGCAACTGGGGACAATCGGTGTTCAGTGGACCTAACTTTGGCGGGCTATCTGGTGTCGTTTACGCGCTAATAAGCTATGTTTGGTTAATGGGAGAGAGGCAACCAGAACGCGGTCTCGGGATACCTCGGGGGCTAATGGCATTCTCAATTCTCTGGCTGTTCTTTGGCTATTTCGATATTTTAGGAATGCATATTGCTAATGCCGCACATACTTCGGGGTTAATCATCGGCTTATTGATGGGAGTATGGGATAATAGGCATACATTTAGCTCTAAGCACTCTCAGTGACGTTAATAAATTATTAGAGGTCAACTACTGTGAAGCAAACACAGCGACATGATGCGATTATCGAACTTGTCCGTATTCAAGGCTATGTCAGCACTGAAGAACTGGTGGAACATTTTGAGGTCAGTCCTCAAACCATTCGTCGTGACCTAAACGAACTCGCCGAACAAAATAAAATTCAGCGTCATCACGGTGGAGCTGCATTGCCGTCTAGCTCGGTAAATACCGCCTATCATGACCGTAAAATTATGTGGTCAGATGAAAAGGCACGTATCGCCCAACGCGTCGCCAGTCAAATTCCCGATGGCGCAACGCTATTTATTGATATCGGAACAACGCCAGAAGCGGTTGCTCATGCCTTGTTTAATCACAAGAATCTCCGAGTCGTGACCAATAATCTCAATGTTGCCACTCTGCTTAGTCCGAAAGAAGATTTTCGTTTAATCTTAGCGGGCGGAGAAGTCCGTACCCGTGATGGCGGGATCGTAGGTGAAGCTACCTTAGATTTCATCTCACAATTTCGGCTTGATTATGGGATCCTAGGGATCAGCGGTATCGATACCGACGGCTCTTTGCTCGAATTCGATTATCATGAGGTTCGAACTAAACGCGCAATTATCGAAAACTCTCGCTGCGTTATGTTAGTTACCGATCATTCAAAATTTGGTCGTAACGCTATGGTAAATCTCGGTAATATGAATTTAATTGATTATTTATTTACCGATAAAATGCCACCTGATAGCATCCAACAAGTAATTGGACAGCATAACGTGCAACTGGAGCTATGCTAATTTCAGCTTAATATTTATCTGTTTAATGGCAGTAGTATGCTGCCATTTCTCTTCTATTTTCCCAGTTTTCAGCCTATTCTCTTTTCATTTATCACGCTCATCATGGTCACCAAAAATCATCGTTATACCTTTTTATGCCCTAAAAGCCCGCCGAATAACCTACATTATGTAGGGATATGAAAATAAATTGTTATCTATATCACGCGTTTGTATTTTTTATCGGTTAATAGTTGGCTTATTAATGAATTTTCATTACAATTAATGAGCGAAATCGAACATTATAGAAATAATCCGAACATCTCAGGGGAATGCATGGAAACTAAAGACTTGATCGTGATCGGCGGCGGTATCAACGGCGCTGGTATTGCAGCAGACGCTGCTGGCCGTGGGTTATCAGTGTTGCTGCTTGAAGCGCAAGACTTAGCAAGTGCAACCTCATCCGCGAGTTCAAAACTTATCCACGGTGGCTTACGCTATCTGGAACATTACGAATTTCGTCTTGTCAGTGAAGCACTGGCAGAACGCGAAGTGCTATTAAAACTGGCGCCACATATCGCATTTCCAATGCGCTTCCGGCTTCCACATCAACCTCATCTGCGCCCCGCTTGGATGATCCGTATCGGTTTATTCTTATACGATCATTTAGGAAAACGCGTCAGCTTACCTAGCAGTAAAAGCCTATCATTTGGCGAACATTCAGTCTTAAAACCTGAGCTGAAAAAAGGGTTTGAATACTCAGACTGTTGGGTTGATGATGCGCGTTTAGTGGTATTAAACGCACAAGAAGTGGTGAGAAAAAACGGTGAAGTCCGCACTCGTACTAAAGTCACTCGCGCTTACCGTGAAGATGGCCTGTGGGTAGTTGAAGCCGAAGACCTGCGCTCTGGCAAAAAAGAAAGCTGGAAAGCGAAAGGCTTAGTTAACGCCACAGGGCCTTGGGTAAAAGAGTTCTTCGATGATGGCTTAAAACTGAAATCACCTTACGGTATCCGTCTAATTAAAGGCAGTCATATTGTGGTTCCACGTGCTCATGATGAACCACAAGCCTATATTTTACAGAATGAAGATAATCGTATTGTCTTTGTGATCCCTTGGATGGACGAATTCTCTATCATCGGTACTACCGATGTAGAATACAACGGCGATCCAAAAGATGTGCATATCGATGACAATGAAATCAACTATTTATTGAAAGTTTATAATGATCATTTCAAAAAACAGTTGAGCAAAGAGGATATCGCTTGGACTTATTCTGGTGTTCGCCCTCTGTGTGACGATGAATCTGATTCACCACAAGCCATTACTCGCGACTACACGTTAGATGTTCATGATGATAACGGCAAAGCACCTTTGCTCTCTGTTTTCGGCGGTAAATTAACCACTTACCGTAAGCTCGCAGAGCATGCAATTGATAAACTAGTCAGCTATTATCCGCATGCGGGTCAACCTTGGACCAAAAATGGGCAGCTACCGGGCGGCGATATTGAAGGTTGTGATCGCGATGGTTATTCACGCTTACTGCGTCAGCGCCACCCATGGCTACCTGAAGGCATCGCGCTACGCTACGCACGCACCTACGGCAGCAACAGTGCATTAATTTTACAAGGCGCAAATTCACTCAACGATTTAGGCCAAAGTTTTGGCCACAACGTTTATGAAGCTGAATTACGTTATTTGGTGGAAAATGAGTGGGTCGTCGAACTTGATGATGCAATCTGGCGTAGAACAAAACTGGGTATGTGGCTGAATGATGAAGAAAAACACGCCATTGCCCAATGGTTAGCGCAACATACCGCAGCTAAAAAATCTGCTGAATAATTGTTAATTCTAGCGCGATCTCAATCAGCCAGCTTATCATCCTGATGAGCTGGTTTTTTCTATCTAACCAATCTCAATCATTTATGCCAGTTAATCGCTTAACAGATTAACTCGGTAAAATAATCCCCAAAATAGACGCTCTCTATTCTATTTTCTGTACGGTTTGTTGCTTTATTTGTTCCTCTAGGAATAACTTTAATACTTTGGCGTGATTATGTCTGATATCTTTCGCCGCATACAATAGCGTTAAATGACCATGCTGTGCTTTCTCGACTAACGGCCACCAAGCCGCTGGGCAATGTTGTAACTCTGCCATATAACGCTGAGAAAATTGTTCGAATTGATCACTATGCTGATGAAACCATTTTCTTAATTCAGTTGAAGGCGCAACACTTTTATTCCATTCATCATAAGGTAAACCTGCTTTTTTAACGCCTCGAGGCCATAGCCGGTCAATCAACACTCGATATCCATCGGTAGCTGACACACTTTCATAAACTCTCTTCGTAGTAATCATTAGCTGCCCCTTAAAAAATGGATAAAAAACTCTGGCTTTATCACCTTCCTGCATGACGTCTGCTGTTTAGCATCGATTTTCAGTGTACACTCGATTTAATACCTCGATGGTAATTTAATGTTTTTGCTTTAACTTAATAGGATATAACTCGCTTATCTATTCAATAAAATATGCGGCCTAATGGCCAGTCAAAATAATTAATTATAAGAATATCAATGATGGAAAATTTCTTTGAAAGCCCGTTTAGAGGAACAATAATTGCTGACCAAATAACTAACCCAAACATTAAAGTGGGTCGATTTAGTTATTATTCTGGTTATTATCATGGTCACTCTTTCGATGATTGTGCCCGCTATCTCATGCCTGACCGTATCGATGTGGATAAATTAATTATCGGCAGTTTTTGTTCTATTGGCAGTGGTGCCGCATTTATCATGGCCGGTAATCAAGGTCACCAAATGGAGTGGATTTCAACCTTCCCCTTCCATTATATGAAGGAAGAACCTGCTTTTAATGATGCTATTAATGGCTATCAAAATGCCGGAGACACGGTAATTGGTAATGATGTTTGGATTGGTGCAGAAGCGATGATTTTACCCGGTATCACTATTGGAGATGGCGCAATTATTGGAACACGCGCGTTAATCACCAAAAATGTCGAACCTTACACGGTCGTCGCCGGTAACCCTGCCCGAGTGATCCGCAAAAGATTTAGTGATGATAAAATTGCCATGTTACTCGAAATGAAATGGTGGTCATGGCCACTCGACGAACTAAAGCAAGTTATGAAAATCCTGACTTCTGGTAATATCGAAGCGCTGTACACTGAATGGAAATCAAAGCAGAAATAACAATAAATTCAATGTATTAAGCCGTGAGTAGTTAATACCCACGGCTTAGATGTATTGAATAAATAACTGCTATTTTAGACTATTAACGTAGCCAATTTGTTTTAGCTAGTTCTAAAATTTCATCACCACGGCCATTGATGATCGCTTTCATCATGTACAGGCTAAATCCTTTAGCTTGTTGGAAATTGATTTCTGGCGGCATTGACAACTCTTGTTTTGCCGTAACCACATCAACAATTACTGGGCCATCATGAGCAAAAGCTTCTTTCAATCCAGCCTCTAAATCTTCGCTCTTTTCAATTCGAATGCCTTTGATACCCGCAGCATTTGCCACTGCAGCAAAATCTGGATTATGCAAATCTGTGCCATCCGTCAAATAACCGCCTGCTTTCATTTCCATCGCTACGAAACCTAAGACGCTGTTATTAAAAATAACCACTTTAACCGGCAATTGCATTTGAGCTAACGATAAAAAGTCACCCATCAGCATAGTAAATCCGCCATCACCACTCATAGCAATCACCTGGCGATCACGATCGACAGATTGCGCACCAATAGCTTGAGGCATCGCATTTGCCATCGAGCCATGATTGAACGAGCCTAATAAACGGCGTTTACCATTCATTTTTAGATAACGTGCAGCCCAAACTGTCGGTGTTCCCACGTCACAAGTGAAGATCGCATCATCGTTAGCTAGCTCACTTATTTTTTTCGCGACAAACTGCGGATGGATCAATCCTTCATTTCCCGGTTTTGCCAGAGAGTCTAGATCTGCTCGTGCTTCCGTATAATGTTTCAGCGCTTTTTCTAAATGGTGTGTATCTTGCTTGGCGGTTAGCTGCGGTTGTAATGCTGTTAATGTGGTTTTGATATCGCCAATCAATCCCATATCAAGATGGCAATGTGAGCCCAAGCTACCAGCATTAATATCAATTTGAATAATTTTAGCATCGGTTGGATAAAAGGCGCGATAAGGGAACTGAGTACCTAACAGTACTAAGGTATCCGCGTTCATCATAGCCTGATAACCTGATGAAAATCCTATTAATCCTGTCATACCAACGCTATATGGATTATCCCACTCTATATGCTCTTTACCACGCAAGGCGTGCACAATCGGTGCTTTTAACGTCTCTGCTAACGCCATTACTTCTGCATGCGCGCCCGCACAGCCATTACCGCACATTAAGGTGATATTTTTTGAATCATTCAATAACTGCGCTAATTTTTCTATTTCACTATTCTGAGGAATAATAATAGGTGCTTGAGGCTGATACCAAGCTTCATGAGCATCTTCTGGCGCAGCTTGTAAAGCAATATCCCCAGGAAGAACAACCACAGAAACACCGCGCTCTAAAATAGCTTTACGCATCGCAATACCCAGAACTTGGGCAATTTGATCGGGATTAGTAACCATCTCACAATAATGGCTACATTCGCGAAATAGCTCTTGAGGATGGGTTTCCTGAAAATAATTAGTCCCAATTTCACTGGAAGGAATATGAGCAGCAATCGCCAATACCGGCACACGATTACGATGGCAATCATACAATCCGTTGATTAAATGCATGTTGCCCGGCCCACAAGATCCCGCACACACCGCAAGTTCACCGGTTAATTGTGCTTCTGCACCGGCAGCAAATGCCGCCACTTCTTCATGACGCGTTCCTAGCCATTCAATCGTTCCCAAACGGCGAAGACTGTCACTGAGCCCATTAAGGGAATCACCAGTTACGCCCCAAATGCGTTTAACGCCCGCATTATCAAGAATTTTGGCCACATAAGATGCTACTGTCTGTTTTTTCATAACATACTCTTTTTACCATCGGAGAAAGTAAACTAGGGCATTGATACAGACCACCACATAAAATATCACCGCAGTGAAATGCCCTGCAAATTATATCTTTTACTTCAATAACTTCGTCGCTATAACCCAAAGTCAATAACACAGCATCTAGCTGCTTGAAGTAGCATATGTATATAGTAGTCAATTAAAATGACAGTTTATACTGGCAACTGATGCTGATTGACTAGAACGAGATAATGCTCGGAAATTATCTAAAGAAGAGATTAACATTAGGATAAGTAAGATTTTTTGTATCATATTTCTATAATATGACCTAGGGTTATTTTTTACTCATTATTGATAAATTGTCAACTATTTAAATCTTCCCAATTAATAGCGAAGTTGCTCATACTTTATCAATATCTATCGTTCAAATTAATTAGATTATACTTTCATCAATAATATTAACGCATCCACCATGAAAAACAGGTATGGAACAAGTATGACCTACATCACGCTATAACAGGGAATATATCCCCTACAATATAGAGGTCATTTTTCACCTCGTTGTTATATTTAGAATTATGGTTTCTTGGGTACATACAAATTTAATTATTATAAAATCACTGGAGAAAAAGAATGGAGAATAATAGAAGCCCGATGAAGATATTCATCGTCAGCGTTCTGTCAGTCTTATTCTTAATTTTTATTTCACAATATGTTATTGGGAAAAAAGAAATTAAAATAGGCATTGCAGTCATACCTATTTTGCCAATGTTATTTGCAGTCATTCTCGGCATGGTAATGTCAGCAGGTATCTTACGCAAAAAAATTAAAATCTGGGGAAAACTATTTACAAATAAAGAAGAAAGTTTCTGCGGGAAAATGGTTGGCTTTAGTTTATTAATTCTGGGTACTCAATATGCGGGGATGATTGTCCCGAATCTTAAAATGATCCTCAGCGTTGGTATTCCATTATTTGTGCAAGAAATCGGTAATTTATTACCTGTATTGATCGCGGTACCACTAGCAATTAAATTTGGTTTTGGGCGCAGAGCAATAGGGGCTTGTTCTTCGATTAGCCGTGAGCCATCCATCGCTGTTATTCAAAATAAATTTGGTACCGGTTCACAAGAATATATTGGTGTTCTCGCTATTTATCTCTGTGGTTCAGTTATTGGTACTTTATGGTTCAGCGTATTAGGCAGTATCGCACCATTGACGGGTTTACATCCTCTAGCACTAGCTGCGGGATCTGGCGTAGGTTCTGGTTCAATGCTTAGTGCCGCATCAGGTGCATTAATTAATGGGTTAGATGAAACTCTCGCACAGCAAGTATTAAGTGTGGCCGCAGCATCAAATTTATTATCTTCTGCTTTGGGTGCTCTTTCACTGACATATCTGGGTCTCCCTCTTTCAGAGAAGATTTATAAAATTTTCAATAAAGAGAAAACCGTATGAAAAATATAATAATAGATATGAAATTTGTATTCCTAGCTATTGTACTGGCTATGTTTACTCAAACGCTAACATCAGGGATTGCTATTTATAATATGTGGGATAGCTTTATTGCGATGTCTTTGGTGGTATTTGTATCACTCGTTGCTAAGCATTATTTGCCATCCTCATTACCCGCATTTGCCTATGCGACAATTATCGGCATTCTTATTTGTTTACCAGAAACACCGGTAAGAGAATTCTTTATTGATTCCATTGGTAAAGTTTCTTTCTTATCTTGCTGTGTTCCATTATTAGCTTTTGCTGGGTTATCTGTTGGTGGGCAATTAGAAGAGTTGAAGAAAATGTCATGGAAAGTTATCTTAATTTTTATGATTGTTTCCACATGCTGTTTCTTTGGCGCATCAATTGTTGCTCAAATCGGATTTAGTCTTCAGGGAGTCATCTAGTGAATAATTTATATAACGTCAGTGAAGAGCTATTTAAATTAAATAGCTTCAGTAAAAAAACACGACAGGATTTACATCAAATCCCTGAGCTATCAGGCGAAGAATTTAAAACATCGAAATATTGCCGTGACCTGATGTCTAGTTTTGGCTATGAAATTACCACTTATGATGGTTTTACCGGATTTACGGCCAATTTAATTATCGACCCTAGCAAACCACTCATTGCAATTCGTGCGGATATGGACGGCTTAGAAATGCCGGATATGACCAATAATGAGTTCAGTTCAACCCATGAAGGTTGCGCGCATAATTGTGGTCACGATACCCATATGACCATTGCGCTGACTGCGGCAAAATATCTGGCCGAGCATCAGCATGAAATGAGCCATAATGTGCGTTTTATTTTCCAAATGGCAGAAGAGGATATGCGCATTCCGGGTGCGGATAAAATGGTTGAACTCGGATGTATGGATGGCGTCGATGAGGTTTACGCATTACATAACGATGGAGCGATAGAAACTGGCTGCATTCGCTTTAATGCGGGTGTCATGTCTTCTTGGGGCTCAGCTTGGACTCTGACCGTCCGCGGTGTTTCTGCGCATGGCTCCACTCCACATAAAGGCTTAGATGCTATTCGGGAAACGACGCGATTAATCGACTACATGGACTATATTGTTGCCAAAAAAACCGACCCTTTCAGCCCAGCGGTATTTGGCTGTGGCATGATTAATGGCGGAACTATTCCTAATGCTATCGCCGATTATGTTCAAGCTCGTGGTACTATCCGCGCGATGGACGAAAATACCGATGCGATTCTCAAAGCTAGTTTTAACGAAATTGTCGCTCGTAGTGAAGCCGGTGGCTTTAAAACAACCCTCGAATATGCTGGCTATCCCGCTATTGAAAATCACCAAAAAGCCCATGCTGAAATCCTCGCGGCAGCCAGTAAATTCTTACCGGCAGAGAACATTGATTCGCAAGGTAAACCGATGACTGGCAGTGAAGACTTCAGCTACATGATCAATGCCACAAAAGATCGTGTTGGTGGATTATTCTTCTTAGGCAGCGGAAACAAAAGTAAGGGAATTAACAATTATCTGCATGCTAATCCTTATTTTGTCGATGATGATTGCTTGCTGGTAGGTGCACAGATTTTCGTTAATTTGGTCACCCGATAAGACACTGTCAGTGCATAAAAAAACCTCCGGCAGTTTTAAACTGCACGGAGGTTTTTTATATCAGCTTGATAAGCTTAACTAAGTAATGGCAACGACTGATAAGTTTCTGCAGGATGACTGACTGGCTGTAGTTGTTCACTTAATTGAATGGTATTTTTATCAATATGTGGCGCATACAACGAAATAAACTCGTACATATAATCTTTTAGATGGGTATGTTTATTTAAACAAATATGGGTATAACTTGGCTGGACTAAATGATCAATATTGATACAGGTTAGCGTATCTTGATCACTCTCATCAAAGGCGACCGTCGCAATTACCCCAATACCAATCCCGCGCTTCACATAATACTTAATAATCTCAGTATCTGTTGCGGTTAGCGCAATATTCGGCGTTAAATTGTGCTGATAAAATACTTTATCCAGTTTTGAGCGTCCATTGAAACCAAAAACATAAGTAATTAAAGGATAAGCTGCTAAATCTTCAATCGTGATATGTTCTAGCTGCGTTAATGGATGCTCATGAGGCACCACTACACTCCGCGTCCAACGATAACAAGGTAAAATAATTAAATCTTCATACAGATGCATAGATTCGGTCGCTATCGCAAAATCAACATCTCCATTCTTAACCATTTCAGCCATCTGCGCTGGAGCACCTTGGTGAAAATGCAATGATACATTAGGATATAATGCTTTAAACTTGTCGATAACTTCTGGCAGTTTATAACGGATCTGGGTATGAGTAGTCGCAATATTTAAGTTTATTTTTTGACCTACATCGTCTTCAGTCACAATACTTTTTATTTTTTCTAATTGTGCGATAATTTCACTGGCAACTTTATGTACCTGCTCGCCTTTTTCGCTCAACGAGATCAAATTATTATTTTTACGATTAAATAATGAAAGATTAAGCTCATCTTCCAATATTTTTAATTGTTTACTAATGGTCGGCTGAGATGTGTAAAGTTTTTCTGCGGTATTGGTAATATTGAAGTCATTCTTCACGACCTCAACAAAGCTTTTAAGCTGATTAATATTCATTGCTGTTGATGCCCCAGATTTTAAAATAGTCGGAAACTAAAAAAGACCAATAAAAACAATATTTTAATAATATTCCTAATCATATTTTACCTCCCTTAAATAATCCATCTGCCACTAAAAATATCAATGCAGATATTTCAATCAAATAATTCGAGATAACCGAATAATAGCCAGTTAGTTATAAGCTATATCTCAGAGAAACAGATGTATTAAGGGGATTGATTTGTATCCGCTATTTTATAGCACAAATAGCCTCATGAAACATTGATTACGCTAGCAGCAATTTTAATAATTTTTCTTTTTTTACTTAAAGTATCTTCATCATCACACTATGAATTTTTTAACGACTCGGCGAGACTAATAAAGTCATCCAGTATAAATTATCATTTTTTTTAACATACTGAATTTTATTAATTTATTACTGTCTATATTAATCTAATTGTTACTTCGAATTACCAAATTAAAACGCTAAGAAATTTGGAATTACCCCTATAAAAAATCGCCAATTTTACATTTTTCCGATATTATAATATGCTAGTAATATGTTTTACATTAATGAGGAATCACGTTTGTTTTCTAAACAGCCTATATCTAACCATGCCGTATTAACTTGTTCTGTTTGCCAGTTATACCCACCTGCTATATCCCAACGCGCTAGCCGCAGCATAAAATGACTGGTTTATTCATCGACAAATAGGTACTAACGCCTAATTTAAGATTTATTAGCTCTAAGACATTTCACATCATGAAATGACAAAAAATAGATAGCTTTTATGTCAAAAATATTCTGCAAAATACAATTTCTTGTCTATTCTATTTAATAGTTGTTATATAGTAATGTTCATAATTTGATAACTAACTCAGAGGAATAACTAAAATTATTCAATTTTTCAATAAACATATAAATCATGTTTATAAAAAAAAAGAATAGTTAAGAAATAGTTAAATTATAAATAATACTGAGATTTGCAGTTGTGGAATGGCTAAGGTCAGTCAATCAATAGACGCTTTGTCGTATAACGGATATCCCACAGATAATATTTATTAATCCATACAAAAAAATATCCGGATTAATTGAGAGGATGGTTCTATGAGACTCAGGAAAAAAAGAAATAAACCGCTAAATATCAATGACATTACGATTATTGATGATAGTAAACTAAAAAAAGCCATTACCGCCGCAGCATTAGGTAATGCGATGGAATGGTTTGACTTCGGGGTTTACGGATTCCTTGCCTATGTATTAGGCCAAGTATTCTTCCCAGACGTATCACCAGGTATACAGATGATTGCGGCATTAGCTACCTTCTCTGTTCCGTTTTTAGTCCGCCCATTAGGTGGCGTGGTATTCGGGATACTGGGTGATAAATATGGTCGCCAAAAAGTATTGGCCGTCACCATTATAATTATGTCTGTCAGTACCTTCTGTATTGGTTTGATCCCCGGCTATGCCACTATCGGTATCTGGGCACCTATTCTATTATTACTGGCAAAATTAGCCCAAGGATTCTCTGTCGGGGGTGAATACTCCGGGGCAGCTATCTTTGTTGCTGAATATTCTCCAGACCGTAAACGTGGATTTATGGGAAGCTGGCTTGACTTCGGTTCGATTGCCGGCTTCGTACTTGGTGCGGGCGTCGTCGTTTTAATTTCAAGCATTGTCGGTGAAGAAAACTTTCATGAATGGGGATGGAGAATTCCATTCTTCTTAGCATTGCCTTTGGGGGTTATTGGTCTTTACCTGCGTCATGCGTTGGAAGAAACACCAGCCTTCCAACAACATGTTGAAGCTTTAGCCAAACAAGATAAAGAAAATATTCAGAATCCACCAAAAATCTCGTTCCGTGAAGTCGCCATCAAACACTGGAAAAGTCTGTTAACCTGTGTCGGCTTGGTTATCGCAACTAACGTAACTTACTATATGTTGCTAACCTATATGCCAAGTTACTTGTCACATAACCTGAACTATTCAGCTGATCATGGTGTATTAATCATCATTGCTATTATGCTTGGGATGCTATTTGTTCAGCCTCTAATCGGTTTAGCAAGTGATAAAATTGGACGTCGTCCATTTGTTCTGATAGGAAGTATCGGCTTGTTATTCTTAGCTTATCCTTCGTTTATGCTGATTAATAGCGGCTCTGTAGGCTTAATCTTTGTTGGATTATTAATTTTAGCGGTATTACTAAACTGTTTTACTGGGGTTATGGCATCGATTTTGCCATCAATTTTCCCGACCCAAATCCGTTATAGTGCATTAGCTATCGCTTTTAATATCTCAGTATTGGTTGCTGGTGCAACACCAACCGTCGCTGCATGGTTAGTTGAATCAACTCAAAACCTATACACTCCAGCATTTTATCTGATGGTCATCGCGTTAGTGGGTCTATGGACAGGGATTAAAATGCCTGAAACAGCCAATAAACCACTCAAAGGTGCAACACCAGCCGCATCAGATAGAGCTGAAGCCAAAGAGATATTGAGTGAACATTTTGATAATATCGAACAGAAAGTTGAAGATATTAATGAACAAATCACTGAACTTGAGAAAAAACGTCAGACATTGATTGATCAACATCCAAAACTGGATTAATCATGTAATAACAGTATAGGAGTGATAATGGCAGAACCAACCGCTAAAAAACGTCATCTGGTGTGGTTCCGCCACGATCTTCGAGTGACCGATAATAAGGCACTGACCGCTGCCTGTACTGATCCTGACGCCGAAGTGCTTGCCATTTTTATTGCCACCCCGGCACAATGGCAAGCACATCATCTTGCCGAACGACAAATCAGTTTTATCCATCAAAATTTATCTGCACTGCGATACAAATTAGCCACGCTAGGTATCCCTTTAGTGTGTCATACCAGCACAGATTTTAAGGCTTCGACTGATTGGCTGGTGCAATTTTGTCAGCAACAAAATATCTCAACTCTATTTTTTAATCGCCAATATGAACTCAATGAACAGCTCAGAGATCAATGGTTGCAACAGCATTACCATCAATTAGTTATTGAAGCATTTGATGATTTTCTGTTATTACCACCGGGAGCTGTGCGTAATCAAAAAGGCGAAATGTATCAGGTTTATACTCCCTTTAGGCGCGCATTTTTGCCTCAATTGCAGCAGCATGGATATTCATCCTATCCGGCCCCAACACCGCGCGGTGAACCCCTTAATCTTGAATCGGATAAACCTTTATTTGCTCATCAGAATATTGATTTAGGCTCGAATTATCCAGCTGGCGAAAAAGCAGCATTACAAAAATTACGCCATTTTTGTCAGCAAAACGTTAAGCAGTATGCCCAACAACGCGATATTCCTTCCGTCGAAGGTACTAGCCGTTTATCCGCCTACTTAGCTATTGGAGTACTGTCTCCACGTCAATGCATTAATCGTCTATTGCTCGAGAATCCAAATACCTTTGATTCATCTGACGGTGATGCCTTTAGTTGGCTAAATGAGCTTATTTGGCGGGAGTTTTACCACCATTTAATCGTCGCTTTTCCCGATTTATGCCGCAATAAGCCCTTCATTGCATGGACAAAAAATCTGGCGTGGTCATCTGACTCTACGCATTTACTCGCTTGGCAACAGGGAAAAACGGGTTATCCGATTGTCGATGCTGCTATGCGCCAAATGAATACTACAGGCTGGATGCATAATCGTTTACGCATGATCAGCGCTAGTTTCTTGGTCAAAGATTTATTAATTAATTGGCGAGAAGGCGAAGAATATTTTATGCGTCAGTTGATTGATGGTAATTTTGCGGCCAATAATGGCGGCTGGCAGTGGTCAGCATCGACAGGTACCGATGCATCGCCATGGTTCCGTATCTTTAACCCGACGACGCAAGGAAAAAAATTTGATCCCCAAGGTAAATTTATTCGCCAGTGGATCCCCGAATTACAGCGTGTGCCCGATAAATATATTCATACTCCTCATGAATGGGCTGATAGCCAGAAGGTTATTCTCGATTATCCGCAGCCTATCGTCGATCATAGTGAGGCGCGTAAAATAACCCTAGAAGCCTTTGAGCGAGCAAAAAATCAACAATTTCATGATGAAAATTAATCTATCATTTATGCTATTTTTTGTAAGAATTTAGCTTGGTATTTTATGCTAACTATATAATGCGAGTTATTAACTTTCTGTAAAATAACCCGCATTTACTATTAATCGCTAATCAACTAAGATGCGTTTATTCGTCGCCCCCCACAGAATAGACATCTCAGTAAATAATGCTCCACTGATATCCTCGACCTCAGTTGCCGTAATTTCAGCATCACCTTGCTTACCGAAAAATACTACTTCATCGCCCGGATTAACCTGTTTTAAATCAGTAACATCAACCATAACTGTATTCATCGAGGTCTTTCCTAATACCGGAACCCGCTGCCCATTGATCAATGCATGCCCTGTATTGCTAAATACACGGCGATAGCCATCCGCATACCCCAGTGGAATATTAGCTAATACCGAATCTCGCTTCAGTATATAAGTGCGATCATAACCGACGGTATTTCCCTGCGGGTAATGATTAATCGCCGCAATATTAGATTTAAACGTCATCACACGCTGATAATCATCACTGGCTATCGTATCACCGTAAAATATTCCACCAACTCGAACCATATCGAGCCAAGATTCAGGCACTGTCAGCGTGGCAAAAGTATTTGCAATATGCAAGGTAACATCTTTTCGGGCTAACCCAGTAACGGCTAATACTTGCTTCGATTGTTGATTAAAGCGTGCGAGAGAAACTCTGACATTATCAGGATCTTCTTCAGGATAATGCGACATAATGCCGACAATTTTTAAGTGCGGTAACTGTGAAATCGCTCGCGCTTCATTTAAACCAGTCGCCTCACTCACATCCAGTCCATTACGCGACATCCCCCCTGAATTCAGCGCCAAATGAATAGGCAGGGTTTTATTTTGCTGTGCAGCAATGGCGTCCAGCGTCTGTGCCATCTGCAAATTACCAATCAGTTCTTCAACCTGATAATTTGTCGCTTGGCTCATCTCTAATTCAGTGGCATTACGCACACGAACTAAACGACCTTTGAAACCTAAATCACGAACGGTTTTAAACTCTTGGTTATTCGTCACACCGATACATTCGACATTATTCTCAATCATCATTGGTGTCACTAATGAAAGGTCATGCCCATAAGCATCACCTTTGAGGATCGCACATAGCGAAGACTTATTCGCTAATAGTGACTGTACTTTTTTAATATTAAAGTCGAGAGCGCTGCGAGATATTTCAATCCATGAATTATTAACTACAGCAGGCTGTATTTGTGCTTCTTTAATTACAGGTACAGTATAATTAACCGGCTGTTGACAAGCCGAAATGGTTAATAAAGGCAATAATGCAAGATAGCGAAAACGAGAAGCCATCTTATTTCCTTAAATAATCGTGAGAGGTATACGTTAATCAATTATTTTATGATTAAACAGGTGAATGCAGCATAAACAAATCTATGTCACAATATGTAAGGCATTATAAACAAAGATAAAAACCTAACTGATCACCAGTCTACGTGATATCGGTATTTTATTAAACCTCAATAATAACCTGCGCTATTTGATATAGTTAATCCGTTTATTTTAGATAAAAAAAGTAAAATCAATCTCTATATAAACAACCAAAAGGCAATATATTCGACCAAAGATAAATATTTTTCAGAATAATATTAGATAATTACTTATTGTAATTTCTATTACTAAAGTCATTTTTATTGTTCTTTCATCTCACATTACTGGAGCTATAAAATGAACGTTATTCTGCAAGTCGATTTTATTTATATAGGGCCATGGGTGCAGAAACAACCACTGTAATGTACGATCTCACTGAATCGAACAATTATAAATCAGGATTTATTTGGAAAATTTGGGCTGAAGATAGACAAAAACAACCAAATTTGTTAGTCAGAATAAAGTCACTGATAATTTTTAATTCATTGGCTATATATCTGATTATTATATTCGATTTAGCCAATATGATCAGTTTTAAAATCTAAAGATTAAAAATATGATTAAGTACAATACTTGCTTAATAATCAATACATTCAACACAATTAAATTAACTATAATATTACCCATTATTTAAATGTGGCTATTGCTGATTAAGTAAAAATAGAAAATATCTATCACTGTAATAAGTAAAATAATTTATTGTCGATCTTTTACTCTAAAATATATTCAATCTTTCATTCCCCACTCAGAAAATTGTTAATAAATTATTACTAAATAATAAATTAAATTGAATAACTAATTTTAACAATTAAAATAAAACAATGGTTTTTATTAACTTAAAGGTTATTTATTTCAATAAGAGGCAAATTAATAGTGATAATCATTATCAACATTAACTAGTGCGAATTTATTCACCGATTATCATATTAGGTATAATATATTTAACTATATGATATTTATATTATATATTGTCTGTAACATATTTTGTTTGACTGGAGTTTACAAGCTTGTAACACGTAGAATAATGAACATTTGTATATTAAAACCTTAAAATTCCCACAATGACAAATTAAAATGTTTATAAGGTACATATTTAGTCTAGTTTACTTTATCTGTGATATGTTTTCTTAATCTAGATCAATATTTAATTTTTAATAATATATCCCCCTATTTAAAAGGTTTATTATGCGTATAATAAACCTCACTCAAACCAGTAAGAATTTATTTCTTTCTATCTTGAACCCCAAAAGCTAACTTTAATCGAGATAAAAATTCACACAGACACTTTCTAATTATTAGCATCTAAAAAACAAATAATCTTAATAAACTTAAACTGGATTTAATTAATACAGACTCACTTATGTATTAAGTAAATACCAGACAGCATATTTACACCGGTAATAAATATATATCTTCTCGGAGAAGAAAATGAATAATAAATTAGTTTTATCTGCAACTGTTGCATTAATATTCGCTGTTTCACCCGTATTAGCCGCAGATAAAGCCTCTGGTGGTGTGATTAACTTTCAAGGAATGATCACTGATACAACTTGTACTATTAATGGTGGTAATTCAAACGATTTAACTATCGCATTAGCACCAATTACTGTAGAACAAGCAAAATCACAAGGTTTAATTGAAGATGGTAAAGAGGCATTCTCATTAGAATTCTCTAACTGCAGCTTCTCTAATAGCGAAAGTCTAGATGCAGGCTCTAAAGCATTAAATATTAATTTTTCATCAAATAAAATTGATAGCACAGGTCAATTCCTGCAAAGCAATGAAAAAGATGCCAATGGTAACGTCAAAAATATCGGTATAGCAATTGTTAAGCAAGGTGAGAGTAATCCAATAAATTTACATAAAGCATTTGCAGTTAGTGATATTACTGCAAGCACTAAGGGTGTAACTCCAGTTCGTTTTTATGCTCAATATTATAAACCAAGCGCAGCAGCAGCAGATGCAGGTAAAATTACAACCATGGTAACTTATAGCTTGTCATATATGTAATATCCTATTTCCGGGTAATTTATTATTACCCGGATCTCTAATTTATCTATTTCATCTAAGCCATAAAACATCATGAAAAAAATCCTCGCATTATGTCTATTCTCACTTTTCTCATTCTATACACAGGCAAATATTATTATTCATTCGACTCGTATTATTTATCCTGAGGGAAGTAAAGAAATTACCGCACAATTACAGAATACGGGGACTCAACCTGCGCTAGTTCAGGCATGGTTAGATGATGGTAATCCTGAATCTACACCTGAAACGGCAAAAGTACCTTTTATACTGACACCGCCAGTTGTCAAAGTTGAAGCTAATAGCGGGCAACAATTACGGATTAAATTTATCGGTCAATCTTTGGCCAAAGATAAAGAATCTCTCTTTTATTTAAATATATTAGATATTCCGCCAATTGATGAAACGGTGCAGGATAAAAACATGATGCAAATTGCTATTCGCTCGCGGATCAAACTCTTTTATCGGCCACAGAATCTACCTTTTTCGATTGAAAAATTAGCAGTGCATACTAAATTGTTACTTAATAGCCACCAAGCAACAATTAATAACAATACACCTTATTATTTAAATGTTTTAGCCTTAAAAGAAAATAAAAATACGCCTAATTTATTAGAAGAAGGAACGATGATAGCGCCTTATTCTCAATTTAATTTATCATTAAAAAAACCATTTAATAGTCAGAATAAAATCGCCATATTAACTATTGTTAATGATTACGGTGCAACTGAAGATCTCAATATATCTGTCGATTAATTCTAACTCAAACAATAATGAAAAAAATCACATATTTACCTCTAGCTATTCTCTGTTTAGAGTCATCCGCTCTAGCCGCTAGCTTTAATATGGATTTCCTTTCTGGGGAATCGGCGAAAGCAGATTTGTCTCGTTTTGAACAAAATACCCTGATGGCAGACGGTAAATATGAACTCGATATCTATGTTAATAACGATTGGAGAGGACGTATTCCCGTTCAATTAGTCGATAATAATCATAATGTATTAATATCTTCAAACGATATTGAAAATTTAGGGATTGAGGTCGATAACGAAATTGCTAATAAAGAGCAGTATCTTCCACTAAAATCTTTCTTACACGATGGGAGTTACCAGCTTGATGTTGCCAGTTTTAAGTTAAATATTAATATTCCCCAAGCCTATCTAATACAGCATATGAACGGCTATATATCCCCTGATTATTGGGATCAAGGTATCTCAGGAGCTTTTGTTTCCTATAATAGTAATTACTTTCATAGCCAAAATAAACAAAACGGCTCACGCAATAATAATGATAGCGCCTATATATCTTTAAATAGTGGAATTAATTTATTCGGTTGGCAGTTCAGAGATCAATCAATATATAACTATAATAATCAGAATGCTGGTCAGTGGCATAACAATAATCGTTATGTACAAAAAGGTATTCCCTCAATAAATTCTGAATTACGTGCCGGCGATAGTTATACCAATAGTGAATCCTTTGATTCTATTTTTTTCCGCGGTATTAGCTTAAAAACAGATTTAAGAATGTATCCCGATGCCTATCAAGGGTTTTCTCCGACAGTTCATGGCGTTGCACAGTCAAATGCAGTAATTGATATTTATCAGGATAATATTCTTATTTTTCAAACTAGTGTACCACCGGGTCCCTTTACAATTAAAGATCTGCTACCTACAGGTTCTGGTGGTGATTTAAATGTTGAGGTTAAAGAGGCTAACGGTAGTATAAATCGCTTTATTGTGCCCTTTTCAGCTGTACCCAATATGCTGAAAGAAGGAATGAGCAAATATGAATTTACTGCTGGCGAAGCCAGAATAGATAATAGCAAAAATAGACCTAACTTTATTCAAGCAAGTTATCAATACGGAATTAATAATCTACTGACCGGTTATAATGGAGCCATTGTTAGTAAAGACTATTATTCAGTGCTACTCGGTGGAGGCTTTAATTTACCTGTTGGAGCCTTATCGATTGATATAACCCATGCAGAAAGCCGATTCTCAGAAATTAAAAATAAAAAAGGTCAAAGTTATAAAATAGCCTATAGTCGATACTTTAATCAGAGTGGCACTAACTTTTCATTAGCAGCATATCGATATTCAACTAAGGATTATTTAACTCTGAGTGATAGTATTGCTTTGCATAATTGGGTTCAAGAAGGTAATTATGCTGGTCATTACTCTCATCAAAAAAATACCTTTAATATCAACATGAATCAAAATCTCGGTCAAAATCTTGGTTCTATTTTTGTTTCCGGTACAGTACGTGATTACTGGGGAGAGAGCAATAATAGCCAAGAGTTTCAACTGGGCTATAACAATAATTGGCAAAAGATAAATTACTCAATTACAGCTAGCCGAATTAGTCACAGCGATAATTCCCAAGAAAGCACTAAACCTGAACAGCGCTATTATTTGAATCTCTCATTCCCCTTCTCTTTATTTGAGCAACAAGCTTATATGACGACTAACGTGGGCTTTAATGATGGTCAATATAATAATAGTAATATTGGTATAAGTAGCACTGTAGGGGATCATCATCAACTCAATTATAATCTAAACTTTGCGCATCAACATGCAGGAAATACGACATTAAATAGTAGTTTATCGTATAAAACACAGATTGCGACGTTAAATTCAAGCTATAGCCATTCAGACCAATATCAACAATTGGGACTAGGAGCTAGTGGAAGTTTAGTTGCCTTTAGCGGTGGTATTCTAACCAGTAATCAATTAGGCGAAACCTTTGCGATTATCGATGCACCAGGGGTTAAAAATGCAGCAATTAATGGCGATAAAACTATGACGACCAATAATAACGGTATTGCATTAGTCCCTTATTTATCAGCGTACCGTAAAAATGCGGTAATGTTAGACTCTTCTAATTTAGAGGAAGATTCTGCTGAACTAATCGGAAATATTAAAGATGTCGTTCCCTATGCGGGAGCCATAACTTATATCGAGTTTAAAACAGATAAACGTCATAATTATATTTTTAGAGCTTATCGTGATAATGGTAAGCCGCTGCCTTTTGGAACGGAAGTTACCGATAAGAATAATCAAATTTTAGGCTACGTCGGCCAAGGTAGTACCATATTCATTAAAGCCGATAAACTTCCGGAACAGCTGTTTATTAGTATCAATAAAGAAACGCAAACAAAATGTACGATTAGTCATCCAGAATTAATTATGGATGATCCCCATAATATTTGCCTCGAAGAGCAACATTAATGAAATCCTTACATCTGTTTCTTGCTTTATGTTTCACTCTTGGTTGTCCATTATTGGTACAAGCTAGTTGCAACAATACTTTTAGCGAGGCGCCTCAAATAATTATCGACGTCAGCGATAAATTATATTTAAATAATTCAGTCACAGAAACCTATCAAACACTATATAACGGCTCTATTTATTGCGATTATGCAGGATTATTTAAGCAAAATAAGATTGTTAATATTTCAGGGTTAGAATCTAAATATTTAGACCGAAATATTTATTTAAAATTAAATAATAAAAACATACTAGAAATTAAAGTGTTAGATATTTCAAAACGTGAAATAATTTTAAATAAAGAAGCTAACACATACAATGCAAACCAATTAAATACAGAATTTATCATAAAAATTAGTGCATATGATGGATGGGTTAATCCATCAAATATATATGATGCGCATGGCAACAACCAGGCTCTAATTAATAATTTAATTATCGCAACAGATGATAGTGATATAAAAGTATTCACTCGATTTCTTAAAGATTTATGGGTTTTTATTACCACCTTTAGATGGCCTATACATAATGGCGATCTTTTCTCTCAGTCCGTAGTAATTAAATTTAACAATAAAGAAACGACATGTAAATTTACTAATGCAGGCACAACCGTGACTCTACCCGAAATTAATCGCACCACATTATTGAGTGACAATAAAACAGGAATTACTCCTTTTTCGTTAGATTTCAACTGTTCATTTACCTTAAACAATAAGACTTCTAATCCGATTAAAGCCTATTTAAGTAGCGCTCATTTAACTAATGATAAAAAAATCATGATCGATCCTAGTCATCAAGCAGCAAAAGGCGTAGGGATTGGTTTAAGTTATTTAAACAATGCTGTAGTTTTTAGTTCACAACAAGGACAGCAAGAAAAGGCCACGCTATTAGTGAATAAAAAAGAAGGCGATAAATTAGAAAATAATTTTTCTTTAAATCTACAAGCTTATTATCAAGTTTATAATAAAAATAAATTATCTGCGGGCCAGTTAAATACAACAGCTATTGTTAATTTAGACTATTTTTAATTCATTATTCATAAATCCGCCCAGTTAATTTTAACTGGACGGACCTTCTTCGTATTAATAACAAAATTAGGTTGTATTAAAGGACTATTTTTTATTTGCGGCACTACCAAAAGGTGGCTTAGCAAACCAAACAGTCACAATTAGCAAAATAAATACACCACCACATAGCCAAAAAATCTCATTAGCTGCAATAATTAATCCCTGGCTCGTTATCTGTTGTGCAATATACGTCGAGGATTGCTCCGTGCTCATCCCCTTAGCAGCCAGTTCTCGATACATGTCTATCGACTCAGGGTTATAATTAGTAATAGATTCAGTTAGTTGACTGTGATGTAGTGATTCTCTATCGCTCCATAATGTTGTGGTAATCGACGTTCCTATCGAGCCAGCTAAGGTACGGAAAAAATTAGATAAGCTGGATGCCGCCGCAAATTTCTCTGGTGGTAAACCTGATAATGTCAATGTGGTCAATGGCATAAAGAAGCATGCAACCGCCATTCCTTGGACTAATTGCGGCCAGACAACCGACATAAAGCCCATATCTGGCTCAAAAGTATATGCCCGCCAATAAAAACAAATAGCATAAAAAACGAAGCTACAAGTAACAATCCAGCGGATATCAACATAATCAGAAATTTTAGCTACCGGCGCCGAAAGTAATACCGGTAATAGCCCAATAGGCGCGAGCGCTAAACCGGCCCAAGTCGCGGTATAACCGTAAACTTCCTGTAATAACTGCGGCAATAACACTATTGCGCCGAAATAAGCCATATAGGCTAAACTGACGGAAATCGTACCAATGGTGAAATTTCTCGATTTAAATAACGCCAAGTCAACGATTGGATTTTTATCAGTCAATTCCCAAATAACCAAGAAAACCAAGGCAATAACTGAAATTATCGCTAAGATAATAATCTCATTTGAGGCCAGCCAACCCAATTCTTTCCCTTTATCTAACAGCACCTGTAAACAACCGACACCAACCGACAATAATGCTAATCCAATCACATTAAATGGTACTTTAGTAACTGTCGATTCCATACCTTTTAAAATATAACCGCCGACCAGTACCACAAAGATACCAAGCGGGATATTCATAAAGAAGATCCATCCCCAATGGAAATTATCGCTAATATAGCCGCCAAAAATAGGACCAAAAACCGGTGCCAGAATAATAGTCATCGACCATAGAGCTAATGCCATATTCTGCATTTTAGGTGGATAGCAACGTAAAATTAAACTTTGAGAAAGAGGGATCACCGGCCCTGCAACCGCGCCTTGTAACACGCGGAAAATAATCAACATTTCTAAGCTATCAGAAACGCCACAAGTAAAAGAGAATACGGTAAATAAGGCCGTTGCCCATAGAAATACCCGAACCTCGCCAAATCGCTTAGCCAAGTAACCACTGATAGCAATCGAAATCGCATTAGAGACGCCAAAGGAAGTTATCACCCAGGTGCCCTGCGTTACAGAAACACCAAGATCGCCGGCAATGGTTGGTATTGCTACGTTAGCTATCGTTGAATCCAGTACCTGCATGAAGGTCGCCAAGGATAAAGCGATAGTCGCCCAAACCAACTTGCCACCCTTAAGTGCTTGAATAGCAGCCACACTAGCTCCTTTTCAGGTTAGTTTGAGTTGTTATTAATAATATTATCGATAACATTATTAACTGGGGATAAATCCAGAATTAATACATCACTTTCAAAAACTGGCGTTGTACGCTGAACTTGCGCTAATACCGGACCCTCTTGATTTTTTATATCAATAGTGGCATTCATCGATAAACCAATGCGTAATGGATATTTAGCCACTTGTTCAGGGTCTAGCTCCACTCGTACAGGCAATCGCTGCACCACTTTTATCCAGTTACCCGTCGCATTTTGGGCGGGTAATAAAGAAAATGCGCTACCGGTTCCCATATCTAAACCGACAACTGTTCCGTGATATACCACATCGCTACCATAAAAATCACTGGTCATACTCACCGGCTGGCCAATTCTAACATTGGCGAGTTGTGTTTCTTTAAAATTAGCATCTACCCAAACTGGCTGAGTTGGCACAATTGCCATTAATGAGCTTTGTGGACTCACTTCAGAGCCAATTTGTACATTGCGTCGAGAAACAAATCCACTCATTGGGCTGCGGATTTCGGTACGCTGCAAAGCAATCCATGCATTACGAACGTTATCTGCGGCCTGTTGAATCGCAGGCTGATTTTTTAATGGGGTATTACGAAGCAATGCCTGATTCGCGTTATATTGTTGAATCGAAATATCTAATGCAGCCTGAGCAAGCTGTACGGCTTCTTTAGCATGCTGTAAATCTTCTTTGGAAATTGTTCCTTTTTGCCCCAAAGTCGCACGACGCTGATAATCTTTTTGTGCCTGAGATAATGAAATTTCATTTTTACGGATTTCAGCTTTATATTCATCGTTATTAATATAACGCTCTTGCGTTTGGCGCACTGCATTGGCTAACTCATGTTTTGCCTGCTCATACGATAATTGAGCATTAGTCTTATCTAAAATAACTAAAACATCCCCCGCCTTTACTAAATCGGTATTTTCATAATTAATCTGCGTCACATTACCATTAGTCTGTGCAATAATCGGTACTTGAACGCCAGAAACATAGGCATCATCGGTATATTCTTGAAAACGTAAAACCATAAACCAATAAACGCCATAGGCGAGAAATAATAAAATAAAAATGATTGACGCAAGTACTAACCAAAACTTCCTACGTTTCTCATTTTTCTTATTTTGATTATCAGCGGTCGAGTTAGTATTGAGATCCATAATGACCCTTTAAAATATTTTCACCTATAAATTTATACGGCTATCTTCACGGAGGAAATGCAATAAATCAACAACGATTTTATTTATAAATATTAATCTAGAATCAAAAATAATATAAAGACAGAAAGACAAATTAAACCAATCTATTATTGATTAGCAAAAAAACACATTCACATTAAGATGGATAAATTCAATTTACCAATATAATATTAAATAACCTGATTTTAATAAAATATCGGTAATGATATAGCGTTAATAAAATAAATATATTACTTGTTTAAATATATATAGATAACAATAGATCTACCTTTCATATAAACTTGGAATAACAGTTCAGTAATTAACATTATTTTAATTGAATTTTTACATCTACATGCAATCTAGTATATTCAAATAGTTTTTGACCATAATGGCTATTTAATCCACTATTGAATATACCTAAAAGATAATATAACGTTAAAGTCGACAAAAAATGCCGACTCCTAACGTTATTCAAACATCTACCTCAGTAGAATTATTGTTTTTTATCCTAATAACGAACGCCAATGATGTCCTGAGCGCATAATTCGATGCTGGCTCTCTGGCCCTTCACTTCCCGCTTTATATAAATCTGGCATACCCTGTTCCCAAGCTTTTAACGCCGGGTCAATAATGCGCCATGCCCACTCGACTTCATCAAAACGCAAGAAATGAGCTCGATCACCATTAAGGGCATCAATTAATAATTGCTCATAAGCTGAAACCTCATATTGCCCAGGCTGGGTATATGGTGCCGAAAGGACAATATTATGAGTTTGTAAATTCATACCGGGAAGCTTAGCCGTCATATGCATATCCATTCCCATTTCTGGGCTAAGGCGGAATACCAGCCAATTGTTTTCGACCGATATATCCCCAGGAAGCGCACCTGCTGGTGCTCGAAATTGCACGGCAATTTCTGCATAATTATTAGCTAACCGCTTGCCACTGCGTAAATAAAATGGCACTCCTTTCCAACGCCAGTTATCTATCTCTAATCGCAGAGCCGCAAATGTTTCAGTATTGGTATCAATCGGAACCCCCGGCTCATTACAATAATCAGCCACTGAATTATCATCTATCTGGCCGGCACAATATTGCCCACGAACAGCCCAAGTATCGATCTGCATATTCTCCGTTGGACGAATCGATTTCAGCACTTCGACTTTATGATCACGCAGTATTTCACCATCCCAACGTCCTAACGGTTCAATTGCGGTTAAGGTAAGCAACTGCATCAAATGATTTTGTAACATATCGCGCATTGCACCGGAGCGATCGTAATATACTGCACGATTTTCTACCCCCAATGTTTCAGCGTAACTAATCTGAACCTGTTCAATATGTTCTGCATTCCATACTGGTGCCAACACTCGGTTTGCAAAACGGAAAATCATTAAATTCTGGGTCGCTTCTTTGCCTAAAAAGTGATCAATACGATAAACCTGCGATTCATCCCAATGCGTATGAACTTGTGTACGTAGCACTTCTGCAGAAGCTAAATCCGTTCCAAAAGGTTTCTCAATCAATAAACGACGCCAATTATCGTCTGTTTGTTCAGCCAGCCCAGCTTCACCAATCGCTTGAGCCGCTTGCCCAAATAGGGTTGGCGGTAGCGCTAAATAAAATAATGCCGAGGGCGAAAGTTTTTCTTGGGCTTGTTGCAAATCTTTAGCGGATAACTCGCCGCTGATAAAATCAAGATGCGGACTAAAAGATGCCCAATCAGCCTCATTAAATCCAGGAATAAACTGCTGCAACGCATCATGAATATGTTTAAGAAACGCATCTCTATCCCATTTATCAATGGAATATCCAATAATATTCAATTTTGGGATCAAGCCCAATTTGTGCAAGCGAAACAACGAAGGCATCAGCAAGCGTTTAGTTAAATCGCCGCTAGCGCCTAAGATCATTAAAGATAAATTAGCCATAATTACTCCTGCGACTGCGTGGATTTTTCTTGATGACCACCAAAAGCATGGCGCATGGCTGATTGAACTCGATCAGCAAATAAATCATTATCACGCGAAGCAAAACGTGAATATAGCGCAGTCGTTAATACTGGAGCAGGAACGCCCAAATCAATCGCAGCCGTGGATGTCCAACGGCCTTCACCTGAATCGGAGACACGGCCAGCATAATTTTCTAAATCTGGCGAATGATGCATTTCAGTGGCAATTAAATCTAATAGCCATGATCCAACAACGCTACCACGACGCCATAACTCACTGATTTCATTAACCGGTAATTGATATTGATAATGCTCTGGATGCTCAAGTGGTGCGGTTTCCGCATCTGCATCTACCGCTTGCAAACCTAAATCAGCATGTTTAAGAATACTTAGCCCTTCGGCATAAGCAGCCATCAGCCCGTATTCAATCCCGTTATGCACCATTTTTACAAAATGTCCTGCGCCATTAGGGCCGCAATAAAGATATCCTTGCTCGGCAGGAGAGGCTTCCCCGGTATTTCCTTCGGTTCTTGGCGCCGCTTCAATCCCCGGTGCCAGTGCACGAAAAACAGGCTCTAAATATTGATAACGATTTTTAGGGCCACCAATCATCTGACAATATCCACGCTCTTCACCCCAAACACCACCACTGACCCCGACATCCATATAATCAATTCCCTTAGATCTCAATTGATTAGCACGTTGAATATCTAAAGTAAAATGTGAATTCCCACCATCAATTAACGTATCACCCGCACTTAATAGTGGCAATAACTGAGTAATGACCGAATCGACGACGGCGGCGGGTAACATTAGCCAAATATGTCGAGGTGTAGGCATATTATCTACCAGTTCTTGAAGCGAATTATTAAAAATAACACTATCCGGCAATTGCTGACAAATCTCTGGATTATGATCGTAGACAACACATTCCACACCGGCATTATTAATACGTCGAACCATTGCTGCGCCCATACGCCCTAAGCCAATAAAACCTAATTGCTGACATACTGATGATTGATTCATATATTATTTTCCAAAATCTGATACTACCCAAAGTTGAATCGGTAGATTGATCACCAAAATGCGCTGGAAATAACAGAATTTAGAATTATAAAAAACAGCACCGCATAATGAGAGTCAATCTTTCTAGCTAAGCTCATAGCTTATTTTTATCTAGAGCACTTAATATTTAAAATAATCCTCACCATGAAATTAATTATTTAATTGCTCATTTTATGATGGTGGATTTAATATCTACATTAAACTTATACCAAGAAATAAAATTACTCAAAGAATAAATTCAATTAAAACCTTCAGGTATGAAATCATTATAAATTTATTACATTAATATTAAAAACAAATAATTAATTTACATTGAGTGTAACAAAATCTTAAAAAGATTATCTATTTGTGTCTTGACATTAGATTGATTTTTTATATTTAGCTATATGCCTATAGCCTTCCATTAGTCCGATGAGAATTTTGGAAATGAGGAGATGAAATGCAGTCTTAGTAGACTCAGATAAACGAAAAAATCAATAAAGCCTAACCTAAATAGTAGAATAAATAGCCAGATACAATTAAGAATTATTCTTATTTGCTTGGCAAGAAGTCTAAACAAAAGTTAAAATAAAAATAGAATTGAAGCTATCGCAAAAGGGTTACTATGATTGGATTCTACATGCTAATCATTATCCAATAATTGTAAATAATATTTTACTGCATTGTTGAATAATAGAATCAAAAAATAAATCAAATAACAGCTTACAAAACCAGTAGATAATATAGAATAACAAATAATCCACGGGCCTTGTTTCACTGATTTTAATTTCAAATGATGATTATTAAAATGCGGTTAAACAGGCAATAATACCAAAAATCACACCGGGCGCATTTGCTACAGCAACAGGCAAATCTTTTACTTTGAGCCCATACCATACCCACAATATACAGTTAATCGCCGCAGCTGCTGGCTGTAACGGATTGGTTTTATTGCCATCAAGATTATCCATAATCTGAGGAATATAGGATACATACATACAAAATGCAGTAAATGTTGCTATCCAGCCAATATAACTTACATACTTCGGTGCATTAGTTGATGACACCTGATCCTCCAAGATAATATTTATAATATTACTGGTTATCCAATCGAAAACTAAAAATCCAACTCATTATCTTACAGTACAAAAAAATATCAGTAATGAAAGTATAATATTTTTAATGTAATGTCTATCAGACATAACAAATTTTAGCTTTTAATAATTTTTATTGTTAGCATTAAGATCTAATTAAATAGACTAATTGTTATTACTTAATTTTTAAATAATGCTATATATCTACTAAATATCAGTTAGTAAAAAATAACTTAGAACGAAGTTAATTATAACAATCAATAATTATTGTTAGAGGACATGTGATTATTTTATTGTGGGTATAAAAACCCACAATAAAATTTTTAGCCTACAGATTTAACGTCTATATATTAGAAATTATATATATTTGATGAAAATTAAAATAAAATTTAAATTATTAATCTAAGATTAAAAATTGGTTGTGTTAAATAAAATAGCTCGTGTGTTTTGTACTGGTGAACCATGAAATTTATGCGCCTCCATCACAATGACAAATTGATTATCTGAAATAACAATTTGTGCTTTATCGGTATCACTATCATCATGCTGGATTTCTAATTCAGCACCTTGTGGAATAAATTCATGTGAGAAACGATTAAAATAAATACCGAATCTTTGTGTTTCCCATGCGACGATATATTCATAAGAGCCTGTATTAATATTTTCAGAATTAGTTCTTTTAATACGAGGTCTATAGCTATCATAAGCTTCAATATTTAATTTTTTAGGAATATTTCTTAATTCTAATGTATTCTCTGTTAGCAATGATACGCTTTTAGGTTGGCTAAATAATAATATTTCTAATCCATAAATATCATCATCATTATATTTACCATAAACAATCATTAATTTATCTTTAACTGCATCATATTCCATATCAAAATGTTCGACTTCTTTATCCTCAAAATCAAAGGGTAAAATAACTTCATTAAGTTCTAATTTTGAATCTTTAGTTGAAGATTTATATGAATTAAGATAAAACAATCTTACTAATGTTCTAGATCCTTTGAGTGTAATAAAGAAACGTTCACGGCTATTAATTCCAGGTAATGCTGGAGTATCATATCCTGTAGTTAATGCAATATCGACTGCATAACCAGTATGAACATTATTATCATGCATGTTTAACGATAGATTAAAATATTGGCTCATTAATTCACCCGTCGCAGCAACCTGCTGACTCGCATCGGACAAGTCTTCATTTAATAATTTCAGCCAAATGGTTTTATTAGTTACAGAAACCCAAATTACTAAGAGTTTTTTCGTAGTTATATTATAACAAATACGAGGAGCAACAGAGACAACACTAGTACCACTAATATCAATTTGACCACCAACTGTTGAGAGCCCACTTTGTGATATATTATACCGCTGACCAATAATTCGACGAGTTGAGGTAGTTCCTGATGACCAAACAGCAATAAAGTCATCTGTACCTGAAATTTCAGCTAAATCAATATCAAAGTGATCACCAGGACGAATATCAGGAATAATAATACTTGGAATAATTGCCCCCGAAGGTGATAGAGCTTTTAAATTAGCTGTATATTTTCCACCTACATATTCAGTAAATGAGCTAACTAAGAAACCAGAAGCTAATGTTTTTATTGATGTACAGTTACTTGCTCTATTATTTGTATTTGATAAAATATTAAGTCCAGCAGGAAAATTAGTGTTAATAGCCATAAATAAGTCCTTTATTTAGATTAGATTGAATGAAATATTTTATTTATTCTTACCATTATCAAAAGCTTTAACCTCCCATTATATATTAATGAAATATTAAGGGATTATTCTATTCTTAATAGAAAAAAGAATTGAACGTGTCCCTTGAACTGCCGAACCATTAAATTTACGTGCTTCCATAATAATAACTATTTTATTATCAGTTATTATTGGTTGTGCTTTATCTGTATCATTATCATCATGCTGTATTTCATCCTCCGCACCTTGAGGAATAAATAGATCAGAAAATATATTATAATAAATACCATATAATTGAGATTCCCACGCAACCAAATAACGATATTCATACTCTCCATTTCCTAAATGATATTTTGGTGATCTTGATATTCTAGGGCGATAACTATCATATGCTTCAATATTTAATTTTCGAGGCGTCGCTTTTTGTAGATTATGACTAAAAATAGGTATCTCTACGCCATAAATATCATCATCGGTATATTTTCCATAAACAAACATCAATTTATTTTTTTTAGCATCATATTCCATATCAAAATGTGCAATTTTATTATCCTCAAAATCAAAGAATGTATTAAAAGGTTTTATATCTAATAAATTTAATATACTTGACTCTCTAACAGACTGTAATAGAAACATTTTTATTAATGTATCTGTTGATTTTAATGCAATAAAAAACTTATCTTTACTATATTCATCCTGATCTCCAGATATAATAACAATATCTAATGCATAACCTGTTTGATTATTGTCATCATGCATATATAAGGAAGATGAAAAATATTGATTTATAAATTGTCCGATAAATTCAGAGGGAGCACTTGCATCATTTAATATAGGTGTGAATAATTTTAACCAGATTTTTTTATTTGTAACAGATACCCAAATTATGGCAATTTTGTTAGTCTCTTTATTAAAAGATATTCGAGGGGCTACTGAAACTGCATCATTTCCTGAAATTAAAATAGGCATTCCAATAGGCTGAATACTATTGAGTACAGGATGAAAACGCTGAGCAAAAATTTTCCTTGCAGCAGTTGTCCCTGAGGACCAGACTGCAACAAAATCATCATTGTCTTCAGGTACCTGTAATGCAACTAAATCGATATCATAATGATCACCTGTATTGGTATCTTGAATTTCGAATACAGTAATAATTGCACCGTTAGGCGTAATCATACTTAAATTAGCATGATGTTTTCCTGAGATGTAAACTGAAGAAGAAGAGATAATATAAGCTGATTTATGTGTATGGATGGCACTACAATTATACTGTCGGTTATCTAATTCATTTAATTTATATAGTCCTTCATCTCCATATTCAGGGGATAAACAATTCCCCTCAATAATCTCTTCACTTTTAAATTCCTTTTCTTCCCATGGATTACATACTAATGAACCATTAATATCTTCATTATATACAATTATAATAGATAATGTTTTATCATAACCACAAATATTTTCTATTGATAAATTTACATTGCCTAAGTAACGATACCAATATTCTAATGGAGTATCCTCACTTGCCTTCCCAATATATTTTATGTCAATTGGAATTAAATTATTTTTATCTTCACCAATTGATAAAAAAGCTTTCATACACAGTGGATTAAAATACTCCAAACAAACAATCGCTATTTCATCTTTAATAACTAATGATATTACATTAACATTCACTATATCGAAATTTATTTTTCCCACATAACAATACGTTGGCATTGCATTAATAAACACATTAAAATAAAGATCATAATTATTTTCACCACTTTCACAAATAAATCCAGCTATCAATGGGTTATTAGGAAAGTCCACACTTTCAATAATTAAGCTATCACCTGATTCTGGAATATCTAAATTAAAGTTTTTAAGCTCTATACCAATATCAAACTCCCCTCCTAAAGTTACAGTCATATTAATAACATTGGTAGGTTCTTCTATAGGTATACCTGAATGAGAAATTATTCCTTTTATTATAACCTCAGCAGATATAACCACATTATTATTTAATTCATCTCGTTGTATATTAAATACTTGCTGACATGAATCAAAATCAAAGGTTACTTCTGGGGATGGGTCCTGTTGATGATTATACATTAAACCTCCTTGTTAACTTTATTCATTAATTATTTACTCTAGAGCAAAAACAGAAAAAAACCAAATTAAATAATAAATAAAATGTTATTTAATTAACTAAGGATTCAATAATAAATAAAAAAATAAAATAGATTATATTACTTTACGATAGTTAATATTTTAATTTAAATAGCAACATATAAAATTATTAATAATATAAACTGATACTATTTGATAGTAATCTTTTTAAAACAACCATTTTCAATCAGTTACCTCTTTGAGCCTCCTGTTTTATCTCCAGCCTGAATCATCACAATAATGCAACATTATTTGCAATAAAAATTAATAGTTTTTTCACCCTCCCTTACAAACACCCTAGTTTTTTATATTACTTGAAAAGCATAATGTGGTTCAACACTCTTAATTTATCTTAAATGGGAGTAAACGACGTTACAATATTTTTCTTTTACTAATATTTGGTAATAGAATGCCATACCAATTAATGAATGGATTCAATTTAGTGCTCATTGATATTTATTATCAAAAGGAAGAAGTACGCCAATTAATTTTAATTTACTTATAGAGATAATTTATGAAAAAGACTGTTATTGCCGCAACTATTATTACAACAACACTATTTTGTACAAATGTATTTGCAAAAGATGGCACTATCCGCTTTGTTGGGGATATTGTTGATAGTCCATGCGTTGTGAATCCAGAAAGTCAGGATCAATTAGTAAGATTAGGACAAGTAAAAAGAGCATCATTACTAAAGGATACAGTATCTACTCCAGTTCCATTCCAAATTATTCTTGAAGAATGTGATATTACCGCGGATGCAGGACTATCTGTTGAAGTTGGTTTCACAGGAGAGGGAGCTGAAGAAGCGCCTGAATTAATTACTCTCAGCGGTGCTGGTTCAGCTAAGAAAGTCGGTATTCAATTACTAGATGAAACGGGCTCAGCTATTGCTTTAAATACAGAAACTTTTACAAAAGAAAATTTAGTAGCTAATCAAAATATCCTAAATTTCGCTGCTCAATATAAAAAGATCGGTGAAAATGTTGAGATCGGTCATGCTAATGGTACAGCTGATTTTAATCTAACATATAAATAATATTTAATTTCTTACTGAGTAAAAAACACTCAGTAAGAAATTTCCATTGGAAACAATAACTATGAAATTAAAATATTTTTGTATGCCATTTTTATCATTATTATTATTTTTTTCGGTCTATGCAAATAGCCAAGGCGGAATTGCTGTTAGTACAACACGAATTATCTATAATGCTGATAAAAAAGAAGCTGCAATCTCGATCTCAAATAGAGGCATAGAAAATTATTATATAATTCAATCTTGGATTGAGGATGTTGCTGGAAAAAAAGTTGATGATTTTATATTAACACCACCATTATTTAAACTTAATGCTAACAAAGAAAACATGGTGAGAATTATAAATAAAACCGCATTACCTCAGGATAGAGAAACTGTATTTTGGTTAAATATGAAAGCTATACCTCCAATTCCAAAAAATGGTTTACAGAATGGCTTACAAATAGCCATAAAAACAAAATTAAAACTTTTTTATCGTCCTAAGGGGTTATCGGGAACTCCTTTTGAAAGTGCTAAAAAAATCATATGGAAAGAAAGTAATGGATTTTTATCTATAGAAAATAATTCACCTTATAATATAACCATTGATAACCTATTAATAAACAATAATAAAAACTCGTTCTCAACGATGATCCTTGCATTCTCATCAGAAAATACATCAATAAAGATAAAAACAGGTGACAACTTAGCATTTAAAATAGTTAACGATCTTGGAAGTAAAAGTGAACAAATAACTACCTCGATAAAATGAGAATATTATGTCATCAATAAATAAGAAACTATTACCTCATACATTAAATTTGAATAGAATATCAATTCTGACGTTATTAATTACTCATTCCATATATTCTGATGCAAATATTAACCCTAGTTTTTTAGAAGGTATAGATGACAATATAATTTCTAGTTTATCTCAATTTGATAATAATGATGAATTGCAACCTGAAGGAGTTTATAATGTAGATCTTTATCTTAATAAAGAAAAAACTGAGCAATCAACAGATGTTAAATTTAAAAAAATAAATATTAATAATAAAGATATTTTGTTTCCCTGCTTTACACAAAAACAACTCAGTGAATTAGGGATTCTACCCAGCAAAAAAAATAAAAATGAACAGTTAGCCGATAATCCACAATGTATATTGTTTCATGATGAATATCCTGGAGCTTCTTTCGATTTTTCTATCGAAAAATTACAGCTATTTTTATCTTTTCCACAATCATCACTCAATAACCAAGCACGAGGATTTGTATCTCCCGAGCTTTGGGATGATGGTATCAATGCATTAACACTAAATTATCAATTTTCTGGACAAAAATCGGTTAACTCAAAATATAATAATAATAATCAATTTTTGAATCTACAAACCGGTATAAATGCAGGGCCATGGCGATTTAAAAATAATTCTACTTGGAGAAATAATAATAGTAATCAACAATGGAATAATATATCTAACTATGTAGAACGTGGTATATCCTCAATAAAATCAAGAATATTTATTGGTGATACTAACGTTTCTGATGGTATTTTTGATAGTGTTAATTTCCGAGGTATTAAATGGGTTTCTGATGATGAAATGTATCCTGAAAGCCAACGTGGATTCGCCCCCACAATTCGAGGTTTTGCAAAAACGAATGCATTAATTACTGTAAGACAGAATAATAATATTATTTATGAGAAGACAGTTACACCTGGTGAATTCGTTATAAATGACCTCTACTCATCCTCTGGAAGTGGCGATTTAATTGTAACAATAAAAGAAGAAGATGGAACTGAAACACGTTTTATACAACCTTATGCAACCGTTCCTCTATTACAACGTGAAGGACGTTTAAATTATACGGCAGTAGTCGGAAAATATGAGAATAATAATCAAGAAGAACAACCCTACTTCTCTCAATTTTCATTGTTATACGGTTTATCCGATGGATTAACATTATATGGTGGTAGTCAATTATCTGGTGATTATCAGGCTGTTAGTTTCGGTATTGGTAAAAATTTAAAATCATTTGGTGGAGCTTCTATCGATATAACATCATCAAATTCAAAATTTAATGATGAGAAATCAAAACAAGGACAATCGCTACGCTTCTTATATTCTAAATCATTTTCTGAGGTAGGTACTCATTTTAGCTTAATGGGATATCGTTATAGCACCAGTAATTTCTATACATTTAATGAACATAATTCAATATATCCAAATAATAATCAAACTGATGAACAAGGATATCTTTTTTCAAATAGATACCATAAAAAAAGTCAATTTCAATTATCTGTTTCTCAAAGTTTAAATCAATACGGTTCATTCTATACAAGCTATATTCATCGCAGTTTTTGGAATAATGAATCGACACAAAGAATACAAGTCGGCTATAACACATCGATTAAAGGCATCTCATATAATATGTCTTATGGACATGAAAAAAGTTTATCTAATAAAAAAAGTGATAATAATATTAGCTTGACCGCCTCAATTCCATTGGATTTGTTAGATAAAAAAATGTGGATGACAGCTAGCTATAATAACAGTAGTAATAATAGCTATAATACAAATATTGGCGTAAATGGAACATTATTAGAGGATAATAACCTCTCCTATCGTATTCAGCAATATTATAATAATAATAGTCGCAATCTAGGTGGTAGTACAAACTTAAATTATAAAGGCACTTATAATATATCAAATATTGGATACAGCTATTCTAAAGATAATAATACCTTAAGCTATGGTATCAGAGGTGCCATTATTGCTCATGAGGATGGACTCACTTTATCTCAACCATTTTATACGACTTCTGTACTAGTTTCTGCACCTGGTGCAGCACATGCTCGAGTTAAAAATAATACCGGTGTATCGACTGATTATCGTGGGTATGCTTTATTGCCCTATTCAAGTCCATATAGAAAAAATAGAATTATGCTAGATGCTACCACCCTTGGCGATAATATAGATTTAGATGAGACTGCTGTAACTGTTATTCCAACCAAGGGGGCGATAGTAAAAGCCAAGTTTGCCACATCAATTGGATATCGATTTTTAATTAAACTAGATAGAAATAACAAATCAAAAATTCCTTTTGGATCGGCGGTATATATTAACAATAATAATATTGTTGAATCTATGGTCGGTGATAACAATGATGTTTATTTAAATGGAATTGATAAATTAGAAAACATTAAAGCTCAATGGGGTGATAATGATTTTTGTATTGCCAAATTCAAAAATTTAACAGCTGACGACCTTAAAGAAACTAGCAAGAATAGTATTGGCGGAATCATTCAATTATCTGGTGAATGTCTTTAACTTTATAGGATTAATATGAAATTTTCTTTAATAACTGTCTTATTTTCAGTATTGATATCATCATATTCATTCGCAGATAATGATCTGCTTGATTATCAATGTACTGAAACCTATACCCCATCAAATTGGGTTTTTGACTTTGCCGCAATCAATAATCCGGAACAAGAAATTGAGCAAGTAAATAATGCGGCTAATGTTATTAATGTACGTTGTAATTGTGTTGAAAATCAAAATTCTAATGGATATCTTAAAACTATATACACAGAAATACATCCAATCAGCCAACCAGCGATAAATTCGCCAGTAAAAGCATCGTCAGGCGAAATTTTATTACAAACAAATAGCCCATTTGTGAATTTTTCAGGATTAGTAACTCTGGGTTATGCTAACGCACCAGGCTCTTCAACCACTTATTTAACTGGTAATTTAATGAGCATGGATATTCCAACATCGGGAACAATGAAAATTTGCCAAGAGTCCCAGCCTGAACAAAATATATTTGTCCCAGCCGCAACGACATCTAAAATGCGAATTAAATTATACTTATTACCAGGAGCTACTGGTGAAATAACGATTAATCAATTTGTTGCAGAAGTTTATTTTGGTGTTGCTGCTCATGCAAGAAATTATAAAGTTTATGATATTAATCTTACTGGTACGATATCATTACCTACCTCATGCGAAATAAAGACGCCTTTAACCATTGATCTGGGGGATGTTCCTGCGAATGCGTTTAAAAATATAGGAGAGCAGCCTGAAGACTGGAAATCTGTAAATATACCTGTTGATATAAAATGTGAGAATATAAATGAAAATATTAAAATAAATATGAGATTGACCGCAGAAACAAACGCTAATAAACCTAACTCAATTGCAACTATTAATAATGAAACTAACAAGCCTATTAATAATTTAGGCATAGTTATCACTGACGAAGATAATAATATTTTAGAACCTTCAAATGAAAATAGTAATATTAAAGTTAATTTAAACGAACAAAATGAAACTACTATTAATTTACGTTCATATCCAACAAGAACATCAGGTAACAATTTATCACCTGCCGATTATTCAGGCACAGCCACTTTATTACTAACTATTGACTAATTGGACTATTAATCATGAAAAGAATTCTTTATTTTTTTATTAGCCTATTCTTAATTCAATATGCCACTGTTACATATGCTAATGTTAGCGGCGATATTAATTTTATAGGACGAATTACTCCTGGTGAATGTGAAATAGATTTTATTGGTGAAGGTGGCACTGTAAAACTTGGTGACTATAAAGCGAGTGAGTTTCCAGAAATTAATAGTACTTCACCTCCTATTGATTTTCAAATACAGCTAATTAACTGTATTGGAATATTTAAAACTTCATTGATTTTTAATGGTGAAGCATATCCTACAGATAATAATATATTTTCTCTTAATAAAGGAGATGAACACACTGAAGGCTTTGGGCTCGTTATTTATAATGGAATTTCAGATAATCCAAATACACACAGCCCAATAATACCCGGTGAGGAAAATATTTATACGACAGATTCACCTTCTGTTGAATGGAGTGGTCCCAAATTAACTCTAATCTTAAATTTTTTCGCTTATTATATTAGAAAAGAAAATATGATTAAACAAGGATTAGCAGAAGCTGCCATGACAATAGATTTTGAGTTTTCATAATCACAACTTGTTTAGTCTATTGACTATATATATTGTTAAGGAAAACAGTAATGAAAAATAAAATATTTTTTCTTTTATTTAGCTTATTTGTTAGCTGCTCGACATTAATACAAGCAAAAGATGGAACTGTTTATTTTAATGGTGATATCATCAATAGCCCTTGTGTTGTTGCTACAGAAAGCAAAAATCAAATAATAAACTTAGGTCAAATTGCTGTTGCTAAATTAATTAATGGAGGGGTGTCAATACCAAAACCATTCCAAATTATTTTAGAGGATTGTTCCATAGAATCTTCACCTATTTTAGCAATATTATTTACTGGTGAAGGTGATATCCATGCTCCTGAACTCATTTCATTAATGGGAACTGGCTCAGCTAAAAATGTTGCAATTGAACTACTTGATTATAACGGTGAACATATTTCCTTAAATGGAAAATTTACCATTGCTCAAGAAGTTAAACAGCATCAAAATATATTAAATTTCTCAGCTCGTTATAGAAATACCACTGAAGTACCTATATCTGGTCATGCTAATGGAGTTACCGATTTCAATATTATCTATAAATAAGCCATTAATACTATAGAACAATATCTATAAAACACTGCTATGGCTATTTTATCTTGGAGAAAAATTAATGTGTGATTTCGCTAGTAATATTAATGTTTATATAGGTCAAGCAATACGACGAGAAAGAAGAAAAAACAATATGTCAATGAATGAGCTAGCCGCTAAAATAGGAATAAGTCAGCAACAAATGTCAAGGTACGAACTTGGAACGGTAAAAATAACAGTAGTCTTTTTATTACAGTTATCTGTTATTTTTAATATTCCAGCCGCACATTTTTTAGAAGAAGATTTTTTTTTACATATCGATAAGCTCGATAATTTCATTATATATTCAATGAATAAGTAAATCGTCCATTTAACTAAAAAATCATTATTCCATTAATTTAACTAATATTAATATAGTTAGATCTATCAACCATACTCTTATACTAAAGCTTTATTTTTTAGAGCATGGTTGATATTTTTTTAATTACCTATATATAATTAAAGATAAATAATAAAACTATCAACAATTACCTATTGAATAATATTTATCGAAAATTACAATATACTTATTACTTTTCTTTTTTAAACGTTCGTGTTTAAAAACTTGGTTAGGTAGTAAATACAGTACATAAGGCTCTACATCAATATCTTCCTGACAATTTTCATGTAATAGTACCCTAAAATAAGTATTCCCTGTGTTTTTTAGTATTCCATCCTTTTCATTGAGAACATACTGGAAGTTAGCATTTTTAGGCCTTACGACAAAATATGTTTCTAGACTAACGGTAGGATAAAATAATGACTTCTTCTTTTTAGCTTCATCATGTTGCATTTCAAGTGGTGTTTCACTAATAGTTATTTTATAGTAACGCTCTTTATCATCTTCTTTTCCTCGATAGAAAATTTTAAAAAATTCTTGCTCACCCGGCAATAAGATTTTCTTGAGTGGTGTAAATATAATTTCACCATTCTCAACCGGTTCTCCACTCTCATTGTTACCAGGCCTATCAATTTTATAAACGTTAAAGTTATATAAATTAGTTTTCGTTGTATTATTAATATATGGTTTAGAATAAAATTGCTGGGTGGATTCCATTGAAGAAATATCGGAGTTAATATATAATGCATAAGAATTATTATATAGTAAAAAAAATGATATTAATGATAGAGCTTTAATTAATAGCTTTAATTTCATATTTAAATCTTCAAGATCAAGTTTAAGAAAGTATTATTTTAATAAATATAGCTACTTGAAGATCAACAAATAGCTTAAGCATCTTATGATTAAACTTATTGAATATCAGGCCCCGTCCAAATTGCTTTTACGGTCACCAATCCACTTGCAGAGACAGTACCTAACCAATCGACACCATCTAAGCTAAACAATGAGTACGAGTCATCCATCGGAAATGATAAATCTAAATTCATTCTATAAAAAGTACCCATATCTTCATTAGGCTTATCCCATGGAGTTGCTTCCCATAAGGCATTTTTCAAGGAAATTTCATTACCGTCACAACTGGCTCTATGTAACCCTTTTGTTCCATCGCTATTCGTGAATCTAAGATAAGCGGAAAATGGTACTTTAATTTGGTCATCATCTGAGCTAAAGAGACAAAAAGGTTGGCCTTTTAAAGTTACTATTGGTCCATCAACTTTAGCTGTTATCGAATCTGCTTGTCTAGGTCCACTTGTCGTCACAATATAATTAAACTCAATTGATGGTTCATTACTCCCGACTTTTCCAGTTTTAGACTGATTGGGATTAAAATCGGCCGGAATAATACTAATTCCATAATCTCGAGGTTTTATTATGAGCGTATTTGATGGTGTAAATTCATAATATCCAGATTGAGGCACAGCAGTATTTGTAAACGAAAAAGTGAAAAATTCTTGACTATTAGTAAAGTCAACACCTGATGTAATTAATCGTTTTAAAAATGTATTTGATAAGAATATAGAAACATGGTTATTCGTACTTTTAACATAATAATTTGCTGGATATGTAGTATTATAATTATACCAACTATTACTACCATCGTCCGGGCCAATTAGTATTGTATTAGCTGCAGGAGTAAACGGTATTAATGTTCTATTTATTGTTAATCCTAATCTAATGTTAGCAAATATATCGCCTTTTGTTTCATGGTCAATAACTTGGCAGATAATACCATTTTGATTTGATATAATCCCGATACGGCAAAATTGAGATCCTAAGCCTATATTTGGATTACCATTAGTATCAATAAAAATTTCTTGTAAGGCACCTGTTGATGTTAACTTTATATGTCCTGATTTTGTTATATTAAATTCATGAGAGGCTATAATATTACCACCAACACTGCGACAAGATTCACCTTTACTTGGATCATAATCAATATTAGTCATACAGGATCTATAGCTATAGGTCTCTGAAACTCCTACGGGTAATTGAAGAAAATATTGATATGCAGAATCACTGAATATTCCTCGTGCATAGTAAGATTCGCCATTAATATTACTTTGTCTTATTTTATAAGCACCATCTTTTCCAATATATTGAGCAGGCCAGTAACCACTATTATCTAAACAATAGCCTCTCATACACCGATTCCCTGTAAATGGTTTGTCAATTTGTGAATTTTCTAGCCAAATATCTATATTCTGATTAGCTTGAATTGATGTATTAACATACCCCATATAGCCGAGACTAAGCTGTGAAGAACTAGCATACCGAGTATACTTATTTGATCCAGAAAAACGAGGATCTGTTGTTCTTGGTGTAATGAAGAATTCGTTATCTACATTATTTTCAATAAAAACGTAGCTATTAGTTACATTTGTTCCTTGAGCGCTAAAACTAATAAAATAATTAATGAAGACACATATCGTTAATGTAAGAGGTAAAATTCTTCTCATAAAATAAGCCCTATTATCTTTTTGCAAATGCTTCTTGAGGCTCACATGTTACTTCGCCTACCCATAAAGCACCGCGTGCACCTTGAAGGTTTAAATCTGCTTCACAAATCGTCCGTTGATCGTCTTGTAATAACGATATCACTGGATAACGGACATCTACATCCATCGAAAACTCACCATTTTGGTCTGTTTTTGTACGGCCAATATGATTTCTAATTGATGCATATTTTATATATTCACCTTCTGGTGATTTTAGTCGGCCAAATACAGTTACCAACTGCCTAACTTCTGGTTGATAAAGTGCAATATTTCCCGGGTACAATACGACAGATTTATTTCGACCCGAGACAATATCAAAACTGTCTGACGACTGACCACTATTCATTAATTGAATTTCATAATTTGAGTATGGTGGTAATGGAATAAATGTATTTTTTCCACTAATTGAATAATTCTGTCCATTAACCTTAGCGACCATGCTTCCGCTGCCTTTAATATCAGAATTAATAATAACTCCCGATTTACCTTGCTGCCCACTTGGCGTAATCATACCGTCGCTATAAGCAATAGAGCCTCGTGATGTTAAGTTACCATTAAGGCGATTATTATCCGGGCGATTAATTGTCACTGTACCTGAGTTATATTTCATATCATAAGAAGCATAGCCCAGCGTTGAAAAATCTGATTCTCCGTTATCTTTATCATGTACTAATTTAGAAACAGAAAGCCCTGCATTAGTGATTGCTGAATTCTCAAAATTCTTATTGGCATAAATATTAGCTTTAAGGTTTCCATTAGTAGAAGAGATACCTGAGCTTAACCATGTAGAAAGTGGTAAAGAGAAATCAAAGTTAATATATTTTTCATTAGTGCTATTTTGATTATCATAGTGATAACGCTGCACACCTGCTCTTAATCCAACAACACCATAACGTCCGGAAAATAATGTATTCGCATATTCATAGTTAATTGAATCGCTACCAATACGACGGTCTTTCGTATTACTAATAGTAAATGAACCTGCGCGATCAATAATCTTATCTAAATTAAACGTTCCACCATAAGAATAGCTATCCGCATCATAAAGTGGTAAATCACCCTTAATAACAGTCTTTTCTCTTGATGCCCACAGTGAGCCATATCCTTCAGGAATACTAATGGATATAGTCCCGATATTACGATAGCTACCATGATTCTCCAACAAGCCCTGCCAAGAAACAGATAAATAATCATTAATAGATGCATTGAGACTAGTTTCTTGGACAAGAAATTTATCAAATCCATAATTTGACATTTGAAACCGGATCCCAGATAAAACAGGAAAATTATAAGCAAAAGAAGCTCCTGCTAAATAACTTTTATCTGGTGTTCGACCATGTGAATTATCGCCTCTTACATAATTCTTCTTATCGAAGTCCACATAGCCACCATAAATTTCCCAATTTAATTTATCAAAGTTACCGGCTATGGCTCCAAAAGATTTATTAATAGTTTGATTCTGAGTTGTGACAATTTTACCATCTACAACTGTCTCAATCGTTACTTCGTAAATACCATACGGTAGAATACTAGTGTCAACTTCATAATTACCCATTGGGAAATTTTGAATATTTAATAATTTTCCTTGGCGATAAATACGAACTTCACCTGGGCTATTTAAAAAAGCATAAATTGGCGTTAATGATTGTTGTTTATTATTAATAATACTAGAAGAGTTATTCCCAATTGAAGCTGCATAAATTTTGCTACTACTAAGTGCGGTTAAACTAGCAATTGACTGTAAATTCCATGTGCTCATCAAACCAACCACAAAGCGTAATCCATTAAAATCACGCTCATACATAGCCCGATAAAGTTCAACATTAGAATTGGATTTTCCAATACTATATGCCGAAGCATTCACATTAAAATGATTCTCTGCTATAGCAAATAAAGTATCTAAATTAAAATAACTACTAGATGAGTTTTTTGCATTTTTTACTTTGCTTTGAAACACCCCTAAATCATAATTCGCTACAGCTGAAAGTGAATTAACTGAAGAACGACCTAATACAGATTGTCTTGAATGTTCTTTAGGCACAAAAGCGGATTTATCTACATCTAATGATAGATTAAATGATGAAATATTGAGTTGAAGTAATGCATCACTATCAATAATGATACTATTATTTTCATCAAAATATACATTTTGTGTATTTTCTAGTTTATCAACTATTAAATCTTTTAATTTAGGTCCCTGTGTACTGTCAATAAAGTGAATACTCGATAACTTAATTTTATCTTGATCAATTACAATAACTGCATCAGCAATTTTGCCTTCACTCTGATTTTTTTTAGCATCGTCACTTAATCGTAAGAAAACTGGTATAGACATGCCTTCTTCCAATGCATTTACAAATGCAGGAGGAATAACATATCCACCAATTTTAATGCTTTTCATTTCATTGGCATTAATCGTATTTGAAAAAATAATACTTAATATTGATAAAGCAATAACACTCTTACGCATGATTAAAGTCCATTCTTAATTATTTGACAATAATGAACTCTCCTTTATGCCAAATACCTACGCTAGATTTTTTATTTGTAATATCGACAAATTGTAATTTAACGGCTAAATGAGGCATAAGGTAATAACGCTCACGGCAAATACCGTCAACACCGTATTCTTTTTTTTCAGGTAAGCATGGACCTGATGCTACAACACGAAATGAACTGTTTCCAACATTAGACACTTGAGAATTAATATATTTATAATTAAATTTTTCAATTCTTGGAGCTACAACAAGGATGGTACTAATTGTTGCTGAAGTTGTTGCTGATGCTGACTTCGCACTTTGTGTAACCCCATTTTCACCAATAGGATCATCTCTCCAATTTAAACGATAATACCGTTCTTTATCATCCTTTGGACCTTGATAAATAATTTTAAATACATCCTTTGCATTACCAGGAAGAATTAAATTGGCCGGTGTAGATAATATTTCGTTGGGATCATTAACAGAGATAATCTTTCCATTCTCTAGAGGTGAATCTATTTTCTCAATAGTTAAATTAACTAATCTTGCTGTATTTACAGTATTTTCAATTTCTTTTGCTAATGTATCTCTATCTGAAGATATTATCTCAGTAATATTTCCAACATTTACAGCCAAACTACTTTTTATGGGTAATATTGATAATAGTATTAATGCTGAAATTATTTTTTTCATAGTAATCAGTCTCTAAATAAAATAACGATAAAGATATTATTTCCCTATAGTATCTTTATCGTAATATTCAATTATCTAATAGAGGGATAATTAATTATGCTGCTGGAGTTTCAGGAGTTTCAGGAGTAGCAGGGGTAAAATCACCGTCCCAAGTTGCAGTGAACTGAACTTTAACATCACCATCCCATACACCATCAGGCAATGCTTTAAAATCTGTTGGTGAACCAGCTAATTCTGCACTTGCAATTACAAAAGTAAATTCGCCGCGATCAGTTGCACGCTCAGTACCATTATAGATACCATCAGCCGCTAAATTATCTAAACCAGAAGTTAAGCCTGCTGATGTATCAATTAATACGGTATCTGTATTTTTATTTAAATCTTCACCATTCCATTTAACACCAACTGTTAATTTAGAATCGTCTGTTGTTCTTGCTAATGTATTAGAAATAATTTTTGATGCTAATTTAAAATCAGTTGCGCCTGATTGACCTTGAATAGCAATATCAAAAGCACCATTTTGTTGGTTAAAATTCTTTTGACCTTCAGCATAATTAAAGGTTAAGCTTTTTAATGGCGTGACAACTAGCATACTTGTAGTATCTTTAATTGCTGTTGCTTGCCATGTAGCTGTTGCTTGAGCAGTACGCGTTTCTGCATTAGCAACTGTAGCAAAAGAGGCCGCTATAATTGTTGACAAGACAACAGAAATCATTTTTTTATTTAACATATTATTCTCTCTATTAATATCTATGACTAAAAATTAATTACATAATGTAAAAAACACTTTAAATGTGTTTTTTACAAAACATAATCAACAAACAATCAAACTATTATTTGTTAATTTCCATTAAATTATTTAATGGAAATTAGATTGTGAGAAGTGATTATTTATTTTTCTTTTGAAATAATACTTTCTTCAATAAATTTTATTACATCACTCTATTTCTTATCTAGAACTATTAATAGTTTTTCTAATTGATCCAATGTAATTGAAGTTATTCCTATTTCATACCGTGAGATTTGTTGCTGGCTAATATTCATTAATAATGCTAATTGTTTTCCTGTCATTTTCTTTTCTTTACGAGCTATTCGTAAAAAAGCACCTACTCGACTACTAATTATATTAGATTTCATTATTTGCACTCCAATATAAAAATAATTAGTTGTTCGTTTAATTGGTATTCATAATAGATATATTGAAATAAGAGTAAAAACGTTTATATCGATCGAATTTAGTTAATTTGATAGATTAAAGCTATTAAACAAAGGCTATTGATCGTTATGCTCAACAAAAAAACCCACCAAAAGAGTAACCGCGTTTAACGATATATAATTAACTGCTTGATAAATATATTAAACAAATAAAAGAAACAAGCATTTAAAATAATTTAATTAAAACTTAGGATAATCTTATAAATATGAACAAACTATTTCTAAAATAAAATTAAATACATTTAATATTACACTTTATTACAATTTACGATCGACTATATTTTATAAAAAACAACCCACACCCTTATTATGAGTACTGAGATTAACAAATAAAATATATTATAAAGTTATCTTTTAAGAACATTCGCTATTGATATTAAAAATAATTCTTGGTCTGTGTTGATATAAACATAAGAAAGTCGTAATAACACAATTAAATTATTACCATTCACCTTACAATTATAGAAAACATCTAGATTAATCATAAAAATAAATTTAATTCCTATCGCTATTAATAAAAATCTTCTATTAATCTACACATCTTGAATTCAACTAATAAGTGCACTAAAAGCGATATTAAACAGTCTGAGCAATACTAATAGTTGACAAAAAATATGCTTGTTTTGACGTTCAAAAGTATGCGCAATAATTCGTTTGAATAGAGGCGACCAAATGCATCAAAGCCAGCGTTGTTACTTTTTCTTTGCAACAAAAAATCACTGCTTGTCAACTTCACACACCAGTGATTATCAAGAGATAAAGTAATTGCTTTCTTTGACGAAAATTTTTAAAGCACGAACAACCAAATCAGAAGAATGATACGGGAATAACTCTAAAACCGTGGCCAAATTTTATTGGCCACGACATAGCTCATTGGTATGAATAAGTTATACCAATTAATGATTTAGCTGCCCCTGTTTTTATTATTTCTTCGGGTTTGCGCACATAACTAAAGCCTAATGTAAGTGACATTGGATTATTTTTGCCTTCTGCGTTTCCTGCGACACCTATAGAATATTTAGTTTGATCAGGAATACCTTGGGCGGAGCCATCAGGGCCAAATGGTAATCTTGTACCATTAGCTGCGGTAATTGTGTAGCCAACTCCACTTGCCGTCGAATCATCAGTTAACGTGGATGTTGTTGTCCTATTTGTAGGATCATTTAAATCAACGATTGAATACTTTAATTGAATATTTGGGTCACATTTAAGGCCAAATGTTTGTTGTTTCGTCGCTATTAAAGTTGAAGAGCTTGCATTTTCAATGTTTGCGATTGGAACCCCCTCCATATTAATAGTTCTGATATTAGCGTCAGGAGCACAGGTTGTTACCGTTGATTCAACCGTAATTTCCTCCAATACTATTGTGTTTATTTCTCTAGCTACACCATTCGGGTCAAAACAAGTTAATGTATATAAAGATTGACGTGGTATAACGGTACCTGGTTCTATTCTATCTTTGCCTTTAACCATGGTGATGGTAGGTAACCATGTAAATCCATTAAGTCGACTTGAATTAGGTTGCCATCCTGACCATACAACTAATGACTTTGAAGGTAACGGTGTGGCATTCATGCCAGTCGCTGTTATCCCTGAAGCAGCCCCCATCTGCATCAACATAATTAATCCTTTAACACCAGTTTCGAAAAGCTCTCCTCCCCCCCCAGTAAAAATCAACTCACCTGCCGGTATAGCTATTGGTTCATATAAAACTTTTGATAAACTATAATTAAGAGAACGATTATTACATGCACGAAGTGCGCCACCACCATTTACAGCAAAAACTTTGCGATATTGGTTCATAGTACCATCTGCAGGGCCGGTAACTTTTATGACCGAACTCCCCCAACGATGTACTACTTCCGTATTGGGAATAGACCATGCCGTAGAAATATCGGAAAAAAGAGTAATCAAAAGAATACAATATTTTATAATCAACTTCATAAATAGCCTCTTCAGCAGAAATCAGGTTTGATCTTTTAGTGTTAAAGTTAGGATACGTATTAATGTGATTTCATTTACTAAAAATATATTTATCTATCAGAAGATAAATATATTTTTTTTATAATAGCATCATTACCAGCTAAAACTTTAATCCATACGTGACACTTTTCATTAGATTTACATTCTTTAACTTCTAAATTGTCATTGGTGGATAATAATTTTCTTTTATTGGATTTAAAATCTTCATTAGTTGATAGCTCAATATAAAAAACATTATCAGAGTTATTTTCTAATTGATATTTCCCATTGGAGTTCTTAGTCAGGATGATTTTATTGAAATCATCGTTATCATGTTTTTTGTGTTGATAAATAATATTAAAATGAGATCTTGTAGCTAAAGATACGATATTATTTATACTGTTCTTCTCTGACTTTGGTATTGCTGTAATAACCAACTTATATATTTCATCTTTGTTTTGTTTAAGAGAGTCACCAGGAATGATCGTGATAATATTACTTGTATTTTTAGGTAATATAAATAAAGGAGGAGATATAATAAAATCATTATTATTTACAGATGTTTTAATAAGATAATCACTCTCATCATCATTAATTACTTTAACATTTATACCTCTAGTTTCTGGAGAGAAAAAAAATCGAGTACCGATAACCGATGGACCTGCAAATGAACATACAGGTAGAAAAAACAATATAAGTAAATAAAATAAATATTTATTCATAATTAATATCAAAATAGGCAACAGCAACAACCTTACCAGAAGATGTCATTTCACTTGTTTTTATATATGCCGCTGAAAAATTAAAAATATAATTATCTATATCATGTTTTATAATAAAATCTGTATTATTTTTTGAAATATCAATAATATTTTCTTTATCATCATATAAAGCAATTGCAATTCCTGTAGCACTCGCATCTTCATCATCTGAGATTTTTAACAGATTAGACATAACAGGGTCTGATTCACCTCTAAATGTAATATGAGCAAGATTAATACTTTCAGGACAGTTATCAAGAGTAATAGAAAATGGTGCTTTACCAAAAGGAACACCTACTGGTTGCCCTCGTAGATTAGAGTTTTTCATATTCACAATAAAATCAGTAGAGCCGCTTGAAATAGAACAAGTCGTCGTCAGTACTTTTGCTGTTATATTAATCTTCGCTTGATCAGCGTACAAGTTAAATGATAATAATGAAAGTATATAGAGCAAAAAAATTTTATTCATAGTAGAAGTCCAAATAAAGTAATGATGATGCATCTCCTGGCGTAACTGTTGAATTAGTTGATTTATAGCGTAAATAAAATTTAAAACTATATATTTTATCTGTTATTATTTGATTTAAACTTTGATTTTTATTTAATGCTATAGCCTTCTTATTTGTGTCAAGTATTTGTATTGCAATACCACTTGCTAAATCTTCAGATGAAGAACCTGCTTGTCCTATAATTTTAAGTAAGCTAGGATCCGATGAATCCTCATCACCAGAAAATATATAATACATTTTATCTATATTTCCTGTGCAATTTTCCAATTCAATATTAACTTCCTGTACATTACTCACTGAGCCTAAAGAAGGAAAATTGCTCGGATTTAAATCATCAAAGACAACATTCTTAGTTAGATCCGTACTTTTGATATTGCAACTTTGATCTAAAATCGCACCATTAATTTGAACTTGAACATCTGCAGCATTTACCGATATACAAAAAAAAATAATAATTAAAAATATATAGTTATTTGTTACTTTCATCATTATTCCAAATTTTATAAACAATTAACATCTCTTTTATTAACGGTATTTAACGCTTCATTTTCATCATAGTTAATTGAGAAATTACAGGTAATTCCATCCCCCCAACTTACACTATAATTTGATTTATTTTTAACGCCCGTTAAATAAACAGAGCCATCATCATTTGCGATAGATATAGTTTTATCATCATTGTTATTAACTAATGAACCAAATTTAATAAGTTCATCTTTATGTCTCACTGTTACTAAAAAATTATATCCTTTTTTAACATCAAAAATAACTTTACTAATAGCACCTCGAGTTGGTGATATTTTTAAAACTTTATTTTCAATATCATAGTTATTTCCAAATGTTGAGGGATCAAGTTCAACATCATTATAATGATAAGGCGTCGCATAAGGTATTAATGCATATCCACTATTATTAATAATAATATCTCCTCCTGATTTATTTATTTTTGCACCGGTAGCACCTTTAGCTTCAACTAATATCGCTGTATCATAAGCCTCTCTAGCAAAAACAATACCATCTTGGTGAAATAGAATGCCACCACTTGCACCGTAGTTAATTTGTTTTGAGTTTGATGTGTAATTAGTTCCTGCATTTAAGTTTATAAAATTAGCTTTATAATTTAAATTTATATTGGTGTTATTTTCATTTTTATTGACTACTTGATAGACATTATAGTCTAATTTATTATCTAATAAATTACCTGATAGACTTGTTAAATTGTTATAACTAGAGTTATTATAGCTAGTACTATTAGATAAATACATTAAATTATTATTCATTCCATTAGATATTGGTAAGCTTAAAGATAGATATAGCGCATCATCATTAATACCTCGACTATTATTTTTATTATAACTAGCGGAAACAATAACGTTATTTAATTGTTTAATTGTTTTATTCCAACCAATTTGAATGTTTTTAGATTTTTCTTTTTGTCCCCAATAAGAATTTAGATTACCCCAAATATAAACTTGCCCATAATCATTTAAATTTTGTGAAAGATTTATCTGGAAACTATCTTTTCTACGACCTTGATACAAATAATTTGAATCATTATTTATAAGATTATTTCTATAACTAGCTTCACTTAATGAATAGTAATCTGATGTTGAATAGCGATACCCTGTTAATTGGACATTAGTTCCTATATCGCTAAATGATTTAGAATAAAGTATTCTATAAGATTCACCAGATTGTATTTTATTATTAATTTCAGCTTTAGCATGAGTAGCATCCACAGATAAAGCACCCAATAAACCTAAATCTTTACCAATACCTAAAGCGGCTGATTTATAGTCAGCTGAAAGTTGTGTACCAGTAAAAATAGTTGATTCTAATAATGGTACACCAATAGCAATTGTACTTTGAATAAAATTTTTATTTTTGGCTACATTTAGATCCAATTTACCTGCTGTTATTGAATAATTGAATTTACCTGTTCTAAGTAAATTAGGTAATGAAGCATAAGGTACAATATACTTTTTTACTATACCATCGGATGTTGTTAATTCTACTTCATAATCACCACTAGTACCTACTGAATTTAAATTATTAATATCATAAGGCCCCGGATTAATATAAGTTTGATAAATAATATTATTATTTTGTTTTATTGTAAGCTTAGATTTTGAATCAGCTATTCCTTTAATTGAAGGACTATAGCCTCTATCACTATCAGGTAACATTTCTGTTGATGTCGCTAATGTCACACCAATATAAGGGTTTGAGTCAAATAAACTGGAGCCTAAGGTGTTTTGACCTATCACTAAATTACTTTTTATTGCATTGATATTTCTTGACAAATAAATATTATTTATAGCTACATCTTTATTTGAGACGGAGCCTATTTTATTTTCATTAAAATAAATATTAGAGTTTAATCTCCAGGCATTTAAGTTAAATTTATTGTTTAAACTTAAATAATAAGATGAATAGTCGTCCGTATTTTTATTTTTAGAATATGAGCCATTAAAGTTATAATTCATCAAAAAAAAAGGAATGCCATCATCCCAGTCTTTTTCTTTAGCTAACGTTGAATTAACTGAATCTAAGTATATTTGAGGAATAGATAAATTAATAATTAACTTTGATAATTCCACGTCATAACTAAAATTCTTAATATATTTTTTTATATCTATACATTCATTAGGCTTTGAATGAGTGAAATTAAATTCTTTTTTTGCCGTTTCATTAAAAGGAATTAAATCAATGATTTCTTTTGTAAAGCAGGCTTCAACTTTTTCTTCTTCATTAGAATTTTGAAAGTTAATATTAATATTTTTAATTAAAGATTCACCAACGTAAAGAGCTAAGTAATAATTCCCTGGCGATAAAACATTTCCCGAAGTTATGTAGGCTAAGTCATCAATCGATGCAACATCTTTACCTAAAAACATAGGGTTGAAATAATCTTGCGAATATGAAATTTGTATATTTAAACATAAACTGGCTAAAAATAGACCATTTGCTATTCGCATAAAAAACTCCCAAAGATAAAACTAAAAATTACATTGAATATCTTTAATTTGTACGCCGTAATCATTTATAACACTAAATGTTATATTTTTATTATTTATATTAGAGGTCAGATAAACAAACTCTCTAGGTGCTATTGTTTCTAGTTTTGATATTTCATTTCCATTAGATTTAATTGAAACTAAATTCATATAAAAAGGTGTAGGATTGTCAATTTTTAATTGCCCTTTTTCATAGCTACATTTTATTTTTTTATATGATGTTAATGGATTCTCTTTTATTGAATCAGGCCGAATAAATAGTTTTATTTTCGTTGTTGTTGATATAAGCAGTACATTATCTATTTTTTGTTCATCTTCACTTAGTGATGGAATAACTTTTGAGTTAAAGTAATATAGTTTTTCTTTTTCTTTTGGGAGATTATCTTTATCTCCGGTATAAACAACTTTTAATATATTGTCAGTATTTGATTTTATTACAAATAATGGAGGGGTAATAATAAAATCCGATATTTTATTATTTTTTTCATCAGATATCCATGATTGGACAAGGTAATTTCCTGTCTCATCTGTGTTATATATTTTTAATGTTAGTTGATCTTTATCTGTAGGATAAATTAATCTAGTTGCACCAAGAGAAACTCCTCCTGCAAATGATTGAGCGCAGTATAAAATAGAAGCAAAAGATAATAAAAGATATCTAAACATAATGTTATCCATCCGAAAATAAATGATTGGTCATTAAGTTAGATTTAAGACCAATCATTTTACTTAATACGTTAATTATTAAATATATTAATTATAAGTTAACTGGAAGTTTGCAACAGATTGAACTTTACCTGCAGTAACTGAGGCAGCTGTTGATTTATAATCTACAGATAATGGGATAGTTGTGCTGTCAATTAAGTTAACCTCAGAACTTAATTGGCCAACATCTAATGGACTACCATTTGGTCCAAATAATTGTAAAGCAACATTTTGCGCTGAGCCCGCACCTGCAGTGTTTTCTAATAGATTAGGCTTTCCATTTACTGTTTGTCCATTGAATGTAATCTGCACTGATTTGCGAATAGATGTATCACAATCAACCAGACTAATATCAAAAGATTTTTTTGCATTTCCAAGTTGGTCTGCTGCAGTGAAACTTGCTGCACGAACGGTATCCAAGGATACAATTTTATCAGTATCAGTACCTGAAATCGCACATGCACCTGATGTCACTTCACCATTAAATGTAATTTTACCACCATTAACTGTTTGCGCAGCTAGGGGTGGAGTGACAACCTCATCTTCTGCAAATGCAGAACCACAAATAGATGAGATCGCAATGCTTAGAGCAATTAATTTTTTGTTCATATTCATTTTTTCCTATTGTTGGTTATATTTATACATTTGAAACAAAATATTTTAAATATTATATTTTATTTTTTAATGTAAATTTGTATTTGAATAAATTACATCTTTTTCTTTATTTAACCCTTCGAGAAAATCACCCCAGCTAAGTCCAAACACAGTTAAGTATTGGTTTATTTTTACTATTGTTAATTGGGTTTTTCCATTCTCATATCTAGATACCTGTTGCTGACTAACTTTCAACAATGCCGCTAATTCTTTCTCGGATATGCGATTTTTTTTTCGTAAATTCTTAAAGAAAATACCGGCTAATTCACTTAATTGATTATCTTCATAAATCATGTCCAGTAACCTTAAATAGAGAATTTTTTAATTAAATTCATTATCATTAATCGCTCGATGCAATATAAGTAAATTATTTATTATATACAACAATCGTAATTCTGATAATTACTCTTTTTAGGAGTGATTATTATGGGAGGATTATATATATCAAAGAAATCTTTTCTAATAATCAGTTATTGTCAATACAATAAATTATAAAAAGTTACATTTTGTCATGTGTTAGTTCTGATATTAAGATTATTCCTAACAGTTTGATTTTGAATTTAAATATGTTTTTTGTTATGTAACAATTCATATTGTATTTCTATACATATCTTTATTACTGCTTAATAATGTCTCCATAAACCCTGTTAATATATATTATGCCTTGTTACATATGCTATATTACGACAATCCCTATGGGATCATCTAAATATGACGACCCGGACCTATGGCTATCTAAAATTTGTACTACATTATTTTTTAAATGTTTCTTTATTGATGAACTTTTTTGATATGAATTCAACGTATATAAGCTAATTTTTGGAAAAGGGATTGAGATGCATTTGATTTTCATCAAAAACTTTACATTTTCACATGGGGTTATTATTAAAATTTATCGTTATATTTCAGTATTGCTATTTTATAGTATTTAATTAAAAGTGATTTACTTATATTTTACTTTAGATGATATATCTTATTATTTTAAAAATAATGTTAGTATAAAATACATGACTATCATTATTAATTAATTCTTCATTTTTATATTCCCTTGGGGAACTTACGAATCATTATATAACTTTAATATAAGATTTTAAGATGATTTTGAGATATATGAACAAAAAATATAACGTATTAAAATTTAAAATAATATCTTGAAATTTACCCGCTCTAAATATAAGACTCCTAGGCAACTCTTTGCCACGTATTCAGCATTCGCCACTATAAACATTGCGGATAGTATACTATTCGGCATATTTTTCCGGAGTAATATTCCAATCTGCTCAGGGGGTTACTTCACCCGTTTAAAATACCATCAATATTTACGCTATGATCAGATAAAACAAAGTATGAGTCGTTGAGGCAAAAATTAGAATAACAGATCCTATGAAACATTTTCAAAAATATAAAAAATAGTGGAACCAGAATTTTGATTAGTCTCATCACGCAATAATTGATTATATTGTCAGTTATTACATGATCACCAACTACATAACTGCAACGATAGATTATCCCGAAATGAATAAAAAAGAAAATTAAGGAAACTCTCTAAAGCGGTAGTCTATTTTAGTTACTCACAATAGTCAGAATAATAAGCATAGAGCGAGCAATATTAAGGCGTATGGAATAGAGAATAGAGTAATCATCGATCAAGGATCTGCTTGATAGTTTTAATCATTAAATAGAATACTTATCACTCACAGATATCCTTCTTTTAAAAGATTAAAAATAATTCGAAGATATTTATTAATCCTACCGTAATTCAATTAATCATCAGATTCGCCAGCCGGCGTAAAATTGAGTATCATCGATGTCTACTTCTGATACGGATAGCCTGATGTCTAAGATTATCGATACTTTTATTGCCCCACCCTGCCATGACAATATTGAAATTTTGTATCAGGATGATTATTTAGTACTCATCAATAAACCTTCGGGTCTACTCAGCCTATCTGGAAAAAATCCGCAAAATATGGATTCGGTACATTATCGACTGGTTCAACTCTTCCCCGGTTGCACTCTTGTACACCGGTTAGATTTTGGAACATCCGGATTAATGGTGATTGCTCGCAATAAAGCGATAAATGCAGCTCTCTGCCAACAATTTAGTCAGCGCACGGTCACTAAAGTATACCATGCGCTACTGTGCGGGCATCTAGAGGATGATGAAGGGATAATAAACGCACCGATTGGTAAAGACCCAGCACTATTCCCACTCATGTCAATTTGCTCAATCAACGGCAAACCAGCTCGTTCTGGCTATCAAGTCATTGAGCGCTTTTATCATGAATCGCAGAGTGGCAAATTAGTGCCATTAACACGAGTACAGCTAACCCCTGAAACCGGGCGTACACATCAGCTCCGTATCCACTGCCAACATGTAGGTCATCCTATTCTAGGATGTGATCTGTATGGAGGTCGTTTACTAGCAGGGACTGAAAAAACACCGCGCCTTATGCTGCACGCCAGTGAATTACACTTTGTACATCCCATTAATAAAGAATGGATCAACGCCCGTAATGCTAGCCCATTCTAAGGGCTAACATGGTTAAAATGCCAATTACCACATCAAATCATCTGGCACTTTAAAATCTGCGTATGGATCATCTTCATCTTGCTCTTCCTGACTCAGCGCATTATTTAATACGATGCTGTTCGCATCTCGCTGAGCTATTTTATCAGCGACACTTGCAGGAATAATCGCGTATTCATTTACATCACTGTTATCGATGACCAAACGAGCGATAGCAAGGCGACCGCTAATCAACTGAGCTTGGGTTATCTTATCCACCGTAACTTTTTTGATTAAATTATCATCCGTGAAATTAAAACCGATATCACCTTTGGCAATTTCGATTCTATTCATTTCAATCAGCTGTTTCACCTGTGCTTTAGACTCTTTCGATAAAACTGCTTGTTTTTGTTGTTCATTTAGCTGCTTATCACGTTCAAGTTGTTCTTTTTTGTTAGCTTCTACCGCTTCTCTGGCATTACGTGCTTGAACGCGAGATTTTTTAGCTGTTCTTTGAACCTTAGCCATTTTTTTGCTAGACACTAATCCAGCTTTCAACATTTGCTCTTGTAAGGTGAGTTTTGTCATCTTCGTCTTTAAACCCATTGAATAATTTTTAGGATGATACTGGTAATTTGTAAGCTTGTACCCAGTGATAGAGCCTGAACACGCTGTCGCTTGAGTTTGAAGAGATATATTAGTGGACAATCATATGCTCCGATCTCAACATTGGGATACCAAGCTCAACGATAATGTACATCGCTAGCAGTGAATCTATTTACCATGGTTTATCCCCCCTGTATTTTATCGCAGCGCAGATAATAACCACCAGAATCTAGCATAGAACCATACAAACGCGTATCCATGTTGGTAAGTTATACCAATATACAACTGATAAATAATACCCAGCGAATCTAAATTACTTCAGATTTTGCAGTTGCTTCATCATGGCATCCACATCAATCTCATCTTCGGTGAAAGTTAACGTCGTTCCTTGGAAGGTGGTGATCGCCAGTTTTTTCAGTGTACGCATTGCATCAGGTTTAGTCTCTGATTTCGGTCGAATACTGTTCATTAATAGCCCAATAGATAACACCGTATTTTCTTTATCAATGTGAGTATCAGCAGGGACTTCTTCACTGTAAACCAAAAATGATTTAATCGAAGTAATTTTAAGGCGCTCGCCCGCAATATAGATATATTTACTTTCCGGTATCACTTTTACCGCATAAGCTGATAACCCTTTAGTATTCGTCGTCGGTTCAAAAGTCACCGCAGCATCTTTCTTTATTAGATCTGGATTGGCGACCTTAATCACATGAAAATAACGGTTATCACCGTTTTCATCTTTGATAAATCCAAAACCTTTATCGTCAAACCACGTTGTGATTGTTCCATTCATCGCCATTACCGCCTATTGTTATCTACTCAGTTTTTGCAGCCCGCAGTATAAAGCACAATGCCCGTACAGACTACGCCTTTGGTTTAGGTTGGAATGATAGAAGCGACATTCGGTTCGATAATAATATTCAATGAAGTTATCGAATGAGATTTCTTAATCAACGTTTAAAACGTATTTTAGTATGAGCCATGAGCGCTAAAGAACGGCTTAGGAAAAATCGTAGGAAATAGCATTTTATGAATCAGCCATAAGAAATAATAACTTGTTGATCTTACGATAAAAATCATAAAGCAGTATATGTTAAAAAAGGCAGCTACGAGTTGCTCAATACAGGATAAGTATCTCAATTATAAATATATACTTATAAAGAACATTATCAGCCAATTATACTAATATTTCTCAATCCATAAATCACTCATCAAACGTATCGAAAACTCACGATTAAATATGAATATTCCTCTTCTGTTACATTTCTCCTTCTGCGGCATTATGAGGTATATTGGGGGCACTATCGTAAAATTAACTTTTTATAACAGGTAATATTAGCAATGGCTCTGATCCCCAAAAACTATTCTCGTCTGGAAAGCGGCTACCGTGAAAAAGCGCTAAAAATCTACCCATGGATATGCGGACGCTGTACACGGGAATTTGTTTATTCAAACCTACGTGAGTTAACCGTTCATCATATTGATCATGATCATACCAATAATCCTGAAGATGGTAGCAATTGGGAACTACTGTGTTTATTTTGCCATGATCATGAACACTCCAAATATACTGAAGCTGACCAGTACGGCACAAATGTTATCGCAGGGGAAGACGCACAAAAAGATGTTGGCGAAGCCACCTATAATCCCTTTGCCGACTTAAAATCAATGCTGAATAAAAAGAAATAATATAAGCGCTATATACTTTAATAAATTCGCTGCAATTTTTATAAACAGGTCTTTCTAAAAATAATGCAGCAAATTTATTGTATTAAAAAATCTCAGGAAGTCGTATTTAATAAGGAATAGTATTGATATTAAATAAACTTATTTAATTGGATAAATAGTAATACCTCGATTAATGCCTGCTAGATTAATTTTAGAGTGGTAATAGACAAATTACCCAATAAAAGTATTTTGATACTGAGTTTAACAACCAGAATCCCTTTTCGCCCTCTTACGCAGAATGGTGTATACTTGCCGACAAGCAATTTATTCACGGTTAATTAATAATGAAAGAAATCGAAAAAGCACAAATTAAACTTCTTAACGACCGTTTAGACCTTACTCGTCACAAGATGGCGAGTATGCAACTGACGAACGAAACGGAAAAGTACGCAGAGCTTGAGAAAGAAAAAGCGACGCTGGAAATTGAAATCGCTCGTTTGAAAGCAGTACGTCATCAGAAACTAAGCAAAGAAGCGCAAAAGTTAGTCGATATGCCATTCAAACGCCCCATCACTAAGAAAGAACAAGCTGATATTGGCAAGCTGAAGAAAGCCGTGCGAAGTCTGATAATTGTCCATCCACTAACGGCATTAGGCCGCGAAATGGGACTGGATGATATGACCGGTTTTTCTAAGACTGATTTTTAGTTAAAAAATCAACTCAACTTGTAACGACCCGCTAATGCTGGAAAGTTCTTAATATACTATTTGTTATTATGAACCGTTAGTAAGCAATTAGCGGCCAATAATTACTACGTCCGCTTCTAGCTGTGAGTTCAATTAATCAATGCAACGCTATCCTTAAATAAGGAGGGCATTGTTATGAAACCAAGAAAACGTATTTACTATACACCTGAACAGAAAGCGATCATTTGGGACAGATATAAGCAAGGTGATTCTTTACATGAGATCGCCAGAATGTTTGATAGATACCATTCTTCTATTATGCCCACTATTTATCAAACAGGTGGATTCCGTCCTCCCGTCCGTAAACGCCACAGATTATCGCTTTCGCTTGATGAAAGAGAAGAAATATCGAGAGGATTAGCAGAAAAGTGCAGTATCAGGGAGATAGCTAAAAAGATATCAAGAGCCCCTTCAACTGTCAGTCGTGAGATCCGCAGGCATGGCGGATTAACCAACTACCGTGCAGTAAAAGCGGATAAAACAGCATGGGATAATGCCTTGAGACCCAAAGCTTGTAAATTAAGTAAAAACGCCACATTGTGTAAAATAATCGCAGAAAAAATGCATCAAGGCAGGTCGCCTGAGCAAATCGCTGGCTGGCTGAAACGCAATTACCCAGATGCTCAGGAGATGCATGTATCTCACGAAACGATTTATAAAACACTTTTTATACAAACTCGGGGAGCGTTAAAAAAAGAGCTACAGCAATATCTTAGAAGCAGAAGAACTGTACGAAAATCTAGAACCACATCACTTAAAGGAAAAGGATTAGGCTCAATTCCGAATGCAGTTCCCATAAGCGAAAGACCGCCAACTGTTGCGGACAGAGCTGTCCCCGGTCACTGGGAAGGGGATCTAATACAAGGCTCTAAAAATTCTTATATTGTCACTTTAGTAGAACGCCATTCACGTTATGTTATGCTAGCTAAAATCAGTGATAATAAAACAATAACTGTAATATCAGCCCTCATTAAACAGGCCCAAAAATTACCCGCAGAACTGTATAAAACATTAACTTGGGACAGAGGAGTTGAAATGACTAATCATACGGTATTTACTGTTGCTACCGACATTCAGGTCTATTTCTGCGATCCTCAATCTCCTTGGCAACGTGGCTCAAATGAAAATACGAACAGATTACTTAGGCAATATTTCCCAAAAGGTACTGATTTATCCGTTCATAGCCAGCAAAGATTAAATAGTGTCGCCAGACAACTCAACGAAAGACCGAGAAAAACGCTAGACTATGAATCACCTGCAAAACGATTTAACCAGTGTGTTGCATCCATCGGTTGAACTCACAGCCACAAAGCGGGCTTTGACAATTTAGCCAAAATTAAAAATAGTGATTCTACTATTTATTTACTTTCCTGTTTTCAGTAACTCTTTCAGCGCTGCATATATTCACTCTTATCCTTTTCGCTGCTTTTAACTAACGGTATTTTTTACTCTAGATATCAAATGCTTATTTAATTTTTTCAGCAGCGGCTTTCGCCCTTATTCCATCAATATCATGCAATACACGATCCTTAAAACTCAAAAATCGATTCAACTTAATATGTCAATCTTGTAAAAATATCCGCTTACAGCAAAATATTTAATCTTCAGAAAACAGATTATTTTCATATTATGTTATTAAGCAAAAAACCTGCTGTTATTGATTCTTATTATAAGCAGGATCTATTATTTATGAATTTTTCTCATAAACCTTAGAAAATTATAGCCTCTAATCTAATCAATAAATCTACGCTATGCTCTATTCCAACAAGGATAAAAGGGCTCATTATGCAAACTATCAAATTAAACAATGGGATTGAAATGCCGTTGTTAGGCTTCGGTGTTTTTCAGATGACACAGCCTGACGAATGTGAACATGCTGTTATTGACGCACTAGAAATAGGCTATCGCTTAATTGATACCGCCGCATCCTATCAAAATGAAACTCAAGTCGGAAATGCGCTTAAACAAAGTGGAATAGCCCGAAAAAATTTATTTATTTCCACCAAATTATGGCTACAAGATGCCAGCTATGAAGGCGCGAAAGCACAATTTGAACGTTCATTAAATCGCCTACAACTAGATTATATTGATCTTTACCTTATCCATCAGCCTTATGGTGATGTCCACGGTGCATGGCGCGCAATGGAGGAACTGTATCAAGCTGGAAAAATTCAGGCGATTGGTATCAGCAATTTTCATCCAGACAGAGTCGCTGACCTTATTGCGTTTAATAAAGTCATTCCGGCGGTTAACCAAATCGAAGTTAACCCGTTCAATCAGCAATTACATGCCGTGCCATGGATGCAGAGTAAAAGTATTCAGCCAGAAGCTTGGGCGCCTTTTGCTGAAGGTAAAAATGGATTATTCCAGCATCCACAATTAACGGTTATCGGTAAAAAATACAGTAAGAGTGTTGGGCAAGTTGTTCTGCGTTGGCTACTCCAACGTGGGATTGTATCACTGGCTAAATCGGTTCGTAGAACCAGAATGGCAGAAAATATAAACATCCTCGATTTCACCCTGACTAATGATGAAATGACAAAAATCACGGCAATCGATACTGCAACAAGTGCATTTTTCTCACACCGCGACCCAGCAATGGTCGAATGGCTCGCTGGCCGCAAGCTAGATGTTTAGCCGCATCAATAATCTAATTAACTATCAGGACATAAATAATGAAAAAACGTTTTCTCGGTAATTCAAATCTTGAGGTTTCTGCGCTTGGCTTAGGCTGTATGGGATTAAGTCATGGTTATGGTCCAGCTACAGATAAGCATCAAGCCATTGAATTACTTCGTGCCGCAGTAGAACGTGGGGTCACTTTTTTTGATACCGCGGAAGTTTATGGACCATTCTTAAATGAGGAAGTGGTAGGTGAAGCACTAAAACCCTTTCGAGATAGAGTGGTTATTGCGACAAAATTTGGTTTTAATTGCAGTAATGAAAACAAACAACAGCTTTTAAATAGCCGTCCAGAGCATATTCGTGAAGCTGTCGAAGGTTCATTGCGTCGGCTTAAAACAGACGTTATCGACCTACTGTATCAACACCGCGTTGACCCTGATGTACCGATTGAAGATGTTGCCGGTACAATAAAAGATTTAATTTCAGAAGGTAAGGTAAAACACTTTGGCCTCTCTGAAGCCAGTGCTCAAACTATTCGCAGAGCGAATGCTATTCAGCCTGTCACCGCATTGCAAAGCGAATATTCTCTTTGGTGGCGTGAGCCTGAAGACGAAATATTACCTGTGCTCGAAGAGTTAGGTATTGGATTTGTTCCCTTCAGCCCATTAGGTAAAGGATTCTTAACGGGTGCAATTAATGCCAATACCACATTCAACGACGATGATTTTCGTAGCAAAGTCCCTCGTTTCAACGCTGAGGCTTTAGAAGCAAATGAACAGCTAGTCACTTTGTTGGCAGATCTAGCTAGCCAAAAAGGCGTGACTTCAGCACAAATCGCTCTGGCTTGGTTATTGGCGCAAAAACCGTGGATTGTCCCTATTCCGGGCACCACTAAACTGCACCGTTTAGAAGAAAATTTAAATGCCGTCGATGTCACACTCACTGATAACGATTTGCAAAAAATTGCTCATGCGCTGGAAACAGTGAAGATTGTCGGGGAACGTTATCCCGCGGCGTTACAAGCGCTGATTAATCGCTAAATATCGCTTAGGTTGGTAGTCATCAATGCATTTACCTCACGCTACCCACCTTTATTTCTCACTTTCACGGTAGCGCAGTGCATCAATTAATAATGCAAACGCTGGAGGATGCTGTTTTCGACTCGGGTAATAAAGGTAATAGCCTGAAAATATAGGGCACCAATCACTTAACGTTTGGATCAATTCTCCTGATTTTACCGCCTCTTGGATGGTATCTTCAGGAACACAAGCAATGCCAAACCCAGACAGAGCCGCATCTATTCGCTCCGATAATAAATTAAAGGTTAACTGCCCTTCCACTCTCACACGTAACGATTTACCCTCTTTTTCAAACTCCCAATGATACAATCCTCCCGCAGTTGGAAGGCGCATATTGATGCAGCGATGATGTTGTAAATCATGAGGCGTTTGCGGTATCCCCTGAGATTCAAAATAACTCGGCGAACCAACAATCGCTAATCGCATATCAGGGCCAATTCTTACTGCAACCATATCTTTATCAACACTTTCGCCCAATCGTACACCGGCATCAAAACCCCCATCAACAATATCAACAATATCAACCACCAGCTCGACATTAATATCCGGATATGCACGAAGAAAAGGTTTAAGTTTAGGCCAAAGAAGACTGCGGGCAGCATGCTCTCCCGTTGAAAGACGAATATTGCCAGATGCTGCGCCATTAAGCTGAATAATCGACTTTAATTCATGATCAAGCTCAGCTAAACGAGGTTCAAGACAGGCAATAATCTTTTCACCTATTTCAGTTGCAGCAACACTGCGTGTGGTTCGCGTTAAGAGTCGCGTATTTAAACGTTCTTCCAACGCTTTGACCGCATGGCTCAGCGCAGATTGAGAAACACCCAGTTTAGCCGCAGCTTTAGTAAAACTTTTTGCCCTAGCAACCGCCAAAAAAATGTGTAGCTCATTAAAATTATCCTTAAGCATCCTTTATTTTCCATAAGTAATACACATCACAAACTAACTTAATAAGATTTATTCATAAATGCAATCGTTCATCGTTAAGCTAAATTAAGTGTAAAAGTGCAAGTTTAATACTAAGGTATAACCCTTCCATCAAAAAATTATCATGACTTCTCTTTAAGTTTGGTATGAATTGCTCACTTAAATTACGATTTATTATTTCTGGCTTGAAATGAAAGCCAGGGCAGCAAGCCTCGTAAAATAAAAATGACCGAATTAATAATTCTTGAGTGAAATCGAGAAAAAGAATATATTGAAATACGGATCCTAAGCGTTAGCTTAATAATCTTTGCTTCGCTTTAACTATATATTTCACGTATTAAGGGAAGGAGCCCTAACGCAGTGAGCTGTATTTCGATTTCATTAGCTTTTTTAATATCGTCTTTATCTGAACCATTAAACACATGGTCAGTACTAATAATTAATGTACCGCTATTTTTCTTATTTTCAATATCAATAAGCTCTGCTGCCATTGGTACTTGTTGTTGGGTTATTTTTTTATTGAGATAAAGCATCCAACCAACGGGTAATCTGTCAGGGAAAACTTGTTTTTGATTATATGCATAATTATTTGTATCTAATTTGAAACATATAACATTAAAAATAGATAAAATCCTATGTAGTGATTTTAATGTATTTGAAATACTTAAGCTGTTAACCTCTCTAATATTAAATCTTAATATGTATTGGTTACTAATTGCAGCATGTTGTATTGTTAAAGAGTTACCTTCTGCCCATATAGACTCGATAATTTCTATATTCTCTTTATTTTTTAAAATAAAAGATGGTTTACTATTCTCAAATGCTGTTTTTTTCATTGAATCTTCTAAGCTATCCCCAGAAAAAAACCATTTACTATTATTAAGTAACGTAACATTTTCTACAAAACCTATCATGGTATGAAAAATGTCGGTGAGCTTCTCACTTGTTAGTTCATCACCCAGTTTAATATCAACATCTAATTTTAATTTCATTTCAAGATAACCTTTTATGGCGTTAAATGGGTTCGTACTTGAGGATAAGAATCAAAAATTCTTGAGCAAAATTTATACATATTTTCTTGTGAGAAATGCCAGTCAATATATGATTGCCCTTTGAATGGATATTGACAGAGCCAATTCTGGTCGAAAGCTTGCTTAGCAACATTTCCACCCTTTTCCCAAAAAGCTTTAACTTCACCATCTTTATCAAAGAAATTATTATAATTATCTTTAGTTTCAATAAAGTTACATTCACTGGGCTCCCAGCCATCAAAAATAACATTATTTTTTGTTCTCGTGGGTACTGGAATAGTGCATTTCCATTCTTCAATATATTTAATCTGACCTGCTGGGGTATCAACGGTTCTTATTTGTGTGTTACATATTCTAGCCTGATACTCATAAGCACTTGGTGAGCGTGTATTCGTTATATTACTTTCATGAGGAATAATGTACGGAATAGCAGGGCAATCCTTACACCCTTTACTCGCTTCAATTGCGGCTACACCTGCTGATGAACCTGCCACAGCGCCTGCTGCTGCTCCTTGGCTGCCTCTACGCTTATCATCAGAATCTTCGTCATCAATTCCACCAATGGCAATACTTTCATACTCACGAATTCTATCACCGTAACTTGTCTCTCCCCATTCATCATCGCCACTGCCTGACGATGAGGGAAAACCGATTTTTGAGGCTTCTTGTGTCACTGCGGCTAGACCGCCCAGAGTCATTAATCCTGCACCTGCAACTATTAATGGAATTGGCATGCTAAGTTCTCCATTCAATAAATTTCATGGCTATCCGTAAAAAATCTTGATACTGCTGCTCTGGCACGCGATTTTTTTCCTCAAGCATATTTCTAATTTCGGGTTTTAAATGAAAGCCGGGGCAACAAGCCTCGTAAAATAAAAATGACCGAATTAACGGTTCTTGAGTGAAACCGAGGAAGAGAATATATTGAAATGCGTCTTCTAAGCGCTTATTCAATGTTTCGAGGTTCTGTAGTTTATCTAAATGGCGTTTATAAAAATCAGCACTCACTTGAGTTACATAATCACTCTGTTCAATATTTTGAATTTTCTTTAATTGTTCTTCGCTAAACTGCATTTAAACCGCCTCCTTGTAATGCATAAAATCGTCCTTCAAAACGGTAATACCATGCAATGAGCGGCGTGGTTATTTCATTGAATTGTTCGGTTGTTAGAACTTGAGGCATATTGTGGGTTACGCGAGGATCATAAAAGCGAAATAAAGTGGTTTGACCATCAGGCAAACTCACATTAAGTCGTTCAGAGAAGTGAGTCGCCAATTTCTCAATTGATGAGTCACTGACTAGCCATGATAGTGCCGGCGATTCAGTTTCTAATTGAATTAAATCTGCAAGTAAATCACTTCGTTTGGACACGTCAATTAACCACGGACCTGCCCATGCAATTTCCGAATCTGGACGTTGTTTAAAGAGTGAACTTACGGTTCCATAACGACTCTGAAGTTCTTGATCAAAGTAACGTTCATATTGTAAACCACAGGTCAAACAATAATGCTTTGCATCAGGATAACGTTCAAAATAGTTAAAAATAGGATGCGGATTATGCATTTATCATTATCCTTCTCGAACAACAAGCATTTGGCCTGATTCAGTTGCTTTCATTAAACAACTAATACAGATTTTATTGGTTATCACGGGAGGGATAGTTGAAGCTGTTTCTGGGGAGGCTGACCCACTTTCATCGCTATAGCAGTCCTGAATTGAGTTAATAAATCGTGCATGGCAAGGACATGAGCTCATACTTTCAAGCGTACCCGCTACTTTTCGCCCTTCATCCCAAACACTATTACAGCCACCGATAATATAAAAGGGACCAGAATGTTTGCCACAACTGACCATATCGCCTTCACGAGCACCAGCAACACCGTACCATTGCATGGTATTGTCTCCCGTTAATATTTGTCCTCCACAGTGGTTCTATCACCAACCCGTAAAAAATATCCTATTGCCATAATCTATCCTCATCCATAACTGAGGAACGATTATTTTACACTTAAGTCAAATTTTCAATGATTAAATCAAACTTCCACTTATTTATGCGACTAAATGTATTATCTTCCAGAAACATGCTCGGCCTTTTTTGTGTCATCACCCACAGCGCCTTATTCAATTTGATGTCGCCATCAATACCATTCACCGAGCGAGTACGTACTCGCTTACCTTTTGCATTTCGCCCCGATAATCCGCCTTTAATTAAGACAAGTTATGATATTAGGGCAAGCAGGTTGATGCAGAAGCAAGTTGAGATAACACCGTTATTGAACATTTTTTGGTAGTTTGAAATACGATTGGCGACTAAAAAATCGTACATTTCACTCGGAAAAAGATGAAAGAGGATGTCATCGTGTATATGCGTTATTGCAACTTAGAAAGGCTTCATACTGTAAATAATGGGCTATTGTCAGTTGAGTACGAAAGAAATTCCTTCAGAAAAGTATCCTGATTTAGTTGTGCACAATACATTGATTGCGGTTGAGCTGAGTTGATGTCCGTTGAATTGAAAATGGCTTAATCGCTGGTTATAAGGGATTAGTTGAGTTTTGTGGAGTTGTATTGAACTTGAGTGGCGGAAGATCACAGGAGTCGAACCTGCCCGGGACCGCTGGCGGCCCCAACTGGATTTGAAGTCCAGCCGCCCCACCAGGGACGATGATCTTCCTTTTCAGAAATTGGAGGATAATACGGGTATGATTATACCTTGATTAATTACGCTTCTGAACCCTTATCACGCCAATTAATGCCATTAATAACGAAATAGACGTGGCAAAAATACAGTATGCTGACATTGAAGTCATATTTTATGCCCCCATTATAGTTTTATGATGCTTACAATTCGGGGCTATCTTTTGCTATTGTCAGGGCGATAGCGATAAGTAATCAAAGTACCCATTGTCTAGTATGAAATATCAATAAAATGAATTCGTCTATATGGCCTGAAGGCGGTATAGCCATCAATCACAGGATGTTTATATGACAAACCCATTATTAAGCAACGCCATTCTCCCTCTTTTTTCTGCGATTGAGCCGCAACATGTCGTTCCCGCGGTAGAGCAAGTTTTAGCCGACTATCGTCAAACGGTTGAAAATATTCTGTCTAAGAATGATCAATATACTTGGGATAATCTATGCCAGCCACTAGAAGAAGCCAGCGATAAACTGTCTCGCGTATGGTCACCTGTCGGTCATCTCCATTCGGTTAAAAATAGTGCCGAACTACGTGCTGAATACGAGAAAAGCCTGCCATTACTGTCTGAATTCAGTACATGGTTAGGTCAAAATGAAGATCTTTATCAAGCCTATAAATCATTGAAAGAAAGTGATTCATTTGCTCATTTAACACAACCACAGAAAAAATCGATAGAAAATACTCTGCGCGATTTTGAACTGTCAGGTATCGGTCTGCCAGTAGAGAAGCAACAGCGTTATGGTGAGATAGTCGCTCGCCTCTCTGAACTAAGCTCTAAGTATGGCAACAATGTACTGGATGCCACCATGGGCTGGTCAAAATTGGTCAAAGATGAGCAAGAACTTGCAGGTATGCCAGAAAGTGCAATTGCCGCAGCGAAAGAAATGGCGGCAGCAAAAGGCGAAGAAGGCTATTTATTAACCTTAGATATGCCAAGTTATTTACCTGTTATGACCTATGCAGATAATAGCGAATTGCGTCGTGAAATGAGCTATGCATACAGCACCCGAGCGTCAGATCAAGGGCCTAATGCCGGTAAATGGGATAACAGTGAAATTATGGATGAACTGTTAGCTTTACGTCATGAACTAGCTCAATTGCTCGGATTTACTAATTACGCTGAAAAATCTCTAGCCACTAAGATGGCTCAATCACCAGAGCAAGTGCTGGACTTTTTGAATGATCTGGCGAAACGTGCACATACGCAAGGCGAGCAAGAAGTTGCTGAGCTAACCGAGTTCGCTAAAACCCATTATGGAGTAGAAAAACTCGAATCTTGGGATATTGCATACTATAGCGAAAAACAGAAGCAGCATAAATTTTCATTAAGTGATGAACAACTGCGTCCCTATTTCCCAGAGCAGCGAGTGATTGAAGGGCTGTTTGAAGTGGTTCACCGCATCTATGGATTAACCGCGAAAGAGCGTAAAGATGTCGAGACCTGGCATCCTGATGTACGTTTCTTTGAGCTATATGATGAAAGCAATATTTTGCGCGGTAGTTTCTATCTCGATTTATATGCACGCGAGAATAAACGCGGCGGCGCATGGATGGATGACTGTGCGGGCAGAATGCGCCATCAAGATGGTACGCTGCAAAATCCTGTCGCTTACCTCACTTGCAACTTTAATAAACCTCTCGGCGATAAACCTGCGCTGTTTACTCATAATGAAGTTACCACGTTATTCCATGAGTTCGGCCACGGTTTGCATCATATGCTGACTCAAATCGATGTCGCGGATGTCGCGGGTATCAATGGGGTACCATGGGATGCTGTAGAATTACCTAGCCAGTTTATGGAAAACTGGTGCTGGGAGCCTGAAGCGCTAGAGTTTATCTCCGGCCATTATGAAACGGGTGAGCCTTTACCGCAAGAAATGCTCGATAGCATGTTAGCGGCAAAAAACTATCAATCTGCCATGTTTGTATTGAGACAACTGGAATTTGGTCTGTTTGATTTCCGCTTACATGCTGAGTTTGACCCAAGCAAAGGCGGGCAAGTAATGTCAACACTGCAAGCGGTTAAACGTGCAGTCTCTGTAGTTCCATCACCAGAATGGAGCCGCTTCCCACATGCCTTCAGCCATATTTTTGCTGGCGGTTATTCTGCCGGTTACTATAGCTATTTATGGGCAGATGTATTGGCCGCTGATGCCTATTCTCGTTTCGCTGAAGAAGGCATTTTTAATCGCCAAACTGGGCAGTCATTCTTAGATAATATCCTTAGCCGTGGAGGCTCAGAAGAACCGATGGTGCTGTTTGAACGCTTCCGCGGCCGTAAACCTGAGTTAGATGCCATGTTGAAGAGTTACGGTATTAATGGCTGATCCAATCAAGATCCAGTTGATCTGTGAAGAGGGTGCCGATCACGGCACCTTATCCGCTTTAGCTGAAAAATGGCAGCTAATCCATGACCCCAACGCATTGATGGCATTGGTTTTAACCACTGAAAATTTACAACTCCGCAAAATGGATGAGCCAAAACTTGGTGGGATTTTTGTCGATTTTGTCTCTGGAGCGATGTCGCATCGCCGAAAATTTGGCGGTGGACGCGGTGAGGCTGTCGCCAAAGCAGTAGGTATCAAGAAAGGTTTTATTCCCAGCGTCGTAGATGCAACTGCGGGATTAGGCCGAGATGCCTTTGTATTAGCGGCTTTGGGCTGCGAAGTGAGAATGCTTGAGCGTCATCCTGTAGTCGCCGCACTTCTCGATGATGGCTTACAACGCGGTTATGCCGATGCAGAAATTGGTGGCTGGTTAAAGCAACGCATGACACTGATACATGCGTCGAGTATCGATGCGCTGTTAGAAATAACTCCCGCGCCTGACGTAGTGTATCTCGACCCAATGTATCCACATCGACAAAAAAGTGCGCTGGTAAAAAAAGAAATGCGCGTCTTTCAATCGCTTGTTGGTGCCGATAATGATGCGGATGCATTACTTGAGCCTGCGATCAATCTCGCAAAACGCCGTGTCGTCGTTAAACGTCCAGATTATGCAGAGCCATTAAACGGCAAAGCAGCAGAGGCAGCAATTACCACCAAAAGTCATCGTTTTGATATCTATCCATGCATTAAATAATGACAGCGAAGGGCTTGTTGTAAAATAAATTACTCAATAAATCATTTTTAACCTATTGAGCTATAATCTATTTTATCTTGCCCTTTCGCCGGTATTTTCAATCTAAAGACACGTTAACGCTATAGAACACCTTGGCCTAACATCGCATCAGCCACTTTAACAAAGCCCGCAATATTCGCGCCCTGTACATAGTTAGTCTGCTTAGACTCGCCACCGTATTCGACACAATGGGTATGAATATCGAGCATAATATGATGTAAACGCGCATCCACTTCTTCCGATCTCCAGCTTAAGCGCGCTGCATTCTGCGCCATTTCAAGACCAGACGTCGCAACACCGCCAGCATTTGCCGCTTTACCCGGAGCAAACAATACGCCCGCCTCAATAAAACGTTCAGTCGCTGGAATAGTGGTTGGCATATTTGCACCTTCAGCTACAGCTTTAACACCATTTTTTATCAGTAGCTCAGCAGCGTCTAAATCTAATTCATTTTGCGTTGCACAAGGCAAGGCGATATCAACAGGCACGCACCAAGGTTGCTGGCCTTCAAGATATTTGAGGCCAAATTCTTTGGCGTAATCAGCAATACGGCCATAATTATTTTTGATCTCTTCTAAGCGCGCTAATTTTTCTGCAGTAAAGCCTTCATCATCAACCACTGTGCCGTTAGAATCTGATGCAGTCACCACTTTTGCACCTAGTGCCATGCTTTTCTCGATAGCATACTGAGCCACATTACCCGAACCAGAAACGGCAACACGCATGCCGTCAAAACCTAATCCATGGCGTTTTAACATCGCATCAGTAAAATAAATCAGACCATATCCTGTCGCTTCAGGACGGATTAAGCTACCACCAAAAGACAACCCTTTCCCCGTGAAAACGCAAGATGTATTATTGGAGAGTTTTTTCATCATCCCCGCCATAAAGCCGACTTCACGGCCTCCGACACCAATATCCCCCGCAGGAACATCAGTATCAGCGCCTAAATGGCGATAAAGCTCGGTCATTAATGCTTGGCAAAAACGCATGACTTCACCGTGGCTTTTACCTTTAGGGTCAAAATCTGATCCCCCTTTAGCGCCGCCCATCGGCAAAGTCGTTAATGCATTTTTCAGCGTTTGCTCAAATCCTAAAAATTTTAGAATCGATAAATTGACCGAAGGATGAAAACGCATCCCACCTTTAAACGGCCCAATCGCAGAACTGAACTGCACCCGCCATGCGCGGTTAACCTGTACTTTTCCATGGTCATCAACCCAACAAACTCGAAATTGAATCACACGTTCAGGTTCAACCATGCGTTCTAATAGCGCCTGTTCGCGATATTTAGGATTTCTTTCTAAAAAAGGCCATAGAGAGGAATAAACTTCTCGCACCGCTTGTAAAAATTCAGGCTGCTGAGGATCACGTTTTTGTACTGATTCTAAAAATGTCGATAAGGATAGAGCCGGGGTCATATTGACTTCCTTTTTTAAATTACTGATGTGATGTGTCTCACTTTCTCTTTATCATTATTGTTGGGAAATGTGAGGTTAATATTGGTTTGCCTATTGAATATATCACCGATTTGTATTCATACTTCAAGAAGTTTTTTTACAAAATGACAAAAAAAAATTCTTAACCATTCTATCTCAAGCTCAAGAAAGTATATTTTAAGCAAAAAAAATGCCTGCATAAGCAGGCACTTTTAGCGAATAATTTTGCAAATACGTTAAACTGAATTATTCTTCGTCGTCTTTTAATGGCACAATCAGCATATCCACATGAACTGTATTAATAAGTTGGCGTGCTGATGACATCAATTTACTCCAAAAATCTTGATGATGGCCACACACGACTAAGTCCATATTATATTTTTTAATCGCATCAACCAAAACCTGGCCTAAATCACCACTGCCACTCAACGTTTCTTGAATTTCATAATCCGCATTTTCTGAAAGATTTTTTAACGCATTACGAGTTTCATCGGTGATACGTTGCTGCATATCGCCCAAGTTGACATCAATCAAACCGGTATACAAATCTGAATAATTCACATCAACATGGATCATGGATACTTTGGCCCCGTACGGTTTTGCCATAGAGACGGCTTTATCCAGCAAAACTTGGCTTTCTGGTGATAAATCGACCGCGACGAGAATATGTTTGTAAGCCATAAAGTAAACTCCTTCCGAATGCTGATTATCTAGATGAAGAGGAATATTTATACCCCACATCCTGTATCTAATGAATACTATACCTGTTAATTATCATAATAGAGTGTCGTATTGATCACAGATTAGCGTTATATCAATACAATCTTCCTTACCCTAAATAACATACCTTAAATTTTCTCTTCCTGACATAATTTTAGTATAAAAATCAGAATATTGATTATTTTTCTTCATCAGCATAAATACGCGAATAAATTCCACGGTCTATCGACTCTTTATATGATTGGTATGTAACCGCTTAACGATTGCGGAAACACTACTAAATTACATTTGTAAGTAAACACTAACTAAATACTCAGGCTCAATTTTAAACCAGACCAATTATCGTGCAATTCGCTGTTCAAATTGAGCAGAGAGATATAATATCTTGCTCATAATATCAGCAATCATTCATCCTAGCGTGGTTAAAAATAATAGCGTGGTTTAATTGATTGAATCTCAGAGATCGTAAGGGTTTACGGAGGATATCATGTTCAGTTCAAACATCCTGTTTTGGGCACTACTTATCCTATTGCTTATCAATATGCTGCGGTATTTTTCATCGGTTCGTGCGCTGCTGTTTATTCTGCGCCAATTTGACCCGCTGCTTTATCATTCGGTTAATGGAAATGGATTTTTTACACTAACAGGTCCGCTAACCAAGCAATTAAGATTAGTCAGTTATATTAATCATCGCCTGTATTATGATCACCATCATCCAGATGTAGTGCTACGCTGTGAACGAATTCGCAAACAATTCATACTAATGAGCCGATTGAGTATTTTTATACTGGTAAGCCAGATTTATGAGTTTATCACGGCTTAAAGATAGATAATCTATGAAGATAAATCATCGATATACTAAAAAAATGACAAAAAAATAGTGATGACCGAAACCGATCATCACTATTTTCAAAGTGATAAGACGAAACTTAAATAAATTGTAATGCTAACCAATAAAGACCACCGGACAATAAAATTGAGACCGGAAGCGTTAATAGCCAAGCTAACAAAATACTTTTTATCGTTTTACTCTGAACACCGCCACCATCAACAACCATTGTTCCTGCAACCGCAGATGACAATACTTGAGTGGTAGACACTGGCATACCGGTGTAACTTGCCACACCAATAGAAACCGCTGCGGTTACCTGCGCAGAAACCCCCTGAGCATAGGTCATACCTTTCTTACCGATTTTTTCACCGATAGTGACAGCAACACGTTTCCAACCAAACATTGTACCGATAGACAATGCTAAAGCGACAGCAATGATTATCCATAACGGCGCATATTCAACAGTATGTAATAAATCTTTGCTCAATGTTTTTAAGAAACGAGCGTCTTCAGCAGACGTTTCTGGCAATTTAGCCACAGCATTTGATGTATCAGAAATACACATCAATAGACGGCGCATCTTAGTACGTTGTTCCGGAACTAATTCACTGTAGTTCTGGACACCTTCCAGCATTTTTTCAGTTTGATTTAACACAGCCACAGTACGTGAGCTATCGCAATGGAATTTTTCTTCCGTATCAAACTCAGCAGACACTGGCGGAGTATTTTCTATCGCATGGTCTAACGCAGGTTGATGTGTCTCATAGTATTGTTGCAAATGGACAACAGCATCATAAGTTTTGGCAATGTCATATCCACTTGCATTCATGTTTACCATGAACCCAGCCGGAGCGACACCAATCAAAACTAACATGATAAGACCAATCCCTTTCTGCCCATCGTTTGCTCCGTGAGAGAAGCTAACGCCGATAGCCGATAAAATTAAGGCTGTACGTGTCCAGAAAGGTGGTTTTTTCTTACCATCTTTTTTCTCTCGTTCTGCCGGAGTCAGGTGAATACGTCGACGTTTCTTAGAGCCACTCCAGTAGCGCCGTAAAACGAAGATCATAATCCCTGCAATCACAAAACCAATTGCCGGAGATAAAATCAGAGAGAGGAAAATGCTGACCATTTTTGGAATATTCAACGCATCAACGATTGATGAATCAGTCACTACCGCATTGACTAAGCCAACCCCGATAATCGCACCAATCAGCGTATGTGAACTGGATGCCGGCAAGCCGAAATACCAAGTTCCTAAATTCCAAATAATAGCAGCCAGCAATAGTGAGAACACCATCGCAAGCCCGTGAGCAGAACTCACGTTGAGTAGCAGATCGGTGGGTAAGAGATGAACAATTGCATAAGCAACACTCAGCCCCCCCAGCAATACGCCGAAGAAGTTAAACACACCCGCCATAACAACGGCAAATTGCGCGCGCATAGCTCGGGTATAAATAACTGTAGCTACCGCATTTGCGGTATCATGAAAGCCATTAATAGCTTCATAAGCAAGCACAAAAACAAGTGCCAGTACTAAAAATAGACCGGTATATAAATCCAGGCCAGTAAACAGATGTAACATAGACGTTAAGCCATTTTGGTTGGACATGAACGCGGCGCATTATCAGTGACAAACGCTAGCGGTGGAAGCAAAATCTACCCTTTTTTTGATTTAACTACTCACTCTAATTATCATACATAGCAACTATTCCTTATATTTCAACAGATTAAACTAAATAAAAAATTTATTAATTTTTAGCGTAAAATTGATGAAAATAGTTCTTCAGGTGATTTAGAGCCATTCGTTTTTTTGGCGAGTTTACTCAATTATAATAGCTCCTGAATACTTTTCATCTGATTATAGAGAAAATAACGTGGAAAAATACGATGTCGTCATTTTAGGAGCCGGCGCTGCGGGCTTGTTTTGTGGCGCTCAAGCCGGCAAGCAAGGGCTAAAAACACTGATTTTAGATAATGGTAAAAAAATAGGTCGAAAAATTTTGATGTCCGGAGGTGGCCGCTGTAATTTTACTAATATGTACATCGAGCCCGCAGCTTATCTATCGCATAATCCTCATTTTTGTAAGTCAGCACTTGCTCGCTATACGCAATGGGATTTTATCGAATTAGTTAATAAATATGCCATCCCATACCATGAAAAAACTTTAGGCCAACTATTCTGTGATAATAGCGCGCAAGATATCGCGGATATGCTCAGCAGCGAATGCACTAAAAATGGCGTTACAATACAGTTAAGAAGTGAAATAACTCACGTCGAAAAACAAAACGAGCAATTCATTGTTACAGTGAACAATAAAAAAGTAAGCAGTCACTCACTTGTGGTAGCAACGGGCGGTTTATCAATGCCTGGTTTAGGCGCTACCCCTTTTGGCTACCGATTAGCTGAACAGTTCGGCCACTCTATTTTGCCCACTCGTGCAGGGCTCGTTCCATTTACCTTACATAAGAATCTACTTGATCAATTACAAGTGCTATCGGGAATTTCAGTGCCTGCAACCGTCACAGCAGCGAATGGAACTCTGTTTAAAGAGAATATTCTGTTTACTCACCGCGGGCTATCTGGTCCAGCGATTTTACAAATATCGAGTTATTGGCAGCCAGGAGAGTATGTAAGTATTAACTTACTTCCAGAAATCGCTCTCGATAACTTTCTTGTCCGTGAGCGCCAAGAGCATCCCAATCAGAGCGTAAAAAACACTTTATCTAAATTATTACCAAAACGTTTTATTGAAATATTGCAAACGCTTAAGCAAATTCCAGAGGGTACACTTAAACAATTAAATCCAGCGCAGCAGCAGACACTCTGTGAAACACTACACCACTGGCAGGTACAACCTAATGGTACCGAGGGCTATCGCACAGCGGAAGTTACACTCGGTGGTGTTGATACCCGAGAACTCTCCTCGAAAACAATGGAATCGTTAAAAACAGCAGGATTATATTTTATCGGTGAAGTCGTCGATGTCACTGGCTGGCTCGGAGGATATAATTTTCAATGGGCATGGAGCTCAGCATGGGCATGCGCTCAAGCATTAGCCACTCCATCAAAGGCAACTTCTGCATAATCCGCACCAAACCCATTATCTAAATAAAAATAATAAAATAGCCGGACAATATTCGGCTATTTTTAATGCAATAATTAATAAATAACCGATTAATAACCTTACGCTTTATATTCTTAATCTACTGATTAAAAAAGATATTTTGATAAAAATTTCTCTTTTTAACTATAGCGTTCAATAAGTTACAATTATTTTGATTATTTATTCAATTCTATTTATAAAAAAACCTTTACAGATGATAGTGAGAACTATTATCATCATTCCACTTTCTGCGATTCGATAGCTGAATTAAAGGAAGTACGACATTGCTCACATTGCTTCCAGTGTTTAGTTTAGCCAGCCTCCGTGCTGGCTTTTTTTTTGCTTTTTACTTAATCATCTCATTCAAATTTTTTGGATCTTACCGTCAATTGCTCCTACTTCTCTATTTCTCGCTATCGGATACACTCCTCTTAAGCAAAATAAGAGAGGTTAACGATGATTTATCTACGTAAAGCAAATGAACGTGGCCATGCCAATCGCGGCTGGTTAGATAGCTGGCATACTTTCTCTTTTGCAGATTACTATGATGAAAATTTTATGGGATTTTCTGCGCTTAGAGTCATTAATGAAGATATCATCGCCGCAGGAAAAGGGTTTGGTAGTCACCCGCATAAAAATATGGAAATCCTAACCTATGTATTATCTGGTACGGTTGAGCATCAAGATAGCATGGGTAATAAAGAACAAATTGTTGCCGGTGAATTTCAAATTATGAGCGCAGGCACCGGGATCCGCCATTCAGAATATAATCCACACGATGATCAACCATTACATTTATATCAAATATGGATTCTACCTGCTAAAAATGACCTTCAGCCTCGTTATGAGCAGCGTCGTTTTAACTCGATTAATGGAAAACAGCTGGTGTTATCCCCTGATGCAGTAGAAGGCTCATTACGCGTATTTCAGGATATGCGACTGTGGCGCTGGGAACTTAGTGCAGATAAAACACATAATTATACGATAGCAGAAAATCGTTCAGTCTGGATACAAGCCGTTAAGGGAAGAGTAACAATCAATCAATATATTATTGAGAGTGGCGATGGCTTAGCTATTAGCCAAGAAGATCTACTAGAAATCAGCGCGTTAGATAATCATAGTGAGATTCTACTGTTCGACCTTCCGCCTAACTAATCAATCGCCACTAAAAAGGCACTGTAGATTCACAGTGCCTGATGACCTACCGTATCACTAAATTAGAAATAACCTAATTTTACAATTTTGGGCCGGCTTTAATTAATGCTTGTCCCGCCGGGGTATCGGTATATTTATCGAAGTTTTTAGTGAAACGATCGGCTAAATCTTTGGCCTTTTCTTCCCACTCATCTTTATTTGCATAGGTATCACGCGGATCAAGAATACGAGGATCTACGCCCGGCAGTGATGTCGGAATGGCTAAATCAAAAATAGGCAGCGTAATAGTGTCTGATTTTTCAATCTCACCGTTTAAGATGGCATCAATAATCGCTCGGGTATCTTTAATTGAAATACGTTTACCCGTACCATTCCAGCCGGTATTGACTAAATACGCTTTCGCGCCAGCAGCTTCCATACGTTTAACTAATACTTCAGCATATTGAGTTGGATGTAAGGATAAAAATGCAGCGCCGAAACATGCAGAGAAAGTTGGCGTTGGCTCTGTTACACCGCGCTCAGTACCAGCCAGTTTGGCAGTAAAACCAGATAAGAAATGATATTGAGTTTGTTCAGGGGTTAAACAAGAAACCGGAGGTAATACTCCAAAAGCATCAGCCGTTAAGAAAATAACTTTAGTCGCATGACCGGCTTTAGAGATTGGTTTAACGATGTTTTCAATATGATAGATTGGATAAGATACGCGTGTATTTTCAGTTTTAGACCCATCATCAAAATCAACGGTTCCATCGGCTAATACAGTCACGTTTTCTAATAATGCATCGCGACGAATAGCATTGTAGATATCTGGCTCTGCTTCTTGGGAAAGATGGATAGTTTTTGCGTAGCATCCACCTTCAAAGTTAAACACTCCATCATCATCCCAACCGTGTTCATCGTCACCGATTAACTTACGTTTTGGATCGGTTGAAAGTGTTGTTTTACCGGTTCCTGATAAACCAAAGAAAATGGCTACATCGTCTTTCTCACCGACGTTAGCAGAACAATGCATTGATGCGATGCCTTTTAGTGGCAGCAGGTAGTTCATCATTGAGAACATACCTTTTTTCATTTCACCACCGTACCAAGAGCCACCAATCAGTTGTATGCCTTCAGTTAAATTGAATGCCACAAAATTTTCAGAATTCAAGCCCTGCTCTTTCCAATTCGGATTAGTACATTTTGCACCGTTCATAACGACAAAATCAGGTTCAAAATTAACTAACTCTTCGTCCGTAGGACGAACAAACATATTTTTGACAAAGTGAGCTTGCCACGCAACTTCTGTTATAAATCTAACTTTAAGTCGGCTATCCGCATTTGCACCACAAAATGCATCAACTACAAATAAATGTTTATCGGACAGTTGTTCGGTTACCAGATGTTTCAACGCAGTCCAGACTTCTTGAGTCATGGGCTTATTATCGTTTTTGCCTTTCCCCTGATCAGCCCACCAAACAGTATCACGCGTAATATCATCACGAACGATATATTTATCTTTTGGCGAACGACCGGTAAAAATACCGGTATCAACAGCAACAGCGCCCAGAGTTGTCACAGTACCGCGCTCATAACCTTCTAATGTTGGTTTTGTTTCTTCTGCAAACAAAACTTCATAACTAGGGTTATAAACAACCTCTGTTACACCATGAATGCCATACTTTTCCAGATCCTTAGGGGTAATGCTTTTCGCGCTCATCATATTGCTCCTGGATTTTCATAACTAAACTGCCGACGATCATAAATCTTTACGACTAATTAACAGCGATAATTATCAAAGAATTGAAAATATATAATTTTTTTTAATCCATTCTGGGACTCAGAGCACGAAAATCATGATATAAACCATTAAAAAAAGGCGCTAAATAGCGCCTTGTTCACAAAAATAACTTGCTTAATCGTATCAGTGAAGTTGCTGATTTATATCTCGTTTTAATCCTTTAACATCGGATTCTAAAAATATATAGTGACTACCACAAAATTCACACTCGATATCAATTTTGCCATCTTCTTGCAAAATTTGATTAACATCTTCATCCGGTAAAGAAACTAAAGTACTTTCACAACGTTCGCGCGAACAAGTACAGCTAAATTCTATCGGCTGAGGATCATACAGTGTGACATCTTCTTCATGATATAAACGATGCAGTACTTCTTGAACATCCAGAGTACACAACTCTTCGCCTTTAATCGTTGCCGTCAATTGTACCAGATGATCGAACATCTCATGACTTTCATCATCGGCAGCCGGTAAAACTTGCAATAACATCCCACCGACAGCAGGTTGTCCATCGACTTCACAAGAACGAATAAATAAACGCGTAGGCAGTTGCTCAGATTGACGAAAATAATTGTCAATACAATCAGCAACCGTATCACCATCAAGAGCAACAACCCCTTGATATCGTTCACCTTTAGTCGGTGTGATAGTAATAACCATATAGCCATTACCCATCATTTGTTTCAACGAGCTGCCTTCAACCACAGGGCCATCGATACGCGCCACACCGCGCATCTGCTGTTGGTTATTACCATTAATTACCGCTAATTTTACCGGACCATCACCTTGAATCTGAACGGTGATATCACCATCAAACTTCAGCGTAGCGGTTAATAAGCTTGTCGCGACTAATAATTCGCCCAGCAACTTTTTTACAGCCTGCGGATAATCATGATTTTCTAAAATTTGATGAAAGGTTTCACTTGCCGAGACAACTTCCCCGCGAACGGAATGTCCTGCAAAAATAAAACGGTGGAGTTGATCATGTTTAGCCATAATATCTCTCTTTGCTACAGCCATCCTTCAAGATGACTCATTGGAATTTTTGTGTTTGATTTTAATCAGTGTGCGGCGCTCTTTTTTATCCGGACGGCGTTCGGGATGAGGCATGGTTAACACATTCATTTTTCGCGCTATAGCCATTTTTTCGCGCTGATTAATACTCTCTTCAGTTTCTCGGTACAGTTGCTGTGCTTCTGGCGCACTTCTGCGCTGACCACTGACTGATAATACTTCAATAACACGCTCATCATTGCCTTGGCGCAGCTTTATCAGCGCATGACATTCAACCAGTTTTCCCGGCTTGGTTCTCTGTCCATTATAATGAACTTTACCGCCATCAATCATATCTCTAGCCAATGAACGCGTTTTATAAAAACGCGCGGCCCACAGCCATTTATCTAAACGGACAGATTCAATATTTAACTGAGTTTTCATGAGACTCCCCGACTCAAAATCACTTATCAGGCAAGGCAGAGACTATCATAACCCGCGCTATTAACGCCAACGGATGGGAGGATAGGCTGCATTAAAACAATTATCATAATATTGTTGAATATTACGTAATCGCTTCTTGTTAAGTCTGATTCGATTAATGACTAAAAAACCATTCAGTAGTGCACTGCCAATTAAAATTAAAAATAGCAATGTACTTCCCATATAGCGCGTCAATGTAGTGGTATCTGGCTCACTGTGCAGGATAATATGGCGAGTTCCATTTGCATCTAATGACAAGTGTGTAATGATGCCTTGGGTTTCAAACGGCGTATGCATTAAAATATCAGATAACCGCTGTAACTCATGCCAGCGTTGTAACGGCGTCATTTCATTCATGTTATTTGACGAGATAAAATCCACCAGCGGTTTTCCCTCGTCGCTGATCAACAATACCCCCCCGGGAGGTGGACTGTTTAATCTAACTGACGCTTTCTCAACTTCTTGCCTGATGTATTTATATGTGGTGGCTTCGATCAGCTTTTCCAAGGTCTCAGCACTTCCAGTACGTAAAATTACATTCGAATTTTTCAACTTACCTTGTTTAGCTTCAGAAACTAACGATAACCAATCGCCTTTACTAGTCAGGTTGGTCAGTGCATTTTTTAATTTTTGGCAGTCATTATTCTGTGGGCACAATTGATTAGTTTTTAAAATAATTTCTGAAAAATCATCCAGAATATTCATTCCTGATTTCAGAATTTCTTCATGCAACTGAGGATTAACATTTCGATCTTCGTCATTGATAGGATGCAATTGCCGCTGTATCTCAGCTAATAAGCTTGCTGCCGTATCGACCACCGTAGATTCAGGCATCGGTAAAGAATTTAAGTTATTCCAATAAATCCCCGAGCAATCAAACGGAGAAAATTGAGCTTCTCCCGCCGCTGCTAAATTCGGTGGCATATAACACATACCAACACCTTTTGCGCTTAATGAATCGCCGACTTTTAGCGGCAAGGTTTCTAGCTCAGTAAAATTACTTACCTCAATAGTGTCAGTTCCGGATAACCACGTGAGTCCTAATTTTAACGGCAAGTTTATCGGGCTATAAACCAGCATAAGCATTAAAACCAACATACTCCCTATCATGATCAACATATTTTTTCCGTATTTTCTATACGGAAAATAGCGCTCTTCTTCATTCAACGATAAATATTGGCCTTGGCGCAATACCTGCCCATTAGGATACATATCAATATTGGTAGCTTGGTTTAATTCATAATGAATATAAGGTGCCCAATGCGGTGGATAAATAAGATCGACACTGCCTAACGAGATATTTGGCGCCTGTTTCTCATTAAACTCACCAAACAATTCCCAACGCTTAGGCTTTCCTATAATGCACTGTACGTCTTGATATTTTCTCGGCGTTAACCGTAGATGAAATAAACAGAAGATACTGACGATAAACAGTAATTCTGCCCCGATCATCAGCCAATGTGACAATATAGGGATCGCTGTCAACGCAAAAAAACAAAATAAAAAACTGACACAGAGTAATCCCGCACCTATCCATCCTGAAGATTGATGTAAGCGGTACTCTTCTGGGGTTTCTTTGCGGATTTTCACCACTTTAATCGTTTGCTGCCCGCCTTCTTGAATCGCTGCCGGTTCAGGTAACGCCATGGTGGCAGGCAACGATACGGGTAATTCTCGCATTAAATCTTTTATCGAGACGTTATTAACCGAAATAATTAAAGGTAAGTGGTTGGTATCCACCACCTCCATAACATTTTGCTGTTGCAGGTAAGGTTCAAGTTGATAAGGAAGATGAACTTCAACAGTATCAATAAAATAGCGCCAAGTATGATGTTTATCATTATGCAGATTAAACCGAGTTACCGAATTACATACCGTGGTAATAACCGCATGCTTTCTAACAATACTAATAGGTTCTTGATAAGAGACCGTAATTTTCGATTTATCATGTTTGTTAATCGGTTGATGATCTTGTAAATATTGATTTACCACATGATATTCTGAATCAGCTATCTTACGAAATGAAGGTGTTGCTTGTGAGGGAATACTGTAGATACCATGATGCCGCCTCCCTTTAAAAAACAGTAAGAAAGCCATTATACAGAGACTGATTATAATAATAGTCAAGATAATGAGGTAGTTGATCATTTTATCCCCAGCTAAAAAACTTCAATGGGCAGCATAGCAATCACTATATCCACCCTAAATAAGTCAATTCCTATTCTTTATATAATTTTAATTTTATTAACAATAAGTTACATAATGATTTCCATTATTAACATCTTAAAAATTTCACCTATCTGTGTACTATACTAGCAGCTTTTAGCTGGCAATTAATCCTTATCAATTGTTTTGATTATCAATCATAGTCAATTAAACTCAATCGACACCTCATTCACTCACGATGAATTTATTCTGCTAATATTACTCGCGGATTTTGCCCAACGATTCAGGGATAATTATGATAGAACTCAAAAAACCTAAGATTTTGAATATTAGACATATCGCCCGTTCAAATCTATTCAGTATTCAGTCGGTTGATCTTGAATTCAGTAATGGCGAAAAACGAGTTTATGAGCGAATGACGCCCGCCAAGCGCGAAGCTGTACTCATTGTACCCATTATTGATAACCATCTGATCCTAATTCGAGAATATGCGGTCGGCATTGAAAACTATGAACTAGGCTTTCCTAAAGGTGCTATCGACCCCGGAGAAACGCCACTTGAGGCTGCAGAACGAGAATTGAAAGAAGAGATTGGCTTTGGAGCACATAAAATGGAGCAAATGGCTAAATTAACCATGTCCCCGTCTTATTTTTCCAGCAAAATGAATATTTTAATAGCCCAAGAATTGTATAGTGAAAAATTAGAAGGTGATGAACCTGAACCACTGCAACAGGTTCGTTGGCCACTTGAACGGATGATGGAACTGCTCGATCATCCTGATTTTAATGAAGCCCGCAATATCAGCGCATTATTCTATACTGAGCGCTATCTTAGCGGCCAAAAATGACCGCTAATTTACAATAATAGCGCATAAACTGACCCCCATAACTGGCGGTCAGTCCATTCTAAAATAACTCTTGGCTCTCACCATTATCTTCAAAAATTGAAGTACCAACCTCTTCAATCGCATAGTCTTTTGGCTCGGTACCTTCAATAAAATACTCTTTACGAGTACTCGAAGAGCTTCCGGTTGCCAGCTTACCCGTTTTACGATCAATAGTTACTGAGATAATACCTTTCGGTGGCGCCATCATAGTTTGCGGCACGCCTTCTAGAACAACCTTCATAAAGTCATCCCAAATCGGTTGTGCGCTCTTTGCACCCGCTTCACCACCACTGGCAGCTGTACGGCCTAATGAGCGTTTGTTATCATCGAAACCAATCCAAGTCGTCGCTACGATCCCCGGCCCATATCCAGAGAACCACGCATCTTTTGAACTGTTAGTTGTTCCGGTTTTCCCACCAATATCTCGACGGTTATTCAGATCACGCGCGGCTCGCCAACCAGTACCTGACCAGCCAGGTTCACCATAAATATTGGTCATCATGGCATCACGAATTAAAAACGCTAATGGTGTACTGATGACATGAGGCGCATATTGCTGTTCTTTATTATCTTCATCATCCAGTGAGGCGATATCTAGCTCAGCTTGTGGTTCAACAACAATCACTGGTTTATCAGACTGAGCTACATCTTCAACCGATTCATCTGCAACAATATTGTTATCAATTGATTTTTCTGTTTCACCATAAATTACCGGAATATCAGTACATTCAGGGCAAGCAATTTTCGGCTTAGCTTCAAAAATAATCTCATTCTGACTATTCTCTATTTTGCTAATAAAATAAGGATCAACTAAATAACCGCCGTTTGACATGACAGCGAACCCACGTGCCATTTGCATCGGTGTAAATGAAGGTGCGCCAAGCGCGAGTGCTTCAGTACGTACAATATTTTCACGCGGAAACCCAAAGCGAGTTAAGTAATCGGCAGCATAATCAACGCCCATCGCGCGCATTGCTCGAACCATAACCACGTTTTTTGACTGCCCTAAACCTTGACGTAAACGGATTGGCCCATCATAGCGTGGTGGTGAATTCTTTGGTCGCCAATCCGAACCAGCGCCTGCATCCCAACGACTAATCGGCACATCATTTAATAATGAAGCCAGCGTTAATCCTTTATCCATCGCCGCGGTATACAAGAACGGTTTTATATTAGAACCAACTTGGCGTAATGATTGAGTGACACGATTAAACTCACTCATATTAAAATCAAACCCACCCACGAGAGCAATAATCGCCCCATCATGTGGATTTAATGCAATCAACGCACCGTTAACATCAGGAACTTGCGCCAACCACCAGCTGTCCTTAACTTGACGAACCCAAACCTGCTCACCCGCTTTTACAACAGAATCGACCGAACGCGGTGTTGGCCCCTGTTGATGATCAGAAATAAATTTACGAGCCCAGCGAACTCCCGCAAGCGATATTTGTTCTGTTGATCCATCCGCTAACATAACCTGAGCTTGATTCGCATCGGCACTCATCACCACTGCAGGCATTAATGGCCCATACACCGGTGATTTTTTTAATACGCTAGTAATTTTTTCCGCATCCCATGCCGGTTCTTGTGCGGCCCATAGCACCGCAGTAGGCCCCCGGTAACCGTGACGGATATCGTATTCAATTAAATTATTACGCACAGCATCAGTGGCAGAAAGCTGATCTTTTCGAACTACGGTGGTATAGACTTTATAGCCATCAGTATATGCATCCTCACCGTATTTTTCATACAATGCCTGACGTGCCATTTCAGATAGATAAGGGGCTGAAAAATCTATTTTTGGTGCGTGATATGACGCTTCAATATCTTCACTTTTGGCTTGTTCATATTGAGCTTGGTCAATATATTTTTCTTCCAGCATACGATTCAATACGACATTACGTCGATTCACCGCACGCTCATGTGAATACAGCGGATTAAATGTCGATGGCGCTTTGGGTAATCCGGCAATCATCGCAATTTCGCTCAAGGTCAATTCATTGACCGATTTACCAAAATAGACATACGCCGCAGCACCCACGCCATAAGCACGATTGCCGAGATATATTTTATTCAGATACAGCTCCATGATTTCATCTTTGGTAAAAATCTGCTCGATTCTTATTGCCAAAAATGCTTCTTTTGCTTTACGCATCAAAGTTTTTTCAGGACTTAAATAAAAGTTTCTCGCCAGCTGTTGAGTGATTGTACTCGCCCCTTGAGAAGCATGCCCTGAAGTTGCCATCACAGAAACTGCGCGGAAAATACCAATAGGATCAATACCATGATGCTCGTAAAAACGACTATCTTCTGTCGCGATAAAGGCATGTACCATTAACGGTGGAATTTCGTTTAATGCTAATGGAATACGGCGTTTCTCACCATACTGAGCAATTAACTCACCCTCTGCACTGAAAATCTGCATCGGCGTTTGTAAGCGGATGTCTTTCATTGCTGCAACATCAGGTAACTCAGCTTCGACATATTTGTACATGCCAAATACAGAAGCGGCTCCCAAAACAATGCAACAAATGACAATAATAAAAAGATATTTTACGAACTTCACCTGATAATTTCCATGCTCAACATATTGGAGGGGATTAGATATAGCCGGCGCGTAGTATAAAGCTTATACAAAGCAATAGAAAACCTAATTTATAAATCGATAATATGGAAATTATCTATGTATTTACAAAAATGGCGCATTGGCATTGACCTATCATTAAATAAAATTCAGCTAGTTGCGGCAAAAAAACAACGCGATAGATGGTATTTATGTGAGTGTTGGCAGCAGGATCTTCCTGCCACAATATTCAATGAGATAACACCGATAATACTACAAAATATTTTGACTAAATGGCGTCAGAAATTACCGAAATCTTGCGATGTACGCTTAGCTTTCCCGTTATTACGTACAATAAAACATCAGTTTGTATTATCAGAACATATTTCAACCAAAGAACCTGAATTCAGCTGGTATATACAATCACAGACCAAAAAACAATTCCCAATGAATGCAGATGAGCTTATTTTTGATTACCAAATTATAGCGCAGAACGTCTACCTTAGTGGAGCACGTAAATCAGATATTATTTTTTGGTCCGATCTATTAAAAATTTGTGGTTTTGATCTCACCACAATTGATATCGCCCCCAATGCATTACGTTATGCAGCGCAATATGCCGGTATACCCGATGATAGCTGGTTAATCTATTATCGAGATAATGAATGGCTATGGGCAGGCCCCACTCGTCAACCGGGCTGTTATAACTACGCAGTCACCGCAGAAGTACCGACATTTAGTCAGCTAATTGACCAACTCCCTACCGATTCTTCGACAAATACACTGCCAATATACTATATCGGCGATAAATGCATCGGCGATAAATGCGAACCTGCTGCTTCGCAGCACTGGCAACTGCATCAAGCATTTTATCAGTTGGCGACTAAGCTCCCTCACCAATTGGGTGATTTTGTTATCGCAGCGGGGCTAACTTTGCGACCTGAGGATAAATAATGCTAAAAATCAATTTATTACCTTGGAGAACTCGGCATCTAAAGTTACGTAGAAAAAAATATCTTCTTACGGTTGGATGGCTAATATCGAGTTTGCTAATCATAATTATATTCGCTGAAAAACAGCAGCGATTAGCGATAAATTTGCTGAATCACCAAGTTACCGAGATAAATAATACCCAGAAAAATCAGCATAATCAGCTTAAAGCGCTTCAACAACAACAGCGCCATTATGACCAATTACAATTATTATCTACCTCACAACAACAGCAACGACTGAAGATCCAACAACATTTAGAGTTACTTAAAAGCTTACCTCAACTATTACCCCCTAATAGCTGGCTAGATAAACTATCGCATCAAGATAACCAACTTGAATTAAATATAAACAGCTATTTACTCAATGAGATAATGACGTTAATCACTGACTTTCAACACTCTCGATTATTAACTCATCTCTATCCGCATCAAATGAAGCGCTCTACCTTAGCTATCAATCAACTTTCATTAAAAGCCTATTGGCAGGATATCGAAAATGCAGATATTCAATAATCTCTCTCTTTGGTATCGGCCAGCATGGCAACTGAACATAATTATAATGATATTTATAGTGTTTATTTCTATCGGATATTATTTGTTCTTTTGGCACAGCCACCGGGAAACCATCAACCGGCTACATATTGAGATGCAACAGAAAAAATTTTTACTGCAACGAGATGCTGATGCTATCCATCAGCTACCAACCACCCAACAATTTAATTCGCAAAATGAACAACTTAAACGCCGCCTACAAACGCAGCCAATAAAGGCGATTGAATTAATGTATCTATTAAAAATACCATTAGATAAATCAGGCGTCACAATCAATCATTGGCGCCCAATATCAACGGCAGAAAATCAATATTACCTTGAGGTTTCAGGTGATTACTTCCAAATAATTAACTTCCTCGAACTAGTGGTACAAGCACTACCTACACTGATTTTAGATAAATTACTATTACAACCAAAAAAGGGAGAATTATTCGGCTTATTCACACTGACGTTATTTAAGGATGAAAAAAATAATGCATCGGAACAGTAATCTACTAACGCTATTATTAACGTTAATACCGCTGACAGCCTTAGCTGTACAGCCCTCGCTAAAAGATCCCTTTCATGCTCCTGAATTTCAAGATCAACAGCCGCTAATCTCAGTGACAAAAAGCCTTGATCCGCCTATCCCAATAGAGACACCGACCAGTCGGAAAATTATTAAGTTACTCACCATTGACGCAACAAAAATTGCCAACGTTCTCAAAAACTATCAACCGCCTATCTTATCAAAACAAGCAAAAATAACCGTCGACAGCTTTACTAATAGCCTTATTTTACAAGAAAATACCGACAACTTACCGCTAATTATCAACTGGCTAAAGGAAGCTGATGTCCCCAACCAGCAAGTCCAAATAACCGCCCATATTATTAGTAGTGGACGAGAAGCCTTACAAGAGTTGGGATTAAACTGGGGAATGTCTGGAGAAGGTAGTGCCAGCAATATCGCCGACAAATATACACAATATCAAAGCAACACCGGTAGCTTAGCGCTAAATTTACTTAAAATTAAAAATAGTTTTCTGTCAGTAAAATTAAATGCTCTAGAACAGAAAAAGCTCCTCACTATTATCGCTAGCCCGAGACTAATGGCATCTCATAATAAACCAGCCAGCATTAAACAAGGCACCGAAATTCCTTATGTTACGTCTCAAGATGAAAAAAATAATAGTACCGTTCAATTTAAAGATGCCGTGCTGGGTATGGAAGTTACTCCGTCCATACAACGCAATGGTCAAATTTCGTTGTTACTCAAGATTAGCCATAACTCACCTAGCGCGGCTTTAACGTTCGGTGAAAATAAACATTTATCGATTAACAAACAAGAAATAAATACTTCAGTCACAATTAAACATGGTGAAACCTTAATTCTTGGTGGTATTTTTCAACAAAAACAAGAAGAAACAAAACTTTCAGTTCCATTTCTTGCTGATATTCCGCTACTGGGTAAGCTTTTCATAAATACTGATGAACAAGTGAGCCGTAGAGAGTTGGTGATATTTATTACGCCCCATTTGATTGATATTTAATCTAATATTTTTTTAATTGTTATAATTCAATAGGTTGATATCAAAAAAGCCTTCAATTTCTAGGGTTATGTTTTATTTCTTTCGTAAACCTGACCGGATAAATTTGACGCTGGGACAGATTTATCATACAAGGTTACCCATTGAGTGTTTTGACTAACATCGGCTGAAAAAACAAACAAACCGCTATTTAATAAATAGAGGTTAAAATAATTAGTTTGAAAATAAACTGACGCACTGATTTTTACGTACAATTTTACGTACAATATTGATGGGAAATACACGATTTCTTGTGTACCCCCCTCAATAAAAGTAAAAATCAGACCTGTCAACAAAGGATTGTCACTTTATTGTTAAACTGACTTATTTATATGGTTGCAATATAGGCTGATGTACTGAGATAATTTTATCATCTGAGCTCACTTTATCACTCATGAGGTTTCAGTTTAGGTCCCGCCGCTAATTTTATTGGCGGGGCGGGTTATCATTAACGAATAATCTTAGTAATACCAAAAACATGGCAGAGAAACGCAATATCTTTCTAGTTGGACCTATGGGTGCCGGCAAAAGCACTATTGGTCGCCAGCTGGCGCAACAGCTCAATATGGAATTCTTCGACTCCGATCACGAAATCGAGCGACGTACTGGTGCAGATGTAGGCTGGGTATTTGACTTGGAAGGTGAAGAAGGCTTCCGCGAACGTGAAGAAAAAGTCATTAACGAGCTCACTGAAAAACAAGGCATCGTTTTAGCAACCGGTGGCGGTTCGGTGAAATCGAAAGAAACCCGTAATCGTCTGTCAGCCCGTGGTGTCGTTGTCTATTTAGAAACCACGATTGAAAAACAATTAGCTCGTACTCAACGTGATAAAAAACGCCCTCTTTTACAAGTGGATGAGCCAGCCCGTGAAGTGTTAGAAAAACTGGCCGAAGAACGTAATCCACTGTACGAAGAAGTCGCTGATATCACTATTCATACCGATGAACAAAGCGCAAAAGTAGTGGCAAATCAAATTATTGATATGCTGGAAAAAAACTAGTCCTGCAGATTGTTTATTTTAGTAGCAATGAGCAAAAGGTAAACGCGACATGGAAAAAGTAACTGTGACTTTGGGTGAACGTAGCTACCCAATCACCATTGCATCTGGATTATTTTCACAAACAGATGCTTTCCTGCCTCTAAAATCTGGGCAGCGAGTTATGATTGTCACAAATGAAACCCTCGCACCGCTGTATCTCGAAAGTGTTAAACGCACATTAGAGAACCAGGGTGTAAAGGTTGATTCTGTTGTTTTACCCGACGGCGAAAAGTATAAATCATTGTTGATCATGAACGATGTTTTTACTGCATTGCTCGAAAAACATCACGGGCGTGATACCACCCTCATTGCATTAGGGGGTGGTGTGATCGGTGATTTAACCGGTTTTGCTGCTGCAAGCTACCAGCGTGGCGTTCCATTTATTCAAGTTCCTACAACACTGCTTTCACAGGTAGACTCTTCTGTTGGAGGAAAAACCGCAGTCAATCATCCTTTAGGTAAAAACATGATTGGGGCATTTTATCAGCCCACATCAGTGATTATTGATCTCGATTGCCTAAAAACATTACCAAAACGAGAGCTATCATCAGGTCTTGCAGAAGTAATTAAATACGGCATTATTCTTGATGGTGAATTTTTTAGCTGGCTAGAAAATCACATTAATGAGTTGGTGATTCTGGATAACCAAGCAATGGCCTACTGTATTCGCCGTTGTTGTGAACTAAAAGCGCAAGTCGTTGCTTCTGATGAAAAAGAAACCCGTGGATTACGAGCTCTGCTCAATCTAGGACATACTTTTGGTCACGCCATCGAGGCCGAAATGGGTTATGGGGTTTGGTTACACGGGGAAGCTGTTTCCGCAGGCATGGTGATGGCAGCCAGAGCCGCCGAGCTTGCGGGCTCATTTAGTGAGGGCGATACTCAACGAATTATCACACTGCTACAACGCGCTAATTTGCCCGTCTGTGGCCCTACAGAAATGACTCCTGACGATTATCTTCCTCATATGATGCGAGATAAAAAGGTCATGGGTGGAAAGTTGCATCTCATTTTACCGACCAAAATTGGCGATTCTGAATTACGTGCAGATATTGGCGCAGATATCGTTCTACAGGCGATCAAAATGTGCCTTCCATAATTAATTAACTGATATAAACCGTATTTTTACTTACAGCCAGAAAAAAACATCGATAAATAGCAATGTTTTTAAATCCCTCTAGCGAATATGGCTTAAAATCGTTAAATTATACGCTCGTATTATTATTTATCTGTATTATCCTTACATCCCCCCTATTTTTAGCGGGTGAAAGTAAGCTAAATACAGGCTATAGCCAAATAATTTGAGGCTGCGGTAAAGCGTCTAGTAACGCTATCATGATATGCATAAAATTATGTGATCCAGATAGTTAACATAGTGAACGCCTCTGCAACTTGAGATATCCGGGTATATAATCAATCTTTCTTTTTTATAGATTTATAGGTGAAAATTGTGGGGGGCGAAATGGACGAGTTAAAACCAGAAAATCAGTCACAAGGACAAAATGACTTGCGGCCTGATACTTCAGACCGGCCGACTGGGCGTCCTCGCCAGCCTGCCAGTAGACAAAAACCTAAATTAACGGTTTCACGCCAACATATTATGATTGGGGTCGGTGTACTGGTATTGCTATTGCTCATTATTGCAATTAGCTCTGCGCTAAAAGCGCCGACTGAGCATGAAAAACAACAGGCAAATACTACGACTGAACGAAATATTGACTTATCGTCCTCTTCATCACTAGCCAATAATGCGATGCATGGACAGCCTCAAGAAGTCACTATGCCGCCAATTAGTGGTACGCCGACTCAGAATCAATTGCCATCTCAGCGGCAAGATCTGGGCGAACGCGTTGAAATTCCAGGTGATGTGGCTGACGCTTTACATCAAGGCCAAAATTTACCTGTTGTAAATCAACAACAAACATTGCCACCCCAAGTAGTACAACCGGTCACTCCTGCTGTAACACCAAAAACAACGCAACCGGTAAAACCAACCAAAACAGAAGCTAAATCACAAACAATTACTGAGAAAAAACCCGTAGCGCCAACAAAACAAGCCACCAGCAGTATCAACGGTGGTCAAGGTGGGAAGCTAATGGCTGCCCCAGTAACTAATTATACGTTACAGCTGAGTAGCGCGAGCCGCTCGGATACCTTAAATGCGTTTGCAAAACAAAATAAACTGACTGACTACACCGTTTATAAAACTGTTCGAAATGGACAAACTTGGTATGTTCTCATCCATGGTAACTACCGTTCGGTTAATGAAGCGAAAAGGGCTATCGCTACTTTACCAAGCGCGGTTCAAGCCAAAAAACCGTGGGTAAGAAATATGAAACAAGTCCAACAAGATCAGAAAAAATAATCATCTTTTAACGTGGGCGCACTACTATGCTGTCCTGACAGAGTACTCAGTATTTACTCTAAACGTTCGTAACTATTTGACGGCATGAAAAAAAGACGCGCTTTCTTAAAATGGGCAGGCGGTAAATACCCTCTGGTTGATGATATAAAACAACATCTTCCTGAGGGTGATTGCCTGATTGAACCCTTTGTTGGTGCAGGCTCTGTATTTTTGAATACCAGCTATGATTCCTATATTCTGGCTGATATTAACAGTGACCTGATCAATCTATACAACACAGTAAAATTCCGTACAGACGATTTTATCGAACAAGTTCGAGCTGTCTTTACGCCTGAATTTAATACTTCAGAACAATATTATTTAATGCGTTCTGAATTTAATCTATCTCAAGACCCTATACGTCGTAGCGTACTTTTTCTGTATCTAAACCGCCACTGCTATAACGGTCTATGTCGATATAATTCGCGAGGTGAATTTAACGTCCCTTTTGGTCGTTATAAAAAACCTTATTTTCCAGAAGATGAATTATTGTGGTTTGCGGAAAAGTCACAAAATGCGATTTTTGTAACACAAAATTATCGCGATACACTGCTTTCAGCACAATCTGGCTCGGTTATCTATTGTGATCCACCGTATGCACCATTATCTGAAACTGCGAATTTTACCGCTTATCATACCAACAGCTTCAGTGCTCTTGAACAGCAGAACTTAGCTCAGTTAGCCTATTACTTGTCATCAGACCGCAAAATTCCAGTTCTGATTTCAAACCATGATACCCCCGCAACGCGAGAGTGGTATCATCAAGCGAAACTGCATATTGTTAAGGTCCGCCGAACGATTAGCAGCAATATATTAAATCGCAATAAAGTCAATGAGTTACTTGCTTTGTATAAAAGTAACCATCGGTATAAAACGAAAATAGAGCTGCTCGATAAATAACGACCTCATCGCCGAGTAATTAATAGGGTAATGAGTAGCCGAATAATAATTGGAGACGATAATGAAAGATTTTCTGATTGCCCCATCTATTTTATCTGCTGACTTTGCAAGATTAGGCGAAGATACAGCTAAAGTACTGGCAGCCGGTGCTGATACTGTCCATTTTGATGTTATGGATAATCATTACGTCCCTAATCTAACTTTCGGTGCTCCAATTTGTAAGGCGCTACGGGATTACGGAATTACCGCGCCAATCGATGTCCATTTGATGGTTAAACCGGTTGATCGTATTGTTCCTGATTTTGCTAAAGCGGGGGCGAGTCATATTAGCTTTCATGCTGAAGCCAGCGAACATATTGACCGTACATTACAGCTGATCAAAGAGCACGGTTGCACTGCAGGTTTGGTTCTCAATCCAGCCACACCACTAAGTTGCCTTGAGTATGTCATGGATAAACTCGATATGATCCTGTTAATGTCAGTCAATCCAGGTTTTGGCGGTCAATCGTTTATACCTCAAACGCTGCATAAGTTGCGTCAAGTCCGTAAACTGATCGATGAGAGTGGGTATAATATTCGTCTTCAAGTTGATGGCGGGATTAAAGTAGAAAATATTGCCGAAGTTGCTCAAGCTGGAGCAGATACTTTTGTTGCAGGCTCAGCTATCTTTGGTCAGCCTGACTATAAAACCGTCATTGATGATATGCGTAAAGAACTACAGAAGGTGTCACGATGACAGATAACATATTAAAAAATATCAAAGCAATAGCTTTCGATCTTGACGGTACTCTAGTCGATAGTGCCGGAGGCTTATCTGAAGCATTAGATAAAGCGCTAGTTGAACAAGGTTACCCGGCGGCAGGTAAAGAACGCGTTTCTATCTGGGTTGGTAATGGCGCAGATATTATGGTGGAACGAGCGCTTAAATGGGCAGGGGCAGAAATTACACCGGAGCTGCAACAAGCAACGCGTGATAGTTTTGATAAATATTATGCTGTTTCAGTGACAACCGGTAGCAAACTGTTCCCTAAGGTAAAAGAAACCTTAGCTGAGCTCGCCAAACATCCAGTACCATTAGCCATCGTGACCAATAAACCAACCGTATTCATTGCTCCATTACTCAAAAAATTGGCTATAGATAGCTATTTTTCATTAGTCTTGGGCGGCGACGATGTCAAACAAAAAAAACCTCATCCTGCACCGTTATATCTGACCATGGGTACTTTTGGGTTACGCAAAGAAGAATTGCTTTTTGTTGGTGATTCCCGTAATGATATTCTTGCAGCACAAGCTGCTGGCTGTCCCTGTGTGGGGATGACCTATGGTTATAACTATGGTGAATCAATCGCACTCAGTGAGCCTGACTGCGTTTTAACGCACTTTTCAGACCTGATTGCTACGATTGGTTTATCATCTTCTAAAAATTAAGGACATATAAAATGAGTGATCCCACTGCAAAACCAGCCCAGAAACCTATCGTATTCAGCGGTGCTCAGCCTTCTGGTGAATTAACTATTGGTAACTATATGGGAGCGTTACGTCAGTGGGCACAGATGCAAGATGATTACGACTGTATCTACTGTATTGTTGACCAACATGCAATTACTGTGCGCCAAGACCCAACGCAACTGCGTCAACGGACTTTAGATACTCTTGCACTTTATCTGGCCTGTGGCATCGACCCAAATAAAAGTACTATTTTTGTTCAGTCACATGTCCCACAGCATGCTCAATTAGGCTGGGCATTAAACTGCTACACTTATTTTGGTGAATTGAGCCGTATGACTCAATTTAAAGATAAATCATCTCGCCATTCTGAGAATATCAATGCGGGATTATTCGATTATCCTGTCCTGATGGCAGCAGATATCCTGATTTATCAAACCAATCAAGTCCCAGTAGGTATCGACCAAAAACAGCATTTAGAATTGAGCCGTGATATTGCTCAGCGTTTTAATGCTATTTATGGTGAGGTATTTACCGTGCCAGAGCCTTTTATTCCTAAAGGCGGTGCTCGCGTTATGGCACTACAAGATCCCAACAAAAAAATGTCTAAATCTGATGATAATCGTAATAACGTGATTACATTATTAGAAGACCCTAAATCTGCAGCGAAAAAAATCAAACGTGCAGTGACCGATTCAGAAGAGCCACCTTGTGTACGTTATGATTTAGAAAATAAACCAGGTGTATCTAATCTGCTGGATATTCTGGCGGGTATTACCAATAAAACCATCGAGCAATTAGAAACTGAATTTGCGGGTCAAATGTATGGCCATCTTAAAGGTGCTGTTGCTGATGCCGTGGCAGAAATGCTAACAAGCTTACAAGAGCGCTATCATCATTTCCGTAACGATGAAGCACTATTGAATAAAATTATGGCTGACGGCGCAGATAAAGCCGCACAACAAGCTCAGAAAACACTAGACAAAGTCTATGATGTTATCGGTTTCGTAAAACGCCCATAATTTTTCTGACTTAATATTATCAGCCGTAAGATATTTTGAGTTAAACGCTAACAGGCGACTCCTATTAGAGTGGCCTGTTTTTATTTTATTATTTTTTATCCGCGCTCATGCTCTATGGTTAAGAACTAAATGATCTATGGTTAAAAACTAATAAGCTGTGGCGAATAAATTATTCCACATTAATCAATTCTTCATCAACTGATTTCTAATAACATTCTTGCCTGATTAAAATGGTTCCACAAACACCACTTGATCACGGGCGATCATGATATTTTAATGGCTGATCTTAGTAAAATAGCCTGATCGTCAAATCGTGTTAGAGATTATTTCATCCTTAATCGTGGCCGAATAAGCGACGATTAAAATCTTCAATGCGCTTATCTTCAATACGCTTCTGCATGGTATAACTCCAACTAGCGGATAATCCACTCGCAGAAAGTAACCGCCGATACAGACTCATATCGAAAGGCAGATGAAAAGCAATGGCGATAGCCTCTTTGACTGAAACATCACTATTACGACTCAGCAGCTGTAATGAAGCATTTTCGCTAACAGAACCACCTTTTATAACGCGATATAACCATCCACAACGACCGCTATTTTGTAAGGTTAATGAGAAATTTTCTAATCCGGTCATTCGATTCAGTTTATAACAGGGTGAACGTGGTTGAGTCACTTGGATCATCCCGTCTCCCCAGCGATAAATATCCCCAATAAAGACATTCTCTTCATTCATACCAGTTGTAGATAGATTTTCACCAAATGCAGGCGCGATAAATAAATCAATTAACTCAGGGTAGCATTGGCTCCAATAATGATAATGTTCGGCCGGATATTGGCAAAGCGCTCTATCGGGTCCCCCATGAAATTTTTTTTCAGCTTGCTCATCTCCCGCAAGACCCAGAGGTAATAATTGCAGTAATCCCCCGACTTGATGTTTATCTATTCCACTGTTACCGCAATGCCCTGTAGGTTGAACTTTTCCGATAAAGACTTGAGGATGATACTCCATTAATTAGTCTCCAAACGACATCAAAATAACGTTGAGAATGAGAGCATAAAGAAAGGCATCGAAGATAACAACGAGGTTAATTAAGTTTAGGATATAATGGGATTTTTAGACTGGATTATAGAGTAGAACGTTAATTTATTAATTAAAAATGCATGGCTAAAAAGCTCAGCCATGCAAAAATATTTATAATTAATCGGGCTAATTATTTGGCATCAAAGCGTTTAGCTGCTTCATCCCAGTTAACTACTGACCAGAAGGCTTTAATATAGTCAGGACGACGATTTTGATATTTCAGATAATAGGCGTGCTCCCAAACATCTAAACCGATGATCGGATAACCTGATACGCCAGAAATAGCCTCACCCATTAATGGGCTATCTTGATTCGCGGTAGAAACAATGGCTAATTTACCGGCATCATTCAATACTAACCATGCCCAACCTGAACCAAAACGGGTGGCTGCTGCGGCTTCAAATTTAGCTTTAAATTCATCAACACTGCCAAAATCACGTTCAATAGCTTGTTTTAATGCACCCTTCAATTCAGTGCCTAATTTCAAGCCTTTCCAGAAAAAACTGTGATTTGAGTGCCCACCCGCATTATTGCGTAAAAAAGTACGCTTATCTGCAGGAACTTTATCCAGATTTTTAACTAACTCATCAATGTCCATACCCGCAAGTTCAGGTAATGATTCTAATGCCGTATTCGTATTATTTACATAGGTTTGATGATGTTTAGTATGATGGATTTCCATTGTTTGCTTATCAAAATGGGGTTCCAGCGCATCGTAAGCGTAAGGTAAAGCAGGTAATGTATAGCTCATATAATTGTCTCCAGTAACTTATAACCCTTGATATTCCAAATTGAAAACGAACATCAATCCAAATGTTTTGAATATATCAATTTACATCTTAGTAAATTTTTATATTCTGTGAGTCAATTGTCATTATAGTGATTTTAACATTAATGAAAATCATTATCATATCCATAATGGTATTGTGGGTTTATAAGTCAACTAAATTTACGGTCTAATTCAGTGATACATATATAAATAATCCACACAAACCTAAAAAGTAAGCTAATTAATTTAAAATTAATAGCGTTATACACCACCCCGTTATTGCGCACTAAATGTTTAATCTGAGAATATCGGTACATTTAATACGTGATCTTCCGCTCAAAATAAAAACAAATTCTTAATTACAGCTTTAGTTAACTATTTTTTGACATACTATTAACATCCGAAAGGAGATAAAAATATGACAAAAATAACTAAGCATCCGATCTCAGCTGACATTATCAATAACGCCCTGATAACCGAACAACAGTACCATGACGAATATCAATTATCCCTGCAAGATCCCGACGCGTTCTGGGGAGAAAAAGGAAAAATTATTGATTGGATTAAGCCCTACACTCGGGTAAAAAATACCTCTTTTGATCCCGGCCATATTAATATCCGCTGGTTCGAAGATGGTACTTTAAATTTAAGCGCTAACTGTCTTGATCGTCATTTGAGTCAACGAGGCGATCATACCGCCATCATTTGGGAAGGCGATGACCCTTCTCACTCTAAAAATATTACCTATCGTGAACTTCATACTGAGGTATGTCGCTTTGCCAATGTATTAAAACAGTGCGGTATTCAAAAAGGCGATGTAGTTGCTATCTATATGCCAATGGTGCCAGAAGCAGCAGTAGCTATGTTAGCTTGTGCTCGTATCGGAGCGATTCATACCGTTATTTTTGCCGGGTTTTCTCCTGAAGCAGTTTCGGGCCGAATCATTGATTGTAAAGCAAAATTAGTGATTACTGCCGATGAAGGTCTTCGTGCTGGTAGAAGTATTCCATTGAAAAAAAATGTCGACGATGCCTTACTCAATCCTCAAATCACCACAATTTCAAATGTCATCGTTTATCGTCGCACCGGTAACCAAAAAAATTGGGTTAATGGGCGCGACTTGTGGTGGCATGAACTGATGCAAAATGCCAGCAATGACTGTCCGGCGGAAGAAATGAATGCCGAAGATCCCCTATTTATTCTCTATACTTCAGGCTCAACAGGGAAACCTAAAGGCGTATTACACACGACGGGAGGATATTTAGTTTATGCCTCGCTAACCTTTAAATATACCTTTGATTATCATGATGATGAGGTCTACTGGTGTACCGCCGATGTCGGCTGGGTTACCGGCCATAGCTATCTGCTCTACGGACCGTTATCGAACGGCGCTAAAACGCTAATGTTTGAAGGTGTCCCTAATTATCCTGCTGTTAATCGCATGAGCCAAATTGTGGATAAACATCAAGTGAATATCCTATATACCGCTCCAACCGCCATCCGCGCATTAATGGCAGAAGGTGATAAAGCAATCGAAGGCACAGACAGAAACTCTCTACGGATATTAGGCTCCGTAGGGGAACCAATCAATCCTGAAGCATGGGAATGGTTCTATAAAAAAATCGGTAATAGTCGCTGCCCAATAGTAGATACATGGTGGCAGACAGAAACCGGTGGCTTTATGATAACCCCATTACCCGGTGCTATCGCCTTAAAACCCGGCTCTGCGACGCTGCCATTTTTTGGCGTACGTCCAGCACTCGTGGATAATATGGGCGAAATTATTGAAGGCGCACAAGAAGGAAACTTAGTCATTGTTGATTCTTGGCCCGGTCAAGCTCGAACACTTTATGGTGATCACGATCGTTTCGAACAAACCTATTTTTCAACTTTTAAAGGTATGTATTTCAGTGGGGATGGCGCCCGTCGCGATGATGAAGGCTATTATTGGATTACCGGCCGAGTTGATGATGTACTGAATATCTCAGGGCATCGATTAGGTACCGCAGAAATTGAATCTGCTTTGGTCTCTCACCCTAAAATTGCAGAAGCAGCGGTTGTAGGTATTCCTCATAATATTAAAGGACAAGCTATTTATGCCTACGTCACTTTAAATCATGGCGAAGAACCCTCCCCTGAGCTCTATGCTGATGTTCGCCAGTGGGTACGCAAAGAAATTGGCCCAATCGCAACGCCAGATATTCTTCACTGGACAGATTCACTGCCTAAAACCCGCTCCGGTAAAATTATGCGCCGCATCTTGCGTAAAATTGCGACCGGCGATACCAGCAATCTTGGGGATACATCGACATTAGCCGATCCAAGTGTGGTTGAAAAATTATTAGAAGAAAAACAGTCCATGAACATGCCATAACGCCATGCCATAGATACCACCGAGTACACATATTCCACTATTTATTATCAATAATACACTATAGGCTACTGAAAAGTGGCCTATACAACCTCACCGATAAAAAATAACAGAGGAGAAACTCTGATGAATGATACTGTTTATCAAGAGATAGAAAATAACCCTCGCTTCAAAGAATTGGTCAAAAAACGCAGTCGTTTTTCATGGTCACTATCCCTCATCACATTAGTGCTGTATGTCAGTTTTATCTTTCTTATTGCCTTTGATCCTAGTTGGCTAGGGACACCCATATCAGCAGGTTCATATATTACCCGTGGTATTCCCGTTGGCGTTGGGCTAATCGTAATTTCATTTATTTTAACCGGACTATATGTTATTCGGGCTAATGGTGAATACGACCGCCTCACGAGTGAAATTCTTAGCGAGGTAAAAAAATGACAAAACTCCTTCTGATACTGCTGGCATTGACACCAGTAATGGTGAATGCAGAAGCACTAACAGGTGATGTTGAGCGTCAACCCGTTAATATTCAAGCGATCATTATGTTTATGATCTTTGTCGGGTTCACACTTTATATTACCTATTGGGCATCAAAAAGAACCCGTTCACGTACCGATTATTATACTGCAGGGGGTAAAATAACCGGATTTCAAAATGGTATGGCTATTGCTGGTGATTTTATGTCTGCCGCATCATTCTTGGGAATTTCAGCCCTGGTATATACCTCTGGATATGATGGCTTAATCTACTCAATCGGTTTTTTGATTGGCTGGCCAATTATTTTATTTCTGATTGCAGAACGTCTACGCAATCTGGGACGTTATACTTTTGCCGATGTTGCTTCCTACCGTTTAAAACAACGCCCTATTCGTATTCTTTCCGCTGTCGGCTCATTAGTTGTCGTTGCGCTTTATCTGATTGCTCAAATGGTTGGAGCCGGAAAACTAATTGAACTGTTATTCGGCTTAGATTATCTCGTCGCCGTAATTATCGTCGGTATATTAATGGTCATGTATGTACTCTTCGGGGGGATGCTAGCCACCACATGGGTACAAATAATCAAAGCGATATTATTGCTAGCCGGAGCAACCTTCATGGCGATCATGGTCATGAAATATGCCGATTTCAACTTTAATACTTTATTTAAGCAAGCCGTTGAAATACATAAAAATGGCCAATCAATTATGAGTCCAGGCGGATTGGTTTCCGACCCTATCTCTGCGCTGTCTCTTGGGCTGGCATTAATGTTTGGTACTGCGGGGCTACCACATATTATTATGCGTTTCTTCACTGTCAGTAATGCTAAAGAAGCTCGAAAAAGCGTATTCTATGCGACTGGATTTATTGGTTACTTCTACATTCTGACCTTTATTATTGGCTTTGGCGCTATTGTTCTCGTCAGTTCTAATCCCCAATTTAAAGATGCAGCAGGCGCATTAATCGGCGGCACCAATATGGCGGCAGTTCACCTTGCTGATGCGGTTGGCGGTAATTTATTCCTCGGTTTTATTTCTGCAGTCGCCTTCGCAACAATTCTCGCCGTCGTCGCTGGATTAACTCTTGCAGGTGCATCTGCGGTCTCGCATGATTTATATGCCATGGCGATAAAAGAAGGCAGGGCCAACGAAAAAGACGAACTCAGAGTCTCTAAAATTACCGTAGTGATCCTCGGTATTGTCGCTATCGGGCTAGGAGTTTTATTTGAAAAGCAAAATATTGCCTTTATGGTTGGCTTAGCTTTCTCTATCGCAGCCAGTTGTAACTTTCCAATTATATTGCTTTCAATGTATTGGAAAGGGCTAACAACTCGAGGAGCTCTGGCTGGGGGCTGGTTAGGATTAAGTACAGCGGTAATATTGATGATCCTTGGACCAACAATTTGGGTCGGTATACTTCATCACGAAAAACCGATCTATCCCTATGAATATCCAGCTTTATTTTCAATGATTGTGGCATTTTTCGCTTCTTGGCTATTCTCAATAACCGATAATTCGTCGCAAGGAAAAGCAGAAAAAGAGAAATTTAGAGAGCAATTTATACGTTCTCAGATTGGTTTAGGCGCAGAGCAAGGAAAATCTCACTAATATACCTCATTTCAACAACAGGCTCCTGTTACTGAAATTTAATTTAGCGGGAACAATGAAGCGCATAAATGCGCTTCATTGCCCATAAAAATAAATCTCCAATAAAACCTGCTTAACTTTACACTCCACGAAAAAAACATAACTAATTGATAATATTATCTAAATATTACTTATTGGTTTTTTCTATTAATGATTTTATACTTTCAGAGTTTTTCCGAGTCCAAAAGCATTGTAATAAAAATTAGTTAATGTTTTACTCACAATCTTGTTCAAAGGAATTACCATCATCATATATGCCTAAAATATATATTTTTCTAGTATTGTCTATTATCACAATATTACCAGTGTTTCTTTCTGGTGACTTAGCTATTGAATATAAAATAAAAATGACAATATCAGGGCTATTACTTGTTATATCATCAGCTTGGTTTTATAAATTTAAAATAGGAAAAATATATACAGTCTTCGCCGCGTTACTGTGGGCATTAAATCTTTCAACCTCTTTTTTCTTCTATAAAGAGCATGATATTGGTTTTTCTTCAACGATTGCCGAAACTGTAATTAATACCAATAGCAGCGAAGCTGCGGGTATGCTCTCATATAATAAATATTATATTTTATTTTTTATTTGTATGAGCTTAATTTATTACTTATCAGTAAGATGGTTATCATTTTATACCAGCAACCAACAAGGTAAATATGGTCTGATTCTTCTTATTGGTTTTTTACCTTTAATTTTTATTGATTATTATGCTATGGGTAAAGATCAAAAAAATAATCTAATTGCTACTGAACACTTTTTTATGGGTACACCATTTTATAATGCCTCAGCGATGGTAAGATCACTCCATGATGTACGACAAATAAAAAAAATAGCTAATATTAATATCAATTATAAATATCAAAAAAATGATACTGATATAGAGACTTATATTCTAATTATTGGTGAATCTTCTCGTCGTGATCATATGCAAATATATGGTTATCAACACCCTAATACACCAAATCTGGTTAATCAAAAAAATAATATCTTATTATTCACACAAGCGATCTCTCCTGCACCAGTCACCTTACTATCAGTTCCAATCTCATTGTCTAATATACAATATGAACAACTGAATGATAAAAGCTACTATGCGGATAATATCATCAGCTTAGCTAACCATGCTGGCTTTAAAACCTTTTGGTTTAGTAACCAAGGTAAAGCAGGAAAAAGCACCAGTTTAATCTCAGCTATCGCCCATAAATCACAAAATAGCCGTTGGCAAAATACCATCACTTATGATGAAGACTTACTCCCTTATCTGGATAATGCGCTACAAGAGAAAGGTAAAAAGCTGATTGTTCTTCACTTATATGGCAGCCATGAGCCGGCATGTAATCGCTTTCCTGAGAAGAGATTACAACATTATGGTGATAATCAAGATGATAACTGTTATGACAGCTCAATCGCTTATACTGATAGTATTATCGGTAACATCATCAATAAAGTCGATCAACAGAAAGCATCTATTTTATATTTTTCTGACCATGCCTTACAGCGCATAGATAATAATGGCGATATTAGATATCACCATGGTGTTAATAAAACTAAAAAAGAAGCTTATCAAATTCCCTTATTAATCTGGTACAGTGATAAAATAAATCAACAAAAAAGAAAAATAGGCAATATCGATCATCCAGTTAGTACCGCTAATAATTATTTTCTTATTAGTGACTGGCTCGGTATTATTCATAAAGAACATAAGCAAACATGTTATTCAGCATTAAGAACGTGTTTTAACGGTAATACACCCATCAGAGTATTAGATGGCAATAAAAATATTTTGGATTACCAAAAATTACCCTCAGAGAAAAATGTAATCCTTAACGCCCAATCACCAAAATAAGCATCCGCAAAAGTGGTGAACACCAGTTTTTACGTCAAGGTCGCATGAGTACGAGTGAGATAATCACTATTATCATCGCCTTTCATTTACATTTATCTCATCAGCGTAATTTTAATCATTTTACTTTGGATTCATTGCGATATACCACAAAAAAAGTTTCCAACCTTATTGAGCTCCCCCCGTTTTCTTGACGTCATGCCAACCGTTTTAGTGCCATTAAGTTCCTTTTTTACTCATGTTAAAGGTCAGCCAACAGGTATCGAATTTATTGATTCAACGAATCTAAAAGTATGCCATAACTTGCGGATATCTAGTCATAAAGTTTTTAACGATACGGACAGCGAGAGGAAAAGGTTCGATGGGTTGGTTTTACGGATAAATTACATTTAATCGTGAATCTTCTGGGTGAAATTGTCGCGGCTAAGCTAACGCCCGCAAATATTGATGATAGAACGCCAGTTCGAGGCTTATAAAAACGACGTTTAAATAAACTTTATGCCGATAAAGGTTACATTGCCCAAGCCTTAGCGGAAGATTTAGAAATGGACGGGATAACGTTGATCACAGGACATCGTAAAAACATGAAGCCAAAACTGTTAGCAGCTTGGGATAGAGCGATGTTAACTAAACGATTTCTTATTGGAACAATTAATAACCCGTTAAAAAATATTATTCAAATTGAGCATTCGAGTCATAGAAGTTTACACTGTTTTATACTGAATTTACTGGGTAGTTTAGTCGCTTATTGTCTGAAACCAAATAAGCCATCACTGAAGCAATCAAATACCTAAAAATAGGACTTCGAGTTATGGCTTAAACCGAGTTCAGGTTAGTTAATTTTATTTAATAGATAGTAGCATCCCACAACCTCGCTCTTACCCTATATTGTCAATTATCAGTATTGCTCAATATCTAACTTCTAATATTCACAGATATTAACTAAATTTTTGCGAAATATAATTCCACATTTTGTTAAAAACTCATTTTTCATATAAGCAGAACATTTAAAAACCTAAAAAACATATGCCACATAACCGAGTACAATATGGCTTTTTATCAGAAATTTCAATCAATTGTATTAAGTGGCATGATTTTTCACTATCAAGGAAAGCTGTTTTTTAAAAGGATCTTTGTGCTCAGTTTTTACTTATATGAATACAGGGGGAGTAAGGAATAACTTTCTACAAGCCTGATGTAAATCTGACTGAATATAGACCGAATATAAATAAATCCACTTATAATCATCAGATAATTAATTAAAGCATATAAGAAAATAATGTTACATACAGAACTTTAGCACAGAAATAATAGACGCAAAAAAGCCACCCTATTGGGTGGCTTCTTCGTCTTTATTAAAGTCTGGCAGTTCCCTACTCTCACATGGGGAGACCCCACACTACCATCGGCGCTACGGCGTTTCACTTCTGAGTTCGGCATGGGGTCAGGTGGGACCACCGCGCTATCGCCGCCAGACATATTCTGTCTGTCAACATGATGTCACCTTCCGGCTTCCATCACATTAACTTTAATCTTGAACAAGCTGTCATTTTAAACAATATTCTTTCCTGATTTATCTCATTATTTCGTTATTCACCAAAATAAATCGCTAAATCATTCAGTGTCTCTCTAAAACACCTTCGGTGTTGTAAGGTTAAGCCTCTCGGTTCATTAGTACTGGTTAGCTCAACGGCTCGCACCGCTTACACACCCAGCCTATCAACGTCTTAGTCTTAAACGTTCCTTCAGGACTCTCAAGGAGTCAGGGAAGACTCATCTCAAGGCAAGTTTCCCGCTTAGATGCTTTCAGCGGTTATCTCTTCCGCACTTAGCTACCGGGCAATGCCATTGGCATGACAACCCGAACACCAGTGGTGCGTCCACTCCGGTCCTCTCGTACTAGGAGCAGCCCCTTTCAATCTTCCAACGCCCACGGCAGATAGGGACCGAACTGTCTCACGACGTTCTAAACCCAGCTCGCGTACCACTTTAAACGGCGAACAGCCGTACCCTTGGGACCTACTTCAGCCCCAGGATGTGATGAGCCGACATCGAGGTGCCAAACACCGCCGTCGATATGAACTCTTGGGCGGTATCAGCCTGTTATCCCCGGAGTACCTTTTATCCGTTGAGCGATGGCCCTTCCATTCAGAACCACCGGATCACTATGACCTACTTTCGTACCTGCTCGAGCCGTCACTCTCGCAGTCAAGCTAGCTTATGCCATTGCACTAACCTCACGATGTCCGACCGTGATTAGCTAACCTTCGTGCTCCTCCGTTACTCTTTGGGAGGAGACCGCCCCAGTCAAACTACCCACCAGACACTGTCCGCAACCCAGATAATGGGTCTACGTTAGAACATCAAACATTAAAGGGTGGTATTTCAAGGTTGGCTCCATGCAGACTGGCGTCCACACTTCAAAGCCTCCCACCTATCCTACACATCAAGGCTCAATGTTCAGTGTCAAGCTATAGTAAAGGTTCACGGGGTCTTTCCGTCTTGCCGCGGGTACACTGCATCTTCACAGCGAGTTCAATTTCACTGAGTCTCGGGTGGAGACAGCCTGGCCATCATTACGCCATTCGTGCAGGTCGGAACTTACCCGACAAGGAATTTCGCTACCTTAGGACCGTTATAGTTACGGCCGCCGTTTACTGGGGCTTCGATCAAGAGCTTCGCTTACGCTAACCCCATCAATTAACCTTCCAGCACCGGGCAGGCGTCACACCGTATACGTCCACTTTCGTGTTTGCACAGTGCTGTGTTTTTAATAAACAGTTGCAGCCAGCTGGTATCTGCGACTGGCTTCAGCTCCGTGAGTAAATCACTTCACCTAGCGCCAGCGTGCCTTCTCCCGAAGTTACGGCACCATTTTGCCTAGTTCCTTCACCCGAGTTCTCTCAAGCGCCTTAGTATTCTCTACCTGACCACCTGTGTCGGTTTGGGGTACGATTAATGATAATCTAGAGCTTAGAGGCTTTTCCTGGAAGCATGGCATCAGTTACTTCATCACCGTAGTGACTCGTCATCAGACCTCAGTGTATAGTGAACCGGATTTGCCTAATTCACCCACCTACATCCTTAAACCGGGACAACCGTCGCCCAGCTAACTTAGCCTTCTCCGTCCCCCCATCGCAATTATCACCAGTACGGGAATATTAACCCGTTGCCCATCGACTACGCTTTTCAGCCTCGCCTTAGGGGTCGACTCACCCTGCCCCGATTAACGTTGGACAGGAACCCTTGGTCTTCCGGCGTGCGGGTTTTTCACCCGCATTATCGTTACTTATGTCAGCATTCGCACTTCTGATACCTCCAGCATGCCTCACAGCACACCTTCGCAGGCTTACAGAACGCTCCCCTACCCAACAATATTTAAATATCGCTGCCGCAGCTTCGGTGCATAGTTTAGCCCCGTTACATCTTCCGCGCAGACCGACTCGACCAGTGAGCTATTACGCTTTCTTTAAATGATGGCTGCTTCTAAGCCAACATCCTGGCTGTCTGAGCCTTTCCACTTCGTTTCCCACTTAACTATGACTTTGGGACCTTAGCTGGCGGTCTGGGTTGTTTCCCTCTTCACGACGAACGTTAGCACCCGCCGTGTGTCTCCCGTGATAACATTCTTCGGTATTCGTAGTTTGCATCGAGTTGGTAAGTCGGGATGACCCCCTAGTCGAAACAGTGCTCTACCCCCGAAGATGAATTCACGAGGCGCTACCTAAATAGCTTTCGGGGAGAACCAGCTATCTCCCGGTTTGATTGGCCTTTCACCCCCAGCCACAAGTCATCCGCTAATTTTTCAACATTAGTCGGTTCGGTCCTCCAGTTAGTGTTACCCAACCTTCAACCTGCCCATGGCTAGATCACCGGGTTTCGGGTCTATACCCTGCAACTCATTCGCCCAGTTAAGACTCGGTTTCCCTACGGCTCCCCTATTCGGTTAACCTTGCTACAGAATATAAGTCGCTGACCCATTATACAAAAGGTACGCAGTCACCCTGATAAATCAAGGCTCCCACTGCTTGTACGTACACGGTTTCAGGTTCTATTTCACTCCCCTCGCCGGGGTTCTTTTCGCCTTTCCCTCACGGTACTGGTTCACTATCGGTCAGTCAGGAGTATTTAGCCTTGGAGGATGGTCCCCCCATATTCAGACAGGATAACACGTGTCCCGCCCTACTCGTCGAACTCACAACACTAACATTTTCAGATACGGGGCTATCACCCTTTACTGCCAGACTTTCCAGACTGTTCTCTTAATGCTAGCGTTGATGTTGGTTCTGGGCTGCTCCCCGTTCGCTCGCCGCTACTAGGGGAATCTCGGTTGATTTCTTTTCCTCGAGGTACTGAGATGTTTCAGTTCCCTCGGTTCGCTTCATTTAGCTATGTATTCACTAAATGATGATGCACCAAAGTGCACCGGGTTTCCCCATTCGGACATCGTCGGCTAATAACGCTTCATATCAGCTCACCGACGCTTTTCGCAGATTAGCACGTCCTTCATCGCCTCTGACTGCCTAGGCATCCACCGTGTACGCTTATTCGCTTAACCTCACAACCCGAAGGTGTCTTTTATCACTGCAAGCACAGCGATAAAACCTTGGGGTCTGAGTATTTTGAGAGACTCTGGTATTCTTTCGACAAAGAATACCGTTGTTTTCAATTTTCAGCTTGTTCCAGATTATTAAAGAGCATAATTGTTAAGCCGACTCAATAAGTCAGCTTAATCATTATTTAACGAGCAATTGTTATGGTGGAGCTAAGCGGGATCGAACCGCTGACCTCCTGCGTGCAAGGCAGGCGCTCTCCCAGCTGAGCTATAGCCCCATAACAAGTATAACAGTACCTAATAACGGTTATTAATCGTTATAAAAAGCTAAATCGAACTCAGTCAGCGAATCCTCATTGTGTTTACAATGTAAACCAACGAACTCAACACCGCATTATTCGATTTTGGTAGGCCTGAGTGGACTTGAACCACCGACCTCACCCTTATCAGGGGTGCGCTCTAACCACCTGAGCTACAAGCCTATTGATACCATTTGCTCTACTTTTCTATCAGACAATCTGTGTGAGCACTTCACATTCAACTTCGAATTTAGGTAAGGAGGTGATCCAACCGCAGGTTCCCCTACGGTTACCTTGTTACGACTTCACCCCAGTCATGAATCACAAAGTGGTAAGCGCCCCCCCGAAGGTTAAGCTACCTACTTCTTTTGCAACCCACTCCCATGGTGTGACGGGCGGTGTGTACAAGGCCCGGGAACGTATTCACCGTAGCATTCTGATCTACGATTACTAGCGATTCCGACTTCATGGAGTCGAGTTGCAGACTCCAATCCGGACTACGACGCACTTTATGAGTTCCGCTGGCTCTCGCGAGTTCGCTTCTCTTTGTATGCGCCATTGTAGCACGTGTGTAGCCCTACTCGTAAGGGCCATGATGACTTGACGTCATCCCCACCTTCCTCCGGTTTATCACCGGCAGTCTCCCTTGAGTTCCCACCATTACGTGCTGGCAACAAAGGATAAGGGTTGCGCTCGTTGCGGGACTTAACCCAACATTTCACAACACGAGCTGACGACAGCCATGCAGCACCTGTCTCAGAGTTCCCGAAGGCACTAAAGCATCTCTGCTAAATTCTCTGGATGTCAAGAGTAGGTAAGGTTCTTCGCGTTGCATCGAATTAAACCACATGCTCCACCGCTTGTGCGGGCCCCCGTCAATTCATTTGAGTTTTAACCTTGCGGCCGTACTCCCCAGGCGGTCGATTTAACGCGTTAGCTCCGGAAGCCACTCCTCAAGGGAACAACCTCCAAATCGACATCGTTTACAGCGTGGACTACCAGGGTATCTAATCCTGTTTGCTCCCCACGCTTTCGCACCTGAGCGTCAGTCTTTGTCCAGGGGGCCGCCTTCGCCACCGGTATTCCTCCACATCTCTACGCATTTCACCGCTACACATGGAATTCTACCCCCCTCTACAAGACTCTAGCTGACCAGTTTTAGATGCCATTCCCAGGTTAAGCCCGGGGATTTCACATCTAACTTAATCAACCGCCTGCGTGCGCTTTACGCCCAGTAATTCCGATTAACGCTTGCACCCCCCGTATTACCGCGGCTGCTGGCACGGAGTTAGCCGGTGCTTCTTCTGTCGGTAACGTCAATCGCTGATAGTATTAATATCAACGCCTTCCTCCCGACTGAAAGTACTTTACAACCCTAAGGCCTTCTTCATACACGCGGCATGGCTGCATCAGGCTTGCGCCCATTGTGCAATATTCCCCACTGCTGCCTCCCGTAGGAGTCTGGGCCGTGTCTCAGTCCCAGTGTGGCTGATCATCCTCTCAGACCAGCTAGAGATCGTCGCCTAGGTGAGCCATTACCTCACCTACTAGCTAATCCCATATGGGTTCATCCGACAGCGCAAGGCCCGAAGGTCCCCTGCTTTGCTCCTTAGAGATTATGCGGTATTAGCTACCGTTTCCAGTAGTTATCCCCCTCTGTCAGGCAGATCCCCATACATTACTCACCCGTCCGCCGCTCGTCAGCAAAGAAGCAAGCTTCTTCCTGTTACCGCTCGACTTGCATGTGTTAGGCCTGCCGCCAGCGTTCAATCTGAGCCATGATCAAACTCTTCAATTAAAGTTTGATGCTCAAAGAATTAAACTGACTTCATTTATTCATATATGAATTAACGTGTTAGTCACTCTTTAAGACTTAAAATCAAAAATATTTTTTATTTCGATAGTGTCTTGTGAGTGCCCACACAGATTGTCTGATAAATTGTTAAAGAGCGTTGCAACAAGGCTTAAGGTAACTCGTTAAGGTTCTTGTTGCGAGGTGGCGTATATTACTCTTTTCATTCAGGAAGTCAAGCATTTATTTTCAACTTTCTTTCCGAACTACTTCGACCATCACCTCCATCATCCCGCTGTTTTTCAAGGCGCTTACTGCGCTTTGGAACTTTCAAACTCAACCGTTCGGCCGGTTTGTCGTGACAACGGAGCGCATTATAGGGGATGAGATTTTTCTGGCAACTGTTTTTTTGAATTAATTTATCGTTCGCGTTTTTTTTCAACAAAATGAATTAAAATGCAGCTAATTGGGTAATAATTAGTTTATTTCAGCAGTATTAGCCTCGTGCCTAAAGTAAGATCTAACGTAAGATAAAGGTCAAAAGTAATAGTAGAGAGTCAATATGCAATTTACCGAACAGAAAATCGCCTCAGAAAAAAACCTATCTTATTTAATTGCAGAGCAATTAGGTAAAAAAATTCTTTTTGGTGATTATCCTCCTGAAAGTATTCTTCCTGGGGAATTAGAACTGTCCGAGCAATTTCAAGCTAGCCGAACAGCCATACGGGAAGCAATCAAAATGTTAGCGGCGAAAGGTATGCTATTACCACGTCCACGTATTGGCACGCGAATTATGCCCTCGGCAAACTGGAATTATCTAGATCAAGACCTGCTGAAATGGTGGATGAGTGGCGATAATTTGAATCATGTTATCCAACATTTTCATTTTGTACGACTAGCTATTGAGCCACAGGCTTGTTTCTTGGCCGCATTACATGCCACAGAACAGCAAAAACATACGTTACAACTTTTCGCCATGGAAATGGCGCAGCTAGATAAAGAGTTTGAACGTCAACGCTGGATTGAAGTTGATTATCAGTTTCATCAAGCTATTTATCATTCATGCGGTAATCCATTTTTAATTTCTTTCGCCAGCTTATTCCGTTCGGCCTATCAAAATTACTTCGATGCTATAACTAAAGATGAAGTTATAGAAGTAGATACACACCAACAATTAGTTAATGCTATCGTTGCTGGTGAAGCACAGAAAGCGTTTACTATTTGCCATGATTTACTAACAACCGCACGTAATTAAAGATAGAAAGAAAATATCAGCGAACGTTACTTTTATCGCATCACTTATATGTACAGGTTATTCAATGTTAAAATCAGCTCAAAACATGTCCGGTTTGCCTTGGATTGCCGCCATGGCTTTTTTCATGCAATCATTAGATGCGACTATTCTTAATACCGCATTACCTGATATCGCAAAAAGTTTAGATCATTCCCCCTTAGCCATGCAATCTGCAGTTATTAGCTATACGTTAACTGTCGCATTACTAATCCCGGTGAGTGGATGGTTTGCAGATCGGTTTGGGACTCGGCGCGTATTTTTACTGGCGGTATCTTTATTTTCTTTTGGTTCCTTATTATGTGCTTTATCGCCCTCATTATCCTTTTTAGTCACATCGCGAGTGATTCAAGGTATTGGCGGAGCGATGATGATGCCCGTTGCACGCTTAGCATTATTGAGGGCCTATCCACGTAGTGAGTTATTACCTATTCTTAACTTTGTCACTATGCCTGGATTAGTTGGGCCAATATTAGGTCCATTACTCGGGGGGATCTTAGTTACCTATGCAACTTGGCATTGGATTTTTATTATTAATATCCCGATTGGTATTTTGGGTATTCTTTATGCCCTAAAATATATGCCCGATTTTAAAATGCCGAAACGCTCGTTTGATTTATTAGGTTTTATTTTATTTGGCTTTGGGCTAGTGATGTTATCTGTGAGTCTTGACCTGTTCGGGAATAGAGCTTTACCTCGATATATTCCTTATACAGTTATTTTAGGAGGATTATTTCTTCTTCTACTCTATATATTCCATGCTCGTCGGGCTAAAAATCCTATTATCCCGTTAAATCTATTTAAAACGCGGACATTCACTATTGGTATTAGCGGTAATATTGCCACTCGCTTAGGTACTGGCTGTATTCCGTTTCTTATACCTTTAATGCTGCAAGTAGGATTTGGTTATGAAGCCGTCATTGCTGGAATGATTATGGCGCCTATGGCGATTGGGTCTATTTTAGCTAAATCTACAGTAACAGGCATTCTTACACGTTTTGGCTATCGAAATACCTTATTTACGATTACCTTAATTATTGGTTTGATGATAGCTCAATTCTCATTACAGTCACCGGGTATGTCTATTTATATGCTTGTGATCCCTATGTTCTTATTGGGATGTGTAATGTCAACACAATTTACCGCCATGAATACCATTGCTTTGGCTGACTTAACCGACAATAACGCCAGTTCAGGTAACAGCATGTTAGCTGTCACTCAGCAACTGGCGATTAGTTTCGGTATTGCCGTAAGTGCTTCAATCTTAGGTTATTTTGAAGCTCAACCGGAAAGCAATACGGTCAGCGATTTTCACTATACCTTTATTACTGTTGGCGTGATCACCCTATTTTCTTCATTTGTCTTCTTACTATTACATAAAGAAGATGGACAAAATCTTATTAAAAGCAAAACAGCTAAGACTAAAGCCAGTTAATAATAAATTAATTATCGCGCTTCACTGACTGACGCTCAATCAATTTGGGCGTCAGTACTGAAATAGTTGATTCACTGTCTGGGTTATCTAAACGATACAATAATTTTTCTACCGCTAATTTACCTAATTCATCTTTAGTTTGATGAATAGTAGTTAATGGGGGGATCATATAAGATGCTAAATCGATATCATCGTAGCCAATAATAGAGATATCATCTGGAATAGAAATACCGCGCTGAAATGCAGCCTGATATGCACCTACCGCCATCGCATCATTACCAGCAAAAATAGCCTGTGGTGGCGAAGCAAGATCCAGTAATTGATTCATGGCATCAAATCCCCCAGAAAATTCAAAATCACTGACCACAATATAATCTTCAGGCACCACTAATGAAGCCTGTCTCATCGCTTGTTTAAATCCTTGCAATCGGTATTGAGCCGGTGATTTATCTTGTGGTCCAGCAATACAGGCAATACGAGTAAAACCCGATTCAATTAAATAACGCGTTGCTATCTCTCCACCAAGCAATGAATTATCCTGAATAATATCGCCCTCAGAACCGTATGGCGACCAATCCATCATCACTGTTGGTACCGCGGGATATCGCTTTAATATTTCAGGTGAAGGTCCTTGGACTTCAGAGCACATCATTAACAAGCCATCAACACGCTTTTGTAATAAGGTTTCTAAACTATGATCCATTCGGTTTAAATCCCCTTCTGTATTACACAGAATTAAACTATAACCGCGCTCATAGCAACTACGTTCTACACCTCGTACGACCTCAGCATAAAAAGGGTTATTACTAGCTGTCAGTAGCATGCCGAGCGTATTGGTACGATTCATTTTTAAGCTACGAGCTAACGCGGAAGGTGCATAATTTAATGCATCGATAGCTTCATTAACCCGCTTAATAATACTTTCGCTGACAAATCGATTTTTATTGATCACATGTGAAACGGTTGAAGTCGACACTCCTGCAACACGCGCCACATCTTTCATAGTTGCCACAGATTAATCCTGTTCAGATAAAAACTGATCTATCTCATTACGCCAAGGTACAGATGGTTGAGCACCCCGGCGCGTAACAGCTATAGCCGCCGCCGCATGGGCAAAACGAATCGCTTGCTCATCAGATTTACCTTCTAATATGGCCGTCACATAAGCGCCATTAAAAGTATCCCCCGCAGCAATCGTATCGACAGCATTGACCTTAAACCCGGCAATAATTTTACCTTCATGCCCTTGCTGACTAAACCAAACCCCTCGAGCACCTAAGGTAATAATTACTTTTTCAATTCCTTTTTGATGCAGAGCCGCTGCCGCTTTAGCTGCCCCTTGTTGATCGTTAACCGCGATTCCGGTCAATAATTCAGCTTCTGTTTCATTTGGCGTGATGACATCAATTAAAGCCAGTAATCTATCTGGCAAGGCGCGAGCCGGGGCTGGATTTAAAATAATTTGAGTTTGATGTTGCTTGGCGATTTCAGCAGCCCGCTGAACTGTCTCTAACGGGGATTCTAATTGCATTAATAACGCCGAACTTTGTTGTATATGATGCTGATATTTCATCAATCTATCTGGAGTTAAATGTGCATTCGCTCCGGCATTAATGCCTATTACATTTTCCCCCTGCTGATTGACGAAAATTAAAGCGATTCCGGTAGTTTCACTGTTGATACTATCAATACAATCAACACAAATATTATCTGTTTTTAACTGGTTAATGATATTTTCGCCAGTACTATCTTGCCCAACACAAGCAATAAATAAGGTGTTTGCTCCACTGCGCCCAGCAGCAACCGCCTGGTTTGCCCCCTTACCGCCGAAAGCGAGCTGATAATGATGCCCTGTGACCGTTTCTCCCGGTTGAGGGAACTGATCAATATTTAAAATATGATCAGCATTAATGCTACCTAACACCACCAGCTTAGCTGTTGTCATAACATTTATTCCTTGAGTACGACCGCCATCAAATAATGGCGGTCTAGTTTAAGCGAGCTTATTTAACGATCAGTTCTAATTCTACAGGCACCGTTGCTGCCACTTTTTCGCCTTTCAGTACTTTGTCTGCAATCTGAATACCTACAATACCAATTTGGTCTGGACGTTGCGCGATAGTTGCGCCCATTTTTCCACTTTTGACCACTTTAATGCCGTCAGTTGTTCCGTCAAAACCAACCACTAAAACTGGGTTATTGCCTGATGTTTGGATAGCACGCATCGCGCCCAGAGCCATTTCATCATTCTGAGCAAATACCGCTTGTACATCAGGATGTGCGGTCAGCAAGTTTTGCATAACATTTAAGCCTTTAGTTCTATCAAAATCAGCGGGTTGGCTAGCCAGAATATTAAATTTATGCGCTTTTGCTCCAGTATTAAAACCTTCACCACGTTCACGGGCGGCAGAGGTTCCTGAAATTCCTTCTAATTGAATAACCTTGGCATTTTCACCTACTTGGCTAGCAATAAAATCAGCGGCCATTTCTCCCCCCATACGGTTATCAGAGGCCACATGGCTCACCACCGTACCTTTATTCGCAGCTCTATCTAAAGTGATCACGGGAATATTGGCTTTATTGGCCATTAAAATAGAATTTCCTACTGCGTCAGAATCAGTCGGGTTAATCAACATTAATTTGGTACCACGCACAGTTAAATCCTGCACGTTAGCCAGCTCTTTAGCTGGATTATCTTGCGAATCAAGGACAATTAGCTCATATCCCAGTTTATCGGCTTCTTTTTGAGCACTATCTTTCATGGTGACAAAAAATGGATTATTTAAGGTTGAAATAACCAACGCGATGTTATCTTTAGCCAGCGCATTCGCGCTGATTGTCGCGCTTAATACAACGGCTGAGAATAAAGTAGCAAATTTATTAAGTTTCATTAGGGTATTCCTGTAGGGGTAAAGGTTATTTTTTATTATCAACAAGTACAGCCAGCAAAATAACAACAGCTTTTACGATCATTTGATAGTTGGAAGAGATGCCTAATAGGTTGAGCCCATTATTTAAAAATCCGAGGATCAGCGCACCAATTAATGTTCCGACGATTCGCCCTTTACCTCCGGCTAAACTCGTCCCGCCGAGAACTACGGCGGCAATAGCATCTAACTCGTAGCCATTACCCGCCATAGGTTGTGCAGAGGATAAACGAGCCACTTCTATAATACTGGCCAGCGCCGCTAATAAACCGCACAGGGCATAAACGATAATTTTAATTCGGTCGACATTAATACCGGATAATCGAGTCGCAGATTCATTGCCCCCCAATGCGTAAATATAACGACCTAAACGAGTATGGTGCAGTAAATACCATGCGGCAATAAACACCAGCAGCATGATCCATACCGGGGTCGGAATACCCAAAGGACGTCCAATTCCAAACCAACCAAACAAATCGGCATTATCACTAAACCCGGTATTTATCGGGCTACCATCCGTATAGACACGCGTTACCCCACGCAATAACAGCATCATCACTAACGTGGCGATAAATGCCTGCACTTTACCTTTAGCAACAATAATCCCAGTACAGGCACCAATTCCCGCCCCTAATGCCAAGGCACCAGCAACCGCCACCAGCGCATTAACATCAGCATCGACCATTGAAGCGGCCACAGCACCGGTTAGAGCCAGCAAAGAACCAACAGATAAATCAATCCCTGAAGTTAAAATCACTAACGTCATACCCACCGCCATAATAGCGTTGACTGACGTTTGCTGGAGAATATTAAACAAGTTATTCACAGTAAAAAAGTTAGGGCTCAGAGACGAAACCACAGCAATTAATACGCATAAAGCGATTAATGATTTTTGTTCCATCAGCCATTCTTTTGTAAACCAACGTTTAGAGGCTGTCCCGCTATTTGAACTCATAATGATAACTCCTGAACTGAGCCGTATTTTTTACCCACCGCGGCAGCCATTAACGCTTCCTGAGTGGCCTGTTTTGCATCAAACTCACCACTGATATGGCCTTCATGCATAACCAAAATTCGATCACTCATTCCCATAACCTCTGGCATTTCAGAAGACACGAGAATAATACTCAGCCCTTCTTGTTTGAATTGATTAATCAGCTGATAAATTTCTTTTTTCGCACCAACATCTACACCACGAGTAGGCTCATCTAAAATCAGCACCTTAGGACGTGTCATTAATCCTCGAGCAATCGCCACCTTTTGTTGGTTCCCACCGGAAAGATTACCGATTGTCTGATCCATCGATGGCGTTTTAATATTAAATAAACGGATAAAATCACCCACGGTTTGCTGCTCTTCCTTGTGGTTTAATGTTCCCCCAGAGCGACTAAAATAACGTAATGCTGTCAATGACATATTCTCTTTAACCGACATTCCTAGCACTAAGCCATCACGTTTTCGATCTTCAGAAATATATACGATGCCATTATTAAGCCCATCCTGAGGAGTCCCTAAACTTAAACTTTTACCATTCAGCTTGATTTCCCCGGTCGTTTTCTTGGCTGCGCCATAAATAATTTTCATTAATTCACTGCGCCCAGCGCCCATCAATCCTGAAATTCCTAGGATTTCACCGCTTTTAAGCTCAAAACTGGCATGAGTTACACCAGGGCCAGAGATGTCAGTAACTTGTAATCGCAGCTTACCAACAGGTACGTTAATCCGTGGATATTGATCTTCTAATTTACGTCCAACCATCATCTCTATCAGCGTCTCTTCTTGCAGTTCGCTAACTGATTTCTCGGCAATAAATTGCCCATCACGGAACACCGTCACATCATCACAAATCTCAAAAATCTCTTTTAATCGATGAGAAATATAAACAATTCCGCATCCTTGAGATTTCAGCTCGTTAATCACTTTAAATAATGAGGCTGTTTCGGTATCGGTTAATGCGTCGGTAGGTTCATCCATAATAATAACTTTGGATTCAAAACTAAGAACCTTAGCAATTTCAACCATCTGTTGTTCACCAATAGAGAGATCGCTAATTAAACTGTGGCTGTCATAACGCAGGTTAAGTCGCTGAAGTAGGCTGTCAGCTTGGCTAAACATCTTTTTCCAATCAATCAGTCCAAAACTGCGCACGAACTCACGACCGAGAAAAATATTTTCTGCAATAGTAAGCTCGGGAATTAAATTCAATTCTTGATGAATAATACCGATACCCGCTTCTTGTGAACTTTTCGGTCCTTGAAAAGCCACTTCGTGGCCTAAATAAGTGATAGTTCCCGCATCTTTAGGATAAATACCAGTAAGCACTTTCATCATTGTTGATTTACCGGCACCATTTTCACCCACCAGCGCCATAACTCGGCCGGGATAAACATTTAATGTGGCGCCGGATAACGCTTTAACGCCGGGAAAAGACTTATCAATGCCTGTAAGCGCTAATAAAGGCTGCATATTCACCTCAGAAGGTTACGCCGGAGCAGAGAATAATATTGGCGTACGGAGTACATTCGCCGGTTCTTACAATCGCTTTACTCTCTTTGGTCATCTGTTTTAAGGCTTGATGACTGCAATAAATAATTTCAATTTTATTATTTTGCTGAATTTCTAACGCCTTTAATCTCGCTAAGATTGCATGCTCAACATCAGGATTTAATTGCGTTATCTCTTCTGCCAGTATTGCTTTTTCAACATACAGTTCATCAGTTATCGCAGAAAATACCGGCATAAATCCTGGGAGTCCGTGAGTAATGGCGACATCAATACGTTGTGACCCATGAGGAATAGGTAATCCCGCATCGGCGATAGTAATGTGATCTGTATGACCCATATGCGCAATTACGGCGGATATCTCCGCATTTAATAAAATACCCTTTTTCATTTCCTATCCTCAGTGAGCGAAACGTTTCGCTTTCTTTGATAGTAGGATAAAACGTAAACAACTCAACTAACTTATTTCATATTTGTGATCGCTATCGAAACGTTTCGTTCGCGTAAATAGAGAGAGAAAAACTAACTTATTGAATAAGTTAAAGCTGAATCGTTTCTGTTATTTTACTGAGTGATATCAAAGAAAATAACGAAATAGATTGCACATAAGGATATTCATCGCTAAAAATAAAAATAATTGAAATGACAATAACGTTAGTAGCTTTTATAGCAGAACATCTTACAAAGCATGATTAGTTGGTATTCTATTGTTGTCTGAGATAACAGGGGGGAATACTATTAATAACCATTTAATTTTATTGATATATTTTCTGTTAATAATAAGAGCAGTAAATTGATAAGGAACGGAGATGCAGTTAGCAGAACGTATTGCCCAACTGAGTAACTATTTAGAAAGTGGCTTATATGAACGCCAGCAAGCGATCCGCTTATGTTTACTTGCCGCCCTTAGCGGAGAAAGTGTTTTTTTACTCGGCCCTCCAGGGATAGCTAAAAGTTTAATTGCTCGTAGGATGAAATTAGCGTTCAGTAATGCGAAAGCGTTCGAATATTTAATGACTCGTTTCTCTACGCCCGAAGAAATATTTGGCCCCTTGTCTATTCAGGCATTAAAAGATGAAGGCCGTTATGAAAGACTGGTTGAAGGCTATTTACCCGATGCTGAAGTGGTATTTTTAGATGAAATCTGGAAAGCAGGTCCCGCAATTCTTAATACCTTGCTAACCGCGATTAACGAAAGAAAATTTAGAAATGGTCATACCGAAGCCAGTATTCCAATGCGTTTATTGGTTACTGCATCCAATGAATTACCAGATGCAGATAATAGCCTCGAAGCGTTATATGACCGTATGCTCATTCGTATTTGGCTGGATAAAGTTCAAGAAAAACAAAGTTTCCGGGCACTGCTTACTAATAAGCCATTAAAAGAAGATAAGTTAGTTCCTGAGCATTTGAAAATAACAGATGAAGAATATCATGCGTGGCAATTAGCCATACCGCAAATTACGCTGCCCGATCATTGTTTTGAAATTATTTATCAATTACGCCAACAAATTAGCGCCGGTGAAAAAACAGTCTATGTGTCAGATAGACGATGGAAAAAGGCTATTTATCTTTTACAAGCCAGTGCATTCTTTAATGGCCGAACGGCTGTCTCACCGTTAGATATTATTTTATTGAAAGATTGCTTATGGCATGACCATCAATCAATGAAGTTATTCCCGACACTTATTTTAACCTTATTACAGGAAGAAGGTTGGCATCAGCGTAAAATTACCCGCAGTATTGAGCAACTTTATCATCAGTGGGTCGCCTCAACGCAGGATAAGCAACAGCAACAAGCGTTTAGAGTCATAAAAAATAACAGTATGTTTGGTCGAAAAGCCATTTATTCGCTGCCCGATCATATTAATGAAGAACGATTGACCCTCTTTCTGCATACTCCACTGCATCTACATGAAATAAAAGTTACTTTTATTACCTGTGACAAAAAATCCCTAGAAAACTTTTTAAATAAAGGGAATACACTCTCAGCACATTTAAATGGAATTGGCTTTAAACAAGAGATTGCAGCTGAGATTAATAGTCAAAATCAACTGCAATTATTAGATATCAGTCGCCAAATATCGACACTGTATATTCAAGATAAAACTATAGAGACTAAAGCTGATGATAATAAAGAATGGCTATCAAAACTAAATGATATTCAGCATGAAATTCAATCACAGCGGTATCAATTTGAGCAGCAACAACCTTGCTTATTTATCGAAGATAGTTGGCTGGCAGAAATAGAAAGTAGTTTCATCAAAGTAACGGATAAATTAATCCAGTTACGCTCACAGATTATAGGCTGATTATGTTAAGCCTCGCGACATTAGATCTATTACTTTCCGTTAATGAAAGTCAATTAATTGAAGAGATCGTTATTACACTGCTCGCAACCCCCCAGCTAGCTGCATTTTTTGAAAAACATCCGCGGATCAAAACAGCGCTATTAAAAGATCTGTCTAGCTGGAAAAAGGATTTAAAGCAAAAATTACAAGAGACATTGGTTCCTCCACTGTTAGCCGAGGAATTTAATCTTTATCAGAGTATTATTGGTCAATCAACAGCAGAGTTTCAGCAACGATTACCCACAATTATCGAAAAGTTACAGCAACTTGATTCTCCTTTTTATACAGAAGCTAAAAAGTTACTTGCTAGCGCATCCGCTAATCCTGCGGCGCGTCAAGCACTAATTATTCAGAAATGGCGAGTAAGTTTAATCTTACAAGTTACGACGTTGCATACCGAGTTGCTGGAGCAAGAACAACAGCAATTATTGGCGGAGTTACAATATCGCTTGGCATTAAGTGGCAATTTAGAAGAAGTTTTCGCTGAAAACGAGCAATCAGCCGGTCGGCTATGGGATTTAAGCAAAGGGATTAATATATCTTCTACTTATAATGACCAATTATTAATGCGTTATAGTGAATTTTTACAGCAGCAACCTGAACTTGAAAAATTAGCGCAGCTATTAGGTCGAAGTCAATCAGCTAAAATATTACCTGAAGAAAGCCCGATATTTGAAGAAATAACCGTATTCGAAAATGTCCCAGAGACACAACCAGAGCAAGTCAGTGGTATTGGTCAAAGTGATGACATATTACGTCTATTGCCAGCTGAACTGGCGATGCTGGGTATCGATGAATTAGAATTTGAATTTTATCGCAAGCTGGTGGAAAAACGTCTATTGACCTATCGTCTACAAGGGGAAAGTTGGCAGCAACGCCAAGTTTTACGCCCGATCGTTCATCATAATAATGAACAACAACCACGAGGCCCTTTTATCGTTTGTATTGATACCTCTGGGTCGATGGGGGGATTTAATGAACGCTGTGCCAAAGCTTTTTGCCTCGCATTAATGAAAATCGCCTTAGCTGATAATCGAGCTTGCCATATCATGCTATTTTCAACCGAAATTATACATTACGATTTACTCGCTGCTGATGGGCTTGAACAATGTATTCGGTTTCTTAATCAAACATTTAAAGGAGGGACAGACCTGGCCGCTTGCCTTAAATCTACGATTGATAAAATGGATGGACAATTATGGCAGGATGCTGATGCTGTAGTTATCTCTGATTTTGTAGCTCAACGATTACCGGAAGAATTAATTAAACAAGTCAAAGAGAGACAACAACATAAGAAACACCGCTTCCATGCGGTATCGGTATCAAATTATGGGAAACCCGGCATCATGAAGATATTCGATCATATCTGGCGTTTCGATACCGGGCTAAAAAGCAGACTGCTACGCCGATTCCGTCATTAATTACAGCATATCACTGACAGATTTACGGATTTCTGGTGACCATACGCTGCATTGAACCTGACCAATGTGAGGCCGTTGCAGTAATAGCATCACTAAACGTGATTGACCAATTCCCCCACCGATTGATTGTGGCATTTCCCCGTTAAGCAGTGATTGATGCCATTCCAATTCAAGGCGTTTTTCTTCTCCACTTAATGCTAACTGACGTTTCAGCGTTTCTGGGTTAACACGAATACCCATTGATGAAATTTCAAATGCGTCTTCTAATACAGGGTTCCAAACAATGATATCGCCGTTTAAACCAACAAAACCATCATCGTTTTGAGTCGTCCAGTCATCGTAGTCTGGCGCACGCACATCATGATACTGACCATCAGACAGCTGTGCACCAATACCAATAAGGAATACTGCACCTAACTCTTTGGCTATTGCACGCTCGCGGCCTTTAGCATCTAAATCAGGGAAACGTTGTAAGAGTTCTTCACTATGAACAAAGTGAATTTGATCTGGCAGGAACGGTGCCAGACCAAACTCTTTGCTGACAGCTTGTTCTGTTTCTTTTATTGCCTGATAGATTTTACCGACTGTCTGTTTCAGATAAGGAAGAGAACGCTCCTCATCTGCCATCACTTTTTCCCAATCCCACTGATCAACATAGACAGAATGAATTGGGGTTAAGCGATCCTCGTCAGGACGCAGCGCTTTCATATGAGTGTATAAACCCTGACCTGGTTGGAAATCATAACGACCTAACGTTTTACGTTTCCATTTAGCCAGCGAATGCACAACTTCAAACGTTGCTTCCGGAATTGATTTTACTTTTACTTGAACCGCTTTTTCATGGCCAGAAAGGTTATCCTGAGTACCATCACCTAAGCGGCTTAAAATTGGACCTTGAACTTCAATTAAGCCCAATTCTTTTTCTAATAAACTTGAAAAGTACGATTTTACAAAGCTAATTTGTTGTTGATGTTCGATGAATGATTTTTCCATGATTGACCCCATAATTTGTTTTATTCTCGTTCTCGATGTATTGATTAAGCAACAAAACAGGGTATAAATTCAATATCTAATATCAAAAAAACCAAAAGACTTTTATATTATTCAAAAAAAAGCAGTTAAAATTAAACATTCAATAAAAATGGAGAGTTTTTATGGCCGAAATTTATCAAATCGATAATCTCGATAAAGGAATACTTCATGAATTAATGGCAAATGCTCGTATTCCCTATGCTGAATTAGCCAAAAAATTTGCAGTAAGCCCAGGAACAATTCACGTACGCGTCGAAAAAATGAAACAAGCAGGCATTATTACAGGTACGCGAATTGATATTAGCGCTAAGCATCTGGGTTTCGATGTGTGCTGCTTCATCGGCATTATTTTGAAAAGCGCGAAAGATTATCATACCGCGGTCAATAAATTAGATGCGCTAGAAGAGGTGGTTGAGGTTTACTACACCACTGGGCAATACAGTATTTTTATTAAGGTGATGTGTCGATCAATTGATGCCCTGCAAGATGTACTTATCAACAAAATACAAACCATCGATGAGATCCAATCAACAGAAACGCTGATCTCCTTACAGAACCCTATCATGCGGACGATTACCCCGTAGAAAAAAAATGTTATAACCACATTATCCACAGGTAGATCCCAGCTCATTCACAGCGTACAATAGCGCTCTTTCAAAAGTCTGGGACATGCCAAAATATGACAAAAGTGACTTTAATAAGTGGCAGCACGATGGGCAGTGCTGAATATGTTGCAGAACATATAGAAGAAGAACTAATTGCACGCGGCTTTGAAACCGAGGTTTTGCATGGTCCTGAACTAGAAGAGCTACCGTTAGAAGGGATCTGGATTATCGTCTGTTCAACCCACGGTGCTGGTGAGCTACCTGATAACATTCAACCGCTTGCTAAACAGATTAACGATCAACAGATCAATCTAGAAAAGGTTAGTTTTGGTGCTGTGGGTATTGGCAGCTCAGAATACGATACTTTTTGTGGTGCGATCCGTACTCTGGATACACTTTTACAGCAAAAAGGTGCGAAAAGAATTGGGGATCGTTTAGAAATTGACGTCCAAAAATACGAAATCCCGGAAGATCCTGCGGGCGAATGGGTTAAAATTTGGGCAAACGATCTATAAATCGGTTAAATAAGCAGCAGTCAGCTGTGGATAAATAACGTATGAACACGGTAACAACCGGTAGTTATCCAAGGTATAACTTTAGGGTCATTCAGTGCCTGTGGATAACTAGCCGTTTTGATCCCAGCTTATACGCAATAGGATCACCGGTCATACACAGTATATGATCCTTTACACTGATATGATCTTTCTATCGATTTTTCACTTATCCACAGATGATCGCGATCCTAATAATAGATCTAATAAAGAGATCTTTAAATAAAAAGATCTTATAAATACTAAGGGCGGATCAAACCGACTTGGTGTATCAGCAAAACTTGAGTACTATTCTCCTCCCGAAATGCACAACGTTGCATTCTAACGTTTAAGGTTCACACATGTTTTATCCAGAACAATTTGACGTCATCGTGATCGGTGGCGGTCATGCCGGCACTGAAGCAGCGATGGCAGCTGCACGTATGGGGCGTCAAACCCTATTGCTGACTCACAACATTGATACTTTGGGTCAGATGTCTTGTAACCCAGCCATTGGTGGGATCGGAAAGGGACATCTGGTTAAGGAAATTGATGCCTTGGGCGGCTTAATGGCAATAGCTACCGACCAAGCAGGTATTCAATTTCGGACATTAAACGCCAGCAAAGGCCCCGCAGTAAGAGCGACCCGAGCACAAGCTGATAGAGTTTTATATCGTCAAGCAGTGAGAACAGCTTTAGAAAATCAACCAAATTTAATGATTTTTCAGCAGCCCGTTGAAGATCTAATTGTGGAAAACGATCGCGTAACAGGTGCTGTTACACGTATGGGATTGAAATTTAAAGCTAAAGCCGTTGTATTAACCGTCGGTACTTTTCTTGATGGTAAAATCCATATTGGATTAGAAAATTACAGCGGTGGTAGAGCTGGTGATCCCCCATCTATCTCACTTTCACAACGTTTGCGTGCATTACCATTACGAGTTAATCGCTTAAAAACAGGTACACCACCGCGTATTGATGCAAGAACCATTGATTTTAGCCAATTAGGTATACAACTAGGCGATAATCCTACGCCGGTATTTTCATTTTTAGGCAATAGAGATCAACATCCAGAACAGCTTCCTTGCTATATCACCTATACCAATGAAAAAACACATGAAGTGATCCGCAATAATTTGGATCGTAGCCCAATGTATGCGGGGATCATCGAAGGGATCGGCCCACGTTATTGCCCATCGATCGAAGATAAAGTCATGCGTTTTGCAGATAGAGACTCCCATCAGATCTTCCTTGAGCCTGAAGGATTAACTAGCAACGAAATTTATCCAAATGGGATTTCTACTAGCTTGCCATTTGATGTACAAATGCAGATCGTACATTCGATGAAAGGTATGGAAAATGCGCGGATCATTCGTCCTGGATATGCCATTGAATACGATTTCTTTGATCCAAGAGACTTAAAACAAACGCTAGAAAGTAAATTTATTCACGGATTATTCTTTGCTGGTCAAATTAACGGAACAACAGGATACGAAGAAGCGGCATCTCAGGGGCTATTAGCGGGACTTAATGCAGCGCAGTCAGCCTTTGACCAAGAAGGTTGGTTCCCTCGCCGTGATCAAGCATATATGGGCGTATTAGTTGACGATCTCTGCACTTTAGGAACTAAAGAACCGTACCGCATGTTTACCTCTCGTGCTGAATACCGCTTAATGCTCCGTGAAGACAACGCCGATTTACGTTTAACCGAAAAAGGTCGTGAATTAGGTTTGGTGGATGATGTTCGTTGGGAACATTTCAGTCGCAAATTAGAGCTGATTGAAAAAGAGCGTCAGCGTCTGCGTGATATTTGGGTTAATCCTAAATCTGGCAGTCATGATGAAGTGAACGAAATTTTAGCTGTACCATTATCGAAAGAAGCTAACGGCGAAGATCTGCTACGCCGCCCTGAAATGAATTATACCTTGCTGACATCGATTGATCGTTTTTCACCAGCATTGAAAGATCCACAAGCCGCAGAGCAAGTTGAAATCCAAGTAAAATACGAAGGTTACATTGCGCGTCAGCTCGAAGAAATTGAACGTCAGTCACGTAATGAAAATACTTTATTACCCGTTGATTTAGACTATAAACAGGTTAAAGGATTATCCAATGAAGTGATCGCGAAGCTAAATGATCATAAACCGACATCCATTGGTCAAGCGTCGCGTATTTCAGGTATTACTCCAGCGGCTATCTCAATTCTGCTGGTCTGGTTGAAGAAGCAGGGCATTCTGCGTAGGAGCGCGTAAGATGGGCTTACTCCCTCAATTAAATAAACTATTAATTCAGGCTGGAATAGAGCTTACAGAGCCACAAAAACAGCAGCTGATCAGTTATGTTGAAATGCTACATAAATGGAATAAGGCATATAATTTGACCTCAGTTAGAGCGCCTGAGCAAATGATAATCCGTCATATTTTGGACAGCATTGTGGTGAACGAACATCTTGATGGTGAACGTTTTATTGATGTTGGTACCGGGCCTGGATTACCGGGAGTTCCTTTGGCTATCATTCGCCCCGAGTCACACTTTGTGTTACTCGACAGCCTAGGAAAACGGGTGCGTTTTCTTCGTCAAGTACAGCATGAGCTGGGGTTGAACAATATAGAGCCTATACAGTCACGTGTAGAAGAATATCAGCCTGAAATTAAATTTGATGGGGTGATTAGCCGTGCTTTTGCTTCGCTAACGGACATGCTGCATTGGTGTGCTCATTTGCCACAGACTAACGGTCGCTTCTATGCATTGAAAGGTGCTATACCTGAAGATGAAATCGCTTTATTACCTGATAATTATCCGATTAATCGTGTAATGGAACTTAAAGTCCCTGAACTTGATGAACAACGGCATCTGGTGATTATCGATATTAAATAAAGTTGTTTACTATCAATAAAATTTATCTTTTTGAGCTATGGCAGTAATATTTACAATGTTACTGCTCTTTTCGTAAATTACAGTTTTAAACAAATCGTTTTTCACCTGACAATTACATTGAATTAACCTTAAGTGTAATCATTGGTAATTAAAGGTTATGGGGATAAATCCGATTAAAACTAATTAATTAAAACGATTCAGTTATTTTGGATAATTATTAGTTAGTCGTATAAATTTTGTTTAAGTTCTATTTTTTATTTACGTTAAGTTAATTAGGTGATTTATAAGTAGTTATTTGATTTGTTTTGCGTGTTCTAAATTGCGTTTTTTTTATATAAATTTAGTTATGTGATTTTCATCACAGTTTGAAATTTAAGATAAAGTAAGAGATTTAACAAATATTTCACCTTATCTGTGACTATTTCTGCGCTGACTCTAAAAAATTAAATAATTATTCACCTTTTCGCTACTTATTGATTGAATTCATTTCGGCTGCCCGTATAATTTGCTCGTTTTTGTCTCTTGACACACTAAAGCAAAGGCAGTTTTATACAACACTTAGCGTTTCTGAAGCTGGGAATCCCTCGGAGAAAGCAAAAGTTATGCCTGTAATTCTTTACAACCGCAAATTAGACTGCAAGCATTTAAGCTTTCAGCTAATAACTTTTGTTATCCTCAGTGGGGCTTTCTGTGCAAATAGTATAGAATGGGGTGCCTCAGCTTTTGCAGGCGGTTTAGCATGCTGGCTACCAAATATCGTATTTATGCTGTTAACTCGTTTACAGAAAGCAAAAGAAGAGGATGAACCTGTCCGCATCGCCTGGTATTTCGCTTTAGGAGCAGGGCTAAAAGTTGTCACAACAATTGCAGTTCTGGTTATTGCGTTGGGCGTGTTTAAAGCGGCATTTACACCACTGGGTTTGACCTATTTAGCGGTGCTGATTGTTCAGATTGTTGCACCGGCCGTTATTAAACGGTAAGTATTTTTAAACTACAAAAGGGTAAGAGGCATCATGTCTGCATCAGGAGAAGTGTTGACTACCAAGGATTACATAGGCAACCACCTGAATAACCTTCAGTTGGACCTACGTACCTTTAAGTTGGTCGATCCCCAAGCTGGTAGTGATCCGACGTTCTGGACGTTGAATATTGACTCGCTTTTTTTCTCAGTAGTTCTTGGGATGTTATTCCTTTGGCTATTTAGAAGGATTGCTGTCAAGGCGACCAGTGGCGTACCCGGTAAGTTACAGACCGCAATAGAAATGATCATTGGTTTTGTTGATAACACCGTTCGTGATATGTATCACGGCAAGAGCAAAGTTATTGCCCCTCTGGCTCTGACTGTGTTCATTTGGGTGTTTTTAATGAACTGTCTGGATTTACTCCCTATCGATTTCATTCCGTACATTGGAGAGCATTATTTAGGCTTGCCAGCCCTGCGTGTTGTTCCAACAGCAGACGTTAGCATTACAATGTCGATGGCGATTGGTGTGTTTATCTTGATTATCTTCTATAGCATCAAGATGAAAGGAATTGGCGGATTTACGAAAGAATTGACTCTTCAACCTTTTAATCATCCGGTATTTATTCCTATTAACTTGATTTTAGAAGGCGTTAGCTTGCTGTCAAAACCTGTTTCACTCGGTCTTCGACTGTTTGGTAACATGTATGCAGGTGAACTGATCTTTATTCTTATTGCTGCATTACTACCGTGGTGGTCACAGTGGATTTTAAGCCTGCCTTGGGCTATTTTCCACATACTGATTATTACATTACAAGCCTTTATTTTTATGGTTCTGACCGTTGTATATCTTTCGATGGCATCTGAAGAACATTAATTTAAAATTTAACTTTCTATCAATAATTGTATTAACTGAAACAAACTGGAGACTGTCATGGAAAACCTGAGTATGGACCTGCTGTACATGGCTGCCGCTGTAATGATGGGATTAGCGGCGATTGGTGCTGCAATCGGAATCGGCATCCTCGGAGGTAAATTCTTAGAAGGCGCGGCTCGTCAGCCTGATTTAATTCCTCTGTTACGTACACAGTTCTTTATCGTTATGGGTCTTGTCGACGCCATTCCGATGATTGCTGTAGGTCTGGGCTTGTATGTCATGTTCGCTGTTGCCTAAGAAACGTTACAGAACACTCTGAGAACATTAACTTATTAATTAATAAGAGGTATTGTCTGTGAATCTTAATGCAACAATCCTCGGCCAGGCTATCGCGTTTGTCCTGTTTGTTTTGTTCTGTATGAAGTATGTATGGCCACCGATTATGGCGGCCATAGAAAAACGTCAGAAAGAAATTGCTGATGGTTTATCTTCTGCAGAGCGTGCTAAAAAGAACCTGGAACTGGCGCAAAGCGATGCGACCGACCAACTGAAACAAGCAAAAGCTGAAGCGCAAATCATCATCGAACAAGCGAATAAACAACGCAACCAGATGATTGAAGACGCGAAAGCCGAAGCTGAAGCAGAACGTAATAAAATCGTCGCACAAGCACAGGCTGAAATTAATGCCGAACGCAAACGTGCACGAGAAGAGTTACGTAAACAGGTTGCTATGCTTGCTATTGCGGGTGCCGAGAAGATCATCGAACGTTCCGTGGATGAAGCTGCTAACAGCGACATCGTTGATAAACTAGTCGCTGAACTGTAAGGAGGGAGGGGCATGTCTGAAATCGTTACTGTAGCTCGCCCCTACGCCAAAGCAGCTTTTGACTTTGCTGTAGAAAACCAGTCTGTTGAAAAATGGCAGAATATGCTGGCCTTCACCTCTGAGGTGACGCGCAATGAACAGGTTGGTGAGCTGCTTTCTGGTTCTATTGCACCGGAATCATTAGCTAAAACTTTTATTGCCGTTTGTGGTGATGAAATTGACGAGCATGTTCAAAATTTGATTCGTATTATGGCCGATAATGGGCGTTTAACGACGCTACCAGAAGTGCTATTGCAATTTACGCAACTACGCGCAGCTCTGGAGTCAACGGTTGATGTTGATGTTATTTCTGCTACCGAACTAAATGAACAGCAGTTGGCTAACATATCTGCAGCGATGGAAAAACGTCTGTCACGCAAAGTTAAGCTGAATTGCAAAATTGATAAGTCCATAATCGCTGGAGTGATCATTCGTGCGGGAGATCTCGTTATTGACGGGAGTATCCGCGGTCGCTTAGAGCGTTTATCCGACGTCTTGCAGTCTTAAGGGGACTGGATCATATGCAACTGAATTCCACCGAAATCAGCGAACTGATCAAACAGCGTATTGCTCAGTTCGATGTTGTGAGTGAAGCTCACAACGAAGGTACGATTGTATCCGTCAGTGACGGTATTATTCGTATTCATGGTTTAGCTGAAGTCATGCAGGGTGAGATGATCGCACTGCCTGGCAATCGCTATGCAATTGCACTGAACTTGGAGCGCGACTCCGTTGGTGCCGTTGTTATGGGACCATATGCCGACTTAGCAGAAGGCATGAAAGTTAAATGTACTGGTCGTATTCTTGAAGTTCCAGTAGGTCGTGGTTTGCTTGGCCGTGTAGTTAATACACTGGGCGAGCCAATTGATGGTAAAGGCCCTGTTGAGCACGATGGTTTCTCTCCTGTAGAAATGATTGCCCCAGGTGTTATCGACCGTCAATCCGTTGACCAACCTGTACAAACGGGTTACAAATCTGTCGATGCGATGATTCCAATTGGCCGTGGTCAGCGTGAGCTGGTTATCGGTGACCGTCAGACAGGTAAAACTGCACTGGCTATCGATGCAATCATCAATCAACGTGATTCTGGTATTAAATGTGTTTATGTTGCTATCGGTCAAAAAGCATCAACTATTGCTAACGTAGTTCGTAAACTCGAAGAATACGGCGCACTGGAAAACACCATCGTTGTTGTTGCAACTGCTTCTGAATCAGCAGCATTACAATACCTTGCACCATATTCTGGTTGCGCGATGGGCGAATATTTCCGTGACCGCGGTGAAGACGCACTGATTGTTTATGATGATTTATCAAAACAAGCAGTTGCTTATCGCCAGATTTCACTGTTGCTACGTCGTCCACCTGGACGTGAAGCTTATCCTGGTGATGTTTTCTATCTCCACTCCCGTTTACTGGAGCGTGCTGCTCGTGTAAATGCTGAGTACGTTGAAAACTTCACTAAGGGCGAAGTGAAAGGTAAAACCGGTTCTTTAACCGCGCTACCTATCATTGAAACCCAAGCGGGTGACGTTTCTGCATTCGTACCTACAAACGTAATTTCAATCACTGATGGTCAGATTTTCTTAGAATCTAACCTGTTTAACTCTGGTATTCGTCCAGCGGTTAACCCAGGGATTTCTGTTTCGCGTGTTGGTGGTGCTGCTCAGACTAAGATTATCAAAAAACTGTCTGGTGGTATCCGTACCGCACTGGCTCAGTATCGTGAATTGGCAGCTTTCTCCCAATTCGCTTCAGACCTGGATGAAGCAACTCGTAAGCAGTTGAATCATGGTCAGAAAGTAACTGAATTACTGAAACAGAAACAGTATGCTCCGATGTCAGTTGCACAACAGGCGTTGTCTCTGTATGCAGCCGAACGTGGCTATCTGGAAGACATTGAGATAGCTAAAATTGGTGCCTTCGAAGAAGCACTGGTTGCTTACGCGTCGCGTGAACATGCTGACCTTATGAATGAAATTGGCCCGGCGGGTAACTATAACGATGATATCGAAGGCAAGTTGAAAAACATGCTCGAGTCATTTAAAGCAACCCAGTCCTGGTAATACTATTCGGCCCGATGGTAATTATGGGCCGTCTGGTTAATGAGGAGAAGCAGAAATGGCCGGCGCAAAAGAGATACGTTCCAAGATCGGCAGCGTGCAAAACACGCAGAAGATCACTAAAGCGATGGAGATGGTCGCTGCGTCCAAAATGCGTAAAACGCAGGAGCGCATGGCGGCCAGCCGTCCTTATGCAGAGACTATGCGCAGTGTGATTGGTCACCTTGCGTTAGGTAATCTGGAATATAAACATCCATACCTTGAAGAGCGTGAAGTTAAACGTGTCGGGTACCTGGTTGTTTCTACCGACCGTGGTTTGTGTGGCGGTTTGAACATTAACTTGTTCAAAAAACTGCTTACAGAAATGAAAGAATGGTCTGAAAAAGGCGTTCAGGTTGATCTGACGTTAATCGGTTCAAAAGCAGTATCTTTCTTTGGTGCTGTGGGAGGCAATGTTGTCTCTCAAGTGACAGGCATGGGGGATACTCCATCACTGTCTGAATTGATTGGTCCAGTCAATACTATGCTGCAAGCATACGATGAAGGTCGTTTAGATAAACTGTATGTAGTGGCGAATAAATTCGTCAATACTATGTCTCAGGTTCCGACAATTTTTCAGGTGTTGCCATTACCTCCGGGTGATGATGAAAGCTTGAAGAAAAAGTCCTGGGATTATATCTATGAACCCGATCCTAAGGCGTTGCTGGATACCCTGCTCCGTCGTTATATCGAGTCGCAGGTTTATCAGGGCGTCGTTGAAAACCTGGCTAGTGAGCAGGCCGCTCGAATGGTAGCAATGAAAGCAGCTACCGATAATGGTGGAAACCTGATCAAAGAGTTGCAGTTGGTTTACAACAAAGCTCGTCAGGCCAGCATTACTCAAGAGCTTACCGAAATCGTTTCGGGCGCAGCTGCGGTTTAACAGCTAGGTTTACGAATTACGTAGAGGATTCAAGATGGCTACTGGAAAGATTATCCAGGTAATCGGCGCCGTTGTGGACGTCGAATTCCCTCAGGATGCCGTACCAAAAGTGTACGATGCTCTTGAGGTTCTTAACGGTAAAGAAAAATTGGTGCTGGAAGTTCAGCAACAATTAGGCGGTGGTGTTGTTCGTTGTATCGCAATGGGTACATCAGATGGTTTAAGCCGCGGTTTAGAAGTTAAAAATACAGATCATCCGATCGAAGTTCCTGTCGGTGTTAAAACGCTTGGCCGTATCATGAACGTGCTGGGTGACCCTATCGACATGAAAGGTGATATCGGCGAAGAAGAACGCTGGTCAATTCACCGCGCAGCACCAAGCTATGAAGATCTGGCTAACTCAACAGAACTTCTAGAAACAGGTATCAAAGTTATGGACCTGATTTGCCCATTCGCTAAAGGGGGTAAAGTGGGTCTGTTCGGTGGTGCGGGTGTCGGTAAAACAGTTAACATGATGGAGCTTATTCGTAATATCGCGATTGAGCACTCAGGTTATTCTGTATTCGCGGGTGTTGGTGAACGTACTCGTGAAGGTAACGATTTCTACCATGAAATGACAGACTCAAACGTTCTGGACAAAGTTTCATTGGTTTATGGCCAGATGAATGAGCCACCAGGAAACCGTCTGCGTGTTGCTCTGACTGGTCTGACTATGGCAGAGAAATTCCGTGACGAAGGTCGTGACGTACTGTTATTCGTAGATAATATTTATCGTTATACCTTAGCAGGGACAGAAGTATCTGCACTGTTGGGTCGTATGCCTTCAGCGGTAGGTTATCAGCCAACGCTGGCGGAAGAGATGGGTGTTCTGCAAGAACGTATCACTTCGACCAAGACCGGCTCTATCACTTCCGTACAGGCCGTTTACGTCCCTGCGGATGACTTGACTGACCCGTCACCAGCAACGACCTTTGCTCACTTAGATGCAACTGTGGTTTTGAGCCGTCAAATCGCATCTCTGGGTATTTACCCTGCGGTTGACCCACTGGATTCCACCAGCCGTCAGCTTGACCCACTCATCGTTGGTCAAGAGCACTATGATGTTGCTCGTAGCGTGCAGTCTATTCTGCAACGTTACCAAGAACTGAAAGACATCATTGCTATCCTGGGTATGGATGAATTATCTGAAGAAGATAAGCTAGTTGTTGCGCGTGCTCGTAAGATCCAGCGCTTCCTGTCTCAGCCATTCTTCGTTGCAGAAGTATTCACCGGTTCACCAGGTAAGTTCGTCTCCCTGAAAGACACTATTCGTGGCTTTAAAGGTATTCTGAACGGTGACTATGACCACCTGCCAGAACAAGCGTTCTACATGGTTGGTACCATCGAAGAAGCAGTAGAAAAAGCTAAGAAGCTTTAATACGGCTGAAGAGAGGTTGATATGGTAGCAGAAGCAAAACTCCATCTGACTGTGGTTAGTGCTGAAAAAAAGATGTTTGAAGGCGCTATTCAAAAAGTACAGGTGACCGGTAGTGAAGGTGAGTTAGGAATTTATCCTCAACACACCCCATTATTGACTGCCATAAAACCGGGCATGGTACGCATTACTAAAGAATCTGGCGATGAAGAGCTAATTTACCTCTCTGGCGGTATTTTAGAAGTTCAACCTGATATAGTTATCGTACTGGCTGATACCGCTATCCGTGGTAAAGATTTAGATGAAGCGCGTGCGCTGGAATCTAAACGTAGAGCGGAAGAGCATATTAGTAAAGCTCACGGCGATGTGGACTATGCTCAGGCATCAGCAGAATTAGCGAAAGCTATTGCTAAACTTCGTGTTATTGAATTAACAAGAAAGCTGATGTAATAAAAGCAGCATGATGAAAGCCAGTTAGTCTAAAAACTAACTGGCTTTTTTATTTGTACGAAATATGTAGTAATTTATAGCAGAAATAGGTTTACTTTCATCTTCTCGTTGGAGTTTCAGGATTATTATGACTGTGCAAAGAAAAAGTGTTGTTATTCTTGCTGCGGGTAAAGGTACTCGGATGTATTCTAACTTACCGAAAGTACTGCATTTACTCGCGGGAAAACCAATGGTTCAGCATGTGGTTGATACAGCTAAATCACTCGGCGCCTCAAATATCCATTTAGTTTATGGACATGGCGGTGATTTACTGAAAGAAAAACTCGGTGAACAAGATTTCAATTGGGTTTTACAGGCAGAACAGCTCGGTACGGGTCATGCAATGCAGCAAGCGGCTCCTCATTTTGATGATAATGAAGATATTATCATGTTATATGGTGATGTTCCGTTAATTGCAAAAAGTACTCTCGAACGATTGATTCAGGTTAAACCTGAAGGTGGTATTGGCTTATTAACTGTGATTTTAGATAATCCGACCGGTTATGGGCGTATCGTACGCGAAAATGGTCAAGTTGTTGGTATTATCGAACAGAAAGATGCCACCGAAGAGCAACGTAAAATTACCGAAATTAATACCGGTATTATGGTCGCTAGTGGTAAAGATTTTAAACGTTGGTTAGCGCAATTAAATAATGATAATGCGCAAGGTGAATATTATATTACCGACATTATCGCCTTAGCACACCAAGAAGGTAACAAAATTGAGACCGTTCAGCCGAGTCACCTCAGTGAGATGGAAGGCGTAAATAATCGGTTACAACTAGCCGCATTAGAGCGTATCTACCAGCAAGAACAAGCTGAAAAGTTACTGCTGGCAGGAGTTATGTTAATCGATCCTGCGCGTTTCGATCTGCGAGGAACGTTGGCTCATGGTCGCGATGTTATTATTGATACCAATGTGATTATTGAAGGCAATGTTACTTTAGGCAATAACGTTCATATCCAAACCGGCTGTGTTTTGAAAAACTGTACTATTGGCGATAATTCAGTGATCAGCCCATATACGGTAATTGAAAATTCCGAATTATCGACCGAATGTACGGTTGGACCGTTTGCTCGTTTGCGTCCGGGAGCTAAATTAGCTAAAAAAGCCCATGTCGGTAATTTTGTTGAATTGAAAAACGTCAAATTAGGCGAAGGTTCTAAAGCTGGCCATCTAACCTATCTTGGTGACGCGGATATCGGTAGCGATGTAAATATCGGTGCGGGAACCATCACTTGTAATTATGATGGCGCCAATAAATTTAAAACGATTATTGGTAATGATGTTTTTGTCGGCTCTGATACCCAACTAGTTGCCCCAGTCTCGATTGCTGATGGCGTGACTATCGGCGCGGGTACTACCGTGACTCGTGATGTAACCGAAGCTGGCTTAGTGGTTAGCCGCGTAAAACAAATGCATATTAAGCACTGGGATCGCCCAGTAAAAAATAAAAAATAGACCTTAAAATTTGAGGGGATACTGTCCCCTTATTGTTCCAATGTTGTGGTAGCAAAATAGATCAATAATAAACCCCACTCTCTACAAGACTCGGGGAACGGCAAATAGCCGAATAGCAATCAGGCAGCGACACGATATAAGAGCTAAGCTCTTAAATTAGGAATAAACAAGATGTGTGGAATTGTTGGTGCAGTAGCGCAGCGTGATATCGCTGAAATTCTGATCGAAGGGCTTCGTCGTTTAGAATACCGTGGTTATGATTCTGCCGGTTTGGCAGTGGTTGATAGTGAATGCCATCTCACGCGTCTGCGTGAAGTGGGTAAAGTCCAAATGTTGGCAGAAGAAGCTGAAAAACAAGCTGTTGTTGGCGGCACGGGTATAGCACATACTCGTTGGGCAACACATGGTGTTCCTAGCGAACGCAATGCGCATCCGCATACTTCGGGCTATATTGCGGTTGTTCACAACGGTATTATTGAAAACTATCAAGAACTAAAACAACAATTACAAGCACAAGGCTATGTTTTTAGCTCTGAAACAGATACTGAAGTAATTGCCCATTTAGTGCATCAAGAACAACAAAAAGGCGGTAGCTTATTAGAGGTTGTTCAACGGGTTATCCCTCAATTACGCGGTGCATATGGCACGGTAATTATGGATAGCCGGGCGCCTGAATTATTAGTTGCTGCTCGCTCTGGTAGCCCGTTAGTGATTGGTCTGGGTATGGGAGAAAACTTCCTGGCTTCAGATCAGTTAGCGCTATTGCCTGTTACTCGTCGGTTTATTTATCTTGAAGAAGGTGATATTGCTGAAGTAACTCGTCGCTCAGTACATATTTATGATAAATCTGGCAATCCAGTAGAGCGCGAACAAATTGAATCTAGTGTGCAGTATGATGCTGGTGATAAAGGCCTTTATCGTCATTATATGCAAAAAGAAATTTATGAGCAGCCATTAGCTATCAAAAATACTTTAGCAGGACGTTTTGGTCAGAATAATCAAATTGATTTAAGTGAACTAGGCCCAAAAGCGAATGATATTTTATCGCAAGTTGAGCATATTCAAATTGTGGCTTGCGGAACTTCATATAATGCCGGCATGGTGGCTCGTTATTGGTTTGAATCTTTAGCGGGTATTCCTTGTGATGTTGAAATTGCTTCAGAATATCGTTATCGCAAACCAGCGCCACGTAAAGGCAGCTTGATGATTACCTTATCTCAATCTGGCGAAACGGCTGATACCTTAGCCGCATTACGCTTATCTAAAGAGTTAGGTTATCTCTCCTCATTAGTGATTTGTAATGTTGCTGGCTCGTCATTAGTGCGTGAATCTGACTTTGCATTGATGACTAAAGCTGGGGTTGAAATTGGTGTCGCATCAACTAAAGCATTTACCACACAATTGACGGTATTATTAATGCTGGTGGCATATATGGGGCGCTTAAAAGGCGCAGCTCCGGAGATAGAGCAAAATATTGCCAATGCATTACATGCATTACCTGCACGTATTGAGAGTATGTTATCGCAAGATAAAGTGATTGAAGCGTTAGCGGAGGATTTTTCTGATAAGCATCATGCCTTATTCTTAGGCCGTGGCGATCAATACCCTATTGCCGTCGAAGGCGCATTAAAGCTGAAAGAAATTTCTTATATTCACGCTGAAGCTTATGCGGCTGGGGAGTTAAAACACGGACCATTAGCACTTATTGATGCTGATATGCCGGTCATTATTGTTGCGCCAAACAATGAATTATTGGAAAAACTCAAATCCAATATTGAAGAGGTACGCGCACGCGGCGGCTTATTGTATGTGTTTGCCGATCAAGATGCCGGCTTTGTTGATTGCGATAATATGAAAATCGTTCCATTACCGCATGTTGAAGAGCTAATCGCACCTATTTTCTATACCGTACCGTTACAGCTGTTGTCGTACCATGTGGCTTTGATTAAAGGCACTGATGTCGATCAACCGCGTAATTTAGCTAAATCTGTTACGGTGGAATAATTCACCGTTATAGAGGATCATTATTTGGTTTAGAAAGTATAGACCCAGCGCTGAAATTCAGTGGCTGGGTTTTTTATTTCTTATCCCTATCAATTTATTATCTCCATCAATCGAATTTTCATGTCAAAATTTAGAGGGTTATCGTCTAGCCCGTTCATATTATTTTTGCTGTTATTTCACTAATATGATTAATTAAACAGACTTTTTATACTCCTTTATGTTATTAAATAGTCTGTTAATAACTTACAATCGTATTATAAATGGTTTTATTTAGCCCATTTATAATCAGTTTGTAGCAACTCATCGTCATTAGGAAACAAGTCTATGGCCTTGGTATCAGCCAATCTTAGGCTGATGGCTCATCATCTTAACGCTACGATAGGGGACTAAATGAAAAAATTAACACTGAAAGATATGACCGCAGCGCAGCAAATGCGAGTCAAAACACGCTTAGGTCAAGAACGTAAAAAACTTGGCCGAGAGTTAACCAATGCGGAGCTAAATAAAGCCAAAGATCAGATAATCAGTGAGATCTCTAAAGAAATCGAACAGGCTGCTAATAAAATAAAAGCACAGAAAAGAAAAGATAAATTATCACCAAGCGACGAGACTTTTAACTGGTCAGCAAAAAATCATAGCCGTGGATTTCGCTAATATTCTAGGTGGTGATCTAGCATAGCAGGTAGTAAAAATAGATAAGTGGTAAATATTTTTCTAACTTATTGCTGATGTAGAAAATTGCTGGGACGATTTGTCTCGGCTTCTTTTTGCTCGTTATCGAGAAATCGGGTGAAAAATTGAGTTATTTTTTAAATGAATATTGTAGGCGTCCAAGTAAATAATGATTCTAGATATCTATATGTAGCTCAAGTTATATTCAAAATAATAGAGTTAATTAAATTTATTATTTAATTAATTATTTATTAATTATTGTTTATATTTAACTTCAATGTGGCTTAAATATTCTTATTATTAGATTATCCTATTTGTCGTATGAGTTTTTATTAATAAGTTGTTTTTTTAGTTATTTCATTTCATATGTTATTTTTATTTGTGGTATGTCAGATATCATCTTGGTCGTTTAGTTTAATTTAGATTTAAATATAAAAATAGGGTTTTATCTTGTCGGTTTTATTTTGCATTTTGATAAAATAAATACTATTTATTTTTTGATATCGCTTTAAAATGCGCTTTCTTTAGTTATAAATAATCTTATAAATTCAAAGGTATTTTCGATGAAAAAAATAGCTATTATTACGGCTATAGTTATGCCAATTTTGCTTAATGGTTGTGCTACTGAATCATCTCGTTCATTAGAAGTGGCTAAGGTTAATTCATATAAAACTCAATATCAGGGTGAGCGTAGTCCGATATCAGTTGGTAAATTTGATAATCGCTCAAGCTTTATGAATGGTGTCTTTTCTGATGGTGTTGATCGCTTAGGTAATCAATCTAAAACTATCCTAGTGACTCATTTACAGCAAACTGGACGTTTCAACGTATTAGATCGTACTAATATGAATGAGTTACAGCAAGAAGCTAAAATTAAAGGCCAAGCACAGCAATTAAAAGGTGCCTCTTATGTTGTGACTGGTGATGTGACTGAATTTGGCCGTAAAGAAGTCGGTGACCATCAATTATTTGGTATTTTAGGTCGCGGTAAAAAACAAATTGCTTACGCTAAAGTTAATTTAAATATTGTGAATGTAAATACGTCAGAAGTGGTTTATTCCTCACAAGGTGCTGGAGAATATGAGCTGTCTAACCGTGAGATTATCGGTTTCGGTGGAACCGCAAGTTATGACTCTACATTAAATGGAAAAGTATTAGATTTGGCTATTCGCGAAGCCGTTAATAATCTTGTTGATGGCATTGAATCAGGGGCTTGGAAACCCACTAAATAAAAATGGATATTTTAATGCATAAAACAATAAAGGTTAGTTTAATTCTTTTAGCTATCTTATTAAGCGGTTGTGTTCAATCACCTAAGCCGCTTTATCATTGGGATGGTTATCAGAATTCTATTTATCAATACTACCAGCAAACAGAATCTTCACCGCAAGAACAGATTATTGTATTACAGAAAAATATTGAGCAAGCAAAGGCTCAAAATGTGGCAGTCGCTCCCGGATTACATGCACATTTGGGCTTATTGTATGTCAATGTTGGTCAAATTGATTTGGCTTATTCAGAGTTTAATTTGGAGAAATCACTTTACCCAGAATCAACGAAATACATGGATTTTCTTTTAAGTAACAATAAAGGAATAAAAAAATGAAATCGTTTTTTGTCTTATGCAGTATGCTAACTGTATTACTGTTGACTGGGTGTGCCCAACCAAAACAATATGATTATTCTGCATTTAAACAGAGTAAACCTAAAAGTATTTTGGTGCTATTGCCGCAGAATGAAACGCCAGAAGTGATGGCTAGCTATGGTTTTATGTCACAAGTGACATTGCCGTTAGCGGAATCTGGTTATTATGTTTTTCCTGTCGCCGTGGTAGAGGAAACGTTTAAACAAAATGGCTTAACCTCTGCTCAAGATATTAACTCGGTCAGTTTAGAAAAGTTAAATCAAATATTTGGCGCTGATGCCGTACTTTATTTAAATGTAAAACAATACGGTACTTCGTATCAAATTATTATGAGCGATACGCGTGTAACGGTGGGCGCTAAGCTTGTTGATGCGCACAGTGGTGATATTTTATGGAGTGGAGGTGCTACAGCATCGAATACTGAAAATAATTCATCTGCTGGTGGCATTATTGGCATGTTAGTGTCAGCAGTAGTAACCCAAATTAGTGATAGCATTACGGATAAAAGCCATCAAATAGCTGGAATTACCAGTGGACGCTTATTATTTGCTGGTCACCCAAATGGCATTCTATACGGGCCGCGTTCACCTAAATATGGTAAAGATGCACAGTAAAAAGGTTTAATTAACTCTTAATTAGTGCGTTATTATTAGCGATTGAAAACTGAGCCAGAATATTAATGATGTGATCTTAATATATCCATAATGTAATTCAATGGCTCAGTTTTTTTATGCGGCGTTAGTGTTTTTTCTGCCGATTGCTTTTTTGCGTAATATCCAGCCATACAAAACGCCGGCGATTGCGCCTGATAAGTGCGAACTAGTCGATATATATTGCTGCCCGGGCAGTAGACCGCTCGCCATACCACCGAAATAAATTAAAACTATCACGGCAATAATAATATCGGTTTTATTACGGCGCAGCACGCCTTGCGTCAGAAGTAGTGCCCATAGCCCGAAGATCCATCCACTTGCTCCGATATGAATAGCCGAGCTACCAAACAACCAAACCAGTAAGCCGCCCATAATAATGATAAACAGCGAGGCGTAAATAAATTGCTTAATCGATTGATACAGCAATAAACCGCTCATAATAAGTAACGGTGGTAAATTGCTGAAGAGATGCCCCCAACTGCCGTGAATAAATGGAGCACAAAAAATACCAATCAATCCATGGCTTGAGCGCGGAACAAGCCCAAAATAGAGCAACCCTCCGGCAGTGAGACTATTTATCAGCTGTAATAAGACTAATAGTAGCGCTAAACCCAATAAAAATAACAGTCGCTGTTTTAGCCATATCTTTATTGAGTTTAGTTTCATTTATCTCACTCTAATTTATTTTTAATGATTGAACGCTTTCGACTAAATCCGCTAATTGCGCAACCATTCGGTTACCAACATCGCTATTATCGCCGCCTAAATTTTTATTGCGCATAAAGTCACGTTTAATTTGAGCCCAGCGTAAAGCGTCTTTTTCGCTGAGTGTACCGCGGATTTCAGCTAATTTAAGCAGATTTTCTTCTGCTCCTGTCGTCAATAATTGGGCTTCCCCGAGATAATGATCATCTAATAAACGGTTAAGCTCGTTGCTATCCATCACTGAGGATATTTTTTCACTCAGTTTATTCATATTACGGTAGCTGCCTTGTAATTTGAACGGTGGTTCTGTTCGGTATTTATCAGACTGTGCGGCGCTGGCAATATATTGTTGATTAACTTTTAATACGACATCACGCAGGCTGGCAATTCGTTGAATGACGGCTACAATTTCACTGATTTCAGCATCTGAATATGGATAACTTAGTGAGTTGGTAGAAACTGATTTACCCATGGCTTTATCAACAAAGAGATACAAATCATTCATATCGCGTAAAGCTAATGGTGCCAGAATCGCATTCGAGGTTAAACCGTTTTCAATATAGCTCAATGCAAAGGCTTCATCCATACCGCCAAGTACTTCGCCTAAATTGTAGATATCGGCGCGGTTGGCTAACATATCTGGGATTTTGAAGAGTTCGCCAGATTCGGTATATGGGTTACCTGCCATTACCACACAGAATTTTTTGCCACGCAGATCGTAGGTTTTGGTTTGACCTTTCCAAACCCCCTCAATACGTCGTGTACCATCACATAATGAAATAAATTTTTGCAGAAATTCTGGGTGAGTGTGTTGAATATCATCGATATACAACATCACATTATTACCCATTTCTAAGGCTAAATTGAGTTTTTCTAGTTCTTGTTTGGCCGTTGCATTTGGCGCTTGTTCTGGGTCGAGCGAAAGAACATCATGCCCTAACGCGGGCGCATTTATTTTCATAAATATCAACCCTAGCCGATCGGCGACATATTCCATTAAAGTGGTTTTTCCGTAGCCAGGGGGCGAGATCATTAATAATAACCCCATCAAATCGGTACGCTTAGTTTCGCCGAGAGCACCAATCTGTTTGGCCATATTGTCGCCGATAATGGGCAGATAAACATCATTTATCAGCTTATTGCGTACAAAAGAACTTAATGGCTGAGCTTTAAACTCATGCAGTCTAATACGCTGCCGCTCTGTGGTGAGTACCTGTTGGCGTAGCTCTTGGTATTGGCGGAAGGCCGGTATAAATTGTTTGCGTTGTTCTCGCATACGGCTGAAATAATTATCCAGACTTAGATGCAGCGTAGTATTGTCGATAAGGGGATGTTCCCCAAGCAGGCCTGAAACTTTAAAATAGAGGTCTACTTCACTATAACGGGCGGTTGCTGTTTTTTCTAACATGAGCACCGCAATTGCGCCCGGAATATAAGGTGCCAGATGGGAATATTCAGCCCGAGAACATAATCCTTGTAACCAATTTTGAATTAATCCCCAGCGCTGTGCATGGCGTTGAGTTAAGTTTTGTTGTGAGCGATTGAAATCAATCCACATATGGGCTTTTTCAAGTTCTATTTGCAGCGATTCGACTAATTCGCGAGCATATTTACTGTAACTGAATTCTATTGGCGTACGTGCTAATGCCAAACTTAAATACTCTGCGGCTTCCGTTTGTTGATGGTTTGCACCAGGAATGGGATGCTGCTCTAAGAACAAGCTAATATCTGCCTCAATTTCGGCCTGTAAATCATTTAAAGCTTCATCGTTATGGAATAATTGTCGAATATTGATTGAGGTTCTGGCTCGCTCTGGCCACAATGCTGGCTGTTCTTCATGCTGTTTTTGTTGCCAAAATAAGGCCGCAATGGCCCGTGCTGTTGGGTTAAAGCGCAGTAAATCTGCATTTTCGCCCACAGGGATTAATTGTTTCAGAATCGCGATAGCATCGTGATCGTGAATGCCTTTTTCGTAACCTTCTTTATATCGAGGCGCAGCAAAATCGCGTACGGTTTTAGCCAATTTTTCTGGCTGGGTTAGTTCAGCAGTGAGTTGTTCAATGCTTAAACCATCTTGCCGTTTGCTGGCGGCATAAATAATTGAATAGGCAAGGTATTCAGCACGATATACCGTTGCTGATTCTGATTCTAACGACACGCTCCAATAAGGCTGCAATTTTTCTAGTTCGGGGTTAATAATCAGTTCTTGATAATCAGTTCCGGTTAAATAAAGCCATAACTGATTATCTTTAGGCAAAATAGTCAGGTCTGGCTGTTGGGTATTTACGCTAAATCTATGGCGAGGCCCAAGGCGAATAATATTACCGTTATCTTCAAAAATATCAGTTTTATCTCGCAGACTACGAATCGCCTGATCGCGCGCAGATTTAAGGCGCGCATCAATATCATCAGCTTTTACGTTATCTTTTAGCTCGCGTAATTTTTCGATGATCTCTCGAGTTTTTAAACTTAGAGGATCAGAGGCAAAGAATGCATTAAGCTCATCTAATGACTGTAAGCGAGATGTCCGGCGTAAGAGGCTTTCAAGTAATCTGTCTGCGGCAGTTTGTAGATTCTGTGATTTTCTTTGGCGCTCATCTAATAGCGTTTGTTTGTGAGATTCAAAGGTTTCGAGTAGTTCTTCACGCTTTGCTAGAATATCGTCTAAAAACTCATCATGCGCACTAAATTGACTTTCCAGTTCTTCGAGCTGAATGAGTAAGCGTGATAGCTGATCATCACAATGTTCAGGGGTGGAAGCGAGCGCTAACGCATTAGTGATCCCTTGGCTAAATAGTCTAAATTGCGCAGCAAATTGAGCAACAGATTCAACCGCGCCTTGTTGTTTACGTTTTTGTTGTAGGCGTGCTCGCGTTTGGTTTAATTTGGCGTAAATTTCAGAAATAGCTTCGATAATTTGCGTTTGTTGTGTGGCATCTTCAAATTTGAGTGAGGCCATTAAATTAGACAGCATATCGAGATCCGCTGACATTTGTTCAATACCAGACATTGGTATTTCGAGCTGAGCACTATTTGTGGCTTTTTGTGTTTGTTCTTCAAGAAGCTGTAATTGCTTGATCAGTGGCTGTAAGGCTTTTTCACTGGCTAAAAAATCGGCTGTAGCTTGAGAGATAAGCTGTTGAGTAACAGCGATTTCTTGCTCCATGCTTTCTAACTGAGAGAGATCCATATAGCGGAGCTCTCTCAAGGAGATTAAATGCCCCCGTTGCGCATTAAGTTGATTTAAACCATCGACAAATTGCTGAATATCTGACCAACTGTCCGGGACCATTAAGGTGAGCAGCGATTTTTGGCGACTCGTGGCTTGATTAATGGCTTTGGTCGATTGACGACGAATACTTTCAACTTTTTCGTATTCATCCAGAACCCGTTCACTGGTTTGCGCGATATCTTTGAGTAATTCCCCAAGATTTAAGCTTTGGGCATCGTTAAGCCAACAGTAAATATCGATTAAACGTCGAGGCTGTTGGCTGAGTTGCTCATAACGCGCCGCTGAAATTTGTTGGCCTTCAATTTCTTTGGCGATATGCAGGACATCAGAAATACCGCGCACTAAATCTGCATTGCCGATTCGGCCTAAAAAACTGTTTCGTGGCGGTTGTTGATCAGCGTATTCATCTGAATAGAATGGCGTTTGCCATACTTGCATTGGGTGTACACGGGTTGGTTCTTCACTTTGTCCTTCGAACAGCACCATTTTGCCATCTTCCAACATGGCATAGCCGTGACCGAGTAGTGGAATATTTAGCTTTCGCTCAATTAAATTATAATTGAAGAGTGCGATACGTCCTTGATTGGGTGAATAAAACACATATAAAACGTCTTCCCCATTGGGGGAACGGCGAGTACGCCGAAAGCGCATACCTTCCATCGGCTGCTCGAAGGTTTTGTATTCGCCACTTTGCAAATAATAACCGCCGGGAAAAATAATACCGTGATCTTCTGGTAGTTGAACGCAGGCCTGACCAATTGCGTCTATTCGCTGTACCGATTGGGTTATGATGTTATACACGAGGTAACGCCAGTTATCTTCGCGGTATGGTAGAATTTTCAGTAAAATCAGAGTGCCTGTTTGTGCATATTCTATTTGGGCATCATCAAGAGACTGATTTTTGTCGAGTACCGCTTCACGATAAATACCTAACCCATCTTCGGTATTATTTTCACATTTAATTGTGAGGTCACCGCCAATTGTTTCAACAAATACCGTATCGAGAATATTGATATGTGGATAGCGACCATTAACGGTATTTTCTCGCGTAGTTTTATACCATTCAAAATCATAGGCGGGGGGCAGGGCAATATCACGTTCACCACGATTATCTAAATAGCTAATCGTTTTTTTATCGCTAGAAATTGACCAACGAAAAACGCGTACATCGGTGAGACGTTCACCAATTTGAAAACTGGCTAATAATTTTCCATCACGTTCAACGAGTTGTAATAATTGAGTATTTTTATAATAGGTATATAGCTCGGTAAAATCCTGTACAAAGCTGGGAATATTTAAAAAGGTTTCTTCTAGCGGTACGGATTCAACATCAAATTCCCCTTGTTGTTCGACTAAGCGATACAGGGAAAATACATCTTCAACTTGAGTTTCTTTTTTTAGGCCGAGAAAAACATTATAGCCAAACAGTAACCATTCACCGACTCTGACAATATCTCTTGCTTGGCAATTATTCTCACTGCGAATACGAATACGGCCAATGATATCCATTTGACTGTGGCCAAATTCTTCCAGACGGAGATCATTTAGTTCGATTGCTCGCTGGCTTAGTTGTTGTCCTTGGTCAGTCAGGCGCTTACGCAGTATTTCATAGGCTCCGCCTTCTGCTACAGCGCTATCGAGCAATTCCTGTTGATGTTCTGTTTGCTGTTTGTCTGACATGATGCGATACATTTCCTTGGCTTAATGTATACCCGAATCTCTCCGGCAGGCTATTTCTGCTTCTGCCGGAGATAGTGAGAATGGCAAAAAAGAGCCACTAAATATCGTCGCTAGATTTCTCTGGCTTATTAGGTTGGACCGGCTTAGGTAGCGTATTTTTGGCGTTATTGGCCGCCATAAATTGGGTAACTAACTCTTGAACTTCAGGATTTTGCAGTAAAGCGGCAATATCGACAGATTGACTGTCTTTTTTATAATTGAGCAGTTTTTCAACGCCTTCTTTGGCATAACTGCTTTTATCCATAAATCCATCAACCGCTTTGCCCAAGCTGAGAGCTTTTGAGAAAGTATTAAAGAAGCTACCGTCGCCGCCGACGATATCGATGTTAGTTTTTGCCAGTGCAGCTGCGAGTACATCCGCTTGTTCTCGCGCGATTTCTTTATTGGCAGCAATTGAAGCCATTGATTGCTCAAATTCTTTTTCAAGGCGCATACGGAATTCTTCATGCGCGCGAGCAGTATCGCTAAGATGATCCATTGATTTGAATTTATCGGTTAAACCATCAGCTTCGGCTTTCAGACGTTGGCGAATAACCTCCGCTTGTGCGGCGCCTAATTGACCTTCACCACGTGCTTGCGCGGCCAATTTTTCTTCCATGATTTTAGCATCTGCCAAACCTAATTTTTCTTTAGCATTGGCCTGTTGTTCTTCGCCTCGTGCTTGGGCTGACAGCTTTTCTTCCAGCACTTTGGCTTCAGCAAATCCTTGTTTTTGCTCTGCTGCTGCTTTGGCTTCTTGAACTTGGGCTTCGGTCATGCCTTTTTCTTTTAAACCGCGAGCTTCGGCCAGCAGTGTCTCGGCGGTAATATTGGCTTGTACTAGGCCTTCTTTTTCTTCAGCTTCGGCTGTCGCTTGGCGTACCCGTGCTTCGGCTAATCCTAAGGCGGCATGTTCTGCTTCAATCCCTTCAGCGAGGCGTTTTTTGGATTCAGCCTGTTTGGCAGAGGCCTCTAATTCAGCTTGTGCCATGGTACTGATTTCTTGGGCTTTATGTTTAGCACTGGCTTCATCAGCTTCGGCTTTTTTAACTTGGCGAACCATTGATTCTTCAGCTTCTGCTTGCGCATTAATTACTGTGACTTGGCGTAATCTATCGGCTTCCGACACTTCGCGTACTTCTTTAATCCGTTCTTCTTCTTGGGCGACTGTTTTTTCTACGACTACACGTTCGCGGATCACACTGGCAATATTTTTACGTTCTTCTTCTAACGCTTTTTCTTTTTCTATCCGCTGCAATTCAACTTCGCGTTCACGGGCGACAATTTCGAGCTCACGGGCACGGGTGACGCGTTCTTCCTCAATCGTGACTGCGCGAGTTCTATTTTGCTGGGCAACTTCTACTTCACGCATTCTATTTTCTTCACGGATTTCAATTTCTTGCTGAGTCTGAATGCGTGCTTGTTCTGATTTTAAGCGCTCTTCCTCTTGAACTCGCAGTGTTTCTGCTTGTTCACGGGAACGAATATTATCAATTTCACGTTTTTGACGAGCTTCTGCATCTGCTTGTTGGCGCTCTAATGCTAAGCTAGCTTCGCGGGTTTCAACGTTTTTCTTCTGAATAGCTAGTTCTTGGTCGCGTTCTTTCTGGTTGGTTTCAATATTATGAATCGCCGTAATTTCGGTGATTTTTCGAATACCCTCAGAGTCAAAAATATTGTTTGGATCGAGTGCAGATTTAGGCGTTTGTTCTAAATAGTCAATCGCCACATCCTCGAGCGCATAACCATTTAAATCTTTACCAATCACATCGACAATGCGGTCGCGGAAATTTTGCCGATCTTCAAATAACTTGGATAATTCGAATTGCTTACCGACGGTTTTCAGCGCTTCTGAAAATTTTGCGCTAAATAAGGTGCTGACAGCTTGATGGTCTGAGGCTCGTTCAACGCCGATAGCTTTTGCTACTTTTAAGACATCTTCGGTGGTTTCATTAACTCGTAGATAAAATGCGACAGTAATATCCGCCCGCAGATTATCATGGCAAATTAATCCGTCTTTACCACGGCGATCGACTTCTAAGGTTAGCAAAGAGATCCGCATGAATTCTTTTTTGTAAATTATTGGGTAAACTAGTGCGCCGGTGAAATGAACTTTAGGCTGCGATGACATATCGTTCACAATTAACGCGGTCCCTTGAGGGACTTTAATATAAAAAGCTTTGAATAAGGCAAAAAAGCCGATGATCACCAGTATAATCACCCCGATAATCGTAAAAAATGGCATTAAATTAGCCAGTTCCATAGTTGTTTCTCCATGAGGTCAGTAGCAATAGGCATTGTCTTTGGGGTAAAGCTAAATTAATAAACTGAACAGCTGCATATAAAACCATACTGCCAATAGAGTAATCTGCTGTAGTATGGCGGGATAATTAGTGTGAAAATTCCGCTTCGGTGACGACTTGATAACTATGGGTTACTGGATCATAGCTAATAATAACTACTCGTGTGCCACGTTGAATATTGTCGGAGGATGATGCCCTTATTTGTAAGATTAATCCTGCCCCACCGTCTTCCATTATGGCTTCTCCACGGCTTTCATTAACTTGCCCTGAGCGAACAATCGCTATTTTCCCCATTAAGTCATTAACACTTTTATGATGGGTATTTTTGATTAATTTATTCCGAATAGGTTTGAGACAAATAGCGGTTAACTGAAGGGAAATAAATGCAGTAATCAATAAAACGACGAAACCGACTAAATAACGTAAAAAGATAATATCAATATGACGAATAAACCAATGAACACTGAAATAACTGAGCAACCAGCCAAATAAAGTAAACAAGGTTAAAATAATGGTAGCGGGGATCCCTGCCAACCCGAGTTTAGTCAACCAGCCTGCAAACCCTGTGGTATCAATTCCGTGGCTAGCATCGATAGAATAATCTGCTGCATCAAGGTGGAAAAGATCAATATCGAGAAGGCCAACAGCGGCACATAGCCAATAAAAAATGACAATAATGAGTAGTCCGCTAAATATAATGCTAGGGAAGGTTAAACAATTTTGCAAAAATAAAGCCATGGACTCTCTCTCGAGTAGATACATTAAATTTTTAAGATGATTAGACTTTAAATTATATTACTATTTAGGGATAGTGTTTTATCAGACTAATCTCTAAATACTAATATATTCTATTGTTTTTATTATAAATGATACATTGTTATTTATTAAAACTAGTTATTTAAGTCAATTATTTAAATTAAATACAATTAATGAGAGTTAAATAGCGAAAAGAATAAATATATAAATTAGTTAGAGATAATATTTATTGGATTAAGGCCGGAAATTAATGGTAATAGAAGAACATAAAAATTTAACCGACGCAGGATGTTTAGTAACATTCTGCGTCGGTTTGTGTTATCCGCCTAATTGAAGAAAAGCAGCACCACGGGAGCCGCCAGAATCTCCATGCCGAGCTTTTTCGATAGCCGGTAATTCAGCGATGCTGTATAAATGCCGAGGTAATATTTCAGGTAATAAGCGATAAATTTCATCGAATTGAGATAATCCACCGCCAATAACTAATAAATCGGGATCAAAAATGGTTACGATATTACCTAGATACATGGCGAGCACATTCATATAGCGTTCAACATGCAAAATGGCGTCTTGCTCACCTTGATGATAACGCTGGATGATATCAACCGCAGATACATTTTCTCCGGTATATGAAAAATAGAGGCGTTCAAAACCTGGGCCAGATAAATAGGTTTCAAAACAGCCTGTTTTTCCACAACCACAGACAATTTGTGGTACTCGATCACCTAATATTTTATTCGCTTCTAAGGTGAGATTCATATGACCGATTTCACCGGCAATGCCATTTTTACCGGATAATACCTTACCATTAATGACAAAGCCGCCACCCACACCAGTACCAAGAATTAAACCTAATACGGTAGGATATTGAATAAACTCTTTATCCCAAGCTTCGGATAACGCGAAGCAATTAGCATCATTTTCAACTTTTACTGGGCGACCCAGTTTTTCGGTTAAGTCTTTAATTAATGGTTTATATTGAGCAGCAGGAACATTAGTAGTAAATACGGTTCCTTGTTGGTGATTGACTATCCCAGGCACACCTACGCCAATTTTACCCTGACAATTAAATAGGGCATCAGCTTCATCAGTGAGTGTTTTGAAGATATTTAATAGTAATTGATAGTCTTCTTTTGGCGTAGGTAGGCGTTTTTGCCAGATTTGATTCAGGTCGTTGTCAAAAACAGCAAGTTCTATTTTGGTGCCACCCATATCGAAACCATAATACATAACAATCTCTTCTTTTAGTTACCTGGGATACATTGTCAGGTATCGTTGGGTTAGATTTATTCAAACACCAGCACCTGACAGCCATTAATTTATTATGACATAGTTCGCTGAACTTTTGAGCATCTATAGATATGTTTTTTAAATCGAATTACTATTTATTTTAAATAATATATTTTTATTTATGGTTACATTTATTAATTTTTTTCCGCCTGTAAATATATGTCTGCTATTTAATCGATAAAAGTTACATGATTATTATATTAACGTTTTTAGCGTTTTGTTTTAACAGTGCTGGGTACCGTAAAAATTATGTGGGATATTTTCATTAGATCTAATCTCGATAGGATAAGAATAGTTAACATTAATCTGAGAGCGATATAGTTTATTGATATATATAAACTATATCGCTCAATACTTATCCTCTTCGTTGGGTAAATGTAGACGTTGTTATCTCCGATCATTTAAATCGCCTGTTTTTATGTCGTGATATTGCCTGTATAGATATTCCCTATATTTCACTGTTATGTTATAACATACATTATCATGGCAACTCCATTTATAGGAAATAAAAACAGGTCAATTATGAAGGTATTAACATCATTAAAAAGCGCTAAAACCCGTCATCCAGATTGTCAGGTTGTTCGTCGTCGAGGACGTGTTTATGTTATCTGCAAAACTAATCCTCGCTTTAAAGCGGTGCAAGGGGGGAAAAATAAATCTTAATTTTTGTTATTTATTATTCATCCTAAGCTCGCGACATGGTTAGCTATGTTATTAAATTCTTATGTTATTAACCTGTTGGATTAAAACAATGTAATCAAGATTGCAGTAATATGTTGCTGCAATCTCTATTTCCTCTGCATTATTAGCGTTATTACTAATCTTAGCGCTGATAGTGATTAAATTTGCTTGCACTCTGATTAATATTTTGTCAGCTTAAATGAACTCTCTGTACTTCACGTTCCCGGGATGTTGCTGTAATTTGTGGTTTAGAGTGGGATAATTCGGCGACAACTCAAGGTATTTTGAGCATAAAGAGAAATTTTATTTTTTATCACGGAGTGTTATTTGGAACTTTGAACTAGATGGCCTCAGTATGGTAGAAAATGACAAATTCAGGGCACTCTTGTCATGGGATTTAGGGATAAAACATGATGAGTTTAATATCGATAAGCAATGTTCGGACAGGGTATAATATAATGAAAAATGTAGGTTTTATCGGCTGGCGTGGCATGGTTGGCTCCGTATTAATGCAGCGTATGGTCGAAGAAGGTGATTTTAACGCTATTCATCCGGTATTTTTTACTACCTCTCAGCAGGGCGAAGAAGCGCCCACTTATGGCGGTCATCGTGGAACCTTGCAGGATGCTAATGATATTGATGCGTTGAAAGCACTCGATATTATTATCAGCTGCCAAGGTGGCGATTATACGAATTTGGTATACCCTAAATTGCGCCAAAGCGGGTGGAATGGATATTGGATTGATGCGGCATCTGCGCTGCGTATGCAAGATGATGCCACCATCATTCTTGATCCTGTTAACCGTCAGCATATTGATGCGGGATTGAATCAAGGGATCAAAACATTTGTTGGCGGTAACTGTACCGTTAGCCTGATGCTGATGTCTTTAGGCGGTTTATTTACTAATAACTTAGTTGAATGGGCATCGGTTGCTACCTATCAAGCTGCATCTGGCGCGGGTGCACGCAATATGCGTGAACTGTTAATTCAAATGGGCGCATTGCATGCTCAGGTAGCTAAAGAGTTGCAGAATCCAGCTTCAGCTATTTTAGAGATTGAAAAGAAAGTTACTGATTTTACTCGTAATGGTGCGATGCCTTGTGATGAGTTCGGTGTGCCTTTAGCGGGGAGTTTAATTCCTTGGATTGATAAACGCCTCGATAATGGACAAAGCCGCGAAGAGTGGAAAGGCCAGGCAGAAACCAATAAAATATTAAATACTGGCAGCAATATTGTCCCTATCGATGGTTTGTGTGTTCGTGTTGGTGCGTTACGCTGCCATAGCCAAGCATTTACGCTGAAATTGAAAAAAGATATTCCTCTACACGAAATTGAACAGCTTTTAGCCGCTCATAATGACTGGGTTAAAGTTGTTCCTAATGAGCGCGAAATAAGTATGCGTGAACTGACTCCAGCTGCCGTTACTGGAACTTTAGCTACACCGGTGGGTCGTTTACGTAAACTCAATATGGGGCCAGATTATCTGTCTGCCTTTACGGTGGGTGACCAATTATTGTGGGGAGCCGCGGAGCCACTGCGCCGTATGCTTAATATCCTGCTATAATTTTTAGTCTTTAAATTGTACATTGCATAAAATGGCTGCCATGATTGGGAGCCATTTTTTATCGGAATTAATTTACCCATTTAGAGGGATAACAAGTGGGTCATAAAGAGTAAATAATAACTCGCTGATTTATCAAATTGGAGAATGAAGATGTCGCAGAAATTGACAACGTTGAATGATGTGGCCGCATTAGCTGGGGTCTCTTATCAAACTGTTTCTCGTGTGATCAATAATTCTGCCTCGGTGGCTGAAAAAACTCGCCAGAAAGTGTTCTCTGCCATGGAAACACTGAATTACATTCCCAATCGCGTCGCCCAACAGTTAGCCGGTAAACAAACCTATACTTTAGGGCTTGCGACAATAGATCTCGCGCTTCATGCACCCTCTAAAATCGCCTCTGCGGTTAAGAAACATGCGGATAAGCTGGGATATAGCGTAGTTATCTCAATGGCTCAAACGCTTGATTTTTTAGACGTAAGAAAAGCAATTAACGAATTACTGTCGCAGCGAGTCGATGGCATTGTAATTAATATTCCATTAAATCAATCCCAAGCGATGGAAATTGACTCGCTATACGGTGAAACGCCGATTGCTTTTCTCGATATTGATCCTGAAATTCCATTGTTATCGATAATGACCAATTCTACTGAAGGAGCAAAAAAAGGGGCTCGTTATTTGCTTGAGTTAGGGCATCAACGCATTGCTCTTATCCAAGGGCCAACATCCTCTATCTCCGCACAATTGCGGCTTAAAGGGTGGATGGAGGTCTTAAGCAGTGAGAATATTCAGCCTTTTTGTTTACTTGAAGGTGATTGGAGTGCGGCATCGGGTTATCGTTTAGGCTGCGAAATTCTGGCTTATCAGAATAGACCGAGCGCAATTTTGGTCGCTAATGACGAGATGGCATTAGGGGTTTTGCGGGCTTTACACGAGGCGGGAATTGATATTCCTCATCAAATATCGGTGATTGGCTATGATGATACTGATGATAGCGCCTATTTTTATCCCCCTTTAACTACCATTCGGCAAGATTTCGAATTATTAGGTTGTAAAGCGACGGAAGTGATAATAGAACACTTATCTCGGCGGCAGGATACAACGGGAGCGCTTATCCGTAATATTCATCAAACAATTTTATCGACCGAGTTGATTATTCGACAAACCACGGGTAAACATTTACCCGAAGACAAAGCTAATAAATCCCAATTAGCGCAACAATTACGTCAGATCGCAGAGCAGTTGTCGGAATTATAGACCATCTTTTTTGTGATAATAGGCGATTTACAGTCACTTTAATTGCATTATTTATTGTATAAACTGTGAGCCACCCCTTCATTTTCTGATCCTCTACTTTACAAATTCTCGCCATCTGTCAGTTTAATTAGTTATGTGAGCGTATAACATTAGCTATTAGCGGAGATGACGGTTATGTCACAACAACATCATAAAAATTTAGATTTAGTCCAAGTCCTTGCTCGTCGTGATTGGGAGAATCCGGCCGTCATCGAATTTAATCGACGGCCTGCACACACGGCTCTGCATAGTTGGTGTGATTTAGCATCTGCGCGTGAGGATCATCCGAGCAATAAGGTCAAAAGCCTGAATGGTCAATGGAAATTCAGTTATTTCAGTCATCCTGAATCGGTACCTAGTGAATGGGTTCATCATGATTTAGCGCAAGCTGATGATATTTCTGTTCCATCTAACTGGCAATTAAGTGGCTATGATAATCCGATTTATACTAATGTGACTTATCCTATTCCGGTAAACCCTCCGTATGTTCCTGCCGAAAATCCCACGGGTTGTTATTCGCTCACATTTAGTCTGTCTGAGCATGAGTTACAGCATGGATATCAGCATATTGTTTTTGATGGGGTGAATTCTGCGTTTTATCTTTGGTGTAATGGAATGTGGGTGGGATATTCGCAAGACAGTCGGTTACCTGCGGAATTCGATTTAACGGAATATCTACAAGTGGGCGAAAATCGCTTGGCGGTCATGGTATTGCGTTGGTGTGATGGAACGTATCTGGAAGATCAGGATATGTGGCGCATGAGCGGTATTTTCCGTGATGTGAGCTTACAGCACAAAACTGCACAGTATATTTCTGATTATCGAGTGCAAACTGTATTAAATGAAGCTCTTACTGCCGGTGAAGTGGTTGTTACTGCTGAGGTAAGTTGTGAAGTCGTATTATTGGATTCTTTACAAGTTCGGGCGGAGTTGTGGTGGCAAGATACGCGAGTGGCTTCACAGCAATCATTTTTAGGCAGTGAAATTATCGATGAAAGAGGTTGTTATAACGACAGAGTCAGCTTAACACTGCCGGTTAACTCTCCGTTGCTTTGGAGTGCAGAAACTCCGCATCTTTATCGCTTAGTGCTAACCCTATTAGATGAGCAGGGTCAGGCTATTGAGTTTGAAGGCTGTGATGTGGGTTTACGTCGAGTTGCGATTGAAAATGGGTTATTAACCGTTAATGGTCAGCCATTATTAATCCGTGGAACTAATCGACATGAACATCATCCTGAGAATGGACAAGTGATGGATGAAGTCACCATGTTGAAAGATATTCTGTTGATGAAACAGCATAATTTCAATGCGGTTCGATGCTCTCATTATCCGAATAATGCCCTGTGGTATAAACTTTGTGACCGTTATGGTTTGTACGTTGTCGATGAAGCCAATATTGAAACTCATGGTATGACGCCAATGAGCCGGTTGTCTAATGACCCGGTGTGGCTAAATGCCATGATGGCCAGAATGACACGCTTAGTACTGAACCATCGTAATCACGCATCTATTATTATTTGGTCTCTGGGGAATGAATCTGGCTATGGTAATAATCACGATGCGATGTATCAATGGGTGAAAAAATGTGACCCAAGCCGCCCCGTACAGTATGAAGGGGGCGGTGCCAATACCGCGGCTACCGATATTATTTGTCCAATGTATTCTCGTGTCGATCAGGATCAGCCATTCCCACAAGTGCCTAAATGGTCGATTAAAAAGTGGATCAGCCTACCGAATGAATCACGACCTTTAATTTTATGTGAATATGCCCATGCCATGGGGAATAGTTTAGGTGGGTTTGCTGAATACTGGGCGGCTTTTCGTCAGTATCCTCGTTTACAAGGTGGCTTCGTTTGGGATTGGGTTGATCAAGCGTTGACCAAACAAGACGATGAACAGCATTATTACGCTTATGGAGGTGACTTTAATGATACGCCGAATGATCGCCAGTTTTGTCTTAATGGATTAGTTTTTCCGGATAGAACACCGCATCCGTCATTATTTGAAGCTAAACACGCCCAACAGTTTTTTACTTTTGAATTAGTCAATAAACATCCCCTGACCATCAAAGTAACGAGCGATTTCTTGTTCCGCCATACCGATAACGAATTACTTATTTGGCGTTTAGAATGGAATGGCCAGACACTTTGTTCAGGAGAAGAAATTCTTAATATTGCCCCTCAAAGCCAACAAACGTTAATTATTGATGCTCAGCCAGAAATCACGGGGCACGGTGAACTGTGGCTAACCGTCGAAGTTATTCAACCACAAGCGACAGCTTGGTCCGAGCCAAAGTTAAAAACGGCGTGGCAGCAATGGCCGTTACTTTCAAAAATAGATATTCAACCGAGCGATATAACTGCGCCAAAATTGCCGATTAAGGCTGAAATCGGTACGCAGGATGAGGAAGTGAATATCACTATAGGCGATTCTCGCTGGGTATTTAACTCAACGAGCGGAGAATTAACTCAATGGTGGCAGCAGGATCAGGCGGGATTATTATCGCCGTTAAGAGATAATTTTACCCGTGCTCCGTTGGATAACGATATTGGTGTCAGCGAAGTAGATAGAATTGATCCTAATGCGTGGGTAGAACGTTGGAAGCGAGCGGGGCATTATCAACTTTCTACTGTATTGGATTATTTTAGCGTTGAACATTTGAGTGATGGCGTTTTAGTTCGCACCATCCATCGTTATTTATCTCAATCTCCACTCCAGAAGTCAGAGCCTTGTTTGTTTATCAGCCGTAAAAATTACCGTTTAACTCACGATAATCAAATGTCCATCGACGTCAGTGTTGATATTGCGGCAGGTTATGCGGAGCCAGCAAGAATTGGTTTAAGTTGCTGCATTAATCGCGTGCCAGAATCAGTATCTTGGCTCGGCCGAGGCCCGTTTGAAAACTATCCCGATCGTAAAAGTGGTGCATTATTTAGCGCTTGGACATTGCCATTAGATGATCTGTATACCGGTTATATTTTTCCATCGGAAAACGGGTTGCGTTGTGATACACGCCAATTACAGTTAGCAGAGCATCAATTTAGCGGTCAATTCCATTTCGGTGTGAGCCAATATAGCCAGCAACAATTGATGGAAACATCGCATCGCCATTTATTGCATAAAGAGCCGGGATGTTGGGTCAATATAGATGGCTGGCACATGGGAATTGGTGGGGATGATTCCTGGAGCCCGAGCGTTCGTCCTGAATATTTGCTGGTGGGTAATCACTATCAATATCAGATAACGTGGCAGCGCCAAGCATGCCAATAGGCTAACTAAAAGGACTCTAGCTATGTATTACTGGAAAAATAGGAACTTTTGGTTATTTGGTAGCTTTTTCTTTTTCTACTTTTTTATTTTGGGGGCTTACTTTCCATTTTTCCCGATTTGGTTAGCAGATGTTAACCATATCACCAAGGGAGAAACCGGGATCATTTTTGCCTGTATTTCATTGTTCTCTTTAGTATTCCAGCCTGTATTTGGGGTGTTATCGGATAAATTAGGACTTAAAAAACATCTTCTGTGGATTATTACAGTGATGTTGGTGTTGTTTGGCCCATTCTTTATTTTTGTGTTTGGGCCATTACTGCAATTTAATATTTATTTAGCTTCGATAGTTGGCGGAATTTACCTCGGTTTTATCCATAACGGCGGTGCGCCAGTCATTGAGGCGTATATTGAGAAAGTTAGCCGTAGAAGCCATTTTGAATTTGGTCGTGCGCGTTTATTTGGCTGCATTGGCTGGGCGATTTGTGCCTCTATTGCTGGCATTATGATGACTATCAATGACCAGTTTGTTTTTTGGATGGGCTCGGTATGCGCAATTTTACTGGCAATATTGTTATTCTTTGCGAAGCCTGAGGCTGATAATAGCTCATTAGTGGCTAACGAGCTGGGGGCAAATAAGAAACCTTTTACCTTAAAAACGATTTTCTTGTTATTTAAAGATCGTAACCTGTGGTTTTTAAGTTTATTCGTGGTTGGGGTTTCTTGTACCTACGATGTATTTGATCAGCAATTTGCTAATTTCTTTGTCGGTTTTTTTGATTCGCCGCATCAAGGAATACGGGTCTTCGGTTATGTGACCACATTAGGCGAGCTATTAAATGCCACGATTATGTTTTTTGCACCGGTAATTATCAATCGTATTGGTGCGAAGAACGGGCTATTAATTGCTGGTATGATTATGGCCGTTCGTATTTTAGGCTCTTCATTTGCTACCTCGGCCGTTGAAGTGGTGATTTTGAAAACCCTGCATATGTTTGAAGTACCATTTTTAATTGTGGGTTGCTTTAAATATATAACTACCGTATTTGAAGTTAGATTTTCTGCCACTATCTATTTAGTGTGCTTCTGCTTTTTTAAACAATTGGCGATTATGTTTATGTCTATTTTTACCGGCCAATTATATGAAAAAGTTGGTTTTCAAGGCACTTACCTGATCCTTGGCTGTATTGTGTTAGCTTTTACTGTGATCTCTTATTTTACGTTGGTTTCTCCGGCTAAAGCAGCGGAACTTCGTGGGCAAGCATCAGGTAAAACGACTTAAATTACGGCTATCATCTCGCCATACAATCATCTCACCATACAGTTGCTATAAAAAATAACCCCGCCAGTAAAACTGACGGGGTTATTATATTTACGGCGATTAGCAACAGATTAGATATCGATATTCGCCGCTTTCAGCGCATTCTCTTCGATAAATGCACGACGAGGTTCAACCGCGTCACCCATTAATGTCGTAAATAGCTGATCGGTAGCGATAGCATCTTTAACCGTGACTTGCATCATTCGGCGAGTCTCTGGGTTCATTGTGGTTTCCCACAGTTGATCCGGGTTCATTTCACCCAACCCTTTATAGCGCTGTACCGCTAAACCACGACGTGATTCTTTGCTTAACCAGGCTAGAGCATCTTCAAAATTACTGACGTTTTGACGACGTTCACCACGTTCAATATAAGCGCCATCTTCAATTAGATCGGCGATTAAATCACCTAGATGCGTAATCCGACGGTATTCACTGCCATGCACGAAGTTAAAGTCCAGATTATAGTCAGTATCAATACCATGAGTACGAATGCGGATCGTCGGTTCAAACATTTGACGTTCACGGTTTTCATTAATGGTATAGCTATAGGTACTGCTAAACTCTTCGTTATCGCTTAAACGTTTAACGAGAGATTGCGCCCATTGCTCGACTTTTTCTGGTGATTTCAGATCATCTTCCACCAGCGTAGTTTGATAAACTAGGCTATGCAGCAGGGCTTTAGGATAGATGCGTTCTAAGCGACGAATAATTTTCTGTGCCGCGTTATATTCAACTACCAGTTTTTCTAATTCTTCACCTTTCATTGGTGGAGCATCGGCACTTAAATGCAGAGCTGCGCCATCTAAGGCGATAGAAATTAGATAAGCGTCCATGGCATCATCATCTTTAATATATTGCTCTTGCTTGCCTTTTTTCACTTTATAAAGAGGCGGTTGAGCGATATAGACATGGCCACGTTCGACGATTTCTGGCATTTGACGATAGAAGAATGTCAGCAGCAAGGTACGAATATGTGAACCATCGACATCAGCATCCGTCATGATAATTATGCTGTGATAACGCAGTTTATCTGGATTATATTCATCGCGGCCAATACCACAACCTAATGCGGTAATTAGTGTTGCGACTTCTTGAGATGACAGCATTTTGTCGAAACGCGCTTTTTCGACATTCAGAATTTTACCTTTCAGCGGTAAAATAGCCTGATTTTTACGGTTACGGCCTTGTTTTGCCGAGCCGCCCGCAGAGTCCCCTTCCACTAAATACAGCTCAGAGAATGCAGGGTCACGTTCTTGGCAATCAGCTAATTTGCCTGGCAGACCCGCTAAATCTAAAGCCCCTTTACGGCGGGTCATTTCACGCGCTTTACGTGCGGCTTCACGCGCACGAGCTGCGTCGATAATTTTTCCGACGACAATTTTAGCATCTGATGGATTTTCCAATAGATACTCAACTAATCTCTCATTCATTTGGGTTTCGACCGCGGTCTTAACCTCAGATGACACCAGTTTTTCTTTGGTTTGTGAGGAGAATTTAGGATCGGGTACTTTAACAGAAATAACCGCAATCAGACCTTCACGGGCATCATCACCGGTTGCACTGACTTTGGATTTTTTCTGATAACCCTCTTTTTCCATGTAAGCATTCATGGTACGGGTCATTGAAGCACGGAAACCCGCTAAGTGGGTTCCGCCATCGCGTTGTGGAATATTATTGGTGAAACAATAGACGTTTTCTTGGAAACCGTCGTTCCACTGCATAGCGACTTCAACGCCAATGCCGTCTTTTTCTGTAGAAAAATAGAAAACATTTGGATGGATAGGCGTTTTATGGCGACTTAAATATTCGACGAAGGCCTTAATACCACCTTCATAATGGAAATGATCTTGGCGATTATCACGTTCATCGATTAATCGAATGGATACGCCTGAATTCAGGAATGACAGTTCACGCAGTCGTTTAGCGAGAATATCATATTGGTATTCGGTAATGCCTTTGAAGGTTTCATGGCTTGGCCAGAAACGAACCATGGTCCCGGTCAAATCAGTTTCACCGACGACGGCTAATGGACTTTGTGGCTCACCATGACGATAAGTTTGTTCATGGACTTTACCATCACGACGGATAACCAGTTCCAGTTTTTCAGACAAGGCGTTAACAACAGATACCCCTACACCGTGCAAACCGCCGGAGACTTTATAGGAGTTATCATCGAATTTGCCTCCCGCATGCAGGACGGTCATGATAACTTGCGCCGCCGAAACCCCTTCTTCTTCATGTATTCCGGTAGGAATACCACGTCCATCATCCTGAACTGAGACTGAGTTATCTGCATGGATTGTGACGATAATATCATCACAATGACCTGCGAGGGCTTCGTCGATAGCGTTGTCAACAACCTCGAAGACCATGTGGTGTAAGCCTGTACCATCGTCTGTATCACCGATATACATGCCCGGGCGCTTACGCACCGCATCCAGCCCTTTTAATACCTTGATACTTGAGGAGTCATATGTATTCGACATCAACGTTTCCCGCTCATTTCTAATCCTGTGGTTGAACCTCTATTTTGCCATGTTCTACGCTAAACATCTTGCTGTTTCCATCAATCATGTCTTTAACTTGCTCGGGGGTTATCGCACTGACAAACACCTGAGCTTGCGTAGCTTTGAGGCGAGCTGCCAATAACTGGCGGCGGCCTGCATCAAGTTCCGAGGCAAAATCATCCAGCAGATACAGACATCGTTGTCCGCTCTGTCGGGTGAAATATTCACCCTGCGCTAACCGTAATGCACACATCAGCAATTTTAACTGACCACGGGATAACATATCTTCGACAGGAGTTCCGTTCGCACGGATACGTAGATCTGCCTTATGGGGTCCTGTGGCTGTATAGGTTAGCGCTTTATCACGCTCAAACTGGCGCTCTAACAACTCTGAATAATCGGTTTCTTTGTCCCATCCTCGCTGGAACGAGACAGAGAGTGAAAATTCAGGCAAAAATTGTTTACACGTATTTTCAATATCTTCCGCAATTCCTGCGGTATAGTCTGTGCGCCATTGACTAATTTGATGCGCTAAAGGGGCGATTTCTTTATCCCAATGCCGCATTTGCCCATAATGGCTAACTTGCCGCAATGCGGCATTACGCTGTCTAAGAAGTCGTTTTAAATCCGACCAGACAGAAAAAAACAGGGAATTATTATGAAAACATCCCCAATCAATAAAGGCTCGGCGATATTTTGGACCGCCATTTAATAATGTAAAGCCTTCGGGAGTAATAAGTTGCATCGGCAATAATTTTGCCAGTTCTGCTATCTTATGCCCGTCAGTACCGTCAATTCTGACTTTATTGTCACCATTGCGGTCTTTACTCAGACCTAATGCGAGTTCACCGCGTTCGTCGGTCATATGGCTAAGACGCCCATGCAGAATAAATTGCTGCTGCTCATGGCGAATCACTCGGCCTGCCTGAATACTACGAAACGCCCGTCCGTGGCCTAAGGTATAAATGGCTTCCAAAATACTGGTTTTCCCACTGCCATTGGGCCCAATTAGAAAATTGAAACCACTGGCCAGTGAGAGATCCGCATTTTCTATATTACGAAAATCGCGGATAAGTAGACGCGAAAGGATCATAAATTGTCAGTATTACAGACGCATTGGCATAACGACATAAACAGCCGAACGACTGGCTGAATCTTCGATTTGCACACTGGATACGGCGTCTGTCAGGAATAACGTAACTTCCTCACATTTTAAGGTATTGAGAACATCCAAGATATAGCTGACATTGAAGCCAATCTCCATTTCTCCACCTTGATAGTGAACATCGACTATTTCTTCAGCTTCTTCTTGCTCCGGATTGTTAGCAGTAATTTTCAGCTGATTTTCACTGAAATACAGTCTAACGCCGCGGAATTTTTCATTAGATAAAATAGCCGCTCGCGAAAAAGCTTGTTTCAGTATATCGCAGCGTGCTTCTAATGTTTTATCTGGATTTTTAGGTAGCACACGGCGGTAATCCGGAAAACGACCATCGACCAGTTTAGAGGTGAAAATAAAATCACCAACATGTGCCCGAATATTATTGCTGCCAATTTGCAATTGCAGTGGGGTATCACCGCCGTCGAGCAAACGCATTAACTCAATCACGCCTTTACGAGGAACGATCACTGAATGTGCTGGCAATTCTTGGCCGACTTCCATCGAACAAACGGCTAGACGATGCCCATCTGTTGATACTGTACGTAAAATTTGTCCTTCGGTTTCAAACAACATACCGTTGAGATAATAACGTACATCTTGATGCGCCATAGAAAATTGCGTGGCTTCAATCAGTCGTTTCAACGTAGATTGAGGCAGTGAGAATTCTACTTCACTTTGCCAGTCATCTAAATTGGGAAAATCAGCGGCAGGAAGTGTCGACAGTGAAAATCGGCTACGACCAGAACGCACAAGCAGGCGATCTTCGTCAAGTTCTACGCTAATTTCAGCGCCATCAGGCAATCCGCGCCAAATATCAAAGAATTTACGAGCAGGTACGGTGGTTGCGCCCTGTTGGTGTTCTTGAGTTAAAGGCACTCGTGCCATCATCTCCATTTCGAGATCGGTTCCGGTTAATAACAGAGAACCTTGGTTTACCTGTAACAGCAGATTGCCCAAAATAGGCAGCGTAGGACGTCCCCCTAAAGGGCCGCTGACTTGCTGTAACGGTTTTAATAACTGCTCACGTTCGATGATAAATTTCATAATACTTAAGATGATAATGTTCTGATTAAGTTAGAAAAATCTTCTTTGATGTCATGGCTTTCTTCGCGTAATTGTTCAATTTTACGACAGGCATGTAATACCGTGGTATGGTCACGGCCACCAAAGGCATCTCCGATCTCGGGTAAACTGTGGTTAGTCAGCTCTTTTGCTAGAGCCATTGCCATTTGTCTTGGTCGTGCGACAGAACGGGAACGACGTTTAGAAAGGAGATCCGCCACTTTAATTTTGTAGTATTCAGCGACAGTTTTCTGAATATTATCAATAGTAACTAATTTTTCCTGCAACGCTAAAAGGTCACGCAATGCCTCACGAACAAAATCAATTGTAATTGCTCGCCCGGTAAAATTTGCATTAGCGATCACGCGGTTTAATGCACCTTCTAGCTCTCGTACATTGGAACGCAGACGTTTAGCAATAAAGAAGGCCACTTCGCCCGGTAGCTGAATTTTATTTTCATCAGCCTTTTTCATTAGGATAGCGACACGCGTTTCAAGCTCAGGTGGCTCAATCGCGACCGTTAATCCCCAACCAAAACGAGATTTTAGTCTATCTTCTACGCCATTAATTTCTTTTGGGTAGCGATCTGAGGTTAAAATAATTTGTTGATTGCCTTCCAGAAGCGCATTAAAAGTATGGAAAAATTCTTCTTGTGAACGCTCTTTATTGGCAAAAAATTGGATATCATCAATCAGCAGTGCATCAACAGAACGATAGTAGCGTTTGAATTCTTCTATCGCATTATTTTGCAATGCCTTGACCATATCTTGAACAAATCGTTCAGAGTGCATATAAACAACGCGCGCATTCTCTTTATGTTGCATGATGCTATTACCGACAGCATGCAAAAGATGCGTTTTACCTAGCCCTGTACCACCGTATAAAAACAGTGGGTTATAGGCGCCACCAGGATTCTCTGCCACTTGTCTTGCCGCGGCACGGGCAAGTTGGTTGGATTTACCTTCAACAAAGTTATCAAATGTATGCTTAGGGTTCACATTAGAACGATAAGAGACATCGGGCTGCACTTTGGTTGAATTATCCCAGCTGGGTCTGACCGGCGGGGTAGGAGACGAGGTCGTATATGATGGTACACTGGTGCCACGAACGCTATTGCTCGTCGCGACTCTTTGCATCGGCTTATTGCCGACTTCAAAATGTAAGACCGGTGCATCTGAACCACAAAAATCATTCAACAATTCATTGATATTGTTAATGTATTTATCTCTTACCCAGTCAAGAACAAAACGGTTAGGCGCATATAACGCCAACGTGTTGTCGTTCAGTTCAGCCTGAAGGGGGCGTATCCACATACTAAATTCTGTGGCAGGTAATTCATCCTGCAATCGGGCAAGACATTGCTGCCAAAGCGAAAGTGACAC